>JADKKR010000017.1 GCA_016720395.1 Geobacteraceae bacterium | reverse complement strand
AAGGAATTTCTTTAGATATAAAAAGATAGTAAGGAAAATCAAGGTGCCAAAGGCCTGGATAAAAGTCTGAATTTCCTCAGTATACGAATTGGTCCCACCTTCAAGGCTGAAAGATAGATACGCTACTGGTAACGTAAGAAAGGCGCTTGCCATTGCAACCCACCCCCCAGCTTTCAAACTTCCGGAAGTCATACGTGCTTTCTCTCCACCGTTTGGAGTGGCAAAGGTTGAGAATTCTTGATTAATGGAACATCTTGTACTGGATGATATAGGCGGCGATTCCACCGAAATACCCCACCAGGGCCAGGCCGCTGATGCGCTTGACATACCAGAAGAAATGGATCTTCTCCAGCCCCATGGCGGCCACGCCGGCTGCCGAGCCGATGATCAGGATCGATCCGCCGGTGCCGGCACAGTAGGCCATGAACTCCCACAGGAAGGCATCCGGTGGATACTGGGCCATACTGTACATGCCCATGGAGGCCGCTACCAGCGGCACGTTGTCCACGATGGCGCTGACCATGCCGATGATGGTGACGATCACGTCCTCGCGCCCGACGACCTTGTTGAGCCAGCCGGCCAGGTTGGTCAGGATGTGGGTATGCTCCAGGGTGGCCACCGCCAGCAGGATGCCGATGAAGAAGACGATCGAGCTCATGTCGATCTGTTTGAGGGCCCGCACCAGGGTCAGATGCTCCTTGGCCTCGTCCTCTTTTTTACTGTGCAGCAGTTCTCCCACCAGCCAGAGGATGCCCAGGCCGAAGAGGATGCCCATGAAGGGGGGCAGGTGAGTCACGGTCTTGAAGACCGGCACTGCCACCAGGATACCCAGCCCCATGCAGAACATCAGATTCTGCTCGAAGGGGGTGGTGGGGATGCGTTCCCCGCACTCCACCTCGACCTTTGCCGGGCTGATCACCTTTTGGCCCCGCAGGAACCAGCTGGTGATGGCCAGCGGCACGATCATGTTGACCATCGAAGCCAGGAAGACGCCCTTCATGATCGCCAGGGTGGTGATCTGGCCGCCGATCCAGAGCATGGTGGTGGTCACGTCGCCGATCGGGGACCAGGCGCCGCCGGCGTTGGCGGCGATGACGATGATGCCGGCGAAGAAGAGGCGGTCGTCGTGCCTGTCCAGCAGTTTTTTGATCAGCGAGATCATCACGATGGTGGTGGTCAGGTTGTCCAGCACCGCGCTCAGGAAGAAGGTCACGAAGCCGATCAGCCAGAGCAGGGTGGTCAGGCTGGTGGTCTTGATGCGCGAGGTGATCACGTCGAAGCCGTTGTGGGCATCGACCACCTCGACGATGGTCATGGCCCCCATCAGGAAGAAGACGATCTGGGCCGTGCCCATCAGAGATTCGCCCAACTGCTCGCTCACCAGGTGATGATCGCCGGTGGACATGGCGTAGATCGTCCAGAGCAGCCCGGCACCGATCAGGGCCGATGCGGATTTGTTGACCTTAAGCGGGTGCTCCAGGGCGATGGCGGCGTAGGCGATGACAAAGATGACGACAATGGCGGTAAGCATGGGCGAAGTCTCCGGATCGTGAGAATTTACAAGCTGTTACTGAGCATTCTTCCTGAAGTAGTCGAACATTCCCAGGTCGCCGATGCGGCCTATTTTTGCATACGGATCGTTCGGGTCCGCGGGAGGATCTCTCAGGGCATCACCGATGATCATGCCGCCGATGGCACCGTAGAGCAGCGCCGCTCCGCCGCCGGTCAGCAGGATATTGATTGCGGTGCCGATGCCGATGCCGGTAAACAGCAGGCCGGTTATCAATCCTACAGACCCAAGCACAATTGCGCCCATTCTCTTGTCACCGGTTTTCTGCACCGCCCAGCCACCCATAGCCCAGGCCATCATGGAGTAGACCGCAAAACCGCCCATTTCCCAGCGGGCGGAAAAACTGTCCATCAGGCCCATCATTGATATGGCCGACGGAATAATATTGGTGGTCAGGCTCAGGCCGGCAAACGAAGCCAGCAAGGTGGCGCCGACGGCCCGGAACCTGATGCCCATGATGAACCTGATTATACCGGCGTTAAAAGTGCGGAACGTTTTAAGGATCATGTTTTCTTTGCTCTCCAGTACGGTGGTTGCTGCATTCATACCATATACCCCTTTAGTAAGGTAGAAATTGTTTTCTGATTTTTAGCAAAATTTTCATTTACCCCCCCCCCCCCCCGCAGCAGGCCGGCGAAAACTGATTTTAAAAAAAAACCCTCCCCCCGCTTGGGGGGAGGGCACCAGCAGTCAGATCAGTGACCTGCTGAAGGAGGAACAACCAGCTTGCCGGGGTAGCGCAGGCTGCCGACCAGGTCCTGGATCTCCTGGGGAGGCTCGGGGGTGAACTTGCCGACCACGTATGCGACAATAAAGTTCAGGGCGGCACCAACAGTACCGATACCTTCCGGTGAAATGCCGAACCACCAGTGGTCCTTATTGTTGAAGGCCGGGTTGACGAACTTGAAGTAGCTGATGTAGGCTGCTACGAAGACGATGCCGACAATCATTCCGGCAATCGCGCCTTCCTTGTTGGCCTTCTTGTTGAAAATACCCATCAGGATGCAGGGGAAGAAGGAGGCCGCCGCCAGACCGAAGGCGAAGGCGACAACCTGGGCCACGAAGCCGGGGGGATAGATGCCGAAGAGACCGGCGATGCAGACCGCCACACCGGCGGCGCCACGGGCCCACCAGAGCTCTTCTTTTTCACCCATGTCCGGTTTCAGCATCCCCTTCATCAGGTCGTGCGAAATGGCGGCCGAGATAACCAGCAGCAGACCGGCCGCGGTGGAGAGCGCGGCCGCCAGACCGCCGGCGCCGATCAGGCCGACCACCCAGTTGGGCAGTTTGGCGATTTCAGGGTTGGCCAGAACCATGATGTCCTGGTCGATCTTGACTTCGTTCTTGCTTTTCTCGATTGGATCATCCCATTTGCCCTTGGCGATCTGCATGATGCCGTCGCCGTTCTTGTCTTTCCAGCCGACCAGCTTGGTTTTTTCCCAGTTTTTGAACCAGGAGGGTGCCTTGGCGTACTCAACGTTGTGGATCGACTTGATGAAGTTGGTGCGGGCGAAAACGGCGATCGCCGGTGCGGTGGTGTAGAGCAGGGCGATGCAGATCAGCGCGTAACCGGCTGAGGAGCGGGCGTCACGCATCTTGGGCACGGTGAAGAAACGGATCAGGATGTGCGGCAGACCGGCGGTGCCGATCATCAGCGACATGGTGATGAACCAGACGTCGATGCGTGGTCGCGCGCCGCTGGTGTAGGCGGCAAAACCGATATCCTTCTGGATGCCGTTGAGAACATCCAGCAGGTATTTGCCCTGGGTGCCGGGGTCATTCAGCAGTGCTGCGCCTTCGGCTGTAATAGCCGAACCGAAGCCGAGCTGCGGGATCGGGTTGCCGGTCAACTGCAGGGAGATGAAAACCGCCGGAACCAGATAAGCACAAATCAGAACAACGTACTGGGCCACCTGGGTGTAGGTGATGCCTTTCATGCCGCCGAGGGTGGCGTAGAAAAAGACCAGCGCCATGCCGATGATTACGCCCATGTTGATCGAAACACCCATGAAGCGCGAGAAGACCACGCCGACGCCGCGCATCTGACCGGCCACGTAGGTGAACGATACGAAAATTGCACATACCAGCGAGACCAGTCGGATCGTCTGTGAGTAGTAGCGGTCGGCCATGAACTGCGGGATGGTGAACTTGCCGTATTTGCGCAGGTACGGTCCGAACAGCATGGCCAGGAGAACGTAGCCTCCGGTCCAGCCCATCAGGTAGAAGGAGCCGTCACGTCCCATGAACGAGATCAGGCCGGCCATGGAGATGAAGGAGGCGGCCGACATCCAGTCGGCGCCGGTGGCCATGCCGTTCATGTAGGCCGGTACCGACTGCTCGGCGGCGTAGAAGTCGCCGGTTGATTTTGCCCGGGTAGCATAGGCGATGTAGATGTACAGGGCAAAACTCAGGCCCGTAAGAATCCAGGTCCAGGTAAGAATGCTCATAGATTGTCACCTCGTGATTTTGATAAATATGATTGAGTTTCTGCGGATTGCACAGGTTTCCTACCCCTCATGGACATCATACTTGATGTCCAGTCGGTTCATCATCCAGACATAGGTCCAGATCAGGATGACGAACGTAATCATCGAGCCCTGGTTGGCGAACCAGAAACCGAGCGGAAAGCCGCCGATCATGTAGGCATCCAGCTGGTCGACGACCATGATGCCGCAGAAGAACGAGACAAAAAACCAGATGGCAAGGTGAACCACGATGATGACCAGGTTCTCTTTCCAATAGGCCTGTAATTCTTTTGTTGCATGAACTGACATAACGTAACCTCCTCGTGTGTGGTGTTATCTAACGTAAGCTGTTTCCTGCGAGAGTTGTTCCGGCATTATCCTCCTTTCCGTGTGGGGGGCTGCCACCATCCCCTGCCCAACCCTGCGGGCGGTTAGTAGTAAATTATTGACTTCGCCTCATTGAAAACAGTGACTGCAATGATCAAATAGCCAAAGAACAGCCTAAGCGTAGGCGCGTGAATATCCGAACTTCATCGAAAGCTCCTCTGCTCCTTCCAACATGCAGGGGATCACCACGTTATCCAGCCGGTCCTGCTGCTGCATGCGGAAGGAGGGGGCCAGCATCGTCAGGGCCCCGACCACCTTGCCGGCGTAATCCCGAACCACGACAGCAACAGCGCAGATGCCTTCGCCCAGTCCGTTGAAGTCGACCGCCACGCCCTTGCGACGGATCTCGTCCAGTTCCACCTCGAGTTTCTCGGGGTCCGGGATGCCGGATTTTTTGGAGCCGCGACCAAAGAGATCTATCGAACAGACCGATTTGATGACCTTTCCGGCAGCATTGGTAAAGAAGGGGAAACGGCGTCCCGTGAGGTCGACCGCCTTGATCTGCTGGAAGGAATCGACCATATCGAGGAACAGCACCTCGTCGTTGTTCATGACCGTAATATAGACCGCCTCATCCAGCTTGCGGGCCAGATCGACCAGAACCGGATGGGCCAGCCTGATCAGGTTGTCGCTCTTCAGGATGTGCTGAGCCATTTCAAAGGCGTGCAGGCCAAGATGATACGTTCCGGATTCTTCGTTCTTTTCAACAAGGCCCTTGTCCTCCAGGGTTGCCAGCAGGCGAAAGGCTTTGTTGGGGCTTATCTCCAGTTTTTTGGCAAGGATCGGGACCGTAGGACGGGCGCCGTCCTGTGCAAGGGTCTCAAGCAGATCGATGGCCTTGACAACGGAAACTACCGAATAAAGACCTTTCTCTCTCATGATTCATACTCCGATCGTAGAAATAACTTTCATGTTCAAGCACATCGGCAATATTTTTGATCGCTACGCCTATCTACTATGCAGCCAGCCGTCACACCGGTTGTTTTTAAATTCTCGATCCGGATGATCCGACGGCTATAACAGAATGCTATTTTGGTTGTTTATGTAACAATATTATATTTTAGTCAAGAAGTTTTTTAATAATCGAAAAATATGAAGAGCCTGTAAAAAAAATAACATAAAAAACGATATGTTGTGTGTGAAGAGCGGTTTGGTAAATGATCAAATTCTTGTTTTATTTTATTCAGAAATATTCACGTTTCGTTAGGAAAAAACGGATACATATTTTTAATGTTTTACGATGGATCATACTGTTGTTCAACGCGTGTTTATTTTGATCCCTGCGCAGCGGGCTGCTGCGATGGGCCACCCCCGGAAAAATGTTGCAATCACGTCGTAAATACGGAAGAATGCTGCGCCAGACTATGCTGCCACCAGGGGGGGGCCATGCCGGTTATCAGCGAGGACAGTTTCTTTTTTATCACCGTCGACAGCATCTGCCATCGTCCGGTTATCACCTGTTCTCCCGACCTGGGACTGATTGAAATGGCACGTCTGATGAAGACGGACAACATCTCCGGCATCGTCGCGGTTGAAGACCAGAAGCCTGCCGGTATCGTGTCCCTGCGCGATCTTCGCAACCTGATCGCCGATGCGGTCACCGACATCCCGAACCTGAAGGTGCGTGATGTCATGAAGACCGGCTTGATCACCGTCCGCAACAGCGACTATCTCTTCAAGGCCATCTTCCTGATGGCCAAGAATAACATTCACCGTCTGGTGGTCATTGACGAGTTTGGAAGTCTCTCGGGGGTCCTGACCGATACGGACCTGCTCCGCATCCAGACCCGCAGCCCCCTGTACCTTGTCCAGGAGATCGAAACCGCCGCCACAATCGATCAGTTGCGCCTGATCGGTAAAAAAATGACCGGTATGCTGCAGTATGCCGTCAAAACCAGTGCCGACGCCCAGACCCTCATCCAGCTTATCGCCCACTTCAATGACGCCTTTACCCAACGACTGATCTTTATCCTCGATCGCAACCATGACGTACGTCTTCCCGAGGGGGCTGCTTTTCTCGCGCTGGGGAGTGAGGGGCGCGAAGAGCAGACCCTGCGCACCGACCAGGATAACGCCATCGTCTATCGGGATGACCTGTCGCCCGAAAAGCTGGTCGAGGTTCGGCGCTTTGCCGAACAGATCGTCTCCGCCCTGGAGAGCGTCGGTGTTCCGCTCTGTCCCGGCAACATGATGGCCAGCAACCCGGAATGGTGCCACAGCCTGTCGGAATGGAAAGATCTTACCGAACGCTGGATAAGCATGGCCGGGCCGGATGAGACGGTCTTTTTCGGTGTTTTTCAGGACCTGCGGGTACTGCATGGGGAAAAGTCGTTCGAAGTCGAACTGCGCGATCACATCTGCGAGTGTGCCCGCAAGCACTCTATTTTCTTTCCGGGCATGGCCCGCAATATCGTGCGCTTCAAGCCGCCCATGGGCATGTTCGGTCGGCTGCAGGTTGAAAAACGCGGGGAACAGCGCGGAAAACTCGACCTGAAGAAAGGCGGTCTGTTTGCCCTGACCAGGGGTGTCAGCCTGCTGGCGCTGGAGGCGGGATTCATGGGCGGTACGACCTGGTCCAAGCTGGAGCGGCTGAACCACCTGCATATCGTGTCGGATCATGACCTTGAGGTCATTCGCGATGCGTTCACGTTTTTGATCAAGATGCGGCTGGAAAAACAGCTGATTGCGATTACATCGGGGAAGGAACCGGGCAATTATGTGGATCCGCTGGTCTTGTCCGACACGGTCAGGGACCAGCTCCGTTCGGCGTTTCGGGGCTGTGAAACGCTGCTGCATGTCCTGAAAAGCCGTTATCAGCTGGATCTGATGTCCCGGTAGCGGGCAGGTGTCCGGGTATCCCGGAACGGCACTTCGAATAACACAGAGCAACAGAGAAATCAAACCTTGCAGAAATCGTCAAGTGAGTCAAACGAAAAAATGGGGAGGAAGGGGAGTACATGCAAAAAGAACAGGAATCATCGCGTAATCTGAATATATCTGAACGGCGGGACGTGGCGATTATTCTGGCCGGCGTCCTGTTTGTGATCAATTTCCTCTGCATTTATTTCATCTGGAGTTTCATCTTTCCCGAAATCACCGGGATCCTGCGGCTGGTGCTGTGCTGGATAGGCGCCTATTCGATGACCTGGTTCATGACCTATGTGACCAAAGGGGTTTCCCGGCTGATACTGACGCTGATCATGCTGGCTGTGCAGTATGTTATTTTTCATTACCGGCCCTGATACTGATCCCCTCTCCCTGAGGGAGAGGGTTAGGGTGAGGGGGGGGAGTTGATGTATATGGCGCTGTTTTACCCCCTCATCCGGCCTTCGGCCACCTTCTCCTTTAGGCCCCAGAGGGTCCTCAGGGAGAAGGGACGAGCGGGAGATCAGCGCTAATCAGGTATATATTCGAGAATAGACGCAAGAACGGCGGAGAGGAAACTCTCCGCCGTTCTGCATGGCACGCTGTTTTGTCGGCGTTATTTGAACAGCAACTGCGGCAGCCAGAGGGAGATGACCGGTACGTAGGTAATGAGCATCAGGTAGGCCAGCATTACCAGGATCCACGGCATGCAGGCCTTGGTGGTCTCGGTCAGCCCCAGCCGGGAGATGCCGCTGGCCACGTAGAGGTTCAGCCCCACCGGCGGGGTGATCATGCCGATCTCCATGTTGACGGTCATCAGCACCCCCAGGTGGATCGGGTCGATACCCATCTCCATGGCGATCGGGAAGAGCAGCGGCGCGGTGATCAGCAGGATCGAGGACGGCTCCATGAAGTTGCCGGCTGCCAGCAGCAGCAGGTTGACGAAGATCAGGAAGGTGATCTTGGAGAGTCCGAGGCTGATCATCCAGGCGGTCAGGTCCTGGGGAACCTGCTCGGAGGTGAGCAGAAAGGAGAACAGCACCGCATTGGTGATGATGTAGAGCAGCATGGCCGACATGCTGGCCGATGACAGCAGTACCTTGGGGATATCCTTGATCCCCAGGTCACGGTAGATGACCAGCGAGACGAAACCGGCGTAGACGGCGCTCATGGCAGCCGCCTCGGTGGGGGTGAAGAGGCCGCTGTAGATGCCGCCGATGACGACGATGATCAGGGCCAGCCCCCAGATGCTCTCCCGGAAGGTGCGGGCAACCTCCCTGAAGGAGGCCTTGGGGAGGCAGGGGTATTTGCGCTTTTTGGCCACCATCCAGGTGACGGTCAGCAGGATCAGCGCCAGGAGGAGCCCCGGGATGACGCCGGCGATGAAGAGCTGGCCGATGGAGGAGTTGGTGGATACGGCGTAGATGACCATGACGATGGAGGGGGGGATCAGGATCCCCAGGCCGCCGGCGGTGCCGATGACACCGACACCGAATTTTACCGGATAGCCCTGTTTGACCATGGCCGGCAGCAGGATCGAGCCGATGGCCACCACGGTGGCCGGGCTGGAGCCGGAGACGGCGGCAAAGAGGGCGCAGGCCACGACCCCGCCCAGGGCCAGGCCGCCGTGCATATGACCCACCAGGGCGGTGGCGAAGTTGATCATGCGCTTGGCCACGCCGCCGTGGGTGAGGAAGTTGCCGGCCAGGATGAAGAAGGGGATCGCCATGATCTCGAACTTTTCGATGCCGGTGAACAGTTTCATGGCCACCGCTTCGGTCGGCACATTGGAGAAGAAGAACAGGAAGGTGAGCACCGACAGGCCGAGGGAGATTGAAACCGGCATGCCGGTCAGCATGAGTGCAAACAGGAGGGCAAAGACGATCCCGGCATTGCCCAGCGTCGAAAGTGCCGCCATGGCTGCAATTACGCAGAAAATGACCGTTGACGCCTTTTTCTTGCTGAAAAGTTCCAGCTCAGTTGTCGCTGCGCTCATTTGACACCTCCCCGCCCTGCATCGTCGAACTTGTGTTCTTCATACTCTTCGATCGCCTCGGTCGAATCGACGGCTACCACCTCATCGATGCCGTCCACATGGCCGTGGTCATGGTGGGGGAGTTCTCCGGTGCGGAAGAAGGTCCAGCCGACCTGCAGAAAACGGAAAGACATCAGATAGGAGCCGAGCGGTATGGCCGAGTAGACAATCCAGGTCGGCCACTCCAGATCGGGGGTGGTCGGCCCTTGATAAATATCCTCCGGAATAACCATCCCCAGCTTGGTGAACACGGCGTAATGCATACCGTTTTCCCAGACAAAGAGCGTCCCCAGGGTGCCGATGATGCCGGTAAACAGTACCCCGCCGAAGATCCCCAGCAGTACGCATTTTACCCGCCATGTTTCCGGCAGGCGCGTAACCAGTACGTCCACGCCGACATGGATGCCGGTGCGGACGCCATAGGCGGCGCCGAACTTGGCCATCCAGACGAACATGTAGATGCACAACTCCTGGGCCCAGCCCATGTTGAGGCCAATCAGCCAGTCCTGCAGACCGGGGATCGGCAGGCCGGCTGAATAGCGGTGCAGGACGGCAGCGAATATGACCAGCGTTGCCGCACCGATGAGGAAGGTAATGATCCATTCCTCCAGGTGGTCGAGATATTTCATCATGGGGAGATCTCCTGGCCCCGATTGCCGGGATACGTGGGTTAACGAAGCTGAAAACAGCTTCTGATGTACGATAGAGGTCGTTAAAAAGCCGCTACGGGTGGCCGTAGCGGCTTTTTAGTCCTGTTTACGGCTTGTAGCCGGTTACCTTGTAGACTTCATTGACAATGTCGGCGCCTATCCGGCCCATGTTATCCTTGTGGGCCTTGTCCATGGCCCTTTTCCAGGCAGCCCGCTCTTGCGGGGTCAGGGTGATGATCTGCGACTTACCGGACTTCTTTACCTCTGCCAGGGCGTCGTCGTTGTCTTTTTGGGCAATGTCATTGGCAAACTTGGTGGTATCCTTCATGGAACTTTCCAGAGCGGCGCGAATGTCGGCAGGGAGGCCCATCCAGAACTTCTTGTTGACCAGGACGGCATAGCCCAGGTAGCCATGCCGGGAGATGGTGACATACTTCTGAACTTCATGCATCTTCTGGGTATACAGGTTTGAAGGGGGGTTTTCAGTGCCGTCCACAACGCCGGTCTGCAGCGCCTGATAGACTTCAGAGAAGGCCATGACCTGGGGGATGGCGCCAACGGAGCGCATCTGGGCATCGAGTACCTTGGAAGACTGGATGCGCATCTTCTGCCCCTTGAAGTCATCTACGGTTTTAAGCGGTTTGTTGGCGCTCATGACCTTGAAGCCGTTGTCCCAATAGGCCAGACCCATAAGCCCCTTGGTCTCGAGTTTCTTGAGCAGTTTGGCCCCTACCGGTCCCTGGGTGACCTTGTGCAGTTCAGCGCGGTCATCAAAGATGAACGGCAGGTCGAACACTTCGAACTCTTTCAGGCCGAGAGGCCCGAATTTTGCCAGTGAGGGGGCCAGCATCTGTACGGAGCCCATCTGCAGCGCTTCCATCTCTTCCTTGTCCTTGTAGAGCTGGCTGTTGGGGTAGACCTCGACCTTGACGGCACCCTTGGTGCGCTCTTCGGCCAGTTTCTTGAAATATTCGGCCGCCTGCCCTTTGGGGGTGTTGACGGCAACCACGTGGCTGAACTTGATCACGATCGGCGCGGCCATAACGGAGGAGGCTGAGAAGGTGAGCAGCAGTGCAGCGGATAACAACGATTTCATGTTCATGTCTGACTCCTTTGTGGGGTGTAGTGTTACCTGATTAGTGACGATTGAATCGCGGGCATAATAATGCTGTTATATAATTATGCAATGCCGGTGCCAAGATGTATACGCCAGCTAAGATGCTGAAATGTTGTTTTAAATGTGATCGAAGCCATCTGCAAATTGGCTTTGGGATGAGATAGTGGCTAAAACAGGCCACTATTTGTGGCTGAAATCCGCCATAAAGCGGTGGTGGGATCAACTTTGTACGCAGGGGACTGACCGATCATGAAAAGCTGGTAAAAAAACGCTGGTTCAATTCTTCGAGGCCGAGGATGCCGATCAGTTCATTCAGGCGATCAGCAGGGCGTTTCCGCGGAAGATCCCTGTAGCTGGCAATGATCAGCTCGTTTTTCATGGAATGTTCCCACCCCACCAGTTCGGTTACGTTGACCTGGTAGCCGTGAGCCTCAAGTTGCAGGCAGCGCAGGACATTGGTGATATGGCTGCCGAATTCCCGGGTGTGGATCGGGTGTCTCCAGATCTCGGTCAGGATGTCCTTCTTCAGTGCCTGACCCTTGTTCTTTCTCAAGGCCGCAGCGACCTCCGCCTGGCAGCAGGGCACCAGCACGATGAAACGGGCCTGCTTCTCCAGGGCAAAACGGATGGCGTCATCAGTGGCTGTGTCGCAGGCATGCAGGGCTGTAACGATATCGACTTTCGCCGGCAGTTCAGCGGATTCTATCGATTCGGCCACCGCAATATTCAGAAAAGACATGCCATTGAAGCCAAGCCGTGCCGCCAGCGCCCGTGATTTCAGGACCAGCTCGTCACGCGTCTCGACGCCGAAGATCCGTGATCCGGCCTCCAGATCCTTGAAGAAGAGATCGTAGAGGATGAACCCGAGATAGGATTTTCCGGCGCCGTGATCGACCAGCGTAATGTCCGGATGATCCTGCCGGGCAGTTTTCAGCAGTGGTTCTATGAACTGGAAGAGGTGATAGACCTGCTTCAGTTTGCGTCGGCTGTCCTGGTTCATCTTCCCGTCGCGGGTGAGGATGTGCAGTTCCTTCAGCAGCTCGATCGATTGCCCCGGGCGGACGTCGTATTTTTCAGGCATGGGTAAAGATCCTTTAGCAAAATTAATTCTTCCTTCAATCTTTGCTCACTCACTGGGTTGGCTCTCACCGAGCTCACAGCCAGAAGTAGGCGCTTCTAAGCGAGGCACAGAGAAATTCGTAACCTAATAAAAAATCGAGTAATTACTTCTTTGATTCTCTTGGTGCCTTTGTGCCTTCGTGAGAGGTTCAGCAGTTCTTCTGGTTTTCAGGACCGTTCTCTTGCTCTGTTGCTCTGGCGCTCCGTGAGCAGACGCCTTGTGATTTGTGTGTTCTGTGTGATGTTATTCCCTGACCGGCATGCGCAGCAGCAGTGTGGCCACCCCGAAGGCTGTGATGATCAACAGAGATATCATCGCCGCGACCCCGTTCCAGCCGAAGCGAACCCAGAAAACCCCGCCCAGCGTACCGGAGATGCTTGACCCGAGATAATAGGCGAACAGGTACAACGAGGAGGCCTGGGCCTTGGCTGTTCTGGCCCGGCGGCCTACCCAGCTGGAGGCGATGGCATGGGCACTGAAGAATCCGCAGGTGAACAGTCCGACTCCGGCCACGATGACCGACAGCGGCTCGGCCAGGGTAATCAGGGTGCCGGCAAGCATGACGGCCAGCGTCAGGCGGATCATGAAGGGGCGCCCGAAGCGGTGGATCAGGCTGCCGACCACCCCGGAGCTGAATGAGCCCAGCAGGTACACCAGAAAGATCAGGCTGACCTGGTACTGGCTGAGGCTGTAGGGCGCTTCCAGCAGGCGGAAACCGATATAGTTGTACAGCGAGACAAAGCCCCCCATGGTAAGGAAGGCCAGGCCGTAGAGGCAGAGCAGTCCGGGCTCCTGAAGGTGCTGGTACAGTGAGGTGAACAGGTAGCCTGCCTGAAACGGCCGCTGCCGGAAATTGGTAGAGGCGGGCAGGTTCCTGAGAACCACCAGGCTGAGCAGCAGGCTGATGACACCGATTGCCGCTATCGCCGTGTGCCAGGGGACATAATCGCACAAAAGAGCCGATCCGATACGGCCGCTCATGCCTCCCAGGGCATTGCCGCTGATATAGAGCCCCATGGCATGCCCGATGGATGAGGCATCCATTTCTTCACCCAGATAGGCCATGGCCACCGACGGCACTCCGGCCAGAGCGATTCCCTGAAGCAGACGCAGTGCCAGCAGTGATCCAAAGGATTGACTGAAATAGGTTGCTATGGCCAGAAAAGATGTCAGAAACAGAGCTGTTGTTATAACCGGTCTGCGACCAAGCGTCTCGGAGAGCGTGCCGGCAACCAGCATGCCCAGGGCCAGGGCGATAGTTGAAAATGACAGCGGCAGGCTGGCCATGGCCGGTGAGACTCCGAATTCACGAGCAAACAGGGGCAGGAGAGGCTGGACATCATAGAGGGTAATAAAGGTTACGAAGCCGGCGCAGAAAAGTGCCAGGTTGACGCGACGGTAGGCCGGCGTTCCCGTGCGGAGCTGTCCCCTGCAGATTTCGCCCGGTTGTCCAGAGTCGCTCATGGATGATAAAGGCGGTTCGCCACAGAGGGATAAATACGGAATTTCATGTAATCAGTTACCCTTGTCAGTGTGACGGAATAAATCCATATCGTTTTGATTTCTCTCTGTGACTCTGTGTGCTCTGTGAGAGACCGGGTTGTGACTTGCTCTCACTCGCTCACTACGTTCGCTCAAGCTCACAACCAGAAGTAGGCGCTTCTAAGCGAGACACAAAGGAGGCCCTTGAATTCTTAAACGCTAATATGGGTTTACTTCTTTGTTTTTCTTGGTGCCTTCGTGAGAGCCGATCTGGTTTTTAAATATCGAATTAGATCTTCTCTCACTCGCTCACTGCGTTCGCTAGAGCTCACAGAGGCACAGAGGAGACCCTTGAATTCTTTAACAAAATATGGGTTTACTTCTTAGATTCTCTTGGTGCCTTTGTGCCTTCGTGAGAGCTGATCTGGTTTTCAGCAGTTCTCCGTGCCTCTGTGTGCTCTGTGAGAGACCGGGTTGTGACTTGCTCTCACTCGCTCACTGCGTTCGCTCAAGCTCACAACCAGAAGTAGGCGCTTCTAAGCGAGACACAAAGGAGACCCTTAAATTCTTAAACGTAATAAGGGTTTACTTCTTAGATTCTCTTGGTGCCCTTTGTGCCTTCGTGAGAGCTGATTTGGTTTTCAGCAGTTCTCTGTGAACTCTGAGTGCTCTGTGGCCAGGCTTTCTCTGCTACAAACCGTACTTGTCCATCTTGTAGCGCAGGGTACCCCGGGGAATCTTCAGCATGTTGGCGGTCTGCAGGACATTGCCGCGGGTCTTCACTAATGCCTGGCTGATGATGGCCTTTTCAAACGCAATGACCGCGTCATCAAGCCCCGTATCTGCGGGCAGGGTCACAACGGCGGCACCGGAAGATGCCGTGCCGGCCGGCGCGACACCCCGTATCTCCTGGGGCAGATGATCAGGCAGCAGCGTCGGTCCGTGCCTCATGATGCAGATGCGTTCGATGACGTTTCGCAGTTCGCGGATATTGCCGGGCCATTTGTACTGCTTCATCAGGTCGGATGCCTCGAGGGATACGTCCCGGAAATCACGGCCGAAGGCGCGGCTGAAGCTGTCGAGGAAGTAGGACGCCAGGACCGGGATATCATCGGTGCGTTCGCGGAGCGGCGGTATGTGGATCGGGAATACGTTAACCCGGTAGTAGAGGTCTTCACGGAAGGAGCCCTCAACGATCTTGTCCTGCAGGTTGCGGTTGGTGGCTGCGATGATCCGTACATCGATAGGGATATCCTTGAGCCCGCCAACTCGACGGATGGTGCGTTCCTGCAGTACCCTCAGCAGCTTGGCCTGCATGGACAGGTCCATCTCGCCGATTTCGTCCAGAAAGATCGTGCCGAGGTGGGCCTCCTCGAACAGGCCCGGCTTGCGGCTGACTGCGTTGGTAAAGGCGCCCTTCTCATGACCGAAGAGTTCGCTTTCCAGGAGATTTGCCGGCAGGGATGCGCAGTTGATGCCGACGAATGCGGCCTCTTTGCGGTCGGACAGGTCATGGATGGCGCGGGCGACCAGTTCCTTGCCGGTTCCGGATTCGCCGGTGACCAGTACGGTCGAGGGGATTTTGGCAATTTCGCGTATCTGGGCAATCACCTCTGCGAAGGCTGTGCTGGTGCCGATCATCGGGAAGCGGCCGGGCAGGATCCCATCGGCACGCTTCAGGCTGCGCACCTCGCGCTTGAGGGTCTGTGTCTGAAGTGCAAGTTTAACTATTACTCGTAACGCATCGGCTTTAAATGGCTTTTTCATGTAATGAAATGCGCCGAGCTTGAGGGCGTCTACGGCACTCTCGACCGATCCGTAGCCGGTGATAATGATCACCAGCAGATCAGGATCGATCTCCTTGAGTGTCTTGAGTACGTCGATGCCGTTTTCCGTCCCCAGGTTGAGGTCCAGCAGGGCCAGATCGATCTCATCTGCTGCAACGATCCTGCGGGCATCGCTCCCGTTGGCGGCGCCGCAGACCTGGAAGCCGTCGTCTCCCAGGATGCGTTCCACGTTCTCGCGGATGAATGATTCGTCATCTATGATCAGTATTTTTTCCATGGTTGCGGATGGTACCAGAACTCCTGCAGGTTGTCATGTGATTCAATGCTGACGGCCGTTTCAGCTCATGGGCAGTTCGATGGTAAATGTCGTACCGGTCGCTGCCGGGCTTTCCACCTGGATCCTGCCGTGATGCTCCTCGATGATGCGCTGGGTGATGGAAAGGCCCAGTCCGGTCCCGGCGCCCTTACGGGTAAAGAATGGTTCGAAGATCAGCGGCAGGTCGTCTTCACGGATGCCGGGGCCGTTGTCGCTGATCGTTATGACGGCTGTTTCCCCGCAGGCCAGGGTGTCTATCCTGATGCTGCCGCCTGCCGGAAGCGCTTCGACTGCATTGCGGATGATATTGAGCAGGGCCTGCTTGATTTTTTCCGGGTCGAACCTGAACACGGGAATCTCCCCGCTCTCCAACAGGATCATCACGCCGCTTCTTTCAGCCGGCCGGCGCATCAGCAGTACCGTGTCGTTGACCACCTGATTCAGGTCGCAGATCCTGAATTCAGCCCGCGCCGGTGACGAGTAGTTCAACAGGGCATTGACCAGCCGCTCCACCCGGTCGATCTCATTGACCGCTTTCTTGATCATCTGCTGATCGGCCGATCCGGTCTGGGCACGATCGTGCAGGTCATCCAGCAGCAGCGAGATCCCGGTCAGCGGGTTGCGCACTTCATGGGCGATACCGGCCGAGAGTTTACCCAGCGAGGCCAGCCGGTCGAGACGCATCATCTCCTCGCGCAGTTTTTCCTTCTCGGTCTCGTTGCGCATGGTAACCGTCAACCCCTGCTCGGCGTCCCTGCCGATCGGGAAAAAGCCGATCTCGAAGTGCGACATGCCGTTGGGGCGATCGACCTGCAGCGGTTGGCGACCGTACCCGCTGTCGCCGGCAAGTACCCGTGCGGTGCGCTCGGCCATTCCGTCCCACCCCTCAAATACGTCGCGATAGTGCATATCGACACACACCCGGCTGCCGAGGAAATGCCTGCCGGTGGCGTTGATGGAAGTGAGCAGCCCGTCAGGCGAAAAGGTGACGATGGCGCTGGAAATACTTTCCAGGATGCTTTCCTTGAAATTGCGCTCATCAAGGATCTCGAGGCGTGAGCGGCGCAGCTCATCCAGGGTGGAGAGCAGGCTTGTCTTGCGGATCTCCAGTTCGCTGGCCATGGAATTGAAGGAGTGGGCCAGCTCACCCAGTTCATCTGCCGACGAGACGCTGACCCGGGTGCGCGTATCGCCTTCGGCCAGGTGACGGGCTCCTTCGATCAGCTGCTGCAGAGGACGGGTGATGCCGCGCGACAGCACCCAGGCTGAAAAACCTGCCATCAGCGCGGTGGCGAAAAGGATCATGGCACTCAGTGTGCGGTGCTGCCGCAGCTCACGGTTGATCAGACGGCTCCCCTTGCGGGCTGCGTCGTGGAACTGGTCAACCTGGAAGCCGATCGTTACGCCGCCAAAGATGCCGTGCCTGCTGTAATCACCGGTGGTATAGGGGATCGGGGCATAGGCCATGATCTTCTTGGCGCCGCCGACGTTTGTTATATCGACGTATCCGGTCTTTTTTTGCCTGACTGCATGGGCCACCTTCGGGTAGTTTGGATGAATGAAACCGGCCCGGTCAAGGTTGAACGGGATCAATCCGGCATCGATATCAGCCGGACTGGATGTTTCACTGTAGGGCGGGACCGGTTTGCCCGTGCGGTCTACGCCTCGCAGGTCCCAGTATTTGGGGTGGGTGATGATCCATCCTTCATCATCGAAGAGAAATGCATAGTTGCCGCTTTTATAGGAAGGGAAGACCGTGGAGAAGTTGCGCCCCGGGTCGATGTGCTGGGTAAACTCCATCAGGTGCCGGTGGTCGAGGGATATGACCACCATGCCGTCGAAGCCTCCCTGTTTGTCGAACAGCGGCGAACCGAAGCGAATCACCCCGTCGTATGTCTTGCCGCTGAAAGCACTCTCCGGATCGGCTGCCCCGCCCAGCTGTTCCTGCCGGGAGACATGAAAGCCGGTCAGGTGGGAGACATATATCTCCCTCTGCCTGAGTTTTTTTATGCGGCTGAAATAATCCTCGCTCTTGAATTCCGTTCCGGATGGCGTCGAAACATCGCGAAGCTCGGAAGGTGCTATAAAAAGACCGTCGCGGATGACAAGCTGCTCTTTGCCGTTCCTGTCGATGAAGGCGATGGAGCGGTAGAGCGGTAACAGTTCACGGATATCTTCCGTCGCACCGAAACGTTTCCAGACCTCGCTGCGACGGGTGGTATAGAAATTCTGCAGGGTCTGTCTGTCAAGCTGTGTGCGAGCCAGAAAGAGCAGGTCCCACTCGCATTTTTGCAGGAAATCGGCGACGGTCTCGGCAACATGCTGGGCGCGCATCTGCAAGGACTCGGAGGCCTGGATGTCGGAGGTGTCGGCGATTTCAGCGGTCAGTCGGCTGTTGACGGATTCAAGGTTGGAGAGGAGGATCAGGGACGATACCAGCAGAGGCAGCAGCGACAGCAGCAGGGTAACGAACATGATCTTTTTGAAGAGGGTCAGTCGGGGCATGGCGGCTCCGCGCAGATTCAAAGCAGATTGTATTTACGTGAGTACAATGTTACACATACACAAATCAAGCATTCATTTTCAGACCAAAACCGAACGATACGGCGGGTTCTCACAAAGGCGCAAAGGACACAAAGAAATCATAGTCTGATTTGCAGGGTATATAGTCCTTCCACCCCAACAGCGATGGTGAAGACTTGGCACGTTTCCGGTTCTCTTTGTGGCTTTGTGAGATAACCGCTTTTTGAATTAAATGGTCGTTGCAATAAACAGGACAGGTATTCGATGGGATACAGGAATCTTCAGGAATGCGTGGCCGATCTTGAGCGTCAGGGGATGCTGCGGCGGGTTTCGACTCCGCTCAACCCGCACCTCGAGATCGGGGCGGTGCAGCGGCGGGTCTACCAGGCCGGCGGGCCGGCGCTGCTCTTTACCAACCCGGTCGGCTGCAGCTTCCCGCTGCTGGGTAACCTGTTCGGGACCCTGGAGCGGACCCGTTTTATCTTCCGTGATACCCTGGAGGACATCCGTCGTCTGGTGGACCTCAAGATCAATCCATTCTCGGCCCTGAAGCACCCGCTGGATGCCATCAAAGCCCCTTTCGCAGCTCTCAACCTGCTTCCCAGAACAGTTTCTTCGGCACCGGCGCTGGAATGCCGGACAACACTCTCGCAGCTGCCGCAGCTGGTCTCCTGGCCACGGGACGGCGGTGCCTTCATCACCCTGCCGCAGGTCTATTCCGAGAGCCCGGCCAATCCGGGCTATGCAAAGTCCAACCTGGGGATGTACCGGGTGCAGATCTCGGGGAACGAATATCAGCCCGACCTCCAGGCCGGCCTGCACTACCAGATCCACCGCGGCATCGGTGCCCACCATGCGGAGGCCATCGCCCGCGGCGACCTGCTGCGGGTGAATGTCTTCGTCGGCGGCGCGCCGGCCATGACCGTGGCGGCGGTCATGCCGCTTCCGGAGGGTATGCCGGAGCTCTCCTTTGCCGGTCTGCTGGCCGGCCAGCGCATCCCCATGGTCCGTCTCCCGGGCGGCCTGCCGGTTCCGGCCGAGGCTGATTTCTGCATCTGCGGTGTGGTGGACACCTCCGCCACCCTGCCGGAAGGCCCCTTCGGCGACCACCTCGGCTATTACAGTCTGGCCCACGAGTTTCCGTTCATCAAGGTCGAGGCGGTCTATCACCGCAAGGACGCCATCTTCCCCTTTACGACCGTTGGCCGTCCGCCACAGGAGGATACCAGTTTCGGGGCCTTCATCCACGAGTTGACCGGTCCGTTGATCCCGACCGTAGTACAGGGAGTCAAAGAGGTGCATGCCGTGGACGCCGCCGGAGTCCATCCGCTGCTCCTGGCCGTTGCCAGCGAACGCTATACACCCTATGCTCCGCAACGGCAGCCCCAGGAGCTGCTGACGATCGCCAATGCCATCCTGGGGCAGGGGCAGCTCTCCCTGGCCAAGTATCTGCTGATTGCAGCCCAGGAGGATGCGCCCGGTCTGCACACCCATGACATTGCCGCCTTCCTCCGTCACGTGCTGGAGCGTGCGGATTGGCGCCGCGACCTGCATTTCCAGACCGCCACCACCATCGATACCCTCGATTATTCCGGCAGCGGCCTCAACGAGGGTTCCAAGGTTGTCATAGCCGTTGCCGGACCGGTCCGGACGATGCTGGCGACAGAGGTCCCGGCCGGTCTGGAATTTCCCTCCGGTTTCGGCGGGGCCGATGTATGTCTGCCGGGCATTTTGGCTGTCCAGGGGCCGAAGTCCGGGCAGGGCAGGGGTGAGTGCGATGCCGCCATCGAGGAGTTCTGCCGCTTCTATGCTGATCGCGACTGTTTTGGCGGGTTTCCGCTGATTGTGATCTGTGATGACGCTGACTTCACCGCCGCAACCTTGAACAATTTCCTGTGGGTGACTTTCACCCGTTCCAATCCGGCTACCGATATCTACGGGATCAACGCCGAGAGCCGCGGACGCCACTGGGGCTGCCACGGACCGCTGGTTATCGATGCCCGCGTCAAGCCCTTCCATGCACCGCCGCTGGAGGACGACCCGTCCGTGGAGCGCAGGGTGGATGAACTGGGGGCCAAGGGCGGACCGCTGGCGGGGATCATATAAATGCAGGTAACGTACTCTAACCCGTGATTAACGAGTCGGGACAACATAAGCAAGATAATTTCATTCCAATTGACATAGGGAATAATATTCTCTAGACTCTTCTCACATGACTCGCCTCCATCATAATCGAAACTGGAAAATCGAAGTATTCGGCCGAGAACACGGTGTCCCGCATTTTCATCTACGGTGGCCTGATGGCCGGGCATCAATTAACATCGAAACACTTGAAGTCATCATTGGAAGCCCGCCTGCAATTATTCTTTCTGAAGCCCGTATATGGGCACAGGAGAACAGGAAGCTGATTTGGGCGGAGTGGCATAAACTGAACAGAGGGTAACATTATGAATCAACAAAAGATCACTACCGTTAATGCAGAAGCACCTTCACTCGTAACGATACAATGGCGCTCCGGCAAAGTGACCAGAGTCGATATAGGCGAATATCTCAACTCGCCTGGCTATGAAAGGCTGAAGGAGCCGAAATTCTTTGCAACTGCCGTGGTCGAGGAATGGGGACACGGGGTGGAGTGGGGCGAGGGTGAAATCGGCATTGACGCTGATTCTCTCTACAGATTGGGCAAAGAGCAGGCCGGGCTCGCTTTCCCGGTATCCGAGTTCAATGAATGGATGAAGCGCAACGGGCTCTCTCTGAGCGCTGCGGCACATGCGCTTGGTATCACACGCCGAACAGTCGTGTATTATCACGGCGGGTATAAGCCTATTCCCATCTATATTAAACTGGCCTGTCTTGGGTGGGAGACCCTTTCGTATCAGCAGGCAGCCTAGAAAGACTGACCCATGACAAAGGAGTATTCGAGCCATGCACGACCTGCTGCCTGAAGGCGAAGATTTGAGACGGGCAGTCAAATGGGTGTCGGCACAAGTTCAGGAACACCTCGACCAACCCCTGCACAAGATAGTCCAGGAGGCCGTATTCAAGTTCGATCTCTCACCCAAAGACTCTGAATTCCTGATCAGGTTCTACCGTAAGGAACAATAAAACCCCGACCGTTGTCTTGGGTTAAAGTTGAAACCGGTAAGAGTTGCACTTATAGAACAGGGAATAATTAATCCCCGACCGACACTTTGAGTGGAAGGGCAGCCATACGGTTGCCCTTCCTTCTTTGAGAACTTGACTAAATGACACCAGCGGTCTATAAATAAAAATAACTTTCATTTATATGGCGGCTACGACGTATGGAACCAGAGCAGAGTGCGGCAATACTCAAACAACTGAAACTCAAAGTCACCCCCCGTCGGCAGGAGATCATGAACTGCCTGGGGCGCGAACAGTCCTATCTTTCCGCCGATGAAGTCTGGGAGCGCATCAAGCCCAGGCTCGGCAGTATCGGCCTTCCCACGGTCTACCGCATCCTTGACGAACTGGCTGAGGCCGGTGTGATCACCAGGATCTTCCTCTCCGACCGCAAACAGAATTATTTCCTCTGCGCCAACCAGGAGGGGCATCATCACCATTTTGTCTGCGAGTCCTGCCGGCGGGTGGAGGACGTGGAGCAGTGCGGACTGGAGGGTGTTTCCCGCGACATCGCCCGGCGCTCAGGTGGCAGGGTCACCTCACATATTCTCCAGATCAACGGGATTTGCGGCAGCTGCTGTCAGGGTCATGCCGGGGCGGCGCCGTGATGCGCACTCTCCTGCTTATAGTCCTGTCACTGACGGCCATGGCTGTTGCCGGTCTGACCGGATGTACCCGTGGTGAGCAGCAGGCCTCCACAAAGCTGCAGGTGGTCACGACCCTTTTTCCGCTTTTCGATTTTGCCCGGATTATCGCCGGCGAGCGGGCCGAGGTGACCATGCTGCTGCCGCCCGGCATGGAACCGCACAGCTTCGAACCCAAGCCGAATGACATCATCCGCATCAGCAAGTCCGGACTGTTCATCTATACCAGCCGTTACATGGAGCCCTGGGCCGAAACGATCCTCAAGGGCACCGACCGACGGAGCCTGCGGGTAGTGGATGCCGGGCAGGGCGTCAGCTATCTCAAGGGTTCTGCTGAAGTCGGCCATGACCACGCGGGCCATGGCGACCACGGGACCGATGATCACGCCGCAGGTATGGATCCGCACATCTGGCTGGATTTCAGCAATGCCGTTGTGATCGTGAACAACATCCTGACCGGTTTTGTTGCTGCCGATCCGGCTAACGCCCCGTTGTATCGGGACAACGCAGCCGCTTTGAATGCCAGGCTGGCTGACCTCGACCGGCGCTACCGGGAGGGCCTCTCGTCGTGCGCTTCCCGTACATTCCTGCATGGCGGCCATTACACCTTTGGCTATCTTGCCCGTCGCTATGGCCTGGAATACCGCTCCCTGAGCGGCATTTCATCGGAATCGGAACCTTCTGCCGCCAAAATGGCAGCCATGGTCCGGCAGATCAGGTCATCCGGGGTGCGTTACCTGTTCGCCGAGGAACTGCTGTCGCCCCGCCTGACCGAGACCCTGGCCGGTGAGGCCGGCGTAGAGGTCCTCAAGCTGCACGGGGCGCACAACCTGGGCAAGGATGATGTCCAGCGCGGTATTGGTTTCATCGAACTGATGGAGCAGAACCTTGCGAATCTGCAGAAAGGGCTGGCATGCCGGTCGAAATAGTTGCTACTGAAGGGCTCGGATGCTCTTATCGGGAAGGGTGTGTGCTGGAAGACATCTCCTTTACCGTCACTGCCGGCGATTACGTCGGCATCGTCGGGCCCAACGGTTCCGGCAAGAGCACGCTGGTCCAGGCCCTGCTGGGACTGGTGCCGGTCAGCAGCGGGGCGGCCCGTCTGTTCGGTTCACGCTGCGACGGTTTCAACCAGTGGGGGCGGGTAGGGTACCTGCCCCAGAGCCTGCATCTCCTCAATCCGGTCTTTCCGGCCACCGTTGCCGAGGTTGTTGGTCTCGGCCTGCTGTCCCTCAAGTCCTTCCCGCGTCGTTTTACACGCCATGATCGAAATACAGTAGATGCTTTGCTAGAAGAACTGGGTATTTACGATATAAGAACTAAACTGATAGGTGAGCTTTCCGGGGGGCAGCAACAGCGGGTTTTACTGGCGCGGGCCATGGTGAATGAACCGGAGCTGCTGATCCTGGACGAGCCGACCGCGGCGCTGGACCCCGAGACCCGCCAGCGGTTTTATCAGATGATCGCCGACATCAACCGCACGCGTGGCGTGACCGTGCTGCTGGTGACCCATGATACCGGCGTCATCGGCCAGCATGCCTCGAAGATGCTTTACCTGGACAAACGCATGCTGTTTTATGGCAGTTTTGAAGATTTCTGCCATTCACCGGAGATGTCGAGCCTGTTCGGTGAACACTCCCAGCACCTGATGTGTCACCGGCATTGATCGTTACAGGCGGGCTCTCACAGAGCGCACGGAGCACTCAGAGAAAATCAGAGGCTTTTTTACAGGGATGAAGGGGATTAAGGGGATAGAGCATTAACGCCGTAACCAATAAGGATTTAGGTTTCATCCCCTTTATCCCTTGTATCCCTGTGAAACGCTTTTTATTTTAGATAATTCAAAAGGTTGACTGATTTTCTCTGTGTGCTCTGAGAGCTCTAGCGAACGGATGTGAGCGAGTGAGAGCAGATTCTGTCTTTATTGGGATTTGATGTAGATGAATATTCTTGAAATCCTCTCATACGGTTTTATTCAGCGGGCGCTGCTGGCCGGAACCCTGATCGCCGTGCTCTGCTCGGTGCTGGGTGTCTTCCTGGTGCTGCGGCGGTTGTCACTGATCGGTGACGGCCTGGCCCATGTCACCTTCGGCAGTACTGCCATTGCTCTGGCATTCAAGCTCTATTCGGCGGCTTCGCTGCTGGTGTCGCTGCCGGTGGTTCTGCTGGCGTCGCTGGGCATCCTCAAGCTGACGGAAAAGGCCCGTCTGAGCGGTGATGCAGCCATCGGCATCGTGTCGGCGGTGGGTATCTCGGCGGGGATCATGCTGGCAAGCGTGGGTGGCGGCTACAATGTCGATCTGTTGAGCTACCTGTTCGGCAATATACTCTCCATCACCTACGAAGAGGTGCTGATCGCCGCCGGACTGTTCTGCGTGGTGATGCTGCTGCTGGGGCTGTTCTTCAATGACCTGCTGGCGATCACCTTCAACGAGGGATTGGCCCGGGTCTCCGGCGTTCGTACGAATCTGATCAACGCCGTGCTGGTGATGCTGACGGCCCTGTCGGTTGTGCTGGCCATGAAGCTGGTGGGGATCATGCTGATATCGTCACTGTTGATTCTGCCGGCGGTCTCTGCCCTGCAGCTGGCCCGCAGCTTCAAGGCCTGTATCGCCCTGGCGGCCCTGCAGGGCTGCTGCTCGGTGGTGGCCGGCATCTTTGTATCTTTCCTGACCAACCTTCCCACCAGCGCCACGATCGTGATGCTCAATCTGCTGTTCTTCGGAGCTTCCTGCGGCCTGCGCCGCCTTCTGGGAGCTAAAAGTAGTAGCTGAAGTCCTTCATCTCGAAAGGTGAATCATTGAGACACTCGATGAAGACGTCCACGAGAAAAGGGTCGAACTGCGTTCCTTTCTCTTTTGTGATCTCAAGAATGGCACTTTCCTTGTCAAGGCCTTCCCGGTAGGAACGGTTGGTCATCATGGCGTCGAAGGCGTCGGCGATGCAGACTATACGGGCGTGAAGGGGGATCTGTTCACCTTTCAGACGGCCGGGATAGCCTTTGCCGTCCCAGCGTTCGTGATGATGCAGGATGACCGGGACAATATGACTCAGGTTTTCGATGCCGACGATGAAGAGCGTGCCTTTGAGCGGGTGCTCCCGTACGAGGGTCTCTTCACGCAGGTTAAGGCGGTCCGGTTTGTTGAGAACGTCGTCATCGGTTCCGATCTTGCCGATGTCGTGCAGGACAGCTCCCAGATACAGGTCGCGCAGCTCGGTTTCACCCAGACTCAGTTTTGATCCGATACTCAGTGAATACTCGGTGACCCGTTTGGCGTGCCCCTGCGTATAGGTATCCTTCATCTCCAGTGCACCCACCAGCGCCTGGATGGTGCTGTTGAACAGTCGCTGGTCCCAGACGTCCCGGTCATGCGACTCATGAACCAGCATCGATTTGGTTACCGCTTCGCTGACATACTCGCCGGACAGCCGGCTGACGATTGCCAGGGCAAAGGCGATGGTGGTGCCGGGGCCCTGGCTGGTCATGATATTCCCGTCAGTTACCACGGTCCGGTCTTCGTACACTGCTCCATCCAGCTTTGTGCTGTAGCTGGGATACGAAGTGGCTCGTCTGCCGGAGAGCAGGCCGGCGGCAGCCAGGATTATCGGGGCGGCACAGATGGCCCCGATCAGCTTGCCGGACGCCTGAAAATCTGCAAGCAGCCGGTGGATGCGGGGATCGTTGTTAAGGTTGTCAGTGCCGGGCTGTCCGCCGGGCAGAACGATCATGTCAAATCCATCCGAACTCACGGAGTCGATTGTGGCGTCGGGAAGTACGCTGATTTTGCGGGCACTGGTCACCGGTCCGGGATGCAGGCCTGCAAGAACGACCTCTATCTCTGCCCTGCGCAGAATATCCACGATGGCCAGGGCCTCGATCTCCTCGAATCCTTCGGCGATTGGCACAAGTACTTTCGGCATTGGTCCTCTCCCTTGAGCGACTGATTATGCTGACATGATACTGAAACTTTCACAGAAAACAAGTCGATACTGCTGTCGTGGTGGTGGGTGGCATCAACCACCATGACAATATTCAGCGCCTGCCGCCGGCCATTTTCAGGCTGCCGGGCGAACGCCGCAGCATCCACATGAATACGGGACCGGCCAGTGCCCCCAGGCCGAGGCAGCTGAAGGCGATGCCCCACTCACCGTTGATGCCGGGAAGCGGCTGCCATCCCTTGAATGTATCCAGTGCCCAGCCGAAGACCGTTGGTGAGATCATGCCCATGGAGTAACCGATCAGGGATTGCAGTCCCATCGCCCCCCCCAGATAGCCGGGCACGACCAGTTCAGTCAGGCCCGTTGAAAAAACCGGTGATTCGGCCACGACCAGATACCCGTAGATAAGTCCGATCGCAAGAGTCAGCCAGAGGTTGGTGTTGATCAGCCAGCCGAATCCGAATGAAAAAAGTGCGCTGGCAGCCATGACCATGCTGATGGTGGTTGTGCGACCTAAGCGGTCTGAAAGAGTGCCGGTGATGGCGGTAGAAAAGGCGCCGATGCCGACCATGACAGCGGCGACCGCAGATGCGAAGCCGGTGGCTCGACCGCTTTCGATCCCCCAGCCGATCAGGGCCGAGGTCATGAAGGGGGCCAGCCAGCTTCGCATGCCGTACATCTCCCACATATGGGCACCGTAGCCGAGAATCATCAGCAGGGCAGGGCGATTCCTCGCGACCTCACCGCTGAAACCGGCCTCTGTCTTTACACGAACGAGCGGCCGGTAACCACGGAAAAGAAAGCATGATATCAACGCACCGATGCAGACGCTGACAGAACAGCAGATGAAGGCGGTGCGCCATCCGGCAATTCCGGTCAGCCATCCGGTGAAGGCCAGCGAGAGTGAAGCACCCAGGACCAGGGAGCCGACATAGATGCCGATGGCTCGTCCGCGGGTGGATGGGTCGAATCTTTCGGCGACCAGTTTGAGGCCGGGCATGTAGGTCCCGCCCATGCCGATACCGGTCAGGGCCCGGAGGATCATGCCGCTGGTAAAATCATGGGCGTAGAGTGCAAAGAGGAGATTGGCTGCTGCAGACCAGAAAGCGGCGCTGATGAAGATGAACCGGGTGTTCATCCGGTCGGTAAGTGTGCTGAGGATGACGCCGGATACGATGTAGCCGAGCTGGTAGACGGAGAAGATCATGCCGGCCTGGGTATTGCTCATGCCCCACTCCGTGCGCAGCACGGGCAGGACGGCCGAGTAGTTGATGAAGACCAGCATGATGAAGAGCTGGCAGATGCACATCACTACGAGCCAGCGGGTGTTGCCGCTGATTCGGTGTGCCTGCCTGCCGTCCCCGGTCGAGGTCATGGGAACAGGTCCGCGTCCTTGAACCGTTTGCCTTCCTGATCTTTGGCTGAGACCAGCGGTGAACTGGTGATCGGCCACGAAACGGCCAGGTCCGGATCATTCCAGGCGATGCAGCGTTCATGTTCCGGCGCCCAGTAGTCGGTGGTCAGGTAGAGAAACTCGGCGTATTCCGAGGTTACGCAGAATCCATGGGCAAAGCCGGCCGGCACCCACATCTGGCGCTTGTTGTCTGCGGACAGGCTGGTGCCGAACCAGCGACCGAAGGTGGGAGAGCTTCTGCGGATATCAACGGCCACATCAAATACTTCACCGGCAATCACCCGCACCAGCTTTCCCTGGGGGTTCTGTATCTGGTAATGGAGGCCGCGCAGTACGTTCCGCGCAGAGCGGGAATGGTTGTGCTGGACAAAACTGACGTCAAGACCGGTCTGTTCGCGCCAGGTGCGTTCATTGAAACTTTCGAAAAAAAAGCCGCGGTCATCCCCGAAGACCCTGGGTTCCAGGATAAGAACATCGGGGATGGTGGTGGGTATACTATTCATGGCAGGCATTTCTCCATCATGCGTTTTAATGTTTCTGTTCTAGCAAAAAGGGGGGGCTGTCGCAATACAATCTTTGTTGCAAATATTTCAATAGCACTGGAAAATTCAGAAAAACAGAGTATGCTTGACCCCATGATAACTTCAACAGTCCTTGACAACGGCGTGCGGGTGATCACCGAGCACGTCGAGCATATGCATACGGTTTCCATCGGCATCTGGGTTGCAAACGGTTCACGCCATGAATCCCCCGAATGCAACGGTGTGGCCCATTTCATCGAACACCTGCTTTTCAAGGGTACCGGACGGCGCAGTGCCCGGCAGATCTCCTGGAGATCGACTCCATGGGCGGAATCCTCAATGCATTCACCGGCCATGAGTATGTCTGTTACTACGCCAAGGTGCTGTCAAAATTTCTGCCGCGTGTCACCGACCTGCTGTCGGACATCTTTCTGCACTCGACCTTTCCGGCCGATGAGCTCGAACGGGAGCGCAAGGTGATTCTGCAGGAAATCAAAATGCGGGACGACTCACCGGAGGAAGCCATTCACGACCGTTTCCACCAGAGCTTCTGGAGCGGACACGCCCTGGGCAACTCGATTATCGGGACCGAAGCGACCATCAACGCTCTTTCACGCGATGTCGTCGCAGTACAAGCAGAGCCGCTATCGACCGGACGATATCATTATCTCAGCGGCCGGCAACGTGAACCATGAAACGCTGGTGGGACTTGTCTCGGCCGAGTTTTCAGCGATATCCTCCTGCTGGAAACCTGACGGGCGGGGTTTCAAGCCGAAAGGGGGACGGCAGGTCAACCTCTGCGAACGTGACCTGGAGCAGACGCTGATCTGCATGGGAACCCGCGCCCTGCAGCAGGACCATCCCGACCGCTATGCCATGCACCTTCTCACCACAATCCTGGGGGGTGGGGATGAGCTCGCGCCTGTTCCAGGAGGTGCGCGAGAAGAAGGGGCTGGCCTACTCCGTGTACGCCTACATTATCGCCCATGCCGATTCAGGCGCCCTGGTGGTCTATTCAGGCACTGAACAGAAACACTGCAATGAGGTGATCGACATCGCCCTGACGGAAATGAAACGCCTCAAACAGGAACCTGTCCCCCAGGCGAGCTGGATTCCGCCCGCGAGCAGATGAAAGGTAAGCTGCTCGCGTCGCTTGCAGAGTAGCGACAGCCTGATGACCCGATTGGCCAAGAATGTCATCTATCTGGGGGGCACCACCAACCGGTTGGAAACATACTGCAGGGGTTCGATGACGTAACCTCTCAGGATCTCATGGATTGTGCGGGTAAACTCTTTGATGGGGAATGCCTGAAGCTTGAGGTAATGGGTAAGACGTCCGGACTGGGGCTGACGGCCGACACTCTGCGGCTCTGAAGAGTCGAATGGACGGGCCAGGACGGTGATTCCGAAGTCGTCGGTTATTGGTAGTGATCTTGGCGGAGGCATATACCAATGAAAGCAATCATCCGCATCATCCTGGTTGTGACTCTAGTTGCAACTGCGCTTCAGGTACATGCTGCTTCCCCCAGCGCTACCACCATTGCCGCATCGAGCATCACCAACACCTCGGGCACCCTGAACGGTCAGGGCAATCCCAACGGAGCCACGACCACCGGCTGGTTCCGTTATGCCGCCACCAACCCCGGCACCTGCAACGACAGCTTCGGCAGCCGTGCGCCTGTGGCCGGCGGCAGTTCCCTCGGTTCCGGCACCTCAAATGTTGCCTACCAGCAGAGCATCGGCGGCCTGTCTGCCGGCAGCACCTATTACTACTGCGCCATCACCCAGAGTACCGAGGGTACCGGCTTCGGTTCCGTACTATCGTTCACCACCGCCAACGTGCCGATTGCCACCACCAATGCGGCCACGACGGTGACCTCCAGCGTCGCCACCCTGAACGGTTCCGGCAACCCGAATCTGGGTTCGACCACCGGCTGGTTCCGTTATGCCGCCACCAACCCCGGTACCTGCAACGATGTGTTCGGCACGCGTCTGCCTTCTTCGAGTTTGAACGAATTCCTCTCTCGGCTCCGGGAGCTCTCCGGTTCCTTACTCACAATCCGCCAGCGGGCTTCTTCCCGGGACGACCTACTATTATTGCGCCATAGTCAACAACCCCTACGGCAGTGCCTTTGGTTCGGTCCTCTCCTTCACCTCGCTGCCGGCCGCCCCGACTGTAACGACCGGCGCCTCAAGCAATCGGACCGGCACCAGCGCCACGCTGAACGCCTCGTCCAACCCGGGCGGTGACGCCACCACCGGCTGGTTCCGCTATGGCACCGTCAGCCCCGGCACCTGCAACGACAGCTTCGGCACCCGTGCTCCTGCTGCCGACGGTTCCTCTCTCGGCTCCGGCATATCAACGACCGCCTACTCGCAGGGGATCAGCGGGCTGAGCCCCGGCACAACCTACTACTACTGCGCCATTGCCCAGAACACGGTGGGGATTGCATTAGGTTCGGTGCTGTCGTTCGTCACGCCGCTGCCTCCCAGCGCCACCACAAATGTTGGCATTGAGCATCA
>JADKKR010000016.1 GCA_016720395.1 Geobacteraceae bacterium | reverse complement strand
AATGTTGCGGCGACCGCCGGCAACACCCAGGCAACAGTAACCTGGGACCCGGTGGTGGGCGCAGCCGACTACTATATCACCATCTCCGATTCACCGGGCGGCCCAGCCATCGCTGGTACCGGCACCACGAGCGGGATGAGTTACACCATCACCGGCCTGACCAACGGCACCACCTACTACTTCCGGGTGCAGGCGGCGTCTCCCGTCGGCGCATGGTCCGCCTACTCGGATGAAACGAGTACCACTCTGCAAACTGCACTGCCACTAGCACCGTCTTTTACCACCGTCACCGTCGGCATCAATGGCCAGATCGTTCTGGGCTGGACAGCGGTGGCCGGTGCCACGAACTATAATCTCTACCGCCGCACGGCAACCACGGCTTATGCGCTGGTCAATTCACCGATCACCAACGCCTATACCGATACCGGCCTGACCAACGGCACCCGCTACTACTATGTGGTAGAGGCGGTCAATATCGCAGGAACGGGAGCATCGTCAGGCGAAACATCAGCTGTACCAGTGGATACCACCCCTCCGACAGGCACTATCACCATTGACGGGGGTGCGGTAAATACCACCAACACCTTGGTGAATCTCACCCTGACCTGCACAGACGACACTGCCTGTGCTGAGATGGAGTTCAGTAACGACAGCGGGACATGGTCGATTGCTGAGCCTTTTGCCACCAGCAAATCATGGACCATATCCGGCGGGAAGGCTGTCAACCCTGTTTATGTACGTTTCCGTGACACATTAGGAAATTTGTCAACCGCATTTTCAAGTTCCATTATCTTCCAGCACACACTATCAGTACAGATTACTGGAAGCGGCACAGTCAACAGCAATACCAGCTTCACATGTGGTAGCAGCAGTTGCTCAAACCCATTTGACTATGGCACGGTGATAACTTTGTTTGCCACGACATCAGATCCAACGGCGCTATTTGACAGATGGACAGGCGACTGTAGTGGTAACGGAAACTGCCAAGTCACGATGGACAACAATCGCAGTGTTACAGCTGTCTTTGTTACACAAAAACCCTTCAAGATTAACGGTGTATACTATGATGATCTTCAGAGTGCCTACAATGATGTCGCTGATGGTGGTGAAATTCATGCCCTGATAGGGACAACACACCCCTCCCAGATGGCATCACTGTTGCCCTGTCAGCTGACATTGCAAAAACGATCACCATTATTGGTGGGTATTCATCCGACTATGGGGCCAGTTCTGGAGATACTGTCATTCAAGGAAGGGTAAATGTAAAAGCTGGTAAGTTGAATTTACAAAATGTGAAGATTAGATAATCGATACGAAAAGATGTTAAGCACTGACCTTGGAGTCAGTGCAATATACCGCAGCAGCCATGCCAGAAACATCACGCGATGGAGAGCAGGTAACACTCTGAACCTGTACCCTCCCGGCTGGAGTGGCGCTGCGGTTTATCATATGCGGGAACTGATAGGTACGTTAGAGATGACCAGCTTGAAAACATGTATTCATTTTTTGACCATTTTTTTGACCATACCGCTGAACAGATATGAACACTTGCGAACAGTTGCGAACGAATAGCCAACAAAGAAGAAGATGACTTGTAAAATAATGCTTGTTTATCGGACAGTTACATCAGAAATGTTTTTGTGCCATACTAACAGCATGGCTTCGAATCCCGTTTCCCGCTCCATTTAACTATAAGGAATCCTTCGGGATTCCTTTTTATCCTTCGACTTTCATAAACTTTCATCAGAAGGTTTTACATGGTAAGTTCGGGGTTTCTTTTTGTTGCGGTAAATTATCGGTTGCGCGGGAAGGAATTGTTTGACTGTACGCGACTGTTGCTGGTTGCCTTTTCTTCGGTTTGTCAAAGTCCCTGCCGTAGTATTCCAGTATATCCCGAAGCACTCTTCAGCAGAAATGGTTATGACACGGTTGATAGACACGTCTTATGTCAGCGGCCTTCTTTACTCTCTCAGCACCAGCAGGATGAGGTGTTTCGAAAGAAGCGGCTACACGGTTTCATTCATCGCCCCGGTGCGATACCCCTGCAGGTCCAGTGCAACATACACAAAACCGGCCTCTTTGACCGTACTGCTACCTCATCACGCAGCGTCCCGGTTGCCAGGGGCAAACTCCTCCGGCCCAAGCTCCAGTCGAGCCACCGTATCATGATAACGGACCCGCAGCACACGGAACCCCAATCCACGACGTGCATCCTCAGCCTTGCCAACCCCTGCTGACACGTTCCGGTGTAATTGAGGTGCCGTAGGAAACCGGCTGGAGAGACAGGCAAAGGCCGGTTTTCCCCCGTCGACAGTCCCAGATGCTTTGACAGCCCCTGATGTCGGTCTTTGTAAAACCGGCCTCCTCCGGGACTGCGAACGCCCAGTTCCTCTGCCGCCTGACGGCCGGGACGGTGATCGCTGCGGTCGTCCAGGTTGGTGCCGTCCAGCACATGGGCGAAACCCTCCTGATCGGCAATCTGCCGAAGTTTACCGAACAGTTCCTTTTTGCAGTAGTAACAGCGGTTGCGTGGATTATGCTTGACCTCGGGGATATCAAGCTCTTCAGAGACGACTTCACGGTGTCGTGCCCCCAGTTGCACGGCAAGCAATCGGGCTTCAATCAATTCCCGCTCGGGATAGGTTTCTGATGTTGCAGTCACTGCCAGGGCCCGTACCCCGAGCACCCTGACCGCAACCGCCAACAGAAAGGTGGAATCAACGCCCCCGGAGAAGGCAACAACCGCGCTTCCGAGATCTGCCAGGATACGTTCCAGACACTCGAGTTTGCGGAGCTGCTGCGGATCGACAGTATCGCTCATATGCCTGTTCCGTCGTCTGCCGATGGCCTGTTTCCGGGTTGGGTGCCCCGTTTGAAAATCAGGATACTGACCCCCTTGGCAGTGCGATCGAATTCGAATGACAAGGTGTGTTCGTAAGCCAGCTGTGCCACCGCTTCAAGTTGACCCAGATCCCGCAGACGGAAGAGAATCCGGTTTCCTTTTCCAAGATAATCGAGGAAGCTGATCGATACATCGAATTCGATGTGTCCCCATTCTCCGGTCAGATCAAAAACACTCACCCCGGTGCCGCTGATGGAGGCTTCACTCAGGCTGATTCGACGGGACGGTCCGCCGACCTCTTCAGGCTGGTCCGTGTTCATCCCCGAAAACTGCGTTTTCTGAGTCTCCAGAGGTGCTGCCGTGATCACCATACCGGCAGCCACCGTGGCGTTGGTGAACCGGTCGATCATGATAAAGCAGCCGGTATTGCGGTTCTGCCGGTAGGTATCGAAAGAGATCGGGCGGTCAAGTTCCATGCGGACCACACCGATTTCGTTCAGCCCCAGTGTCGGCAGCTGTTTCTGCTCCAGGGTATTGACATCCACCGCATACTGCACAGCGGTGACCCGGCCTGGCGTGACAGCAGTGGCTGTTTTGATCAGGTAAATCTGTCCCGGCTGCAGGGGTTTGTCATGCATCCAGACCAGATGCGCCTCCGGATGCCGGGCATGGATCGGCGGGGATTCGGGGGCGGTGAGCATATCCCCCCGGCTGACATCGATCTCGTCCGCCAGCGTCAGGGTCACCGCCTGGCCGGAAACCGCTTCGAGCAGATCGCCATCCAGAGTTACAATCCGGTCCACGCGGCTGGTGCGACCTGACGAAGCCACTCGCAGTTCGTCTCCCGGACGGATCGTACCGGCGGCAATGGTGCCGCAGAAACCGCGGAAGTCAAGATTGGGGCGGTTGACCCACTGGACCGGCATACGGAATGGCTGGGCCCGGTTATCCCCCTCCACCTGGAAGGTCTCCAGATAGTTCATCAGGGTGGGACCGGGTACCAGGGTGTGTTGGTACTGGCTTCGATCATATTGTCGCCGTTCAGCGCCGAGAGCGGGATCGCGGTGATGGAATCAAACCCCAGCGGTGCAGCGAATTGCAGGTAGTCGCGCCGGATTGCGTTGAAGGTATCAGCATCAAAGCCGATCAGGTCCATCTTGTTGATCGCCAGCACCACGTGCCTGATACCGACCAGTGAGACCAGGAAACTGTGGCGTCTGGTCTGGGTCAGCAGTCCCTTGCGGGCATCAACCAGGATCACCGCCACCTGGGCGGTGGAGGCTCCGGTGACCATGTTGCGGGTATACTGCTCGTGGCCGGGAGTGTCGGCAACGATGAATTTGCGCAGATCGGTGGAGAAGAAACGGTAGGCCACGTCGATGGTAATCCCCTGTTCCCGCTCTGCCTGCAGCCCGTCCAGCAGCAGGGCATAGTCAATGGCGCCGCCCTGTGTTCCGACCCTTTTGCTGTCGGCCTCCAGTGCCGCCAACTGGTCCTCGAAGACCATCTTCGAATCCCAGAGCAGTCGTCCGATCAGGGTGCTTTTGCCATCATCGACGCTGCCGCAGGTGATGAAGCGCAGCAGCGATTTCTCCTCCTGGCTTTTCAGATAAGCAAGGATGTCGTTTTCTATCAGGTCAGACTGGTGTGCCATAAAAAAACCTCATACGACGCAGTACGCCGTTTCAAAAGAATGCGGTAATTTGAAACGAGGAGTTTTGTCCTGGCAAGGCTGTCGAGACAGTGGGCGGAGACGTAGCAGGGCTACGTCGCACAACCACTGACGAAGACTTACGCCGCCAGGGCGAAAAAAAACCGTTTCCGTCTAAAAGTAGCCTTCCTGCTTCTTCTTCTCCATCGACCCGGCCTGATCATGGTCGATCAGGCGCCCCCTGGCGTTCCGAGGTGCGGGTCAGCAGCATCTCCTGGATGATCTGGGGCAGGTTGTCGGCTTCCGATTCCACGGCGCCGGTCAAGGGTAGCACCCGAGAGTGCGGAAACGGACCGATTTATACTGGATCGTCTCTCCCGGCTTGAGATCCAGACGCTCGTCATCCACCATGATCAGCATGCCATCCCCTTTCCACTACCGGCCTTACGGCAGCATAGTAGAGCGGAACGATAGGAATCTGCTCCAGGTGGATGTACTGCCAGACATCCAACTCGGTCCAGTTGGATATGGGAAAGACCCGGATGCTTTCACCCGGCTTGATGCGGGTGTTGTAGAGGTTCCAGAGCTCCGGCCGCTGGTCCTTGGGGTCCCAGCGGTGATTGGCGCTTCGGAAGGAGAAAATCCGCTCCTTGGCCCGCGATTTTTCCTCGTCCCGACGGGCACCGCCGAAGGCTGCGTCGAATTTGTAGCGGTCCAGCGCCTGTTTCAACCCCTCTGTTTTCATAATATCGGTATAGAGCGCCGAACCGTGGGTAAAAGGCGATATTCCCTGACGGACCCCTTCTTCATTGACGTGAACGATCAGGTCGAGACCACACTCGGTTGCCATCCGGTCGCGAAACTGGATCATCTCGCGAAACTTCCAGGTGGTATCGACATGCAGCAGGGGAAACGGCGGCGGGGCGGGATAAAAAAGCCTTTCGGGCCAGGTGCAGCATGACCGCCGAATCCTTGCCGATGGAATAGAGCATTACCGGATTGGCGAATTCTGACACCACCTCACGGAGGATATGGATGCTTTCAGCTTCCAGCTGCTGCAGGTGGGTCAGATTGCTGCTGCTCATTGTTTTCTCCGTAGTACGGATGCGGCTATTACACCAGAGCTGCGTAAGTCTTCGGGATACCTTGTGCGGCGTAGCGCTGCTACGCCTCCGCTCAATCCCTTGACAGCCTTGCTCTGACGTAAAATCCGCATCCGGTCAAAATCTAAAATACAGCTATTGATCAGCGTCTATGAAGACCGCACTCTTTATTCTCCGGATTCTCCCACCACCACCTGCCCGCCCTGCCCTCCTCGCCCGGCTTGACAGCCCGGGTACAGGGAGCACAGCCGATGGAGCGGTAACCCATACCATAGAGCCGGTTCTTTGGCAGATGATGTTCTTCTGTGTAGATCAGAAGCTGTTCCTCGCTCCAGTCGATGAGAGGATTTATCTTTATGATACCACCATGCATGTCATCCTGTTCAACAGCTTTCAGGTCACTGCGGGTAATGCTCTGCTCGCGGCGCATGCCGGTCACCCAGCCGGAAAGCCCTGTGAGAGCCCGTGAAAGCGGCTCTACCTTGCGGATCGCACAGCAGGCAAGGCGCTTTTCCAGCGACTCGCGGAACGAAAACAGTCCCTCGGTACGTTCCAGATTCTCAACATCACCGTGTCGGGGCAGATACCAGTCGATCTTCAGACGGTAGCGCTCCGCAAGGGCCTCAGCCACTTCATAGGTCTCCTCGTTCAACCGGCCGGTGTCAATGGCAAAGACGCGGAGCGGCAGCCCTGCCTTGTGGGCGATATCGATTACAGCCACGTCTTCCAGGGAAAAAGAACAGGCCAGGGATACCGGCCCACCGGCCGCTTCGATGCCGGATCGCAGGATTTCAGCCGGCGTGGCGCCGGAGTCACTATCGGGGATTCGTTGCGACATTATCTGTCCTCGGTTCTACTTGCAGGATTCGTGTCGTATCAGATTCCAGAGAAGCATACCAGCACTGCAACAGGTTCTAATGTGTCAAATCTGGTAATCCTCCACGAACACCCTTACTTGACGTGGACGTACAAACACCTGCTCCCCCTGCTGGAGGCCAAGATTCTGGTAAACATCACGGGTTAATTCAGCCTCGAGGAACTCACCGCTCTCTTCAATGGCAAGGGTGACACGCACCGCAGGGCCCAGTTTCTGTATATGCCTGATTTCGGCCTTGAGAGCTGTCGCATCCTGTCGACTTCGTTCGATCTCTATATCATGGGAACGGACATAAGCAACAGCCTGTGTGTCGTCCACGCCGCCAGAAACGTTTGCATCAGCCGGCTGTCCACCCTGTTGCGTCTGTCTCTGAGATTTCCTGCCGTGAAACAGGTTGACATTACCCAGGAAGTTGAGCACGAAAGCTGTAGCCGGCTGTTCGTAAACCTCGTCGGGCGTGCCGGCCTGCTCTATTTTCCCCCTGTTCATGACTACAATCCGGTCAGCCACTTCCAGGGCCTCTTCCTGGTCATGCGTAACAAATACGCTGGTGACATGGATCTCGTCATGCAGCCTGCGCAGCCAGCGCCGCAGTTCGGCCCGCACCTGAGCATCGAGCGCACCGAAGGGTTCGTCCAGCAATAACACCTGCGGCTCCACTGCCAGGGCACGCGCCAGGGCGATGCGCTGGCGCTGGCCACCGGAAAGCTGGGATGGATAACGGCTGGCCATATTTTCCAGTTGCACCAGGCGGAGAAGCTTCATTACCTTCTCGCTGATCTCCTCTTTGGAGGGGCGTGTCTGCCTGGGGCGCACATTCAGGCCGAAGGCCACGTTGTCAAAAACGGTCATGTGCCTGAAGAGGGCATAGTGCTGGAAGACAAAACCGACGCGCCGCTCGCGAACGTGGCTGCGGGTCGTATCTTCACCGTTAAACAGTATCCGGCCGCTATCGGGTGTCTCCAGTCCGGCGATGATGCGCAACAACGTAGTCTTGCCGCAACCGGAGGGTCCCAGAAGGGCCACCAGTTCGCCTGAGGGAATCGACAGGCTCACATCTCCCAGGGCGCTGAATGCGCCGAACTGTTTGTGTATGTTTTCGATTTCTATGCCCATAGTCAGTTCCTGCCGATCAGTTGTTGTCCAACTGCTGCCGGACCTTCCACTCGGCGACGGTCTTGACCGCAAGAGTGATCAGGGCCAGGAAGGCAAGCAGCGAGGCCACGGCAAAAGCGGCCGTATAGTTGTACTCGTTGTAGAGGATTTCCACATGCAGCGGCACGGTATTGGTCATGCCGCGGATATGTCCCGAGACGACCGAAACGGCACCAAACTCTCCCATGGCCCGGGCGTTACAGAGGATCACACCATAGATGATGCCCCACTTCACGTTGGGCAGGGTCACACGAAAGAAGGTCTGCAGGCCGCTGGCCCCCAGCACCAGGGCCGCCTCCTCCTCTTCCTTGCCCTGGGCTTCCATCAGCGGAATCAGTTCGCGGGCCACGAAAGGGAATGTCACAAATATGGTGGCCAGGATGATGCCCGGCACGGCGAAGACGATCCTGATATCATGCGCCTGCAGCCATGGTCCCAGCCAGCCCTGCAATCCGAAGATCAGAACGTAGATCAGGCCGGAGATAACCGGTGAAACCGAAAACGGGAGGTCGATCAGGGTAATCAGCAGGTTTTTACCGGGAAAACTGAACTTGGCGATGGCCCAGGCTGCAGTCACACCGAAAAAGAGATTGAGCGGCACGGTCACGGCTGCGGTTATCAGTGTCAACTTGATAGATGACAGAGTATCCGGCTCTTTGAGAGCCTCAAGGTGAACCGTGAGACCCTTCTCGAACGCCTGGGTGAAGACGGCGAACAGTGGCAGTGCCAGGAACAGGGTCAGAAAGACCAGGGCAATGGAGATCAGCAACCAGCGCACCGCAGCAGGTTCGGTCTGGGTCCTTTTTTTCGAGCCGTTCGATGTAGGTATGGATGTTACCGGTGCCGACATGGCAAGTCTCCGTTGCCCTAATGAACAGGATACGTGGTTAACGAACTCATTTTCTGCAAAGGCCGCAGAAACTGATTTCTAACTTACTAGTCAGCGTATCGTCTGCTCCACTTCTGCAGAAGATTGATGACCAGCAGCATTGAGAACGATGTCAGCAGCATCACACAGGCGATAGCCGTGGCGCCACGATAGTCAAACTGCTCCAGCTTGGTGATGATCAGCAGCGGTGTTATCTCCGAGACCATCGGCATGTTTCCGGCAATAAAGATGATCGAGCCGTACTCACCGACGGCCCGGGCGAATGACAGGGCAAAACCGGTCAGAATCGAAGGCAGCAGCATCGGGAAGATCACCAGCTGCAGGGTCTGCCAGCGGTTGGCCCCCAGGCAGGAGGCTGCCTCTTCCAGCTCGATCTCGATTTCCTCTATTACCGGCTGAACGGTGCGAACCACGAATGGCAGACCGATGAATGTCATAGCCAGGACGATGCCGACGGGGGTGAAAGCCACCTTGATGCCATGCGGCTCCAAAAAGCGCCCCACCCAGCCGTTGGGTGAGTAAATGGTGGCCAGAGTGATGCCGGCAACGGCGGTCGGCAAGGCAAAAGGAAGATCCACCAGTGCATCCACAATCCGCCGGCCGGGGAAACGGTAACGGACCAGCACCCAGGCCACCAGAACGCCAAAGACCGAGTTGATCAGAGCCGCGATCATGGCGGAACCGAAGGTAACCTTATAGGAGGCCAGTACCCGCGGAGCGGTGACCGTCGTGACGAACTCGCCCCAGGTCAGACCGGAGGTTCTGAAAACCAGCGCCGAGAGCGGGATCAGTACGATCACACTCAGGTAGAAGATCGTGAAACCCAGAGTCAGTCCGAAGCCCGGCAGCACATTATTCTGACGTTTGAACAATCTCATAGGGTTATCCCAGTAACCGGCATGCACATAAATTGTGACAATAACCCATAATCGGCCTGGATAGAAGATTTTTTGATGTGCAGTTCATGCGCGGGACCTCTTCAGGAATGCTGTACAGCCCGCTAGCCGGTGAACGGAGATCGTGCATAAAAGAAATACTTTTCCCGGCAAAAACACTCGAAGATGTTGCAACCAGCTCTTTCGCCGGGGAGAGGCCTGAACTTACCCGCTCCCTGCTTATTTAGCAGGTGCGTAGATCTGGTCAAACGTACCACCGTCTGCAAAATGTGTCTTTTGAGCCTTCTGCCAGCCGCCAAAGGTCTTGTCGATGGTAAAAAACTGCACTTTGGCCAGTTTTGTTGGAATCTTGGTGTTGATCGGGCGGTAGTAGTGTTTGGCCGCGATCTTCTGACCTTCGTCGGTGTAAAGGTATTTCAGGTACTCTTCGGCCACCTTGCGGGTCCCGTGCCGGTCAACCACCTTGTCGATTACGGCTACCGGCGGTTCGGCCAGAATGCTCTCCGATGGGGTCACAACCTCAAACTTGTCCGGTCCCAGCTCATTGATCGCCAGGAAGGCTTCGTTCTCCCAGGCCAGGAGTACATCACCGAGTCCGCGCTGAACGAAGGTGTTGGTTGAACCGCGGGCACCGGAGTCCAGCACCGGAACGTTCTTGAAGAGTTTGGCGACAAACAATCTTGCCTTGGCATCCGTACCACCCGGTTGGTGCAGGGCAAAGGCCCAGGCAGCCAGGTAGTTCCAACGCGCTCCGCCTGAGGTCTTGGGATTGGGTGTGATGACCGAGACACCCGGCTTGATCAGGTCATCCCAGTTCTTGATTTTCTTGGGGTTACCCTTGCGTACCAGGAAGACAATTGTCGATGTAAAAGGTGAACTGTTGTGGGGCAGCTCTTTCTGCCAACCCGGCTTGACCAGCCCCTTCTCTGCAAGTGCATCGATATCATAGGCCAGTGCCAGTGTAACGACGTCAGCCTCCAAACCGTCAATAACAGACCGGGCCTGCTTGCCGGAACCACCGTGGGACTGCTTGATCGTGACCTTGTCACCGGTTTTCTTCTGCCAGTAGCGGGTAAAGGCGCCGTTAAATTCTGTGTACAATTCACGGGTCGGGTCATAAGACACATTTAACAGGGTTATGCCCGCCGCAGGTGACGCCACCGATGTGAACAGGACCATGGCCAGTGAAGCCAGAGTCGTTGCTATTTTTTTATAGTCCATCTTCATCTCCTGTTATTATCTATAGACCTAATAGATATAGTTGTCAAAAAAAGTTTGTTATACGCCACGTACCTGCCTATGAAGATATGGCTTTTCTGGGCCGGTCTTCCATCAGTACCTGATACTTCATATCGTTAACGGTGTTCATACATTTACTATATTACACTTTTTTGTCAATAAATATTTTGCACTATTGTACTACTTATTAGTGAAGTACATAGAGGGATAACGACCTTCCAGCTGCGACGTTATTTTCTCTGCCTGTATGCGGACGTACCGGTAATTTGTGCGATAATGCTCTTCAATCTCGGCTGTTTTACAAAATACGCCTTGTATGGACTGTGTCGCTCAACACTCTTCCCCCGCGGTCACACGGTCTGCACACTCAGGTGTGAACAAGCGTTGTTGGAAGTATCAACAAAGGCAGGATAATATTCACACGTCACCTCGCTGGAAATGAATCCTGCTCAATGAAATCAACGAGTACTTTTGCAAGCGGGTCAATAACAGTATAGTGCATCTCAACGCCGTGACGCGTGCCTTCAATAATGCCGCTTGCCTTAAGCATTGCAAGCTGCTGGGAGATGACAGCCTGCGGCAATCCAAGGCAACCCCAGATATCTTTGACGCATTTCGGCTGCCTTACCAATCCGGCGACGATCTTCAAGCGCAATGGATGACCGAGTATTTTAAGGATATGCGCGGAGGTATCGAAGGTATTCATGCCTATCTCACAATCTGAAAACCGTTGCGGTACCAGCCGACAATGCCGTCTGACATGTTGTAAACATCCTTGTAACCGCTCCTGAGAGGTACTCCGCCACCGGTTTCGAGCGCGAACCGACAGCACAGTAGACAAGAATGGTCTTGTTCCTGGGCACTTCTTTGATACGGCCTTCAAACTCGTTGATGGGTATCAGCACGGTTCCGGGAAGCCGGGCCTGACTGTTTTCCTGCGGGGTACGGACATCCAGCAGAAATATATTCTTGTTTTTTTCGATCAGTGCCTTCGCCTCACGTGAGGAAATATCCTTTGCGGCGGCAAGGGCCAGAGACCACACCATACAGACCATTATGACAGCCAGAACCAGCTTCTTCATCGCTACCTTCTCCCTATTGGTATTATGTGCACAACTAAACTTCCAGCGTAAAACCGACCAGCGCCACCTGAAACTCCTTCGGCATCTCCCTCGACAGACGTGCTGATGCTGCAAATCCGGTACAATGACCGGCGGCTATTTTTTGCACTCCCCAGCATTTCAGTGCGGAAACTGTCATGTCAAACTGTTCCTGCCCGCAGAAACCGAGGTGCGTTCCGCCGATCACAGCGTAGATATCGCGGCGGCCCAGGGAATAGGCAACATGCTCCATTGTGTTGACCAGCCCTGCATGACAGCAGCCCACAATGATAACCAGGCCCTTGTCCGTTTCCAGGACCAGGGACTGATCGTCCGGTGTTGCGTCAACCTCCTGTCCGGTGCAATCACAGTAGAGCCCCTGATCACCCGTTTCAAACACGGTAGCACGTGGCACCTCACCCGACAGATAAATCTGCGGTGCGATTTCACGGAATTCGTCCGACAGATCAAAATCAGCACCGGCAGATTCCAGCTCCTGCCGCGTATGAGGGATGCCGATGGGCCAGCACTCTCCCGTGTCTTTTATGCGGTGGCGGGCCCTGAACAGAGCCGGATGGCCATAGACTCTTTTCGGGCCATTCTCCTGAAGAAGCGGCAGCAGGCCGCCGCAGTGATCGTAGTGCCCATGTGACAACACGACTCTCCCGATCTTTGAAAGGTCCCTGTTCATGCGGCGGGCGTTGTGGAGCAGCGTCAACCCCTGCCCGGTGTCGAACAGCAGCGGATCTCCCTGGGCTGGTTCTATCAGGGCAGAAAAGCCGTGTTCACCGAGTGTTCCGCTGATCGGGCCAACGGAGTTCTCGCAAAGTATGGTGATTCGGAATTTCATTTACAGCACGTACTGCCCGGGAAACGGGGCACACCCATTTTAGCCAGAATGTTAAACATCGGGCAGAACTGGGTGAAGCCGGACTGGAACAGGTTAAGCCCGACGAAGCCGGTGAACCAGAGCCAGTTGGGCGAGTGGAAATGCGCCAGCAGCAGCGAGATCATGACAAACGTCCCGGCCACGATACGGACAATGCGCTCGATGTAGAATTCTTCTTTCATATGTACGTCTCCTTTATAAAAAATTTACAGCAGATCAAGCCATTCCATTTTCCAGAAGTGGGCAATTTTCGCAAGATCAAGGATGTCAAGGGATTGCGCGGAGGCCTAGCAACGCTACGCCGCACAAGGAATCCCGAAGATATGCGCAGATATTGCGAAAAAGTGTTCGCTTTTTATTTCCTTCCCAGCATCTCGGCCACTTTCCCCGCCACCTCGCCGGTCAGGACCGGACAGGCCCCTTTGTGGGTCTGGCGGATGGTCTTGCAGCAGGTGACTCCGTACTTCTCCTTGAACCAGGTATGCAGTTCCTTGGTCAGGTGCGTGGTAGCTTTTTTATCGTTCAGCACCATTCCCAGCGCGACCGTGCCACCCGACACCGCACCGCAGACACATCCGGCCCCGGAACCGCCGCCGAATCCTGACACCGTTCCCACCACCGACTCCGGCGTCCCGGGCGAAAAGTGCTTCCTGACGACCTCCAGTACCGCTTCTGCACAGTGGTACCTGCCGGACCGGTAGAGCGCCTCAGCCTCCAGCTGGCATATTTCAGCCATTTCCATTCCTTCCAGTGAAGGTTTTGCTTTTTTCGACCAGAAAATCACATCGTCTCCTTTGGTTCTCCTGCATGGTGCCGCTCTTTCCAGCTCTGTACCATATAATACAGTATGGGGATTGTAACACGGGAAAGGGTGGTCGATGCAATCTCCCCGAACATCATGGCCAGGGCCAGGCCCTGGAATATCGGGTCGAAGACGATCACGAAACTTCCCACCACCACTGCTGCAGCTGTCAGCAGCATGGGGCGGAAACGCACCGCGCCGGCTTCTATTATGGCCTCGTCCAGGGCCATTCCCTCGCGGCGTTTCATCTCGGCAAAATCGATCAGGATAATCGAGTTGCGCACAATGATCCCTGCCAGTGCGATGAAGCCTATCATGGAAGTGGCGGTAAAAAAGGCGCCGAACATGGCATGGCCAGGCAGGATACCGATCAGGGTCAGCGGAATGGGGGCCATGATCACCAGCGGTGTGGTGAAATCCTTGAACCAGGCCACCACCAGGATATAGATCAGCACCATAACCGCACCGAAAGCGATGCCCAGATCACGGAATACCTCGTAGGTGATGTGCCATTCACCGTCCCACTTCATGCCCATCTTTTCCTCGCTCCAAGGCTGCCGGGATGCCAGGACTTCGATCTTCGAGCCGTCCGGGGTTGGCAGGTCGGCAATTTCTTTCTGCATCTTGAGGATCGCATAGACCGGGGCCTCGATCTCACCGGCCACATCGCCGATGACATAGACCACGTTCTTCAGGTTTTTACGGTAAAGGGTCTTTTCTTCGCTGCCTGTCGATACCTTCACCAGCTGGGAGAGCGGAACACTCCCCTTCTGACCCGGGACCTGGATCGACGAGAGATCGGCCACAGAACTGCGTTGTCCGGCAGGCAGGCGGAGATGTATATAGACCGGCTCCTTTTCCCTGGGCAGATGCAGCATGCCGGTATTCTGTCCTCCCAGGGCGATGGATAGTGTACGGGCGACATCCTCTACTGCAATGCCCGAGAGGGCTGCTTTTTCACTGTCCACGGCAAACGTGACTTTCTTCTGATCATCTTCACGGTACATATCCACATCAACAACGCCGGCGGTCCGGGTGAGAATATCCCTGACCTTGCCGGCAATGCCGGCGCGGCTGGCATCATCAGGGCCGTAGATCTCGGCTACCAGCGTGGAGAGTACCGGCGGGCCGGGGGGAATCTCGGCCACCTTGACCCGGGCGCCATGCCTGTCGGCGATGGACTTGACCAGCGGGCGGATGCGCTTGGCTATGGCGTGGGACTGATCCTTGCGCTGATCCTTGGGCAGCAGGTTGACCTGAATGTCTGCCAGATTCGAGCCCTTGCGCAGGTAATAATGACGCACCAGGCCGTTGAAATTGAACGGGGCGCTGGTACCGATATACATTTGGAAATCAGTCACCTCCGGCACCGTACGCAGGGCATCGCCCATCTCGCGGGTTATGCGGGCGGTCTGCTCCAGCGACGTTCCGTCCGGGGCATCGATGATCACCTGCAGTTCGTTCTTGTTGTCGAAGGGGAGCATCTTGACCGTCACGGCCTTGAACAGGATCAGGGAACAGGAGAGCAGCAGCATGACCACCACCGCGGACAGGAAACCGTAGCGCAGACCCTTCTCGTGGATCAGGCGCCCCATCCAGAGACGGTAAAAGGCCGTAAGCCGGGAATCCTCCGGTGCCTCACCTGAGCCGTGGTGGGACTCGCCCTTCATGAAACGGAAGGCAAAGTATGGTGTGACGATAAAGGCTATCAGCATGGAGAAAAGCATGGCCATGCTGGCACCGACCGGTATCGGGCGCATGTAGGGGCCCATCAGGCCGCCCACGAACCCCATGGGCAGGATCGAGGCAATGACGGCAAAAGTGGCCAGCATCGTGGGGTTGCCGATCTCATCCACCGCCTTGATGGCAGCATCCAGCGGCTTCATTACCGTAGTGGTAAAGTAGCGGTGGATGTTCTCTACCACCACGATGGCGTCGTCCACCAGAATGCCGATGGAGAAGATCAGGGCGAAGAGCGTGATCCGGTTGAGGGTGTAGCCGATCAGGTAGAAGATCAACATGGTCAACGCCAGGGTGACCGGGATGGCTATGGCGGCTACTGCTCCTGCGCGCCAGCCCATGAAGACCGCAATCAGGATCGTGACCGAGATGGCAGCCAGGAACATGTGAAAGAGCAGCTCATTGTTCTTTTCCTTGGCGGTCTCGCCGTAGTTGCGGGTGATCGTTACCTGCACATCGGAGGGGATCACCTTGCCCTTGAGTGACTCGACCTTTCTTACCAGGTCCTCGGCTACCCAGGTGGCGTTGGCCCCCTTCCTCTTTGCCACGGAGATAGTCACCGCAGCATAGTCCTGCCGGGGTTTCCCGGTGAGCTTCTTATGGGCGGCTCCCGGTCCCATGCCCATGAAGACATAATCCTCCGGTTCCTGAACACCGTCCTGGATCTGCGCAACGTCACTCAGGTAGACCGGCTTGTTGCCGTAGACCCCAACTACCGTTCGCTCTACCGCATCGGCACTGTCAAGGAAGCCGCCGGTCACCACGGTGGTTTCCTTGTCGGCACCGGAAAATGACCCCGACGGCAGAGAAGCATTACCCTTCTGAAGGGCTCCCGCCACCTGCAGCGGGGACAGACCGTAACCGGCCAGACGAGGGGCATCCAGAGTCACCCGCAGCTGGCGGGGCAGCCCTCCCTTGATCTCCACCTCAGCGCTGTTTTCGCTTTTCTTCAGTTCATCGGCCACTTCCTGGCCAGGGTACGCAGGGTGCCATGGTCATAACGTTCCGACCAGAGCGTCAGGGCCATGATCGGCACGTCGTCGATGGACTTCGGCACCACCAGCGGTTCACCGGCACCCGGCGGCAGAACGCCGCGATTGCTCATGACCTTGTTGTAGAGCTTGACCAGCGACTCCTCCATCGGCTGTCCCACCAGGAAGCGCACGGTGATAATCCCCATGCCCGGCCGGCTCATGGAATAGAGGTACTCGACCCCCTTGATCTCCCACAATTTGGCCTCAAAAGGCTTGACTACCCGCTCCTGAACCTCCTGCGGGGTGGAACCGGGCATGGGGAGGTAGATATCCACCATGGGCACCACGATCTGCGGTTCTTCCTCGCGGGGGGTCATCTTGACAGCAAAGAGCCCCAGCAATAAGGATGCTCCTACGATCAGCGGGGTCAGTTTCGAGTTTATGAATGCGCGGGCAATTTTACCTGCAAAGCCGAGGTTGGCCATGACTCATTCCACCTTTGACCCTTCGCTGACTTTCTCTACGCCATCGACAACAATGCGCTCACCTTCGGAGAGGCCTGAAAGAATCTCCACCCTGTCACCGACGGCTTTGCCGATCCTCACTAACCGCATGCGGGCGGTGGCGTCTTTTTCAACGATCCAGATCGATGTCAGCGCACCCCGATCTACAATGGCCTTCCTTGGTACCAGCGTGCCGTTGACACTGGTTCCCAGGCTCAGGGCACCCCGGCCGAACATGCCGGACTTGAGTCCTTTTTGATCCAACAGGATTTTAGCGATGAAGGTGCGGCTGGCCGGATCAGTAGAGGGTACTGTTTCGGCGATCTTTGCCTTGAACGATGTATTCACGGCATCCAGTGTAACGTGAACGGCTGTACCCGGTTTCACGGAGAGCGCAATCGACTCCGGCACCGACAGTTCAAGCTGGTAGCTCCCCTCGTCTTCAATCGTCATCAACGGCTGGGCCGGAAATACCGTGGCACCCAGGTCAGCCTGCCTGCTGGTTATGATACCCGAAAGCGGGGCTACGATCCTGGTATAGCCGGCGATGGCGGATGCTGCCCGCGATCCTTCCCGGGCCTGCTGCAGACGGGCTTCGGCACGCGCAACCGCCTGAGAGGCCAGATCGCGTTCCGTCTGCTTGACATCGAATTCCTGGCGGGTAATAGCCTGTTCTTTGAAGAGGTTCTGATAGCGTTCGAAGGTTGCATCAGACAGCCGTTTACGTGACAGAGCTTCATCCAGGCCGCGCCCGGCTTCCTCGACCCCTGCGGCCGCTCCAGCGGCATGCGCCTGATTCTCCTGGGCATCGAGCTGCGCAAGCAGCTGTCCTTCTTTACCCGGTCACCTTCCCGTACCTTCAGCAGGCTGACAACACCGGATATGCGTGCAGAAACCACTGCGCTGGTTCGGGCACGGACTGTGCCCACGACCTCCATGGTTTCAGGGACAGAGGCGGTTTTGACGGTTTCTGTCAGAACCCCTTTCACCACAGCCGCAGGCACGGCGGCTTTCGTCTCATCGGTAGAGTTCTTCTTGCTGCAGCCGGCGAACATGAATACTGCCATGAGAAAGGTGGCCAACAGGAATCTGTTTTTCATTTCAGCATCTCCTTCATGAATATCCCTGCAGAATAATACACATTACCGCCGGCCAGAGAGTAGTTTGCCTCGGACTCCACCTGGCCCTGCCCGCACCTGATTCAGTGCCGTCTGTGCGTCCAGCAGCTCGACCATGGTGGCCAGAGAATTCTCAAAGCGCCTGGTCAGGAGCCGCACGGTTTCTTCGGCATCCTCCAGGGAATTCCGCACCACTTCCAGTCGCTTGCCCATTTCCTCGCGCCGCATGACACTTTCCCTGACCCGGTACCTGACCTCGCGCAGCCTGGCTTCCAGCAACTCTGCCGCAGCGGAACGTGCTGCAACTGCGCGATCCTTCTCATGGTAGCGCTTGAATCCGTCGAACAGCTGCCACTTGAGGCTGATGCCGGCAATCCATGAATCGTTATCAGAGCCGAAGGGCGTATCCTTTGAATTCATCTGGTAGGTTGCAAATGACCCGACAGAAGGCAGGTAACCACTCCGCGCAAGCCGGAGGCGGCATCATTCTTTTCAAGCTCAACCATGGACTGCTTCAGGTCTTTCCTGCTTTCCAGCGCCACCTTGACCAGCTCTTCGGGAGGCATGCCTGAAGTAAGAGGGATGATGGATTCAGTAATATCGATGCTGTCGCCTTCCTTGAGGCCGACCACGTTCGCCAGCTGCATCCTGGCCAGCATCAGATTGTTGCCGGCCGTTATGAACTGCTGCTCGACCGAGCCAAGATGCGTTCGTGCCCTGAGTTCGTCAGACTTCAGCCCCACCCCTGCTCCGGTGCGAACCGCTGCCAGGCGCTTATTCTCCCGTGCGTCTCCAAGGGCCTGCTCAACGGCACGCAGCTGTGCCTTTGACTTCTGCACCTCCAGAACGGGCCGGAAGACCTGGAAGGCGGTATCCTCCTTGCCCGCATCGTAAGCCAAGGTCTGCTTTCAGACTCCTTTGACTGCCATCTCCCTGGCCGGCGATGTTGACGGATTGTAGATCGGCTGCTGGATTGTCAGGGCGGTCCTGAAGTCATGACTGGTCTGCGGATGGTTGAGGCTTGTCGATCTGGAAATCGTTCTGGGAAAATCTACCTTCATCAAGTTTCATCATGAAGGTCTGCGTGGCGCATTCGATGCGACGAAGGCTTCCTCAAAGAAACCCCCGGATAGTAACGGGCCGTGGTTATCGCGACATCCTGGCGTGCGGCGTCAGCTGCAAAACCTGCTGACCGCACCAGATTGTTCCTGTCAGTGACAGAGCAATGGCATCTTTGAGACTGAGGCGGTAGGTTTCTGCCACGGCGATGTTGCACACAGGACCAGCGTGATGATAGCCAGAGCATGGTTGATCGTATATGGCTCATTTAATACATATTTTTTTATAATATATATAAAAATATAATGTCAACTCGGAAATTTCGGAATCTTTTAACGGTTAGACCAGTTACCGTATATGTCTCTTGTCGCCACAGCCGGCTGAAAACGGAACAGCAGAAACAACACGTGATGCCATGCAGGTACAGCGGTCATACTGAAGGGGCCGGCAGGTACCTACGAACCTGTTTCTGCCGCTGTGGCACCGCATCAAAATAACGCTCGGCATACCACCCTCCTGTTGTTTTTTGAGGTTGTTTCACTGTAAGTATATCCATTAGTTGCCTGAATTCAAGCTCAGTCAACTGAACCGGCTGCATCCGGCTCTGTGGCCTGATCCGCCGGGGGATTCTTCAGCCAGTTCTCCAGATTGCGCTCAGTCAGCGGTACCTGTCTTTGAATGTTTCCGGATAGACGGTGACAGGCCCGACAGATTCGGTCCCGCGTCGCCCAGTCCCAAGCGCCCAGACCTGACGTCAGTGCACGATGGCATGATCCGCACTTTTGCTGAAGACATCCTCCCCTGCCGTGCCGAGTGCGATCAAAATGAACAGCCTGGCGTTGCCACCGGAAGCGGCCTTCGACGGCTGGATGCCGCCAGCAGAGCGTTCACCAGCAGGACAGCCTATTGCCTCCATGCGGAAATCAGGCATATTTTTACCGGGTTCAAGATGGATTCGGTCATCTCACCGGGCGCCCTGCCAACGACGACCGGTCCAGATTGGCCGAGCCGGTTCCCCGATCGCCGATGACGTGGCGGCGTCGGCGGCGCAAAGATCGATGAGGCGCTCACCGGTCCGGAGTTTCTGTGTCGCCAAGGGTAAAGGCGGCGTAGCGTCCGGCGATCGACTGCTGGTGGGCGATATTCCGGCGGCCGGAGGCAGGGTTACCCCGGTGGCAGCTGATGCAGACACCGCGCTCGACGTAATGGTCAGGGTGGCATGACTGGCAGAGCTGCCGGGAAGCCAGGCCACTTGCGGGTGTAGTAACCATGGCTGCCGCCGCTTTGATAGTCAGAAAACCAGCGACCAATCCGCCCCCGAAAATACAGACTTATGACGGTAAGCAGCAGCGGCGCTGCGGTGACCAGGATCGTACTGATCAAATCAGCCGCTGGCCCGGCGGCAGCCAGCAAGCTGGTGACTGCGCACCTGTCGGCAGCCGGGGAAGCATAAAGCAGGCGAGACGCAGCAGCAGCACCGGCCAGATCATGAAACGCGACCAGCTGACCAGCTCCTGAATCCACAACAGGAACCAGGCCGATTTGACCGGTTTGGGGTAGAGGGACGGGTCGGCGGCGGTCTGCAGCGGGGCCGGGACAAATGCCGCCAGCATCTGCAGACGGTCATCAGCAGCCAGAAGGAGCGGCTGATCAGTTGGAAAAAGTGCGGGGGGGCTTTTGACCCAGATCCGGTTTCATAAGTAGGGAAGCACCTTGTTTTCCTGACCCGGTAGAAATGCAGCAGGGAAAGCAGTGATACCGACAGGACCACCACGACATGCAGGGCATAGAAACGCAGCAGTGACGGCGGCTGACCGACGCCGTCCGGCACCAGCAATGCACGGACCGACCCCCGAAGAGAGGGAAACGGTCAGCAACAGTTCCATGCCGGTCTGGGTGGCCCAGTAGACCAACGCTTGTCCGTAGAAACAGGTAACCGGTATAGGCCTCCGAAGACGCACAGCAGCAGCAGGAGCATGCCGATAACCCGGTTAAGCTGGCGCGGGCGCTGATAGGCGCCGGTCAGGACAACAGGAGCATATGGAGAAACAGCAGGATCGGCAGAAAATGAGATGTCAGGCGGTGCAGACTGCGCAGGTATTTACCGCCCCACACCGCTGATTCAGGAACAGGATCGAATTGAAGGCCGCTCCGGTGTCGGCTGGTAATAGACCAGCAGCGGCATCCCGCTGGCCAGCATAACCAGAGAAAAGCGCTGAAGGCCAGCCTGAGCAGAAGGTGTAGCTGAGGCGCGGGTTCCGTTCCAGCACCACGCGGGAAAGAGATGTTTGAGAAAGTCAGATACCATTATGTCACGACCTCGGTCTTCGTCATGCTCCTCAACCTTCAGCCTGCCCGGAGAACGGTCAGCCAGCCCGTTCAGCCTCTCCCCTGCCGATCGAAGCGACTGCCATGACAGGGCAGGACAACCCGCTACAGGTGACCGTCACGGTGCACTCCAGTTGGTGCAGACCAGGTCAGAGCTGAAGGTTATCACCTTCCCGCATCAGCGCCCAGCCGTTCCTGTAGAAAGACCGGTGCTCCTTCGGCTGGTATATCAATCATGGTTACCCGTGCCACAACCCGGCGGCGTGAAACGGCCGGCGGCGACAGGTAGCGCCAGAGTAAGCCCAGCGAAACAGAAGGCCGGGGTTAGGGTCGTGATGAACTTTCGACGTGATTAGCAATGTTTCCATTTTTCGATGTAGCTGCCTTTGTGTAGGCCGGACTTTTCGGCTCATCTTCAGATAGCGGTTGGCGGACGTCGAACTGCCGTTGACCATCCGTTGGCCTTCCTGGACCCAGAACGATTCTAACTGCAGACGGTCCTTTTTCGGCTGAACAGATTCGACTGGCCTCTGGTTCCAGCAGGAACCGGGCCGGGTTATCGTGACACCGCTCACAGGTCACGCTGCCGCGCTGGACCGTATGCGGAAACCAGGCGCGCCACTCGGCGACCAGCAGTGTGTTCTCCGGGCCACCGTTGCGGGCAAACATGATATCCAGTGGTAGGCGATAAACAGTGGCCTGATCGGGCTCGATGCGCCCCTGTCGTTAATATCGAGCGGCGGCGCATCCTGCTTCCTGAGGTAGGAGCTGCGCAGGTAATGCTAACTTGGATCGACAGCTTGGTCAAGTGTTTTCATCTTCGGGTCGCGAAGCGGAGAAAAAATGTGGCGTATTCCTGTGCGCCCCAGGCAGAATGGCAGGCGTAACACTCCAGACGCTCCATGTGAACTGATATCCGGTGTTCAAGAATCTTCAAGTCCAGTTTGTGACGGTCGATACAGACCCAGCACGATGATTTTTCCCCTGCGACAGACTGCTCATGGAGTGGCAGTCGCCGCAGGTCAATCCGGCCCGTGAATGAACATCAGGCAGCATTTCCGGGAAAGTCTCGTCATTGATGGCGAGACCGCGCTGATAACGCATAATTGTCTTCCACGGTCAACCCGGTAATTCCCAGCCGGTATGTATCCTTTGTGACATCTCTGGCATGCCGCCACGGTCAGTTTTCAGTTCACCTTTGTCGTGGCAGTCCAGGCGGCTCTTGAGGTGGCAGGGACACCAATTCTTCTCCCAGAATCCCGAATCAACACGTGCATAAGCTGCGCTGAACAAACTGCTTTTCACCTTCCTGTACGCCATGGACTGATCAAAAGATCCTGCCATAGCCCCTGTGGCACACGACACAACCATCTGCCAGGCTTGAGAATGCACGAACAGCCGTTACAACAGAACAACCTCCGGCCAGGGCGGTGACAGGATCCACACACAAGTCCACCGTGTGCCGCCATAGCCTCCGAACTGAAAGGAGCAGACAGAAATGGCGATGTAGAAGTCATCCAATGCACGCAGATTTATTCCTTTCAGTAGATCGGTCGCCTGCCTTGGAATGGCAGGGCAGGCGAAAGGTTTACGGACCGCGCCGTTTTATCTCAGAGGCATTCATCGGACGGGCGTTCTCGCGGTTATCGCAGAATATGCAGTGACCCGCCCCCTGTCCATGCTC
>JADKKR010000015.1 GCA_016720395.1 Geobacteraceae bacterium | reverse complement strand
CGCTTCGCGGTACTTCGATCGTGCCGCTCCAGTATATAGTAATCCCGGTACACGGAGCCCGGCTTCGCCAGACGGGCACGCTGAAACCAGGGTGCCAGTCGGAGGTATGGTTAAGCACCCGCCCGGTAATCACCCGGATACCGCGACCATGGGCGGCGCGCAAAACCGCTTGAACTCGCAAAAAGTAGATGGGTTGACGTTATAGCAGTTTGGCCATATCATAGCCGTCATCCCGCTGTGGAGAAGGCAGAGTGTATATTGGTTGCCGTGACACCGGAGTTGCTGCAGGTAGTCTAGCTTGCTGCTGCCTTGGAAATCGCCGACCTGTCCGGGCCTTGAGTCTGAAAAAGGCCTTGATGTGGACCCGATAGGATTATGGCGTCCTTATACCAGTGCGGATTGTCATCCAGGATAGAATGATCATTGGTGCATATGTTTTTTCTCCCTGTGGTGTCGTAACGTTCCACCCGTCTTCGAACCAAAACAGCCAGGTCCCAGGGAAGCATGCTCCCATGAAAAACGCTACTCCCAGTTGCCGAAAGGAGCGCCGGGGATGTTCATGCGCGCCTCGCTTCCCAGCTTTAAAATGTCCTGAAGCGGTATGACCACCGTATCGGCAACTGACATGAGAGGCCGCGGATCAGGTCGCCGACGCCGTCCACCTGGTGCAGCCAAGATATTCACACATTTCTCATGACGTTCGGGCATCTGTTATCGAATCATACCAGCCTTTTGGTCGTGTCATTGTCGTGCGTTCCGGTATAGACGACCCTGCTTTTGGGTATGGAGGCAGATTGATCGGTTCTTTCTCAAAGGCAAACTGCAGGATCTTCATGCCGGGGAAGTTGTAGCGATCCCGCAATGTTGTTGTGTTCTCGGGCGTGATGACGCCCAGATCTTCGGCGATGATGGGCAGTTTTCCCAAGGCGGCAATCAGGGTGTCGAAAAGCTGTTCTCCCGGAACTTTGATCCAGTTTCTCTTTTCGGCTGTTGTTTCATCTGACGGTATATGCCACGTCACCGCTTCGAAACCGCGAAAGGATCTACACGGACAATGTCGAAGAGTCTGCAAAAGATCGTCCTGAAACGATCGATCCACCACTGATAGCCGTCTTGTTCCATGACATCCCAGTCATAGAGTTGCGTTCACAACTGTCCGGTGGCGCTGAAATAGTCGGGAGGAACACCGGCAACCACCTGCGGGTTTACCCTCAACATCCAGGGAGGAACAGGTCACGGTGACTCCAGACATCGGCAGAACTTGCTGCGACAAAGATGGGTATATCTTCCGATCACAGCGATTCCACGTCCGTTAAAGTAGTCTCGCAGAGTTCTCCATCGCCGCGAAAACGCCACTGCAGATATTTCTGGACGCTGATTTCAGGCTGGAATTGTACCGCAGCATACTCGGGCCGTTTCCCGGCATAATGAACGAAGCCTCCTCCGGCCAGAGAATCCAGCCTCTCCGTGGTAGTGGCGTTTCAGGGCCATGAAAACGGCATACTCGTGCAGCCAGGGGTTAAATGCAATAGTGCCGGAATTCTTGCGTTCGGGATGGTCACCGACAGAAAGGTTGAGGCTGCCTGATAGGACAGTTCCATTTTTCGGGCCGATGACATGGGCGAAATCAACACGGTCATCAGGATAACGATTGGCGTCGCAGTAGCCTGGAGGAAGATCCCTCACCGGCAATCTGTTCCAGATCGATCAGCAGCGGATTGCCACCCAGGGTAAAGGCGGAATAGGGTGAATTGCCACAGGCCGGAGGGGTCAGCGGAAGCATCTGCCAGTAGGACATCCCCATCTCGCACAGCAGATCAATGAAGCGCCGGGCGTCGCCCCCAGTGTCCCTATTCCACCGGGTCCCGGCAGTGAGGTCGGGTGCAGCAGCACCTGCATCCACGCGCGTATTCAGCATTTACATCCCTGCGTCATTGAAAAATTCGATAATCAAACGTCATGCTCCGGGTATGCCTACTTGAACTCCAGCTTGTAGTAGAGATATCGACACCGCCCTCGCCGCTGCCGGTCTGGGGTTTCGATCTGCAATTTCGTTTGAAGATATCATACCAAAGTTTGAACAGGTTGTTGCCGGTAAACAGCGACTTTCCAGCTGATATAGAGCCGCGGAGTCAGGTAATGCCCACGGTGAACACGGTCTCGGTCATGGGTTGCGCCTCCGGAATCGAACCGGGGCGGTCACCTGCGGTTTGTTCTGCGATCCGCTGCCGTTCCGGGACTCCTCCCTGACCTCCTCCAGCGTACCAGGCCAAGCTTTGTCCTTGATCTGGTCCTGCAGGCCCCGGCCTGCCGGGACGAGGTTATAAGCACCTGCCGCACGGCCAGCAGGCTGGCCTGTTCTCCGCTGCTGCCGAGCGTACGCCCCAGGACAATATAGGCCAGGACATCGACGTCCGGCATGGCCGGCTCGGAATAGAGCCTGGTGACCGGTCTGCAGCGTTCCGACACGATTACCCCGGCCCGCACATCACCGACGGTGCAGTGCCAGAAAATCAAGGGGTGGCCGGTCCAAGGGGGGCTACCGGCGAAGAACGAAAATGTCCGGACCAACGATAATGAGTCTGACGTGGGTCCGGTATGTGCCTTTGACCACCCTGGTCTCACCTGCTGGTGATCCTGTCGAGGCTGCTGAAAGTCAGATCCAGAGCCCCGCCCAATAGTGCGTACACCGAAATTTTGACAATGGCCTCTCGCCCAGCAGGACCTTACCCGTACATCCAGTGCCAGGCCAGGATTCTTTGAGGCCGGAACGACGACCCCCTCCCGGATGACGTCACTGCTCGGTGCGATAACGGTCCGGGATTGCGAGCCGATGATGTTCAGCTCCGGCAGGCGCAGTTCTCCACGCAGGATCAGTTTCTGCGGAGCCCTCAAAGCTGAGTCTGGGGGTGCTCCAGGATGCGAAGTTCAGGAAGTTGACAGTCTGGAAGTTTTCTCCGGCGATGGTGCCGGTGTATGCGGTCACCCGCCGCCCCTCCAGGGTGATCAACGCGGTTCCTTCAGATGGCCTGCCCCGGACAGCGCCGGAAGGATTCAACCCTGATGCGGTTCTTTCCAGCTGTGCCGAGAGCTGGACATCCCTTAAACGGATGCCGGCGGTGGGCAGATAGGCACCGGCTTTGGAGAGCTGCAGTTTCCCGGTGATCTGCGGTGCTTCCCAGGTGCCGTTGACCGCCAGATCAACAGCAAGCTCCCGAAGCTTTCCTGCACCAGTCCGGGAAACAGGGTGGTGATCAACCCTTTTCCCGGGCCGTTCCGCTGAGAGTTGCCCGCAGTGGCCCCCCGGGATTGAAGGCCGCCGGGAAACGAGCCGCCAGCGGCAGCCTGAAATCCCCGCTGACCTGACCGTAGTCTGTCATGGTCAGACCAAGTGTACCGGATAATGCCTCCCCGCGCCAATTCCAGCTGGCCCTGGCTGTCGAAAAATCCAGCTTCAGCTCGCCGTCAGGCCTTTGCTGCTGCAGGGTTCCGCCATTGAGCACGGCGTTGCCGGACAGATCAAAACGTTGTCCCGGCAGCATGCTCCCACTGGCCCGACCGGTGATTCGCCCGCTCAGCTTCGTGTCGCCGGGCAGCCCAGGGCTTGAGCAGCAGAAGGTCGATGTTGCTGGCGTCTGCCGTCAGGTGGCCGTGCTCGGGCAGAACCAGACTGAACGGTGCTGCCGAAGAGAAGCTCCCCTTCAGCCGGCCGCCGTCGGACATGGCCAGATCCAGCCCGACCTGCAGGCCCTGCCGGCCGCCGTCAACGGTCAGCAGGCTCCGCTGCAGCGTTATACTGCGCCCCTGATGGCTGAATGTCCCGCTGATGTCGGCGCTTCCCGTCAGGGTCAGCCGCTTGTCCGGCAAGAATCCGACCTGAGCTGAACCATTGCGCGTCCCGAAAGCCGCAGCTCCCGGAGCCAGGGATTAGCCCTGGCCAGGTTCACTCGGCTCCAGCGGGCCCGGAGCTGGCCGGACAATGGGGTGCGTCCCAGATTCGCGACAAGTTCGATCAGTTCTCCGGTACCGGCGGAAAGGGCCAGCGGAGAGAGGGAGAAGGTTTCGGCGCTGAGGGTAAATGACGCCGGTGCGTTCAGCTTCCAGTCCGCTACCGTCTCGTCCTGACAGGCGTCCGATCTCCCCCTTCCAGGTATCTTTATCGTAGCCGGCACTCAGTGACATATGTGCATCGGCTGCACCTGAACGCAGGTGTGCCTGTACGCTGTGGCTGCGCACGGTCCCGTCTGCCTTCAGTGTCACGGCATCCAGCCGGTAGCGGTCATGGATCAGATCCTTGAGCACAGCACTGATGTGCACGGGGTAGCCCGGGCCAGGATCAAGCCCGGCAGAAAGAGTGATGGCTGCCAGGCGTGTGCCGCCGTAGGCCAGTCTGCTTCCCGTACCGGTGACTGCGCCGCTGAGCTGCCTGTCGCGCCAACGCAACCAGCCCTGTGTCCGGAGAGACCCTGCTGCTCCGGGGACCAGCAGGGAAAAATCACTGATCGTCGCCGCCAGGGAGATGCGCTGCTGCAGTTCCCCGGAGGCGTGCAGGTCAAAACCCTTGCCCTGCAGCGCCAAATTATCTAAGGAAACAGTATCTCCGTTACTCTGCGCCTGCAGATCGCCGGTCAGTGCCTGGCCATGCAGACGGCTTTCCAGCAGGGAAGCGCTGACGCTGCCCCTGAATGGTTCATTACCCTTTCTGGTCAGCGAGCCTGTGGCATTGAAATTCGCAACACCCTTCCATGCCGGGTCAAGCCCGGCCGGGTTGAGGCCCCTGCCGTTAAGCAGCGCCTGCAGCGCAAAACCGCTGCGCCAGTCCATATCCAGGTTACCGGTCAGGGAGCCGTCCAGCAGACGCCCGCTGAACGGCGCCAGTTTCATCCCGTCTCGGGTACCCTGATACGTGCCTGAGACGGTTGCCGCCTGCCACCCCTTGACCCGGTTGGCAAAGCTGAAGTCACCGCCATAGCTGTTCAGGGTCCCCGCGAATCGAAGAGTGCCGGAAAGATCCGTCGGTATGTTCAGTTCGGAGTCCAGATCGAGGCCATCCACCATGACCTGTAGTGTCAGCAGCGATTCTCCGGCCGGGAATACCAGCGAGCCATCAGCTGTAATCCTCCCTTTCAGGCCGGGTCTGGAGAGGGCGAGATGCCGCAGGTTGATTGTATCCCGTGCCATCCCCACATCGCCGCTCAGCTCCAGCAGCTTTCGTGTGCCGGCGCTGCCTGCAATCGTGATGTTCCCGACAAACGACTCCTTTCCGGACGTTTTGCTACGGCGCGTCTGCAGCACGAAGCGGTCCATCTCTGCCAGGGGGGGTGTCACGGCAATCGCCAGGTCGGATGTGAGAGAAGGCTGCCTGAAGCCGGCCGAAACGCTGCCCTGCATCTGCCCGGAAGGGGACAGCAGCATGAGGTCATTGATGGAGAGAATGCTCTCCTGCCAGCTGAGTGAACCGGTGATGGACGTTATCAGCAGCGGCTGTTCCTGCAGCCGGCGGTAGCTGAATTCCGTTACCTTCAGGCGCGCAATCCTGCCTTCGAACAGCTGTCCGCTTTCGGTCACCCGCGGCCAGGCCATATTCAACGGTTTGTTGTCGAGGGGGCTATCATCCCGGATCAGCACCCTGTCCATGATCAGCTCCTGGACAGCCACAGTGCCGGACAGTAGCAGCAGTGGTTTCCAGCGCAGCTCAAGTTTTCCGATCTCCACGTTCTGCCGTGCCAGTCCCACCCGCAGCCCCGTGAGGCGCAGACGGCTGCCGATGCTCCCCTCTATGGTCCGGGCGGAGAAGCTGATCCCGCCCAGCGGGGCAACCGTCGTCAGCAGCCAGCGGGTACCCTTCGTCGTAGACATGACCCAGATCAGCATGGCCAGGACTGATCCTGTCAGTGCAAGCACCAGACTTGCCCCGAAAACGCGTCTGCTGAGCCGGCTCATAGCTCGAACCCCACGGTGAAGTGAAAATGAATGGCCGGGTCGCCGCTGCGCAGTGGCCGCGCCACGGAAAGATTCAAGGCACCTACCGGTGAATAGTAGTGCAGACCGAAACCCGCACCCTGAAACATCCGGACCGAGGCAAACGAATTAAAGGTGTTGCCTGTATCATAAAAGACGGAAACCCCCCAATCCTTGAACAGGGCCCGTTCCAGTTCTACGCTGGCGATCAGGAGCTGTGTGCCCCCCACAACTCTGCCCGAGGCATCCCGTGGCCCGAGGGACTTGTAGGAATAGCCGCGCACGGTCTGGTCCCCTCCGGTAAAGAAGCGCAGTGACGGCGGAATGTCTTTTTAGCGGGTCATTCAGCAGGGTTACCCCTGCCTCGGCCCGGGTACGCAGCGAAAACCGCCAGGGCAGCGGCTGGAGATGGCTTCCTTCGGCCAGAACCTGAATCAGTGCCGTGTCCGATCCGAGCAGTTGATGGGTGCCGCGCAGTTCAACCGCATAGCGGAAGCCACGCCGGGGGCGGATCGGGTTGTTGTAGCGATTGTCGGTAAAGCGTAAGCCCGGTAGCAGAAGCCGGGCCGTTGATGTCAGTGCACCGACGGTATAGTCTTCATACTGGGCCTTGACATAGGCAGTACCGAGCTTTCCGGGATCGAAACTGTGGTTGCGGGCCAGTTCCAGGGCCAGGATCCGGCTGGCGTAGCTGCTGGTGTCCTCCTGCTGCAGGTTCAGTTGAAGCGTGGTGGAGCTCCTGATATCCCGCGGGCTGGGCAGCACATACCCCGTTACCAGCCCCTGGAGCCGTTCAGCGACAAACAGCTGCGAATACAGCTCATGCCCCAGGTGAAACATGTTCAGGTCGCGGTAGCGTAGCGTGAAGCGCCCTCCCGTATCCGTCCCGTACCCGATGCCAGGTCGCAGGCTGAAACGTGGTCCGGGTGTCAACTGCACCTTGACCGGCACCCGGGATGCCTTGGCATCCTGTATTTCCGGTGAAACAATCACCTCCTTGAACCGTTCCGAATTGGCAAAGTTGCGCTGGGTTTCTCCCAGCCGGGGATAGGAAAAGACCTCTCCGGGGTCGTAGGTCAGATGGCGCCTGAGGAAACTGTCCGGATAGTCCGATGCGCCCTGGATCTGTGTCGTACCGAAATAGTACCGTGTTCCCGTATCCAGGGTAAGACCGATCGTGGCAGTGGTTCCTGACGGGGCAACGCGGATTTCGTGCCGCGAAAAATCCGCATCCAGGTATCCCAGTTCGCGGGCCCGCGACATGAGCGCTGCCTTGGCCGCTTCGTAGCTCTGATGCTGCAGGACGTCACCCTTGTGCAGGGGGAACTGTTCCACCAGCCTGAGCAGGCGTTTTTCGCCGCTACCGGCTCCGTTCAGCACAACTGAAATGTCTGTAAGGCGCGCCGCTTCACCCGGCACTACCGAGACCAGTAGACGATAACGCTCTCCGTCCTTTTCTACCGCAGTCGTGACCCGGGCCTGATACAGGCCGAACGGTTCCAGCGCGGTTCTGGCTGAATCCCCGGCCTGCCGGGCAAACCGCTCCAGCCAGAGCCGGTCCACCTGTCCGTCGCGTACCAGTCCGGAAGGCAGGCCCAGCGATTCCTGCACATTTTTCAGCGCGGCGCCTTCGATGCCGCTGACGATAACTTCTACCGGTTCAGCGGCATGCAGGGGCAGGGCCAACGTGAGCCAGAGCAGCAGGCATGCCGCTGCACTGATTGATCCGCGCCGCGCTTCGATGCCGCTATGAGAGTATTGTAAGGTGAAATAAGGCATGCACGTCTCTATGTATCGATTCATTCCTGTCAAGAGTGAACCTTACTGCCGTTTCCCGGCATTCCCCGGTTTTTCAAGCCATGAAGCGGATATACCTCTCTGGCGAGATCCCGTGTCAGCATTACTGCATGACAGCATGTCACACCAAAAAGTTACACCATATGTAACACGATCGCCTCACTGTTCAATTTTTTCGAGCAGAGCAACAGGATATATCGAGAGTATATCCTGAAGAGAGAGGCTCAATTGTTCTCCCTTCTGTGCAAGAGTCAGGACTTGACCGGTAAAAATGTTGCGGAATCTACTTCCGGCAAAGTCAAACGATTGAATGATTCGAGTATCCTGCCATACTTCCGGCCCCAGCGGTAAACCGTTGCAGTCCTGTATCAGCCGGCTGTAAAATCGTGGCACAACCACCATGAAAGATCTGCCGTTGCCCGACCGTTCGAAGGCACAGACATGTTCCAGACAGGCGCCCTCCACCGCGAGCGGCAGGTAGCGCCCGCTTTCGAACAGTTCCCGGTTCTCGCGTCGGAAGTTAAGCGCTTTGCAGGTCAGGTGAAGCTTTATTCGACCGTCTTCACGTGTTGTAACCACCTCACGGGCCGTATCCAGCAATCCATCAGTGGACTCCTTTACTAGCAGCTCATCCAGCAGTTCTTTTCTTAGACGGTAATCGACCTGACGGCGGTTATCCGGGTCAACCAGACTGAAGTCCCACAACTCATTCCCCTGGTAGAAATCAGGGACACCAGGTGAGGTGATCTTTAGCAGTGTCTGGGATAGAGAATTAAATATCCCGCAAGCAGATGTCAGTTTCTGAAATGTTGCAAAATCCTGCAGAAAGGTATTGTGCGTTGATTCCGTCAGGATCGTGTCGATGAAATACATCACGGCATCCTCATGCAGCTGGTTGGGACTGATCCAGCTCGTGTGTACCTTGGCCTCCCGCATGGCCTTAAGCATGTACTCCTTGATCCTCGAACGAAACTCTATAAACTCACCATTCCCGGGACTGCAGTGAGGCCAGGTCCCCACCAGCGTCTGGTAGAGCAGGTATTCCTCATTGCGTGTCGGCGCCGGTTTGCCGTCGACGATCATCTTGACCTTGCGGTTGTGACGACCCCAGCGGGAAAGTCCCTCCCTCCATTGCTCGGGGATTTCCGAGAGCACGTTGATCCTGGCCCGGACATCCTCACTGCGCTTTGTGTCATGGGTCGATGTGGCCAGCATGGCCAGCGGGCGGGACTTGCCGCGCTCGATATTCTGGCCATGGAAGGCCTCCAGGGTGATGCCGAACCGTTCCGGACTTCCTCCAACCTCGTTCAGGGAAACCAGTCGATTATACAGGTAGAAGGCCGTATCCTCGACCCCCTTGGCCATGACCGGTCCGGTGATCTGCTGAAAGCGCATCACAAAATCGAGCCAGGCCGTCTTGAGATCTTCATGTATGTTATCGGGAAACCGGAGTGTCAGAACATTCTGGATAAAGTCGAAAACTGATGCGCTGATAGCAGGGTTCTGGCGTTTTGCCCGGCCGACCGTCGATTCAATATACTGGCGGTCCCGCTCAGTGACGTCAAAACTGTTTATGTAGGTCCGATATACCGGGAAAAACGCGATCACTTCCACGATTGACTTGATCAGGCTGTTGAGGGTGAAATCCCGTGTATGCCGGCTTTGTTCGGATATCCTGTTCAGGTAGTGTCCCAGGGTGTTGATCTCGCTTGACATGGCTACCTGCATGACCAGTTTTTTCTTGTCATAGACGGCTTGATGGAAATCGACACGGTGCTGCAGGAAGCGGGTATATAACGATTCAAAAACCTTGGCATTCGAGGTGTCCACAAAAAGTCCGTTTACCTGATTGGCATAGTCGTACCCTGTGGTACTGAATACCTGCCAGCTGTCCGGTAACTTCTCGGCCTTGAGGAGTATTTTTTCCCCGAGAATGTAAAATGGCTTATAGGATGGCGCTGCAGCAATGACCTGCCCGTATTTCCCTTTGGCAACCGCCCTGGCGTCTCCCTCTCCACTGCCCGCATCTTCAGAGGTGCCGTACATCCGGATGAAACAATCCGATTGAAGCCGCCTGATATAATCTTTCGGATCCCGAAGTCCATCGGCGTGGTCGATCCGCAGGCCGGTAATCTTGCCGGTCTCTATCAGCTTGAAGATGAGCTGGTGTGTTTTTTCAAAGACGACCGGATCCTCGACCCGGATGGCGCCCAGGGAATTGATGTCGAAGAACCTGCGGTAGTTGATCTCCTCGGTAGCGACACGCCAGTGGGAGATGCGATAGACCTGATCACGTAGTAGGGTGTCCAGCAGATCAAAACTGCGCGGGTCGCCCTTGGTGCCGTTGAAGGCGGCCAGGTTGCCGTCAATATATGTCCTGACCGCGCTGCTGTTCTGATATAGAGTCCAGAGGCGCCGTTTGACAACCTCCTTTTCCCGGTAGCGCTCTGCAATCAGTCCGGGGTTCTTCTCTGTGACGGGAGGCAGGTGACTGAGCGATGTTATGATGCTCATCAGTTCCTGATATTGTGGCGCAGCTGATGAAAGTTCCTGTTCCAGAACTTCTATGTTAAGCATCAGGATATTGCTGTAGGTCTTAGGGATGATCGGCAGCCTGTGTTCATAGTAGTGTACAAAAAACGAGCCCTCTTCAAAGGTCAGGTGCAGATCGCCGTTTTCGAGGACAGTACCGTACTGGTCACCCAGAATAGGAATCAGAACCTTGTTCTCCAGTTCCTGCTTGACCGGGTGCCAGTCGATATCGAAAAAACTTGCATAGGTCGAGCTGGGACCGTTTTCGAGCACATCCATCCAGAAGGAGTTCCCGCTACCTTCAACACACATGTGGTTCGGGACAATATCCAGAATCTGACCCATATTTTTTCGTTTCAATTCAGCGATCAACTCCTCGTACTCATCCTCCGATCCGACTTCAGGATTGAGGCTGTTCTGATCCAGAATATCATAGCCGTGAAGACTCCCCTCCCGCGCCTTGAAGTAGGGTGATGCGTAGATGTCGCTGATCCCGAGGCGGTGCAGATAAGGTAAAATTTCCCGGGCATCGCTGAATCGGAAGCCCGAATTGAATTGAAGACGGTAGGTTGCTGACGGTACTCTGAGGCCGATGCCGTTCATATGTCTCCCATTGCCGCCATAAGGGCGCCTGCATTGAAATAGAGCAGTTCTCCCAGCTTCCGGATAGATTCGTTCCAGGCTGCTGTGCCATGGCTGTCCGCCCGCTCTGTGCCGGGACGGAAACCGGCAGCGCGTAAGTGCAACAGATCCCAGTACATGTTCTGTATCTGCCAGAGATTAATCGCCAGCGGAAGTGACGTGACCGCCTCGACCAGCACGAGCAGATCGTTTAAAATCCGGGTGTTTTCCGGATCAGCCAGTAGCGAGGACATCACCTCTTCCAGCCGGTGACGGATTATGAACTCAAGTGCCACGGTATCCACCGGGACATCCCAGTCATTGAACTCACTGACCACCTCCCTGAGGCTGTCCATGTCGACAGTGTCCGAAGTGAACATTTTTTTCAGTCGCAGGTTGAGGGCTGTTTCGGCCGTGGTTATAAAGCGGTGCGGTACCGGCATGCCGGTTTCCCTCAGAAACCCCATCAGACCACGGTTGTTTTCGTAGAGATGGGTGAATTTGTCTTCAAACTCCTGGAGCGTGCCGGCGATGATCAACTGCAGTATGTGACGCTGTTCGTCCCGGAACAGATTCCTGAGGGAGTAATTGTGCATGCCGAAATGTGTGTCCAGCAGCCTGATGATGGCGGCGAGATCGGATGCATTGAATGCGTCCGCAACCTCCTGCTTCATGGTGCGGTACGCCTCTTCACCGAGGAATGAGCGGACACCGCAGTTCAGGGCATGTCCACCGAAATACAGGGTGCAGAAGCTGATCCGGTCAGCTTTGCGGGTAATCGCCGAGCGAACAAATACTCTGCCTATCGCCAGCTTCATCTGCCCGCTATGGAAGACCACAAAATCTTCCCGGTAGACACGATAGCTGAAGATACCCGTTTCCTCTCCATACTCCTCAAAGACAGAACTGACGGCATAGTGCGCACCGACCTTGATCAGGTCGATCATGACCGGCTTGACGAATTTCGCATAGATTTCAGCCCCGTTGCCTTTTTCGGGAAGATTGCTCCCGGACAGGGCCAGCTGTTCCAGAAAGAAGCCTTCAATGCCCTGTGTACCGTTGCGTTCTGCCAGCTGGATCGCCCGGCCGGCATACTGAAGGATCTGAACCGTTTCCAGTCCCGACAACTCATCAAAAAACCACCCGCAACTGGTGAACATGAGCATGGCGTGGCGTTGCATCTCCAACTGGCTGAGCACGGCTATGGAAGCATCTTCATCCAGCGGGCGCAGGGAATGCCGGTGCAGGAAGTCAGCGACGTTTTCCACGGAACGGTCGAGAACTACTTCGATATAATCATCCCGGGCCGTCCAGGGGTCTTTCAGGTATCCCGTCATGGTTTCCGCATAGCACTTTGTTAGGTGTCCGCTGAGCCAGTCCAAAGCTTCCCGCAGCGGCTTCCGCCATTGCTGGTTCCAGCCCGAGTTTCCACCCGAGTTGCAGCCGCAGTCGCTCCTCCAGCGCTCAATGCCGTGCATGCAACTCCAGGAGGAGTTTTCAATAATCTGCACCTCATGGGTGGCCGGGTTCAACTCCAGGAATTCGCCATAGTTGGTCAGGCGCGCAAGGCCGTTACCTTCTATATGGTCCAGGGCATTTCCCAGCGCCATCTCGCCGAAGTGGTGGTGATGACCGTAGGTCTCGCCATCGGTGGCAATATGTACCAACTGGGGGTGTCGGCGGTGATTGGCGAAGCCGGATACAAGTCGTGTGGCAAACTGCTCTCCGTTGCTGAGAAGTTTCTCGAAGGCCACTGCCTGAGAAATGGGGCCGTCATAGAAGAAAAGCGTGATGCTCCGACCTGATGGGAGCCGGCAGAGATATGCCTTTGACGGATCGATGCGTGAACCACTGACGTCCTTCCACCTGCCGCCGGCGCCACCCCGTACTTTTCCGGCCTGGTGGGGGGCAAGTATGGTAAAGCGGATGCCCGCTTCGGCCAGCACCTCCAGGGTTTCCGTATCCACGGCGGTTTCCGCCAGCCACATCCCCTCGGGAAAGCGCAAGAAACGCTGCTCGAAATCCCTGATTCCCCACAGCACCTGAGTCCTTTTATCGCGCAGGCTGGCCAGGGGCATGATGATATGGTTGTAGACCTGGGCCAGGGCGGCCCCATGACCGGAACGCCAGGCTAAGCTCTGCCGGTCGGCCGCCAGGATCGCCCGGTAGGTTTCGGGTGAAAATTTCTCCATCCAGGAAAGCAGGGTAGGTCCGAAGTTGAAGCTTATCCGGGCATAGTTGCTGATGATGCCCATGATGCGCCCGTCGCCGTCCAGATTCCGTGAAGCGGTGTTGGGGGCATAGCACTCGGCAGTGATACGTTCATTCCAGTCATGGTAGGGATAGGCCGAATCCTGGATCTCAATTGACTCCAGCCACGGATTTTCCCGGGGCGGCTGGTAGAAGTGGCCGTGTATGCAGAGGAAGCGTTCCATTGAGTCAATCCTTTGGCATGGTTGAAGTTTGTGTCTGTGTATTCTGGCAGAACGACCTTCTATAATTCACTTACCCTGTTTTATGGGCCTGGTAGACCATGACGCCGAAAGGGGCCAGAGTCGGAAATGTTTTGGGACGGGTGGAGTACACGGTAACGCAACTGCCCGGTGGATAGGTACCCGAAGAATCGAGTAGGATGCGCAGGGCACCACATGCCAGAGACGGAGGGATTACGCAGTCCCGGTCTCTGAAGTTGAACAGGCAGAAGAGCTGATCGTCACCCGCATTTCGGATGATCGCCAGCATCTGTTCATCCTCGTTGGCAATCACCTGCATATCTTCTCTGTTGAGTCTGGCAAGCGGAGTACATTCTCTACGCAGATGTATCAGTTCGCGGTAAAATTCAAAGATGGATTTTTGGTCACCCACCCGGCGCTGTTCCTGATCAAGTTTCGCTGAAAGAAAGGTTGCCTCTGTCTGGGGATCGGGCGGGGTGCACTGATTTCCAAATGCGGCAAACTCTTCCAGGCGTCCCCGCCTGACACACTCCACCAGTTCTGCATCCCCATGACTGACGAAATAGGGAAAAGGTGCCGATTCCCCGTATTCCTCCCCCATGAAGAGCAGCGGCAGGTAAGGGGAGAGCAGCACTGTCGCGGCGGCCAGTTTGAGTTGTTGTGCTGTAAGGTGTTCGCCTAATCGCTCACCGCGCATGTGGTTGCCAACCTGGTCATGGTTCTGGGAAAAGACCACCAGTTGGCCGGGCGGGATGTCTGCCGAGGAACTGCCATGCCGTCTCCTTCTGAACGTCGAATAGTCGCCGGAGAGGACAAACCCTTCCCTGAATGCCTTGACCAGATCTGAGAACCGGCCGAAGTCGACGTAATAGCCGCTTCGGTCATTGGTCAATAACGTCCGCAGGGCATGGTGGAAGTCGTCGTTCCACTGGGCATCCAGGCCATAACCTCCCGACTCGGCCGGCTTAACCACACGCACGTCGTTCAAATCGCTTTCGGCGATCACGTGGACCCGGCGGCCGAGTACGATACCCTGCCGGTGTACTGCCCCGGTTAGTTCCTGAAGGATATGCAGGGCACTGAAGTCGTAGATGCCGTGGATGGCATCCAGCCGCAGAGCATCGATATGGTATTCGGTTATCCAGTAGAGTGCATTGGAGATGAAATAGTGGCGGACCTGGTCACTGCCGGGGCCGTCGAAATTGACCGCGTCCCCCCAGGGGGTGCGGTAGCGGTCGGTAAAGTAGGGGCCGAAGGCATGCAGATAATTCCCTTCCGGTCCCAGGTGATTGTAGACCACATCCAGGATCACGGCCAACCCCCGGGAATGGCAGGCATCCACCAGGCGTTTCAGACCGTCCGCACCGCCATAGGAGTTCTGGGGGGCAAAGGGGTAGGTGCCGTCATAGCCCCAATTCCTTTCTCCGGGAAACTGGGCCACCGGCATCAGTTGCAGGGCGGTTATCCCGAGTTCGCACAGGTAATCGAGGCGGGAGATGACCCCTTCAAATGTGCCTTCTGGGGTACAGGTTCCCACATGCAGCTCATACATAACGTATTCGTCAAGGGCAATTCCTTGCCAGCGATCGTCGCTCCAGGCAAACATTGGATCGATCACCTGGGAAGGGCCGTGCACGCCATCAGGCTGGCTGCGGGAAACGGGATCGGGGCGCCGCAGCGTGCCGTCCAGCCAGTACCAGTAACGGTCACCAGGTGCCGCCTGCACCACCCCCTGAAAGTATTCGCCGTCCTGCCTGAGAGGTGTTTTCTGTGTAGCGGCACCCACCACTTCCACCTCGACCGACGTGGCCGAAGGCGCCCAGAGCCTGAATCGGGTTCCGCCAGCTGCGGGGGTTGCACCGATGTCGTGGGTAAATCGTTCCATATCAGCTCCTAATTATTCCAGGTTGCCAGATAATGCGGCATTGTCCGGATAATATCCTCATTCCTATTCGGTAGGTATCAGCAATAATCACGCCTGAAACCATGTGCGGTATGTACAGTGCAACTGCCTTAATTTACCAGTAAAATTGAAACAGGAGTCAAAGCTGATGAAATAACAGCTATGAAAATCCGTCGCACATGACGACAACTGTTATTTATGGCGGCGTAGCAAGCACATATTTCCATGGCTTATGCAATTTCTGAAATTAAAAAATCGAAATAATTCATAAAGGCACTTCAGCCAGCGACTGAGTTGCCTGCGAGAGCGATTCCACCTCGGCTCGAACACGCGGCAGGCAATCAGGATGCTCGCGCTGCAGGAATTCAACCAGCTTTTCGCGCACATGGCAGCGCAGGTCCCAGCCTTCCCCCGAGTTTTTCGCACTGACCAGGGCCCGCAGGACGACTGTCTTGTCGGTTGCATCCACGACAACCAGGCCGGAGGCCTTTCCGTCCCAGAGTTCGGTTCCCTCGAGGATGCTCTGCAGTTCTGCACGCACCGCCTCCACCGGCACCCGGTAGTCGCAGTGCAGGGTCACCGTACCAATTAGGTCGGCTGAAGCCCGGGTCCAGTTCTGGAAGGGCTTTTCCAGGAAGTAGGTAATCGGCAGCACCAGACGTCGCAAATCCCAGATGCAGACCACCACATAGGTCAGGTTAATCTCCTCGATACGCCCCCATTCACCTTCGACTACAACCACGTCGTCCAGCCGGATTGGCTGCGTGATGGCGATCTGGATGCCGGCGATGAGGGTCGCCAGACTGCGCTGGGCGGCGAAACCTATAATGACCCCGGCAATCCCTGCCGAGGCAAGCAAACTAACTCCCACCTGCCGTACCTTGTCGAAGGTCATCAACATGGTGGCCCCGGCAATGATGATAATCAGTACTATAGCTATCTTGATTAGCACATTGACCTGGGTGGAGACCGCCCGCGCAGTAAGGTTGTCGCTGGCGGTGACGTCGTAACGCTGCAGCACCATTTCCTGCAAGCCGTAGATGGTGACGGACAGGAGCCAGGCGACTGAAGCGATCAGGCCCAGACTGCCAATATGCTGAAGGAGTGCAGCAATTTTTTCAGGGAACTGCAGAGAGGGAAGGGCCAGGAGGACGGCCAAGAGCGGCAGCAGCAGCTTGGCCGGTTGCCGCCATCGACGGATCAGTATCTGTTGTATCGCGGTATCGGGACGTTCGATCAGACGTAACAGCACCTTGAAGAGGACTATGTAACCGAGGAAACCGAGCAGGACCGCAATAACCAGTGCCAATACGGAAACAGCGGCATCCGGCCATTCAGCAACAACTTCTATCTGTTTGATCCAGTTCCAGTTCATCTATTTTATCTCCCTGTAAAAAAACCTCAGGGTTGGGAACAACCAGGCTCAGGTCTGTTTCACTCGTAGCAGATTGACTTCTGCTTAACCATGCAGAGGTTGTGGAGTCATATGCTCTGCTCCAAGCATACTCACCATTAGTTTCATTCCCTCCTCAACTACGAAAAACTTTTCGTCAGTCAATTCATCCAGACCATTCACCAGCATTATCTGGGCAACTTCAGGCGACTTTGCTGCCAGACTCTTCCCATTTTCGGTAAGAGTCAGGTCCACTGCTCTACGGTCGGTCGTTGAACGGGTTCGAGAAACAAGCCCCTTCATTTCAAGTCGGTCGAGGATTCCCACTACCGTCGCAGGCCTTAGAAACATACGTTGAGCCAAGTCAGATACCCTTATGGGAGAGGTGTTATCCAGTATTTTTATTGCCCAAAGCTGCGGTCCTGTCAAACCGGTTTTTTTTTCTGCGATTCTTGAATATTCATTTATTGCCTGGAAAACCCGCCTCAAATTATCAATGATCTCCGGTGTAGCCTTTCTATCTTTTCTCATATTGACTCCCGAAATTGGCTTGACATATTGGTTTGCATTACTAATAATTAGTTTCACTAATTGTATAGGCAACTCTTGTTTCAGTCAAGTTATGTCTCGGCAGTTTATCTCTTGCCGGGTATCAAAAAGGAGTTGAAAATGAAAAAGAATCGGGTAGGTCTTGTTCTTTTTGTGAGTTGCTTCATGTTTGTTGTCGGAGGCTGTGCAAGCAATGAAATTGTGAAAAAAGATGAGCCGATTACTCCCGCAACCAAGACCACCGCTCAAGCCAAAGTTGAGCCTGGCAAGATGATAAAGCCAAGCGAGCAGCCAGGCAAGCCGGCTCCGATCAAGCAAAGTACCGTTGATTCATCAGTACCGTCCCAAAATGCAGATAAATTTAACGTTGCTTTGGCAAGGATTTACTTTGATTTCGATTCGTATAATCTTTCTCCAGAGGCTAGAAGCGCTCTCCAGAAAAACATGGAAATTATTGAAAACAGCTCTGCAACAGTAGTGCGGATCGAAGGGAATTGTGATGAACGTGGATCTGCTGAATACAACCTGGCGCTGGGCGAGAAACGCGCAAAAGCAGCAATGCAATATCTTGTGACTTTGGGGATACCAGAGAAACGTCTCTCCGTAATCAGCTATGGCAAAGAGCGCCCGGCAGTTCAGGGTAATGATGAAAGCGCCTGGTCAAAAAATCGCAGGGATGAATTCGTAATTCAAAAATAGGTGCGTACTCTATTTAAACATCACATATCTGAACAGCTAACGCTCTTTGCCAGCATCATCAAATGGACTGTTTACGCCTCGGTCGTCGGTACGCTTGCAGGACTTGGAACCGCTTTTTTCCTGAAAGCACTTTCGGCGGGTAGTTATTTCTATGAAGGGTGCCTCCCCTTTCAGTTATTTCTACCGGCATCCTTGCTTTTCAGTAGCGCCATTGTGCGTTATTTGGCACCGGATGCCGCCGGGCATGGAACAGAAAAGGTCATTGAGGCTGTCCACCAGAGAATGGGGAGAATCCCCTTCAAGGTAGTCCCGGTCAAACTGGTGGCAACGATCATAACCTTGGCAAGCGGGGGATCGGCCGGCAAAGAGGGCCCCTGTGCCCAGATCGGTGCCGGCCTCGCCTCCACTTTTGCCTCCATCGCACGCCTGCCTGAATCGGACAGGAAAAAACTCGTTATCTGCGGAATCAGCGCTGGATTCGCCACGGTTTTCGGAACCCCAATCGCGGGAGCACTGTTTGGCATCGAGGTTCTGGTGCTTGGACAGATGATGTACGAGGTGTTATTTCCTTCGTTTGTTGCCGGAATAGTTGGTTATCACGTGGCAACGGCATTGGGTGTTACCTATTCTTTTGAGTCGATCACAATTGCTTCCAGGATGACCGGTTGGGGTTTTCTCGAAATGCTGCTGCTCGGCATCTGGTGCGGCTTAATCGCGCTGTTCTTTATCCAGCTGCTTCACGTTATGCGGAGTCTGCTTGAACGGATATCAAGGCACTGGATAGTCGCAGCACTCATCGGAGGTGGCCTTCTGGTGCTGATCGGCATGTTCGTATCTCAGGAGTATTTGGGGTTGGGACTGCCTACTATTGAGCGGGGATTGAGGGGGGAACATCTCCCGAATGGGGCGGTATTTTGGAAAAGTGTCACGACCGCGATCACACTTGGCTGCGGAGGCAGTGGCGGAGTACTTACTCCTGTCTTCTTTATCGGCACCTCGGCAGGTAATCTGTTTGCGTCAATATTCAACGAACCAAACGTGGCAGCATTTTCTGCAATCGGTATGGTAGCTGTCCTGTCTGCCGCCGCCAATACACCAATATCAGCGTCCATTTTGGCCATGGAAATGTTCGGCTCGGCAATTGGCACCCATGCTGCCGTGGCCTGCCTGACCAGCTTTCTCATTGTCGGATACAATAGTGTTTATCCAAGCCAACTGTTGGGAATTCAAAAGAGTGGCTCCCTATCGGCCCTTGAGGGGAGTCAGCTTGGCGACATTGAGTATGCCACCGTTGTCCCTCGTGAGAAATCACTTCTCGAATTCCTGGTAAAATTATTCAGAAAAACCAAATCAGACAAGTCAGATAGACATACAGAAGATGCGGACAAATCATGAGAATTCTGATCCAAATTACCTTGATGATGATTGTGGCAATAACCTGCAGCGGCTTTACCTGGGGAAAATCAGGGGAGCAGAACTGCAAGGATGCAAAAGAACTCGTCACCAATCAGCAGATGAAGAACCCTGTTTCCCTGCCAGTTGATCTGGAAAACAAAGTAAACAAGCTTTGCCCTGGTGGCATAGCACAAAAGTACTTGGAAGGGATGAAGTTTGAACTCGGCAACGAAATTGACCGGGCCATACCGATTTACGAAAACATCATACAAACCGATACACAATTCCCCGATGCCCATGGACGATTGGGACTTTTGCATTTGGCACGGAACAATAAGACAGCCGCCATGGTTTCTCTGACCAAAGCTCTTGAATATGGTGGAACTAATCCACGTTATCACTTTGCACTCGCCGAACTGTTGAGTGAAACACAAGCGTATCCGCTTGCCCTGTACTATTATGAAAAATCGGCCGCCTTAGGCAGACCACACGATGTAATTTCACTGACAGGAATGGCCAGATCATATTCGGGATTGAAAAACTGGAAAGAAGCAGAAATCCCCCTTCGACAAGCTCTTCAATTGTCTCCTGATAATCCCGCTCTGACATCTGAATTGGCCAGGACAGTTATCCGTCAGCAACGACTATCAGAAGGAATTCAATTACTGAAACAGGCTATTGCGTTAAATCCCAGTGACAAGTCTCTCCACCATCAATTGGCTGAGGCATTGAATGCAACCGGAGATAGAGAGGCTTCAAAGGCAGAGGCAAAATTTGCCGGCATAGTCACCGAAAACGCTATTGCAACCTATATTCAGGAAGGTGATGCTTATTTATTACGCCGCGATTTTCCGGCGGCTATCAGAAGCTACAAAAATGCCGTAGAGGAGAAAGCAACACCTGGAGCTTATCAGAAACTTGGTGACGCCTACCTTGCTGCAGGAAATGACGATGATGCACTCAGAAGCTATCAAAAATCGATCTCAATTTCACCGGATGATGCTGGAATTCATTACAGCATCGGGATAATCCTGGAGCGCAAAGGAGATCTGGGAGGAGCAATCAGCGAATACGAAATCAGCATTTCTTTGGACAAAAACAAGGGAGACGCTCACCGCAGACTTGCTGATATTTTTGTGCTTAAAGGTAACCTGGCCAGGGCTATAGCCGAATACAAGAATATACTGACGAGCGCTCCTGATAATCCGGTCATTCATTTCAGTTTGGCCAGAGCTTATCAAAAATCCGGACAAGTCAGCGACTCAATTAAATCACTTGAGACTGCCATAAGACTGGACCCGAAGAATCTTGAACCGCGGCGTGAACTCATAAAGCTCGAAGTCAGTAGAAAAAACCTATCACGGGCAGAGAAGCAGTGCCGAGAAATTCTTGTAATAAATAGAGATGATCAGCAGGAAAGACTGAGACTTATAGCAATTCTGGGGAAACAAAAACAATATGATGAACTGGTTGAATTTCTTACTGAGGAGAGCAACCGTTATCCGGAAGACGGCACAACCTTTTACCGGTTGGGAATTGTTCAGGAGTTTCTCAAAGATTACCCGGCAGCCAAGCAGGCTTTTTTGCATTCGATTGAAATAAGACCCTCTGCTAAGGTATACCATGCTCTTGCTCGCACCTATTTACACACATCTGAAACGAAAAAGGCGCGCGAAGCTCTTTTTAAGGCAACTAAGCTTGATCCTGAGAGGCAGGAGACAAAAGATCTTCTTGAACTAATTGATGACGAGTATGGACACGTAAAAATTGTGGAAAAAAAGGGGGCAAGTGCAGCTAAGAAGAAAAAACAACATCAAAAATCACAAAAAAATAACCGTGGTAACGCCAAGATAGAACAATGAAAATAACGGTTGTTGCCTTTATTGTCCTGTTTACCGTTGCGGATCCTGCTTATGCTGCTGATTTTATTGAATTTCAATCAAAATTGGGCAAGGTTTCGTTCCCGCACAAAAGACATCAAACAGCACTGAAGAACTGTAATAAATGCCATGAAAAAAATCCCGGGAAAATTATCTACTTTTGCAGTGACTGGGCACACAAAACCTGTACTGGATGTCACCGTGATATGAAAACCGGCCCCACAATATGTAGAGACTGTCATAACATGTAGTTTATTAATCAAACACTTTCGAGATCAATTCTGATATAGAGTTACTCATTCGTAGACTATCATTAGTCGTCCCCGCACGATCCTACTCTCCATATTTTTTCTTTTCCAAATTTTCCTTGTCAGCTGACTCAAGCACAGTGTCTGAGTTCACAGGTATTTCAACCGCACCATCCTTGTGCCGAAACCACTCCCCGCCGCTCCCAAGCTCATCGCGGACACTCTTTTTCCAGAGCGGTTCCCCGCTGAAGTAGGCGGCACGTCCCAGCATATGGGCGGCCACCGGTGCGGTCAGCAGGGTGAAGGCGATGATGGCAATGATCTTGCCGGTAACCTCCGTGCTGCCGAAGAAGATGGCAACCGCCAGCAGGATAAATCCTGTTCCCAGGGATGAGGCCTTGGAGGCGGCGGAAAGGCGCATATAGATGTCCGGCATGCGTGCCACGCCGATGGCTGCCACCAGGCAGAAAAAAGTGCCAAAGCATAGCAAAACGGCGATTATCGTATCATTCATTGCCGCCCCTCCGGTGCAGGTAATAGGCAAAAGCCACGGTGCCGAGAAAGGTGATCAGGGCCAGTACCACCGCCGCATCAAGGTAGGAGGGTTGGCCACTGGCGATGGAGTAGACGGCGGAAATCGCGATAATGAAGGTCGCCGTCAGATCCAGCGCAACCACCCGGTCAGGCAGGCTCGGCCCGCGCAGTATGCGAAAAAAGGTCAGCACAAGCCCGACACCCAGCAGCGGGAGGATGATCCGGGAAACAAAGTCAGCCAGTGTCATTGAAAAACCTCCCTGACCCGGCGCTCGAAGCCTTGCTTGATCTGCTTAACCAGCATGTTTGAATCGTCGATGTACATGGCATGGACGTACAGCGTCCGCCGGTCCTCGGCGACGTGCAGGCTCAAGGTCCCGGGCGTCAGAGTGATCAGGGTAGCCAGCAGGGTGATCTGCAGATCACTTTCAAGTTCAAGCGGCACAGCCACAATACCGGGAGTCATGTGGTGCTTCGGGGTGAGCACGTCGTGGGCCACCCGCAGGTTGGCGATCAACAGCTCTTTCAGGAAAAACAGCACAAATTCGGCAACTGCCACGATCTTCGACCGGTAGGCTGCGGTGCTCCGGTCCCGGCGACCGATCCAGAGCACACAATAGCCGAACACAAGGCCGGTAAACATTCCTCCGACGGTGAAGGTGCCGGTCAGCGCCATCCAGGCCAGGGCCAGCAGGATATTGGCCAGAAACGCCGTCATGGTCGTACCCCCAGAACCGCACTGATATAGCTTCCCGGATCCAGAAGCTGGCGGGCTGCCAGCAGTGACAGCCGGAAAACCGGTTCGGCGGCAATCCCCATCAGCAGCGAGACAGATGCCAGTAGCACTGTCGGTACCAGCATCTGCCGTCGATGAGTTGGCGAAACGTGGTGGTACTCATCATTATCCGTGCCCTGGCGCTTCTTCCAGAATATCTCGGACCAGGCCCTGACCAGGTAATAGAGGGTCAGGATACTTACACCCAGGGCAACAGTCACGGTCAGGTAGTGACCTGTCCCAAGGGCGGCCTGTATCAGTGCCAGCTTACCCCAGAATCCGGAGAGGGGGGGGATACCCGCCACGGAGAGGGCAGGGACCAGAAAGAGTGCGGCCAGCAGTGGTCGCTTGTGGTAGAGACCGCCCAGCCTGGCAAGTTCGGTTGTCCCGGTCAGGCGTGACACAATGCCGGTTGACAGAAAGAGAGCCGACTTGGCAGCGATGATGTGCAGCATGAAAAAGATGCTGCCGGCCAGGGCAAGTGGAGTCATGATTCCCAATCCCATCAGCATATAGCCGATCTGGCTCACGACACAGAAGGTGAGAATGCGACGCAACTCCGGCTGGGCCGTGGCTCCCAATGCGCCGGCCATCATGGTGAATATGGTTGCTGCCAGGATGACCGGCTGGCCGGTTGAAGTTTCCTGGATAAAGATCAGGGTGAAAATCCTGATCAGGACATACACCCCTACCTTGGTAAGCAGAGCCGAAAAGATGGTAATGACCGCAACCGGCGCCGTATGGTACGAGGCGGGCAGCCAGAAGAAAAAGGGGAAAACGGCGGCTTTGATGCTGAATGCGCAGAAGAGCAGCACGGCAATTACCGGCACGGTGCCGACATGGGGCACAGCCCGCAGCCTTACTGCCAGATCGGCCATGTTCAGGGTTCCGACGACGCCGTACAAAAGGCCGATCCCCGCCAGGAAGAAAGCCGAGGCGATCAGGTTCAGGGCTACGTATTTGATGGCCCCTTCCATCTGCTCCCGTCGTCCGCCCATGGCCAGCAGCACAAAGGAGGCGATCAGCATGACCTCGAACCAGACATACAGGTTAAAGAGATCGCCGGTCAGAAAAGATCCGCACACACCGAGCAGAAGCACCTGCAGCAAGGGGTAGTAGCCGACGGACTCGTGATGACGGTCCGTATCCGCCAGTGAATAGATCGACACGGCCAGTCCCATGACGCCGGCTGCCAGAACCATCAAGGCACTGAATATGTCCGCCACCAGGGTGATACCGAACGGGGCCGGCCAGTTTCCGGCCTGGGCGCTGATGATACCCTCCTTGAGCACCGTGACCAGGAGTGCTGCCGCGGAAGCCAGCAGCGTTGCTGTCCCGCAGACCCCCAACATTCTCTGCAGCCGTGGTTTGTTCCAGGCCAGCAGACCGAGGACAGCCGTGACAAGCGGGATCAACAGCGGGAGGAACAGGAACAGATGCCTCACTCTTCACCTCCCGGCCTGTTTTCTGCGACCAAATCGTCCTGGTCGTCGCTCCCCACGCTCTGATAGACACGCTTGATCAGTACCAGGGCAAAGGCCTGAACACCGAATCCAATGACGATGGCGGTCAGGATCAGGGCCTGGGGGACCGGGTCCGCCACCGGCAGGGACGGCATGAGTTCGCCCGGCAGGACATGGGGCGGCCGGCCGCGGGTGAGCCTGCCCACCGTGAAAATCAGCAGGTTTGCGGCGTTGCCCAGCAGTGCCAGGCCGAAGATCATCTTGATAATGCTCCGCCGCACCATCAGGTACATACCCGCGGCATACAATCCTCCGATAACGACAGCCAGCACGCTTTCCACCTAGTCCTCCATCAGGCTGAAGATAATCAGGAGCGACATGCCTGCCACCACAAGATAGACACCGGTATCGAACAGGAGTGGCGAACCGGCATGTCCGATAACCGGCGCCGGGAATGTGCTCCAGAGAGAGGTCAGAAAGGGCTGCCCTGAGAAGAAAGGGAGCATGCCGCTCACCAGTGTCGTCATCAGGCCGAAAGCCACCATCAGGCGCGGATCGACCCGCAGCATCCTGCGGCCGGCCTCGGCACCGTGAGCCAGGGAATAGAGGGCAAAGGCGGCGGCCGCCACTAACCCTCCTACGAAGCCGCCGCCCGGTTCGTTATGTCCGCGCAGCAGCAGAAAAACCGAAAACAGAAGGAACAGCGGCATCAGGAGCCGGATGGCTGTTGACAGAATCAGTGACTGCATGGCCTAGCTCTCCTCCTTGTGCCGTTTTTTAAGAAGACTGTACACCCCCAGGGCTGCCACGGCCAGGACCGTAATTTCCCCCAGAGTGTCCAGTGCCCTGAAATCCACCAGAATCACATTGACCACGTTCCGCCCGTGACCGGCCGGAAGGCTCTGTTCCAGGAACCAGGTGCTGATGTGGGAGGAGAGCGGCCGGGAAACCGCCATTAGGACCATGAGAGTCATCAGGCCGCCGATGGAGAGGGACACCAGCAGGTCACGAACCCTCGTGGCCCTGTTGGAAAGCAGCGTGAATTGCGGCAGGCGATGCAGAACCAGAACGAACAGGATGATGGAGAGGGTCTCAATACAGAACTGGGTCATGGCCAGGTCGGGCGCACCGAACAGGATGTAGATCAGGGCCACGCCATAGCCGACCGTGCCGATGGCCGCAACCGCCGCCAGCCGCGAACGGGTGACCGTCGCCATAACGGCCGCGGCCAGAATGACAATGGCTGTAAGCCACTCATGGATGCCGCCGTCGGGCCGGGGCAGGCTTGACGGCAGTTCTCCGCTGCCGGTCAGGAAGGTGAATCCGACGAGGACGACGGTAACTCCTACCACGATCATCAGGTAGTAGCGCAGTCGACCACTTTGCAGGGTGAGCGTCAGCCGCGCAGAAAATCCCTGCAGGCCGCTGAGCAGCATTCCGTAAAGATGCTCCGGACCCCACACCGGTCTGTTGCCAGGTTCGGGCAGTTTGCGGAGCAGAGGGCCGCGCAGGGCGGCAAGGGCGAATCCCGCACCCAGTGTGACCAGGCTGAGCTGCAGCACCGGGTTGAACCCGTGCCAGAGGGCCAGATTTACCAGGGCAGGCTCACCACGGGTAGCGGCCACAGCCGGTGCCACCAGCCACTGCCCGACAGGGGCGGGGAACAGTCCGATCCCCAACCCCAGCAGGCCGGGTACGAGTGGCGGCAGCCAGAGACCGATCTCCACCCGGTGCGGTCGCAGATCAGGGTCGCCACCCCGGCCGAAGAAGGGCAGCCAGACGGCCAGGATGCCTGCGGCAACGGCCAGGGCATTGCTGACAACTCCGACGGTGGTAATCAGGAATGGTGCCAGCGGTGCCTGGAGTTTGGCTTCATACAACAGCTCCTTGGCGATGAAACCGGCCAGCGGGGGCAGGCCGGCCATGGAGAGTGCGGCCAGTCCCGCTCCGGCAGCGACCCAGGGCATGGACTTAACCAGACTGCCAAGACGGGTGATGTCTCGTGTACCGGCACCGTGATCCACAGCGCCGGCAGCCAGAAACAGCGAGCTTTTGTAGAGGGCGTGGACGAGCAGGAAGACCATGGCCGCAGTGGTTGCGACCGGCGACCCGATTCCCAGCAGCAGCATCAGGGTGCCGAGGGCGCTGACGGTGGACCAGGCCAGGATCTGCTTAAGGTCATTGCGCAGCAGTGCCAGCACCCCGCCGGTCAGCATGGTTATCCCGCCGGTCACGACGACCAGATACAGCCAGGCATCAGTCCCCCCCAGCACCGGGGTCATACGGGCCAGCAGGAACACCCCCAGCTTGACCATGGTGGCGGAATGAAGGTAGGCGCTGACCGGCGTCGGCGCCGCCATGGCGGCGGGGAGCCAGAAGTGGAAGGGAAACTGGGCCGACTTGGTGAAGGCCCCGGCCAGGACCAGCAGCAGGGCGGGAAGATAGAGGGGGTGTGACCGCACAGCATCACCACGCCCCAGCAGTTCGGCCAGTTCCATCGTGCCGGAGATGTTTCCCAGCAGAATAAAGCCTGCCAGCAGCGCCAGACCACCGATTCCGGTTACAAGGAGCGCCTGGAGTGCTGCCCGTCGGGATTCTTCCTGCTCATGATCAAAGCCGATCAGCAGATAGGAGCAGAGACCGGTCAACTCCCAGAACACAAACAGCGTAATCAGGTTGCCGGCCAGGGTAGTGCCGAGCATGGCGGCCATAAACGCGAACAGCCAGCCGGACAGTTTCCCCAGTCTGACGTCGTTACCCATATAGGCAGGCGTGTAGAGAAACACCAAAAAACCGATACCGGTCACCAGCAGCGCAAACAGCAGTCCCAGGCCGTCCAGATAGAGGGAAAAGGAAATTCCCAGAGACGGAATCCAGGGGAGCGAAAAGAGCAGGGGAGTCTCCGCGGATATCTGCCCAACGAGAGCCAACAGGCAGGCACAAAGGGCCAGCGGCAGCAGCGGACAGAGTCTCCCTGCAAACCTCGGAAAGAAGTGATACAGGGCGGGCGCAGCCAGCGCGGCTACGAACCCGGACATAACCAGTGCGATCAGCATAGTATTCAACAGAAGGGTATCCTTTGTTTTCAGTCAGTAGGCTTTCTTTCTCCAACTGCTGCGTTGCAAGCTCAGTCAGTTGCAGATCTTTTTCCAGGTTGGGTTTATCAAGTTCTTTTTTTGAGTGATTTTATCCCGGAACGGTTCCTGAAAAAGCCTGGCAGTGCTGCGAAAAACATGGCAAGAAGTCCAGCGGTAAAAATGCATCAGCATTACAAAGACCAGCGCTCCCTAGAAAATACCAGCGCAGAAACTGAACCTGTACCCGTTGTGAATTATGTAGTGAAAATGCAATTAACAGAGCGGAAAAAAGAATGGCAAATGAATTGCGCAAATTTCATGTGAACTCCTCCCAATTGACACATGTGATGTGGCGGAAAATTTACAGGATCATGTAAGCCGGTTACTATTTCAAGACGGTCGTATCAACAGACGGTCGTATCAACATGAAAGTATGGCATCAGGAGATCTTCCATAGTATACAGCCCCTTTGGTTTTTCAATCAAGTGTTGTGCGGCAAACAGTACACCGTTTCCAAATGCCTCCCGGGAAATGGACTCATGTCGAAGCCGCACAGTTTGGTAGGGAAAACCGAAGAGGATTTCATGCACCCCGATAATGCCGCCTGCTCTGACAACCTTGATATCTTTTTCCGGCAAGCTCAGGGCATCAGCAATCTTCCTTGCTGTTCCAGAGAGTTCCGGCTTAGCTTTGAAGTGTTCTTCTATAATTTCAATATCCGTATATGGAGCTATTTTTTTTAAAATCTTTGCTGCAATGATCAAAAAATTTATTCCAATGGTTATGTTAGGTGACCATAAAAGTCTTGTACGCTGTGCTAATTGATCCAGAAATTCGATTTTATCAGGATCGTAGGAGGAGATGGCGCTGACAATAGCAACTCCTTGATCTGCTGCATCGTGGCCGTAATAATCAATTCCATCTTGAGATGAGAAATCTATAATCACATCAACCGGTAGCCGCTTGATAAGTTCGGCGGCGGAATATTCTTCAGAAGAGTATATCAGCCCAGGCTCTTTTGACGAAATTCCAAGAAATTCAGGGACAGAGCGGTGCTCAAGTGTGTGCGACCTGCGCACGACCCACTGCAGTTTGGTCTCCTCGCTTTGCAGCAGAATTGTCGCCACCGCTTTGCCTGTTTTACCAAAGCCCATTAATCCAACATTCATTTATCTTCCCCCGTCTTATTTAAAAATACCGCTCAGGGCGGACTAACATTACGTACTTATTTTATGTCTGCTTATTCATCAGATCATAAAGCCGCTCAGTATCCTCCCGGCGGCAGAGTTCAGATCCGGGGGTCATAACCGCTGCGGCGCCAGCCGCAACACCGAAACGAATTGCATCCTGCACTTCATTGCCGCGCGCCAAACTCAGCACAATACCTGCCACCATGCTGTCTCCAGCTCCGACTTTACTCTTTATCGACACGAGCGGCGTCTGCAGACGCAGGCAGCCGTCAGCAGATGCCAGCAGTACCCCTCCAGCACCCAGGGAAAGGGCAACCACAGCGCACTGGCCGGAACGGACCAACTCCATGGAAATTTCCCTTTGACTGGTTTCGTCAACCAGTTCCTGTCCGACTAATTCCCCTAGCTCCCGAATGTTGGGTTTGATGAGGTAAACACCTTCCTGTAGTGCCAGACGCAGGGAATTCCCGGACGTATCGACGATGACTCTGGCACCGATACCCTTGCCGATACGTGCAACCTGGGCGTAAAAGTCTTCCGGCACGCCGTCCGGCAGGCTGCCGCTGGCGACAATATAGTCCGGGTTGCGGTCGGCGCCGGCAAGAGCATCGAGGCAGTTGCGCCACTCCTTTTCACTCAATGGATTGCCCGGCATGCCAAAGCGGTATTGCAGGCCGCTTGATTCTTCCAGAACGACAAGATTCTCCCGTGTCCGGCCATCGACCGGAATCGGTCGGCAGTCAAGCCCTTCGAGCTGCAAAAGTTCCAACAGGTAGTCACCGGTCGACCCTCCGCTGGGAAACAGCGCGGTTGATTCTCCTCCCAGTTTCCTGATGGCACGGGAGACATTCACGCCGCCGCCACCCGGTTCGAAGCGGGGTGAGTGGCAGTACAGTTTCCGTTCAACAATGACCTGAGCAACGTTGGCGCTCTTGTCTATTGCCGGGTTCATGGTGAGTGTGATGATTAATTTCATTGAACCACCTCTGCCTGATGCTTTTTAAAGCATGATTTGGCGCTGTCAGTTCGTCCCCATTACCGTAACCCGATATTCAGACCCGCCGGCCTTAAGAGTTATCCATTCAGCAGGTACTCCACATTCTTTTATCAGATACTGTTTCAATGATACTGCATTCTTCAAAAGTGTGCCATTTTTCCTCTGCTTTCCTCGCGGATAGGTGAGTGTCACCAGAACGGGATGTTTCGCGGCGGCAAAATTCTTGAGCGTTGCCAGTTCCTTTTTGCTCCGCTCGTCAGGAAGCCCATCTTCGCCGACCTTCAGATCAGGGATGAGCGGGACAGTTGACGTTTTTAACGTTACCGGGTGATTCAGCTTTTTTTCAATCGCCAGGGCGAGCCAGCGCTGCTCCTGGTCATTTATGATGAAATCACGCCCGACAATCAGGTGGAGGTATTGCCGACGCCGCCGTGCCGCTAAAGCTGATGATGCAGTCTCTGACCGGCCAGGGGGCGAGAAAGACAGCCGCTTCATTACAGCCTTCCTTGATAACGCCCATTGTTTTGCCTCGCAGGGTCGCAAGCGTTTCCTTAGGTGTGGAAGGTGACGCCAGGATGTTTTTGGCAAAAGGTGTTTGCGGCGATTTAATGGTGTCCGCCTTGACCAATACCTGCTCCAGTTCCAGCATTACCTTCTGTCCGATCCCTGCCGAAAGGGCATTTATCAGCCTCTTTTCGGTGGCCCCGTCAATACCTTCGACCGTATTGACCGATGCCAGCACCCTGACACCCGTTTCCTCATGGTCGATGGAAAATCCTGTCAGGCGTGAATGACCAGCCAGGTTGAGGTGACTTTTGAGAGTCTGCTCCATCTTTTTGGAAAGCTTGAGTGCGTGGATGTCGCTCACCAGGGTGGTAAACAAGGGGATTGATATTACTGCCAGGGTAAGACTGAGTATTTTAATCCGCAGTTTCAGGGGGTATATTGCCTCTTCGACCATGGATGAGCGAAAGCGCAGCATCATAAACACAATATTGGAACTGATGACGATTGCCACCAGGTTGGTGAAAAAAAGCAGAAAGCCGCCGGTTGCCATGCCCAGTTGCAGCGTTCCGATGCCATATCCGACCACGCTCAACGGGGGTATGACCGCCGTGGCTATGGCAATGCCGGTTGTGGTAAACAGATAGTTTTTGCGGGTACAGAGGGCGATCGCGCCGATCGCGCCGGCAAAAATTGCCACCAGCAGGTCGTAGATATTGGGTCGGGTGCGGGCAAGGATTTCCGGCGTCGCTTCTTTAAGCGGAGACATAAGGGTGAACATGACTGCGGCAGCAATCGTCAGAATGACGCTGATGGTGATGATCCGTCCAGACTTGCGTGCCAGAACCAGATTTCCCATGGCAAATGAAAGTCCCAACGAAAAAATAGGGCCCATCAATGGCGAAATCAACATTGCACCGATTACGACCGCGACACTGTTGGAGAGCAAGCCAATCAGCGCGATCAGATTTGCGAACACCAGTGCCGCAATATAACTGCCGGTCAGATCGGTGCGAATATACAGCTCTTTTATGACCTCCTGGTGCTGGACATCAGCTGATTTCGAATCCAGATAGCGGCCAACAGTCATGCGCAGATTTTGAATTGCTTTCCGAGCTGGTGAGTGGTTGGGTGGAGTTGAAGACATCTGTGCTCCTTTTATAAAAGTCTCGCGGTAATCAAACTATAACAACCTACATTGTCTGCCCAAGCCGGTAGCGCCGCCCCATATCTCCCTGGAAAGAGCGCACCCCCTCCAGTGCCGCTTTCAAACGTTCCTGTTCCATGCGGTTCAGCTCTGCAAGCCTGATACGATTATCCGGCTGCCGCCCGGCATTCATCGCGTCTACCTGGGTACGGAGGCGGAAATGTACCAGCGCATAGAAGCTGGCGGTCAGATCGTCTGCCTCCTTTTTAGTGAATACCCCCTGTTCTGACAGCCGCTCGATCCTTTGGGCCGTGCCGGTCTCCTGAACGCCGTAGGCCAACGCCAGGATCTTGGCTCCCTCGGTGATCGTAAAGATGCCGGCTCTTTTAAGATCAACCTGCCCGGCATGTTCCCCCTTCTCGGTCTTGATGTTCCCGAACCACCCCAACGGCACGGCAAAGCGAAGCAGGTTGGCAACCATATGGCCGAGAAACATTTCATTACCCTGAAGACGTCCGGTTATGTAGGTCTTCAACGCCAGTTCCAGGGAGGGGTCGCCACGCAGCATCCGCAGATCGGAGACCATGCTGAGATTAATGATATGTTCCGGAGTAGGAGTGCTGAACCACCGGTCCAGCACGGAGTGCCACTGATCAACACTGCGGCGCCACTGCTCGTTTTTAGCCATGGTTCCGCCCGGGCAGGCAGGGACGCCGATATCGATCAGGCTGTCGATCAGGGCCCGGCTGAACTCCTCCAACAGGCGCACGTCCGCAGCCGATAGTCCATCGGCATACACAAGCGCATTGTCCTGGTCGGTCGTCAGGGTCTGTTCACTCCTCCCTTCGCTCCCCAGAACGAGAAAGGCGAACCGCTCTGTCAATCCGGCAAAGCGCCCGGCACGCAACAGGTCGATGAGGCGAATCACCACCCGGTCGTTCAGATGGGCAATCAGTCGCACCAGATCCCGAATATGCACGCCGGTACCGATCAGGTGCCGAACCAGCCCTTGCACGCGCCGGTGAAGACCTTTCAGCTCCTCCAGAGTGGCTGCCTCCTCGATCTCCCGAACCAGCTGCTGCGGAGAACGGGTCTGTACGCGCAGGATATCGGAATCGGTGATGATCCCTGCCAGTTCCCCGGCCGGACCGGTCACTACCAGCCGATGAATCCGGTGGCGGGAGATCAGGTGGAGAGCCTCGAACAGGTAGGCATCTTCCGCAATCGTAATTACGGGACTGTTCATGACTTGAGCTACCGGCAAGGTTCGCGGATCAATCCCACGGGCCACCACCTTGTTGCGCAGATCCCGATCGGTGAGAATCCCGAGCGGTGGTTTTCCCGCTGTACAGACGACCAGGCTGGAAATGTTGCGGCGCTGCATTGTCGCTGCGGCATCTGTCAGCAGGTCAGACGGGGTGCAGGTGATTACCTCGCGCCGGCAATAATTGCCGACTGTCAGAAACAGTGCATTCAGGTCAGGCATGCTATCATTCTCCTGTCAATGGCGATTGACCTGCAACGTTGCTGCGTAATGTGCTGGCTTCATCCTGGAGAAGATGAACATCACGCCGGGGGTAGGGGATGTCGATGCCATGTTTCGCAAAACTCCTGTAGATGGCGATGTTGAGCCTGCTGATCAAAACTCCTTTGCGATGAATCAGTGTCGTGCTCCAGACCCGCAGCTCGAATTCAAGTCCGCTGTCACCGAATTTCATCAGCCGTGTCCCCGGTGGCGGATCCTTCAGTACATCGGCGGTACCGTCGGCCACCTCCAGCAGCAGACGTTCCACCAGATCGATATCAGTGCCATAGGCCACGCTGACCGGGACCTTGAAGCGAACCATGCGATCATTGTGACTCCAGTTGATCACATCTTCGGTGATGAACTTGGAATTCGGCACGATGATGCTGATATTGTCATTGGTCACTACCGTGGTGCTTCTGCCGCCGATGTGGATCACGTCTCCTTCAACATCACCCACCACGATCCGGTCTCCCACCTTGATCGGCCGCTCGAACAATATGATCAGGCCGCTGATGAAGTTGTTGATAATGTTCTGCAGGCCGAAACCAACGCCGATTCCAATGGCACCCGCCAGGACGTTGAGAGCGGTCAGGTCGATGCCCGACGTCTGAAGTATGACAATAAATCCAATGGCTATGACCGTATAGCGGACGATCGATCCGGTGGCCTGTCGTGCTCCGGGTTCCATCCGGGTCAGCATCTTGTTTACCAGCAGGGTTCTCAATTTGCCGGAAACGTAAAAGAGCAGCACCACCAGAAGCACCAGTTGCAGGATGGTCCAGAGTGTGACCGGCGAACCTCCCAGTTTTATGAGCGGGGTTGTCAAATAGTGCCTGATCATTTCAAGCAGGTCATGTGGCATTTCCATAAGGTCTCCTGGTCAAAACGGCCAAAATATGGGGATGAAGATGGTTGCCAGCACCCAGAAGAGGATGTTGAGGGGGGTGCCGACCTTGAGAAAGTCGGCGTAGCGGAACTGTCCCGGGCCATAGATAAGTGTGTTGGTCTGGTATCCCACCGGGGTCATGAAGCTGGCCGAGGCGGCAAAGGTAATCGCCATCAGGAGCGGGCGCGAATCAATCCCCAGACTCTCGGCTGCGGAGATGGCAATCGGGGCCAGCAGGGCGGCGGTGGCGTTGTTGGACATGATCTCGGTTAAGATCGATGTTGCCAGGTAGATGACGGAGACCAGGGCCATTGGTCCCCACGCTCCGACACTTTCCACCATATAGCCTCCCAAAAGCCGCGCGGCGCCGGTCTTCTCCAGGGCCGTACCCAGGGTCAGCACCCCGGCAAGCAGGAAGATCACCTGCCAGTTGATGGAAGCGTAGGCTTCATCCAGGGTCAGACAGCGGGTCATAACCATCAGTATGCAGCCGATGATGGCACCGGCCACGATCGGAACCGCCCCGCTGGCGGCGGCCACCACGACACCGGTCACGACGGCAACGGCAGTCAGCATAAGGCTCGTGCGGAACGCGGGGAGATCTACCTGGGAAATCAGCACGAAGGTCTTGTCGTCCCGTAACTGGTCCAGGTGCGGGGCTTCCACCTCGAACAGCAGCACATCACCGGCCCGCAGCTTCATGGATTCAAGGTCATCCCGCATGACCCGACCCCGATGGCGGACCGCCAAAGCCGTGAGTCCGTAGCGGGATCCAAAGCGCGCCTGTTTGAGACTGCGGCCGTCCAGTTTGGAGCCGGAGGCCACAACCGCCTCCACCAGCATCGCTTCCTCGCTGACCGCGTGTCCGTTTTCCTGGCGCAGGGCAATCCCGCGCCGTCCCTTCAGTTTGCGGAAGTTATCCAGGTCACAGCGCACCTTCAGGTGATCTCCGGCCTGCAGCATCAGCCGGTCAGGCGGATTTTCAACCAGTTTCCCATCCCGAAAGACCTCCACCCCCCGAATGTCGATATCATTCAGCAGCGGCGACTCTGCCAGCAGGGAACCGACAGAGCGTGCCTCGGGCTCCAGGATGATCTCGATCAGATAATCACCACTGCCGAACACCGGCCCGCGCTCTGCCCCCGTGTCACGGTCCGGGATCATCCGTACACCTGCCAGCAGCATGTACAGCGTACCGGCAGCAAAGAAGATCAACCCCAGGGCTGTCGGTTCGAACATGCCGATCGGGGCCAGGCCGTGCCGTTCGGCGATGGATGATACCAGGATGTTGGTGGAGGTGCCGATAAGCGTACATACCCCGCCGAACATGGAGGCAAAGGAGAGCGGCATCAGCAGCCGGGCGGCGGAAAACCCGCAGTCTCTGGCAATTGCCAGCACCACCGGCAGGAAGATGGCCACGGCCGCCGTGTTGTTGATAAATGCCGAAAGAGTGCCAACCATCAGCATCATGACGATCAGCACCAGCCAGAAACTTTTCCTGCCGACCTGTCCGAGGAGTTCCCCCAGAAGGTTTACGGCACCGGTCTTGAACAGACCTGCCGACAGAACGAACATGGCCCCCACGGTGACCGTGGCCGGGTTGCTGAAGCCGCTGATGGCATCCTGGGGCGTGATGATGCCGGACAGCAGCATGGCCCCCATGATGACCAGGGCTGTCAGGTCCACCGGCAGGCGCTCGGTAGCAAAAAGAATCACGGCTGAAACTACCAGTCCCAGTACCAGGGCTATTTCAATGGTCACAGTGTAGTGCTCCCGATCACGTATTGCCTTCTTCCAATTTTCGGCCGCAGCAGGGACATGATGCACCTGGAGAAGGCGCCTGGGGGCGCATCATCTCGGAGGTGACGATGCCGGTCGGTACGGCAATGATGCCGTAGCCGATGATCATCAGCAGCGAGGCCACCATCTGTCCCAGAGGGGTTCGGGGGGCGATATCGCCGTAGCCGACAGTGGTCATGGTGACGATGGCCCAGTAGATGCTTTTGGGAATGCTGGTAAAGCCGCCCTGCTCCCCTTCGATCAGGTACATCAGGCTGCCGACGAATACCACGATGGTACCTACCGTGGTCAGAAAAACCGTGATCTTGTAGCGGGCGCGCTTCAGGGCCTGCCAGAGGTTGCTCCCCTCACCCATGAACTGGACCATCTTGAGAATCCGGAATATGCGCAGCACGCGCAGGATACGGACTGTACTGAGAAAGTGCAGACCGGGGAAGAAGATACTGGCGTAGCCGGGGATGATCGCCAGAAGATCCACGATTCCGTAAAAGCTGAAGGCATAGCGGGCAGGACGTCGTGAGCAGTAGAGCCGCAGCAGGTACTCGATGCTGAAGAGGGCGGTGATCAGCAGTTCGGCTCCCAGAAGCACGGAACCCCAGTCATTGTGTATGCCGGGAATGCTGTCCAGCATGACCAGCACCACCGAAAGCAGGATAAAGAAGATCAGGGCCAGGTCAAAGGTCCAGCCGGCCCGGGTATCAGCCTCGAATATGATGGTGTAGATCTGCTCCCGCAGGCCTGATGGTCTGTTCATCGAACTCCTCTTGTGACTTCTTTGCGTTCAGGGCGCTTTTCGCTGCCGAATCCATTTCTCAACTTCGATCACGATATAGGTGATCAAGGAGGCGGTTATGATCACCCCCCATTCCGCAAGCCCGATCGGCCGGCTGCCGAAGGCAGTGTTCATGGCCGGCAGGTAGGTGAACAGGAGTTGCAGAAGGATCATCAGTCCCACCCCCCACAGCAGCCAGCGGTTGGTGAACAGGCCGATTTTAAAAAGGGAGTGGCGCAGCGAGCGACAGTTGAACAGATAGAACAGCTCTCCGAAGACAAAGGCGTTGACCGCACAGGTGCGTGCCTGCTCCAGGCTCTTTCCCGTGGCCAGCTGCCACTCGAACAGGCCGAATGAAGCTGCCAGCAGCAGCACGCCGACAATTCCGATTCTGATCCCCAGTTCTCTGGTCAGGAGCGGTTTTTTGGGATCTATCGGCTGACGCAGCATAATGCCCGGTTCCTTCGGCTCGAAGGCCAGCATAAGACCGAGCAGAACCGCCGTTGTCATGTTGATCCAGAGGATCTGTACCGGCAGAATCGGCAGTTGGACACCGGCAAAAACCGCCGCCAGTATCACCAGCCCTTCGCCCAGGTTTGTCGGCAGCGTCCAGGTGATAAATTTCACCAGATTGTCATAGACGCCACGCCCCTCCTCCACTGCAGCTTCGATTGAAGAAAAATTATCGTCCGTCAGCACCATGTCTGCTGCTTCCTTGGCAACCTCGGTACCGGTGATTCCCATGGCTACGCCGATATCCGCCTGACGAAGCGCCGGTGCGTCATTGACTCCGTCCCCGGTCATGGCGACAACGTGCCCCCGTGCCTGCAGTGCCTCCACCAGGCGCAGTTTCTGCTCCGGTGCGACCCGCGCAAAGACCACCGTCCGCTCTGCGGCATCAATCAGTTCCGTGTCGGAAAGCCCTTCCAGCTCCCTGCCGTTCAAGGCCGGAGGCCGGCTCGCACTGTCGCTGTCTCCGTACAGTCCAATCTGCCGGGCAATGGCCGATGCGGTTATGACGTGGTCGCCGGTAATCATCTTGACCTTTATGCCGGCCGCCAGACAGACCTTGATCGCCGCCATGGCTTCAGTGCGGGGGGGATCGATCATGCCCTGCAGGCCGAGGAACGTCAGACCTGCGGCGACGTGCTCATGATGCAGCGGCCCTCCACTCCCTTCCCGCTCCAGGCGGGCAAAAGCCAGCACCCGCAATCCTTTCCGGGCCATCTCTTCAGCCTGGCGGCGGCACAGTTCAGAGTCAATCGGAACCGCTTCGCCGTTGTCCGACAGTGCCCGGTTGCAGCGGGGCAGAAGGCTTTCCAGTGCTCCTTTGAGATAAACGATCAGTTTTCCCGCATGTTCATGCTGGGTTGCCATGTACTGATATTCTGATTCAAACGGTATGAAATCATTGCGGGGGAAGAGCGCCGTCAGGTTTTTCCGCTCAAGTCCCCCTTTTTTTGCAGATACCAGCAGGCAGGCCTCGGTCGGGTCACCCTCGATGCCCCATTCCTGCCCGGTTTTTACCAAGGCGGCATCGTTGCAGAGCAGACCGGCCAGCAGGCACTCGCGCAGGGCCGGGGAACTGTCGGCGGCAATCTCTTTCCCGTCTGTCGTGAAGACGCCTTCCGGCGAGTAACCGCCTCCGGAGACCAGAATCAGATCCCCGCCGGCATGGATTTCCTGCACAGTCATCTGGTTCTGGGTCAGGGTGCCGGTCTTGTCGGAGCAGATCACCGTCGTACTTCCCAGCGTCTCCACCGCCGGCAGTTTGCGGATGATGGCGTTGCGTCGGGCCATTTTGGAAACGCCGATGGCCAGGGTAATCGTGACCGCAGCCG
>JADKKR010000014.1 GCA_016720395.1 Geobacteraceae bacterium | reverse complement strand
CCGGAAACCCCGCCCAGACCGGTCTGGCCTTTACTGATAGCCTGCCAGCCGGTCTGGTGGGTCGCAACCCCCAACGGCTCCCGTCAACGGCTGCGGCGGGGCGGTTGCCGCCACGGCCGCCAGCACTTCCATCACCCTGGCCGGCGGGACGCTTGCGGCCGCTGCTGCGAACTGCACCATCACCGTCACCACACAATTGCAGCCGCCCCAGGAAGTGGTACAAACAATGCCGCACGCATCGGTGGCACGTCTCAAACATAGACGCCAGTGGCGTCAACGCAACGGTCACCTACCTGGCACAGGCCTGTATAAGCAAGGTGTTTTCCCCAACACCACCGCCTCCGATACACCGCCGACCATCACGTTCTCTCTCAGCAACGCTAACTCTATAATTCTGACCAACGCCGCGTTTACCGATTCATTGACCGGTATGGCCATCAACTCCAACCAGTCGGCGGGCGGTACCTGCGGCGGTGTGGCCGGCAACAGCTTCGCCCTGGGGCAGACCGGCCTGTTGACCTTCAGCGGCCTGTCGATTCCTCCCGGCGGCTGTACGGTCACAATCGTCGTGACGTCAGATGTGCCCGGCAACTATAACATTACTACCAGCGGTGTGACCACGACCCAAACCACGATCGGCGCAATCAGCAATATGGCCCATCTTCGACCGTCACGGCAGCCCCCGCCACCATTGCCAAGGCCTTTGCCCCGGCCACGATCAACCAGGGTCGGCGACAACGATCACCTTTACCCTTGCTAACAGCAACGGCATAAACCTTACTGCCGCAGGCTTCCAGCGACCCCGACGAATATAGTTATCTCCGGGGCACAGTCGGCGGGCGGCACCTGTGCCGGGGCGGGCGGCAACAGCTTCGCCAGCGGACAGACAAATCTTGTCCTCAGTGGACTGACGATACCCCTGGAACGGCAGCTGTACGGTGTCGATCGTGGTCACCAGCAACAGCACCGGCACCCAGACCAACCAGGCTTCGGGTGTATCGAGCAGCCAGGCCCCCACCGATCCCCTCCAACATCGCCAGTCTAGTCGCAGGGCCTGCTGAGCCTGGACATTCGTTAAACAGTCAAATACAGCAACTGCCATTCCGGGCAGACGATCAGCTATCTGCTCCTGACCACAAATTCCGGTACCGGCGCAGCCACAGCGGTCGTAATTTCTGACAGCCTCAGCAGATACACCTACATGAGTACCGGCCCGTTCCTGTTTGCCGAAGGCTCACCGCCATCGGGTCTCTCTCCGGGGTTCCGGTCTACCCAACGACAATGGAGCCACCTGACGTATGTGCCGGTATCCGGCGCCGGTGGTGCTCCCCGGTTTTGACGGCAATATCACCAACTGGCGTATTCCCACGACCGGAACCATGAATGCAGCTGGAGCGAAACTTATAATCCGCTACGATGCGCAGGTAAAATAAAGCAACCTGAAGCCGGGTAAAAAAACGGGCAGGTGTAATAGCGGGCAGATCTGGAAAGGAATCACCTGAACGAACGTGTGAGTGGTACCTGTTTCAGTGGATAAATGATTTGACCACGGAATTATCCGCTAAAGAAGCATCAAATAAAAAACCGCCCAAGAGGGCGGCTTTTTGCATCGCATGACGTACGTAATTGTGAGCAGGCTACTTTATCCGTATGCCGATATCGTCACCACCTGCAAGGAGATCGTTAAGTGTCTGACCGATCGCGCTGGTCTCGAGCACTCCGTTGGGTCCTGCGGAAATGACCCAGACAGGATCAGTTGTTGCAAAGTTTGCGGCGTTGATGAGGCATAGGCGTTATCCCAGGGGTCCGGTGAATCCTGAGAAAATAATTCTGCGCCTTGCCATTGTAACAGGTCTGTGCAATGGGAGGGTTTGCTGAAGGAAGATTCAGTATCAGTTTGAGTGTGACATCGTTCAGACCGAGCTGCCAGTCTCCGGAAGTGTTTGCGGGTGTTGCCGGAACCCAGAATGGCGAGATACGTAAAAGAACAGTCCCCGGCATGTAATAGGGCCATTTTCCCGTGTCTCCTTGCGGAATAGCATCACAGCATTCGAGATGGTTTTGCAATCCGCCAGAGCACGGGTCTTCTTCGCCTCATCGATCTGATTAAAGATCATCGGCGCCAGGATGCCGGCCAGAATGGCAATGATAGCCGCTACAACGATTACCTCTATCAGCGTAAAGCCGCGATTCCTCTCATGTCAGCTCCTCAAGCACCTGAATGTATGTGACGAAATTAATAAATACTGGGCCACACCATACACTACCTCATCAATAGTTGTCTTTAAAATTAATTGATTCAATCTGTAGTCTGCCGACTCCATTCCGGATTTTTCCATCAGAATCCCGGCTTCAAAATAAGCGCTCGACGTCAGAGTACCTTGCTGGTGACATCCTGGAGAATTCTGTGCTATAGTTCACAACAATATAAGTTCAAGGAGACACGTACTGATGAAAAAGTTCCTGTGTGTAACCCTGCTGGCGGCCGTTCTGTTGCCAATCGTTGCTGCCGCCGCTGCGTCGGCGCCGCCACCGCCCAAGGGCTATACGGCCTGAAGAAGAGCGAGCGCAAGCTCGTGACTGACAAGAATTCCCTGTTCTACGGGATCCATTACATCTATGCCGACAAGAAGGCATTCCAGGGCTACAAGGCCGGCAACAGGTTCCCCGAAGGGAGCACGATCGTCGTTGATTACTTCAACATCAAGCCCGGTTCCGACGCGGACGGGCCGAAGAACATGGTCGTGATGATGCGCAAGGACAAGCGCCAGAAGGAGACCGCCGGCTGGCTGTTCGCCGGCTACGGCGCCGACGGAAAGCCGAGCGGCCTGGACCCGGTCAGCACCTGTTTCGGCTGCCACCAGAAGGACGCAGCCCAGCGTGATCATGTCATCTCGACGATCAAGGACTTCAAGCTCTAGCCCGGAGAGACAGCAAAGAGAGGATGCCGGCATGAAGCTCATGCCGGCTTTTTTTGTAATGCGGCTGTCTGTCGTGAAAATAACGTTTTCAAAGGCAATTGAAACACAGAGGCACAGAGAACACGGAGTAATCTTGTATTTTTCAATAAACAGTACAACACCGTAAAAAGTATAGGAATGAATGTTTTGTTTTTCGGAGCTGCAGCACCGGATATTTTTTCTCGGTGACCTCTGTGCCTTGTATGTTTGTCGTACAGCATTTATTGTTCTTTCAAATAGCTGGGGAGTGACAGCTTCATCGTGACTTGGGCCACCAAGCCCGCCACAGAGCATAAGGCGTCACTCCCTTCCTCCAAGCAGCCCGAACAGTTGGCTGGGGACCATCAGGATCCCGCATTCTGCAAGAACGGGAGAGGAGAAAACACTATGGAAAAGAACCTGTTTGTCGGTATCGACGTCTCCAAAGACATTCTGGATGTAGGAATCATTCCTACAGAAGAAGTCAAACGCTTTACCAACGATGATAACGGCTGCAGAGAGCTAGTATCCTGGCTAGGTGAATTCTCTCCGAGCCTCATCGTTCTGGAATCCACCGGCGGTCTCGAGATGCAAGCGGTCGGTGTACTGTCATCTGCCGGGCTACCGGTTGTGATTGTCAATCCCCGCCAGGTTCGCAATTTTGCCCGCGCGCTGGGAAAACTGGCCAAGACAGATACCATAGACTCATTGGTCATTGCCAAATTTTCCCAGGCAGTACAACCAAAGGTCAGACCCTTGAAAGACGATCAGACTCTTGAGCTTAAAGCACTGGTCACCCGCCGCAAACAGTTAAGCGACATGCTGGTGGCAGAACAGAATCGTCTCAAAGGTTCACACCATCGAGTTAAAAAGAGCATTGCTGCAACGATATCCTGGCTCAAGAGTCAGATCGAAGACACGGACAGGGATATTTCAGAGAGCATCTCAAACAATGACATCTGGCGTGACAAGGAAGAGATTCTTACCAGTGTCAAGGGGGTCGGGCCTGTTCTCTCTGCCAGCCTGCTTTGTCTTCTGCCAGAACTTGGTACCTTATGCCGTAAGAAAATCAGTGCCCTTGTAGGTGTCTGTCCTTACAACCGAGACAGCGGTCACTACAAGGGAAAACGAAGCATCAGCGGCGGCAGAGCCGATATACGAAGTGTTCTGTACATGGCGACACTCTCTGCTACTCGCTACAACCCGATTATCAAGGCATTCTTCGAGCGACTTAAAACCGCAGGCAAACCACCCAAAGTTGCCATCGTAGCATGCATGAGAAAAACTGCTGGACAACCCTGAATGCCATGCTGAAAACAAAACAGAAGTGAATCCAGCAATGGTCAGCTAACTAAAACTATTTGACAAAGAACACAGTTGCTCTGTGTTTAATTGCTGTTAATGGTTTACGAATAAAGTTGCTACCGGAGTAGTCGTGGAACGTTGGGAGATCGAACTGCTGGGCAGGTATTTCGAGGGGCAGGCCCTGGCGGTCATCGTCGGCCATGGCCGGGCGGTGGCCGGACTGGCGCTCAGGGTCTGCCGCCGGCTCGGGCTGGAGGAGGAACATTTCGACCGCTGGATGGAACGCTTCGGGGCGGATTAGAGGCCGGATTACAGAAGTAGTCCTTGCATTTCGGGTGCCTTTGCAGTATAAAAACGTTCCATTTCAGCCAGAATGATCCACCTCCCGGGTGAACCCCTTTGCAGAAGCCTACAGCCACACCGAAGAGCTGCGCAGCGCCATCGACCGGATCGACGATCAGATCGTCGATATGCTTAACGAGCGCTCCCGTCGTACTGGAGGTCGGCCGCCTGAAGTCCGGCAGCAACCTGCAGTTCCATGTCCCCGGACGCGAGCGCCAGATCTACGAGCGCCGCTGAACAGCAACCCCGGCCTGTTCCCCAACGACGCCCTGAAGAGCATCTACCGCGAGGTCATCTCGGCCTGCCTGGCCCTGGAATCCCTGCATGAAGGTCGCCTTCCTGGGGCCCAAGGCCACCTTCAGCCACCTGGCCACCATGCAGCAGTTCGGCCTGTCGGCGGAGCTGGTGCCGCCCAAGTCGATCCCGGCCGTGTTCGAAGAGGTCGAGAAGGGCAAAGCGCCTACGGCGTGGTGCCGGTGGAGAACCCACCGAAGGGGTTGTCTCCCCACACCCTGGACATGTTCGTCGAGAGCAACCTCCGGATCACCGCCGAGATTCTGCTGGAGGTCCATCACGACCTGCTCTCGCGCACCGGCCGTATGGAGGACATCAAGAAGGTCTATTCGCATCCCCAGCCGCTGGCCCAGTGTCGCCAATGGCTGGACGAGAACCTGCCCGGCGTCCCGGTGGTGGATGTGGCCTCCACGGCCACCGCCGCCCAGATCGTCAGCGATGACTATTCAGCGGCCGCCATTGCCAGCGAACTGGCCGGCTCGCTCTACGACCTCAAGACCGTCCGCAGCAGGATCGAGGACCAGGTCAACAATTTCACCCGTTTCCTGGTGGTCTCCGCACGGCGACCGAGCGCTCGGGCAACGACAAGACCTCGGTGATGTTCTCGGTCAAGGACGAGCCGGGGATAGCCCATGGCCGCTCCTGTGATTATCGAGCGCCTGGCAGTTATCGGCACCGGCCTGATCGGCGGCTCCCTGGCCCGTGCCTTGCGCGCGGCAGGTGCAGTCACCACCATCGTCGGCTGTGACGCCGACCCCCGCAACCTGGAGCAGGCCCTGTCGCTGGGGATCATCGACGAGGCCGCGGCGGGTGTCGCCGAAGCGGTGCGCGGCGCCGGGGTCGTCTTCGTCTCCGTCCCGGTCTGCGCCATTCCCGGCGTGGTCCGTGAGCTGGCACCGTTCCTGGAGCCCGGCTGTGTGGTCACCGACGGCGGCAGCGTCAAGGCGGCTATCGTGGAGGAATGTGAACGGCTGATGCCTCCCGGCTGCTGTTTTCTGGGCGGGCATCCCATCGCCGGCACGGAGCACTCGGGTGCTGCCGCAGCCTTTGCCTCGCTCTACAGCGGAAAACGCTGTATCCTGACCCCCACGGACGCAACCGATGCAGCCGCCTTTGACACGGTCTCGCGCCTCTGGCAGGCGGCCGGTGCCCAGGTCTGCTGCATGGAGCCGGGGCATCACGACCGGATCTTCGCCGAGATCTCGCACCTGCCGCACGTGGTGGCCTATGCCCTGGTCCACGCCGTGGGCACCGCCGACGTGGAGGGGGAGAACGTGCTCTCCTACACCGCCGGCGGGTTCCGGGATTTCACCCGTATCGCCTCGTCCGACCCGGCCATGTGGCGCGACATCTCGCTGATGAACCGGGAGGCGCTCCTGGCCAGCATCGACGGGTTTTCCCGCAGCCTGGCCGAGCTGCGCAGCAGGATCGATCGCAGCGACCCGCAGGGGCTGGCCGAGTTCTTCACCATCGCCAAGCAGTTCCGCGACGGGATCGTATAAAAAGCGAATACCTGAAAGCTGTTTCTCACTCGCTCACTGCGTTCGCTTAAGCTCACAAAGGCACAAAGGAAGTCAGAAAGAAAACAGCTTCTTGTTTATTGGTTTTAACCCGAAAGAATGCTCAGATTCTCTTAGTGTGCTTTGTGAGCTTTGTGAGAGACGCCTTTACGGTTTCAGACTGACCTGTATCAATTCTAAACTTAACGTTCCGGAGTTTCCCGTGACCACCATCACCATCAAACCGGCCGCATCCGTCAGGGGCGAGATTACCGTCCCCGGCGACAAGTCCATCTCGCACCGCTCGATCATGCTGGGCGCCATCGCCAACGGCACCACCTCCGTGCGCGGCTTCCTGCGCGGCGGCGACAACATGGCCACCATGGGCGCCTTCCGCTCCATGGGTGTGCAGATCGACGATGACGGCGAGACCGTGGTCATCCAGGGTAGGGGGCTGCACGGCCTGAACGAGCCGGATGACGTGATCGACTGCGGCAACTCCGGCACCACCATCCGTTTGATCACCGGCCTGCTGGCCGGCCAGTCCTTCTTCTCGGTCGTCACCGGCGACCAGTACCTGCGCAAGCGCCCCATGAAGCGGGTTGTCGAGCCGCTGACCCGCATGGGTGCCCGCATCCTGGGACGCAACAAGGGCAGCCTGGCCCCGCTGGCCATCAGCGGCGGTGCCCCTGAACGCAGTCGGTTACGAATCGCCGGTCTCCAGCGCCCAGGTCAAGTCGGCCATCATGCTGGCCGGCCTGTACGCCGACGGTGAGACCTCCGTGCGCGAGCCGAGCCTGTCCCGCGACCATTCCGAGCGCATGTTCCGTCTGTTCGGGGCCTCCCTGGAGACCTTTGACTGCGGCGTGACCGTCAAGGGGGCATCGAGCTGCAGGGGCAGGATATCACCGTCCCCGGCGGCATCTCCTCAGCCACCTTCTTCATCGTGGCGGCACTGATCACCCCCGGCTCCGAACTTCTGATACGCAACGTGGGGGTCAATCCGACCCGTACCGGTGCCATCGACATCCTGCAGGCCATGGGGGGCGACATCCAGCTGCTGGACCAGCGCGAGGTCTCCGGCGAACCGGTGGCCGACATCCTGGTGCGCTCATCGCGCCTCACGGGGTGCGCCATCTCCGGCAGCGTCGTGCCGCGGGCCATCGACGAGTTCCCGGCCATCTGCGTGGCCGCCGCCTGCGCCGAAGGGGTCACCACGGTTCGCGAGGCCCGGGAGCTGCGGGTCAAGGAGACCGACCGCATCAGCGCCATGGCCGCCAATCTCAGGAAACTGGGGGTCACAGTGGATGAGTGCGACGACGGCATGGATGTGACTGGTGTCGAACGCCTGACCGGCGGCAGCGTGGACAGTTTCGGCGACCACCGCATCGCCATGTCGCTGGCGGTGGCGGCTCTGGTTTCCCGGGACGGCATCAGCATCGCCGACACCGGCTGCGTGGCCACCTCGTTCCCCAGCTTCTTCCCGCTGCTGGAAAAGGTCTCCCGTGGCTAGCGCGCTCAGGCCGCGTCCGGACGGACTGGTGATCGCCATCGACGGCCCTTCGGGAGCCGGCAAGAGCACGGTGGCGCACCTGCTGGCCGAGCGCCTCGGCTATCTGCAGATCGACACCGGTGCCATGTACCGGGCGGTGGCCTGGCTGCTCGACCAGGCCGGCATCGATCCCGACAACCTGGAAGCGGTCAAGCGCCTCTGCAGCACGGTCGACATTCGACTGGAGCGCCAGGCCGGCCTGCAGCGGGTCATCGCCAACGGCCAGGACGTCAGCGCCCTGATCCGCACGCCGGAGATGTCGCTGATGACCTCGCGCGTCTCGGCCCTCAGGCCGGTGCGCGAGGCCATGATGCAGGCCCAGCGCCGCATGGGCGCACGGGGCGGCGTGGTGCTGGAGGGGCGCGATATCGGCACGGTCGTCTTCCCGGACGCCGATGTGAAATTCTTTCTCTCGGCCTCGGCCGAAGAGCGCGGGCGGCGCCGCTACCTGGAGCTGGCCGCCAGGGGGCAGCAGGTGACCCTGGAGGAGACGGTCCGGGCCGTTGCCGAACGGGACCTGCAGGACTCGCAGCGCGACCTGGCACCGCTCAGGATGGCCGCTGACGCCATTGCCGTCGATTCCTCCGGCCGCACGGTCGACGAGGTGCTCGACAGCATGGTGGATGCCTGCCGGAATACCTTACGTACGATGGGAACCGAATCATGAAGATCATACTCGCAAAACGGGCCGGCTTCTGCTTCGGCGTCAAGCGCGCCACGCAGATGGCCTTCGAGGCCGCCGCCATGGACAAGAAGACCTACACCCTCGGGCCGATCATTCACTCGCCCCAGGTGGTCAACAGGCTGGAGGAGATGGGGTCAAGGTCCTCAAGAACCTGGAAACCATGGACAGCGGCACGATCATCATCCGTTCCCACGGCGTGGCGGCGGGGGGAGATCGACGAGGCCGTGCAGAAGCAGCTGGAGATCGTCGACGCCACCTGTCCCTTTGTCAAGAAGGCCCAGGAGCATGTCAAGAGTCTGTCCGAATCCGGTTACGGCGTCGTGGTCGTCGGGGATGCCGACCATCCCGAGGTCCAGGGGATCGTCTCCTACGGCGGCGACAAGGTCTTCGTGGTCGGTTCGGGGGACGAGGTCAGGAAACTCCCCAAGATGAACAAGATCGGCGTAGTGGCCCAGACGACCCAGTCCTTCGAGAACCTGAAGAATGTCGTCTCCGGAATGCCTCCAGCGCGGCGGGGAGATCCGGGTCTTCAACACCATCTGCGATGCCACCGCCGTACGCCAGGAAGAGGCCAAAGAGCTGGCCTGCCAGGTGGACTGCATGCTGGTCGTGGGCGGCTTCAACAGCGCCAACACGCGCCGGCTGGCCGAGGTCTGTGCCGAGATCCAGCCGCGCACCCATCACATCGAGACCGCCACCGAGATCGACCCGACCTGGTTCGTCGGCGTGGAGCGGGTCGGAGTGACCGCCGGGGCCTCGACACCCAAATGGATCATCGACGAAGTGGTCACCATGATCGAGGACTTAATAAAAGCGATTGAATTATTATATGAATGTGATACATTATCACGCTTCAAATGCGAAAGCATGTTGTCCAAGAGAACACGAAAAACGTCCAGGGGGTATGGTTTAATGGTTGATTTCAAACGGCTCGACACTGCAGAAAACGGCGAACAGGAGGATCTTGATGCCGAGCAGCAGAGCAGCGAATTTGCAGATCTCTTCTCTGAAAGCCTCAAAGAAAGGCCGGAGAAGGATAAAATCATAGAAGGAACGGTTGCCCGGATTGACCAGGAAACCGTACTTGTGGATATCGGTCTTAAATCCGAGGGACATGTCCCCGCGGCAGAGTTCCGGGATGCAAACGGCGAGATGAAGGTTCAGATCGGTGACCGCATCAAGGTCCTCATGACCAGGGAAGACGGCAAGAAGGGCTACATCCTCTCCAAGCGCAAGGCCGACTATCTGGCCGCCTGGGAAAAGATCGGCGACGCCGGCCAGGAGGGCGGTCTCGTCGAAGGTACCATCACCGCCCGCGTCAACGGCGGCTACACCGTTGACATCGGACTGCAGGCCTTCCTGCCCGCATCACAGGTCGATATCCGTCCTCATCCGATGCAGACAGCTACATCGGCCTCTCGGGCACCTTCAAGGTCATCAAGCTCAACCAGAAGCGCGACAACATCGTCCTCTCCCGTCGTGCGGTCCTCGAAGAGGAGCGCTCCTCCATCCGTGACGTCACGCTGGAGAAACTGGAAGAAGGCCAGATCGTCGAGGGCGTCGTCAAGAACGTCACCGATTACGGCGCATTCGTGGACCTGGGCGGCGTCGACGGACTGCTGCACGTCTCCGATCTCTCCTGGGGCCGCGTCGGCAAGCCTGCCGACCTGCTCAAGCCGGGCCAGCAGATCACCGCCAAGATCCTCAAGTTCGATCGCGCCAAGGGGAAGATCTCCCTGGGCGTCAAACAGACCCTGCCCGATCCCTGGATCGAGGTGCCGCAGAGCTACGTCGTCGGCTCGCGCGTCAAGGGCAAGGTCGTCAGCCTGATGGAGTACGGCGCATTCGTGGAGCTGGAAGCCGGTGTGGAAGGCCTGATCCATGTCTCCGAGATGTCCTGGACCAAGCGCGTCCGCCGCGCCTCCGACGTGCTCACCGTCGGTGAAGAGGTCGAGGCCGTCGTGCTCGGCGTCGACATGGGCAACCGCAAGATCTCCCTCGGTCTCAAGCAGACCGCTGATAACCCCTGGGCCACGATCGCCGACAAATATCCGGTCGGCACCAAGATCGAAGGCCAGATCAAGAACATGACCGACTTCGGTATGTTCATCGGCATCGAAGACGGCATCGACGGACTGGTGCATGTCTCGGACATCTCCCTGGACCAAGCGCGTCAAGCACCCCGGTGATGTCTATGCCAAGGGCCAGCTGGTCATGGCCGTCGTCCTCAAGGTCGACGTCGAGAACGAGCGCCTCTCCCTGGGCATCAAGCAGCTCGAGCCCGATCCCTGGGAGCCTGGCTCCGGACAAAGTACCGCGCCGGCACGATCGTCACCGGCAAGGTCACCTCGCTGACCGACTTCGGCGTCTTCGTCGAGCTGGAAGAGGGTATCGAGGGTCTGATCCACGTCTCCGAGCTCTCCCGCGAGAAGGTCGCCTCCGCCAAGGAATTCGCCGCAGTCGGCGATTCGCTGGAAGCGGTCGTACTCAGCTGTGATTCCCGCGAGCGCAGGATCTCCCCTCTCCATCAAATCCATGCATGCCGCCGTCGAGAAGGCGGAGTTCGAGCAGTACATGGGTTCGCAGGGCGAGGCAACATCCAGCTTCGGTGCGCTGCTGCAGCAGGAAATCGACAACAAGAAAAATAATCAGGAATAATATTAGCAGGAGATTGCCATGACGAAGAGTGAACTTATCGAGAAGATTGTACAGACACACGGCATGTTGAACATGAAGGTGTCCGAAATGCTGGTCAACACCGTATTCGATTCCATCGAAGAGGCATTGAAGTCCGGCGACAAGGTCGAGATTCGCGGTTTCGGCAGCTTCACCATCCGCGAGCGCACCGGCCGCGAGGCCCGCAACCCGAAGAGTGGTGAAGTGGTCCGTATCCCGTCCAAGAAGACTCCCTTCTTCAAGACCGGTAAGGACCTGAAAGAGCGGGTCAACTGCTAGACGAATAAACCGGTCTGTCCGGTACAAGCCCGAATGGTGGAACTGGTAGACACAAGGGACTTAAAATCCCTCGGCCGCAAGGCTGTGCCGGTTCGATTCCGGCTTCGGGCACCAATAAAACAGGGACTTACGAGAAATCGTGAGTCCCCTTTTTTTATCTGGGATCGTTGACGTTGATAGTGACGCAGGTACTATGATAGTAAAAGCCCCTTGCACTATCTGCAATCAATGATTACAATGCAATCAATGATTGCACAACGGGAGGCAAAATCATGGCATCTCTGACCATCAGAAACCTGGACAACAACCTGAAGGTGCAACTGCGACAGCAGGCCGCCCGACATGGCAGATCCATGGAGGCCGAGGTAAGGAATATTCTGCTGCAAACCCTTATTGCTCCTGAGAGTGAGCTGAACCTGGCTGCCGCTATTCATCGCCGTTTTGAGTCACTGGACGTTGATTCACTGCCGATTCCCCCGCGTCAGGCCGTTCGTAATCCGCCTGATTTTGGAGAATAGGCAATGGAGTCTATTGTACTTGACACCAATGTGGTATCCGAACTGATGCGCTCTCAACCGGAACAGACTGTGATGGACTGGTTTGCGAGACGTACCGGAGACATTTTCTACGTCAGCGCGATTACCCGGGCGGAGATCATGCTCGGCATCTCATTGCTGCCTGCCGGAAAACGCCGGGATTCTCTTGCTTCGGCGGCCGATGGAATGTTCTTACAGGATTTTGCCGGAAGATGTCTCCCCTTTGACGCCGCAGGTGCAGCACACTATGCTGCCGTAGTTTCCGGCAGACGCAGAGCCGGTCAAGCGATCTCCACGGAAGACGCCCTGATTGCCGCCATTGCCCTGGCTCACGGCTATCCTCTTGCCACGCGCAATACAAAGGATTTTTTGAGCATCAGCGGTCTGACACTGTACAATCCTTGGCAAACAAGCTGAAAAACGCGTCACGTCACTGGGGTCAGGTCTTGAATTGTCTGTTTCTTATATTTCAAGACCTAACCCCAAGAATCTGTTCATAAATTCTGCCGATCCGGCTTCGGGCACCAGGATGATCAAAGGCTTTGCAGGTTTTTCCTGCAAAGCCTTTTTCTGTTTCTCATTAGATTTCACGGCGGGCGGGATTGGTACGGAATGTATACGGGAATCCTTTGACAGGTGCGGTTTGCTGGGTTAATGTGCTGCACAATGTACGTCATGTGATGAGGATATGAAGGATGGGAAAAACGGACAATAATAAAGGCCGCTGAACCGCAGAAAATGCAGGTTGGGCGGCTTTTTATTTTTGTACATGCAACGGTTTAATTTCCACCTGATTTACAGGTAGTCAGAAATACGGGAAGTGTTCCGGATTTATCCCATAATCAGTAATGTGTCCCCAGATACCCCCAAGCATTGTTCGCATGTGGAGGTGTTGGAGCCGGGGTGGTTGCGGGAGAAGGTGGCCGGGGAGCTGGAAAATGCAAGGGTGAAGGGTGAATAAATAATATATGTATTATAAATAATGTTGCATAAAATAATCCATATGTTATTATTTGCTCGTTATTAAATAATACAGAGGTTATTTGTATGTTGCCGAAATACAGGCTGATAGCACGCCAACAGCTCGATACGACCCTGTGCGGATATGCGGCCGTTAAACAGGCCCCGCCTCCCGTCAAAGGCTGGATCCGGGCGATCCGCGAGGCGCTGGGCATGTCCGGCAAACAACTGGCAGGCCGCCTGAATGTCAGTCAGCCGCGCATCCCCAGGCTGGAACAGGATGAAGTGTCTGGTGTTGTCTCGTTGAAAACCATGCGCCAGGCGGCCGAGGCGATGGATTGCGTTTTTGTGTATGCCGTTGTTCCCCGCACAACGCTGGAAGAAACGGTCAGGACACAGGCCAGCAAGGTTGCTGAAATCCGTATGCAGCGGGTATCGCACACCATGCTGCTCGAAGCGCAGAACCTGTCAGCCGAAGAGCAAAGGGCGTCGTTTGATGCGGCAGTCGAAGAGCTTGTGCGCGAAATGCCGAAAGATCTCTGGGAAGACAGGCCATGAACTTTGACTACCCTGAAGGAGCGACCCCGATCGATGCAGACGAGGCGCGAGGGTTGCTGCTCTCCCACATCACGAACAGGACAGAGCTTGATCGTTGGGAGCAGGAAAATATTGCCATGGCCGAGGCCTGGGCATTCCGTCGCAAACCTCGCGACATTCTCACGGAAGGTTTCTGCAAAAGCTTGCACAAAAGGATGTTCGGCACGGTCTGGCGTTGGGCTGGCGAATTCAGAACAACCGGTAAGAATATAGGCGTCCCGGCATGGCAGATTACCAGCGAGTTGAGAAACCTTTGCGCCGATTGCGAATCATGGATAGAGCACGGCACCTATCCGCCGGACGAGATTGCCGTCCGGTTCCATCACCGGCTAACGGCAATCCACCCCTTTCCCAATGGCAACGGCCGTCATGCCCGCCTGATAACGGATATTCTACTGGTTCATCTCTTGAAGCAGCAGCGTTTTTCGTGGGGGAGCGGAAATCTGGTCAACGCCGGAGATTGCCGTCAGCAGTATATCAACGCACTTCGTGCAGCCGACCGGCACGATTACAAGGCACTTCTGGCATTCGTGCGGTCATAGATTGAGCAAGGGTGAAGGGTATGTTTGGATGGAGGGGCGTGTGGGAAGGTGTGCCACACCAGCATATTCATGTTGGCAGCTTGTAAGCCTGCCCCGCGGTTTCTCTTGGGAGTTAAGTATTATGTCCCCGGATTTCACCTGCAGTGTCCCGCATCCCTTCATGCAGAGGGTTCAATAATGGCACGTTAAAAAGGTTCAATGGAGAAGAAGATTTTTTTTGGATTTTCTTCCAGGTTGCGGTGTTGGCCGGATCGACGGACTTTCGCTTTGGAAAATAGCTGACAATCTTGCCAGACTGAATCCGTAAAACAATTTATCGGGCGAGAGCCGTGGACAGCGGGTGACCTTTCAGCAGCATGGCTGTAGTGACGGGATGGATGGCGATAAAGAGCTTGCAGAAGACGTTTTACCGGGATTGCCCGTACAGCGCTTTTTAGATTTTAAAATGGTTTGTCCCTGGTCTGCCAAGACCGGCAAGGACCTGGAAGAGCGGGTCAACTGCTAGACGAATAAACCGGTCTGTCCGGTACAAGCCCGAATGGTGGAACTGGTAGACACAAGGGACTTAAAATCCCTCGGCCGCAAGGCTGTGCCGGTTCGATTCCGGCTTCGGGCACCACAATGATCAAAGGCTTTGCAGGTTTTTCCTGCAAAGCCTTTTTCTGTTTCTCATTAGATTTCACGGGGGCGTGATTGGTACAGAATGTATACGGGATTCCTTTGACAGGAGGGGTTTGCTGGGGTAAGGTGCAGCACAATGTACGTCATGTTATGAGGATGTGAAGGATGGGAAAAACGGACAATAATCAAGGCCGCTGAACCGCAGAAAATGCAGGTTGGGCGGCTTTTTTGTTTCGAGAGTAGTTTGAAAATGATAGCTGTAAACTTGACTCAGAGCACGCTCAAGGATGTACGATTTGATAAAGCTCGTTACACCCGGCATATACGAAGCTCTCATCGATGAATACCTCCGTGATGCTCTAGCTCTGCGACCGGAATTACGAACGGTTTTTGGAAAGATTGATCCAGAGGAACAACCTGCCAAGTACGCATCATTTGTCTCAAAAGTTCTTGAACAGGCGCTTCGCGAAGAATCAGATCCGGAAAAGCGCCTCGCCCTCTGCAACCATATTCTCGGGCACGTCGCCAGCGAGCCGGGCCGAGGCCACCTCGAAAAGCATCGTCTGATCCAGGAACAAAAGCCGATCCTCCTCGAAATCACCCCACCGCATTATGGTAGGTCAGGTATTCCCCGACCGCACACTTCGTTGACAGAAAGCAGTCTCTTCACCGGTTCACCCCAGGAACCACAACTTGGTCATGAATTGCTGGAAGAGATGCGTTCTGCCGATGGGGTGGACATACTCGTTTCCTTTATCAAATGGTCTGGCCTACGCCTGCTGATGCCCGCTTTTGAGGACCTGCGTGACCGGGATATACCGGTGCGGCTGATTACCACCTCCTACATGGGGGCCTCCGATGCCCCGGCGGTGGAGTGGTTGGCTCATCTGCCGAACGTCGAAGTACGTGTCTCCTACGATACCGAGAGAACCAGACTTCACGCCAAGGCGTATCACTTCAAGCGCAACAGTGGCTTTTCCACGGCCTACATCGGCTCGGCCAACATGTCCCATGCCGCCATCACCAGCGGACTGGAATGGAACATCAAGGTGACTACTCAGGATATGGGGCACATCCTCGAAAAGTTTTCCGTCGAATTCGAGACCTACTGGAACAGCCGCGAATTTATCCCCTTTGATGCCGAGAATCCAACCCTGTTCCGTACCGCCATCGACCACGCCCGCAATCCACGGTCAAACGGCCCGGCAGTCTTCTTCGATCTGCGTCCCCATCCATTTCAGGAACGTATCCTGGAGGCACTTGATCGGGAGCGTACTACCCATGATCGCTGGCGCAACCTGGTGATTGCCGCTACCGGCACCGGCAAAACGGTGGTCGCCGCCTTCGACTTCAAGCGCTTCTTCGAACAGAAGCAGAAGCAGGCCAAACTTCTCTTCGTAGCCCATCGGCAGGAGATTCTCCAACAAGCTCAAGCCACCTTTGCCAATGTCCTCCGCGACCAGAATTTCGGTGAATTGCTGGTCGGCCAATTTCAGGCCAATCGAATGGAGCACCTCTTCTGTTCCGTCGGCATGCTGACTAACCGCCGCCTGTGGGAGCAGGTGGGGAGCGGCTTCTATGATTACATTGTGGTTGACGAAGCCCATCACGGCACCGCATCCAGCTATCGGTCGCTCTTCGATCACTTTACGCCCCAGATTCTCCTCGGCCTGACCGCCACCCCGGAACGGATGGATGGTGACAACGTGGCTGCCGACTTTGGCAACCGCTTTGCCGCAGAGATTCGTCTGCCGGAAGCCCTGGAGGAAAAGCTCCTCTGCCCGTTCCACTATTTCGGCGTTGCCGATCCGATCGCTATCAACGGGGAGCAGTTCTGGCGAAACGGCAAATACGATGCCTCAGCCCTGGAAAATGTCTATGTGCTGGATAACGTCCGCGCCAAGCAGCGCGTCGATGCCATCGTTGCGGCTCTCCACCGCTACGAACCCGATCTTACCGCCATCAAGGGGATTGGTTTCTGTGTTTCCATCAAACATGCCGAATTCATGGCTGATACCTTTACTGACATTGGAATCCCTTCTGCTGCCTTTGTTTCCGGGGTAGATGGTGATCGTTGCAGTGAGCTGCTGGCTGACCTGAAAAACGGCCGGATTACCTTCCTCTTTACAGTGGACAAACTGAGTGAAGGTGTGGACGTCCCGGAGATCAACACGGTGCTGTTCCTCCGTCCCACGGAGAGCCTGACCGTCTTCCTCCAGCAGCTCGGGCGCGGCCTGCGCCATGCACCGGGCAAGGATTGTCTTACCGTGCTTGACTTCGTCGGCCAGACCCACCGCCGCTACCGGGTCGATACCAAACTGAAAGCGCTCCTTCCTCGGCACCGTTTTTCCATCGACAAGGAAGTGGAACAGGATTTCCCCCACCTCCCGGCCGGTTGTTCCATTCAACTTGATCGCCTTTCCCGCCAGTACGTACTTGAGAACATCAGGGAGAACCTGGGCCGCCTGGCTGTGCAGGTGCCCGACCGTTTGCAGACCTTCACCAGTGAAAGCGGGCTGGAACTCAACTTCGGGAATTTCATCCGCTACCACGATTACGAGCCGGAGGTGTTGCTGGCTAAGGAGTCTTGGTCAGAGTGGAAAGCCAAGGCACTGTTGGCACCGATCCCCATAGACCCGGATCTGGCTCGGTTGAAGAAGACCTTGCTGCGCGCCACGTTTATAAACGGTCCGCAGGAAGTTGCCCTGTTACGGCAGGTTATCGCCAAGATTGCCCAAGGTGCCAGTGATGAGGCGTTGGCCCTGGCAGGGGATGCCGTAATGTCAGCCTATTACCGGTTCTGGGGAGACAAGGGGAGCAATCTCGACATCAGCTCACTAGACGATGCCTTCCGCCGCCTGGCACGCAACCCGTCGATTCTGGCCGACCTGGACGAAATTCTAGCCTGGTCGCAGGATACCACCGATGTCAGTGGCCTGATTCCGCAGCTTCCATTTGCCTGTCCGCTGGAGCTTTATGCCCATTACGGAGGCAAGGAGATTCAGGCGGTCTTTGGCCGGGCAAACCTGGAGACCTCCGGCCAGACCGGCGTCGGCTTGTTTCATTTTGCTGACGTCAAAACCTATGTGCTGCTGGTCACCTTTCAGAAAACCGAGAAGGAGTTCTCACCGAGCACCATGTATGCCGATTACCCCATCAGCAGGGAGCTCATGCACTGGGAGTCGCAGGCGAATACCGCACAGCATCACACTGACGGGCAAAACCTGATTCACCATCAGGAGCGGGGTTACACGATCCTGGTCTTTGCCCGCGACCAGAAGAGACGGAACAATATCACTGTGCCATTTACCTATCTTGGGCCGGTGGATATGGTGAGTTACGAGAGCGAGCGTCCGATTAAGGTTGTGTGGAAGTTACGGCATCAGATGTCTGTGGAGATGTTTGAAGATAATCGTAGAGGCGGTTAACTATGATCAATTGTTCCCCATGTCCTTTCTGCAATCTGGATCACTCCAGGATCATTATTGAAAATACCCACTCTATAGCTTTCCACGATGGTTTCCCCGTCACCCTCGGCCACAGTTTGATCGTCCCTAAGCGTCATGTAGCCTCTTTCTTTGAGGCAACCAAGGAAGAACAGTCGGCAATATTCGAGCTGCTGGCTGAAATGAGACAGCTAGTGCTTTCAGAACGAAGCCCCGACGGATTCAATATCGGCATCAACGACGGCACCGCCGCTGGTCAGACGGTCATGCACCTGCACATTCACCTAATCCCTCGCTATGCCGGTGACACGGAAGACCCTCGCGGCGGCGTGCGCTGGATCATGCCTGAGAAGGCTCCGTACTGGAAGAAACAATGACCGATCTTCCAACCTACATTAAACAGTTTGCCCAACTGAGAAGGGCGCCAGGTGCCGTCTGGACCGTGTCGACAAAGAAGCAGGCACCGCACAAGACGCTCCTGCTTCTGGCGGTGCTGGACCTGGTGCATCGTGGCGTTATCACCTCACCGTTCATCGCTGTAACTGGTGATCTGGTCGAACTGAATGAGCTGTTCAACCTCTACTGGCGGCGGATTATCCCCCTCGGACAGACCAGCAGCATCGCCTTCCCCTTCTCCCGTCTCGACCGCGAACCGTTCTGGGAGCTGGTGCCGCAGCCTGGCATGACCATTACCCCGGAAATGATCAGCAACACCTCATCCGTCACCTACCTGCGCAAATACTCCATGGGCGCGAAGCTGGACGAGGATCTGTTCCGTGTCATGCAGAGCAGCGAGGGGCGAGAGGCACTTCTGGAAGCACTGTTACAGTCCTGCTTCTCGGTGGATGCCGCTGTACAACTCAGGGAGCAGTCAATCATTAACCGCGAGGCGTTCTACTACTATCAGATGCTGGAAGAGAAAGCTCACCTGCCGCTGGTTAAGGAAATCGTGGAAGCGGATAACTACCGCCCCGCGGCCCGTGATCAGGGCTTTCGTCGCATCGTGGTGAAGGCCTATGACCACCGCTGCGCCCTGTGCGGGGTGCGGATCATCACGCCAGAACAGCACACCGTAGTCGATGCCGCCCATATCGTTCCATGGTGCAGAAGCCAGAACGACGATATCCGCAACGGTATGGCTCTCTGCAAGCTCTGCCACTGGGCCTTTGACGAGGGTATGATGGGCGTCTCCGAAAACTACGACGTCATAACATCGCGCCAGATTGCCGCCGACCCCAATGTCCCCGGATTTCTACTGACACTCTCAGGCCGCGCTATCATAGCCCCGTCTGATCGTGATTTCTGGCCGGCTCAGGAATATCTCTTTGAGCATCGTCGGGAATGGCGGTTGTAAAGTAATAATTGAAAACTAAGAGGTACTCATGCTGATTAAGAACAAGGATGGTCGGTTGGAAGATGTTCAGGAACTTAACCGTATTCTATCCCTGAATATTACTGCTAAACAGCGCTTTTCAATCCAAAGGGAGTTAAAGTGCCTTGTATCAGGAGAGCGTAATGAGCAGAACTCTGCCTACTATCTTGATTTCCGTTACAAGGACTCTCTCAATTGGGCTCTTATCCACGACCTACGTATCGAGCACCGTGGCCGGGTTGCACAGATTGATCATCTGTTGATCAACCGATTTTTGGATGTCTATGTCCTGGAGTCGAAAAATTATTACTACGGTATCAAAATCACGGATGAAGGTGAGTTTCTAGTGTGGGACGGCAAAGCATATCAGGCCATTGAATCACCCTTTGAGCAGAATCAGCGGCATATACAGGCATTACAAGCAACAGTGAATGACAGGAATCTCGCTCCGAAACGACTCGGGTTTGCCATCCCTGTTAATTATCGCAATATCGTTTTGGTTTCCCCGACCTCAAAGGTTTTGAAGCCGAGTTCCGCAACATTTGATCTTTCGTCAGTAATCAAAGCTGATGCTTTCGTTTCGGCTGTTGATAAGGTTATGGAAAAGAAGTCCATAATTGAAGCTCCTAAAATTGTTAGCAGCGAAACGCTAAGAGATTTCATAGAGAAGATAGCTCGCCTCCATCGCCCCGGATCATTCGACTATGCCGCAAAGTTCGGAATCAGTAATAATGCAAATAGCGTTGTGCAAGCCGTGGAGATCGTCGCAGCACCAGCAGCTCCTGCTTATGTCCCCGTCGCCCTCGAGAACAAGAGCGCCTTGACCTGTCGTAGCTGCAAGAGTGAAAAACTGTCAGTGATGTATGGAAAATTCGGTTACTACTTTAAATGCAGTGACTGTGAAAGCAACTCCCCGATTAAGATCTCTTGCGGCAAGGATGGTCATAAAGAGCGTATCCGCAAGGATGGGTTGGATTTTTTCCGGGAGTGTGCAGATTGTAACAGCAGCACGCTGTTTTTTACTAACCGGCGATAGATTTGTACATCAGGGACAAACTAGGGACACTTTCCGGTTTTTCGCTAGATAGGCTTGATTTCACTACAGGAATACGGGGAGCGTCCCCAATCATCTCCAATCTCTTCGATCCCGTACCTGGAGGGTTCCATGCCACATGCACTTGCAAGAGTAAAAACTGCACTGCAGGACAGGGCGGTTGACCCGTCGATACTGGGAGAGCTGGAGACCGAGTACGCCGAACTGCATAAAAAAGCCGACGAGCTTGAGACCCTGCTGATCATGATCGTCCGCACCGGCTGGCCCTGGGACGAGGAAGGGGAGCCTAACGCAATCTATCATGCCAGTAAGAGCGGTTTTGCTGCCGCGATGAAAGAAGCGCGAAACCTGCTCGGCCTGAATCTCAACACCATGATTACCCGGACGGAGCCGAAATTATGAGTCTCTCGCTCATTCACCTGCGTAGACTTTAGGAAGCAACCTATATAACCGACACCGACCCATTCCTCGACCACTCCATACCCTCCACCGCTATTCCCTGGCCCAACCTATCAGGCAAATAAAAAACCGCATAAGTGTTCAGGGACAGCGTACTTAATTCTTCTGAGATGCGAATATAGGCGGTATTTTTTTGAGACAAACACCATTACGACTTATTTTGTCATATTGACGTGGTAATCATATAATAAAGAAAACCGCTATCAAGATGAGGAGCGGAAAGTTTTGAAGAGGTATGCATATGTTGGATGAAAAAGAGGTTCGTGAGTTAAATATGACGTTTGAATTTAAAGATACTGGCCTATCGCTTCCAGATGATTATTGGACTCTGGATTACCAATGCCCGCTCTGCCCTGGACACATAGATGATGAGGAAGATATTGAATGGAGCAAACTATTGGATGACCTGATTTGCAGAGGATGCTCGTATGATATTCACAATGGCTTTGTCGGCTGGGACGATAAGCCGACCCTCGATCAGTACAACCATGCAGATACGATCGACAGGATTGAACAGATCACCGGCCTGACCTTTCAGCAGCTCAAGTTTAAATACATGCAGGATAAGATACTGGAGTGGGGTGGAACAATCCCTGAAGCCTATCGCGATATAGCTTTCATGGATATGCCCGATTCCTGGCTCAGGGTTTCAAATATGCAGCTTGATCGCGAATTTTTCAAACTCGTGGAAGACAACAGAGGAGAGAAATAATTGAATGTAATCATCCACCGGGGAGCCAGTGAGATAGGTGGCACCTGCATCCAGCTTTCCACAGACAACACAACCATCCTGTTGGACCTCGGCCTGCCATTAAACAAGGACAGCAGGCATATTGACGTAGCTGCATTGAAACCGGATGCCGTGCTGATCAGCCACCCCCACCAGGACCACTTCGGTTTAATTGATGTCTTAGATCCCGGTATACCGGTGTTCATCGGAGAACTCGGCAAGAAACTCATAGACGCCACCCGAACACTGCTCGGTAATCCGCTTCATACAAACAACTTTCATCATTTCAAAAGCTGGGAGCCGTTTTCGCTTGGGGACTTTACTGTGACGCCGTACCTGGTTGACCATTCAGCAGTCGATGCCTATGGCTTTCTGATCGAGGCCGAGGGCAAAAAAATCTTCTACAGTGGAGACTTCCGGGCACATGGCAGGAAATCCATCCTGTTTGACAATATGATCAAAAAACCTCCCACGGATATCGATCTGCTCTTCATGGAAGGCACCATGATGCAGCGAAACAATGACTTATTCCCTGAAGAATCCGATGTTGAGCAAAAGATTTACGAAACCATCAGAAGCCAGGAGAATATCTCGTTTATCATTTCATCATCACAGAACATAGACCGGATAGTTTCCGCCTACCGGGGCTGCAAGCGGACAGGTAAGACATTGGTTATCGATATCTACACCGCCTGGGTGCTGGAGCAGCTTAAGCTTGTATCCGACAGCACCCCTAAGATGGGATGGGAGCTGATACAGGTCTACCTAACCCACAAGCAGCATGAGACACTGAAGGATCACCCGGAGTTTTTCGGTGATTTCCGCCAGCGGCTGTATCAGTATCGCGTGCTTAAGGAGGAGCTGCAGGCTAACCCGGCCGGTTATCTCTTCTTTGGCAAAATGTCACATTTCAGAACGATCGACTTGTACAAAAGAGTAAAGCCGGTTAATGTGATTTACTCCCAATGGCTCGGATATCTGTCCTGCTCAGACAATGAGTATTACGGCGCGGAGGCAATGGCCGGTTACCAGGACGATCCGCTCGTCAACTTTGTCTACGCCCATACCAGTGGTCACGCTACTGTCGATGATTTGAAAAGGTTTGCCGAGGTACTGAAGCCGAAGATGCTGGTGCCGGTGCATACGCAACACCCTCAAAACTTTATTCTAATAAGCGACTCTGTTCGAAGCTTACCAGACGGGATAACAATGACACTTTAGGAGGTAAAATGAACGTACACGCTGAAGTAGAGAAGATCTGGAAAGATAATAGTGAATCGATAGAAAAGCGGATTGGTCGATGGGTCGATGATTTGCTGTCAAAGAAACGAAAGGACGCTATAATCAAGGCACGTAAACAGTTTCACCAATGGGATCCCTTGAAAATATATACATCAGTTTCTCAGGCAAGCAAAAAAGGTTTACCTGAGTTTTCAGTCCGTTACTGTGGCCAGGAGATAGCAAAGCTCAAGCAACGTAATGACAACAATCATTACCTCGTCTTTTCTGATGATCATATGAGAACTAACGTCTGTTTTCAATTTCCTCCTGAGTACATGGTTTTGAACGGAGATAAAAAAGGCATTCACTGGAGCTCTCCAGAAGCCACTGAAATAAGAAAGTTTTTCACAGAACATCCACAGTGGAAAGCACCAAGCAATAGCGCCAGTGAGCACTTTATTGAATCAATAATTATTGGCCAAATGAAAAGCAGAACATCAAGCAAATTTGGCGGTGCTTTGAAAGGAATTCAGCCTGTATTGCTCCACGGGGTTCTCCCTTTTCAAGTCCCCGTTCCATTTTCAGCCTGTTCTGGAAAACCGATACTTTCTCCCCGCGGTAGTATAGACATCCTTGCAAGAAGAAGGGGAAGTGACGGTCAAGTGAGATTATCAGTTTGGGAGCTTAAAAAACCCGGCAAGATCGATCATTCGGTTTTTCAATCTTACATCTATTCCGTTGTTCTTCTAAAAATGCTTCGCTCCTCTTCAAAAAATGCATGGTATGAGCTTTTCGGCTTCAGTAGAGAACTGCCAAAGAGTCTTGAAATAGAATCAGTTGTATTATTGTCTGAAAAAATGCGGGGACAGTATGAGAAACAACTTGAAAAACTGTTAGATTCCAACCCGCTAACAATTGTCAATGGCACAGACAATAGCATGGATAAGATTAAACTTGCCTGCGCATTCTACGACGATGAAACACTTAAACTGAAATCGTTTCAGGAGTATTCACAGAGATAAATAACGTCAGGATTTGTGAGAAACACTATGAACATCTATTTCGCCCACGGCAAAGAAAGCGGTCCTTGGGGGGCCAAGATCCAGGCACTGGCTGAGGTTGCACGATCAAAGGGGTTTCGAGTTGAGAGTCCCGATTACTCCAAACAGCCGGATCCTGATGCACGTGTCGAGCAACTGCTAAACCTGAAGCTCCCATCATCTGAATTAACCGTACTGGTTGGTTCCAGCATGGGCGGATATGTAGCAACGGTTGCGTCTCATTTGATGAACCCCGTCGGGCTTTTCCTGATGGCACCAGCTTTTTATCTCCCTGGTTACAAGGTGCAGGCCCCTGTCCCCCATGCCAAGAAGACCGTTATTGTTCATGGCCTACAAGATGACGTCGTGCCGGTAGACAACTCAATCCGCTTTGCCCGTGAACATGGTACCGAACTTTACCTTATTGACGGTGACCATCGCTTAAACGATCAATTGCCGAAGATTGAAGTGCTGTTCGGTCTGTTCCTGGATGACGTGCTTGACTTAAGCGGCGTGGCCAAAACAGTTACGTGGGAGAAAATTGCTGAATCTTACGGACAGCATCCCTGTTGGAGTGAGCCGATCTGGAGAAAGATGGTCGCTGCAGGTTATGCAGATTACACAAACGAGCTTGAACGAAGGTATGTGTTACTTCGGTTTATTGCCCTAACGGACTTTTACTCAGAATTCCTGTCAGCTTTCTCACGTGACTGCTGCGAAGGGGAGCCACAGGACACCGCAAAACTCTTAAATCTCCCGATTGCAGTCCTCGATAACCTGCTGGATGATTATGTCGTCAGGCGTGGTCACGAGACAGCAGAAGCGCCAACCATCCAGATGGCGTTGGAAGAAATGGCACGATATTACATCTATCCGATTCTTTTGGACTACTACGGTAGCATTGAGAATGTAGCAGATTCGATTTACAGGGCCTCATATCCGACGTTTTTCGATGAAGACGCCAATGAGTACCTTACTGACCCGGAAGATTTGGATACTGCTGAAAAAGCCCAATTGATAGCACTGGAAAAAATTAAAAGCTGGCTAGCATGCAAGTTTGATATAACTGGGGTTGTTGAGGGCACTGCTGCTGCACTGGCAGGGCAATAAGAGACTGGAGATAATGCGATGCGAACTCTCGGGGGTGTAATACTGAAGTTTCTGGTGACGAGTTCTAACCCATCTACTAGCTTGATAGTTGGCACTGTCCTCCTCATATGGGTATTTTTTGGAGCATTGGTTGTAATTGCTATCAAATGGGCATGGGGATTTGTCATTCCAAAATTACTGCCTGGCGCTGTTGCACAGGGTTTAGTCGTAAACGAAATGCCGTGGTCTGTTGCCATAGTTTTTTCATTATTGATCGTGTTGTTAAGTAATGTTTTTGATAATGGCTCATCAAGTGGGAAAATCGTTTAAGGGCTAGGGTTGTTAGGACTTTTAAGAAAGGTGCTGTTTCAGCAAAGGTTGCAAAATAAATATATGACTTCTAGCGGTATCAACCAGCATGAAATCTGGGGACACACTATAGTTTACATATTGATTTTACTGACTAACCAGGTCACTTCCCGGTTTTTCGCTGGATTGGTTCGATTTCACTGCAGGAATACGGGGAGTGTCCCCAATCATCACCAGTCTCTTCTATCTCGTACCTGGAGGGCTCCATGCCACATGCACTTGCAAGATTGAAAACTGCACTGCAGGACAGGGCGGTTGACCCGTCGATACTGGGAGAGCTGGAGACCGAGTACGCCGAACTGCATAAAAAAGCCGACGAGCTTGAGACCCTGCTGATCATGATCGTCCGCACCGGCTGGCCCTGGGACGAGGAAGGGGAACCTAACGCAATCTATCATGCCAGTAAGAACGGTTTTGCTGCCGCGATGAAAGAAGCGCGAAACCTGCTCGGCCTGAATCTCAACACCATGATTACCCGGACTGAACCGAAATTATGAGTCTCTCGCTTATGTCACCTGCGCAGGCTTTCGGAAGCGTACCATGTGACCGCCCCATCCCTCGACCACCTGATCCTCTCCATCATTTGTACCAACATAAGCGTATTTAATATACATAGTTGGTACAACTATTTTGTACCACAAACATAATTGGTATGCTATGGTGTTGGTACAAACAGGAGGTTGTGCCATGTCGGCCAGAAAAAAAGATGAGAGCGTCTTCAGGATGTTGGAGTCCGAACGTGACCGCTGCGCGCTCGTTGTGGACAAGATAAACCGGGAACTCGACAAACTGCCGAAAGGGTCACTTGGAGAGCGCAAGGTGCGCAGCCATGGCAAGGAGTACGTCTATCCTTGTCTGCGCTACCGTGGCGAGTCAGGAGTAGTATTCGAACATCTTTCCTCGGCCAAGGCCGAAGAAATCAAGCCGATGATGGAAAAACGGAAGAAACTGCAAGCCGACCTGAAATCCAACAGGAAGCGCATTGCAACTCTGAATGCCATTCTTCCCAAGGGTTGACCACCATGAAGATTGTCTTCCCACAATCCCCATTTGCTCAGCCGGTGACCGACCTGCTTCGGGAACTGGAGCGGATCGGTTTTTTCTCTCAGGGTATGCTGATCGGCAGTTGGCCGATGACGGTCTATGCCGATCACTTCATGCTCGCCTATGCCTTGGCAACCAACGACATCGATTTTGCCGTGGAGAATGCCGTAAAGATTCCCGCTAAGAGAAGCGAAACGATTCCTGAAATTCTGGATCGCCTCGGATATACGCCGATTAAGGATTACAGCGGCATCGAAACGTTTCTCCACGGTACTTTCGAGGTCGAGTTTCTTACCCATCGCCGGGGCGGAGAGGCCCCGACCTCTGTCGTTATTCCACTCTGGAAGGTGTCCGCCCAGCCGCTGCCGTTTATCGATATGCTCTTCATCAGGCCCAATACGGTTGTTATTGAAGACTTCACCATCCGGATTCCATCACCGGAGGCGTATGTCATACACAAACTGATTATCGCACAGAGGCGTACGGGGCGCGACAAAGATGCCAAGAAGGAAAAAGACCTGCAACAATGCTCCGCCCTTGTGGAGATTGTTCAAGTCGAAGAGGTTCAGCGCATAATGACCGAATACCGGCTGTCAAAGGATACCCTGAACGCAATCCGGTTCTCGTGTGCCGAAGCAGGGATTTTTCTGCCCGGTTGGTCATCTTGAGGAAGGACGATATCAAGAATACGTAACAGGATGGATGCGAGTAAATCATATAAGACCGGTGAAATTACGGGGACAGTATACTTATTTCATGTCAACTCTTCCCAGCACACTACAAGATTACATCCAACCCGCTTGACACTTTGTAGCATATAATCTACAATTTGCCATGGTTGAAACTCCCTACCAACTCGAATACTACCTCGACGATAACGGCAAAGCTCCTTTTCTGGAGTGGCTGTATTCGCTCCGTGACAAGCTGGCCGTATACCGGATACGAGCCCGCCTTGACCGCGTGGAGCTTGGCAATTTCGGGATGGCGAAACCGGTTGGGGAAGGCGTAAGCGAGTTAAAGATCGACCACGGCCCGGGCTATCGCGCCTATTAGTAAGTGAGAAGTTATTTTCCTTAAATGGGCTATGCAATGAACGGAAAATCTGTTGTGCTGTTGCTCATAGGCGGCGACAAGTCAACCCAGAACAAGGATATTGAAACGGCAAAAGCTTACTGGAAGAGGCAAAAGGAGGAATAACAATGGCAAGAAAAACTGGCGATTATCATGCGGAACATATCGAGTGGCTCAAAGACCCGGAAAATGCTGCCGGCTACCTTAATGCTGTCATCGAAGAAGAGGATAAAGACGCCTTGCTTTTAGCGCTCCGCAACATAGCCGAGGCAGAGGGAGGAATGGCCGCTGTTGCTGAAAAGGCTCATCTGAAGAGGGAAAGCCTGTACCGTATGCTTTCTCCCCGTGGCAATCCGGCTCTGTCAAACCTGTTTTCCATCCTTCACGGCATGGGATTGAAAATGACCATTCAGCCGGACAAGGCGGTACCTGCCTCATAGGAGTCGTTCATACCGCTCTATCCTGAATTACCCTGCATGGTATGGTATGCGATGAGAGCGGGGAGGGTGGGGAAATCGTAGAATAATAAAAGCCGCTGAACCGGAATGGATGCCGGTACGGCGGCTTTTTTGTTGTACGTGCGACGTAATATTCCCGGCGGAGTTAGAGCCGGTTTAAAGTATGGGAAGTGCCCTGGATTTCCTCTGGTATTAACGATATTCGCGATAATCGCGATAATCGCGATGCCGGGGTGCTTCATAGGCGCGTTCGCGCTCGTAATGATTATACCTGGGTGGTCCCTGCCTGTAGTAACGATCTTGACGGTAATGCCTCGGTTCTTCATATACGACGGTCTGCCGGGGCTCGGAGTATATACGCTGTTCAAAGATCACCGGGGGCTGAGCAATCGTTGCGACTGTTGCTGCCACTGTTGAAAGAATAGCTACAGGAAGCCATAGTGGATTGAGAACTTCCAGATGACCATAACGATCTCCGGCATAGGCGGTGGAAACAGCCATGCTTGAAATAAATCCTAGTGCAACGATGGTGGAAATAACTTTTTTCATTTTGATTTCCTCCTGACTAAATTCTCTTTCTACCGGATACAAGAGCATCAGACATGCCAACTTATCAGTTACAACAATTGTACGTGATAACAGGCGGATAGGTATTTGAAAGCAAATAAGCAGTATGTTTTTGAGCCGAATTGATCCTGACCGCACCTCAATTGAGTTAAAGATTCTGCTTCCAGGCTGGCAGTAAACGTAAGCTCTTCCTGCCATTAGATGCCGATCTGCCTTTGCAGCTGCGCACCGCTTTCCGACCCCTCTGTCACACCACACCCGCCTGCCGTTGTATCCCGGACGCACAATCAACCTGACCGCACAAAAATCTGTTTTTCCTGTTGACAGCCCTGACCAAATATTTTAAGGTAGTCGTATGACTACCAACAAACACAAAAGCCCGAACGAACTCACCCCGCGCCAGCGAGAGGTTCTGGACTTCATTACCTCGTATGCCGACAGTAATGGCTATGCCCCCAGTCAGCGGGAAATAGCCGGACACTTGCAGGTATCCGGCACGCTGCCGGTTATGAAGCATCTGGATGCGCTGGAGCGTAAGGGATATATCAGACGGGACAATGTCAACCGCGGGATCACCCTCAAGACCCCCCGAAGCCATCTGGCCTCGCTGCCGATTGTCGGGACGGTGCGTGCCGGTCAACTCTCGACAGCGATCGAAGACATTCAGGGATACTTTTCAATCGATCAGATGGCGGTCAAGGGGGCGGATTGCTTCTTCCTCAGAATCAGTGGCGAGTCCATGATCAACGCCGGTATCCTGGATGGTGATCTGGCCCTGATACGTCCGCAGCAGACCGCACTCAATCGAGACATCGTCGTGGCCATGCTTGATGGGGAGGCTACGGTAAAGTGGTTTCACAAAGAACAGGACCATATCCGCCTGCAGCCGGCGAACCCGGGTATGGATCCGATCCTGGTGTACCCTGAAGACGGCGAAGTGACGATAGTCGGTAAGGTCATCGGCATTTACCGGCAGATGTAGCGTCGGCTGACAGCGACGACACAAAATGCAAGGCAGGAGAGAGCTATGGAACCAATTACACTGTGCGGGTTAGTAATCGTAATGTTCGGATTTTGGGTGGAGCTTGAACCGGCTATCATGAGAGCTGTCAGGCGGGTCCGCAGCTGCAGATTGTTCACGGCGATCATGACACAGCCGACCGAGCCGGTCCGTGCCTATACGAGTAAAATGCCGATCTGTCTGGCCAGGTCTTCTCACTGGTGAGAGGACGGTTCTCAGGCATGGTGGCCATTCTATGTTTTGCATGTGGGTTGTTGACCCAACTATGTAGTCTTACCGGCCTGGCGGCTCCTTGGCGGGCCGTTGGTGACCAAAAGCGAGGTCGCAACAAACCAAAACGAGAAACTCCGGGAACTGATAAAGAACCCTTCCTCGACCACCCACCGACCGGCCCCCTATTTATTTTACCCCTGGCCGAACCGCTTTGAAGATTCGTTCTTCGTGGAGGGCGACGGCTTCCGCCTGGGATGCCGCTATCTCCGCGTGCATGAGGATGCCCCGACCATCATCCATTTCCACGGCAACGGCGAATGCGTTGCCGACTACCTCGGCGGGTTCGAGGAGCGGATCACCGGCCTGGGGGCCAACCTGCTGCTGGCCGAGTACCGCGGCTACGGCATGTCCAGCGGTGCGCCGGCCCTGGCCGCCATGCTGGATGATGTGGAATTGATTGTTACGGCATCCGGCCTCCCTGCGGAGCGGATCATCTTCTTCGGCCGGTCGCTCGGCTCGCTCTATGCCCTGCACGGTGCCGCCCGCTATCCCCGGGCGGCCGGACTGATCATCGAGAGCGGCCTGGCCGATCCGCTGGAGCGCATCCTGGTGCGAATCGAACCCCACGAGGTGGGGGCGACTGCCCCAGAGCTGCGCGCCGCTGTGCAGCGTTGCCTGAATCAGCGGGAAAAGATCGCCGCCTTCAGGGGGCCGGTGCTGATCATGCATACCCGCAACGACGACCTGGTGGCGGTCTCCCATGCCGAACGCCTGCATGCCTGGGCCAACGAGCCGAAACAGCTGCTGCTCTTCGAGCGGGGCGACCACAACACCATCCTCTCCGCTAATCAGGAAGCCTATTTCGCGGCGCTGGGGGAGTTTATCCGATCGATCAGGGAGACTCCCCACAGGGAGATGTAAGCGCCGTCCAGGACCCGCACGCCGATCATATAACTCTATTTACAATACTCTTAACCGTATGGTTAAATGTGCTATGAAGAATGTTAAAGGGGGTCAGTTATGCCGTATATATCTGCAAACGATTTGAAAATCAGAGGGATTTCCGCAATCGAAGCCATGCTTGCCATTCAGCCGGAGGCGGTTATTTCCGTTCGCGGCAAGGAGCGCTTCGTGGTGATGGATATGGACCATTATCATTACCTGCGCGAGTGCGAGCTGGAATCCGCTCTGGCCCAGACCCGTGCTGATCTTGCAGAAGGGCGCTTTGTCAAAGGGAGTGCAGAAGAACATCTGGCCCGTCTCAAGGCGGCGTGATGAGCTGGTCTCTGGTTTTTACCGGTCAGTACGAAAAACGTGCCCTGCGCTTTCTAAAGCGTCATCCAGAACTGGAAAAACAGTATCTGAAAACCCTGCAACTGCTGGAGGCCAACCCCCATCATCCTTCATTGCGTCTGCATCCATTGTCAGGGCGTCTTTCCGGATTGCACTCGGTTTCAATCAACCTGTCCTGCCGCATCACACTAGAATTTCTGCTTACAGACCGTGAAATTATTCCGGTTAACGTTGGCGACCACGACAGCGTATCTTGAACGATCGGAATGAATTTCAGGGGATTGACTTCTCAATTGAATGGCGGCTGATCAGCCGCCATTGCAGTTTCTGCTGCTCTGACAAAATTCTATTCCCGGCACAGGTTCACACTGCTATGCCTACAGGTGCTTTGACTCTCTGAGCTTCCTGAACATCCGGGAGATGATCGATCTTACGACATTTCCTGACGCCGTGTGCTGCAGCTCATTCTGGTAGACCGGCAGCAGCGGCTTCAAGACCTCCTGCTTCAAGAACTGCATCAGGTCACGGGCCTGTTGTTTGGCCTGTTCCCTGAGGGTGATGTTGCGGGCGATGCACATGACCCCCACGATCTCGCCACCCGGCAGGATCCAGGGAAACTTGGTCACCGAGATCGTGACGACCTCTCCGTTCTTGTGGGTGATGGTCTCGCGCAGGTCCTCGATCGGCCGGCGGTTCTCCATCACCCAGATATCGTCCTGAAATGCCTTGGTGGCCTGTTTGCGGGGCATCAGGTCGAAATCGGTGAGCCCGCGGATGCTGTCCCTGGTCAGGCCGTAATGCCCGGCTTTGGCTGCACTGGCGCAGATGATCTTTCCGCCGGTGAACCCTCCCCGCTCCGTGGCATAATATTCCTTGATCACGATGGAATCGCTCGTATGCCGCATGAAGGCATCGAATATCAGAACTTCCTGCATCGATCTTCCCATTACGTCCTCCCGTGTGGTGGCGGCCGGTCCTGTTCACCGTCCCTGCTGCCTCCCGTCGCCCGACCGGGTCCGCTGCAGCCCATTGACTATAGTACAGGCCGCGCCCCTTGCCAAGAATGAAACTGCACTGCCGGCTGCAGCACCGGCCTGATCGAAGAGCACGCTTGCCAACGGATGTCTCCTGGTGCATATTTTAGCTATGGCGTGTTGTCCAGCGGACCGGGGAAAACTTCCCGACTCTGCCGCCCGTTGATTGACATTGATTCCGGAGGTCTCATGATCGATATTCTGCGCCGCCGCCGCAGCATCCGTACATTCACTGCCGAAAAGGTCGCCCCCGGGGCGATTGAAACGCTGATCGAGGCGGCCCTCAGGTCGCCCTCGTCGCGGGGCATCAATCCCTGGGAGTTCATCCTGGTCGACGACCCGGAGCTGCTCGAGCGGCTCTCCACGGCCAAACAGCATGGTGCCGAATTTCTGAAAGGCGCCCCGCTGGGGATCGTGGTCTGTGCGGATTCCACTAAAACGGACGTGTGGGTCGAGGACTGCTCCATCGCGGCGATCATCATCCAGTTGACGGCGGTGTCGCTGGGGCTCGGCAGCTGCTGGGCCCAGATCCGGAACCGGCAGCACGATGCCGGGCTGTCAGCAGAGGGCTACGTGCAGGGGCTGCTCGGTCTGCCGGAGCGGATCAGGGTCGAGGCGATCATCGGCATCGGCCACCCGGCCGGGAAGAGACTTCCCCTGGCGGCCTCCCGGCTGCAGCGCGACAGGATCCACACCAACCGCTGGGCATGAAGAGTCTGCCTGATAACATCGCGACCCTGAAAGGATACCGGGAAACCATGCGCATATTCGTACCGCTGACCCTGATACTGCTCTGCCTGTCCGGATGCACCGCAAAGGACTGGCGCACGGCCAGCCGTGAGCCGGCCGGCATCGCACCGGATCCGGCCGTGAACAGTGAGGCGGTGCTCCAGGTCTACGGAGCGCCGACGTGGGGCTGGCGCGGCTGGTTCGCCATCCACACCTGGATTGCGACCAAGCCGACCGGCGGTTCGGCCTACACGGTCTACGAGGTCATCGGCTGGCGCCAGCGGCGGGGCCTGCCGGTCGTGCGCATCGAACAGGACCTGCCCGACCGCTTCTGGTTCGGCGAGCGCCCCCGGCTGCTCAGGGACCTGCGCGGGGAGGGGGTGGACACGATGATCGCCGCGGTCGACCGGGCGGCGCGGAGCTACCCCTGGCCGGACAGCTACGAGGCCTTTCCGGGACCGAACAGCAACACCTTCACCGCCTGGATCTCCCGACGGGTCCCCGGGCTCGGCCTGGAGCTCCCCTTTTCGGCCATCGGCAGCGGCTATGTTGATTCTGCGCCCCGCTGATGCTGCCTGAAGGAGCCGCCCGATGATGCCGCGCTACATCGAACCTGTCTTCCGCCCCCCCAGCGAGGCCCGCAGCCTGATCTTCCAGATCACCGTCGGCTGTTCACAGAACAGCTGTACCTTCTGCGGCATGTACAAGGGGAAAAAGTTCCGGGTACGTCCGCTGGAGGAACTCCTCGCCGAGATCGCCGGGATCCCGGAGCGTTACCGCCCGCAGGTCGATCGCGTCTTCCTGGCCGACGGCGATGCCCTGGTCTACCCGACAGACGGCCTGCTGGTGATCCTGGATGCCCTGATTGCCGCGTTTCCCGCGCTGACCAGGGTCGGATCCTACGCCTCGCCCGGCAGCCTGGCCACGAAAAGTCCGCAGCAGCTGGCACAGCTGCGGGAGAGGCGCCTGCGCATCCTCTATTTCGGCCTGGAATCGGGTGACGACCTGACCCTGCTCAGCATCAGCAAGGGCTGCAGTGCCGACGGGATGGCCGAACAGGCGCTTAAGGCCCGTGAGGCCGGGATCAGACTCTCGGTGACCGCCATCCTCGGTCTGGCCGGTCGCGGCCGCAGCCTGGTCCATGCCCGCGAGACCGCCGCATGGGTCAACCGGGTCAACCCGGAGTACTTCTCGCTGCTGACCCTCTTCCATCGCCACAATGACGCGTTTATCCGGTCCCTGGAGCAGTGCACCCGCCGCGAGCTGATGCTCGAGGCGCGGGAGCTGCTGCAGCAGCTGAACCCGGCCCGTACGATCCTGCGCTCCAACCATGTCTCCAATTTCCTGGAGCTTGCCGGCAGTTATCCCAAGGACCGCCAGCGGCTGATCGATGCCGTGGATGCGGCCCTGGCCCGGGCCGGACGTTATCCCGGTTTTCTGGACGAGGTGCCCGGCTATACCGAGGAGTACTACTGACTCCAATCCCCTGTCAAAGCACTATCTTCGCTGGCTCGTCGTAGTGAGTTAGAATGTGAAACATTCGTGAACGAACTATTCTGACTTGTCAGGGCAGGCTCCTCAACATACTGACACGTATGCCTTCGTCACCTCAATCCCCGCCGCCTTGATATCATCTTCGATCTGGAATTGGAATGACAGGGGAGCTGTCTTCCGGACCGTTCCCTGCCGGTTGGCTGCCGGATTCTTCTTGTGATTGCGATTACGATGCACACGTGTCAGACTGTTTCCTATGACACACTGGTTCCAGAAGGGCGGAGACGCCTTTATCAGATTCTCGCTCCTGTTGATGGCGGGGTGGGCTGCTCTTGCCATCCTGTTTTCAAATCTGCCGCTCTTCCTGCGTCCGTGGCTCGCCGGCATCTTCGCTGTTGCCAGCCTGTTCGCTCTTTTCGGCAGGTACAGCAGCCGGCGGACCCGCCGGGGATTTCTGGCTGCCTTCGCGGCCGTGCTCGTCTGGTGGCTGATGATGCCGCCATCCAACAGCAGAAACTGGCAGCCGGATGTGGCTGTTCTGCCCTGGGCAGACATCCAGGGGAACCGGGTGACCATCCACAACATCCGCAACTGTGACTATCGCAGCGAAACCGACTACACGGTCCGTCACTACGACAGGAGCTTTGACCTGGGCAGGCTGGAGAGTGTCGATCTCGCTCTGGTCTACTGGGGGTCTCCTGCAATCGCCCACACCATGCTCAGTTTCGGCTTCGGGGTGGATGGCGTGGTCTGCTTTTCCGTTGAAACCCGTAAGGAGGTCGGCGAGGCATACTCGACCATCAAGGGTTTTTTCAGGCAGTACGAACTGACCTATGTGGTTGCCGATGAACGTGACCTGATCGGGCTGCGGACCGGCTACCGGGGAGAAACGGTCTATCTGTATCGTCTCCAGGAGTCAGCGGATCTGGTCAGGAAGGTCTTTCTGGATTACCTGCGGGAGCTGAACTCGCTGAAGGAGAGCCCCGGATGGTACAACGCCCTCACAGCAAACTGCATGAACAGCATCCGCTTCAATAGCGCACCGTATAACCCGGATGCACGGCTTGACTGGCGGCTTGTCCTCAATGGCTACATTGATGAAATGCTCTACGAGCGGAAGGCGCTCGATACGAGCCTGCCGTTCCGGGAATTGAAAAAGCGGAGTCTGATCAATCAGCGGGCAAAGGGGCAGGACAGATCCGGCGATTTTTCGCAGCTGATCCGCGCCGGTCTGCCCGGTATGGGCTTGAAACGCTGACGGGCCGCCGCGGTATGCGGCGGTGACCGGCAGGTCCGGAAACAGTCGACAATCGTCGATATACAAGGTATCAGACATATGAATCAGCTGAACACCATGATCGATGCGGGGGAGCCATGAAAGAGATCACGCAGTTTTTTTCCCGGGAAGACCTGTTTGCCCGCCATAGCGGAATAGAACTTGTCGACGCCGGACCGGGGTGGGCGAAAGCCAGTATGAAGATTGAGCCGTTTCATTTCAACGGCGCCAGAACGGTCCATGGCGGAGCCATCTTTACGCTGGCTGATTTTGCCTTTGCCGTTGCCTGCAACTCCCACGGCACGCTCGCAATGGGCATCAGCACCAGCGTATCCTTTGTCAAAGCCGCCACCGGCGGGACCCTCTACGCTGAAGCCACGGAGCAGTCCCGGAACCCCAGGCTGGCTTCCTACTCGGTGCAGGTTACCGATGATCAGCATGCCGTTGTGGCGATTTTTCAGGGGATGGCCTACCGGAAAAATGAGCCGATTATTCCTCCGGGCTACGGGGAGAGGGCGGCGGCAGAATGACCATGGTCGGGACTGCCGATATCAGCGGCCTGTCCAGAAGGCGTGGCCGCTGTTTCGCGGGGAGGCCCCGGAAGGCGGTTCCGGCTTGTCCGGCAGCGGGTATCAGGGTATACTCACACGACATTCATCCGCACGTAAGCTAACGAGGTAGCCATGAACCCACTCTCCCGCATGAAACTGTATGTCCTTGCCTGCTGCTGCCTGGTCGCCGCCGGGTGTGCCACGCCTCCCCCGACCACTGTCCAGCGGCCCGCCAAAATTGCCCTGGTCCTTGGTGCCGGCGCATCCAAGGGCTTCGCCCATGTCGGCGTGCTGAAGATCCTCGAGACCGCCAAGGTTCCGATCCATATGATCGTCGGCACGAGCGTGGGGAGTTTTGTCGGCAGCCTGTATGCCTACGGCTATGATGCCTACGCTTTGCAGAAGATCGGCATGTCGCTGGAGAGGAGCGATGTGGGCGAACTGACGATACCCGACAACGGCTTCCTGAAGGGCGAGCGTCTTCGGGACTACATCAACACAAAAACAAAGACCACCCCGATGGAGAAATTCAGGATCCCCTTTTATGCCGTGGCCACCGATATCAGGACCGGTGAGAGTGCGGTGTTCAACTCCGGCAATCCGGGTATGGCCGTTCAGGCCAGCTGCGCCATCCCGGGCGTGTTCCAGCCGGCCCGCTTCTCGGGGGCCAGCTATGTGGATGGCGGTGTGGTCAAGCCTCTGGCGGTGGATGTGGCCCGGACTTATGGCGCTGATGTGGTCATTGCCGTCGATATCTCCTCCGGGATCGACCAGGTCGTCCCGACCTCGACGATGGAGACCATCATGAAATCGATCCAGATCATGTACAGCAAGATGTCCCTGATCCCGATCTCCCAGGCCGACGTGGTGATCAGGCCGGTTGTGGGGTTCGTCGGTTCAGCGGACTTCAGTCACCGCAACGAGGCGATCATGGAGGGGGAAAAGGCTGCCCTGGCGGCCATGCCGCAGATCACGGCGCTGCTGGCCAGGCTGCGTCAGGAGGGGCGCCTGCCGTGACCGGAGAGAGCTGTGATTTCTATTGCGGACAGATCCTGGGCGGCCTTCTGAAGGTCCCGGTCTACTGCGAGAACGAACAGGTGTTTGCCTTTCACCATACGAATCCGCTCTGGGAGCAGCACGTGGTCCTGCTCCCCAAACGGCATGTCGAATCGCTGATCACCCTGGAGGAGGCCGACAACGAACTGCTCCTGGAGCTGATGCGGACGGCCCGGACCATCGCTGCCGATTTCATGGACCGCTTCGGAGGCTGCCGGGTGTACACCAATCTGGGGGAGTACCAGTCATCCAAACATCTTCACTGGCATATCGGCTGCGGCCGGCAACTGAGGCCCTACTGAACGTATAAAGTGCCTTCCGGCGGCATGTCTCGTAACAGCTGTTCTGAGCCGCGGTCGCAGTCAGGCAGATATCCGGAGGCGATGTCGCGGCCTCAGACGCGGAAGACGACCTGATCTCTCCCCAGCTGCTTAGCTTCATACATGAGGCTGTCGACCTTGCTGAGTATGTCGTCCAGTCTGTTGCCGCTGGCATCCGTCCAGGTTACGCCGGCACTCAGGGTGATGTGTATCGCCGTGGCCCCCCACATGAAGCTGTGCTCTCTGACGGCAGAGATCAGGCGTCCGGCTATCCGCCGGGACTCTTCGGGCTGCGTATCGGGAAGTACGGCCAGGAATTCCTCGCCGCCGTAGCGTCCGAAGACATCGTACTGGCGTAACTCCTGATTGATCACCTGTGCGATCTCCTGCAGGATGCTGTCTCCTGCCAGATGGCCGTACGTGTCGTTGACCTGCTTGAAAAAATCGACGTCGATCATGATGAATCCCAACCCGATGTCCGGAGCACGCGTCTCAGCGGTCCGCTGCAGCAGTGCGAAATGCTGCTCAACGCGCTCCAGGAGCTGTCGCCGGTTGCTGACGCCGGTCAACGGGTCTGTGGTCGCCATGGTTTCAAGTTTCTGGTAGGCCAGCTTCAGCTCGGATGATTCACGAATGATGAAAATATACGAGATGACCGAAATCACGAGCAGCATGAAGGTCTGGGCCTGCACCGAACTGAGCATCTGCCGGCGGGATTTGTCCATGAGCCGGGTAACATCCGAGCTGATCGCAAATATGCCCATGATCTGCCCGTCCGAGTGCCGGATGGGTACGAAGACCTCTGCCAGATCAACATGCTCCCGCTTTTCGCCCACCAGGTCGATGATCGTCCGATCCCTGTTCAGGTCATAGACGATCGCCTTTTTCGAAAAGAGTTCATCGATGTGCCGTTCGCACTCTTTATCCAGCGGCGTATTTTTCTTGTTGCCGTAGATGATCTTCCGGTCCCTGTTGATAATGAGCAGCTTGACGATGTTCAAGGGGTCATACATATCACGGATGCGTACATCGAGAGAGTCGTGAGCCGATTCAGGCAGGGTAATCGTGTATCCGTGGCGGTCCTTGCTGGTCAGGATGGCATCGACCTCGGTGTAATAGATCGAATCGACGATCCTCTCTGAATTTGAGATGACGGTGCTCTTGAGGTCGGCCGTGGAGTTCCAGGTGATCACCGCCACCGAAACGGCGAGAATCGCTACCAGACAGACAGCCGCCAGCAACAGATACATGATCTTGAATCTGTCCGGTGAATTATCGGGAATGAGTTTTTGGTACAGACGTTGTATGAGCATGGCGTCCGGTGACCTTCGAGAGTGCATCGGCTGTTCAGTAACCGTAGCTGCCGGCAGTTTGCAATTCTTTGATTCTTATAATTTTAGCACCTATTGACTGAATTACAATGATTCATGCCGCCTTGCAGGTCCGCGACTGTTCAGGCCTCTTCATGAAAGCTTGACCAGCCGGATAATCGGCATTAAAATCAGGTACATCCTGACTGACGGTCCACTCGCGCGGAGAGCGTGCCGGGCAGAGGTACTGCGGATGACCGGCAGGACAGGGTAGCGTTAGAGAGGTGAACGAATGAGATCTGTGTTGCAGAACAGCGTCTATCCAGGTATCCATAGTACCCTGCTGCTACTGGCTGTGCTCCTGATGCTGCCGGCGATTGTCAGTGCTGAATGCCTGGAGTTCAAGATCGTCGAGTTCGAAGATCGTGTGGAGGCCGTTTGTGTCGGAGAGCAGCTGACCGAGGCAGAGAAAAAGGCCAATCTGGAAGAGGAGAAACGCCAGGAAGCGGAAGCTCAGCGTCAGAGAGCTGAAGAAATGAGACTATTGAAGGATATTGCCGCTATGAATAAAGCCAAGGCGGATGCCGAGGCTGCAGAAGAACGTAAAAAACGTGATGTTCAACCACCGGTAAAGCCACGACAGCCGAAGGATAGAAATATGATCAATCTGCAGAAGTTCTAGTCCAATCCCCCCGCAGGCCCGTTTCTTCACCCCGCCTCACATCCTGCCTGAACGGATGATCGCATACACCAGCCAGAGACCGATGAGACCGGCCACCGTATAGCCGGTGAAGGCCAGCACCGGGAAGCCGAGCAGCTGAGGCCCCTTGTCCGTATGCATAATGATCGAGGAGCCGATGATCATGGCCGCCAGGATCAGGCTGATGGAAAGGCGGTTGATGGAGCGGTCGAAGTCGGCGGTGAACTTGTCCAGCCCGCGGTGCTCGAGGTCGATCTTGAATTTGTTACGGTTGACCCGGTTGATGAATTCTTTCAGGTCGCGGGGGAGGTTGCGCGCCAGGTTCAGGTAGGAGAAGAGCATCCTGTTGATGTCCCGGGAGACGCTGCGCGGAGAGTATTTACGGCGCAATGCCTTTTCGACGAACGGCCGCAGGTGCTCGATCATGTCGAAGGACGGGTTCAGGCCGCGTCCCATGGACTCGATCAGCATCAGCGACTTGGCCAGCAGCATCAGGTCCGGCTGGATGCGGATGTTGTAGAGGGTGATGATTTCGATGAACTCCATCAGCATGCGGCCGACCTCGATCTCCTTGAGGGGGATCTCGTAGTAGCCGTCAATCAAGCTGGACAGGTCACGCTTGAGGGCCCGGATGTCCAGGTTGTCCGAGATGTCCCCGGCGAACAGCAGCAGCGAGACCACCTCGTCCATGTCGCGGTTGACGATGGCGTAAAGGATGTCGGTCAGGAAGGTCTTGAGGCTCTCATCCAGCCGCCCCACAATCCCGTAATCCAGCAGGCAGATGACGTTTTCGGGGAGTATCAGGACATTTCCGGGGTGCAGGTCGCCATGGAAGTAGCCGTGACTGAGCACCATCTCCAGAAAGGCATCAGCACCGCGACGCGCGATCAGTCTGCTGTCAATGCCGGACTGGTCGAGGCAGCCCCGGTCGGTGACCTTGATGCCGTCCACGTACTCCATGGTCAGTACGCCACGCGCACTCTGTGCCCAGTAGACGGTTGGAAAGTACATCCAGGGGGTTTGCGCGAAATTGTCGCGGAACTTCTCGATGGTATGCCCTTCCCGGGAAAAGTCCATCTCGCGGCGGATGGTGCGGGCAAATTCCCGTACCAGGGCGACCGGGTCGTAGATCTCGCTGCCCGGAATATGGCGCTCTGCCAGACCGGCCAGTGACATCAGGGCGCTGATGTCGGACTCGACCGTTTCTACAATACCCGGGCGGCGGACCTTGATGACCACATCCTCGCCGGAGACCAGCCGGGCCCGGTGGACCTGGGCGATGGAGGCCGCTGCCAGCGGCTCCGGATTGATCTCGGCAAAGAATGCCTCGACCGGCCCTCCCAGTTCCCGGACCAGTTGGCTCGTGACTGCGTCGAACGGGAAGCTGGGGACATTGTCCTGCAGCTTTTCGAACTCGCGCACAAAGGAAACGGGGATGACATCCGGACGGGTGGAGAGCAGCTGACCGAGTTTAATGAAGGTCGGACCGAGCTCCTCCAGTGCCAGGCGCATCCGCTCGGCGGCCGTCAGGCGGGCCAGGTCCGGGGTGTTCCTGCTGCGCAACAGGCGGCGGCTGCGCGCCAGTACATCGGCCAGGCCGAGCATCTCCAGGGCCTGGTCAAAACCGTAGGCGCTGAGCACCCGCACGATGTTCAGGTAGCGCCTGATGCTGCGGATGCTGCGGTTTATCCTGAAAAACGGGAGCATGGAGGTCAGCCGTTCAGGCGTGATTCCAGGTCCTGTACCCGTTTTTTGAGGCGCTCCAGTTCTTCGACGGAGGCCAGCCCCAGACGGTCGACAACCTTCTGCACCTCGACCTCGGCCATCTCGCGCACTTTATCCCTGTTTTCCCGGGCCATGGCCTGGATCCTCTCGACAAACTGCTTGCCCTCTTCTTCGCTCAGCTTGTACCTGTCCTTCATCTCTACAACCAGTTCCTCTGCCTTCTTCTGGGTGATGGCAGCAACGCCGATGGTTGTCATGACGACCTTTTCAATAAGCTCCAGCATGTTATCCTCCGTTCATCGTGGGTTTATACTACCTGGTCCTGTTTGAGATTATACGACAGTTTTTTCATACGTCTTCGCCCTGCCGTAGCGGCGACTGCGATCAGCAGCAGGGCCCCTGCAGCAGCAGGATAGGCGACGGCCAGGACGACCGGTGTCAGCAGAAGGCGTACCAGCAACCTGAGGATGCTGTTCTGTGAAATGATCTTCGCAACCGGCGGGCTCAGTCGATAATACACCGCCACAAAGGCCCGGCCCGGGGCAGTGGTCAGCAGCCGCGTGTCGCGGAAGTCACGCAGGATCTTAACCTGCGGGTGCAGGTAGCTGCCGTACGCCGCCGTGGCAATGAAGCAGCCGCCACCCCCTCCGCCGCCTGAAGACACGGATGTTGCCGGGGGGACCGGTGTGTCCGTTACCGGAGCGGTGGCCAGGAGGGTGCCGTCGGTGCTGAAATTGGCATTCTGGGTAGTGCTGCCGCTGGTGTTGACCAGCAGAAGCACGATCTCGGCGGTTGTGCCGGTATTCGGGATCGATACGGAGGAGGGATAGGTAGTTGAGAAACTGATTTCGTCAGTAATAATTCCAAAAATGTCTTTCAAGAAGGCGCGTGCCACGATGGCTGGAGTCCCGTTGACGTAGATGGTGCCGGGAAAGGTGCTGGGAGCAAATCTGTAGTAGGCGAATGAATATTGTTCCAGGAACACCTCGGGCTTGGGAGTTGAGAGGCCGTTAACCGGATAGCTGTTGTAGGTCGCAAGTGGAACATATTGCAGGCGGGAGGTTGTGCGGTCAAAGGGCTGGACCCAGTCCTGCTGGCGGTAGACCCGCCGGGCGAAGCCGAGGAAATCGGTCGGCAGGGCACCTGCAAGGACCGTGTTGATCACCGGCAGCATAGGGATGTCAGTGGAACCTCCCGGGGCGCTGAGCGGGGCCAGGGTTTCCCAGACCGAACGCACCAGGCCGGTCGTGTGCTGCTCCGTCAGGTAACGGTTGAAGATCCAGCGGCCGTAGCCGGCTCCGGTGGTAAGGGCATTGGCATCCACCGCCAGATCCAGCCGACGTGTACTGTTGATAAACCAGGGGTGCACATAGACGTAATTCTGACCCACGGCAGGATAGAGTTCACCTTCATACCAGGTGGAAGTGGCTTCAGCGTACCATTTTTCGAAAAAATAATTATAGCCGAACTGGACGGCATGGTGAAACTCATGGGCCGAGGTTATCTGCAGGCTCTGCAGCGGTGTGTAGAGGACCGGAATCTTGGTGTAGATGGCATTGGTAAAATCCTTGTCGATCTCGATATAGCTGCTGTAGGCATTGGGGAAACCTACGGAGGGAACGGGAGCCAGGGATGTTGTCTGACCGTAGATCTTCAGGGATGCCAGGCTGCGCAGGTAGACGTGATAGGGTACCACGGGCGGTGGTCGGTAGCCGTAGGTGCTTTGATAGGCAGTATAGGCTGACTCAAAGGTGGTAGCCACCTGCTGGACCCAGGTTGCCACGGTATAGGGGAGGGTCGGCGTCGGGGCATCGATGCCTGTTGTCGCATAGTGGATCACGAAGTGTCCCCATGTCAGCGTGGCCTCGTTCTCCAGCACCGGTGCGGCCAACTGCTTAGCCAGAATGGTCTGCGTGGCCGGCTCCAGTTTGTCCCAGTCCCGGCGAAGATCGCGCTTGAGCGGCATGCCGCAGTGGGGGTGCAGCGGCTCTGTTGACAGTTCTGACACTGCTTTCAGGGGAGCTCCTGCTGTCTCGCCGAACTGCTGCAGGTAGTAGTCGTCCAGGCTGCCTGCCCGGCAGGAGTGCCAGTACTGCCATGCTCCACAGCGCCAGTGTCATTAATTGAATGATCCGCAGGTTCATCAGTCCACCATCCTTTGCCTGCCCGTAGCGGGACAAGCACTGTAGTGCCGTTCTCCAGCGTTGTTTCAACTGAAAAGGAACCGTTGCTGACACGATAGACGCCAGCGGGAAGCACTGCCACGAAATAACCGGATTCGTCGGTCTGCGTGTGCATCACGGGCGTAGTGCCGGCAGATATTGTCAGCGGCACAGCAGGGCAGGGATATAGCCCAGGCTACCCACAAGCCTGCCGCCGGAACTCTGGATATAGCTGATGCCGGCCAGCGCACCCCTGTCAGGGGGGAGAGCTGTTGTCCCGACTTGGGCAGGGCGCGTCAGCACTACCGGCACGCACGGTCCTGCACCGCCACAAACGGGCTGTCACCGGCGGGTTGGCCGGCCACAAAACTGCGACCGTCGAAATGATAATAATTCCAGGAAGCGTTCGGTTGTTTTGAGGCGGCGGATACTGCCACACAGATGACAGCCACCGCCAGTAGCGCCAGAAGAAGTGTTGAACCGGTTGACATAGTGCACCTGAGGGCTGGATTGAATTGTGTTTATTACATTATTGTGCAGGATTCCTGTTAGTCAAGTCAAGGGTAGTATATTCTCAGTCGCCGGCAGAATACCAGCCAAAACAAAATGGGCGCCAGCATGTCATGAGCGTCCATTTCGGATGATGCTGCCGCTGTAAGTCAGAGGCCAATAATGGCGTTGTAGAGTTCCAGGCTGATGAGCTGGGGTGAATAGGTGACCCCATGTGCCGCCAGGGCCTTGACATAGGCGCGCAGGTGGTTCTTCGAGCCTTCCAGCAGATTCTGGTATGATGTGATCATATCGAGGTGCGTCGTGACATCGATGGCGTGCTGGATGTCGATCATGTCGATCTCCTCGATGGTTGCTCCCACAGAGAGTCCGTCGATCAGCGACTGCGAACCGGTCGCTATAAGCTGGTCATACTTGGCCTGCAGGTCGGAATTGGTGAACACTCCCAGCACCGGTTGGGCCGGGTCGGGGAGCAGGTACTTGTCCAGCTTCTTCTTGAGGGTGTCCATGTGGGTCTGTTCAGATTTGGATATGTTGGAGAAGGTGACCACCCCCCATTTCTGGTACAGGGCGATATAGACGTCACGTGCCAGTTTTTCCTCTTCACGCATGAAGGTCAGCATCTCCGCCTCGTCGCCAGAGAGTGCCGTCGTGACGGTAGATGTGACGTTGCGGGCCGCCCAGGCCGTGCTGCCGGTAAGGTCGGTGAAGATTGTGCTGAGAGCGGTCAGGCCGGTAATACATGCCATGCAGATGTATAAGGTGGTTTTCATGGCCGTTCCTCCGGTGCGGAATGAATCCACCCATCGATCGGTTACCCCCTCCAGGTCTGAAGACAATTCAGCAGATGACATGCTGATCATATCATAAGTTACCGTTGCCAGGTATCGACCGGAATTGGACTGCGTATCTCGTTCATGCCGGCCTGTCCTTCAGCAGCACATGATCCTCCAATACCCTCATCAACTCATCTCCATCCTTGATGGATAGTGAAGAACGCAGCAGTTTGCCGTCATACTTCTCGAGTTCTCCCACAATGTCGTTGGAAAGGTGTTTATGGACACGGAAAAAGATCGCTGAATTTCCCGGTTCCATGATCTCCGCGACCTCTTCGACGAAAGGATCGTTGATCCCGACGTGGCCCAATATCTTGACGCTCTCGCCGATTGCCGCGCCAACCAGGCCACCCACCAGCAGCCCGGCCGGACCGCCGAGCACCATGCCGAAAACGGAGCCCAAGGCGGCATCGCTCGTGACCAGAATATTGAGTGCTTGATTTTAACCGTCCCGTCCGTCCTCCTGACCGCGATGACCGCATCATCGAGGTGGATCTTATGAATCTGCTCCATTTTCTCCAGGTCAATAAGAACCTCGTCCGCAGCCGATTCTCCCTTGAACCCAACTGCAATTAATTCACTCATGGCCATATCCTCCTTGAGTTAGATGTTATTACCACGGATAGATCCCGGCGGGCTATGTTCGCATCCGTGCCGGGAGGGTGTGACCCGACTGAACCCATCACTGATTAAGCCTTTCGCGATCACGCTCACGCTCTCGCAGTTGGTCCTTGTTTTGGTTATGTTCTCTGAGCTGCTCCCGGTCGCGTTCCTTTGTCCGGTCGCGTTCCAGCAGTTTATCCCGTTCCCGGTTCTGCTCGCGGTACTGATTCATCTCGCGCTGTTCATCCTGGTTCTGGTTAAGGTTCTGTGCAGGCTCCTGCGAACCCATGCCCGTTGCACTCCCGCCGCTGCCACCCCTGCAGATGGCTGCCGTGGCGCTGCATGCCACAATCAATGCAACGATTGTCAGTTGTGTTTTCCATTTTTTCATGGCCTGCTCCTCCTGAATCTTATGGTCGATGTGGTCTTCTGATGTTGTTTCTATACTGGTGGTCAGCTAGTTCCCCTTGGACGAGTCTGGACGACTCGGCCAAGGGGCTTCTAAGATACTGAGGTTACGGGGTTGTATTGGTCGTGCCGGTTGTCGTGGTGCTGCTGCCGCAGCCGCCGCTGGTTCCTCCGGTGGTTGTGCTGCCGCCATGGCTGCTGCTGCCGCCCTTTCCGGGCGTGACCTGAATTTCCAGAACCGACTGGGTTGGTGATAGTAAAGTCGGTCTGAACGCCGCTTCGGCCTTGTCATCAGAAGGATCGAGGGCCGCCAGGATCGTATTGCCGGTAACCGTATAGGTGGTTCCGGTAACACCGTCAGCGGCCATCACCGTGTAAGTGGCTACCGGATCAATCTGGAAGGTCAGGCGCCACCAGCCGGCTTTTTCAGTATCCGTTCCGGCCAGCTTCTTGAGCACGAAGTTATAGCCATAGACCAGCTTGCCGGAGCCGTTAACCTCTGGTCGGTACCAGCCGGACCGTCGCCGCCGATCCCCTCGTAGACAGCCTTGTCGAGCACCGGCAGACCGCCGTTGTAGACAGGATCACGACCGAGGCCTTTACCGGTGATCTTCTCGATGATCAACCGGGCGTTCGGGCTGAAGATGGTCCGGTAGTTGGTGGGGAGTACAGCGCCGGTGGTGCCGAACTTCTCTGAGTAGCGGGCTCCGAAAAGGTGTGTCATGACATAGCTGTTCATCAGATCGGCCGGATTTCCGGCCTCATCCACCGGTGCCTGGTACAGGACGTTTTCCACATGGATCACTGATGGTATTCCACCCAGTCCGGTGATGTTGTCGGACCAGTCGATGGTAACCAATTGCGGTGTACCGGCGCCGCTGCGCCAATCGGCCTGCCAAGTACTGGCCGTTTTTTGCATATAATAGCTGACGCTGTCCTTGATGTAGATTTCCGAGAATATGGTTGACCAGAACGGATTGGGAGGCGTCTCCGAATTGCGCAGTCCGTGTTGGATACAGCTTGGCTCCGGTTTCATCCGGTAACCGGAAGTCCGCCAGCCCGTAGCCTTCGGCAAAGATCAGCGGAACGGCCAGATTGCTTCCAAAAGCCCCGTCTTCTTCACCGCCCGGCATACCGCCCGGTTTTTGGGGCGCGCCGACTTCTGCAGATACCTTGCTTTCCTGACCGAATGTATCAACCGCAGTGACTGCATAATAGAACATTGTGCCGGTTTTTTGGGTCCTTTGCCTGCCGGAGGGCCCTTTTACCTTCCGTTCCGGTAGCAGACGAGATCGGTTCCAGCGCTACGACTTTCGCCGTATGCGTTGTTGTGCCGGATGTCGTATGTCCGCCTGAACTTCGCCGCCTTTACCCGGCATTGCGCCGGCGTCATCGATCGGGATGTAATGGATGTAAGGTGACGTGACACCGGAAAAGTGCTCACCGGCCATCTTGCTGATACCGGGTGAGACACCCCAGTAGAGATTGTAGGATGTGGCCCCGGCTACCGGTGACCATTGCAGCACGACAAACGTGTCGCCGGCCATGGCGGAAATCTCTGCCGGAGCTCCGGGCGGTGGTGTCTTGGGTGTCACGGAGATTTCTGCTGAGGTTTCACTCACCCGGTTCGTGTTTGTGCAGACCGCCTGGACCCTGAAGTAGTAGATCGTCCCGTTTACCAGTCCCGGCACGGTATAGGGCGGATAGGCGTTTTCCATCTTGGTGGCTGTGGCCGGGTCGACATTAGGGGAATTGGACATGTAGATGGTGTAGCTCTCCGCGTCCTTCACCACTTCCCAGGAGATGATTGCCTGGCCGTCGCTTGCCGCTGCTGTTGCCGTGGCCGGAGCAGCGAGGGTCTGTCTTGCCGCAGTTTCACTGCTGGTGCCGCTGCTGCAACCGGCCAGTACAAGTGACAGTAAAGTGCATGAGGCAATGCTGGTGATTATGCATGCGAGGTGCTGCCAATATGTTTTTCGCGCTGTTATCGTTTTCATGACGTGCTCCTCTCCTGTATGCTGTTTTGACTGCAGAGTGAAATCATTCCTGGTCCACGCCGGTATCTGCTCGTGCTGATGGTGTCATCAGGTCTGACGGTGCAGAACAGGGTGCCTGCCCGGCCAGACGGTCTTTGTACTCGTGACAGAGCAAAAACTGGTTGCCGCAGAATTGTATTATGTAGCGCAGATAACTCAGATCGGGACGGTAGCAGAGGTGGAAATGGCGACACTCCGAAATTAACGGGCACACCAAGCGGTCAGCTAACGGCTGTGCGCTGATTTCATCAAGTTTATGAAATTTTTCGGCCATGGCATCCTCCCGTTATCTGAAAAGCGCCTGCTGCAGAATATCGCTAACATTTGATTTGCCTAATAAGTTTACACATACCGTGCCAATCAGGGTTTTTAGAAATTAGTTCAAAAAAACAATTAGTTATTATTTTATGCTGCATGTGACATCACCTGCCGTTATTGAATTACTTGACTGTGGAGTTCCGTGATTTCATGAGAGTTCTTATTTGGTGAGGGTTTAACGGGTGTGAATTTTTTTGCGGGTTGTGAAAAATTTTACGTGCCGGGAATCATATCTGTTCTAATACAGGCGCGGCCGGGTCTGGTCGACCCGGCCGCGAGGTTATTGAGCTGCCCGGATTACGGCAGTAATCCGGGTGTTGACAGGGCTATCTGCCCTGTCGAGGGCCTGACCCGGCCGGCGTTCCCTGCTGCCGGTTCATGGCGCGCCGGAACTCCTGATGGTTTGGCATCTCTTTCTTCATCTCCTCGTTCTGCTGCATCTCCCGGAACATCTCCCGGTTGCGGGCAAGTTCACGGCGCATATTCCGGTTCTGCATCATTTCCTGCATGGTCTCACGGTGCTGGAGCATTTCCCGGCGTGTCTCCTCATTCTGAAGCATCTGACGGACAAACATCCGGTGCTGCATCATTTCTGCGCGCTGCTCGCGATCCTGAAACATCGCCCGAAGCCGATCCTGGTTCTGCAGGAGATTCTGGCGCTGGTCCTTATCGCGGATCATCTCCTTGAGCTGCAAACGGTCCTGAGACATTTCCTGTACCTGATCTGCAGCCATGGTCGGGGTGTTGGTCATGCACAAAACTCCCACTGCCCACACAATTACTCTGGTAGTGAATCTCATGATTGTTCTCCTTGGATGTACGGTGTCTACCTGACGGTAAAATTTGATTCCGGCGTTCAAAAACATCGACCGGTTCTGCAAACTGGTCAATGAGAGCCGCCGTGATGTGTGACCGCTTCTAGCCTCAGGCCTGCTGCAGGCAGTCACGTCGCCACAGGCAGGATATTTCAGGACACTCGGCCACTGGACGGGTGGCAAGATGCCTGGTACCCCCTCAGCGGTCTGGATGGCCCTGATGATCTCCAGTTTGCTGCCCAATGGTA
>JADKKR010000013.1 GCA_016720395.1 Geobacteraceae bacterium | reverse complement strand
CGCTCGATTCATAAACTGCAAAAAATGCCGGGACGTTACCAGATCGTCCTCCAGCACAATTATCCTGCCAAATTTGTTGACGACTTCGCTGACGCCGAAGATGATTGAGCGAGCTAGACCCAGATTCTGTTCGCGTTCTATGACAGTTATTGATTTAAAACCACCGATACCGCGAATAAATTCCCGTACCTCTTGTACAACGCCCGCATGATCTGAGGATTTGGGGCCATCTGCATAGATGAAGAGATCGCTATCTGCAGCAAGATCATTAAGTTGCAGCGACTCAATTGTCCGGCGGGTGTGCCATGGGCGGTTATAAACAAAAAGAGTTACAGGGGCGAGGTTCACTGGTATGTACCTGTTTATATGAAATGTACGCATATTAGATATATTCGCCGTGAAGTGACTCATTCCGGAAACCGGGCGGATACGTCCTTTGCCGTCAACAATTGTACTGACTTTTTATCCGACCTTTCCAGCCCTTTAAGAAATGCTGCTCCCAAAAAAAAGGCATAATTGCCGTCCAGGCATGTACACCGGAATCAAAAGAGGCGTCCGGGTTATCCAGTATTTTTCGTAGCAGGGCGGATATGGCGTCAGGCTCGATGAGTTCAGACTGCCTGAAAGCCGTAGATGAAAGCACATCCTCAAAATAGCCGCGCAAAGGCCCTTGCAGCCATTCAACAAAGGGAGTGTTAAAACCGATCTTGCTTCTTCTGTATGCAATTTCATGCGGCATAAAAGGTGCCACTGCGTCCCTGATGATCGACTTTGAAAAGCCGCCACGAATCTTTGAATCCCATGGGAGGGAAGAGGCAAAACATACTATCCGGTGGTCCATAAACGGCATCCGAATTTCGACTCCATTTGCCATACTGTAACGGTCGTAATTCCTCAGCAATGTGGGCAGAACTGTTTCATGGGCAGAGATATACAGTACCTTTGAAAGCGCATCCAGACGCTTCCAGCAGGGATGTTTTTCGTCCTGCGATGAGACTCTTCGCTTAAAAACAGTTTTTAAGATGTTGTCGGCATGCCAGTTCAAAAACGTCCGGGCAGCAGAAGGGACTGACTTCGGGTCAGCACTGGCGGAATAGGCAGTGCAATATGCATGCAGGACACTTCTTACATTATGCACATTACAGCCGGCATCTTTCAGGGCATGTATAAAGTCAAACGTATACCCTGCAAACAATTCATCTGCTCCATGACCATCAATGGTGACCCTGACATTCTTCTGCCTCATGGATCCGTATGTCATCATAAATGGTATCGGGCTGGTTATGTAAAGGTCTTCAAAGAGGTAAATGTAATTTTCAAGCCGGTCCAGGACAGCGAGCGGATCTATGTCCACAAAGGTTGCATTAATCCCCAGATGGTCGGTAACCATCCTCGCATAGCGGCTTTCATCAAGAAACGTTCCGGGAAAACAGGCGACGAAAGCATGCTGCCAGTCAGTAGATGAGCGTTCGTCCCTGACTGTTTTAGAAATGTGGGCCATAACGGAAATTGTTGCGCTGGAGTCTAAACCACCGCTTAATGCAGTTCCTATCGGCACATCACTGCGCATCCTCAGCTTGCATGCGTCAATAAACAGTTCCCTGAAGACTTCAACCTGTTCTTCATATCTATCCGGGATAGTTGGCAAATGATCCAGGGTACACCACCAGCGACTCAGCTGTAGTCGTCCCTGGCGCAGCCAGCCGGAATGTCCTGCAGGAAACCTGTTTATTCCTTCGATCAGGGTGTCTGCAGTATGCTCGTAGTTAAAACAGTTATAATCAGTTGTCGCCTCACGCACCAGTTTACTGTTCGGCCTGACTTCACACATTACAGGAAAGAGAGCCTTCATTTCCGAAGCAAAGGCGAAGCCTGATTTGGTCGCAGTATAGAAAAGTGGTTTTTTCCCGAAGCGGTCACGGCTTATAAACAGCGCCTGCTCAATAGAATCCCAGATTGCAAATGCCCACATTCCATTCAACTTCAACAGGCATTTTTCACCCCATTCAGAAAATGCTGCCAGCAGGACTTCCGTATCCGAATCAGAAACAAAGCTATGGCCCTTATCAGAAAGCTCTTTTCGTATTTCTATAAAATTGTATATCTCACCGTTATAGGTAATCTGGTATCGCCCGTCAGCAAAAGACATGGGTTGCGCACCGGCGGCCGAGAGGTCAAGAATGGACAGGCGTCTGTGGCCAAGAGTGATTCCATTGCCCTCCCATAAACCACAGCCATCAGGTCCCCGATGGGCAAGCATATTTGTACAGAGAAGTGCCGATTCCCGCGCTATATCACCGACAAATCCGAAAATGCCGCACATTAACGATGCCTTTGCATCAAGCCAAACAACAGATTCACGTTTCGAAACACAAGGACGGTCCTGATAATCATTTCTTTACACCTTGCGCATAAATCGATTCGTACTTTCTCGCCATCTGATCGAGATCTGTATCAAATTCGCGTGCACAGACATCATCAAATCCAACCGACTTCAACGTAAACAACAGGCTTTCGATATCGAACATGTGGCGATGATGCCCATCCATGTAGAACATGTAATTAACAGGATTTATCCTGAGTTGATAGTTCAGCCCGGCATCATGTGTACAATACTCCCGATGGTCGAACCCCTCGGGGTTACAATAGGCATCTAGGTATATGCGTGCGTCAGGAACTGAAACCTTTAAGACTGCGCCAGGCTTCATAACGCGCCTGCACTCTCCAAGAAGTTGCTGAACATCCCTGTACTGAAAATGCTCCAAAACATGTTCAGCATAGATTAAATCGATCGATTCATCCGGGAAAGGAAGACCGGCTTTTAAATCAAAGGGAAAATCCGAATACAAATCCAGGTCGGCAGTTATCATGCCGACCTTCTTTGATCTCCCGGCCCCGATCTCCAACTTGTTATGCCCGGCTTTTGAAAAAAACAGAATTACCTTGATCAGCCCCGCTAGGCAGCAGGCAAGAGAGTATATCTCATAGCACACCACCCCACGCAACTGAGAGATTTTCTTTATAATTTTAGACATCATAGCTGTTTCTCAGTTAATGGGTTGATAGATGCTCAACAACGGCACCCGCCTCGTAATAAAGGCGGTAGAATGAATAATACAATCTTCTTTTAAACGGGATCCTGACCGGACGCAACATCTGGCTGATTGCGACATAAGTCCCGGCCAGCAGAGACAGCATATGTGACAGCAGGGACCTATTTACATTGAAGGTCAATTCGTAGCGCCTGCCTATAGTGTAGCCTGCCAGAAGTAAGCACTTTAAACTCATCCTGTCTGATCTGATCAAGTGCTTTACCCTGACAGAAGGAACATAGCAGACTGAATACCCGCATTCAGAAAGGTCAACCAGCAGTCTAGTCTCTTCGCCATAATAAAAGACACCATTTTCCACTGCTCCAAGTTTTTCTTGAAACCCTCCGATACGTGAAAAGACATCTTTCTTGACTATGAGGTTAGTCCCGGCAAGCCATTCTTTCCCGATTTCCAAGGGTCTTTCACAGTCTCCAAGATAAAGTATGCCATATTCCGGCGGAAACCACTCCGGTGTGGGAACTAGTGAATAGGCATCATAAGGACCTCCAAAAACGACAACATCCCGATGGCGCCTGATGTAATTCAAAATATTAGAAAGCCAGTCGGAATAAGCAATGGCATCATCATCGATAAAGGCAACATATTCTCCTCTAGCGAAACCTACACCAGTGTTTCGGGCATGATTTGCGCCCCTTCTCTCTTCATAGCAGATCCTGATATTCGATTCTTTCCTGGTAAACTCTTCTGCAATCAGACGGGTATCGTCATGAGAGTTATTGTCTGCAATAATAATTTCATACAACTGCTTTGACAGGGTCTGCTCTGCAAGGGATCGCAGACAATGAGAGAGAAGCTCCGAACGATTGTATGTACAGATAACCACAGAAATCATTATGTTACTAGCGCTGTTGGGCATATGCACTTTCCAAAAATGCCTTTAAGACCTTAGGTCGGCCAGCCGAAATGTTCAATAATCTTTTCGCGCCCGGTAGAGATGATACATCTGATAACAATGGTTACGCAGACGTTTAAGGGTATTCTGTCGGAAAGCTGATAGTAGATGATTTGTCGATACAGAGCTGTCCCTGATACTGTTCTTGAGCTCGTTGGCCATGTATGGAAAGAACTGATAGCGGTTCAGGATGAGGTCCCTGGCCTCTCGAATAGCCGGCAAACGTCTTTCATACTCGCCGGAGTCAACCATCTGTCGAATAGTAAGGGCGGCGCCGGCAAAATCATCAAGGTCAATCCTGACAAAAGAGTCGGCAGGAAAATAATCCTCCAGATTCGGACAGCCATAATAAAACGGAAGCGTGTTCGCCAGCCAGCAGTCAGCGATTTTCTCGGTCCAGTAGTTATCTCCAAAATGATTTTCTACCGCGATTGCATAGCGACTACAAGCCAATACATCCCATTTGTCCGCAACAGGCCTGATTCCACGCCCGTAAATATCAACATCCAACCATTTTATCTCCGTCAGAAATTGATAAAATGCGAGTCGTTTATAGTGGCCCGGGAAGACTTGTACTGAGCTGGTGACCCAGACGATACGATCATCTTTAGAATGAGGTTGATTTGTTATCAGTTCATCATAAGACATACCCACATGCCAAGGGACCATCGGATGCACAGCCCTGTAGCGCGAATGCGCATTCGGGGCACAGTTTGTAAATATGCGGGAAAACTGGCTGTGATTCTCTTTCATCCAAGGCATGAAGTCTGGAAGATAAGGCTCCTGATAAATTGCCCAGATGTTCTCAGCAGGACAACGAACCGTGATATCCTCTCTCAAGTCATTTAACACAAGAAGACCGTCACACTCATCCACCGGATCAAAAGTAAAGCGGACATCATCCCAGACACCGCTGCAGCCGGAGGTCTGCCTGAACATATCAGGGTATGTCCAGTTTTTAACTATTCTAATCAGCATGATGCCTCATAGCCCTACGGCAGCGTTGAACAACACTGCGCAGTGGATCAAGGCAGCAGTTCATCCAATGCTTCATGATGCGCATCCGGAGCCGTAAGCCGAATGTTCTCCGGTAATAGAGCAGGAGACGAGCCTCAGAAGGGGTTACACGCCCGATCCACTTTTCAATGACCAAACGCTCATCTGACATGAAATTACCGTCACCCAGGGCGGTCTTACCCTGTGAGTGCAGCCTGAACAACGCAAGACTCTGCTGAATGCATACAGGCCTGAAGCCGTGATAAGCCAAACGCCCCCAGTATTCATGATCCATCGCGTAATGCAGTGATTCGTCAAGCTGCCCGGCTTTTTCCCAGCATTGCCTGGACCAGAATGAACCCGCCTGAGGCAGAGCCGTACCGTTTTTGCGCTTGGTGCATACAAAATCAAGCCAATCATCTGTGTTACAGACAGGTCTAAAAACACTAAAGGGCTTGAGATCCTGATCAGCAAATTCGACCGCTCCGACAACCCAGTTGCACCCTTTATGTGACTGTATCGTACGGGCGACAGTCCACAAAGCACTCGGAAGATAAATATCGTCCGAATTGAGCCACGCCATCCATTCACCGGTGGCCATGGAAAGCCCCTTGTTTATGGCATGACACTGTCCCTTGTCAGGTTCAGAGACCCAATAGGCGATCTGATCCTGATAGCGGCGGATAATATCCACCGAGCCGTCGGTAGATCCGCCATCAATGACAATATACTCGAGGTTCGGATAGTTTTGGAGCAGCACTGAGCGCAGGGTTGATTCCAGAAAAGCGGCCTGATTGTAGGAAGGGGTGACAATAGTAAGCCGCGGTAGCGTTTCAGCATCAACTGAGGTGATGCCAGTACGATCTTCAGGCGTCACCCACGGCCAGCTTGAGGGGGGTCTAGTGATTGACAATGTTTTGATTACGAACTACCTGTTCGTAAACCTTTCCATAGAGTTCGGCAACAACCCCCGGTGAAAACCGCTTCACCGCCGTCCGCCTCGAATTATGCGACAACTCAAGCCAACGGTCTTCATCGCCAAGTACCCACAAGATACCTGTTGCCATATCTTCAGTATCAAAGGCCTTTGACAGCCAGCCTGTTTCACGGTGAATTACGATATCAGGCAATCCTCCGACGTCAAAAGCAACCACCGGTACACCGCACGCTTGTGCTTCAGAGGCTGTTTGGCCGAATGATTCCTGTCGCGACGGCACGACCATCACATCTGCAGCAGAATATGCCAAGGCAAGGACACGATCGTCATTCACCCTGCCCAGCCAATGTACGGGGCACGGCCATATGCCCGATTGAAGAGTTTTTTCCTGGCCATAGATCACTAATTCCACACCGTCTGAACAGCGGCTGAAAACGCTGCAAATTGCTTCATGGAGCAGATCCCCGCCCTTTCTCGGATCTTCAAGGCCACCCGCAGCCCCCATGAGTATAAGCTTTTTATCCTGGGGCAATCCAAGGGCTGTCCGTGAGGCCTGACGTGGGATCGGCCGCCATGTATTGTCGGTATCCAGAGGATTGGGAATCACAGATACAGGCACCCCTGCGAACAATACGCTCTGTTTCACACAGGCTGCCATCCAATGGCTTGGAGAGACGATTGTAAAGCGTTGCCTTGCCCATGCACGCCTCTTGGCTTCCCAGGTCTTCCGGTTCAGATCAGGCCCGCGTTCCCCGGGAGGGATATTGTGATTGTGGTACCCCTGCCTAAAACGCGCCGCAGTTTCGTCCGGCACATAATGTTCACCGCCGCAGAAAGGCCACATGTCATGACAGGTCCATACAAGCGGCTTTTTCAACCGGCCTATATCCGACACGGACAACATGTTGATTATCCAATGCAGATTGAGTATGTCCGCGTCACAGTTATTCAACTCATCCACCAAACCGGCCCCGAAATGGCCAAAGCTGTACAGACCAAGGTTTTCAGTCTGCCAATCCTTTTCGTTACGGGCAATGACACGCCGCTCCATATTATAATAAAACAATTTATAGAGCGGTTGCAGGGGAACACCCTCAATGACACGCATATCACTTGTACCGCGATGGACAACACGCATCTGACAGTCGATACCCGATTCAACCTGAGCGCGGTGGATCCGGTATGCAGCACGGGCAGCGCCACCTATTGTATCAAACGTATTAAGATGCCAGATTTTCAATGCTTGGCTCACAAAAACAATCGGATAATGATGGGACGCATTCGATGCGGCATGCGTTCAATAAAGTAGAACCATCTTTTTGACCTTGTCTCTATCGCCCGGGCAAGCACAGCAGAAACCGGCCCGACACGTGAGAATGTCTGGCCGTAGACCACCGGACGGCCCGGCTGAAGATTCATTGCCTGCAAGGCCTTGTTCCACGAATATCTGAAATGAAATGTCGATGGCAGGTGACAGGCAATTACCGGCCAGAAGCAATTCGCAATCAGATACTCACCATGCAGGCGCAAATGCCTGGCCGTGCTTTCAACCAGAGCAAGGGGATCCGGTACATGTTCAAACAGATCGGTAGCGATCAACATATCATACTCGCCGTCTAATTCACTCACATATCGCACATTTGGCGTCTGATCCGCCAATAAAACAGCTCGGTTGTGAGGATGCGGTTCGACAATATGCACCTCAGTCTCCGGACATCGCGCACCAATCATCCGGGCAAGTGTCCCGTAACCGCCTCCAAAATCAGCAACACGCCTGGGCTTGAGGCTTGCGGTGTATTCGCAGAACTCACGCCTGTGACTGAGTGATCCATCGTGCTGCTCTATAAACAGCCCATTCAGCAGCCACACAGGATGCTTATAGAAACCTGTAATACGTTCATCCATTATTTCCGGATCGCATCCGAACTCATTCCAGGCGGCATCCATAAGCGCCCAGATCTCTTCCAATTCCGGGGCATCACCGTTAGGAAGTACAGATTCGATATAGTGACGTTCAGCTTCCGTAAGGGCAGCTAGGTCAATTTTTGTAACAAATTTAGCTGGTTCACTCATTATTCGCCTTTGTAGAACGTACTGATCTGGTTAAAGCCTAAGACAACGCTTGAACATTTGTACACATGAACCAATTACCTGTCTCGAACGCCAATAAAATCGTCTATGCAGCCTCTGCTCCCGCCCTCCAAAGACAAAATCAAACACGTAACGATCAGCCTTGCGGTCCTGCTTCACTTTCACGGGGTGTGTCAACGGGCCGAGTGGATGTAGCGGCGTTCCATCCTGATCCTCGGTAGCAACCGTGTGGGTTCCTTCAGGGCCAAAGCCGATGTTTGTCACAAGATTTACATTGGGCGTCGCAGTCAGACCGGAGTGGTGCCAAACGCTGGCCGTCCATATGTAATCCCACGTATCGATCTGATTATGATACATTTGATTGAAAATATTTTCCCAGTAATGACGCTCGATTATATCAGGTACATGTCGGGTCCATGCCGCGGACACCTTCCATTCAGGCCAGAAAGACAATGAAGGGTCATTCCTTTTCCAGGCCTGGCGCCACGTAGCCCAACCCCAGACATGATTGTACTTTGAAAAATAGTAAGATGCAGTGCCACGTCGCCGCCCGTCTTGAAAATTACACCCGGTAATCAGCATCACCCGTCCGTCATCCCTGTAACGCTCGAGCAGTGCCTCACAATATCCATAGAAATCAGAATGCGGCAACACGTCATCTTCGATGATAATGGCTTCTTCGACATTATCGAACACCCAATCCAGCCCTGAAATCACCCTTTGTTTACAGCCAAGATTCTGGTCGGCATAATTGCGCTGCACCTTGCACGGCCAATCTATCTGCTCAACAATCTGCCGCACCTCTCGACAGCGACCGGAATCCGCAGGATGGTCACGTCGCGGACCGTCAGCAATTATGAAAAGCCTGGCTGGTTTCTGTGCCCGAATTGCCGCAAATGTGATCCGGGTATGTCGAGGACGGTTAAAAACTATGTAGGCTATGGGGGTTACAGTCATTTGGGCGGCGCAGTTTTAACAGATTTAGACAACACCCTGCCTGCACGTCCCAGGGCAGGCCGTATACGTTGATAGAATTCTGACACTTCAAGCCGTGCCACCCAATAGGGAGCCCTGCGCCACGTGGTTTGGTATACAGACAGATTGTTTTCAATCCTGTGCCGCACCGATGAAATCTGCTGCTTATAGCGGTCGGCTTCCTCTCTGAACAGGTTCAGCATACCGGCCCCCAGGGGAGTTCTGGAAAAGGCCTGTTGTGCAACGATCGACACCGCCTGCATATAATCCCGATACAGCCGGATACAGCGGGATTTTTCCGTCGCCCCCCAGCTTTCCCAGTGACATTCATTTAACACACGATGAATAAACCAGTTATCACTTACGTACAGACACTTAAATCTGCTAAGCAAGTCCGCAAAGTAGATTACCGGGAAAAAAGCGTTCTCGATATAGGTGTCCCATAACGTATAGTTTATAAGCCGCGGTTGAAAAAACAGCCCTGTCAGAACAAAACCGTCGTGCATATATTTGAGTGCGTTTAGCGGACCGGGTTCTATGATTGTATTCTCTTTAAATGATTCGCAAACGATATCGTGTAAAGAGCCGTCTTCCAGATATGCATATCGGGGCACATAAAACGCGCCAACAGGATCGGGACCATAATGATCATTCCTCCCGTCAATTATATGGATGATTTTCGAAAGGGCCCCAGGCTGCAATAGGTCGTCATCAGTCATTATACAACAGTAATCCGCTTGAGAGGATGCCACCATATCTCTGATGTTGAGGCCCATACCCTTATTGATGCGATTCTTACTGAAACAAAGAAAATTAGAATATAAAGAAAACTTTTCCGCCATATACGTAAGATCGACATTGGGGCTGCAGTCATCGACCACAACTATAGCCACACGATCTTCAAGGTGATTTTCAATCACCTGTTTGGCCACGGAATCAACCGCTTCGGTTAGCATTTCCGGGCGTTTATATGATGGAATCAAAAAATCAAGCGATTTCATGCTGACCTTGTAAAATTTTGCAGCCGAACGGTCCCATACGATTACCTGGTAAAATCGAGTTTTTTACTCTATAGCCGTTTGACGCCGCTGACGTAAATCGTTTCATAGTCCCTGGTCTCCAAATCGAGAGCAGCATCAAATTCTCTCAATGTAACATCAGTGAACCCGCATTTTTTGAGAATAAAAATAATATTCTCTTCATCAAACATATAGTGATGATGTCCGGCCATGTAGGCAATATAGTTTATATAGTCAATTTTTGAATTGTAATTGTATGCAGGTGTATATCGGCAAAAGTTATCCGGATCAAACGCACCAGGATTTTGGTAGGCCTCAAGATAAATCCGAGCATTTGGGACTGCAGCGCTGAAAACCCCGCCACACTTCAATACACGCCGGCATTCCCTGATATGATTTACGAGGTCATGATATGTAAAATGTTCGAGGAGGTGGCTGGAATATATCATGGTCACGCTGTTATCCGGAAAGGGTAAGGATTTTGCCAGATCCAGGGTCAGATCAGTGCCCTCTGAAATATCGACATATGTCCATCCGGCAATCCCCCGATTCCCTCCAGCTCCGAGCTCAAGCTTGATAGGCCGGGAGCTTTTCAGGAGCGCTTCAATTTTCCTCCGATTATTCTGGTGTGTCTGCTCATTCCTTCTGAGCTGTTTATGCATTTGAAACCACACTGTCAAGGCTTCTTTCAATCGCGCAGGAAGCAGTTTCGATACAATATTCTTTGCTTTTGTCATAACCATTCGTTTCCTGACTTCAGCCATTCTTCTATATGTTATCAGCGAACACCACAGCTAATTCGCATTAAAATTATTATTCAATATATGAAGCACATCAGCCATTCTTGAAAACTGGATGCTCCGCGAAAAAGATATCCAGTATTTTTCTGAAGCTTTTTCAGACATCTTTTCTCTGAGATCCGGCTCGGCATAACACCGTAGAATTGCCTTCAAGAGCCCATCTTTGTCATCACCTGAAAACAGCAGTCCGGACTCACCGTCATCAATCAGCTCCGGGATGCCATCCACATCGGAAGCGACAATCGGGGTCTTCATAACCATAGCCTCCAGAATAGTTCTCGGCAATGCTTCAGCCCGTGAGGGAAACGCCAGGAGATCGGCTGCGTAGAGCAGTTCAATAATATCCGGCATTGCAGGCACATGTTTAACTGTTCGGCCCAGCAGGTCTACAGGAATGGCATTAAGCAGATCCCCCCCCCACATTGTGGCCGGGTCACCTACCAGGACTATTTTCAGGTTAGGTATTTTACTATTGAGTTCAGGGACGACACCCAACAGCAGATCCTGCCCTTTACGATGCTCGATGGTGCCGGGGCAGATCACGACAAAATCATCGGGTCTGAATCCAAGTCCTTTACGGACGGTTTCACGATCCTGTAGCGTACAGCGGATGACATCTTCTTCTTCACAACAATTGGGAAGGATGGCATATGGTTTTGAGGCAAATACTTCTTGCTGGCGCCACTCGTGACAGCTCTGTTCCGAAACGAAGATAAAAGCATCAAAGTTGGAAAACCCCCCAAGAAGATCCGGCGCCGCTTGACTACAGTCAGGGCCGGCAAAGTGACGGGGAGACTCACGGACGATAATCACTTTCGGACCAGTAAAGGAATCTTTGGATATGAGCCAATGATTATAACTTGCCCAGCCGTTCACAACCACGAGTTCGCTGGAGCGTAAGCGACGGATAGCGCTTCTGTCATTTAGCCAATCACGTATTCTGTTAGGATTGAACTCATTCAAGTGACGGGGAGGTCGTAACCCTTGTGGCATGTCAAACCATTGAGGGACACTTAGTTTTCTGCTACATAGGAAATCGGGATACTGCTCTTGGTTAGGGGCAACGACTTTCACCGAAGTTTGGTTGGCAAGTAAAGCTCTCAGGAAATCTCGAGCTGATTTTGCGGTTCCGTGGGTTCCGCCGAGGTAGGATGTAAAAAATGTTATCATATTAATAAAAAGGAGACTTAATCATCAGTATCATGCTTCTACTTTCGAGTACATAACACACTGAAAATCTTTATAAATAACTTTCCATTTTTTATCGTTTTTAAGAATATCGCCAATAGGGAATTTTTTCAAAACATCCGGAGGAAGCACAATAGTGTTTATGTCATACTTATTGATCACGTAATTAAGCCCATCATCTGTAATCTGAGCATTTATGTACTCTCTAAATAAATCAGGATCTTGGACAAAACTGTGAATAAATACTTTTTTATTTCCATGCCATTTCCAAACCAGATAAGCACCGTAGCGATAGTGCAAATACATCCGTGATGTATCGATATTGTGTTTATCAATATGATCTGCAAGCTCATTTGGAGATAAAAAAGCATGATAATTATTTGTAACTGAATTAATTTTAGACATTATATCTACAATATCGTTCACTGATAAAGAGATAAACACAATTGATGTTAATGTAATTAAGTACCTGAGCTTATATATTTTTGTTAAAATAATGCTGCGTTCGTTATTTGCTATAATATATACAAAAATTACAGTTATACAAAATGATGTAATTGCAATATACCTTACTCCCAGAAAGCCAATTAAAATAAAGAATATAGATATTATAATTACGTAAATGTCATCAATATCTATTGTTTTTTTTATTAGTTTATTATATGCATGACAAAATAACGCTACAGAATAAATAACAGACAATAAAATAAATATTCTAATGTGTGGCTTATCCAAATTATGTAAACATGATTGCCACTCAGGAATATACTCTCGAATTGTTGCTGCTTTATTTGATACGGTCAAAAACATTGGGTACAAAAAACCCTTAAGACCATTTGGATTCAATAAACAGCAAAATAGGGAACATATAAATACAGCAAGTGCGGAAATGTAATTTGATTTAAATTTACTGTTCTCACCACGCATATATGAATACATATCAATAACAAATGACAAACCGACTACCAATAATCCAATATAAAATCCAGGATGTAAATTAACCCAAACAGCAAATATAATAGGTAAAAGAAAATACCATTTGCCTGGTTTATAATTATCTCTTCTTAGTATTATTATAAATGTAAGCAAATATACTATTAATATTAGCGACACAAGGTCCGTTCTAAAATCAAATCTAAATGATGATGCGTATATTGCAACAACAGAAAAAACAGGAATCAGGAGTGAATTATTGTTCAATCTACTGGAAAGCAGAAATGGTGAATAAATTGTGGCTGTTACAAGGATAGTTTTTACAACATAAAGTAAAGGCCATCCACCTAACATATAAAAGAAATAAAAGCCATACATCGATGCCCATTCGTGAGAAAGTTCGAATGGTAAATTCTGGCGTGTAAAAATATAGTCATCAATCGGGGTCAAGCTAATTCCATTTTCAATGAAGTTTTTGCCTGATTCCAGATAAAAATAAACATCCCCTCCAACTACCGGCCCTAATGACAATACTATTGAGTAAATCAATATAAATATCAATAGGACGCAATATGCTGAAAATGTTATTTTATTTTTTAATTGAAAAATACCATCAGAATTCATGCGACCCCGTTGGACCTTAAGCTATTATTCTTGCGTAGTATCTGAAGATATCAACTGTTTTACATAATTTTTTTTAGCTGGAGTGTATAAGTAATACGTCAAGACACCAAGTTCAAATAAACACTTTAAGTAATCTATTTTTTTTATCTTAGATCCTTTAACGTCAAACCACTCTTCAAGAGGATACTCTATCCATCGCGTATTTATATTTAATGATAATAAATCAGATACTATGGCAAATCTGGCTAACATTTCAACATCAAATAGCCATTTGACCTTAAATTTTTTACTAAAAACCTGTTGTAATTTGGCATTACACTTAAAGAGCTTTGCACCACATTGTGTATCATATATATTCAATTTAAGTATTAGTGAAGCAACAGTCGCAAATATTCTGCCTAGATAGTGTCTAAAAGGCCTACGTTCAATATTTCGCCCCATAAGACGTACTCTTGAACCAATTACAATGTCTATTTCATTTAACTCAAACATCATAATTAGTCTATCAATTGCATCTAGTGGCGTTGCCAGATCAGCATCCCAATAACCTACATAGTCGTAAGAATGACTCAGAGCATTTAGTATGCCTATACGAACGGCTTCAGCTTTTCCTGAATTATTTATTAAACTTATGATGTTTATTCTATTACTATTTTTATATTTTAAAGATTCGAGCAAATCCAGAGTACCATCAGTACTCCCATCATTTACAAAATAGAATGAAAGTGAAGTGTCCTTTTCCAGAGCAAGAAGAAAAGCATCCCCGTTTAGACGGTTAACTTCGTTGTAGCATGGAATTATTATGGCTTTTTGCAAAGAACCCATCCACTGAGGCCGGGGAATTTCAATCCAATTTTAGCTAAGTAAATCAGGGCTAAATTTTCAATCGACAGTATCTTGTCTGTTATGTATGTAATAGATCTACCTCTTTTCCAATGACCGACACCATCAATATTATTTGAATGAAATATTTTGTACATAATATACTTTGCTATGAGTAAACTTGAAAACAAATAACCAGAAGAAATCACTGTCAATCCGCTTTTTTTTGCTACAAATTCCAGACTTACGAGGCTATAACGCCTAAAATGGCCTAGATATTTATCGTGATTACTATATAGTGACTGGTATGCTGGTACGGTAATTAATACTTTCCCACCATGCGACAAATTATTTTTTACAATATTTGTTATCATATCAACTTCATGTTCTACATGTTCAATAACATCTAGTAATAGCAGTATGTTATATTTTACAGAATCTGGTATTTTTCTAGTGTAATATATATTGTTAGATACAGCGCTTAATTGTTTTATTTGTAAATCTGTAATATTAACATCAACAGCTGTAACTTCTGTATTCAATACATTACCAAATAGCATTCTTGATACAAATCCATCACCACAACCAATGTCCAAAATATTATTAGTTTTAAATAGGTACGGGGTCAGTATTCTTTTTATTGCTGTTAAGCGTGCCGTCTCCCAAGGATGCTTATTTAAAAATATGCAATTCAACTCCTTAAGATCCATAATTTACTCCATGATAGTATATAGAAATTTAATCTACATATGATATCTTTCTAACTATACAAGTTTAGCACATAAGTTTGTAATAACTATTTTTAAAATTGATAATTATCTATCCAGATACTGGCCAATATGTTTAAGTAATTTCCCAACTAATGATACACTCCCATTAATTGGCCCAAGTCGTTCAAAGTTAAGCTTGGTTTTATTATACCAACCGAAACAACTCTCATCGGCGACCGGAAAGACTGTTTCATCTTGAGTTTGAAAGTCAGGAATAGAGTATTTACTGACCGTCTCGGCGTAATTGCTCTCAAAGTTATGTACGAATGATTTTGTATTATTTATTGGTTCTTTTTCAATGATACCCATCTCATCAAGAGCGACTCTGGACTTAACGATAAATTTCGACTTATCAATGGAAACATTATCGTTAGACTCTAATCCATCACATAACCCTTTCAATATCACTAAGAAATCTACGTCCTGATGATAACGTGCACATCGCTCAATATATGAGTTTACGTGCCATTTATGCTTAACTGCATGGATAAATGCTTTACGATAATAATCGCCATAATACTGTTCAAAATCATGAAGCCCGACGACATTGGCCACGCGACGGGATAGATATCCGAGCTGCCCCATCTGCTGCAGCGTAAAGTATTCAGGTCGGATTTGAGTTGCGTCCTTTGGAATCAGATTTATCGCCTTTTTTAGATACTCTGTACGATAGATTCTATGTCCAGCTTGACGATAGATTCCTGTGATCTTGTCATATATTCTGCCTTCAAGTTGAAAATAGTTTCCCGGCATTTGCTCTGCGGCGAACAATAGGGAAGCAATTGAACCATGAGACAATAATACATCAGCGTCTACGGTAACCATCCATTTCTTTCCACTTTCGATGCCTATTTCATAACACTTACGAAGTGCTGCTTCAAAGGGACATTCCTGAACAATTGATAACCTGTCAATTGACACCTGTTTCAACACAAGTTCTCGACAGATGTCTTGAGTTCGTTCGTTTGCAGACCTGATAACCACTATTGTAGAATCATTATCAGATCTCATTTTATTGCCGTCGCAATATAGCCGGTAGTGAGCCCTTTCAAAGGAATAAGCCTACCCAAAAAAAGTGTAATCGGCCGTTTCAGATAATAAATAAATGGAAGAATAAGGCCAGAAATATATGCATTTATAGAAGGATTATCCATTATGATCCTCATCCAAATAACATCAATTGCTTCAAAGTATGTATTACGTTCTGTTATCGTGACCTGTTTAAACCTTTTAAGCAACAATTCGAGGCCAAATCTTGTAAATCTGAAATAATCGTGAGGCATGTCATGGATTGGCAAGCAAAAGGGAGCAGAAACAATCAGTTTACCGCCTGGTTTAAGTGAATTATAAATATTATCTAGAGCCAGATGGGGTGAGTGGAGATGTTCAAGAACTTCACAGATCACGACAACATCATACTTCGAACTTGGTAAGACTGTTGTGCAGATATCACCCAGCACATCCGGTTTACGGGCCTCATCAAGATCTAGAGAAATGACATTAAACCCATTTTTGTCGGCGAATTTGAATATACAGTCACCGATGTCACCACCAGAACCTACTGTGAGAACTGTCATGCCGCTCGGAATCATCGATAGGTTTACATCTAAAAACTCGTAGAGCCCCGAGCGGGATCTTTTCTTTGAAAGCCCTATTAGATAACGCTTGAATGAGCTTTGTAACCTATTAAACATTATTGTTCCTAATCGAATTATGACATTGGTTGCTAAACTCCAGAATAGAGTCTCTGTCATCATTTATCCAACGCCGCATCCACAGTTCAGCACCTATCAATAAAAGTTGCTGGCCTGGATTCAGGTGTGAAAAAACCGAACGAAGCTTACCTGCGTTAAGTATTCCATTTTCACAAAGTTGGCCCCGGACGAGCAGATCCTCTCCAACTTTAGTGATCCCTTTTGAAAGCCAGCTGTCAAGAGGACTACTAAACCCTTTTTTGCGAGTTTGGTTCATCCCTGAAGGCAGATAGTCCTTCATTGCATTTTTTAATAATGCTTTTCTCTCTTCTGAATAATAATTGATCCTATGGTCAATAGAGAAGACCAGCTCAATTAACTCGACATCTAAAAAGGGTACCCTAACCTCTACTCCGCAAGCCATGCTGGAACGATCGACCTTTGTAAGACAATGGTCAACAAGAAAACAGTTGAAATCAAGTAGCTGTCCGGCGAGAACAGGTGGTACATCATCTCTCCAATGTTTCCTCAGAGGATATAACAACTCTGAGTTAGGAAGTCCTATATCCGCACCCAAAAACGCTTTCTGCGATTCATGGTCAAAATAACCATTATAATAAAAAAACGTCTCTACAGATGACCGTTTGTTGAGAGAGGCATCCATACCTAAACATGACATGATTTTTTGCAATGTCGGTCTGACGGCGCTCCTGGATTGTGCATCAGAAAATCGCTGATACCATAAATAACCTGCAAACAGCTCATCGGCACCGTCACCTCCAAGCACGACCTTACCACCTGAAGATTCCACGAGACGAGACAGAGAATAATACGGGAACAGGCCATTCATATGAAACGGCTCATCAAACGCTTCAGTAATGTCGGGTATCATTCTGCAGGCATCTGCACAGGTGAGGACCTTTACATGCTGTCTCGTATGAAGTCTATCCGCAACAAAATGGGCGTATTCCCTTTCATCACTCTCCTTCTCCTCAAACCCGACGGTGTAACTGGAGACATCCTCATCCAGGTGTTTTGCAATGATCGAGGTGATGATGGTCGAATCGATACCGCCACTAAGCAAAGACCCGACCGGTACGTCGCTCACGGTCTGAATACGCACACACTCCTCTATCTTGCTGCGAACCGCTCCTTCGGCATCCGTCTCATCTCTGATAACTGGTTGATAAACCACACTCCAGTATTTCTGGATAGTCAGTCTCCCGTCATTATGGATCAAATAGTGCCCCGGCAGTAATTTTATTATTCCTTTGTAGATACACGAGTCGGATGGTGTGTTCCCGTAAGCAAGGAAGAGAGAGAAAGCCTCATAGTCGATCTGCCTGCGGAACCCTTTTGAAGCGAGAATCGCTCGAGGCTGTGACGCGAATATGAACGTATTTCTATCATAGTAATAATAAAGCGGTTTGACCCCGACATGGTCCCGCGCAATGAAGATGCTCTTTTGGTTGACGTCATAGATCGCAAAAGCGAAGATCCCCCGTAAATGCCGGACACACTCTGCCCCCCATTCTTCGTAGGCATGTATAATGGTTTCTGAATCGGTGCGTGAACGGAATTGATGCCCATATCTTTCCAGGTCCTGCCTAAGTCTGGCAAAGTTGTAGATCTCACCGTTGAACGTCATCCATATTGTGCCGTCTTCGTTAGACATTGGCTGCTGACCAGCCACCGAGAGGTCTATAATTGAAAGCCTTCGATGTCCGAGAAAAAGCCGACCATTATCGAACCTCCGCACACCTCTTCCATCCGGTCCGCGATGCGATAGAGAATCAACCATAGTGTCGAAAACAAAGTCTTCAACCGGTTCACGCGTATTCCAAATTCCGACTATCCCGCACATAGCATCTCTAGGTCAGCATCTTTTTATTTTTCTTGAGGTCGCATATCGTCCCATTGCTTCCATTGCCATCCGAATGTCTCGGCATAATTATCTTCCGGACTAACGAACCTTGGGATGTCGTCTATGATTCTCGCGACTTTATCGCCAGTCACTGAATCATACAATATGTCATCTACTTGACGTAACGTATTGCAGACATCTGAATTTATGACTTCTATACGAGGTGACATGTTGAACGGTACCTGCTCAGAAAATGAGAAGTGTCGATCTGTAAACTCAGTGAAGATGTCATGGCACTGTGCGGCATACGGCTGCTTGGCAGGCACGCCATCGTGACACCGGCACTATATGGTGAAGGCATGCGTACACGATTCTCTCAACGGGAGTCAGTCGACTTGGCGGCAGATTGATATGCTGCAAGACCTCAAAACCTGAATGTTCCAAGAACGATCTGAATTCAGATCTATTCCATTCCCTCACATGAGAAGGATGGGGAGAACTGGTGCACTCTTTCCCCCGAAGGAAATCTCGTTCAGGCGTAGAGAAAATGACCAGGCCACCATGTTTGACACTTTTGTGTATCATATTCACGCATGGAAGCGGATTATGCAGATGTTCAAGTACGTCGATGCATATGACCATATCAGCTTTAGCGATTTCAGCAGCAGTACATGTTTCAAGATCCATGTCGATAAATTCTGAATCTGGCATGAACTTCTTGGCGATATCTCTGACACTTGGCTGGTCGACAAGGGTGATGTCTGTGAACTGCCTGCTCAATATATTCCTAGCTTTAGTCCCCGGACCGCACCCAATATCAATTATAGATGAATATCTCCTTCTTTTACCGATGTTACAGGCTAGTTCGTAAACATAGTATTGATATATCTCTGACAATCTTAAGCGTTCCGGGTCCCAGTATTGACCAGTTTGCTGTTCATCAAAAGTCCTGGCATCAGGATTGTGCTTGTAGCCCTCTTTTATAAAATAGTTATTTTCCATTGACCGGTGTAATAGCCTCATGTCTTTGTTGTAGTATGATGGGAGCGTAACCTGAAATATCCCTTTTGACGTTAAGCACGAACATGTTTCGTGCAACGTATGCAAGAGTCCCTTTTTTGCCGAATTGCAAACTCGCCGTCAGATAATATTTCCCTGAATTGAACAAGCATTCATCATAGGACATGCTAAGCACGAACTGTCTGAGTTTTTGCGGTGCGGGAATCAACTTCTCAAGCTGCGCCACATTTGTTTCTTCCTGATCATTTATAGTGATCATGAATCTCGCATCAAGGCGAGCAGTTTCTTCACCAAGGTCTATCGAGGCACTGATTGACCATGGTTCGCCATAGACAAGCGACCTGGTCGCCTCACCATGACTGTTATGGATCTGAATAGCCTTGATGCTGCCGTGCTGGCTCCCTTCGACAGAAGCCGCCACGTCAGCATTATCTGTTGATGTATGATAATCAAGGATAATTTCTCCGAGGTCATGCCCGTGCCTTAACGGCGCTCCTTTTTGCATCAAAAGGAGCGTGTCGCAGATGCGAGTGACCTGAGGCATGCTGTGTGAGACAAATATGACAGCACATCTAGAACTCAATGATTCGATCCGATTAAAGCACTTAGTCCTGAACGGTGCATCGCCGACAGCCAAAATCTCATCTAGTATCAAAATATCTGGTTCAAGTGCAGTTGCTATTGCAAATCCCAACCGCACCTGCATCCCTGAACTATAGTTTTGTACAGGAGAATCAATAAATTCACCAAGTTCAGCAAAGTCTATGATTTCATCGATTTTCTTGTCAATCTCCCGCTTGCCCATACCTAGAATCGAAGCATTTACATAGATATTCTCACGTCCAGTAAGGATTGGATTGAATCCTGCCCCTAAAGCGATAAGAGCCCCTACCTCCCCCCGTATCTCTATCCGCCCTTGATCTGGCTTAATCAAGCCGTTAAGCATGCGTAACAAAGTGGTTTTACCTGCACCATTGTGTCCTATTAGCCCAAGACACTCACCACGTTTCAACTCAAAACTGACATTTTTCACGGCCCAGAATTCGTCAGGGCGTAGTTCGTGCTTACCACTGCGGCCAAGCATCTCACTGGCCATATCCTGCACACCATACCAGAGTGATTTCTTTAGGCTGCGGCAGAACTTTTTGCTCACATTATCAACTGACACCAGGACATCTGACATCAGGAACTCATCCTTTCAATGATGATCGGCATTGTAACCCGGTACATGAACCACGCGACTATTAAACCAATTAATGTGCAGACACAGATTGCCATGAATAACGGAAGATCCGTCATAGTGCCTTTAGTCATGAGTTCGCGGGTTCCGACCAGAAGGGGACTTACCGGGTTAAGTGTTGCTACAAGAGAATAGGGAAATAACTGCGGTGGAGGGTAGACAACCGGGGTAACAAAAAACCAAAGCTGGATTAATACGGTGAGTGCAGACCCGACGTCACCGTAAAGCATACCAATGGGGGTCAGAAACATCCCAAGTGCTATACCGAGAAATACGAGAGCCAGTGCCGCCGGCAACGAAAGCAGCAGGCCAGGCCCGAACGGAACCTTAAAAAAAAGCATCACGACTACAATCAAGACCAGCTTGATGGTGAAGCCGAACAGCACCTCATACACGGCTGAGAGTATCAAGGCTTCACGGGGGAAATTTATTTTAGCCAGCATTGCCTTGCCACTGGTTACGGCTTTTAATGGAGCATTTATACTCTCTGAAAACAGCTGCCAAAGTGTTGTTCCAATAATTGCAAATACAGGGTAAGGAATATCAACTTTACCAAAATTAACAACACCTTTTGCGTTAAGAACTATAAAGACCAGTCCAGACAGCAGCGCCGGCACAAATGCCCAGAATATACCGAGGTAACTCTGGCGGTACCTGGCTGAAACATCCCGCACAAAGAGCCTCCAGGCAAGCTCTCTGGAACCCTTCAAATCACTCCACATCGACTTTACCAGCTTTACTGGTGAGTGCATCTGGGATTCCGGCGAGTATACAGTTATCGACAATGCATCTTCTTCTTTCATAAATTCAAGAGCTTTCAAAGTGTTCCGGTTATTTTTGCGTGGTCAGCTTTGCGGTAAGCACAACCAACGCCCTTTTCATCAGCAAGTCTAAATTGCATAAATATAGGCGCTTGTGACGTAAAATAATTAAGGACATCATTGCCAGTTTTTGAAGAAATCTAAGTGAGTGGTCCCTCGAAGAGCTCCTGACCCTGTAAAAAAACAGGGGCTCGGGAATTTTAACGACCTGCATGTTAAGGTCGGACAGTGAGATCCAGAAATCCCAATCCTCCCAGCCATAGACCATTTTTTCATTGTAGCCACCAACGGTCTTCCAATCCGTTTTCCTGAACAGTGCCGCCGGGTAGATACAATTATCAACCAGAAGCTCCTTAGGATCATACGCCGGCAACGGATCAATCCCTTCACGTTCGCCAAATAGTACCCTTTCACAATATACAATTGCAACTTCCGGTTGGGTATCCAATACTTCTACAGCCAACTCAAGGAAACCAGGTGCAATCCTGTCATCTGAATCAAGAGGCAGAATATACTCACCGGCCGATTCAACGATCCCCCTGTTTCTGGCGGCTGACACACCTCTGTTGTCTGTGTGAATTACTCTTGTCCTTGATTGATTCAGATTTTTCAGTAATGTGACTGTAGACTCATCCGTTGATCCGTCATTCACCACTATGATCTCAAAATCAGTGAAGGTTTGGCTCTGAAGAGAGTCCATCGTTTCCGCCAAGAAGTCACCGTGATTATAACACGGGACAACTACACTAACTTTTGGCATGATGTTCCCACTGAGACCCTCATTAATTCTTATTGGCAGAAAGCAATCCCCTGTACAGCAATTTATTCAGGCGTCGCTTTAACTGATAATCGAGATAATAATAGATAGTTGAGCGACCTTTGCTGTGCAGGTAATCCATTCTGACCCTGAACTCCTCAGCATAGGCCTGTTCCGATTGAGAAACAGAGCGGCTGGCGGGATGTGCCCTGAAACAGCTCAACTGTTTATCAACCACCAACGGCGGCTCCACGCTCCCCAACTTGAGAAAAAGATCATAATCCATACAGAACAATAAGGACACATCAAAGCCCCCCACCGCAACAAAAAGGTCACGTTTAATAAATGTGGAAGGATGCAGAAGAATGTTACCACGGACAAGGCGCCTGAAGGAATATTTTCGAACCCGTATATCTCGTAGGAAGGCACCCTCCCCGGAGACAAATGTAAATCCTCCGGTCAGCCAGGAAGAAGACGGATTAAGGGTAAAGCAGTCCTGTACCGATGCAAGTACCTGGGGATGAGGGTAGTAGTCGTCGGAATTAAGGTGGGTTATAACGTCACCGGTTGCCAACGCAACACCCTTGTTCATCGCATCGGAGATGCCGCGATCCGGCTCGGATATCCAGCGCACGCGCGGATCGGCAGCAGCATGCTGCTTGACAATCTCAAGGGTCGAATCGGTAGAACCGCCATCAACGATGATATGCTCATGGAGACTGTTGCCCTGGGCAGCCACTGATGAAAGGCATTCCGCCAGAAAGCGTCCGGAGTTGAGCGTGACTGTTATGACAGATATCCGCAGGCTCATGATGTTTTTGCTTCTTCTCCGCTGTTCCGGAGCAGGCGCCAGACCATCCCGGCAAGATCCCATCTTCCCAGAAGCAACCGGACAAAGAGTTCCACAACCAGACCAAGATACACGCACGGCAGAACTGACGGGCAGTGCCGACGACTGTAAAGAATGCGGTTGCGCAGGCTGTAATAATCGCAGAGATAGCTCTTTCGTAAGGGATTTGTAGCTGTTCCGATACTTGCCCCCACCTTGTGATACACGACACTTTTAGGTGCATAAGCAAGGGTGTAACGACCTAGGCCGCGAGAGACCCAATCGATTTCTTCGAAATACAAAAAATAATCTTCAGCCAGAAGCCCAACTTCGGTTAGATATGATGATTGCACCAATAAGGACGCACCCGTCACATAATCCATCTTATTTTCAACCGCGGCCGCCTCGGGAAGCACATCACCTTGCAGTGTCCTTCCGATGTGCCAGGCGATGCCCAGCCACTTGTAATAGATCGCGCCGCCCAATGCCTGAATTCGCGATCGATTCCCGTATTCCCGCACCGTTGAACCGCACATGCATGCGTCAGGCTTTTCGTTCAGCCTTGCAACCAGCTCTGTCAGTGCCAGGGTGTCAGCCACAGTGTCATTATTCAGCAGCCAGCAATACGCTGCATCACCGCACGCAAGCGCATAGCGCAGGCCAACGTTTGTCCCCCCGCCGAAACCGAGATTTGCGCCGTTGGTTACCAGGGTAATCACGGCATTCAGGGAACCTTCCCCTTTCTCAGCGGCTTGACGACTTAATACCTGCCAGTCTGCCGATCTGAAACCGAACCTGCGTTCACACCATGCACGCAGCATTGTGACAGAATCATCTTGTGAACCATTATCGCAGACTACAATACGAAAATCCGGATACTCAAGTATCAATAGTGACTCAAGACACTCAATGGTATCCTTCCAGCCATTCCAGTTGACAATAACGATGTAAACCCTGTTCACAGATAGATACTCCATGCCACAAGCAGTGCCCAGAGTATACTCACGAACAACAGAGGAAGATCCTTGAAGAGAGACTCAGTCGGGTCACCACTGTTTCCGCCCTTAATCCTCAGAATGTAGCGAAAAAGACCGAAGGTGCACAGCGGGACGGTATATACAAGCTGAGGATGAGCAAGCGTATACATGCTGTAGGTGACCAGAACCGTAGCGGCGGTGATTTGAAGCATCGCATCGAGAGTACCGCCGGAATAACCGCACAAGCTGACCCTGTGATCAGCTGCATCGGCTCCCAACAGGTTCAGTTCGGATAACCGTTTGCCGGAGCTTAAGAAAAGTGACAGAAAAAAGACACTTAAAAAAAGCCATTCGGAAATTTCAATTCTGAATACGGCGCCACCGGCTTGAAGCCTGATCAGAAAGCCGCATGAAATGCAGAACAGATCTACCACAGGAATATGTTTTAACCATGTGGAGTACATGACGGTGACTGCGCAGTATAAAAGCAGGTAGGGAATCAAGGGCCGAACCGCCAGTATGGCGAGTACAAACCCTGATAATCCGAACAAAGCCGCTGCGGCAGCCGCCAGCCTTGTTGATACCGCCCCCGATGCCAGGGGACGCAGGCGTTTTACCGGATGTAACCGGTCCCGCTCCATGTCAATCAGATCATTGCAGATATAGAGCGCGCTCGAGACAGAACAGAATGATATCAGCGTCAGTAATCCGTATGCGGAGAGGCAGTTCGAAGTTAACAGCGCACCGCTGAGAAATGGTGGGAAGAACAGGATCAGGTTCTTGGTCCACTGTTTTGGTCTTAACATGGCTAACGTAGCAAACGTACTCATTTCGCTTCCAGTTTTTCTGCAAGTCTTCGAGCCGGGTCCCGATAATATACCTCGGGTCGGGCATTTTCCCAGGTTTTTCTGAACATCATCGCCGCCTGCTGCTTATTTCCGATCGAAAGTTCAAGCTGACCTGATCGATAAAGATAGTACGGGTCTCGGGTTTTCACATAGAGGTTTTCATTGGTCTCGATAATATCGGCTATGATCTTTTTCCTCTGCTCCAGCTTTACCGCAGACCCAAGCATGTATTCATCATAAGTGTTTATCAGCTTCAACAACTCCACCTCCGCATCGGCCTTGCGGCCGATCTCTTTCAATAGTATCTGGTACGACTCGTCCTGGTTCTTTCCAATCAGATTCATGCCGAACAGGTTCAGGCGGATCATCCTGTCGACATAAGACTTGTTCTTTTGTTGCAATGCAATCTTGAACTGATTTTCGGCCTCATCATACCGCCCGGCCATTTTGAGGAGGATACCGTACTCATTGCGTACCACACCAAAGTTCGGCGTTTTGACAACAATATCCTCAAGCATGGCAAGATTATCCCCCCAGAGCTTTCCGCGCTGCAGGGTTGCAACCAAGGCCAGGGCGATTATAACGGCGGAGACGGGCACAAACCACCCGGATGCATTCCAACGTTCCAGCAGACGGTAAAAAAGCTCCAGACACCCGATGACTGCGAAGGCTGCAGGGATGTAGAGATAACGCTCACCATACGGTGTCCAGGCGAACGACGATGTGGCAACGACCAATGCCGGAAGCACGAACAATACTGCAGAAGCAAGGAAGATTCCGGGAATCCCGGACCGCCTGAAGCTCACGAGCAAGGCACAAACTGCTATGATACCGACAAATGAGTACAACGGGTCGATCTCTATGATTGCAACATTCAGTGGAAGCGGCAGAAACATCTTTTTTACATAGAAGCCAAACGCCTCGATCATTCGGATGAATAGGTCCGGGCCGCCTTTAAAGGTGATCGAAATGGCATTGTCACCCTGCCTCTTCAGATACACCAGCAGGCAAAGTGCGAACACCGCGCCGGTTGAAATAACGAGCGGCATAAGCAGATTGCGGTTTCGCCAGATTCTGTCGCGGGTGTCATTCAGCGGCATGACAGGCCAGCGGGTTGTCACCAGGAACGCAGCAGGGATGAACATGATGGCCGTCTCTTTGGCCAGAACACCGATAAACGCAGCCCCGAAGGCAAGTGTTGCAAACCGCGTCGATTGTTCCTGAACCGATCGTATCAGGCAATAGAAGGCAGACAGTATGAACATTGCTGCAAACGCATCGGTTCTGCCGGCGATCCAGTTGACCGATTCGCTGTTGATGGGATGCAGGCCGAAGAGCAGAGCGCTCAGGAACGGCAGGCTTGGTATTTTCAAAGAAGCGGGAAGGCGCGATGCTATCAGGTATACCAGAAGCACATTTAACAGGTGAGCGAGAATATTCTCCAGGTGCATGAACGTCGGCTCCATTCCCCACAATCGGAAGTCGAGCCAATAGGAAAGGTTGATGAGCGGCCGGTAATAAAAACTGCCCCCCGGTGTGATTATATCGCGGAATGAAAGCGTGCTGTTGAGTCCATATACATTGACAATAAAAGGATCATCAAAACGACTGAATGGATTATTGATCGACGGGAAGTACGCAGCCAGCACAAGGAATAGTGGCAGGGCAAGCTTCAGCCAGGGCCTGACTGAAAATTTCATGACCTTACAACAACTGAAAGGAAGAACGACTCCATGTCCTTCCGCTCCGGCTCAACAGACTTGATAACAGCCTTTGACTCGAGCAACTGCCTCATGGCGGCATCAAGCTCTTCACGGGAAACACGTTTAACCCCATCTGACCCATCCGAACTGCAAAAGCGGATGACATACCCCAGTATTCCCTTTTCCAGAATGCTGTCAACGCTGTCAACAGCTTCCAGGACCCCCTTTGCGATAACACCGACGCGATCACAAACCGCCTCTACATCCGCGGTAATATGGGTACTGAAGAAGACCGTCTTTCCTCGTTGCTTCAGATCGAGGATGATATCCTTAACCAGTGCCCGGCCAATCGGGTCAAGACCGCTCATCGGCTCATCCAGGATGTACATATCCGGATCATGCACCAGAGCCTGCCCAAGCCCGAGACGCTGAACCATCCCCTTGCTGTAGCCTCGAATAGGGCGGTCTGCAGCCTGGGCAAGATCCAACAGGCCAAGCACACGTTCTGACTCTTTATGCAGAACCGAACGATCCATCCCGCATGTCACGCCGACGAAGGTGAGATATTCCCTGGCGGTCATAAAATCAAAGAAAGATGGATTTTCAGGTAGATACCCTATCCTGCTGCGGGAAGACGGGTCGGTTGCGGGAACGCCATATACCTTTACTGCTCCGGCAGTCGGCCGGATCAAGCCCATTACTGACTTGATGGTCGTGCTCTTCCCGGCTCCATTCGGTCCCAGGAAACCGAACACCTCCCCGGCGGCAACTTCCAGATCAAGTCCGACGAGAGCGGTCACTTTCTGGAGTTTTTTTCCACGGTACGTCTTGCTCAATCCTGTAATCGAAAGCGCGTTCACTGGTTATGCTCCCCAAATGCAAATTTACTGGTCGTTCTAACCGTGCCTGAATTATCCAGATAAAATTGGCCGCCATATGGATCAATTGGCATCTTCTTCAAGATGCCCTGCCCAAGAAGCTCGTCAATCCGGCCCGGCAGACGGCCGTTTCGCTCCTTAAACTGGCTGACTGCGGTCTGTATATGTTGCGCAGCCTGCAGCGCCGTGCGGCGTAATCGATACAAATCTCGCGTTTTTTCATCCCTAGCCCCCTTTTCCATCATCTCGAGGAACTGGATTCCAGGTTCACTTTTATTGGACTCATAATAATACCGGGCAGCCAAATTAGCCAGTAACGGGTTTCCGGATATCTCGGCAGCCTTATGCATGTATCGAGAAGCCGGTTCGTATTGCTTCAGAAAATATGCTGCATTAAAACCGGCAAAAAACGGGAGCATATAGTCCCAACTACGGTACTTCATGCCATAGTCAAGCATGAGATTGACCTCTTCTGCCCGGCCCACCTCCCAGGTAAAAGCAGCCTGGGCAAAGTAATAGGCATCGTTGTTATAGGGATCCAGTTTCACAGCGGTCTGGAGAGTTTTGTACATATTGAGGTATTCAGGCGGCAATATGATTTTTTTATTGAAGTTTTCAACCAGTGTCCCGAAATAGACCAGAACTTTCACTACAGCAACTTGAGAAACCAGCAACTTCTGATCGCCAACCGCAACCTTGAGGACCTCAGCACTGGGGACATAGCCCAACTTTACTGCGACAGGCCTGTTTTTCAGATAGGATGCAAACGGTACAATACATGCGCAATAGCCGACAACAAACGCGATAAACAGCAGACGGCAGATCACGCCAGTTCCCTCCTGTTAAAGACCCACACCGCAATCATTAAAACCATGCCAGTATATATCAGAAAGTAGACGCCGGTAAAAAGGAGCCCCTGGAACGGTACAGCAAGCGGATAAACCGCCTGGACCTTAAAATCGAAGGCGGCAAAATTCGGGATAAGGTAGTAAATTGAACTTATCAGGTTTCGAGTCATAGCAGACATGGTTTTCCCATAATCGCTGGTGATATACTCATAGACCCCTTGCGACGCGCTTCCGCAAAAATAGACAACCAACGTGGCAATAAACGGTAAATAAAACGAGGTACTTACAGCAGAAAAAAGCAGGGCTACTGCAGCAACCAGCACATACTTGAATCCGTCCATCAGTATCGCTGCCCAGATATATAGCCATCGGACAGGAATATCAGATGGATACTGTGATGAAACCAGCGCTATGACAACGGTAGCCACCAAGCCCAAAAGGATAGAACCAACCATGATGAACGTAACGATCCCGAAGAACTTGCCCATTATATAACTGGTGCGGGAGACGGGGAGACCGAGGACCGAGGCGAGATAACGGCGTTCAATATCTCGCCAGATAGAAGATGAACCGAGAATAACGGTCAGCACCAGCAGGATAATAGAAATTGCCGAAAGTGACAAGGTTACCGAAAGCTCCTGCACCTGTCGCATGGAAAAAAGGCTGAGTGCGGGAACAACCAGAAAAATGAACAAGGCGCATGCCAGCAGGACCTGCAGTAATCTGTCACGAATTAAGCTTTTGAGAGTTACCTCGAATATCACACGGAAATTGTTCACTATTCATCACTCCGTTCCGAAAAAAAACGGGATGTACCGAAAGGCGCATCCCGCAATTCATCATCAGAAAAGTATGAACTACTTAGAAGCGGTCCAACCTGTGGCCCAAGAGATCAAGGTTGTAGCAGTAACCGGAGCATCACCAGGTTTTGTAGCTTCTGCAGCAGTATTTGTTTAAGCTAGCTGCGGCATTATCAAAACAGTAAATGTTGGTATCAGTCGAGGTTGTTCCAAACGATCTGGTACCAGTTTCATGGAAGGTACCAAGAGAATACGTTATGCCGGTTGTTGCTACATCATAGCCAAATACAACTTTTGCTGAAGGCTTGAATGCAAAAGTTACAACAGAATTGGTAGTGGTTACTGTTGCTGCCCCCCCGGTGGTTGTAAGCCAGGCAAAAGCTGCAAAAGAATTCGCTGCACAGGTTAATGTGAGAACTGCCGCGAGTAAGAGAACTTTGCTTTTCATACGATAACTCCTTTCTTAATTATAATGGATAAGATTAATACGGATAAACTTGGTTATCGGCAAAATAGGACTCCAGCTGTGTTTTGGCATTTTTCAAGTCACTTGTTGCCGCACTGTTGTAAGCCTTTGCACGGTAAGCAGAGAACTGCGGAATGGCAATAGCTGCCAGGATGCCGATGATCGCAACAACGATCAAGAGCTCGATCAGGGTAAAACCTTTTCTGTTTCTAATCTTGTTTAACATAGATCCTTCTCCTTTCATTGGTTGTACGCCACAAAATGGCGGTTGTGATTTATATGCTTCCTATTACTGCACGATTGGATTTAATTATGAGCAAACCTTGTGCCAACAAGTATTATCTGTGTAACCACCTATTTTTTACTGATAATTTTATACCTTTGGGAAATCAGGCTGGATTTACGACAAAAGATTGTCACACGATACTGCCATTTTTTGTCTGTCCGGGATAAAAGGATACGATCCCCACTAAAAACTGGCCTCATTCAATACGGATACACTTGATTATCCATAAAATAAGCTTCCAGACTGGTTTTGGCATTTTTCAGATCACTGGTTGCCGCACTGTTGTAGGCTTTTGCCCGGTACGCAGAGAACTGCGGGATGGCGATGGCCGCCAGGATACCGATGATTGCCACGACGATAAGAAGCTCTATCAAGGTAAAACCTGCTGCTGATGTTTTCAGTTTTCTCATGGCAATGTCCTCTGACATATGGCCTTAGCAATTAGAGTGCCATAAGTATTCAGGGACCAAATGATACCCCGTCACCAGTTATTACTTTCAACAATCGAATCCATCAACAGAGCAGGGTACACAGTCCATCCGCAGCCAGCGCCGTCTCCATCTGCACGCCGTCCGCCATGCGCTTGAGTATCGCCCTGCCCGAGGCGACCTCGCTCTCTCCGATGACCACACTGTAGCGGGCTCCCAGTTTGTCGGCCCTGCGCAGCTGGCTCTTCAGGCTCTTGCCTTCATAGTCCATCTCCACCCGGAGGCCTTTCTGCAGCAATTCGTTCATCAAGCGGAAGGCGAACTCCCGCTCACCTGCGCCCAGTGTCGCCATAAACAGGTCCGGCTGGCGGCAGAAATCCTTTTCGCCCAACAGCAGTGCCACCCTCTCTACCCCCATGGCAAAGCCGATACCAGGGATCGAGGGGCCGCCAAGCTGGGAGATCAGACCGTCGTAACGGCCTCCGGCAGCAACGGCGGACTGTGAGCCGAGCAGGCTGGTGACCATCTCGAAAGTGGTGCGGGTGTAATAATCCAGACCGCGCACCATGCGCGGGTTGATGCTGTAAGGGGTTCCGGTCAGATCGAGATAGCGCTTGACGCTGGTGAAGTGACCATCACAGGCGCCGCAGAGATTGTCCAGCATGGACGGTGCGCCGGCAGTGGCCGCGATACAGCCCGGGACCTTGCAATCCAGCGCCCGTAGCGGGTTGGTTGACAATCGGCGCCGGCAGTCCTCGCAGAGCGCGTCCACGCGCTGCTCAAGGAAACCGATCAGATCGCTGCGATAAGCAGGGCGGCATTCAGGGCACCCCAGGGAATTTACCTGCAGCTGCGGCTCGTCCAGACCTATTTCACGGAAGAACTGCACCAGCATGTTCAGCACCTGGGCATCGGCCAGGGGATCATGCACCCCGGTGATCTCGGCGCCGATCTGATGAAACTGGCGGTAGCGACCCTTCTGGGGACGCTCGTAGCGGAACATGGGGCCCAGGTAGTAGATCTTTGCGACCGGATCCTGGGCATAGAGCTTGTGTTCGATAAAAGCCCGCATGACCCCGGCGGTGCCTTCCGGCCTCAGGGTGACGGCATTGCCCCCCTTGTCGATGAAGGAATACATCTCCTTCTCGACAATATCGGTTGCGTCACCGATGGAGCGGCAGAACAGTTCCGTCTTTTCCATGATCGGCACCCGGATCTCTGAAAATCCGTTCAGCTCGAAGACCCGCCGTGCAGCCTGTTCGATATGCTGCCACCTGCCGGATTCGACCGGCAGGATATCGTTAAAACCCTTGATTGCAGTGATTGCCATAAGCTCCCCGTCGCGGTGATACAGAAATTAAAATCAAACGTCCGCTTCCCGGTGTCTGGCACGGGAGAACGGACGTTCATGCTGTCAGCAGATAATCAGCTGGGTTTTACAAAACGCTCGACGCAGTTCTTTCCTCCGGCCTTGCCGCCGTACATGGCCTGGTCCGCCATGTCCAGCAGTTCCATCTTGGACATGGAATCATCCGGGCAGCAGGCGTAGCCGATGCTGCAGGTCATGCGGATGGCATACCCTTCCGAAGCCAGAAACGGATGTGCCTCAACCTGAGAACGGATACGTTCCGCTACGATCCCCGCCGTTTCGGCACCCGTCTCCACAAGGATAATGGTGTATTCGTCGCCGCCATAACGGATGACGACGTCCACCTCGCGGGTCGACTTTTTCAAAAGGTCGGCCATCTCCCGCAGCACGCGGCTGCCGACAAGATGGCCGTGGGTATCATTGACGCGCTTAAAGAAATCAAGGTCCAGAAACAGGATCGCCAGATGCGATGCATAGCGCTCCACACGCTTCAACTCCCTGTCAAGCGCCACCTCCAGATAACGGTGATTGAAGAGACCGCTCAGATCGTCAATGAACAGCATATCCTTTGCCATGGAGTAGTTCTCGGCATTCTGAAAGGCGCGAGCAGACTGTTCCAGCAAAAAGCGGATATTCTTTTCACGGGGATGGAACTCGGGCAGGCTCAGGTCCGGCTCATTGAAGGTAACGATCACCCCCACCAGCGCTCCCTTGTCGCGCACGAAGATCAGATAGGCCTCGGTAATGTCCGGGACAACATTCGGACCGGGCGACATATCACTCAGCCTGACCCTGATCAGCAGACGGTTCTGGGGCTGGTACCTGGTAATGTGTGACAGCATGCTCTCTACATACTGCTGCGCCACGCCTGCCGAAATACCCTTGCTTTCCATCAGTTCCAGCTTATTGTCACCCTGAAACAGACCCATGGCCCTGGAAACGCCGATCTCGCGCGCAACCGCTTCTACCATCAGGTGGTACACGCGCTCCAGCTCCAGGCATCCGGCGATGGCCTGGCTGGCCTGGAACAGGTTGAGCATATTCTTGAGTTCTTCGTTTTCATCCAGCAGACGGCGCTGCTGCATACACTGTGAGATGGAGTGGCGGAATTCGTCTTGATTGACCGGCTTGATCAGGTAATCGCGGGCGCCATGCTTGAGGGCAAAGATTGCGGATTCGAGGTTGGCATGTCCGGTGACCATGATGACATCGATCCCTGGGTCGGTTTCCCTGACTCGGGAAAGGATCTCCATGCCGCTGATATCAGGCATGACCAGATCGGTGATCACCAGTCCGTATCTGTTCTTGGACAACAGGTCGAGAGCCTCCATACCGCAGGAGGCGGTATCGGTCTGGTACCCCTCGGCCTGAAGCAGGCTGGAGTACATCTCCCTGAAAAAGAGATCGTCCTCGACTATGAGAATCTTATCCATTGGCATGCCGGTTCATATCGTGAAATTAGATTGAACATACCTTTTTACCGCATTTGCACCGGCCGTGTCAAACTCTGTCTTTAGCCCGTTTTTCAATCAGGCGGGTATGGGCTGGACACACTCCAGGTCATGCCGTCGCTGACCAGCCGGATGGTGCCGTCCCGGTCGGTCCGGAGCACACGAACGCCCTGCCGGCGGAGCAGTTTCAGGGTCTCGGACGACGGCAGCCCGAAACGATTGCCACGGCCGGCCGAGATCAGGGCCAGGTCGGGGGCGACACGACGCAGGAAACCTTCGGAGGTGGAATGGCGGCTGCCGTGGTGTCCGACTTTCAGGACCGTCGCTGCAAGCCGGGCATCCCCGGCAACCAGGCGACCCTCTGCCGGTAATCCTGCATCGGCAGTGAACAGCATGCTGAACGACCTGTAATCCAGCCTGAATACCAGCGAATCGTCGTTCATTCCTGTATCATCGAGCCGCTCCAAGGATCGCTTCCGGGCAGGCAGGGGCGATAGGACCGTGAGATCGACGCCAGCTGACAGGGAGATCACATCACCGGCTGCAAGCTGCCGGACGGGAACCCGCTTCTCATCCAGTGCGGCACGCAACTGATCGTACTGTTCTCCGGCACCTCCCGGCAGCGCCTCCCAGAACCTGCCCACCGGGAAGATGCGGACAACATACGGCAGGCCTCCGATATGATCAGGATGACTGTGGGTCAGGATCAGGTGATCGATGCGCCGGACGCCGAGTTTGAACAGGGCCGGCCCCAGGGTCCTCTCACCGAAGTCGCGTCCGGTATCGTGCAGGTAGCCGCCTCCATCCACGAGAGCGATTGCGCCGTCAGGAAGCCTGATCAGCAGTGACTCGGCCTGCCCCACACTGAGCATGGTGATCTGCAGGCGACCGTCGGCGCCGGAGGGCGCCCCCCAATGGACTGCGACGGCAACCACCGGCAGCAGGACACACAGGGTGAGCTTCGTCCTGCGGTGGTGAAGAAAGGACACGACACACATGAAAGACAGAAAGAGAGCCATATCGAGACCGGTTATCCCGTGAAAGTGGACCACCGGAAGGGCTGCAAACAGCTCGACCAGCCGGTTGGACACCAGCACCAGCTTTGCGGCACAGCCCAGCAGCAGGTGAGCGAGCGGCGGGAACAGGTAAACGAACGGCAGTGCACTGAATCCTGCCAGAACAGCACCATAACCGAGAAGCGGAACAATCAGGAAATTTGAGACTATCCCGTTCAGTGAAGCCTGATTGAATGCATACAGTACCGGCACTGCGGTTGCTAACGATGCGGCACATGAGGCGGCGACAAACTGAAGTATCGCTCGCAGCCAGCTGCGGTCGGTCGTCACGTACCTCTCCATCACAGGCGGTACGAAGACGACAAGCCCCCACAGTGCGAGGAAGGACAGTTGAAATGATATGTCAAAAAGTGTAGGTGGATTGACGGCCACCAGAAGAAAGGCAGCGGCCAGGAGAGCGTTGAGCGGATCGGTTTCCCGCTCGGCATACATCGCCAGGACCAGAATTGTCAGCATGATGACCGAGCGGGCAGTGGCCGGGGCTGAACCGGTCAGCAGCAGGTACAGCAGCATGGCTGGCAGCGAGAGCAGCAGGACCGTCCGGCGCAGGTTGAAGCGCAGTGCACAATATTCGATGCGGGTGGCCAGCAGCAGGATGGACATGACGATAAAATAACTTATGATCCCGACGTGAAAGCCGGAGATAGAGAGGATGTGATTGACACCGGCCCGGGTATAGGCGGTGGAAAGTTCGACCGGTATGCGTTTCTGGTCGCCGATCAGCAGAGCTGTCAGCACCGAAGATTCTTCCACTTCCGGCACCGATGCGCGGATGAAGTCACCCAGCCGGCGGGCAGCCAGATCGACACGCCGCTGGAGTGAATCTTCTGCAGTTCCCCGGATCAGAACGATCTGATCCGGTAGGGCGACACGACCGGTGGCGGCTATCCCCTGAAAGGCGAGGTAGCGGGGATAGTCGAACTCACCCGGCAGGCCGAGGCGGCGGGGTACGGCGACCTGCGTAGAAAAACGGATCCTGTCGCCGCGGAGCAGACTGACGTCTCCTGCGCTCACGAACAGCAGCAGATCGCCGCTGGCCACCTCACTGCGGCCTGCACGTATCAGATGCTCCGTACGAACCACCAGGGCGGTTCCAGAAGGAGAAACGACCGGTCGGGAACGCACCACTCCCTCGAGAATGACCGGAATTGACGAAGGCAGGGAACGGATCGAATCTGACGGAACAGCGGTGTTTTTCCAGGGGGACAGGGCGCACAGACCAAAGACGAAGAAGAACAGCGGGACACAGACCGTAAACAGGGTACGTCGGAGGAGCAGAGCAGACAGGAGCAGGCACAGCAGGGCAACAGCCGGAACCGGCCCGGGCAGGAGCCAGCCGGTCTGGTCGCTTATGGCCAGACCGGCTGCCAGCGCCAGAAAAGGTAACAGCAATGGCCGTTGCTGGAGCATTCGGTGCCACTTCCGGAGAGGAATTTTGACGGCGTGCAGCAGATATCCCGGCTCTGTGCCGTGCGGCCGGCTATCCTCTATTCATCTTCGTGATCTTCTTCATATCTTTCATCGCCGAATTGAACATCATCATAGCTGTCGTCATACTCATCATCGTCCGTTGGCAGCGCGTCATCGTCCTCATCACAGAGATACCCCGATGCTGCAGGGCGCTCATCTTCTTCGGCAATAGCCTCAAAACGGTTCAACAGCTCCGTGCTGGTGCAGTAAAGCCCCTGTTTGGAGCCGCATGTCTCCCGGTCACACAGATCGAACAGCTGGATCTCGTTGCAAAGCCGCTGCACAGGAGCTTTCGGCCTTACATCGGTTCCCTCGACGCTTTCAGCAATCATTTCAGCCATACCTAACAGTTCCCCTTTAGAAACTCGGCGGCCTTTGCCACATCCTCGCGGCACCCGATGTAGACCGGGGCACGTTGATCGAGACCCTCCGGATCGATGTCCAGAATCGGAATCTCGCCGTTGGTGGCCGCCCCGCCGGCCTGTTCCAGCAGAAACGCCATCGGGTTAAGCTCGAAGAGCATACGCAGCTTGCCGTTGGGTGCATCGGACAGGGCCGGATACAGAAAGATTCCTTTGCCCTTCATCAGAATCTGGTTGATATCAGGTACGAATCCGCCGGAATAGCGCAGCTTGGAGCCGTTGGCTTCCAGATGACGGATAAAGCGCTCGGTGCCCTCGCTGTACTTCCTGCGCAGTCCGCCGGGTGAGTAGATGTTGCCCGATGGCTGCATCCGGATATTCTCGCGGGTCAGCGTGTACTCCATCAGCTGATTCATGGTGAACTCAAAGACCCCCTTGCCCACCGAGTAGACCATGGATACCCGGGGACCGTAGAGGATATACAGGGCGCCGACCATCCTGCGGCCCGGCTGCAGAAGGTCTTTCCCCTGATAGATGCCGACAATCGTGCCCACCGCCAGATTGACATCCACCAGTGACGATCCGTCCAGCGGGTCGTAGGCGACCGAGAACATCCCCTGCGGGTTGCTGGTTACCTGGAATATCTCCTCCATCTCCTCTGAGGCGATGTTGCAGACCACCCCCGAGTGCTGCAGACGCTTGCGCATGATACGGTCGGAGAGTACATCCAGAGCCAGCTGCTCCTCACCGTAGAGGTTGGAAGTCCCCGCCACGCCAAGGTCACCGGTACGGACCGCGTTGATCACATATTTACTGGCTTCGGCTATCTCGCAGATCAGATGTACAAGGTTGCCGCTGATATTCTGGTCTCGCAGATGCTGGCGCAGATCGACCTGGAATTTCGTCTTGCCCGGTTGGCTGTACATGGATATTCCTCCACTGTGGGGTAAATGGCTTGGGGGCCGCAGGGGTCAAACTTTACTGTAATCAGGATGTTTCCGCAAGGGCAAAGAGGGCCGCAACTCCTCAGGAAAAGAGCAGCGAGGTAAGGGAGGTTATGACTCCATCGATCACGAACACGAGGATCAGACTGTTCATGACAGCCTTGGTGGCTGCCTGGGGAATCTCGGTGACGCTTCGGCCGACATTCATGCCGAAACAGCAGCAGGTGGCTGAAATTACCAGGCCGAAGATCAGGCTCTTTCCGAAAAGCGCCACGGCTTCCTTTACCCCCAGCGCCGAAAGGATTCCGTTGGCAAATTCATCGTACGGCACATGCCATCCGATCGAAGCGACCACGAACCCGGCCACACAGGCACAGATCACGAAATACACCGTCAGGACGACCACCGAAAGAGAGATCCCCGCGATTCTCGGAAGCAACAGATAGCGGTCAACCGGTATGCCGAGCATCTCGATTGACTCGATCTCCCCGTTGATCTTCATACTGCCCAGTTCTGCTGCAACGGCAGTACCACTGCGGGCAATGACGATAAGCGCCGTCAGCAGCGGAGCCAGCTCCCGCAGGACCACCCAGACCAGTATCCTGCCGGCCAGCGCAGCGTTGTTGCTGCCGACCAGGCTGATCGCCTGTGCAATGACTATGGAGCCCAGAAGGGCTGCAATCGTCACAATGATGCCGGACGCCTCCAGTCCGGTGAAATATACCTGCCTGAACAACACCTGACGGACTGCGGCGTTTCCGTGGCGCAGCAGCGGCAGGAGGTTTACGAACGCCTGTCCAAGCATGACGCAGATATCCGACAGGAGTGCCAGGCGAAGCAGGGACCAGTGCCCCAGCCTGACAAAGATGTCCGGCCGGTCACGCATCAGATGTCGAAGATTGCACCGTCATGAAGGAGTTCGATCTCCTTCAGGCCGAGACAATCGATTTCTGTGCGGATAATGTCGTAGTACTGCGGCTTGGGGTGGGTAATAAAGATCCTCTTCGGAAGCCTGACGATCTTTTCCAGCTCAACACTGAGCAGTGAGCAGGTCAGGTGTTTGGTGAGAAGCGCCAGCGGCTCCATGTTGTTGGGGAAAGAGACCTCCACGATCAGGGCGTCGATGCCGCTCACGTACTTCCAGATTTCCTCGGTAGGCCCGGTATCTCCGGTATAGACCAGGGTTGTCGACCCCTGACAGACTCGATAACCGACGGTCGGGACCGTGTGATCGACCGGAATCGCCCGGATCCGGTAACCGGATACACTGTACTCAACCCCGGTATCGATCGTCTCAAAGGAGATGACCGGCCGGTCGGGACCGGGAATGACAGTGAAATCCGGCCAGATAATATTATTGAACATGTGTTCACGCATGGCCGAGATAACTTCTGCGATGCTGTAGATCTTGACCGTGTGGCGGAGATTCTTGATGATGATATTGTCAGCCAGCGCAGGTATGGCGCGGATGTGATCCAGATGGGAATGGGTTATGAAAACGTCCTTGATGCCCCACTGTTCCTCTTCGGTCAGCACAGAGCCGATCGTGCCGGCATCCAGCAGCAGCTGGTCGTCGATCAGAAACGCCGGAGGCCTGAAGTTGGGGAATTCCGCTCCGGCGCTTCCCAAAACCCGTAACTTCATAGGTATGCCCCTCCTCTGTCAATCCAGCCGGATCTGTTAGTACGTTGCGATGCTATCTTGTAACACCACTGGCAGCAAAGTCAAGCGGCACAGGCATCAGTGGTACCGGTGAAACATTCCCGCACGCTGTCAGAGAGGCTGACACTGTCCGCAAAAATGGGTTCCGCGCTGCCCGAGCCTGATCTTGCTGACGGGCGTTCCGCAGATCCTGCAGGGAGCTCCCTCGCGTCCGTAGACATTGATAACAAAACTGCCGGCCTTGAAGACTCCGTCGATATTGGCGCCCCCGGCAGCAACCGCCTCGCCAAGAACCGATGTGACCGCAGCATGCAGCCGGCGCACATCCTCCGGCAGAAGATCAGCAGAGTTCGCACGCGGATGTATGCCTGCGCGGTAGAGACTCTCGTCGGCGTAAATGTTGCCGAGGCCGGCAACAAACGACTGGTCCAGAAGAAGCGGCTTGACCTGGCGGCGATATCCTGCCAGGCGCCCGGCAAACTCATCAGGACTGACGGTCAATGCATCCGGCCCCATCCTGCCCGTCAGCGTGCCGGGATCATCGGTCAGCCAGACCCGGCCGAACTTGCGCGGGTCGTCAAAACGCAGGGCATGGCCGCCAGCAAGATACAGCACCAGGCGTGTGTGCCGCTGCAACGCATCACGGTCCGGCACCAGGAACAGACGGCCGGTCATACGCAGGTGAATGACAAGGAAATGCGCCCGGCTGTCCGCGCAACTCAGAGAAAAGATCAGATACTTGCCCCGCCTGGCAATCGAATCAAAACGGCACCCCACAAGCTGTTCCAGGCAGAGGTCATCCGGCCGGTGTGCACATACACCCGGCCAGACCGGGTCCACGGAGCGGATCCGTGCACCGATCAGTGAAGGTGTACCGTTGCGGAGCGTACGGACAACACTCTCTACTTCCGGTAATTCAGGCATAAGCAGTACCTGCTTGCATCGCATGTCTCCGGACATTTGTTATTATGAATCGTGACCGCAGGATTTTAACAGGAACACCATGATAGTCAAACAGAATGCTGATCAGAATACCATCGCATTTGTCACTTGTGAAATAGCGCGAATCTGATAATCTTACAAGGCATTACATCAACGAGACAGGATCGTGCCATGGCCCAGGAATCGGAAGAACTCAAAAAGCAGCATGAGTATCGCATGAGGTTGATGGACAAGATCAACGAACTGCATTCAGCCGACAACCTCAATACCATCCTGATCACTATTAAAGACAGCATAGCCACGCTGTTCAGTGCCGAGCGGCTCACCATCTATGTGGCTGATGCCAAGCGCAACCTGCTTATCTCCAAGGTAAAGTCAGGCGCGGAACTGCAGCAGATTGTGGTGCCGATCAACGATGCAAGCCTGGCCGGATACTGTGCCATCTCGGGCGAAGCCCTGCACATCAGGAATGCCTACGATGCCAACGAGCTTTTCAAGGTCGGCCGAAACCTGAAGTTTGACGACAGCTGGGACAAGAAGACCGGGTTTGTGACCAGGCAGGTCCTCTGCGTGCCGATGAAGTTCCAGAAAACCCTGATCGGCGTGATGCAGATCATCAACAAGAAGGACGGCACGCTTTTTTCCGACATAGATATCGGCTATGCTACGGAACTGGCCGCCTCCCTCTCTGTCGCCATCCACAACATCTACCGCCTCTCGACCACCACCAAGGTCATCCGGCAGATGCCACGCTACAACTACCTGCTGGACAAGAACCTGATCGATGACAAGATCATCGAAAAAGCGGTCATTCACCCGGAGGTTGCAAAAATCGGGATGGATACCGTTCTGATGAGGGAGTTCGGAGTATCCAGGGAAGACATGGCCAAGAACCTTTCCTTCTACTTCGGCACTGAATTCATCGGTTACGAACCGACCTCGCAGCCGCTGGAGGATGAGCTCCTGAAACGGGTCAAACCGGATCGGCTCGTCAAGGAAGGCTGGGTCCCCTTCAAGATCGAAAACGGCATCCTGCATATCGTCATGGAAGACCCCAGTGACCTGGGCCGCCATGACACGATCAAGTTCGTCTACCCCGAATACAAACGCATCAGCTATATCGGTGCCTTCCGGGATGACATCCAGAACTACATCAATCTATTTTACCGATACGGATCATCGGCAAATATGGGCGGGAATATCAATGACCTGCTCAACAAGCTGGACTCGAGTGACGAGCCTGAGATCGAGACCGAGTCGCAGAAGGTATCCGAGCAGGACAGCGTCATCGTGCAGCTGGTCAACAAGATCATCATGGATGCGGTGCAGAAGAAGGTCTCCGATATTCATATCGAACCCTATCCCGGCAAGGAGGACGTCCAGGTGCGCATGCGCATCGACGGGCGCTGCCAGCTGTACCAGAGAATCCCCTACAAGTACAAATACGCGATTCCCTCGCGCATCAAGATCATGTGTGGCCTCGACATATCAGAACGCCGCAAGCCGCAGGACGGCAAGATCGATTTCAAAAAGTTCGGCCCGCTCGATGTAGAACTGCGTGTAGCAACAGTTCCCACCGCCGGTCAGCTGGAGGATGTGGTCATGCGCGTGCTTGCATCGGGTGAGGCGGCACTCCCCTATGACAAGCTGGGGCTTACCGAGCGCAACTCGCGCGTACTTGAAGCCTGCATAAAGCAACCCTACGGACTGATCCTCGTCGTCGGCCCGACCGGCTCCGGGAAGACCACGACCCTGCATTCTGCCATATCGGTCATCAATACACCGGAAACCAAGATCTGGACGGCCGAGGATCCTGTGGAGATAACCCAGCGCGGGCTGCGCCAGGTGCAGGTGCATCCCAAGATCGGCTTCACCTTTGCCGCAGCGCTGCGTTCGTTCCTGCGTGCCGATCCTGACGTTATCATGGTTGGAGAGATGCGCGACCAGGAGACCGCCGAGATCGGTGTCGAATCCTCTCTGACCGGGCATCTGGTCTTCTCGACGCTGCACACGAATTCCGCCCCGGAAACCGTCACGCGTCTGCTGGACATGGAGCTTGATCCGTTCAGCTTCTCAGATGCCATCCTCTGCATCCTGGCTCAGCGCCTGGCCAGACGCCTGTGCACCAGTTGCAAGAAGGAATACACCCCTGCCCGGAAAGAACTTGAAGACATCATCGTTGAGTATGGTGTCGCAGACTTCAAAAAAACCGGCATCAATCCCTCAGAGATAAAGCTCTACAAGGCGGTCGGCTGCCCGAAATGCGGGGAATCCGGATACAAGGGGCGTTTGGGACTTCATGAGTTGCTGGAGGGGACTGACCCGATGAAATCTCTTATCAAGCATAAATCCGAGATCGAGAAGATACGTCGTCAGGCCATTGAGGATGGGATGACGACGCTGAAGCAGGACGGTATTCTCAAGTGCTTCCAGGGGTTGACGGATATCAAGGAAGTGCGCAAGGTGTGCATCAAGTAATAACTGCATTACCGAACCACAGCTGCTGTTCAGGTGGAACGGATAAAGGGCAGGTCAGGCAGATGGTGGGTTCGACTTCTTGTCCTGGGGCTTGTACTGCATCTTGAGCACCATCAGGAAAAAGGGAAACACTGCACAGAGAAATCCCCACAGGTAGGCGTTTTTTCCCCGCTTGCGGGCCATGATGAAACCGAAGATGCCGGGGGTGCCGAAAAACAGCAGGATGAAGATCAGTTCGCTCATGGGGTAGAATCCTTACGTGGTAATTTACTCACTTTTTAAATCTAGCACTACGTGCAGTTTTTTGCAAACAACCCGACAGAGAGGGAGGAAACGAGATGGCTACCTGGAAATGTACCTGCGGATTCAGTAAGGAAGGGCGCTGCAAGCCTCAAAAATGTGAAAAATGCGGTGAAAAGGGGCAGTTTGTGAAAGCGGAATAGCTACATAATAATTCTCATGACAATAAAAGGGCGCCGGGGTCAATTCTCCGGCGCCCTTTTATTGTGGCGTTCTCTGCTGACAGTCACTACACCGGCCTGGCCAGCATCAGTGAAAGGAACGCCGCTGCTGCCGGCGAAAGCTCACGTCCGGTCCGGTGAGCGGCATAGAATTTTCGCCTGACGACAAGTCCGGGTATCCTGACCGTCGTCAGGAGGCCGCTGTTCAACTCCTCACCGATTGACATGCTCGATACAAAGGCATAGCCGGCACCCTCCAGCAGGGCCCGTTTAACTGCCTCGCTGCTGCCCAGAACCGCAACGATACGCAGAGAGTCCCTGTTGATCCAGGTCTTGGCCAGGGCTTCATAGACCGCCTTCTGGGTGCCCGAGCCCTGCTCACGAACCACCAGCGGAACCTTGCAGAGTTCGGCCTGGCTCAGGCTCTTTTTTGCAGCATCAGACCTGTCCCGGGAAACGGCACAGACAATCGTATCCTCACCCATTTCCTCAAAATGAACACGGTCATCTTCATAGCGCCCGCCGATGAAACCAAGCTCTATCTCTTCGGCTACCAACTGCTGGACGACCGACCTGCTGTCGCCCTGGGAGACCTCCAGTCGGACGCGGGGACATTCTGCCTGAAACCTGCCCAGTGCTGAGGGGATCAGGCAGGTTCCGGGGATATTGCTTGCTCCGACCTTCAGAACAACATCCTCCATGCCCAGAAATCGGCGAACAGCAGAACGTGACTCATCACACTCCGACAGAATCCTGCGGGCACGTCCAAAAAACAGCTTGCCGGCTTCAGTCAGTAAAGCCCCGCCCCTGCCGCGATCAAAGAGCCGGATGCCCAACTCCTCTTCGAGTCCCTGAATATGCTGACTGGCGGTGGACTGTGTAATACAGGTTTTTTCCGCCCCCCGGGAAAAACTGTGTGTCTCGGCAACGGCTACAAACACCTCCAGCTGCTTTATGGTCATGAAACATCACCTTTATTCAGAATTACGATACTATTGATCGGTACTATACAAAATACCAATTTGCGTTTCAACATTTTTACATGGTACCTATTAAAAAAACGAACGGGAGAAACACATGTTCAAAAAACTGGTAATTTCGGCCCTGATTCTGACACACGCCTCTCTGGCCCTGGCTGCAAACTACATCGGTCCGGATGAACTCAAGCAGATGATCCAGCAGCAGAAAGATGTGGTCATCGTCGATATCCAGCCGCCCGGTGAATTCCAGCAGCACTACCTTAAAGGGTCCATCGAAACCAACGCCTTCCCGGCCAAAAATCCTGACGAGAAACAACGACTGGACAAGACCCTGACCGTGATCAACGCATCCACGGCACCGGTCGTGATTGTCTGCCCGCGTGGAGGTAGCGGGGCAAAAAACAGTTACGAGTATCTACAGTCCAGGGGAATCCCTGAAGAGCGCCTGCTGATTCTGAAAGGCGGTATTGCCGGCTGGCCGTATCAGGAACTTCTGCAGCATACGCAATGAAACTCTTCGCATTCATTGCAATAATATTATTTTCACTGACTGCTATCGCATATGCCGATACAGTGGCCGTCAGTCGTTTTGAATCAGATGGATTTGCCGGCTGGGAACGTAAAACTTTCAGGGGAGAGACGGAGTACAGCCTCGTACGCGAGGATGGAACAACGGTAATCAAGGCCCATAGCCGGGCGGCTGGCTCCGGAATGTTTAAAAAGGTGCAGCTTGACACCCTGCAGTATCGCTATCTACGATGGAAATGGAAGGTGTCAGAGCCGATTGGGAACGGGGCAGAGAAGACCAGGGCGGGGGATGATTACAGCGCCAGGGTATACGTTATTTTTCCAGGTTTTTTCTTCTGGCAGATGAAGGCCATCAACTATGTCTGGGCCGGTCGCCTGCCCCGGGAGGAATCATTTCCCAATCCCTATACACGTAACGCGATGATGGTTGTCGTGGAGTCAGGCGCGGAGAAGGCCGGCACATGGGTAACTGAACAGCGTGATATTCTGGCCGATTACCGGCGACTGTTCGGCAGTGAGCCGCGCAGGCTGGGCGCCATTGCCATCATGACCGATACGGACAACACCGGCAGCGAAGCAACGGCCTGGTATGGAGACATCGCGATCTCCAGCCTGCCATTCTCAACGAAATAAACCAGAAATGGCAGTTGGCCCTTACAAGTTACAAAGAACACAAAAAAATCAAAGTATTTCAGGGAAGAGTCATTCTCCCATAATCCGGCACGCCTCAGAAAACTCACCAGAGCATTAACGGCGGCATGACCCCCATGGTGACCAGTGCCTTCAAAAGTCCCAGCACCCCGAGCAGGGCGACGGCCAGCCCCATTACCCGCAGGAAAACCGTCGTGGCGATCGCCCCGAGTGCCGTTGCAAGCTGACCGAAGGCCAGCAGGGCCGGCAGCGTACCCAGTCCGAAGGCCAGCATCATACCCCCTCCCTGCAGCCAGGAACCGCCCGTGGCAGCCGCAATCAACACACCGTAGACCAGACCGCAGGGGAGCAGTCCCATCACCAGGCCCGCTGCCAGGAACGCCCCGGCTGTAGCCTGGCTGGAAGCCCTTCCAAGCGCCCGGGACATGAATCCCCAGCCGACACCGTCCAGCGCAGCCAGGCTCAGGCGGCGCAGACCGAAGGCCGTGGCCAGGCCGACGATGATGACCAGTATGTTCGCAACAACAAACAGCCAGTAAAGGTGGGGTTTAAGGAAGCTGAAGAGTGCCGCCTGCGAGACGGCCCCGGCCAGCAGGCCGAGGAGGGTGTACGTGATAATGCGGCCGATATGATAGGAAAGGTTCATGCGCAAGCGTTGACCGGCAGAGGCACCCGGGCTGGCCACCGCCAGGGCGGCGAGGAGACCGCCGCACATCCCCAGGCAGTGGCCGCTGCCGGCAAGGCCGGCCAGGAAGGACAGACCGAACTCCGTCAACGGTTCATACTTCCAGTGCGCCGATCAGGCTCTTGATATCCGCCACGCCGTTGGCCAGCAGCCAAGCCTCCATTTCCCCGGCGATCTGCTGGGCTGCTCCGGGGTTTATGAAGCTGGCGGTACCGACCTGCACCGCCGTGGCTCCGGCCAGGATGAACTCCAGCGCATCGGTGGCGTTCATAATCCCGCCGATGCCGATAATCGGGACCTTGACGGCTTTTGCCACCTGCCAGACCATGCGCAGAGCGATAGGCTTGATAGCCGGGCCGGAAAAGCCTCCCGTTATATTGGCCAGCACCGGACGACGCCGGCCCAGGTCAATAGCCATGCCGGTCAGGGTATTGATCAGCGACAGACTGTCAGCCCCGGCATCCTCGCAGGCACGGGCCATGACCACCACATCGGTCACATTGGGGGACAGTTTGACGATAAGCGGTTTTTTCGTGGCCGCCCGACAGGCGGAAACGACGCTGGCCGCACAGCCCGGGTCGGTGCCGAAGACGATGCCACCCTGCTTGACGTTCGGACAGGAGATATTGACCTCCAGCCCGGCTACTTCAGGAATCTCATCCAGACGGCGGGCCAGTTCGGCGTACTCATCGACCGTATTGCCAAAGAAGTTTGCGATGGCCGGTGTGTTAACATTCCTCAGGAATGGGACCTTTTTGGCTATGAAGGCATCAATGCCCACGTTCTGCAGCCCGATGGCGTTCAGCATCCCGCCCGGGGTCTCAACGATGCGCGGAGTCGGGTTTCCGGCACGCGGCTTGAGCGACAGCCCCTTGGTTACAAAGGCGCCGATCGACTCCAGATTGACATATTCTGCAAACTCTTCACCATAGCCGAAGGTCCCTGAAGCGGTCATAACAGGGTTGCGCAGCATAATGCCGGCAAGATTGACGGACATATCCGGTTTCATGGTCAGTCCCTCCACTTCAGCTCATTGGATTCAAAGACCGGCCCTTCGGTACAGACACAGCGGAAATCAGGCGTTTCGGCCGAATGCCCGCGTCCCGGCGCGACACATCCCAGACAGGCTCCCACGCCGCAGGCCATGTACCCTTCCAGAGAGACCTGACAGGGAATCTTCCGGGCCTCGGCGGTCGCAGCCACGGCATTCAGCATGCCGTGCGGACCGCAGGCATAGATGGTCGCCCTGCCCTTCAACACATCCAGGCGCCGCAGCAGTGCCTCCGTCACCAGACCGCATTCACCCAGGGAACCATCCTCGGTTGCAGTGTAGCATTCCACACCCAGACGTTCGAATTCGGTAATGCACAGGATATCATCCCGGGTCCTGCCACCGGCAAACAGCCTCACCGGAGATCGCTTCACCAGTTCCCTGGCCAGCAGGTAGAGCGGCGCAAGACCGACCCCGCCTCCCACAATCAGCTTCTCCTCGTCAGGGCTGCCCAGATTGAAGCCGGTGCCCAGCGGCCCGAGAATATCCAGGACATCTGTCTCATGTAATGCCGAGAGCATGGCCGTCCCCTTACCTACAACGCGGTAGAGCATTTCAAAATACGGCTGCGGTACGGCACCGCTCTGAACCGGGGCATGGACGCCGACATCGAAGATACCGAAGGGTCGGCGCAGCAAGGGATCGATGGCTCCGCTGACCCGTACCATAACAAACTGGCCGGGCGTGGCTGAAGCAAATTGCTGCGGGGCGGTCATGCGCATACGCCAGTATCCGGGCGAGACCTCCGCATTGGAAAGAATCATGGATGTGAACTGCATCAAGTTGTCTCCTTGAGATTTTTTTCCATCAATATCGCATCTTCGGAAGCTTCATAATAATTCCTGCGGATCCCGACCTGCCTGAAGCCTGAACCGAGGTAGAGTCCAATGGCCTCATGGCTGGACTTCCGGACCTCCAGGGCCAGGCGATCAGCATTCCTGTCACGCGCTACCCCACAGGCATGCACCAGCAGGGCCCTGGCAAAACCTTGACCACGGTGTTCCGGCGAAACGGCAATGTTGAGAATCTGAGCCTCTTCGAACAGGGACTGCAGACAGACATAGCCGACAACCCTCCCGCCAGTTTCAGCCACAAACGGGAAAGAATAGTCGCCCGACACTTCGGCCTCGAAATGTTCCCGTTTCCAGGGCGTCATGAATGAGGCCTGCTCGATGACAAGGATATCGTCCAGGTCTGCTATAGTCATCGTGCGAATGTCGGGGTTTGTCTGCAGCGGCATGGGTCTGCATGATAAGCAAAGCGGCTTCGGTTGTAAACGCTTTTGAATCAACAAGCCCACCGGAACTCAGCACTTCAAGGGCATTGGCTTGAACCTACGGCAGCACCACCAGCAGCACCCCGCCTGCCAGCACGGCCAGATTGCAGACCGCTGAAACACCGTGAAGTTTCGAGAACTGCTTCCGCAGCGGATCATCCTTGCTGGTCGTCTCAAACGAGACTATCTGTCGTTTCAACTCAGCAGCGCGCGGTTCCACATAGAAGGCCTGGAAGGATGAAACCGCCAGCATGGCAGCCAGCACGATCACCGGTAGCTTGGGTTCAAAACCACGGCCGGCCAGACGACAGACCAGCGCGATCACACCACAGGCCATTCCCCAACGGAAATATCCGGGAAACAGGTTGCCGACGATGCGTCCGGCAATGTCGCGGCTCTCGGTTTTGAAGAGGATCGGAGTCAGCATCAGTGTAAAGATGGCATTGCCACCCGCCCACAGGCTGACCGCCAACCGGTAGAGCGTGTCGAGATAGTTCATAATGACTCCCTTGATCAGTGTGTTAAAATTTCACGATGGCAGCGCTCCGCTTTTTTTCAGCAGCTCGGCCACAGCCTCGGCCAACAGCCGGTAACCGGCAGCGTTGGGGTGGATATAATCGGACTTGAGGCTGTTTTTTGCCAGGATGTGCGCCAGGGCCTTGCGTTCGAGGGGTATCCGGAATTCAATGGACAGCTCTTCGTACAGGGCTGGAGGCTTCAGCGCAAGACCCGGCGCCGGGACAGCCACCAGCAGCACCGGTATGCCACGTTCGCTGGCGAGACGCAGCATGTTCCGCAGATTCTCGGCGATCATCCGCTGGTCCTGCCGGGCAAGCAGGTCGTTGCCGCCATGACAGAGGATCAGCAGGGCGGGCCGTTCCCGATCGAGCAGTTCCGGCAGCCGTAGCAGGCCGACCGCTGAAACCTCGCCCGGCACACCGGCATTGACCACCTTGCGGCCGGTCAGGCGGGACAGCACCGCCGGATAGCTCTCCGCATCGCCGGCGCCGGTACCTGCGGTGAGGCTGTCGCCGAATGCCAGGATCGTGGCATCTGCAGCCAGCGGTGCCAGCTGAGGTACCGTGCTGCAGGCGGCCGACAGCAGAGTGGTTGCAAGTATCGTGACCACACAGAGAACGTTACACAAGGATCGCACTTCACACACCCCTTGATTCAGTAGTGATAGTCATCTCCAGACGGCGGGATTGTCGGCAGGCGGAGAAGATACAGGGTTACAACGGCTGCGACAGCAATCAGCGCAGCCTTGAGCCATACAGCCGGTGCAAAAAGAAACGCCGAGACGGGAAAGGATACCCACACCATGCCTATTGCCGTCCTCTTGACCCGCAGCGGAATAGCGCCGCTCGTCAGGTAATCCCGGATCAGCGGTCCCAGTTGGTCATGCTCGAGCAGCCAGCTATGGAACTGCGGGGAACTTCTGGCAAAACAGGCGGCAGCCAGCAGCAGGAACGGCACTGTCGGTACAATCGGGAGGAAAATTCCAACCACCCCGGCAGCAATGGAACACCATCCGCAGCAGATCAGCATCCAGCGCAGAAGCTTACTCTTGACGTGTTTGTTGGTCGCTCCCGGACTATCCTGTAGCATAGGTCTCATTCTGACGTGATGGATTCATACGTTACCCTATCTGAAAATAGAGTCTTAATAAATCAATTTCTACCTTGAGATCGGCTGAAAGTAAAATCCGCTTGACAGACGGGAAGAAATCAAACTAGAGTAGCACTTCATAAAGGGGAGTAGCTATCAGCTAGAGACATGGCTGATCCCACGTCCGTCAACACAGTCGCAAGACTCGGACCGGGAACGATATATATCGCAGGCAAGACCTTTATCCATGCGTAATCCGCCGTGGGTAAAGGTCTTTTTTTTACCTCCGGCAGATCAGCCGAGCCCCCGGGACGGCACTGTCCCGACATATAACACAGGAGGAAACCATGCCGAACACCAGAAACCACGCCCACAGGGAAGCAAAAACATCCAGAAGCAAAAAAAACAGGACCGAGCAGTTGCAGAATGTCATTTCACTGCGCATAAACGACAATGAAAAAAAGGCACTGGAAAAGCTGACCAAGACCACTTCCAAAAGCATCTCCGAGATCATGAGAGAGGCAATTGATCTGTGGAGCAGCAAACGACGCAAACTGTGCATGGAATAGCAGCTTAACAAACAATAATAAAGGAGGCAGCACGTATGGAGTGGTTGACGGATCCGCAGGTCTGGATGGCGCTGGTGACGCTGAGCGCACTGGAAATCGTACTCGGGATTGACAATATTATCTTTATCTCCATCCAGGCCAGCAAACTCCCGGCCCATCAGCAGGAGAAGGCCCGACTGGTCGGCCTTGGCCTGGCGATGTTTATCCGCATTGCGCTGCTGTTTTCGCTAACCTGGCTGATGGGACTGACCTCACCGCTGTTTTCAGTACTGGGCAACGAGATCTCCGGTCGCGACCTGATCCTGATCTCCGGCGGCCTGTTTCTGCTCTGGAAAAGCACCATGGAGATCCACGAGAAACTGGAGGGTGAAGAAGCGGTATCATCAGCTCGTGTCGGGGCAACCTTCGGCGCGGTGATTGTCCAAATCCTGCTGCTGGACATTGTATTCTCGCTTGACTCGATCATTACCGCCCTGGGGATGGCCAGCCAGCTGGCCGTCATGGTAGCAGCGGTGGTAATCGCCGTCGCGTTCATGATGCTCTTCTCGGGAAAGATCAGTGCCTTCGTAGAGAAGCACCCGACCATCAAGATGCTGGCCTTGAGCTTTCTGCTCCTGATCGGCGTTGCGCTGATCGGCGACGGCTTCGACATGCACATACCCAAGGGATACATCTATTTCGCCATGGCCTTCTCGGTGCTGGTTGAGATGCTCAACCTGAGGCAGCGTCGCGGGACGCCGGTAAAACTCCATCAGCCGCATCTGGAGAATTCCACTGAACCCTGATTTTCAGGATACGTCACCCGCCTCCGGCCCCCCCCGGCGGCGACCAACCGAGGAGATACACGTGAGAAAGCACTTTGTTAAGTTTTTTACTGTCGCAGCGGCCGTTCTCTTTCTAAGCATCACCGTGCTTGAGCTGAACGCCGAAGCCAGGGCCGGAGGCAGCCGCTCCATGGGCAGCCGCAGCTCCCGCAGCTATTCCCGGCCGGCCAGCCCGTCAACCCAGTCCGGCCAGCCACGCCAGCAGATGGCTCCGGCCCCCGGTCCCTTACAGCAGCAGGCCGGCGGCGGGTTCATGCGGAACATGGCCGGGGGGATGATGGGAGGTATGCTGGGAAGCATGCTTTTCAGCAGCTTCGCCGGGGCCGGCACGGGCGGCACGGGCGGCGGGGGCGGCATCGGCCTGTTTGAGATAGCCCTGCTGGCCGGGATCGGTTATCTCATCTACCGGTATATCAAGAAAAGAAGAACGGACAGCCCCTCCTTCCCGTATAACCGCCAATGAAATTCGATGAGATTCACAAAGGGGTAACCTATGCTTAAAAACAGGTTCATTCTCATTCTGGTCGTTGTCTCCGTGATTTTTCCGGTCTTTGCGTACCTGCTGAATTTCTACACCGATTGGCTCTTTTTCGTCGAGACCGGTTTCTCATCGGTGTTCATGACGACGATCTATTCCCAGACAACTGCCGGGCTGTTCTTCGCTGCCCTGCTGTTCGGCTTTGCAGTTATTAATCTGCTTGTTGCGAACCGGGCGGTGTTCCCCGAGGCCGGAATGTTCATCAATGCCGGCAGTGTCAGGCTGCTTCGCGGCGAGATACTACGGTTTGTCAGGCCGCTGAGCATTTTGACCTGTGCCGTCCTGGCTCTGTTTGCCGGTCAGTGGGGTGCCCTGCAGTGGGAGAATGCGCTTCTATTCATCAACAAGGTTACCGTCGGGACGGTCGATCCGGTCATCGGCAAGGATATCGGCTTCTACCTGTTCAGTCTGCCTTTTCTGGAGGCGCTCAAGGCCTTCGCGAGCTTCATGCTGCTGGCTACTCTGCTCATAACCTCCGTGGTGTATTATGTCCGAGGCGGCATCACCCTGACGGAGCATGGTGCGGTGGTTGACACGAAGGTTCGCCGGCATCTTGCGGTCCTGGCAGGGTTCTTCGCCTGTGCGATCGCGGCCGGCTTCTATCTGGACAGCTTCAGGCTGCTGTTTTCCAGCAACGGGGCATTTCACGGCGCAGGCTATGTCGATGTAAACTCCCGCCTTCTGACCTACAGGGTCCTGACGTTCCTGACACCACTGGCCGGCGTCATGCTGGCCGTCGGAATCTGGAAAGGCGCCTGGCGCCTGGCGCTGGTGCCGCCGTTTATCGTGATTGCGGTCTATGGCCTCGGCATCCGGGTCTATCCGGGACTCCTGCAGAAATTCAAGGTAGCACCCAATGAACTGGCCCTGGAAACACCTTTCATAGAGAACAACCTCAAGTTCACCCGTTTCGGGTACGACCTGGACAAAATCGAGACCGTACCCTTCGATGTCGATGTCAAGCTGACCGCAGCCGACATCGCCAATAACGACGCCACTATCAAGAACATCCGCCTCTGGGACCATGCACCGCTGCTCAAGACCTACAGCCAGTTACAGCAGATCAGGACCTACTACAAGTTTTTCGATGTGGACAATGATCGCTACAAGGTGAACGGCCAGTACACCCAGGTCATGCTCTCGCCGCGCGAACTTTCCTACGCCGACCTGCCCAGCAAGAACTGGATCAACGAACGGCTGATCTTTACCCACGGCAACGGCATCACCTTCGGTCCGGTCAGCCGGATCAGCAAAGAGGGGCTGCCGGAGTTTTTTGTCAAGGATATCCCGGCTGTCAGCCTGGCCGATATCAAGGTCACCAGACCCGAGATCTATTTCGGAGAGATGTCCAATTCATATGTGGTTGTCAAGACCAAGGTTCCGGAATTCAGCTATCCGACCGCCACCGGCAACATCAATACGACCTATGCCGGAAATGGCGGGGTGCCGATCGATTCTATCCTCAAAAAAGCGCTGTTTGCCGCCAAGTTCAAGACAGAGAAAATCCTGCTCTCTTCGGATATCACCGCCGAGAGCCGGATCCTCTACAACCGCAATATCAACCAGCGAGTCAAGGCGGTGGCGCCTTTTCTCCGTTTCGACGGAGACCCCTACATGGTCGTTACGGACAGCGGCAGGCTCTCCTGGATCATCGACGCCTACACCTTCTCGGACCGCCTCCCCTATTCGAAACCGCTCAAGGGGGGCATCAACTATATGCGCAACTCGGTCAAGGCGGTTGTGGATGCCTATGACGGCACGCTCAGCTTCTACATCAGCGATCCGGACGATGTTCTGATCAAGGCTTACAGCCGCATGTTCCCGGGACTCTTCAAGCCGATGAGCGCCATGCCGGCAGACCTGCGCCAGCATGTCCGCTACCCGCACCAGTTCCTGCAACTGCAGGCCGCCATGTTCGCCGCCTACCACATGACCGACCCCAAGGTCTTCTACAACAAGGAGAACCTCTGGGAGATACCGGCCCTGGGCGACAAGCCGATGGAGCCCTACTACACGATCATGAAGCTACCGGGTGAGAAGGTGGAGGAATACATCCTGCTGCTGCCGTTCACCCCTTCCAAGCGGGATAACCTGGCGGCCTGGCTGACGGCTCGCTGTGACGGACCAAATTACGGCAAGATACGGGCCTACACCTTCCCGCGCGACCGCCTGATCTACGGGCCGAAACAGATCGATGCCCGCATCAATCAGGACTCCTTCATTTCCCAGCAGTTGACGCTCTGGAACCAGCGCGGATCGGAGGTCATCCGCGGCAGCCTGCTGGTGATACCGATCGAGAAATCCCTGCTCTACGTCCAGCCGCTGTTCCTTGCCGCCGACAAGGCCGGTCTGCCCGAATTGAAGCGGGTGATAGTGGCCTTCGGCGATCAGGTGGTCATGGAGGAGAACCTGGAATTGGCCCTGCAACGGCTCTTCGGCGGCAAAAAAACAACTGCTGCCGTCACCGGCACGGCTGCGCCGGATCCGAAGGCGTCACCGGCCCAACTGGCCAAGGAAGCGATGAGTATCTATGAAAAGGCAACCACCCTGCAACGTCAAGGCAACTGGGCCGGCTACGGGGATGAGTTGCGCAAACTGGAGCAGGTTCTGAAAAGAATGGCGCAGTAGCACCAACATAATCGCACGAATGCCGAAGAAGGAGGAGAGTAGTATGATGAAGCTGATGCTGGGGCTCGCAGTGATGGCTTTTTTGTGGGCAGTTCAGGCCCAGGCGATGTAATCCTGCTGTTTGGATCACTGAGGCATGGTCGTTACAGTGCCGGGCTTCATACATCCTGAATAGTTATCCCGTAAAGGTTTCACAGCAACAGAAAGGCCCGATGCTTGCGCGCATCGGGCCTTTCTGTACAGTCTGTATCAAGAGAATTTTTCAGCCTTTGGCAGCAGCCTCGGCTCTTTCATAGCCCATGCTGAAGGCTTTCCTGTTCAGTTCGATAAATGCCTCGGGAACGCTGGAAAGAACAGCTTTCTCGGCATTTTCGCGAGTTACCTGGCCGGTCAGGGCAACCATGGCGCCAAGCGCGACGATATTGGCAACGATCTCGCGGCCAACGTCGTTCTTGGCTGTATTGATGATCGGGAAGGCAACCGTCTTGAAATTCCCGGGTGGAACGATTTTGACCAGGTCGGAGTCGATCAGCAGAACGCCGCCTTCCTTGAGGTCATGGGAATACTTGTTGGCAGCTTCCTGGGTCATGGCCAGCAGCGCATCGCACTGGGTGACTTTCGGGTAATCGATCGGTCCATCGGAAATGATAACCTCCGATTTCGATGCGCCACCACGGGCCTCAGGCCCGTAGCTCTGTGATTGAACAGCCTGCTTGCCTTCGTAAATGGAGGCAGCCTTGGCCATGATGATACCGGCGGTAATCAAACCCTGTCCGCCCGCACCGGAAAATCTGAGTTCATAACGTGACATCTTTATCGCTCCTTTTTCCTGTAATTATTTGGCGGCCCGGGCACGCTCGATGACCTTGGCGTACTCGTCGGTGTAATGTGCTTTCTCTTCCTTGTAAAGAACACCGGTCAGGACCTTGCCCTGCAGCTGTTCTGCGGTCATCTTCTCGGCGGCCTTGACGGGAACGGCAACTTCTTTGAGGCGGTTCATCATCTCAATGACCGACTTGTATTTGTTGCGGCGTCCATAGGTCGTCGGGCAGTCGTCCAGGATCTCGACCACGGAGAAGCCTTTGTGCTGAATGGCCTCGACAATCAGCTTATCGATCTGGTTGGCGTGGAAGGCTGTTCCGCGGGCAACGAACGTGGCGCCGGCGCCAATGGCCAGTTTGGCGATATCGAAGCCGGGATCAGGGTTGCCATAAGGGGTGGTGGAGGCCTTATGGCCGGTCGGCGTGCAGGGTGAGAACTGTCCACCGGTCATGCCGTAGATGTAGTTGTTCATGATGATGTACGTCATGTCGATGTTGCGGCGGCAGGCGTGGATGAAGTGGTTGCCGCCGATGGCGGTACCGTCGCCGTCGCCGCCGACCAGGATCACGTTCATCTCCGGTTTGGCCATCTTGACACCGGTAGCAAAGGCTGCAGCGCGGCCGTGAGCGGTGTGCAGGGTACAGCAGTCAATGTAGCCGGGAAGGCGTGATGCGCAACCGATACCCGAAACAAGGGCGGTATCTTCCTTTTTGAGCTGCAGGGTTTCAAAAGCCCGTATCAGGCCCTTCATGACGATGCCGTGGCCACAGCCGGGACACCAGATATGAGGGAGCTTGCCGGGACGAATCCATTTATCATAATCGAATGCCATGGTTACTTAACCTCCTTGATTTTCTCGAGGATCTGGTCCGGATTGATCGGCTCGCCGTCTACACGGAAGATACCGAGCACCGGAGCCTTGCCCTGAGCGTTACGCTCGATTTCCAGGGAGCACATACCCAGGTTCATTTCCGGGATAACGAATCCTTTAACCTTGGCAGCCAGGGCCTTGATCTGTTTGTCGGGGAACGGCCAGAATGTCTTGATGCGGAACATGCCGGCCTTGATGCCCTGCTCGCGGGCAACATTAACAGCATAACGGGCAGAGCGTGAGGTGGAGCCGTAGGCAACAACCACGACTTCGGCATCTGCCAGCATGTATTCCTCAAACGAGGCAATGTCATCAACATTAGCTTCGACCTTACGGACCTGACGTTCTTCCTCGGCCTGGACGATCTCGGCCTTGGTGGTCGGGAAGCCGTCCTGCATCTTGTTAAGGCCGGTGACATGAAACTTGTAACCGGAACCGAAGGCGGCCAGCGGGGGTACATCGCCGAAGCTGGTGTCATAGGGTTTGTACTGCTCAGGTGGAACGGTCGGGGCTTTACGCGGGATGACTTCGATCTCACCCGGCTCAGGGAACACGACCCGCTCACGCATGTGGGCAACGATCTCGTCCGGCATGACCATGACCGGTGTGCGGTATTTTTCGGACAGGTTGAAGGCGCGGATAACCTCTTCATAGGTCTCCTGTACGGAGGCCGGTGTCAGGCAGATGGCGGGATGGTCACCATGGGTACCCCACTTGGCACACATCACGTCGGACTGGCTCGGACCTGTCGGCATACCGGTGGAAGGGCCGCCACGCATGACGTTATAGATGACACAGGGGATCTCGGCGATGCAGCCGTAGCCGATCAGTTCCTGTTTGAGGGAAAGGCCGGGGCCGGATGTAGAAGTGAGGACCTTGGCACCGGCCAGGGATGCACCCAGAATGGCCGCCATGGCGCCGATCTCATCTTCCATCTGAATGAATTTTCCGCCGATCTTGGGGAGCTCAATGGAACAGACTTCCGCAACTTCGGTGGAGGGGGTGATCGGGTAACCACCGAAAAAGGTACAACCGGCATAAATCGCGCCGTGAGCTGCAGCCTCGTTACCCTGCATAAACGCTACTTTTTTGGACACAGTTCTTTCCTCCCGTTAAATTATTCGGCTGAAACTTTGATTGCGAAGTCAGGGCAGCGAAGTTCGCACTGCATGCATTTGATGCAGGCTTCCAGATTTTTGACTGAAACGACAAAGCCCTTCATTTCAAGTACCTTGGTTGGGCAGAACTCAACGCAGATATGACACCCCTTGCAGTACTTCTCGATAATTTCGATTTTCGCCAGTTTTTTCTCCATCTGTAAAGACTCCTTTAATTCCGTAATAAAAGGTGTGTTTTTAGATCCCATAATGTGGCAAAAGAAGGGCAGACGCCCTTCTTTTGCGTTCACATACGAAACCCGGATCTACCTGTTTCTTATTTCATGCTGTCGACGAGGCCCTTTACCGCAGCAACCGACTTGTCCATCATGGCCTGCTCTTCTGCGTCAAGCTTGAACTGAATGATCTTCTCGACACCCTTCTCGCCCAGAACAGCCGGTACGCCGACGTAGTAGCCGCTGACGCCGAACTCTCCCTGCAGCATGCAGCAGGTGGGGAGAACACGCTTCTGATCCTTGAGGATCGATTCGGCCATAGCGATGGCGGAAGAAGCCGGGGAGTAAAATGCGGAACCGGTTTTGAGCAGGGCGACAACCTCGCCGCCAGCGCCGCGGGTGCGCTTGACCATGGCTTCCATGACTTCCTTGGCCTTCTCGGCACCGTATTTCTGCTCAAGCAGTTCCATGACCGGGATACCATTGACGCTGGCATAACGGACCAGGGGAACCATATCATCACCGTGACCACCGAGGGTCATTGCAACAACGTCCTTGACAGACACGCCCAGCTCCCATGCGATGAAGGTTGCGAAGCGGGCTGAGTCCAGAACGCCGGCCTGACCGATTACGCGGCTGAAAGGGAAGCCTGTGATCTTCTGACACAGGGTGACCATTGCGTCCAGCGGGTTGGAGATGACGATAACGATGGAGTCGGGGGCATACTGCTTGATGCCTTCGGCAACCGAGGACATGATCTTGGAGTTGACTTCGATCAGGTCATCACGGCTCATACCGGGTTTACGCGGCAGACCGGCGGTGACGATGACCACATCGGAACCCTTGATATCTTCGTAGCTGTTGGTGCCTTTCAGGCAGACATCATAGCGGTCAACCGGTCCGACTTCAGCGATGTCGAGCATCTTGCCCTGGGGCAGTCCTTCGACGATGTCAAACAGTACAACGTCTCCAAGTTCACGCAGGGCGCAAAGCTGAGCAAGAACACCACCAATCTGACCACCACCGATGAGCGAAATCTTTTTACGAGCCATTTCTGTTTCCTCCTGTTTTTTTGTTTGTTGCTTAAATGATTGTAGGCTGGGTGCGTAGTCGCCCTACAATGGGTATGTTCATCTACATATTTTCAATCAGGGCATCGGCAAAACCGGAGCACGAAAGCAGGGTGGCTCCCTGCATCATGCGTTCGAAGTCGTAGGTAACACGCTTCTGGCCGATCGTCTTGTCGATGGATCTGACAATTATGTCGCCTGCTTCCTGCCAACCCAGATGCTCGAACATCATGACACCGGAGAGGATGACGGAACCCGGGTTGACCTTGTCGAGATTGGCGTATTTCGGAGCGGTGCCGTGGGTGGCTTCAAAGATGGCATGCCCGGTTACATAGTTTATATTGGCGCCCGGTGCAATGCCGATACCGCCGACCTGGGCTGCCAGTGCATCCGAAAGAAGATCGCCTTCCAGATTCATGGCGGCAACCACGTCGAACTCTTTGGCACGGGTAAGGACCTGTTGCAGTGTGATATCGGCAATCGTGTCCTTGACCATGAGGAGCTTTTTCCACTGGCCGGTGCCATGGGACGGTAACAGTTCCAGAGCTGACTCAATCTCGTTACGAATATCCTCTTTCTGCTGGGGAGACATCATGTCATAGCCGGGATCAATAGCTCTGGCGTTGTGTTCGACCGACAAACCGGGATTGCGGTCCTGATTATCGATAATCCAGCTTTCACGCTCGGTCACGACCTGATTGCGAAACTCACCCTTGGCAAGGCCATAGCCCCAGTCCTTGAAGGCGCCTTCGGTGAACTTCATGATGTTGCCCTTGTGAACGATCGTCACCGATTTGCGTCTGTGTTTCAGTGCATATTCTATGGCTGCGCGGATCAAACGCTCGGACCCCTGTTTGGAGATCGGCTTGATCCCGATGGAGGATGTTTCCGGGAAGCGGATCTTGCTGACCCCCATCTCCTCGATGAGGAACCGCTTGACCTTTTCGCACTCGGCAGTGCCGGTCATCCATTCGATGCCGACGTAGATGTCCTCGCAGTTTTCCCGGAAGATGACCATATCCACATCCTGAGGCTTCTTGACCGGCGATGGGACCCCCTGGAAGTAGCGGACCGGACGGAGACATACGTACAGATCAAGCACCTGCCGAAGAGCTACGTTCAGTGAGCGGATGCCCCCGCCGATAGGCGTGGTCAGCGGCCCCTTGATGCCGACCAGGAACTCCCTGAAGGCCTCGACGGATTCATCGGGCAGCCAGGCCTTGTCGCCCATTTTTTCGCGAAACAGGTTGAATGGTTTCTCACCGGCATACACCTCCATCCAACTGATCTTTCTCCTGCTGCCGTAAACCTTTTCGACAGCAGCATCGAAAACGCGTACCGAGGCCTTCCAGATGTCGGCCCCGGTACCATCGCCTTCGATAAACGGAATGATCGGTCTGTCCGGAACAATCAGCTTTCCGTCCGCGCCCATGGTGATCTTGTCCCCTGACGGGACTGTGAGATACGTGTAAACCATCCAACTCACTTCCGCTGGTATTTCAGGTTTTAAAAGAGCGTCTGTGACACCAGCCTAGGCAATGGCGTCAATAATGGCATTCAGCGTTGGACTCGGGCGCATGGCCTTTTCGGTCATTGCCGGATTCGGGTTGAAGTAGCCACCAATATCCTGCGGCTTGCCCTGGGCACCGATCAGTTCTTCATTGATTTTGGCTTCATTGTCCTGCAGCTGCTTGGCTACTTTGGCAAAACGTGCTGCAAGCTCGGCGTCCTTAGTCTGAGCAGCCAATGCCTCGGCCCAGTACATTGCCAGGTAGAAGTGGCTGCCCCGGTTGTCGATCTGTCCGACCTTACGGGCCGGGTTCTTGTTGTTGTCAAGGAACTTGGTGTTGGCCTGGTCGAGTGTATCGGCAAGAAGTTGGGCCTTTTCATTCTTGAAGGTGGCTGCCAGATGCTCCAGGGAGACAGCCAGTGCCAGGAATTCACCAAGGGAATCCCAACGCAGGTAGCCTTCCTCAACAAACTGCTGGACATGCTTGGGTGCCGATCCGCCGGCACCGGTCTCGAACAGTCCGCCGCCGGCCAGCAGCGGTACGATGGACAGCATCTTGGCGCTGGTACCCAGCTCAAGAATCGGGAACAGGTCGGTCAGGTAATCCCTCAGGGCGTTTCCGCTGACAGAAATTGTGTCCAGTCCGGCTTTTGCTCGTGGCAATGTGAAGCGCATTGCTTCTACCGGAGACATGATATGAATTTCCAGACCAGTGGTATCGAGGTCTTTCAGATACTTATTCACTTTCAAAATCATTTGTGAGTCGTGAGCTCTGTTTTTATCGAGCCAGAAGACAGCAGGAGCACCTGTTGCACGTGCTCTCCGAACTGCCAGCTTGACCCAATCCTGAATTGGCAGATCCTTGGCCTGGCAACCACGCCAGATATCCCCTTCCTCCACGTCATGCTGAATAAGTACAGCACCTGATTCATCAACAACACGCACCGTGCCGTTTGCAGGAATCTTGAAGGTCTTGTCGTGTGAACCATACTCTTCGGCTTTCTGAGCCATAAGTCCAACGTTGGACACAGAACCCATAGTTGTCGGATCAAACTGACCATTTTTCTGACAGAATGCGATACATTCCTGATACCACTCCGAATAGCTTGTATCGGGGATGACACACTTGACGTCGTGCAGTTTGCCGTCCGGTCCCCACATTCCGCCGGAATCACGAATAACAACCGGCATGGAGGCATCAATAATAATGTCGTTGCTGGCGTGCAGGTTTGTAATACCTTTATCAGAATCAACCATCGCCAGTGGCGGCTGCTTCTTATAGACTTCCTGGATATCTGCTTCGATCTCGGCCCGCTTTGCTTCCGGCAGTTTCTGAAGTTTTGCGTAAAGGTCGCCCATGCCCAAGTCAGGGTTAACACCCAGTTCCTTCAAGGTAGCGGCATGTTTTTCGAATACATCCTTGTAAAATACAGATACGAAATGACCGAACATGATCGGATCGGAAATCTTCATCATGGTAGCTTTAAGGTGAACGGAGAACAGCACGCCTTTTGCCTTTGCATCTTCAATCTGCTCAGCAATGAACTTACGCAATGCTTTGACGCTCATGAAGGCACCGTCAAGCACCTCGCCAGCCTGAAGAGCGAGTTTGTCCTTCAGAACTTTGACGTTACCGTCCTTACCAACAAATTCAATTTTTACGTTACCGGCCTTTTCCATGGTTACGGATTTTTCACTGTGATAAAAATCGCCGGCGGTCATATGCGAAACGTGGGTTTTTGAATCCGGGCTCCAGGCCCCCATTTTGTGCGGATATTTTTTTGCATATTCTTTAACGGCCTTGGCCGATCTCCTGTCCGAATTTCCTTCGCGCAGAACAGGGTTTACGGCACTTCCCAGGCACTTTGCATAGCGTGCATGCAGCTCTTTTTCGGCATCGGTCTGCGGATCTTCCGGATAATCAGGAAGCTTGTAGCCCTGCTCCTGCAGTTCTTTGATGGCGGCTTTCAGCTGGGGGATTGATGCGCTGACGTTCGGCAGCTTAATGATATTGGCCTCAAGTTTCTGTGTCAGACTGCCCAGTTCGGCCAGAAAATCCGGCATCTTCTGATTTTCCGCAAGATAGTCGGGAAAGTTTGCGATGATTCTTCCGGCAACGGATATATCGCGAGTCTCGACGACAACACCTGCTGCCTTTGTGAATGCGTTGACAATCGGAAGCAATGAGTAGGTTGCAAGTGCGGGGGCTTCGTCAATTTTAGACCAGATAATCTTTTGCGTTGTCATGTTCTCTCCTTAGTTTTTATGCATGCTCGCCAAAGGCTGGGGCAATGTGACGATCAGACTGCTGTTTCACCGGTGGAAACCTACCCGGTTCATCAGATGTTTTTTTCGTATAAATATAAAAAAATCAATACGTTACAGTTTTAGTAAAAATCTTGTATACAGTATACAAAAGCGGGTGGGCTGTCAAGAAAAAACATTGGAGTCCAGCAGGGTTAAGTGGCTGTTACCGGCAGGTTTATATTACACACGGAATGCCCTCCAGCAAGAAGGTCGTGATGGGGGTGCAGGATTTCAGACAAGAATCGACTGGATCAGTACCGGAGATCGCAGCAGCTATTTTTTTCCGGAGTAACGCTTGGCCTCAATAGCCTCATCGCGGGAAAAGTGGCGGGGTATCTTGAGAACCTGACCGGGCCAGAGCTGTCTGGGGTCGCGAATCTGGTCCCGATTGGCGCGATAGATCAACGGCCACAGGGATGAATCATTGTACACCTCAGCCCGTGCTGCGATCTGCGGGAGGGTTTCACCACGGCGGACCGTATAGCTCGGCGTCAGGAGCTGGAGTGACTCTCGAGATGCTTCGATACGTGCAGCAGCGGCCAGAGCCTCCTGTGCTGCCTGAAGTTCCTGCTCGCGGAGACGCACTTCTGCCGCCGCCGCCTCACGCATCAGCCGCTCCTCCTCGATACGGGCCGCCTCTTTCGCCGCCCGCTCGCGTTCTTCCTGGGCCTTGCGCTGCCGGTACCGCACCAGCTCTTCCTTCAGCAGGTCGCCCTTTTGCAGCGCCAGCAGATAGAAGGCATCTGACGCCCGCTCATCACCCTGAACATGCAGCACAGCTTCACCATGCTCAAATGTCTCCAGCAGGTTAAGGTACTCCTGCGGGAACAGCACCGGAGCATCCTGCCTGACGAGATCGTCGACAAGCGCAGAGGTCTTTGATCGCCAGGTAGGTGCAGGAGCAGAGCATGCCGTCAGAGCGCAGATGATCAGAACAGAGATACCCGCAGCCCAGCGGTTCAGAGGACTGGACATTTAGGCCTGTTTTTCGGCCAGCCGGATACCAAGCTCGCGAAGCTGCTTGGTGTCGACCAGCGATGGCGCTTCGGACATCATGCAGGTTCCTTTCTGGGTCTTGGGGAACGCGATTACGTCACGGATCGAGTCGCTTCCGGTCAGCAGCATGATCAGCCGGTCCATACCGAAAGCGATACCGCCGTGGGGGGGCGTGCCGAATTCCAGGGCATCCAGCAGAAAACCGAACTTGCTGCGGGCATCCTCGACAGACATACCCAGCATCTTGAACATCAGAGACTGGACCTGTTCCTGATGGATCCTGATCGATCCGCCACCGATCTCGTTGCCGTTCAAGACCAGATCATAGGCCTTGGCACGGCAGCGACCGGGATCGGACTCAACAAAATCCACATCCTCATCCATCGGAGCGGTAAAGGGATGGTGGACAGCCGCCCAGCGCTTGTCCTCCTCGTCCCACTCCAGAAGCGGGAAGTCGGTCACCCATACAAAGCGGTAATCGTCCTTGCTGGTCAGCTTGAGGATGCCGGCAAGGTGGTTGCGCAGCTTGCCGAGAGAATCATTGACGACCTTGGGCTTATCGGCCACAAAGAACAGCAGATCGCCTTCCTCGGCCCCGAAAGCAGCATTCATGGTGGCGATCTCTTCGGGAGTAAAGAACTTGGCGATCGGGGAATGCCACTCACCGTTCTCGATCTTGACGTAGGCCAGGCCCTTGGCACCGTAGATCTTTACAAATTCGGTCAGGTCGTCGATGTCCTTGCGGGAAAAGCCGGAACATTTTTTGGCATTGAGACCCTTGATGATGCCGCCTTTAGCGGCAACATCGGCAAAAACCTTGAAGCCGGAGCCTTTGACAATGTCGGTCAGATCACACAACTCCATGCCGAAGCGCAGGTCCGGGTTGTCCACGCCGAAGCGCTGGATTGCCTCGGCATAGGTGATGCGCTGGACCGGCAGGGCGATGTCGATGCCCTTTGCCTCCTGGAAGATGCGGGCGATCAGTCCCTCCATGACGGTGATTATGTCTTCACGGTCGATGAAGGACATCTCGCAGTCGATCTGGGTGAATTCCGGCTGGCGGTCAGCCCGCAGATCCTCATCGCGGAAACAGCGCACCACCTGGAAATAGCGGTCGAAACCGGAAATCATCAGGATCTGCTTAAAGATCTGCGGGGATTGCGGCAGGGCGTAGAAGCTGCCCTGGTTGATACGCGACGGCACCAGAAAATCACGGGCCCCTTCCGGTGTCGACTTGGTCAGGAAAGGTGTCTCCAGCTCGATAAAACCGTTGTCAGTCAGATAGCTGCGTGTGACCTGGGAGACCTTCGAGCGCAGGATCAGGTTATGCTGCAGCTGGGGACGGCGCAGGTCCAGATAACGGTATTTCAGGCGGATATTCTCATTGATCTCACTGTGCTCATCCAACATGAAGGGCAGTGGTTTAGAGCGATTCAGAAGTTTGCATTCCAGCACCTGGATCTCAACCTCACCGGTTTTCATGTTAGGGTTGACCGTACCATCAGGGCGCGGGATGACCTTACCCCTGACGGCCAGGACAAACTCGCTCCGCACACCCTCTGCTATCGCATGGGCCGGTCCGTTTACCTCAGGGTCGAAGACGACCTGGGCAATGCCCTCCCTGTCTCGCAGATCGATGAAGATCAGTCCGCCATGATCACGACGGCGCAGAGCCCAGCCCATGAGAAAAACTTCGCTGCCGATGTCTGCGGCGCGAAGGTCGCCGCAGTAGTGCGTGCGTTTCCAGTTTCCAAGTGTATCCATACAATCCTCCAATAAAAATCTTGAAATCTAAATTAGTTGTCTCACAGAGCTCACAGAGCCCACGGAGAAAATCATATAAAAATGCCTGCGCCTTTATGTACTCAGATGAATAAATGTAGATTCACGGAAAAAATAATCCGGTATTTAAATTGTTGCCTGTTCTTGCTCTGTGCCTCTGTGAGCTCTGTGAGAGTAGCATTAATCAGTTGATAAGATTTCCGATGCTGCCTAAACGCGGACGGAGTTTCTCCCGGTCCCATGACCAGTATTTGATGAACGCCAGGCCCTTGATCTTGTCCCGCTTAACAAATCCCCAGAAACGGCTGTCGTAGGAGCGGTCGCGATTGTCCCCCATGACAAAATAGGAGTCCGGCGGCACCGTCACCGGTCCAAAGGTGTCACGCGGGTTCATCTCCTTGGGAATAGTCTCCTTCTCCTTGTGGATCTCATGGGAATTTTCATAGGGTTTTCCATTCACAAAAACCTTCTTGCCCTTCCCTTCCACAATATCTCCCGGGCTTCCGACAATCCGTTTGATGAAGTCCTTGCTTGGATCCTCGGGATACTCGAACACGATCACATCGCCCTGGCGGGGGTCACGGACCTTAATCACCGTGGTCGACGTGAAGGGGATCTTCGTCCCGTAGATGAACTTGTTCACCAGCAGGTGATCACCGATAACCAGGGTATCCTCCATGGAGCCGGACGGGATCTTGAAGGCCTGTACCAGATAGGTGCGGATCACCAGCGCCAGAAGTACCGCTATGACGATCGACTCGGCGTACTCGCGGAAGATGCTCTTTTTTTTGTATACCGGCTGCTCCGGTTGGGATACAGACTGGGATGGTTCCTGATACTCTTCCATTGACGAGTTCCTTTTAGTAAGTTAGAAATCGATTTCAACGCTTATTGTTGAAATTGATTTCGTGAACGCACTTATCCCGTTTTCGGGGCAGTAAGTTAGAAATCGATTCCTGCGCTTTTTGCAGGAATTGATTCCGTTAACGCACTTATCCTGCGAAGCAGGGTACAGCTAAATTGTTCAATCAACCTTGAGAATGGCCAGAAAGGCCTCCTGGGGCAGTTCTACGTTGCCCACATTCTTCATGCGCTTCTTGCCCTCTTTCTGCTTCTCCAACAGCTTGCGCTTACGGGTTATATCCCCGCCGTAGCACTTGGCCAGAACGTCCTTGCGCATGGCCTTGACCGTTTCACGGGCGATAACCTTGTTGCCGATGGCCGCCTGGATGGCGACCTCAAACATCTGTCGTGAAATCAGCTCCTTCATCTTGGAAACAAGATCCCGGCCACGGAAATAGGCCTTTTCGCGGTGAAGGATCAAGGACAGGGCATCCACGACTTCACCATTGATCATGACATTCATGCGGACCAGGTCAGAGCGCCGGTATTCCAGATGTTCATAATCAAGGGAGGCATACCCTTTGGTGATCGATTTCAGGCGATCGTAGAAATCAAGCACAATCTCGTTCAGCGGTAGTTCATAAATAATCATCACACGCGTCTGGGTCAGGTACTTGATCTCGCGCTGGACGCCGCGTTTGTCCTCGCAGAGCGCAAGCACACCGCCGACAAATTCATTCGGCACGTGAATGTGGGCCAGGATGAACGGCTCTTCGAGAAACTCCGTGCTTTGCAGCTCGGGCATCTGGTTGGCGCTCTGGATGGAGAACACCTCGCCGCTCAGCTTGTGGACCCGGTAGACAACGGTCGGGGCGGTGGTGATCAGGTCCAGGCCGAACTCCCGCTCCAGGCGCTCCTGGATGATCTCCATGTGCAGGAGCCCCAGAAATCCGCAGCGGAATCCAAAGCCGAGGGCGACAGATGTCTCCGGCTCGAAGGAAAAGGAGGAATCGTTGAGCTTGAGCTTGGCCAGTGCATCGCGCAACTGTTCGTACTGGGCTGTATCGATCGGGTACAGGCCGGAAAAGACCATCGGCTTGACCTCTTTGAAACCGTCCAGCGGCACCAGGCACTGCCGGTTCAACAGGGTGACCGTATCTCCGACCTTGGCGTCGGCCACATCCTTTATGCCGGCAATCACAAAACCGACCTCACCGGCAGTCAACTGCGGCACTTCGACCATAACCGGGGAAAAGATGCCGACCTTGAGCGCCTCATAGGCCTTGTTGGTGGACATCAGCTGGATCTTATCACCCTTTTTCAAGGTGCCATCGAAGAGGCGGACCAGGATGATGACCCCCTGATACTGGTCGTACCAGGAATCAAACAGCAGGGCCTTCAGCGGTGCCGTCTTGTCTCCCGAGGGCGCAGGGATCTTCCTGACGATCTGTTCGAGGATCTCATGGGTGCCGATCCCCTCCTTGGCGCTGGCCAGCACGGCATCATGGGCGTCGATACCGATGATCTCCTCGATCTCATGCTTGACGCGCTCCGGGTCGGCAGCCGGCAGATCGATCTTGTTGATGACCGGAAAGACCTCAAGGTTGGTATCAAGCGCCAGATACACATTCGCCAGCGTCTGGGCTTCGACACCCTGGGAGGCATCCACTACCAGCAGGCCGCCCTCGCAGGCCGCCAGAGAACGGGAGACTTCGTAGGTAAAGTCCACATGGCCGGGGGTGTCGATCAGGTTGAGGATATAATCATTGCCATCATCCGATCGATAATTGAGCCGCACGGTCTGGGCCTTGATCGTAATGCCCCGCTCGCGCTCCAGATCCATCTTGTCCAGGAACTGGTCCTGCTTCTCACGGTCGGAAAGTGCGCCGGTGAACTCCAGCAGGCGGTCAGCCAGGGTGGATTTCCCGTGGTCGATATGGGCGATGATAGAGAAGTTACGAATTTTGCTGATATCCATGAAATCCTTTGGATGTATGCGAGAAAATTGAATTGTGTAGCTTAAATAAAAGCGGCGGGAAAGTAAAGCTCAAATGGACCGGATGCCGCGCAAGCCTCAGAACATGAAGCGTCGCATACTGATACTCTGCAGGATACCGATGCCGACCATGGAGGTGATCATGGATGTGCCGCCGTAGGAGAAAAAGGGCATCGGTACGCCGACCACCGGGAACATGCCGATCACCATGCCCATGTTGATCACGATGTGCCAGAAGAGCATGGCCGTCACGCCGATCGCCAGCAGGGCCCCGAAGCGGTCGTTGCATCGACTGGCGATCTTGAGCCCCCACAGCACAAGCGACAAATAGAGCAGGATCAGTACCAGGCAGCCGATGAAACCCCACTCCTCGGCAAAAACGGAGAAGGCGAAATCGGTATGCTGTTCGGGAAGAAAGCGCAACTGGGACTGGGTGCCTTTGACGAATCCCTTGCCGATGAAGCCACCGGAGCCGACGGCAATCTTGCTCTGAATGATATGATAGCCGCTGCCCAGACGGGAACGCTCCGGGTTAAGAAAATCCAGGATCCGGTTTTTCTGGTACGGGCGTAGAAAATGGCTCCAGCCCAGCCAGGCGACCGGAATGGTCACCAGGACAAACGTGACAGCCGTTGACCAGCGCAGCCCGCGATACACCGCCATGGAAAGTGCTATCAGCAATACAAGGATAGCCGTACCCAGGTCAGGCTGCTTCATGATCAGCAGAGCGGGAACAGCCAGGATCGTCAACGGAAAGAGCATGTCGCGGATGGTCAGCCCGCCGATCGTCTGGAAATTGTTGAAAAATCGGGCAAACGTGATGATGATGACGATCTTCATCAGCTCTGACGGCTGAAAATTGAACAGGCCGAGATTAAGCCAGCGGGTCGCACCCATGGAGCGGCGGCCGACTACCAGCACCGCCACCAGCAATAGAACAACGAAAACGTACAGCCAGTAGGAAAAATCCTCGAGGATGTGATAGTCCAACGTGCAGACCGCCAGGGCGATGACCATCCCGGCCAGCAGCCAGTAGAGCTGCTTGATATAATAGGGTGTTGCGACAATCTTGTAGGTGGTGGTGGCACTGTAGATATTGAGGATTCCCAGCAGGCAGACGACAATCACCATCCCGGCCAGCATCCAGTCTATGTTTGTTAACAGACGGCGATCAATCATTGGCTGTATCCCCGCTTGCACGCGGCTCTTTTATCGAGGGGCTGATTTCCTCGGCATCTTCCTCTTCATCAGTAACGTTCGATTTCTCCGACGGTTTCTGAACCGGCTTTTTGCCGTCGAAATATGCCCGGAGGATCCTTCCGGCGATCGGAGCCGCCGCACCACCGCCATGCTCGCCATGCTCCACTACCACAGCAACGGCTATTTCCGGTTTATCATAGGGGGCAAAGGCTACAAACAGGGCATGGTCACGGAACTGGTAGGGTGTCCCCCGCTTGCTGTCGCGCAGCTTGACCACCTGAGACGTGCCGGTTTTGCCGGCGACACGCACGTCGTACAGCCTGGCCATGGCACCGGTGCCACCCGGTTCGTTGACTACGGCAAACAGGCCCTGCTTCACCAGGCGGAATTTGTCGGCAGAGATCCCGGTCCGGCCGATAATCTCCGGCTTGAATTCTTTCAGCGGCCGGCCATCGGTATCGACAATCCGCTTGACAAGAAACGGCCGGTAGACGGTTCCTTCGTTGGCCACCGTGGCAATCATCGAGGCCATCTGGATGGGCGTCATCAGGACATATCCCTGTCCGATGGAAACCGGCAGAGTCTCTCCGTGATACCAGCGCTTGCCGAACCGCTTCTGTTTCCATTCCGCCGTCGGAATCAATCCGGGCTTCTCATTATTCAGGCCGATGCCCAGCGGCATACCCAGCAGGAATTTCTGGGCGGTCTTGGCGATCAGATCCACCCCCAGGCGTTCACCCAGCTGGTAATAATAAACGTCGCATGACTCTCTCAGCGACTTTCTCAGGCTGGTCGTGCCATGACCGCGCTTGTTCCAGCATTTGAAGGTTGAGTCGCCCAGTTCGTAGGAACCGCTGCAATTCACCGTCGTGGAATCACTGATCTGGCCATTTTCAAGCCCTGCAAGGGCGGTGATGACCTTGAAGGTCGATCCCGGAGGGTACTGGCCGGTCAAGGCCTTATTCTCAAGGGGGTGACGTTTGTCGTCCAGATATGATTTCCATACATCAGCCGGAAGCTTGCCACTGAACAGGGACGGGTCGAACGCCGGATTACTGACGAAGGCCAGCACTTCTCCGCTGTTGACATCCAGCGCGACGGCGGCCCCGGCCTGGTCTCCGAAAGCCTTTTCAGCCTGCTTCTGAACGGCTGCATCAATGGTCAGCACGACACTGTTGCCCACCGTCGGATAGGTCTCGGAGATTGTCCGTAGAACCCGGCCGCGTGCATCCACCTCCAACTGCCGCCCACCGTCATTACCATGCAGCTCAGCTTCCCAGCTCCGCTCGATACCGTTCTTGCCGACATAATCCCCGGGATTGTATTCCTCGTAGCCATTTTTATCCATCTCGTCATCGGAGATTTCACCGATATAGCCCAGCAGATGCGCCGCCAGGATAGTGCTGGAATATTCCCGGACCGGCTTCATTTCAATTTCGACGCCCGGCAGGCGCAGGCGGTTCTCTTCGATGATCTCGACCTGGTCACGGCTTATGTTCGATGCCAGCACCACCGGGTAGTATTTGGCCCGCCCCTTGACTTTATTCCAGCGTTCATCCATCTCCGACCGGTCGAGTCCCAGCAGCCGGGCAAGGCGGTCGAAGAGGCTGTCCTTGTCTTTGACCTCCTGGGGAATCACTGCCAGGCTGAACGAAGGGCGGTTGCTGACCAGCACCTTGCCGGTGCGGTCCATGATGGCGCCGCGGGATGCCGCCACCGGGACGAAACGAAGGCGATTGTTTTCGGACATGCTGCGATAATCCTCAGAACTGAGAATCTGCAGGTGCCACAGGCGCAGCAGCAGAACGAAGAATATCGCACCGACCACAAATGAGATGACCAGAATTCGCTGCTTGGACTCCATCACCTCGCGAACAAAGCGCTGCCCCTTCATAGCACTTCCTGAGGAGATGAGAATACCGGCAGGAGCGTGACAAGTGATGCGGCAAAGGCGTTGGAGAGGAGATGCGGCAGGAGACCGGCAGTCATGGAATACCCGATGCCGGGGGTGGAGGTCAGCATGAGCAGCAGGATCAGATTAATGGTCACGCAGGCCAATGTAGCGGCGCTTACCGTGACGACATACAGTTCACCGCTCTCAGCGTAGAGAAGATCCGAGATACTTGTAATCACGAGAAAGATAATCAGAAAGGAAAAGGCATTCAAACCCAGATAAAGGCCGCTGAAAACGTCCTTTATCATCCCCACACCCCATGCCAGGAGCGCGCCGGGGACAACGGGGCCGCGCAGCGCCACGAAGACCATGGCGACCAGAAGCAGATCCGGCTTGAAGGGGGCCGCCACGTGTACCGGCAGTATCGAGCTCTGCAGCACCACCGCCAGGACCAGGGCGACGAGCGCCACACCATTCCTAATCATACGGCTGCCTCATCACAACCAGAACCTCTTCCAGGTGTGAGATAGTAACGATCGGCCGAATGGTAACCGTCTGGAAGATTCCGTACTCGCCGCGCTTCACCATGGTCACTTCGCCGATGGGTATCCCCTTGAGAAACACTCCACCGATACCGGATGTGATCACCATATCACCGACCTTGACATCCTCCTCGCGGGTGGTGAATTCCAGCGAGCAGAGACCGTCACTCTTGCCTTTTACGACTCCCCGGGCCCGGGAGCGCTGAATGGTGGCTGCAATACCGCTGGTATGGTCCGTCAGCAGCAGGACCCGTGATGTGGCAGGAGCCACCTTGACGATCTGGCCGACGACACCGTCCGCCGCTACCACAGACATCCCTTCAATGATGCCGCTGGAACTTCCCTGGTCGATAACCAGGGTTCTGAACCATGAACTCAGATCTTCGCCAATTACCGAGGCAGCCAGAACAGGTGCCTTGACGGTGTTCTTCATAACCAGAAGCTTTTCCAGCCTCTGCTTGAGCAGTTCCGTTTCGCCGGCTGCCACAAGACGCGCATTCAGCCCTTTGACCACTTCCCGCATGCGCAGGTTTTCCTGGCGGACTCCTACCAGATTGAGGTAATTATCCCAGGTATCTTCTACGAAACCGCTCACCCGTGCCGCAGGCTTCATCACCGGTGCAACCACCGTCATCACACCGCGTTCGACGATATTGGCGCTGCGCTTGTGGGGTATATTGAGCGAATAGAAAATCAATGCCGCCAGCACCCCGGCGCCGGCCAGGAGTACAAGGGCGAATTTTTTAAAGAATTCCATAGTGTTTTACCATGCATCCACAGCCAGGGGTGCACACAGCACAACCCGTGGCACGGTCAGTGAACCCCGCAGAGCTCCGTTTCTTCGTACACCTGTTTCAGATACTCACGATAGGGTGATGCGGGGGTCTCTTCGATAACCTGCAGCATCCGGTCGCAATCGATAAAGCCGCGTCTCAGGGCGATCTCCTCCAGGCAGGCGATCTTCATCCCCTGACGGGACTCGATGATCTCGATGTAGTTGCTGGCTTCCAGCAGGCTTTTGTGGGTACCGGTATCCAGCCAGGCAATACCCCGGCCCAGGCGTTCGACCGTCAGCGCCCCGCGCCTCAGATAATCCAGGTTTACATCCGTAATCTCCAGCTCGCCACGCGGAGAGGGTGCAATCGACCTGGCGGTCCTGACCACATCCGCATCATACAGGTACAGTCCCGGTACGGCATAATTGGACCTGGGACGTTTCGGCTTCTCCTCGATACTGAGCACCGTTCCGTCAGCATTGAACTCCACCACTCCGTAGCGCTCCGGGTCATGCACCGGGTAGCCGAATATGCGGGCACCGCCCTGAAAATCAGCCACGATGCGATCAAGGTTCATCTTACCGTAGAAGATATTGTCCCCCAGGATCAGGCAGACCGGCTGATTGTCAATAAACTCCTCACCGACCAGAAAAGCCTGGGCGATTCCCTTGGGTTCAGGCTGAACCTTGTAGGACAGCTTGATACCCCAACGCGAGCCGTCCCCCAGCAGAGACTGGAACCGGGGCGTATCATGGGGTGTGGAGATCAGCAGTATATCGCTGATACCGGCCGTCATGAGGGTTGCCAGCGGGTAGTAGATCATCGGCTTGTCATAGACCGGCTGCAGCTGTTTACTGGCGACCAGCGTCAGCGGATACAGCCGGCTTCCGGCTCCGCCGGCCAGGATGATGCCTTTGCGTACTGGTTGTGTCATGATCGGAGACATCCTTTCAGAATAATTGGTATAACGGTGAAACTCTACACGCCTGCCGGCAGGCTGTCAAACGACATCATTCCGGCCGTAACAGGCTTTCCGCAGCCTGCAGCAGATCATCATAGATTTCGATGCCGCTGCGGCATCGCTGCTCTTCATCTGAACCATAGCCGGTGCGTACCAGAATAGACCGGCAACCGGCCGCGGCACCGGCCTCCACATCCACCAGCTTATCACCGATCATGACCGATGATTCCAGGTCGATATCAAAACGACCGGCTGCCTCCAGAAGCATTCCGGGCAATGGCTTTCGACAGCGACAGGGGAGCGCGTAACTTCCGCGGCCCGAAGGATGATGCGGGCAGTAATACCAGGCATCCACCCGGGCACCATGCTGATCCAGCTGTGATGCGATATGACGGTGGAGCAGATGCACGTCCTCTTCGGTGTAGTATCCCCGGGCCACACCGGACTGGTTGGTGACGACAACCACCAGGAAACCGGCTTCATTCAGAAGCCGTATCGCCCGGGGAGCGCCCGGAATAAAGGTAAAGTCGTCCGTACGGAAGAGGTAATCCTTTTCCTCGTTGATCGTACCGTCACGATCAATAAACACAGCCCGCTTCATGGCCGATCCCCCGCCCGGATATACCGGCTCTGCATTCACGCGATCAGGTCCTGAAACTCCGGACATAACCGCTAACCTGCTAAACTTACGAATGATAAAATTCAACATGCTGATTTGGTTGAGCAAAAACCAGAGTTTGGTTGACATTGGCCGCACGCAGGCTCTATAACAGCACATTCACCATATCGGGAGAGTACCTGAGATGATCAAGACCAACAACCTTAAAATCACCGGCATCACCCCCATCATTGCACCGGCCGACCTGCGTCAGGTCTTTCCGCTTTCCCCAGCTCATGCCGGGTTTGTCAACAAGAGCCGCCAGTGCCTGAAAGATATCCTCCAGCGACGTGACCGCCGCCTGATGGTCGTTGTCGGCCCCTGCTCCATCCACGACACGGACGCTGCCGTTGACTATGCCAGGCGTTTGTCCGCCCTCGCCCGCCGCGTGGACGATCAGCTCATGCTGGTCATGCGGGTCTACTTTGAAAAACCGCGCACCACCGTCGGCTGGAAGGGGTTGATCAACGACCCCGACATGAACGGCAGCCATCTCATATCAAAAGGGCTGGGCATCGCCAGGGGCCTGCTTCTCAGGCTGACCGAGCTTGAGGTGCCGGTTGCCAACGAGATGCTTGATCCGATTACACCTGAATATGTAGCCGACATGATCAGCTGGGGGGCTATCGGCGCACGCACCACCGAATCCCAGACCCACCGCGAGATGTCCAGCGGCCTCTCCTTCCCGGTCGGCTTCAAGAACGGCACCGACGGGAACCTGCAGGTCGCCATGGACGCCATGAAGGCTGCCCAGCATCCCCACAGCTTCCTGGGCATCAACCGCGAGGGGCGTACCTCCATCATCCAGACCACCGGCAACCCTGATGTGCACATCGTCCTGAGAGGCGGTTCGCGTAAAGTCAACTACCATCCGGAAGACATCACCCACACGGAAGAAAGCCTGAAGAAGAACGGGCTCTTTCCGACGATCATGGTCGATTGCAGCCACGGGAATTCCAACAAGGATTACCAGAAACAGCCCGAAGTACTGGAGAGCGTCGTCCAGCAGGTGGTGGACGGCAACAGCTCCCTATCCGGCGTGATGATCGAGAGCAACATCGAGGCCGGGAACCAGAAGATAGCTGCAGACCGCAACCATCTGAAATATGGCGTCTCGATTACTGACGCCTGTATCGACTGGGCAACTACGGAGCGTATCCTGCTGGACGCCCACAGAAAGCTTCGCAGGAAGAAATAAGCCGTTTATTGTCTGGGGCGGGTTGTCACCCCTTACTCGTACATCAACTGCATGCCCCTCTGTCCGACCCTGCTGAGCGCGCCTTCAAACGATTCCTCCATGCCGCCCGAGAGCAGATCCAGATAATTGAGCTTCTTCTTGGGCGGCAGGATCACCTCCGGCTCCCCCTTTATCCCGGCCAGTCGGCCGGCCTCTTCGATGGCATCCTGTAGCGTACCCAGACGATCCACCAGCTTGAGGGCCAGGGCCTGTTCACCTGAAAGCACCCGGCCGTCGGCTATCCTGCGCACCTCGTCCTCAGACAGCTTACGCCCGCTGGCGACCGCCTTGACAAACTGGTTGTGGGTACTGTCGATCACCGACTGGAACATGGCCCGGTCCTCTTCCGTCAGTTCCCGGACCGGCGATCCGGAGTCCTTGAATTTACCGGTTTTGACAACAGTGGACTTGATGCCGATCTTGTCCATCAGGGCCTCGATGTTGGAAAGCTTGATGATAACACCGATGCTGGCGGTAATCGTGCCGGGATTGGCATAGATCAGGGTTGCCGGGGCAGAAATGTAATACCCTCCCGATGCTGCCAGGCTGCCCATGGAGACAACGATCTTCTTTTTGGCGGCAAACTTCCTGACTTCATCGTAGATCTCCTGCGAAGGTGCCACCACACCGCCCGGAGAGTCGACCCTCAGTACCACAGCCTTGATGTCGTCTTTCTTGAGAAAATGACGCAACTGGCGGACGGTCTCCCGTGAATCCAGGATCATCCCTTTAACCTCAACCAGCCCGATGCCCGGTTTTTCGACAAATTGCCGTTCTCCCGCCCCCAGCAGCGCCCTGGCGATAAAGACGCAGCCGATAAAGAGAAGTCCGAGGAACACAACGATTATTGCAGCGAGTATGACTGTTTTTTTTGACATGTCTGAGCACCGGAATATATCAATTTAATTTTCATTAAAAACATAATCTGCTACAGTAGGCGCATGCGTATCCTCGTCATGTCCGATACCCACGGCAATCTGCCACTGGCCCTGCAGGCCTGCGAGCAGACCGACAGCTTTGACGAACTGATCCATCTCGGTGACGTTTGCGACGATGCAGAAATCCTTGCGCATGCCCTGGATGTCCCGGTCATCAAGGTCGCCGGGAACTGCGATATCGGTTCTGCTTCACCGCGTGAATTAGTGCTGGAACGCGAAGGGAAGAAACTGTTGCTGATGCACGGAGATGCCTGCGGGGTCAAGAACGGGCTGGGCATGCTTGAAAAACGAGCCAGAGAGGCGGGGGTTGACGCCGTCTTGTTCGGGCATACTCACCGTGCAACGGTTACCACCCTTTCAGGAATCCTGGCCGTTAATCCCGGGACACTCATGCGAACCGCTCATCTGAAGTCCTTCGCTCTACTGGAGATCACTCCCGCAGGTATATCTGCCAAACTGTACGATATCCACTGAACACCGCCCGACGAAGCAGACCGTCACGATTCCCCTTCACGATGAACCGCTTCATGCACCTTGTGGACCGCCTTCTCAAGACGGCGGCGACGCGGCCATGTCAGTACGAAACCGACAGGCCCTGACAGGGTATAGATCAGCATGATTGCAAAGGTCATCACGATCGGTTCAGCTGCAACGACAATCAGAAGGACAACCGCAAGCAGCAGGAAACCAAATGGCTGACGCCTGATCAGCGCCGGGTCCTTGAAAGAATAATAGCGGAAATTTGAGACCATCAGGAAGGCCAGCAGATAGATCAAAGCAATGATTGCCAGGCGCTTGAAAGAACTGGGCCAGCCGAAATGATGGAACAACAGTACCGTCGAAGCGACCATACTGGCGGCAGCCGGGATCGGCAGCCCCACGAAACGCTTGCTCTCAACGGTATTCACCTGAACATTGAAGCGTGCCAGGCGCAGTGCACCGCAGACGACAAACAGGAAGGCCGCCAGCCAGCCGAGCCGGCCGAATGGTTTGAGCGCCCAGGCATACATCATCAAACCCGGCGTCACACCAAAGGCAACCAGGTCAGCGAGGGAGTCATACTCCACCCCGAATTTGCTGGTGGTGCCGGTCATGCGGGCAACCTTGCCGTCCAGTCCGTCACAGACGGCAGAGATGAATATCCAGATGGCGGCAGCGCTGTAGTTGCCGTTCAGGGTCGAAACCAGGCTGTAGAACCCGGCAAAGAGGCTCCCGGTGGTCACCAGGTTGGGCAGGATATAGATTCCCCGCTTGATGCTCTCCGTCTTCTCGACCTGTTTTTCCTGCACATCGGTGTTCATAGGATAGCTTCTCCACTCATGCGAGCCGCCCTAAAACCGTCTCGCCGGCGGTCGTTGTGTCACCCAGCTTCACCAGCGGTTCTACGTCAACAGGCAGGTAGACATCCACGCGCGACCCGAAGCGGATCAGGCCATACCGCGTTCCACGCTGCAACACATCCCCCACCCCGGGATAACAGATGATCCGCCGCGCAATCAGGCCGGCGATCTGAACGAATGCTATCCGCACACCGGCAGCAGTTTCCAGCACGACCCCGTTGCGCTCGTTTTCACTCGAGGCGCGTCCATCCCTGGCATCAAGAAACCGCCCCGGTTGATAGTCGATGCCGATGACCGTGCCGTCCAGCGGAGCGCGGTTGACATGCACATTGAAGACCGACATGAAGATGCTGATTTTGAGGGCTTCGCAACCCAGAGGTGTTTCGCTTGCGCGTTCCACCACGATAACCGTACCATCGGCCGGTGCGACAACCGCCGTTGCGTCACCCGGCGGCGTGCGCTCGGGATTGCGGAAAAAAGAGATCACAAAGATGGTCAGGAGAAAAGAGATCGAGGCGGGGACAGCCAGAACCGCAGCGTGCAGTTTCCAGGCGGAAAGAGTCAGAAGAGCGGTCAATCCGACTGAATATGCAATGAAAGGATACCCTTCCCTGGCGATGATTCCGTTGTTGTCCATTATATCTGCCTTTGATGCGGAGACACCCCTCTCCCGCAGGGGTAAAGGGGTGTCGGGTTCCGTTCGGGGTGTTGCCTAGTTTTTGGTTTTGTCGACGATTTTCTTGATCCAGGGCATCATGCTCCGCAACCGCTCACCGGTCTGCTCAATCGGATGGGCAGCATTGAGACGACGACGAGCCGTCATTTCAGGATAATTCGACGCGCCTTCGAGAATGAAGCGCTTGGCATAGTCGCCGTTCTGGATATTGGCCAGGCATTCCTTCATGGCCGCACGGCTCTGGTCGTTGATCACCCGTGGTCCGGTAACATATTCACCGTACTCAGCATTGTTGGAAATGGAGTAGTTCATGTTGGCGATGCCGCCCTCGTACATCAGGTCGACGATCAGCTTGAGCTCATGCAGGCACTCGAAATAGGCCATTTCAGGGGCATAACCGGCCTCCACCAGGGTCTCGAAGCCTGCTTTCACCAGCTCCACAGCGCCGCCGCAGAGCACGGCCTGCTCACCGAACAGGTCGGTCTCGGTCTCATCCTTGAAGGTAGTCTCGATGATGCCGGTACGGCCACCGCCGATAGCACTGGCGTAGGAGAGTGCCAGTTCACGGGCCTTGCCGGACGCATTCTGGAAAACAGCGATCAGGTCAGGTATCCCGCCGCCTCTCACGAACTCGGAACGGACCGTGTGACCGGGAGCCTTGGGGGCGATCATGATGACGTCCAGGTCAGCGCGCGGCACAACCTGGTTGTAGTGGATGGCGAAACCGTGGGCAAAGGCAAGCGCCGCACCCTGCTTGAGCTTGGGGGCAATCTCGTCACGGTAGAGGATCGATTGGAACTCGTCAGGCGTCAGGATCATGACCAGATCGGCAGAGGCAACGGCTTCGGCAACGCTTGCCACTTTGAGGCCGGCATTCTTCGCCTTGACAGCCGAGGCAGAGCCTTCACGCAGTGCCACGGTCACATCAATCCCGGAATCCATCAGGTTGCAGGCATGGGCATGGCCCTGGGAGCCGTAACCGACTATGGTAACTTTTTTCGCCTTTATCAGCGAGAGATCACAATCCTTGTCGTAATAAACCTTCATTCTCTACCCCTTGATCTAAAATATCCGGCAACCCGGTACGCTGCATAGCGAAAAGAGCGCTGAACGTACTACAGTACGACGATTTTTGTCAATAAATTACAGCAGAATCATGATTTTAAACCAGACCGGTGCAACCGGTCAGCCCCCTGCATTGCATCAGCTACTCAAACCGGCGGATCAGCTGCCCGGTCTCTTCATCAAAAGTGATCACGAGCGTCTTGCCGTCGTTTCCGTTCTTCTGTTCGCTGCTGTTTCTCTGCTCCGGCCTCTCCTGCTGCTCCTCCTTCTGCTGACGGAGTTTTTCAGCAGCTGCACTGCGACGGGCAAGCGGGTCTTTGGCTTCCAGCTCATTGTCCCAGACCACCTTGACCCGACGGCGGTACTTCCGGGGGACATCTTCGAACCGGTTGGTGATAATCAGGTTCCCGCTGCTGTCCTTGTATTTGTAGAACTCGGCCCGCGCATCCGGCGGGACAGCAGACAGGACCACGGCAAGGAGCACGGCAGCGGCTGGGATCGAAAACTGAACCGGCAGTTTCATGGATGCTCCTTCAAACGTTCTGATTGCAGTAACAAGCGAACATATTACCGTAACGAAAAACCGCCCGTTTCCGGGCGGCTCACAACAGACCTTCTGCATTATACGGACACTGCTACCCTTTCCACCCCTTAGCCCCGCGGCCGATGGCCACAGAACCGGTGCGCACCAGCTCCTTAAGCCCCAGCGGGCGAAGGAGTTCGAGTATGGCATCGATCTTCACCGGGTTGCCGGTAGCCTCAATGGTATAGGACTTGGGAGTGACGTCGATGATCTTGGCCCGGAAGATGTCTACGATGCGCAGCACCTCGGCCCGGTTATCGTCCTCTGCCGTGACCTTGATCAGGGCCATTTCCCGCTCCACCCCGCTGCCGTCGGTAAAGTCGACGACCTTGATGACGTCGATCAGCTTGTTGAGCTGTTTGGTGATCTGCTCCAGGATCTGCTCGTCACCGCGGGTGACGATCGTCATGCGCGACATGCCCTCCTCGTTGGTGGGAGCCACGGACAGCGAATCCAGATTAAAACCGCGACCGGAGAAGAGTGAAGCAACCCTCGACAGCACGCCGAATTCGTTTTCAACCAGAACTGAAATTGTATGTTGCATGGAAAGACCTCCAGAATTGGGCGTGAAACGTGAAGTGTGAAGTGTGAAAAAATCTGTTTTCTGTCCGATTTTCACGTTTCACATTTCACATTTCACGTTTTACGTTTTACGCATTTAAAACCATTTCGTTCAAAGCCGCCCCGGCTGGCACCATCGGCAGCACCTTCTCCTCGCGGGCGATCTTGAATTCCATGATCACCGGCCCTTTTTCCTTGAAGGCCGCCTTGATGACCTTTTCCACCTCGCCCGGCTTGGAGGTACTGAAACCCTTGGCGCCATAAGCGTCGGCCAGCTTGACGAAGTCGATCGGCAGCTCCATGCAGGTGCTGGAGTAACGTTTGTCGAAGAACAGCTCCTGCCACTGACGAACCATGCCGAGGAAATTGTTGTTGAGTATGACGATCTTGACCGGCAGCTTGTTCTGCACCAGGGTGGCCATCTCCTGGATATTCATCTGGACACCGCCGTCTCCGCAGATCGTGATCACCTGCCGGCCGGGAAAAGCCGCCTGGGCACCCATGGCAGCCGGGAGGCCGTATCCCATGGTACCGAGGCCGCCGGATGTCAGCAGGGTGCGCGGCTTATTGAACTGGAAGAACTGGGCCGTCCACATCTGGTGCTGCCCCACATCGGTAGAGATGATCGCATCGTCATCGGACAGCTCGCGCAGTTTCTGTATGACGAACTGGGGCTTGATGACCGTCGTGCTGTTTTTGTATCCGATGGGATGTTTGGCCTTCCAGCCGGCAATATCATCATGCCAGGGAGCGATTGCAGTCTGGAATTCGGCAACTTTATCCTTGAGCTTGTCAGCCTGCTTGATCATCTTGGCCAGCACGTCCTTGACATCCCCCACGATCGGCAGATCGACCCGCACGTTCTTCTTGATGGAGGTCGGGTCCACGTCGACATGGATGATCCTGGCATGCGGTGCAAAGGTGGCCAGCTTGCCGGTCACCCGGTCATCGAAACGCGCCCCGATAGCGATGATCAGATCCGAGTTGGTCATGGCCATATTGGCGCAGTAGGCGCCGTGCATACCCAGCATGCCCAGCGAATTTGGGTCGTTCTCGGGGAAGGACCCCAGCCCCATCAGGGTTGTCGTAACCGGAATGGTCAGCTTGCGGCAGAGTACTGTCAATTCTTCGGCGGCATTGCCCAGAACAGCCCCTCCTCCGACGTACACGACCGGCCGGCGGGCCTCCAGCATCATGGCCATGGCCTTTTCCACCTGGCGGGGATGCCCCCCCAGGGTGGGCTTGTAGCTGCGGATATCCACCGTCTCCGGATAGATGAACTCGGTCTGGGCAATCTGGACATCCTTGGGAAGATCCACCAGCACGGGGCCGGGACGGCCGGTACGGGCGATATAGAAGGCCTTCTTCATGATCAGCGCCAGGTCCTTGACATCCCTGACCAGAAAACTGTGCTTGGTGCAGGGACGGGTAATGCCGATGATATCCACCTCCTGGAAGGCGTCATTGCCGATCAGGGGGGTCGGCACCTGGCCGGTGATGATCACCATCGGGATCGAGTCCATATAGGCCGTGGCGATACCGGTGACCGTGTTGGTGGCTCCGGGACCGGATGTGGCGAGGCATACGCCGACCCGACCGGTGGCACGGGCGTAACCGTCCGCGGCGTGAGTCCCGGCCTGCTCATGACGAGGCAGGATGTGACGGATCTCCTTGAAGCTGAAGAGTTCGTCATAGATATTGATGACCGTGCCTCCGGGATAGCCGAAGATCGTATCGACCCCCTCCTTCTTGAGACATTCCAGCATTATTCGTGCGCCGTTCATTTTCATGGTGTACCTCGTAAAAAAATAAAAAACTTAGATTAAACAAAGAGTCACAGAGAACACAGAGAGAAATATCAGTAAGACATCTTTTACTTTATTCACAGACTGCCTTGGGTTTTACAGGCTTTCTCTGTGAACTCTGTGCCTCTGTGTTACGTTTAAAAGTTAGTCAGCCGTCGTAACAGCGCCGGTATGAGCCGAGGTAACGACCTTGGCATAGCGTGCCAGCCAGCCGGTCTTGATTTTCGGCTCAGGCGCCTTCCATAGTGCCCGTCGAGCGGCCAGCGTGGCCTCGTCCACCAGCAGTTCCAGCCTGCGGGCCGGAATGTCCAGCAGGATCCGGTCGCCATCGACAACCAGGGCGATCGGTCCGCCTTCAGCCGCTTCGGGAGAAATGTGGCCGATGCAGGGGCCGCGGGTACCTCCCGAGAAACGGCCATCGGTGATCAGGGCCACCGAATCGCCCAGGCCCATGCCCATGATCGCAGCCGTCGGGGCCAGCATCTCGCGCATGCCGGGGCCGCCCTTGGGACCTTCATAGCGGATGACGACCACATCACCGGAGACAACCTTGCCTTCCATGATAGCGGCCATGGCCTGCTCCTCGGCGTCGAAGCAGCGCGCCGTTCCTTCGAACTGCATCATGGGTGCCGAGACACCCGACTGCTTGACCACTGCACCCAGCGGGGCGATGTTGCCGAACAGGACGGCGATACCCCCCTCCTTCTTGATCGGGTTGTCCAGGGAATGGATGACGTCGTCGTCCACGTTCTGGATACTCTCGGCCAGCTGATGGGTCGTCAGGCCGAAAAGGGTCTGCGTATCCTTGATCTTGCCGCCCAGCTGCTTCAGCACGCCGCTGACACCGCCGGCGATATCCAGATCCTCCATGAAATGCTCACCGGCCGGATTCATCGAGGCCAGCTGGGGCGTATCCTTGCCGAGGATATCAAACAGTTCCAGCGGCAGCTCCACACCTGCCTCGCGGGCGATGGCCAGCAGATGCAGCACCGTATTTGAGGAACCACCCAGGGCCAGGTCGACGCGGATGGCGTTCTCGAAGGCGGCACGGGTCATGATGTCGCGGGGCTTGATGTCGTTGTGGACCAGTTCGACGATCTTCTCGCCGGAGGCGAAGGCGATCCGGCGTTTCAGGGCCGAGACCGCCAGAGCGGTACCGCAGCGGGGCAGACTCATGCCCATGGTCTCGGTCAGGATCGCCATGGTGTTGGCGGTAAAAAGCCCCTGGCAGGAACCCATGCCGGGACAGGCGTTGTCTTCACAGACCTGCAGCTCCTTGTCGCTGATCACCCCGGCCTTATAGCGGGCCATGGCCTCGAACGTATCGGACACGAAGGAAAATTTGCGGTTGGACTGGCCGCGGCCGCTCATCATCGGACCAGCGGTCACCACGATACAGGGTATGTTCAGCCGTGCCGCCGCCATCAGCATGCCGGGGGTGATCTTGTCGCAGTTGGTCAGCAGAACCAGGCCGTCCAGACGGTGGGCCTCGGCCACGGATTCAACCATATCGGCGATCAGTTCACGGGTCGGCAGGGAATAATGCATCCCCTTGTGACCCATGGCCATGCCGTCACAGACACCGGGAATCCCGAAGAAGAAGGCATAGCCGCCGCCGGAGTGGACCCCCTTCTCGATGAAGCGTTCCAGGTCGCGCATCCCCACGTGGCCGGGGATCAGGTCGGTGAAGCTGGTGGCCACGCCGATAAAGGGTTTGTCCATCTGGTTTTGGGGGACGCCGGTCCCTTTTAAGAGGGCGCGGTGCGGGGTGCGCTCCAGCCCTTTCTTGATCATATCGCTGCGCATGTCTGAATCCTTTAGTAATAATTGAAAGATTTAGTGCCGATAAACATCGGATTAGTCGGTATCTAAACGGGTTTGAAAAGATAATATAGATAATAAAATGTGTCAATCGGAATACACGTTTTATATATGACTGCAACCTCCGGGAATTACCGGCAGGCCGTGGGTTGCATGCGGCATGAAAGATATTTCAAGGTATAATGCTCCCGGCATGCATGTGATCATCCGGCCAGTTTCCCTGTGCTTGCAAACCAAAACAGGACTCTATATACTTTGCCCGAGAGCAACCATGTATACCGAGAGCATGCCAATGAAAACTGCAGACGCCGATCCCGTCATCGAAGCGAAAAAAACCTCCGCCGACCTGCAACGATCCTTTCTGCGCCATCTCCAATACACGCTCGTCAAGGACAAATACTCAGCCACAGCTACCGACATGTACCTGGCCTTGTCTTACGCCGTGCGCGACATGCTGGCGGAACGCTGGCTGGATACCCAGCAAACCTACTACATCAAAGACTCCAAGCGGGTCTACTACATCTCCATGGAATTCCTCATGGGGCGCACCCTGGGCAACAGCCTGATCAACCTCGGGATCTTCAGCGAATGGGAGGCCGCCCTCAAGGAGATGGGAATCACCATCGAGGAACTGGCGGAAAAGGAATGGGACGCCGGCCTGGGCAACGGCGGCCTGGGACGACTGGCGGCCTGCTTTCTCGACTCGATGGCCACCATGTCGCTTCCGGCCTACGGCTACGGAATCCGCTACGAATATGGCATGTTCTACCAGCGCATCCTGGACGGCGCTCAAACTGAACTGCCGGACAACTGGCTTCGCTACGGAAACCCCTGGGAGTTCGGCCGTCAGGAGCACCTGCACAAGATCCGTTATAATGGCCGGGTGGTTGATTACACCGGTGAACAGGGTGACAGACATTATTCCTGGGTCGACACCCAGGACGTCATGGCGCTCGCCTACGATGTGCCGATTCCCGGATACGGAAATGACACCGTCAATACCATGCGCCTCTGGAGTGCAAAATCGACCCGTGACTTCGAACTGACCTCCTTCAACCAGGGAAATTACGTCGGCGCAGTCGAATCGAAGATGAAGACCGAGAACATCTCCAAGGTGCTCTACCCGGCGGACCACATGCTGGAGGGGAGGGAGCTGCGCCTGCGCCAGGAATATTTCCTCTCCTCGGCCACGGTTCAGGACATCTTCTACCGTTTCAACAAGCACCATGACGACCTGGGCCTGCTGCCCGACAAGGTGGCCATCCAGTTGAACGACACCCACCCTACCCTGGCGATCCCCGAGCTGATGCGCATCCTGCTGGACGAGAAGCAGCTTGACTGGGGCAGCGCCTGGGATATTGCGTTACGGACATTCGCCTACACCAACCACACGATCCTGCCTGAGGCCCTGGAAAAATGGCCGGTGGCGATGATGGAGCACATCCTGCCGCGGCACCTGCTGATCATATATGAGATCAACAACCGCTTCCTCAAGGAGGTCGCGACCCGCTTTCCGGGTGACAATAACAAAATGCGACGCATGTCGATCGTCGGCGAGGATGGCGAAAAGCACGTGCGCATGGCCCACCTGGCAATTGTCGGCAGCCATTCCGTCAATGGTGTCTCGGCCCTGCACAGCCAGATCCTCAGGGAAGACCTGTTCCGCGACTTTTTCCAGTTGTGGCCGGAGCGTTTCAACAACAAGACCAACGGCATAACCCAGCGACGCTGGCTCAAACATGCCAACCGTGGCCTGGCAGGGCTGATCTCTTCAAAGATCGGTGACGGATGGATCACCGATCTGGACCAGATGACCGGGCTGCGTCAGTTCGCCGACGACTGCGATTTCCAGCAGCAGTGGATCGCGGTCAAACATGCCAACAAGCGCCGGCTGGCTGACCAGATCTTCAAGGAGACCGGCATAACGGTGTCCCCTGATTCCCTGTATGATTGCCAGACCAAACGGATCCACGAATACAAGCGCCAGCTTCTCAACGTGCTGCATGTCATCACACGCTACAACCGCATCAAGATCAACCCCGGGCCGGGCATCACCCCCCGCACGGTGATCTTCAGCGGCAAGGCCGCCCCGTCCTACCAGATGGCCAAACTGATCATCCGCCTGATCAACGCCGTGGGTGCAGCCGTCAACAACGATCCCCTGGCCGGCCAACTTCTCAAAGTGGTCTTTCTGCCCAATTACAGCGTCTCTCTGGCCGAAATGATCTTTCCGGCTGCGGACCTGTCCGAGCAGATTTCCACGGCCGGAACCGAGGCTTCCGGAACCGGCAATATGAAATATGCCCTGAACGGGGCGCTGACAATCGGAACCCTGGATGGCGCCAACATCGAAATCATGGAAGAGGTCGGTCGCGATAACATCTTCATCTTCGGCCTGACCTCCCGACAGGTAAGCGACCTGAAATCTGCCGGCTACCGCCCCCAGGATTACTACTACCGCAACCAGGAACTCAAGCAGGCCATCGACATGATCGGCAACGGCACGTTCTCCCCCGGGGATCCCGGTCTTTTCAAACCGATCGTCGATACCCTGCTGGGGACCGACACCTATCTGCTAATGGCCGACTATGCCTCCTATATCAGCTGCCAGGAGAACGTCGACCTGCTCTTCCAGCATCCACACGAGTGGGCCCGCACTTCGATTCTCAATACGGCGGGTATGGGAAAATTCTCCAGCGACCGGACCATTGCCGAATATGCCCGCGAGATCTGGGGCATCAATCCGGAGACCGTCAGACGCCATAGCCGGCGGGATCTGCAATGAGCCGGGAAACGGATCTGAATACACCCGGACTCTGGGAGGCCCCTGCTGCGGGGTCGGCACGGATCGGCCAGGCAGCTTCCGGCGCACCGCTGGCCGAGCGCATGCGGCCCCGCTGTATCGCCGAATTCACCGGCCAGGAACATCTGCTGGGCGAGGGGCGCATCCTGCGGCGTATGATCGAAACCGACAGCCTCTCGTCCCTCATTTTCTGGGGCCCCCCGGGTTGCGGCAAGACAACCCTGGCCCACGTCATCGCCGCAGAGACCAGTTCCCGTTTTATCTTCTTCTCCGCCATACTCTCCGGCATCAAGGAAATCCGCGAAATCTTCCGCGAGGCCGAGGGCTATGCCGCCCGCGGACAACGCACGATCCTGTTCGTCGATGAGATTCACCGCTTCAGCAAATCCCAGCAGGATGCCTTTCTTCCCTCCGTGGAAAAGGGGATCGTCACCATCATCGGCGCCACAACCGAAAATCCGTCCTTTGAGGTCATCGCCCCCCTGCTCTCCCGATGTCGCGTACTGACGCTGCAGCAGCTCGAACCTTCAACGGTGCGGGTCATCCTGGAACAGGCCCTGTCCGACGCGAAGCGCGGGCTGGGGTCTCTCGGGTTGACCGCTGACCCTGATGCACTTGAGTTCCTTGCCCTGCAGAGCGATGGCGATGCCCGCGTCGCGCTGAACACCCTGGAGGTAGCTGCATCGCTGATGAAAGGGCATCACCAGGGCTGTATCACGCTGGATATTGCCCAGGAGGCTCTTCAGAAGAAGGCCCTGCTCTACGACAAGGGGGGCGAGGAGCATTACAACGTAATTTCAGCATTTATAAAATCCATACGCGGCAGCGACCCGGATGCATCTCTGTACTGGCTGGCCCGCATGCTTGAGGCGGGCGAGGACCCGCTCTTCATCCTGCGCCGCATGATCATCCTGGCATCCGAAGACATCGGCAACGCCGACCCGCGTGCCCTGCAGATGGCGGTTTCCGCGCTGCAGGCCTTCCAGGTAGTCGGCATGCCCGAAGGGCGCATCATCCTGGGACAGGCGGTCACCTACCTGGCCACGGCCCCCAAATCCAATGCCTCCTACCTCGGCATCGACGCGGCCCTGGCCGAGGTCCGGCAGAGCGGGGCGCTGCCGGTTCCATTGCATATCCGCAACGCCCCCACCAGGCTGATGAAGGAGAGTGGCTACGGCAAGGGCTACCAGTACGCCCACGACTACGATGAAGGCTACGCCGGTCAGCAGTGCCTGCCGGACAGGCTCGCCGGACGGAAGTTTTACCTGCCGAAAGGACATGGTTTTGAAAAGAGCATCATCGAACGGATGGAATGGTTGCGTGCCATGATGGCTGCCAAAACTCCCGCTGCTTGACAAAGGACTATTTTTGTCCGATAATCGTACACTGTAAAAATTTGGCTCGACTACTAGCCCACATCGGAGGAAACAAACTATGATCAGCAAAAAAATGGCAGACGCTCTCAACAAGCATATGAACCTGGAACTCTACTCAGCCCACCTGTACCTTTCCATGTCGTCCTGCTCCAATGAGAAGGGACTCAAGGGCGCCGCCAACTGGTTCATGGTCCAGTACCGGGAAGAGATGATTCATTTCATGAAGTTCTACACCTACCTGATCGATCAGGGTATCAACATCACGCTGCCTGCGAGCAAGGCGGTGCCCAACTCCTACAAATCACTGCTGGAGATGTTTGAAAAGACACTGACCCACGAGCAGCTCATTACTGCATGCATCAATGACCTGTGCGAACTGGCCGTCAAAGACAAGGACCACGCCTCCCAGATCTTTCTGCAGTGGTTCGTCACCGAGCAGATCGAAGAGGAGAACAACGATCGTGACCTGATCGCCAAGCTCAAGCTGGTAGGTGACAACGGGCACGGCATCCTGATGATCGACGGTGAGATGGCCCAGCGGGTCTTTGTGGCACCTCCCGGATCTCCGCTGGCGGTCTGAGATGAAAATCCGCTTCTGCGAACATAACAAAGGCAAGGGCAAGGTCTATCGCCGCCTGACCGAAGAGTTTCCTGACCTGAACATCAAGATCAAGGGTTGCGTCAAGCAGTGCGGCGCCTGTCGTGACAATCCCATGGCAACTGTCGATAAAAAGAAGGTCACCGGCACGGACGGCGATCAGCTCTACGAACGGATCGTTGAGCTGATCAAGAGCGAAACCAGGGAAGCTTAGAAGCACCGCCGGGCGATTCGCCCGGCGTTTTCGTCTGATACCCGGACATCAGATGCGATTGCGGGTTGCCGTTGATACAACTTTATGCTAGTCTGCTTCCCCCGACGAAGGGAACACCTATTCCATGCGCTCTTAGCTCAGTTGGATAGAGCAACGGCCTTCTAAGCCGTAGGCCGCAGGTTCGAATCCTGCAGGGCGCGCCAATAAATCAAAGGGGTAGCAGCGATAAACTGTAGCCCCTTTTGTTGTATTATTTTTCACAGGGTCATTACAGGGTCAGTCATTCAGACTCATCCGCCCCGCTCTGCCGGTACCTGTTTTATCCCCCTTACCCCTCATATTTGCTATCGAATTTCTTTACACCTGTGCTATAACTCCACGGAAGGATTCATATGAAAAAACTAATCCATTCCTGTTGACTATTTCATCAGTTTGAAAAGGAAAATCGGTATCCGCTTGTACGTTGGCAGTGAATACTGTTGCCGATATGTATGGATTTATGCATGTAGGGACTGCAAAGGCCTGAGATGGCACGTGTAGATAACGAACACGGAATTATACCTGGAGAATACGGCAATGAACCGAGGAACGGATATACTGACTGTATATTTGCTTCCAAAATCAAATAACGGAGGAGTCCCACATGAACAAGATTCTGACAGTCATTACAAATGTCATCATAATGGCAACATTCACCACAGCAGTAATTGCAGTAGAAACGCCAGCCACGGTACCCACGGTGCCCACCGCACCCAAAACTGCAGCTACAAAGGCAACTGCTGCCGAAACCACAGCGAAGCATAGGAAGAGCGAAAAAGAGGCCAGAGCAGCAAAGGCGGCAGCTGCGGCAAAGAAAACTGTTGTTGCCGAACCGCCTGCCGAGGATGCAATTGAGGCAGCAAGATCTGAAAAATTGAGGAAGAGAAACAAAGATGCCAGAAGGAATTCAAAGGCTACCGGCACGGGCACCCCTAAAGAAAACACCCCTGTTATTCCACCAACCGCTAAGTAATTATTTAATGGGTAAGCTCAACCGACACCGTCACACCAATCCTCGAGGGTCGGTGTGATAGTGCACGGTTTTTTTCGCAGTGAAGGAGTCCTTTGATGGTATGCAGTGCGACAACCGGTACCGGCGTATCCTTCGCAGAACTGCTGGCCTCATCTCCGGTCATCCTGGGCGAAGGGGCGGTCATCGAGCGCCTGCGGCGCACAGAGCGTATCCAGCTGGACGAGCATGTGGTCAATTCGGCCCTGATCTACCAGCCTGAAGGCCGGTCGGCACTGGAGGCCATCTGTCGCCAGTACCTGGACATCGGGCAGCGTTACGGGCTGCCACTGCTGCTTTCCACCCCCACCTGGCGGGCCGGTCGTGAACGCATCGCAGCCGCCGGACTATCCGGCCGCGATCTCAACGGCGACAATGTCCGCTTCCTGGACGGGCTGCGACGCAGCTACGGCGACTATGCCCGGAAGGTCGCCGTCTGCGGGCTGATGAGCTGTCGTGGTGATGCCTACAGACCGTCCGATGCCATGACCGCGGCTGCGGCTGCCGACTTCCATTCCTGGCAGGCCGGGGCCCTGGCAGCAGCCGGAGTCGACTTCCTGCTGGCAGCCACCCTGCCGGCACTGAGCGAGGCGGTCGGGCTGGCCCGGGCCCTGGCCGCTACCGGACTCCCCTATCTGGTCAGTTTCGTGGTCCGACCCGGTGGGACCCTGCTGGACGGCACGCCGTTGAACGAGGCCATCGCCACCATCGACTCAGCCGTCACACCGCGTCCACTGGCCTATTTGATCAACTGCACCCATGCCTCATTCTTCCGCAGTGCCCTGCTGCATGAGTACAACTCGTCTCCGCTGGTCAGGGAGCGGGTGATCGGCCTGCTGGCCAACACTGCCGCCCTCACCCCTGAAGAGCTTGATGCCAGCAGCGAACTGGTGGAGGAGGCCCCGGAGGCCTTCGGACATGATGTATCGGCGCTTCACGGTGAACTGGGCATGAAGATTATGGGCGGCTGCTGCGGCAGCGATGAACGGCATATCGAATGCCTGGCCAGGGAGCTTTCCAAATACCGATAGCATCGTCAGTCTGAAGCAGAGCTACAAGCAGGCAGAAGATCAAAAATAGAGCAACAGGCACCTGCATCATGAAGACTGCAGGTGCTTTTTTCTTTCCATTACTTAAACCGCGCAGACTTCACAACCCGCCCACCAAAGTCACCGTGCAACAGGTGCAAAACAAAAACTCAAAGTGCAATATCTGCACGTTTCTCGCCTGATACAAGAATACCTTTAACTATAATTATTCTCAATTTCAGCATGTTACATTTTTGGCATATGACGTGCTCTCTACAGGTTAGATTCATTAATCAGATACAAGGAGGAGCACATCATGAAATCACGTATCATTACAATGGCAGCAGTTTTGGGATTGGTGGCCGCATTGTCATCCGGAGAAGCATTCGCCCGCGGCGGTGGCGGTGGCGGTGGCGGCAATGGCAGTGGTGGCGGCAGAGGACCAGGAAACGGCAGCGGCATTCAGCAGCAATCTCATGTTCAGACACAGACACAGACAGACTCAAACTCAGAATCAGACTCGGTCTCGGGCTCAAAATCAAGTCAACAGCGGAACAGTGTCAGCGACCCGGCCGGCCGACTCGCAACGTCGGGACGGAACGTTTCTCACGACCGGCACCACCGCCAACGGCTCCACCACCCGCCCCGAAACAGGTCAGGGGCTGCAGGACGGTTCACATTTGAACACTGCCGTGCCGGCAGAAAATCCGTAAAGCACATCGAGTCATACCATGATCGGAAAGGAGAACATCATGAAACGCACCTATCTGCACCTGTTAGTCTTCAGCATAATCATCTGCAGCGCCGCTCCGGTGGTTGCCGCTGGTAAAGGCGGCGGCGCATCAAGCCCGGTCCAGAACCGCAACCAGAATCAGGTTGAACAGCGCGAAATGTACCAGCACCGGGAACATAACCGTGATGGTCAGAAATTGGAGGATGCCGGAACAACACAAGGTGACAAGGACCGTCTGCGTGACAGGGACCGCGATCAATTGAAGGACCTCGATCAGGACCAGACCAGGGATCAGCTCAAAGACCAGGACCGTGACCGGCTTCAGGTTAAATAGGCCGCAGATTCCCGGTGACAGTATCTTGTCCTCTGCGGTTCACACTGACGCACTACCCAAAAAGGAGTCACAGCAATGAAAACAACAGCATCCATCAAAACGGCGATCCTGACAGGTCTCGTTGTTCTTACCACGCTCATCGCAGGCTTTAGCAACGGCACTGCCTGGGCTGGCAGGTTCGACAGTTCAAAAACCGTCACCGTGGTTACGATCCCGCTTTCCTCAACCGAAGCAGAAATGCTGACCTTCATGCGGGAGGAAGAAAAACTGGCCCGCGACGTCTATATCGCCATGTACCAGAAGTGGGGCGCCATTACATTTTCCAACATTGCCGCCTCCGAACAGCAGCATATGGACACCATCAAGAAGATGCTCGACAAATACAATCTCCTGACCCGGCTCAGGAGGCACTCGGTGTGTTCACCAATGCCGATCTGCAGTCCAAATATGATCAACTGCTGGCCAGCGGCTCAGAATCACTGATTAACGGCCTCTATGCGGGCGCCACCATCGAGGAGATCGATATGGTCGACATCCAGCACGCCATCGATGTCACGACGCATCTCGATATTGACACCGCATACCTGAGCCTGCTGGAAGGTTCGAAGAATCACCTGCGCGCCTATGTCAAGGCGCTGGCATCCCAGGGTGTCACCTATGCGCCCCAGTTCCTCAGCCAGGAACTCTACGATGCAATAATCGGCCTCTAAGATCAGCCGCTGGAATTATCCGGAATGGGTGCTATACTTGTCAGCACCCATTCCGGGTTGTACGGATTCTGTCCAACCGGAACGCCTGACAACCTGAATGAGCCACAATAATGAGGAACAGTTCCATGAAACGACATGTTCTCATATCCCTTGCAGTTATTATAGCTATAGCCCTGTACTGCCGCGAGGCAGCGGCCTTCTGGGGCAGCGATACGAAAGAAACCGCCAGCGGATTGAACGTTACTGCAGGCTTTGATGTCAATACGGTAGGCACCTTGACCGGTACGGTCGTGACCGCACCGGAACGTACGGGGCATGAAGAGCAGGCTGTGATGACTCTGTCCACCCTTCAGGGCACGGTAACGATCATGCTCGGACCATGGTGGTATTGGGAACAGCAGACTCTGTCCTTAGTAAAAGGGCAGGAAATAACGGTGACCGGCTCCCGCGCTCAGGGAAAGGACGGCAGCCGGTACCTCTTTGCCCAGCGTATCGAAAATCCTGCCAGTGGGGAAACGCTCACGCTTCGTTCCGACACAGGCGTACCGGCCTGGTCACGCAGTGCATCGGGAAGTCAGACAGGAATACGCCAACAGGGCGGCGCCGGTGCATCTGCACGTGGAAGCGGCAGCCGGGGAGGCGGTTCAAGAGGGGGTAGCAGACGATGAAGCGACATTACCTGCGGTATGTTACTGCAACGCTACTGGTGATCTGGGTGTCCTGCAGCCCGGCGTCGGCGGCTGAAGTCCCGAGGCACAAACAATCGGACTTCTCGATCAGCCTGGGTGCCGAATTCGCCTCGGGAGACTATGGTACCGGCACAACCACAGAAAGCGTGTATCTGCCTCTGATTTTAACCTGGTTCCCCACTGAACGCATCGATATCGGTGTCGAACTGCCCTACATCTACCAGAACAATTCCAATGTCACCACCAGCCTGTTTCAGAGCAATCAGACAACAAATACAGCAAAAACAGTGATCCGTCAGGGAGGCCCGGGCGGCAGTTCTGTCACCGGGGCTGCTTCGACAGGAACAGCCGGATCCGGCTCGTCAGGCTCTTCCGTATCCGGCCTTGGGGATATCATCCTGCGCTGTGGTGTGATCGTACTGTTTGAAGGCGAGCGTACCCCGCAGCTGCGACCTTCGCTGTTCGTGAAATTCCCGACCGCCAATGCCGAGGATGGCCTGGGTACCGGGGAGTTCGATGCCGGGGGCGGTCTTGAAGCAACCAAATGGTTTGGTGACCTTCTTCTGACCGGGGAGGCCCTCTATAACTATCAGGGGAGGGTATCCGGTTTCGGTCTGAAAAACTATCTCAGCTACACAGCCGGTGTCGGCTATCAGGCTACGCAGAGTATCCGCCCGATGCTCATCCTCAAAGGCGCCACGGCACCGTCAAGCTATACCGGGGACCTGCTGGAAGCCCGTCTCCGGATGATCTGGGATGTTACCCGTACAACCTCGCTCGATTTGTTCGTATCACACGGCATTGCCGACAGCAGTCCAGAAGTCGGAGGCGGTGCCGCCGTTGTCTATAATTTCTGAATATGCTTAAATCCACCGGGCTCATTGTAGGTACGGCACTCTGCTTCACCCTGCTTGTGGCCTGGTTTGCCTGGTCGGCGTTTCGTGCCGCGCCCCAGTTGGCAACCGAGAACCTGCGCGGGGCCGGACTCTCAATCTCCGCCGCCATCGAGCAGCTGGCTGCCGTCGAACCATCATTCCGGGCACTTGCCCGTTACAGCACACCGGATATTGCCTATTTCTCCCTCAGTGATCACCAGGGAATCATCAGGTTTCATACCAACCCCGGACTCATCGGCACTGTTACCGGCAACTCAGGTTCACATAAGACATCTTCAAACGGAATCTCCGAGCAGCGTGAACTGCTCGGCACCGGTGAAGAGGTGTATCTCCTGCGTACCAGGATCCACCCGGCCCACTCTGAATACCTTCTGCTGCTGGCCTTGCACACCTACCGCGCCGACCAGGTTATCCGCCGGGCCGGGACAGGGGTTTCGGTGGTTGCGGCATTGACTCTTGTCCTGTGGGGACTTACCGGTTTCGTCCTCTTCATGATGCGGCGCGAAGAGCAGCACCATCATGAACTGCAGCGGCGCGAAGAGTTGGCGCGACTCGGTGAAATGGGAGCTGTCATGGCCCACGAGATCCGCAACCCGTTAGCCGGAATCAAGGGTTTCGCACAACTTATTGAAACAACTAGCGATATAACACAGGCAAAACACTATGCCGCCAAGGTCGTATCCCAGTCACTTCGAATGGAATCACTGGTGAATGACCTGCTGGCCTTTGTCCGTGAAGAGCAGGGACAGCGGGAAGCGACAGACCTCTCCGCACTGCTCGGTGACTGTGTCACACTGCTTAAGGGCGAAGCTGATGCGCAGCAGGTTGCCATAGTCCTGGAATCGGACCACGACATCCGTATCCCGGCCGACAGCTACCGCATCATGCAACTGGTCCTGAACCTCATGAAAAACGGAATCCAGGCCATGCCTGACGGTGGGGTACTCAGCCTCAAGCTGCGGTCCGGAGCACAGCACGCTCTGATTACCGTGAGCGACTCCGGGGCAGGGATACCCCCCGAGCACCTGGGGCACATCTTCGAGCCCTTCTGGACAAGCAAGGCCAGCGGCACCGGACTGGGTCTGGCGCTGTGTCGCAAGATTTCTGAAGAACACGGCGGCAGCCTGACCGTTGAAAACAGGGTCGGCGGCGGCACGTCATTTACCGCAGCATTTCCGTTGGCGGGATAACGATGCACGAGAGGGAGCTATGTCGGCAACCATACTGATTGTAGAGGATGACAGCGTCTTTCGCGAACTGGTGACCACGATTCTTGACAACGCCGGCTACACCATAGCAACGGCCTGCGACGGCGGCGAGGGGCTGCGCCGGATCCAGCGCGAACGCTTCGATTTGGTGCTGTGCGATCTGAAAATGCCCGTCAGGAGCGGCCTGGAACTGTTTCGATTAACGCGTGGCGAACCCTCCGCGCCGCTCTTTATCTTCATAACCGCCTTTGGACGGTTAGACGAAGCGGTCGCGGCCATCAAGGAGGGCGCCTTTGACTTTCTCTCCAAGCCGCTCAAGGACCCGGACAGCCTGCTTGAAACCGTAGGCCGTGCCCTGGAGCAGGTTGAGCTTGAACGCATGACGGTTTCACTTCAAGAGACAGAACAGGCCGGGCTGCCGCCCGAGGAACTGATCTTTGCCGGACGGGCCATGGAGAGGATCAAAACGCTGGTGCAGAATGTGGCGCCCACCCCGGCCACCGTGCTGCTGCATGGCGAGAGCGGCACCGGCAAGGAACTGATCGCCCGGATGATACATCTGGCAAGCCCGCGAAAAGCGGGACCGTTCGTCCCGCTCAACTGTGCCGCCATCCCGGAGAGCCTCCTTGAAAGCGAACTGTTCGGTCACGAACGGGGCGCCTTTACCGGCGCGGCCCAGGCTCGCCGGGGCAAGTTCGAACTGGCCCAGGGGGGCACCATCTTTCTGGATGAGATCGGCGAAATGCCGCACCTCCTGCAGGCCAAACTGCTGCGCGTACTTCAGGAAAGGGTATTCGAGCGCCTGGGTGGAACGCTGCATATCAAGGCCGATGTACGGGTGATCGCAGCCTCCAATCGCGACCTTGCCAGAGAGGTTGCCGGGAAGCGTTTTCGTGAAGACCTGTTTTACCGTCTGAATGTCTTCCCGATCACGCTGCCCCCGCTCCGTGAGCGGGTTGATGCCATTCCGGTCCTGGCCCGGCATTTCTGTGCACGGTTTTCAGCAGCCGCGGGTGCCCGCCGCCCGGTCGGCATTACCGCCGAAACCCTGGAGATTCTCAAACAGTATGCCTGGCCCGGCAACGTCCGCGAACTGCAGAACATTATCGAACGGGCAGTCATCCTCGCAAAAGGAGAGATAACATCCGCTGAACTGCCCACGGAACTGCTCAGCCACCTGCCGGAGGAGACGCCGCGGGAAGGTATCCTCAAACAACGTGAAAAAGAGACCATCTGCAAGGCGCTTCAGCAGTATCGGGGAAACCGTCGTCAGACGGCCGGGGCTCTCGGCATATCACTCCGGACGCTGCAATATCGCCTGAAAGAACTTGACCTGCTGGTCAAGGAAGAACCGTAGCAGATACGCATTTCGCACGAAAGCAAAGGAAACATTTCATGGAAGACCGCCCGGTCATCAACCGTATACTGATATCGCTGGTCACGGCCTTGAGTTTCGTGGCCATGTCTCTTTCCGGCATTGCCGCATTCATCGTTCCACAGGGGCGTGTCGCCTTCTGGACCAACTGGACCTTTCTAGGTCTCTCCAAGACCCAGTGGGGCAACATCCATATCACTACCAGCGTGCTGTTTCTGATCGCCGGTATCTGGCACACCTGCTACAACTGGACACCACTGATGCAGTATCTGCGGGGCATCCCCGGCCGCATGACGGCCAGTTGGCGTGACCTGGTCATCGCCACCCTGGTAACGGTCTTTTTTACCGCAGGAGCCGTCACAAAAACCCCGCCGCTCAATTACATCCTCAACTTCAATAACTGGATCAAGGAGAGCTGGGTCAAGACTCCGGCGGATGATCCGCCTTTCGGTCACGCTGAACTGCTTTCGCTGAAGGGGTTCTGCAAAAAGATGTACATCGATACGGGGGAGGCGCTTCGTGAACTTCGTCAGGCAGGGATTAGTGTTGCGGATGAAAATGCCACCGTGGAGCAGATCGCACGCAACAACAGCCTGACGCCGGCCAACGTCTACCAGGTCATAAAAAAACTCGAGCGACCTGAAACCGTTGGCGCGATGACAACCGCACCGGCTGCCATCCCGCATTCAGTGCTGCCTTCAGCTGTAACCGGTGCTCAATCTGCCCGGAAGGAAGTCAAGAAAAACGCATCGCCAGCGGTTGCTGCCACTGAACCGCTGCGATACACCGGCGACATGGTGGTGGAAAAGTTTGAAGGAAAGGGGATTGGCAGAAAGACGCTGGCCGCCGTCTGCCAGGAATTGAACCTGGACTGCGCCAGGATTAAACAGAAGCTTACAGCCGGGCAGATGGCGGTAAAGGATGACGAATCACTGAAAGATGCAGCAACACGACTGGGAGTTGTCCCTATTGAACTGCTCAAGATTATTCTGGTTGGCGAGCCGATATGACAGGCCTGCCTCCGTCTGCTGAGCGTTTTTCTGCTTCGCCGGCGTTGATGACTGCGCACAGGCATCAGGCCGAATCCCTGCACGTCACAGGACCCGTATTCCCTGGAATGACGGCCGGCTGTAATTAAAAGATTATTCGGTGTTTGATCAGTACCGGTTATTGTGTGAGGTTTTGACTGCAACTTTTTTTTTCATCGAGAATGTTGCATATGCCATCATCTGTGCAACGAAAGCCGCGGTAAAGAGGGTGCCTATCAAAATATAAATGCTGTTCATTTTTCCTATGCTCCTTTGTCTTTGGTTTCGTTGTTACCTGTGGCTTCAAGCGGCAGCATCTGTGTCATCCGGCCGGCAACACATTAATCCGAATGCAACATATAATATAGATATTCATATACTCAAATAACAAGCTGCTGTCAAGACAGATTTTGCCCCTCTTGTGCTGCCCAGGGGCGCTGACAGCGGGGTCACTGCTCCGGAATCTGTCCGGATACATAGTGTATCGTAACAGAAGGCTGCCTCTTCTCTCACTCTCACCCTCTTTCTCCTGCAACATCCCCGACCACAACCTGCCATCTCCGGGCCACGCCAACACTCCGGCACCACCGGATTTAACATCCCGGCTGCTCCAGCCGCCTTCCGGTAGATCAGGACCATTCCGGCATTCTCCACAAAAGGCAAATCATCCTTTCACCTGGTAACGCAGCAACATTTCCTGCTGAACACCTGCGCATGCATCCGGATAATATAATTTTGTAAATTAATGCAATTTTATAATTCTATGATAAAATAAACTAATATTTGCCGCCGGGCGTCTGGCGCAGAGGATCGAAAAGCTGCTCTTACTGCAACAGGAAAGAGGAATATCTTCAGTGAACCCTTCACCTGCGACAAGCAACAGTCAGCACAAACCGATACAGATTTTCATGATTGTTTCCTCGGCAATCCTGATTTCGGAAGCGGTCGCCATTTTGGCCATCAACGGAATCCGCGACCCCTGGGAGGAGATTCTCGAGGTACTGCTGCTGACCGCGCTGATTTCGGCCATGATCTATCTCCTTCTGATCCGTCCCATGATTGCCGAAATATCCCTGCGCCGGGCCGCTGAAACAGAGCTCAGAAACGAGCGCGACCGCCTGGAGCAGCTCACCGGGGCTATCGGCGCCGGGCTGGCCGTTATAGACCGGAACTATCAGGTCGTCTGGACCAACCGGGTCATGTCACAATCCTTCAGGAGTTCACCGGGCGCGTATTGTTATAACTCTTTCAAACATTCTAACAGCGGCCCCTGCTACGATTGCGGGGTCAGGGAGGTATTCGAAGCAGGCCGGGAGCAGTGTACCAGCGAACACAGGTTGATCGACGCCCAGGGCTGCTCAGGCTGGTTTCAGGTTATCGTAACACCTCTCAAGGGACAGGACGGGGCAATCGAGTCGGCATTGGAACTCATCGTACCGATTGACACCCGCAAGACCATCGAAGAAGCCCTGGTCCACAGCCAGATGCGCTTTCAAAGCCTGGTAGAGAGCTCGGTTGACTGGATCTGGGAAGTTGATTCAGCCGGCCGCTATACCTATGCCGGGCCTCAGTGCAGGCATCTGCTGGGCTACGACCCTGAAGAGATCATCGGCATGACGCCGTTCATGCTGATGCCTGAAGATGAACGTGGGCGGGTAAGCTCGTTTTTCATACAAACAGCCGCCAGCCGACAACCATTCTGCCTTCTCGAGAACAGCCTGATCCATAAGGACGGACGGCTTGTAGTGATGGAAACCAGCGGGGCACCCTTCTTCGACAGTGACGGGACCTTCAGCGGCTACCGTGGAATCGACCGGGACATCAGTGACCGCAAAGCGCTGGAAGCACTGCAGCAGAGCTATCAGGAAAAGCTGGAACAGCAGGTTTACGAGCAGACCATCAAGCTGCAGCTGCTGCTGGCAGAACAGAGTCAGAGCTTTTTCGAACTGCAGTCCGTCGAGTCGTCCCTGCGCCAGAGCGAACTACGCTTCCGGCAGGTTTTTGAACATACCAAGGATGCCATCATCCTCATCGACTGGCAGACCGGCACAATCCTGGATGCCAACCCGACTGCCCGCGACATGTTTGAATGCCGGTATGATTCGCTGCCCGGACGGTCCTGGGCTGACCTGCAGGTAAGGGATGAATCAAACGCACCGCTGAAACTGCATGACATCGGCAGTCATGGCGAGTTCATGCTGATGCGTGGTGAAGTGACAACCTTTACCGGCAGGGTCCTGATTATCTCAATCTGGGGAAAACTGCTGCAGCTCGAAGGGAGTCAAACCGTATACTGCTCACTGCGTGACATCACCGATAAAATCCGGCTCGAGAAAGAAGCTCAGGAGATCCAGACCAAGCTGATCCAGACCAACAAGATGACCTCGCTGGGTTTTCTCGTGTCCGGGATCGCCCATGAGATCAACAATCCCAACAACAACATCCTGCTCAGCGCACAATTGCTCAACAACACCTGGCAGGATGTCGTGCCGATCCTGGACAGACGTTTCGATGAAGAAGGTGATTACATCCTGGCCGGAGATTTCTACAGCGAGGTTCGGCAATCCATTCCCAAATATTTCAATATGATCACCGACGGGTCACGGCGCATCGAAATAATCATCAACAATCTCAGAGATTTCACCATCAAATCAAAATCGGAACTGACCCAGGAGGTGGATGTCAACCGGATAGCATCCATATCGGCCTCCATCCTGCAGCATCAGATCAAGAAACATACCAGGAACTTCACCCTCAGCCTGAGTCCCGTACCCCTGACGATCAAAGGCAACCAGCAGCAGCTGGAACAGGTGCTCGTCAACCTGATTGTGAATGCAATCCAGTCACTGAGTTCCATCGACCGGGCGGTCCGGCTGACAACCGGCTACGACGCCTCACAGCAATCTGTCATCGTCACCGTCAGCGATGAAGGGTGCGGCATCCAGCCGGAACACCTGCCGTACGTCTTCGACCCGTTTTTTTCAACCAAGCTGGAGTCAGGCGGCACCGGCCTCGGCCTGGCGATCTCCAGCAACATCATCAAGGAGCATGGCGGCCGGTTGGAGATCAAATCTGCCGCAGGCATCGGAACCACAGCCGTCATCATACTGACCCCGCTCGACAGTTCACTCATGGAGGAAAAACGATGAGACCTTCAACTTTACCGGTTCCGGCACTGCCCATACTGCTGGTCGACGATGAAGAGCATGTGCTCGATATCACCAGATTGACCCTGCGCAGCAAGGGTATCACGAACGTCATCACCATCAGCGACAGCCGGATGGTCATGCCGTCGCTGGAGGTGCAAAAGCAGCCATATGCGCTGGTCATGCTCGACCTGATGATGCCGCATATGTCTGGCACGGAACTGCTTCCAAAGATAGCCTCGGCCTTCCCCCAGATGCCGGTGATCATCATGACCGCCCTCTACGACGTGGAGGCTGCCGTTACCTGCATGAAAAACGGTGCCTTCGACTACCTGATCAAACCGGTGGAAGAGAGCCGCCTGATCTCTGCCGTTACCAAGGCCCTCAGGATTGAGGCCCTGGCCGATGAAATCGAGTCCCTCAAGAAGAAACTACTGTCTGACACGCTCGAACATCCGGCGGCCTTCTCGGAGATCATCACCTGCTCGCCTCAGATAAGAAGACTCTTTTCCTACATCGAGGTCATCGCCCGCTCCTCCGAACCGATCCTGATCACCGGCGAGACCGGGGTAGGCAAAGATCTTTTTGCCCAGGCCATCCATCAGGCCAGCGACCTGAAGGGAGAATTTGTCTCGGTCAACATTGCCGGGCTGGATGACGTGATGTTCTCTGACACGCTCTTCGGTCACTCCAAGGGGGCCTTCACCGGCGCCAGCCTCCACCGTGAAGGACTGATCGCCAAGGCAGCCGGCGGCACCCTGTTCCTCGACGAGATCGGCGATCTGGACGAGGCTTCACAGATCAAGCTTCTGCGACTGATCCATCAGGGTGAATATTACCCGGTCGGGTCAGACACGCTCAAAAAGGTTGCCACCCATATCGTTGTGGCCACCAATCAGGATCTCGAGGAGCGTGTCGCTGCCGGGCGCTTCCGCCGTGATCTCTACTACCGCCTCTGCGCACACCAGATACACATCCCCCCCCTGCGTGAACGGACGGATGATGTACCGCTGCTGTTCAACCATTTCCTCCTTCAGGCATCCCAGGCCTTCAACAGGGAAAAACCGGCCGTGGCTGCCGACATCCTGCTGCGCCTTTCCGCCGCTCATTTCCCGGGCAATGTCCGTGAACTCCGGTCCATGGTGTTCGACGCCGTGGCACGTTGTCAGAACGGGCACCTCACCCCGGAACAATTTCCAACACTCAAGAACGATCCGCATCCCGCCGGCACCGTGACCCTGTCACCATCGCGCGATGCGGGCATGCTCATAGCCATGTTCGGTCGCTTTCCTTCCATCCACGAAATGGAGGAGTTCATGATCGCCGAAGCACTCAAGCTTTCCGGCAACAACCAGACCGGTGCCGCCGCCCTGTTGGACATCTCCCGCCCGACCCTGAACAAGCGCCTTCATCGCAGGGAATTTGAAGAGTAAAAATATGCACACCCCGCCAAACAATTCACACCGAACAAACCCGCCCCAAATATGGACCCTCTGGAAATCACTAAAATCAGCAGACAACTAATTCAATAGCCGCTCACGTCTCCGCAGTAAAAAAAATACAAGCAATTTATTGTTTTAACTACGTTATTACCGTAACGGCCACCTTGGCACAGTTAATGTAATTTAATTATCAGAGTTATATCCGGTTTTTCAGCAAAATTTGTCCGGAAAACGGGAGGACAAAATGGTCGCTAAACTTCATGACATCAGCGAAAAAACGATGAGAGACAACCTGGTATGTCCAATCATCACGGAGTGCAAATCATTCCGTCTTTACAATCGTCCCGATATTAACTCCCTGCTGTACATAATACAATTCTGCGGCAGTCAGTACATGCAGTGTCAGGTCTATAAATCACGACATTCCCTTCAGGATGGGTCTTCTGACCCGGTATCACCTTCATCACGAGCGAGTCCGACGACAGATGCAACCTGAAGCGCACAGCATCTGCCACACAGTCAAACTTTAACAAAGGAGGAACACGCCATGAGAACGAACAGAACTAAACAATCAAGCTGGCAGAAATTCGTATCACTTGTCACCATCGTTGTGACATCTGCCATAATGGCATGTGCACTGGCCGGATGCAGCGATTCAGATTCAGCGGCCAACAACGCACCCACAACAGTTACATCAACCGTCATAGACTCGGGCACTACAACTGTTTCCTGGAGTGCGGTGACCGGGGCCACATCGTATAACATCTATTATGCAACCACGCCGACTTTTACACCATCAGCAGCAAACAAAGTGGCGACTGTCACCGGCATAACGTACACATGTACCGGCCTTGATTATCTTTACAATTACTACTTCAAGGTATCAGCAAACTTTGCCAACGGTGAGGGTACATGCTCATCACCATGTGAATGCATCTTGCCTCCCGTGGCTCCTGCAGGGGTCTCGGCAAAAGCGGGGAGCAGCGCCGGGGTCCCCTTCATAGATGTAAGCTGGATTCCGGTTTCAAGTTCAGCCAGTTATCCAATCACCTACAATATCTACAAGGCGACCACAACTCCGGTACCACTGACAACTCCATTCGTGGCAAATGCACTTGCGCCTTATCAAGATTCGGCAGTGCTTGCTGATGGGACACAATACTACTACGCTGTCACATCAAAAGGACCGGGCGGTGAGAGCAAAGCATCTTCAGAAGCAAGTACAAGTGCAGTAATCGCCCCGGCTGCACCTCAAGGCGTAAGTGTCATCAGGACACCGGAAGTCACTCTCTCGGCGACACTCACCTGGGCAGCTCCGTCGAGCGGTGTTCCCGACACATTTGAAATCTATCGCTCGACCACTGCAGGCTCAGCTTTCGCCCCGGCCAACTTTGTGGCTTCTGTTCCTGTCGGGACCTACCAGTACATAGACAACTCCGGGCTGCTGGGCAACACAACCTACTATTGGGCGGTAAGTGCCAAGAATTTAGGTGGTGAGAACGCTTCCAATGAGGTCTCCCTCAAGGTTGTCGGTTCATCAAGCGGCGGAGACACGGCTGCCTATGGCAACAACTTCTCGGCGGCCCTGATCTTTGCTGACGATATCGGCATATCCAACCTGCCAATCACCGGGACCTGGACCGGTGACATGCTCCCGTTCGCAGGAATTGATTACAACACCGGCCTGCGCCCCCTCGCCACCGAAGTGGCCGCGTTCCCGGTCACCCAGCTGACCCTGCCGTATCTGTTCGTTCCCTACGTTGCAGACCCACTGTATTTTGAGCAGAAGACAGGCAACACCTGGCAGGGCGAATGGGCCAAGGGCAAGGCAGAACCGCAGAATGTAACCGCCAAGTGGGGCGACAACCTGGCAGGCGGATCAGCAAGCCTCAGCTCGACGTCCAAGATCAGGGTCGAGATGGTCCTGACCAAGGCGCTGACCACCCCCATGAAGGCCTACACCATGAAAGCCCTGTATGGCGCCCAGACAAGCGAGATGCAGGGAACCAACGGCGTAACCTACGATGCCATCACCGCCTTCGTCATGGCGACCAATGCCCGTTTGAAAATCGAAAAGCTGGATGCAGCCGACGTGCCGGTAAGCGTACTGACCGATCAGGCCCTTTTTGATCCTGCAATCGCTGACGGGCTCAACAAACTTGCGGGAGAGATCCCCGTATCCGGCAACTTCACCTACGGCTTTGTCTGGGATCCTCAGGCATTGGGTGCTACCGCCGGCAAGTACCGGCTCACCTTCATACTTGATGCTTTCTCGGCGTTCGGTGGTACCGGCCTTCCGGCGACCGCACCAGCCGCGCCGATCGCCAACAACACCTTCATTACCACGGCCACCAACGGTGTACTTGATTCCGCAACCCAGGTCCATCTCGACGTTACTCTAAAATAGGCCGAACAACGTCCGCCGGAAGGAGAGTGTGTTCTCCTTCCGGCGGAAAATATTGAGAGGTACGGTCTCGACACCTGGATGAAAGCAATAGAAATACATAAGGAGTCTTTCATGACACTCAGCGAACTGAAGAAACTTGCTAGAGCCAGAGGGGTCATACCACTGGGCAGCAAACTGGAGATCATCAGGGCCATCCAGACCGCCGAGGGGTACCAGGCATGTTTTGCCACCCGTCCAGTGGCCGATTGTCCTGAAATATCCTGCCTGTGGCGACATGACTGCCTGCAGCAGGCACGAGGCTAGACGCGGGTCACACATCCCGGCAGCTCTCATTGACCAGTTTACCAGAACCGGTCGATGACTTTATTCTGAACGCCGGAATCAAATTTTACCGTCAGGTAGACACCATACATCCAAGGAGAACAATCATGAGATTCACTACCAGAGTAATTGTGTGGGCAGTGGGAATTTTGTGTATGACCAACACCCCGACCATGGCTGCAGATCAGGTACAGGAAATGTCTCGGGACCGTTTGCAGCTCAGGGAGATGATCCGCGATAAGGACCAGCGCCAGAATCTCCTGCAGAACCAGGATCGGCTGCGGGCAATGCTTCAGGATCGCGAGCAGCGCGCAGAAATGATGCAGCACCGGATGTTTGTCCGTCAGATGCTTCAGAATGAGGAGACACGCCGGGAAATGCTCCAGCACCGTGAGACCATGCAGGAAATGATGCAGAACCGGAATATGCGCCGCGAACTTGCCCGCAACCGGGAGATGTTCCGGGAGATGCAGCAGAACGAGGAGATGAAGAAAGAGATGCCAAACCATCAGGAGTTCCGGCGCGCCATGAACCGGCAGCAGGGAGTGCCGGCTGGGCAGGGTCAGCGGCAGGGGAGATAATCCGGCCGGATCAGGCATATCTGTCGCAAGCAGGGCAGCTTTATGCTGATGCGATTGGTTGTAAAACAGTAATAAGCATGGACGACAGGAACACGGCATGCCGCATATCATGCAATCAAGGAGGAACTCGCGATGAGAACAAGTAGAACGGAACAATCAAGCTGGCAGAAATTCATATCGATCGTCACCATCATTGTATCAACTGCCTTCCTGGCCATCATAATGGTCGGCTGCAGTGATTCAGGCTCGACTTCTGCCTCGACGGCACCTGCTACCGTATCATCAACGGCTGTTGATTCAGGGAGTACCACCGTGAGTTGGGCGACAGTGGCTGAAGCCACCGCGTACAACCTTTATTGTTCAACGACCCCTGACTTCACTCCTTCGGCAGCAAATCTGGTAGCAAGCACCGCCGGCACCTCATACACATCTACCGGAATGGATTATCTCAAAACCTACTATTATAAGGTCACAGCAATATTCAATCATGGCGAAGGACAGCCCTCAGCGTCCGCAGAAAGCAAGCTCCCCCCCATACCACCGCAGAGCGTCACCATTACCGGCGGCAGTACATCCGTAAAGCTGGAATGGTCGGACGTTCCCGGTGCCACATCCTACAACATATATAAAGACACCGCTTCCGGGGTAAGCAAGGCTAAAAACAAAGGAAAATTCGAGAAAGCGGTCATGCCGCACTTTGATACCGACGTGACCAGTGGAACCTTCTATTACTATGTAGTCACAGCAGTAGGAGCCGGCGGCGAGAGCATCGAGTCACAGGAAGTGGCTGCGATTCCTGCCAGTCCACTGCCCGGCGCGCCTTTGAACCTCTCTGCCACACTCACTCCGGAGGTTACGGCATCGGTAACACTTACCTGGACTGAACCCATCAGCGGAACTGCCCCCACTGCCTACAACGTATACCGTAGCACCAGTACTCCTGTCGCGTTGGTAAATCCGACCCGTTTTAATCCGATACTTCCCAGCTCCCTGCTTCAATATGTAGATTCCGGTCTGGTTGGTGGCACCACCTATTATTATGTGGTAACAGCCCTGGCCGATGACGGGACCGGAACCGGCACCCTGGCAGAGAGTGCGCCATCAGCCGAGGTATCGGCTACACCACGCGGCTCGAGAGGCGGCGGTGAGACTGACACAGGCTTCGGCAACAACCTTTCCTTCCCGGTCATCTTCGCCGACAGTTACGGAGTGGGCGGACTGCCGATCACCGGTACCTGGACCCTGGATCCAAAGGCGGTCGACTTCAACACCGGAGCCCGTCCGCTTGCCACCGAAGCATCCCTGGCAACCATTACGACAATGCCATACTTCAACCCGACATCAATGTACACACTGAATGGAGTGACCTATTACACCCAGGCCTCCGACAATCTCTGGCAGGCAGAATGGGCCACAGCTGTTCCGGGCAGTCCGGTACCGGTGACTGCAGCCTGGGGTGACAGCCTTTCCAGCAGGACACTTGGCACAAATTCCGTGGCCAGGGTCGAAGTGGTACTCACCACAGAGGTTGTTACGCCCATGACCGCCTACACCATGAAATCTTTGTTAGGCACACGGGATACTGAAGTGACGGGAACCGATGGTACCACGTACGTCACGACAACACCCAGAGTGTATGCCATAAACGCCACGCTGAAGATCGAAAAACTGGATGGCCCTGGTGGCTTGCCTGTCTATACATTCCTCGACAAGGCCGTTTACGAGAAGTTCGGCGTAGACGGACAGAATTCCGGAATGGCCGGCGAAATCAGTGTCTCCGGAAACCTTTCCTACGGCTACAACTGGATGATCAACACCATGACCCTGCCGAGCACCGTCAGCAAGGCCGGCTGGTGGAGACTGACCTTTTACCTGCGGGATGGCTACGACTTTGGCGGTGCCATGCGTGCGAACAACACGGTCATAACAGCCGCCAGCAACGGCATCCTGGTCGATCCCGCTACCGTCGCCATCGAGGTTAACATCGGTGACGGCACCAGCACGGGCGGGAGCAAAGGCGGTTCCGGCACAGGTTCCGGGACTCATTAGTCCTGTCCGGCTCGAACATGCCCGGAGCGGAATCGACACTGCTCCGGGCATCTGCAGCCCGATTACTGTCAGCTCATGGCTACCTTCAGCAGGATCGGGTGTTGAAACATACAGGAATTCCCCGGGCAAAAAAAGATCATCGCCCCGTCAACTCAGACCAGAAAACGGCAGTAGATGAAAGCAGAAATTGATTGTATCAGGCACGCGGCCGGGTCGGGCAGACCCGGCCACGTTTGTATCAGAACTGACAGTATTCCCGGCACGTAAAAATATGCACGCCCCGCGAAAAAATTCACACCTGTTAAACCCGCACCAGACAAGAACTCTCCTGAAAACACTAAAACCGGCTGACAAGTTATTCAATAACAGCAACCATGAACACACACAGCATTTAAACAGTAACTATCTGTTTATAATGTATTTTTTTCTATTAAAACCCGTTGGCACAGTCCGTGTATTAATTAAATAAAACACATTATCCCTGGTTGCTGTAACTGGTGTCTTTCTGCACCGTCAGATATGACAATACGCTCAGCACAAGCATCTAACAGGCATGGACCGGTAAAGATTCCACTCAGCAGTCAAAACAACACACAGGAGGAGCACGTCATGAAAACACAACCATCGCAAAAAACATGTTGGCAGCACCTCGCATGCATTTTCACCAGCATTGCCTCATGCACTGTACTTGCACTCGCACTTGTCGGATGCAGCAGCGGGACCAGCACTGAAACTGCGGCAAGCCAGGCCCTCGCTGCTCCGGCCACGACGACAGCTGCGGCAAGCGACGGCCAGGCAACAATCTCCTGGGAAGTGGTTGACGATGCGGAAAGCTACACCATCTACATGTCCAATACTCCTAATGTCGACCCGGCCACGGCTACCAAGATGGAAAACGTCAGTCCGCCCTACACGGTGCCGGGACTGGTAAACGGGACGATCTACTACTTCAGGGTCCAGGCGGTCTGCACAAACACGAACCGGGTGAGTGAAACCTCGGCAGAACTCTCTGTGACACCCAAGACACCACCGCCCGGAGCTCCGGCAGAGATTTCCGCCATGGCCGGTGACACGTTTGTCGTGCTGCAATGGTCACCGGTAGCCGGGGCCACATCCTACAATCTCTACTGGGGTGTCTCACCCGGTATCAGCAAGATGGCCGGTGAGCACTTTTCCGGTGTCACGTCACCTTACATCCATTACATCCCGATCGATGACGCCGGCGCAATGCCGGGTAAAGGCGGCAGTTCAGGCGGACATACGACATCCGGCACAACAACGCATACGGCGAAAGTCGTAGCGCTGGAACCGATCTCGTCTGCTACCGGAACGGAAGGTAAAAAGGGCCCGCCGGCAGGCAAAGGGCCCAAAAAAACCGGCACAATGTTCTATTATGCAGTCACTGCGGTTGATACATTCGGTCAGGAAAGCAAGGTATCTGCAGAAGTCGGCGCTGCCCCCAAAAAACCGGGCGGTATGCCGGGCGGTGAAGAAGACGGGGCTTTTGGAAGCAATCTGGCCGTTCCGCTGATCTTTGCCGAAGGCTACGGGCTGGGCGGACTTCCGGTTACGGATGAAACCGGAGCCAAGCTGTATGCCAACACGGGACTGCGCAATTCGGAGACGCCGCCCAATCCGTTCTGGTCGACCATATTCTCGGAAATCTACATCAAGGACAGCGTCAGCTACTACATGCAAAAAACATCCAGCACCTGGCAGGCCGACTGGCGTAGCGGTGCCGGTACACCGCAGCTGGTTACCATCGACTGGTCCGACAACATCACCGGACACGGGTGGAATACTACATCAGTGATCCATGTGGAAAACGTCCTGTACCAGGCACCGGTGGATGAGGCCGGAAATCCGACCGATCTGATGAACAGCTATGTCATGACACACCTTTTCGGAGCCCGCTACTCAGAGAAGTTCGGCACCACCGGCGATGGACTCCCCACCAACTACCGGACCATCTTCAGCCCGAACGCCCGGTTGATCATCGAGAAGATCACCGGTAAAGGCCTCGGTCGTGATCCTGTCTACAACGGCGGTCTGCCGGTGCTCGACAAGGCTGTCTATGAGGGGATCGGCGGCGACGGTCCCGGCTGGTACCGACCAGAGGTTAACGGCTCCGGCAAGCTGGTCTATGGCTATAACTTCATGCTCAAGAAGCTGGCCGGAACGGATACTGAAAAAGCCGGCTGGTGGCGTCTGACCTTCCAGATTGATCCGGTAGCCACTTACACGGTGATGGCAGCTGACGGTGTTACCGGAACCACCTACACGGTTACCGGCAATACGATCCTGGCGGCCCTCGATCCTTCTGATGACAAGGATGATGCCGCATTCAGACCGACACTACTGTCACCCACCCAGTCGGTTCTGGAAATCCAGGTCACGCCCGGAAAGGGCGGCAGCAGCAGCCATGGCGGCAGCACAACTACCGGAGGAACCACCGGCGGAACCACCGGCGGCTGCGGCACCACGACAACCGGCACGACCACTCCCCCTGTCGTCCCGTAGCCACAACGTGTAAACCTGGACCGGATTCACTTGATTCGACCAGGCAGGCCCCGTCGGGAAGAGATGAATACAGTTCTTCCCGACGGGTAGGTTGTGAGAAGGTATCCATATGACGATCGTAAATTTACCCTATCGGAGGAACATCATGAAACGGGCGCTGGTGACAAGCCGGCGCCCGTTTTTTCTGCACAGGAGTGCCGGCAGGTGGCGGAGTCCCGCTGTATGTCGTACGGCTGGTGCAAACAGCTACGTTTAGCTTGACTATCAGAAATCCTGCACCATAATAATAAAGAAAGAGATTCCATTCAGCGGCAGGTGGAACATGTATTCCGGCAGCACACTACTTTTGATGCTACTGGCAGCAGCTATCATGTGTACGGCGGTTTCTGCCGCTTCACGTCGGCAGGGGAGCGCCTGGAATTATTATCATTTCGACGGTCGCAGTTTTGTGGCCGGCCAACCCGCCGGTGACAGCCCGTTTGTGGCGGTGCAGGACCGTGCAGTGCCGGTAGTGCTGACGCGCCCTGCCCAAGTCGGGACAACAGCTCTCCCCCCTGACAAGGGTGCGCTGGCCGGCATCAGCTATATCCAGAGTTCCGGCGGCAGGCTTGTGGGTAGCCTGGGCTATATCCCCTGCCCTGCTGTGCCGCTGACAATATCTGCCGGCACTACGCCCGTGATGCACACGCAGACTGACGAATCCGGTTATTTCGTGGCAGTGCTTCCCGCTGGCGTCTATCGTGTCAGCAACGGTTCCTTTTCAGTTGAAACAACGCTGGAGAACGGCACTACAGTGCTTGTCCCGCTACGGGCAGGCAAAAGGATGGTGGACTGATGAACCTGCGGATCATTCAATTAATGACACTGGCGCTGTGGAGCATGGCAGTACTGGCACTCCCCTGCCGGGCAGGCAGCCTGGACGACTACTACCTGCAGCAGTTCGGCGAGACAGCAGGAGCTCCCCTGAAAGCAGTGTCAGAACTGTCAACAGAGCCGCTGCACCCCCACTGCGGCATGCCGCTCAAGCGCGATCTTCGCCGGGACTGGGACAAACTGGAGCCGGCCACGCAGACCATTCTGGCTAAGCAGTTGGCCGCACCGGTGCTGGAGAACGAGGCCACGCTGACATGGGGACACTTCGTGATCCACTATGCGACAACAGGCATCGATGCCCCGACGCCGACCCTCCCCTATACCGTGGCAACCTGGGTCCAGCAGGTGGCTACCACCTTTGAGTCAGCCTATACTGCGTATCAAAGCACCTACGGCTACCGACCACCGCCCGTGGTACCCTATCACGTCTACCTGCGCAGCCTGGCATCCCTGAAGATCTACGGTCAGACAACATCCCTGGCTCCCGTTCCCTCCGTAGGTTTCCCCAATGCCTACAGCAGCTACATCGAGATCGACAAGGACTTCACCAATGCCATCTACACCAAGATCCCGGTCCTCTACACACCGCTGCAGAGCCTGCAGATAACCTCGGCCCATGAGTTTCACCATGCCGTCCAGTTCGGCTATAATTATTTTTTCGAAAAATGGTACGCTGAAGCCACTTCCACCTGGTATGAAGGTGAACTCTATCCTGCCGTGGGTCAGAATTACGTCTATGTGCACCCTGGTTTATCAACAGTACACGTCGGCTGGATCTGGCGGTGGATGCCAATGCCCTTACCACCGGCGCCGGCTACGGCCGCTGGATCTTCAACCGTTACCTGACGGAGCAGCACACGACCGGCCTGGTGCGTTCGGTCTGGGAAACCCTGGCCCCGCTCAGCGCCCCGGGAGGTTCCACTGACATCCCTATGCTGCCGGTGATCAACACGGTCCTTGCAGGTGCCCTGCCGACCGATTTCCTCGGCTTCGCCCGGCGGGTCTACCGCCAGCAGGACTGGGTCCAGCCCTTTGACCGCACAACCTCCCGCCTGCAATATGTTCCACTTGCGACCTACAACAGCTATCCGGTTAACGGCCTCTCAACTCCCAAGCCCGAGGTGTTCCTGGAACAATATTCATTCGCCTACTACAGATTTGCTCCAGCACCTTTCCCGGCACCATCTACGTCAACGGGACTCCAGCCATCGTGGCACGCGCCTTCTTGAAAGACATTTTTGGAATTATTACTGACGAAATCAGTTTCTCAACTACCTATCCTCCTCCGTATCGATCCCGAATACCGGCACAACCGCCGAGATCGTGCTTCTGCTGGTCAACACCAGCGGCAGCACTACCCAGAATGCCAATTTCAGCACCGACGGCACCCTCCTGGCCACCGCTCCGGTAACGGACACACCGGTCCCCCGGCAACATCCGTGTCTTCAGGCGGCGGAGGGGGTGGCGGCTGCTTCATTGCCACGGCGGCCTACGGCAGCTACCTGCACCCGCAGGTTAAGATCCTGCGTGACTTCCGCGACACGCGGCTGCTGACCACTGCCCCGGGCCGGGCCTGTGTGGCGGTGTATTATCGACTGAGCCCGCCGGTTGCGAAGATCATTTCACAGAACAGCATCCTCAGGTTGCTGGTACGCCTTCTGCTGACACCGGTCGTCCTGGCCGTCGCCTATCCTGCTGCTGCAGGGGCCCTGCTGCTGATCGCAGTCGCCGCTACGGCAGGGCGAAGACGTATGAAAAAACTGTCGTATAATCTCAAACAGGACCAGGTAGTATAAACCCACGATGAACGGAGGATAACATGCTGGAGCTTATTGAAAAGGTCGTCATGACAACCATCGGCGTTGCTGCCATCACCCAGAAGAAGGCAGAGGAACTGGTTGTAGAGATGAAGGACAGGTACAAGCTGAGCGAAGAAGAGGGCAAGCAGTTTGTCGAGAGGATCCAGGCCATGGCCCGGGAAAACAGGGATAAAGTGCGCGAGATGGCCGAGGTCGAGGTGCAGAAGGTTGTCGACCGTCTGGGGCTGGCCTCCGTCGAAGAACTGGAGCGCCTCAAAAAACGGGTACAGGACCTGAATCACGCCTGAACGGCTGACCTCCATGCTCCGTTTTTCAGGATAAACCGCAGCATCCGCAGCATCAGGCGCTACCTGAACATCGTGCGGGTGCTCAGCGCCTACGGTTTTGACCAGGCCCTGGAGATGCTCGGCCTGGCCGATGTACTGGCGCGCAGCCGCCGCCTGTTGCGCAGCAGGAACACCCCGGACCTGGCCCGCCTGACGGCCGCCGAGCGGATGCGCCTGGCACTGGAGGAGCTCGGTCCGACCTTCATTAAACTCGGTCAGCTGCTCTCCACCCGTCCGGATGTCATCCCCGTTTCCTTTGTGCGCGAGTTCGAAAAGCTGCAGGACAATGTCCCCAGCTTCCCGTTCGACGCAGTCACGAGCCAACTGGTCCGGGAACTGGGAGGGCCGGTCGGGCATTCTTTGCCGAGATCAATCCGGGAGCCGCTGGCAGCGGCCTCCATCGCCCAGGTCCACCGGGCCCGGCTGGTCTCCGGCGAGGATGTGGTCATCAAGGTCCGCCGCCCGGTATTGTAGAAACGGTCGAGTCCGACATCAGCGCCCTGATGTCACTGGCCGGTCTGGCAGAG
>JADKKR010000012.1 GCA_016720395.1 Geobacteraceae bacterium | reverse complement strand
TCCAGCGTGCCGTATGCGCAGCGCGCTAAGGTGGCGGATTCGGTAACAGACAACAGCATCACCACCAACAAACTTGCCAATGGTGCCGTGACCGATGCCAAGGTCAGCGGCCCCATAAGCGGCACCAAAATTGGTTCAGCGGGACTCAACGCCGACACGGTCGATGGTCTGCACGCCGCTGACTTCAGCAGGATAGGAACCACTGATACCAGTCAGGCCAACCTGCTGGCACTGGTTGCATCGCTGCAGGCGCAGATCAATGCCATGAACAAAATGTCGTCCACGACATCACCACCGATCGAACAGGCCTATGACGTTGCCACGGCATTGACCATGGCTACGGGTGGCAGCAGCATATTGTACGTTCAGGTGGCAATGGACCCTCAGGGCAATGCCATGGCGGTATGGGACCACCGTACCCCTGCAAATGAATATATGGTCGGGGCGAACCGTTACAGCATCGACAGCGGATGGGGAACAGGAGCTATTCTGGATGTTACATCTACTTATTACCATTTCCCCAGAATAGCCATGGATGCGCAAGGCAACGCGATGGCCGTATGGCGAGAGGACATCAACATCAAGGCCAGCCGCTATACGGTTGGTGTCGGTTGGGGCACGGCTATCGTGATCGATAGTGATGACTCCGGCCTCGCAAAATATCCCCAGGTGGCGATGAATGCGGCAGGCGATGCCATGGCCGTGTGGCAGCAATCCGACGGCACGCGGGACAATATCTGGGCTAACCGCTATACGGCAGGTATCGGCTGGGGCTCCGCCGCTATGATAGAGACGGGATCCGGTGCGGCATCAGACGCTCAAGTCGCGATGAGCGGGGACACCGCCATTGCTGTCTGGTCCCAGCATGACGGGACACGTATCAGTATCTTTTCCAACAGCTACCGAGTCGGGGAAGGTTGGAGGGGATCCGAACTGCTTGAGACCGATTCTGTAAGGAACGCAGACAAGCCCAGAGTGGCAATGGATTCCTCGGGCAACGCTACCGTCGTTTGGCAAATGTACACGTTCCCAGGTGAACCGGTCTATAAGGTCTTTATGAGCCGTTTCAGCGTCGTAGGCGGATGGGGAAGTGCAACGGAGATACCGACGGCCTCAACGGGTGATCATGACCCGCAGGTTGCCATGGATGTGCGTGGAAACGGACTGATCATATGGTGGGATGTCGAGGGTGTCCTCGGAAAGTTATGGTCGAAGCGCTACACGGCAGGTGCCGGCTGGGGCCCGGCGGCATTGGTCGAACTCTTTAGTAATGAAAATAATCGCAATCATCAAGTTGCCATGGATGCACAGGGCAATGCCCTTGTCACGTGGGGGTCTTCTGACGGTTCTCTAGCTCATCTCTGGGGCAAACGCTACAATGCGGCGAGCGGCTGGGGCACGGCATTCCAGGCTGATACTTCGGTCTACGGGTTAGGCGACTATCAATTGGCGATGAATGTCCAGGGCAATGCAGTTGCCGTATACACTGCAAGCGTAGCGGGGGTTGTCCAGGCTACCTATCTACCGGCAACAAGCTGGCAAGCTGCGGCATTGATCGAGAACGACAACCACGGTGATGCCGGGGCCCCACAAGTGGCTATGGACACCCAGGGGAACGCCACTGCCGTGTGGGAACAATCTGACGGCGAGCGCTACAGCATTTGGGCCGCACGTTACAGCCCGGCAACAGGTTGGGGCACTCCGGAAGTAATCGAGCCGGACCCTACACAGAACGCCAGAGCCCCCCGGGTGGCGATGGATGCACAGGGGAATGCCATTGCCGTGTGGCCCCACTTTGATGGCATACGGTACAACATTTGGGCCAACCGCTATACGGCCGGTGGTGGCTGGGGAGAGCCTGTTTTGCTGGAAACAGATGACGGAGACGCCAGGGTCCCCAGGATAGCCATGGATGCTGCCGGGAATGCGGTGGTCGTCTGGTTCCAGAATGATGGCGCGCGAAACAACATCTGGGCTAACCGCTACACCGTCGACCTCGGCTGGGGTACGCCGACACTGATAGAGAACAACAATGACGGTGCGGCATCTGCCCCCCAGGTGGCCATGGACGCAATCGGGAACGCCATGGCGGTGTGGGATCAGGATGACGGTAAGCGTAACAATATCTGGTCAAGCCGCTACATCGCCGGGGTCGGTTGGGGCACGGCGGTCCTCATTGAGACGAACGATGCGGGGACAGCCCGCTATCCCCAGGTGAAGATCGATGCAAAAGGCAGCGCAGTGGCGGTGTGGCAGCAGTCCGACGGTACACTCAACAACATCTGGGCTAATCGGTATGTCGTAGGAGTGGGCTGGGGGGCGGCAGTGATTCTAGAGACCGACAAAAGCGGTGATGCATTGTTACCCCAGATAGCAGTCGATGCGCAAGGTAATGCTATAGCCATCTGGTCACAGTCCGACGGTACACGCGAAAACATCTGGTCCAACCGCTACAGCACAGGCATAGGCTGGGGCACGGCGGCCCTGCTCGAAACGAACAATGCGGGCAGTGCGGGAGATGCACAGGTAGCCATTGACCCGCAGGGAAATGCGCTTGCGGTCTGGGGCCAGAGCGATGGCACCCGAAACAACATCTACGGCAACTGGTATACTCCGGGGGCAGGCTGGGGAATCGCGGTGCTGCTGGAGACGGACAATGCCGGTGATTCACGTTATCCGCAGGTGGCGATGATCGCCCAGGGGATCGCGACGGCCGTCTGGCTGCAGTCGGACGGCACCCGCAACAACATCTGGGCCAACAGAAGACAAAAGTAAGTTGTAGAAGCTCTGCAAGGATTATGACCTGTGCTTATCATTTCGTAGCAGCAGCGGAGGCAACATGAAACGGTTTCACCCCATCGGGTTACTGTCGCTGTTCACCGCCTTGATTCTTGCCGCGGTCGCCATGGCCGGTGTACCCCATTCCATCAACTACCAGGGCTACCTGAAGGACGGAGATGGAACTCCGGTCAACGGGGAGTTCGGCATGGCCTTCGCCCTGTATTCCTCCAATCCTCACCGCAACAACCCGGTCTGGAGCGAGCCTGAAAAAGCCGTCGTCGTAACCAACGGCATCTACAGCACCCAGATCGGCTCCGAAGGGACCCCGCTCAGAGCGCATTTCGATGTGCCCTATTATCTGGCGGTGATCATCAAAGGCGTCGAACTGCCGCTGCAGCCGCTCTCCAGCGTGCCCTACGCCCAGCGGGCAGCGGAGGCGGACCGGGTCACCAGCGTGACCACGACCATGATTGCCGATGGTGCAGTAACCGGTCCCAAGGTCGCAGATGGTGCCATAACAAGTCCCAAAATCGCCGATAAGGCCGTAACTGCAGCAAAGATCGGTGCGGTATGCAGCGATGGTGATGTGCTGCGCTACGACAAGCCGTCCGCAAGCTGGACCTGTAATCCGTTAAGCGGGGGGTTTCCTTCGGCACTGCCGTTTGTCGGTGCTGTGACTATCGAAGGTATGACGTCGGCTACTTTGAGTTCGACAACAATGCCCGATCAATACCGCGATATCCTGCTGTACGGGTTCGATATGAAGTTTGTTATTGCAGGGCTACCAGCAGTTCTCACGCTCGACCCGATAAAGGTCATCTGTGATCCGAAACAATTTACACCATTAATTAATCTGGCAGTTGCCAACTATGATCAGTTCTCTGCAATCGGCTTGTGGCTACCGGGTTCAGGCAGCGTCTATGGTCGCTACCTCTACCTGCAGAATGTCATGATAACAGGAATAAAGCCGATTCTTCCGACGCGCAAAGGCGATACAACGCTGATCGAGCTTACATTGAGTCCTCAACAGGTAACGTTCATATCTCCAGCTAACCCTGAGCAGAACGTAGTTGTCAACATGGTCACTAATACAGTAACCGGGTGCAGTCACACTACCCCATTGGTTTTTACAGTTACACACGGATTACCGGTAAACTTGAGCAACCTTGGAGAACCTGTCTACCCGATAACCACATACGCAACAATGATTGATGCATCGTTGCCTCGGCCCTATTTTGGTTTCGTTACAGTCAGCGGAAATCTTGCCAGCGATGGGCCATGCTTGATGACCGACCTGAGTGGGCGGATTACGCCCCAGTTGTTCATCTACACTGCCGGTGCGGAAAACAGTAATCCGCTCATTCAAATCCTTGAATCCCGCCTGAGATTGGAAGAGGTTTCGCTGACAAGTTACCGACTTTTTGCTTCCTCTGCCGGAAAAGTGCAACAGGAAGCGGGATATTTGCCAAGCAAGATGTACTGGGGATATTACCCCTATAATCCGGAGACAATGACCAACGGCCCCCTGGAAGAACGGGGTTGGAATATTGAAACCAATCAACCGCTTTGATGGATTTCGATTGTGAAACAACGGGTAGTCCACTTTCAACAACCCCTTGTTTTATTGGGAGGCAGGTATGATCCGAACTCATTGGATGAATGCATTAATGCTATTTACGGTGATAATTTTCGCGCCACTGGCCTTTGCGACCGTACCCTCAACCATCAACTACCAGGGCTACCTGAAGGACAGTGCCGGCGCACCGGTCAACGGCGCCATTAGTGTCCGCTTCTCGCTTTACTCCTCCAACCCGGCCCGCAGCAATCCGGTCTGGCAGGAGACCAAGGACATCTCCGCCTCCAACGGTATCTACAGCACCCAACTCGGATCGGCCACGCCGATCTCGACCCCTTTCGATGTGCCGTACTGGCTGGAGGTCAAGGTGGAGGGTGATGCGGAGATGGCGCTGCAGGAACTCTCCAGCGTGCCGTATGCCAGGAGGGCGCAGACGTCGGATTCTGTCGCCGACGGCAGCGTCAGCGACGCCAAGATTACGGGCCCGATCAGCGACAGCAAACTGACCAGCAACATCGCCCGACTGAATGCACCCCAGACCTTCAACGGCAACCAGACATTCGGAAGTCCTGTAACTTTCCTAGATACCGTGACCTTTGGATCTACTTTCACTAGTGCGGTGAAATTTGGATCTAAGGGTCCTGTGACTTTTGAAACCACACCAACATTCACATCAACAACACCATTCATGGTGCTCGAGAGCACTCGTGTGATTAACCTAAATGCCGACCTGCTTGACGGCCAAGATAGTGGGTTTTTTCTAAGTGCATCAAATATTTATACTGGCACCCTGCCTTCTGACCGGCTTTCCGGCAGCTATACCGGCATTACCGGTGTCGGCACCCTCTCATCATTGGCTGTTAGCGGCAACGCCAGCATCGGTGGTACGTTGAGCTGTACGACGCCAAAAACGAAATATTATAACGTTACAGCTGCAGCGTTCACTTCAGCCACATCAGCCACCACCTATTCAGGTAATTGGATGTTGCGTTACATAACCGCTCCCGCAGGCACACAAAACTTGATTGCAAGCCTCAATCTGCCGCACGGTGCCGTGCTTTCCAGTGCAAGCTGTCGCATCAATGATTCAAGCGCTGCATACGATATAGTCATTGGCCTGCTGAACATCGTCACGAGTACGTGGATATGCGGACCGGCAAGTTCAAGCGGTTCAACCGGGATTCAGTCACTGACAACATCGCCATGCGGATTCGCAACTATCGACAACATCAACAGCAGCTACGCGATGAGAATGTTTAATGACACCGCCTGCGGTTCGGCATGCTCGATCTATGCCTGCACGGTCACTTATACCGTTACGGAATTGCCGTAAAACATTGTCGTTTCACTACGCATCGGGAGGAAATATGAAAACTAAATCTATCGGGATCTTTGCCGTTATGCTGCAGACAATGATTACAGCTTCTGCCTTGGCCGCCTACACCCAGGTCTCCGACGTCATCTCCGGCGGCGGTCAGGAGGTCAACTCGACCAACTATGTGCTGATCGGCACGGTCGGACAACCGGTGGCGGGCGACCCGGTTACCATCGGCAGCTACACCAACCAGAGCGGCTTCTGGAACATCCGCACGGCCGACCGGATCGCCCCGGCGTCGCTGATCTTCACGCTGCCGGGCACCAACACGACCCTGACGATCCCGATCACGACTCTCACGGCCACTGACGCCCACGGGGTGACCGGCTTCTACATCAGCGAGACCCCGACACCGCCCGATCCCTGGGGAGCCGGCTGGGTGCCGAACAACCCGGGCTCTGTCGTATCGCTGGGAACCGGACCGCGGACCTTCTATGTCTGGGCCAGGGACGAGGCCGGCAACCTCTCCAACGGGGCCATGGCCACCAGTGACATCATCAGCCGCTTCCTGACGGTGGCCTTTGCCGGCAGCGGCGGTTCGACCATTACCAGTTCACCGGCCGGCATCAACTGTTCCAATGGTTCAAGTACTGACTGTACCGCCCTGTTCGACGTCAATGCGCCGGTCACCCTGACCGCCACACCCGACTGGTATGCTGCGCTCTACGGCTGGAGCGGCACTGACGACGCCCCCGGACTCTCCGGCATTGTCTCCATGGGTACCGACAAGAGTGCCACCGCCACCTTCGGCGCCGCCTCCAACGCCCGCATTACGACCGCACCCGGCATCCCCTACGGCAAGATCGGCGATGCTTATACAGCAGCGACGACGGGCGCAACCATCGAGGCCCGTGAGATCCTTTTCACCGAGGACCTGACCTTCAACCAGGCCAGTGTCATCTACAACCTGTACGGTGGTTATGGGCCGGGCTTCAGCGCGCCGGCGGCAACAGACTACTCGGATATCAAGGGTGCGCTGACAGTTAAAAATGGAACGCTGAAAGTCAGGAACATCAGGGTGCATCCGTAGGTTTACCATTTGCTGAGGCTCGTCTGTCGTCGGCCTGGTGCTTTGTTTGACGCGTAGCATAGATCATACTGGGTAGTGACAAAAGGAGAGGGGGCCTGCCGTGCGGCAGGCCCCCTCTGTCGTAACGGGGATAAAAAAAGCCCGGTTCTCCAGGAGGGGGAAATCGGAGAGCCGGGCAAATGAGAGCGGCTGCCGTTTAAGGCCGCCGCTCTGTCAATTCGGTTGTGGGTCTAGTCTACCGACTTCCTCAGGAAGGTCGGGATGTCGTACTGGTCCTCGTCGTCCTCGATGAACGATGAGGCTGACGGGCGGATACGGGTGACGTTCTCGGTTGTCTGGCGGTCACGGATGAAGGTCGGCTTGTCCAGGGTGTTCCGTGATGACGTGGGATGCTTCTCCAGGACGGGCAGGGCACCCAGGCTGCGCTTGTGCCCGCGCTCGACATCGAAACGGTCGCCGAAGCCGGTGGCGATGACGGTGACCTTGATGGTGTCGCCCATCTCGTCGTCACGGACGACACCGATCTTGATGTTGGCCTCTTCGTGGACCTTCTCATGCACGATGCGGTTGACGGTGTTGTAGTCATCCATGGTCATGGTCGTCGAGCCGGTGATATTGACCAGCACGCCCTTGGCGCCGGAGATGTCGTTGTCTTCCAGCAGCGGGCTGGCGATGGCGTTGTTGACGGCATCGGCGGCACGGTTGTCGCCTGCGCCTACGCCGATCCCCATCATGGCCATGCCGCGCACGCTCATGACGGTCTTTACGTCGGCGAAGTCCAGGTTCATGAAGCCGGTGGAGGTGATCAGTTCGGAGATGCCCTGGACTGCCTGGCGCAGGACGTCGTCGGAGGGTTTGAAGGCATCGAAGAGCGACATGTTCTTGCCGGCCTGGCTGATCAGGCGGTCATTGGGGATGATGATCAGGGAGTCGACGTGTTTTTTCAGTTCGTTGATGCCGGATTCGGCAACGTCGGTCTTGGGCTTGCCTTCGTAGGTGAAGGGCTTGGTGACGACACCCACGGTCAGGATGCCGTTTTCGCGGGCCGCTTCGGCTATGACCGGGGCTGCGCCGGTGCCGGTCCCGCCGCCCATGCCGGCGGCGATGAAGAGGAGGTCGGCGCCTTTGAGGGATTCGATCAGGGACTCGCGGTCTTCAAGGGCGGCTTCACGTCCGACCTCGGCCTTGGTGCCGGCGCCGAGACCCTTGGTGAGCTGGCGTCCGAGCTGAATCTTGACTGCGGCCTTCGAGTGGCGAAGCGCCTGTGCATCGGTATTGGCAACAATAAAATCGACTTTATGTATAGTGCTGGCGATCATGGTGTTGACAGCATTTCCGCCGCCGCCGCCCACACCGATCACTTTGATTACGGCACCCTGGTCTATGGCTTCATCAAATTCAAACATGCGTTTTCCCCCTTGCACAATGGCAGTATCCCGATCAACAGGGGTAAAATGTAACCGTAAAGTTACAAAGAATCAAAGGAAAAAAATCAAAAAATTACAACGAAAAAAAACGGCTTAAAATTCAATTTGTTTGCGGGTTGCCCCGATTTCTCCCCGGCCGATATTTTAGAAAAATTCCTTGAACCAGGTCTTCATGCGCCGCATGGTGGTGTTGAAGATGCTGTCATCGGAACCACCCTCTTTGAAATGTTCACGCGTCCCTGAATTGCGGCTGCCGTAGACCACCAGGCCGACGCCGGTGGCATAGACCGGCGAGTTGACCACATCCACGAGGCCGCCGATCTTCTGGGGAACGCCGCGCCGGACCGGCAGGTTGAAGATCTGCTCGGCCAGTTCCGGCATGCCTTCCAGGATGCTGGAGCCGCCGGTGATCACCACACCCGATGCGATGACATCCTCCAGGCCGGATTTGACGATTTCCCGGTTGACCAGGGTGAAGATTTCCTCCACGCGGGGCCCGAGGATCTCGCAAAGCACGTTGCGCGAGAGTTCGCGCGGTTTGCGGCCGCCGACACTGGGAACCTCGATCTTGTCTTCCTTGCCGACCAGGGCCGACAGGCAGCAGCCGTATTTCTGCTTGATCTTCTCGGCCTCGGCCATGGGGGTGCGCAGGCCGACGGCGATGTCGTTGGTGAGATGGTTGCCGCCCAGGGAAAGCACCGAGGTGTACTTGATGGCCCCTTCGGCGAAGATGGCGATGTCGGTCGTACCGCCGCCGATATCCACCAGGCAGACGCCCAGCTCTTTCTCGTCGGGTGAGAGCACCGCCTCGGAGGAGGCCAGTTGTTCCAGCACGATGTCTGCCACATCCAGGCCGGCCCGGTTGCAGGACTTGACGATATTCTGGGCGCTGGCCACGGCGCCGGTGACGATGTGCACCTTGGCCTCCAGGCGGACGCCGCTCATGCCGAGCGGTTCGCGGATACCGTCCTGCTCGTCGATGATGAACTCCTGGGGCAGGATATGGATGACCTCGCGGTCCATGGGGATGGCGATGGCCTTGGCGGCGTCGATGACGCGGCGGACGTCCTCCTGGGCAACCTCGCGGTTCTTGATGGCGATCACGCCCTGTGAGTTGATCCCCTTGATGTGCCCGCCGGCTATGCCTGCATAGACGGACTTGATCTCGCAACCGGCCATAAGTTCGGCCTCTTCGATGGCCTTGCGGATGGATGCGACCGTACTTTCGATGTTAATGACGACACCCTTGCGCAGCCCGCTGGACGGGCTGGTGCCGATGCCGACGATATCAATGCCGTCCTCGGTGACGTTGCCGACAATGGCACAGATCTTGGTGGTACCGATGTCGAGTCCGACGATCAGATTTTCCTTTTTATTTGCTGACATACTCCCCCCTGCCTGACATGTATATTCGTGAGTTAGCTCTTTTTGACAACTATCTTATCAAGATAATCCAGGTCGATGTACTGCAATGACGCCCGCTGGACCATGAGATCCTTGTAGATGCGGGCGAAGCGATCGATCTTGGCGGAGAAGTCCCCGGCTCCCACCTTTACCGGGAGTGCGCCGGAGTTGGTGAACAGCGTAAAACCGTAGCCTTTATCGTAATGAATCTCCGATACATCCGCAAGGATAAATGAACCCTTTTCCTGTAATATCCCCAGCAGTTCGCAGGTGGTTTTGAGGGCTTCTCTGGTGACCGCCGGGTTGCTGTTCATCTCTTCTTCACTGAAACCGGTGACAACCGGGTAGTCAAGCTTGTCGCCCTGGTTGAGCACCTTGAAAACGGTGCCTTTCCTGTCCAGATAATAGATATAGCCCATATTGACTATGGCCAGCGGCTCGCGCTCCGTGATGGAGATTGAGAGCCGGTCAGGGAAATAGCGGTGGATGCGGACCGTTTCCACCCAGGGGTTCTGGGCGAGCTGTTCTCCCATGCGCTTCAGGTTCATGCGTGACATGTCCTGTCCCGCCTCGACCCCCACCAGGGCCAGGATCTCCTCCTGAGTCAGGCGTTTGGCACTGGATACCTCGATATTCTTGAGGCGGAAGAAGGTTGTTGAGTCGATGGCGCGTTTGGCGGCAAACACGATGCCGCAGGCAAGTGAGATGCCTGCCAGTCCCAAGGCGATCCTGCCCAGCGGGCGCAGGTACTTTCCCCATTCAATCGGTTTGCGCTGGATCCTGACCTTGTTGGGGGCCACTTTCCTGCGCTGGTATGTTGAGCTGGAGAAGTCTCGCACTGGTCTCAGTCTGCCTTTGTGTGAAGCGCTGCCGATTCGATGATCCGTTCAACCAGTGTCCCGAAAGGGAGGCCGGCCCCCTTGGCTGCAATCTCCGGCAGGAGGCTCAGGGCGGTCATGCCGGGCAGGGTGTTGACTTCCAGCACGTAGCAGTCGCCGGTATCCGTCACCAGGAGGTCGACCCTGCTGTAGCCGGAGCAGCCCAGTGCCGTGTGGGCTGCCAGACCGATCTGCTGCGCCTTCCGGTAGAGGTCTGCATCCAGGCGTGCCGGGAAGATATGCTCGGCCATGCCGTCGGTGTATTTGGCTTCAAAATCGTAAAACTCGTTTTTGGGTACGATCTCAATGGCGCCGATGGGGCGGTCGTCCAGTATGCCGACCTGCACCTCCTGCCCCTTGATGTACTGTTCGATCAGGATCTCGGAGTCGTGACGGAAGGCTTCTTCCAGTGCCGCTTCCAGCTGCCCCTCCTCGCGGACGATCGATACGCCTACCGAGGAGCCTTCCTGCACCGGCTTGACCACCAGCGGCAGTCCGAAGGCAAGCTCGCTGATGCGGACCTGCTCTCCACGCCGGAAATGATGGAAGGGAGCCGTAAGGATGCCTGAGGATGCGAAGGTCTGTTTGCTGTAGAGCTTGTGCATGGCCAGGGCACTGGCCAGTACACCCGAGCCGGTGTAGGGGATCTCCAGCAGTTCCAGCAGGCCCTGTACGCAGCCGTCTTCGCCGTAGCGGCCGTGCAGTGCGATGAAGGCCGCCTCGATCTGTTCCTGCACGAGAACGGCAGCCAGGTCGCGCCCCACGTCAATGGCCGTGGCACGATAGCCCCGGTCCAGCAGCGCCTGATGAACGGCGGCACCGCTCTTCAGGGACACCTCGCGTTCGGCGGAAAGGCCCCCCATCAGGACACCGATTTTCTTTGATTTCATGGCTGTCATGGACTAATCCTCGCCCGTGATGCGAACTTCTTCTTCCAGCCGGATGCCACTCGCGGCGAACACCTTTTCCTTGACCATTTCTGCCAGCTGCAGGAAGTCTGTTGCCGTCGCCCCGCCGCGGTTGACCAGGAAATTGGCATGGACCTCCGAGACCTGTGCACCGCCTACGGTCAATCCGCGCAGCCCGGCTTCATCGATCAGCCTCCAGGCCGTCCGGCCGGGTGGATTCCTGAAAAACGAGCCGGCGTTGGGGAACCTGACCTGCTGCGCGTCCCGCCGCTTCTGCAGGCAGTCATCCATGGCAGCGGCTATGGTCTCGCGACTGCCGGGGGCAAGCTTGAAATTGGCCGCGATTATAATTTTATTAGGTTCAAGTTGCAAGTGGCGATAGCCGTAGTGCAAGGATTTTTTCTCATAGTTCCGGACCCCTTCGGCGTCCAGCAGTTCCAGTGAGGTCAGATTGTCGAATATTTCGCCTCCATGGGCACCTGCATTCATCCGGAGTGCGCCCCCGAGCGAACCGGGAATCCCGATCAGGAACTCCAGCCCGCTCAATCCGTGGACCTCTGCCAGACGGGCCAGGTCGATGTTGCGTCCCCCCGCTTCAGCACTAATTACGCCGTCTTGCCGGACAGCGAGGTGATTGATCTTTTCCAGCGAGATGGCGCAGCCGCGGAATCCTGCGTCCCGCACCAGCAGGTTGTAGCCGCCGCCGATGACGATCCGCGGGATCTGCAGCTCATCGAGTACCTTCACCAGCACCTGAAGATCTTCTCTGTCCCGGGGGACCGCAAACAGGTCGGCCGGACCGCCCACCCGCAGGGAGGTATGGTGTGAGAGCGGCTCCTGATGCAGCAGCTTGCCGGAAAAAACCGCGCGGATGGCTGTGCTGATCCGGTCCATCAGCTTATTTCCCCTGCAGCAGTTTCAGGAGGCCTTCTCCGGCCTGCCAGATATTTCCTGCGCCCAGCGTAACCATGATATCATCCGGCCGGCAGATGCCTGCCAGATACTCGGGCAGTGCCTCCCGGTCGGCTACATAGGTGACGTCACGCTGGCCGTGCTTCTTTATGGCGGAAACCAGCGCTTCTGCTGAAACTCCCTCGATCGGCTGCTCGCTGGCGGCATAGATGTCCGTCAGTATCAGCACATCGGCGTCGTGGAAACACTTTACAAAATCGTCGAACAGCTCTTTGGTCCGCGTATAGCGATGCGGCTGGAAGGCCACCACCAGCCTGCGCTCGGGCCAGCCTCCTTTGGCCGCCGCCAGGGTGGCCCTGATTTCGGCCGGGTGATGCCCGTAATCGTCGACCACCATGATGCCGCCCGGTTCGCCCTTTACCTGAAAGCGCCTGCCCACGCCGCCGAAGAGCGCAAAACCCTCCTGGATCATGGGGAAGGGAACATCCAGTTCCATGGCGACCGCGATGCAGGCCAGGGCGTTGAGGACGTTGTGGGCACCGGGCATGGCGTAGGAGACCTCACCCATGCGGTAGCCCTTGTAATGGGCCACGAAAGAACTCCGGCCCCCCTCCATCCTGATGTGCGTGGCGCGGATATCGGCCTGGGAGGAAAGCCCGTAGGTGACAAAACGTTTCTTGACGAGCGGGATGATGCCGGCGATGTTGTCGTTATCCAGGCAGAGTACCGCCAGGCCGTAGAAGGGGATCTTGTTGATGAAGTCGACGAAGATGTCCTTGATCTGGTTGATGCCGCCGGTATAGAAATCCAGGTGGTCGGCGTCGATGTTGGTCACCACGGCGATGGTCGGGGAGAGCTTCATGAACGAGCCGTCCGATTCATCGGCCTCGGCCACCAGAAACTTGCCCTGGCCCAGTACGGCATTGGTCCCCAGGGTGTTCAGCTTGCCGCCGATGACGATCGTCGGGTCGATGCCGCCGTGGGTCAGGACCGTTGCCACCATGGAGGTGGTGGTGGTCTTGCCGTGGGTGCCGGCGATGGCGATGCCGTATTTCATGCGCATCAGCTCGGCCAGCATCTCGGCCCGCGGGATGACCGGGATCATCCGCTCACGCGCTTCGAGGACCTCCGGGTTGTCCTCCTGAACGGCCGTAGAGGTTACCACCACATCCACATTGGTCAGGTTCTGCCGGGCGTGGCCGATATAAATCTCGCCGCCGATGGATGCCAGGCGCTCCGTGGTATCCGACTGGCGAAGATCGGAGCCGGAAACCTTGTAGCCCAGATTCAGCAGCACCTCGGCGATGCCGCTCATGCCGATGCCGCCGATACCGACGAAGTGGATTTTTTCTATTTTACCGTACATATCCAGATCCTTTCCCTACGCAGGCTTTAGAGCCGTCATCTCATCAACTATAATCTTTGCAGCATCAAGCCGTGCCAGGTCGAAGGCTGCTGATCCCGTTTTCCGCAGTGTTTCAGGATCGTCGATCAGCTCCCTGATCATTTCAGCCATGCGCTCGCCGGACAGTTCACGTTCCAGCAGCATGAAACAGGCCTGTTTCTTGAGCAGCGCCTCGGCGTTGCGACGCTGGTGGTCATCCACTGCATGAGGGAAGGGGATGAAGAGGCAGGGCTTCCCGCAGGCGGTCACCTCGGCGATGGTGGTCGCGCCGGCCCGGCAGACGATCAGGTCGGCGGTACGGTATTCGGCCGCCATATCGCTGATAAAGGCTCGTACCACCGATGGTATCGCGCTGTCACGGTAAGCGGCCTGCACCCCGGTGTAGTCGTTTTCTCCGGTCTGGTGGCAGATCTCCAGGCGGTCTGCGAGGTCTGCCATCAGCGGCAGAGCGGCGATCATGGCCGTGTTGATGGCGTGAGCGCCCTGGCTGCCTCCGAAGACGAACAGCCTGAAGGGTGACCTGACATCAGGGGCTGCCGGCTCATGGCGGTCGACGGCAACCAGGTCCAGGATCTGGCGACGAAGCGGGTTGCCGGTCAGCAGGGTATTTTCCTTCGGGAAAAACCGGGCCGACTCCTCCAGGGTTATGAAGACCCGGTCGGCAAACCGGGCCAGCAGCTTATTGGTCATGCCGGGGATGGCGTTCTGCTCATGGATGTAACGCGGAATCTGCATCCCCTTTGCAGCCAGGACCATCGGCAGTGAGGCGTAGCCTCCGACACCCAGCACCACGTCAGGGCGGAACGATTTGAGGATCCTGCGCGACAGGGCATATCCGTAGAGCATCATGGCAGCGCCTTTGAGCTGGCTGAAGAGGCCCTTGCCGCGGATGCCGGCGGCGGTGATCAGCTCGATGCGGTAACCGGCGGCCGGTACGGCACGCGCCTCGATACCCCGCTCAGTGCCGACAAAGAGGACTTCGTTGGAGGGATCGCGGGCCAGGAACTCCTCGGCCACCGCTATTCCGGGAAAGAGGTGGCCGCCGGTGCCGCCACCGGCGATTATGAGCTTCATTTCTCCTCCTTGAGCTTGATCGGCTCGATCTTCAGGCCGGAAGAGATGTTGAGCAGGATGCCGACCGCGAAGAGGCTGATCACCAGGGAGCTGCCGCCGTAGCTGATAAAGGGCAGCGCCAGGCCTTTGGTGGGGAGCAGGCCGGTGACGACCCCCATGTTGACGGTGGCCTCGATTCCGAACAGCACCGCGATCCCCAGGGCCAGGAAACGTCCGAAGGTGTCGGGGGCGGCCACCGAGATGCGCATCGCCCGCTGCACCAGCAGGAAGAACATGCCGATGATGACGATAACACCCAGAAAGCCCAGCTCTTCACCGACGACCGAAAGGATGAAGTCGGTATGGGCCTCGGGCAGATAGAAGAGTTTCTGTTTGCCTTCACCCAGCCCCTGACCGAAAACGCCACCGGTGCCCAGGGCCAGCCAGGACTGGATGATCTGGAAACCCTTGCCCTCCGGGTCGCTCCACGGGTTGGTCCAGGCCTCCATCCGGCCTTTGTGGTAGCCCCTGTTAAGCTTGTATGCCAGCAGCGGCAGGGCCAGCAGGATCATGGAGATGATATGGCTCAGGCGTGTCCCGGCAGCAAACAGCATGGTCATGGCAACCGCCACCAGGGTCAGCGCGCCTCCCAGATCGGGCTGCATCGCCAGGAAGCCGATCAGAATGGCCAGAATGACCATGTGCGGGACGATGCCGACGGCAAAGCTCTTGACCTTGTCCTGTTTTTTGTCCAGGGAGTAGGCCATGTACATGATCAGGGCCAGTTTGGCCATCTCCGATGGCTGCAGGTTAAAGCCGGGTAGTTTGATCCAGCGCGATGATCCGCCGGCTTTGCCGCCGATGCCGGGGATCAGGACCATGACGAGAAGAACAAGGCAGAGCAGGAGGGCCGGAACCGCCATCTTCTTCCAGAAATGATAGTCGATGCGCATGACACCGAGCATGATGGCGAAGCCGAGGATAGCGAACAGGCCCTGGCGTTTCAAAAAGAAAAAACCGTCGTGGAAGCGTTTGGCAGCCATGATGTTTGACGACGAATAGACCATCACAACGCCGAAGCAGGTCAGGGCAATGGCCATCAGCATGAGAAGCAGGTCGTAGTTTTCAAGTTTCTTGAGCATGGTTACAGCGCCTTGACCGCTGTGATAAAACGCTCGGCCCGTTCTTCGTAGTCCTTGAACATGTCAAAGCTGGAGCAGGCCGGCGACATCAGTACCGTTCCGCCGGAAGCCGTTATCTGGGCGGCAATCCAGACCGCCTCCTCCAAGGTCGCCGCCCGGTGGGTATCGGTCAGGGAGCCCAGCTCGAGCTGCATCCGGTCAGCGGCCTCACCGATCAGGATCAGGTGCCGGACCCGCTCCTGGATGAGTGCCACCAGCGGCGCATAGGAACCGCCCTTGTCCTTGCCGCCTGCAATCAGTGTAATGTTGTCGAAACTTTCGAGAGCTTTCTCCACACTGCCGACATTGGTAGCCTTGCTGTCTTCATAATAATTGACGCCCTTGAACTTGCGGACGAATTCCATACGGTGGTGGAGCGACTCGAAGTCCCGTGCGATCTCGAAGCTCTTTTCCGGCCGGCAGCCGAGCAGCAGGCTGCAGGCCAGGGCCGCCATGATATTCTCAAGGTTGTGGACCCCCTGCAGTCTGATATCCGCGGTCGGGAAGCATTCTTCATGTCCCTTGTGGCGGAAGGTTATCAGTCCGTCACGGTGAAAGATGCCCTCAGCCAGCTCCTGTTTGCGGCTGAAGGGAAAGAGCTGCGCCTTCAACCCCTGAGAGAATTTCCAGACCAGCGCATCGTCGCGGTTGACCACGGCGAAGTCTTCAGCGGTCTGGTTTTCGAAGATCCGCAGCTTGGCGTCGATATACTCCTGGTAGCTTGCGTAACGGTCCAGGTGGTCTTCGCTGAGATTGAGCAGGGCTGCCACGCAGGGCCGGAAGGTGCTGATCCACTCCAGCTGAAAGGAACTGATCTCCGCGACAACCCGTTCCGCCGTCTGACCGGATTCAACCAGTTCGATCAGCGGGTCGCCGATATTGCCGCCGACATAGGTTGCGTAACCATTGCCTTTGAAAATCTCGCCGGCCAGGGTTGTGGTGGTGGTCTTGCCGTTGGTGCCGGTTATGGCCACCAGCGGTGCGCTTATGAACCGGCCGGCCAGCTCGATCTCACTAACGACCTCCGTATCGGCTCTCCGGGCTGCGGCCAGCAGCGGATGATCCTGGGGGACGCCGGGGGACACCACGATCAGGTCGGAGGAGATGAAATCGACCTCGTCGTGCCGTCCCAGCACCCAGCGGATATCCAGGGCAGCCAGTTCGTCCATGACGCCGGCCAGTTCGATCTCGTTACGCAGATCTGTGACGGTTACCCGGGCGCCCCGCGAGGCCAGGAAACGGGCCACAGAAACGCCGGTGCGGGCCAGACCGACGACGAGTATGTTTGCGTGTGTCAGATTCATGAAAACCTCAACAGAATGAAACTAGCGCATCTTCAGTGTTGATATCGCCACCAGCGCCAGGATGATGGTGATAATCCAGAAGCGTACGATGATCTTCGGTTCCGCCACCCCCTTCAACTCGAAGTGGTGATGGATCGGCGCCATGCGGAAAATGCGTTTTCCGCGGTATTTGTAGGACCCTACCTGGAAAATGACCGACAGCGCCTCGACCACGAAGACACCGCCGACTATTACCAGCAGAATTTCCTGCTTGGTCAGTACCGCAATGGTGCCGAGTGTTCCGCCGAGGGAGAGTGATCCCACATCACCCATGAAAACCTCTGCCGGGTAGGAGTTGAACCAGAGGAACCCGAGGCCGGCCCCCACCATGGCCCCGCACAGGACACCCAGTTCACCGGCCCCGACCACGCGTGGTATCTGCAGGTAGGCCGAGAGCGTGGCGTGCCCGGCCACATAGGCAAAGAGCATGTAGGTGGCGGCGTTGATGGTCACCGGCCCGATGGCCAGTCCGTCGAGTCCGTCGGTCAGGTTGACAGCGTTGCTGGCCCCCACGATAACCAGCGTGGCAAAGGGAATGAACCAGAACCACAGGTCGGGATGAAATTTTTTGAAGAAGGGGAAGTACAGTTCTGCACTGAAACCGGGCTTGAGGAAGAGGAATACGGCCACGGAGCCGGCCAGCAGGACCTGCCAGAACATCTTCTGGCGTGCCGATAGTCCCTTGGGGCTTTTCTCGACAACTTTCTTGTAGTCATCCACGAAACCGATCACCCCGTAGCCGACGGTGATGAAGAGCGCCGTCCAGATGTACTGATTGGAGAGGTCTGCCCACAGCAGAGTCGGGATCACAATGGCCGCCAGGATCATTACGCCGCCCATGGTGGGTGTCCCCTGCTTCTGCAGGTGTGATTCCGGTCCATCGGTGCGGATCACCTGACGGGCCTGAAGGCTCTCGAGTTTACGGATGATCCAGGGACCGAGCACGAAGCAGACCAGCAGGGCCGTTATCATGGCGTAGATGGTGCGAAACGTCAGGTACTTGAAGATGTTGAAGAGCTTGACGTTGGACGCCAGAGGATAAAATATGTGATAAAGCATGGCCTGTCTCCGATGTGTGCGGGCTGTCCCTATGCCAGCCCGTGCCGCTGTTTCGCCCGGATCGTCTCCGCGACATTTTCCATCTTCATGCCCCGGGAACCTTTCAACAATACGAAATCTCCGTCTGCAGCCCTGCTGAGGATATGGCCTGCGATCTCTGCGTGACTCAGGCCGCAGATGACAGTTTCGGGCGGCATGCCGGCGCTGATGGCCCCTTCGGCGACATAGGCACTCAAAGGTCCGTACAGATAGAGGTGGTCAGCCACCTGGGCAGCCTGGACACCGAGCATGCGATGCAGTTCAGCTTCGTTGCCGCCCAGTTCCAGCATGTCGCCCAGGGCCACGAAAGCGGCCCGGTTTCCCTTAAGCTCGGCCAATGTCGCCAGGGCCGCACCCATGGAGGCCGGGTTGGCGTTATAGCTGTCGTCGATCAGCATGACACTGCCGGTTTTTTCAAGGTTGAAACGTTTGTCGTAGGGGCGGAACAGTTCCAACCCATTGCAGATGATCCCGGCCGGAATGCCCAGGGCGTGTGCTGCCGCGGCAGCCGCCAGTGCATTGTAGATGCTGTGCCTGCCGAACGCTGCCAGTGTCACGGTGCTGCTTACGGTTCCGACATGCAGGGTAAGGCTCTGACCGTGAATGCCGCGCGACTCGATGGCGGTCGCCCGGATCTCAGCTTCTCCCAGCCCGAAGGTGATCCGCCTGACTCCTTCCGGCGATGGCCGGGCTGCTATCAGGGGGTCGTCGGCGTTGACAACGGCACACCCGCCGGCAGGCAGTCGCCGCAGCAGCTCGCCCTTGGCCCGGGCAACGTTTTCAACGCTTCCCATGCTTTCCAGATGTGCCGGGAAGGCGTTTAGCACCACTCCGACCTGGGGAGCGGCGATCTCTGCCAGCCGGTCGATCTCGCCCGCTTCGCTCATACCCATCTCCAGGACGGCCCAGCCATGCTCCGGGCGCAGCCTGAAAAGCATCTGAGGCAGGCCGATCAGGTTGTTCAGGTTCCCGGCGGTTTTCAGTCCCGGTCCGATCTGATCAAGGATCGTGGCCAGCATCTCCTTGCAGGTGGTCTTGCCGTTGCTGCCGGTGATGCCCACCAGGGTGATGTCATAGCGTCGCCGGTAGCTCGCCGCAAGATCACCCAGAGCCTGCAGTGTGTCGTTCACCGCGATACCGGTCAGTGAATCCGGCAGGTCGTGGTTCAACAGCCAGGATTCATTGGCCAAAACCGCGCTGACCCCTTGCGCTGCGACCGATGCAATATAATCGTGACCGTCAAAGCTTGGCCCGCGGAGCGGCACAAACAGCTCGCCGGCAGTAACGCTGCGCGAGTCGGTGGACACGCCGCCCACATCGCCTTCATCGCATCCGATGATTCTCCCGCCGGTTGCTTCGGCTATGTCGCAGATGCTGAACATTCAGGTGTCCATCTCCGCAAAGGCGCGTGCTGCTTCTTCGCGGTCGTCGAAGTGGTGTTTTGTTGTCCCGATGATCTGATAATCCTCATGCCCTTTGCCGGCCAGCAGCACGATATCACCCGCCCTGGCCAGCCGCACCGCCAGGAGGATGGCCGCGCGTCGGTTCTCCTGCACGACGAAGCCCTTTTCAGAAAAGCCGTTGGTAAGCTCTTTCTGAGTGTATTCGCGGATTCCCAGCGGCGTGATGCCCTCCCTGACCTGTGCCAGGATGACGAGAGGATCCTCGGTGCGGGGGTTGTCGGAAGTGACAATGGCCAGATCGCTCATTCGCGCTGCTATGCTGCCCATGATCGGCCGCTTGCCATTGTCGCGGTCGCCTCCGCAGCCGAAGACCGTGATGATGCGGCCGGTGGCCAGCTCCTTCAGCGTCGACAACACGTTCTCCAGGGCATCCCCGGTATGGGCGTAGTCCACCAGCAGTGTGACCCCGCGGCTGTTGTTCACGCGCTCCATACGGCCGGGAACCGTTGCGTGGTTTTCGATCCCGGCTTTGACGGCTGACAGGGGAAGATCGAGTGCTATGCCGGCTGAGGCTGCCGCCAGGATGTTGGAAAGATTGAACCTGCCCAGCAGCCGCGATGAGAACTCGATTACCCCCCCGGGTGTCACCAGCGAACCGCTCAGTCCGTCCACCGAAGATGCGACGTTGACGGCCTGCACGTCACCCTTGTACTCGACGCCGTAGGTGATGACCGGACAGGCCGCATTTCTGGCGAAGACCGTGCCGTACGGATCGTCCATGTTGATTGCTGCACGTCGCTGCGGTTTGTCAGTTGTGGGCCGGAGCAGCTCGGTGAACAGCCTCAGTTTGGCCTCCAGGTAGCTCTCCATGGTCTTGTGGTAGTCAAGGTGGTCTCGGGTCAGGTTGCTGAATACCGCCACGTCAAAATGACAGCCATCCACGCGACGCTGCTCCAGTGCATGGGAAGAAACCTCCATGACAAAGGCCCGTGCCCCGGCATCGGCCAGTTTGCGGAAAGCGGCCTGCAGCTCAGTCGATTCGGGCGTCGTGTGCGAGGCCTCGATCCGTGTCGTGCCGAAACGATAGCTGATGGTGCCAAGAACGGCCGCCGGCATGCCGGCAGCCTCCAGAATCGCCTCGATCAGGTAGGTGGTTGTGGTTTTTCCGTTGGTTCCGGTGATGCCGACCAGCGGCAGCCGGAGGGTCGGGTTGCCGTAAAAGTAAGCGGCCACCTGTGCCATGGCTGCACGGCCGTCGGCAACCCGTATCCAGGGTACGCCCTGCGGGGCGCAGGAGTCATCTTCAAGCACCACCGCCGCCGCACCGGAACGGATTGCCGTCGGGATGAAGCTGTGGCCGTCCACCGTAGCACCGCGCAGGGCAAAAAACAGCGTGCCGGGAATCACTCTGCGCGAGTCGCAGGTTAAGGCGGATATCCCCACAGAGCCATCTCCGTGGAGTTCGTACTCTGCGACCCCTGTGAATAGTCGGGAGAGTTCCATGTTATCTCCGGTCCCCGCTGTTAAAGATTCATCCTGCTCTGCTGAGATACTGTCGTGAGTCTCCGGACCGGAAGGTCACACTGATCAGGCGGACGGGGTAAACTTGATCCAGACCTCGTCGACGCCCCTGATCTTGTGCCCCGGGGGCGGGCTCTGTTCCATTGCCCGTCCGCTGCCCAGCAGCCGTATGTTGATATTGCGCTTTTCCATTACCTGCAGTACCCGCCGCATGCTCATGCCTCTGAAATCCGGCATGGTTGTCTCGCCATCGGCCGGCGTTTCCAGGGCGTCGCCTTCAGACATGGCTTCCTGCTGGAGGGCCAGATTGGCCCTGGCCTGGTTGTTTACGGCTTCGACAATCCTGGGCTGCCTGTTCGATTCTCCCGAAGGGACAACTTTGAGATAGGCCAGGGTGTTTTGCGCGATGGCCCGGAACGCCGGTGCGGCGACCACCCCGCCATACTGGCTGGTTTTCGGCTCGTCCACTACCACCAGGATAGTCAGTTTCGGTTTATCGGCCGGTATGAAGCCGACGAACGAGGCTGTCCGCTTGGCCCCGTAGCGGCGTGTCACCGAGTCGACCTTCTGGGCTGTTCCAGTCTTGCCCGCGACCCTGAAACCGTCGACCGCCGCATTCATCCCGGTTCCGCCGCTGGTGGTAACCGTTTCCATCATTCTGGCCATCTGCTGGGCCGTGTCCTGCGATATGACGCGGTGGACGGTCTGGGGCTCGAATTTTTGAACCTCCTGCCCGCTGTCATCAAGGATGCGATCGACGATGTAGGGTTTCATCAGGTTTCCGCCGTTTGCCACGGCCGATATGGCTGTTACCAGCTGAATGGCAGAGGTGGAAACACCCTGACCGAAGGAGATGTTTGCCAGGTCGACACCATACCAGCGACGCTTGTCTCTCAGATTCCCGGCTGATTCTCCCGGCAGGTCGATGCCGGTCCGGTCGCCGAAACCGAAGCTTTTAAGATAGCGGAAAAGACGTTCATCGCCCAGTTTGAAGCCGATTTTGGCCGCTCCGATGTTGCTTGAGTATTTGAGAACATCCGACACGGTCAGGCGTCCATAGCTGTGTGTGTCATGGATGGTGCAGTCGGCTACCTTGTATTTACCGTTTTCACAGTTGAACATATCGGCCGGCTTGATGATCTTTTCCTCCAGGGCTGCGGCTATCAGGAATACCTTGAAGGTTGAACCGGGCTCAAAACTGTCGGCCACGATGCGGTTACGAAGTTCTGCCTGCGAGTAGCGGGAATACGAGTTGGGATTGAAGGTCGGGTAGTTGGCCATTGCAAGGATTCTTCCGGTATCGGATTCCATGACCAGGGCCATGCCGTTTTTTGCGCCGCTGTCCGTGACCGCCTTTGCCAGTTCCCGTTCCGTGATGTACTGGATGTTCTTGTCCAGTGTCAGGATGACGTTCTTGCCGGGCGAGGTGTTTTTTATCACCGTGCTCTTGACGGCAATGTCACGCCCGAGGTTGTCGCGTTCTGTTATCAGATACCCGGTATTTCCCAGGATGATGGAGTCATACCTGAGCTCGATTCCTTCCAGGCCGTTGGGGTCCTGTCCGGTGAAGCCGAGCACGTGCGAGGCGATCTCGACATTGGGATAGAAGCGCTTGTTCTCTTTGACAAAACCGATGCCGCGCAGTTTCATGTTTTTAACGCGCAGGGCAATTTCCGGCGTCAGGCGGCGCTCCAGCCAGACAAAGCCCTTGCCGTTGGAGAGTTTTTTCACGAGTTCATTTTTGGGGGTGCCGAGAAGGGGGGCCAGAACTGCTGCGGTGCCTTCGACATCCTGGATGTGGCGGGGTTCACCGTAGCAGGAGTCCATTTCGACCGAGACCGCCAGAGGCGTGCCGTTGCGGTCCATGATCGCTCCGCGGGCGGGGGTGAGCGGGACGATGCGCTGATGCTGTTTGTCGGCTCTTTTTACCATCTCCTCGTGCTGGAGGATCTGGAGATAAAAGGCACGACCGGTGATGATCACAAATAACAGGCCGAAAAAGGCCCCGATCATGACGATCCGGATTCGGGCCCATTTTTCGCGATCATCCTTCATTTGACGAGAACGACCTGTTGTTCGGTCGGTAGCGCCATCCCGAGTTCGTTCTTGGCGATGGTCTCGATGCGGACCGGTGTTCTGAGGGAAGCGACTTCAAGCTTGAGGCGCTTCTGCTCCTGCTCTGTTTCCTTGAGCAGGCGGCTTGTCTCCGAAATCTGCAGGTTCAGGTCGACCAGCTTGAATCGTGACCAGACATGAAAGACCGAAACCACCGTGAACAGTATCATGCAGATCATCAGAAATCTGAAAACATCCAGCCGGTTGGCTGCCAACTGCGTCCCGCCGAACGGGCGGGGGGCAACGACCTTGCCGTAATCTACCCGTGCCTGTGCCATAGTACACCTCCATAGTCCTGCTTGCATCAAAAGAGCCCCCGGCATTACGATGCCGGGTTCTGCATCACAATTTTTCTACAGCCCGCAGCTTTGCACTGCGTGAACGGGGATTGGCTTCAATCTCCTGAGCAGTTGCTGTGACCGGCCTGCCGGTCAGTACCCGTACCCGGGGTTTGTTGTTGCAGGCACAGACCGGAAAATTCCGTGGGCAGGTGCAGCCGGTGGCATACTCCCGAAAGATGTGCTTCACAATCCGGTCTTCCAGAGAGTGGAAGGAGATCACTACCCCGCGCCCACCCGGTTTCAAGTGGTCAAGGGCTGCCCGCAGCCCTTTCTCCAGACTCTCCAGCTCATGGTTGACCGCGATCCGTATCGCCTGGAAGGTCCGGGTGGCGGGGTGAATGCGCTCTTCCCATTTTGCCTTGGGTACAGCACCCTTGACGATATCAACCAGTTGCAGCGTCGACACGATCGGTGCCTCCTGGCGGGCCTTGACGATGAAAGCGGCAATCCGCTTTGCCCAGCGCTCCTCGCCATAGTCCCTGATAATCTGTTCCAACTCCTGCTCCGGAAGGTCGTTGAGCAGGTCTGCCGCCGTTTCACCGCCGCTGGTATCCATGCGCATGTCCAGCGGTGCATCCTGCTGGAAGCTGAATCCCCGTCCCGCACTGTCGAGCTGGTGTGATGAAACCCCGAGGTCCAGCATGAAACCGTCCAGCCCGGTGATTGCGAGCCGATTGAGGTGCTGCTGAAGGCCGCCGAAGTTGCCATGGACAAGCTGTGCAGCGGTCCCGAAATCTTCGAGGCGTTTTCCGGCAGCCTGAAGTGCCTCCCGGTCCTGATCGATCCCGATCAGCGTGCCGCCGGGAGTGCAGCGCTCCAGGATCAGTCCGGCGTGGCCGCCGCCGCCCAGGGTGCCGTCAAGATAGACACCTCCCGGATGCGGCTCCAAAAACTGAATGACCTCCTCCGGCAGGACCGAAAGGTGCTGGAAGTCAGCCACTACAGCCCAAGCTCGGCAGCGGCTTCAGTGTCGCTCGGGAAGTTTCTCATATTCTGGGCGCGCACCTTGTTCCACTCGCTGATGCTCCAGATTTCAATCTTATCAAGGGTTCCGATGAATTGAATGTCACGGTCCAGCGCTGCATCCCTGCGAAAAGTCGGCGGGATCAGGAATCTGCCGAGCTTGTCGGCGCAGCACTCCTGAGCCGGCGTAATGATGGTGTACATGATGCTTTTACGCTGTTCGGCGGTCAGCCCTTTGCTCTCCCGGAATTTTTCCTCGAAGGCAAACCATTCCTTATAGGGAAAAATGAGCAGGCCGGAGCCGTAGAGTCCATCACCGAGACGAATCGGTGAGGAGTTTGTCAGGAAAAAGCGCTCGTCGTCATGCTTCTCGACGAGAATCTCCCTGAACCTGGCAGGCAGGCTGGTGCGCCCCTTGGCATCTATGGTTGTCTCGTAAATTCCCCTGAACATGAACACTCTCTAGGAACTTTTTGCCACTCTTATCCACTTTTTTCCACTTTACAGGAAATTTATAGCGCCGGTCAAGGTCTGTGTCAAGATAAAATATGATTATTGTGAAGGTTTTCTGAACAAAAAAACCCCTCCCGTTTCCGGGAGGGGTTCATGTCATCGCCATGATGAAAAGCTCTATTTTTTGCGGCGATCCGCCAGCGAAACAACCTTGGAACTGCCGCTTTCCTGGCGCTGCCGTTTGCGCTCCTCCAGATCCTGCTGCTCCTGCTGCAGGCGCTCCTCTTCCAGGGGCGAGACTACCGGTTCAAGGCGGATAGGGGTCCCCCCCATGGTGAAGGGGGCATATTCCAGCTGAAATTCGTCCAGAATCCAGGTGAACACCTGCAGGGGGAAGGTGAGGACCAGCAGGCGTACCTGCCACCATCCCGGCTTGACGTCGGGTGAGATGTCTTCCACCCGGGCGTAGAAACCGGGTTTGTTGTCAACATGGACCAGTATGATATCATTGATTGCTGCCATGGCGCATCCTCGAAGTTATTAAGTTAGTTGCTGTTCTCACCTGCAGCTGAGCAGTAACGGCCGGTCAATACGGGTGCCGCTTGTATGCACGGCACGCTTCACGGCGTCGCGCAGGCAGCGTTCATGCTCATGCAGGGTTTCTCGTTCCGCAGGTGTCAGTCGGTCCTCAATCAACTGGCAGTTGAAGATCACACAGGTTACCGGCCGATAGCGGGGCGTCATGAGGCAGCCGGAACTGTCCGAGTAGGGGCAGGCCGGGTTTGTGGAAAAATCCGGTGCTACAGGAGCGAATCCGGTATTCCGGTAGGCAAGGACATCCAGCACGCTGACATGATATTTACCCAGCAGGCAGCATTCGCCGCCGCAGCTACGACAGGCGGCCGAGCTCCCCGATGAGGTGACCAGTTCGACGAGCTGCTGTTTGAGCTGCATGATCTCTTTGATCAGGCCGTCCAGAGTTGTCCGCGTATCTGGCGGCAGGCCGAGATACCAGCTGCCGGCAGCTGACACCGCCTGTTCCCATGCCGCCTGATCGTTCACACGCACTTCCTGGATACTTTTATTGGCTGAAGCAGGCCGTAAGCCGGGTTCTGTTCCCAGGGCGGGTTACCCTTCCCTGGGTGGTGACCATTCATCTGGGACTGCCGTTACCGGCAGCCTCGAGCAGCCAACCCGGAGGCACGGGCGGGTCGCCCTTAACGCCTCCCTATTTGGCCTTGCTCCTGACGGGGTTTACCTGGCATCCGACGTCACCGACGGATCCGGTGAGCTCTTACCTCACCCTTTCACCCTTACCTGCCGTGGCAGGCGGACTTCTCTCTGTGGCACTTATCCCTGGGGTCGCCCCCGCTGGACGTTATCCAGCGTCATACCCTGTGGAGCCCGGACTTTCCTCCCTTCCGAAGAAGAGCGGCCACCTGTCCTGCTTCAGCCAATTCCTTGGAACGGTCTCTTTCCGTTCATGCTGCGTAAGTCTTCGGCTTTGCCTGAACGAAAATATCCTCGTTCCTTATAGTGAATACGTAACTTCTAAAGAGCCGGCTGCTGCTTCAGTATCAGCATGCGCTGACAGTGCGGACAGGTGATCAGTTCTTCGCATTTGAAGAGGCTGTTGTAGAGCTGTGGAGGCAGGTGCATGTTGCATCCCTGGCAGAATCCGTCACGGGCAACGGCAACGGCCTGCCCGCGACGCTGGGCACGCAGGCTGTCGTAGCGCTTTACCACGTTGGCAGGCAGCTCTTTCGTGATCACATTGCGGCGCAGGCTGTCGGCATCGATGTCCTGCTGAACCTTGTCGAACTCGCCCTGCTTTTCGCTGCGGCGCTGTTCCGTGTTCTGTTCCAGTTCGGCAAGTGTTGCCTGGCTGGATGCAATTTCGGTATTCAGTTCTTCGAGCTGGGTGATCTTTTGCAGAACCTGGTCTTCCAGTTCGGAAACCTGTTTGCGGGCAGCAGCAATCTCTCTGCCGACGGCCTGATACTCTTTGTTGGTCTTGATTTCCTTCATGTTCAACTCGGAACGCTGGATATTTTCGAGCTCGGCCGCATGTCCGGCCTCCAGCTCGATCTTGTCCTTTTCCAGCTGTGCCGAACGGGCCTGAAGGGATGCGAGCCCTTCACGGGCATCATCGAGCGCCCGGGCGATCCCGTTCATATCACCCTGCAGTGTAAGTTGCGCCGTTTTCAGAACGTCGACCTGCAGGTCGATCTCTTGCAGTTGTTCAAGTAAATCCAGTCTGTTTTTCAAATCAGCTTCCTCCGTATTTAAATGTGGTAGGTGTACTTCGTGTGTATAAACACAATCCTATTAATCCGGATTATTTAAGGTATCTGAAAGGGTCGGTCTCTATGGTGCATGTAATCACTTGGCATCCATCAAAGCCGGCTGCAGGAAGCATGTTCAGCAATCGGGACTGTACCGCCGCAGCCATAATAATCTCCGTGTGGAAATGACCGGCGTCGATCAGGGCGATTCCCAGTTCTTCTGCTTCGCGGGCTTCATGATATTTGATGTCACCCGTCACCAGGACGCTAGCTCCGGCCCGGGCCGCGCTTCTCATTACGGAGGCCCCGCTGCCGCTGCAGAGCGCCACTTTTTTTACCACAGCCCCGGACTCTCCGACAAAGCGTGTCCGGGGAGCGTCCAGCTGAAACGCCACCCGGTCAGCATAATCAGCCAGCGTGGTTGCTACGGGCAGGGAACCGATCCGTCCCAGGCCGTATTCATTTCCCGCGTTATGCAGCGGATAGATGTCAAAAGCCGGATCTTCGTAGGGATGTGCCGCAATCAGAGACTTCACGGCCTGCGGCAGCTTTGCCCTATCAAGCAGGACTTCCAGCCGGCATTCACGGACGTTCTCCAGCGTTCCGACCGTCCCGACATACGGTGTGGCACCGTCCAGCGGGGTGAACGTGCCGTCGCCCGGAGCTGAAAAGGAACAGTCGCGATAGGCTCCCAGAGACTCGGCATACGGAAAGAGTGCCTCCCGCATCTGATAGAGATGCCCCTCCGGCACGAATACCGTCAGTTTGATCAGTTCCTGCCGGGATGTGATCTGGAGCGGGACGCAGGATGTCAGTCCCAGACGCTCGGACAGCAGGTCATTGAGGCCGCCCTCGGCAATGTCGTAGTTGGTGTGCATGCAGGCTATGCCGAGCCCGCCGCGGATAGCGACATGGAGTGATCTACCCAGTGTGGTGGAGGTGGAGATCGCTTTCTGCGGTTTGAAGATCAGGGGGTGATGGGTGACGAGAAGCTGGCAGCCGGCCTGGAGGGCAGACTCTATAACTGCGGGTGTTGCATCAAGCGCAACCATGATGCGCGAGACCTCCGCCGTCGGGTCACCCACCTGAAGCCCCGGATTATCCCACGACTCCGCCAGGCCGGCAGGCGAAATTTTATTAATCATTCCAAGTATATCAGAGGTTTTTGGCATTTTCATCCGGTACAAACAAAAAGAGTGCAACCGGTCGGTGTGCACTCTTGTGGGTTTGATGATATGGGTCGCCCCGTTCGTTGTATTGCCGTCATCCGGCGTGACTTCCTTCGTATGAATTGGTGGGCCCACCAGGACTCGAACCTGGGACCAACCGGTTATGAGCCGGTGGCTCTAGCCAACTGAGCTATAGGCCCGTGAGAAAGAGTAATACTATGGAAATTATCTATTGCTGTCAAGTAGTTTTGAAGCGCCTGCCGTAATGATTCTCCTCAGAAAGACGGCTATGCGGTTTATGGCTGCTTTTCCGGCTCCGTGTTGATCATCCGGTCGAGGAGTTCCCAGTTGATTTTGGAGGCTGGCGTAGTTATACCCTGGTCTTTCTGGAGTGACTGTACATAACGGTTGATCCGCTCCTGATCACTCTTGCAAATCTGCACAAAACGGTATCCGCACATGTGTTTGTCCTTCTCATGGTGGACCCAGATCAGCTCTGCGACAGCGCATACCAGTTGCTGTCCGGCATCAAGATCAAGAAAGAACATGGAAAGCTGGGAAATCGTTTCCAGTGTCTCAATGGCAATGCGCATGCCGCCGGCACTCAGGTTTATTGCAGTCTCCTCAAGCTTGAGGTTGGGGCGGGCTCCCTTGCTGTTCATGCCGTCCATGATCCGTTTGAACTCTTTGCGATAGACGGCAAGCGATGTGTCACGACGGATCTGGAATATCTTGATGGTGGTGTCGGTACGGAGAGTCTGCCGGCGCTGATACATCTCGAGGCTGCCGTGAAGTTTGAGATGGAAGACATTGGTCGGCGAAACCTCGATGAGGTCTGCCATGATTTGTATGCCCTGTCCCATGGACTCGGAGGTCAGCTTGTAGGTAGTCCTGCGGGCGCAGACCTCCGGGGCCTGTCCTGTCGCATAAGGAATCTGCAGCGAGATGGAATCCCTGCTGCAGCTGACGATGATGCCGCTCAGTGATTCGAAATGATTTTGGTCCCGCTCCTCTGACATGTTGATCAGGTACGCCCGCTGCTTCAATGCGAAATACCTGCTGAAATCGGCTTGTGTTGCCTGCGCTTTGCTCATTGCTTAAACCTATGTGTCCGGAGGATACGGAGCCTGGAGAACGTCAACGGTTAAAAGGTGATTATAGCCGAGTCCAGAGCAAATACCAGTATGATAATCAATAAACCAGGTACAAAGAGTGAATCTGCACACAAACAGATCGATCAGGCCCTGGAGATGAAACGGCCGTCGCGGGTGTCGACCTTGACCTTTTCACCGGACTCCAGATATGGAGGAACCTTTATTTTCAAGCCGGTCTCCAGGATGGCGTCCTTGGTCTCTGCGGTAGCAGTCGCGTTCTTGAGGGCCGGTGCGGTTTCGGTGACGATAAGCTCCACAGTCATCGGCAGATCCACATTTACCATGCGCCCTTCGAAGATCCCCAGCACCAGTTCAGTGCCATCCAGCAGGTATGGGGAAACATCCTTGAAGTCGTTTTCCGGCATTTCGAACTGGTCGTAGGTTTCCAGGTCCATGAAGACCCCCCGGCCGCCGTCAGCATACAGAAACTGACCTTTGTGACGCTCGAAGTCAGCTTCATCGACCTTGTCACCGGAGCGAAAGGTCTTTTCCAATACCTGTGCGGTGATAAGATTGCGGTATTTTGTCCTGACCATGGTGTTGGCGCCACGGGCGGTGGGTGAACTGACGGTGACGTCGACAATAAGGCACGGGGCCCCGTCAAGCTGGATGACGAGCCCTTTTTTGAAATCAGATGTGGTAAACATTGAATGCTCCTTGTTGGAGAAATAGATACTGAAAAAAGTTTTGAAACACAGTGCAACGGAGCAACGGAGAAACGGAGAAAAATCTGTTGGAAAATCATTTTGAGAGTCATTGAATTGCTGACTTATTCTCGCGGGAAAGAATTGGATTCCTCTGTTGCTCCGTTGCTCTGTGTTATTGCGGGTTTATTTTTTACGGTATTTCGCCGTGGGCCAGAAGGGGATGCCGCCCCGTGGTGTAAATTCACCCCGCACCTTCAGCCATGAGGGCGCCAGCAGTCGTACCAGGTCGTTGCAGATGCGGTTGACGCTGGCTTCGTGAAACTCCCCGTGCATTCGGAACGATCCCAGGTAGAGCTTGAGGCTTTTGCTCTCGACACAAAGTCTGTCAGGCTGGTAATCGATGATGATCTTTGCAAAGTCCGGTTGACCGGTCATGGGGCAGAGGCAGGTGAACTCGGGACATTCGATGTGCAGTGTCCCTACAGCCCCGGCCGGGTTCATGTCTACCTGGGCGAACGGGCTGGGAAAGGACTCCAGCAGGGAGGCATCGGGATGGTCATAGCGGTATGCGGTCGCACCCGTACCGAGTGATTTCAGATTTTCATGCAGCGCCATGATCTCCCCCTTGTAGTCAATCCGGAAATCTGCGATACCATAGCTGGAGAGGCCTTGGCAATCATTTTTTACTGGAGAGAGGTGGACGGTATGTCCTCAGTTGACTCACTCGTAGAGCAGTATCAGGCGAAGATCGGTACGGAGATCCATTGCGGTCCCTGGCTGGAGATCGATCAGCAGCGTATCGAGGCCTTTGCCGCAGCCACCGGCGATCAGCAGTGGATTCATACCGATCCTGAGCGGGCCGCACAGGAATCGCCCTATGGTATGACCATTGCCCACGGCTATCTGACCCTGTCGCTCCTGCCGTACCTGACAGAAAGCAATGCCCCGGGTTTCTTTGAGCGGAACTATCCCGGCATGCGTCTGCGCCTCAACTACGGTCTCGACCGGGTGCGCTTCCCTGAGCCGGTTCCGGTGGGTTCACGTATCCGGGCCCATACGGCCGTCACACGGATTGAGAAGATCGGTGAGGCGGCCCAGTTCGCCTATCTGATCACCGTCGAGATTGAGGGTAATCAAAAACCGGCCTGTGTGGCCGAGTTCCTGGCACGGGTCTATCCATAACCGGCACCTGTCCCGGGTACGGTCTCCTGCAGGCAGGGACTGTTGAGAGTTGCCAGCGCTGCGGAGTGTTCATGCTGATGGCGCTCTGCTGGGGTGGCGGCTGCATTCTCTGGCAGCAGTTCGGGCTGCGGACGCGTCACCGTCTGAAAAGCGAGGTTTTATGAATTATCCGATCAATGAGCATATCCGCCCGGTCCATTTTCCGCCGATCTCCGAGGTCAAAGGGTGGCTGGCGGCACGCCCGGACAACGGCCTGGAGTTGATCGATCTCTGCCAGGCCGTTCCTGACTATGCCCCCGCGCCGGAACTGACGGACTATCTGGCCACAATCCTGGAAGATCCGCTGACATCAAAATACTCCCCCGATGAGGGGCTGCCCGAGGTTCTCGAGGCGGTCTGCCGCTCGTATCGCCGCATCTACCATGCGCAGATCTCGCCGGCCAGCCTCTGTCTGACGATTGGCGCCAGTCAGGCCTTCTGGCTGGCAATCGTGACCCTTTGTCAGTCCGGAGATGAGGTGGTGGTGCAGGCGCCCTATTATTTTGACCATGCCATGGCGCTGGATATGCTGGGAATCCGCAGCCGGTTCGCCCCGTTTGACGAGGCCTCGGCCGGGCTGCCATCGCCGGCCGTGATTGAATCACTGATCACCGACCGGACCCGTGCCATCCTGCTGGTGACCCCCAGCAATCCCACCGGCGCCGTTACTACGCCCGATACGCTGGACGAATTGTATGCCCTGGCCCAGAGCCGCAAGATCGCGCTGATACTGGACGAGACGTACAACAGCTTCATTCAGGGAGGTCTCCGGCCTCACGGCCTGTTCACCCGACCGGGGTGGGGTGAACACCTTGTCCACATCGCCTCCTTCGGGAAGACCTTCGCCCTGACCGGCTACCGGGCCGGTCTGCTGGCTGCCTCCCCCCGGTTCATCCACCAGGCGCTCAAGGCCCAGGATACGATGGCGGTCTGCCAGCCGCGTATCTCCCAACACGCCGTCCGGTTCGGCCTGGACCACCTGGATGACTGGGTGGCCGCCAATCGCGAGATGATGACCCGCCGCCATGACCTGTTCCGGACGGAGTTTCTGCGACCGGGCAATCCCTTCCAATTGGCTGCCAGCGGGGCCTTCTTTGCCTGGGTCCGGCATCCCTGGCCGGAGCTGACCGGCCGTCAGGCTGCCCGGCGCATGCTGGACGAGGCCGCCATCCTCTGTCTGCCGGGCGAGGTGTTCGGCCCCGGTCTGGAGGGCTATCTGCGGCTGGCTTTCGGCAATGTCCGCCAGGAGAGGATTCCCGAAGCGGTGGGGAGGTTCAGGGAGGTGAATTGTGAGTGAGGGAACTGCGACCGGGCTGTGCAGTTGGACCGTTCGGGCGGTTTATCCGTCCGACCGGTCCAATTGCCTGGTTGGAACTTCGCTTTTTTAACCTTCCTTTTGTCTCGTGACAAGGGCTGAACCTCTACAGTGCCCCTCTGATGTATTGGAACAACAATTTATCGCTGGGGCGCTGGTCTTTTTTTGATTAAGTCGGGTACTTTAATCGGAGTGAGCTTCCTGCATTGGTCGGGGAGGCTTGCCTTGGCTGTATTGTTGGTTGTATCACTTTCCTCTTTTACCCTCTTGATTGTGTATTCGATCGATTGCTGGGGGAGGAATTCCTTGGCGTCGATCCACTCCACCGAAGCTCCGGGAGATTTGAGCTTTTTAGCCGGATCGATGGCTTGAAGATAAAGCTGGCCACCTGGTGCACTGTCAATCATCCGTTGTAGATAGGTATTATGCATGTAATCCGAATCAGACAACGGTCCGGTCCCGACGTTTTCGACTTTGATGCGGGGACGGCAGTCGCTCGTGAAGTCAAGAGACGTAATCTTCAGGTCCGGAAGTTTCGGTGCACAGGTTACCGGTTTCTGTAGCGTATTGTTGGAAGGGTTCAGCTCTTCGTAGGAGTTATGTGTGTTAAAAATTGCATCCACCTGAACAGTCCCGCTTATTCGGGATGCCTTGCACGTATAGCTGTATGTGTCCCCCGGCTGTTTAAGCTTATTGCCCTTTTCTGTGCCGATAGAATATTCAGCCTTGTCCTTACCGTCAAATTTGAACTTGAAGCTTGCCCCGAGATAGTTGTCCATGGCTGATGCGGGCAAGGGCGTAGTTCCCACGTTTTTGAACGTGGCAACCACATAGCAGTCACTGTCGGCGGTTATGTCGGTGACGGCAATATCCGCCTTGTTTCCTGCGGCATATACAGTTATGGGGAGCAGCAGCGCTACGACAAACAGGTTGATGACTGATGGTTTCATTGTAGTCTCCTTTTCTCTTTTTCCTCGATTCCAGTGAGAGATTCTTTCTTTTACAACGGTCCGGGAGATCACCGGCCCGGGTTTTAGGGTGATCAAATAAATTTACGGGCAATCCCCCAAGCGTCTGGCCTTGACCTTCATATTTACGGTCCGTCCCTGAGTCTTCATCTTCATGGTCGAATTGTAGGCATCCTTCGCGTAAACCGTTTCTCCACTGAATTCGCCGGCATTTTGACCGGTACACTTCATCTTCCAGGTGACTGTATTGCCGGACTGTTTTAGATCGGTAACGGTACAGTTCTTATCTGTTGTGATTGTTTTTTTCTGATCCTTAACATCTTCTCTGGAGTAGCAGTGCTTTATCTTGGTGGGTGCCATTTTCATCGGCATACCGGGCATATCCATGGAACTGATCAGCTCCCAGTAACCTTCACGCATAGTTTCAGCGGTAAAGCCGGTTGCCGGGAGGGCCAAGACGGACAAAATGGCAATGACAATTTTTTGCATAACGAAATCCTCCTCATGGATCATATATTGGGGCTATCCGGCGGACCAGGAGTTGAGCCGTTCGTGAGGCATATCGCCCGGTCTGTTTAGCTGATTGATAACGTATGTCTTTATATAGTGATACGGTTATAGGCACTATTGCAGGATAGACGATGTAATCAATACTATCCGACAGCAATTACGCTAGCGAAAGGTCACCTGGCCATTCGCCGTTTTGCCTACTGAATTGGCAAAACCGGCCTGACGCAAGCTGGAAGAATCTATCTGCAGGGCGCCGTCTGACGCCACTGTAACATGCAGTGCAGAGCTGTGGCCGCGTGGATTGGTTCCTGGATTCACACCGCCATCACGCCCGCCACCGGTGGCCGAACCATCTTCATTTTTATCATTAGCAGGTAATGGCCCGCCGCCACGCCCGCTGCCACTACTGCCCTCAGGGCCGCTGTTCCCGCCTGTGGCACTACCGTCCTGCTCACTTCTGGTTCCTCCGCCGCGTGGACCTGCAGCACCACGGCTGCCCGCCATTCCCGCCTTACTTGCTGCTGCGCTGCGCATGCCTTCGACATTAGTGACAGGAGTAACTATGGCGCCACGGAAGGCACCTTTGGCGTTCTTCCCATCGAAGCCGTTGACACGTATCTCCCAGTCACCATTCCCCAGGCGTCGAGCCGACTCCACCGAAAAGCCGAGTTGTCGCATGGTATCGACCACCTTGCGCTCTTGTGAAATCTCCGGCATCTTGGTTAAGCGCTTGCCTGCTACCTCGGCTGCAAAAACATTACAATCAGAACCCATGGCAAAAACAATCGCAGACACGCCAATAATGGTTACGTTTTTCAAATTCATAGAATCTCCTTTTGTGATTATTGATCATTCACTCAATTTGATCAGCATAGAATTGTTTCCAAAATCGGGGCCTTTTGTCTCTTATGCGATCAAAGTCCGGGTAATGACAGGAGCATATCTCCGAAGTCTTAAAGCGATGTCATGTAATCAATATGTAACAGCTTTTTTCCAACGGGCATGGAGTTGACCGGGCCTGGTTTGGGTCCGGTCCAACGTCCTCGTTAGTCGCTTGATTTTAAGGCTGAATGCCCGGCTCAGCAACTTCCTGTCATCGCTATTCATCCTCAGCAGCATTCCAGATGTCCTCAGAAAATCCAAGGTTCGTCGCGGCGCCTTGTTCTTGATGGCTCAAGTCATTCCAATCTTTATCGGCACTTGATGGTGCTTCGTTACTATCCCATTTATCTTGTTGCCAGCCGAGAAGGGTCCAAAGTTCTTTTTCTTTGCTACTCAAATCTGACCACGACAATTTTTCCCAGATTCCCGGATTGCCTTTCATGTCTCGAATGTTCATAGCTGTCTCCCGACTAATCTTACTAAGAACCTTTTGTAAAAAGACTTTGTGACGTCAGCTTAACCGCATCATCCGGTGGTTAGAATTAACAGCTTATTCTCGTATTGTCCGATGGCAATATACCATGTATTATTTGTATGTTCCAATTAAAAAAATAACGATCTATGAAATATGCGGCCCGTGATTATTCTGTTTTTAATATATATTATAGATACTTTGCTATAAATTGTCGTGAACCTCATGAGCAGGTGGCCGACGAATGATTCATGTCTTTGATTCAGTTTTTGTCCAACATGAAGCGGCATCAATTAATGGGGGATTCCTTCTACCCTCTATGCCGAATATAAGAAATGGCTACGCTGTATTCCTGTGCGAACAGTTCAGGAGGTGCGGTACCAGCGGGATTTCTTACTTTGGCTGCCAATCAGGTGTCGTGATGAGCTCGGCTTATCCAATTGACGACATCACCGCCAATCTGTCATAAATGAACTGCTGCCGGGCCGCATCCGTACTGCCTGATAAATCGTAACCGGGAAACCCTGATGGACGTTATCACCACCCACATCAATGCCGATTTCGACTGCCTGGGAGCCATGGCTGCTGCTGCACTGCTGTACCCCGGGGCGCTGATCTCCTTTCCCGGTTCCCAGGAAAAGACGGTGCGTGACTTTATCACCCGACATCCCGGCCACCTGCCTGCTGTGACCCGCTCAAAGGATATTGATCTGAATGCAATCTCCCGCCTGATTATCGTCGATTGCCAGCAGGCCGGCCGCATCGGGCGATTTGCGGAGATTCTCGACCGCCCCGGTCTTGAGCTGCATATCTACGATCATCATCCTCTTTCGTTCGACACTGTCCCTTCTACCGGCGGTGTCATCCGCTCCTGCGGGTCGTCATCGACCATCATGGCAGGCATTCTCAAAGAGCGGAATCTGTCGTTGTCGCCGGAAGCGGCGACCCTGATGATGCTTGGCATCTACGAGGACACCGGCCGGCTGCTGTTTCCCACCACCAGACAGGAGGATTTCCAGGCGGCGGCCTGGCTGCTGGGGCAGGGGGCCAGCCTGAATGTCGTCGCCGAATCCGTTTCCCAGGAACTGACCGGCCAGCAGCTGGAGCTGCTCAATGTCCTGCTCAAAAACCTCAAGACCACTATCATAGAAGGCATCACCGTCTCCGTTGCCTATGCCACCTGCGAGAACTACATCGCTGATATCGCCGGTCTGGCGCACATGGTGCGAGATATGGAGAATCCGGATGTGCTCGTGCTGGTGGTGGCCATGGAAAAGCGGGTCTGTCTGGTGGCCCGGAGCCGCGTGGCCGAGGTCAATGTGGGCGAACTCATGCGGGGATTCCATGGCGGAGGCCACCCGTCGGCAGCCTCGGCCACGGTCCACGACCGGTCGCTGAAGCAGGTGCTTGAGAAGCTGGAGGAACTTCTGCGTGTGGCGGTCCGACCGAGAAACACGGCCGGAGACATCATGTCGGCCCCGGTCAAGACCATGCCGGTCGGCATCACCATCTCCGAGGCCCGTGAGTTTCTGACCCGCTACAACTGCAACGCCATGCCGGTCATGGACGGCCAGCGCATGGTCGGCATCATCTCGCGCAAGACTGTCGAAAAAGCGCTCTACCATGAGCTTTCCGGCTCGCCTGTCAGTGAGTTCATGCACACCGAGTTCATGCGCGCTGCTCCGGATACGCAGCTGTCAGAGATTCAGGCCTACATGGTCGACGGCAACCGTCGTTTCGTGCCGGTGTTCGACGGGGACGAACTGGCCGGAGCTGTGACGCGCACCGACCTGCTGCGCTATATGTACGGAGGACGCCGGGAGCAGCCCGAGTCGTTCTATGATGTGGAGAATCTGGAATCACCTCCCCGGCGCGATTACATCACCGGGCTGATTGGGAAACGGCTGAAACCGGCCACCATCGCCCTGCTGCACGACCTGGGCCGGGTCGGCGATGGACTGGGGCTGGCGGTATATGCGGTGGGCGGTTTCGTGCGTGACCTGCTGCTGGGGGTGGAAAACCTGGATATGGATGTAACCGTTGAAGGGGACGGCATCTTCTTTGCCGAACGTTTTGCCGCTGCCCACGGTTGTCGGGTCAGAAGCCATCACGACTTCGGTACGGCGGTGCTTATCCTCCCCGACGGGGGCAAGGTGGATGTGGCCAGCACCCGTCTGGAATATTACGAATCCCCCGGGGTACTGCCAACGGTGGAGCGATCGTCATTGCGTCACGACCTGTACCGTCGTGATTTTACCATCAATACCCTGGCACTCTGCATCAATGAAGAGCGTTTCGGCCTGTTGACCGATTATTTCGGAGGCCGCCAGGATATCCAGAAGCGAACGGTCCGGGTGCTGCACAACCTGTCGTTTGTGGAAGATCCGACCCGTGTCTTCAGGGCCATCCGCTTCGAACAGCGCCTGGGTTTCCCGATTGCTCCCCACACTGAAAACCTGATTCGCAGCGCCGTACGCATGAACATTCTCCAGAAGGTCGGTGGAAGGCGGCTTTTCAACGAACTGGTGCTGATCCTCAAGGAAAAGGAACCTGTCGGGGCCATCGGGCGTATGTCGGCCCTCGGCCTGCTGTCGTCTATCCATCCGGACCTGAGGCTGGTTGCGGAAACGTCCCGTGTCGTTCATGAGACGGCCGGGGTGCTGACCTGGTATCGCCTGCTTTATCTGGATGAAACCTGCGAACAATGGCAGGTCTATCTGCTGGCCCTCTGCCACGGTCTCAGGCACGAAGAGTTCGAGGAGACCTGCCGGCGCATGGAGATTCCCGGCCGCATGATGGCCCGGGTATTCAGCCAGCGCCGTCAGTCCCTGGGCATGCTGGATGCCCTGCAGCGCAGGATCAGGCGTGGCCCGGAAATCCTCAACAGCGAGATTTACGGCTGGTTCCACGGTCTGCCGCCGGAGATGCTGCTGTACCTTGCCGCCGCTGCCAACCGGGAGGCGGTAAAACGTTATGTCTCACTGTACCTCACCCGCCTGCGGCTCGTTCGCTGCAGCCTGGACGGTGCGGCCCTCAAGGCTCTGGGATGTATCCCGGGGCCCGATTTCGGCCGCGTCATGGAACTTCTGCTGGCTGCCCGTCTGGATGGCAGGGTTGGCAGTGATGACGAAGAGCGGGCCCTGGCGTTGGAGCTGATTCCGCCAAAAAACCGGGCACCTGTGTCGTAAATGCAACAATATTGGCAGGCGACGCGAGGATTATTTTCGCAGAGCCATTGCGGGAATTCGGGGAAGAGTTCTTCGTTAATGGTATGTTAGTCGATCTGATCGGTGACAGCGTCCGCTTGGCATTCTCATTGCAAAAGTAAATCTGCACATCATGATTTTGAGTTGCCGGGAGAACGCATGAAACGATTCAGAAAGATAGTCGCTCTTACCACACTTTTCGCCATGTTTGGCGCAACGACCTCTGCATTTGCCGATGACAACGCTTTCCGCGATACATTCATGTCTGCTTTCTACGGCGGCGCTGTGGGCGCACTGGTCGGGGGGGCTCTGATGGTCTTTACCAAAAAACCTGCCGATCATCTGGACTACATGGGCTTCGGCGCCGCGGCCGGCGTCCTGGCCGGTACGGCCTACGGTGTCGCCAAGTCGACCCGCGCCCTGGCTTCCATCGAAAACGGCAACCTCAAGATCGCCATGCCGACCATCATCCCTGACCTGGCGGAGTCTCCGTCTTCCAAGCAGATGGTTGTAAGCTTCAGGGCCAACATCCTGCAGGGGACGTTCAACTAACCAGTCCTGATAGTACAATTATACGTTTTCTGAACCCGTTGCAGCTTCCTGTAGCGGGTTTTTTTCTTTTGCGCAGCAGCATGGATTGCAGGTATAACCATCACACAATACATATGGAGGAGGCAGTATGTCAGAATTCAAAAATGTAACCGTGGTTAAAAAAGCCAACATCTATTTCGACGGCAAGGTCGCCAGCCATACGGTCCTGTTCCCCGACGGAAGCAAGAAGACCCTCGGGGTGATGCAGGCCGGAGATTACGAGTTTTCCACCGTTGCTGCCGAGATTATGGAGATTCTTTCCGGAGAATTGCAGTGGCAGATGAAGGGTGCCGATCAGTGGCAGAAGGTCGTCGGCGGAGAGGCCTTTGAGGTACCGTCCAATTCGACCTTTTTGATGAAGGTGCCGGCGGTGTGCGATTACTGCTGCTCCTTTATCGCCTAGGAACGGTCTTTTTCCGCCCTGGCTGCGTAAGTCTTCGGGACTGCTTGTGCGGAGTAGCGCTGCTACACCTCCTCGCATTCCCTCGACAGCCTTGCCAGAACGAAAAAAATCCTCGTTCCATTTCTCCATTCAAAATGCAAATTCATTCAGACACCATAACAGGCCGCTTCGCCCCTTCCCCTACCGGAGCGCTGCATACCGGCTCGCTGGTGGCGGCGGTCGGGAGCTGGCTGATGGCAAAGAGCGCCGGCGGCCGCTGGCTGCTGCGCATGGATGATCTGGACACACCCCGCCAGGTTGCGGGCATGGAAGATGACATCATGCGAACACTCGAGGATTACGGCCTGGAGTGGGACGGCGAGATCTCCCGGCAGAGCCGTCACCTGGACCGCTATCAGCAGGCATTTGAGCAGCTGCAGCAGCTGGGTGTGATCTATCCGTGCTGCTGTTCGCGCAAGGAGATCTCACAGACCGCATCGGCCCCGCGTCCGGATGACGACACGCTCCCGTATCCCGGAACCTGCCGGGACGGTATGCGCCCCGGGGTGCCGGTCCGCTCCTGGCGGGTTCGCGTGACGGATGAGGAGCTCTGCTTCGATGACCGTCGCCGGGGGCCTGTCTGCCAGGTTCTTCAGCAGAGGTGCGGTGATTTTGCACTACGTCGCGGGGACGGGGAGTTCGCCTATCAACTGGCGGTGGTGGTGGATGACGCCGATACGGGGGTGAATCAGGTGGTGCGCGGTGATGACCTGTTGGCCTCGACCCCTCGCCAGATCTTTCTTCAGCGCCTGCTGGGACTGCCACAACCCGGGTACTGCCACCTGCCGCTCGTATGCGGGCCGGGTGGAGAGAAGTTGAGCAAGCGGGATAATCTGGTTTCACATCAACCGGGGAACAGTCCGGGTCGGGAAGGGCGACTGCTCTGGAATATCCTGGGGTTCCTGGGACAGGAGCCTCCGCAGGAGATGTTCGGTGCGGCCTGCGGAGAAATCCTTCAGTGGGGAGTCCTGCATTTTGATGCGACGCGCATCCCGCTGACGGGCGGCGAACTGCGGCTCAGCTGACGATCGCACCGCCGGAGACCACGAACTTCAGCGCCTCTTCGACGGTCATGCCGCTGTCGATCACATCCTCTTCACGAAAGAACAGGGCGAAACCTGATGTCGGATTGGGCATGGTCGGCACATAGACAACCACGAGGCGCTCTCCGCTGCGCTCCACCTCCGCGGTTACAAATCCCACAGCCTTGACCCCTGCGCGGGGCCATTCCACAAAGACCGCCCGTCGGTACGAGCTCTTGCCTTCCCGAAAGACCTTGGTCAGCTGCTTGCTGGAGGAATAAATCGAATTGACCAGCGGGATGCGGTTCAACAGTTTGTCTCCCAGTTTGAGAAGCTGCGTTCCTAGTACGTTCGTGGCCAGCAGGCCGGCCAGGTAGATAACCACGGCACCCGTTATGATGCCCAGGCCGGGGAAATGCAGTTCCTGACCGGTAGTGATGCTGAACATCCGGTCGAGATAACTGCTCAGGATCCCGTCGGTAAAGTTGAACAGGAACTTGAGGATGAAGATGGTGACACCGAGCGGGATCACCACGAACAACCCGGCGATGAAGGTCCCCTTCAGGTGCTTGACCAGGAATTTCATGAGTGCCCCCGGCTTTTCCAGAATTCAGACATAAGGAGCTCAGCCACGTTGTAATCCTCCAGTTCGATCTCAAGATCAGGCGTCCAGGGACGATGCTTGTAATAGAGCTTGTCATAGTAATACTCGATCAGTCCCCGCCCCAGGCCTTCTATATCCCAGTCAGCCAGCAGGCCGGCAAGTTCGGCGTAGCGTTGTCCGCCCAGCTTCCTCTTGATCCGCTCCAGGGCTTCGGCCATTGCCTCGCGGTATTCTTCATGGGCGTATTCCACGGCCAGCCGCCGTACGCGGGTATCCAGCGAGGCATGACACCAGACCTTGCAGCTTGAGGACATGACCTCATACAGGTTTCCCGGCAGTGCGATCCGGCCGATGCGCGGACTCTCTCCCTCCAGCACAATCGGGCGGTCAGCCGGGGCCTGGCGGAATTCATCCCAGAGCAATGTTTCAAAACGTTTCTGGCTGAGCGACTGGTCAAGGCCGACTGAGCCGAAGGCCGAACCGCGATGGCAGGCCAGCCCTTCCAGGTCGATGGGCGTCCAGCGCTGATGATCGAGGCCGTTGATGAAGGTCGTTTTACCGGTGCCGGTCATGCCGTGGATGACGATCAGCGGGGATGGTGGCGTGAAGTCCTCAAAAGAGCTGATGACATGACCGCGAAAGGCCTTGTAGCCTCCGCGCAATTGCAGCACCGGATAACCGCTCATCTCCAGCAGGATTGCCATGGAAAGGCTGCGCAGCCCGCCGCGCCAGCAGTAGACCAGGATCGGCCGGCCGGCGGCATTGGCCGCGATCTCGGCCACCATGCTGCCGAAACGGCTGCAGGTCAGTTCCAGCCCGCGCTGGCGTGCCGGCTGCGGCCCGACCTGTTTGTAGATCGTTCCGACCTCAACCCGTTCCTCGTTGTTCAGGATCGGTACATTGATCGCTCCGGGCAGGTGATCTTCGGTGAATTCCAGCGGCGTGCGTACATCGACGATGCAGTGGCTTTCCAGCAGGGCCGGATGGAAAGATATTTTTTCAGGCATGTTATGTATTCCCGGCCGCGACAGATTTCGTAAAATTATATCTAGTGGCCACGTCAGGTTTTGCACAAGTAAGGTAACTTGTCAACGGGCATCAACTCGTCACAGGATTTCATCCACATTGGCATTGCGAGGTCAGGTAATAACTGATAGGACTGTCACATAACAATTGGCTGAACAGCGGAGGAGCTGTGCAAAGGAATTCAAACTGCGGGAAACTGGTCACAAGCCTGGTGAACATGATGTTCTTACTGGTTTGCACCGCACATGCAGATCAGGCGGCCACGTCACTTCAGACTAAAAATTCAGGGATGAGGATTGTAAAGGCCGAGCCGGTAAGATCCGGCACGTCACTTCGCTCCCGAGCCGCAGTAACGGCAGGCCCCGCCGCTCCGAGCGCAGCCCGCACATTCCAGGACCGCAAGCTGGTCATTCCCAAAACCAGGAACACCCTGCCTGCGCAGCAGAAAACAGCGGCCGTGTCAGAATCTTCCAGCGTGCAAAAAAGTCCGGTAGGTAATGCCATGCCTACGGCAACCGCTAACTTTGAGGGGATCGGCAACATCAACGGAGTCCTCCCCCCCGACACCCAGGGGGACATCGGCTGGGACTCTTCGACAGGGAAAAAGTACTATGTCCAGTGGGTAAACCTTTCCTATCAGATATGGGACGTCACCGACCCTGCGGTCCCTCTGCCGCTTCTGGCAGCCCCGGTGGCCGGGAACGCTCTCTGGGCGGGAACAGGCGGTCTGTGTGAATCCAATAATGACGGCGACCCCCTCACCCGCTTTGATGTCCTGTCCAACCGCTGGGTCATGAGTCAGTTTGCTCTCGGCTTCCCTGACAACTTCCACCAGTGTATCGCTGTCTCAGTTACGGCGGACCCGACCGGCGAGTGGTACCTGTACGATTTTCAGACAAGCACGACCCTGATGAACGATTATGGTAAGCTCGGAATCTGGCCCGACGGCTATTACATGAGTTTCAACCAGTTCGCGGGGGCGCAACCAAACCCCTGGGAGGGTGCCGGAGTTGCGGTGTTCGAGCGGGAAAAGATGCTGCTCGGCCAGGCAGCCCGCATGGTCTATATTGACATCGGCAACGTTACCCTCAACTACGGAGGCATGCTCCCGTCCGATCTGGATGGCACCCCGCCCCCGGAAGGGACACCCAACTACTTCATGGAGTGGGATGATCGTGCCTGGCTTGGAGACAGTACCGATACCCTGAGACTCTGGGAGTTCAAGACCGACTGGAGCAACCCTGTCAACACCACTTTCGGTCTGAATGCGAACTATGACCCGAACGTGAAAATTACCACCACAGATGTGGACCCGGACGTGTGCGCGGCCGGCGTTCGCAACTGCATCCCCCAGCCAGGCACGACTCAGAAACTGGATGCAATTTCCGACCGCCTGATGTATCGGATGCAATACCGGAACTTCGGCAGCTATCAGACCCTTGTGTCCAACCACACGGTCGATGCAGCTGCAGATGCGACTAACAACGCGGGACATGCCGGTGTCCATTGGTTTGAGCTGCGCAATACCGGCGGGTCAGGTTTCGTCATGCATCAGGAGGGGATTCATGCCCCGGACGGCGACCATCGCTGGATGGGGAGCGCCGCCATGGATGCGTCCGGCAACATCGCCCTCGGCTATTCGGTCTCAGGCCCGGACACCTTCCCGTCCATTCGCTACACGGGGCGCTTGACCGGCGATCCAGCTGGCATCCTGCCGCAGGGAGAGTCAACGCTGATTTCCGGTGGCGGTTCCCAGACCAGCACGTCGGCACGTTGGGGCGACTACAGCATGATGGCGGTTGATCCGTCAGACAGCTGCACCTTCTGGTATGCCCAGGAATACATGCAGACCACGGGAGTGTCGAACTGGCAGACCAGGGTCGGCTCCTTCAGGTTTCCATCCTGTACTGCCGCCGCCACCGGAAACCTTTCCGGTACGGTGACGGACAGCTCATCCGCTCCTGTTGCCGGCGCTGCCATCAGCATAGCCGGTGGCTATCTGACCGTGACGGATGCGGCGGGACACTACACGATCCCCCTGCCCAGCGGAACCTACGATGTGACCGCGTCCAGGTACGGCTACGTTTCAAACACCTCCAGCGGAGTCGTCATTACCGCACCCGACCCGACCACCCGCAATTTTACCCTGGCGGTCGCCCCTCCTTCAATCATAACCGGCTCAGTCAGGGACGCAACGACCTCCTGGCCGTTATATGCCCGGATCGATATAGCCGGTTACCCCGGTGGGCCGGTATTCACCAATCCGGTGACCGGAGCCTATTCTATTGAGCTGACTGCCGGCTCCTATACCTTTACCGTGACTGCCATGAGTGGTGGATACCTTACTGCGGCCCAACCGGTTTTTGTCACGAGCGATACCACCTGGAACATAAACCTGACAGCAAATCTGGTGACCTGTGCAGCACCCGGATACCAGATGTTATTTGCCGAGGGATTCGACCTGTCCACCGCTCCCGCTTTCTCTGCAGCGTGGAATGTCATTGATATCAGCGGAACTGCCGGCGACTGGAGTACCCAAACCGTCTCACTTCATCCTGCCGGGATTGTCCCGCACAGCGCCGCCAATATGGCTGTATTCAACTCCTGGACGGCAACAAGCGGTAATATAGCCAGACTCTACCAGACGAGTGGCGTTGACCTCAGCACCCAAACAAGCGCAGAGCTTTCGTTCTGGATGTACCATGAAATCGAATATACGACATCAGATACGGTGCAGCTTCAGATATCAACGGATTCCGGCAGTACCTGGAACAATCTGGGCTCAGCGGTCTCACGCTATGACGGCACGACCGGCTGGGCCAAACATGCGGTCGATATTGCCGCGTACACCGGCACAGGGATGACGGATGTCCGCATTGGCCTGTATGCAGTAAGTATGTACGGCAACGATATCCATGTTGATGACGTGAGTATTACCAGTGGTGCCGGGTGCAGCCCGATTGCATCGGGTGGACTTGTGGTCGGGACCGTCAGGGATGCAAATACGGGTGGGGTGGTTTTGAATGCCGCTGTCCGGGGCACGGGTCTCAAGCCGGCCACGATGATTGATGCCTCCGCCGACGCAGCCAGACCGGTCAGGCTGTATGTCATCGGTCAGGCTGCGGGTACCCGTCCCCTGACAGCGACAGCTCCGTCATACGAAGCAGCCGTTGCAACACCGACAGTTGTCGCCGGCTCCACTGTCGGTCAGGACATCACCCTGGCAGCAGGAAAATTATCTATTGCCCCCGCCTCACTTTCGTTCCATCTCACCAAGGACGCACCAACGGCATCGCAGCCGTTAATCCTGGCGAACAGCGGCGGGGCAACGGCACTTTATCAGGCATTCGCACTGGCCGGCACCTATACTCCCTCCGTTCCTGTCGGGCCGTTTGCCGAGAATGCCCGACATATCGGCCCGAAAAACCTGAATGACCGGGATGCCCGCAATCTGCGTGTCGATCTTACCCCCGCCGGAGTGACTCCTTTGGCTGTCGGCGCCATATCCTCCTCCTGGCCCACGGGACTGACTTTTGCCTGGGGCATCGGTTTCAACACCGATTCGACCGATCTCTGGCTGAGCAATCTACAGGTGGGAGGCGGAGACAATCTGGATTATCGTTACACGACACTTGGTGTACAAACCGGAGATACGATCGACATATCCCCGTGGATTTCCGAATTTGCTGCGGATTTGACGTATAACCCGTTTACAAAGACACTCTGGCAGGTCAATGCCAGCGGTGATAATTGCATCTACGAGCTTGACCCGGCCACGAAAGTGTCAACCGGCAGCAAGATCTGTCCCCCGTTCGGCACCTCCGAGCGCGGTCTCGCATTTGATCCCGTCAGTAACACCTATTATTCAGGCTCCTGGAATGACGGCATCATCAACCACTTTGCACCTGACGGGACAATTCTTGATTCCAAATCGGTGGGCCTCGGCATAGCGGGTCTGGCCTTCAACCCTGCTTCCGGCCACCTGTTTGTCATGACAAGCACCAACAGTGTTACCGATCCTCTGAAATTTGATGTTTATATCCTGGATACCCATGATGCGTATGCTATTCTGGGTGGTTTTAACCTGAGACTCGACGGAAAAAAAGCCTTTGCAGATTATGCACAGGCGGCACTGGACATAGATTGCAGCGGCAATCTGTGGGCGGTCGATCAGGCCGCACAGAAAGTCTATGTGGTGCCATCAGGCGAAACCGGTATCTGCGACTGGCAGGCGGGCTGGTTGACCATGACACCTGTGAGCGGTGGCGTGGCAGCGGGCGGGACGGCACCACTGAGTGTGAACGTTGACGTGTCAAGCCTTCAGGAAGGGACGCATGCCGGGTACTTCAGGGTGACAGGCACGACCCCCTACGGTCCGATAATCGTACCGGTAACGGTAACAATCGACAGCAAACTCACCATAACCCGGGCCGGTAGCGGATCAGGAACGGTAATCAGCACAGACGGAGAAATCAACTGCGGTCCCATCTGCAGTGAGTATTATTCTGCAGGCACCATCGTCTCTCTGAATGCCGTGCCTGCCACCTTTTCATCGTTCTCGGGTTGGGGGGGCGATTCTGATTGTGCAGACGGTATAGTAACCCTCGACACGTCAAAGTCATGCAGTGCAACCTTCACGATCACCCCGCTCAGGGCCCCGGATCAGTTTGAAAAGCTCCAGGACGCCTACGATGCCGTGCTTAACAACGGTACTATCCAGACACAAGTCCACACGTTCGAGGAGGATCTCCTGTGCGACCGCCCGGTGGTCGTGACCATTTCCGGAGGATACAGTCCCGACTTTACTTCGACCGCAGGTATGACAACCATCGAGGGGAAATTGACCATCAAAAGCGGCAAAGTTATAGTTTCACGGTTGATAATACGGGAATGATCAACTCTCTCTTCAGAACCAATTGCATGAAAGTCCGGCACACGGGATGGCATGCCGGTCTTTCTTTGTGCTGATGTGGAGCGCTAGGAATTCCGGAGTGTAAACACCCGGCGAATGACCTGATTGCAATGGCACTCTTTCAGAGGCGCTTCCTTGACTTTTATAGGTCAAACCTGTAATTTATTAAAATTTAGCCCAATATCTCTCTGGAGGCATTACCCCCGTGGAATATAAAGACACACTCAACCTGCCGGTGACTAATTTTCCGATGAAGGCCAACCTGAACCAGCGCGAGCCGGAGATGCTGGCAAAATGGCAGGAGCAGGACCTGTACGGACAGATGGAGGCTGCCGGAAGCGACCGGCCGCTGTATGTCCTGCACGACGGCCCTCCCTATGCCAACGGGCACATCCATATCGGCCATGCCCTGAACAAGATCCTCAAGGATTTCGTTCTCAAGGTCAAGCGCATGCAGGGTTTCAATGCCCCCTATGTCCCGGGCTGGGACTGCCATGGGCTGCCTATCGAGCTGCAGGTGGAGAAAAATCTGGGGTCGAAGAAGAGTCAGGTCACCAAGCTGGAGATGCGCAAGCTCTGCCGTGAGTACGCCGCTAAATTCGTCGGCATCCAGAAAGAGGAGTTCAAGCGCCTCGGAATCCAGGGCGACTGGGAGAACCCCTACCTGACCATGAACTACGAGTACGAGGGGCTGACCGCCGGCGAGTTGGCAAAATTTGCCCACAACGGCGGTCTGTACCGTGGCCGCAAGCCGGTGCACTGGTGTTCGTCCTGCGTGACAGCCCTGGCCGAGGCCGAAGTGGAATACGCCGACCATACCTCGCCTTCGATCTTTGTCCGCTTCGCCCTCAAGGACGATGTCTCCGCAACCATCCCGGCCCTGGCCGGCCGGCAGGCCTATGTGGTCATCTGGACCACTACCCCCTGGACGATCCCGGCCAACCTGGCGGTGGCCCTGCACCCTGAGTTCGATTACGTGGCGCTGGACACGGAAAAGGGCGTGCTGATCGTGGCCGAGGGCCTGAAAGACAGCTTCCTGGCCTCCGTCGGCCTGACCGGCGAGGTCATTGCCACCTTCAAGGCCGGGCTGCTGGAGCGCAAGGCCTGCCGGCACCCCTTCTACGATCGCGACTCGATCATCCTGCTGGGTGAGCACGTTACCCTGGAGGCCGGTACCGGCTGCGTCCACACCGCCCCGGGTCACGGCCAGGAGGACTACGAACTGGCATTGAAGGAAGGGCTGGAGGTCTACAATCCGGTCGACAACCACGGCAAGTACATCTCCACCCTGGAGTTCTTCGGTGGCCAGCAGGTCTTTGCCGCCAACCAGAGCGTGATCGACAAGCTGACCGAGGTTGATGCGCTGCTGCAGACCGCCAGGATCAGCCACTCCTATCCGCACTGCTGGCGCTGCAAGAAGCCGATCATCTTCCGCGCCACCGAGCAGTGGTTCATCGGCATGAAGGCCAACGACCTGCGCGGAAAGGCGCTGCAGGCCATCGACCAGGTCCAGTGGATCCCCAAATGGGGCCGTGAGCGCATCTACGGCATGATCGAGAACCGCCCGGACTGGTGCGTGTCGCGCCAGCGTTCCTGGGGCGTGCCGATCACCGCCTTTTCCTGCACCGCCTGCGGCGAGTATGTGGCCGACGGGAAGCTGATGGATCATATCGCCGGCATCTTCAAGGAGCACAGCTCCGACGTATGGTTTGACTGGACGCCGGAGCAACTGCTGCCGGACGGGACAGTCTGTCCGAAGTGCGGTGCGGCATCTTTCGAGAAGGAGAACGATATCCTGGATGTCTGGTTCGATTCGGGCGTCTCCCACGCCGCCGTGCTGGAGCCGAACCCGAAGCTGCGGGCACCGGCTGATATGTACCTGGAAGGGAGCGACCAGCATCGCGGCTGGTTCCATTCATCGCTGCTGGAAAGCGTCGGCTCACGCGGCATTGCTCCTTACAAGAGTGTCCTGACCCATGGTTTTGTGCTGGACGGCAAGGGACGCAAGATGAGTAAGTCCGACGGCAATGTCGTTGCGCCCGAAGATGTCATCAAGAAGTTCGGCGCCGATGTCCTGCGCCTGTGGTGCTCGGCCCAGGACTACCGCGATGACAACCGTATCTCTGAGGAGATCCTGACCCGCGTATCCGAGGCCTATCGCCGCATCCGCAACACCTGCCGTTATATCCTGGGCAGCATCAGCGACTTCGAACCGGCAACGGAAACGGTCGGCTACGCCGATATGCCCGAGATCGACCGCTGGGCTCTGCATCAGCTGGAACTGCTCAAGGAGCGGGTGCTGACTGCCTACGACGAGTTTTCCTTCCACGTCATCTATCAGGACGTCAACGCCTTCTGTACGGTGGAAATGAGCTCCTTCTACCTGGATATCCTCAAGGACCGCATGTACACCAGCAAGGCCGATTCCCTCAGCCGCCACAGTGCCCAGACCGTCCTGCACGAGATCCTGGACACCATGCTGCGTCTGCTGGCGCCGGTGCTTTCTTTTACCGCCGAAGAGGCCTGGCAGCACATGCCGGCCCGCAAGGAATCGAGCGTTCATCTGGCGGTCTTTCCGGTCCTGCATCCCGAGTGGAAGGACGATTCGCTGGTGGACCGCTGGGAGCGGATCATGAAGGTCCGCTCCGATGTCTCCAAGGCGCTTGAGCTGGCCCGGGCCGCCAAGACCATCGGCCACTCGCTGGATGCAGAGGTGACTATCGCTGCTCCTTCAGAGCTGCTGGGCTTCCTCAGGGAGTATGAAGGCGAGCTTCAGAGCATCTTCATCGTTTCCAAGGTGACGCTGGCAGAGAACATCAGCGGCGACTGCTGGAACTCGGAAAACATTGCAGGACTCAAGGTACAGGTGGCCGCCGCACCGGGTGAAAAATGCGAACGCTGCTGGTGTTACAGCGAAGAACTGGGGAGCCACATCGAGCACCCCGCCATCTGCCCGAAATGCACCGGGGCAGTGCTGTGAGGCGCTGGCGGCTCTTCAGCGCGATCGCCCTGGCCGGGCTGCTGGTAGACCAGGCCACCAAGCTGTACATCGATGGCAGCATGCGCTTATTCGATTCGATTCCTGTCATCGAGAACTTCTTTCATATAACCTATGTCAGGAACAGGGGGGCAGCGTTCAGCTTCCTCTCCAACGCCTCCTGGCGCATGCCGTTCTTCATCACCGTATCGCTCATCGCGGCGGCCGTCATTCTGGTGGCCTTCAGGAAGCTGCGTGATGACCAGAGGCTGGCCCAGGTTTCCCTGGCGATGATTTTTTCCGGCGCTGTCGGCAACCTGATCGACCGCTTGAGACTGGGCGAGGTGATCGATTTCCTGGATGCCCACTGGTATCGGCATCACTGGCCGGCCTTCAATGTGGCTGACTCACTGATCTGTGTGGGTGTGTTCCTGCTGGCAGTGGATATGTTGCTGGAGGAAAAACGCCTCAAGGGCCAGGCCGTTCAGAAGTAAACCGACCATTTTAATTGACAACGAGGTCGTGATTCTTTAGTTTTTTAACTTGAATCATTGTGTGAAACAGCAGAGTCCGGTTTCCGGCTTATCCGGTTGAGGTTTTGTAACAATGCATCTTGCGTTACGTCATATGGCTTCACTTCTGATTATACTCTACCTGTTTATTCCGGTCATGGGGTTTGCCCATGTCGCGGTCATAAATGTCGATGCAACGGAAATCGGATCAATTGACGCTGCGACAGGTTCTCCCTGCGAACAGTGCCCCTGCAGCGATGAACAGGGCTCACGGGACTGCGATACCGGCTGCTGTAGCTGTGCATTTCACAGCCCGCCTGTGCAAAGCGCTCAGCCAAGCTATGCTCCGATTGTGATCATCTCCCGCCATGCTGAATCATTCTGGATGTTGCCCCAGGTCTATCTTTCTATATATGTACCCCCTCAGAATCAGTTGTTGGGCTATCTCTTATCTCAATAAAAATGAAATAGATTGATGCCGTCTGCAGCTGTGTGACAGCATTACGACATAAAGGAGATTCACTCGTGACAACCAAACAGCGTGATTTTCTGCATTCTCTGTGGGATTTTTTCTGTTCCCTGAAACTGACCATGTTCCTGCTGATCTCCCTGTCGATCATTTCGATCATCGGAACGATCGTTCCCCAGGGGACACCGCCGCCGGAATATCTGGCAACCATAAGTCAGGCAAAATTCCAGATCTACAAGGCACTGGGATTCTTCGACATGTACCACTCCTGGTGGTTCATTCTGCTGCTGTATATGCTGACAGTCAATCTGGTGTCCTGCTCCATCAAGCGCCTGCCGCACATCTGGAAGATCATTTCCCACCCTACGCTGGTAATGGACAGCGGCCTGGAGCAATCGCTGCCTAACCGGGCTTCGTTTGAAACAGCTGAACGGCCGGATGCGCTGAAAGAGAAACTCAGCTCCTTCCTGGAGAAGGAATTCTCCCGGCCGGTCGTAACCGAAGCCGCCGGAGCCTGGCACTTTTTTGCCCAGAAAACGCCCTGGTGCCGGCTTTCCGTCTATGTTGTCCATCTGAGTGTGATCATCATCTTTATCGGTGCCATGATCGGTTCACTCTTCGGGTACAAGGGTTATGTGAATATTGCAGAAGGTGAGAGCATTTCCAGGATTCAGTCACGCTCCGGCAAGGATATCGATCTCGGTTTCGCACTCCGCTGCGAACAGTTCAGCGTTGCCCATTATAAAAGCGGTGCACCGAAGGAATTCAAGAGTATCCTGACCGTCCTGGAAAACGGCCGACCGATACCCGATTACACCAATGTCCGGGTGATTGTCAACGATCCGCTGAACTACAAGGGGATCACCTTCTACCAGTCCAGTTATGGCAATGCCGGAGATTATTTCTTTACTGTCAGTGCCCCGGACGGAAAAAATGAAATTCCCGTGAAACTGAACAGCAACGAATCGGCCACCCTGCCTGACGGCAGTACCATGCATGTCATCGAAGCTACCGATGACGTCTCCAAGTTCGTGCCTAATCTTTCCGGCGCGGCTGTCCAGGTGGAGTTGCATAGCCCCCGGGGCGCCACAGAAAAAATGATTGTCTATGCCAACCACCCCGAGTTGAACATCAACTATGCCATGGAGCACAGACTGGGTGTCGTGCTCCAGTACAAGGGGAATCAGAAAAGGATGTTCACCGGACTGCAGGTCGCCAAGGACCCGGGGGTATGGGTCGTCTGGCTCGGGTGCGCTCTGATGGTGGTGGGGATCTACGGCGCCTTCCTCATGTCGCACCGCCGGATCTGGATCAGGATGCAGAACGGGCATGTCACCATTGGCGGCAATGCCAGCAAGAACCCGGCTTCCTTCGAGCAGTGCTTCAAGGATCTGGAAACGAAACTCAAAAACAACCTTTCCACGGAGGGATAGTAATGACCAGCTCGCTTCTGTTTAACGTCACCACCTTTGCCTATCTTGTCTCCATGCTGCTGTTCTTCGCCCACATGGCCAGCCGCTCCAAGGCCCTCGGCACCGGCGGTATTTATGTAGCCTATTTCGGACTGCTGGCCCAGACCGGGGCCATCGCCCTGCGCTGGAAGGAGTCCTACGACATGGGCGTCGGCCACGCACCGCTCTCCAACCTCTACGAGTCGGTGGTCTTCTTCTCCTGGACCATCGTACTGATCTACTCCCTGCTGGACCTGAAGTACAAGTACCGGGTCATCGGCGCCTTTGTCATGCCCTTTGCACTGCTGGGCATGGCCTGGGCCCAGCTCGGCCTGAACACCGGCATCGAACCCCTCGTACCGGCCCTGCAGAGCAACTGGCTCACCTATCACGTCATCACCTGCTTCCTCGGCTACGCCGCCTTTGCCGTGGCCTGCGGCGTCTCGATCATGTACCTGATCAAGGCCTCTCACGACGAGAGCGGCCAGACCGCCGGAGAATCCAGCGTCATGAGCATGTTCCCCCCCATCCGGGTGCTGGACGACCTCAACTACCGCGCCATCATGATCGGATTTCCGCTGCTGACCCTGGGGATCATCACCGGCGCCGCCTGGGCCAACTATGCCTGGGGCACCTACTGGAGCTGGGACCCCAAGGAGACCTGGTCGCTGATCGTCTGGTTCGTCTACGCCGCCTTCCTGCACGCCCGCTTCACCAGGGGCTGGGTCGGCAAGCGTGCCGCCTGGCTGTCGATCATCGGCTTCGCCGCCACGATCTTCTGCTACCTGGGCGTCAACCTGTTCCTGTCCGGTCTGCACAGTTACGGCGGCGGGAAATGACCGCCGTAACGAAATGACCGCTTGACTTACCTCCGGCGGTGCATCTATAGTGATACCTCACTAAAGGGGAGTAGCTATCAGCCGGAGACATGGCTGACCCCGTGCCCGTCAACACGGTCGCAAGACTCGGGCAGGGAACGATAACTTTCGCAAGCAAGACCTTTATCCAAGCGCAGTAAGCCGTGGGTAAAGGTCTTTTTGTTTACCCCGGCGAAATCAACCAAGGAGTTGAAAAAATGAAAAGCAAGATTGTAAAGGCAGGTGCAGTAATGGTGGCGGTTCTGTTCCTGAGCATCAGTGTACTGGAACTCAATGCCCATGCCCGTGCCGGAGGCAGCCGCTCCATGGGTAGCCGCGGGACCCGCAGCTATTCCCAGCCGACCCGTCCGCCGGCCCAGGCGATTCCGCCGAGCCAGCAGGCAGCACCTGCGCAGGGTCCGATCCCGCAACAGCAGCCGGGCGGATTCATGAGGAATATGGCCGGCGGCATGCTGGGCGGTATCGCCGGCGGCATGCTGGGCGGCATGCTCTTCAGGAGTCTTGGCATGGCCGGCGGCGGCATGGGCGGTGGTGGAGGTATCGGCATGTTCGAGATCCTTCTCATGGCCGGAATCGGCTACCTGATCTACCGCTTTATCAAGAACCGCAGAGCCGCAGCATCCTCCGCATCTTCGCCGTTTTCCCTGAATGGCGGACAGGGCGGAAGCGTGACGGCCATCTCCAATGACTACAGTGGTAACGAATCGGCAACTGATGAAGTGACCGCCGGTCTGGGGCATATCCGCCAGATGGACGCTTCCTTTGACGAACAGCGCTTTAACGACCAGGTCATGGACACCTTCTTCAAGATCCAGGGGAGCTGGATGAACCGCGACCTGACGCCGGTCCTCGGCCTCCTGACCGATGAAATGAAGCAGATCTTCCAGAAGGACCTGAACCAACTGATCCTGGATAAACAGGTCAACCGGCTGGAGAATATCGCCGTCAGGAACGTGGAGCCCGTCGAAGCGTGGCAGGAGTCGGGCCAGGATTTCATTACCGCACAGATCTATGCCAACCTGCTCGATTACACCACCGATGCCACCAGCGGTGCGGTAATCTCCGGCAGCAAGACCGAACCGGTCAAGTTCGAGGAGTACTGGACCTTTACCCGGCCGGTTGGTAATAATCCCTGGCGCCTGTCGGCGATCAACCAGAAGTAAGGGAAACATGGAATCCACTGAAACCGGCACGCTCTATCAGCGTGCCGGCTACCTGGCCGTTTTCACGATTATCTACAACCTGATCGAGGGTGCTGTATCGGTTTGGTTCGGCGCCGCCGATGAAACCCTGGCCCTGTTCGGGTTCGGGGTCGATTCGTTCATCGAGGTCATTTCGGCGGTCGGTGTCTGGCACATGCTGCGCCGGATCAGGGACAATGCTGGCGAAACACGCGACGAATTCGAACAACGCGCCTTGCGGATCACCGGCACGGCCTTCTACCTGCTCTCCGCCGGCCTGGTGCTGACCTCGGCGGTCAATCTCTACCAGGGCCACAAGCCCGAAGCCACGCTGCCCGGCGTAATCATTTCCTCCCTTTCCATCTCCTTCATGTGGTACCTGATCCATCACAAGACCAAAGTCGGCACGGCACTGGGCTCACAGGCCATTCTGGCCGATGCGGCCTGCTCCAGGGCCTGCGTCTGGCTGTCGCTCGTGCTCCTGGCCGCCAGCCTGGGGTATGAGTTGACCGGTCTCTGGTGGCTGGATGCAGTCGGTGCGCTGTTTATCGCCTGGCTGACCTGGAGGGAAGGGCGGGAATCTTTCCAGAAGGCGGCGGGGATGGGGTGCGGGTGCAGTTGCAGCTGCGGGGGGAAGGGGTAACGTCGTGGCGGGTCAGCCGGTCTCACGGCTGCACCCGTCTGGTTAGGCCTTCATTTCATTGCGATGCTTTCTGTACTCGTCGAACCTCTTCTGTACAGCCTCCAGCCTTTCTTGCTGATCTTTGTTTAAAGGTGCTCTCTTAGCTTTTCGGAGAATGGTCTTAAACATGTAACCGGACCTAAAGAAATACGGGCGAGTTTCCAGAAAGCAAATTGCTGCTTCCATCGCTTCATGATCACCAACCAAAATTCTTTCGTATGCTCCTTTTAGTCCGCCGGGAAAAGCTAGCCGGTCGTATTTGTGATGAAATTCTTTGCATGCATTCTCCCACTCTCGTCTCTTGTTTTCATTCTTGTCCCTGTTTTTAAACGTTTCGTGGACGCTCGCTTGGAGCCGGTTTATCTCCTCCGCATTTTGTTGAATGAGTCCTCTCAATGGATATCCTTCTTATTGGCCTAACGGTGTGTGCAGTTGACACGTTCGGGCAGTCTTTCCGCCCGACCGGTGTCGAACTGCCTGGTTGGGACTTCGCCTTTTTAGCCTTCTGCTTTTTTACTTTTGTCTCGTGTCAGGGGCTGACCCCTTCGCACTCATCAGCCGGCTCATCAGAAAAGTGGAAGAGGCGACATGCCTCCAGTGCCTTCGAAATCATACCACCCTTTAGGCCAGTCTTGGGTTACCACGACACTAACGCCCTTAGTCGCAAAAAGATCAATAAGGGTTTTGGAACTAACACAGTCAAAAAATGGATTTTTTATTATATGGAGCAAGATGATGAAGTCGGCACTCTCTATATGAATCTGACAGCCAAATCCGTGCGTAATATGAGTGACAGTTTGAATATCAGAATACTTCATCGATAGACGCTTGGGTTCAGGATTATCCTGATCTTCCATACTGGTAATGTAGAGCACTGTGGGAGTGGCCACCACAGCTCCATGATTCTTGATGAACTTGAGCTTTGGCTCTTTGAGTGATTTGCCGAAGGAACAATAACTTAGGAATAGAACATCTTTAGCAGATATTCCCAAGGATTCAGCAAAACGGCCGGAATCTTTCGTCACGCTTAGTTGTGTCGCACAACCGCCGAGCATGAGAGAGGATGCCAAGATTAAGATTAAATGGAGACTTTTCATGTTAGCCTAACGGCTGAGAGTACAGCGGGTTCACCGCTGCTGCGCTTTGTTGGACTTTTTTCAGAAATCAAAAGGTCGATTGTCATCCTCGATATTTGAAGCTGACTCACGACCTTTTACTTTCTTCTGAATTTGTAAGGAAGAGAGCGCTAGACGTTTATGCCGATGTGACGACCATCAGCCAGTTCCACATCCAGAGACAGTTTACCGCCCAGTGCCTCAATGTACCGTTTGAGAGAAGAAATTTTAACTTCATGGCCTCTTTTTTCCAGATTGGCGACGGAGGGTTGCGATATTCCAAGTGCAGCCGCCAGATCATGCTGCGACATCTCCACTGTTTGACGTAATTGAGCAAGGCGGAGTTCAAAAATTTCTTGATCTGCCTGAGCACGTGCAGCCGTTACGACAGCAGGGTCTATTTTTTTAATTAATTCAGAAAGTTGCTTTGCCATAGCTTACTCCAGTTCTTGCAGATAATTCAGGAATTCACGCTCTGCAATAGGGATCATGGATTCGTAAAAATGTTTATTTCCGGTTTTGTCACCACCACACAGCATCACGGCCTGACGGAGAGGATCAAAGGCAAAAAATACCCGGTACGGTTGGCCTTTGTGTTGTACGCGGAGTTCTTTCAGGTTCTTTACCTTGTCAGTTCCTTTGAGACTGTCAACGTGCGGCCTGCCTAACATAGGGCCGTATTGCTCAAGAACCAATATGGCGGCCAACACGTCTTGCTGCTCCGAAGCATCCAAGCCTAGAAACCAATCATCGAAGTATTCAACCGTGACGATGTTCCACACCATATTTCATTTCCTTAAATAAAAAATAGCTTACACACTATATAATGTCAAGGCTATATTTTGAGGACTATTCCGTTGTCATCGGTTGTTTACGTAGATGACTGCCGCAACGACCGCCGTGAGTAAAATCAGAAAAACCATTCCGTTTCTGCGCTTGTTCGTTTCATTGAACTCGCTCTTAAATGATCCAGAACGCCCGCGCAAGACCCAAACGAGATAAACGCCTGCAACCAAAATGCAGGCGAAGAAGGCATCTAAAATTATTCTTGGTATTGTTCTTTCCATTTATTAGTCCAACCGGTGTGGAAAATCACCTGACGGGTTTTAGGTCAGGTGCATTTTTCTGGTTAGCCATTATGAATTCTATGCACTCTGCTGCGTGTGTCATTGAGATCAAGTGACCGCCATCTATCAAAAGGTCAACAGTCTGTGGAGGAGGAATCACCAAGTCATTCTTTCCGTGAAGCCGAAAGACTTTCGTTGTACTTGGAACAAGACCATCCCACTTGAAGACAGCAGCACACATAGCCCGAATGAATAGAGGCTCCGCACTGCAAAACATCTGAGCCAACTCTGTCGGAATCTTACCCGCTGAAATCCGAAGCCAGTCGATTGGGGCAATTTTGGCCAACGGATGAAGGAGTGTGAGCAGGGTGCTGATTTCTTCTTTTTGGATTGCACTGCCGATCAAATACAAGCGTGGAATCTTCCGAATCCTTGTAATCTCGCAGGCAACCATTCCGCCGAGGGACGCGCCAATCAAATCATCGCCATCTTTGATCTGGCATGACTCACACATGGAGCAGGCAACATCGCTCAAACTTTGCTCCCCAGAGTAATGCACCCAATCATGGGTTACAAGATCAGGGATGCTTGTCCAGGGTGCAGGGTACATCCTATGGTCGGCGCCCATACCGGGCAATGCATGTATCATAATTTTATTGGCTAACGGCATGAGCGTGACCGGCTGCGGCAGGTTTTTCGCCGCGACCGAGTCCACGCGAGAGTTGGTGCTTCTTTTGTTAACACCTCAATTTTACTAACGAGTACTGACTCCGGCAAGAGCAGACAACATTTCTTCTCTTCCAATTACGTTTCCATTATTTGTACCTTTCAAATAAGCTGAATATTCTCTATATTTTGCCAGTCAAGGAAGCAAAAAGCCGGCTGGATTTGGATTGAGCCCAGATCACAAATCTCCGGTCATCTCCTGCAGCAGAAACAGCTTCGGATTGATGCCGGCCACTGTGCCGATGAGCTCTTTCAGGCGCTCTTCATCCAGTCCGCACTCCTCATCTATCCCCTGAAAATAAGCGAATCCCTTGGGCAGCGGCGAAAAAGACCCGTCCCGCAGCAGTGACACATCGACCATGTCGTTGACCCGCCCGGTGGCTTCCCACGGATCGCGGTAGTTGAACTGGCGGGCGACGACCTGCATCCCCATGCCGTTGGGGAAGGTGGCCCGCACCTCAAAGGAGAACTCGCGCGGAGCGCTGTAGTTCTCGGTCCTCCCCGAGCGCACCATTACCTCAGCTCCCGCCTCCTGCAAAAGAACCCCGACCGACTCGGCGGTCATCGGCTTGTAATCTTCCATAAAAAACTCCTCAAAAAGCGTTATCTCACAAGATGCAGAATCAAAGACAGCTCTCACAGAGGCTCAGAGTACGCAGAGGGAAAAACGGTATTAATCCCGTCTCCTGCTGGTTAATATCGACATCTGTGAACGGAACAGTCATCAGCCCTTTCATAGAACCACCTGAAATAACTGAAGAGCCCGCACGTAATCGGTTTTCTCTGTGCCTCTGAGCGCTCTGTGAGAAACGGATTTTTATCAGTTTGTCATTTTTCCCCCGACAATCGCAGCTCCACCCCCCACGGCACCGGTTTCTCTCCCTCGGCAGTCAATACCCACAGCGTCGGGAACTCCATCTGCTCCGGTGCCGGGCCGATTCCGTCCGTCAGGTAGATCACCGCCGCAGGCAGGGGATGCATGCCCCGGGCGTACTCGAAGACCGGGCGCAGGTCGGTGAAGCCGCCGCCGTCATGGCGCTCCGGCACGCAGGAGGAGCTGTTGAAGGCCTCGACAGCCTGGATGCGGCTGTTGGCGTAGAGCACGGTGATACGGGCATCGCGCCCCCGGGCGATCTGCAGCAGTTCGCGGGCGAACTCTTCGCGCAGTTCCGTGATGTCGGTCGAGTCGCTGACGTCGATCCCCACCAGCAGGTTCAGGCGGCGCCGCTTGCGACTGCCGGGGGTGTCGTGGCTGAAGCGCCTGTGCTCGCGCATCCAGGTGCTTGTTTTGCCGACCCTGCCGGCGGTGGCCACGAACTGCCGCAGGATCTGGCGCCAGGGGATCGCCGAGGGGCGCAGCAGGCCGTCCACGATGCCGCGAACATCGGCCGGTGTCTCGCCATCGCTGCCCCGCAGGCTGTCGCGGGTGATGCTGCGCAGCATTTCCTCGGCCAGCATCAGCGGGGTGCTGTCGGCATCACACCAGATCTCGTGG
>JADKKR010000011.1 GCA_016720395.1 Geobacteraceae bacterium | reverse complement strand
CCTTGGGCACCTTCAAAAAGGGCGACATGATGCCGGAACTGGAAGCGGCAATTTTGAACATGAAACCTGGCGAGGTAAGTGAACTGGTCTATACTCCTTCCGGTTTTCACATCATCAAGCTGGAAGAGCGTACCATCGGTAAGATGAAGGCTTTTGAAAACGTCAGGGTGGAAATCGAGGACGCAGTCTACCGCAAAAAATCGGAGGAACGCTTCAATCAGTGGGCCAAGGAGTTGCGTGCCAAGGCCAGCATAGAAGTGAAGGATCTGACAGGTCTTTTGTAGGGTCTAATGCCAATTTCAAATCAAGGATGAAATCAAGGCGGTGAGGATTGAGGCGACGAGGCGTACTCGCACGTACGTTGAGGAGCCGAAGACGAACCAACGAAGATAGCGCCTTGATCTGGAATTGGAATAACCGTAACCGGTCGGCCTTGCATCCAACAGCCGTTCCCCCGACATGGGGGGACGGCTGTTTTGTTTCTGCTGGTAACTTCATATAGATCCTACTTCACGACCAGACTCCTGACATTCAGTCTTCCCTGCTTTACGGTGAGCGGTCCTTTCACGATGGTGTAGTTACCGGTCGCTGCCCCGAAGTTCGGTTCCCGTCCGCCGTCAATAGTCACCTCCGTGCTGGCCCGATCGAACAGGACCGCCTCCTGAAACAGGTAGGCCATGGCCTCCACCGTGGAGCCTGTGTCGGCAGCATTAATGGCATCTTGCAGTGACGAATACTGCAGCCACTCTGTCGTGGAGACTCTCCAGTAACGAGCCTGGAAGTTCGGCACGAATGTCGCTGTTATGCTTGCGTCTCCGTTCAGGCTGAAGCTGCAGGTCGGATCAGTGCTGCCGATGCAGTAGGTGCCGCTCCAGGCCGAGAACAGATAACGCCAGTTGTTTGCGTCGGCCACCAGCGTAAACGGAGTGCCCGTGGTGACGGAGGCATTGCATCCGGGTGTCAACGGGTTGGCACTGGTGCAGTCGATCCCCGACGGGCTCTGATAGACCCGGCCGGTGCCGGATACGCTCACCTGCAGCGTCGGTGGCAGGGTGACCGTCACCGTGGCCTGTGAGAATATCGTCACATCGGACACGTTGCCGGCACCGTCGCGGGCATAGGCATACAACGTCTTCGGTGAGGCCACCCCCGGCGTCAGCCCGCCGAAGGTGAACTGGGTCGGTTTAGCGCCCCAACTGCAACCGGCGGAGGAACTGTTCTCGATCACGCAGAACTCTGTAGCGGCCACATTGTCTGTGGCAGCCAGAGTCAGGAACGAGATCGTCGCGCTGGAGGACGTCACCGGCAGCGTGAACTCGCTAATCGCCGGTTTGGCAATATCGAGGACCTGGAGCGTACCGGCCGTGACCAGTATTCCGCTGGCCGTCACGCTGACCTCATTGTTACTTGCAAAGCCGGGGGCCTGGGCGCTGAGTCTGTATGTATTAGGAGGGATGGTTGCCAGGTAGGTGCCGTCGGGCAGGCTGCCGAACTGTGCCACCAGTGCATTAGCCATTGTTTTGATATTGATTGTGGCGCCGGAAACGGCCGCCCCCAGTGTCGTTACCACCTGCCCCTTGATCTTGACCGGCAGGGCATTGGTGTTGTTGGTCTGGAAACTCCAGGTCTGGGTGCTGGCCGTTTGCCCGCCGGAACTATCGACGGCGATCACGCGCCAGTAGTAGGTGGCGGCGTCATTCAGCCCCACGCCGGCATCCACGCTGTACCAGCTGTTTTCGATCTCTTCCTTCTGGAAGATGATGCTGTTGGAGAATGCGGTTTCCGAGCTTCCGTCGGTGGCAATCTGGACGGTGTAGCTCAGGCCGTCCGGGTCGTGTGAGGGCTGCCAGACAATGTTGAACTCGGTGCGCACCTGGGAGGTGTCGGCCGGAGCTGTCAGGTCAAAGGCTAACGGGGCCGCATTGTTCTCATAATTCTTGTAGACCACCGAGCGGCGCATCTCGGAGATCTCGGCGTTCTTGCTCTTGGTGAAGTAGAAAACCTCGTACTTGCCCGGGGTGCCGAACTTCTCCGTCGGCTTGGAGAGGTTGGAACCGTAGGTGGCCTGCCATTTGGAGCCGTTCAGGGTCATGTTCCAGCGCGGCATGACCAGGTCGAGCTGTCCGGTGTTGTCGGGAATGCCCTCCAGGAAGGTGGTGGGGGCCTTGACCTCCAGCCAGGCCGAACTGACCGCCGAGTTGCTGTAGGCCTCGGCCTCCAGGAGCGTCTGCTCCTCCGTAAAGCTGAGGAACCTGGTGGCGGTCACGTTCTTGATATCAGCCGGACCGAGAGATGCATTGGTGACACCGATTCCCAGGTAGACAGCAGCTGCTTCAACCCCGTCGCCAATGCCGTCGGCCAGCGAATTGCTGCCCACGCCGTCGCCGTTGTCGTCCAGCAGCGGGTGCTGGACAGCACTGTCGTTATAACTGTTGAGAGCATTGGCCGAGTTGCCCCCCTGGCTGGTGAAGGAGCGGGTCTGCGCGGCGGCATCGACGAAGGCTGCTTTCAAAGAAGACCCCCTCTTGAGCGACTTGAAGAGTTCCTCGATGAAGAATTCACCGCTGCGGATACCGTCCGGCTCGTTGGGTCCCTTGTAGGACTGCTCGTTGGCTGCGGCACTTGAAATAACGATGCGGCCCGCATCACCCTTGACCACAGGTGGTCCGGGTGATGCCGCCACCGGTGCTTGTTTGAGGCCGTCCAGGAAGCTGCCGGAGTAGCAGGCCCCCAGAATCAGGATGCGTTTCTGGAGCCTGGCGGCATCGATCAGGCCAGCTTCCATGGTCGCGAGCCAGCCGTTCAGTTCGGTGGGCGTGATGGTCGCCGGATGGATATAGAAGATGCTGTCGTTGCCGTGGTCAACGAATATCACATACAGGGGCGCCGGGGCGCCGTTCATGCGGTCCATGGCCCAGGTCTCGATGGTGTACTGGATGTCGGCCTTGTCCGGCAGCCCGTCGACACCGGGCACCATGCCGAAGCCGTAGTTGAAGTAGATGATGTTGTCATCCTCGAAGCCACGTTCCTTGAGGGTCGCAAAGATGCGGTTGGTGGTCTTGTTGTGGGAGGTGAGCCCTTCGTTTGAGCTGACCTTGCCCTCCACGATGATGGCGTAGCCGGCCGAAGCGCCGACCAGCAGTGATTCGGTGGGCGAGTCGGCCTCCTGATGCAGGCCGGTGCCGGAGAAGTGGGCCGTGAGGGTGTAGACGCCAGGGAAGGTGAACGTGTTGATGCGCTCGACCTTGTAGTGTCCGAGGGATGAGTAGGTGATGATGGGGTGGGGCAATCCCTGGGCGTCGATGGTCTCGGTCACAGTGCAGCCGGCGACGCAGGGACTGCCGGCAGGGCCGGTGACTGTCAGTGTGATCGGAAGCCCTGTGAGATCCATACCGTTATTGGGAACATCCACCGAATCGGGATAGCGGGTCAGTTTGCCGGAGACGTCCAGCAGACCGTTCTGCAGCAGTGTCGGCGGTGTATCTAATGTCAGAGTCGTAAAACCTGAAATGAAGGTTACACTGACAGTCTTGGGGACCTCCCTGTTCCCGAGGGTGTCCACCGAGAAAAACTTGAGCGAGACCGGGCTGGTGATGCCACTGAACCTGATTGGCGTTCCGCTGTATGGAGTCGAAGACTCCGTGGGGGTGGTGCCATCGACAGTGTACCAGGTGGCCGCGCAGCCGATGCCGCTGCTGTCGTCGCATGACAGATAGACGTCGGTGGCGGTCGGCAGGTTGAGGGTGGAGACCGGCGACGAGACAGATGTAGTCGGTGCGGTGTTGTCCAGGTAGATACTGCTGCTGTAGGTGCTCGCCAGACCGGCGTTGTCGGTGAAACGCACGCTGACAGTCCTGGTGCCGTTGGTCGATGCCAGCGGCCAGGTCTTCGTTACGGTGAACGGTTCGGGCGACGACCAGGCGCCGCTGTCGTTTTTAAACTCCATAGTGTTGCAGCCGCTGGCGGCATCACTGCAGGAGAGGGTCAACGTTGTCGTGACGCTGGTCGTGTTGACAGCTGAATTGTTGATAAGGATCGATCCGTCTGGTGCAACACGGTCAAGGAGCACCGACTTGCTGATGACATCGCTTGACCATCTGCCGGCCATGTCCTGGAACTGGGCGTAGACGGTCTTGACACCGTCGTTGTTATTTCCGCCGAATGTGGCATTGGTTATATCCCAGGCATAGCTTGATTCATAGGCGACTGCGGACGACCAATGGGAACCGTCGTTGCTGAACTGCATCTGGGCACAATTGGCGTCGCTGCAGACCGGGTTAAGGGTGACGTTTGCGGCCGTGGTGTAGCTGCCGGTTCCGTTAAAGGTGAGTGATCCGGCGGGAGCAGCGGTGTCCAGTGTGAAAGGCGCCGATTGGATGCTGGTCAGGTTGCCGACGGTGTCAGTAAATTTAACATGGACGATCTTGTTGGTGCCGTCTCCAGCGACAGCGCCATAACCGGTCAGGCTCCAGGCCGCACTGGTGTTGAATGGCACCGCAGCTGACCAATTTGATCCATTGTTGCTGAACTGCATCTGGGCGCAGCCACTTCCGCCAGCCCCATCGTTACAGGCAAGGCTAAGGACTACGTTGGTGCTGCCAATGAAACCCGGAGTGGTTGTGTTGACGCTGACGGTCCCCGTGGGGCCTGTCCCGTCGAGGATGATGCTGCCGGTATAGGCCGATGCGGCGCCTGTTTCAAGCCCTGCGGCATCCCGGAACAGAACATATACGATTTTTTCTCCATCATTGGGTGGTAGCAGCCATCCCGAGAATGAACCGTTGTTGGCTATCCAGCCGCTACAGGTCGTGATTGCGGGGTTCTGGTTGCTGATGCACATCTGGCTGCAGCCGCTGCCGTTGTTGCCGTCACTGCAGGTGAGTGCAAGGTCCACGCTGGTTGTTTTTGTATGTGTGGCGCCTCCCTGGATGGCAATGGTGCCGGTTGGAATGACACGGTCGAGGAGGACCGATCTGTTGATCGAGCCAGTGGACCATCTGCCGGTGCTGTCCTGGAATTGCACGTACACTGTCTTCTGACCATCGCTTGATGTGCCGCCATAGGCTGCATCGGTCAGGTTCCAGGCGAAACTCGATGAGATCGCAACAGGAGCGGTCCATTGGGTGCCGTCGTTGCTGAACTGCATCTGATAACAGTTGGCATCGCTGCAGACCGGATTGAGAATGATATTTGGTGAAGTCGAGTAACCGGTTAATCCATTGAATGTCAGGGAGCCGGTGGGCGCGGCGGTATCCAGAGTGAAGGTCGCCGATTGCACCGTTGTCGGATTGCCCAGACTGTCGAGCAGTCTGGCATAGACTCTCCTGTTAATCCCATCGCCCATTGTAGCACCATATCCGGTCAGGTTCCATGGGGCACTGGCCGTGAAAGGGGCTGGCGTGGACCAAGATGAACCGTTGTTGCTGAACTGCATCTGGGCACAGCCGCTGCCTCCTGACCCGTCACTGCAGGTCAGGGTGAGGACCACATCGGTGCTGCCGACGAAGCCGGGGGTGGTCGTATTGATGGCGACCGTACCCGCAGGGCCGGTCCCGTCCAGTAATATCGCAGCCGTGTAGGGCTGGCCGGCAAGGGTCTCGTTGCCGGCGGTATCGCGCAGCCAGAGCCGCACTGTTTTCAACCCGTCACCGGCTGGGATGGGCCAGTCGTTTTTTGTGGTGCTGAATGTCTCCCATGAGCTGCAGGAGGCACTGTTACTGATGCACATACTTGCGCAGCCGCTGGTCTGGTCACTGCAGGTCAGCCCAAGATTCACCGTCAAGGCGTTGGTGAAGGCAGCTCCGCTGTTGATCGTGATCGTGCCGCCCGGTGGATTCTGATCCAGCACGATGCTGTCCAGCATTGCCGTGGACCAGGTGCCAAGGCTGTTTTTGACTTTTGCAAAAACATATTTTGTGTCCGAGACAGGGAAGGCGGCGGTAAAATCGGACGAGCTGCCTGAAGACACTTTGCTGAAGCGGGTTCCCGATGCCACTCCCAGAGGAGATGCCTGAGCGCCTCCCTCGCCGCTTCCCAATTGTCCCAGGTAGTTGTCACCCCAGGTCCAGAGTGATCCGTCCTGCCTGATGCCGGCACTATGAGAATTTCCGCCGGTCACTGCTGACCAGAGCGTACCGCTTAATATCTCCTGCGGCCGCAGTACATTCTTGTCGCAGGAAACACCGCAACCGAGCTGGCCTGAACCGTTGTTACCCCAGGTCCAGAGAGAACCGTTCGTCTTGATGCCAAGGCTGTGATCCGCACCTGCTGCGACCGAATCCCAGAAATTTTCATCCGCCAATGCAGGAGCAGCTAGAGTACCCGTGTCGCCCGACCCAAGTTGACCAAAATCGTTGAATCCCCATGACCACAGCGTGCTGTCCGATCGTATGGCCAGATTGAAGAACGCCCCTGCGGCAATTTTTTTCCAGCTGAAGCCGTCCTTGAGTGGCTGAGGTGTTGTCACCTTGTATCCCGGTTCAATGAAACCAAGCCCCAATTGACCGTATGAACCATCTCCCCAGGCCCACAGGGTGCCGTCTGACATGATGGCTAGGGTGTGGCTGAAGCCGGCGCTCACGGAACTCCAGCTGCTACCTGCCGCCACCGGTTGCGGGGAGTACTGGTTCTCTTTGCGGTCGATCCCCAGCTGCCCTTCGCCGTTATATCCCCAGGCCCACAATGATCCGTCGTTCTTGAGTGCCAGTGAATGGTGGTACCCTGCTGTTACGGCAATCCAGTCGGAATCGGTTCCAATCTGGTTCGGGGCACTCCGGTAGCCGTTTATGTCATCGCAAGGGACCGCAGCACCCAGGCCGAGCTGGCAGAAGTTGTTCCTGCCCCATGCCCAGAGAGTTCCATCCGAGCGTACTGCCAGGGTGTGATTGCCGCCGGTGGAGAATGTAGCCCATTCTGAGCCCGATCCAGATGGCAGGTATTCATTCAGATTCTTGGTTGCTCCGCTTCCAAGTTGGCCATATTGATCATATCCCCAGCCAATCATCGCAGAGAGCCCGTCGGTAAGCTGGTAGCCGGATCTCAGTGTGCTGAAAGCTTCCGGGGTGCTCCAGTTGAGGCCATCGGCACTGAACTGCATGTGGGTGCAGCCGATGGAATTGTCAGAACAGACCAGTGTCAACGCTGCAGTCGCGGAGGTCGTATACGGGGCATTGTCGTTTATGGTGATGGATCCGCCCGGGAGGCTCGAATCGAAGATGATGGAGTCATTGGCGGTGGCAGACCAGTTGCCAATGTTGTCACGGAAACGCACATAGACTGTTTTAGTGCCGTCTTCAGTTGGAATTGCCCACAATTTGCTTGTGACATATGGTTCCGGTGATGACCAGGCAGCGCTGCCGCCGTTGCATGAACCGGCAGTGGTGGGGATTTCCGTGCAGAACTGCATGGCAGCCACACCGGTGACGTCCTGGGCGCCAAGCGAGAGCGTCACGGGAGATGTCTTTGTGTATTTGTTGCCGCCGCTGGTGAAGCTGGGTGTTATCGAAATAGAGGGGCTATAAGGCCCGGAACGTTTCAGAACAATGCTGTCTTTCATGGTCATGATGGAATCATTACCAGCTGCATCTATCAGACGTACCCAGATGGTGTAGGTCTTGTCGACGGGTGTCGCGATAGCGTACTGCTTGGATGTTGAATATGCTTCCGCCGTGGTCCAGCTTGAGCCGTTCTCGCTGAACTGCATCTGTACCACGCCGACCGGATCACTGGCAGTCAGAGTGAGGGACAGGGTGGTGTTCCTGGTATATTTTGTGATGCCGCTGGTGTAATCAGCAGCAATCGTAATGCTGCCGGTAGGTTTCGATGTGTCGTTGAAGAGTGCGTAGACGCTTGTGGACAGTTTTGAGAAATTTACGGTGCAGTCGCTGCCGGAGACACTGCTGCAGCCGGACCAGCCCGCAAAGCTGGAATTGCTGTCGGCGGCGGCGGTCAGCACGATGGATGAGCCGTATTCGTAGGAGCCGGAGCAAGAACGTCCTGCGCATGACAGCCCCTGAGCCGTGACCGTTCCCAAGCCGAGGCCGGAAATGTTTACGGCCAGGGCGGGGGCCACGCGGGCAGGCGTCGTCAGGGAATTTATAGTACCGTTCCCTAGCTGGCCGTATCCATTGTCACCCCATGTGTAAAGCCTGCCGCTGGTATCGGCAGCCACCGAATGGCCGAATCCGCTGCTGAAAACCTTTGTCCAGCCGGTTCCTGTTCCGACCTGAACGGGTGTATAGCCGGTGGAGTATCCCCCATTGCCAAGCTGACCGGCTGAGTTGTCCCCCCAGGAGTACAATCTCCCGGCAGAATCCACCGCCAGGGCATAACTGTCAATGGTATCGACGGACACCCAGTTGGTTGCAGAACCTATCTGGGTCGGCGTTGATGCGATGATTCCGGAGCCAAGACCGGTCTGACCCGATGTATTGTCTCCCCAGCCATACAGTCTGCCGTCCGATGTGATGCCGAGCGAATGTTTATTGCCGGCGGCCACCGCTAGCCAGTTGTTTGCTGTTCCGATCTGTTGAGGAATTGTAGTCGGCACGGAACAGCCTGCTCCGCAGCCGAGCTGGTTATAGATGTTGTCCCCCCAGGCCCAGAGAGTCCCGTCGTCTTTGATGCCGAGAGTGTGGTTGTATCCCGCCGATACCGAGGCCCAGGTCGTGCCGGGGAGCACTGCGAACGGTACCAGCTGCTTTGCTGCGGCGCCGGGGTTCCCCAGTTTCCCGTAGCCGTTGCTCCCCCATGCCCACAAGGTGCCATCTGATTTGATGCCCAGGGTGTGTTGCCAGCCAACAGTGAAGTGTTTCCAGGTGTCGGTCCCAATCTGCTGTGGTGTCAGTTGATTAAACGGCAGGCCTCCGCCCAGCTGTCCGTAAAAACCATAGCCCCAGCCCCACAGGGTGCCATCATTCTTCTTGCCGATGGAGTAGCTCCAGCCGGCTGCTACAGCTTCCCAGTCACTGGTATAGCCGATCTGCTTAGGTATGAGTGAATCTGTAATGGTTCCGTTACCCAGCTCTCCGCTGCCGTTGTTGCCCCAACCCCACAATGATCCGTCCGCCTTGACGGCAAGTGTATGGCTGACACCGGTGCCCACGGAGATCCAGGTGTACTGTGGATCTATCCAAATCGGTACGTTCCTGCTGATCGTGCTCCAGTCACCAATCTGGCCGTTAGCGTTATAGCCCCATGCCCAGAGCGTGCCATCGGCCTTAACTGCCAGGGTGTGGTTATCACCGGCTGATACTGAGACCCAGTTAGCATCTGTTCCGATTTGCTGGGGAGTTGTTTGCTGGGTGAAGTTTCCATTACCCAGTTGACCGCTGCTGTTATAGCCCCAGGCCCACAGTGTGCCGTCGCTTCTGAGGGCTGCGGTGTGGTTGTGGCCTGCCGAAACAACTTTCCAGGTACTGCCTGCCTGAACCTGTTGGGGGGTTATCTGTTGTGAGGTGTTTCCAAGTCCCAGCTGCCCATAGCCGTTAGATCCCCAGGTCCAGAGGGAGCCATTTGATTTGATGGCCGTCGTATGAAAATATCCGGCAGAAACCGCCAGCCAGTCATTTCCGGCAGTAGTTATTGCCACAGGGGATGTACTCTGGGTGGTGGTCCCATCTCCCAGATTGCCGTATCCGTTATAGCCCCAGGCCCAGAGCGTGCCGTCTGATTTTACGGCAGCGGTATGAAAGTCTCCGATTGCAGCCGATAGCCAGGTTGTGCCGGCTAAAATCTGTTGCGGCGCATTGGTGGCACTGCAACTGCCTCCGCACCCCAACTGGCCGTTGCCATTATTACCCCAGGTCCAGAGCGAGCCGTCTGCTTTCAGACCGGCACTGTGAAAGGTGCCTGCAGCGACTGATGCCCACGGTGAGCCGCTCACTGCTACCGGATAGTTTTTGTTGATAGTGCTTGCGATTCCCAACTGTCCGCTAGCGCCCGGGCCCCAGGCCCAGAGAGTGCCGTCAGACTTGACCGTCAAGGAGTGGTTGCCGATTCCCAGCCCGGCCCAGCGGTTGTCGCCGATTTTCTGTGGCAGGTGTTTGTCCTGGTTTGACTTGTCGCCCAGCTGTCCTTCGGCGTTGCCGCCCCAGGTCCAGAGTGTCCCGTCTGCCTTGAGGGCCGCTGAATGTGTTACACCTCCGCCCACTTCTTTCCAGTAATCCCCTTTCCAGAGGATTTTGACCGGAGCTGAACGGTCAGTGACGGTGCCGTCACCCAATTGACCGTAGTTGTTGGCACCCCAGGCCCAGACTGTGCCGTCGGACATGGCACCCAGTGAAGATCCCAGTCCCGCTGTCACTTCGGTCCATTCGTTGCCGGTCCCGATGCGTTGTGGAACGGTTGTGGCGGAACAACCGGTGCCGCAGCCGAGCTGGCCGGTCCCGTTACCCCCCCATCCCCACAGTTCGCCGCTGTTCTTGATTGCCAGGGTGTGGTTGAATCCGGCGGATACGCTGGCAACGTTAGTGCCGGCACCCGTTATTCTGGTCGGTTTGGTCCGTTGTGTGGAGGTTCCGTCTCCCAGCTGATTGCTGCTGTTGTCGCCCCAGGCCCAGAGGGTACCGTCGGCGTTGATTGCCACGGTATGGCTGGCTCCGGCGGAAACGGATGTCCACGAATGCAGATTGACCGGGGTTATGGTGATATGGTCGATGACGGCAGTATCAGGAGCGGTGTCGACGCTTCCGTCTTTGTGATATTCCCAGCTGAAGGTGTGTGTACCTGCTGCAACTGCATAGCTTGCCGACGTCCACCCTATGGCACCTCTGAAGAAACTTTGCTGTGCCCCGTCTATATAGAATCTGAGACCGTCACAACAGGGTTCTGAACCAACAGAGTACCAGAAACTGATCGTGCCGGCCTGGCAATCCTGCGTCAGCTGTTTTGATGCATTCTGGTTGGCCGTAATGGTCGGCGCCTTGGCCATGTACGATCCGCTGATCGGAGAAAACGTACCTATAGTGCCGGTTGTTGTCCAGAAGGCGTTGCCGCTGTTGAGCCATGGCAGGTTGGCGGGTGTGCCGGTCTCAAAATTTTCGAGAATGTTCAGATTTAGCTGTACCGGGTGCTTGCGTTGCTGGTGTTGCCGATGCCCAGCTGGCCGTTGGCATTCGAGCCCCAGGCCCAGAGGGTGCCGTCCGATTTTATGGCCATGGAATGATAGGTGCCGGCGGCGATCGCCACATTGCCGCTGCCGAGGGCGGTTACCTGCACCGGCGATCTGCGCTGTGTTGTTGTTCCGTCGCCGAGCTGCCCGCTACTGTTATCACCCCAGGCCCAGACGGTCCCATCGGCTCGAAGAGCTATGGTGTGTGCAGTTTCATTGTAGCCCCCTGCTGCAACGGAACGCCAACTGGTGCCGGCGCTGGTTATCTGTACAGGGTTCTCTTTCGTAAATTCAGCCGTTCCAATACCCAGTTGGCCGGTATGGTTGGCCCCCCAGGTCCAGAGCGTACCATCGGCCTTGATGCCGGCCATATGGTCGCCGCCAACAGACAGAGTCGTCCAGTCGTTGTCGCTTCCTGCCCTGAGAGGGACACCGTTCATGGTGATTGTCCCGTTACCCAGCTGGCCGTAGGCGTTATAGCCACTGGACCAGAGCGAACCATCGGCCTTGAGGACGCCCATGAAACCGGCCCCACCGTTGACACCCATGGTGGAAGGGGCTGTTGTCCTGCCTCGCTGGCGCGCACCGGCTTCAGAGTATGACGGCAGTGCCACAAGTGTAATGATTGCGAACAACAGCACTGCCGTTTTGAAAATAAACTTGTTACGTTTCATAGCGTATCCTTCTTAACCCTTATCTTGACACCCTTGCCCAACCCATTGCCATCGCATTGACCTGGGCGGTGGAGCTGCTCTTGTCAACTTCGCTCAGTTTAAATCGAAATACAGTGTAGGTGCCGCTTCCTTCTGTTGATCTTTCGCATAGCATCGAACTACCTGACCTTCAATCCCCTGACATTCAGCCGGCCGCTCTTGATGCTGAGCGTGTAGTCACCCGTGCCCTGCAGAATGGTGGATCCTACTCCGTCACCCGTGCTGTTTGCCAGATTACTGTACCCGCCATCGATGGTTACGGTCTTATTAATATTCACATCAAGTTTCTCATGAAAAACATAACCTGTTATTGCCTTGATGGTACTGCCATCAGTAGCATAGCCGTACGCTTCTGTCAGTGAGGAACAGGATGTTCCACCCACGTTTGCTTGAATGTTGGGATTGAAAGCTGCGCTCACACTTTTCGGCCCATTTATAGGCAGGATGCAATCCGGAGGCGAGGCTCCGCTGCAGTTGCCGCCCCACACTACAGGCAGGGACATCCAGCCAGGAGTGGTGTGCAGTGTTACATCGAAGTTGTATTTGATCGGGCCGTTACAGTTAACAGAACCTTCAGATGTGCTGCAGTTGACCGATCCAGAACTGGTGCCGCCCAGGGAGGTCGTCAGGGTATTGGCAACAAGATCGATCGGTGATGATAGTTTGGACACATTTTTGACGGGTGCCGGTACAGAGATGCTGCTCTGGGGGACGTAATAATCGGCATTGACATCGACAGAGACGGGCGTGTCACTGGCTGTCATCAGGCATGTCCCGTCAGGCAGGCTGCTTACGGTATTGCCGGGATTGACGGTGCAACTCGCCATATTTACCGGCAAACCGCCCGAGGTGACAACTGCCTTGACAAATACCGTTAATGCATTGGTCTTCACGACGGTGAAACTGCGCTTTTCGCTCTCGGTCATTTCCCCATAGGCATCGATGGCCTGAACCTTCCACCAGCACCAACTGGTGCTGTTTTGGCAGTAATAGGACCCTGGAACGGCTGGATTTTTGAGGGCACTGTCAGGGACGATAGTCATGGGGGTATGGAGATCCTCCTGACGGTAAATGATGCTGTTATTGAAATTAGCATCTGAGGGACCATCTGTTGCCACGAGCAAGGTGTATGTCAGGCCGTCAGAATCGGTGCTGTTCTGCCAGGTCATGATAGTCGGAGGGTTCTGGACGCTGGCATCAGCCGGAGAAACAAGAGAAAATGTTGATGGAGGAGTGTTGGTATCCTTCTTCTTGTAAGCCACTGAATGGACCATGGGAGAAATGTCCCCGGTCTTGTTGTCCCGGGTATAGTAGTAGACGTGATAGGTGCCGGCGGTAGTGAAACCGGAGTAGTCACCGACCCATTTCAGGCCGTCGTAGATGAGCGGCATGCTGTCCAAGTTGCCGGGGATGACCTGCCCGGTACCACCGGTACCGGCCGTAGTGTTCGGGGTGCTGATCTCGACCCAGGCCCGGTCCACCCGGCTGTTGTCATTGACCTGCAGCGAGATGGTGGCGGAAGAGGTGCCGACCGCCAGAATGTTCGAGGGCGATACCGCAACGGAGATGATGTCGGCCGGATTGCCACCTGCCGGCACACGGATGCCTTCGCCCAGGTAGAGCGAAGCTGCGGCCACACCATCGGCTGCCCCTTCCAGGTCATAGGTGGCGATGTTGTCGCCATTGTCATTCAACAGCGGATGCTGGGCACGTGTATCTATCACTCCGGAGTGTATCCCCAGCGGAACGGTACGGGGGTCGCGCAGCGCCACATCTGTCGAGGCCTGGCTGAAGGCATTGGTGAAACTGTCGCCTCGCCCCAGGAAGGAAAACAGGGTATCGATAAAGAAGTCGCCGCCGGCCAATGACGTGGTATTGCCAGTGTAGGATACGGAACCGGCCAGAGACTGCTCGGTGGCCGCCGAACTGGAGATGATCACGCGCCCCGGCTTGGAGAGGCTCTGAAACAGACCGGAATAGCAGGTGCCGACGATCAGGAAACGTTTGTAAGTATCCAGCGCTCCGGAAGCAATCACTGATGCATCGGTTTCTAGCGTATTCAGATAGCCGTTTAGTTCACTTGGGGTCAGCGTGACACTTCCGATCACGAAGCCCCCCTGTGGCCCCGCAGAACCATGGTCGATCATGATAAGATAGAGCGGTCCGGGCGCACTGATGATCTTGTCCCGTGCCCAGACAGTAATAGCATTTTGGATCTCCGCTTTGCTGACGGCAGCCCCGGTTTTATTGCTGATCAGCAGTTTGATGTCAGTATCCAGAAAACCGCGTTTGTTGATCAGGGAGTCATAGATTGCGGTGGCACTGGCAAGGTGCTGGTCGAAGAGCTCTGGGTCGGCAGAGTTTGTTTTACCGACAACGATAATGGCATAACCGGACTTGCTCATGAAGCCGAGCGATTGGGTCGCAGTCGCTGGTGCCAATGCGACAGTGCCATTGAAACGTGCTTGAATCAGGTAGACACCCGGAGATGTGAACTGGGTGAGACTGCCACTGGAAAAGTTCCCCAGGCTATCTGTTGTGGTCAGCGGAATATCTATTACGGAAGGATTCTGGATCGAACCTGTGGCTGGCGGTGTGATTAGCAAGGAAAGTCCCTGGCCTGAGATGGGAGTGCCGTCCCACAGGGTGAGTCTCCCCGCTATGGCCGGAGTGTCACCTAACCTCAGTGTGGCAAAACTGCTGGTGAAGGTAAGTGTAGTGTCTGACTTTGTATTGGATACAAGGATGTTGAACTGGGAACTCGTTGGCTTTGTTCTAACATTGCCGCTAATCACCGCCCGTGCGCTGATGCGATAAGTAACCCCTTCAAGCCAGGAAACAGTGGAGGTTGTCAGTAACCATGATGCCGTGCCTGTGGCATCAACCCATACCGGCAACAAGGCAAATGTCCCATCTGGCTGCAGATACTTCAGGCCATCGGTCACTTGAACCTCAATTTTTGTTATACCGGTACCGATTGCTGTTCCGCTAATGTTAACAAGAGAAGCAAGGGATTGACCGTTAGCCGGTGAGCTGATGGTGGTTGTGATTATGGCTGTAGACGCAGGAAGAACTGTTAGCGTCAGCACACGGGTGGCGTCTGGTGGAACCCCGTTGGCTGCAGTGACGAACAACGGGTAGGTACCTTCGGAACCGAGTGCCGGTGTGCCACTCAATACCCCGGTATCTTCGTTGAAGCTGATGCCGTTGGGAAGCGCACCGGATACACTGAATTTTGGAGCGGGCCAACCGCTACCGGTAAGCTGGAAACTGCCAGAAACACCTCTGGTAAAATATGTTGTGTCGGTACTCGTGATGACAGGAATGTCATCGCTGAAGAGGGTTTTAAAGATACCGCTTTCATAGGTACCTGCATACACAGTTTGCGGGTTCTTCGGATCAATTGCAAATGCACTGATCTCAGGATTTGCTGGCATGCCGGTGCTGAAAGAGAACCACCCAACACCCCCGTTGATCGTCTTGAAAAGGCCGCCGCCAGAAATTCCGGCATACATTACCTGACTGTCGGATGGATCGAAAATAAGTTGTCTAACAGATGGGTCGGGCAACCCATTACTTGCTGGATTCCAGGTCAAACCGCCATCGGTTGACTTGTGGAAGACCGGGTTAGTTCCCTCAAACGTATTAGTTTGCGCAAAGATGGTCAGGCTGTTTTTGGGATCAATCGCAATAAATCCTGGGGGTTCAGGTAAATTCATCTGTCCTATAGATTCCCATAGGTCACCTCCGGTACTTGTTTTGAAAATACCTTCTGTAGTGAAGGCATAGATGACCTGATTATTGATGGGATCTATGGCCAGAGAAGAGGGAGGGGCCTGAATATTCAGCCCACTATTTGCCGCGGTCCAGGTTGCGCCGCCGTTGATTGATTTGTATACGCCAGTCTCGGTGGCAGCATAAATAACCTGGCTGTTATTGGGTGCAATGGAAAGAGAGTAGACACTAAATGGTGTCGCTGGCATCCCGCTATTTGCTGGCACCCACAATTCGCCGCCATTGGTTGTCTTATAAACCCCTTTACTTGTACCGGCACAGAGAGTCTGACTGTTAGCAGGATCGATGATCAGTGAGTAGACAAAGACATCCGCAATACCATTATTAACTGTTGACCATGATGTGCCGGCGTTGATTGTTTTATAAACCCCGCCACTCCGAGTGGCAGCATAGACGATCTGGCTGTTAACGGGATCAACGGCGAGAGCATATACCCAGGTATTGATCATTCCATTACTTATCGCATTCCAGGCTGTTCCACCATTGGTGGTCTTTGAAACTCCACCGCCGTTGCTTCCCACATAGATGGTCAGTGAGTTGGATGGATCGAGGATGAGACCGGTAATTTCGGTAGTAGATACTCCGATTATGGTACCAGTCCATGATGTTCCGCCGTCAGTCGTTTTGAAGACCTCACCGGTGTATGTCCCCGCATAGATGGTCTGACTATCGGACGGATCGACGGTGAAAATTTTGATGTTTTTACCCGGCAGCCAACTGCTTACAGCCGTCCAGGTCGCCCCCCCATCGCTTGTTTTGTAGGCCCCGTCAAAGTTAGCTGCCGCATAGATGTTCAGGCTGTTGGACGGGTCAATTGAAATAATGGCGGCATAAACGTCTGTAAGCGTGCTCGCTGTCCATGAGGCACCACCGTCAGTTGACGTGAATACTCCGTAATCGAGTCCCGCATACAAAATCCGTGTGTCGTTTTTGTCAATGGCAAGGGTGTGGACCCGTTCTGCGGAAATTCCAAAATTCGCCTCTGTCCAGGAAGTTCCTCCGTCGATTGTTTTGTAAACTCCGTTCGTCTGTGTCCCGGCATAGATGGTCAGTCTGTTTGAAGGGTCCATGGCGAGGGAGTAGACACCATTCGTCAATCCCGATTGCCCGTTGTTGATCGCCTGCCACGACGAACTGCCGTTGATAGATTTATATACCCCGTCATCTGTCGCCGCATAAAGGGTTTGGCTGTCGACTTGATCAATAGCAAGAGCGCGGATATACAGATTCGAGATCCCGCTGTGGGATTCTTTCCACGATGCACCGCCGTTGGTTGACTTGTAGAGCCCGTTTTTCGTGCCGCAATAAATAATCTGGCTGTCCGCCGGGTCAATCGCAAGTGAACGAACCCTGCTGCTGGACGGACCGACGGTTTGCCAGGTAGTTTCGGCACATACAGGGTTACTGAACAAAATGACGAGCATCAGCGTGAGCATCAGAGAACGCAGCTTCGTTATGATTCCTGCATAACTGTTCATGTAGCTCACCCCGATAATCCTTCCTGCGATTATAAACGGATGTTTCTCAAGTTCAGACTAGCCCCGTTTCACCCTTACCCTGACATCCTTTGCCAGTCCCTTGCCGTCACCCTTGACCTGGGCGGTGGCGCTGCTCTTGTCGACCTCGCTCAGCTGCAGTTCGCACAATACGGTGTAGATGCCGCTGCCCTTACCGTTCTCAATCACCGCCTCCAGCAGGTCGCCCTTCTTGAGTCCGTGCTGTCGGCCGATGTTGAGCTTGCACTGATTTGCAGCCACGGCCGTGACCATGCCCTGCACCGGGAACTCCTCTTTTGCCCAGGCACCGACCTGGCCGGCCAGGTCGGCAATCGCCTGCTTGTCGATCTCCTTGCCCTTGGACTCGATGGCCAGCATCTTGCGCACCTCGGTGGTCTCGGTGTCGATCAGCTTCAGCAGCAGGGTCGCTTTGCCCCCTTCAGTGGAGAGGGAGCCGGTAACCATGATCCGTGCCGAAAGGATCTTGCCCAGCTTGATGGAGGTGGCCGGGTCGGTCAGGGCCGAGGCGGAGAGCTTAAGTTCGGTCAGCATCTTGTTGAGCAGCTTGCGCTCGACAATGCTGACGCCGGCATTGGTGGACAGCCCCTGGTTGATGCGCTCGATCAGGGCGTCGCTGCCGCCGATGATCTCCATGATGACGATCGAGAAGGGGGGCGAGGTCCAGCCGTCGGAGGGCTGGGCCGGCTTCTGCGGCTGGCCGCTGCGGTAGCTGGCTGCCAGGGAAGTGACCAGTTCATCGATCTGTTTGTCGTTGGCGGCGCTGTCCTGCTGCGGAGCGCTCTGCACGACCTGAACCTGCTGAGGCTTTGAGCCGCCGAACATAAAATAACCGGCCACGATGCAGGCCAGGACCAGGGCCCCGCCGGCAATCATCATGGTGGAGGAGGATTTTGCGGGAGGCGCGGCGGCATAGGAATCCGCCGACCGTAACAGGGGCGGTTGGTCTGTCTCGGTTCCCGTACTTTCCGTTGCGGCTGCACCGGTCACGTAGCGGGTCGTCGGGTCTCCGTAGAGCAGGTAGCTGGCCCAGAAGATGGTGTCTTCGCCGAACGTGTCGATCAGCGTCTTACGGGCAGCCAGCATGGCCTCTCCGACCGTCATCCCCTGCACCAGGTTGCCGTAGAAGTGGGTGGCAAAGAGGCAGCTGGGCTCGTCCGGCACATCCCAGAAGGTTCCGATGTAGTGCTGGACACCACTCAACAGGAAGGCGTTGGCCAGACTGAAGACCCGCTGGATAAAGGCCTCACTGGTCTTCCACTCACCGGTGTGGCAGGCATTGGAAAATACCAGCGCCGGCATGGGCAGGTTCCCGGCCAGGCCGCTGATGGCGGCGGCGGTCAGGGGGCCGTCCTGCAGCAGCCAGCCGCCGTGGCCGGCCTGGTCGGCGTCCTGCTCGGCGTGTCCGGCATAGTGGACGATGTCGTAGGAGTGGATGCGGCCCGTGACGTAGTTGATCGTGAGCGGTACATCCTTGGCATTGACCGAGAGGTATTCCTTGTAGTCGGCGGTGGCTGCCAGAATTTCCTGCCGCTCACGGGCGGCGGCCGGCAGGTTGCCCTGCGGATCGCACAGCAGCAGCATCCTGATCGGGCTTGCCACCGCGCGGGTTGTCCCGGATACGGCCTGGCGTGTGGTTACGGTCCTGCCGATTCCGAAGCGCTGGTTAAGAAACTGGGTCCCGTCATGAAGCATCTCCCAGGGAATGCTGACCAGCGACTCGTCCATGCTGATCAGCAGATTCGGGTCGGGTGCCTCGGCCAGCCCCTTCCTGATCACCTCAGGGATCAGGGTTTCATAGAGTCGGCCACCCAGCTGCTTTAACTCGACCAGGAGTTCGTTGGATACCTTGGTCATGCCTCCGGCCTGGTTGAAGATGGCGATGATCCGGCTGGCACAGCTGTCAATAGAGGCCCTGTCGAAGGGTACCTCCTGCCCCTGTTTGACAGGCTGCACCTCGCCGTCAGCCTGGAACGAACCGCTGACTTTGAGCTTTTCGCCGGAGTGGCTCAGGGCCATATGGTAATAACCGGCCCGGCGGGAGGGAAGGGAGGATGCACCACCGCGCGTCTTGCCGAGCTTGAGGTCCTCGGCGTTCCAGACCAGTCGGTAGATCCTGATCGGCTCGTCTTTGCCCTTGACCTTGGCGGCATTGACAAACCGGAAGATGAATTCATCGTCACCGCGCAGTTCCTCGTAGATCTGCTCGGAAAGGAAGATGTCGCGGGGCGAGGCCTGGCTTTCAATCCGGGAGGCGACATTGACCACATCGCCGTAGACGTCGTTATTCTCGACCATGCCGATGCCGCTGTTCAGGCCGCAGCGTACGTTGATCTGTTCACCGGCCGGGCGCCCCTGGTTGTAGGCCAGAAGCGACGTCTGGATCTCGGTTGCGGCCCGCAGACCGTCGGCAGCTTCTTCATACAGTGACATGGTAGCATCGCCGATGGTCTTGAGCAGGGTCCCCTTGTTCTTCTCGATGATCGGCAGCACGATGGAGTTGTGCTGGTGGATCATGGTCCTGCCAGCCAGGTCGCCGCGGGTCTCGTAGTAACTGGTCGAACCCTTGATGTCGGTGAACATGATCGTTACCTTGCGGCTGAACTTCTCCATCAGGATGCTGTCAAGCTTGACCTTTTGCGCCAGCAGAAGCTCCAGTTCGTTGTTGTCGCTGGTGGTGTTTTCGGGGTTTTTATCGTCGCTCATCGCTTACTGCCTCCTGAATGTAGATCACTATCGTGTGATTATGATGTCCCTGGCCTGGATATCCTGCTGGCCTTTTACCTTGTCGTGCAGATGGACTTTCGAGAAGCCATCCTGAACGTCATCGATGGTGCCGTCGCCGATCTTGACCATATCCCATCCCAGTGATTTTCCGGTAGTCGGGTGCCTGATCTCCTTACCGCGGCGGTACACGGAAGCTGTCATGGACTTGCGGACCCCGCTGGAACTGCCCAGATCACTGAAGAGCGTACCCTTCTCGCGCTTGACAACAATACCCTCTACCACCGGGAAGCCGAGCGTCAGCTTGGATGCCAGTCCCTCCATCAATTCCTTGACGGCAGCCAGGCTCTTGTCCTCGATGTAGACATCCTTGGTCTCCATGACTTCGGCGGTCTCGCTGCTCACCAAGCGGGTGATGATTTCCAGGGACTTCTGCCCTTCGGCTATGGTGGTTGCCAGTATGGCGTCGGCAGACAGCAGCTTGCCGACCTGGATGGAATGCTCAGGATCGGTCAGATGCTCCTTGGACAGTTTCTGTTCCTGGAGGATCTGCTTCAGTTTCTCGCGTTCCACGATCTGAAAGCGCTTCTGGTCCACCAGGGCTGCCACAAGGAAATCATCAGCCATATCCTGGACTGTAGTGTTTTTGATCCTTCCGTTGAAAGGCAGGACAGAAAGACTCATGCGGGCTGAATTCTGACGCGCGGAGGGGACAATACGCTTGACGTTGAAGTTGGAGGCGGTCTTGTTGCCCGAACCGTCCGTGGCCTCGACCGTGATCTTGTTGCCCCCCTCTTTCAGCTTGACCATTTTGCTGAAGAAGACCTTCTTCCCCTTGGCAATCTGGATCTCCTTGCCGTTGACGGTAATTCGCTCCACCTTGCTGTTGTCGAAGGCCTCCCCCTCCACGTAGTAGCGGTCGATATAGACTGCAGGCAGATCCTCGTTGTCCTTGAGCGAGATAACAGGTTGCTCCTTGTCGGAAGAGAATATCCCGGGACCGCTTGATGCGAGCAGCACCAGAGGTCCTGACCAGAGCAGTGCGGCGCGGTTGCGGTCCGGTTCCAGATCGACCGTTGTCTGATTGCCGAGCATGTCCGTGGCCTCGATGCGCACCTGACTGGTCCCGACTGGAAGTGTGGCAACGGTATCAAGTTCCAGTTCGCGCCTGTTGCCGGTCTGGATCGTAACACCATTGATAATCAGGGCTTTGATGCCGCTGACATCAGTGAGTCTGGCGTTGATGCGGATCCTGTTCCGGTCTTCAGCGGCTCGTGAAATCGCCGTCAGACTGAGTGAAGGCCCTTCGCGGTCGATGACCACCGGTATCTCGCGGCGCGTCGTCTTACCCAGCAGGTCTGTGGCTTCGACCGTTATCATTGAATCTTCGTCATCCAGAGGGACCTCCAGCGAGAAGTCCCTGTTCTGTGTTGCCAGGTCGAAACGGTAGGGTTTACCGTTGATGCGGACGGAAGCCACGTGGCCGTCAGCCTGCACCCGGCCTGACACGACAATTGCCGCATCCCTGACTGCCTGGTCCGGAGTGGGAAAACTCACCGTTATGTCAGGAATCCGCGGTTGAGAACCATGCTGCAGTAGCTGTTTGCGGCGGATCGCGTTGAGATAGAATGAGGCCTTGGCAGACTCCGCACTGGCGTGTGAGATTTCCAGTTCGGACAGCGCCCGTTTCAGGTCGCCGAGGTGATAATAGGCGACCCCCAGTTCACGGTGCGGGAAGTAGTCAATGAAATGCATGCCGTAGGTCCGGGCCCGGCGCTGATCCTTGTCGCGCAGGTCGAGCGCCTTTGAAAGATCGCTCCGGGCAGCTTCCCAGTTGCCGTCATCGCCCCGCGAAACGCCGCGCTCGTAGTAGTTCCACCATTTTCCCCGCCAGGTGCCGGATGACTCCTCTGCATAAACAATTCGTGGACCGCTTATCGAAGCCAGTGCCAGGACAAGCAGGAATATTCTAAGCAGACGTGAATACATGGGATCCTCTCCTGCATCAGAAATGATAGATCAGTGATGTCATGACCGTGTGCTGCTGGATGTCGCTGTTGGTCCCTGGCTGCGGAATATCGCCGGTCACCCGGTTACCCCAGCGGTACTGGTAGGAAAAGTCGAAAGTGTACTGGTCATAGGCGATGCCGCTGCCGACGGAAAAGCCATAGAAGTCGTCTACCTGTCTGCTGCCGGGCTCGGGATCGTAAAAGATGCCGGCACGCAGTGGAACAACGGTCTTGTTGCCGATGAAGAGGTATTCGCCTCCCAACCGGACCTGGGTGGTGTCATGCGGTTTTCCGTCGCTGATCGGGGCTCCGCTGATCGGATTTGATTTGTTGTCTTTTTCATCAGAAATAACAAATTTGGACCATTGCGTCCGGTACACATCCAGTGCCAACGAGAGACTGTCCGAGTGGCGGTAGGCGAAACCAACTCCATACGAGGCCGGCATGCTTATTTTTATTTTCTCTTTAGAGGTGTCTGTTGAACTACTGTCGGCAGCAGGGAAATCCGGGAATTTCTGATCTACTGAGAAGGAGGTTTCTTTATTCACTAAAGTTTCAAATGCAGTTTTGTACACAACACCTACAGAGAATTTTCCATTAATGTTATAGAGCAATCCAAGATTGTAATTGAAATTGGTTCCTTTAAATTCAGGGCCAAAAGGTGTGATAGTAACTTTACTGAAAGGCTTCGTGCCTGCACATTTATATTTATTAGTCCATTTGATATTTTGGGTAAACGGTAATGTGCTCACGGAACCGTTTCCGGATGATGTATAATTATTCTCCCAGTTACAGGTCCCTGCAAAATCATCCCAAAAGTTAAATGTCACCCCCAAATACAATTGTGGCAGAATTTGTACTGCAATTGCAGGTGAGATTGCTCCCAGGTAACCCTTTTGGGTGAAGTTGATGTGGTCCCTCATGAAATCACCGTCTTGCAGGTCCCAGAGATAGTCGATGCTGCTCTTCTTGTTCATGTCGTACAGGCGCTGATAGTTGATGGAGACGACCATGTTATGGTCAAGCAGGACGAATGGGACGGCAAGGCTGGCAAAGTTGATGTCGTTCAGGTTTGTTTCGTGGGTTGTCCCTTCGAGTTCAGGATGGGTCGAGGAATTGTAAGACTGGCCGCGATTGGAGTAGGAGTAGACAAACGAGACTTCCGGCTTTTCCAGGTGGATCAGGCCGGCAGGGTTCCAGGAGGCGGCTGTGGCGTCATCGGCAACCGCAATGAACGCGCCTCCCATCCCGGTCGCCCGAGCACCGGATCCGACCGGGTTCATGGAGGAGGAAAATTCCACCTGCTGAGCCAGGGAATCCAGTGGCAGTCCCAGGAGAATCACCAGAAGGAACATGCCAGAAAGGTGTTTCAATGATAAGAGAGTTGACGTAATAAGCCAAAAAATAGAGGAATGCTCGCGTGAGGAGTGCATGGGGTCTCCGATGACAAGGACGAATAACCAGCATTCTTTTAAACCGTGTTATAGTAAATAATAGTATGAAAATTGTCAAATTTTAAACGGTTAAATTAACGAGAACAGGTGTTACCGATTTATACAGAAAACGGCCGCTCACGATAAGGTGAACGGCCGTTTGAAGGTTATTATGAATAGCTTGCGTTAATTGCGCCTGCGCAGGAATCCAAGGAATTCTTCGCAGGAGAGCTGTTTTTTGTTAACCAGGTGGGCGATTTCCCGGCTCATGGCGGTTTTCTCGCCCTGTTTCATTTCATCCTTGAGCAGGACGAATACCGGGATATTGCTGCTGTAGGGGTGATGCCGGAACTTCTCAAGCAGTTCGAATGCCGACATGTCGGGAAGCATCAGGCTGACAAAGGCCATGTACGTCGGGTGGATGGAAACCAGCGCCTTGGCTTCCTTGGCAGTGTAGGCCTTGATGACCTCAAATCCGGCGGATTCGATAGCCCTGGATAACTTTTCCTCTCCCAGTCGTGAAACAACCAAAGCCTGCAGGTCCCAGGTCTCGGCTTCCTCAGCCAGGCCAAGGACTGTCAGGCGCTCCAGCAGGTAGGTTTCATCAATCGGCAGGGTAAAGAATCCGGCCACGGGAAAGACGCCGCCCACCTTGCCCTTTTCACTGAGGAAAACCAGCAGAACCGGTATGGTGCGGAGTGCGGGATCGCCTTTTATCTTCAGCAGCAGGCCCCAGCCATCATCAGAATAGGGTGAAATATCCAGGATGATACCCAGAGGGCGACCGGCTTCAAGGTTCTCGACCCGTTCCAGGCGGCAGCGATACCCGCTGGTTGCCAGGTAGGAGCAGAGCTGCTCTTCCCGCCCTTCGCCGGGCTTAACGCCCAGAATCCATAGTTCGCGCCCGAGGGCCATGTGTTCCGGCATGCCTCACTCCCTGTTGCACACAACGTTCTTCAACCGCTTCCTGATAGCAGAATTCCAGCCAAAAAACCACACAAATCAGTGTTAAATCATGTCGTTGAACTATGCGTAGCGCTCAAGAATCCGCTCGATGATGTTCGTGGTGGATTTGCCGTCCACGAACGAGACCAGTTCCACGCGGCCTCCATAGGCCTCGACCACGTCTTTCCCGACGACTCCGTCAACGGTGTAATCACCGCCTTTAGCCAGTATATGCGGTTTGAGTGCGGTGATCAGTTCGAGCGGGGTGTCTTCTTCAAAGACCACCACGTAATCGATGCAGTCCAGTGCCGCGAGGATATGGGCACGCTCTTCTTCGCCGATCAGGGGGCGCTTTTCGCCCTTCAGGCGGTGTATCGAGGCGTCGCTGTTGAGGCCCAGCACGAGAAGGTCTCCTAGAGCGCGGGCTTTCTGGAGGTATTTGACATGGCCGGCATGCAGCAGGTCAAAACAGCCGTTGGTAAAGACGACTTGTTTCCCTCGGGCCTTTTCTGAGGCTATGATGGAGGTCAGTACATCGAGGTGCTTGATCTTGGAGTCGCTGTCGCTGTGGTTCAGTGCCACGGCGTTGATAATCTCGGCAGGTGAGACGGTGGAGGTGCCGAGCTTGCCTACGGCAATCCCTGCGGCGATATTTGCCAGCCGGGCGGCCTCAGCCATGCCAAGCCCGGCGGCGACTCCCAGTGCCAGCGATGCCAGTACGGTATCTCCGGCGCCGGAGACGTCGAATACCTCGCGTGCCACGGTGGGAATATGCACGGTTTCTCCATTCCGGGAGAACAGCGACATGCCCTCTTCGCTGCGGGTGACGAGCAGGTTTTCCAGGCCGGTTTTCTCCATGATCAGACCGGCGGCCCTCCCGAGAGACTCTGAATCCCGGATGGGGATACCGGCGGCGGCTTCTGCCTCTTTGCGGTTGGGAGTCAGGATGGTGGCGCCGTGGTAGCGGGCAAAATCCGTTCCCTTGGGGTCCACAAGCACGGGCAGCGTTGCGGAACGTGCTGCAGCAATTACCGCCTCGATCACCCGACCGGTCAGCACTCCCTTGAGATAGTCCGAGAGCAGGATCACGCTGAACGCTGCTGCATGGGCAGTGATCCATGAGCAGACCCGCTCCTCCATCTCCGCAGAAAGCGGTTCGCGTGATTCGCGGTCGATGCGCACGATCTGCTGATTGGAAGCTACGACCCGCGTCTTGCGGCTGGTGCGGCGGGCAGGATCACGGAATATCGCATCGACCGCCACGTTCCTCTGGTTGAAGTCATCCAGCAGTGCCCTGCCGTTGGCGTCATCGCCGATCACCGAGCAGACGGACACCTGTGCGCCCAAAGCCACCAGGTTGTTGACGACGTTGCCGGCCCCGCCCAGGCGCAGTTCTTCTCGGACCACATCCACCACCTGGACGGGTGCCTCGGGCGAGATGCGCTCGGTCTTGCCCCACAGGTATTCATCCAGCATCAGGTCGCCGATTACCAGGCAACGGATGCTGCCGATATGGCTGAAGAGTGATTCGACGGTCTTTCTATCCATGGGACTGTCCGATCCTGTCCAGAATCCCCGCCGCCAGGAGCGGGACCATGATCTCATGATGCCCGGTGACCGTCAGGCCGCGACTGTCGCCGGCCGTAGGGCGTTTGACCACATTCTGCAGGGGGCGGTAGTGCTGGGTCATGTCAAAATTGGCGGTAGTGAACGCATCCACGTGAAATCCCATATTCTGCGCAATAGAAAGCGCCTTGAGGAACACCTCCGGCATGATTACGGCACTGCCGATGTTGATGAACACTCCGCCGTTACCAAGGGTCGACACCACCGAGGTGAACAGGCGGAAATCAGTGAAGGTGGCCTGGCCCAGCACGGCGCCGTCGCAGTCGGGATGCTGGTGGATGATGTCGGTGCCGATGGCGACATGGACCGTGGCCGGGATGCCCTTTTCGAAGCAGGCTGCCAGGAGGCTGGAATCGCGGTAGGGATTTTTGTTCTCTATGATGAAGCGCCCCAGCGATTCTCCGTAGCCGATACCATCGGCGACACCATCTTTGATCGCCCGGTTAATGTCGCGTCCGGTTTCCTCGGCCATGCCGAATGTGCCGCAGTGCAGCACGGCGCCCACGTCTTCGCTGGTCTCGCCGATCAGGGAGATTTCGTAGTCATGGACCGTGGCCGAACCGTTCATGGCCACAGCGGTTATTATGCCGGCCTCGATCAGTTTTTTCAGAACCGGCTGCAGGCCGCACTTGATGACATGTCCTCCAATGGCGATCACCACCGGTTTCCCCTTGCGCCGGGCCGAGACGACCGCATTGATGACCGCGTCAAGGTTTTCACTCCCCAGCTGTTTGGGCATCGCCGCCAGCAGGGCGGAAACACTCATGCCGGCTGAGATCTCACCGGCGAAATCACGGGCCAGGGAGACCTTGTTCCTGCGTCCGGCGATGGGGTAGGTCGTTACGCGTGAGAGATCGATGGGTAGGTATTTCATAGGAATCCTCTATTAATCACAAAATCGTTCTCTCACAGAGGGCACAGAGGCACAGAGGAGAGTCAACAGCTATCGTTACAGGGATTAATGGTATAACGCCACAAAACGAATGGTTCTGTTTTCTCTGTGTCTCCGCGAGCTCTGTGAGAAACAGGTGTTCGTCGTCGTTACCCGAACAGCTTTTTCTCCACCAGGTCGCAGACAATGTGGATGATCGTGATATGCCCTTCCTGGATGCGGGGGGTATCTGTCGAGGGTACCACCAGGGCCAGGTCGCAGGCGGGCTTGATGCTGCCGCCGTCCCTGCCCAGCAGGCCGATCGTGCGGCAGCCGCGTTCACGAGCCGTGTTGAGCGCTTTGAGTACATTGGGAGAGTTGCCGCTGGTTGACAGACCGACCACGACATCGCCGGCGACTGCCAGTGCCTCCACCTGACGGCTGAAGATCGACTCGAAGCCGTAATCGTTGCCGATAGCGGTAAGAATAGAGGTATCGGTGGTCAACGAGACCGCCGGCAGTGCCGTGCGCTCCATCTTGAAGCGTCCTACTATCTCGGCCACAAAATGCTGCGAGTCGGCAGCAGACCCGCCATTGCCCATAACCAGCAGTTTGTTGCCGCTGGCGAGCGCAGATGAGATCTGGCCGGCCATCTCCGCGATCACCGGGGTCATATCCCGTTCCAGCAGCTCGATCAGTGCCCGGTGGTCCTGCAACTGCTTCCTGATTTCGTCTGTCATATGACCTCCATAGCGTTATCCCAGTGGGGAGCGAGGGAAAAGTCATTCCCGCGATCGGGCACTACCTCATTGAGACACATCGGCGCCGCGACACCGGGGAAAATGACGTTCTCTGTTGCACGAAGCGGAAGAAGATCAGGATCAGCGGCCTGTAAGGCCTCAAAGCGGCGCGAGAGGCTGCGGTCTGCGCCAAAGATCGGAAGCTTGAAGGCGGTGACAGCTGTATGCAGACCGGTCCACCCCCGTCGCCTGAACTCCTTGAACTGTTTGCGATGCAGCAGCAGTTCAAAGCGGTGGCCCCGCCGGGCTGCGGCAACAATGACCTCCATCGTTCCGGACAGTTCGGCGGCGTCTGCCTCCGGTCCGAAATACAGGCAGTAGTGGCGTGCAATGCCCCAGCGGGAGAGATAGCGGTCACGACTGAGGCGTGCCTGCTCCTGTCTGCGTTCCTGCGATCCGAAAACCGTTTCCGGGCCGCAGGACAGCTCGGTGCGTGCGGTCACACAGGTGTGGTAGCCGTTGGTCTCCGTCCGGCGGACGTAATCACGCAGGCACCATTCGCCGCCGTCGAGCCCCTCGTCGAATCCGCCCAGCTGTCTGTGCAGCTCCCCGTTGATCAGGAGTGCTGCGAAGGAGAGTGAAAAGGTTTCCGTGAGTGTGTATCCCGGGCCGGGCCGGAATACCGCAGGCGCTCCGCTGCCCCGGAATACCGGCGTGACGAGGCCGACTCCGGGCATCCGGGCCGCCTCCAGCAGCGCCTCCAGCCAGCCGTTGCCGACTATCACATGCGGCCGCACGATGACGGCACTGCCGGCATCTGAGCTGGCCAGCCCCCTGTTTATGGCAGGGACAAGGCCAAGATGGCGTTCGGCTGCCATGAACAGGGCATGGTCCCCGAGCCGTTCGGAAAACTCATCCAGCATCAACTCTGTTTCACGGTTGCTGCCGTTATCGATGATGATCAGGCGGGCTTCCGGGGAGTGCTCAAGGATCGCCGCCAGGCAGGCGCGCGTTTCAAAGGGGTTGTTCCAGACGGGTACGATTATGTCGACGGAGGGATTTGTCATATTCAGTGAAAGGAACGATATCTGAACACAGAGACACGGAGACACGGAGGAAAAGCTGACGGATTACCGGGGGGACAATCAAACGGCACTGAATAGATGTGTCCCCTGCAGAGCAGCCCGTTTAACATTATGGGTCCGTTTAAATGTGATGTTCTCAGTGTCTCAGTGTCTCTGTGTTGAAAATTTACGATGTAATCGATACGCGACGCAGCAGGTCGAGCTCGTCCAGCACCTTGCCGGAGCCGAGTACGACACAGTCCAGCGGGTTTTCTGCGATCAGTACCGGGACCTTGGTCACCTCGCGCAGCAGCATATCCAGGTTGCGCAGGAGCGCCCCCCCGCCGGCCAGAAAGATACCCTTGTCGACAATATCGGCCGCCAGTTCGGGCGGGGTCTTTTCCAGACAGATACGGACCGTATCGACGATGGAGTTGACCGCCTCCTTGAGTGCATCGCGGATCTCGTCCGAGTTGACCTCGATGGTCTTGGGTATCCCGGAGACCAGGTCGCGGCCCTTGACCTGCTTGGACAGCACCTCGGGCCCCGGGTAGGCCTCGCCGATGTCGATCTTGATCTGCTCGGCCATGCGCTCGCCGATCTGCAGGTTGTATTTTTTGCGGATGAACTGAACGATGGCCTCGTCCATCTTGTCGCCGCCCATGCGGGTGGACTGGGCATAGACGATGCCGGCCAGCGAGATGACCGCAACCTCGGTGGTCCCTCCGCCGATATCGACGACCATGTTGCCGGATGCTTCCGTGATCGGGAGGCCGGCGCCGATGGCTGCCGCCATCGGTTCTTCGATCAGGTAGACCTCGCGGGCGCCGGCAGACTCGGCCGATTCCTTGACAGCACGTTTTTCAACCTGGGTAATGCCTGAAGGGACGCAGATCACAACGCGTGGACGCACCAGGGTCTTGCGGTTGTGCACCTTGTGGATGAAGTAGCGCAGCATCTCTTCCGTGATGTCAAAGTCAGCGATGACGCCGTCCTTCATGGGGCGGATGGCGGTGATTGAGCCGGGTGTGCGGCCCAGCATCTGCTTGGCCTCCATGCCGACCTTGAGCACCTTCTGCTGTCCGTTGGGCATCTTCTGAACAGCCACAACCGAAGGTTCGCGTACCACGATGCCTTTCCCTTTCAGATACACCAGGGTGTTGGCGGTACCCAGGTCGATGGCCAGGTCATTGGAAAACATCCCGAACAGGTAGTCAAATATCTTCAGCATTATTTAAAATCCTTTCGTCAGTACGTTGCATCAGAGTTGGTGTGGTTATTGTAAAAGGGCAAAAAGATTAGCAGAACAGGCCTGAAATTGCAAGCTTGAAAGCATGCCGTCTTCTGATGATGCTCACCCAGTCGTCTCCACCGGCAGCAGTCTCTGCAGTACCTGTTTCGACATATCCAGGATGTCTTCGAAGCTGGTGCCCTTCAGGGTGCATACCAGCTTGTAGTCAGGTGTGAACTGGTATTTCCTCGGCTCGTTCTTCATCATGGCGATGATCCGGTCGGGCGGCGCCGGGGTACGGGGGTGGAACGAGATGATGATGTTCTTCCCGTCGAAATCGATCTGCCGCACCAGCAGCCTTTTCAGCAGTATCCTCAGCTTCATGGTCTCGAACAGGTAGGCGGTGGCCAGCGGGTATTTTCCGAAGCGGTCACTGACCTCGTTCTGGATGTCGAGCACATCCTCTTCATTCTCGGCCTGGGTCAGCTTCTTGTAGATCACCAGTCGCTGGTTGGTGTCCTTGACATAGGCCTCGGGTATGAAGGCCGGCACCTTGAGGTTGATCTCCGGCTCGACCCGCTCGGCCATCTCCTCGCCCCGCATGCGGCAGATGGTCTCCTCCAGCATCTGGTTGTAGAGCTCGAAACCGATCTCGGTGACCGTACCGGACTGGCGGTTGCCGAGCATGTCGCCGGCGCCGCGGATTTCCATGTCGTGGGTGGCGATGCGGAAACCGGCCCCCAGCTCGGAGATGTCCTGCAGAATCCTCAGGCGCTCGCGGGCATCGCTGGAGATGGCGCTTTCACCGGGGATCAGCAGGTAGGCGTAACCGCGCTGGGTGGAGCGCCCGACCCGACCGCGCAGCTGGTAGAGCTGGGACAGGCCGAATTTGTCGGCATGGTCGACGATCAGGGTGTTGGCGTTGGGGATGTCCAGGCCGGACTCGATGATGGTGGTGCAGAGCAGCAGGTTGGTTTCGCCGTGCATGAAGCCGAGCATGACCTTCTCCAGTTCGTGCTCGTCCATCTGGCCATGCCCCACGGCGATCCTGGCCTCCGGCACCAGCTGGGCCAGCAGCTCGGCCCTCTTGGCGATGGTCTGCACCCGGTTGTGGACAAAGAAGACCTGCCCGCCCCGGCGCAGCTCGCGCATGACCGCCTCGCGGATCAGCTCCTCGGAGAAGCGCGAGACAAAGGTCTTGACCGCCAGCCGGTCGACCGGCGGGGTGTCGATGATCGACAGGTCGCGGATGCCCATCATGGACATATACAGGGTGCGCGGTATGGGGGTGGCGGTCAGGGTCATGACATCCACCACGGCCCGGAAGGCCTTCAGGCGCTCCTTGTCCTTGACCCCGAAGCGCTGTTCCTCGTCGATGATCAGCAGCCCCAGGTCCTTGAAGGCCACGTCCTTCTGCAGCATGCGGTGGGTACCGATGACGATGTCGGTATCGCCCTTTTTGAGGCGCTCCAAGGTGGCCTTCTGCTCCTTGGGGGTGCGGAAGCGGGAGAGTACCTCGACCGTGATGGGGTAATCCTTCAGCCGTTCGTGGAAGGTCTCGTAATGCTGCTGGGCCAGGATGGTGGTCGGGACCAGCACGCCGATCTGTTTGCCGTCCAGGGCGGCCTTGACGGCACCCCGCAGGGCGACCTCGGTCTTGCCGTAGCCGACATCGCCGCATACCAGGCGGTCCATGGGGCGGGAATTCTGCATGTCGGCCAGCACATCCTGGATGGCGGAGAGCTGGTCGGGGGTCTCCTCCCAGGCGAAGGAGGCCTCGAATTCGCGGTACATCTCGTCGGGCGGCGAGAAGGAAAACCCTTCGCAGACCTGGCGCCTGGCGTAGATCTCCAGCAGTTCGCCAGCCAGCTCCTCGATGTTTTTGCGGGCTTTGCCCTTGGATTTTTCCCAGCCACTGCCCCCCAGCTTGTCCAGTCCGGGCTGGCTCCCCTCCGGGCCGACGTAGCGCTGCACCAGTCCGAGCCGGTCCACCGGCAGGTAGAGCTTGTCGCCGCCGGCATATTCCAGCAGCAGGAAGTCGCCCCCCACGCCTCCGACACTGATGTGCTGGAGGCCGTGGTAGCGGCCGATGCCGTGGTCGATGTGCACCATGAAATCGCCCGGTTTGAGTTCCGCCAGAGAGGCCAGGATCTGTTTCTTGCGCACCTCGGAGACGCCGCGCCGCCGCACGCGCCGGCCGAAGAGCTCCTCTTCGGCGATCAGCACCAGGCGGGCATCCGGCAGGCGGAAACCGCGGGAGATGTCACCCATCAGCAGGGTTACGCCCGGACCTGCCGGAACGGAGATGGCCTGAGTGAAGGATGCCTCGCTGATGCCGGCGGGAATCCCGTAGGGGGCCAGCAGTTCCCTGAGGCGCTCGGCCTGAGCGTGCTGGTGGCAGACCAGCATGACCCGCTGCCCGTTGTCCAGCCACTCACGCAGATTGCGGGAAAGCGGGGTCAGGGCGTGGGTGGTCTCCTTGGAGACAGTAACCCGCAGATCACTATTGTCCCGGCAGGGTATGGCTATGCAGGTTGTTGAGGCTTCCCCGTCCAGGGTCAAACCGGACAGCTCCAGGCGGCTGCGGCCGGCGAGGATGGCGTCGAAGGCCTCCTGGTCGAGGAACAGTTCCCCGGGCGGCGAATGGGGCAGGGCGGCCGCGCGTCCCTTGAGGGCGCCGCCGGCGATCTCATCGGTGAAACCGGCGATCGTGCCGCGGACCGCCTCGGGGTCGAGCATGACCAGCAGGCTGCCCGGTGTATAGTCGAAGATCGTCTCCAGGCCGGGATGCAAGAGCGGCTGGAGGTACTCGACGCCATGGAAGTAGACGGAACCCTGCAGGTCGGCCAGGATGGCGCGGCGCCGGTCGGCGCCGATGTCCAGATCGTCGCAGCACTGCTTCAGACGCGGTGCGATATCTGCCAGCACCTCGTCCGTCAGCAGGATCTCCCGCGATGGCAGCAGGACCAGTTCCTCCACCGGCTGCAGTGAGCGCTGGGTGAGCGGGTCAAAGGAGCGAATGGTTTCGACCGTGTCGCCAAAAAACTCGATCCTGACCGGTGTGGCCAGGTTGGGGGGAAATATGTCCAGGATGCCGCCCCGCACCGCAAAAGTGCCGCGGTCCTCCACCAGGGGAACATTGGCGTAGCCCATCTTGACCAGCCGGGCCAGCAGATCGTCGCGCTCGAAATCCTCGCCGGCCACCAGGTAGCAGGAGGCTTCGCTGAACGTCTGACGCGGCAGAACCCTTTGCAATGCCGCTGTCACCGGCAGGACCACAATCCGGGCCAGGCCGTTCTGCAGGCGGAAGAGTGTGTCGAGGCGGGCGCCGGAGATGTCGGGATGGGGCGAGGAGGGGGAACAGGGCTGGCTGTCCCAGGCCGGAAAGACCAGGGGGGACGTATCGGACGTGGAAAAGAAGGCCAGCTCACGCCGGAATTCATCGGCGGAATCCTGATCGGCTGTCACCACCAGCAGGTTCTTCGGCTGGCTGCGCAGCAAGCCGGCAATAAGGCAGGCCGCTGTCGAACCTTTCAAGCCGGGAAGGGTGACGCAGAGGTCACCGCGGCGCAGGGCTGCCAGGATGTCGACTGATTGCGGCAGTATGCCGGAGGTGGAGTCAGTGTTCACGGGAAAACCGGGGGGATACAGCAGATCGTCATTTACGCAGGCTCGCCTTGATCTTGGGCTTGCCATCCTCAACGACCACACGGAAAACCAGATCGGAGGTTCCCAGGCGTGCGGCCAGTGCCGCCTTGTTCTTCTGGATGGTTTCTGCCACCATCTCGATGCTCAGTTTATCCACCGGCAGATGACAGGCCTTGCGGGCTTCACGCAGCTCGAAGAATATCCGGTCCAGTTCCGGGTCATGGTGAGGCCTGTGGTGCTCTTCAACAACTTCTTCATGATGTCCGGGTTTATTGACCTTCTGGCGAAGGTGCAGATCCCTGATGAAGCGGTCACGTGAGTACTTGCCCTCTTCGATCAGGCGCAGGATCCGGTTCCAGTGTTCACGGTAGGTGTTGAGACGCGCCACCAGCATGTTGTATTTATGCTTGTACATGGTGTTGTTGATGTGGACGTTGGCGTACTGTCGCGCAAGCTTTTCGACGCCGCCCAACAGCACCAGCGGCTCGCGTTTTTCGAGCCCGACGAAGTACTGTTCGTAGCGGGTGATCAGCTCCTTCAGCTGAGTCTCTAATATGGCCAGATCTTCGGCTATCGCCATTACACGCCCTTTGGAAATCCGGCTGATGCAACTGCTTCAATCGTTGCGGTACAAAGCATGTCTGCCGGGTAGGTTGCAGAATATAATCCAATCACGCAAGGTATGTAAAGTCTTAATCTTTTACTCACGCTATTGACTTGACGGCCTTTCCTGCTTCGAATAAAATCACGCCTTGTCAAACAGTAAAGAAACGTACCTTACGCATGGAGCCGGGACTGAAATGGATACAGTTGCTGCAGTCATTCTTGCCGCAGGCAAGGGAACCCGAATGAAATCAGGCATGGTCAAGGTGCTTCACCCTGCAGCAGGCCGGCCGATGATCCGCTGGGCGGTTGATGCTGCCCGGGCTGCAGGGGCCGCACCTGCCGTGCTGGTGGTGGGGCATCAGGCCGATGCGGTGCGCAGGGTGTTCGCTGATGAAGCCGATATCCGCTGTGCCATGCAGGAGGAACAGCTGGGAACCGGACATGCCGTGGCCTGTGCCCGGGAAGGGCTGGCCGGCTTCAAGGGTACGGTCCTGATCCTGTGCGGCGACACACCGCTTCTGCGGGGGGAAACGCTGCAAGGGCTCATTGCCTATCACCGTGAAAACAGGGCCGTGCTGACTGTTCTGACGGCTGTAATTGCTGATCCCCATGGCTATGGCCGGGTGGTCCGTGATTCCGACGGCCGGGTGGTGCGCATCGTTGAGCAGAAGGATGCCACCCCGGAAGAACGGGCCCTGAACGAGATCAACAGCGGTATCTACTGCATGGAGGCTGACTTTCTCTTCGCCAACATCGATTCCGTCAGCAGCGACAATGCCCAGCAGGAGTTCTATCTGACAGACCTGGTTTCGATTGCCGTGAAGCAGGGACTCGCCTGTCTCGGGCGCTCTACGGACGACCCTGACGAGATCATGGGAGTCAATGATCGTATCCAGTTGGCCGAGGCGTCACGAATCCTGCGCCGCCGTATAAATCTCGACCTGATGTGTTCAGGCGTGTCTCTGGTCGATCCCTCGCAGACCTACATCGACCACGGAGTGAGGATCGGCCCTGACTCGATTGTGCATCCCAATTGTTCCATCAGCGGCTCCACGGTCATCGGCAGCGGCTGCACGATCGAGAACGGCGTCTCCATCAAGGAATGCACCATCGGGGACGGTTGCCATATCAAGGCCGGCTCGGTGCTGGAGGGTTCGGTGCTGCACGCCGATGTCAGCGTCGGCCCCATGGCCCACCTGCGCCCCGGCACACTCCTTCATGACCAGGTCAAGATCGGCAACTTCGTCGAAACCAAAAAGGCGGTCATGGGCCAAGGTTCCAAGGCCTCGCACCTGACCTATCTGGGGGACGCCGAGATCGGCAGCAACGTCAACATCGGCTGCGGCACTATCACCTGCAACTACGACGGGGTCAACAAGCACCGTACGGTGATCGGTGATGATGTCTTCATCGGGAGTGACGTGCAGCTGGTGGCCCCGGTTACGGTTGGTCGTAACTCGCTGGTAGCGGCCGGCACGACGGTCACCGTGGATGTGCCGCCGGACTCCCTGGCCATATCCCGGGTCGCGCAGGTGAACAAGGAAGGCTGGCGGCTGAAGAAGAAATAAGGTGATCCCGCCAGGCTCAACAGAAAGCAGCTTCCTGCTCATCAACCCGCTTTCCGGTTCCTATTCCCGCGCCCTGCACGACGAGATCATCTCCTTGCTGCAGGGCGTCGACATTTCCCCCGCCTGCCTTACCGTTTCCGGTCCGGAGGATGCCGGACGGGTCTGCAGCGACATCGAGTCCATCTCTGAAAATCCGCTGGTGATAGTAGCCGGAGGTGACGGTACGGTGAACGCCGTGGTCAATGCCCTTACGCCGGGGAGTGCCACCCTGGCGGTTCTGCCGGTGGGGACTGCCAATGTTCTGGCCCTGGAGCTTGGTATCAGAAGCGTGGCTGACGGCATCTCCCGCATCGCCCGGGGTGAAACGAAGCCGCTGGTGGTCGGGCTGATCGAGGGTGAAGGGGGGCTCAGCAGGCGCTTTCTCCTGATGGCGGGGATTGGTCTGGACGGCGACATTGTGCGGGGTGTGCGGATAGGAGAGAAGCGCCTGTTCAAAAAAGGTGCCTACCTGCTCTCGGCCCTGCGCTGCCTGCTGACCTGGCGGCGTGGAACGTTCCCGCTGCTGGCGGACGGGCACCTGGTGGAGTGCCATTCAGCCATCATCTGCAATGGAGCCCGTTACGGAGGTCGCCTGGTCCTGACGCCGGAAGCGGATATTTCCGAGGCTCAGCTGGACCTGTTCTGTGTGACGGCAGAAAGCCGCAGCTCCTGGCTGCGGGTGATGGCATCACTTCTGGCGGGGCGGCCCTGCCGGCCGGAGGATGTGACACGACTGCGTGCCCGGCAGGTGCAGGTTGATGGTAACCGGTCCGTACAGCTGGACGGCGACTATTTCGGTCAGGCCCCTGTCCGGATATCTACGATAGCCGGCTTTGCCCGAATCATAGCCTGATTGATGAACTGAAATTCTCCGTTTGAACTCTGCCGCCTCCGATCGTCTTCAGCCGTCCTGCCAAATTCCCCGTTCCGTGTATCACTCCGGTGCAGCACGGTCACCGGGAATGCTGCCGGCAGACATCAACCAGTCACGTAGATGAGCGATTTCTTTTTCCTGCTTCACCAGGCCGATCACTCCTTGATTCCGCCGCAGCAACAGCCAGCCGGTGCGGCCGTGCCGACGCAGAAGGTCCAGGATACGAGCCGGGTAGTAAAGATAGATCCGGAAGGAATCCGCAGGTGCCGGGTATTTCCGCGACATCTCTTCCCTGGAGGGGAAAATCCTTCTTGTGAACACGTTAGCCTTGTTCAGCAAACTATGTGATCCGATAAATCGAAAGGCGCTGGGAGGAAGCATCATGTTTTCCACGGTCCGGGGCGCGCTTTCGAAGATCTGGCCTTTGGCCAGTGCAATATAACGCTCGTCGAAATCGGCCGGTTTGACAGCATCGAGAAATCCCTTGGGGATAGCCGCCCCCAGAAGTTCCCTGGCCAACCCCAGAGTTAGATAGACACTTTTGCTGACCCCTGTCTGTTCGCTGCGAATCCGGATCTGATCCCAGTCTATATCCTCCGCGTAATGCCTGATCGTCTCGGAAATATCGTAGAAGGGTTTCAGCCAGATTTGGTACAGATGCTTGGAGGCGTGCAGGCAAAGGTAGAGCAGAAGATCCTCCGGACACAGGACGGACACTTTGACACTGCCGATGATTGTTGTTCGGGATCGTTGCCATTGTCCGGCCATGTCGATACGGAATGGAAAAGTCGCAGGCAGTAAGGTCCAGTGGATTTCCACGGTCAATCCCCCGTTCGGCCGCGAATATCCGAAATGGCAATTGTCATCTGCTACCATCCGGTTACAATCCGCCGGAAGAAAGCCAAGTTCCATAAGGCTTTTTTCGACCCGTCCCAGGTCTTCCCGGTGTACCAGGAGGTCTACATCGTTCATCGGGCGCAGGGCGGAATTGCCGTAGATCTCCTTCGCCAGGTGTGCCCCCTTGAGCGCAATCACCGGGATCCTCTCCTGCTGCAGGCTTCCCAGAACCTTTCCCAACTCATGGTACAGGTACAGGTTCCTGCCGGCATTTTTGAGATAGCTGCGGCGCAACTCCCGGAGCACTTTCGGCGGGACCGGTGTCTCTTTATGGAGGACGGCCAGGTGGTGGTACAGCAGGGGAGAAACACCGTGAACGGCGGATGTGCGCTGGAGAGCCTCCCAATCCGTCGCGGACATATCAATTGTCCCGTCAGTTCCCGCTCCGTCCTGATCAAAACGGAGAAAGGAAAGCAGGCGCTCCTCGGTGCGGGATCTTTCCATGCCGCTCTCCCTGCCGCTCAAAAGGTCCCCGTTCGTGACGGATTCTGGTTGCGAAGAGGCTGGCTAATCCTGCTCCATTGATATTCACTATCCTTGGGGCCTCCCTCAAGCGTTCGCTCGATCTCCAACCAGAAAGCGCCGGTCAGACTGATGTGGAGTATATGTGCCGGAACGACCCGGACCAGGGCGCAGATATTGTCGAAGCGCTCCAAGTGCTGGGCGCGGTCCGCATCTGTTACCACATCCGGTACCATGAACATCGAGGCCTGTCTCACACTTTCCGCCAGCAGGCCGGCCGCCTGCGCACGCCCTGCCGGTTCAACCCGGTCATCGCCGGCACGGGCCAGGAAGAAGATGCCTTTGAGCGGAACGGATCTCTGCACGTTCCATGTGCCGCCCGATCCCCCGTCAAGAAACCGGCTCCAGGTGGGCCAGGGGTGCGCCCGAAAGACACCTTCCAGGTCCCGCACCACGAGCGTTGTATCATCGCACAATGAGCGCCATGGAGGGGAGAGTCGATTGCTGGCAGTGGACTTGCCTGTTCCGCCCGGCGCAGCAAGGATCACGCCGCTGGCATCCCGTTCTGCCAGTGCACCGTGAATGAGGAGTCCTCCACGGGTCTGCGCCTCGCGGGCCATGAGCAGTGACAGTCTCAATATATTTATGAACATGATGCCGGCGTGATTATCCGGGTTCGGGGTGCAGAGTACTACGTTGCTGTTATTTGATGCCGGTGTGAGATGGAGATTAGGCGTGGAAATGTGCGCAGCGGTCCGGACGAAAAGCCGGTGTAGATTGTCATGATGACAGGATACGGCTGTGCCTGTGGTCATACGCATCTGCATCGCTCGTCCCAGTCGTGATACGACTGCTCCAGCCTGATCGTCCCCGGCGGCTATCTCCCAAGAGCAGCCGTCCGCAAATTCGAGGGTATGCAGCCGTTTCTGGTCCGGCAGGAGGCTCATGGCCTGCCGCCTTTCAGTTCAGCGTGCTGTTTCGATCTGACAGGTGACTGCCACCCCGTGAGAGAACCTGCATTCACAATAAGTTTGAAAGGCCTTGTAATTCTCCATTGACCAGCCTGGGCATCATACGTGCCGATGATCCGCTGCCCCAGCAGAAGACGCAAACGTTCCTGCCCCCCGGACTGAAAGGTAACGACCCGCGGCAGGAATCGGTGCGGCATCATCCGGGCAACCAATCCCCGCTGAGAAAGGCTCTGATAGAGGGGGGACAGCAGGGTAGTCATGACACGCCTGAAGGTACGCTGCCAGCGCCGCCAATGGCCTGTCATCCGGCCCGCCAGACCGCCTGTGATCGTGCGCCGCTTCTGGCCGCGCCAGGCGGCGGTCACCCGGCCTTTAATACTATCCGGCTGCAGCAGGGATGCATCAATGCGGGAGTTGTTGTCTCCTTGTGTGGAAATACCTGCGGGGGTGATACGGACAATGCGGTGGACGATCGGCTGATCGACATCCGGCGAAAGAAAGTAGGCTACATCACCAACGTGCGGATGGTGGTTCCCATACGGCACGACCTCCATTATCTCCGGTTCGCGCAGCGTCGGATTCATGCTGGGGCCGGAATAGGAGGCGAAGAACATGCCCCGAGGGCAAGTGTGATCAGGGCTCAGCATGGCTGTTCAGTGGGCCCGACACCAGGCGTGAGGCCGGGAAAAGTCCCGCTTCTTCCGCCTGCTCACAGAACCAGTTCGGTGCCCACAGGCTACCCGTGCTGTAGTAATTCTGAGCGATGCACGATCCCAGGCAGCGCCCTTTCATCAGGCACCGGCCGCAGACCCCCTGCAGACGTCCGGGCAGACCTTCCCGCAGGGCATTCAGGACGGCATTGTCCTGCCAGATATCTTCCAGCCGGTCCTTTCCGATCTCGCCAAAGACCAGGTCCGGTACCTGACTGCCGATGCCGCACAAGGCATACTGACCGCCGGCCAGAACTCCCATGATACCGAAGATGCTGCAGGCGCTGCTGCCGTTTCCGCCCGCTATGCTGCTGAGAGCCCGGAAAGCGTGCGGGTAATGGAAGAAGAGCTTCAGCGCGGTTCCGGGCGCCAGTTCCTGTTCCACACGTCGCCCCAGCGAGATCAGTTCGGCGATGTCCAGGGTTTCACTGCCTTCATGCAGGATTTCACCCCGGGCGGTGGGCTGTACTATGTTGAATTTGACCGACGCCGCCCCCAGTTCTTCTGCCATACGCACTACGGCGGCAACCTGGTCTGCATTGCAGCGCATAACCGAGAAGATGATCTGGGGGCTGATGCCGGCGGCAACCAGGTTGTTAACCGCCAGTCGGGCTGCATCAAATGAGCCCGGCACGCCGCGGATCGCTTCGTGGGTTCCGGCATCAATCCCGTCAATACTCACCGATACGAAACGTTTGGGGGATTTTGCAATTTCAACGGCGATCTCCGGCGTGCAGAGCAGGCCGTTGGTCTCGATCGTAAGGGCCAGTTCCTCGCGGCGGACTATCTTCAACAGGCTGATGAATTGAGGATGCAGCAACGGTTCACCGCCGGTGAGTTTGACGCCGCTCAGCCCCAAAGGTCTGGCTTCTCGGATGGCCATCTCGAACAATTCAACCGGCAGGGTCGGAGACTGCCTGTCGGTTGTGTGGAGCTTGGGTGCCAGCCAGCAGTGGCGGCATGCCAGGTTACACCCTTCGGCCAGGTAGAAATACAGAGTGTTGAGCTTGCATACCCGGGACTGCTCCGTCCTGGATTGCGGAATGTTCTCCGGTCTTTTCATGCGATGGAACCTCCGGCTTCGAGAAAAAGTCGCAAGCAGGCATCCGGACTGGGGTGATCAATCAGGCCGGTCAACGTGTAGGCCAGTCCCGGGCAGTTGCCGGTGCAATAGGGGATATAGGAACAGTCGGTACAGGATTCGAAGCTGGTCAGCGGGATCGTGTGCCTCAGGCGGAGCCGGTTCAGTGTTGGATTGTGCTGCCAGATGTTTGCCAGGGAATCGTGGTTGATCTTTCCCAGTTCGAGATGAGCCAGCATATTACAGGGTACGACCGTGCCGTCCGCACAAACGGAGATCTTGCTGCCCGGGCAGCCGCAGCCTGTCAGTCGACCGCCGTTGTGAAATGCCGCTGCGTTCTGTATCCGCGCCTCTTCCATTCGTCGCCACATGCGCCCGCTTGTCAACGGTCCGGCTGTCGCCGAGATGCGGCCGGGGTATTTCCCGGAGAGGTGCTGCAGTATCTGCATTGCCTGCTCCCGTTCTGCAATGTTCAACTGCAGTTCATCCGCATTTCCGCAGCAGGCGCCCAGGTAGCCGGCCGAGTTGGTACTGAAGCCCGGCAATCCCAGCTCATCCAGAAGGAAACGGGCGATGTTTTCCAGGTCATTCACGTTGTTCCGGTGGATCGTGACCCGTACGGCCACATTCACCTCATGACGCTGCAGGATGCGGATACCGGCGATCGCCAGATCGAAAGAACCAGTGCCACGACAGGAGTCATGCGGTTCAGGGCAGGAGCCGTCCACCGAGACCTGGACACAGTCGCAACGTCCCGTGCCGGCAATGAAGGCGGCGATACCGTCGCTGATCAATGTACCATTGGAGAGGATCGAGAAGCGCATCCGGTTGCGGACGATGCCTGCGAGGAGTGCAGGCAGATCGTCGCGGATAAAGGGCTCACCGCCCGCCAGTGTGACCCTCATCACGCCGAGGGCCCCCAGTTCGTCGAAGAACTTCAACCATTCATCCGTAGCCAGTTCCCGGTAGTTCACCGCCGGATTGTTGAAGTAATAGCAGTAGCTGCAGCGCAGATTGCAGTGGGAAGTGATCTCGATATCAAGACTGCGGGGGGTCCGCATCAACGTCGAGATGAGCGGTTTCGTGCCGGGTTTCAGTTGCAGGATACCGAATTACTGACCTTCAGCTCATAGCCCACATACCCCTCTTCGACCAGCCTGTCGATAAAGGTGCCGATCTCTTCGCCGGCACTGTCTGGAACACCCTCAAAGCCGGATTTGATTTCCGTGACGATCTCTGTAATGTTTTTCCTGCCGTCCAGCCGTTTCCAGACCGAGACGCCGACAGGGTTGATTCCCAAAGCCGCGGCCGTATCGGGGTTGAAGAGGATCGCCCAGTCATCGAACTCCTCACGGAGTACGACCCCGGGATCTGCTATTGGTCTATCCGTACGACTCATGATCATTCCTTTCGAACTGTCGTTACTGCAAACGTACCGGGCCTGCCTTGATCTCCGGTTTTGCGCTAAAAAGACGTGCCGGCGGTGCATGCAGCCGGAGCGAGACCGCCTTCCGTGCAGGCGGTTCCGGCGGCGAGCCCGGCCGTGCAGTAATCGTCAGTAGCACCCGATCCGGCCGCGCAATAGCCGGTTCCCCGGGCCAGGCCGCCCAGGGCTATCACGGTAGGAGTTTCATACACGGGTTTGTTTCTTTGATTGACGTCCGACATGGCGGTACCACCTTTTCCACATATGATGGGGATCTGAAGCCTGAGCAACATTGTGCAATCCGACAATGTCTTGAGAAACCGCCATAACCGGCCACCATGGTCATTGCGTAGCCTGCAAAACGCTTGTCAAAGGTTTAGCGAAAAGCATGCCGGTAGAAAACTGTCGGATTTGATGCCGTAATGGCTTGATATTTATCTGTTTAGATGAAGGTGGGCTGTCTGGTAAAGGAACTGTTTCTGAAAAAAACTGTCATATATGGCAAAACCGTCAAATGCCACAGATAATAAGGGTGTAAGACGTCTGAGGGTCGTCATCGGTGCGTGGTGTGAGGATACGAGATAGGCGTCTGTTCAATAAAATGCAACCCTGCGCTACCAGTTGACCCGGCGGCGTGGCTGGATGTACTATGGCAGGATTAAGGCTGACTCTGCTTCGATCTTTACTGATGTAAGCTCTATTTACACTGGCCGGTTCTTCCCGCACTTCCAGCATTCCGTAAACTGCCCCTCGATATCTTCGTTGCACGAATCACATCTCCAGGCGGTCATGTCCTTCTCTGACAGGGCCTCGTCTACGATCCGTTTCGCCTCCGCATAATCAGCATCGTCGACGCATAGTTGCGGCCAGCATTCAATGGGCGGGATGTCACCCATTCCTGCGGTAAGAAATTCGTTTTTGACCCAGCATCTGATCCCGTGTCCATCAAGGATGTTCCGGAAGATGCTGACTAACGATATGTTCGAGGCGCTGTAAACGGTCTTCAAATTCTCTCCGATCATTTTTCTCAATGAAACACTCAACGTTACCCGAGGTTTACTGGGCCAGTGCCTTGATCATGGGTGGAAGCATGAAGCCGTTCAATAACAACGCAATGGCAGGACGCAGTAAATTGACCGGTTTCAGGTTTCGACCCCTGATGGCGGAGGCGACATGATTTAGCGCCGAGAACGTGAAGAACAGCAACATCACGATAACGATGGTGGCGTCCGCATATCGGCCCCAATTCAACACATACACCAGCAAGGCCGTGATGGCTGTGGCCGAATTGGCCAGACCCGACTGAATTTGATAGGCACGGTTGGGTGCATAACCGATTTTCTCGGAAGCCGCTTCTCCCAGGATCAAAGATTCAAAGGCCACCGTGCCTGACATGATCATGACTACGAATGGCCCCATTATATGAAATCGTGAGATCTCATCGCTTCCCAGATAATAGGCAATAAATACGGCAAGGCCTATGCCGAAAGGCCTCAGCCACTCAATCATTCCTGCCAGATTCCTTTTAGTCATCGAGGCTCACCTTTCCTGCTGTACCTCACAACCGGAGCCGTTTATCCGGGCTCCGGTTTTGTCCGATGCTCCCTTTATCATCTCAACAAAAAGCTGCTGCTGGCCACCTGACTGTCGGATGTATAGCATGGGGCTGTCTGAAATGAAATTACTATTGACCGTTACCGATAACCCGCTGTCAGGTTGTCGGCATCTACTTTATCCGGGTTGCAAAGACATTTCATTCTGAATCTGCTTTGTGGTACATTGAAAAGTCAATTTGCAGTAAAGGAACCCCCAATGTCCCACACCAGTATCATTATCAAAGGCGCCTGCGAGCACAACCTCAAGTGCATCGACGTGGAGATTCCCCGTGATCGACTTGTCGTTATCACCGGCATCTCCGGCTCGGGCAAGTCGACCCTGGCCTTCGACACCATCTACGCCGAGGGGCAGCGCCGCTACGTAGAGTCGCTCTCGGCCTATGCCCGCCAGTTCCTGGAGCAGATGGAAAAGCCGGATGTGGAGTCCATCGAGGGGCTTTCGCCGGCAATCTCAATCGAGCAGAAGACCACCAGCAAGAACCCCCGCTCCACGGTCGGCACCGTCACTGAGATTTACGACTACCTGCGCCTGCTGTTCGCCCGTGTCGGCCACCCCCACTGCACCTCCTGCGGCAAGGAGATCACCTCCCAGACCGTCTCCCAGATGGTGGACCAGATCATGGCCCTGCCGGCCGGCAGTAAGCTGACCCTGCTGGCGCCCATGATCCGGGGCCGCAAGGGGGAGTACAGGAAGGAACTCAACCAGCTGCGCAAGGAGGGCTTCACCCGCGTGATTGTGGACGGGCAGATGCGCGAACTGGCTGAAGAGATCGAGCTGGACAAGAAAAAGAAGCACGACATCGATATCGTTGTGGACCGGATCGTGGTCAAGGAGGGGGTTCAGCGCCGCCTGGCCGACTCGCTGGAAACCGCCCTGCACCATGCCGACGGTGTGGTCAAGGTGTCTGTTGCGGCGACTGCGTCTTATGAAACGCCGGGAGAGCCGAAGTCCGTACGCCGAAAGCCGGAAAAAGACCGCGAGATGCTCTTTTCCGAAAAGCTGGCCTGCGTCGAGTGCGGCATCTCCTATCAGGAGATCACTCCGCGGCTGTTCTCCTTCAACAATCCCCACGGTGCCTGCCCGGAATGTACCGGGCTGGGCACGCGCATGTACTTCGACTCCGAGCTGGTCATCCCCAATCCGGAGCTGTCCTTGCGCGAGGGGGCCATCGCGCCCTGGGAGAAGCGCCTGTCGGGGTGGTTCCACCTGATCCTTGATGCCCTGGCCAAAGCCTACAAGTTCGATATTCGCACACCCTTCAAGGAACTGCCGGCGGCGGTCAGGGAGGTAATCCTTAACGGTTCCAAGGGGGAGAAGATCGAGTTCTGGTGGGAGGAGGACGGCGACCGCCGACACACATACCAGAAGGAGTTCGAGGGGGTCCTGAATAACCTCCAGCGGCGCTGGCGCGAGACCGAATCGGATGCGGCCCGCGAAGAGCTGGAAAAGTACATGAACGTCATGCCCTGTCCGACATGCCAGGGAGCCCGTCTACGCCCCGAGGCGCTGCACGTGCTGGTGGCGCAAAAGACCATCCGGGATATAACGGCACTTTCCATCCGGGACTGCTTGAGGTTCTTTGAAGAGCTGCAGCTGACCGAAAAGGAGCAGGAGATTGCCCGCCGCATCCTCAAAGAGGTCCGCGAGCGCCTGTCATTTCTGGTGAATGTGGGACTGGACTACCTGTCCCTGGATCGCACCGCCGGGACGCTCTCGGGAGGCGAGGGGCAGCGCATCCGTCTGGCCACCCAGATCGGATCATCACTGGTGGGGGTGCTCTATATCCTGGACGAGCCTTCCATCGGACTGCACCAGCGTGATAATGCGCGCCTGCTGGACACCCTCAAGCACCTGCGCGACATCGGCAACACCGTGCTGGTGGTGGAGCACGACGAGGAGACCATTCTGGAGGCCGATCACCTGATCGACATGGGACCGGGAGCCGGTGTGCATGGCGGCGAGGTCGTGGCCCAGGGCACCCCCGCCGAGGTGATGCGGAATCCCGCCTCCCTGACCGGGCGTTACCTGTCGGGCGAACTGGGCATCGAGGTTCCGCGGAAGCGGCGCAAGGGCACCAAGCATCTGCGCATCATCGGGGCCAGCGAGAACAATCTCAAGGATGTCACCGTCGATATTCCTCTGGGTGTGATGACCTGCGTCACCGGCGTATCCGGCTCGGGTAAGTCCACCCTGGTGATCGACACCCTGCACAAGACCCTCAGCCAGCGACTGTACCGCAGCCGGGAGAAAGCCGGGGCGGTCAGGGACGTGCAGGGCCTGGAGTACCTGGACAAGGTCATCAACATCGACCAGTCTCCCATCGGCCGCACCCCGCGCTCCAATCCGGCCACCTACACCGGCGTTTTCGGCGATATCCGCGACCTGTTCGCGGGACTGCAGGAGTCCAAACTGCGCGGCTACAAACCGGGGCGCTATTCCTTCAATGTCAAGGGGGGGCGTTGCGAGGCCTGTTCCGGCGACGGCATCATCAAGATCGAGATGCATTTCCTGCCGGATGTCTATGTGGAGTGCGAGGTCTGCAAGGGGGCCCGCTACAACCGCGAGACCCTGGAAGTGCTGTATAAGGGGAAATCCATCGCCCAGGTGCTTGATATGACCGTTTCCCAGGCGTTGGAGTTCATGGGGGCCATCCCGCGCATCAAAAACAAGCTCAACACGCTGGAGGAGGTCGGATTGGGGTACATCACTCTGGGGCAGTCTGCCACCACCCTTTCCGGCGGAGAGGCCCAGCGGGTCAAGCTGTCCAAGGAGCTTTCCAAGCGTGCTACCGGCCGCACGGTCTACATCCTGGACGAACCGACCACCGGGCTGCATTTCCATGATATCGCCAAGCTGTTGGACGTACTGCACAAGCTGGTGGAATCCGGCAACACCATCGTGATCATCGAACACAATCTGGATGTGATCAAGACCGCCGACTGGATCATTGACCTGGGACCGGAGGGTGGCGACCGGGGGGGCGAGATCATCGCGACCGGTACACCGGAGCAGGTGGCCAGGGTGACCAAGTCCTATACCGGACAGTATCTGAGGAAGATGCTCTGAGTAGTCCGGAACGGAACTGTTACAAAAAGGCCCGTCTGATAATTCAGGCGGGTCTTTATTGTGTTCGGCGAAGCTGTTGTTGTCTCGCCGAAGAATAAAGTTGTAATCCGAGATCAAGTCATGCCGGCTCAGAGCTTGTTGTTAACTGAAGTCACTTATCGCTCAAAAGTGCCTACTGGATCCAGGAGCGATTCACACTTGACATTTACGTCACTAATCATTATTTTAAGATGAAAGTAAAGGGGAGTAGTTATCGGCCACACAAAAGGCCGACCCGGATTCCGTCAATACGGTCGAAAGACCCGGGACCGGGGCATAAACATGCCAACAAGACCTTTATCCAGGCACCATGCCGGGGGTAAAGGTCTTTTTTATTTCCCCCGGCGACAATCAGATCGTCGGAGGTAATAAAAATGAACAACATTCTCAAAACCACCTTTCTCCTTTCCCTGCTTACCATTTTACTGGTTGCCATGGGTGGCGCTGTCGGCGGTAAGGGGGGCATGATCTTTGCCTTCCTGATGGCTGCCGTTATGAACTTCGGTTCCTACTGGTTTTCCGACAAAATTGTCCTCAAAATGTACAATGCCCAGGAGATTACCCGCGAGGTTCACCCCTCCTTCTACGGCATGATTGAGCGTCTGGCCACTCGTGCCGGTCTTCCTATGCCCAGAGTTTACATCATTCCCGATGAGTCTCCCAATGCCTTTGCCACCGGCCGTAATCCCGGGCATGCCGCTGTTGCCGCTACGGAAGGAATTCTACGGATACTTTCCACTGAAGAGCTGGAAGGGGTCATGGCCCATGAACTGGCTCATGTTAAAAACCGTGACATTCTGATCTCCACCATCGCCGCTACCTTTGCCGGAGCAATATCAATGATCGGCAACATGCTGCAATGGGGCGCGATGTTCGGGGCCGGGCGTGGAGATGATGAAGAAGGTGGAAGCAGCCTGATCGGTTCACTGGCAATGGCGATTATCGCTCCAATTGCCGCAATGCTGATTCAGATGGCCGTGTCGCGCTCCCGCGAATATCTGGCGGATGAATCCGGGGCCGGAATCTGCGGCCGACCGCTGGCCCTGGCCGGCGCTCTGCGCAAACTGCAGAACGCTTCCCAAGTCATACCGATGCAGGATGCTCGTCCCGCTACGGCGCATATGTTTATCGTCAACCCTCTGACTGGCGGCGGCATGATGTCGCTCTTTTCTACCCACCCCCCCATGGAGGAACGTATCGCCCGGCTCGAAGGTATGGTGAGGCACGCGTAAGGGACTGAAACAAAATTATCGATCGTAAATACGAAAACAGGAAAGGATTGACATGAAACCGGTTCTGGTCTGGGATATTCCCACCCGCTTGTATCACTGGCTGCTGGCCGCCGGATGCCTGGCAGCATTCGGGCTTGCCTATGCCGCCCCCGAACACAGCAAAGCGTTCGATGCTCACATGCTGCTGGGGTTTTTACTGCTGCCGCTGCTTGTCTTTCGGATCCTTTGGGGGTTTGTGGGCACGAAACATGCGCGGTTCAGCTCATTTATGTATCGTCCCGGTGAGGTGGCAGCATATCTGCGCGAGACTCTCGCCGGCAAGACTTCACACCATGTCGGCCACAATCCTGCGGCAGGTTACGCCATGATAGCCATGATCGTGATACTGATCGGTGCTATTGCCAGCGGCATCCTGATTCCGGGCAGCAAGCTGTTTGAGGAGGTTCACGAAACCGTCTCGGGACTGTTGCTCTGCCTGATAGCCGCCCATCTGCTGGGAGTTGCGGTCCACATGTTTATGCACAGGGAGAACGTGATTCTCAGTATGGTACATGGCAGGAAGACAGCTGAAGCTGACGACCAGATCGGTTCATCCCACCTGCTGGCTGCTCTTACCCTGCTCGTAGTCACCGGGGTTTGGGGGTATGCCATTGTCGGCACATATGACTATCAAGGGCGAAAAATCGAACTGCCGCTGACTGGCATCACTCTTCAATTGCCTTCAGAAAAGGAATCAGAAACAGGCCCAGATGATGATTGAGCCCGGCAATGCACTGCCGGAAAAAAACTTCAGAGATACAGAGCGTTACTCAACACCATATAAACAAGGAGGAACAGCATCATGAAATGTCCCGTATGCCCATCCGTCAACCTGGTTATGTCCGATCGTCAAGGAGTTGAAATCGATTACTGCCCCGAATGCCGCGGTGTCTGGCTTGACCGGGGAGAACTCGACAAGATTATCGAGCGTTCGTCCTCCCGGGAGACAGTCAGTTCGCCTCCCCCTCAGCAGTATTCGAATCAGCCCGGCTATCCTCAACAGCAGCCGCACTATGACAAAAAGCATGCTCCGGATTATCACCAGGGGCATGGTAGCAAGCCCTACCGGAAGAAGTCGTTTCTTGAGGAGCTGTTTGATTAACCGGCTGGCTGAATTATGAAGCATATCATCATCCATACGTTAAAACAGGCCAAACGTCTGGTCGTGATTGTTATCGGCTTTACAATTCTGGCGATAGGAATAGCAATGATCGTGCTGCCCGGGCCGGCTATCCTAGTGATACCGGTCGGGCTGGCACTGCTTGCCACTGAGTTCATCTGGGCGAAAAAACTCCTGATGGCCGTAAAAGCTCGTTTTAACCGCATGAGAAAAGGGAACTGATGTCAGAGCAATTGATTATGTGGAGTGTTTTCGGCCTGCTGGTAGCCATCATGCTGGCTATCGATCTCGGCCTGAACCGAAAGAGTCATGAAATCTCCTTCCGGGAGGCGCTTACCTGGACCGTGATCTGGATCTCTCTGGCGCTGATCTTCAATGCCGGTATCTACCTGTATCTGGGGCCGGCCAAGGCGCTGGAGTTCTTCACCGGATACGTTATCGAAAAGTCGCTCTCGGTGGACAACCTGTTTGTCTTCATCATGATCTTTTCGTACTTCCATGTGCCACGGCTCTACCAGCCGAAGATCCTGAAGTGGGGCATCATCGGTGCACTGGTGATGAGGGCGCTCTTCATCTGGCTGGGGATCGAACTGCTGGAGGCATTCCACTGGATGATCTACGTCTTCGGTGCGATCCTGATCGTGACCGGCATCAAGATGGCGCTCGGCGGAGATGAGAAAATCGAACCGGAGAAAAACCCGCTGGTCAGGTTGGTCAGACGGTTCGTCCCCATCACGAAACGGACTCAAGGAGACCGGTTGTTTGTCTCCAAGAGAGGCGTTCGTGCTGCGACGCCACTCTTTCTGGCTCTGGTGATGGTCGAGTCGAGCGACGTGATCTTTGCCCTGGATTCAATACCGGCCGTGTTTGCCGTCACCAGAGATCCGTTTATCGTCTATACCTCAAATGTCTTTGCCATTATGGGGCTCAGGGCGCTCTACTTCCTTCTCTCCAATGTCATGGGGATGTTCGTCTATCTGAAACTGGGGATATCGTTTGTCCTGGCATTCGTCGGGGTAAAGATGCTCCTGGTTGATACCCGGTTCGAGATACCGGTGCATTTCTCACTCGGGGTTATCTTTGGTGTGCTGGCAATATCCATAATCACCTCAATCGTTGTCGGAAAGAAACGCAGTACTGTGCCCCTGTAATTTCAGATATGATAATAAAGGACTCAAAGGAGTTTCGTCATGAATGAGTTGAATCACTTCTCTACATATGTATGATCAATCTTTGATACTCTGGATCCTGGGAGCAATCCTGACTGTTGCCGGTTTATCCGGACTGCTGCTGCCGATTGTACCGGGGGCACCGCTTCTGTTCTTGGGGTTGCTTTTTGGCGCATGGGCCGAGGATTTCAGCTACATCGGAGTCTGGACTCTGCTGCTGTTGGCAACTATGGCGGCACTGACCTATCTGGTTGAGTTTGCAGCTTCCATTCTGGGAGTAAAAAAGTACGGCGGATCGAAACGTGCTATGATCGGTGCTGCACTTGGCGGGTTTGCCGGGCTTTTCATGGGCATTCCAGGCATACTGCTCGGCCCGTTTATCGGTGCGGTACTGGGCGAATTATCGCTGCAGCGCAGCCTGGATCAGGCCAGTCGGGCCGGTTTTGGCACAGTGGTAGGGATGGCCCTCGGCGTTGCCGGCAAACTGGCGTTAGGCTTTGCCATGATAGGGTTGTTCCTGATCAAGCGGTTTATATGAGGTTGAAAGGGAGATTACTCCACCGTAACCGATTTTGCTAAATTTCTTGGCTGGTCCACATCGGTGCCTTTCAGCACAGAGATGTGATAGGCCAGCAATTGCAGTGGCACTGAGAGCAGCAGCGGATCGAGATCCTCATCCAGTGAGGGAATCTGGATGATGTCTTCCGCCTGTTTGCCGATCTCCGCGTCCCCTTTGCTGCAGAGTGCGATCACCCTGCCGCCGCGGGCGATGACCTCTTCCATGTTGGAGAGGGTCTTCTCGTAGGAGCTGTTTTTCGGCACCAGCATGACCACCGGCACATCCTCGTCGATCAGCGCGATCGGGCCGTGTTTCATCTCGCCGGCCGGGTATCCCTCGGCGTGGATGTAGGAGATCTCCTTCAGTTTGAGGGCTCCCTCCAGCGCAATCGGGAAGTTCCTGCCACGGCCGAGATAGAGGAAGTCGCGGGCATTCATGTATTTTTTGGCAATCCGCTCCGTAACGGCATTCAGCTTGAGCACCTCTTCCAGCAGGGGAGGGACCTGTTTGAGGGCTGCAATCATGCGATGGCCGGTGTGCGAATCAATGGAGCAGGTTGCCCGCCCCATGCGGATGGTGAACAGGTAGAGGGCGGTCAACTGGGTGACAAAGGCCTTGGTTGATGCGACGCCGATCTCCGGCCCTGCATGGGTGTAGATCACGCTGCCGGCCTCGCGGGCGATGGATGAGTCAACGACGTTGCAGACGGCCATGACCACGGCGCCCCGCGACTTGGCCTCACGCAGGGCGGCCAGGGTATCTGCGGTCTCGCCTGATTGGGAGATGACCATCACCAGGGTCTGCTCGTCGATGACCGGGTTGCGGTAGCGGAACTCGGAAGCGATATCCACCTCTACCGGGATCCGGCAGTAGCCCTCGAGATAGAATTTTCCAACCAGGGCCGCGTGCCAGGATGTGCCGCAGGCGACGATGACCACCCGCTTTACGGCGGCCAGTTGACGGTCGCTGAAGGCGAGGTCCTCCAGATAGACATCACCTTCCTCTTCCAGCAGGCGTCCGGCGATGGTGTCGCGTACGGCCCGGGGCTGCTCATGGATCTCCTTGAGCATGAAATGCTTGAAGCCCCCTTTTTCTGCCATCAGCGGCGACCAGTCGATATGACGCGGTTTTTTGTCCAGCCGCTCTCCGGCGATGGTTGAGAACGCCGCCTCTCCGTTGCGGAAGACGACCATTTCGCCGTCCTCCATGAAGACCATCTCGCGGGTATGGGCCAGGATGGCAGGGATATCTGAGGCCACAAGGAATTCTCCCTGTCCCAGGCCGACCACCATGGGTGAACCGAGTTTGGCTGCAATCAGGGTTCCCGGTTCCTGTTCGTTGAGGATGCAGACCGCATAGGCACCACGCAACTCGGAAAGTGCCAGTCGGACAGCTTTTTCAAAGTCGACTTCCGACGTTAGTTTTTCTTCCACCAGATGGGCGATGACCTCGGTATCGGTTTCACTTTTGAATGTATGGCCGGCCTGTTTGAGCTGTTCCTTCAATTGCAGGTAGTTCTCGATGATGCCGTTATGCACCAGGATGACCGGCCCGGCTTTATGCGGATGGGCATTGATCTCTGATGGCCTGCCATGTGTTGCCCAGCGGGTATGGCCGATACCGATGGAGCCTGCCAGCGGATGGTCCCGCAACAGGTTGTCCAGGTTGACCAGTTTACCTTCGCTACGCCGAATGCCGGATTCTCCACCGTTCAGGGTGGCGATGCCCGCCGAGTCGTATCCCCGGTACTCCAGTTTTCTGAGTCCATCAAGGATGATGGGTGTGGCTTGCTGACCACCGATGTATCCTACGATTCCACACATGCAGCCTTCCTCCGGATTGTTTGTTGTGGACGATCTGCTACGCTACAATTTCGCGGCTTTCGCCGTAAGGCATTTTATATAGCATACTTTAGCGCTCATGATAAGCCGATTCAGACAGAAACTTAAAAAGACAACATCAGTCTTGAATTGCGTGTCAATTGTGGTTATTATCGTACCATTACTGCCGGAGGAATAACCCTGTGAATGTCGAGCAGATGAAACTTGTCCTGCGGGAGATGCTGGCCGGTACCGATCTTACGCCCTGTGTTGTCGGACACCGCGGGGTTGGAAAAACGGCCGGCATTATCCAGGTCTGTCGTGAAGCAGGCTGGCGTTACGTTTCATTGCGGCTGGGTCAGATGGAGGTCGGCGATCTGGTGGGGATTCCTTTCCGTGAGGGAGAGGTCATGCATTGGTCCCGTCCCTCCTGGTGGCCCGGTGATAATGATCCTCCTACGGTTGTTCATTGTGATGAGCTTAACCGGGCCCAGCAGGAAGACACCCTGCAGGCCATTTTCCAGTTTGTCGAGCCGCCTGTCGAAGGCGAACCGCGGGCTTTGCATACCCATTGTCTTGCACCGCAGCACAAGGTCGTGGTAACGATAAACCCCCCGGATGGCAGCTACCAGGTTGCGACCCTCGACCGGGCATTGATCGACCGCATGGTTATGCTGTATGTGGAAAGCGATTTCAACTGCTGGTCCCGTTATGCTGCAGAGCGCAGCCTGGATGAAGGTGTCCGGCAGTTTCTGGCAGCAACACCGGTATGCTGGCCCGTCAGGGTGCGCCCATGGATCTGCAGGTGGAACCTACTGAACGGGCCTGGGAGATGGTCAGTCTCCTGAGGAAAAACAGCCGGTTCCCGGGTGACCTGGAGATGGAGGTCTACTCCGGAGTCGTCGGCCGTGAGGCGGCAATCATGTTTCTGCGCTGGCTGACCGATCATCGCCATCGTCCATTGACGGCAGCCGAAGTGCTCGATACATGGGAGGAGGTTGCCGGCAAGGCGGCAGCACAGCGTGATGACCAACAGGCTGCCACCATCAACGACCTGACTGCCAGGCTGCAGCTTACTCCAGACATTGCTGGGCTGCAGGAGCAGAATCTGGTGGCCTATATCGCCGTGCTTCCCCGCGACCTGCGGTTCGCTTTCATCAAGTCACTGCTCAAGATCCCGACGGTGGCACTGGCTATCAGCCAGGATAAATATGATGCCGTGATTTTTGACGCTATCCGGTCTATCAGTGCCGATGCGGTCGGTCATTGATAGACCGGGGAAATGCAGCATGCAGCACCACTTCAAACAGAGACAAGGAGAAACCCATGAAAAAGACGATTATTACCCTGCTGGCCCTTCTGTCGCTGGTCTCAACTGCGGTGGCTGAAGATTCCATCGCTGTCGGTGTCCGTGCCGGAGGCGAAATAAACAGCGACAGTCAGATCAGCAGGAACAGCGAGTTCTACGAGGCGTTCGGCGACCTCTACATCAACCGTCTGGTTTCCGTCGGCGCCACACTTGCCTATTCGGCGGCAGACCACAAGACCCTCGGGTCTTTCAGGCGCGAAGAGTCGTATCCGGTTACCGCCCTGTTCAAGGTCCATGCCCCGATCCCCTATATCCAGCCCTATGCAGGCCTCGGTCAGGCATTCATCTTCCATGACAAACACTCTGCTACCGGTTCACCGGTAGCGTTTGTGGGGGCCAATTTCAGCCCTCTGCCGATTCCGTTATTTCTGAATATGGAATACCGTCATCAGTTCAATGGTGGTGATCTGGATTTTCTGGCCGACGGGGTAAGGATTAAATTCTAACAGCAAAAGAAACGGATCACTACCAAGATCATAAAAAAGGCCGTCCAGAAGACGGCCTTTTTATTAAAATATGCTGCCGGCTGTTATCGGACGGTCATCCTGCGCTGCATGCGTCCGCCCATGGCGGCCATCTGGTGTTTCTGGATGGCAGCTACGCTTTCCAGGTGAAACTGGTACCATGCATCACCGTAATGACGCATCTTCAGCTTCCTGCCCTGTTGCAGATTCTCAAGGTTCTCCTTGAGATGGATATCACCCGGCAGTTTTTTGAGCCCTTTTTCAAGGGCCTCTTTTGCTTTTCCGGTTTCTCCGCACTCTACCAGGCAATACGCGAAAAGGTTCCAGAATAGCGGCTCCTTCGAGGTCCACTGCAAGGCCTTTTCGAAGGTTGCAATCATCTTGTCCTTCTTCTGGCGCTTCATGTAGCAGATGCCCAGCATGCCCATGGCGACCCAGTTCTTGAAAAATGCCTTTTCCAGAAAGGGGAAAGCGTTGGAAAAATCGCGTTTCATGTAGTAGATCATGCCGATCTGGGCGTTGATCTGCCCCTCGACATAGATCTGCCATTTGCCGTATTTCAGGGTGTCTTTCAGTTCGCGGACGGCCTTCTCGAAGCGCTGTCCCTGCAGATCCTTGCCGGCAGTTTCCATGGCAGCCGTCACCTTCTTCATGGTGATCCGTGAAAACAGAAGAAATACCCCGATAAAGACAAGCAGGGCGATCATGGCAGAGCCCCACCAGACGAACGAGAAGCCGAATAACAGGATCAGCAGTACGGCAACTGCCGCCCCTGCGGAGATGAGAAGGTTATACATCGGAACTTCCTTTCATAATTGTGCTGCAGAGGGTACGGGATGATTCAGCTTTTTTCCCCGGAGGGAGCCATAGCCCCGTTCTTTTCGGTAAATTTGGCGATAATGATACGACGTCCAGGTTTGAGGGCAACCTTGACCTTCAGGTTGTTCCAACTCGTGAGCAGTCGGGTGGAGACGTTGAAGCGCTTGGCAAGTGCATCCAGTGTGTCGCCTTTTTTCACGGTGTAGTATTTGGCAAAGCTTCCTTTTTTGGCCGAGGGGTGTGCAGCACGTCCTTCATGGCTGAAGTCAACGGTCTGCTTGACCGGCACAACCAGCGTTCTGCCCGCGATACGGGATTTGCCGGAGAGGCCGTTCAGTTCCGACAAGGTCTCGGTGGAGGTGCCGAACCTGCGGGCGACGCTTTTGAGAGAATCCTTCTTCCGGGCCTTGTAATTCGCGTAGAGCACCTTCTCGGTAAAGCGCTTGTCTCCCGGTACCTTGGCATGTTCCGAGGGTTCAAACTGCTGTCTGGTCCTTTGGGGAGTTTGAGCTCATAGTCCGGATAATTGGGGTGGCGTACACCAGTGGCGCAGATCAGGATTCAACTCTTGGATGGTCTCGTAGGTGGTGCCAGGGAGCTTTGCCAGGGGTTCCAGGTCGGTGCGCGACGGTATCTTGACTGTCTCGGAGTTCAATGGCCGGAAAGATAGGGCGATATCCGAAAAACCGTAGCGTGCGGGATCCGTGGCTTGATGGCAGCCGCCAGAAGCTTGGGAACGTACTCCTTGGTCTCGCGCTTGAGGTGAGAGCCGCGCGAAATCTCCCAGAAGTCGCTGGTATTGTACATGCTGATGGCCCGCAGAATCTTGTTTTCACCGGCGTTATACCCGGCGGCGACAAGATACCAGTCACCGTTGAACATGCCGTACAGTTCCTTCAGGTAGAGCGCGGCTGCGTTAGTAGCCTTGACCGGATCCCGTTCGTCGACCCATTGGTCAATGCGCGGGAATACCGTCTCCTGGTGTCGGAGATGAACTGCCACGGACC
>JADKKR010000010.1 GCA_016720395.1 Geobacteraceae bacterium | reverse complement strand
TTCAACCTGGCCCGCACCAACGGCGAAGACACCGCTGGAGGACGGACTGGAAAAGGTGCGGCGCGGTTGGACCACGTGCTCGACGAGGTACTGAGGGTCGTCGTGGCCGACGGTGAAATCGGAGCGTTCCTGCGAGTGCTGCGGGAAAACATAGATCTCCAAATTCTGTTCTGTCCCCTTATTGCGGATCCTTCCGCCACAGCAGCTGCAAAACCGGGCCACATGCCGCTGGAGTGAAGGTTTGGCAGCATCTGGCCCCTTCTCTGCGGTACGGAACGGGCATCCTGAGCATCAACGAGTCGTCAATGGACAACACAGGCCACTATCTGAAAAATTTTGCGGTAGCAATCGTCAACAAGGCCGCTGTGCCGATCTTTGTAATACCGACAGCGAACATCGTATCATCGTCTGGAATAGCGCCATCGAAGACCTCACCGGTCTGCGGGCAGAGGAGATGCTCGGAACCAGACGCCAGTGGGAGCCGTTCTACACGAAACCACGACCGGTCATGGCCGACATCATCCTCTCGAGAAACGAAAGCCTTCCGGGGGAAGCCGAATCAGACTCATTCCCGTACCAGCCTCTGCCAGCATGTCCCGGGAGGGCTTTCGCACCGGGAGCGGTGGCATGAAAACATCAACGACGGCGGCGCTGCTCTGTATTCCGATGCAGCCCGTCTATGACGATGAGGCGCACCGTCGCCGCCATTGAAACCATGCTCTACATCACCGGAGCGCAAACCAGCCGAGGAAGAACAGCGCTCATTCTCTCTGCATGGGCTGTCGACAAAAACCCCTTAACGCCATTGTCATCACCGACCTCGACGGCACGATCGAATACGTCAACCACACCTTCTGCTCCATGACCCGGGAGCAGGGAAGAGGCTGTGGGGTGAGCTTGTAGATCTGCGTGCATCGGACGAAATTACGGGGGAAGAGTTCGCCCGGATGGGGTGGACCGTGTCCCAGGGCGGCAGCTGGCACGGGAATTCCGCAACAAAAAGGAAGAACGGAGAGCTTTACTTTGGGAGAGCAATCTCCCTGTCATCGATAAAGCGACGCCAGGGCAATTCCCTCCGCTTTCGGCGGTCACGGAAGACATCACCAACCGCAAGGTTTATGAAACAGAGCTGCTGGTCAACAACAACACGGAAGAACTGCTGCTCAAGCACAACGAGATGAACAGGATGTTTGACTCGGTCACGGCTGGCAAGCGGGAGTGGGAAGACACGATGGACAGCATCCCTGAAATGGTGCTGATGTGTGATCCGTCCGGCACTATCACGCGCTGCAATCGCATCGGTCTGCTCCTTTACCGGTCTTTCATACACCCAGATACTCGGACCTCAACTGTCTGGAGTTGTTCACGAAAGTCGGCATGATTATCAGCCGCAGGTGATGACACCAGTGGTCAGATGATCAGCGAGAACGGTACCAGTCACTTTGAACTGCTGTTCAATGAACTGAAACAGTCAGGAACGGCAGAGGTACGGGGTTTTGTTGTTACCATATATCCACGAAACGACAGAGTTTTTCAGGATGAATGAAAACCTACAGAGGACCTCTGCCGAATCCGTAGCTGGGCCTAGTCCTAGGCTTCCTTCCAGCAGGGAAAAAACTGGCCTCCATCGGCCAGTTGGGCAGCCGGAGGGCCCATGAAATCAACAATCCGATGGGTTTACTCTCCAGCAATTCCTACCACCATGGGTGCAAATATACGCAGAGACTGAAAGAATTCCGAGATGGCCGTCATTCAAACAGTGCAGCAGAAAGGAGACCAGGAAACTTCTTGGAGGCACTGGAACAAGGCGCGCAGCGAGATGAAGATCGACTTCATCCTGAACGATCTCCACACGCTGCTGGACGAATCAGCAGATTGGCGCGCAGCGGGTGCGCGATAGTTCAGGATCTGAAGAGCCTCGCCCATGAGTGATGAAGCCCTGTGCAAGCCGCCCAGCATCAATGATCGCCTTGACAGCACCCTCAATATGGCGCGCAACGATCAAATACGTGGCCGATGTTGAGCGGGATTATGACCCGCCCCTGCCGCTCTGAAACCTGGTTTCCCAAAGCCTGGCGGCAGGTATTCATGAATCTTCTGGTCAACGCGGCCCATGCCATCGAAGGGCATGGAACAATCCGTGTCAGGGACGTTCAGTGAAGACGGCGACATCGTCGTGACTATCTGCGATAACGGCAGAGGGATTGCACTTCGGAAAATCTTGACTCCGCATCTTTGAGCCGTTCTTCACGACGAAAGAGGTCGGAAAGGAACCGGCCTCAGGCTTTCAATCAGCTATGACATCATCAAGAAACATGGCGGCGAAATAACGGTTGAAAGGCAAAGTCGGCACAGGCACCACCCTTTACCATCCGCCTGCCGCTTAACTATACGGCAGCGTGAAGTCTGCCCGAAGATATTCCTGCACAGGAGGGAGGTCAGGCAACATCTGTGATCTGCTTGATAACTGCATTCAGATTGAACAAACACTCGGGCACAGATCTACCAGGTTTTCATGCGGAGCAGCAGGTTTCACACCCTTGAATACGCACGTCTGTGGGAGAAGACAGCTTCAGGAGGAGCAGAAATCCACGAGCAGTTCATCATGGCAAAAACGGCTGGCCTGTTCCGTGAAGACGGATGCAAATGAAACCGTCTCAGCCCTCAATTGAACTCGTTAAAAATTGATAGCACCAAGGGCCGCTGGCTGAAACTCCGCTTTCCCCATATGAGCTCATTACGCCTGGCGATCGATCTGGAAGAGAAGCTCTCGCATTCCACATGGACCAGATGAACATTTTCCCCGATGAGTCGACCAACAGGCTCTTCAAATCGATGATGGACAATGATGAAGAGCATATCGAGGCATTGAAAACCGCCTTTGCAAGGATTTCATCTCACTTTACCAGCAAATGATGCAGCCGCTTCCGGATTACACAGCGGTGAACACTAGTTATCAGGAGCAGTGACACTATATGAAGCCAGGAGGGTTCTCGTGGATGCAAAGGCAAAACTGAGGCTCAGCGAAGTAAATCTTCTCCAGACGTGCCTGGCAAAATTTCGAGGAGACCTGTGCCGGAATGTACCGGTATTTTGCGCACCTCTATGCTGACAACCCTGCAGCAGCTGATTTGTGGGCCAAAACGGCACAGGAAGAAGACAACCATGCCGAACAGTTCCATCTGGCATGTCGACTGTACGGAAGCGGTATGAAATCACTGAAGAGCGACATGGAAAAAGTGCAGAAAATACTGACAAATATCCAGACCATCTTCAACCATGTAAAATCAACCCCTCCCGCACTCAGTGATGCATTGCGGTATGCCATCAAGATGGAAACCTCTTTAGCCGAATACCACATGAATACTATCGTAGAGTTTGAGGATGAGAATCTGGCCCGGCTTTTCTCCTCGATGAAGAAAAACGACCAGGAACATACCCAAATGCTTGAGCGGGCCTATGAAGCGGTCTGTTCTGAAATAACCGGTGAAGCGAAGGTTGTTGAGGTTGACGATGATCAATGAATGTGGTGGATATTTTCCCGGCTCGATTCCATCCCGCCACTGAGTTCAGACCGCTATGCCGCAGCCATGGAGCGAATGATCGAGCAGGTCAACAGCGAACTGGGCGGGCGGGCAGACGTCATGGAACTGATCGGCCGCAACCCCGTGCAGATGATGGAGTTGAACCACCTGCACCATGCTCAGTTCATGCTGACGGTGTTCAGGCTCCACGCCTTCGACCTGCTGGTCCGCACGGTTCCCTGGGTCTATCGGGCCTACCGCTCCCGCGGATTTTCCTATGATTATTTCCCGATCGAACTGCGGGCCTGGAAAAAAGCGCTTGCGGACAACACTGCGGGAGTGGAAGTCAGTCAGATTCAAGCCGTCTACGACTGGATGATCAACCATCATCAGGAGATGATCGAACTCTCCGTCAGCGGCGACACACTCGGATTTTCCCTGCCCGATGAAAGCAGCGAGATGGGTCAGATATTTACTGCACTTCTGCTGCACGGCGACCATAAGGGCTGTCTCAAGCTGGTCGAGCAGTCCATAACATCGACCGATGAGCTGCGGCATTTCTACGAACATGTCGTCAAGTATGCCCTCTACAACGTCGGCATACTCTGGGAGCGCAACGAAATCTCGGTCGCCGAGGAACACCTGGCCACCGCCATTGTCGGCCGGGTAATGTCCTATCTGTACGGCCGTTTCGTCGGGACGCCGCAGACAAAGGGGACCGCGGTGGTCAGCGCTGCTCCCAACGAATTTCATGAGGTCGGCGCCCGGATGGTGGCCGATATGCTGGAGCTCGACGGCTGGGATGTGACCTATCTGGGAGCAAACATCCCCCGGGAAGATCTCCTGAAAATAATCAGGCAGAAACGGCCTTTTCTGCTGGCACTTTCGGTGGCAACGGCCTTCAATCTAGAAAACGCCCGGGATGCCATTGCAGCTGTCAGAAATGTGCCGAAGCTCTCTGATATGCTAATTCTGACCGGCGGCCTTGCTTTCAGCAGCGTACCCCGTTTGTGGCAGGAATTCGGCGCGGACGGTTATGCCGCCACTCTTGCGGAAGCCACCGGACTCTGCAACAGCTGGTGGGAAAGAGGAACAGCATCGTGATAAGAGCAGTACTCCGCGAAACCGGCGAGCAGATGTCAGAATTTCTCGACTCGCAGAGTCGCGTGCCGATCCTCTGGATTGATAATCAGCAGCGGATACGGGATTGCAACCGGGGATTTCTGCAGATGTTCTCCCTGTCGAAAAAGCCGCTTGGGGCAGACCTGACCGATTACCTGATCCCCGGCGACGAAGGGGTGCTGTATGAGCCGGGGCACCAGGAACTGACGTGCAATCCGCGCACCGGCGTACCCGGGGTGCTGGTGGCACATCGCCTGCCGCACGGAGACGGTCTGCTGCTCTGGTGCGAACGGCTGCTGAATTCCGACAATCAGGTGGTGGAGCGGATGGCGCTCCTGAATAACGAATTTATCGCCATGCAGCGGGAGCTGATCAAGAAGAATCATGAACGGGGCCTGATTCAACGTGAACTGGAAGGGCATATTATCCAGCTGAGGGAGAAAAATGCCGAGATCGAACGTTTGATCTACAGTGTCTCCCATGACCTGCGCAGTCCGCTGGTGACCGTCAAGACCTTCCTGGGCTACCTGGAAAGCGACATGGCCGGTGACGACCGGGAGCGGATCGCTCAGGACCTGCAGTATATTCACAGTGCCGCCGACAAGATGGAACTGATGCTGGACGGGTTGCTGGAGATGCACATGATCGGGCAGGAAGATACGGCTCAGGTCTGTATTTCACTCAACGAGATTCTGGCCGAGGTGATGGCATCATTGGCCGGTACCATCAGGGACCGCAATGTTGACTTCCATCTGTCCGATACGGACCTGATGCTGCGTGGGGACCGGTCACACCTCTGCCAGCTCTGGCAGAACCTGGTCGAAAATGCGATCAAGTACAGTCAGCCAGGTGTTACTCCCCGCATCGAAATCGGCGTCGGCAACCAGACCGGAGAGGCGGTATTTTTCGTCAGAGACAACGGTATCGGCATCGCCAGCCACAACCGGGGCAACATCTTCGGCGTATTCCAGAAACTGGACCAGAAGAGTCCGGGCGCAGGGCTGGGGCTTTCCATCGTTGTGCGCATCGTCGAGAAATACGGCGGCCGGATCTGGGTGGAATCGGCCGGAGAGGGTCAGGGCAGCTGTTTTCGCTTTACCCTGCCGGGGGCGATGATGGGTGATGGGTGATGGGTCGCTGTCGAACTGAAACTGTCGGCGGTGGTAGGGGGCCTTGAATTCAAATATGGACTGCAGTCTGACCAGAGTGGTTGCGAGGTTGCTTCATGGACAACGGCGAACTGAAAGAATCGCGGAACCGATATTTTGATCTGTTTGACCTCGCACCGATCGGGTACCTGATCATCGACGGGCAGGGGTTGATCCTGGAGGCCAACCTCTCGGCCGCCAACATGCTGAAGATGCCCCGACCCGGGCTGATCGGGCAGTGCCTGAACCGCTTCTTTGTATTCAATGAAGCCGACAGTTATTTTCTGCAGCGTAAACGGCTGTTTGAGTCGACAGCGCCGCAAAACTGGGACATGAGGATTGTTGATAACACCGGCTCATGCTTCTGGGCTCATCTCAATGCGATACCGGCCGAGAACGGCACCTGCTGGATAACTTTCGAGGATATCAGCCGGCAGAAAAACGCCGAGATTATCCTGGAGGCCAACCTCAGGCTGAGCGAATATGCCATCAGCCACACCCTGGACGAACTGCTGGCAAAGATCCTCGACGAAGCGGAGGCGCTCACCGAGAGCACCATCGGTTTCTTTCACTTTCTTGAACCTGATCAGGTCACGCTGACCTTGCAGACCTGGTCAACCAACACTCTCAAGACCATGTGCAGCGCCGAAGGGAAGGGACGTCACTACCCGGTGGACGCGGCCGGCGTCTGGGTCGAATGCGTCCATACCGGCGCGCCGGTTATCCATAATGACTACGCCAGCCTGCCCGGCCGCAAAGGATTGCCGCCGGGACACGCGCCGGTGCAGCGCGAACTGGTCGTCCCGGTGTCCCGCAACAACCTGATCGTCGCCATTATCGGAGTGGGAAACAAGCCGGACAACTATCGGGAGCAGGATCTGGAGACTGTTTCATCATTGATAGATTTCTGTTGGGATATCGTTGCCAGCAAAAGGACCAGCGAGGATCTGGCCCGCTTCTTCAATCTGGTCCCGGATCTGGTCTGCATTGCCTCTACCGACGGCTATTTCAGGAGAGTCAATCCGGCCTGGCAAGCCATACTCGGCTATTCGGATGGGGAAATACTGGCAACGCCGTTTCTGGAACTGGTCCATCCCGATGACCGGGCGACGACGCTTGACGCTGTCGAGAGGCAGACCCGCGGTCAGTCCATTCTGAATTTCGTCAACCGCTATCGCTGCAAGGATGGCTCATACCGCTGGCTGGAATGGGTGTCTGCGCCGTCAGCCGACAACAATCTCTTCGCCGTGGCCAGGGATATCACCGATCGCAGATTGTTCGAAGCACAGCTTGAAGATTCCCTGAGACTGCTCAACAAGATCGCCAGCCGAGTGCCGGGTGTTGTCTATCAGTACCGTCTGTTTCCTGACGGCAGGTCCTGTTTTCCCTATGCCAGCGACGCCATACGGGACATATACCGGGTCAGTCCGCTGGAGGTGCGCGATGATGCCGCGCAGGTGTTTGCCGTCCTGCATCCCGACGATTACCGGGAGATCGTGAATTCCATCCAGGCTTCCGCCCGGAACCTGACCCCCTGGCGTCACGAGTACCGGGTGAAGTTCGATGACGGCACGGTGCGCTGGCTGTTCGGCAATGCCGTGCCGCAACGCGAGGAAGACGGGTCGACACTCTGGCATGGTTTTATCACGGATATTTCCGGGCGTAAGGAAACGGAAGCGGCGCTGCAGAAGAGCCAGGGCCTGCTCAAAGAGGCGGAGCGGATCGGAAATCTGGGGGGCTGGGAGGTCGATATCGATACCGGCCAGCAGACCTGGACCGAGCAGGTCTATCACATACACGAGGTAGATCTCTCCTTTGTACCCACGGCGGAACGGGGAGTATCATTCTATACCCCCGAATGCCGGCCGGTCATAGAGCGTGCGGTGCGGCGCGCCATAGAGCAGGGCGAGCCGTTTGACCTCGACCTGGAGATCATCACCGCCAGAGGCAATCGCAGATACGTCCACGCCATTGGCTACCGTGACCAGGAGAATAGAAGGATTTTCGGGTTTTTCCAGGACATCAGCGAACGCAAGCGCGTCGAAATCGAACTGCAGCATAAGACCGCCGAAATGGAACAGTTTACGTACTCGGTCACCCATGACCTGCGCAGCCCGCTGGTGACCTTTCAGACCTTCCTGGGATATCTCTGCCAGGACCTTGCCGGGGATGACGACGAGCGGGTCAGCAAGGACATCGAATTCATCCGGACCGCTGCCGACCGGATGCAGAACCTGCTTGAAGAGCTGCTGGAGTATTCCCGGGCCGGCCGGATGGAGAGCAGCCATGATCAGGCCGGCTTCCGGGAGCTGGTTGCCGAGGCCATGGAAGCGGTGGCAGGGCAGAGCCTGCGCGGCAGAGTTAACGTCCAGTCGGCCGATTCCGATCTGAAGCTCTGCGGTGACCGGCGGAGATTGCTGCAGATCTGGCAAAATCTTTTGGACAATGCCCATAAATACATGGGGGATCAGCCGTCCCCGCGTATCGATATCGGTTTCGAGCGGGACGGCGAAGATGTGCGGTTCTTTGTGCGTGACAACGGCGTCGGCATCAAGCCCGAAAACCGGGAAAAGGTCTTCGACCTTTTTGTCAGACTGGAGACATCCGGCGGAGGCGTCGGCATGGGGCTGGCCATGGTCCGGCGCATCGTCGAGAAATACGGCGGCCGGATCTGGGTTGAATCGGCCGGCGAGGGTCAGGGGAGCTGCTTCCGCTTTACCCTGCCCGGGGCGTTGAATACCGTCGACAGCAAGACAGACGACATGAAGAGGATATCTCATGGCTCCTGATTACACGACAGACGTCCCGGCAGACACCGTGCAACCCGCTTCTGTTATGCGGAGTACTGCAGCGACATGGGCCGGCGTGGTACTGTCATTGCTGACCCTGATCACCTGGGTGGCATTTGATGTTTATGACGACCGTACCGTCATCATAAAAAACGAGCAGGATCGACTCCTGACCCAGGCCAGGGTGATTGAAACCAACCTGGAGCATCAGACCGCGTCGGTTGCCCGGGTTTTGCGGACCCTGGCCACCGCTCCCGTGGACGACGGGATGAACCGGCGGCTCTCTGAATTGTGTCAAGCCATGCCGGGAATTCGCACCTTGCTGTTTCTGGACAGGGCCGGCAGGGTTGTGGCTTCGAGCCGGCAGGAAATCCTGCAGCGTGATTTCAGCGCTCGCGATTATTTTTCCATCCCCCGCAAGCAGCAGCGCCTTGAGACCCTCTACGTGTCGCCTCCCTTCACGGCTGTCACGGGGAAATTCGTGATCAATCTGAGCGTGATGATCCCCGGCAGGGATGGCAGCTTCGACGGGGTTGTCGGTGCAACTCTCGACCCGGACTACTTTGCCGTACTGCTCAGGTCGGTGCATTTTACCAGCAGCGGCATGTGGAGTTCCATCGTGCATGGCGACGGCCTGATGTTCATCATGATACCCGAAACTGCCGGGGCACAGGTCACCAGTGTGGCGGTGCCGGGAACATTTTATACACGGCACATAACCAGCTCAAAGAGTGAGAATGTCTTTAGCGGCACATCCGGGATATCGGGCACCAGACGGATAATCGCCATGAAGACATTCAACCCTTCAGGGCTCCAGCTTTCCAAACCGTTGATCATCGCGGTCAGCCGCGATGCTGCTGCGGTACTGGCGGACTGGCGGCGGGAATCATTATTTAAAGGCCTTGCAATACTCCTGCTGACGGGATTCATCTCACTGGGCACGTTATATCTGCTGCGACGCAAGAGATTCTTTGAACAGCAGGAACTGCAACTGCTTGAACAACAGGTGGCCACCCGGCACGAGACCCGCATAGCGCAGGAGTCACAAAAGAACAATGCCCTCATCCAGGCTATCCTGGAAAGTACCTCCTCTGCGATTTTTTCCCTGGACACATCGTTTTGCTATACCACCTTCAACCATGCCCATGCGAAGTTCATGAAGGCCCTGTATGGAGCCGACATTGAAAAGGGGGGCTGCCTGTTAGACTACATGACTCCGGACGACGCTGCAGTCGCCAAAAGCAGCCTGGAACGGGCCATGAATGGCGAAGTCTTTGTTTTCGAGGAGGAGTTCGGCGGAGATGATCGCGACAGGACCTGGTTTGAAATCAGCCAAAATCAGATCATGGCTGATGACGGCAGCATTAGCGGCGTCGCCGTGTTCGCCATCGAGACAACAGAGCGCAGGCGGTTGATCAATGCCTTGCAGGAGACCAACGAGCTGTTCGATCTGTTCCTGCTCCATTCTCCCATCTACGCCTTTATCAAGGAGGTTACCGCGACTGAAAGCAGGGTGCTGCGCTTCAGCAGGAACTATGAGACGTGGATCGGCCTTCCCTCGAGTGAACTGATCGGCCGTTCCATGGCGGAGCTGTTTCCCGCGGAACTTGCCCGGAGGATACACGAAGAGGACCGGGGGGTTGTTTCCAGCGGAGAGGTCCTGCGTATCGAAGAAGAGGTGGGCGGGCGGCTCTACAACACCATCAAGTTTCCGATCATCAAAGAGGATGCATCCCTGGTGGCAGGGTACACCATAGACATCACCGAGAGTAGACAGGCCGAAAAAGAGCTGAAAAAAAAGAACGCCGAGATCGAGCAGTTCATCTACACCGTGTCCCACGACCTGCGCAGCCCGCTGGTGACCGTCAAGACTTTCCTGGGCTACCTGGAGTGCGACCTGACGACCGGCGATCAGGGAGCGGATCACACAGGACCTGCAGTTTATGCACGGGGCCACCGACAAGATGAAGATGCTGCTGGATGAACTGCTGGAGCTGTCCCGCGTTGACCGCACAGAAACGGCGCCGAGCAGGGTATCGCTGAGAGAGATTTTGGATGGTGTACTGGGTGATCTGGCAGGCGTCATCAATGAACGCAGGGTCGATATCCATCTCCCCGACACGGACCTGATGCTGTACGGTGACCGCCTGCGTCTCTCCCAGATCTGGCAGAACCTGATCGAAAACGCGATCAAGTACAGCCTCGATGGCACTCAGCCGCTGATCGAACTCGGCCTGCAGCAGGAGAATGGGGAGACCGTCTTTTGCGTCAGGGACACGGGCATCGGGATCGACCCCCAATACCACCACAAGGTATTTGGAATATTTGAAAAACTGGACCCGAAGAGCTCCGGTGTGGGACTCGGGCTGCCCATGATCCAGCGCATCGTGGAAAAATACGGCGGGACCATCTGGGTGGAGTCCGCTGGCACCGGCCGCGGGAGCTGTTTCCGCTTTACCCTGCCGCGGGCAGCAATCGAAAGAACAGAGGAGCGGTCATGATACTGGATGCCTTTACCGGGATTGTTGCTGTCGGTATTCTCTGCACCTGCTTTTCTGCTGCCATGCTTCTTTTGTGGCGCCTGCTGTTCCCCAGGCGTGCACTTCTGCTGTGGGGGCTCGGTATCGGCTGCTTCGCAACAGCCGCCTTCCTGATCGTCCTGCGGCCGGTGCTGCCGGTGTTTGTCACGATCACCCTGCAGAACCAGATTTTCCTTCTGGGCTACTGCTTTCTCTGGTGGGGCGTCAGCACGCATCGCAATCTCCCTCCCCGCACCGTGCCGATGCTGACCATGTCGTTCAGCTTCCTGCTGCTGATGGCCTGGTTTACCTATGTCAATCCGCTGATTTCGCTGCGCACGATTATTCTGCAGTCCTATGGCGTGATCTTTCTGGCCTGCATCATCCGCACCCTGATCTCTTCATCTCCCGGTCTCAAGCCCATGGAAAAAGTGACCGTGGCAGCCCTGCTGCTGGACATGGGCATGCTGATAGTTACGGTAGCAGCGCAGCTTGCACATCTGGACTACAATGAACCGGTCTTCCGGAATTACATCTCAGCTGCGTACAGCATTGCCGGGCTGATAACCGTCACGTCATTCGGGCTCTCATTCTTCCTGATCGTCCTGGAACAGATGTCCAATGATGCCCACCGTGCCGGTGCAGACTCCCGTTCAGCCAAAGAGCTGCTGGAGACGATCATCGACAACATCCCCTCGTTTGTCTACCTGAAGGATCGCGACGGGCGGCTGCTGGCCTGCAACCAGCGTCTGGCAAATCTGATCGGTCTCTCCCGGGAGCAGGCAATCGGCAAAGACAGCCACGATTTTTTTGCTGCCGACGTCGCCGACAGGCAACTGGCAGAGGACCAGACGGTGATTCGGACGGGTGCCGTAGTTACATCGGAAGAATGCATCCAGGCCAGCGACGGGCTGCATTACTATGAGTCTATCAAACTCCCGGTCAGAGGTGAGGACGGGCAGGTGACGTCACTCTGCGGTATATCCACCGACATCACCGGGCGCAAGCTGGCTGAACAGGCGCTGAACGAGACCCGCGACCGTTTCATGAAACTGATGGAGACGGTTCCTGCGCTGGCGGTACAGGGGTATGAACTGGACGGCACGGTGTTCTTCTGGAACAAGGCCTCGGAAACCCTGTATGGCTATTCTGCTGCGGAAGCACTGGGGCCAACCTGCTGGACCTGATCATTCCGGCAGGGATGCGCGAAGAGGTCAGGCAGGCCGTACAGCATATGAAAGAGACCTCCATTCCCGTGCCGTCCGGGGAGCTGACACTGGTTCGCAAGGATGGCTCTCCGGTGACGGTTTATTCCAGCCATGCCCTGATACAGACCGGGGGAAATCAGCCGATGTTGTTCTGCCTGGATATCGATCTGTCCGATCGCAAACGGATGGAGGAAAAACTGCGGCGTGCCAGCAACGAGTGGCGCAGGACCTTTGATTCCATACCAGACATGATCACCATCATCGACAACAATCACCGCATCCTTCGCTCCAACCGTGCCACATGGCAACGACTCGGCTGCACAATGCAGGAGATCGACAGCCAGCCCTGCTACACCAAGTTTCATGGCCTCAACTCACCACCGGACTACTGTCCCCATGTACAGCTGATGCTGGACAAGCAGCCACACTCAAGCGAGGTTTTTGAACCCCGGCTGAATGCCTGGCTGGACGTGACGGTCACGCCGCTCTTCGACGATGAGGGCAAGGTGACCGGCAGCATCCACGTTGCCCATGATATTACGGAACTCAAAGAGGCCGAAAAGGTCCTGCGGGTAAGCGAGGAAAAGTTCCGGCTGCTGTTCGAAATGAGCAATGACGCCATTTTAATTACCGTCCCCGACGGAAACATCCTGGCGGTAAACCCCGAGAGCTGTCGGATGTTCGGGATGACCGCCGATGAATTAATTCAGGTGGGACGAGAGAAGATCATTGATCCGTCTGACAACCGCTACAGGCCCGCCCTGGAAACCAGGGCCCGAACCGGGGAATTCAAAGGGGAGCTGAATTTCGTCAGAAAAAACGGGGAAGTATTCCCCGCCGATGTATCCTCCAGCATCTTCAAAGATTCCTCGGGGAATACCAGGGCCACCGTCAGGATCGAGGACATCTCGGAGCGTAAACTGGTCGAGAAGGAACTGAAACATAAGAACGCCGAGATCGAACAGTTTATCTACACCGTATCCCACGACCTGCGCAGTCCACTGATAACCATAAAGGCCTTCCTGGGCTATCTGGGGCGGGATATATCAACCGGAGACCGTGAGCGAATCGACAAGGACCTGGACTTCATGCATAACGCTGCCGACCGGATGGAGGCACTGCTCAACGAGCTGCTGGACATGTCACGCATCGGTCGGGCAGTCGAATCCCGTGAGCAGATGACCTTTCAGGAACTGGTCGCCGAGGCCCAGAGTGCCGTGACCGGGCAGATCGCCACCGGCAAGGTCGATATCCGCCTGAGCACAGCCAACCCGATCCTCTACGGAGACCGGCGGCGCCTGCTGCAGATCTGGCAGAACCTGCTGGACAACGCCCTCAAGTACATGGGCGACCAGAGAGCCCCCCGGGTCGAAATCACCGTCGAACAGCAGGGGGAGGAGACGGTCTTTTGTGTCTGCGACAACGGCATCGGCATCGCCCCGAACTACCACGAAAAGATATTCGGCATATTCGAAAAGCTGGACTCCACGGCGGGCGGGGTCGGCATGGGGCTGACCATGGTCAGGCGGATCGTGGAGAACTGCGGTGGCCGGATCTGGGTCGAATCGGATGGCGTCGGCAGCGGTTCATGTTTCCACTTTACCCTGCCAAAGGTCGTGGCCGCGGACCCTGTTTCAAGTGACTGAATCCGGCCCGGGCCTTGGCTGCGGCTGATACCTGCACGGAACAAACGATGAGGGATGGAGACGGATGAACCACACCATGATCAGCGATTATATGGCCCACGGTTTCTGCTTTTCCTGGGAGCCGGGATTGGTCTGGCTGCATGTCGCATCAGACATACTGACCGGTCTGGCATACTATTCCATCGCCGGTGCCATGGCATATTTCTATGTCAAGCGCAGAGACATGCCCTTTGTGATGGTTTTTCTCTTTTTTGCGCTGTTTATCCTGGCCTGCGGAACCACCCATTTTTTGCGGCCTACACCGTCTATGTGCCGGATTACTGGCCGGAAGGGTACGTAAAGGCTCTGACGGCCGCTATTTCGACGGTGGCGGCGCTGATGTTCATTCCCAAAATACCGGTGGCTATCGAGATGCCGAGCCTGGCAAAAAGCTCGCAGGAGATCAAGGATCTCAATGCCCGGCTGCAGCTCAGCAAGGATCGCATGCAGCGCCTGCTGAGCGTGTTCCAGTACGAAGCCAGGGACAACCAGGACCTGCTCGATTTTGCCCTGGCAGAGGCCATCGAGATGACTGACAGCCGCTTCGGCTACATCTATTTTTATGATGATCAGAAGCGGCAGTTCATTCTGAATTCCTGGTCGCTGGACGTCATGAAGGAGTGCAGCGTCGTTGACCCGCAGACCCTCTATGATCTGGATAAAACCGGAATCTGGGGAGAGGTCGTGCGCCAGGGTAAACCGCTTATGGTCAACGATTTTCAGGCCGCGCACCCCCTGAAACGCGGCTATCCGGAAGGGCACGTGCCGCTGCAGCGCTTTCTCTCGATCCCCCTGTTTGACAGCGGGCGTATCGTGGCCGTGATCGGCATGGCAAACAAGGGGACCGATTATGACGATAGCGACATCTTTCAATTGACCCTGCTGATGGATGCCGTCTGGAAGATTTCAGAACGCAGGCGGGCGGAAGACGAACTGAAACAGAAAGTTTCCGAGTTGGAGCGCTTCACCTATACCGTATCCCACGACCTGAAAAGTCCGCTGATCACCATCAAGGGTTTTGCGGGTGCCCTGGAACGCGAACTTGCGGAGGGCAGCCATGAAAACATGGCCGGCGACCTGACGCGCATCTGCAAGGCAGCGGACAAGATGCAGAACCTTTTGAACGACCTGCTGGAACTCTCGCGCATCGGCCGGGTCATTCACACACCCGAACCGGTCGACATGAACGAACTGGTCAACGAGGTGCTGGCGCACCTGGAGGGGCCGCTGAAAAACAGTTCTGCAGCGGTGGATGTGCAGCCGGGCCTGCCGACGGTGTTCTGCGATCGTCAGCGCATGTTCGAGGTGCTCCAGAATCTGGTGGAGAATGCCTGCAACCACCGTAAAGAGCAGGGCAGTCCGCACATACGGGTCGGAGTGCGCGAGGATGCCGGGAAAAGCATTTTCTATGTTCAGGATAACGGTATCGGCATCGATCCGAAATACCATCAGGTCATCTTCGGCCTCTTCAACAAGCTGAAGACCGACAGTGAAGGCACCGGCATCGGCCTGGCGATCGTCAAGCGCATCATCGAGGTCCATGGCGGCCAGGTCTGGGTGGAGTCGGAAGGTGTCGGAAAAGGGAGTAGATTTTGTTTCTGGGTCCCACAACAGAAAAACGCTCGGGAGGAACAAACATGAACGGTCAGGCATTGACAATACTTCTGGTAGAGGACAACCCCGATCATGCCGTGCTGGTCATGCGCAGCCTGGGTGATTTCAAGGTGGCAAACAGGATCCTCCATGTCGAAGATGGTCAGGCAGCCCTTGATTATCTCAGTGGGAATGGTCCGTATGCCGACCGAATGACGTATCCGCTGCCGAACCTGATACTGCTCGATCTGCGTCTGCCGAAGATTGACGGGCTGGAGGTGCTCAGGGAGATAAAGGCGAATGCCGGGCTCAAGCCAATACCGGTGGTCGTCCTGACCACATCGGATGCCGAGCAGGATTTGACGAAAGCCTATGAGTTCGGCGCCAACAGTTTCCTGACAAAACCGATAGATTTTCTTGAATTCACCAGCCTGATGAGAGATCTGGGTTTTTACTGGCTGGCCTGGAACAAACAACCCTGGTGAGCAATAGCGTCGCGGCGTGTCAGCGCTTCGGGTACGTAGACAGGTGAAGGCCTGCAGTAAATTTGAGGCTTGGAAGGGAGCAGGAAATGACTGAAAAAGATACGCAGTCAGACCGGTCAGGTGATGAGAGTAGAATGCCGCCGGCCGCCCTGTTATATGCTGCCGATGAAATCCTGCACATGTATGACAGCGTGCCGTTCATCATATGCCTGCTGGACTCTGAACGCAGGATCATCAGCGGCAATCGTCAGTTCAGGGAAGTGACCGGCTGGCCTGAATCGCCCGTATTCCTGTCCGATAAGGCCTGCGGGATCCTGGGCTGCATCCATTCACTGGATGATGTGCGGGGCTGCGGTTTTGGAGCTCACTGTGCATCCTGTCCATTGCGGCGGGCATTGCTGGACACATTTGAAACCGCTGCCAGGCATAGTGACATAGAGTACCGGACATCCCTGCTGCTTAACGGTACGCGCCGGGATGTGGTTCTGCTCGGCTCGACCGCCCGAATCGAAACGCCCGGTAAACAGATGGTTCTGCTGTCACTGGTTGATATTACCGAACGCAAGCTGGCGGAAGAGGCGCTTTTCGAGCGGGAGCGGCTGCTGAACGAAATATTCGAGCACGGCGGCGTTGGTGTTGCCCACTGGGATCTGGACGGGCGCCTGCTGATGCTCAACCAGAAGGCCTGCAACAATCTGGGCGGAGGCGACCCGCAGCAGTACCTGGGCAGTACCATGATCGAGATGTTCGGCAACGAAGCCGGCATGAGCTACCTGGAGCGCATCAAAAAGACGGTAGAATCTCCAGAGGCTCTCGAATTTGAAGACCGGGTGGAGCTGCCGATCGGGATCCGCTGGTTCCACTCCGTCCACACCCGTGTACGTGATGCAGAAGGCCGGGTGACCGGTGTACATATCTACGCCAATGACATAACGGATCTAAAACAGACCGAAGAGTCTCTTCAACAAAGTAAACATATGTATGACACCCTGGTCTCCAAAATCACGGTCGGTATATACATCCTGCGGAGCACACCGGAAGGAAGCTACACGCTGGATTACGTCAGCCCCAGGATGTCGGAACTGGTCAACTGCAGTATCGAAAGCCTTCTGGCCAATCCCCAGAACTTCTTTGTCAATTTTCATCCGGATGACCGGGCCGGTTTTGTCGCGTTGAATCAAGAAGGGATCTCGCTGCTGCGGCCGTTTGACTGGAAAGGTCGGATCCTGGTCGACGGAACGGTCAGGTGGCTGCACATAGAGTCTTCACCTGAAACGCAGATGGATGGAGATGTCCTGTGGCATGGAGTCGTTGCAGACATAACCGAAAGTAAACAGATGGAGGACGCGCTGAGGGTGAGCGAGAATCTGCTTCGGGATGCTCAAACCGTGGCCGGCCTGGGCACCTATTCCCTGGATATAGCAACCGGCAGGTGGAACAGCTCGGATATTCTGGACGATATCTTCGGATTCGATAAGAAGTTGGACCGATCTTTGTCAGAATGGGAGTCAATTCTCCATCCCGAAGACCGGGAAATGATGACGAATTACCTGTCAGATGAAGTGCTTGGGAAACTCATGCCCTTCAACAGGGAATACAGGATCATCCGGGAGGTCGATGGCCGGACGGTTTGGGTCCACGGCATGGGCCGGCTTGAAATCAACGAGCAGGATCAACCTGTCAGGTTGATCGGTACCATCCAGGACATCACCGAACGCAAGCTGGTCGAGGGAAATCTGAAAAAGCGGGACGCCGAAATAGAACAGTTCATCTACACCGTTTCACACGACCTGCGCAGCCCGCTGGTGACCGTAAAGACCTTCCTGGGATACCTGGAGAATGACGTGAACGATGGTGACCGTGAACGAATATCCCAGGACCTGCAGTTTATCCACGGCGCCTCCGACAAGATGAAAGAGCTCCTTGACGAACTGCTGGAATTATCCCGAATCGACCGCCAGGAAAACACGCCGGTACGGGTCTCCTTTCGGGAGCTGCTCAGCGAGGTATGTGGTGCACTGGCCGGCGACATCGATCAACACAGGATTGATATGACACTTCCCGACAATGATCTGGAACTGTTCGGGGACCGCGCGCGGCTCTGCCAGATCTGGCAGAACCTGATCGAAAACGCGATCAAATACCGTGGTGATGACCGTATCCCGTCGATCGAGCTTGGGTTTCGCCACGACACCGGGGGGGTGACCTTCTACGTCAAGGACAACGGTATCGGAATAGACCCCTCCTATCATACTAAAATATTTGGAGTTTTTGAGAAGCTTAACCAAAAAAGTGCCGGGGTGGGTCTCGGCCTCTCCATGATCCAGCGCATCGTTGAAAAATACGACGGCAGGATCTGGGTGGAATCAGTGGGTCAGGGCCAGGGGAGCTGTTTCAGCTTTACTCTGCCGCGGGCGATCTCTCACGATTCTACCCGGGAGCAGATGCCTGCCTGAAAACACATTCCCGGCGACACCTGCCGGGGGAGGAAATTATGGAACAATGGAAACACATCGGACATATCCTGATTCAGAACGGGACTCTTTCCCCCAAGACCGTTGCCCGTGCACTTGCTCTCTCGCAGAAATACAATAAACGCTTCGGTTGGACGCTGGAAAAGCTGCAGCTGGTCACAGATGATGAACTGGCCTCAGCACTGGCACAACAATACGACCTGAAAATGGTATCAAAGCTGACCACATTCAGCTATCCGCCGGAAGTGCTTCAGACCGTCACGTGCGAAGTGGCCCTGCAGAACCTCATTTTTCCGCTCAAGGTGGCCGGCGGCAACCTGCTGCTTGCGATTGCGGATCCAACCAGGATGAAAATTGTTGAGACCCTGGCGGTAAATTCCGGTTTGCGCATTTCCGTGCGCGTAGCAACGAAGAATGATATCTATGCGGCGATCTGCAAATTCTATCTCGGGAAGACGGTACAGGAACCGGCCAGGAATACCGTCCTGGTTGTTGATGATGAACGGGTCACCCAGACTCATGTGAGGGACGTTCTGGCTGCGGCCGATTATAACGTTCTGGTTGCCGATGACGGACTGGAAGGCTTTAAAGCGGTAATCAGCGAAAAGCCTCATGTGATCCTCACCGACAAGGTCATGCCGAAATTCGACGGGTTTTCCCTGCTTGCATCCATCAGGACAATTCCGGAAATCCAGTCTGTTCCGGTTATTCTCATGAGTGGGAAACTGACCCCCGAAGAAGAGATGAAGGTATTTGACACCGGTTTTTTTGATTACATACCCAAACCGATCAACAGCATAACGCTGATCTCGAGGGTCAAGCGTGCCTTCCGGTACAACGATCAGAAATACGATTTCTTCTGACCAGGACCCGTGAAACGACATGACACCTGGAGGGATCTCGTGGATGCAAAGGCAAGATTAAGGATCGGTGAGGTATATATTCTCAACATCTGCCTGGCAATCGAGGAGACCTGTGCCGGGATGTACCGGTATTTTGCGCAGCTCTATGCTGACAACCCCGCAGCAGCTGATTTGTGGACCAAAACGGCACAGGAAGAAGACAACCACGCCGAACAGTTCAGCCTGGCATGTCGACTGTACGGAAGCGGCATGAAATCACTGAATGCCGACGTGCAGAACGTGCAAAAAACACTGACGAATAAGGGTCAGGGAGTATGTTTTTACTTTACCCTGCCGGGGACGATGAAAGTTTAAGGGGTGCTTACGTGAGAACTATCATCAGGCAGTGTACCGAAACCATTCTGCAATCACAGGGCATTGACATTTCAAAATACGAGATTTCGTTTCTCGAATCATCTCTTCAGAAACGGATGAATGAAAATGGCTGCGACTCGGCCGAGGAGTATTGCGCGATTCTTGAGCGGGACCGGAAGGAGTGCACGGCTTTTGTTGATGCCCTCCAGATCAGCTACAGCCTGTTTTTCCGCAACCCGCTGACCTGTGCGGTGCTCGAACGAATGGTTCTGCCGGCAGTGGCGCTGCAGCGGACAAGCTCCCGGCGGCACGAGATCCGGGTCTGGGCGGCCGCCTGCGCCGGAGGTCAGGAAGCATACAGCCTGGCCATGCTGCTCGAAGAACTGGTCGCCGGTAAAGAGAAACTTGCCTATCGGATATTCGCCACCGATGTCTCCGAAGCGCAGGTGCAGGAGGCGATGAGAGGGGAATATGCGGCGGCCGCGTTGAACAACGTAAACCTGAAACGCGCCGGGAGGTGGTTCCGCAGAGAGGGGGACCGGTATGCGGTGCTGCCTGAACTGAAAAAGAATATCGAATTCTCCACCTTCGATCTGTTCCGTGACGGCATCGGCTGCCCATCCGCCAGCATCTTCGGCGACTTCGACCTGGTGGTCTGTGCCAACCTGCTTTTTTATTATCAAGAGCCGTTCCGGGCCACCATTCTCGCAAAAATCGGCCACTGTCTGACAGCCGGCGGTTATCTGGTGACCGGCGAAACAGAGCGGGACATCATCAAGAGATATCATTATCAGGAGCTGTTTCCCCCATCGGCGATCTTTAAAAGGAACACACCATGAACCTGAAAAACCTCAAAATTTCCTCCCAGCTCAGACTCGGATTCGGCCTGCTGCTGCTGTTCGTCATCATATTGGGTACAGTCTCCTACATCCAGAATGGACTGATTCACCAGCAAACCGAAACCATGCACAATCACCCGCCAAAAGTCAGCAACGCGATCGGCGAACTCAGAGGAGATATCCTGAAAATGCGCCTGGGCATGAGATCTTCTGCTGGCACAGAATGCTCGGGAAAAACAGGCCGCCATTCAAAACATGGAAGTCTCTTCCGCCGATGCCGTTCAAAGGTTTGATGTCTTGCGCAACCACTATTTAGGGCCTCGCACAGATGTAGATGAAGCATACACCGCCTACATCAACTGGAAAACAGAGCGCAGTGAACATCAAACGGGCACTTTCCGGAGAAGTTGAACAAGTGAAGGAGAGTGTTCTCCCCACCGGCACTGTCGGTGGTTATAGAGACAAGTTGTTAGAAAAAATCCAGAAAATTGATTCATTTGCCGAAAAAAAAGCGGCCGATTTATATGCCACTTCCAATGGAATGAAACGCTCCCTGAACAGGCAGCTGATCCTGCTGGTCGTTATCATCCTCATAGTATCACTGACTATATACTATATCCTGCTGCGAAATATCCGCACGCCGTTAAAGGATTTGACCACTGCCGCCCGCCGCTTTCGGGAAGGCGATCTGGAGGCCCGCAGCAGCTATGAATCCAAAATGAGTTCGGCTCGTTATCCGCCTCCTTCAACAGCCTGGCAGACACGGTTCAGGCGAACACCGTCTTGAGCGATCAGGTCGCCGGCCTCGCGCAGGTCATGCTGAGTGAAGATGACGCGACGGTGTTCTTCCAGTCAACGCTGGCCGCACTTGCAGGCCGGACCGGCTCGCAGACCGCTGCCGTGTATCTGCTCAGCCATGATAAAAAAACCTATGACCATTTCGTCTCCATCGGTCTGGGTGACAGCGCCAGACCATCCTTGCCGCCGACAGCTTCGAGGGAGAATTCGGTGCGGCGCTTGCCTCCCGCACCACCCAGCACCTCGCGAGCATTCCGGAGGATACCCGCTTTCTGTTCCACACGGCCGGCGGCACATTCATCCCCCGCGAAATCATCACCATCCCCATCGGGAATAATGACGTGGTTGCGTTCATCTCCCTGGCGACAGTCGGCGTGTACAGCAGATCGGCACTGCGCTTGATCGACACCATCCATGCCACCCTGAACTCCCGTATTGAGGGGATTCTGGCCTATCGCACCATCAAGGAGTTTTCGGAGCAGATGGAAGGGCAGAACCGCGAACTCGAAGCCCGGAAGGCCGAACTGACCTCACAGTCAACCGAACTGTCGGCCCAGAACAGTGAACTGGAAGTGCAGAAAAAGCAGTTGGACGAAGCCAGCCGTCTC
>JADKKR010000009.1 GCA_016720395.1 Geobacteraceae bacterium | reverse complement strand
TTCAGACGGCCGGGACAGCCTTTGCCGTCCCAGCGTTCGTGATGATGCAGGATGACCGGACACTATGCACTCCAGGTTTCCTCGATACCGACGATGAAGAGCGTGCCTTTGAGCGGGTGCCCGTACGAGGGTCTCTTCACGCAGGTTCAGGACCCGGTCCGGTTTGTTGAGAACGTCGTCATCGGTTCCGATCTTGCCGATGTCGTTGAGACAGCTCCGGTACAGATCGCGCAGCTCGGTTTCACCCAGACTCAGTTTTGATCCGATACTCAGGTGGATACTCAGTGACCGTTTGGCGTGCCCCTGCGTATATGTATCCTTCATCTCCAGAGCACCCACCAGCGCCTGGATAGTGCTGTTGCTTGTGCCGCCATGGTCCCGACGTCCCCGGTCATGCGACTCATGAACCAGCATCGATTTGGTCACCGCGTCGTTGACATACTCGCCGGACAGCCTGCTGACGATTGCCAGGGCAAAGGGGCGATGGTGGTGCCGGGGCCCTGGCTGGTCATGATATTCCCGGTCAGTACCACGGTCCGGTCTTCGTACATTGCTCCATCCAGCTTTGTGCTGTAACTTGGATACGAAGTGGCTCGTCTGCCAGAGGAGAGCAGGCCGGCGGCAGCCAGGATTATCGGGGCGGCACAGATGGCGCGATCAGCTTGCCGGACGCCTGAAATCTGCAAGCAGCCGGTGGATGCGGGATCGTTGTTAAGGTTGTCAGTGCCGGGCTGACCGCCGGGCAGAACGATCATGTCAAATCCATCCGAACTCACGGGAGTCGATTGTGGCGTCGGGAAGTACGCTGATTTCGCGGGCACTGGTCACCGGTCCGGGATGCAGGCCTGCAAGAACGACCTCTATCTCTGCCCTGCGCAGAATATCCACGATGGCCAGGGCCTCGATCTCCTCGAATCCTTCGGCGATTGGCACAAGTACTTTCGGCATTGGTCCTCTCCTTGAGCGACTGATTATGCTGATGATACTGAAACTTTCACAGAAAACAAGTCGATACTGCTGTAGTGGTGGACGGCATCAACCCCTGTGACAATATTCAGCGCCTGCCGCCGGCCATTTTCAGGCTGCCGGGCGAACGCCGCAGCATCCACATGAATACGGGACCGGCCAGTGCCCCCAGCCCGAGGCAGCTGAAGGCGATGCCCCACTCACCGTTGATGCCGGGAAGCGGCTGCCATCCCTTGAATGTATCCAGTGCCCAGCCGAAGACCGTTGGTGAGATCATGCCCATGGAGTAACCGATCAGGGATTGCAGTCCCATCGCCCCCCCCAGATAGCCGGGCACGACCAGTTCAGTCAGGCCCGTGAAAAACCGGTGATTCGGCCACGACCAGATACCCGTAGATAAGTCCGATCGCAAGAGTCAGCCAGAGGTTGGTGTTGATCAGCCAGCCGAATCCGAAAGAAAAAGTGCGCTGGCAGCCATGACCATGCTGATGGTGGTTGTGCGACCTAAGCGGTCTGAAAGAGTGCCGGTGATGGCGGTAGAAAAGGCGCCGATGCCGACCATGACAGCGGCGACCGCAGATGCGAAGCCGGTGGCTCAGACCGCTTTCGATCCCGCTGCCGATCAGGGCCGAGGTCATGAAGGGGGGCCAGCCAGCTTCGCATGCCGTACATCTCCCACATATGGGCACCGTAGCCGAGAATCATCAGCAGGGCAGGGCGATTCCTCGCGACCTCACCCGCTGAAACCGGCCTCTGTCCTTACACGAACGAGCGGCCGGTAACCACGGAAAAGAAAGCATGATATCAACGCACCGATGCAGACGCTGACAGAACAGCAGATGAAGGCGGTGCGCCATCCGGCAATTCCGGTCAGCCATCCGGTGAAGGCCAGCGAGAGTGAAGCACCCAGGACCAGTGAGCCGACATAGATGCCGATGGCTCGTCCGCGGGTGGATGGGTCGAATCTTTCGGCGACCAGTTTGAGGCCGGGCATGTAGGTCCCGCCCATGCCGATACCGGTCAGGGCCCGGAGGATCATGCCGCTGGTAAAATCATGGGCGTAGAGTGCAAAGAGGAGATTGGCTGCTGCAGACCAGAAAGCGGCGCTGATGAAGATGAACCGGGTGTTCATCCGGTCGGTAAGTGTGCTGAGGATGACGCCGGATACGATGTAGCCGAGCTGGTAGACGGAGAAGATCATGCCGGCCTGGGTATTGCTCATGGCCCACTCCGTGCGCAGCACGGCAGGACGGCCGAGTAGTTGATGAAGACCAGCATGATGAAGAGCTGGCAGATGCACATCACTACGAGCCAGCGGGTGTTGCCGCTGATTCGGTGTGCCTGCCTGCCGTCCCCGGTCGAGGTCATGGGAACAGGTCCGCGTCCTTGAACCGTTTGCCTTCCTGATCTTTGGCTGAGACCAGCGGTGAACTGGTGATCGGCCACGAAATGGCCAGGTCCGGGTCATTCCAGGCGATGCAGCGTTCATGCTCCGGCGCCCAGTAGTCGGTGGTCAGGTAGAGAAACTCGGCGTATTCCGAGGTTACGCAGAATCCATGGGCAAAGCCGGCCGGCACCCACATCTGGCGCTTGTTGTCTGCGGACAGGCTGGTGCCGAACCAGCGACCGAAGGTGGGAGAGCTTCTGCGGATATCAACAGCCACATCAAATACTTCACCGGCAATCACCCGCACCAGCTTTCCTGGGGTTCTGTATCTGGTAATGGAGGCCGCGAGTACGTTCCGCGCAGAGCGGAATGGTTGTGCTGGACAAAACTGACGTCAAGACCGGTCAGTTCGCGCCAGGTGCGTTCATTGAAGCTTTCGAAAAAAAGCCGCGGTCATCCCCGAAGACCCTGGGTTCCAGGATAAGAACATCGGGGATGGTGGTGGGTATACTATTCATGGCAGGCATTTCTCCATCATGCGTTTTAATGTTTCTGTTCTAGCAAAAAGGGGGCTGTCGCAATACAATCTTTGTTGCAAATATTTCAATAGCACTGGAAAATTCAGAAAAACAGAGTATGCTTGACCCCATGATAACTTCAACAGTCCTTGACAACGGCGTGCGGGTGATCACCGAGCACGTCGAGCATATGCATACGGTTTCCATCGGCATCTGGGTTGCAAACGGTTCACGCCATGAATCCCCCGAATGCAACGGTGTGGCCCATTTCATCGAACACCTGCTTTTCAAGGGTACCGGACGGCGCAGTGCCCGGCAGATCTCCCTGGAGATCGACTCCATGGGCGGCATCCTCAATGCATTCACCGGCCATGAGTATGTCTGTTACTACGCCAAGGTGCTGTCAAAATTTCTGCCGCGTGTCACCGACCTGCTGTCGGACATCTTTCTACACTCGACCTTTCCGGCCGATGAGCTCGAACGGGAGCGCAAGGTAATTCTGCAGGAAATCAAAATGCGGGACGACTCACCGGAGGAAGCCATTCACGACCGTTTCCACCAGAGCTTCTGGAGCGGTCACGCCCTGGGCAACTCGATTATCGGGACCGAAGCGACCATCAACGCTCTTTCACGCGATGTCGTCGTGCAGTACAAGCAGAGCCGCTATCGACCGGACGATATCATTATCTCAGCGGCCGGCAACGTGAACCATGAAACGCTGGTGGGGCTTGTCTCGGCTGAGTTTTCCGCCATATCCTCCCACTGGAAGCCTGACGGGCGGGGTTTCACGCCGAAGGGGGGACGGCAGGTCAACCTCTGCGAACGTGACCTGGAGCAGACACTGATCTGCATGGGAACCCGCGCCCTGCAGCAGGACCATCCCGACCGCTATGCCATGCACCTTCTCACCACAATCCTGGGGGGTGGGATGAGCTCGCGCCTGTTCCAGGAGGTGCGCGAGAAGAAGGGGTTGGCCTACTCCGTGTACGCCTACATTATCGCCCATGCCGATTCAGGCGCCCTGGTGGTCTATTCAGGCACTGAACAGAAACACTGCAATGAGGTGATCGACATCGCCCTGACGGAAATGAAACGCCTCAAACAGGAACCTGTCCCCCAGGGCGAGCTGGATTCCGCCCGCGAGCAGATGAAAGGTAAGCTGCTCATGTCGCTTGAGAGTAGCGACAGCCTGATGACCCGATTGGCCAAGAATGTCATCTATCTGGGGCACCACCAACCGGTTGAAAACATACTGGCAGGGTTCGATGACGTAACTTCTCAGGATCTCATGGATTGTGCGGGTAAACTCTTTGATGGGGAATGCCTGAAACTTGAGGTAATGGGTAAGACGTCCGGACTGGGGCTGACGGCCGACACTCTGCGGCTCTGAATCGACCTGAAATTACGATCTGCCTGTGTGCCCGAACCCGCCGGCGCCCCGGGCACTGTCCACGCTGAACTCCTCAACAACACCCAGAGTTACCTGCGTGACCGGCACGAACATCATCTGGCAGATGCGCTCTCCCGGCTCGATAATGTAGGCCGTTTTCCCCCGGTTGAATATTCCGATGCCGATCTCTCCCTGGTAGTCCGAGTCTATCACCCCGACCGTGTTGGCCAGAACAATCCCGTGCTTGATCCCCAGGCCGGATCGCGGAACCAGCAGGGCCACCAGGCCCGGGTCGTGGATGCTGATGGCGATGCCGCTGGGTATCAGGGCGGTCTCGCCCGGTTGGACGGTAAGTGACTGAGACAGGCAGGCGCGCAGGTCCATGGCTGCTGCACCTGTGGTGGCGTAGCCGGGCAGCGGGATGCTTGTGCCCATCAGCGGATTCATGATTTTGGTTTCAATTTTATGCCTGTTCATGTAATATTCCATAGTTACGTGTGATGGCACTTCGTTGTCGATACAGTATCAGATATGGCCCGAAGACGAAAATTATTTTATCCAAGAAAAACACTTGGCCACAGAGTACACAGAGTTCTCAGAGTAAATTCTTATACAGACAATTGTTTGATCCATTCCTCAGATTTAACGGGTAACGGTGTTTCTTGAAGAATTTCTGAGCAGCCTTTGTTCTCTGATGAAGATCGGTTGTTATTTAAAAGTTTTGATATACAAGAAAGGAACTGCTGAATGAAAGACCCCCGCATAGCGCAGTTTGCCGAAATACTGGTCGATTATTCCACCCGGGTAAAAAAAGGCGATGTGGTGCTGATCAGCTCCTCCGGCTTCGAAGCGGCCCCGCTGGTCAAGGAGCTGTATGCCCTCTGCCTGAAACGCGGCGCGAAATATGTCGAGTACAGCTTCTCCAATCCCGAGATAGACCGCCAGTTCTTCAACATGGCATCCAGGCAGCAGCTTGATTATTTCCCGCAGCACAAGCTGGATTTCTTCAAACAGCTGACCGTGTACATCGGCATCTCTGCCGGAGAAAACTCGATGGTTATGGCCAATGCCCGCCAGCAGGCCATGGTTGCCTATCAGAAGGTTACCAAGCCGCTGATCGACCAGCGCGTCAGGCATACCCGCTGGATGGTGACCCGCTACCCGACTCACGCCGCCGCCCAGGAAGCCAAGATGAGCCTCGAGGAATACGAGGACTATCTCTTCTCGGCCTGCTGTATCGACTGGAATGCGGAGTCCAGAAAACAGGAAAAACTCAAAAAACTGATGGACCGGACCAGGCGTGTGCGGATTACCGCCCCGGACACGGAGATCGCCTTCAGCATCGACGGCCTGCCGGGGATCAAATGCGACGGGCGCTTCAACATGCCGGACGGCGAGGTCTTTACTGCCCCGGTCCGTGATTCGGTGCAGGGGCATATCACCTACAACTGTCCCAGTATCTACCAGGGCAAGGAGTACAACAACGTTCGCTTCGAATTCAAGGACGGCAGAATTATCAAGGCCTCTGCAGACGGGGGGCTGAATGCCGCCCTCAACAAGATTCTCGATACCGATGAGGGGGCCCGCTACATCGGTGAGTTTGCGCTGGGTATCAACCCCGGGATCCGCCAACCCATGCGCAACATCCTCTTTGATGAGAAGATCTTCGGCTCGATCCACCTGACACCCGGCCAGGCTTACGATGAGTGTGACAACGGCAACCGTTCCGCGGTCCACTGGGATCTGGTCAGAATCCTTGCTGACGGCGAGATCTGGTTCGACGATATTTTGATCCAGAAAAACGGCAGGTTCGTACACAGGGACCTGCTGCAATTAAACCCGGAAAAGTAGGGCGCCATGAGTGAAGAACACCACCCGGAAATAGAATTCGAGCACGATGATTTTGATTTCACCACCCTGGACGACGAACTGCGGGTCGATGAACTCTGCCAGGAGCTGCTCAAACACTTCTATCAGCACCTGCAGCTCAACGGACGCACCCCGCAGCAGGCCTCTGACCTTGCCTATGCAGTTGATTTCTATCTGCGTGATTATGTACTGGATTTCGCCCGCCAGAATGTTATGCGGCCGCAGCCGGGTATTGTCAGGCGTTTTGCGGCAAACTGGTTTATCACCCACACGCTGGATCCCGAGGCGGGCATGCTGGAGCGCAGTCTCGAGGGAATCCGTGAATTCTATCGTTATCTGCACGGCCGGCATTACATTTCCCGGCAAGAGCTGTCCTGGCTTGAAAAAGAAGCCGCGCAGATAGAATATTACCGCCGGCGCATCGAGGAGTTCCTTGCCATCTACGGAGACGGCTACGTCGCCTGGGAGGCGGAATGCCCGGTCAGGGAATGATTTCAAGGGAGAATATCTCATGGCAGGCAAGACGATGAAGTCACTGACGGTGACAATCTTCGATCAACAGCATCTCAGAGAGGATTGGCTGTTTGATTTCGACGGGGAGCACTTCCGCACGTTTATTTCCGGTATGACCCGGGAGATGAAACGGTCGGGATTTTCCCTGACCTGTGTACGTAATCATATTGTGAGCATCTCAATCAACAGCTATGCCGACCTGCTCAACTGTGTCAAGCTGTCGACTGATGACAGCCAGGGGGCGCACTGCATCGGCCATATTATCGGCAAGAGCGAGCACCTGGACATTGTCGAGGATATCGGAGCGGCCATCAGACGGATCGCTTTCGCCCCTGAAACAGTCGCGCCGGCCGGTGAGTTCAGGAAGGTCTGCCACAACTGCGGCTGCGGGTGCTGACGGTGAACATACCACACGAAAAAGTCGACCGCCTGTTGGACATGCTGGAGAGACTCGCCGACCGTGTATCTCCCGGTGCACCGGCTCCGGCTGATTTCAGTCGCTGCCTGGCTGCGCGCTGGGAACGGTTCGCTGAGAAGGGGCACCTGATACCGGTCGCTCACCCGCACCTCTTCGACCTGGCAGATCTGGTCGGTATTGATGACATCCGGGATGAAGTCCTTCGTAATACGGCCCAGTTTGTTGCCGGTCTGCCGGCCAATAACGTTCTGTTGTGGGGCGAACGGGGCTGCGGCAAGTCATCTCTGGTCAAAGGGCTGCTGAAGCCGTTCGCTGAACAGGGCTTGCGGCTGATCGAACTGAAATGCCGGGACATCATGTCACTGCCTGAGATTACCGCCCTGTTGCGTGATCAGCCATACCGCTTCGTCCTGTTCTGTGATGACCTGTCCTTCGATGAAGGGGAGGGGGAATTTCGTGCCTTGAAGACATTGCTGGATGGAGATCTCGAGCAGCGTCCCGCCAATCTGCTGATCTACGCCACCTCCAATCGGCGTCACCTGATGCCGGAGCGGATGGAGGATAATACCGGCGGCGGTGAGATTCACCCGGAAGAGGCTGTGGGGGAAAAGCTGGCACTGTCGGACCGTTTCGGGCTTTCCCTGGGATTCTATTGTTTTGATCAGGATGAATACCTGGCGGTCGTCCGGCGTTACGCACAGCAGCGAAAACTTGATCTAACAGATGATGAGTTGCGAGACAAGGCCTTGAAGTGGTCACGTTTCAGCGGCAGACGAAGCGGCCGCTCGGCCCTGCAGTTCATCGATGATCTCGAGGGGCGCATGGGGCTTGGAGACGGATATGAGCATGACTGAAGAATTGGATAAGCCGGGTCTTGATGCCCCTCCCTGTTGAGGTCCGAAAACCCCCGCGGTCAGCGGGGTAATCGATGAGCAGGTCCCCGGTTTCCTGCGCTGGAAACAGACGGGGGTCGGACCGGTAGCGGTCATAGAGGGCCGTTTGACATTCAGGGACATGGTCGGCGCCTGGAAGGCCCGTTGGGGAGTCGGCCGCATGTCCTATATCGTGCCGCCCGGCTTGTATGCCATCGGAGAGCCGGAGCACGACTCGCCTGTCGTGGTCACCGCAAACTACAAGATGAGTTATGACCTTGTCAGGCGCACGATGGCCGGCAGGGATGTGTGGCTGCTGGTACTGGAGACCTACGGCATCAACGTCTGGTGTGCAGCCGGTAAGGGCACCTTCGGAACCGGAGAGCTCGTCAGGCGTATCGAGACCACCGGTCTTTCCCGGATTGTCAGCCATCGGCGTGTGATCCTGCCGGTCATGGGAGCGTCCGGAGTCAAGGTTATCGACGTGAAACAGAGGGCAGGATTCGAGGTGCTGTTTGCCACGCTCCGGATTGATGACCTTCCGGAGTACCTCGATAATGGAATGAGTGCGACCCGCGAGATGCGGGAATTGACCTTCAGCCTCAGCGAGCGCCTGGTTCTGGCACCTGTTGAGATTATCGGCGGCATGAAATCATTTCCGTTGGCGGGTCTTCCCCTGGCGCTGCTGGCAGCTTTTTCTTCCGGGTCATTTTCAATCAACCGCTTTGCTGTGGCACTCATACTCTACCTGATAGCCGTGCTCAGCGGAACGCTCCTGACACCACTGCTGCTGCCGCTGCTCCCCGGTAGAATGTTTGCTGTCAAAGGTGCGGTAACAGGATGTGCCTGTTCGCTGGCCTGTGCAGTGATACTGGGTCGATCACCGGCTGTCGGGCCGGTAGACCTTGCGGCTGTGATCCTGATGATGACGGTGGTCAGCTCATTCTACGCCATGAATTATACCGGCAGCACTCCCTTTACCTCTCCATCGGGAGTCCGCCGGGAGATGCAGCTCGCGCTTCCTGCTATGGCGGTTACCGGGGGCATTGCGATAATCCTGCTGGCGGCGAGAGCGGTTTTTTTATGAAGGGTTTCGTCTATCTACCGGATGTGGTTACACTGGAGCTCGATCAGGAGGCCTGTATCGGCTGCGGCATCTGCCCGGCGGTATGTCCGCACCGGATTTTTGAGATGCGCGATTCCAAGGCCTTCATTCGCAATCGGGACGAGTGTATGGAGTGCGGCGCCTGTGCCCTCAACTGTCCGGTCAGGGCTATCCGGGTCGATGCGGGTGTCGGCTGCGCCAGCGGCATGATCAACACGTGGCTGGCAGGTTTCAATATCCGTCTCAGAAACGATGATTCGTGCTGTTAGAACTCTTAACCCTGTAACGTACCACCTGTTTGCTGCATATCGCTGATTTCACCGGATTGGACCAACCATGCTCCGTTGCCTCTTTTCACTTTTTCTGATGCTCTCCATGCTCCTCACCTGCGGCTGTGCCGGTACTCCCAAGCCGTCATTTTCGTATCAGCCGGGACGCGTGGTGGAAACCATGTCGGCCACCGCCGCACTTTCCATCAGCAAGGGAGACCAGGGGATGGGGAGTAACGGCTATCTTCTCTACCAGCGCCCGGACCGGATGCGCCTGGTCGTCCTGTCACCCTTCGGCACAACACTGATGGAGGCGGTCGTGTCCGGAAGGCAGATCACGATAATCGACAACTCCAAGGGGGTTGCCTTCAGCGGTAACCTGGAGGAACTTCCCCGCAAGGGGCAGGGAGAGACCTGGCGTATTGCCCGCTGGGTCATGGACACAGACCGCCCCGGCAGTTTTGCCGGTGACGGCTCACTGGAACGTGTCAACAGCATGGGGGAGAAGGAGCAGGTGACCTTCGAGAACGGACTGGTTGTCTCCAAAACCCTGGCCAACGGCGATATGGTCCGCTACCGGGAGTACGAACTGGTGAATGGTGTGCCTCTGGCAACCGAGATCATCATGAACAGCCAGGACGGCGGGCGATTTCGCATTAAAGTCACGGACCCGGAGGTCAATGTCGAGTTGGCGGCTGAAGCCTTCATACCCCATCTTGACGGCCTGACCGTGTATCCCCTGTCTTTTCTGCAGGAACCCTGACCCCTTATGCTCTCCAGAATGTTTTCCCGTATTACCGCAGCCGGCAATCGGCTCACGCAGCGTCACCTGGAGTGGATCTTCCGCGTCACCACCACACGACCGACCCTGGTGATAGCGGCTTTCCTTCTGGCTCTTATCCTCTCGTCGGCTTCCATCGCCACAGTCCGTTTCGATACCAATATCTTCAACCTGTTTCCTTCGAAACAGCCGGCCCTGAAGCTGCTACTGGATTCGCTGGAGTGGTCCGGCAGCTCAGGTGAGGCCTATTTCCTGCTGCAGGGTCCTCGAGAACAGCTGCCTGCCGAGGCCGGCCTCTTTGCGAAACGGCTGGAGCTTGCACAGGTGGACGGAAGCCCGGCCTTCAGGCGTGTGACCTGGAGGGTCTATGATGAAAAACAGGCCGGTGCGTTTTTCACTATGGTTTCCTATGCCGTTGCTCATCCACAGCTGTTTCTTGCAGAGGAGGATGTGGCAGGATATATCAAACGCTTCGATGCGACAATGGTCGATGCATCGCTGATACGTCTGCAGTCAAGCCTGGCCGGTCAATTTGGCGGCTCCATGACTGACCTGGCGATATCCGATCCGCTCTTCCTCCGCGACCTGATCCTGCCGCGACTCAGGACCGGCAGTCAGGCACTTGACCTCGACCCCGCCTCACCGTACTTCATGTCCCGTGACAACACCCTGCTGATCATGATCGCTGAGCCGGCAAAGCCGGTCCAGGATATGGCCTTTGCCCGCAAACTGGTGTCTGCTGTCAATGAGGCGCGGCGAGGGTCCCCCATCTCGATCACCTGTGCCGGGGCACACATCAGCGCGGTACTGGACGAACAGTCCATGAAAACCAACATCCAGATCAGTATCGTCTCTTCGCTGCTGGTCGTGCTCGGGATGTTTTACGGGACCTATCGCCGTTTCCTGCCCACGGTCCTGATCCCGGTCATCCTGGTCTGCGGGGTGGTTTTATCTCTCGGACTCTTCGGCCTGTTCACTCCATCGATCCACATCATCTCCTTCGCCTTTACCGCTCTGATAACCGGGATCGGCACCGACTATTCCATTCACCTGTATGACCGCTTTCATACGGAGCGCTCTTCGGGCAAAGAATGCGACGAGGCCCTGCGGCTGGCCCTGCTCAATACCGGTCACGGAATCTTCACGGCCGCTGTTACTACCGCAATTCCGTTTCTGGCTCTGTGCATATCGGATGTGCGGGCTCTTTCCGAGATGGGGGTGCTGGTGGGTCTGGGGGTCATATTTTCATTGTATGCCACGTTGTTCTTCCTGCCACCGTTGCTCATATTCATGGAGCGCCGTTATCCGATTGTCTACCGTCCCGTCCCCGGTTTCGGCCTGCACAGGATCTGGCGCCTGGCAACACGCTACCCGGTCGTGGTGACTGTTCTTTCAGCAGCGGTTGTCGTCAGCCTGTTCTTTGCATCGTTGCGGGTCGGTTTCGATGGTGAGCTGAAGAACCTGCAGCCGCGCCATTCAGAGGCATTTATTGCCCAGGAGCAGATCGAGCGGCATCTGAGCCTGGCTCCCAAGCACCTTCTGGTGGCGGTGGACGGAGAGGATCTTGCTTCCGTTATGTCACGGGCCTCTAAAATCGAGGGACTTGCGGCTGCCGCGCAGGAACGGGGGGAGATTACGACCTGGTCGTCACTGGGCAAGGTTCTCAATGGATCGGATGTCCAGGCACGCATTATTGAAAAGCTGAAAGCCGGATTCTCCGGCAGCAGCCCGGATACGGTCGTACGGAAAAAGCTGGAGGAGCAGGGGTTCAGCAGTGGGGAGTTCAGGCGGTTTCTGGATGCAGCCGGCAGCCTGGGAAATGCTTCGCTAGTGAGTGAGGAGGAGGCGGTCAGGCACTTAAGCGCGTCCCCCCTGCGTGGCATTGTGGACCGGCATCTGGCCAGGGATGCGAGCGGGTATCATGCCATGATATACCTGCATTACCGCGGCGAAGAGTTCAGGCAGGACGCATTCCTGAAGGCCCTGTCAACCATCGATCCCGCTGCCCGTGCAACCGGAGTCGATCTGGTCAGTTCGCAGTTGAGCAGCTCCGTCAAGGAAAGCTTCACCAGTGCCTTCCTGGCAGGCGGCCTCGTGGTCCTGATATTGCTGCTGGTTCATTTTATCAACACGCCGTCCGGTGTCTTCTATTCACTGTTTCCGGTAGCTGCCGGAGCGGTCTGCATGCTGGGCACCATGGCGCTGACGGACATGCGCCTCAATTTCATGAATGCCATGGTGCTGGTGACGATTCTGGGGATGGGGAGTGATTTCGGGCTCTACATCCGTTTCCGCGTTGATGCTGCTACTCCGGGTGAGCGTGAGTTGCAGTATTGCCAGATTGGCAGGTCGGTCTTTCTGTCGGCCATGACTACCATCGTCGGTTTCGGCTCCCTGGCGTTCACCGACTACGGTGCCATGTCTTCCATCGGCTGGGCGACGAATCTGGGGGTCGGTTTTACCACCCTGTTTGCCATGGTCACCCTGCCGTCGGTCATGGCACTCTTCCGTCCCCGGAACTCCTCCCCGTAATCCCTGCCGGGCCCTAGGCAGCTATCTTGAGCTTGTCGGAAGCCAGTATGATCTGCCCGTCTTCCTGGATGACCGCATGTGCACAGTGATCGATGATTTCGTAGAGGCGCTGATAGCGCTCGACGTTGGCCGGCTGCGCCGTCTTTCTGCCGAAATAGATGCCTGACTGCTGGAAGACCTCGGTTGCCACCTGATCATCGTAGACGGCAAAGTCATAGGAGCTGTTGGTGTCCCGCCCGCTGTGATTTCCTGCTGTTGACGGCAGTTCGTCCCGGAAAACGATGCGGACCTCGATGTCATCGGTGTACTGGGTCATCAGGACTTTCTGGATATCAGGATCGCCCAGCTCTTCTCGGTTCATGACAAAGATGCGGGTGATGGAAACCCCGCGGTCAAGAGCCCGCAGGTTGGACTGGAAAAAATTGACCAGCGCACCGCGTGTAAGCCAGCCGGTGGTTATGGGGTCAACCGCCTTGATTCGTTTCTGGGCCATGTCGGAGCATTTTGCCCCTTCCAGATAGAATTCGGTTTCGTCCAGCGGTATGAATCCCTGCTGCAGCATCGAGATCGTCCGTTTGTTGCCGGCCAGTAGTTCATGAGCCCTGGTCTGGCATTCCGGGTCGCTGATCTGCGCCAGTGCAAAGGTCAGTTCGTGGGCCTGATGATACTGATCCAGCATCTCGTGACGGGTTTTATCCAGATCCTCACGCAGCAGATAGGTGGCCAGAGAGAGCAGAATGCCGATGCCGAAGATGGTGTAGGCCACCTGGGGGGTGTCCAGGACGATGTGAAAAAATATCGCCATGCCGGCACTGGCCGCGAACTCTATGAATACAGCCATTTCCTGTATTTTCTTACTCAATTTCATGTTGTAGGCTCCTCGTGAATCACGGTGTTGTTCGGGTGCAACGGCAATAAAAAAGCCGGGTCGCTGCTGCTATCAAGCGAATGATAGTTTGGCGACCCGGCTATCTCGATGAGACCCTGTGGGCTTTCCGTCCCATCCTTGCGGATGGTTTAGTAGTATCTGCTATCCCTGAACCAGTCAGTTCTTTCTGAAAGTTTACCTACACTACCCGAAGTCGGGTACCGTGTCAAGGGTCGAATGTGACAGGAATGTCACAACTATGAAATTATTTAATTTTTAATGCATATGACGGGACTTCTATTTTCCGGCCGCCTTGACCATCAGCTCACTGACCAGCCGGGTAAAGCGCAGCGGGTCCTTGATGGGAGTTCCTTCGGTCAGCAGGGCCTGGTCGTAGAGCAGGTCGGCGTAGTCGGACAATGCCGGGGCAGCCTGGTCCTTCTGGTGGATTCCGGCCATGGCCTTCAGGATCGGATGGTCCGGGTTCAGTTCCAGCACCCGCTTGGATTCCGGCACGGCCTGGTTCATCGCTTTCATGATCCGTTCCATGTTGGCGTTCATGCCGTACTCCTCGGCCACCAGGCAGCAGGCGCTGTCGGTCAGGCGGTTGGAGAAGCGGACCTCCTTGACCTTGTCCTTCAACCGGTCGGAAATCAACGAGATCAAGTCTGAAAACTCCTTCTGGGCCTCCTCGCGCTTCTTCTCCTTCTCCTTCTTTTCATCTTCACTGTCCAGGCTGATATCACCACGGTCAACGGCTTTCAGCGGTTTATCGTCGTATTCGGTCAGGGCCTGTACGACCCACTCATCCACCGGATCGGTCATGAACAGCACCTCGTAGCCCTTGGCCCGGAAGGCCTCCAGGTGGGGCGACTGTTCCAGTGTCTCGCGGCTCATACCGGTAATGAAATAGATCTCCTTCTGTCCTTCGGGCATCCTGGCGACATACTCCTTCAGCGAGACGAATCCGCCGGACTCAGTCTTCGTGCTCTCGAACAACACCAGGTCCTGCAGTTTCTCTTTGTTGGCGTAATCGAAATGGATGCCTTCCTTGATGACCTGGCCGAACTCCTTCCAGAACCCGACATACTCTTCAAAGGACTTCTCCTTGACCTCGGCCAGCGTTGACAGGACCTTGCTGACCAGTCCTTTCTGGATGCGCTTGATCTGCACGTCCTCCTGGAGGATCTCGCGGGAGACGTTCAGCGGCAGGTCGCTGGAATCCACGACGCCCTTGACGAAGCGCAGGTAGTCCGGGATCAGTTCTTCGCATTTGTCGGTGATGAAGACACGCTTGACGTAGAGTTGCAGCCCTTTTTTGCGGTCGGCCATGAACATGTCGAACGGTTTCTTGGCCGGCAGATAGATGATTGCTTTGAATTCGCTGGTGCCCTCGGCCGAGAAGTGGATCGTGCGGAAGGGGGCTTCGAAGTCATGGGAGACATGCTTGTAGAATTCGCTGTATTCCTCTTCGGTTACTTCGCTCTTGGGACGGGTCCAGATAGCCTTCATGGAATTCAGGGTCTGCTCTTCAGTCTTCTCGATCTCGCCGGCACCTTCGATCTCCTTGCCGTCCACTCCTTTGGGCACTTCAGAGCGCGTGATATCCATGACCACAGGATACTGGATGTAATCGGAGTATTTCTTGACGATGGAGCGGATCTTCCATTCGTCCAGGTAGGTTTTGAATTCCTCCTTCAGGTGCAGGACAATCTCGGTTCCGCGCTGTTCACGGCTGCATTCTTCGACCGTGTAGGTGCCGTCCCCGGTGGATTCCCAGAGACAGCCCTTTTCTGCAGGGCCACCTTTGCGGGTCGCCAGTGTTACCCGGTCGGCGACCATGAAAGAAGCGTAGAAGCCGACGCCGAACTGGCCGATCAGCTCGGGATTGTCCGTGGCTGCTTTATCTTTCAGGGCCTGCATGAAGGCCTTGGTTCCGGAGCGGGCGATGGTGCCGATGTTTTCCTCGACCTCGGCCTGGCTCATGCCGATGCCGTTGTCGCAGATGGTCAGGGTGCCGGCCTCTTTATCGGGGATCAGCTTGATCTTCCAGTCACTGTTGCCTTCCAGAAGCGATTCGTCGGAATGGGCTTCGAAGCGGACCTTGTCGATGGCATCGGAAGCGTTGGAGATCAGCTCACGCAGGAAGATATCGCGGTTGGAGTAGAGTGAATGGATCACCAGGTCGAGGAGTTGCTGGACCTCGGTCTGGAACTGTTTGGTGATTTTGGACATACGGATAGGGTCTCCTTTAGTAAGTTAGAAGTTATTTTCTGCGAAGTTCTGGCAGAAAATAACTTCGTTAATGCACGTATCCTGTTTATCAGGCCCTAGGTTCAGGGATATGTTTGAAGATAAGTACGGGCCGATGATTTTTCAAGGGGGGAGGGGCACGAAATTTCGTGCCCCTGCTGGTTTTCTATTTGCCGAGCTTGCGGCGGATCGCTTCTACTACATAGTAGGCATCGTTGATGGCGGTATATATCAGATTGGGATGCTTCTCTTCGGCTATGGAGCCTTCGTTGATCTTCATGTAGGAAGGGGAGATTGCGCCGCCGATGACGTACACGTTCTTTCGGGTGGACTCGAATTCGGACGTCAGCAGCACCAGCCGTTCGCCCTCCTTGGCGATCTTGCAGACGCCGGCTGTGCAGGCGATGGATTGAATGTTCAGTTTGTCGAAGATCGGCACCGGGCCTTCGGAGCCGATGCAGGCGATGACGTTATGCATGGGAAAGCTCATGCCGTGGTACACGTCGACGCCGTCTCCCTGCTTGAATTCGTTGACGCGGATAACCAGGCGATCAACACCTTCGTCATCGACTTCACCGATGCGCGGCATCGCTCCCGGCAATAAGCGAATGTTTCCGCCCAGCAGAATCTCTTCCCCCAGGCGCTGGGCGGTCTCCTTGTTGACGTCGAAAGTCTCAGCCACGTGGGCCCAGTAGACCGGCTGCGTGTCGTTGACCTCACGCTTGGTCTTGAGGATGTTGATAATCACGTCGGCCGCGGTGTTGCCGCCACCTATGACCAGGGTCTTGATGCCGATATATTTGCTGGCGTCTTCAACATTCTTGGCCACCATCTTGGCGTCGCCGTAGACCGTCAGTTCACGGGGTATGTTGCTGCCGAAGGAGAGCACGGCCTTTTTCCCCTTGTAGGTGCCCTTGGAGGTGATCACCGTCAATCCGTCGCGTTCATCCTTGATGTCTTCAAAGGCCACATCGGTCTGGACATTCAGGTTCTCGTGCTGGACGAAGTGCTGGACATACTGCAGGTAACTTTCGACGGTCACCGGCTTGTCCGGCGGACGCAACTCATCCACCATGAACGGCTCGGGAGCATCCTTGGGTTTGGAGGCGTACACCAGCTTCCCCTCGGGATAGGTGTTGGCGATCCCCTGGAATATGGCCTTGCCCGATTCGAGCACCAGATAGGAGAGGCCGTGCTTGTGGCAGAGGTACGCGGTGGAAAGGCCTGCCGGACCGCCACCTATGATCAGTACATCGTAGACAGTATTCATTGTGTACCTCTATTCATAACGTAATGATATGACTGTTATATATATCACGATACCGGTAAAAAGATAGAGGTATTAGAGCAGAGTCCGCACAGAGGCATCGTGATACAGAATTTAATAGGTTTTCTTTCTACCGTGTTGCGGTACAATAAGACATCACAGTACACAGGAGGATATTATGGAAAATAGAGAAAAGAAGGTTGTAGCAGCCTCGTTGTTGATTCTGGCCGGCGGTATTGTAGGAGCCGGGCTGGCACTGCTCCTGGCCCCCCAGTCCGGGCAGAGGACGCGTAAGGATATTCTCAGGTATGCAAAGAAGACGAAGGGCCGTGCAGAGGAAGCAGTAGAGGACCTTTCTGAAACGGTAAGCGATCTCGTGGATGCCCTTGGCGATAAAACCGATGATCTGCTGGAAAAGGGGAAAGTGGTTGCCGGTAGCGCCCGCAAGGACCTTATCCGCCTGATCGAAGAGGGTGCATCACGTCTGGAGCAGTTCCGTACAAAGCTGAGCAGGATGTAGTAGTATTTAATTCCTGATAAGGGTAGGGGAGCAGTCGGAGACAGGGAAATGTGTCTTCGACTGCTCTTTTTTTGCCTAAATCGTGACCGCCATGCTGCCATCTGCAGGGATCAGCTGATTGAAGTAATGGATTGTGGAGAACCTCTGCGAGACCAGCGGCATGGCCGTGGAGCTGTGCCGGCCGACAAAGACCAGGTATCTGATCGCGTATTCAGCGGCTGTGCAAAGATTGATCTCACTGTCTTCCCCCAGCATGGTCCGTTCCGGGGTGTAGGGCAGGAATCTTTGTAGCGCCTGCCAGAACCCGCTGTCCTCCTTGGGGAGGCCGACCTGGTGGGCGGAAATAATACCGTCAAAATAAGGACCTAACCTTGTCTTCTTCATCTTCAGGTCCAGCGTTTTTGAGTGGGCGTTTGTGACCAGCCAGACCGTTTTTTGATGTTGTTTCAGAAAGAGGAGGAATTCTACGACAAAGGGATGGACTGCAATCAGGTGCTCGACTTCCTGTTTCAATAGCGGGATATCCATATTAAGGCGGTCCGACCAGTAATCCAGATCGGTCCAGTTGAGTGTGTTTTCCTGCGAGCGAAACAGGGCATACAGGTGTTCTCGGGCAAAAGCCAGGTCTTTGCCGTTCCGGGCGGCCCAGCGGGATGGGACGTGCTCAAGCCAGAAATGGTCGTCAAAGTGGCGGTCCAGCAGTGTTCCGTCCATATCCAGCAGTATGGTATCTATGTCGTTCCAGTGTATCTGCACGGTTAGTTTCTTCTGTTGTTTATCAATTTCAGATTCATATGAAGCTTATATACGCATATAACGCGCTATTTTGCAAGCCGGCTTAAAGATAAAATCAATCCACTTTATCTTCTTGATGGGCTGTGCTGATTTTGCTATTTTTATAAAATAAATCAATTTGAATTCGGTATGGAGATCAGTGTATGTTTTTTAGTTTGAAAAAGCTTCCCTCGCTCGTCATTGTCGCATTGTTGCCATTTATGGTGTTGACTGCCTGTGGAGACAGTGAACATGAGACCAATGCGCCAGCTGTCGCATTGACCGCTTCGACAGTTGCCTCAACGGCAGTCAGCGCACACAGCCACAGTGTCAGCATCCCGTTCGGTGATGTCTCCGCAGCTCCGGCCGGAGCCGTACTCCAGTATCGCAGCGACAGCGTCAGTGGTCATTCCCATGTGATCGCCCTGTCAAGCCAGCAGATGATTGACCTGAACAGCGGCATGAGGTTGTCTCTGGTCTCATCAGCGCCCGATTCGGGTGCTGTACATATCCATGTCTGGAATATTCAGGGTGGCAGCGTTTTATACGACAAGAACTGCTATAATTGTCACTCAAACGATCAACGTGGCCAGAATCCGATGAATGTCGTGTTTACTACTGCCCAGACCAATGCCGTGAAAAATCCGGGGACTGCACCTGCTTCAGGCTCTGCAGCGGTAACCCCTGATCCAAATTATTCTCCGGGAGCGGTTGTGACACCGATTAATGCAGCTTCTATATATGCAGGTCTCTGTGCCGGCTGCCACAGTCTCGGGACAGTGGATACGCTTGGCGGCACTGGTCCGAACCTGTCCGGTAAGGGCGGACTGGTCAGCGGGAAATATCCCGTTCCCGGTTTTGCCGGTCATAATGGTCTGACGCTTACTTCAGAGCAGATCGCAGCATTAATCGCCTATTTTACCGCAAACTGATCACCCGTGAACATCTTCGCGGCCTTCCTGCCATGCTGCCGGGAGGCCGTTTTTTTATGGCTGTAGGCTGGTGTTGAACAGCATTGACAAGCCTGCACATAAATTGTATACAGTATGCATTTTAACAAGCCACTACATCCGGATGGAAACACCATACCACCAAGGAGGAAGTACGAATGATCGAAGCCTACCTGCAGCATGAAAAAGAGCGCGCCAAACAGGGAATCCCGGCGCTGCCGCTGACACCGGAGCAGACTGCCGACCTTGCCAAACTGCTGGTCAAGCCCCCCAAGGGCAAGGAGCAGTTCCTGTTGGCACTGATCAAGGACCGCGTGTCTCCCGGTGTTGACCCGGCCGCAAAGGTAAAGGCCGAGTTCCTCGGTGAGATCGTTACCGGCAAGAAGAAATCACCCCTGATCGACCCGGTTGCCGCCATCCGCATGCTCGGTACCATGATCGGCGGTTACAATGTGGCCCCTCTGGTTGCCGCGCTGAAAGACAAGAAACTGGCTGACGAAGCCGCCTGCGCTCTGTCCGGCATCGTACTGGTCTATGACGCCTTCGACGAGATTGTCAAGCTGGCCACCACCGGCAAGAATGCCGCTGCCGCCAAGGTCCTCAAGTCCTGGGCCGATGCCGACTGGTTCACACACCGTAAAGGTGTGCCCGATACGATCAAGGTCAAAGTCTACAAGGTGGAAGGCGAGATCAACACCGACGATTTCTCCCCGGCCGGCGACGCCTGGAGTCGCCCTGACATCCCGCTGCACTCCCTGGCTATGGGCAAGACCCGCTTCAAGGACGGTCTGGCTACTATTGCCAAGTTCCGCAAGGAAGGTTTCCAGGTCGCATTCGTAGGTGACGTGGTCGGTACCGGGTCATCCCGTAAATCGGCCTGTAACTCGGTTCTGTGGGCCATCGGCGACGAGATCCCCTGCGTGCCCAATAAGAAGACAGCCGGCGTGATCATCGGCGGCGTAATCGCACCAATCTTCTTCAACACCGCTCAGGACTCCGGTGCTCTGCCGCTGAAAGCCGATGTGACCGGCATGAAAACCGGCGACGTAATCGTCATTAACACCAAGAAGGGTGTCATCACCGACGAAGCCGGAAAGAAGACCCTTTCGAAGTTTACCATCAGCCCGAATACCGTGGCTGACGAGTTCCGCGCCGGCGGCCGCATCCCGCTGATCATCGGCCGCGCCGTGACTGACAAGGCCCGTAAGGTCCTCGGCCTCAAGCCGACCACCGTTTTCACCCTTCCGGATAATCCCAAGCCCAAGGCCAAGCAGGCTTTCTCCCTGGCCCAGAAGATGGTAGGACAGGCCTGCGGCGTCAAGGGCATTATGCCCGGCACTGCCTGCGAGCCCAAGATGACTACCGTCGGTTCCCAGGACACCACCGGTCCGATGACCGCTGACGAGTTGAAGGAACTGGCCTGCCTCAAGTTCCAGGCCCCCATGTACATGCAGTCCTTCTGCCACACCGCAGCCTATCCGAAGCCTGCCGACGTCAAGATGCACAAAAACCTGCCCGGCTTCACTGCCGAGCGTGGCGGCGTCGCCCTGCGTCCCGGCGATGGCGTGATCCATTCCTGGCTGAACCGCCTGCTGCTGCCTGACACCGTCGGTACCGGTGGTGACTCCCACACCCGCTTCCCGATCGGCATCTCCTTCCCGGCCGGTTCCGGTCTGGTGGCTTTCGCCGGCGCCATGGGCTTTATGCCGCTGGATATGCCCGAGTCGGTCCTGGTCCGCTTCAAGGGCAAGCTCAACACCGGCATCACCCTGCGTGACGCCGTCAACGCCATCCCGTTCTGGGCCATCAAACAGGGTCTGCTGACCGTGCCCAAGAAGAACAAGAAAAACATCTTCAACGGCCGCATTCTGGAGATGGAAGGTCTCCCCGATCTGACCGTCGAGCAGGCCTTCGAACTGACCGATGCCGCCGCCGAGCGCTCCGCCGCTGCAGGCTGCATCCAGCTCTCCGAGAAATCGGTCGCCACCTACCTCAAGTCCAACGTGGCCCTGATGAAGAAGATGATCGCCGAAGGCTACTCCGATGCCAACACCCTCAAGAATCGCATCAAGGCGGTCGAGGCCTGGCTGAAAAAACCGACCCTGCTCAAGGCTGACAAGGGTGCCGAGTATGCTGCTGTGATTGAGATCGACCTGAAGGAGATCACCGAGCCGATCCTGGCCTGCCCGAACGATCCCGATGATGTCAAGCTGCTCTCCAAGGTTGCCGGCACCGCCATCCAGGACGTATTCCTCGGTTCCTGCATGACCAACATCGGCCATTTCCGCGCTGCTGCCGAGATCTGGCGCGGTCAGCCGTTCAACCCTGCCGTTCGCACCTGGATCTGCCCGCCAACCCGCATGGATCAGCAGCAGCTCAAGGATGAGGCCTACTTCTCGGTCTACAGCGCCTTCGGCGCCCGCATCGAGATCGCCGGCTGCTCGCTCTGCATGGGTAACCAGGCCCGCGTACCTGACGGGGTCAATATGTTCTCAACCTCTACCCGTAACTTCGATGATCGTATCGGCAACGGCGCCAAGGTCTATCTTGGCTCGGCTGAACTGGGAGCGGTGACGGCACTGCTGGGCAGACTGCCCAAGCCGGCCGAGTTCCTCAAGATCTACAAAGAGAAGATCGAGCCCAACAAGGACAAGATTTACAAGTATCTGCAGTTTGATGAGATGCCCGAATACAAGTAATTACGACATGATACGTTGACAGTAACGGCCCGTCAGGATTTCCCGGCGGGCCGTTACTGTATTGAGGATATCTCGATCGTTTGCGGTTCATAACAATCTCTGCAGCGGGTTATACGTTTGGATTCAGGTTGCTAACGGTGATAAATGCGATATTATAAACAGATAAGTTACACCATGTCGGCTGCTGATTACTATCCAAGGAGCATATCTGTTATGAACCCAGTCAGTATGAAGATTCTGGTGGTAGAAGACGATCTGCTGTGCCAATCGTTCATTGGTGATATCCTTGAACGCTCCGGTTTTTGTGTCGAGGTCGCTGCTAATGGCCAGGAGGCCCTGGAGCGCTGCCAGATAGAGCATTTTCCAATTATCATTACCGATCTGGTTATGCCGGTAATGGATGGTCTTGAATTATGCCGCAAAATCCGCACCATGCATTTTGAAGAATATGTTTTTATTCTTCTGATGACATCCCTGGATGAGAGGGATCATCTTATCTCGGGATTTGAAGCCGGGGCAGATGAATACATTGTCAAGCCGGTTCATGAAATTGAGTTGCTGTCACGTCTGAAGGCAGCACGGCGGATCCTGGCTCTCGAAGCGACTCTCAGGACGCTTGCCATGCATGACCAACTGACCGGCGCCTTCAATCGCGGCTACCTTGACAGCCAATTGTTGAAAGAGATCAAACGGACGGAGAGATACGGACATCCGTTATCGATTGTCATGTGCGATGTTGATAATTTTAAATCATTGAATGACCGATACGGGCACCAGATCGGTGACCTGGTGCTCAAAGAGTTCGTTGTGCGTATCAACAACACCATACGGTGTGAAAATGACTGGTTTGCCCGCTATGGTGGCGATGAGTTTGTGATTGTCCTTCCGGAAACCGATCTTGAAGGGTGCCGCATTGTTGCGGAACGCATCAGGAGGCTCATAGCAGAAAGCCCGGTTATGGCTCAAGGTACTGCCGTTGATATAACCATAAGCTCCGGGGCGGTTTCGGTAATTAAGTCCGACCTGAACGATGCAATCTCAGTCAATGCAATTCTTGACACGGCCGACAAATGCCTGTACCACGCAAAGGAGTCGGGTAGAAACTGTGTCATTGCGGCACAGTGTTAGAAACGTATCATACCGGTGGGGCATCATGTTACCCGGAGTAAAGGACAACGATCTTCACCTGAGCTTGTCCGGTCTTGAAAAGTATTTGCATTGATTGCGCCGACTGGTGAACCATATGCATCCTCCTGCATCTCGTGGAGATTGGAGCAGTCGTGCATAGTCTCAGCACTGCACGCACTTAACAGGGGGCTTGTGGATCGCTCCAACATCCTCAACAACGAGCACTCGACTGAGCCGTTATTTACCTGTGAGCAAGGAACATAAATGTCAGGAAAGACCCGGACGGAACAATCTATCGCACTGGAGCAGCTGGTTGTCTCCCACAGCTATGAGATGCTTGCACTTATCACTGTCCTGGAGAAAAAGGGCATCCTGTCCAGGCAGGAAATTATAGAGGTCATCAGGGAGCTTCAGAGTAGTGGAGAGGATGGCTGAGAAGGCTGCCCGCCCGACGCGGCAATTCCAGCAGCTTTCTGTTAGCAGCATTACTCCCTGACCAATTTTATATTCCGTTTGTATGCCGTCATTGTGTGCTGCTTTCTTTTGTATGAATTGATAGTTTTAGAGGGATGTCTACATGCCATTGTTAGGTTGGAAAACGGAATATTCCGTCATGGATGCGGAACTGGACCACCACCATCAACGATTGTTTCATCTGCTCAATGCGGCTTACGAAAACGTCATGAATTCAGCTGAATTGGATTGTATCTTCCAGATCATAGATGAATTATCGGATTATACGAGGTATCATTTTTCGACAGAAGAGCAGCATATGAGGGAAAAGTGCTTTCAGGAGATTGATGATCATGTTGCGAAACACAGGGAATTTGCACATTCAATCGAGGTCTTGCGTTCCCGTACCCATGACAACGACCTTGACGTGGCCAAAGAACTGATCGTTCTGCTTGGCGAGTGGCTTCTCGGGCATGTCCTCAAAGATGACAGGAAGTACGCCGAACTGTCCAATGGCACCGGTTAATACGGGTTGATTGCTTACACCCATCCCCTGCGCCGCACATATTCGAACCTTTTCCCCATTCCTCCCCGAAATATCTTCATGTCTCCGCTTGAAAATCAGACCGGGTACGATAAAATCTATCTCAGGTGGATCATATCAGCCAGAGGGATACTCATGAATGACAGCGGCACCAGAAAGACCGGCAACGCCCTGGTCGTTTTCATATTCATTGCTCTCGCTCTCGTGCTTACTCTCAGTAGCCTCTACAGTTACAATCTTTTTCACAGTATGGCTGAGCTGTTCTGCATAATCATTGCAGCCAGCATTTTTGTCATTGCTTGGAATACAAGAAAACTCTCGACCAACCCATACCTCCTTTTTATAGGTATCTCCTATCTCTTTGTCGCGTTCCTGGATCTGATTCATACCCTGAGTTACAAGGGCATGGGGGTCTTCGAGATCAGCGGTGCCAACCTGCCTACCCAGATCTGGATAGCCGGACGATACCTGCAGGGGATCTCACTGCTGGCGGCACCATTTTTCATCGACAGAAAGCTGAAAGCCGTTCCGGTCTTCATTGTGTATTCGAGCATCACGCTGACACTGCTGCTACTTATCTTTAGCGGTTTGTTTCCTGATGCGTATGTCACCGGCAGCGGCCTGACGACGTTCAAAGTGACCAGTGAATATGTGGTGTCTCTGGTCATAGCGGCGGCTATCGTGTTTCTCTGGAGGAAAAAAGAGTATTTTGACCGGCCGATTCTGATCCTGCTGACCTGGTCGTTTATTTCCGCTATCGCAGTAGAGATGTCGTTTACTCTTTATACAGATGTGTATGGTTATTCGAATCTTCTCGGTCATTTATTTAAGATTGCCTCCTATTACCTTATCTATGCGGCAATCGTGAAAACAAACCTTAAAAAACCATATGAATCCCTGACCATGGAAATTGAACACCGCAAAAAATTTGAAGAGGAGCTTCGTCTCTCCAATACCAAGCTGATCGATCTGTACAATGCATCAAGCAGGCTCAATACCATCGGGACCTGTGAGTATATCTACAATAATATCTGTGACGGCGCCTTCCGGTTGTTCGAGCTGCGAATGGCATGGATAGGGCTGATCCAGCCCGGAAGCATACATGTGGAGCCGATCGCATCTGCCGGTTTTGATGTGGATTATCTCACTTCGGTAAGGTTTACCTGGGGAGACGAGCTTATCGGCCGAGGGCCGGCGGGTGTTGCCATACGCAGCCAGTCTCCCTGCTGCATGGACGTTGAACACCATGATTTTCTGCCCTGGAGAGAGGGTGCGGTTAAACGGGGATTCAAGGAGGTCCTTGGTTTGCCGCTGACAGTGGGCGGGCACTGCCTTGGTGTACTGGTCATGTGCAGTTCGGAAAGTGGCTTTTTTGACGAAAACCGTATCAAGCGCTGCCAGATCTTTGCCAACAATGCCGCATCGATCTGCGAGAATGCCCAGCTGGTCGAGTATATGGTCTTTGCCCTGGCACGCTCTGCCGAGGTCAACGACCAGGCGACCGGCAACCATATCAACCGGGTGGGTAAAATCTGTGCACTGCTGGCAGAGGAGATGGGGCTTGATCATTCGTTTGTCGGCTCTATCCGGGTCCAGTCGACACTGCATGATGTCGGGAAGATTCACACCCCGCCGGAACTGCTGCGCAAAGCGGGACATCTGAGCAGCGAAGAGTATGATCTGGTCAAGCACCATACAATCTACGGGGCTGATATTATCGGCCGGCATCCATGGCTGAGCATGGCCCGCAATATAGCTGTCTTTCACCATGAGCGGTGGGACGGCAGCGGGTACCCCTACGGATTGAAACAGGGGGATATACCGCTGGAATGCAGGATCATCAGCCTTGCCGACCAGTATGACGCCCTGAGGAGCACACGGCCGTATAAGGAGTCGCTGGATCATGAAACAGCCTGCAGGATCCTCCTGGAGGGTGATGGAAGGACAGAGCCTTCGCATTTCGATCCTGATGTTCTGGCAGCCTTCACCCGTATCAATCAGCTCATCAACAAGATTTACGCTGAGCGCGACGACACAGATTCGGATGTGTATCTCGATGGTGAAATCATAATTACAGAAGATCTTAAGACAGGTATTGCAGAAATTGACGAGCAGCACACCCAGATAGCAATTTTCCTGAACCGTCTGAATGAGATTCAGGACAGTCAAAATCTTGATGACGGGAATTCCGGCATGATGGAGTTTATCGATGATTACGTCAGAGGTCACTTCAGTCTGGAGGAACATTACATGATCCTCTACAAGTATCCGCTGATGCAGTCACATATCATGGCTCACCGAAATTTCAGCAGCGATTTCAGCATCATGAAGAAACAGTTTTATATGAGCGCGTTTGACAGCTACAGCAGGAAGCAGGTCAAAAACCGCCTCTCACGCTGGATTGTCGATCACATCAAAAACGATGACCGGACACTTGCTGACTACCTGAAGACCTTCCGGGTTGTCAGCTCGGACTCAGTAACGGACCCTGCCGTTCAGACTCAATTTCTAAAAAACGGGGCGGAGCAGACCGGGTGAAGACATTCGCCGTGAATACGCAAAGGTTTCCGTCGATACGACGGTCTCTTTTACCGAGGTCTTTCAGCCGATTGACAAGATGCATCTCCAGATCAATATCTTTCGCATCTTCCGAATTACGTCACCGCAACCCATGAAAAATGCCGAGACGCCCAGCAGACTCTGATCAGTCCTCAGGGAACAGATCATGCGCTCTGATTTTACGGTGCAGGTTTCAATATTGTTATCAACTGCGAGGTGACGACCAGTCAGTCGGGGGTAGGTAACGCCTCTGTCCGAAAGAGCCCCCGGCGGTACGGATTCAACATAATTATCTGAGGAGTTGCGATGAACAGTGTGGATGTTGCCGTTATCGGCGGCGGTGTTGTCGGAACAGCCACTGCAATGGCTCTTCTGGATCGCTTCAGCGGTCTGGGCGTGACGGTCCTGGAGAAGGAAAATCGCCTTGCGGCCCACCAGACCGGACATAACAGCGGTGTGATTCATTCAGGCCTGTATTACAGGCCGGGATCGCTCAAGGCGCAGACCTGTTCCAGCGGAAGAGATGCGCTGTACCTTTTCTGTGCGGAGCATAATATTGCCCATGAACGCTGCGGCAAGATCGTTGTAGCCACCAGCGAAGCCGAGATTCCGGCACTTGATGCGCTGGAGCAGCGGGGCAGGGAGAACGCCCTGGAGGGGATTGAGCGGCTGGACGCTGCGGGGTTGCGCATGCACGAACCTCATGTAGCAGGAATTGCGGGTCTTTTCGTCCCTCAGACCGGCATCGTTGATTACACGGTTGTGACGGAGGCTTACGCGGCGGTTGTCAGAAGTCAGGGTGGCCGGGTGTTTGTAAACTCCGGGGTAGAGCGGGTGAGCAGACAGTCAACCGGCTTCGTGCTCGAAACAGCTCAAGGAAAGATCTCCTGCCGTTTCCTGATCAACTGTGCCGGCCTGCAGAGCGATCGTCTGGCACTTCTCTGCGGCGTCTCCACAAACGTGAGGATCATCCCCTTCCGGGGTGAATATTACATGGTTGCACCTGAACGCCGCGGAATGGTGAATAACCTTATCTATCCGGTTCCGGACCCGGCATTTCCTTTTCTGGGTGTACACTTCACTCGCATGATCGGCGGCGGTCTGGAGGCCGGCCCCAATGCCGTCCTGGCTTTCAGGCGGGAAGGATATGGACGCTTTAGTTTTTCACTGCGGGATACCCTGGAGATGGTTATGTATTCCGGATTCCGTAACCTGGCACGGCGATACTGGAAGATCGGACTGCAGGAATACCGCCGGTCATTCAGTAAGGGCTTGTTCGTCAGCGACCTGCGCCGGCTGATCCCCGAGCTTCACGGAGAAGATGTCACGCCGGGAGGGGCCGGTGTCAGGGCCCAGGCCGTGGATCCGGACGGCCGTTTGCTGGATGATTTCTGCCTGGTGCATGGGGACGGTATGATCCACGTCCTCAATGCTCCATCGCCGGCAGCAACGGCCTCCATAAGTATCGGCCGTACCATTGCCGAACATGCGGGAGGGGCATTTAATCTGAACATCCGCTGAAAGCAATATCGGCAATGAGGCAATGAGGCAATGATCTGCCGGTCTGCTATTACATTTTGAAGGAATGAAACGGTTTGAAGGAATGAAACGTCCCGCCGGGATTTACCGGCGGGACGTGAAGACAGGAGAGATGGGTGCGCTGAGCAGCTAGGGCTTCAGCCTTCTGAAACGCATGATCTGAAAAACAGAGAACGTATAGGTCAAGGGCCAGAAAGCGGTCATAACCACCAGGCTGAACAGTACGTTTTTGCGCTGCAGGAATGAGGGGCTCAGCCAGATGAAGTGGGCAATGAAAATACAGGCTCCCACCCAGTACAAGTCATGGATAGCCCAGTTTGCGTGCACCGTATTTTCAAGCAACTGAGGCATGCTGGCCCTCCTCATTAAAATAAAAGTCGAATTCTACTACCACATCAGGCTCTGAATATCAAGAGAGAATCCAGAAAGCCGGTGCCTTACCAGCGTCCTTATTGCGCGAGCAGCCGGTAACGGTAAATGATTTGAGATGCCACGTGGAACTTCCGGCACAGACTTTACCTGATCACGGTCGTCGCCGCATGACGAAGAGATAGATGATCAGCAGGAAAGGGAGTGAAGAAAAGGCCGCTTCGATGTTGCCATGGAAAAGTTGCCAGGTGCTAAAGGCAACCAGAAAGAGTACGAAGACGAAGAGCAGGACAACTGGTAACTTATTCAATATGTTGGGTGCCGGTTCTTGCATTATTGAAGCAACTCCTTGACCACGATCTGCATGCCTCCGGATTCCTTCTGGATGGCGACCTGCCGTTCGGCCGGCGCCATCAGGGCATGCAGATGACTGCGTGCACGTTTGCGGCTGCCGGCGATGGTCTCGGACATCTTACAGAGAATACCGATCGGCAGGCCGTTGCGGTAACCTTCGACCAGCCTGGCAATTTCCTCCCGTTTTTCCTTGTCGCTCCACGTTTTGTAAAGTGACGCCCCCAGGTCGTTATTCTGCGAAAACATAAACCCCTCCGCTTGTGATAATTTTCATCCGCACCATACTTCAACAAAACATGCCCAGTCTACTTTTTTCAATCCTTGACGCAGCACATGCATGACTGATACCGTCGCAGCATTCATCATTCTGGAGGAAAAAAACATGACAAAGCAACCTGAAATCGTAATCCTGGACGGCTATACGATTAATCCCGGAGACAACCCCTGGAGCCCGGTTGCGGCACTCGGCAGCTGTAAGATATATGACCGGACCCCTCCGGAACTTAAGCTGGAACGCGCACGGGGTGCGGAGATCATTCTTACCAGCAAGTGCAAGCTGGATGCTGCTACGCTGGAGGCGCTCCCCAACCTCGCGTACATTTCAATGCTCGCCACAGGCTACAACAACGTAGATGTGGCAGCGGCCGGAAAGCTGGGAATCCCGGTTTCCAACGTCCCGGCATACTCCACGGAGTCGGTGGCGCAGACCGCCTTTGCACTGCTCCTGGAGCTGGCCACTGCCGTGGGAATTCATGATGCTTCCGTCAAGGCTGGTGAGTGGATACGCTGCCCGGACCATGCCTACTGGAAAACCTCTATCCTGGAGCTGGACGGACTGACCCTCGGCATTGTAGGCTATGGCACCATTGGCCGCGCTGTTGCCAGGGTCGGTGCGGCCTTCGGTATGAAGGTGATCGCTTATTCACCGCGTATCCCGCAGGACCCCGGACCTATTCCGGTACGTTTTGTGCCGCTTGAAGAACTGTTTGCGTCCTCCGATGTCATCTCCCTCAACTGCCCGCAGACCGCTGATAATGAAGGTTTTGTCAATTCCGCGCTGCTGGCGGTCATGAAACGCTCGTCCCTGCTGATCAATGTGGCCAGGGGAGGGCTTGTGAACGAGACAGACCTGGCCGATGCGCTACGAAAAGGCACCATCGCCGGGGCCGGCCTGGATGTTGTGGCTCATGAGCCGATGCGGGCCGACAATCCGCTCTTGACGGCTCCGAACTGCATATTCACCCCGCATATCGCCTGGGCCTCGCTGGCGGCTCGCAGGCGACTGATGAACATCGTCGCTGCCAATGTCTCGGCATTTTTGTCCGGGTCGCCGATAAATCTGGTTAATGCACAGTTTCTGAAGTGATAACTGACCGAATCAACGGTATAATTACATTAAATAAAATATAGTTTTAAAATATATAACTGTCTGTTATAACAGCTATAGATTGTTGATCTTCAGCTGGGAGGCAGCGGTATGAAAATCGTTTTTCTAACCGGATGTTATGTTTTTCTTATTTCTCTTGTGTTTCTGCCGGGGAAAGGTCTCGCAGCACAGGACATGGTAAAGATCGGTTTGAGCTACCCCGAGACCGGCCCATACGCCAAGCAGGGACTTGATCAGCGCCGTGCCGCTGACCTTGCCGTGGAAGAGATCAATGCAACGGGAGGTATTCTGGGTAAGCAGGTGCAGCTGGTCTACCGCGACACCCGGTCCAATGCCAAGGTGGCCAGGGCCAACGCCACCGAACTCTTTGACAGGGAGGGTGTGCCGATGATCTTCGGCGGATCCTCAAGTGCTGTGGCGATTGCCACGGGCGAGGTGGCGCTGCAGAAGAACCGCCTGTTCTTTGGAACCCTGACCTATTCTACCGAGACGACCGGTGAATACGGACATCGCCATATCTTTCGCGAATGCTATGACGCCTATGCTGCCGGAAAAGTGCTTTCACAATACATGAAGAAAAACTTTTCCGGGCAGAAGTACTTCTATATCACCGCCAATTACACCTGGGGCTGGACGACGGAATCCGTTCTGCGCGGTTTCACCAATACAAAGGATCTGACCGTCCATCCTGAAGTTTTGACGGAACTTGGTGCCAAGGACTTCAAAGAGGCCTTAAAGAAGGCCAGGGATAGCAAGGCCTCTGTTCTGGTCTTGTCACTGTTCGGGCGCGATATGGAGATCGCCGTTCGCCAGGCATATGAGATGGGATTGAAAAACCGAATGCAGATCATTGTACCGAGCCTGAATGATGATATGGCGCAGGGAGCCGGACCAGAGGCCATGGAGGGCGTAATCGGAACCCTGCCCTGGATATGGACTGTTCCGGGTACGTACAATTACCCCCGGGGGGTAGAATTCGTACAGAAGTTCGAGTCCCGTTACCACCGGTATCCGACCACTTCCGGCGCTTCGGCATATGTCATCATGCACCAGTACAAGGAAGCGGTAGAGCGTGCCAAAACCTTTGAGACCAAGGCTGTGATCAAGGCCCTTGAGGGACACAAATACGTTGGTCTCAAGGACGAGCAGCAGTGGCGGGCATGGGATCATCAGTCTGTTCAGACGGTTTTCGCTGTCAAATGTAGGCCGGCAGACGAGGTCAGAAAAAGCAGGTATGAACAGGACTATTTCACGATCATCAACGTGATGAAGGGTGAAGAGGCGGCCGTAGACAAGCGGGAATGGATCGAAATCAGGGAAATGGTGGGCATGAGACCGGAGCTGGATGAGTTTTCAGACGGTAAATAATGCAGCCTGCAGTTTGATATTTATACTAAATGACCCGCTTCGGCGGGTTTTTTAGTAAGAGGACTGTCGGTGAGGGCACGTTTTTATCTTCTCACTGGTGACAGGTGCGGTTTCTTTTGGTACACTTTGCAAAAATTGTCCAATCATTCATGCAAGGAGTTTCAAAACGTATGAAGATATCCTGCCCTAAATGCGGAGCCAGCGGGAATTTGCCTGATCACGAGATTCCCGAAGAGGGCCGATTCCTGAGTTGTCCAAAGTGCAAGAACGGCTTTGATGTGAAAAAGCCGAAGGCAACGGTCAACGAATACCTTGTGGATGTTTGCCCTTCCTGTGCCTACAGTACCTTTGGCGACGAACGCTTCGGGACCTGTCCCAAATGCGGGGTCTTCATCAAGTCGTTCATCGACCGGCAGCGGGAGGAGATGACCAGGGCCCGCGAACAGGAGATCCTCAACAGGAAATTCTCCCGGGATACCGCTCCGGCACCGATGCCGAGCGTCCCGTTATCCTCATTTCCATCGTCACCGGCACCTGCCCAGACTCCTCCAGCCGAGAAGATCAACATCGGTGAGATCATAGAAAACCTCCATCCGGTCAACCTGGTCGGATACGGAGTCGCGATTGTTGCCGTCTTGATCCTGCTGATGGGCGTTTTCGGTGCGTTCGATTACTACAGCACGGATTACCAGGCCAAACTCTCTGAAGAGAACATCGCGCTGGGCATTGAGGTACGGGTCTCAGCTTTGAAGATTTTTATGCGCCACGGGTTGGTACCATGGATCGAGATGCTGTACGGCGGATCACTGCTGGCGGTCGCGGTAGTATTCCTGCAGAAGCAGGCCCGGGCCCGTCAGGCGCTCGGCTGGTTGCTGTGGGGCTTTATCGCGTACGTACCGATCCTGATGATCGTCAGGTTCTTTAACTGGTGGTTCCAACCCATCCCCCATACCTGGTCCGGTTATGCCGTCAATTTCTTCAACATAATCTTCATCAGTGGCCTGGTCGGGGTCCCGCTCTACCTGCTGATCAATTTCCTCGATGATAAACGGATCCGATCGGTGGTCAAGCTGTGACCGGTTCCATGCCCTGCAGGGCGAACGCGATTCAAGGACGAGAGGTGGCTGCACGATGACGTGGCTGCCGGTCGTTTCGTTGGTCTGCTATCTGTTGGGTTCCTGCTGGAGAGTGGCCTTAGCCGCCGGTGCCGTGTCACAACTTGTCTATCTGCTGCTGCGTAGCCAGTCGATCGGCCGGCTACCGCTGCTCGGCCCACATGACACCCTGACTTTTTTTGCGCTCTCCATAGCAGGCATGGCTCTTATTACCTCCCGTTCCCATTCACTCCACCGGACTCGCTGGTTTACGATCTCTTCCGGTATTACCGCCGGACTGTTCACCCTGTGCGCACTCGGATTCAAACCGTCAAACATGCCGCTACCGCAGATACTTGACACGCTCTGGTTCGAGCTGCACGTTGTCCTGGCGTTTTTCAGCTATGCCCTCTTCGTCCTTGGGGGGCTGTTCTGCGCTGCTTTTCTGATCCGGGGGGAAAGGGTGTACCTGGACATACAGTTCAAGACCGCCTTGGTCGGCTGGACGTTCTTTTCGGCTTCGATGGTGGCGGGCGGGATTTGGGGCTATTACGCCTGGGGGACCTATTGGCTCTGGACGGCGAAGGAGCTTTGGACGTCGATCCTGTGGCTGTTCTATGCACTTATTCTGCACCTGCGCCTCAAGGGGGCCGCTTGGGACAGGGTGACCGCCTGGATGGGTATTGCCGGTGTAGCCGTTATGTTGTTCACCTATCTGGGCGTCAGCATGCTAATGAAGAGCTCCCATAGTTTTTAAGGTGGAAAGTTATCACGGTATCACTAAAACGAAGAAACCCCGGATAGTGTGTCCGGGGTTTCTTCGTTTTATTCTGAGACCGTCTGCGGCGCAGGCGTACCTTCGCCAGCCGCTTTCTTTTTTCTGCGCCTGCGTTTCTTGGCCGGTTCTCCCGTTTCGGGATTTACCTTTGCAGCAGCAGGTATAACGGCAGACGCTTTTGTTGCTGCCGGCGCACTCTTTATCGTTGTTCTGGAGCTTTTAAGTGGTGGCCGGGAACTGCCACTGCCGCGCCCCCCTGCAGGAGCATCTTTCTTGTACTTCGGCCGGGCGACCCGCTTGAAATCATTTACAAACAGATCATCTTCGGCCCATTCAACCGGTATCTTGGCCTTGATATATTCCTCGATGGCCTCCAGATACAGGACACCGTCTTCATCCGCCAGAGAGATGGCTATACCCTCCGCTCCGGCCCGGGCGGTACGACCGATACGATGGACGTAGTCCTCACAATCCTGGGGCAGGTCGTAATTTATGACGTGAGTGACACCATCGATGTGCAGCCCGCGTGAGGCGACGTCGGTCGCAATCAGAATCGGCAGTTTCCCTTCCTTGAAATCCTCCAGTATGCGCATCCGCTTCTTCTGGTCCACATCCCCCGAGATAATGCGGCTGGGACAGTCGTTTGCGTTCAGCCGGTCATTGAGGTATTCCCCTTCGCGTTTGGTATTGATGAAGATCATGGTGCGTACCATGCCGACGCGGCGTAACAGACCAAGCAGCAGGGGGAATTTCTCTTTTCGTGAGGCGTGGTACAGGACCTGCTCAACATTTTCAGCGGTCATCCGTTCGGGGGTGATAGAGACCTTTTCCGGGGAATTCATGAACTCGTAGGCCAGTTCCATAACCCGCAAGTTGAGAGTGGCGGAAAACAGGAGGTTTTGACGCTGGTCAAAGGGAGGCAGGCGACGCAGAATAAAGCGCAGGTCTGCGATAAAGCCCATGTCGAACATGCGATCGGCCTCATCGATAACCAGCATTTCAACCTCTTTGAGGCTGTAGACCTTCTGTTTGAGGTAGTCGATAAGCCGACCCGGTGTGCCGATAATAACGTCAGCGCCGTCGCGAAGGGCATCACGCTGTTTCATGTAGTCTACGCCACCATAAATAGCCTGAATGGTAAAGCCGCAATGACGACCCAGAATCTGGGCATCCTGCTCGATCTGCACCACCAGTTCCCGTGTCGGGGCAAGGATCAGCGCACGGGGGTGCTTGCGGGCATCACCCGTGTTGTTTTTCATCAGCCGGGTGAACAGGGTGATCAGAAAGGCCGCGGTCTTGCCTGTTCCGGTCTGGGCCTGGCCGGCGATATCCTTTCCGGTCAGACTGATGGGCAGTGTGTGTTCCTGGATGGGGGTGCAGCTGCTGAAACCCGCCTCGGCAATGCCCTTCATGAGAGCTTCCGGCAGGGGGAGTTCGTTAAAATTCATGGTGACTTCCTTGGGCTGTAATCGTTTCGATCGTAATATACTGCATCCTGTACCATATACCGTGCAAGCCTGTCTGGCAATGGAAACCTTGTGCAATCAGGCATCCAACTGCCATAAATGCTTTGACAAACCAGAATTCATTCGCTTACTATGACACAAATTTACCCCTCCGAGGACCCACCTGATGCAGGCCGCTCTGAATATCATAGGCGAAGATCTTGTAAACGTCGAATTGCAGTTCCGCAAGGATCTGGAATCCGACGTACCCCTGATACGCAAGGTCGGCGAATACGTGCTTTCAAGTGGCGGCAAGCGTGTCCGTCCTGCGCTGCTGCTTCTTGCCGCCCGTTTATGCGGTTACCAGGGCTCCCGGGCGGTTCCACTGGCCAGTGTCGTCGAGTTCATCCATACCGCCACACTCCTGCACGATGATGTGGTCGACAGCGCCACCCTGCGGCGCGGCCTGGCTTCGGCCAACACCTTGTGGGGCAACGAGGCGTCGGTGCTGGTGGGCGACTTCCTGTTTTCAAAATCGTTCTCCCTGATGGTTGCGGTCGGCAGTCTCGATATCCTGCGGGTGCTTTCCGATGCAACCACCGTCATCGCCGAGGGTGAGGTCATGCAGTTGCTCTGCACGGGTGAGATAGACCTGACCGAAGAGCGCTACATCGATGTGATACGTTCAAAAACAGCCATCCTCATGTCCGCTGCGTGCGAAGCAGGTGCAATCCTGGGCAGTGCTTCTCCTGTCCGGCAGAAGGCACTTGCGGATTTCGGTATGTCGCTGGGCATTGCGTTCCAGTTGATGGATGATACACTGGACTATATCGCCACGGAAGAAGACTTCGGCAAGAGCATCGGTCACGACCTGGAAGAGGGCAAGATTACACTACCGCTTATCCATACCCTGCGCCAGTGCACGGTCGAAGAACGCTCTGTTATCGAGACGGTTGTCGAAAAAGACGAGATGACGCTGGATGAGTTTCGCCATGTTTCCAGTCTGGTCAAACAGTATGGCGGAATAAGCTATACCGTGGATTCGGCGAGACGCTACATAGATGAGTGCCGCTCTCAACTTGCCGTATTCGAGATCACCCCCGTCTCCTCGGCCCTGCTTGGCCTTGCCGATTATGTTGTAACACGAAACCGCTGAACCGCCTGACTCCGGCCGGAATATAATCACCTTTACGTGGAGGGATTCATGAAACGATTAATCGTGAGTTGTCTGTTGCTGTCCGCTGCCCTGATGATGTTGATGACAGGTTGTACGAAGAAGAAAGAAGTCGCCGGCATTGCCGAGGTGCGCGAGGGCAAACCGGTTCCGGATATCACGGTAACGTCCCTGACAAACACCCCTCTTAAGCTTTCCGAGCTGAAAGGCAAGGTTGTCCTGCTCAACTTCTGGGCGACCTGGTGTCCGCCATGCCGTGACGAGATGCCATCCATGATGAAGCTCAACAGTGCCATGGCCGGCAAGCCGTTTCAGATGGTGGCGGTCTCCATTGATGAGGGCGGTGTCCCGGAAATTGAATCCTTCTTCAAATCAAGCGGTTATTCACTGCCTACCTTCACCGATCCCGGTGGAGAGGCACAAAAGGCTTACGGAATAACCGGTGTGCCAGAGTCCTTTGTCATTGACAAGAAAGGTGTCCTGGTTAAGAAGGTCATTGGACCGCTGGCCTGGGATTCGAGTGAGACAATCTCCTTTCTCGAAGGTCTGATGAAATAGGAGAACGTCAGCAATGCATTCCCAGGAAGTAACCTATTTCGGTGCGTTTATCGCAGGCCTGCTCTCTTTTCTTTCGCCCTGCGTTCTGCCGCTGATTCCTTCGTACATCACCTATATTACCGGCCTTTCCTTTGCAGACCTCCAGTCAGAGCACCCCAGCCACAAGGTGCGACAGACGGCCATGCTGCACTCGCTGGCTTTTATTCTCGGTTTCACGGTGGTTTTCGTGCTGCTGGGTGCATCTGCCACCTATCTGGGTTCCTTTATGAACCAGCACGCGGGTTTTCTCAGAAAGGCCGGAGGAATCCTTGTCGTACTGCTGGGGGTCCATGTGACCGGTCTGGTTCCCATCCATATGCTGCTGGGCGAAAAGCGCATTACCCTGCATCGCAAGCCGGCCGGTTTTGCGGGTACATTTCTGGTCGGCCTGGCCTTTGCCGCAGGTTGGACCCCCTGTATCGGCCCGATCCTGGCCGCTATCCTGATGGTGGCCGCAACCGAAGAAAATGTGTATCACGGCATCGTCCTTCTTCTGATCTACTCCCTGGGGCTCGGCATACCTTTTTTCCTCTCCTCCCTTGCAATGCATCAGTTCATTGTTGCATTTCAGCGCTTCAAGAAATACATCCGTTTATTTGAGATCTGTACCGGCCTGTTTCTGATGCTGATTGGAGTCACCATCTATTTCAACTGGCTGTCGCGTTTTGCGGGTGCAGTAACATCCCTGTTCGGTGGGTAGGTAAATGAAGTCGCACCGCGCCCAGCACTCCATTCAGCTCGCAGTCAGCAATTTAGCAGTATCAGAGGCTTTTTACGCCGGTATACTGGAGCTGCCGGTGCAGCGCTCACTTACAGCAATTGGCGCACCGGACCATCTTGTACTGGATATGGACGGAATTGCTCTGGTTTTTGTGGAAGAGGATGACGTGGTGCGGGCACATCCGGTACTCGGCAACCGGTTCAGTATGTTTCCACGCGGTATCGGGGTCACCCTGCATTTTGAGGTTCGGGATATAGAAGGTATCAGTGACGCCATCGCGGAGGAAGGGTTGGAAGTGCTCTATCCGCTTGAGGTCAGGCCCTATGGTGTCAAAGAGATGTGGTGTTTCGATCCTGACGGGTATCTGGTGGTACTGGACGAGGATCGGGGAATTAGTACAAAGGCCGGCGCATAGACCGGCCTTTTCTCATTTCTTTTTTTCCTTCTCCTCCCGCGCCGCGGGAGAACACGTGTCAGACATTCAGGTCTGTACACCCATTTTGGGAAGGATATAGCGGTTGAGAACAAACCAGATGGCAAGAATTGCGATGATGATAAGTATGTCTTTCATAAAGCCCTCCTTTTCTTTTTATAGCACATATTCAGAAAAACATATACTTAATTTTGTCGTTCCGTGCGCAGAACGTCTGCATTCACCGCTCTGCTCACCTGGTCTTCGGTCAAATATATATGCTGGTGCAGGTGCAACAGACCCTGAGGAACAGTCATGACGACCCCGGCGGTACATTCCTGCCACCACTGCGGCATCAGCTTTCGCTGGGACCCTGTGGAGACAGATCCTGCGGAAGGAGACCGTCTGGAATTCTGTTGTCGCGGGTGTCTGGGGGCGTTCCGGCTGATCTGCTCGGCAGGGCTTGGTAAATTCTATCAGCGTGATGTCCGCAGCATGCCGACGGTAACCCCGGACAGCTCCGGGCAGTTTAACGATGAAGAACTGGTCCGGCACGTTACGCCTGACGGCGAGTTCTGCCGCCTGGATATTCTTGTCGGCGGCATCAGCTGTCCCTCCTGTATCTGGCTGCTGGAGCGCATGATCAGCCGTATCGATGGTGTGGCTGACGTCAGTATCTCCTATGCCGGAGGGATTGCATCGGTAGTATTTGATCCTGCACGTTCGGCACCTTCAGAGATCTTTGCTACCATCAGCAGTCTTGGTTTTTCTCCCCGACCCTTTTCACCGGCACTGTCAGACCTGGAGGTCCGCCGTGAGCGAAATGACCTTCTGCTGCGTTTCGGGACAGCGCTGTTTTTAACCATGCAGCTGATGGCATATTCTTACAGCCTCTATGCAGGCTATTTCCAGGGCATGGGCTCCGGCATAAAGTCTGTTCTGCAATATGCTTCATGTATCGTCGCAACGCCGGTAGTTTTCTACTGCGGGTGGCCCTTTCTTGAGGGGGCCTGGCAATCGCTCCGCTCCCGAAGGCCGGGCATGGATCTGCTGATAGCTGTCGGGGCACTGACCGCTTGGATCTACAGCACCTGGGCACTGTTTTCCCTTCAGGAAACCTATTACGAGAGCGCTGCCATGATCGTGACCTTTGTTCTGCTCGGCCGCCTTCTGGAACTCTCCGTGCGCCGGACGGCCATGTCAGGGATCGAGTCTTTGTATGCTGCTGTGGTGTCACGGGCAACCCTGGTGGAGAAGTCGGGTCATCGCGATGTCCCGGCGGATGACATCCGTCCGGGGGATCTGCTGCTTGTTCGCCAGGGCGAGCGTTTTCCGGTTGACTGCCTGGTCCTGGATGGCGAGACTGAGATCGATCAATCGCTGGTAACCGGGGAGAGTCTGCCGGTGCTGGCCTCACCGGGCAGTGATGTCCGGGCCGGCTGTATCAATGTGGCCTCCCCGGTTACTGTACAGGCGCTGCGAGCGGTGGGGCACAGTTACCTTATGCGGGTAGCGGCGCTTGTGCGCATGGCCCAGGCCGGTAAGCCTTCATTGCAGCGGCTTTCTGACCGCATAGCCGGCTGGTTCGTCCCTGCCGTGATTCTGCTGGCCATACTGGTCTGCATCGGTCATTATTACGTGGCAGGGCAGGGGATCGGCAGGGCACTCATGGTGTCGCTTTCGGTCGTGCTGATTGCCTGCCCCTGTGCCATGGGACTTGCGGTTCCGGCCGCGGTGCTGGCGGCATGCAGCAGATCTGCATCGCTGGGCATCATCCTGCGCAGCGGTGATGTCATCGAACGTCTGGCAGCTGTCCAGTGTGCTTTTTTCGATAAAACCGGAACGGTCACCATGGGGCAGCCGCGAGTCACCGGCTTCTCTTCTGCCGGTTGCCTGTCCGAACGGGATGTGCTGGCTGCGGCTGCCAGCGTGGAGCACCAGGCTGCCCATCCCCTGGCCAGGGCGATAGTGGGGTATGCTGCAGAACAGGGAGAACTCCCCGGCGGATGCATGAACTTTACCATTACCCCGGGAAGAGGTGTTTCAGGTCAGACCGAGGGAGGGCATCAGGTCCTATGCGGCAGTCGGAGCTTCCTGGAAGGGCGCGGGGTGTCCCTGGCCGGTAGCAGGGAAGTCGGTGCCCTTCAGGATACGGAAGTGCTGGTTGCCATTGATGGATGCCTGGCCGGTTGCTTCCTCTTGAGTGATCAGATCAGGCCCGGGTCTTCAAGCCTTGTCGCGACGCTTGTCTCGAAGGGAATTGAACTGCGCCTGGTCAGCGGTGATGCGCAACCGGTTGTGGACCGTATTGCATTCACGATAGGAATTGCAGCCGCGCTGGGCGACATGACTCCCGACCAGAAGCTTGCCCTGGTGCATGATGCACAGAACCGTGGGCGGCGTGTGCTCATGGTCGGTGATGGCGTCAATGACGCCCCGGCACTGGCAGCGGCATATGTCAGCTGTTCATTGACCGGTTCCAGTGATATTGCCCTGGAGAATGCCGATGTCATCATTGCCGGTGATGATGTGACTCGACTGGCTACGGCATATCGTATTTCCCGCAGCACCATGATTGTAATCAGGCAGAATCTGGCCTGGGCCTTCCTGTACAACATTGTCGGCATCCCGCTGGCTGTCTCCGGGTACCTGACGCCGGTCTATGCCGCCATTGCCATGACGGCAAGTTCGTTACTGGTTTCACTCAACTCACTCCGTCTCATGAGGATCTCGCACCATGGATGAAAGTATCATACTACTGATTGTCCTTTCACTCTGTCTGGGTGCCGGATGCTGGTTGATCTTCATCTGGGCAGTAAAAAAAGGGGAGTTCGATGATGTCGAGAAACCCAAACATCGTATGCTGGATGACGACTGATTCCGCAGGGCTTTTCTTTTGGATGAGTTTTTGTTACCTTCCTGACATTTCGATCTCGCGAGGCGGAACTTATGAAACGTGAAGGTATCATCCTGATCATTTCGGCACCATCCGGGGCCGGCAAGACCACCCTCTGCCGTTCGTTGATGGAGCGGTTTCCTTCCATGAAGGAATCGGTCAGCTACACAACCCGACCTCCGCGCAACGGCGAGCTGCACGGCATAGATTATTTTTTTGTCTCCCGAGAGGAGTTCCAGCGCATGGTCGACTGTGACGCCTTCGCGGAATGGGCCGAGGTGCACGGCAATCTCTACGGCACAGCCCTGGCCACGATCGACGAAGCCCGGAAAAACGGAGTCGACCTGGTTCTGGATATCGACTGCCAGGGTGCCCGTCGACTCAAGGAACAGATCGAGCGCTGCGTCTACATCTTTGTACTGCCGCCCAGCATGGCGGAATTGCGGCGTCGGCTTGAAACCCGCTCTTCAGATGACCAGGCGGTGATCGACCTCCGCATAGAACGCGCCGCCGGGGAGATCCGCGAGGCGCGCTGGTACGATTACATCATCATCAATGATAATTTCGACACCGCCTTCGAAGAACTTTCATCGATTGTTGTCGCACAAAGCCGGCGTACCTTCAGGATGCTGGGACAGGTGGCGAAATTGTTTGATATTTGAGGCAAAATAGGGTAATAACAGCACTCCATTTATTTGTTGCAGGAAGGAGTACACGATTATGGCACGCGTTACCGTAGAAGATTGCCTCGAAAAAGTAGACAACCGCTTCCTCCTGGTCATGCTGGCTTCCAAGAGGGTCAAGCAGCTCTACAAGGGAAATCAGCCGCTGATAGATCCCAAGAACAACCGTCTGGTGGTGACCGCCCTGCGCGAGATTGCCGCGGGAAAAGTCAACTTCGAGATCAGCAAAAAACAGCACGCCAACTAAACCTGGTATCGGGGTGAAACAGCACTTCCTGCAGTTTCACCCTTTTTTTATCCCCCCTCTGCGGCATTCCAAATTCCACGCTCATCAGGCGACTGATAACGAATGATCAGGCTTAATGACATCCTCGATAAGGTAAGCTCCTATAACCCGACGGCTGATCTGAACATCATCCGCAAGGCCTACGTGTATTGTGCAAAGGTGCACCAGGGTCAGACGAGACTTTCGGGTGAACCGTATATCATCCACCCCATGGAAGTCGCCGGACTGCTGGCCGATCTTCGCCTGGATGTTCCCAGTATCGTTACCGGGTTTCTGCACGACACCATCGAAGACACCCTGGCGACCTATGAGGAACTGGTCGAGATGTTCGGCGAAGAGGTGGCGCTTCTGGTCGACGGCGTCACCAAGATCAGCAAGATCCATTTCAAGACCAAGGAAGAGAGCCAGGCCGAAAACTTCCGCAAGATGCTGCTGGCCATGGCCAACGATATCCGCGTTATCCTGGTGAAACTTGCTGACCGGCTGCACAACATGCGTACGCTGGAATTTCAGCCTGAGCTGAAGCAGCGCAGCATTGCACGCGAAACGATGGATATCTACGCCCCGATTGCCAACCGTCTGGGAATATCCTGGGTCAAGGTTGAGCTGGAAGACCTTTCGTTCCGCTACCTCAACCCCGAAATCTATTTCGAACTGGTTCGCAAGATTTCCCTCAAGAAACAGGAGCGGGAGGCCTTTGTAGATGAAGCGAAGGCAATCATTTTCAAAAAACTGGCAGAGCATACTATCGTCGGAGAGGTTTCCGGTCGCAGCAAGCATCTTTTCTCCATTTATCGCAAAATGGAAAAACGCAATGTTGAGTTTGAAGAGATATATGACCTGATTGCCATCCGCATCCTGGTGAATGACCTTCGCGAGTGCTACGAGGTGCTTGGCGTGATTCATTCTTCCTGGAAACCGATACCCGGGCGTTTCAAGGATTATATCGCCATGCCCAAGGGCAACATGTACCAGTCGCTGCACACGACCGTTATCGGCCCGCATGGTGACCGGATGGAGGTGCAGATTCGCACCCACGAGATGCACAACGTGGCCGATGCCGGCATTGCCGCCCACTGGAAGTATAAGGAAGGCAAGGGGTACGACGAGAAGGATGTCAAGCGCTTCGCCTGGCTGCGGCAGCTGCTGGAATGGCAGCAGGAGCTGCAGGATTCCAAGGAGTTCATGGATTCGGTCCGGGTGGATCTTTTCCCGGAAGAGGTCTACGTCTTTACGCCCAAAGGTGATGTAAAAGGGTACCCTAAGGGGTCGACGCCGATCGATTTTGCCTACAGCGTCCACACCGATGTCGGCCACCGCTGTGTCGGAGCCAAGGTCAACGGCAAGCTGGTGCCGCTCAAGTATGAACTGAAGAACGGTGATATCGTTGAAGTCATCACATCTCCGCATCACACTCCCAGCAAGGACTGGCTCAAGATCGTCAGAAGCTCCCGTGCCCGCAACAAGATCCGGACCTGGATCAAGACCGAGGAACGTAAGCGAAGTGTCGTTCTGGGACGCGAAATCTGCGAAAAGGATTTCCGTAAATATTCAGTCAATCTTCAGAAGATTCAGAAGAGTGGCGATTTCAAAAAAATAGCGGCCGAATTCGGCTTTGCCGGTGATGACGACCTGTTGGCAGCCGTTGGATACGGCAAGATCTCCGCCGGTCAGATCATCGCCAAGATCCTTCCCAACGAGAAGATCCAGGAGCGTGCTGAACACAAGGAATCCCGGCTGACTGCCGTTATCAACAAGCTTAAGGGGAAATCGTCCAGCGCGGTTGAAATCAGCGGAGTCGATGACGTCCTGGTCCGTTTCGGCAAGTGCTGCAACCCGGTCCCCGGTGATGACATCATCGGCTTCATCACGCGAGGCAAGGGTGTGACGATCCATACCTCCGACTGCCAGCTTGCCCTGGAAAGCGATCCAGAGCGTCGCATAGATGTGGCCTGGAACAGGGATAAATCCTCGGTACTTCCTGTCAAAATCAGGGTTCTCTGCCACGACGTCAAGGGTATTCTTGCCAACATAACCATGGCCATCACCAACAGCGAAGCCAACATTTCCAGCGCCCATATACAGAGCACCATCGACCAGCGGGGCGAGAACACCTTTGAGGTGAATGTTGTTGACCTGACCCATCTTCAGAAGGTTATGAACGCGATCATGAAAGTTAAAGGTGTAATTAAGGTAGAGAGGTTGAAGCAATGAAACTAAAAGCAATTTCTACAAAAAATGCCCCGGCTGCTATCGGACCGTACTCGCAGGCCATCCAGGCAGGAAACCTCCTGTTCTGTTCCGGTCAGATTCCACTGGACCCGGCTACCGGAGAAGTGGTAGACGGAGATATCCGCAGGCAGGCCGAACAGGTGATGGAAAATATCTCCTCCGTATTAACCGAGGCCGGAGCAGGTTTTGGCGATGTTGTGAAGGCAACGGTATTTCTGGTTGAGATGAGTGATTTTAGTGCGGTCAATGAAGTCTACGGGCGTTTTTTCTCCGACCATAAGCCGGCCCGCTCGACAGTGGCGGTCAAGGCGCTTCCGCGCGGGGTAGGTGTGGAGATCGAAGTGGTTGCCTGTGTGTGAAGGGATGCTGTGAGGTCTGCTGACGGGGATGCCGGCACAAAGAAAAGCCGCAGGCACCTGTGAGTGCCGCGGCTTTGATATGCGAGACTGACGTCCGACTGCTAAAGTGCTTTGGTCACGTGACCGGAGCGGATGCAGCGGGTACAGGCCTTGACAGTCATGATGCTGCCATTCTTCACGGCTCTGACTTTCTGCAGGTTCGGATACCACACGGTACGGGTTTTGTTGTTGGCGTGGCTCACATTGTTTCCGAAGCTGGGACCTTTTCCACAGACATCACATTTTCTTGACATATTATCTTTCCTCCGATTGTTTGCTGAAAAAAAATTTATAGCAGATTAATTACCTGGTTGCAAGAGGAAAAATGAGAACGGCATGAATGTCATCAAAGCTTTCATAACGCTTGCGATTATTCTCCTGGTAGCCATCGCTGCGCTGTTCATAGACTTTACCTACAAGACCTTTTCCTACCGGCAAACCGCGGTAAAAGCCGATGCGATTGTCGTTCTGGCCGGAGGGAAGGGCAGGGTCGACGAGGGGGTCAGGTTGTACCGCGAGCGCCGGGCGGCGTATCTTTTCCTGATCGGAGTCGATCCTTCTGTGCGCAAGAGTGACCTGTATCGTCCTCAACCGGGCGACCCTTCACCTGAAGGGGTTATTCTGGAGCGGGCATCCCGGAATACCCTGGAGAATGCCATTCTCGGCCGGGACGTGATCCTGCGCCGGCAGGTCGGTTCCGTTTTGCTGATAACCTCGCGCTATCATATGAAACGTGCGGCAATACTTTTCCGTAATGCGCTTCCCAGAGATCTGACCATCTATCCCTATCCGGTTGACACGAGGAATCTCAAGGAGGCCTGGTGGAATCACGGCGGGAGTTTTTATCTTCTGTTCAGCGAATTTTACAAGTATTGCATGTTCAGATCGTTCTTTTCATTTGCGCCGGCAGAGTTGAGGTCCGTTGTCTTTCCGGTCGGAACAGACAGGTGAGAGCCTTTCAAAAATTATTTTTATCTGCTACATTTTCATCCGCTGCAGAATCATCTACGGCATGCTGCCGGTAGTGGTCCCCGTTATGTGACCTGCTGCAACCCACCTGTTGAGAAAGGATGTACCTGATGCGTTACATTAGCACCCGCGGCGGGATTCAGCCGATAACCTTCAAAGATGCCGTTATGATGGGCCTGGCCACGGATGGCGGCCTGCTGCTGCCCGAGTCGTATCCGCGTGTAACCGGCGAACTGCTGGAGTCATGGCGCGGCCTGACGTACCGGCAACTGGCTTTTGAGGTCATTTCTCCCTTTGTGGGCGATATCCCCTCAAAAACGTTGAAGGAGTTGATCGACCGTTCCTATGCCACCTTCACCCATCCCGAGGTGACGCCTGTGGTGAAGCAGGACGGTATCTATATTCTCGAACTTTTTCACGGTGTGACGCTGGCCTTCAAGGATGTTGCGCTGCAGTTCCTCGGCAACCTCTTTGAGCACATTCTGCAGGAACGCGGCGAACACCTCAACATTGTCGGCGCGACGTCCGGTGACACCGGCAGTGCTGCAATACACGGCGTGCGCGGGAAAAAGGGCATCACAATCTTCATTATGCACCCCAAGGGCAAGACATCAGCGGTCCAAGCCCTGCAGATGACGACCGTTACTGATGAAAATGTCCACAACATAGCTGTTCACGGAACCTTTGACGATTGTCAGGATATGGTCAAGGCGCTCTTCAACGATCTTTCGTTCAAGGAAACCTACGCTCTCGGCGCCGTCAACTCCATTAACTGGGCACGTGTGCTGGCCCAGGTCGTCTATTATTTCTGGGCCTGGCTGCGGGTAACGGACTCCGGTCCAACGCCGGTCAGCTTTTCCGTTCCCACCGGGAACTTCGGCGACATTTTTGCCGGTTATGTTGCCAAGCGCATGGGGCTGCCCGTGGACAAACTGCTCCTGGCAACCAACGAAAACAATATCCTGACCCGCTTCATCAACGAGGGCGATTATTCTCTGAGCGGTGTTGTCGCAACGGTTTCACCATCCATGGACATTCAGGTGGCTTCCAATTTCGAACGCTACCTCTTTCATCTCTACAAAGAAGACCCGTTCAAGGTCCGGTCGGCCTTTGCAGAGCTTCGTGAAAAAGGGAGGATCAGTTTCAGCGAGGACGAAATGAGACGGGTGCGGGCAGAATTCTGCTCGGCCTCGGTCAATCAGGACCAGACACTGGAGACCATCGTCAGCTTCTATCGCGAGACCGGCTATCTGCTCGATCCACATACCGCAGTCGGCGTTTGTGCCGCACGCGAACTCCTTCCTGATCATGTCGCCCGGATCTGCCTCGCTACAGCCCATCCGGCCAAGTTCGGTGAAGTTGTCGAAAAGGCGATTGGATCCCAGTCCCCGGTACCGCCCTCCATCGCTTCCCTGGCCGGAATGCCGACCCGCTGTGATGAGATGGATGCGGATTTGAACAAACTGAGGGATTTCATAACCTCCCGAGTGGGGTAGGGGTGAATAACGATTCCACCATACGGCTGTTCTCTTTCCTGGGCGTTTTTCTGCTGGTAGCTACGGCAGAGCACCTCTGGCCCCGCCGGCCACTGACGGTTCCAAAAGGACAGCGCTGGTTATGCAACTGCAGCATCGTCGTTATCGACTCGCTTGTCGTCCGGCTGGTTCTGCCGTTGATGCCGGCAGGTGTGGCTGAACTAGCAAGGTTTTATGGCTGGGGGCTTTTAAATGTGCTGGCGGTAGCGCCCTGGCTGAAAATTATCCTGGCGATCCTGGCGCTCGACCTGGTCATATACCTCCAGCACCGGGCCTTTCATCGTATCCCCTTCTTCTGGCGTTTTCACCGGATGCATCATACCGATCTGGATATCGACGTCTCCAGCGGCAACCGCTTTCACCCTGTTGAGATTCTGTTTTCCCTGCTCATAAAAATAGGTACGGTAGCTGTTCTTGGTGCCCCGGCCATTGCCGTGTTGATTTTTGAGGTGCTGCTCAATGCCACTTCGCTTTTCAATCACGGGAACCTGCGGATATCAGAGGCGGTCGACCGCTGGCTGCGCCTGATACTTGTCACGCCTGACATGCACCGCGTACATCACTCGGTCATTCCCCGGGAGACCGACAGCAACTTTAGTTTTAACCTTCCCTGGTGGGACCGGATTTTGGGGACGTATCGTGACCAGCCACAGCACGGGCACATCGGGATGACTATCGGTCTGAAGGAGTTTCGTGATGCCGGCAGGCTTGGAATCGGTTACCTGCTCATGTTGCCGTTTCGCGGAAGGGCAGGTTAAATACGGGTTCCGTTCGCCCGGCGCCGTAAATTACAGTTGACAAACCTGCCGGCTCTTGGCATTTTACACCTCCGTCGCGGGAATAACTCAGTGGTAGAGTGTCAGCTTCCCAAGCTGAAGGTCGCGGGTTCGAATCCCGTTTCCCGCTCCAATAAATATAAGGACTTAGCCGACACCGGTTAAGTCCTTTTGTTTTTTGTTATAACCATATTGTTGCATCCGGCGGGATCCTGCTGGTGAGAATTGTTACACCACATCAGTTTCATTTGTAATTTGACTGATTGATGATATTGTTTGCCCCATGCGACCATTAGCCAGCAGCATTACGAGAAAAATACTGACAACCCTGATTGCCGTGTACATAACAGTATGTGCCCAGACTGGATGGTCTGCTTCGGATGAATGTATCCTGGAGTACGATAAAACAAAACTTATCGGTGCCTTAAAGGCTTGTGAATCTCTTGCTATACAGGGAAATGCACGGGCACAATTTATTCTGGGACAGATATATGCGAACGGTAATGGCGTACCTCAAGATACCAACGGTGCGGTGGTCTGGTGGATAAAATCCGCTGAACAGGGATATCCTGATGCTGTGCTGACAATCGCATCCATGTACAACTCTGGAAAAATAGTTCCTCATGACGACACACAAGCTGTGCGTTGGTACCATAAGGCGGCTGATCTGGGTGATATCGTAGCCCAGAATGCATTAGGGATGGCATATTACAAGGGGCAGGGCATATCGCAGGACTACAAGGAGGCGGTAACGTATTTCCTTAAGGCTGCTGAGCAGGGGATGCCCCAATCGATGTTTAATTTGGGGATTGCCTACCTCAATGGTCACGGTGTACCCGGCGATGCCAAGGAGGCAGCAGCATGGTTTCTTAAGGCTGCCGGACTCAACATGGTTTCGGCGCAAGCCAATCTGGGAATAATGTATTTCACCGGCAAAGGCGTACCAAAGGACTATAAGGCGGCGGCGGAATGGTTCCGAAAGGCTGCCGATCATGGTGACGCCAGTTCACAAAACAGCCTTGGATTTTTATACTTCAACGGCCTGGGTGTGCCTCAAAACAACAAGGAGGCAGCCATCTGGCTCCGTAAGGCTGCTGACCAGGGATTTGCCCAGTCCCGTTTCTATTTAGGGGTAATGTATGAAACAGGCCAAGGCGCGCCAAAGAGTACTATTGTGGCATATGCACTCAGTGGCCTGGCGGCTGATCGCATGCCTGAGGCCAGGAAACTTCGAAAATCCCTGCTTGCAAAGATGAGTAAAACAGAGGTCAAGAAAGCTCAACTGCTTTCTACTGAACTGACTAAGTCGGGTAATTTTCTAAAAGCTCTGGATGCCCATGACCGCAAGTACCTTGGTAAGCCTTGAGTAAGATATCTTCGAGATGCGGTTCAATGGTCAATCCTGGATAAACCTCGCGAGCAGATGCGTGTCATTTTGCATCTACCGGGAAGGCGCTCCAAAAAACAGAAAGGTTACTGCAGAAATGCCGTAACCTTTCTGTTTTGCAGCCAGTTTTGTCTTTTATCCGGACGTCATTTTATTATTTGGGCTAGTTTGTGGCAAATCAGGCACTGCTCCTTTGGTGGATGCCCTTTGGATAAGGGAACACTCCGTGGTCCGTGACAGACCTGACAATTTTTCTCAATTACCGCTCTATCTCCCCCCTTGTTCATGTCCTCATATATCCGGGTGTGTTTTTCGTCATAAGGGACGCTGGCTGACTTCAACCTGCCCTTGCCGATGAAAAGGGCTCCGAGTACAACGAGCGCAACAGCAAAAAAGATCCAGTCTCTTCTGACTATTTTCATAATTCCTCCGGATGTGTTCTGATAGCAATACTATATGCATCTCCCTGGGTTCCGTCGAGCCAATAGGGCGATCTGCTGTGATTTTATCGAAAAATATATCAATGAATCTGATGAAAGAATTCGGCCTCAGGCTGCCGGCAGTAATTCCGGAACACGAGCCATGCAGGATTGTCACATTTGAGCCGGTTTTGCTGTTCCATCATTGTTGCAATCGAACTGCTGATTTAGTATAGTGCCAAATCTCAATCTCAATCCCACACATCGTCAGGCAGGAATACGATACATGAGAGAAATTCTTTCCGGCAATGAAGCCATAGCGCGCGGTGCATTTGAGGCAGGCTGCCTCGTCGCCTGTGCCTATCCCGGCACGCCCTCTACCGAAATTCTCGAAAACACGATTTCCTACAAAGAAATCGACTCATCCTGGGCCCCCAATGAGAAGGTTGCCCTCGAGGTGGCTATCGGAGCCTCTTTTGGTGGCGGTCGGGCGCTCTGCACCATGAAGCATGTCGGTGTCAACGTTGCTGCCGATCCGCTCTTTACGCTGGCCTATACCGGTGTTCGCGGCGGGTTGGTTCTGGTTGTGGCTGATGACCCCGAGATGCACTCATCACAGAACGAGCAGGACAGCCGCAACTATGCCCGGTTTGCCAAAGTCCCCATGCTCGAGCCTGCGGACTCCCAGGAGTGCAAAGATTTCACCCGCCTGGCGTTCGAACTGTCGGAACAGTATGACACCCCTGTCATGCTGCGCAGCTGTACCCGTATCTCTCACGGCAAATCCATCGTCGAGCTTGGCGAGCGGGTCACCGGCCTGCCGGAGCCGAGGCTGGAAAAGAACCCTGCCAAGCTGGTGATGCTGCCGGGCAATGCCCGCGTGCGGCACCCTCTCGTGGAGAAGAGCCTCCTGGAACTCTCCGAGGCAGGTTCGGCGATGCCCCTCAATCGCCTGGAACTGCGTGACCCCTCCATCGGCATCATCACTTCCGGCGTCTGTTACCAGTATGTACGTGAGGTCTTGCCGGAGGCCTCGACTCTCAAGCTCGGTATGGTCCACCCGCTGCCCCAATCTCTGATCAGGGACTTTGCCTCACGGGTCGACAAGCTCTATGTGGTTGAGGAGCTGGACCCCTTTATCGAACAGCAGGTCAGGGCCATGGGTATTGTGGCAACCGGCAAGGAGATCATTTCCCTGTGCGGCGAGATGACCCCCGGTCGCCTGCGAAATGCCTTTGGACTGCCGCAACCTGTGGCGACTTCTCCCGGAAAGCTTCCCGGCAGGCCGCCCAATATGTGCCCCGGCTGTCCCCACCGCGGGGTGTTTTTTGCCCTTAACCAGCTCAAGGCCTATGTGACCGGTGATATCGGCTGCTATACCCTCGGATTCATGCCGCCCCTTTCCGCCATGGATACCTGTGTCTGCATGGGAGCCTCTATCGGCATGGCCACCGGAGTGACCAAGGTCGTCTCTGATGAGGAAAAGAAAAAGGTTGTGGCCGTGATCGGCGACTCGACCTTCCTGCACACCGGCATCAACGGCCTGATGGATATGGTCTATAACAACTCCCCGGCTACGGTGGTCATTCTGGACAACAGCATCACCGCCATGACCGGAAGGCAGGATAACCCTGCCACCGGCTTCACCCTGATGGACGACCCTGCACATGCTGTCAATATCCCCCTGCTCTGCAAAGCCCTGGGTGTAAAGAATATACGGATCATTAATCCGCTTGACCTGGAAGAGACGAAACGGGTTATTGCAGAAGAGATGGAACGATCCGAAACATCCGTAGTTATAACCAACAAGCCCTGTGTACTGATCAAGCGCGAGGATGTCTTCCTGAAGGGACCGGTTTATGCGGTCGACACGGAAGCCTGCACCGGTTGCCGCGCCTGCCTGAAGATCGGCTGTCCGGCCATCGAGTGGCGGCCTGCGGCTGACGGCAGCAAAAAAGGCAAGGCCTGGATCGATCCGCTGCTCTGTACCGGCTGCGATGTCTGCCGCCAGTTGTGCAAGTTCGATGCAATCGGGAGTGAAAAATGAGCCGGCAGATAACCAACATACTACTGGTAGGTGTCGGGGGCCAGGGCATCCTGCTGGCCTCCGAGGTTCTTTCCGAGGCAGCCATGCTGGCCGGTTTCGATGTCAAGAAAAGCGAGATTCACGGCATGTCCCAGCGTGGCGGAAGTGTTGTTTCACATGTCCGTTACGGCACGGAGGTTTTTTCTCCGATCGTTCCTGAAGGGGAGGGGGATATCCTTTTCGGTTTCGAGCTGATGGAGACCTGTCGATCTCTGCCGCTTATCAAGCCCGGCGGGATTGTGGTTGCCAATGACCTGCAGATCTCCCCGCCGTCTGTGCTGATGGGCCAGGAGGCGTATCCTGCTGATCTGGTGATGCGGATTCAGGATCATTTCCCGGATTTCATTCTGGTGGATGGCCAGAAAATCGCCCAGGGAGCGGGCAATGTCAGGGCCGCCAATACGGTCCTGCTCGGTGCCGTGTCCCGGCGCCTGGCTATAGCCGAGGACTTCTGGATGAAGGCGCTGGAAAAGATGGTGCCGCCCAAAGCGCTTGAGGTCAATAAAGCGGCGTTCAAGATCGGCAGGGAGCTCTAGCATGACTCAGCTTGAATCAATCATCACAGCCAACAGGAGCTTTGTGCGGCCTAACGCGTTTCCTCCGCTGCCCAAATCCCCCAAAAAACAGATTGCAATATTTACCTGCATGGACACCCGTCTGGTTGATTTCCTCGAGCCGGCCATGGGGCTCAAGCGGGGTGAAGCCAAGGTTATCAAAAACGCCGGCAACACGATCGTCGACCCCATGTCTGGTGCGGTTATCAGGAGCCTTGTGGCCGGTGTTTTCATGCTGGGGGTGGAAGAGGTCTTTGTTATCGGGCACAGGGACTGTGGCATGGCTGAGATAGATGCCGAATCGGTCAAGCGGGACATGGTCAGGCGCGGCATCTCTCCGGATGTGATCGATATCCATGTTCCGGATTTGAAGCAATGGCTGGGCATCTTTTCCCATCCCGTCGAGAATGTTGAACGAGTGGTTAAAATCATCAGTCACAACCCTCTGATTCCACAGGATGTTCCGATTCATGGTCTTTTGTTCTGCCCCAACGACGGTCATCTGGAGATCGTGGTCAACGGTTATACCCGGGAAAGTTTTGCCGCCGGTCTTGTTGCCGATCAGCCTGCCGCCGGCGGTGCCGGAAGTTGCTGCATATAAAACCCTGAGGTAGCGAGCGTATGTTTTTCAACGATGAATTTGAGACCATGCCCCGTCCGGCGCTTGAGGCGCTGCAGCTGAAACGTCTTCAGAGCGTTCTGGAGCGGGTGTATGCCAATGTGCCGTTTTACAGGACGTCACTGGACAGGGCCGGCATCCGCCCCTCAGAGGTGACCTGCCTGGACGACCTGCAGAAACTCCCGTTCACCACCAAGCAGGACATGCGCGATTCCTATCCCTACGGCCTCTTTGCCGCCCCGATGGATGAGATTGTCCGCATTCACGCCTCCAGCGGTACTACCGGAAAACCGACAGTTGTCGGCTATACCCATAAGGATATTGAGATCTGGTCGGAGCTGATGGCCCGGTCATTTGTTTCGGCAGGCGCCCATAAAGGCGACATCATCCACAATGCCTATGGATACGGCCTGTTTACCGGCGGCCTGGGGGCGCACTACGGCGCCGAGCGACTGGGAGCTTCGGTTATTCCCATTTCAGGCGGAAACACCAAGCGCCAGATCATGATCATGCAGGATTTCGGTTCCACCGTCCTGACCTGCACACCATCCTATTCCCTGTTCATGGCCGAAGAGGCACGGGCCGAGGGTGTGGACTTCAGAAACCTCAAACTGAGAGTCGGTATCTTCGGAGCCGAGCCCTGGTCCGAAGCCATGCGCGGTGAGATCGAGGAGAAGCTTAACCTCGCCGCCATAGACATCTACGGCCTGTCCGAGATCATGGGGCCCGGTGTTGCCATCGAATGCATCGAGGCCAAGCAGGGCCTGCATATCTGGGAGGACCATTTCATCCCCGAGATCATCAATCCCGAGACCGGCCAGCGGGTTGCGGAGGGCGAACGTGGCGAACTGGTTATCACTACCATAACCAAGCAGGGTATTCCCTTGATCCGCTACCGTACCCGGGACATCACCAGTATAACCTATGAACCCTGCGTCTGCGGTCGCAGCCATGCCCGCATCACCCGCATGAGCGGTCGTTCCGACGACATGCTGATCATCCGCGGTGTCAATGTATTTCCGTCACAGATAGAGGCTATCCTGGTGGGGATCGAAGGCGTGGAGCCGCATTACCTGCTGGTCGTCGACCGGGCGGAAAATCTTGATACGCTGGAAGTCCAGGTGGAGGTGGATGAACGCCTCTTTTCCGATGAGGTAAAAGTCCTTCAAAAGCTTGCCAAGCGCATTGAGAAGGAGATCAAGGACATGCTGGGAGTCACCTGCAGCGCCAAGCTGGTGGAGCCTAAAACCATCCAGCGCAGTGAGGGCAAGGCCCGGCGCGTGATCGACAACAGGAAGCTCTAGCTACTGCGACTTCTGTAACCACGAAGGACATGAAGACGCCTGAAGCAATACACAAACTCAGACATTTTCATTTCATGTTTTTTTGTGTTTCGTAGTTTTTGTTTAATTGAAATTGACAGTTCTTCGTGTCCCTTCGTGTTCTTCGTGGTTACAAAAAGGATTGGAGGTCTTTATGAAAGTCGAACAAATATCCATTTTCATCGAAAACAAATCCGGGAGGCTGGCCGAGATCACCCGTATCCTTGGTGACGCCGGCATAAACATTCGGGCATTGTCCCTGGCAGACACGTCAGATTTCGGTATCCTGCGCCTGATAGTCGACGACGTGGAAACAGCCAAGACGGTGCTTAAGGAGAGGGGCTTCACTGTCAGCAAGACCGAGGTGGTGGCGGTCGAGGTCCCGGACCGTCCCGGCGGACTGTCATCGCTTCTGCAGACCCTGGATGCAGGACAGATCAATGTGGAATATATGTATGCCTTCGTCGAGCGCTGCGGCGGAAACGCCGTCATCATCTTCCGCTTTGACGAGACCGATAAGGCGATCGACTCACTCAAGGGGAGCGGTTTTACAATCCTTGAAGGCGAAAGACTCTACAGCCTGTAACACATATTTATAGAGGAGGATAACATGATGAAGCAATTGTTGGCGGTATGCAGTGCGGTGTGTGTCTGTGTGTTGACTGCGACGGCATCCTTTGCCTCGGGTACCATCAAGATCGGAGGCCTGTTTGCTGTTACCGGGCCGGCCTCATTTCTGGGGGAACCTGAGAAGAAAACTCTGGAGATGCTGGTCAAGGAAACCAACAGCAAGGGGGGAATCAACGGCATGAAGCTTGAGGCGGTCATCTATGATACTGCCGGCGATGCGACAAAGGCCGTTCAGCTGGCTACCAAGCTGATCAAGGACGACAAGGTTTCGGTAATCATCGGTCCGAGCACGACCGGTGAATCCATGGCAGTGATCCCTGTGGTGGAAAAAGAGAAGATTCCGCTGATTTCCTGTGCGGCCGGAATCAAGATCACCGATCCGGTCAAACACTGGGTGTTCAAAACCCCGGCCAACGATCACGTGGCAGCCGAGAAGATCCTTAACTACATGACCAAACAGAAGCAGAAGACTATTGCCCTGCTGACGGTTACCGACGGCTTCGGTTCATCCGGACGTGAGCAGCTCAAGGCCCTGGCCAAACAGAAAGGGTTCTCGATTGTTGCCGACGAGGTCTACAGTCCGAAAGATACTGATATGACAGCCCAGTTAACCAAGATCCGCGGCATCAAACCGGATGCGATCATCTGCTGGGGAACCAATCCGGGACCGGCGGTGATTACCAAAAATGTCAAGCAGCTCGGCATCAAGATTCCGCTCTATATGAGCCATGGCGTTGCCTCCAAGAAATATATCGAGCTGGCCGGGCCTGACGCTGCCGAGGGTGTCATGTTGCCTGCCGGCAAGTTGGCAATCTATGACGTTTTGCCGAAGAATGATGCGCAGTACAAGCTGCTCAAGGATTATGACCAGTCATACAAAAAGGCCTACGGCGTTGAAGCATCCACATTCGGCGGATATGCCTACGATGCGTTCCTGCTGGTAAGCTCGGCTATCACAAAATCAGGTGCATCCGCAGAGCAGATCAGAAACGGGATTGAGCAGACCCAGAAACTGGTCAGCATTTCGGGTGTTTTCAACATGTCTCCCAAAGACCATAACGGCCTTGACCTTTCTGCCTTTGAAATGGTGAGAGTTGTCAAGGGCGACTGGTCAATGATCAAGTAGATCAATCAAATTAAACGTTTAGCGGAGGATACTCATGCGCTTTCGATTCATTCAGTTTCTTGCAGCAGCATTCACCCTGTGTATTGCCCAGGCAGCGGTCGCTGCCGCTCCCATCAAGATCGGTGCCCTCTTTGCGGTGACCGGCCCGGCCGCGTTTCTCGGGGAGCCGGAGCGTAATACCGCCAAGATGGTTGTGGATGAGATCAATAAAGCTGGCGGCGTTAAGGGCCGCAAGCTTGAACTGGTGACCTATGACACTGCCGGGGATGCCACCAAGGCCGTCCAGCTGGCCACCAAGCTGATCAAGGACGACAAGGTGGTGGCCATCATCGGCCCCAGCACTACCGGCGAAACCATGGCGGTTATTCCGGTCGTTGAAAAGGAGCAGATTCCGCTGATCTCCTGTTCTGCCGGCAGCAAGATCACCGATCCGGTCAAGAAGTGGGTCTTCAAGACCGCCCAGAACGATTCCCTGGCTGTTGCAAAAATCTTTGAGTACCTGCAGAAGCAGAAACAGAATAAAGTTGCGATCCTGACGGTGTCTGACGGATTCGGTTCCTCGGGTCGCGAACAACTGAAGGCGCAGGCGGCAAAGTTCGGCATCAACATCGTGTCGGATGACACCTACGGTCCGAAGGACACGGACATGACCGCCCAACTGACCAAGATCCGCGGTTCACAGGCACAGGCCCTTATCGTCTGGGGCACCAACCCCGGCCCCGCGGTAATTGCAAAGAATGCCAAACAGCTCGGACTCAAGCTGCCTCTGTATATGAGCCACGGTGTATCGTCCAAGAAGTTTATCGACCTGGCTGGCGACGCCGCTGAAGGTATCAGGCTTCCTTCGGGCAAGGTACTGGTCGCCGATGTACTGTCTAATAGCGATTCCCAGAAAAAATCTCTTTTGGCTTTTGTCAAGGATTACCAGAATCACTACAAGACCGAGGGGGATCATTTCGGAGGTCATGCCTGGGATGCCGTCATGCTGATCAAGACGGCTGTTGAGCAGGGCGCCGAATCCCCGGCTGCAATTAGGGATCAGCTTGAGAAGACCAAGAACTTCCACGGGATCGGTGGAACGTTCAATTTCTCAAGCCAGGATCATGCCGGATTGGGCAAGGACGCCTTCGTGCTGGTGGAGATCAAGAACAAAGACTGGGTTATTGTCAAGTAGCAAGCGATAAACACGATTCTCTTCGTAGGGGCGAAGCCTGCTTCGCCCCTACACTTATGATGAGGTACCATGCAGTTCGACCAGCTCTTACAATACAGCCTGTCCGGTCTGTCGACCGGTGCGATCTATGCGCTGATCGGCATCGGTTTTTCGATTATCTACAATGCGACCGGCATTATAAACTTTGCCCAGGGTGAGTTTGTCATGCTGGGGGGGATGTTTACGCTCCTGTTCCTGGAGACTTTCAAACTGCCGCTGTGGGCCGCCATACCCTGCGCCATCGCTGCTTCCACCGTGGCCGGCATGCTGTTCGAGCGGCTGGCCATCAGACCGCTGCGCCAGCCGACACCGATCAATCTGGTCATCATCACCATCGGCGGAAGTATCCTGATCCGCGGCCTCTCCATGCTGGCCTGGGGCAAGGATACCCACGCCATCCCGCCGTTCTCCGGCGATGATCCCATCTCCATCGCGGGAGCAACGATCCTGCCCCAGCACCTCTGGATCCTGGCCATCACGATTCTGATCGTCTTCGTTAACAGGTTCTATTTTTATCATACCATCAGCGGCAAGGCCATGCGTGCCTGCTCCTACAACCGGCGAGCTGCAGGCCTGGTCGGGATCGATGTGCGCCGGATGGTTCTGTTTTCCTTCATCATCAGTTCGGCGATGGGTGCGGTGGCCGGCATCATCGTCGCACCTTTAACCATGACCGCCTATGACGTCGGTGTCATGCTCGGTCTGAAAGGTTTCTGCGCCGCCATTATCGGCGGAATGTCGAGCGGCATGGCAACCGTGGTCGGCGGACTGCTTTTGGGGGTCCTTGAATCACTGGGGGCTGGTCTGATTTCATCCGGTTATAAAGATGCCATTGCCTTTATCATCCTGCTTCTGATCCTGTTTATCCGACCGCAGGGTCTCTTCGGCAAAGCTGAAAGCGAGAGGGTCTAAGCGGTGAGTCGTGATCTGCTCAAATTTCTGGCCTTTGCCGTTCTGGTCCTGCTTGCGCCTTTATACTTCAAAGGCGGCTATCTGATGAATGTGCTGGTATTTGTCGGCATCCATACCATGCTTGCAATCGGGCTGAACCTGTTACTGGGGTATGCCGGGCAGATATCTCTCGGACATGCCGGATTTTTCGGTATGGGGGCCTATCTCTCCGGTATACTGACGGCTACCTATGCCTGGAACCCATGGCTGGCCATGCCTCTGGCCGCCCTGCTCGTCGGAGCACTGGCTTTCATGATCGGCTTCCCGATCCTTAAACTCAAAGGGCACTATCTGGCAATGGCAACGCTGGGTATGGGAATCATCATCTATATCGTATTCAACGAGACCATTGACCTGACCGGAGGGCCTTCCGGGCTGTCCGGCATTCCCAGCCTGTCTATCGGAACATTTACGTTCGATTCGGATGTAAAAAACTATTACCTGATCTGGAGCATTACCCTCGGAACAATCCTTTTGACTCTCAATCTTGCCAACTCGCGTGTCGGTCGCGCCCTGCGGGCTGTCCATGATTCGGAGGTGGCCGCACGGGTCGTGGGGGTCAACGCCCGCCTTCTCAAGGTGCAGATATTTGCCCTGTCGGCCGTGATCTCATCCGTTGCCGGCAGTCTGTATGCCCATACCATGACCTTTGTGGCCCCGGCGTCTTTCGGCTTCAACTTCTCGGTAGAGCTGCTGACCATGGTTGTCATCGGCGGACTGGGGAGTATCTATGGATCATTTCTCGGTGCCGCTCTGCTGACGCTGCTGCCGGAATTCCTGCGTGCGGCCCATGATTATGACATCATAATCTACGGCGGGCTTCTGATGCTGATGGTCATGTTCATGCCGGGCGGTTTGGTCCGCGGCATTCCTGATTTATTCAGAATGTTGGTCAAGGGCAGGGGGGGGGACGGCCATGCTTGAGGTCTCCGGCATAACCCAGATATTTGGCGGCGTCACCGCCCTCGAAGACGTCTCCTTTTCCATCAACAGGGGTGAGATCACCGGCGTTATCGGCCCCAATGGTGCCGGCAAGACAACACTCTTCAATATCATCAGCGGCATCTATACGCAGACTTCCGGGCGCGTGTTCCTCAACGGCCGGGAGATTTCCGGTCTGCCGCCGGAGAAACTGGCCCACCTCAAAATGGTGCGCACCTTCCAGAACATCGAGCTCTTCGGCGGCATGACCGTGCTGGAGAACGTCATGGTCGGACTGCACACCAGAAGTTCCAGCGGTCTGTTGGCCTGCTCGCTGCGCATGCCCTGGAGCAGGGTTGAAGAGTCCGGAATCCGCGAAGCGGCCATGAAGTGGCTGGAGTTCACCGGGATAACTGACCTGGCCGATATGACGGCCGGCAATCTACCCTTCGGAAAGGGGCGCATGCTGGAAATCGCCCGGGCACTGGCAGTGGAGCCCGAAATCATACTGATGGACGAACCGGCGGCAGGTCTCAACAGTCAGGAGACTCTGGGGCTGGCCCGCCTGATCAGGCAGATCCGCGATCTGGGCATCACAGTGGTGCTGGTGGAACATGATATGGAGCTGGTCATGGATATCTGTGAACGGATCGTGGTACTGAATCTCGGCCGCAAGCTTGCAGAAGGTTCACCGCGCGAGATACAGGATAATCCGGAAGTTATCGCGGCGTACCTTGGTGATGAATAATAACAGTTCAAAGTGCGGGTTCAGTGTTCGGGGTTGAAACCGATACCTTGAACCTTGCACATTGAACATTGAACGGAAACTATGCTGAGACTCAAGAACATAAATACCTACTATGGCAAGGTCCACGCCCTGAAGAACGTCTCTCTGCATCTGTCTGAGGGGGAGATCGTAACCTTGATAGGTGCCAACGGTGCCGGTAAGACCACCATCCTCAACACCATTTCCGGCGTCACACCTGCGACTGCCGGTGAGATTCTCTTCAATAAGCAGCCGGTAACGGCATGTGCACCGGATCAGATTGTAAAGCTGGGCATATCACAGGTACCCGAAGGGCGTCAGGTTTTCAAGCCGCTCTCCGTAGAGGATAATCTGGAGCTGGGGGCTTATCTGCGCTACCGGAACCGGGAATCCAGAGCGGCCATCCACCAGGATGTTCAAAAGGTCTATCAACTGTTCCCGCGCCTCGAAGAACGTCGCAAGCAGCTTGCAGGAACCATGTCCGGGGGGGAACAGCAGATGCTTGCCATTGGCAGAGCCCTGATGGCAAATCCGAGACTGCTACTACTGGACGAACCTTCCATGGGTCTGGCCCCACTGGTCGTGCAGGAGATCTTCAGGGTCCTTGAACAATTACGACGGGAGAACGGCACCACCATCCTGCTGGTGGAACAGAACGCCAAGGCGGCCCTTAAACTTGCCGACCGCGGTTATGTGCTGGAAACCGGCAAGGTCATCCTTGAAGGACCGGCTGCGGAATTGATGGAAAACGCCGAGGTCAAGCGGGCGTATTTAGGCAAAGATAAAAAAGAAATCTGGGAGCGATAAATGAACCGTGATGAAGCCCGAAACAGGATAATCTTTGCCCTTGATGTGAGCGGCCTTGATGAGATCGATCGTTTTGCGGAAATACTTTCAGGCAGGGTCGGTATGTTCAAGGTCGGCAAGGAACTGTTCACCTCCTGCGGACCCGAGGCGGTCAGGGCAGTACAGCGTCACGGCGGACAGGTTTTTCTCGATCTGAAATACCACGATATCCCCAATACCGTGGCCAAGGCCATGCTGGAGGCGGCCCGTCTCGGCGTCCAGTTGTGCAATCTGCATGCCTTGGGTGGTTTGGAGATGATGGAAACAGCCGCGACGGCCGTGCGCAAGGAATTCGGTGTCGATCGCCCGCGCCTGCTGGCAGTAACAATCCTGACCTCCTCTACGGCCGAGACCCTGCGTGGAGTCGGTATCGATCACCCCGTGGAAGAGATGGTTGTCCGGCTGGCCAAGCTGGCCCGGGAGGCCGGAATGGACGGAGTTGTCGCCTCACCGCATGAAATAGAGCTGATACGTGCAGCCTGCGGCCCGGACTTCCTGATAGTCACCCCCGGCGTGCGCCCCACATTCGCGGCTGCCGACGACCAGAAGCGCATCATGACACCGGCTGAAGCAGTCGGAGCGGGCGCTGATTACCTGGTGATCGGCAGGCCGATTGCCAAGGCTGCCGACCCGGGTACAGCAGCGGATATGATTGTCGAAGAAATACTTGCGGGATGCCTATGAAGGGTGAACTGATATTCGGCGTCAACCCGGTCAAGGAATCTCTGTTGGGTTCGCGGGGGGCCTTCAATCTGTATGTGCAGATCAGCGCCACCGATCATCGCGTGGAAAAGATCATCAAGCTGGCTGAAGATCGTGGTGTTGCGGTTCACCGCCGGGATAAGGCCGATCTGACCAGGATGTGCGCATCATCACATCATCAGGGGATAGCTCTGGAGGTTGAAGCGTTCCGCTATACCGAACTGGATGACCTGCTTGCCTCTGTGGCACAGACCGGAGCCCCCGGATTTATGCTGGTATTGGACGGCATTCTCGATCCCCATAATCTGGGGGCACTGATCCGCTCTGCAGCCTGTGCCGGCGCGAACGGTGTAATTATCCCCCGTGACCGTGCCTGCGGTGTCACCGCAGCTGCCGAAAAGGCTTCTGCCGGGGCGGTAGAGACAATCCCGGTGGCCCAGGTCACCAACATTGCACAGGCCCTGGAATCCATGAAAAAATGCGGTTACTGGGTCTACGGTCTGGCAGGTGAGGTGTCGCAGTCCCTGTACGACGTGAAGTTTTCCGGTAACTGTGTTATTGTTATTGGCAACGAAGGGGAGGGTATCAGGCCGCTCGTACGAAAGCAATCTGATGTGCTCATGTCCATTCCCCAGTTCGGCGGGGTTGGCTCGCTGAACGCCTCGGTGGCCGGCGGGATTGCGTTGTTTGAAATGGCGCGAAGCTTGAGATGAGTACCTCCGTACTGAAACAGTGTGTAATGGAGATCCTGTGACATGTCACTCAAAGGCGATCTGCAACAGTTTCCGATAATCGATATCATCCAACTGCTGAACGGGGCGCGGAAATCCGGCCTGCTTCGCTTATCCAGCGAAAAAGGTGAGAGTCAGCTGGTATTCCATGAAGGTGACCTGGTCAGTGCCAATTTCCTCAATAACCGGGTGCGTATTGGTCAGGTTCTGGTCAGTGCAGGTGCCATAACGGAAGAACAATTGGCCCAGGCGCTGGAAATCCAGAACAACGCCGGAGATAACCGCAAACCGCTTGTCATTACCATGCTCGAGCTCGGGATGGTTGATGAGACAGCTGCTTACAACGGAATAGAGTCGTTGATCGAAATGACTGTTGTCGAGGTGCTGACCTGGAAGGAGGGGCACTTCTCCCTGGAGGTTGCCAAGAGCGATCATGCCGGCGGCTATCACTTCTCGCAGACAAAGTTTCCGCAAAGAATCCTGCTGAACGCCCAGGGGGTTCTGATGGAATCATTGCGCATCTTTGATGAAAAGGTCCGTGACGGTTCCATGGATGAGATCCTGAGTATCGCGGGGGTCAATAACGTCGACCTGGATGCTGATCAGCCAGGAGGCAACACGCACGCCATTCAATCGGGCGACCCGTATCAGGACGATGCCGCCTCAGCGCTCCAGCATCTGCTTGCAGAACAGCGCAACATGATCAAGCGCAGCAGTGATCAGAGTTATCGTGAGCTGGATACGGTCAAGAAACTGATCGTCGATGAGTTCCCGACTGGTGACAAGGAGTTTAAGAAACAGTTGCTCACATTGCTGGCAGGTCCGCTTCCGGAAGGAGGCGTAACGGGAGTTCCCCAGAGTATTGCTGTCATCGTCATCACAGCGTCGACCCTGCTGTCAACCATGATCAGATCCAACTGTTTCCAGGCCGGTGTCTATGCGGTTGCAACTGACAATATAGCGACGCTAGATATCAATATCAGGCTGTTGCTGTGCCAAACCCTTCATCTGGTTATCTTCTTCGATGTCCCCCATGGTGACCCGATTCAGAAGACACTCAAGGTCTGCGAGGATTTACAGAAGTATCCGCAGGCGTCTGTCGTGCTGGTTGCATGCTCTCATACCTGGGACTCTCTTGGCCTGCAGGTGCTCTCGTCGGGAATTCGCTCGATCATTCCGCGCCCTTGCAAGGAGTGTGACGCGGAGTCATCTCTGCAACAGGCGCTTGATTTCTGTTCGGGATTTGTGCCGTTTCTCCGTACCCTGTCCTCGGAGCACCACAGCAGCGACGATCAACGATTTTTCACCTGTATTTCTGCGCTGCGAAGTTGCAAATCAAGGACGGATATAGCGGCTGCCGTTCTGGGGTATCTGATCGAGGTGTTCGAGCGTGCCATAGTCTTTCTGGTCACGGATACCGATCTGGCAGCGGAAGAGTCGTTCGGGGTCAAGGGGGGCAAGGATGACGGACTGATTGCGATCCCCAGGCTGAAGATACCGCTTGACGATCAGGAGATCTTCGAAAATGTCATCAAGAGCGGCCTGATGTACTATGGCTTTCACAGCGACTCGACCTGGCCGCACGAACTTTACCGTCTGATCGGCAGGCCTGAAAGCCCGGAAGTACTCCTTTTCCCCTTCATTCGTGCAAACAGTGTGGTTGCCTTCATCTATGCCGATTATGGAACGCAGCCGGCATCTGCCCCATCCCTTCATTATCTCGATGCCCTGCTGCAATACACAACAGCCCAGATCAGCGTTTCTGCCTATCGTCAGAAGCTGAAATCAATCATGGAATCAGCGGAAAGTTCAAAATCTATCGTTAGAAATGAGCCTGCTGTAGTGTCTTTAATCTAGCTATTTTATTACTATCACTATCACAAAATATTGCATCCAGGCGGGATGAGAGCAAGGTCAAACACAATGACGGGGCATCGCGACAGGGATGGAGCTGATGAAATCTGCACCTGCGGAGTAAGGCATACCGGTCACATCTGCTGGCTTTCCCGGATGGGATTGTTCATGGAGTTGCAGCATCTTACCGGGAAGCCAACGGCTGTGTGCTCAAAATGCGGTGCAAAGGCAAACCTGCCTCATAATGTCTGTTTTCCTGAACCGCTCGGAGATGATTAAAGCAGCTGGCAGTGAATCAGTGGTGCAGCCTTGTGTTATATAAAAGCAACGATTAAGTACGTTAAATCTCTTGGACGGCATTTTGTTACAGGGGTGGTCGAATGCTTCGTGTCGTATGGTATGGTTTCATCACAGACACCACCTGATACGGTGGGCGCCTATTTTATGGGCGGGTGATACTGGCGTGGTCAAATCTTCTGAAGTAATCTGCGCGACACCAGTTTTCAACATCAACCAGCGCCTGAAATGCCTCCTGGAAATCGTTCCTGCCGATCGCAAATACACCATGGCCATAGACGATTGCACACCCCGAAGCACCAATGACCGGTGGAACGTTCCTGGCTATGCCTCCTGCGCCGATCTCGCCGGCTACTACCGGTGTTCCCCCCAGCATCCTTACTTTTCTACAGTCTCTCCAGCAGTCTGTTATGCCGCACTTCTCCTGTTCTTCGCACAGCATGCTCATGACTACAGCAAATCTGGGGTGACCATGCAGAATGGCCCGGCAACCGGTAAGCTCGAATATGCTGCGATGGGCGACCAGCTCACTTGATGCGGTAATTCCAACAGTTGAACTGTTCTCGAACGGGACCGGATCGATGCAGCCGCAGAGTTCATCAAGGCTGGAAGCTGTCTGGGAAATATAGATCAGGTCACCATTGGAATAAGATATGTTGCCGAAGAACGAGTCAACGAGTCCGCGCTGCACGGTATAGCGGCCCACGCTGCTGATCTCGTCGAGAATGTCGGATCGTTCGCACAACGGTCCCGATCGAAACTGCAGTCCCTCGGAAGAAAGCGGCTGCAGCCACTCTGTCCGGAAATCCTTGAAGGCCTCGGCCTCGCCCGGCAATCGAAAACCGTCCTGAAGGAGGTCTTCAAGGTATTTGATGAAGGTCGAATGAAAGACGGATGACCAGTTGATATAGGCCTGTTCTACCGTCAGGGCGCCGCTGGCTATGATGCCGATCCCCTCTACGACGATACCCTTGCGACTGCCCAGCACGTTGGCAATGGCCCTTTCAGGTTCCTTTCCCAGCTCAGAAACGCGCAGTAGAGGAATATCGTGAAGAAATGTCCGGGTTTCCGTGTCGCGCGGGATGATTTCATGCTCGCCGCTGCCTGCCCGTTGGAGCAGGAAGTCGGCAAATGGAAGGGCAGGCCGGGCTGCGCACAGTGCGAGGCAGTTCAGCTTTGCCAGCGTACCTGCCGCGATTCCGGCCAAAGAAGGCTCGCCCGCCGTGACCATGACATCATCCTGAGCTGCGAATGCAATCCTGCCGCTCTGCGCAGAGTGATCAGCTATCAGTTTATTGATGTATTTATGTATCTGATCGTGCATCAGGGTACGGAAGAGGGGATATTGGTGAAGAGGATCGATCCGTCATCAAGAATTTCCTTACGAAAACTGACTCTGGAACTGGTTTTGGCCAGCCAGTTCCTGGGGAGCGACATCGTGTTTCCCGGCATGAAGGCCGGGGTGATATTTGTGCCGGCCTGCCAGACTTCAAAATGAAGGTGCGGACCGGTTGATCGCCCGGTGTTGCCGGACAGGGCGATTACGGTGTCGCGGTCGACAGATTGCCCCTGGAGTGCCTCCAGACGGCTGTTGTGCCCGTAAAGACTGATCATGCCGTTGGGGTGTTCGATGAGAACCGTATTGCCGTATCCGGGACGCTGGCCGCTGAAGACGACGATACCGGGAGCGGCCGATGTGACGGGGGTGCCCTCAGGGATTGCTATGTCGATTCCATTGTGGTGCCGCCATTTTCCGTCGATCGGGTCGATGCGCATGCCGACTCCCGAGGTGATAAATCCACCAACAGGCGGCAGTTTTGGTTCGTATGAATCTGGCATGGATTGATTCGGCGGATTAATGGCACTACCGACGGTTTTTTCAACAATCTCATCCAGGGAAATGTTGTGAACTTTCTGGTTCTTTTTATTTTTTTGGCGTCGTGGTGTGTTTGATGTTTCCTTGATGATTACTTTCGCATCCTTGTTCAGAGGGGCGTCGGTAAAAGTTTCAACGCCGTCGACTGTTACGAATCGATAGATATCGGCATGGCTGGATGCAGGCGCTGCCAGAATACCTGCTACTAACAGCGCACAGGAGAACAGCTGCCGTCGGGCATAATTATTGTCTGAGAATACAGGCATGGGATGGTCTCTTTAAAAATTAGCAGCAAAGTTACTATATTTTTCTATATTATCTTAACTGCGACAATTGTGCAATTCTATCAACCCACCAGCCGCCTAAAATAATCACCTGATGGTCTTTCCTTGCTAACTGTTCAACGCTAACGCAGGAAGAGCATAAAAAATATGCATCCATCTGGCTGGATGCTCATTGTATAAGCAGAATGTGTTTATTTTTTGAACTTTATTTTAAGAGCAATGTGTAACTATCTTAAAAACAAGTACTCTTTTCCAATTCTGTTTTGGCAAACCATTTGCATTTATTTGATAGTAATTCGGTGCTTACCACTTGCAATTTACCTGATAAACCTTATAATCGCCCGTGTCATTTTCAGAAAGGAAGGAGAGCGGTGTGAAAAAAGTCGAGGCAGTCATCAAACCATTCAAGCTTGATGAGGTGAAAGAAGCCCTGAACGAAATTGGAGTGCAGGGCATTACCGTAAGCGAAGTCAAGGGCTTTGGCCGACAGAAGGGGCACACGGAGCTTTATCGTGGAGCCGAGTATGTTGTTGATTTCATCCCCAAGATCAAGCTGGAGATCATTGTTTCCGATGCCATTCTTCCCCAGGTGGTAGAGGCAATAGAAAAATCCGCCAAAACAGGCCGGATCGGAGATGGAAAGATTTTTGTCACACCTGTTGAGGCAGTTGTAAGGATCAGAACCGGTGAAACCGGTGAAGACGCTCTATAAAAAGCATTGCATAACCAACTACAACCCGAAAGGAGAAGTTTGATGACCCCGAAACAAGTAGTAGAGTTTGCCAAAGAAAACGGCGCACTGATGGTTGATTTTAAATTCATGGATTTTGTTGGAATCTGGCAGCATTTTTCAGTACCGATGAGTGAATTCAGTGAGGATACCTTCGAAGAGGGGCAGGGCTTTGACGGTTCTTCCATCCGTGGATGGCAGCCGATCCACGCCTCCGATATGATCATTGTCCCCGATCCTAAGACTGCCAAGATAGATCCCTTTGTTGCCGTGCCGACCCTGTCGCTGATCTGCAACATCTTCGATCCGATCACCAAGGAAGGGTATACCCGTGATCCGCGAAATATCGCGATCAAAGCAGAGTCGTACCTCAAGTCGACTGGCATCGGCGATACCGCCTTCTTCGGACCTGAAGCTGAATTCTTTATCTTTGATGATGTACGCTACGACTCCAGTGCCAACCAGTCCTTCTACTCGGTTGATTCCGTCGAAGGCGCCTGGAACACCGGTCGCGAAGAATTTCCTAACCTGGGCTACAAGCCGCGTCACAAGGAAGGTTATTTCCCGGTATCTCCCACCGATTCACAGAACGACCTCCGCAACGAGATGGTTCTTGAGCTTCAGAAGGTCGGTATCCGTGTAGAGTGTCAGCATCACGAGGTTGCCACCGGCGGCCAGGCCGAGATAGATATGCGTTTTAATTCTTTGGTGGATATGGCTGATGATCTGCAGTGGTTCAAGTATGTCATAAAAAATGTCGCCAACCGTAACGGCAAGACCGTAACCTTCATGCCCAAGCCACTTTACGGCGACAACGGTTCTGGAATGCACTGCCACCAGTCGATCTGGAAAGACGGAGTTAACCTGTTTGCCGGAGATAAGTACGGCGGTCTCTCACAGCAGGCCCTCTGGTACATCGGTGGCATCATTAAGCATGCCAAGGCCCTCTGCGCATTCACCAATCCGACCACGAACTCTTACAAGCGTCTCGTGCCGGGCTTCGAAGCGCCGGTTAACATGGCGTATTCTGCCCGTAACCGTTCGGCGTCCATCCGTATCCCGATGTTCTCCAGCAACCCCAAAGCCAAACGTATTGAATACCGTACCCCCGATCCATCCTGCAACGGCTACCTGGCCTTTGCCGCCATGCTGATGGCCGGTCTTGACGGTATCGAGAACAAGATTGATCCCGGTCAGCCGCTGGATAAGGACATCTACGGACTTTCACCTGAAGAACTCAAGGACATTCCGTCCGCACCGGGTACCCTGGAAGAGGCTCTCAAATGTCTTGCCGACGACTACGACTTCCTGCTCAAGGGTGACGTATTCACACCAGACGTCATTGAGAAGTGGATCGAGTACAAGACCGAGGCTGAAGTCAACCCGGTCCGTATGCGTCCTGTGCCACTCGAATTCGAACTGTACTACGATATTTAATAAGCATATGCTGAGCTGGATGACGATGGCGGGAGAGAAATCTCCCGCCATTTTTTTCATCTGTTCCTGCCCGCCATAACGTGTCACAGCTCAGACTCCCTTGCTTTTTACACCTTAATTGTCTATGATGCCACGCTATGAAAAAGACAACCCGACAGTTGCAGATTGGTACCGTTTCAGTAGGTGGTGATGCACCCTGCGCCGTGCAATCCATGTGTTCCAGCGATACCAGAGACATTGCTGCAACACTGGCTCAGATTCGCGGATTGGCCGACGGAGGCTGTGAAATCATCCGCTGCGCGGTTCCGGATATGGATGCTGCGGTTGCCCTGGGGCAGATCAAGCGCGAAAGCCCGATTCCGGTTATCGCCGATATTCACTTTGACTATAAGCTGGCCCTGCAGGTGCTGGAAGGCGGGATCGACGGATTGCGCCTTAATCCCGGCAACATCGGCGATACCTGGAAAGTTGCCGAAGTGGTCAAAAGCGCCGCTGAACGAAAGGTCCCCATCCGGATCGGCGTCAACGCCGGATCACTGGAAAAGGAACTGCTGGTAAAGTACGGACATCCCACAGCCGAAGCAATGGTCGAATCTGCGCTCGGCCATATCCGGATTCTCGAAGATCTGAACTATCGCGAAATAAAAATCTCCCTCAAAGCTTCTGATGTCATGAAGACGGTCTCAGCCTATCGGCTGCTTTCTGCGAAGGTAGATTATCCTCTGCATATCGGCATAACTGAGGCCGGAACCATGTTTTCCGGTACGATCAAGTCCTCCGTCGGACTCGGTATTCTGCTGTCCGATGGCATCGGTGATACCCTGCGGGTTTCATTGACCGGTGATCCGCTTGATGAAGTCAGGGTAGGGTATGAAATACTCAAGAGCCTCGGACTGCGCCAGAGGGGGGTTAATTTTGTCTCATGTCCGACGTGCGGTCGCTGCCAGATCAACCTGATCAAGGTGGCCGAAGATGTTGAACGCCGGCTACAGGGTGTCGACAAGCGGATCACCGTTGCGGTCATGGGGTGCGCGGTCAATGGCCCGGGTGAAGCCCGTGAGGCTGATGTTGGCATTGCGGGTGGCAAAGGAGAGGGTCTTGTCTTCCGGCATGGAGAGATAGTTCGTAAGGTCCCTGAAGACAAACTGGCGGATGCCCTTCTGGAAGAGATCGCCAAGCTGTAGAACTAACTTTTTTTATTACGGCAACTACCCCGAGGTGATAATGCTTTATTCCAAATATTTCATTCCGACACTGAAAGAAACCCCTTCCGATGCAGAGGTTATATCCCACCAGCTGATGCTGCGTGCCGGAATGATCCGCAAGCTGTCCGCCGGAATTTACAACTATCTGCCGCTGGGACTGCGCTCGATCCGCAAGTTCGAGAATATCGTCCGCGAGGAAATGAACAAGGCCGATGCCATAGAGATGCTTATGCCGAGCGTCCAGCCGGCTGAGCTTTGGCAGGAGTCCGGTCGCTGGCAGTTTTACGGCAAGGAGTTGCTTCGCTTCAAGGATCGCAAGGATAACGAGTTCTGCATGGGACCTACCCATGAAGAGGTCATAACCGACGTGGTGCGTCGCGAGATCAAGAGTTACCGCCAGATGCCGCTGAACTTCTACCAGATCCAGACAAAGTTCCGCGACGAGATCCGGCCCCGTTTCGGACTTATGCGCGGTCGGGAATTCATCATGAAGGATGCCTACTCCTTCGATGTGGACAGTGCTGCAGCCGACCTTTCCTATGAGAAGATGTTCAACGCCTATGTTCGCATCTTCGAACGCTGCGGTCTCAATTTCAGGGCTGTTGAAGCTGATACCGGCTCCATTGGGGGGTCTTCCTCCCATGAATTCATGGTACTGGCCGACTCCGGAGAGGATGCGATTGTTTCCTGCGATTCCTGCCGCTATGCAGCAAATGTGGAGAAAGCCGAAGTGCGGTCCGTGAAAACATCAGCAACTTTTGGAACCGGTATCCTGGAAAAAAGATCTACACCCGATAAGAAATCCATTGTCGATGTAGCCTCTTATCTTGAACGGCCTGTCGATTCTGCTATAAAGGCCTTGGTCTGCTCGAACGGAGAGGGGGCCTTTGTGATGGCACTCTTGCGGGGTGACCATGAACTGAATGAAATCAAGCTCAAAAATGCCATGGGCTGGGACGATATCCGCATGGCAACCGATGACGAGATTTTAACTGCAAGCGGTGCTCCGGTTGGCTTCCTCGGACCGATCGGAATTAAGGAAGGCCTGGATGTTATTGCCGACCAGGCCCTGAACGTCATGGCAGACTGTATTGTCGGAGCCAACGAGACTGATATGCATTACGTTGGCGCCAATCCGGGCCGGGACTTTGTCATAACCCGGACTGCAGACCTGCGTAACGTCATTGCCGGTGACAACTGTCCACGGTGCGAGTCAGGCCGTATGGAAATGTGGCGCGGTATCGAGGTTGGGCATGTCTTCAAGCTTGGTACAAAATATTCCGAAAAACTGGGTGCGACCTATCTTGATGCGGACGGCCGGGAAAATATCATCTTCATGGGGTGCTACGGTATAGGCATCGGTCGGACCGTGGCGGCTTCCATCGAGCAGAATCACGATGAGAACGGCATCATTTTCCCCATCCCTTTGGCACCATTTCACTGTTCAGTAGTGGCCCTGAATCCCGGGAAGGAAACCGGTGTCCTGGCCGAGGCGGAAGAGATCTATTTCAAGCTTGAAAAGCTTGGACTCGACGTTCTTTTCGACGACCGCGATGAGCGCCCGGGAGTCAAGTTCAAGGACAATGACCTGATCGGCATTCCTTTGCGAATAGTCGTCGGCAGTAAAGGGCTGGCGGAAGGAAAGGTGGAGTTGAAGAATCGCAAGACCGGCGAAATGCAGCTTCTTCCAATCGATGACGCTATAGCAGCGGTTAAAACCATCGTTGATAAGGCTCTTGCGTTCGAATAATATTTTTATCCCTTCGAGGTCGTGATGCAGAACCATATATGGGACCCCCAGCACGAATGTATGCCGCGTGAAGAGCTCGAACAGCACCAGCTTGAGAGACTCCAGGCAACACTGAACCGCGCCTACAAGAATGTCACCTGTTATCGCTCAAAATTCAATGAGCTTGGAATCGTTCCGGAAGACGTCACATCTCTGGCAGATCTTTCAAAACTTCCCTTTACCACCAAGGAAGATCTGCGGGTGAATTATCCTTACGGGATGTTCGCAGTGCCCCTGCGTGAGGTCGTGCGCATTCATTCATCCTCAGGCACCACCGGAAAACCGACCGTAGTAGGTTATACCAAGAATGACCTGAAGACCTGGTCTCATCTGGTAGCCAGATTCATGACCGCTGCCGGCGTGACCCATGATGATGTGGTCCAGATCGCTTTCGGCTATGGCATGTTTACCGGAGCATTCGGCCTGCATTACGGCTCTGAAACGATCGGAGCAGCAGTGATTCCCATGAGTGGGGGGAACACCGAAAAGCAGATCATGATCATGCAGGACTACAAATCCACCGTACTGGTCTGCACACCCAGTTATGCAGTGACTATAGCCGACCGGATAGATAAGCTGGGCATTGATTCCAAGTCTCTGTCGCTTAAGGTCGGGCTTTTCGGCGGCGAGCCCTGGTCGGAGGCAATGCGCAAAGATATCGAAACCAGGCTTTCGATCAGTGCAACTGACAATTACGGCCTTTCGGAGATAATCGGCCCGGGCGTAGCAGGCGAATGCATTTATAAGTGCGGTATGCATATATCCGAGGATGCCTTCATTGCAGAGATCATTGACCCGGAAACCTGTCAGGTGCTGCCTCCGGGCAGTACGGGAGAACTTGTCCTTACGTCGATCTGCAAAGAAGCCTTTCCGATGATCCGCTACCGGACTCGGGACATCACGTGCCTTGATTATGCTGCCTGCGAATGCGGTCGTACCATGGTAAGGATGAAGAAGACCATGGGACGCAGTGACGACATGCTGATCATAAAAGGTGTTAATGTATTCCCGTCACAGATCGAAGAGGTACTGGTTGCCATTGAAGGATGCAAACCGCATTACCAACTGGTCGTAGAGCGTAAGGGAGCCCTGGATGTTCTTGAGGTCTGTATTGAGGTCACTGAAAATATTTTCTTCGATGAGATGAAGAAACAGCGGGCGTTTTTGGAGATGGTTGAGAAACGGATCGATTCTGTATTGGGAGTCGGTGTCACGGTAAAACTGGTTGAACCCAACAGCATCCCGCGTCTCGAGGGCAAGGCGGAACGGGTTATCGACAGACGAACGTTCTGATATAGATCACACAAATCATCATCATCCCTAAAAAGGCCATACATGTAGAGCGTATGGCCTTTTTATTATTCGCAAGAAGGGGGACGGCGTCAATGACGCTCTATGTATCAAATCCAGACTCATATTTATCGTACTTTACATAATATAGCTTATGGGACATTTATCTGGCTGGCCTGAAATAAACTTGCAATTTTTGACATCTATCAGTAATGTATTGTGGTTCGAGCAACCAATGTATGTAAGGAGCATCGCCCTGCATGAGTAAAGAAGAAGCGATTGAAGTCGAGGGAACCGTTATTGAGCCGCTGCCTAACGCCATGTTTCGCGTAAAGCTCGAAAATGACCATGTTGTGCTTGCCCATATTTCCGGCAAGATGCGCAAATATTTCATCAAGATCCTTCCGGGCGACAAGGTTACGGTTGAGCTCTCCCCCTACGACCTGACCCGTGGACGAATTACCTACCGAGCCAAATAGCACGTATGTGTAATACAGAACCTTACAGGCCCGTTCTTTTCTGATGGGCTTGTGTCGTTTCATAATTCACCGTAAGCGAGGAACCTATGCTTAGTGTTGCAGACTTAAAAAAGGGATTAAAGCTCACCCTTGATGGCGATCCTTATATTGTGATTGCTTTCGATTTTGTTAAGCCCGGCAAGGGCCAGGCCCTCTATCGCACAAAAATGCGCAACATGATCAACGGCACGATCCTTGATAGGACCTATCGCTCCGGTGAATCATTTGAACCTGCCAGCCTTGAGGATCGCCAGATGGAGTATCTGTACAAGGAAGGCACCCACTATACGTTCATGGACCAGCAGACCTATGAACAGGTGGTCATGGAAGAGGATGCCATGGGCGATGCCAAGAACTACCTTCTGGAAAACTGCAAGGTTGACGTTCTGCTGTACGGCGAAAAAGCCATCGGCGTCACCCTTCCCAACTTCGTCAATCTGCGTGTTATCCAGACGGATCCCTGGGCCAAGGGCGATACGAGCGGCAACGATTCAAAGCCGGCAACAGTCGAGACCGGGTATGTCCTCAGAGTCCCACCCTTCATAGAGGAAGGTGAACTGATAACAATCGACACCCGCAATGGAGAGTATTCCACCCGCGTCAAGGGTTGATGTTGATATGTAGTGCCAGAACCTACAGGGCGAGTCTTATGTGACCCGCCCTTATTTTTTTATTGGAACAGAATCATGTCATCACGCAGTAGCAACCTCAAGCTCCGCGCCATTATAATTCAATCCATCCGCTCTTTTTTTGTATCCCGCGGATTCCTGGAAGTCGAAACCCCGCTGCGCATCCCGGCCAATGCCCCTGAAGAGCATATCTACCCTTTCCGATCAGGCGAAATGTACCTGAATACATCACCTGAGTTGTGCATGAAACGGCTGCTGAGCCGTGGACATGGCAGGATATTTCAGGTCTGTCACTGCTGGCGCAGCGATGAGCGCGGCAGGCGCCATATTCCCGAGTTCACCATGTTGGAGTGGTATCGTGCAGACAGTGACTACGAAGATCTGATGCAGGATTGCGAGCACCTCTTACAGCACGTAGCTGAGTCATGTATTTCAACTAATTCAATTTGTTATGATGGCATAACTATAGTTATGGATGAATCATTTATCCGTTTGACTGTCAGGGATGCGTTCGCGGAATATTCTGATCGAAGTATGGATGATGCGGTAAGAGACGGCAGTTTTGATGAGATACTGGTGACTAAAATCGAGCCTTCCCTGATACGCGAAAAACCTGTCCTGCTTGTGGATTACCCGATAGAAATGGCGGCACTGGCTCGGCCCAAACCAGGTGACCGTTCTGTGGCGGAGCGATTTGAATTGTATGCCGGCGGGATGGAGCTGGCAAACGGCTTCAGCGAGCTTAATGACCCCATCGAGCAGCGCTTTCGTTTCCTTGAGGCAAACCGGAAACGAATCAGTAACGGCTTGCCTCCGCTGCCGATTCCGGAACCTTTTCTGAAGGAATTGGCGTCCATGCCCCCTTCTGCCGGAATAGCCCTGGGTGTAGATCGACTGGTAATGCTGTTTACGGGCGCGACACGTATCGACGATGTCATCGCATTTACACCTGAGGAATTGTGATCTCCCGATAGGCAATCCGCTCACCCTGGTATGTCCTCAGATACAATATGTCCCCTTCCATTTCAATCGGTTCCGGCAGCAATGCGACCTTCCCCTTCCCTTCCGGCAGATCGATCACATAATGAGGCACCGCCATGCCGCTGATATGTCCGCGCAGTGCCCGAATAATCTCCAGCCCCTGAGAGACAGGGATCCTGAAATGGGCAGTGCCTTTGACAAGGTCCATCTGGTGGATATAATACGGTTTGACACGAAGTTCAAGCAGGCCGGTCATCAGGTTGCGCATAACGGTACTATCGTCATTGACGCCACGAAGCAGAACCGATTGATTGCCCAGAGGGATTCCTGCATTCGCCAGCAGTTCGCACGCCTGTGACGACTTGTCGGTTATCTCGTCAGGATGGTTAAAGTGAGTATTTACATACAGAGGATGGAACAGGCTCAGCATACGACAGAGCTCTGGAGTCACACGCTCCGGCATGGTCACAGGAATACGCGTACCGATCCTGATAATCCTGACATGTCGAATATCCCTGAGTCTGCTCAAAACTGTGTGAAGCGACGCGTCGTCGAGCATGAGCGGATCGCCGCCGGAAAGAATGACATCACGAATTGCGGGAGTTGCGCGGATATATGACACTGCCCTGTCCAGGGATTCGGGATCAAGTGGAACTTCACCGGTAGTGCCGACATGGCGCTTGCGCATGCAGAAACGGCAATAGACCGGGCAGCGGTTCGAGACAAGAAGCACGACACGGTCGGGATAGCGGTGGATCAGGCCCGGAACCGGGCTGAGGATCGTTTCAGCCAGTGGGTCTGCTATCTGGAAATCATCCCAAAGTTCTTCGACGTCAGGAATGCACTGTCGCCAGATGGCATCACCCGGTGATTTGATCAAGTCTGCATAATATCGTGAAACCTTGAATGGATAGACAGACGCCACTGATTGCTGGCTCTCTGACAGCTCGAACGGGCCGCCCGATTTTCTCAGTACCGGTGATTCTTCTACGATGTAGTGCATTAGTATTTCTCTCGCTAGTTGTTCTGATGTGGTGTTACCGTAAGCTGGTTGAGAATATACTTGATTTTACTTGAAAACAATCTGATTGTATGGAATATACAACCGTAAATTACGTCCTGACGAAACACCCATGGTATCCCATCTATGTACACGAAATATTTCGGTTTCAACGAAAAGCCTTTTACACTTACTCCCAACCCCCGCTTTATCTTTCTCAGCAAGAATCACAAAGAGGCCTTTGCCCATCTCCTGTATGGAATAAACAATCATTACGGATTCATCGAACTGACCGGCGAGGTCGGTACGGGAAAAACCACTGTGCTGCGGACTCTGCTGGGGCAGCTTCAGGATGACTGCTATCGTACCGCACTGATTTTCAGCCCCTGCCTTACAGGTGTAGAGCTGTTGCGAAGCATAAATACCGAGTTCGGCCTTGATTCGTCCAGTGGGTACGCCAATGAACTCCTTGCCGTCCTCAATCTATTTCTTCTGGCGGAGACTGCTGCCGGCAGGACTGTTGTTCTGGTTATCGATGAAGCCCAGAACCTTCAGCCGGATGTGCTGGAGCAGATTCGACTGATCTCAAATCTTGAGACAGAGAACGACAAGCTCATCCAGATCATTCTGGCGGGTCAGCCGGAACTGGAGTTGCTGCTTGCCCGACCGGACCTGCGTCAATTGAACCAGCGTATTGCGGTCAGGTATAAACTGCGGGCGATGAGTATGGAAGAGACCAGATTCTACATCCGGCAACGAATGGAAGTTGCGGGAGAAACCGGTGGCGTGTCTTTCACACGTTCATCCATTTTCTGGATCTATCTCTGCACCCGCGGCGTACCCCGCATGATCAACATTCTCTGCGACAGAGCCCTGCTGATCGCATATGGTGACGAACGGAGAAGGATATCGCCTGGAATTGTCCTTCGCGGTATGTGGGAGCTCTTTAGCCATCCTCAGGGTCGTCGGATATCTCTGGCAACAGCCGGTGTCATTGCTTTTACTGTTATGGCATTTCTGGCTGCAGCTGTGACGAGGTGGATGCCGGCAAACCTTCCTGCACAGCAGCACCAAAAGCCGGTAACAGCAGTAACTTCATCTCTCAGCGCTCCTCTCGTGCAGCAACCGCTTTCTTCAGCCGTGACACAGGCCTCTGAAAGAGGAAGGTTAAAGCAGGAGATACGTTCGTATGACCAGAATGACACCCATGTTCTTGCTTTCAACGCCCTGGCAGAGCAGTGGGGTGTCCGTCCAATCAAGGTATTCAGAGAAGGCCTGGATGTCCCGGATATGTTTAGGCGTATTGCTGCCAGTAGAAAGCTGCGGGTAACTCTTTTCATAGGGACACTGGATGACATTATTAACTTTGACATGCCATTCATTGTCACCACCACGATAACCGGAGATCTGGGAACCTACAGCTACGCGGTAACGGCTGCTCAAGACAAGATTCTGACACTGTCCCCTGCCCTATTTAACAGTCATAGCATTTCTAAGAACGATCTTGCTTCCGTAGCAAGCGGCACGTTTTATCTCGTCTGGCAAAATCCTGATCAGATTCCCGTATCAATATCCAAAGGTGAAAAACGTGTTGAGGTTAGGTCATTGCAGAGGCTTCTCCAGCGGGCTGGTTTTTTTTCGGGTGAAATCTCTGGAGATTTCAACGTTGCAACGTCCGAAGCGGTTATTAAATTCCAGCAGTCGAAAGGCATACCCGCTAATGAGTCTCTGGGAGAGTTAACGTTAGCACTTCTGAGCAGGTACGATACGGGTCATAAGAAACCGTCCCTTAAAGGGGTTAGGCAATAATGAGTTCCATACTTAAGGCGTTGAAAAAGCTGGAGCATGAAAAAGCGGTCCAGAAGCCGGGAGCTTTTCGGATCGATGCTGATATTCTGCGTGGCGATTCAACCCGCAAAAATTTTTCTACAGGAGTTCTCCTGGCAGCAATAGCCTTTTTTTCGTGCGGGGTCGGGGCTACCTACTTCTTTATGAGACACGATACGACAATCGCAGTTGCTCCGACCTCTCAAGTTTTACGTAAAGAGAGGATCAGCGAAACGTTATCCGGACCCGCAGCTGTAGATCCGGTTTCATCTTCACCTGCTGCTAAACCTGTTCTGCGGCCAGAAGAGCAACAGTCCCGTCCGACTGCACAATTGACAGATAAACCAGGACCCTCTGCTCGTCCTCTGGAACGCCAGCCCCATCGAGTGGATTTACCGTCTCAAAAAATCCCGCCTAAGCCGCAGCCGTTGATCCCTGTCAGCACCCCTGAAGCGATGAAAGTCCCGGCAGCCCTTAAGGTTGATGGTATCGCATTTCAGGATGGCACGGCCGATAGCGTGGCTGTTGTCAATGGAGTAGCCGTTTCAAAAGGTTCTCTGATTGAAGGCGCCAGGGTAGAGGAAGTTCTGAAGGATCGTGTGAAATTCAGCAGGGGTGATGAGAAGTTCGAGATTATTCTGGAAAGATCAAACTAAAAAGAACATCAGCGCGCAATGATCCTGATGAACCTGGCAAGGTAGTCCACACCTGACCATACGGTGAGCAGCGTCGCAATCCAGAGAAAGAACATACCGACATTGTGCATGTTCACATGCACCCATTGATGCTCTATACCAAACAGCCAGTTATAGTCATAATGCAGTAGCAGCCCGATAATCGCCACTAGTTGAAAAATAGTCTTGAACTTCCCCAGATCACTGGCCTGTATGACGATCCCCTCGCTGGAAGCTATCCCACGCAGGCCGGTAATGATTATCTCGCGGCCGAGGATTACCAGTACAATCCAGGCCGGCACCCGCCCGTAGGGAAGTATCATGATCAGTGCAGCCATAACTATCAGCTTGTCTGCGATTGGGTCCAGGAACTTGCCGAATATTGTCACGATACCCATGCGCCGCGCAAGGTAACCGTCGAGCCAGTCAGTTACGGACGCCAGAGAAAAAACTGCTGCAGCCCAAAAACCGGCCGATTGCGTGGGAGACATGAGCAGTGCGGCCATTAAAGGGATGGCAGCTATCCTCGTCATGGTCAGTATATTGGGAAGATTGAGAATTGGCGGGGTTGCTTGAGACGACATCGGTCAGTTGGCCTGATAGGACTGCATGTAGGAAAGTACTCGGTTTACGTAAGTGCGGGTTTCATTGTAGGGGGGGATTCCGCCGTACCGGGCAACCTTGTTCAGTCCGGCATTGTAAGCAGCCACTGCAAGGGAGACATCACCCCGGAACGTATCAAGTAAAAAACGCAGGTACTTGACACCACCTTCCACGTTGTCTTTCGGATCGAAACTGTTGCTGACCTTCAGTGAACGGGCAGTGCCGGGCATGAGTTGCATCAGTCCGCTGGCTCCTTTACGGGAGACCGCATTGGGATTATAGCCTGACTCAGCGTGGATAACTGCCTTAATGAGTGATGCACTTACCCCGTATTTTGCGGCGCTGGAAGATATGATCTGCTCATATTCGGCGGGGTTGACGGAACTGGCAAGCTGAAGCTTTGTGCGTAGCTGCCTGTCTTTTTTTAGATCTCGCATGAAAATCTTGAAGCGCCTGTCTGTAGGGGCGTCAGTAAAATGCACGATACCTTCATCATCCTCATAGCGGTATATATCAGCCTGTACCGAAATGACGGCAAGCATCATTAGGCATACCTGTATAGCCAATTGTGCCGGTATGTGTGATAGTATCAAGCGCATTTGTATCAATAATCCCAAAACAAGGTGAATTGTCAAGTGTAATCGTTCAGCCCACTCCCCGGCGGTCGTAATCACCCAGTTTGAAATTGACTTTTTATGGCCCATGCTCTAAAAATATTCATTTCGGAGGTAACACGTGAGTGATACAAGAGTCACCTATAAAGATGCCGGAGTGGATATCGAAGCCGGGAACAGCTTTGTCAACCTGATAAAGCCACTGGTCAAATCGACGTTCCGTCCTGAAGTCATGGCAGAGATCGGTGGGTTCGGCGGATTGTTCTCCCTGAATGCTTCCAAGTACAAGAACCCTGTACTTGTCTCCGGTACCGACGGGGTCGGGACCAAGCTCAAGATCGCATTCATGGCGGACCGGCATGACACCGTCGGCATCGACCTTGTTGCCATGTGTGTCAATGACATCATAGTCCAGGGTGCCGAACCGCTGTTTTTCCTGGATTATCTGGCAACCGGCAGACTCCTACCGGAAAAGGCCGCTCAGATAGTCAAAGGTATCGCCGAAGGATGCCGGCAGGCAGGCTGCGCGCTGATCGGGGGCGAGACCGCTGAAATGCCCGGTTTTTATGCAGACGGTGAATATGATGTTGCCGGCTTTACTGTCGGTGTTGTGGATCGGGAAAACATAATTGACGGTTCGGGTATTGCGGTAGGTAACCGTCTGATAGGAATTGCATCAAGCGGCCTGCATAGTAATGGTTACTCCCTGGCTCGCAAACTGGTTTTTGAGCGCCTGGGGCTTTCTGTCGACTCTCTTTTTCCCGGAACAAATTGTACCGTTGCAGACGAACTTCTCACACCAACCCGTATTTACGTCCGCTCCATACTCAACCTGCTGAAGGATTTTAAGATCAACGGCATTGCCCATATTACCGGAGGCGGTCTTCTTGAAAACGTACCCCGCATCCTCCCTCGCGGATGCAGAGCGACCGTTCAACTGGACAGCTGGAAGCGCCCTCACCTGTTCGACGTTCTCCAGGAAGCCGGCAATGTGGAACGGGACGAGATGTACCGGGCCTTCAATATGGGCATCGGTATGGTGCTTGCGGTAGCTGATAATGACGTCGAAGACATCATCGACCGCCTAAAAGGTCTTGGCGACCAAGCCTGGACAATCGGTGAGATAACCGCCTGTTCAGAAGGTTCGGAATGCGTTCACCTGATAGAGTGATGAATACTTCGAAAAATCCATGCGTGCTGGCAGTGCTTGTTTCAGGTAACGGCTCGAACCTTCAGGTCTTCATAGACAAGATCGAGTCCGGTGAGCTCAACGCTCATATTGCATGCGTCATCAGCAACAACCCGGATGCTTTTGCTCTGAGCCGTGCAACGAGGCATAACATACCGGTTGTTGTTCATGAAAACAGAGGTTTCAAGGGGCGCAGGGAATACGATGCCGCCCTGGTGAAGATCCTGAACGATTATGGCGTCGAGCTTGTTGTGCTGGCCGGTTTCATGAGGATACTTTCCGATGTCATGGTCAGCGCATTTCCCAATGCTATTATGAATATCCACCCCGCCCTACTGCCCTCATTCCCCGGCCTGCATGCCCAACAGCAAGCCCTTGAATACGGCGTCAAGTTCTCGGGATGCACTGCGCATTTCGTGGACTGCGGCACGGATACCGGACCGATCATCCTGCAGGCAGTTGTTCCTGTTGAGCCGTGTGATACAGAAGAGATACTCTCCGCACGGATTCAAGTAGAGGAACATCGTCTTTTCCCTGAAGCTGTCAGGCTTTACATCGACGGAAGGATCGTGGTAGAAGGCAGGCTTGTAAGGATTCAGTCATAATTTACTTGACACAATATTATCAAAAGTGATAAAAATTTCTCTTTAGCTCAATAAAATACGTAATCTACGTTTTCATGGAGGTGCAGTTTGGCACATCACAAGTCGGCAATCAAAAGAATCAAACAGAATGCGAAGCGGAACGCCCGTAACCGGCACGTAACGTCTACGCTGAAAACATACATCAAAAGAGTGCGTGAAGCAGTCGACGCCAAAGACAAGGAAGCTGCAACCGCAGCCTTGAACATTGCAATTCCGGTCATTGATGCATCTGCTTCTAAAGGCGTAATTCATCGTTCAAACGCATCACGCAACGTGTCCCGTCTGACCATCCTGGTCAATACACTCGGCTGACACGCCGCACGCGGCCTATAACAAAAAGGGGATGACCGCTATCGGTTATCCCCTTTTATTATTCATGCTGCAGACACATCAGGCACCACAAATTCCGGTCACAAGTCCGTGCATAAGTGTATAAGGCTGGCCGCCACCAGTCTTTGAAGCCAGGTCACAACGATACAACTCGAAAAAGATGCCCCGCAGTTCTCCGCGGTTGAAATTTCTGGCCTGTGTTATCATGTCGTCCAGAAAATATGGGTTAATACCAACCTCCCTGCCGATCTCAGGCTTGGCAGTCTTACGGTCCAACAGCTCCCTCACCCGCCATAATTGCCGGAAATGACGAGACAAGGCCCCGATCATCATCGGAGTCTCTTCGCCGTTAAGAAAGAGTGCGTCCAGACTCTTTAATGTGTTGTGCAAATCCCTGGAACACAGATACCTGGCCAGTTCAAACACCGTAAAGGCCTTGCTGCTGCTGGCGATTGATTTGACGTCATCCAATGTCACCCGGGGACGACTGCCGGCATAGACCACCAGTTTTTCAATCTGTGATGACAGTTCCTGGAGGTTGTTGCCTATCAGGAATGAAAGAAGGTCGGCGGCAGCTGGTTCGATAGGCTTGCCATGGACCGTGGATTCACCCTGGATGAAAGCGGATAGCTTATTGTCATAAAGACGCTTGAATTCTACCATCTCGCTATGTTTTTTCAGCTCCGCAAAGAACTTTTTACGCTGATCTATCTTGGTTCCGGAAAATATCAGGCAGGTGCTCGCTGCGGGATTTTGAATATACGGCAAAAGGGCTTCACAGGCGGCAGCCGAGAGATTTTCCGCACGCCGGACCAAAACAGCGCGCCGCTCGGCAAACATGGGCAGGGTCTGTGCCGTATCGGAGATATCGACACCTTTTGATTCATTGCCGTAAAACACATTGAAGTTGAAATCTTTGAGGGATGGATCGACAGCACGGTCAAGCAGCAGGCGTGTGGCCCTTTCAACCAAAAAGGACTCTTCTCCATACAGGTAACAGATTGTGGGTATCGTCCCTTTCCTGATGGTTGTTTCAAATTCCTGTGAGGTCATTTCAGTAGGCCTGTTCGACTGCCATCAGGAATTTCTGGGCAAGGAGATGAGAGGCAGCAGTCAGAGCGGCTTCTTCGGCCGAGCGCTGCAGGGACAAATCCTTGTTGGCCGGATAGTCCTGATAGCTCTGGATGATCCCTTTCCAGAGCGGCTTTGCCTCTCCTTTGCGGGACAACTCCAGATCAACTTCCACTGTCAATCGATATTCGCGGACCTGGTCCAGAGCGCTGTACGAGATTGCCCGTGTTGCATATGAGCGCAGATTTCCCTTTATGTTAAGATCTGCTGCTGCGGCGCTGCCTGAGGGTTGAAGTCCACGCAGGGCGTGACATTCCTCAAGCAGGGCCCGCCGCAGGACGGTTTGTGCAGATGGGCTGTCGATCTCATTACCGATGAAAGACACCCACAGGGACTGGCCCGTTGCGAGACGGCTGCCTGCTGCTCCGGTAACGTGATAGCCGCAGGCTGATACGAAAAACAGCAGTACAAGCACGGACACCGTTAGGAATATGGTTCTTCTTCGGCTTACTCCGCCAATCATAGCACCCTACCCGACAACGATATTCACCAATTTTCCAGGCACGCAGATAACCTTGCGGACCTGGACACCTTCAAGAAAAGGCTGTACTTTTTCATCTGCCAGTGCTTTCGCCTTCAGAGCAGCTTCATCCATCCCTGCCGGCAGCGTGATTTTTGAACGAAGCTTGCCGTTGACCTGAACAATGATCAAAACCTCTTCATCAACCACCGCGGCTCGATCATACTCCGGCCATGGGGTTGACGAAAGAAGTTCGGTGTGTCCAAGCAACTGCCATAATTCCTCACTGATATGCGGAACAAAGGGTGCCAATAACAGCACCAGGCTGTCCACAGCCTCTTTCATGACAGCGCCGTACTGTTGCGTAGAAAGCTCAGTTGACTGCAGAGTATTGAGCAGTTCCATGACGGCAGCGATGGCAGTGTTGAAGTGGAAACGTTCTTCGAGATCCTCCGTGACCTTCCGGATCGTCTTGTGCACCGTACGGCGCAGGTTGCGTTCATCCGCATTCAGTGCTGAAATGTCAACCGCTCCGGCACGACTGACCAGTTCTAGCTTGTCGTGAATCAGTTTCCAGACCCTGTTGAGAAAACGGAATGAACCATCCACTCCCTGGTCACTCCAGTCCAGGTCCTTTTCGGGTGGTGCGGCAAAAAGTGAAAAAAGGCGTGCTGTGTCGGCCCCGTATTTTCTGATCAGGGCGTCCGGGTCGACAACATTCCCCTTGGATTTGCTCATCTTGGCGCCATCCTTGATGACCATCCCCTGAGTCAGCAGATTGATGAACGGTTCGTCGCAGGAAATATATCCCATGTCACGCAGCACTTTGGTGAAAAAGCGTGCATAAAGCAGATGCATGACAGCGTGCTCGATTCCACCGATATACTGATTGACCGACATCCAGTAATCGACCCTCGTGCGATCAAGAGGACCATCCAGCAGATCCGGGCAGCAATAGCGCAGGAAATACCAGGAAGACTGCACAAAGGTGTCCATGGTATCAGTCTCGCGTCGTGCAGCGATTCCGCAGATCGGGCAGGCAGCATTAACAAATGATTCATGCCGGGCCAGGGGGCTGCCACCTTCCCCGGTAAATACCACGTCAACCGGCAGCGTTACCGGCAGATCTTCTGCGGGAACCGGTACAACACCACACACGTCGCAATAAATAACCGGAATGGGATTGCCCCAGTATCGCTGGCGGGAAATGCCCCAATCGCGCAGACGGAAGTTAACCGTCTTTGTACCGAGCCCCTGTTCCTGCAGATAGTCAGCAATTGTCTCCTTGGCAGCTTCACTCTGCTGTCCGTCAAACCTTCCTGAGTTGCAGATAATCCCTGGTTCGGTGAATGCCTCTGTCATAGATGCAGTGTTCAAGGTCTGACCCTCCGGCTGGATGACAACCTGAAGCGGCAGAGAGTATTTCCTGGCGAATTCAAAATCCCGCTGGTCATGGGTCGGAACAGCCATGACTGCCCCGGTGCCGTAATCCATAAGTACAAAGTTGGCCAGATAGATCGGCATACGCACTCCGCTTACCGGGTTGATGCAATAGGAACCGGTAAAAACCCCCTTCTTCTCGAAATCGTCTGCGGTGCGTTTGCTACGGTCTGTCGTGCGAACCTCATCTACAAAGGAATCGACCGCTGCCTTGTTTTCGTCTGTTGTCAACTCCCCTACCAGGGGATGCTCAGGGGCCAGTGACATGAAAGTGGCACCGAATACCGTATCCTGACGTGTCGTGAACACCTTGACAAAACGGGGCACGCTCTCCAGCGGGAAATTGATCTCGCAGCCATAGCTTTTGCCGATCCAGTTACGTTGCATGACGAGAACACGTTCCGGCCAGCCGGGTAACTTATGGGTCCACTCGAGCAATTCCTCGGCATAATCCGTGATGCGGAAAAACCACTGGTCAAGCTCTTTCTGGCGTACCTCAGAGTCACAACGCCAGCAGCCCCCGTCCTCAACCTGCTCGTTAGCAAGTACGGTCTCACATTTCGGGCACCAATTTACAAAAGAGGTTTTTTTGTAAGCAAGCCCACGCGAGAACATCTCCAGAAAAATTTTCTGTTCCCAGCGATAATATGCGACATCACAGGTGGCAAGCTCCCGGTCCCAGTCATAGGAGAGTCCCAGTTGTTTGAGCTGCCCCCTCATATATGCGATGTTTTCGTAGGTCCACTTTGCCGGATGGCTCTTATTCTGGATAGCAGCATTTTCAGCGGGCATGCCGAACGCGTCCCATCCCATGGGATGCAGAACGTTATATCCGCGCATTCGTTTGAACCTGCCGATCACATCGCCAATAGAATAGTTCCGGACATGTCCCATATGAATCCTTCCGGATGGATACGGAAACATCTCCAGTAGATAGTATTTCTGTTTTTCGCTATTCTCCAAAGCCCGGAAGGTCTTTGAACCGTCCCAGAAGGTCTGCCATTTATTTTCAATATCACCGGGGGTATACTTTTGATCCACAACCTGTTCCTTTCTTCGCAAAACTGAGTAGTTTGAAAACTGACACATGCCAGCAGTTGATTACTATTTCAGATAAACTCGCCCTTGACAAGTATTTCACGGACGATACGATGGAGTGGTACAATTCGATCAACCAGGCCTGTCGCGGCAGCCTCACGGGGCATGCCGTTAACGACGGTAGTCTCCTCTGACTCTGCAATCAGATATCCTCCCTGATCGTGCACATACCTGACACCCTTACTGCCGTCATTACCCATTCCGGTGAGAATTACCGCAATCATTCGTTTGCGATAGATACCGGCACATGACTCAAGCATCACATCCACTGAAGGTATATACCGGTCTGATGAGGCCGGTGGCACAATACGGGCAGTTACCTGACCACCACATACCTCCAGAACAAGGTTTTTGCCGCCCGGGGCAATCAGAACCCGGCCCGGAAGGACCAAATCACCATCCTCAGCCTCCTTGATATCAAACGGTGATGATCGGTTCAGCCTCTCAGCAAAAGCGCGGGTAAATCCGGCCGGCATATGCTGTGAAACTACAACAGCGAAAGGATACCTGGACTCGAATGAAGAGAAAATACTCTGCAATGCCGGAGGACCGCCCGTGGAAGAACCGATGGCAACCATGTCGATGACACTTTGCTGTGCCTCGGCGGATGTAGGTGCATTTTGCTGAGAGGAACCGCCGGATTTCACTACAACAGGCATCTGCTGGCTTGGACGGCGAACCTCCTTCGGCTTGTGCTTGACAATCTGGAGGACCTTCTGTTGCAGATCTTCCCGGATAAGCAACAAGTCAGTCGATGCAGCCACAGAGGGCTTTGCCACAAAATCGATTGCACCTAGTTCCAATGCCTTGAAGACCTTGTCTGCGCCGCTCAAGGCGCTGATCACAATAACCGGGATTGAAAAACGGGTAGTCAAAATGCGTAAAAGAGTAAAACCATCCATCTTCGGCATTTCAAGATCAAGCGTGACCAGATCGGGCTTGAGGGATACGACTTTTTGAATACCCTCCTCCCCGTTCGTTGCAAATCCGACGACCTCAATGTCTTTCATCCCTTCCAGCATCTTTGTAATTGTGCGGCGGCTGAAGGCCGAATCATCAACCACTACAACCCTGACCTTGCTCATAACCGCTCCCTGGTTGTGTTTTCTGGTTTCTGGTAGATCATGTCATTCTTGAAATGACGGAGGGTGAACTGAGTCGTAACGTTCATAAGCGATTCCGAGTGCCCCAGCAGCAGATAACCACCATCATAGAGAGTCTTGAAAAATGATTCGACGACACGCTTCTTTGCAGCAAGGTCAAAATAGATGATGACATTTCGGCAGAAGATAAGATCCATTTTACCCAGCATCACCATGCGGTTGCTGTCGAAAAGGTTGAGATGGCTGATAGTGACAAGGTCTCGAATCTCATCACACACCTTGAATCCGTCATCCTGTTCGACAAAAAACCGTTTAACATATTTCTCGTCAGTAGCCCGGAAAGCAGATTTACCATAGACTGCACGCCTTGCGTGCTGGAGGACCCGCTGACTTATATCGGTCCCTATAATCTCAATCTTCCAGTTACGCAACCCATCTATGCCATGCAGCAGCATTGCAATAGTGTATGCTTCTTCTCCTGTGGAACATCCTGCGCTCCAGATCCGAAGCGAACGGTTGCTGCCGGAAGTCTTGCGTTGCAGCAATTCGGGGACAATTTCATCGGTAAAGGCCTTCAGCTGGAATGCTTCACGGAAGAAATAGGTCTCGTTGGTCGTCAGGATATCCATAATATCCATCAGTTCCTGATCACTTTTGCGGTTGTACTTCAGAAAATGGTAGTAGTCGCGGAATGATGTGAGGTTAAGAGCAATCAGGCGTCTGGCGAGACGTTTTTCAAGCAGATATTTGGAATCGTTGTCAAAGAAAATACCGCAGTGCCCGTAAACGCAGTCCCTCAGCAGGTGGAACTCTTCATCGGACATAATCTGCTCTGAACCCAGGGGAAAGGTCATGCAAGACCTTTCAGCAGGCTCTCAATCTGTAACCGGACAAGGCTGTTGCTCTCATGTTCAAGCGCATGCATCAGCAGTTTAGCGGACTGTACCCGGGGAAGCGTAGCCACCGTTCTGGCACAAGCAATGCGAACATCCCAGTTGCTGTGCGACAGGAGGCGTTCTGCGTGAGGTATGATACGGTCGGCAGCATGGCGGCTGAGGATGGAGAGAGCGAATGCCACCACTTCTTCATCATTGTTGTCGAGGGCCTGTTCGACTAATTCCAGCGCCAGATCAGTCCCTTGAAGTTCCAACAGCTTAAGGCATGTTATTAGTAGCAGTCCTTTAGCTCCGGGCAATACGGTCTGAACGGCATCAAGCGCCCCCTCCGGGTAGATGCGGGCGAGACTATTCAGTGCAGCACACTGAACCCAGGCATCTTCATCGTTAAGTGCGTGGGTCAGGGCCGTCACGACACTGCTGTCGCCAACCTCCCCCAGAGTTTCTGCAGCAGCAATGCGAACATCCGGATCTTCATCAACCAGTGCCATAAGTAACGTGCCGCTTGACATAGCAAGATGAAGCTTGCCGATGGAGCTGACAGCTGTCTGACGAACGCGTGCATTTTCGTCTTTTACCAGAAGAGAAAGCCGATCACCGTCCCCGAGTGCGGCAAGAAGAATTGCTGCATTTCGACGTTGTTCCGGTGTGTCCGAAGATCCAAGCTGACAGGCAGTTGCCTGAATGACACTGCGATCAATCAATGCAAGTACCCGGAGGCATGCTATTACGCTGTTTCTGACGTCATGATCCGGGTCGTCGATTAAACGGATAATTTCAGGGATACATTCTGTTAATCCCAGTTGGCCTGCAGCTGATACGGCAGACTTACGTACATGAGAGGACTGATCACTCAATGCACCACAAATAACAACTCTACCGTTTCGATAAGAACATTCACCTATCAGTGTGCAAATTGCTGAACGGGCAGCAGCGTCCGAATTGCCGAATGTGCAGATCAGGGAGTTGATCCCGTCGGGGCCAAGATGCTTGAAAGCTTTTAGCGCTAAGCTGGAAAGTCTTTCATTCATCAAGGCCTGCAGTAAAATCTCTATAGAGCGATTATCGCCGATGATATCAAGCAGGGAAACGATGGCTTCAGCCAAAACAGGATCACCAGGATCGAACGAAGCAATAATAAGCGGGATAATGACTCCATCTTTAAGGGTCCTCAACACAGATTCAATGGCCTGGCGAGATTCTGTCCCGGATCGGGAGTAGATTCTGAACAGTGCTATTATAGCTGCATTGCGACTGCTTTTTTGACGGACCCCCATACCTTCGATCAATAACGATATGACCGAATCATCGCCTATGCTCCCCAAGCATTCATACAACGCCTTACGGAGCGCCTCCTTCCCGGCAAGCTGTTTTATTTCCTGAGGAACCGAGGCTGGAACTGCCAGTTTTCCGATTGCAGCCAGCGCGCTAAACCGGAACAAATCGTTTTCGTTGGTTGCAACCGCCTTGATCAAATCGGGAACAACTCGCGCATCGCCCAGATTACCAAGATGTTCGGCCGCCGCTGCAGCAACATTAACGTCTGCATCCGTGAGGGCTGACAACAGCGGTTGTACGAAATCAAGAGAGTTTATACTGCCCATCGCATCGAGAACAAATTTCCTGACATCGGCATCTGCATCATGTGCCAGGGCAATCAGGGGAGTGACTGCCTTGGCGCCGAGCCGGGCCACAGCCTCGGCGGCAGAATTCCTCAGACCTGCATTATCCTCGCAGCGAAGCAATTCAAGCAGATCATCAACCATGTTTTTCGCCGGATCGGATGAGACAAAAACTTCGACTGCCTCTTTTCGAACCCGCCAGCTCTCATCAGCCATCGCACGGAAGAGCAGCGGGCAGGTCTCCTGCAATGGCCGGCCCCTGAAGTCCTGAATAATCCTGCGGCGTGATTCTTCGTCCGCAGATTGAAATTTATGTGAAATATCGTGCATACTTTTCACCTGCATCATAAAAAAAGCTGTTCTACTTCGTGCACCCGTTACTTCATTCTGACAGAGCATGCACAGGATCTCTGCCCTCCATCTGGCCAAGAAGAGTATCTATATCCAGTATCATGAAAACACGATCGTCCGAGAGACAAACTCCCAGCAGAAACTCCATCCCGACGCATTCGGACATATCCAGCGGGGGCTTAATATCTCTGGCCGGCACCGTAATGACTTCCATGACAGAATCGACCGCCAACGCGAGCATCTGCCGAACCAGGGAAACGATGAGAAGTTTTCCCTGTGTGCCGTTATGTACATCAGGCATCCCGAAACGCTTACGCATATTCATGACCGGAATAACTGCTCCACGAAGGTTAATGACGCCTTCAAACAACTGCGATGCTCCTGGCAGGGCAGAAAGTTTTTGTGGAATAATTATCTCCCTGATCCGCATAATATCAACGGCAAAAAGGTTTTCACCAAGACTGAAGCATGCCAGCTGGATGTCTGGATTATCGTTGCCCATGAACTATTGTTTCACCCTGCTGCCACCAGCGAGTAAACGCTCAATTACCTCGATGATCATGGCTGACTTGAACGGCTTGGTCAGATAGGCATCTGCACCGCTTGAAGCCCCCCGCTCCTGGTCCTCGCTGCTCTTTTTTGCAGTAAGCATAACGACAGGGATGCCAAGATGACGAGGATGCTCCTTGATACGGCGGCAAATCTCGTATCCATCGATATCAGGAAGCATGATATCAAGGAGGATAAGATCAAAGGCTTCAACGGAGAGTTTCTCCAATGCCTCGTTTCCCGAAGACGCACCCACAACTTCGTATCCCTTGACCGTCAGCAGAATGGTCTCCAGCTTGAGAAGACTTACTTCGTCCTCAACGATGAGGATCCGTTTTTTCTTCATACACACTCCCGTTAATACAAATGTATGTCTACGATATTAGCAAGGTTCAGAAGGATAACCATCCGATTGTCGGCCCGCCCGATACCGGTGACAAAATCACGGTCAATCCCATCCAGAACTGTTGGAGCCGCCTCAATATCATCCCGGGCGATCTGGACTACCTGAATGATTTCATCCACCAGCAGGCCGCTGAATGATTCACCATGCCGGACAACAATCACCCGTTCGCGCCCCGTAACAGCCCTTCGGGCGAGCCCTAGCCGCTCCAGAAGGTCAATAATAGGGATGATAATTCCACGCAGAGAGATGACCCCGGCTACGAAAGAAGGCGCCCGTGGCACTTCGGTAACCTCTCTGGGCTTGATAAGTTCTTTGATATCCATGATATCAATACCATAGATTTCATCAGATACCTTGAAACACAGGAATTTCCTATGGGTGTCCTCTAGCGAGTCTGATTGCACTAAAGAGGCAAGCAGCAGGTTTTCACCACAGCCGGCAGCTTCCCTGCCGGCGAGAATAGCCTCAAGCGGATCTCGGGGAACGAGCCGGAGAGGTGGAGGCTGCCCTAGAGGTGTCTCCTGTGACGCAATCTGCCCGATAGCCGGCCGAACATCCAGAAAATAATCCTCAACATCCGGAATCTGCTGAGGTGAGGGTGCATTCCGGATCATCACTGTTTCAGAGTGTACTTCGCACGCAGGCAGAGGTGCCCCAAGGCGGCGGTCATCCTGTTCCTGCCGGGCTTTTTGCCGTATTTTAGCCAGATCCATGATTCCCACCTGCTACATCATCAGTTCGTCTTTAATTTCGTTGACAATCACCGAGTCTATAAGCGCAGCGTCACTTCCGTAAGCCACCAGGAGCGCATTGGTCGCCATGGAATTGATCTTGCGGGGAACCCCGCCCGTAAGTTCAAATATGCGCTGGACAGCGTCCGGCGTAAACAGGCCGGGGGAACCACCGGCCATTTCAAGCCTGAAATCAAGGTATTCCATAGTCTCTTCCAATGACAGCGCCTCAAGGTGATAGTTCAGTGCAATCCTTTGGCGAAGCGGCTCAAAACGGGAAGAAGCCAGCATGGAGCGGAGTTCCGGCTGCCCCATGATCAAAATTGCCAGCAGGTTCTGATGATCAAGCTGGAAATTTGTCAAAAGGCGAATCTCATCGAAAACCTCGGCGTTATCGACCACCTGCCCTTCATCAATGACAAGGACCGGACAGATGCCGTTTTTATTGCTCTGGTAGACCGCGGTGTTGATCTGTTCGAGCAAGCCGTCTTTAGATTCAGCCGGGGCCGCGACATCAAGCAACCGAGCCGTCGTTCGTAAAAAATCAAGCGGGCTCAAGCGTGGATTGACGATAAAACAGAAACGATAAGAACTCCCGAGCCTGTCCATAAGGGCACGTGATAGAGTCGTCTTACCACAGCCGATCTCGCCGGTCAGGATCGCGATTTCACGCTCCTCTACAACAAACTCCAACCGGGCAAGAGCCTCGGCATGCCCCCTGCTCAGGAAAAGGAAGCGTGGGTCAGGGGTCTTGCTGAAAGGTTTTTCCCTGAAACCGAAATAGTCCTTGTACATAATAGGTCAGTTCCCGGCTTTCATGGTTTCGTTGATCATCCCGCCTACATCAAGCACCAGGATGGTACGTTGGTCTCCAAGGTCTGCCGCGCCGGATATGCCCCTGAAACGCTTGAATGATTCACCCAGTGATTTGATGACGATATCCTGTTGACCAAGCAGGTCATCGACGACTATTCCCAGGCGCTTTTCCGCAACACCGACCACTATCACATAAAACTCGCGTGGGCTTTCCGTTGATCGGGTTGTGGAAAAGAAACTTTCAAGCCTGAGAAGCGGAAGTGTATGCTCACGGAGCTGAATGACTTCCTTGCGCTCGACTGTCTTGATATCGGCATTCGTGAGCAGCAGCGACTCCATGACGGAGGTTATGGGAAGAGCGTACGTCCTTCCTGCACAGGAGATGATCAGGGCCTTAATGATAGCCAGCGTGATCGGCAGGGTAATGATAAAGCGCGATCCCATACCTTTAGTGGTTTCAATATCCACCATCCCGGACACAGCTGCGATATTGTTTCTGACAACGTCCATCCCGACGCCACGACCAGAGACTTCATTGACGTTTTCGTTGGTAGAGAACCCCGGCATGAATATAAAATCAAGCAGTTCGCGGTCGCTGAGCGACGTGACGCCGGACACCAGACCCTTTTGAAGCGCTTTTGCCTTTACTCTGTCCAGGTCAATGCCGTTGCCGTCATCTTCAACCTCGATTACAACGTGGTTGCCCTTCTGGTAGGAGGAAATGCGAATGGTTCCCTTTTCGTCCTTGCCGATGGAGAGACGTTTCTCGGGTGACTCAATGCCATGGTCGATCGCATTTCGAATTATATGCATCATCGGATCAGAAATATCTTCAACGATAAGCTTGTCAAGCTCCGTATCGGCGCCGTGAAACTTGAGCTCCACCTTCTTACCCTGTTCGCGGGAGATCTTCCTGATAATTCGCGACATTTTCTCGTACAGCTGGCCAACCGGAATCATGCGGATTTCCATGACCCCCTTCTGCAGGTCAGCAAGTTTACGTTCAAGACCCTTGGCAGATTTACTCAAGTCTACGGCTACGCGTGAATAACCCTCATTACGCATGCGAATTGCGATAGCAGAGATTGAAGAGTGGGCAAGGACAAGCTCCCCGACAATATTCATAAGTTCATCAAGTTTACCGATATCTACACGAACGGTTCTGCTCATACTCTTGGCGGACTGGGCAGTGTCTTCTGTATTAAAAGACGCCATGGTAGCGGTTTCAGTCGGTTCCAATGGAACAGCCACAGAGTGTTGCGCAGCGTCTTCTGAAGAAAGCTTGTCAATCATTGAGGGAGAGGGTGCTGCTGCCGCCCGGTCCGTTTTTGAGCCTGCCCTGCCCAGGAATGTTACGACTGAGGAATCATTCCCCATCAGTCCCTGGATTTCAACGAGTGAGCAGGTTGATCCGAAAAGCAGGTCAAAATCTATATGTGTCTCCATATTGCCCCCCATACTGGGAAGCGTACTGATGATTTCACCCGAAGTTTTCAGGGCATCTGAAACCTGTGCCAGCTCCTGATCAAAGGTGGTCAATTCAAATGAGGTATGTACGTTAAAGATCCCCCTGCCCCTGTTCAGATTGTCCAGCAGGCGATGTTCCTCATATTCGGTAAGTGCCCCCAGCACCCGCTCCGGAAGACCAAGAAGTGCGAGAGGAGATTCCACCGGCTGTTTTTCGGCAGGCGGTGCCAGACAGGTGTTTATCAGGGCAACACAGGCTGCAATTTCATCCCCCCGCGCAGCACCGCCGGTTTCGACGGAGCGTACCAGGGAGGTGAGAAGCTCATGGGCGCCGAAAAGCACCTTCATGACTCCCTTCTCCAGGCCGATTTTGCCCAGCCTGAGACAATCCAGTAAATTCTCCATGTTGTGGGACAGTTCTGATACATCGGTGAAGCCGAACATGCCCGCAAGGCCTTTCAAAGAATGAGCCCCCCTGAAAATCGAGTTCAACAGATCCGGGTCCAGTTCGCCGCTATCGGCCATGTCGGCAAGATCTGCCAATTCCGAGCCAAGCTGCTCGACGACCTCTTCGGCCTCTGCCAGGAACTCCTTGATAGCCTTATGTGATGTATCGTGATCACTCATATCAGTTCCAGACACTCAGGGTGTGATGCACAGGTAAGAAGAAATGAGCACCTGAAGTCTCGCCGGGTCAAAAGGCTTGACCAGATATTCATTTGCCCCCAGAAGCTTTCCCTTCTCAATATCTTTCTGGCTGCCCTCGGTAGATATTATAACGACCGGGATAGACAGGTAGTTTGAATTACTGCGCAGATAGCTGATCAACTCGAGTCCGTTGATGTCAGGCATATTGATGTCAGTAAGAATCAAATCAACCTTTTCCCGTGGCAGGAGGCGAAGGGCCTCAAAGCCGCTGGAGGCCTCAACGATACGATAGTCGCCAAGCAGTTCAATGGCTGATATCAGCATGGACCGCATTGCCGGAGAATCGTCAGCGATCAGGATGGTTTTCTGTGTACTCACTGTTTGACCCTTTCATGGAGTTGTCGTTCCAGCGTACTTTTTTCCATCGCGACGCCGGCCTGGGAAAGGAAAATTGAAAGTGATTCCGTATCTCCGACCGGTCGCTTCTCAGGGAGGTTGTCTCCGTACAGAAAACCGATAACGCGCGATTGACTTACCAGGGGGCCAATGAAGGCCTCTTCAGGAACACCGCCATCAAGCTGTTCAAAGATATGGGCATCAAGTGCCGTAGGCTGGGGGGTGAAGGTTGTGGTCTGTAGTGTACGAGATGGGTCACGGAACATGGATTCTGCGTCAAGCGGAAAATGAATGGTGCGGACTTTTTCATCTCCGCTGGATTTGCCGCCAGAAACGCCAAACTGTCCGACTCCGGAAACCACCTTATCATGAACCGAAAATACGATTGCACGATTCAGGAATTCGGAGGCAAAACGCAAAACAAGCAACAGTACGCCACCCTGCAGGTCTGGATTGTTGAGTTCCTCGAGCATGCCCCGTAATAACGAAAGGCTGCTGCCACCCTCATGCTCCGAAGAAACCGGGGCATCATCGACGTCGCCCATCTCAATCCGCATTTCATCGCCAAGATTGAAACTTGCCTGGCGTTCGGGCAGCACTTCCCCGGACTCGACCCTGCTCACTTCATCTAACAGCGTTCCGAGGAATCCCTGAAATCCTTCAACATCATTGAGATCGGCACGCCGCGGTTTTATGATGAAGGCATAGCCCATATCCTGGACCTTCGCTTCGGCTTCGGCATGTCGGTAGTCAGACATCAGGAGGATATTGATATCCTTGAAGTTATTATGGAGCAGTTCAAGCAGTTCGAGACCGCCCAGCACTCCGGAACCATCCATTTTAGGCATGATAAGGTCGATCAGAATGGTGGGATGTGCGCCACCGCGACACAGGTCATCAACCTTGATCAGCGTATCTTCGCTGCGCGTCATGGCATGGACGTCATATCCATTTTGACGCATGCCTTCTGCAAGGGCTTTCAGTGTCGGCCCGTCATCATCAACAATGACCAGCGGCATCTTTGGCTTCGGTTGCTTCCTGGTGGCGGCAGATCGCCTTCCGGGAGTTTCACTCAGGTTGAAATCAATCTCGAATTCACCATGAGAGTCTTTATGGCTGGTAGATAATCCTGTTTCTGCAGCATGAATATTCTCGTCAAGGAGCCGGGATCCTTCCATTGCCAGGAGTTGGGGATTAAGTCCCTGATTGAGCATGAACTGGAGCGGATCCAGCCGTGTACCATCAACAGACTCGATGTGTTCGGAAGCCACAAATTCGAATGTGCCTTCAAACCATGAAAACAGGGTGAAGACGACATTTTCAATCTGCTCCCGCACAACCTCCTCGATAATTTCATAAGAAATCGCGAAGTATTTGACAAGGATAGTTCCCAGGCGTTCCTGAAAACCCTCCTCCTGCTGGAATGCCAGAGCTTTACGAAGAATGGCGAGGTCAATTACACCTTTCTGGATCAACACCTCCCCGAGGCTTTGCTGGAAAATGGATGAAGTGGCTCTGACGACCTGACCCTGGCGAAAGAAGATCGAGCCGTCCCTGCCCTTGCTGTGCAGGGAGAGGACACCGGTCTTTCTGCTGAGGCTCACGATCTGGAGAATTTCGCCCAGCCCAAGCTCTTCAAGGTTTCCGACAAGGCTCATGCGGTCATGTCCTGTGTAGTGCGTGAATGATAATCAGGGTTGCAGGGAATGGCCGCATATAAACATGCAACAGGTCACAATCCCCTTTGCACAAGGGAGGTTTCGTCTGTATAAACGGGCCAATAATAAACCATAGTTAACTTCAAAGTAAAGCCTTTACCTGCAGGATGTTACGGTCATTGCCGACGTCACTCTCCGGCCGTTTTCTTGTCTCTGCCGCGGAACATGAGCCTCAAGGGCACGCCGCTGAATCCGAACGCCTCACGGAAGCGGTTTATCAAATACCGTTCGTAGGAAAAGTGGATATTTTCCGGCTGGTTGGTAAAGATAACAAAAGCAGGGGGACGAGTGGCTACCTGTGTGGAAAAATAGAACTTTATCCGTCGCCCGTGAGATAACGGAGCGTGATGGGTCTCGGTCGCTTCCGAAAACACACGGTTCAAATCGGATGTCGACACACGCCGGGTGTACTGGTCCATCACCTCGTCAACGGTTGACATGATCTTGCCGATACGTTGACCGGTCATTGCAGAGACAAACACAATCGGAGCATAGGCAAGGTACTTGAAACCATAACGGATTTTTTCTGTGTATGCGCCGAAAGTGGCATTATCTTTAGGCAGGGCATCCCACTTGTTGATGACGAAGATACAGCCGCGACCCGCCTCATGGATATAACCCGCAATGCGCTCGTCCTGCTCGGTGACTCCTTCTTCCGCATCAATAACCATCAGGACAACATCGGCCCTCTCGATGCTGCGCAGTGAGTCGACGACGCTGTATTTTTCCAGTTTCTCGGTGGTTTTCCCCTTGCGCCTGATGCCGGCCGTATCGATCAACAGGTAGGGCTTCTTATTGCACATGAAGAGCGTGTCGATGGAGTCACGGGTCGTACCGGGTGTCGGGTTGGCGACCACCCTCTCAAAACCCAGCAACCGGTTGACAAGCGAAGACTTGCCGACATTCGGACGACCAACTACGGCAATCTTGGTCAGTTCATCTTCCGCTTCCCGTGGATCAGCGGGCGGGAATACGTCCATAAGGTTTTCAATAAGATCCACGACACCACGGTTATGTTCTGCCGAGATGGTAAAGAGGTGATCGACACCCAGAGAATAGAATTCCGCTGATTCGTTCTCGAGCCGGTCTCCGTCCACCTTGTTGATAACAAAAAATACCGGCTTGGCGACCTTCCGCAGCATCTGTGCCACCTCAACATCTGCCGGGGTAAGTCCGCTACGCGCATCCATCATGAACAGGATGACATCCGCCTCTTCCATGGCCAGGCTTGACTGTTCGCGCATCTGCTGCAGCATACGGTCTGAGGTGACCGGCTCGAATCCGCCGGTATCGACCAGAATGAAAGGCTTGTCGAACCTGTTGATATGCGCATAGTTGCGATCACGTGTCACACCTGGTGTATCATCAACCATTGCCCGGCGATGACCGATCAGGCGGTTAAACAGTGTCGATTTACCAACATTCGGGCGTCCGACTATTGCTACGATTGGCTTCATTCGTATCCATACTCTCTGAGCTTTGAAGGACGCTCACTCCAGTTTTCCTCAATCTTCACGAACAGCTCCAGAAAAACCCGCGTGGCAAGAAGCCGTTCGATATCATGCCGGGCTTGTGAACCGATCTGTTTGAGCATGTCACCACGCTTACCGATGACAATCCCCTTCTGGGTTGCCCGCTCCAGAATGATAGCTGCCTGAATTGCAATCACGCCGTTCTCGCGTTCAATAAAACTCTCAACTTCCACGGCAGTTGAGTAGGGGACCTCATCACGGGTCAGGCGAAAGACCTTTTCACGGATCATCTCGGCAACAATGAATTTTTCGGGCATGTCCGTCAGGATGTCGTCAGGGAAAAGCTGAGGTCCTTCAGGCAGGTACGTGCAGATAGTCTCAACCAGATGTTCTACGCCGTCGCCGGACCCGGCAGATACGGGTATGATTTCACGAAAAGGGTACTGAGCCGCCCATGCAGAGATCGTTTCAAAAAGAATCTGCTTGGCCGGCAACAGGTCAATCTTGTTTATAACCAGAACAACCGGTGGAGTTACCCCTTTTAACACGTCACCGATGATACCGGCATCTACCGGCGCGGTGGCCTCGACTACCAGCAACAGCAGATCGACTCCGCTGACGGCAGACATGGCAACGTCCACCATCCCCTTGTTCAGGCGCGAATGGCAGGAGTGAATTCCGGGTGTATCGATGAATATGATCTGGCCATCGGGGATGTTATGAATACCCTGAATCCGGTTGCGTGTGGTCTGCGGCTTGTTCGAAGTGATGACAATCTTTTCACCGATAATGGCGTTAAGGAGTGTCGATTTCCCAACATTGGGACGGCCGATAATCGAGACATAGCCGGATGTAAATTTTTTGTTTTTCATTTAGTTACTCATCAACCTTTCATGTTTTACTTCTTTGACCAGGCGTCCTTGAGCGTAACAATCCTGTTGAAAACCAGCCTGCCTGGTGAAGAATCCTGCGGATCGAGGCGGAAATAACCCTGACGCTCAAACTGGAAACGGGTCTCGCAATCGGTCGACGACAGCCCGGCCTCGAGCTTTGCGGCAGGTAGTACCTCGACCGAATCGGAATTCAGAAACTGTTTGTAGTCCACCCCTCCCCTGTCAGGGTTCGGATCAGTGAACAGTCGGTCAAAAAGCCGCACCTCGGCTTCCAGTGCGTGGCGAGCCGAGACCCAGTGGATGGTGCCTTTGATCTTGCGGCCATCTGCGGCAGAGCCGCCTCGTGAAGCGGGATCATACTGGCAACGCACCTCGATAATGGAACCGCTTTCATCCTTGATGACTCCGGTACAGCGAACAATGTAGGCATAGCGAAGACGAACTTCATTTCCGGGTGACATACGGAAAAACCCTTTGGGGGGGGCTTCTGAAAAATCATCCTGCTCGATGAACAATTCCCGGGAAAAGCTCACCACCCGGCTTCCCATCTCCGGTCTCTGAGGATGATTAGCCGCCTCGAATTCTTCAACCTGGTCAACAGGATAGTTGTCAATGACAACCTTGAGGGGCCTCAAAACGGCCAGTACCCGCGGTGCGGACTCATTCAGGTCCTCACGGACACACTCCTCAAGAACAGACATGTCAATCCACGAATCACTGCGCCCTACACCGATCCTCTCACAAAAAGTCCGCACGGCAGCAGGAGTGTAGCCACGCCTGCGGAGTCCCATCAATGTCGGCATCCGCGGGTCATCCCAGCCGCTGACAGTCCCCTGAGTTACCAATTCGTGCAGCTTGCGCTTGCTCATCACCGCATAGGTCAGGTTGAGTCGGGCAAATTCATACTGCCGGGGATGACTCGGGACGGGAAGGTTTTCAAGAAACCAGTCATAGAGCGGTTTGTGATCTTCGAACTCAAGCGTGCAAATGGAGTGTGTGATACCTTCAATGGCATCAGACTGGCCATGGGCGAAATCATACATCGGATAGATTCGCCAGGAGTCTCCGACATGGGGATGCGGTGCATGAATGATACGATATAAAACCGGATCACGCAGGTTCATGTTAGGGGAAGACATATCGATTCTTGCCCGGAGGACTTTGGCACCGTCCGGGAATTCTCCGGCACGCATGCGGCGGAAGAGCTGCAGACTTTCATCGACCGGGCGGTCTCGAAAGGGGCTTTCCTTACCGGCTTCAACCAGTGTCCCGCGGTAGATGCGGATATCGTCCGCGCTGAGTTCCTCAACGTAGGCTTTACCCTGCTGGATCAGGTATTCTGCCCACTGGTACAACTGTTCAAAATTGTCCGAGGCATAATACAGATGCTCGCCCCACTCAAAACCGAGCCAGCGGACACTTTCCTTGATGGATTCGATAAATTCAAGCTCTTCCTTAACCGGATTCGTATCATCGAAGCGCAGATGGCAGCGCCCGCCGAATTGTTGTGCAAGGCCGAAATTGAGACAGATGGATTTAGCGTGGCCGATGTGGAGGTAGCCGTTCGGCTCAGGCGGGAAGCGTGTAACTATGGTTCCGTGCTTACCGTTAGAAAGGTCATCTTCAATAATTGAACGAAGGAAATTACTGGATATGGGTGTCGAATCGCTTGACATGAATCCTCTCATACAGGTGTAGTTTTCATCAACTCTCCCATGAGAGAGTTCTGATACGCTGCAACAATTCTGACATCGACAAGGTGGCTGATCAGGCCGGGGTTGCCGGTAAAATTAACGGTTTTGCCGTTATCAGCCCTTCCGGACATCTGACCGGGATGCTTTCCCGGCCCTTCAACAAGCACAGTCTGGATAGAACCGGTAAAAGACCTGTTAATTTCAAGCGTGATCCGCCGCTGAATCTTCAACAAACGTTCCAGACGTTCCTGCTTCTGCTCCCTGCTGATCTCTTCAGTCATCTCCGCAGCCTTTGTACCGGGGCGAGGAGAATAGACAAACGAGTAAAGATCCGCGTATCTGACCTCTTCAATCAGTGCAAGAGTCTGTTCGAAATCCGCCTCGGTTTCACCAGGAAAACCAACAATCATGTCGCCGGTAACCATAATGCCAGGGCGCGCGGATTTGAGTGCCACTATTCTTTCCAGATATCTTTCCCGGGTGTAGCCACGATTCATGAGCGTAAGCACTGCATTGCTGCCGGACTGGGCGGGCAGTTGGATCTGGCTGCACAGCTTCGGTATCGTCGAAAAACAATCGATCAGCTCATCAGACATGTCCTTGGGATGGGACGTCGTGAAGCGGATGCGTTTGATATCCTCTATGTCGGCGATCTGACGTATGAGCTGTGCAAAAGATGGCAGGTCAGCTGTGTTAATGCCGTACGAGTTAACATTCTGCCCAAGCAGAACGACCTCTTTGACCCCTTCAGATGCAAGTATACCGACTTCAGACAGGATCTCATCAGATCGGCGGCTGATCTCCCGGCCCCTGACGAATGGCACAATACAGTAGGAACAGAAGTTGTCACACCCCTGCATGACCGTAACAAAACGGCTGACACGCGAACCTTTCCGGACAGCCGGGAACAGGTCCAGTCGCTGGTCGTTGTCGATAAATGCTGTTTCGCTCCGGCGCAGTCCCTTTTCCGCAGCCTCTACCATATCAGGCAGCAAATGCAGGTTGTGTGTTCCGAACACCAGGTCAATGCAGGGGAATTTTTCCAAAAGCGTATCGCCTTCATGTTGGGCGACGCAGCCTCCTACACCGATTATCAGATTTTTTCTGTGTTTTTTGAGATGGCGCAGGTTTTCTATCCGCTTATAAACCTTTTCCTCTGCACCGCCGCGGACGCTGCAGGTGTTCAACAGAATTATGTCGGCATGCCTGGGATCAGAATTCGCTGCGTAGCCTTTATCTGCCAGCAGGGACACAATTCTTTCAGAGTCGTTGACATTCATCTGGCAACCAAAGGTTTCCATGTACAGATGTTTCAATATCATAGGACTGATCACTATACGCTTAATAACCGGGTCAAGTCAACAAACACGACCCCTTACCGGGTTGTGGATTCAGATTATTTGATATGTTGTAAGGACTGAAAAATTAGATGCTTAGAGAATGCTTGCGAGGTGCTTTTGGGGCTTGGTGAAACACGATGAATTCATGTGGTGAGGCTCTAAAAAATGCTGAATCAAGCTATGCAAGTCTGAAGGGTGGTATGTAATAGAAAAGCTGCTGAAATATTCAAGCCGGTATAACTCGTTATAATCTCTATTTTTTCCGATGCTTTATCTGATCAGGCTTTTGTTTGTTTTCAAGGGATTCCGCTGTTGATCCTGCAACCGAGAACATATTCGCTATTTTATTACGTCCGGCCTCGATCTGCTCATAGGGGACCGTCCGCAGCAGTTCTTCCAAAGTGGTCTCACCCGCCTGAACGCGCCGGAAACCGTCGTCGATCATGGTCATACGTCCGGAATCGGAAAAAACCACATTACGCAGGGAGAGGTTGTCGGGTCGGCGATTGAACATGAGCAACTCTTCACGGGTAGGAATCCAGAGCTCTACAATCGGCAGACGACCACTGAAGCCGGTAAAATGGCATGCCGGGCATCCCTTGCCCTGAAAGAACTCCATGCCGCTCCCGGATGGTATTCCGAATTCATCAAGGAGTATTGCCGGTGGAGAATAGAGAGTCTTGCATGCTGGGCAGATGCGGCGAACCAGTCGCTGCGCCAGAACACAGCGCAAGGTCGTGGAAAGCAGGCTCGGCTCGACTCCCATGTCGATCAGTCGCGTTACGGCACTGGTGGCATCGTTTGTATGCAGCGTAGAAAGAACTGTGTGACCGGTCAGTGCTGCGCGCATGGATATAATTGCGGTCTCCAGGTCACGGATCTCGCCGACCATGATATTGTCGGGATCCTGTCTCAGAAAGGCACGCAGCAGGCGCGCGAATGAGTTCCCGATAATTTCATTGACTTCTGTCTGAGTGATCCCCTCGATACTGTACTCTATCGGATCCTCGATAGTGAGGGTCTTTACACCGGGAGCGTTGATATGCGAGAGTACGGCATACAGGGTGGAGGATTTGCCGGAACCGGTCGGGCCGGTAACGAGAAAGATTCCGGTCGGTTTGTCGAGTGCGCTGTAAAGGGTTGTAACGTCCTCGGGAGAATAGCCGAGCCCCTCGAGTGTGATAGTTCCGCTCCGCTTGTCAAGAATGCGTATGACCACGTTCTCGCCGAACTGTGTGGGAACGGTTGAGACCCTGAAATCGACGCTGCGCACCTTTCCTTCTTTGGAAACCTTCATCTTGAAACTGCTGTCCTGCGGACGACGACGTTCGGCAATATCCATATCGCAGAGAATCTTTATCTTGGAGACAATCTGCCGCGCGTTGGCACTGATAAGTGCATCGTCGGCTCCCAGATCAATACTCTGCAGAATCCCATCCAGGCGGTAGCGAATAACCATGCCGCTTTCCGTCGACTCAAAGTGGATATCACTGCTCCCGTCCTTGATGCCGGTGGTAATAATCCGCTTGGTAAGATAATCAACATCAGCGCTGATAAAATCGTTTACATACTTGGATTTTGCACTGTCGCGCACCTGATCTTCGGAGAGTTCATAATGAAGTTTCGCATGTTCGGCGACGCCGGCTATCTTGAAGATCTTCTGCTGTGCAATCAGTATGTCGCTTTCTTTTGCAATGACCGGAGTGATCTGCATCTGGCACCAGCGTTCGAGCTGGGTGAGTTCATCATGCTGAATCGGAGAGGCCATGGCGATAGTCAGACATCTGTCACGACAGCGGATAGGAACGATACGCAGGCGTTGTGCAAAGGTTGCGTTGACAAAACTGGAAAGCTGCGGGTCAAAGCGGACGCCGGCCAGACTGACAAACTTCAGGTCATGCTGAAGGGCAATGGCGCGGGCCAACTGCTCTTCTTCAACCATATGCAACCTGATCAGGGCCCTGCCAAGAGGAATCTTTTCCTCCTTGCTGATCTTGAGTGCGTTGTTCAATCTTTCTTCATCAATTAAATGCTGCGAAATGAGGATTTCGCCCAGCTTTCGGCGTTTGTTGTTGTGATCGAGTACGGATTCCAAATCCTTGCCGTTGATAAAGCCGAGCTGGCACAGTATCTGACCAATCGGCTGCTCCGGTGTCAACTGCTGCATCTCCAGCGCCTGGTCGAACTGTTCCTTGCTGACAAGCTTGTTGAGGATCAGCAATTCTCCGATTTTGCTATCAGACATAAAAACAACCTCGTAAGGTCTGGTGCATCGTAACAGTTTCACAGGAACATAAATCGCGATACACGTCCAGACCAGCTCTAAAGAAAAGTTTTAAACAGATCTGCCTGCTGAAACGAATCAGTTAGTATTATAACTTAACTCCATGAAATTACAAATTTCTTAATAGCAATGCATAAGGGCCGCGCTTGGCGGCCCTTATGAACGATGGGTCTCGTTATCCCCGGCAGGTTTTCAGCTAATACATCGGGATCAGATTCATTTTCCAGAGAAGCAGCAGTGCGACGACAATCAGCATCAGAAACACCCAGATTCTCCAAGGGGTCTTCTTTTCTTCGAATGGATCGGACAGCTTGCGTACTGCGCCGGGCGGCAGCCGGGACAGTCCGGTCAGGGAAGCACCAAAGGGGATGTTAATCCTTGCACGGGTATTGACGGCCCAGCCATTGGCATCCAGGAGGCGGCCCAGGTTTCGCTGACGCAGCTTGAAACAGGCAAGAACCACTGAAAAACCGGATATAAGCGCGATGATGCCCAGAATTACCAGCGGCATCTGCCACCAGGGGAGCTTGAAAAAACCGCTGACTATCGAGACAATTGCAGTCGCTAGTGCGCCTAATGCAAGACCTATGGCTGCAAAGATCCCGGCAAACTTGCCGACATCAAAGGCCTGCTGTGAAGGTTTGGGTTCGTCTTTTTTCTGGCCGGCCTGCATGGCATTGGTTGCGGCCTTCTCTTCAGCGGCCCTGGAGCGGGCGGCAGCCATCTTCTGAACCTGATCACCGATCGTTTTGGCAATTCGCTTGTAGGGTGCCCAAAATGCCTGGCGGAGACTGATCGGGTGTTCGATAATCCGCACAATCGTGGCATCCCAATCCTGACCCTGCCGGTCAAAGAACACTCCATTGCGACCTACCAGCAGATGATCACAGTCACCATTGGTAATCGCGACAGCAATAGTCATCTTGTCTGCGCCACCATTTCTGACACAGTCGCAATAGGCAAGGTACACCCGGCTCAGGCTGGCCAGCAGGGCGTGTTTGGTTACATCAGTTACGGCAATGCAGAGATCGAAGCTGCGACCATCCATATACAGGGTGCCGGACTGAAAGATCGCCTTACCGCGTCCGGCATAAAAATCTCTGAAAGAAACAAAATTGTTTGCCAGTGTCATCAAATCCCGGCCATAACGGATCAGTCGTTCTACCTGCTCGATGGCCTCGAATTCTGGCTTCAGGGCCAGATCCCGGTCGATCAGTGACAGGATGGCGGTTTCGGGCACATCAGTCGACCATTGCCTGAGGCGTTCCACCCCAAGTCCCGTTGCCGGTGTTTCAACCCTTCTGCTCCACCACTCCTCATATGCTTGAACAAACTCTTTCAGCGTTTCCCACTGTACTGAGGACAGGGAAGCCACCTCGCCGATCAGCGGCCGGAGGATCGAAGAATTTAGCTGCATTATCTTACCAGACCAGGCCGGGTTAATTCCACTCTTCAGGTCAAGAACGGATTCCACCGTGACTGCTGACAACGGCAGCAGGGCAATATCATCTCCTGCCTCTGAGAGATTGCGCTGGGCAAGCGCGGTCAAACTCTCATCGGAACTGTTCATCATAGTAATGGCCCTGCTGTCATAGGATGCCATACTGCAACGCAGGAAAAAGTCGTCGACCTTGGGTTTCAGCGTGTGCCAGAGCTGGATGGCCTCTTCACGGCCTTCCTCCGGCAACCGGTTCACTATGTCGGCCAACGGGTCATCGTTCCAGGCCAGCCAGGCTGAAGCCTCGCCGGAAAAACGCTCAACAATCTCACGGCTGATTCCGGCCTCGCCACTCCGATCGGTTTCGCTCCCCATACAGGCCATGATATCTACAATCCAGTCCTTAAGCACCACGCTATCTGCAGATGCCGGTGTGATAATCCCATCGCCGTTAAAACGAGTCAGGGCAAACATATTTTCATTATTACAGACATCCTCAAGAGTAATCCGGTCGGCATCCCCCTTGCCGAGATTGCTAAGCAAAGTCCGGGCCGCATTCAATACGCTCTTTCCTTCATCTGAAGATCCGTCAATGGATGACAGCAGCAGCTCAGGCTTCCCACCGGCTAAAAGCTGCCGGTCGCTGAGGCATGCCCCTGCCCATTCACAGGCGGCCAGCAACTCCGGTACCCGAATATGGCCATCGTTGTCCGTGTCGATCAATTGCAAGGTGCGCTTGTCAAACTCAACTCCATTGACCGGGCAGCTCAGTGCAGACCAGAGTTTTTTGTCCAGTTCGGCCAGTGCCAGCAGGTCGTCTCCACTTTCGAGAAGGACCTGATCAAACCCTCCTGCACGGAAAAATTTCCACTGATGCAGTGATGTAACGGGTTGGTTTTCAGGCATGGCACATACCTCCTTGTATTAAGCAATATCAGGACAATGATCGCGTAGTGGCGTCAGGTTACTAAAAAAACAGGCCCTTCAGAAATGCTTCAAAAGGGCCTGTCTATATGTTCAAGCCACACCCATGTTATTCACAGGTGAAGTTTGCCTCAATACGGCGGTTCCTGGCTTTTCCGGCCTTGGTTTTGTTGGTGTCTATCGGTCTGGTCTCGCCGTACCCTTTGGAGGTTAAGCGGCCGGAACCGATCCCGAAGGTTGTGCGGATGTATGTTTCAACACTGACTGCCCGCCGTTCGGAAAGTTTCTGATTGTATGCGTTGCTGCCGACACTGTCAGTATGCCCAGAAATCTCGCCCCGGGCCTTGGGAAAATCTTTGAGGAACTCGCCGACATTTTTCAGGTCAGCTTCATACTGGGGTTTGACATCAGACTTGTCTGTGTCGAACTGGATATTGAGAATTGCCGGCTTGCTGCAGAACCGTGCCGCTGCAGCAGCAGCCCTGGGTGTAAGAGCAGGAGGAAGTACAACCGTTACGCCTGCAGAACTGGTAGCTGTTCCGCCGGCGCCGGAGCATACGAGATTGTACTTGGTGCTAACAGTAGGTGTGATTGACTTTGACCCTTGCGGCGGAACCGGGCCAATACCCGGCTGGATATCACAACCGGAGGCGTTCTGCGAATTCCAGCTGAGTGTGACCGGCAGACCTTTGGTTACAGATGGAGCACTTAATCTGATTGCTGCCGTCGGGGCTGCCGGGGGTGGCGTAACCTGAGCAGGGGCAGGGTCAACAGCCTTGGGCGCCGGGACCACCGTTGGCGCTACCGGCAGTTGGACCGCCTTTGCTACCGGCTTGGTGCCGCCAAAAGGGATGTAGGCACCCAGGGTGTACTCAAGATTGTTCTTCGTCTGAGAGTTGTAGCTGTAAATAATATGTCGCACATCGCCGCGCAGGGCAATGCTGTCGTTCAGGAAGTACTTTAGACCCAGGCCGTAATCGAACGCAGCACGGGTTTTTTTGTCGGCTCCGGAAGCGTCGAAGTTCAAGCCTGATAAACCGACTGCCATATAGGGAACAAGTGTATTATCAGGTATAAAGTGATAGAGCAGTTCGGCGCCGTAACGATTCATCTCGAATCTGTTTTTTGCTCTGGTTGGCTCCGTATTGACGTAATCAAACAGCGCTTCTACCCCAAAATTGTCCGTAACATTGTAACCCGCCCGTACGCCATAAATCAGGTTTGTATCCAGATGTTGCTTGCCGTCAAAAAGGTACCCCCCGATAACGGGGGATATTGAAAACTGCTCCGCCCTGTTTGCTCCGAATACCGAGGTCGTTGTTAATATGATGCAGGCTGCCAGAATAATACTGATCCGTATCTTCATGCAAATTCCCCTTTTTGAATATTTCCACATCGTACGTTGTTATTCTTATACCGCATCAATGAATCAAGCACAATAAATTGATTACTGAGCGTAATAAAACACTTGCAGGATTTACCTCTCAAGGCTTCATTTATAATTTCAGCGCACAGAAAGAGGCTAAGCCGGACGTACTCTTGCCGCAGATGCTGCTGCAATAACAGCAATCAAAACTGGAAATATCCAAGCTTTAACGTTACTATGAAGCATGTCTCGTATTCTATCATTTAGAGATGTCAGCCTCCCCTCTTTTTTTGAGGGATTTTCCTGTGACATCGAGGCTGGCTGCTCAGTCCTGATTGTCACCCCGCGTGAAGACGTAAGCACTGCTCTGATGCGACTGGTTACCGGCCTGATACAACCAACCCGTGGATCGATTCTCATCGACGGATTTGATCTTGCCGGTCTTGATAAATCACAGATGTATCGCCTTCGCCAACAAATCGGTGTTGTACCTGCCGACGGCGGTTTGGTCTCCAATCTCAAAATGTGGGAAAATATCACCTTACCCCTGATGTACCAGACCGGTGGTGTTTCAGCTGAAGCTGAACAGAATGCGCTTGATTATCTTGCCAGTCTGGGATATTCAGGCGACATCATGGCGATGCCGGCGCACCTCACTCACCACGAAAAGCGGTTGGCTTCAATCGTTCGAATGTTCCTGCGTCAACCACGCATCATGCTTTACATAAACTGTATGGAGAGTGGTCATCCGGCTGCACGCGAGACTTTTATCCGGGTAACAACCGGGTTTCATACTGCAGACAAAGACAGGATATCACTGTACCTCACCTCTTCGCCGGATCTGGCAGGAGACTTTCCGGTGGATATGGTCGTTCGGACACATGAATCCGTTGAGTCTGCCTCGAGGAGCAAATGATACACAAAGAAGACCCCCGATTCAGGAATCTGGAACGCAAGATAGGCATCTTCATTGCGACTGCCCTGGCAGGCATCCTGATCGCAGCCGTGCTGTTCGGCTTGCAGAAGGATTTCTTCACCAGGAAGTACAGCCTGAGCTTTACGACTGATAGCGGAACCGGTTTCACAAAAGGCATGCCTGTGAAGCTATCCGGCTTCAGAATCGGGAGGGTCACGGGCATTTCCCTGAACAATCTGGCAATGGTGGATGTTTCCCTTGAGATCGATGCGGATTATCTCAGCTGGATCAGAAGCGACTCCATAGCCAAGTTGGTCAAGGAAGGTCTGGTCGGGGACAGCGTCATAACCATATCGGTCGGTTCGCCTGATAAGACTCAGTTAAAGGATAAGGACTCGATCGTCTTCATCCCCACAAGGTCGTTGGATGAACTGGCCGATGAAGTCGCGAAACAGGTGAAAACTCTGCTGGCCGAGGTCAACGGTATCACCCGGTATATCAATGATCCCGATGGCGACCTCAAAAAAACGATCCGCAATGCGGAACAGCTGACCCGCAATCTCGAGGGAACCCGGCAAAACGCTGACCGGCTGCTAGTTTCAGCCGCCGACAACGTGCAGCTCGTCACTTCACGGGCCACCATTCTGATGGACAGCACCAATAAGAAGATCGACAGCATCGATCTCAACCCTACCCTCACCCGCGTCAACAGCACGCTCGACCACCTCGACAAAAAACTTCCTGCATTGCTTGATAAAGCTGATACAACCCTTTTGAATATCAGCAGGATTTCGTACGAGACGCGCCTGCTCTCCGAAAAGTCCTTTCCCAGGATACCGGGACTCATCTCCCAGGCAGAAGACGTCATGCTCAGTAGCGACCGCCTGATCAATTCCCTGCAGAACAGCTGGCTGTTGCGTGATTCATCGGTTCCTGTCAGGAAACAGGACCTCATCACCGGTGACAGCTATGAATAGGCCGTCATGTTATTGCCTGCGGGCCGCTCCCATGATTGCCCTGTTGCTGGCGGGCTGTTTCGGCGGTAAAGTGCAGCCTGCCCGTCCGGAGGCACAGCTGCGGGCGGAAACGGCATTATCCCGGGGAATCCGTGCAGAACAGAGGGGGGACAGCCCCGAGGCTGAAAAGCAACTGGCCCAATCCCTCTCACTCAGCACCTCAGTCGAGGACGATCCCACACGGGCAACGGCACTGATTAATCTTTCCCGATTGCATCGGCTGCAGCATGGCCTGCAGAAAGCTGAAACCAGCATCGACCTGGCCCTTGCAATTACCGGCATCGATTCTCGCCTATCAGCCGAAGCAGCCTACGAAAAGGCCCTGCTGGAATTGGCCATGAACCGTCCCGAAACGGCCCTGGAGTGGGCCAACAAATCTATCGCCGCGGAGCGTGGGAACGCACTCGGCAGCCGCCTGAACCTGGCAGGCCGGATCCAACTCGTACGCGGCAGATGGAGCGACGCAGATGCCCTGGCCAGGAAAGCGCTCGTCGAGAACCGTTCCGCCGGACAGTTGGAAGAAGAAGCCAATTCGTTACGGATTATGGGAATCGTTGCCCGGAATGAGAAAAATTATGACGGTGGGACACAGTTCCTGCATGAAGCCCTGCTGATTGACAAGCGGATCGGGAAAAGCGGCAAGATTGCCGCTGATCTGGGAGAACTGGCCGAGACAGCGCGTAAAGCGGGTAAGCTGAGAGAAGCGGCGGCCTACCTGGAGCGGGCATACGATGTTAATCTGGCAGGCGGGCGTTTACGGGCGGCGTTGGAGAATCAGGAGTCCCTTGCCGGTGTGTACACGGCATTGGGAGAAGAAGACAGGGCGGGGCGGGCCCGGGAAACAGCCCGAAAACTTGAGTCACAGGCAGCGTCTCAGGCACCGGGTAGTCCATCAACCACAATCAGCCCTTCCAGCAGTCCGTAATCACTCACTTTGAAGGATCTGAACCCGAAGCGCTCCATAGTGTTCAGGGTAATGAGCATACCGGCAATTATCAGGTCTTCCCTCCCCTTTTCCAGGCCTGGAATTTCCAGCCTCACTTCTGGAGAAAGCGGCAGCAGCAGTCTGTAAATGCGGCGGATTTCGTCAATGGAAAGTATCGAATTGTGGACCCTGCGGTAATCATAGGTTGCCATCTTCATGCTGATGGCTGCCAGGGTCGTCGCTGTTCCGGCGGTTCCAACAAGCAGCGTGCCTTGATCCGGTGCGGCGACCAAAGAATCAGACAGTTCGTTTGACAGCAGACACAGCTCCTTCTCGATCTTTTCGGACATCTCTGCTGCCGTAGCCGTGCCCTCGGTAAGTCGAACAACCCCCAAAGGGATGCTCCTGACGAAAACCGCTTCACCCCCGTGTGACAGGGTGTATTCCGTACTTCCTCCGCCGACATCGAAGACCATCAGGTGGTCCGGCTGACAGTCCAGTCCGGCAACGACGCCGGTCAGCGTCAGGATCCCTTCCTGCTCGCCATCGATGACAGTCAGAGCTATTCCGGTCTGTCGGTATATCTGCCCTATAAAGGATTGTCCATTGATCGCATCCCTGACGGCACTGGTGGCAACAGCCCGTGGATTTCTCACACCGTATTCGTTCAGAATCCCGGCAAAGCGTTGCAGACAGTGGGAACCGCGTTGAATGGCATCGGCTGACAGTCCCGTCTCCTTGCTGAAGCCACCACCCATCCTGACAATCTCGCGCTCGATCCTGACGAGCTTAAAACTGCCGTCCGGTCGCCGGTCCGCTATCAGCAGACGGGCGGTGTTTGTTCCAAAATCGATTGCCGCCACACGTGTACCGGTCACCCCGCCCTCCTGACCGGCATTCCGAGGATGCTCCAGCAGAGCTCTGCAATAGCGACAATTGCCGACTCCATCTCGCTGAATAGCATCATGGCCTGGGTCGGACAAACGCCGGAACTGATCCTTTCAAAATGAGCCTGCTTTACTGCTTCAAACCGATTGCGCGCAGTATGCTTTAACTGATGAAGGGCCTCTGTCTCCAGAGGGTGACCGCTTCTGACCACATCTTCCGTAGCAGCCATGACATCCCCGACAACCGCTATCAGGATTTTAAGATCATCCATGGCAGCCGCAGAGAAAATCGCACCGGCCTCCTTGCGGGCAATGATTCCGTCCAGCACCTCTTCACACCGGTCACCGATATGCTCCAGAACTGATACGGTATGGAGGAGCCCGGGGATCTCATAGCTGATTTCCGCGCTCTTCGTGGATCGGGAAAGCACCGCCAGATAGGAGGTTATTTCATGATTCAGTGAATCAAGAACCCTTTCATGCTGACGGATTGTTTCAGCCCTTCGGGAATCATATTCAAACAGAATCTCCCGGACATCTGCGTACATAAACGACGCTACATGCATCATGCGCAGAATCTCTTTACGGGCCTGATCAATGGCAATGGTCGGAGTATTGATTATCCGGATATCAAGATAACTTGCGCACGGCTGTGCAGAATCAGCTCCATTTGTATGTGGGGATCTGTCGGTCGATGCCAGCAAACGTGAAACCGGTCCGCTCAGTACTACCGAGCAGAGGGCCGCAAAGAGGCTTGCTGCAGAATGCAGCCAGGAAAGACGACTGAACACATCAGCGCCGCTGACCGGTGTTACCCCCGGCAGACCGGCATCCATAAGCAGTGGAGAGGCCAGAACAAACAGCAGCGATACAATCAGAGACATACCGAGAAACAGTGCCGCAACACGTCGGGAGATGCTGTTTCCTCCCAGAGAGGCAAGATTACCCATGAAGGCGACACCGACCAGCCCGCCGGCTACCATGGCCGACGACAGTTCAGCATTCAGTTGATGATTCTGCATGAGTGAAGCAATTATGGAGATGGAGGAAGACGCCGACTGAACCAGAAATGAAACGATCGCCCCAAACAGTGCCGCCATGAACGTCATGCGATAAAAGATTCCGCTGAAAACCTCATAGAGCGGGTGATGGTTAATCGGCCGGTAACTGCCCTCCAGAAGGGTCAGTCCGAGAAACAGGAGCCCAATACCAAGCAGCAGATCACCGGCATTGGTAAAACGCCTGCGCCGGGCAAAGAACTTGAACAGTACTCCCGTAAAGACCAGTGGCGTTGCAATAAGGCTGTAGGGGATTATATGCAGGTGAAGGGTCAACGAGGCCCCTATCAGGACTCCTCCGAGAACGCTCATAGCCTGAAAGGCATTCAGGACGCCGGCATTCACCAGGCCGATAGTGAAGACAACCGCCGCACTTCCGGAATTGACAGCCATTGACATGGCAATCCCGAAGAGGACTGAATACAAGCGGTTAGATGTGAACAGGGAAAAAATGCGCCGGATACGGGCATCGGCAACCGTGCGGATACCGTCCGACATCAGACGCATACCTAACAGGAACAGACCGATTCCACCCAGGGCGCCTTCAATCAAGCTGAGAGGCATTATGATGCTCCGGCTGTAGCGGCAGTTATTGAAATGGGGGATAGGAACAGAGCTGCAATGGTCAGACTACCCGAGAACCCGTTCCTTCAGATCCTTGCCTACTTTGAAAAACGGGAGCTTTTTAGGTCTGACTGTAATAGGCTCACCGGTTTTCGGGTTTCTGCCGGTATAAGACTCGTAGTCCTTGATGACAAAACTGCCAAGACCGCGAATTTCTATCCGGTCGCCCTCAGCCAGTGCTTCGGTCATGGAGGCAAAAACCAGGTTGACAATCTCCTCGGCACGTTTGTTGGAGATGTCTTTTTGTGTGGCCAACTGCTCGACGAGTTCCGATTTGTTCATTACAGTTCCTCCGGATAGCGACATGACATACAGATAACTTTGAAAGCTTCAGTGCTGGCACTTGCCAAGGTAACGCTTGTAAATATGAGCGGCTTCCTGCTGCCGGCCGGTCTCGAGCAGCAACTCATGCAGTTTTTCAGCAGCAGCACGGGCTAAAGGCGTATCAAGCAGTTTTCCATACAACTGTATCGCCGCTTCAGTATCACCGGCGAGATAAAACACCTCTCCTCGCATCATCAGGGCCTGCCCTGCAAAAATATCACCTGATATCATGCTGTCAAGGTGCCGGGCGGCTTCTTCAAGCCGGTTTTCCTCAACCAGCAGCAGTGCCAGACCTAGATACGGAAGCGGGTTACGACTGTTCTCGCTGATTGCTGCCCTGAGACATGATTCAGCTTCGCTGACTCTGCCAAGCCGATGCAGAATCTTTCCTTTTTCGTAACAATAAATGTCATGGTGAGAACCGTTGAACCATTGTTCAAGCAAATCCAGCGCTTCCTGATGACTGTCGCGACTTGCGGCCACAAACATGTATGCAAAATCCTCTCCCAATGAAGAATAGCGCTTTTGCATCTCTTCAGGGAGTTGGTGGATCAGGAGGTCGTAATGTTCGAGCAGCGGAAGATCTGCATCTGTTTCAGAAGCTGTGTCATGTGTATCCGGGGAATGGCCTGAGCAGGACGAACACGATGATAGAGGTGCTAATTCTTTTGTATCATTAGATTTATCTCCCAAATCTTCCAGCAGGCGGTCCGCCTTTTCCCGTATTACTGCATCGTCTGTCAGCGTTTTTGCAAGCTCGAGGTGCTCAAGCGCTTTCTCTGGTGAGCCTTGTCGAAGGGCGTGTTCTGCCTCCTGGAGATTAAGTTGCGCCATAGCACAGGCTGTCTCACGGATCCGGCCCTCAAGCTTCTGAGCAATGTCGGCATTGGCACTGTCTCCCTTGCAGGATTGAAGCCCTGCTTCGAATGCAGCCCGCGCCTCATAATAGCTGTGTGCGACAAAATAACCGTCACCTTTGGCCAGATGGTCCTCCGGTCCCCGGGAAAATAATTTACTTAAAAAACCCATACGGCACCTCGTTTATTGTTTCTGGAGCAGGGTAACGCTCTCCAGGTGATATGTCTGGGGAAACATGTCCACCGGTACTGACTCCCGGACGGTATATCCGCTGCCTGCCAGCAATCCGCAGTCCCTGGCAAGCGTGCTCGGATCACAGGAAACATAGATGATTCGGGAGGGGTTCAGGCGAAACAGTTCCGTAACAACCTCAGCGGCACCGGCCCTGGGCGGATCGATAATGATCGTGTCAAAGCGGCAGCCGCGAGCAACGAGTTCTTTCAGTCCGCTGACCGCATCCGCACATATGAACTCGACATTTCCTATACCGTTTGCAGCACGGTTTGCCTCTGCTGAAACAATTGAGCCGGCGTGTTCCTCGATACCTGTGACGCGGGCGACCTCCCCGGCTATGGGTAAAGAGAAATTTCCATTTCCGCAGTACAGGTCCAGTACGTGCGCCGTATCCTCAAAACAGGCCATCCGTCTGACAATATCCAGTATTACCCTGTTCTGCGGGCGGTTGACCTGTGAAAATCCTCCCGGCTGATAGGTCAATCGGCAGGCAGGCGCCTCAGGGGCTGCCTGCGGCAGGTCATAGGACAGCTGATTGTCACCGAACAGCTTCAGCAGCGGCTTGCGACCCGTTTGCAGGTAAAGACCGGTCAAGGGCTGCAGCTCAGCGCAGCGCTTCCTGAAATAATCAGAGACAGCAGACACATCGCGCCCGGAATAGGTGATCACTGCAATCACGCCCTGCTCAGCGCTGTCGACACTGACCTGCGATATGGATGACACATCGGGGCACGAGTCAAGTACAACCCGCAGAACCGCAAGAGTCGAATTGACTACCGGTACAGCAATGGCGCAACCGCTCCCGATATCTTCAACCTGGTGGGAATTGTTGCGATAGAATCCGATGCGCAGACGACCGGCAGTTCCCTGCACCTTAAACTGCACGCGACTGCGGTAGCCGTAGGGGTCCGGCGAGGGAAGAGCCGGTCCGACACATTCATCGGGGACCCGCGCGCCACGCCAGAGAGCCTCGACCAGAATCTGCCGTTTAGCCTGGAGTTGCTGCGGGTAATCGATATGCTGCCAGGAACAGCCGCCGCACGTCCCGAATACCGGGCAGGGAGGCGTAACCCGCGAAGGTGAGGGAGTCACTATTTCAGTGATGCGGGCGATACAGTAGGAGCGTTTTTCTGATGTTATGGCCAGCCGTACTTCATCACCCGGACAACTGAACGGAACGAAGCAGACCTTGCCGTTGACCCTGCTGACACCGTTGCCGCCAAATGCCAGCGTATCTATTGCCGCTGTCGGCCCGTTCACACGTAGGTCCGGCGCTTCGCAGGTCCGGCATTCAGAACCTTGCGGTACTCGTTTCTGACATAGCTGTCTGCAAAATCGTCCCGTTGCAGATAGGGAAGCATATTCTCTTCGAAAGAAGCCAGGAGATGCTGCAGCGCACTTTCTATCTCGCAGTCAGGTACAGCCATTTTTTCCAGGGACCTGCTGAAAAGGACACGTGACCCGAGACGGCTGACAGCATCCTGATGCTCTGCTGCATCGGCAAATGCACCGATAGAAACCGGAACATCAGCGCAGACCCGGATACGGACGTGGTAATATCCGCCGAAGTAGTGCCGGGTAAGATCAGTGATCTTCGCCGGGACCCCGCCGCCCAGGATACAGGTTGTAATAATATGCTCAGCGTTCTCCACGGCTGCACATCCCTTCCAGCTGCTGTACCAGGGCGATCAGCCGGCCGGTCACCAGCTCTTCCAGCCTGGCTCCCTTTGCTGCCGTAGCCTTGCCGGGGTCCCCCCAGACACCACCCGGCCAGTACATCCGTTTGTTGCGAACCAGAATGCCGGGTGGAAAGGAAGGGAATTCCCGGGGAGCACTCCCCTTGACGAGCTGGGGATGGGAATGGAGGATACGCGAGGTTTCAATCTCACCGGCGTGGGAATCACCGTCCGTCTCAATCAGACCGCGCCCTTCGTCTTTGGCCAGGTCGTATTCAGACACAACAGCAATGTGGATGTCGTCAAAGCGCACAAGCAGTTCTTCACCGGCTTCCTGAAGAGCCATCCTGTGGGCTCCGCCGGCATGACCGGTCAATGCAACGAAACACCTGAGACCGTGGCTGCGCAGGGACGTAACGATGTCGATAAACAGTCCCTTGAGCGTGCCGGTGGAGATGGAAATTGTACCGGGGTGGCATGAGGTGGAACGGCAGTTCCCGTAGTGGATCGGCGGCGCCACGAATAGCGGCAGCAGCAGGGCAGCTTTTTTGCAGACCTCATAGGCCTCTAAGGTATCAGTGGAAAGCGGCAGATGAGGACCATGTTCCTCCACCGAACCAAACGGCAGCAGCACAGTCCTGGTACGCTCAAGACCGGCTTCAAACTCGGGCATGGTCATCTCTTCGATAATCACAGGGCCCCCAGCATCCTGTGCATCTGCGGAATCACGCGCACATCGGGCAGTCGTGCCGAGGCCGTCTCCTGGAGCTTCAGGATATGAGCGACGCAGATGTCGACCCCCATCCCCCCCCCGGACAACGGCTGGAGAAACAGCGGCGTCATGCGGTCAATTGCCTCTATAATACTGCATACCTGCTCAATTTCATCACAGAGCGTGTCGTTACTGATCACAACCTTGACCGAAGCATTCCTGCCGTGTGCAGCCCGGAGAAACTCCCGGTGGAGATCCCAGAGATGCTCGGTGCATCCCGATGTTGAGGGAAGTTTCATGTCCATGCTGACATAGTCAACGTGCCCGATCACCTGCTCCAGCGCAAGATGCATGGTGCCGTTGGTTTCAAGATGAACGGGCAGAAGCCGGCGCAGTTCAGGGAGCCAGCCTGCAAGGCTGTCTGCATAGAGCAGCGGTTCTCCTCCGGTAAGGCTTATGGAATGGTGTGCACCCGGCACGGCAGTACACCACTCTGTTACAATCTTAAGCACGTCGTCAAGAAACAGCGGCTGAAGCGGATGGATGAACTCAGCGGAACCGGGGGCTGACTCGACTCGGCAGGTTTCGCCCCTGGAATGGTCCGTGTCGCAGTAGGTACAGTCAAGATTGCAGTCCGACAGGCGGATAAAGATCTGCCTTCTGCCGGCCAGAAATCCCTCTCCCTGGATGGAAGAGAAAATTTCGCTGATATAAACGGAATTATTCATAGTAACAGGCAGAAGCATTGTCAGATTCCCACACGGCAACCGAATCCACCTTGATCACGTCATTGTTGAGCTTCTCGGAGATTCGCTGATACAGGTAGCGGGCGATATGTTCGGACGACGGGGAGATGTTGCTGAAGGCCGGGTTGTCATTCAGGTATTTATGGTCAAGCTCCTGAATAATAACACCTGCTTCACGCTTGAGCACCTTGAAGTCAATCCCCAGACCGGCCTTGTCAAGTTCATGGGCAATGACCGTCAACTCGACTTTCCAGTTATGTCCATGGAGGTTTTCACAATCCCCCTGATAGTTGATCAGGTTATGTGCTGCAGCAAAACTCGTGCGGATCGTCAGTTTATACATGGGAACTCCTCTACACTCATTGGTGGGGATTTATCCGGAAGACGGATAGTACACAAAAACCGGGGCGATCACAAGCAACCAGGAGACGTCAGGAACATTCCCTCAGTCGTCTCCGCTGTCCAGGCCGAACTTGGCCAGCCGGTAGCGGAAGGAACGAAATGACATGCCCAGCAGATCAGCGGCCTTCTTTTTGGCGCCGCCGGTCCTTTCCAGGGCTTTCAGGAGATATCTTTTCTCCAGATCCTCCAGCAGAGGTTCCAGTGCCATTCCCTCATCGGGAATCATCACGTCACCGCCCTGGCACACCGTTCGCAACGTCTGGACCTGTTCAGGAAGGCTGCTTTCGGAAATGACGGACCGATCAAGAACCAGACTCCGTTCGACAATATTTTCCAGCTCGCGGATATTTCCCTGAAAGGGGTAGTTCATCAGGAGCTTGAGTGCGCCGGGGGTGATCGTATCTCCCGAATGATCCCGGTCACAGAACTTCTTAAAAAAGTGCTCAACCAGGAGAGGGATATCCTCGATCCGTTCACGCAGAGGCGGCATGACGATCTGCACCACGTTGATGCGGTAATACAGATCCTCGCGGAAGCTGCCCGCAGTAACCTGTTCCTGCAGGTCTCGATTGGAGGCGGTCAGAACACGGACATCAGTCTTCCTGATAACCGAGTCTCCTACCCTCCTGAATTCACGTTCTTGAAGTACCCGCAGAAGCTTGGTCTGCAGCAGAAGCGGCAGCTCTCCGATCTCGTCCAGAAAAAGGGTGCCGCCGTCAGCCTGCTCGAACAGGCCGGGGCGATCGGCGATGGCACCGGTAAAGGCCCCCTTCTTATGGCCGAACAGCTCACTTTCGATAAGTGTCTCGGGGATAGCTCCGCAGTTCACCGCCACGAATGGCTTGCAGCGCCGGTTGCTGTTGGAATGTATGGCGCGTGCGGCCAGTTCCTTGCCGGTGCCGCTTTCTCCGAGTATCAGCACGCTGCTGGTACTCCCTGCCAATTTCTGGATCATGACGAACAGTTCACGCATACGGGGGCTTTTGCCGATGATGCCGCTGAAACCGTCCCTGGCCAGAACATCCTGTCTCAGCAGGATATTTTCCCGCTTCAGATCACTTTTTTCCAGGGCATTACGAACGAGGGCCCGGATTTCATCATTGTTGAACGGCTTCGTAAAGTAATGGAAGGCACCCAGCTTGATGGCATCGACCGCCTGCTCCGCCGTGGCAAATGCGGTAATCATCAGGACAGGGACCTCGGGTGCGAGCTTTTTGATGCGGGCCAGTAATTCGATACCGTTAATACCGGGCATCTGGATATCGGAAATAACCAGGTCGAAGAGCGATGTTTCAAATAACTCCAAAGCCTCCTGACCGTTTTTCGCCTCGACGGCCTCATATCCCTCACGCTCCAGAAGGATCGAAAGCATCTCCCGCATACTGCGCTCATCATCTACGACCAGAATTCTGGTTTTCATCATGCATCCCCCTCCATTGAAAGAAAACTATCCGATCCTTCTCAAACCTTCGGCGATCCTGATCCTGGATGCCCGGACCGCAGGAAAGATGCCGGCCACGATACCCACCAGGAATGCAAAACCGATGTCCAGATAGATCGTCGAACGTCTGATCTCAAAGGAGGGCAGATAGTTCCCCAGCAGATCACCGAACAGGCTCCCGACCGGAAAGGTGAGCAGGATGCCGAACGTGCAGCCGATAAGGCAGATCAGAAGGGACTCGCCGAAGATCATGCCGGCGATATGTCGACTCCTGAACCCCATGGACTTGAAGACGGCATACTCGCCGATACGCTCCCTGGCAGTCATTGCCATGGTGTTGGCCACTACCGCCATGATGATGACGATAACCAGATAGGAGACGATCTGGATCACAACCAGGATAGCCTCGGTCATGGCTATGAAACCGAGATGAAACGCCTTCTCGGTCTCGGTGAGTGTTTCGGCCAGAGAGTTTTTGAAGGTCCGGTCGACATCCTGAGACACCTGGGCCGCCAATTCCGGACGCGTCACCCCCACCACATAAAAACCGACCTGGTCAGCCCGCCGGGGGACCGTCTTTTTGAGCGTTTCGTTCAGATAATCCCAGTGGAACAACAGGACCCGCTCTTCGGTATTCTTCTCGGCACCGGTGAAAATCCCCCGCAGGACAAACTCCCACTGTCCGGGAAAGATGGTTCCCCTGAGGGTGATCAGGTCGCCCGTCTTCCATCCGTAGCGCGAGGCGAGTTTCCTGCCTACGATGCAACCCTTGCGATCGAGAATAAAAGCTGATTTCTGTTCATCAGGCAAGACAAATTCCGGATAGAGCTCCAAAAAACTTTTCGGTTCAATGGCCTCGTTGGCAAAAAAATGCTTCTCATCGATATAGATGCCGCCGAACCAGTTACCGTAGGATACCGTCTTCACCCCGGAAACCTGGCGGATGCGCTCATAATATGATATCGGCAGCGAAAAGACGAGCGAGATTGCATTGCGTGTAATCAGGCGGGTTGCTGCGGAGTTTTCGACGCCCAGATACCAGAGCCCCACAATCGTCCGCAACATCCCGAACGCCAGAATGGCAATGGTTATGCCCAGAATCGTCAGACCGGTGCGCAATCGATGTCGCAGTACATTTCGAAGGACGATCTTAAGGATGTACATCGACCATCGCGCCTTTTTCCAGATACCTGATGATACCGGCTCTCTCCGCTGCACGGGGGTCGTGGGTCACCATGATGATCGTCTTGCCGAATTCACTGTTCAATCGGCCCATCAGATCCAGGATCTCGCCCGCCGAGACCCGGTCCAGGTCACCGGTCGGTTCATCGGCCACCAGGATGGTCGGATCGGTAACGATCGCCCTGGCAATAGCCACCCGCTGCTGCTGGCCGCCGGACAGCTCGGAAGGATAATGTTCCACGCGGTCCTCCAGGCTGACCAGGGAAAGGGCAGCTTCGGCGTGTTCACGCCGTTCGCGGCGGGTGAGCGATGTCAGGAGAAGCGGCAGCTCGACGTTCTCAAACGCGGTCAGGACAGGGATCAGGTTATAGAACTGAAAGATGAAACCGACGTGAGCCGACCTCCAGCCTGCCAGGGCAGATTCTTCGAGAGAGACGATATCAACACCGTTGATGACGATGCTCCCGCGATCGACCTTGTCAATGCCTGCTATCAGGTTGAGAAGCGTACTCTTGCCGGAGCCGGAAGGCCCCATCAATGCCAGGAACTCACCCCGTTCGATCTCGAACGAAATGTCCTCCAGAACCGACAGGGTCTGACTGCCCCGCTGATAGGACTTGTACACCCCCTGTATGTTGACGACCGGATTATTCACTCTGGACACGACCCCTCAGGCTGTAGCAGTTATTTCTTTTCGGGCAGTTCGATCCTGTCACCATCCTTGAGCCGGTCGAGCGGCTTCAGGGCGACCCGATCGCCGGATTTGACTCCGCTGACCTCGACCATCTCGCCAATCTTGACCCCGATTGAGACCGGCACAAACACCACCCGGTCCCCCTTGACCAGAAAGACCCCGTCGCGGCCTCCGGACTTCACGATTGCCGCCGGATTGACCGCTATGCGGGGCTGTCGATCCTCTTTCGCGGCCTCATGTTCAAGGAAGGCAACCTTGGCGCTCATCTCAGGCAGGATGCGGCTGTCGGTATCTATAAAACGGACCTTGACCATGACCGAGGCCTTTGAACGGTCGGCGGTCGGCACAATGATATGAATCGCCCCCCTGAAACGCAGTGCGGGCAATGCATCAAGGGTGATCTCGCAGGGCTGCCCCTTTCGTACCAGGGACAGGTTGGACTCGGAGACATCCGCTTCGACCTGCAGCGAGGCAAGATCAGCAATCGTCACCACCGCCGCCTTTGCGTTGGCAGCAGCACCCAGGGGCGTAATGATGTCACCGACATCGGCGTTCTTGGTCAGCACGACTCCATCAAACGGTGCCCGGATCAGGCTGTAATCAAGATTTATCGAGGCGCCGTCCAGGGAGGCGACAGAGCTGCGGATACCTGCTTCGGCAGCAGAGACCGAAGCTGCGGCACGCTTGAATCGCGCTTCGGCAGCATCATATTCTGATCGGGAGACGATGCCCAGTCTGAGCAGCTCTTTCTGGCGTTTGAAGGAGAGTTCGGCATCGACCAGCTCAGCCATGACCTGTTCCCGGGAGCCTCTGGCTACCTGGACCCCCTCCTTCGACTGGCGCACCAGCGCCTGAAGGTCCCTGTTTTCCAGGCGGGCGATGACCTGTCCGGTTTTGACCAGACTCCCCTCCTCTACTCCCAGCCATTCGAGCCGGCCGGTTGTTTTGGAGGCAACCGCGGCCTTGCGCTGTGCAACGACATAGCCGCTGGCGTTCAACAGGGTAAAAGACTGGGTAGGATAGATCTGATTGACGCTGGCCGTTTCGATGGTAACAACCCTCGAACGTACAAAATAAACAACAGCCACTCCGGCGAGTATAACCGCAGCGGCGATATACAGCTTCAGTCGACCGCTCATCTTTGCAGGCAATGCCTGGCGTGATTTATCTATGGTCAGTCTGTCAAGGGATTCTGGCGGCATGCGGCTCCCGTTGCTCACACAGCATGAAATTCGTAGTATGTACTAACATTTTAACACAACAATGTGAAGTCTTGTCAGATTGCCAGTTTTTTTATGCTGCCGGCTGTATTTTTCTGAATTCTGTGCTATAGAAAATATGCTTATCTTTACGGAGACTTGATCTCCACCACATTCATTCCATGCAAGGGGGCAGTAATGAGCGAAATTGTAGATGTCTATGCCAGAGAAATCCTTGATTCCCGCGGGAATCCCACCCTGGAGGTGGAGGTCTATCTTGAGTCCGGCGCTTTTGGCCGCGCTGCGGTTCCCTCCGGCGCGTCGACCGGCGAGCGTGAAGCCATGGAACTGCGTGACGGAGACAAGAAGCGCTATCTCGGCAAAGGCGTTCTGAAGGCTGTGGATAACGTCAACAACGAGATTGCTGATGAGATTATCGGCATGGATGCCGACGACCAGGTCGGCATCGACATGCGGATGATCGAGCTGGACGGCACCGAATACAAAAGCAAGCTGGGCGCCAACGCCATCCTGGGCGTATCGCTTGCCGTGGCCAAGGCCGCGGCTGAAGAAGCCGGCCTGCCGCTCTACAAATACATAGGCGGTGCAAATGCACGCGAGCTGCCCCTGCCGATGATGAACATCATCAACGGCGGCGCCCACGCCGACAACAACGTCGATATCCAGGAATTCATGATCATGCCGGCCGGCGCGCCCAACTTCAAAGAGGCGCTGCGCATGGGGGCCGAAATCTTCCACGCCCTCAAGGGTGTCCTCAAGGCCAAAGGCTACAACACAGCCGTCGGTGACGAGGGCGGCTTCGCTCCCAACCTGAAATCCAACGAAGAGGCCCTGGAAGTCATCGTCGAAGCCATCACCAAGGCCGGCTACAAGCCGGGCAAGGATGTATTGCTGGCCCTGGATGTTGCATCGTCCGAGCTGTACGACAAGAAGAAGAAGGTCTACACCCTGGAGAACGAGAAACAGAAGACCAAAACCCCCGAGCAGATGGTCGATTTCTACGAGAAGCTGGTCAAGAAGTACCCGATCATCTCCATCGAGGACGGCATGGCCGAGAACGACTGGGCCGGCTGGAAACTGCTGACCGAACGCCTGGGCAAAAAGGTCCAGATCGTCGGCGACGACCTGTTCGTCACCAACCCGAAGATCCTCAAGGAAGGCATCCAGAAGGGAATCGCCAATTCGATCCTGATCAAGCTCAACCAGATCGGTACCCTGACCGAGACCCTGGAGGCCATCGAGATGGCCAAGTGCGCCGGTTACACCACGGTCATTTCCCACCGTTCGGGCGAGACCGAAGACACCACCCTGGCCGATCTGGCCGTGGCGGTCAATGCCGGCCAGATCAAGACCGGTTCGCTCTGCCGCACCGACCGCGTCGCCAAGTACAACCAGCTGCTGCGCATCGAGGATGAGCTGGACAGCACGGCGGTCTTCAAGGGACATGACGTGTTCTACAACATCAAGAAATAGTCCATAACATGCTGATTTAAAAGGCGGGGGAAACCCCGCCTTTTTTGTAATAAAGCCTGAGATAATTGAACGGTTCTCAGCAGTAATGTACTGTTCCAAAGTACATTAAAAAAGCTGCCACCATTGGTAACCTATATAAGCAACAAGTCACTTTATATAGGGAATAAGTTATCTATATAGGGATACCGTATATAACCGAGTTGGACCAAACCGAGGACAGTAATCCGCGTTCGACTACCGGAGTTTTTCTGAGTGGCGCCATCGGCGCAAAAATTGTGGACTAAAAAACGAGAAGTGGTGGCGTTTCGTGGCGTCGGTGGCGGGACTGGAGGAAGAGTAACCGAGTGACGCGACTATGCTGGAGAAAAAAGCTGGTGGTGCCAGTAAGGAAGTGCGGCAAAAACCATGAAAACTGAAAGTAAAAGTATCGCCGAGGCCGCATGTTTACTGACATGGAAGGGTCAACCGCTCGTCAGTTGATTTTTTATAATCAAATTCATCAACTGGATGCAACTTAGGAGAGTTTCATAATGTCCCTACGATTAGATGAAGAACAATTCCTTAATGTGGTTACCAATACGCCTCTCGTCGCCATTGATTTAGTATTACGTGATAACAGTAACAAAATACTTTTAGGACGTCGCATTAACGAACCAGCTAAAGACAAATGGTTTGTACCTGGTGGTCGTATTCATAAGGGCGAAACATTGGACATCGCTTTCGAAAGGATTTCATATTCAGAAATTGGAGAACGTTACTCCCGTAATGAGGCAAGATTTATCGGAGTTTTTACTCACATTTACGACACTAACTATTTTAAAGTTAAAGATATTTCTACACATTATATTGTATTGGCATATGAAATATACGTTCGCAAAGGTTTTCAACTCCCTAATAATGAGCAACATTCAGAATACGACTGGTTTCCAAATGAAGATAATGCCGCTGATATCCATTCAAATAGTCTTGAATATTTTAATCACCCAGCTCAAATGGACAATACACAGTATCAATTATTAAACACTCGCCGTGATTATTTTAACAACCTCGTATGGCAAACTCCTGTTATCAGCTTAACCGCTCAGGCTTTTTTATTTACTATAATCCTGTCGGCTCAAACTTCAGTACTCAATCGTATCATCGCAAGCGTTCTTGCCTGTATTGTCGCACTTGCATCGCTTCATCTATTTGGAAAACATAGGTTCATGGAAGCTCAACATGCAAAAATTCTGCACACACATGAAAATGCATGTAAATCGTTTGCAGCTAACCGGGAATTCAAACCTACCAACTGGGCCTTGAGATTACCTTCATACTGGGTTTGGAGAGGAGTCCTTTGGGTATTTGTAATATCTGCAATCCTCTCGATCATCCTTGCATTATCAGGTAAATGATAGATCCACATCATAATTCTGGCATAAAAACAAGGAAAGAGAGGACAGAGTATTTTCTGAGAGCAATCAAGGGAAAGTACGATTCCCAACCAGAAAATAGGACCGGTCAAGCCGGTCAATTCCCAAGCCGTTACACCCTGATAAATTTTGATAAATCTGATTGTATTGCCCAAGGAGGATACAACCCATGACCAAAGCAGAACTCTGGCAGCGCTACGGCACATATCTCTGCACCTGTCCCGAAATCGGGCTTTCGCTGGACATCAGCCGGATGAATTTCCCTGACGACTTCTTCACACGGATGGAACCTGCCATGCAGCGGGCCTTTACTGCCATGGCGGAACTGGAGAAGGGTACTATCGCCAACCCGGACGAAGGGCGCATGGTAGGCCACTACTGGCTGCGCAATTCCGCCCTGGCCCCCTCCCCTGATCTTCGCAAGGAGATCGACGATACCGTTGCCCAGGTATCAAAGTTCAGCCACCGGGTGCATACGGGAGAACTGGCCACACCGGCGGGCGAGCGTTTCCGCAACTTCCTGGTGATCGGCATCGGCGGATCGGCCCTGGGACCGCAGTTCGTGGCCGACGCCCTCTCCTCTCCGCAGGACCCGATGAGACCGTATTTCCTGGACAACACCGACCCGGACGGCATGGACCGGGTCTTCGGTGAACTGGGCAGCGACCTGGCCCGCACCCTGGTGGTGGTTATCTCCAAGAGCGGCTCCACCAAGGAGACCCGCAACGGCATGCTGGAGGCGCAGGCCGCCTACAAGAGAGCCGGACTGGAGTTTGCCCGTTATGCCGTGGCCGTGACCGGCCTCGACAGTGAACTGGACAAGGTTGCCGTTTCGGAAGGCTGGATCGAACGCTTCCCCATGTGGGACTGGGTCGGCGGTCGAACCTCCGTGACTTCGGCCGTCGGACTGCTGCCGGCCGCTCTGCAGGGGATCGATATCCTGGCGCTGCTGGATGGCGCCGGAGCCTGCGACGAGATCACCCGCCGGCCGGAGACCAGGAAGAACCCGGCTGCGCTGATGGCGCTGATGTGGCATTACGCGACCAACGGCCGGGGCGAGAAGGACCTGGTGGTGCTGCCCTACAAGGACCGCCTGCTGCTCTTCTCGCGCTACCTGCAGCAGCTGATCATGGAATCCATCGGCAAGGAGCTGGATCTGGACGGCACGGTCGTCTGCCAGGGGCTGACCGTGTACGGCAACAAGGGCTCCACCGACCAGCACGCCTATGTGCAGCAGCTGCGTGAGGGCGTGGCCAACTTCTTCGTGACCTTTATCGAGGTACTGCAGGACCGTCAGGGGACTTCAATGCAGGTGGAGGACGGCATTACCAGCGGGGATTTCCTGTTCGGCTTCTTCCAGGGCACCCGCACGGCGCTGTACGAGAAGGGGCGTGAATCCATGACCATCACCGTGGAGAGCGTGGATGCCGCTACAATCGGCATGCTGATCGCCCTGTTCGAGCGTACGGTCGGCCTGTATGCCGGCCTGGTGAATATCAACGCCTACCACCAGCCGGGGGTCGAGGCCGGCAAAAAGGCCGCCGGTGTGGTTATTTCATTACAGAAGGCAGTGATCGACGTATTGAAGAAGAATCAACGGGGAATGACAGCAGGAGAGATCGCAACGGAACTGGGGACGCCGGACCAGGCAGAGTCCGTATTTGCCATCCTGCGGCACCTGGCGGCCAACGCTGACCGGGGGATCGTTTGTTCCGGAGACGAAAAAGTGGAAGAAATCAGGTTCAGCTTGAAATAACAAACTATCTGAGTAGAATCAATCTCCCGCAATGATGGCAAAATCAATCCCCTCTCCCTGAGGGAGAGGGTTAGGGTGAGGGGGAGACGTCGATAGATGTGCACTGCTGCCCCCTCATCCGGCCTTCGGCCACCTTCTCCCTCAGGGAGAAGTGAATAGAGGCAGATCAGTAGCAATCATGACAAATTACCAGACCGTCACCGCTGCATACCCAACCACCTGGCGGTTGTCACCGGTGACATCGCCGCTGGTGCCGTAGGCCACCAGTTCGGCCCGGGTGGCGCCCAGATCGCCGGCAGCCACCAGCATGACGGCTGCCGGCACGGCTCCGCACATGGTGATGTGTTCACTCCGGCAGACCTGCAGCAAACCCTGCGCATCGAAATCCAGCACGCGCCCAAGCGCCAGTTCGTCCTTTCGTCGGGCCGATTCGGCCGTTTCGTAGTGCGTCATGTCCGAACTGGCCACGATCAGCACATCCGCACCATACTCCCGGATTGCAGCGGCTATCCCCTCTCCTATCTGCCGGACTGCAGCAAACTCGCCATGCCCCAGGCAGATCGCACTGATCGTCACATCCGGTCGCAGATACTGGATGAACGGTACCTGCACTTCCAGAGAATGTTCGAATTCGTGGGCAACCGTGTCTGACCGGAGCTGTGGTACATGCTGCTGCAGAAGGGAGTTCAGCCGGGAGTTGACGGGAACCGTTCCGAGCGGCGTGAGCCATTCGCCTTCCGGGTAGAGTGCAGCAGCGGCACCAGCTCCATGATGGTTGGGACCCAGAATCAGTACGGTGGCGGGAATCTCAATGGATGCGTAGACCTGGCCGGCTATGGCGCCGGAATAGATATAACCGGCGTGGGGAGAGATAATGCCGGTTACTATTTTTGTGACGTGATCCGGGGGAATAAGCACTGTCAGGTCACTGCGAAGCTTGTTGCTGCTGCCAGCGTAGAATTGTCCTGCAACTGCCGGTTGACGCTGCATAGTGACACCTCCTGCATCTTATAAAGGCTGTCTCTCACAGAGCTCACAGAGCACACGGAGAAATTCTATAACCGAAAGAGACTTGTTGTAAGAGTCAAATCATCCTCTTTCTCGAAGGGAATATGATTTACAAGTAGCTCTAAGATGTTTTGGTTCGACTTACTCTGTGCCTCGCTTAGAAGCGCCTACTTTTGGCTGTGAGCTTTAGCGAACGGAGTGAGCGAGTGAGAGAATGATTTTCCCGTCTTATTACTCGAAAAGCGACGGCGTATCCTCTTCAGCTGTGCCCTCACCCTGCCCCAGCGGCAGTTCCTCCTGCCGTTCGTACTGCGGCACGTCATCAAGCGCCTGGATCTCCTTGAGGGTCGGCAGGCTTTTCAGATCCTTGAGACCGAAGACCTCAAGAAACTCCTTGGTTGTTCCGTAGATCAGCGGCCGGCCGGGGATGTCCTTTTTGCCCAGAATCCTTATCAGGCGCTTTTCGAGAAGGGATTTCAGAACACCGCCACAGTCGACCCCCCGCAGGTGTTCAACCTCGGCGCGAGTCAGGGGCTGGCGGTAGGCTACGATCGCCAGGGTTTCCAGCGAGGATTGAGAGAACCTGGAGGCCTTGGTCTTGACATGCCGCACCACATACTGCTGAAAATCAGGACGCGTCCGGAACTGCCAGCCGCCGGCCACCTCCACCAGCTGGAAACCACCGTCGCGCGCTTCATGGCTGCCGACCAGACCTGACAGGGCAGTCCGGATATCATCGCGATCGAATTCGGGCAGCATCTCGCTGAGCCGGTCCAGGGAGACGGCCGTGTCTGCGGCAAAGATGAGGCATTCTATGATGGCGGGAAGCGACATGCTGATTCCTTGCTTAAAAGTTCCCCCGCCCCTTGCGGGAGGGGGCCAGGGGGTGGGGTACTCTGCCGGGATTGACTCAGGCGGCAACATCACCCACCCTTCAATCCCCTCCCGTCAAGGGAGGGGCGGGTCTTCAATATCCTGGATAACGGCGGGGACAAACCAGATCGATCCCTCGTGGCTGTTCTGGAAAATGCGGATCAGTTTAAGCCGGCACAGTTCCAACAGGGCCAGAAACGTCACAATCACCCGTTCGCGGGTAAAGTCATCGCGCACCAGATCATCGAACTGCACCGAATCGCGCTCCTGGAGCAGCGACAGGACCTCGTTGATACAGTCGGCAATGCTGAAGGTCTCGGCAGCCGCCACATCGTGAAAATGCTCGGCAGGGATGCGATCCAGCAGGACCCGAAAGGCATCCACCAACTCGAACAGGCTTACCTCCAGCGGGCCTTCTTCATTGCGTGCCGCAGTCAAAAAAGGTTCAGCACAGGTCCGGACAAAGACCTCGCGACCCAGCAGGGCCCGGGCACCGATCAGCAGGCCGGCTTCCTTGTATTGCTGATACTCCATAAGGCGCCGGATGAGTTCTGCCCGGGGATCAGCCTCCTCCTCTTCACCCTCTTCCGGCTCATCCAGCGGCAGCAGCATGCGCGACTTGATCTGCAGCAGGGTGGCGGCCATGACCAGGAAATCTCCGGCCACCTCCAGGTTAAGATTCTTCATGAGCTTGATATAGTCCAGGTACTGGCGGGTGATGACGGCAATCGGGATATTGCAGATATCCAGCTCGTTTTTGCGGATCAGGTGCAGCAGCAGATCCATCGGACCGTCAAACGCATCCAGATGGACACTGTATCCGTCGTGCAGACCGTCCAGGAGGGTTTGTGTCTCCTCACGGCCATTTCGGAGTGATGCCTGGACCCCTGAATTCATCCTAGAACTTCAGGGCAGCGCGGACTTCTGTCATGACTGAATCGGAGATCCGGGAAGCACGTTCACTGCCGTTGGCAAGCAGGTCATCCACAAGCCGGGGATCAAGGGCAAGCTCTTCCCGTCTGGCGCGGAAGGGTGCCAGACGCTCGTTCATGCAGCCGGCCAGGGTCTTCTTGCACTCCACGCAGCCGATAGCAGCACCCTTGCAGGCCGGGATGATCTCATCCAGCTTGTCCTGGGGAACGTAGATTCGGTGCAGGTTGAAGGCCACGCAGATGTCCGGGTCGCCAGGATCGTTACGCCGGACGCGCTGAGGGTCGGTCATCATGGAGAGGACTTTTTTAGTGGTCTCCTCGGCGGTATCGGAGAGATAGATCGAGTTACCGTAGGACTTGCTCATCTTGCGGCCGTCCAGCCCCAGCAGCTTGGGAGTTTCGGTCAACAGTGCCTCCGGTTCGGGAAAGACATTGCCGTAGAGGTAATTGAAGCGGCGGGTGATCTCGCGGGTGACCTCCAGGTGCGGAAGCTGGTCATGTCCGACCGGGACGCGAGTGGCCTTGTAGAGGATGATATCGGCGGCCATCAGCACCGGGTAGCCCAGGAAGCCGAAGGTGGAAAGGTCCTTTGTCTCCAGGTTGTCCTGCATCTCCTTGTAGGTCGGGCAGCGCTCCAGCCATGAGACCGGAGTTATCATGGACAGGATCAGGTTCAGCTCGGAATGATGCGGCACCAGGCTCTGGCGGAAGACGACGCATTTTTCCGGGTCGAGACCGAAGGCCACCCAATCCAGCACCATCTCGCGGATGCTTTCCTTGATGCCGGAGGTGTCGGCATATTCGGTGGTGAGCGAGTGCCAGTCAGCCACGAAGAAGAAGCAGTCGAAATCCTCCTGCATCCGGACCCAGTTTTCAAGGACGCCGTGGTAATGGCCGATATGCAGTTTTCCGGTCGGTCTCATGCCGCTGACAACGCGTTGTTTCATATCTACAAGACTCCTTATACTAAAATTATCGCATCAACAGCCGGGGGATACCCAGCACAAGATCGCTCTGCGGACCGGCCAGCAGGCGGACACCGATGTTGAGAAACGGAAGGATGACATACGAAAAGATATTGGTAAAAAATACCAGGGCAATAATGATAATCATGCCGTAGGGTTCGATACGGGCCAGCGCAGCGGCCTGGCGATACGGCAACAGGCCGGACAGCACCCGTCCGCCATCCAGCGGCGGCAGGGGGATCATGTTGAATATGGCCAGGAGTAGATTGATGTATACCGAAAAGGCCAGCATCAAGACCATCGGTTCAACGACCATGGTCATTGATGAACCGGAAACGGCAGGATTGACAAAGACAATGATCCCGCGCAGCAGCATGGCTGAGATGAACGCCAGAAGAAGATTGGTGACCGGTCCGGCAACGGCAACCCAGATCATGTCGCGCTTGGGGTTGCGCAGGTTTTCATATACCACCGGCACCGGCTTGGCCCAACCAATACCGATCAGGACGATCATCAGGGTACCGATGATATCGATATGCTTGAGAGGGTTAAGGGTCAGCCGCCCCAGCATGCGCGCCGTCGGGTCACCATAGCGCCAGGCAATATAGCCGTGGGAGACCTCATGGCAGGTGATGGCAAACAGGCCCGGCACCAGCATGATGGATAATTTGAAGAGGAAGTTTTCCATTGGGTTCCTTGTGGAATGGCGTAGCTTATCTTTCTAGCAGAATGGGCCGGCTAAGTCAATCAGGCCACCGGAGAGATCACTCACGGGACCGGCTGGATTCCCGAACGGTTGCACTGTGCACATACCAGTAGGCGCAGGCCACGAAGACCACGCCGCCGACGATGTTGCCGAGGGTTACCGGCAGCAGATTGTCCAGCAGGAACGAGCTCCAGTTCAATGCCGGATCGATCCTGCCGGTCTCCCGGGAGATCATCAGACCGGTGGGGATAAAATACATGTTGGCGACGTTATGCTCGAAGCCGCTGGTGACAAAGGTCATGATCGGGACGAAGCAGGCCAGCATCTTACCGGGGACATCGCGGGCTGCCGTGGCCATGAAGACCGCCAGGCAGACCAGCCAGTTGCAGAGTAAGGCGCGGATGAATGCCACCCCGAATGAAAGTTTGCACTTCGCGGCGGCGATGTTGACCGCATGTTCGGCAACGGCACCCGATTCCCACAGGCGAGACTCGAACATCAGCCAGGCAAAGAACAGCGAGCCGAGAAAGTTGCCCACCAGCACGAGACCCCAGTTTTCAGCAAGCTTTGCCCAGGAGATCTCCCCGTGCAGTGCCGCGGCCGCCAGCAGGCTGTTGCCGGTAAAAAGCTCGGCCCCGCAGATAACCACCAGCATCAGGCCGATGGAGAAGACGCTGCCGGCCAGCAGGCGCGATACACCCAGGCCGGCAAAACGGGCGGCATCCTGACTGACCACCGTGGAGAGCTGTGCGCCGAAGGAGATATAGAAACCGGCCAGCAGGCTGAGGATGAAGGTGCGGCCGAACGACTGATGCAGAACACGGCGGCCGGCGCCGATAATTGCCTGGATGGTTTCCGGCGGTGTCAGGAAAGACTTGTTGTCCATGAGTGGCATCCCCGTTGTGGTAAACAGCATAAAAAAGACCCGCCTGAACAGTTCAGACGGGTCTAGTACATACCAGAAGTTACAGGCTTAGGCAAGCCGGCTGGCGTAGAGCGGGAATCTCTTCATCATCTGGTTGACCTGCACCTTGATGGCAGAGAGCTTCTCGTCATTGCCGATATTGGCAACGGCGTCGGCGATGAAACCTGCCACCTGCTCCATCTCGGCCTCTTTCAAGCCATGTGACGTGCAGGCCGGAGTACCGACGCGGATGCCGGAAGTGACAAACGGTGAGCGGGTCTCGAACGGCACGGTGTTCTTGTTGACCGTGATGCCGGCCTTGTCCAGGGCCTCCTCGGCCGCCTTGCCGGTAATCTCGGTACCGGAAAAGTTGATCAGCATCAGGTGGTTGTCGGTGCCGCCACTGGTCAGCTTGAAACCCTTGCCGGTCAGGGCTGTTGCCAGGGCCCTGGCGTTGTTGACGATCTGCTGCTGGTAGGCTTTGAACTCCGGCTGCAGCGCCTCTTTGAAGGCCACCGCCTTGGCAGCTATGACGTGCATCAGCGGCCCGCCCTGGATACCGGGGAAGATCTGGGAGTTGACGGTCTTGGCAAATTCCTCGCGACAGAGGATCATGCCGCCACGCGGTCCGCGCAGGGTCTTGTGGGTGGTCGTGGTGACATATTCCGCATAGGGTATCGGACTGGGATGGACACCGGCGGCCACCAGGCCGGCAAAATGGGCCATATCAACCATGACGACGGCCCCGACCTTGTCGGCGATGGCGCGGAAAGCCGGGAAGTCGATGATGCGCGGATAGGCGCTGGCGCCTACCACGATCATCCGCGGTTTATGCTCGACCGCCAGACGCTCGACCTCGGCGTAATCGATAGTCTCGGTTTCAGGAGAGACGCCGTAGGGTACGATATTGAAGAGCTTGCCGGAAAAATTGACCGGGCTGCCGTGTGTCAGGTGGCCGCCATGGGAAAGGTTCATCCCCAGGATGGTGTCACCCGGTTTGCAGGCGGCGAAATAGACCGCCATATTGGCCTGCGAGCCGGAATGGGGCTGGACATTGGCATGCTCGGCACCGAACAGTTCCTTGGCCCGGTCTATGGCCAGCTGTTCGACCACATCGACGTGCTCACACCCGCCATAGTAGCGCTTGCCGGGATAACCTTCGGCATACTTGTTGGTCATGATCGAACCCTGGGCCTCGAGGACCGCCTCGGAAACAAAGTTTTCGGAAGCGATAAGCTCCAGGTTGTATTCCTGGCGCTCGGTCTCGTGACGTATAGCTTCAGCGACTGCCGGATCAAACTGCGATAGAGTTGACATCTGCTGCTCCTTCATAGGGGGTGAATGGCACAAACAGAAACGGGACCTGTTTAAAGTCCCGCTTGCGTAAGTAATTGTCAACCTGCTGACTTACCTGTATTTTTTCTCTATTTCTGTGATCTTGTCGAGCCGACCCTGGTGGCGTCCGCCTTCAAAAGCCGCGTCGAGCCAGGCACCGACCAGATCACAGGCTTTCTGTTCATCAAGCACGCGACCGCCCAGCACAAGGATGTTGGCATTGTTGTGCTCCCTGGCCATGCGGGCCATGAACACATCCGTCACCAGCGCGGCCCGGATGCCGGGGACCTTGTTGGCGGCGATGGACATGCCGATCCCCGTACCGCAGATCAGGACACCCAACTCCGCCGCTCCGGAGATTACCATCTCGGCCACCTTCAGGCCGAAATCAGGATAGTCTACAGATGAATCATTATCCGTACCGGCGTCAGCGACCGTACAGCCGCGACGCTCCAGATAGCTCTTCAGTGCAGATTTAAGGCTGAGTCCGCCATGATCACTTCCGATGACAATCATAATCCCGCCTAGATCTTTTTGAACAGCAGGGTGGCGTTGGTCCCGCCAAACCCGAGCGAATTGCTCATGGAGTATTCAATGACCGCATCACGGGCGGTATTGGGCACATAGTCCAGATCGCACTCGGGATCCGGCTCTTCGTAGTTGATGGTCGGCGGAGCCACACCCTTCTCCATGGCCAGGCAGCAGAAGACCGCTTCCAGGCCGCCGGCAGCCCCCAACAGGTGGCCGGTCATGGATTTTGTGGAGGAGACCATCAGCTTGTAGGCGTGATCGCCAAAGACCGACTTGATGGCCAGGGACTCGTTCAGGTCGTTGAATGGTGTTGAGGTTCCGTGGGCATTGATGTACGAGACCTGTTCCGGATTTACGCCGGCGTTCTTGAGGGCCATCTTCATGCAGCGGGCAGCGCCTTCGCCGCCGGGGGATGGTGCAGTCATATGGTAGGCATCACCGGTGAGACCGTATCCGGCTACCTCGGCATAGATTTTTGCGCCACGTTTTTTGGCGGCCTCATACTCCTCCAGGACGACGATGCCGGCACCTTCGGCCAGGACAAACCCGTCACGGGTGCGGTCGAACGGCCGTGATGCCCGGGCCGGGTCGTCATTGCGGCTGTCGGTCAGCGCCTTCATGACAGCAAAACCGCCAATTCCCAGAGGTGTCACGACAGATTCCGTGCCGCCGGCAATCATGGCGTCCGCATCACCCCGGGCAATCATGTGGTAGGCATCGCCGATGGAATGGGTTCCGGTGGCACAGGCTGACACAGATGACAGGTTGGGCCCCTTGGCACCGTATTTTATGGAAATATGACCGGGGGCCAGGTTGATGATCAGCATCGGGATGAAGAACGGCGTGATCTTACGGTAGCCGCCCTCTTTCAGCACATCATGATATTTCTCGATAGTCGGCAGACCGCCAAGACCGGCTCCGACGAGCACACCGACCCGCTCGGCGTTCTCTTCGTTTATGACAAGACCGGAGTCCTCCATGGCAAAATGGGCGGCACCCATTGCATACTGGATGAAAAGGTCCATCTTTTTGATTTCTTTTTTTCGATAAAGTCTTCGGCGTTAAAGCCTTTGACCTCACCGGCGACCTTGACCGGCATATCCGAGGCGTCGAAACGGGTTATCAGGCCGATGCCTGACTGGCCTTTGACAAGTGCGTCCCAGTTGGCAGCGTTACCGGTTCCGAGGGGTGAAACCGCACCGACTCCTGTAATAACAACTCTTCTCATGTTGTATGGCTCCCTGGTCTTACTGATGGTAATAATCACACGGCAGAAATGAAAAGAGGGGAACATCTCCCCTCCCTCATTACTCTGTTTCTCAGCTGTGCTCGGTGATGTATTCGATGGCGTCGTTCACCGACTGGATCTTTTCGGCATCCTCATCCGGGATCTCGATATCAAACTCTTCTTCGAGTGCCATTACCAGCTCGACTGTGTCAAGAGAGTCGGCGCCCAGATCATCCATAAAGGAGGCCTCAGGAACCACCAACGCTTCTTCCACACCCAGCTGCTCAGCAACGATCTCTTTTACCCGTTTTGCAATGTCAGACATGATTCACCTCCGTGTGATATAAACCTGTTAAGGTTTTTTTCGTCTAAGCGAGAATTGTTAATTAAGCATGAAAACGTTAAAAGTCAATTTTTATTTTTGTAAAACGCGGTCTACATGTACATGCCGCCATTTACAGAAAGGACGTGACCGGTGATATATCCGGACTGCTCGCCGGCCAGGAAAACCACTGCGTTGGCAATATCGTCAGCGCTCCCCAGACGCTCCAGCGGTATCTGGGCGGTCAGCTCGTCGCGCACTTTTTCAGAAAGTGCATCAGTCATTGCTGTTGCGATGAAACCGGGGGCGACAGCATTGACGGTGATGCTGCGCTTGGCAAGCTCACGGGCATTCGACTTGGTGAGGCCGATCAGCCCGGCCTTGCTGGCACAGTAGTTGGCCTGGCCGGCATTGCCCATCTGGCCGACGACTGAAGCGATATTGATGATCCTGCCATAGCGCTGCTTGCTCATGACCTTGAAAGCAGCCCGGGTGCAGAGAAAGGCACCCTTCAGATTGACATTCAAAACCGCATCCCAGTCTTCGTCCTTCATGCGCATCAGAAGGCCGTCACGTGTAATACCTGCATTATTGACCAGAATATCTACCCGGCCGTAGGCTGCCGTTGCTGCTTCGATCATGCGCTCCACATCAGCAGGTACGGTCACATTGCCGACTACCGCCAGGGCTTTTGTTCCGGCAGCCTGCAGTTCGGCCACGACGGCATCGGTGGCGTCCTGGTCCATGTCTACGGCAACTATGGTTGCACCCTTGGCGGCCAGCGCCAGTGCGATGCTGCGACCGATTCCCCGGGATGCTCCGGTAATAACAGCTACTTTGTCTTTAGGCATAACAAACTCCTTTAACTTTATATTCGTATCAATTTGAGTTAACTGGCTTTATCAGCAAAGGCAGCTTTCAGATCCGCCTCGGTCACAAGCTTGTCGTCAACATAGGTCCGGCCATTAAAATACCAGATACCACGCTTGCAATTGACCACTTCCAGTTCCATGCGAAGCTGGTCTCCCGGGAACACCGGTTTCCTGAACTTTGCGTTATCAATACCGGCAAAATAGGTGACCTTCGAACGCACACTCTCATCAGATGAGAGGATAGCCAGTACACAGGCAACCTGAGCCATTGCCTCGATGATCAGAACACCCGGCATGACAGGGTGCCCGGGAAAATGCCCCGGGAAAAACGGTTCATTAATGGTAACATTTTTAAGGCCGACTATCCGTTTGCCGGCATCCATTTCGACAATGCGATCCACCAGGAGAAACGGAGGGCGGTGAGGAAGAATCTTCATGATCTCATTAATATCGAGCATACCTGTCTCCTTTTGATGACAGCCGGATTATCCCTGATGGGCCTTCAACCCGTCCAGATCGGCGATGTTCGCAGCCTCAACCTCTTTGGAAATACGTTTGACCAGACCGCTCAAGACCTTGCCGGGGCCGATCTCGACGAACCTTGTGACCCCTAGGGCCGCCATGTTCAGCACAGATTGTTCCCACAGGACCGGAGCGCAGACCTGGGTCACAAGGAGCGGTTTGACCTGAAGTCTGTCGTTGTTGGGGGCGGCCGTCGCATTGGCCACAACCGGCAGCAGCATCTCTGACAACTGTACGGCATCCAATGTTGCGGAAAGCCTGTCGGCAGCAGGTTTCATCAAGGCACAGTGAAAGGGGGCGCTGACCGGCAGCAGCATGGATTTCCTGAATCCGCGAGCCTTGGCGATCTCGATGGCCCGGTTGACCGCACCTACATTTCCGGCGATAACGATCTGCCCGGGAGAATTGAAATTCGCAGCCGAAACGACCTCACCCTGGGCTGCTTCGCGGCAGATGTCTTCCAGCTCGTCTTTTTCGATGCTGAGCATGGCAGCCATGGTGCCGGTTCCGACCGGAACAGCCTCCTGCATGAACGTACCGCGAGCCCGGACAGTCCGTACCGCATCGGCAAACGCAAAGCTGCCGGAAGCGACCAGAGCCGAATATTCTCCCAGGGAGTGTCCGGCCAGGAAATCGGCCTTCAGTCCAGTCTCCTGTTCGACAACACGCAGCACTGCTATGCTGGCTGTCAATATGGCAGGCTGGGTGTTTGCGGTCAGCTTCAGTTCGTCTTCACTGCCGGAAAAACAGATGCCGGAAATTTTCAGTCCGAGGGCGTCATCCGCCTCCTCGAAGGTCTGGCGGGCAACCGGGAAGGTCTCAGCCAGGTCCTTGCCCATACCCGGGTACTGTGACCCCTGACCGGGGAAGATAAATGCTGTTGTGCTCATGAGGTGCACCTCTCAGGTTCTGTTGAAATGTCAGTTCGAGAACAGGTCCGGACTACCAGCGCATCAGGGCCGAGCCATAGGTGAATCCGCCGCCGAAGGCATCTAGCAGCACAATATCCCCTGGTTTCATACGACCGGAGCGATTGGCTTCGTCAAGGGAGATCGGAATGGATGCCGACGAGGTGTTGCCGTAATTGTGAAGATTGACAAAGAGCCGTTCTTCTTCCGTAATCCCCAGCCTCTTGGCCGTTGCGTCGATGATGCGCAGGTTGGCTTGATGCGGGATCAGCAGAGAGACATCCGAAGGGGTCATGCCGTTGGCAGCGAGGGCGGTACAGGCGGCTTCCTCCATGGCACGGACGGCATGCTTGAACACGTCGTTCCCCTCCATCTTGATGAAGCAGAGCCGGTCATCAATGACCGAGCGGTTCGTGGCAGGATTTCTGTTGCCGCAACCGGGCTGGTAGAGGGTATTCCAGTATGAGCCGTTGCTGAAGATATGTGTGGAAAGCAGGCCGGTATCACCCTCGCAGGCTTCGATCACGGCTGCGCCGGAACCGTCACCGAACAGGATGCAGGTATTGCGGTCTGTCCAGTCCACGACCCTCGAAAGCACCTCGGCGCCGATAACGAGCACCTTCCGGGCTTCACCGGTTCTGATATATTTGTCTGCGATGGACAGGCCGTAGATGAAGCCGGAACAGGCGGCAGAGAGGTCAAAAGCTGCAGCGTTGACTGCCCCGATTTCATGCTGCACGATACAGGCGGTTGCCGGAAAGGGAAAGTCAGGGGTGACGGTGCCAAGGATGATAAGATCGAGTTCTTCGGCCTTGATGCCGGACATCTCCAGGGCACGTCGGGAGGCTTCGACAGCAAAGGTTGAAGTAAACTGGCCTTCGGAAGCGATGCGCCGCTGCTTGATACCGGTCCGGGAGGTGATCCATTCGTCACTGGTCTCAACCATCAACTCCAGATCTGAATTGGTAAGTATCTTTTCCGGCAGAGAGGAGCCGGTTCCCGTGATCCTGGACCTCAGCATAAACTCCCCACTAGGCTATTGACTGTGTTTTCTGACTGTCCAGCTGACTTTTGACGACCGCATTCTCCGTTAGTTTCTCGGAAACATGCTCGGTCACACCGCTTCTGGCGTACTCATGGGCGAACCGGATGGCGTTTTTTATGGCCTTGACGTTAGATCCGCCATGACAGATCATGCCGACGCCATTGATTCCCAGCAGCGGAGCACCACCGTATTCGGCATAATCCACAGTCTTCTTGAAACGGTTAAAGGCGCCTCGCACAAACAGATAGCCGAGTTTGGATACCCAGCTCTTCAGAATCTCCGTCTTGAGCATCTTGCCGGCCGCATCAGACAAACCTTCGGAAAGCTTCAGCACAACGTTGCCCACAAAACCGTCACAGACAACGACGTCGACGCTCCCCTTGAAAATATCACGCCCTTCGACATATCCGGAGTAGTTCAGTGAAGTGGCCCGAAGCAGGGCATTGGTCTCACGGGTAAGTTCATTACCCTTGGAGTCCTCTTCCCCGTTTGAGAGAAGCCCGACTGACGGGTTCGGAATTCCCAGGGCATAGCGCGCATACACCTCTCCCATGATGGCAAACTGGGCCAGATGGATCGGCTTGCAGTCGACATTCCCACCGACATCGAGTACGAGGGTTTTGCCTTTAAGGGTCGGGAATATGGAGGCAATCGCAGGACGTTCAATACCGCTGATACGCTTGAGGACAAACATGCCCGCAGCCATCGTTGCCCCGGAATTTCCGGCGCTTATTGCTGCACAGGCTTTGCCGTCCTTTACAAGCTCAAAGGCCAGCCGGACAGATGAGTTCCGCTTCTTTCGAACCGCATCGGAAGCGGAATCGTGCATGCCGACAACTTCACTGGCATGAAAGATGTCGATGTCAAGACCATCAACAGGGTGCCTGGCAAGTTCGGCCTCCAGCCTGGACTGGTCACCGACCAGCGTCACCGCAATGCCGAATTCACGACAAGCCGATACGGCACCCTCAACCTCAACGGCAGGTGCGTTATCGCCACCCATTGCATCGACTGCAACTCTCATTGTTCCCGGCGCTGTCACGGAACGGGACAGACTACTGAGCTTTACTGGAAAGGTCGATGACCTCTTTACCCTTATACGTACCGCAGCTTGGGCAGGCGCGGTGGGGAAGCTTGGGAGCTTTGCACTGCGGACAGACGGAAACCTGCTGAGGTATCAGAAAGTCATGAGCACGCCTCATGTTTTTGCGGGATTTGGAAGTCTTTTTCTTTGGTACTGCCATGTCGATTCTCCTTTGTACGGTGATACGGTACGACCGCCACCCTTGTTATCCGGATACTTTAAAATCCTTCAGTGCACTGAATTTAAGATTGATCGGTTCTTTGCGGCACGAACAGCTTGCTGTATTGAGATCTGCTCCGCATGTGGGGCAGAGCCCTTTACACTCCTCATCACAGAGCGGCTTGAAAGGTATCTCCATAGCCACCTGCTCTTCTATCTCATGGGCCAGGTCGATCTCGTCACCACTGTAGGTTGATGAAATGAGATCATCATCGCACAATTCAGTTTCGTCTTCAACCTCACCCTGACGGGCAGTTTCCTTGCGAAAAAAAATCCTGAATGCCGAATCTACTATGGACGGATATGTAACCAGGCATCTGCCGCATACGAGATCTATCGGCACCTGTATTCTGCCGGACGCCTTCAGGTGGTCGAACTCGCGCTCAACCAAAATATCAGCCTTTAGTGGCCCGGTAAAGACGCACTCTCCATCCGCCTGCATCTGGACGAGCACCGGGAAGACATTGACCGGTTCATCAACATGCAGTTCATACGGCTTGTTCTTGATATGGTCAATCCGTATTTTCATGCATTCGATCCACGTGGGCAGGCATAGAAATGCCAAAATATAAAGCAAGCAAGTATATTCAATGATGCGTTTTTGTCAAGAAATTTAAACCTGTATCCACTCAACTGCTAAAGACTGCGGCCAAAAAGATTCAGTTTGCGGCGGTAGCGACTCGTCATTTCCTTATCAATCATATCCCAGGTGAAGCGCCACTCCCAGTTTCCATCCGCTCTGCCGGGCACGTTCATGCGTGCCGTAGACGGCAACCCGAGCAGATCCTGGAATGGAATGACTACTGTGTCAGCCACTGACGAAAGTGCCGAACGAATCAGATCCTCGACCGGGGCCGCCCCCGAAGAACCGAGGTACTCGAGCACCTCACCCTGCTCACGTACGGGAAGTCCCGCATACCAGCCGGCGCTGGTGTCATTATCGTGGGTGCCGGTATAGGCCACACAGTGTTTGATGTAGTTATGCGGCAGATACCCGTTTTGTGGACCGGAGCCGAACGCAAACTGCAGGATCTTCATGCCGGGGAATCCATAGCTGTCGCGAAGCGCTTCAACATCCGGTGTAATTACGCCCAGATCCTCGGCAATAATCGGCAACGGGCCCAGTGCAGAGATCAGCGAGTCAAAGAAGTGCCGCCCAGGACCCGGATTCCAGGTTCCATGCGCAGCGGTCTTGTGGCCGGCCGGCACATGCCAGGCTGCCTCGAAACCGCGAAAATGGTCGACACGGATGCAATCAAACTGGGAAAACAGGTATCGGAAACGCTCAACCCACCAACTGTATCCCTGCCTTGCCAATGCCTCCCAATCATAGAGCGGATTACCCCAAAGCTGCCCGGTATTGCTGAAATAATCCGGTGGCACTCCGGCCATGGCCGTTGGCCTGCCGCGGCCGTCCAGCAGGAAAATGTTCCGGTTAGCCCAGACATCGGCGGAATCATAGGCAACGAAGATCGGAATGTCACCGATGATGGAAATGCCCTGTGCCGCCGCATAGGCCCGCAGGTGGCCCCATTGGCGGGAGAACTGCCACTGAAGGTATTTCTGGAATCCAATCTCGGGCCCCAGTTCCACCGAGGCCTTTTCAAAGGATACCGCGTCCAGCAGTGCCGCAGAAACCGGCCATTGATGCCAGCTTTTACCTTTATAACGCTGCTTGAGAGACATGAACAGGGCATAATTATGCAGCCAGGGTGTGGTGTCGCAGAAGTGCCAGAACTCCTCCATTCGTGACGTCCGGCCAGACGCAAAGAAGTTCACTGCTGCGCAGTTAAGGGATTTGAATTTCTCCGGAATAAGTGAGCCGAAATCGACTCTATCCACCGCCACGTCACCTGTATGCTTCTGGAGCGGCAGGTCCCCCTCGCGTGCAAGGGTTTCCAGATCGATCATCAGGGGATTTCCCGCAAAGGCGGAAAAAGCCGAATAGGGAGAATTTCCACAGGCTGCCGGATTGAGCGGCAGAACCTGCCACCAGGACATACCCATCCCGGCCAGCAGATCGATGAAAAGTCTGGCATTATCTCCCAGCGTCCCTATGCCTTCGTCTCCGGGAAGTGACGTGGGGTGCAGCAGAACACCACAACTCCTGCCTTTACGCATCTATTTCCTCCCCTACTGCTGTCTGCATTCTGTCGGCTTTGAATTAAGCATAATCTATAACTGTTTAGCAAATGAATTTACGCAGTAGATGGAGCACTCCTGCTGCGCTTGAAAACCGACTCATAACCTAAGACCAACACTTGACTTTGTCGCTTAGCATGATTAACTGAATAAAGAGTAACTAACAATTACCGTTTAAGGAAAGATCTACTGCCATGGATTTGAACAGACTTACCCAGAAATCGCAGGAAGCGTTTGCAGAGGCACAGAACAAGGCCGTTACGCTGGGACATGTGGAGGTTGACGGGGAGCATCTTTTGTGGGCTCTGCTTGATCAGCAGGAAGGGCTTGTACCGCGTCTGCTGCAGCGCATGGACCTGCGGCCCGAATCCCTCAAGAGATCGGTAGAAGATGAACTGAGCCGGCGGCCGCATGTTTCTGGCCCTGGTGCGGAACCTGGGAAAATCTACGTCTCACAGCGCCTCTCACGCATACTTGTTGCAGCAGAACAGGAAGCCAAGCGTCTCAAAGACGAATATGTCTCGGTCGAGCACCTCTTAATGTCCCTGCTTGCTGAAGGAGAAAAGGCACCCGCAGGCAGACTGCTCAAACAAGCCGGCATCGACAGGGAAAAGTTCTTGGCAACCCTGACCGATGTGCGTGGTAATCAGCGCGTAACATCCGGAAATCCCGAAGCCAGTTACGAGGCACTTGAAAAATACGGCCGGGACCTGGTCAAGATGGCACGTAATGACAAACTTGACCCGGTAATTGGTCGCGACGAAGAGGTACGTCGGGTGATCCGGGTCCTGTCCCGCAAGACCAAGAACAACCCGGTACTGATCGGCGAACCGGGGGTCGGCAAGACCGCCATCGTGGAGGGACTGGCCCAGCGCATCGTGCGCGGCGACGTTCCGGAAGGGCTCAAGGACAAGACCGTCTTCGCCCTTGATATGGGGGCGCTGGTGGCCGGAGCCAAGTACCGCGGCGAGTTCGAGGAGCGTCTCAAGGCCGTTCTGAATGAAATAAAGGAGGCCGAAGGGCGCATCATCCTCTTTATCGACGAGCTGCATACCATCGTGGGAGCCGGGAAGGCCGAAGGTTCCATGGATGCCGGAAACATGCTCAAACCGATGTTGGCCCGCGGCGAACTGCACTGCATCGGGGCTACGACCCTGGATGAATACCGTCAGTACATTGAGAAGGATGCCGCCCTTGAGCGCCGCTTCCAGCCGGTACTGGTGGAGCAGCCCACGGTTGAGGATACGGTCTCGATCCTGCGTGGGCTGCGGGAGCGTTTCGAGGTGCATCACGGTATCAAGATCCAGGATGCCGCCCTGGTGGCCGCCGCGACACTGTCCAACCGCTACATCACCGAGCGTTTCCTGCCGGACAAAGCCATCGACCTTGTGGATGAGGCCTGCGCCATGCTGCGCACTGAGATCGATTCGCTGCCGGCAGAACTGGATACAATCAGCCGGCGGGTGATGCAGCTGGAGATAGAAGAGGTGGCGCTCAAGAAAGAAAAGGATGCCCCCAGCAGGGATCGCCTGGAGGCGCTGCGGCGTGACCTGGCTGACGACCGCGAGAAGGCCAATACAATGCGGGCTCAGTATGACTCCGAGAAGAACGCCATACAACGAGTCCAGGGTCTGCGGGAGCAGATCGAAAAAAGCCGCCGTGACATAGAACAGGCCGAACGGGCCGGCAATCTGGAACTGGCTTCCAGGCTCAAATACTCTGAACTTCCCGGCCTTGAGGCCACCCTTAAAAGCGAAGAGGCGGTCCTCAACGAAAAACAGGGCGCCCAGAAACTCCTCCGTGAAGAGGTTACTGAAGACGAGATCGCCGAGATAGTCGCCCGCTGGACCGGTATCCCCGTGACACGCCTGGTGGAAGGTGAGCGGGAGAAACTGCTGCGGCTGGAGGATATCCTGCACCAGAGGGTGATCGGCCAGGATGAAGCGGTGCAGCTGGTATCTGACGCCGTATTGCGGGCACGCTCCGGCATCAAGGACCCCAAGCGCCCCATCGGCTCATTCATCTTCCTGGGGCCGACCGGGGTGGGTAAAACAGAACTGGCCCGCACCCTGGCCGAGGCACTGTTTGATTCGGAAGATAACATGATCAGAATTGACATGTCCGAATACATGGAAAAATTCGCCGTATCAAGACTTATCGGCGCCCCTCCGGGTTATGTTGGTTACGAGGAGGGCGGCCAACTTACCGAAGCAGTCCGGCGCAAACCATACTGCGTGCTGCTGTTCGACGAGATTGAAAAAGCCCACCAGGATGTGTTCAATATACTTCTACAGATCCTGGATGACGGTCGGGTTACCGACAGCCACGGCCGCACGGTCAGTTTCAAGAACACCGTCATCATCATGACCTCAAATATTGGTGCCCCCTACCTTTTGGAAGGCATCACCCCACAGGGAGATATCACCGAGGCCGCCCGTAATTCCGTCATGAATGAATTGAAGACCAGCTTCCGACCCGAGTTTCTTAACCGGGTGGATGATATTGTGCTCTTCAAACCGCTGCACATTGAGGAGGTGGCGAAGATTGCCGGACTGCTGGCCGAACAGCTCAAGCAGCGCCTGAAAGACCAGCGCATAACACTGGTCATATCCGACAATGCCCTGCATTATATCGCTCAGGCTGGCTATGACCCGGTCTACGGGGCACGCCCTCTGAAGCGTTTCCTGCAGAGGGAACTGGAAACCCGCGTGGCGCGGGCAATTATCGGGGGAACTGTTCTTGAAGACGGCACCCTGACTGTCGACCTGGTGAACGGAAAACTTGCAGTGACCTGACTTTCAAATTTAGATTTACAGACATGAACAATGCAAAGACCCGGCAAGTATGGCAACCTGCCGGGTCTTTGCATTGATTTCGTGGATTTCTGCTTGCTACGCCCGACAAAGCATTTATAATGCCTCTCCATGATTCCCGAACACATGAAACAGGAACTTGTGAAGCGCGTATCCGGCGCCATCACCAACCGCGAAGCGGCTGTTGATGTTATGAAGGAACTTCAGCGGCATTACGGCTGGCTATCAGACGAGGCCGTCCAGGAGGCCGCTGATGTGCTTGGGCTGTCTCCATTACAGGTCGAAGAGCTGGCCACTTTTTATGAGATGATCTATCGTCGACCGGTCGGGCGTCATGTCATCCATGTCTGCGACTCTGTCTCCTGCTGGTCTATGGGTGGAGAATCGCTCTTGCAGCAGTTAGAACGGGTTCTGGAAGTCAACGTCGGGGCGACCACTGCCGATGGCATATTCACCCTTCTTCCCTGCTGCTGTCTGGGCAATTGCGGCAAAGCACCTGCAGTAATGGTCGGTGAGCGACTCTACGGACCGGTCACACCGGAAGGAGCTGAAGCTTTCATCAAGGGACTTATCGAATCATCCGCCTGACCTTTCTGTTCACACTCATCTTCCGCAACCTGCCCCCATCAGTTTCCACACAATGCAGTCACTTCCAGATTTATCAGTAACGAACCATCAGGTGCTCTTGCCTGACAGTGTTCAAAGTGCTATTGTTAAAAAAGAACGCTTTCTGCCTGAAAAATTAGCCGAGAAAAGAGTTTTAGTTGAAACCATCACTGCTGTCCCAATGGCTACCGAAGTCTGTCGAATGCCTTAAAAACTATAAACGCTCGGATTTTGCTGCTGACATGACCAGCGGCATCACCGTCGGCCTTGTGGCCCTGCCCCTGGCCATGGCCTTCGGCATCTCGTCGGGGGTCACACCCCAGGCCGGTATCTATACCGCCATTATCGCCGGTTTCCTGATTTCAGCCCTGGGTGGCTCCAAGACCCAGATTGGCGGTCCGACCGGGGCCTTCGTGGTAGTGATCGCCGCGATTGTTGCTAAGCATGGCCTGTCAGGCCTGCTGATGGTAACCATGATGGCCGGCGCCATTCTGGTATTCCTCGGTCTGACCGGACTGGGTAATGCCGTCAAGTTCATCCCGCGGCCGGTTATCATAGGCTTTACCAACGGCATCGCCGTTCTGATCGCCTCAACACAGATCAAGGACTTTCTGGGATTGCGGGTCGACGGCAAGGTCCCCAGCGAATTTATCGAACGCATGCGTTTCATTGCAGAACATCTGAATAAAGCCGATTTTCTGGCTATCGCAATCGCCATGGCATCCCTGGCGGTCATCCTGATAATTCCGAGGTTTACCAAAAGAATCCCCGGGTCGATCATCGCACTGCTGGGGGCAACGCTCTGCGTCGGACTGCTGGGCATTCCGGTGGAAACGATCGGCAGTAAATTCGGCGGCATCCCCACCGGACTGCCAGAGTTCCAGATGCCGGCCTTCCGTATGGACCTTATCATCCCTCTGCTGCCATCGGCCCTTACCGTAGCGCTGCTGGCGGCCATCGAGAGCCTGCTGTCGGCCGTGGTGGCCGACTCTATGAGCAACGACCGCCACAACTCAAATGTGGAACTGGTCGCCCAGGGGATTGCCAACCTCACCGTACCGCTGTTCGGCGGCATCCCGGTCACCGGAGCTATTGCCCGAACGGCCACCAATATCCGCGCCGGGGCACGATCACCATTCTCCGGCATGATTCACGCCCTGACGCTTCTGGCAGTTATTCTGTTCGCTGCCCCGCTGGCCCGCTTCATCCCTCTGGCCACTCTGGCTGCGGTACTCTTCGTAGTAGCCTACAATATGGGCGAATGGCGTGAAATTCCCATGATACTTCGACTTAATCGCAAAGAGATTTCTGTGTGGCTGATTACCTTTGTCCTGACAGTCGTAGCCGACCTGACGATCGCCGTTGAGGTAGGCATGATGCTGGCTGCCCTGCTTTATATATACCAGGTTTCACGCACCACCGTCGTCGCACCTCTGACCAGCGAGGCTATCCAGAATGCCAGGAGTCACATCGTTCAGGATCTCAATATTCCGCATTACATCAGTATATTTCACATTCAGGGCCCACTTTTGTTCGGTGCCGCAGAAAAACTGAGCCAACTTTCCTATCAGCTTGATGACCTGCAACCGATAGTGATCCTGCGCATGCGCTACATGACCGCCATCGATGCCACCGGCCTGTACGCCATCGAACAGTTCTATGAAAAACTGCATGAGTCAGGACGGACACTGCTCCTGTGCGGTACGCGTGGACAGCCAAAAAAATTCATCTATACCTCAAAGTTACCCAGGGTAATCGGCGCCAGGAACATCCTGCCCAATATCCGGTCGGCCCTGCATCGTTCTGCGACTATCCATGACCGTTTTGGAGGGATTGGCGAAGAAGCTGCCGTCGGCCTGGCCGTGGCTGCAATCTGACAAATATTCTTAGCCGCTCAGGCAGAGACTTGTTTTACCCCCCGTGCAATGTTATGATCAGGGCGCAAGTCTGCAGAACCGGCAATTGAGGCAGCACTCCACACTACTCAGCAATCCTTCTACAGGAAGGTACATCACAGAATAAAGGAGATGAACTGATGAAAAAAGGAATTATCCTGGCTACAGTAGCACTGTCCACATCTTTGCTTGCGTCCGCCGCATTTGCTGCGGGAGCTACCGGTGAATCGATCTTCAAGGCCAAATGTGCCAGCTGCCATCCGGACGGTGGAAACATCATGAACCCAAAGGAGACACTGAAAGGCCTGAAGGACTCCAAAAAAATTGTCAGCAAGATCCGCAAGGGCGGCGGCGGGATGACCGCTTTCGACGCCAAGGCGGTTTCTGACGCTGATGCAAAAGCACTTGCCGACTACATCATCAAAACCTTCAAGAAATAGCCTCGCACCGGGGGACATGAACATGTCCCCCGGTGATTTCATTTCATGGATCAAATCCTTTTCAAACATAACCGGCCCGATCGCGTCATATCTTTCGACGAATATTGTGCCGAAAGCGGCTTTAGAGCCCTGCGCAAAGCCTTGACCGGTATGTCTCCAGAAGAGGTCCAGCAGGCGACTATCGACTCCGGAATGCGTGGTCGTGGCGGTGCAGGCTTCCCGACAGGAAAAAAATGGTCTTTCGTGCCACGGGACCTCCCCGGTCCGCGCTACCTGATCTGCAACTGTGACGAGATGGAGCCCGGCACCTACAAGGACCGTGTCCTGCTGGAGAAGAATCCCTATCTGCTCATTGAAGGCATGGCCCTGGCCGGCTATGCGCTTGGAGTAGAACATGCCTTCATCTTTATCCGTCGCGGTTACGAACTGGCTGCCGAAAATCTGAGACGAGGGATCGTTGAAGCTGAACGTGCCGGCTTTTTGGGACGTGACATCCTCAACTCCGGCTTCAGTCTCAGTCTGGAAGTGCATCAGTCGGCCGGCCGCTACATCTGCGGCGAAGAGACTGCCCTGATGAACGCACTGGAAGGCAGGCGCGCCAACCCCCGCGCCAAACCCCCCTTCCCTGCCGTCAAGGGGTTGTGGGGTCAACCGACCGTTGTCAATAACGTCGAGACTCTGGCCAATATACCGGCAATCATCGACAAGGGGCCGGCCTGGTGGAAATCACAGGCCGCCACTCCTGATGCGGCCGGCACCAAATTGTTCTGCATCAGCGGCCATGTATCTATCACGGACTGTTTTGAACTGCCGCTGGGGATGACGCTGGGTGAGATCATCGACGGACCCTGTGGCGGCATGAGGAACGGCAGCAACTTTAAGGCCTGTATTCCCGGAGGAGCTTCAACGCCCTATTTTACGAAAGAACACTGGAATGTTCCCATGGATTTCGACCCGGTTGCCAAGGCCGGATCACGCCTGGGTACCGGCGGAATAGTGGTCTTTGACCACAACACCTGCATGGTGGCGGTCACCCTCAACCTGGTTCGTTTCTTTGCCCGCGAATCCTGCGGATGGTGCACTCCCTGCCGCGAGGGGCTTCCGTTGGTGCAGCATATACTGGAACGAATCGAGGCAGGATACGGAGAACCGCCCGACATCGATATCCTGCATGAACATGTCCGGCATCTTAATCACGCCTTCTGCGCCCTGGCGCCCGGGGCCATGGGTCCGGTGGACGGTCTTCTGCGGCATTTCAAAGACGAGTTGAGTGAACATATCAGCGGGAAATGCTGTCCGTTCCGCCGAGACACTACCCATACCTGTTGACCGGAGCCGATTATGCAATGCCCTTACTGCAAAGAAGATATCCACGACGAAGCCATCACGTGCAAGCACTGCGGCTCGAATCTGGTCCACACCCTGCAGCCTCAGCCCGGGATGCAGAGGAGCAGCGACTTCGGGACCGCCTTAACCACGGTCTTCAACCTCTGGAAGAACAATCTCTCTGATCTGATAGTCGTATCGCTTGTTTTCCTTCTGGTCTGCTGGATCCCGGTCGTTAACATCGGCTTCATCGCCGGCTATACCCGCACGTTGGGCAAGGTCGTGCGCGGTCAGGGACGTGCCTCGGTCGGTGACATCTTCGGCGCCTGGGACTGCTTCCTCAACCTCTTCCTCTACCTGGCCCTGTACCTGATCGCCGCCGTCATCCTCCATTTTGTCCCGGTCGTCGGTACGCTGGCCTCCATGGCCCTCGGCTTTCTTGCCCTGCCGGGCATCCTTGCCATCATCGACAGGAATCTTGGGTTCTTCGAAGCCTGCAGATGGGGCATTGAATCGATCCAGGCCGATTTTCTGAACTGGTTCCTGGTCTACCTGGTCGGCAATGTAGTCATGATGGCCGGTTTCATGGCACTCGTGATCTGCTCCGTACTGAGCGTGCCGTTCGCCCAACTGCTGTTCATACAGCAATACGAAAGGGTAAAACGCTCCTGACGCCATGCCGAGACTGATCATCGACGATATACCGGTGGAGGTGCCGGAAGGGACCAACGTACTGGAAGCTGCCCGCAGCCTCGGCATCACCATCCCCCATTTCTGCTGGCACCCGGCGCTGGGCAAGGCCGGTGCCTGTCGGGTCTGCGCAGTCAAGATGTTGGATGGCCCGGTCAAGGGACTGCAGATGTCCTGCATGCTGACGGCCCAGAACGGCATGGTGGTCTCCACGACCGATGATGAAGCGGTCGCCATGCGCCGGAGCGTTATCGAATGGCTGATGATCAATCATCCCCACGACTGCCCGGTCTGCGACGAAGGGGGTGAATGCCAGCTTCAGGACTACACCATTGCCGGAGGGCATGGCATCCGCCGCTACGACGGCCTGAAGCGCACCCATGTCAACCAGGATCTGGGCGAACAGGTGGCACATGAGATGAACCGCTGCATCCAGTGCTACCGCTGTGCCCGCTTCTACCAGGAGTATGCCGGCGGAACGGATTTCGGTGTCACCGGCCACGCAGCAGGCGTCTATTTCGGCCGCCTGCAGAACGGTCGCCTGGAATCCCCCTTTTCCGGCAATCTGGTCGATATCTGTCCGACCGGCGTCTTCACCGACAAGACCGCCCGGTTCCGCGCACGTTACTGGGATTATGAGATGGCCCCCTCGGTCTGCCCGCACTGCTCACTTGGGTGCAACACCATCCCGATGGCCCGTTACCGGGAACTGCTTAAGGTTACCGCCCGCAGGAACGACGCCGTCAACGGCTGGTTCATCTGCGACCGGGGCCGCTTCAGTAATTCCACCGTCAATGCCACAGACCGCCCTCGCCAGGCCATGGTGGACGGACAGCCGTTCTCCATGGATGACGCACTGGACGGCCTGGTGGAGCGGTTGAGCGAGTTCCTGGAACTGCACGGGCCAGGCAGCCTTGCCATTGTCGGTTCGCCGCGCATGAGCCATGAGGGGAATATCATGGCCGCCCGCCTGGCAGAGATGCTCGGTGCCGGGACGGTCAGCTATTTCGGCGATGTCGTTCACGCTGAACGAACGATTGAGGCTGTCTCGCTGCTGCATGCCGGCAACAGCGCCTCGCAGGAGGATGTGCGCCATGCCGACCTGATTGCCGTCATGGACTGTGACCTGCAGGACGAAGCCCCCATGATGGCCCTGGCCGTGCGCCAGGCTTGGCGTGACGGGGCACAGGTCTTTTCCGTCGGCAGCGAATGCCCAATCAACTCCGCACAGCAGCAACTGTTTGACAGCACCGCCGTCTCGTCCCTATCCGACGTGCCGCTGGCATCGGCTGTCCGACCACTGATCATCTGCGGCACCCGCCACAAGGGACTGGAACAGATCCGGGCTGCGGCTGCAAGCAGCGTCCGTCTGGCCTTCATCCTGGAGGGTCCCAATACCTGGGGTTGTGCACAACTGGCCTTTGAACATGAAGCCCAGCCTTTTTCGCAGACGGTAGCCGACAAGCGGGTCAAGGGTATCATCTCGCTGGAAGCAGATCTGCCCGCTGAAATGCTGGATGGCATCAGGGTCCTGGGCGCCGCCGACTGGCGCCAGACCGGGCCGCTGGCACGGGCAGAAGTCGTGCTTCCAACATGCGCCTGGGTTGAACAGGACGGTACCTTCATCAACCACGAGGGCCGCGCCCAGCGCTTCAAACAGGTTATGCGGCCCGGTCTGCCGATTAAGGGACTCAACAGGGAACATCATCCGCCGCGGATGCACCGTCACGACGCACCGGGTGGAGACATATTGCCGGCCTGGCAGATAGTGGCGGAGCTGATCAAACGGCTGGGCGGAGAGCAGATCAACAACCCGCTGGACGCAATCTGGGCAGAGCTGCAGGGGCTTAGTGCTGAGGGGCCTGGTGTGTTGTTGAACCGGGAGAAATAAATGTTTTCCGTTACTATTCTAAATCAAAGGTCGTGTTCATGAAGCGTACAATCCGAACCATACTTGCAGCAACATTCATACTCATCGGAGCAGTGAATTCCATGGCGATTGAAGAAGCACCATACAAGGTCCTGAAAAGCAACGACAAGTTTGAACTGCGCGAGTATGCCAGCCACATTCTGGCCGAGACTATCGTGGATGGCGACCAGGAAGGGGCCGGAAGCAAGGCCTTCAGGCGCCTGTTCCGCTACATCTCCGGCGACAATCGTTCGCGGGCCACGGTGGCCATGACCGCCCCCGTATCCCAGGAAAAGGCCGGCGAGAAGATCTCCATGACCACACCGGTCGGCCAGCAGCGCGATGGCGACAGATGGGCAGTCAGCTTCATGATGCCCTCATCGTACACGATGGAAACCCTGCCGACCCCGGACGACCCCTTGATCAACCTGCGCCAGGTTCCGACCCGCCACATGGCCGCCTTACGCTATTCCGGCTTCTGGAGTGAAAGCAACTACCGTGACAACCTGAGAGAACTGGAAGAATGGGTGCACGCACAAGGGTTGACAGCAGCGGGAGCCCCGGTCTGGGCACGCTACGATCCCCCCTGGACTCTCTGGTTCCTGCGGCGCAACGAGATTCTGATCCCGGTTGCAGTAAACAGTAAATGAATACATCAATTACATCCAGCGAGGTACAATGAAAACTGCAATTCTTATGATGGCCCATGGCAGCCGCATCGCCGAGGCCAATGACGCCGCCCGCGAAGTGGCGGAAATGGTGCAGGAGATGACCGGTTTTGAGATCGTCGAGGTCTCTTTCCGCGAACTGCACGAGCCGAATATCCAGCAGGGGATCGACGCCTGTGTCGCGCGCGGTGCACAGCGTATTCTGCTGATGCCCTATTTTCTCTTCATGGGCGCCCATGTTCAGCACGACCTGCCGGAAGAGATTCTGGAGGCGCAGAAACGTCACCCCGGACTGATTATGGAGATGGGCGGCCACCTGGGGGCTCACCGCAAACTGGCCGAGATCGAGACCGAGCGTATCGGTCAGGCGCTGGATCGGCTGGGGTGGCGCTGATGGATTCTTTGAAAATGAGACCTGAGGAAATCGAGTCCGAGTCGTTCCGCATCATCGACGGAGAAGCGGGCAGTCATGGCTGGTATGAATCGGAGTGGCAGGTCGTGCGACGTGTCGTACACACCAGCGCCGATTTTGAGTATGTGCAGTCAATGGTCATATCCGATTGCGCCGTTGAAAAGGCGATTGCAGCCATCAAAAACGGCAGTGGCATCGTCACCGACACCACCATGGCCCTGTCCGGCATCAGCAAGCCACGCCTGGCCACCTTCGGCTGCAGGATTTCCTGTCATGTGGCCGACCCTGATGTGGCCGAACTGGCCGGGCGCGATGGGATCACCCGCTCCATCACCGCCATGCGCAAGGCTACGGCCGACCCATGCAACCGAATATTTGTGATCGGCAACGCACCGACGGCGCTTTTTGAACTGCTGCGGCTGACCGCTGAAGGCGTGATCAGGCCTGCCCTGATCATTGGCCTGCCAGTAGGGTTTGTTGGGGCAGAAGAGAGTAAGAACGCCTTGGCGACAGTGGATCACGGCATTCCCTTCATCACCAACATCGGCCGCAAAGGTGGCTCTAACGTGGCCGCCGCCGTCGTGAACGCGCTGGCGATCATGGCTGCGACCGGGAAATGAAAAAGGAATTGTTCCATAAGCCCTCGACAGCGCTCAGATCGGGCTATACCACCGGGGCCTGCGCCGCTGCGGCGGCCAAGGGGGCTGCACTGATGCTGGCCCACCAGATAACCGTCCGAGAGGTGACGATTGAGCTTCCGACAGGGGACTCGGCCACCTTCCGCCTTTCCGGACAGAGCTACAGCAGGGACGCTGCTTCATGCTTCGTTATCAAGGATGCCGGTGACGACCCGGACGTCACCAACGGGGCTGAAGTGCATGCATCTGTGCTGCGGGAAAAGGACGCGTCAACCGTCGGCGAAGGGTTGATCGTCATTATAGGTGGCAAAGGTGTCGGACGGATCACCAAGCCGGGTCTGGCGGTGCCGCCGGGCCAGTGGGCCATCAACCCGGTGCCGCGCCGCATGATCAAAGAGGCAGTGGCCTGCGTCGTCTACCCTAAACCTGAGTCGCGGACAGGGTCCACGGACTCGTACACCGTCGTCATATCCATCCCCGACGGCGAGGAACGTGCAAAGAAGACCCTTAACACCCGTCTTGGCATCATCGGCGGTCTTTCCATACTCGGCACAACAGGCATTGTCCGTCCGGTCTCTGCCAAAGCCTGGACTGACACAATTGATGCGGCTCTCGACGTGTCCAAAGCCTGTGGATGCGAAAATGTTGTTCTCTCCACCGGGCGCACAAGTGAATCGGCTGCCCAGAATTTCCTGCGTCGCCAGAACCCCGGTTCACACCATGCCGCCTCTCTTTTCGATCCACCACCAACTTCACCAGACTCTGCTGCCGATTCATGGAATTATCCTGATGAATCCTTTATCATGATGGGCGATCATATCTCCTATGCCCTGAAAGCCTGTCAGGCACGCAGCTTCACTCAGCCAATCATAACCTGTCAGTTTGCTAAATTGCTCAAGATCGCCTGCGGTCATGAAAATACCCATGCGGCCGCTTCGGAACTGGATCTTGAAAAGCTCCATAAGTGGGGCAGGGAAGAGGGCCTGTCAGATCTGACACTGTCAACGATCTCCGCTGCCAATACTGCCCGGGAGATTGCTATATCAAGCAGCTTTGACCCGGGACTGCTTAAACTTGTCTTCCAGCACGCGCGCAGAGCGGTATTGAAACATGCCCCGGAGATTACCGTGCAGTTTCTTGTCGCCGATTACAGCGGGAACTGTATATTCGACAGCCGCTAGGACTGCACTTTTTTCTCCCCATTTGCAAAAATTATGCTAATATTTCTATTTATTTTTGTGTAAACGCTTCAACCATGTTATCAGTGTCAGGCCATATATCAGGAGGTTACTTATGCCACATTTCTTTGAAGGAAAGCTTGAAGCCAAGGGCCTTAAATTCGGCATTATCGTCAGCCGCTTCAACAGCTTTATCTCCGAACGCCTGCTTGAAGGTGCTGTAGATGCCCTGATCCGGCATGGCGGCGACGACAAGAATATCCACGTTGCCCGTGTTCCCGGCGCATTCGAGATTCCTTTGGCCGCCAAGAAGCTTGCAGAAAGCGGAAAGTACGATGCTGTCATCTGCCTGGGAGCTGTCATTCGTGGATCAACACCGCATTTTGATTATGTAGCCTCCGAAGTGTCCAAAGGGGTTGCATCAGTGTCACTGGACAGCGGGGTACCCATAGCATTCGGGGTGCTCACCACCGACACTATCGAACAGGCTGTGGAACGAGCCGGCACAAAGGCCGGCAATAAGGGTTTTGAAGCCGCAGTTACTGCCATTGAAACCGTTAATCTCCTGAAGGCTCTGAAATAATGGGGCTACGAAGGGAATCCCGTGAACTTGCCCTGCAGATTCTGTATGCTTTAGACGCTAACCCGTCGGTTGGTATCCGGGAGACGCTGCAGACCTTCCGTGAAGAACAGGCGGATGTTTTGTCGCGCGTTCGTGAGTTTGCCGAAGATCTTGTGCAGGGGGTTCAGGAACATCAAACGGTCATTGACGAAGCCATTAAGGCCCGCTCCAAGAACTGGACGCTGGTCAGAATGCCGCGTGTCGACCTAAATGTCATGCGCTTGGCGGCCTTCGAACTGATGTTTCGGCAGGACATTCCCAAAAAAGTGAGTATCAATGAAGCCATCGAGATCGCCCGCAAATTTGGCGACAAGGAGTCTCCAGCCTTTGTGAACGGCATTCTGGATGAAATAGAATCATGTCCTAAAACTGAAGAAGCAGGTGAGGAGCAATGAGCGACATCAAGGTTGGTCTTATAGGATTCGGCAATATCGGCGCGGGCGTCGTAAGGCTTCTGCAGGAGAATGCTGATGTTATCCGTAACAAGGTGGGGACCGGCATTACCCTTAAAAAAATTGCCGATCTGGACATCACGAGTGATCGCGGCGTCACAATTGCTCCAGGTGTTCTCATCAACGACGTGAATGAGATTTTTGATGACCCTGAAATATCTGTCGTCATAGAATTGATCGGCGGTTATGAACCAGCCAAGAGTTTCGTGCTGAAGGCCATCGAAAAGGGCAAACATATCGTTACCGCCAACAAGGCGCTGCTTGCTCTGCATGGCGACGAGATCTATGCGGCGGCTGCACGAAAAGGGGTCGAGGTCCAGTTCGAGGCTGCTGTCGGTGGCGGTATTCCTGTCTTGACTGCCATCAAGGGCAACATGGCTGCCAACAACTTCGGCAGTGTCATCGGCATCATGAATGGTACCTGCAACTACATACTGACCCGCATGACCCAGGAGGGTGCCGACTTTGCCGACATGCTCAAAGTCGCTCAGCAACTGGGCTACGCCGAACCTGATCCGACCTTTGACATTGAAGGGGTCGACACCGCACACAAGTTGGCCATTCTGATCTCGCTCTGTTTCGGAACCAAGATTGATTTCAACAGTATCTATACGGAAGGCATTTCGCGCATCAGCGGACTGGATGTAAAATTTGCCAACGATTTCGGCTATCGCATCAAACTTCTCGCGATCGGCAAAATTTCTGAAGGACATGTCGAAGCCCGCGTCCACCCGACCATGATACCCCTGCATAACCCGCTTTCCGAGGTGAACGGTGTTTTCAACGCCATTCGCCTGACCGGAGATTTTGTCGGGCCGGTCATGTTTTACGGTCGTGGAGCCGGACAAAATCCTACCGCCAGCGCCATTGTCGGAGATCTGATCGGGCTGGCCCGCACCATGCAGGCTGGAGCCGGTCGCAGAATGGCACCGCTCGGATTCCTGGATGGAGAGGTCAAGACGTTACCGCTCAAACCGATGGCCAACATAGTCAGCAAATACATGCTGCGATTCAGTGCTCTCGACAAGCCGGGTGTTCTTGCCTCCATAGCCGGTTCACTCGGCAATCACGGCATCAGCATAGAATCTATGGTTCAGACCACACATCAGGACAGTGATGCGACTCCGGTACCGATCGTAATCAAGACACACGAGGCCTGTGAAGGTTCCATACAGGAGGCTCTGGAGGAGATCAACCGGCTTGCGATCATTTGTGAGCAAACCGTTTTTATCAGGATAGAGGACAATCTGGAATAAATTCCAATTTCACGGGAGCAGCCAATGAACACTAAGATCCTCCTCAGCGAAGACCAGATCCCCCGTCAGTGGTACAACATCATCCCTGACATGCCCGGACCACTTGCACCGGTTATCAGCCCGCAGACCCTTCAGCCGGTCACACCGGAGGAGATGATGGCCATCTTCCCCATGTCCCTGATTGAGCAGGAGATGTCGCCTAACCGCTGGATCGACATCCCGGACGAGGTTCGCGAGATTTACAAGCTGTGGCGCCCCTCTCCGCTCTTTCGCGCCCGGCGCCTTGAGCAGGCCCTCGGCACACCGGCCAAGATCTACTACAAGTACGAGGGTGTTTCCCCGGCCGGCTCCCATAAACCAAACTCTGCCATCCCGCAGGCATATTATAACAAGCAGGCCGGCATTCGCCGTCTGGCAACTGAAACCGGTGCTGGTCAGTGGGGCAGTTCCCTGGCCCTGGCCTGCTCGATGTTCGGTCTTGAGTGCACGGTGTACATGGTCAAGGTTTCCTGTACCCAGAAACCGTATCGCAAGAGCATGATGCAGTTATGGGGCGCAACTGTGATCCCGTCACCTTCCGAGTTCACCAATTCGGGTCGCTCGATCCTTGCCCATGACCCAGACTGCAACGGCAGCCTGGGAATTGCCATATCGGAAGCGGTGGAGGATGCCGCTACCCACGCCGATACCAACTACGCCCTGGGCAGTGTCCTCAATCATGTCTGCCTGCACCAGACGATCATCGGCCAGGAAGCACAGGCGCAGATGAAGATCGCCGGCGACTACCCGGATGTGGTCATTGCCTGCTGCGGCGGCGGGTCCAACTTCGCCGGACTGGCATTCCCTTTTATCGCAGACCGGGCCGCCGGAAAGAATGTCCGCTGCCTGGCAGTCGAGCCGGCCTCATGTCCGACACTGACCAAAGGTATCTACGCCTTTGATTACGGTGACACGGCCAAGGTTGCCCCGATTGCCATGATGTACACCCTTGGACACGATTTCATGCCTCCCGGCATCCATGCCGGAGGACTGCGTTACCACGGCGAGTCGCCATTGGTGTCCCAGCTGTATCACGCCGGCCAGATTGAGGCAAAATCCTACAGGCAGAATGCCTGTTTCGAGGGAGCCCTCCTCTTTGCACGCAGCGAAGGTATCATTCCGGCACCCGAATCCTCACACGCCGTCAGGGCTGCCATTGATGAGGCTGTTCTGGCAAAGGAAGAAGGAAAGGAGAAAACAATCCTTTTTGGTCTTTCCGGACATGGTCAACTGGACATGGGTGCCTATGATGCCTACCTTTCCGGCAACCTTGAGGATTACGAATACCCCCATGAAATGGTACTGCAGGCATTGGAGCGACTGCCAAAAATCAATCTGTAATAAATGAATGAGGTTGAGGTAAAGACTGAGTATTTCTTTATCTCAACCTCTTCCTTTACCTGGGGTTTTCCATGGTCAAAGTCAAAATCTGCGGAATTACCTGCCTGGAAGACGCTCTGGCTTCAGTCGAAGCAGGAGCCGACGCTTTAGGTTTTGTCTTTTATTCCCAATCTCCCCGTCATATTTTTCCAGAACAGGCTGCTGAGATCATACGCAGACTGCCGCCGTTTGTTCAGACCGTGGGACTGTTTGTTAATGAGGAGCTGTCGATCGTCAATACAACAGCCGACCGATGCGGTCTTGACATTATACAGCTTCACGGGGAGGAAACACCGGAGTATTGTGATTCTGTCATGCGACGTGTTATCAAGGCCTTTCGCGTAAAAGACCTGACCACACTTGATTCACTCGTTAACTATCATGTATCGGGCTGCCTGCTTGATGCCTGGTCGCCAACGGCTCTCGGTGGCACGGGACAGACCTTTAACTGGGATGTTGCTGCTGAGGCGGTGAACAGAGGCCACCGAATAATTCTGGCAGGTGGATTGACCCCGGATAATATTTCTGAAAGCATCCGTCTGGTTCGCCCCTATGGAGTCGATGTTTCCAGTGGAGTCGAGATAAATCCAGGAAATAAGGATGCGACCAAAGTCAGCCGTTTTGTTGAACTGGCCAAGAATACGTACTAGGTTATGACCGCACATACTGCTCTAGATCGCCACCCTCTCTCCTGGTACAGCAGAAGACAACCATCAAGCTAACGGTAAAACATGCTGTTATCCAGTATGTTGCGGCAGGAAAATTCATGCTCAACAATAAGAAAATAGTCGTTATCCTGCCGGCTTATAACGCTGCCCGCACCCTCGAAAGAACCTACAGTGAAATCCCGATGAATATCGTGGACGATGTACTGCTTGTTGATGATGCCTCTCAAGACAATACAGCTGAACTTGCTCGTCGCCTTGGCATAAATACCATCGTACACGAGCAGAACCGAGGGTACGGTGGCAACCAAAAAACCTGCTACCGAGCTGCTCTTGAAAATGGTGCCGACATTGTTGTCATGCTGCACCCGGATTACCAGTATACCCCGCTCCTTATTACCTCACTTGCTTCGATGATTGCCTTCGGCGTCTATGATGTGGTACTCGCGTCACGAATCCTTGGCAAAGGGGCCTTGAAGGGTGGAATGCCTTTCTACAAATATGTGGCAAATCGCGGGTTGACATTTTTAGAGAATCTGCTTCTTGGTCAAAAACTCTCTGAGTATCATACCGGCTATCGGGCTTTTTCTCGTGATGTGTTGGAAAGATTGCCGTTGGATAGCAATTCTGATGATTTCGTCTTCGACAATCAGATGCTTGCTCAAATCTGCTGGTATGGATTCTCAATCGGAGAGGTAAGCTGCCCTGCCCGCTACATTCCCGAAGCTTCATCCATCAACTTCAGGCGGAGCGTGACCTACGGGCTTGGGGTAGTGAGTACGGCAGTGACCTTCCGTCTGGCAAAAACCGGCATGATCCGCTCAATATTTTTCCCGAAACAGTAGAGCATAGCTTTGATACCATGATACGCAGGGATGGATCGTAGGTGGCATATTCACAGTTGATATTGTTTCTAACTTACTGAACAGAGGAAATCATGAAACTGCCAGACAAGAACGGTCACTTCGGTCAATTTGGTGGCCGTTACGTTCCCGAAACACTCATGCCGGCACTGCTCGAACTGGAACAGGCCTATGCGCATTACCGTCGCGACAGGGAGTTCCGCCAGGAGTATGAATACTACCTGCGCCAGTACGTCGGACGGCCCAACCCGTTGTATTTTGCCGAGAAACTGACCAATAAGCTCGGCGGGGCCCGGATATACCTTAAACGGGAAGACCTCAATCATACCGGGGCCCACAAGGTCAATAACACCATCGGACAAGGGCTGCTGGCAAAACGCATGGGCAAGAGGAGGGTGATTGCTGAAACCGGAGCCGGCCAGCATGGCGTCGCGACAGCGACCATTGCCGCCCTTTTCGGGATGTCGTGCGAAGTGTTCATGGGCGAAGAAGATACCCGACGCCAGGCCTTGAATGTCTTTCGGATGCGCCTGCTGGGCGCCACGGTTACTCCGGTAACCGCCGGTACCGCCACCCTCAAGGATGCGATGAACGAGGCAATGCGCAATTGGGTCACCACAATAGCCGACACATTCTATGTGATCGGCACGGTTGCCGGTCCGCACCCCTACCCCATGATGGTACGCGATTTCCAGGCTGTCATCGGCAAGGAGGTAAGAAGTCAGCATCGCAAGTTTGAAGGACGACTGCCTGATTATCTTGTGGCATGCGTGGGGGGCGGCAGCAATGCCCTGGGTCTGTTCTACCCGTTCATGAAGGACAAGGAAGTTCGAATGATCGGAGTCGAAGCAGCCGGCCATGGCATCGATACCGGCAGACATGCGGCACCGCTCTGCGCCGGGTCACCCGGCATACTACACGGCAATCTGACCTACCTTCTACAGGACCAACACGGGCAGATCAACCACGCCCATTCAATCTCAGCCGGACTCGACTATCCCGGCGTCGGCCCCGAACACTCCTGGATGAAGGATACAGGACGGGCAGAGTACGTCTCGGTCACAGACAGCGAGGCTCTCGAGGGTTTCAGGATGTTGACACAGGAGGAAGGCATCATGCCTGCCCTGGAATCATCACATGCCATAGCCTACCTCATGAAACTGGCTCCGAAGCTTACAAAAGACAAGACTGTTGTTGTGTGCCTGTCCGGACGCGGTGACAAAGACATCCATACGGTTGCAGATGCCATGGGTGTTGTGTTTTAGCTGCACAGACTTTCATGAGTTAATAAATGACAAAGCCCGTTTCAGCATGAGATAGCTCAGGCAGAAACGGGTTTTGTCGTTACTGGACGAATGCGTGGATTACTTTTCAGGCAATATTCATCGCTTTTTCTTAAGATTGTAGACCACACCCGCGTTTTCTATGGCAATCGAAGCATAGCGCGACAACATCGAGAGAAACTCCAGATGATCATCGGTAAACGGCTTACCTCCACACCCTCCTGAAATTGTAACCGCTCCGGCAACACGGCCATTTACCTGCAACGGTGCCGAGATGATACTGGGGGCTGCCAGCAGCACACCATCGGGATCTTCTTCCATGATGCTTTCGGAATAGTTCTCGTCGGTCATTTTTGCGACAATAACCGGTTTACCGCTGGACACGACCTGGCCAGAGACCCCTTTTCCGGTAGCCAGTCTGAATGACGCCGTACTGATTGGATCTATGCCGGTGCATACCTTCACATTCAAATTCGTGCCGCTCTTGTCAAGCAGCAAAAGGTACCCTCGCGTTGCCTGAAGATGTTCAGTGGCGGTTTCGGTCAGTTTTTGGAGAATGACGGCAATGTCAAAGGTTGAGGTGAGCAGCAGGCAGATCTGATTAACGACCTTCATCATGGCAAGGGATTCGTGAAGTCCCTTATTCTTCTCGGTAAGCTCATTAAGCAGGTACTGTTTCTTGCGACCCTGCTCCTGCTTTTCGAGTGCCCGTTCAATAACATTATAGAGAACTGTTTCATCATCTATTGGCTTTACAATGAAATCATAGGCACCCTGACGGAGAGATTTCAGTGTGTTGAAACTGGAGGCATTCGAACTTATAATGACGACATCGCTATCAGGACAACGCTCCTTGACGATCTTCATCATATTCAATCCGCTCATTCCGGGCAGCATGAGTTCCGTGATGACAATATTGAACTGCTCATCGGACAAAAGCGGGATAGCTTCTTCAGCTGAGGTGGCCACTGTTACCAGATAGCCTTGGGCCTCGAGGATTTCGGTAAGTTTCTGTCTGCTGGTAATCGAATCATCAACGATAAGAATGCTTGCCGGGCGCGCCATGTATGAACTCCAGATCGTCGTAGTATAAGAATCGACATATTAAAGTAAGCGTCACTAAAAAACAACCGCAAAAAAGTACGACAAACTGTTTCACACGGGATGTTTGCACATCACTACAGTCAGTAACGAAAGGCCGGTTCAGAGATTACGTTACTGCACCCCCGTGATCAGTTCATAGCACCCCATTCCAAAAGATGCACCTTTGCCGGCGTGCACATACTGACCGGCCACAAGGAACGGCATAAGTCCGCTGAATTCGCCGCAGAAACTGCCATACCCGATTACGCCGGAAAGTTTTCTGTTCTGGCCGACGGCTGCAGAGAACCGGTCTTCCTTACAGACAACTTCTTCAGCCTGACGAGACAATTCCCTGAAATCACAATCAAATTCACAGGCACCGTAATAATACGCCAGTGAAGAAACCCGCCTCATCAGTGAACGTGCAAACCTGCTGAAATCAAATCCAACAAGCAGACGGCCATTCTCGGAAAGCCGCAAGGGTGAATTCAAGCGGATATGCAGGGTTGAAGCCATCGTTGTGTATTCCTCAAACAAAACGTTGCTGGAGAGCACGACAAGATTTTCTGAGTGCGATACGCCGCAGCGGTCCTGAAATGGATGAGCAGTATTCTGGTAATCATGAGAGCAGATACCGGTGACCTCAGCTGTTACCGGGCAGGCCCCGTCCGCAAGAAGTTCAGAAAAACCATCCAGAAGCGCAGAAAGGTGGGGAATTGCCTGACCGACCACAATCAATCCGCATTCAGTTTCTAACAAATTTTCAGAGTGCTCCAGATGCATCGGGAAGGAGAACATAAACGGCAACGGGGGCTTTTGGTGTCGCTTCAGGCCTGAAGGATCCGCTGACAATTGCTTGCCAAAAACAAGATGCCAGGCGCAGGATTCCTTGATGGAACAGGACCCGCATACCTTTTTTGGGAAATGGCACATGTTTTTCCTGCATACGTCAGCGAATTGATTTCCCTGTAGATAGAGCCAGGGCCCCAGTTGAAAGGCATCATCAGATCGAACCGTTATGGATATTTTTACAAGATTGAAATCCATGGAGCCACAGCCTGTTTGAATGAATGTCTTTCGACGAATCGGGTGGATTATTTACTGATCAAGCTGAAACGCCGTCCTTATAAAAAAAGGCGGCCCTGAGGCCGCCTGAAGAATACCACATAGCAACTGAAGCTGATTATGCGAACTGGGCCTTGAGAAACTCCCGGTTCATGCGGGCGATGAACTTGACATTGATCCCCTTGGGACAGGCAGCCATACACTCGTAGTGATTAGTGCAGTTACCGAAACCACATTCCGTCATGGTGTTGGTCATGTTCATTACACGTCTAGCAGCTTCGCCTTGCCCTTGGGGCAGTATCGCCAATTGGGAAACCTTGGCACCGGTGAACAGCATGGCAGAACCATTCGGACATCCGGCAACACAGGCACCGCAACCGACGCATTCAGCGGCATCCATAGCCTCATCAGCTACCGGTTTGGGGATCAGGATGGCATTTCCATCGGCAACTCCACCGGTATGGCAGGAGGTATAACCGCCGGCCTGGATGATCTTGTCAAGGGCGGAACGATCAACGATCAGGTCACGGATGATCGGGAAGGCACGGGCCCTCCAGGGCTCGATGTAGATGGTGTCACCATCCTTGAACTTGCGCATGTGCAACTGGCAGACGGTGGTGCGGTCCTGCCCGCCATGTGGTGCCCCGTTAACAACCTGGGAGCACATACCGCAGATACCCTCGCGGCAGTCGTGGTCAAACACGATCGGATCCTTGCCGGCATAGATCAGATCTTCGTTGACGCAATCGAGCATCTCCAGAAAAGAGTGGTGTTCGGTAATATTTTTTGCCGTATAGGTTTCGAATTTTCCTGCATCGCTGGCATTCTTCTGGCGCCACACGATCAGAGTCAGTGTCATGGTCTTGTGATCGCTCATTATTTGTAACTCCTTATGGCGAGATGTACATTGTCAAATTTCAATGGTTCTTTGTGCAGTTCAGGCTCTTTATTGTCACCCTTGTATTCCCAGGCGCCGACATAGCAGAAGTTCACGTCGTCGCGCTGGGCTTCACCGGCATCCTGATATTCCGAACGGAAATGTCCGCCGCAGGACTCGTTGCGATGGAGAGCATCACGGCAGAGCAGTTCGCTGAATTCAAGGAAATCCGCGGTTCGGCCGGCGTTTTCCAGCTGCTGGTTGAGTTCGGCACCGCTACCGGTGACCTTGACATTCTTCCAGAATTCTTCGCGCAGGGCAGGAATCTTCTTGAGGTTTGTTTCAAGAGACTCCTTGGTGCGGGCCATACCGCAGTTTTCCCACATCAGGCCGCCTACTTCGCGCATGAATTCGAACACTGTCTTATTGCCGTTGATGCCGAGCAGTTTGTCCTGCTCTGCCTTGACATCCGCTTCACATTTCTTGAATTCGGCGTGGTCCGTCTTTACCTGACCCGGCTTGACCGTTGCCAGGTAGCCGCCGATAGTGTACGGGATGACGAAGTAGCCGTCGGCCAGGCCCTGCATGAGGGCAGAAGCACCCAGGCGGTTGGCGCCATGGACCGAGAAGTTGGCCTCTCCCAGCACAAACAGTCCGGGGATGTTGCTCATCAGGTTGTAATCGACCCACAGACCACCCATGGAGTAGTGCGGGGCTGGATACATGCGCATCGGGCGCTTGTAACCATTCTCGTCGGTGATCTTCTCGTACATCTCGAAGAGGTTACCGTAACGCTCACGGATGGTATCTTCACCCAGGCGCTTGATGGAGTCTGCGAAATCCAGATACACGCCACGGCCGCCGGGGCCGACGCCGCGACCGTCGTCACACTGCTCCTTGGCGGCGCGGGAGGCGATGTCACGCGGTGCCAGGTTGCCGTAGGAGGGGTACTTCCGCTCAAGATAGTAATCACGGTCGTCTTCGGCGATTTCATTGGGATGTTTGCCGCAGTCTTCCTTCTTCTTGGGAACCCACACACGTCCGTCGTTTCTGAGTGACTCGGACATCAGGGTCAGCTTGGACTGATAGTCTCCAGCCTGCGGGATGCAGGTCGGATGGATCTGGGTGTAGCAGGGATTGGCGAAGTAGGCGCCCTTCTTGTGGGCCTTCCAGTTAGCCGTAACCGAGCAGCCCATGGCATTGGTGGAGAGGTAGAAGACGTTGACATAACCACCGGTACAGAGGCAGACAGCATCGGCAGCGTAACTTTCCATCGCGCCGGTGACAAGGTTTCTCACCGTGATGCCTCGGGCGACACCATCAACGACAACCAGGTCGAGCATCTCACGACGGTCATACATCTTGACCGAACCAAGCTTGATCTGACGTGAGAGAGCTGAGTAAGCGCCCAGCAGAAGCTGTTGACCGGTCTGACCGCGGGCGAAAAAGGTACGGGAAACCTGGGCACCACCGAAGGAGCGGTTATCAAGATAGCCGGCGTAGTCACGACCAAAAGGAACGCCCTGGGCCACACACTGGTCGATGATATTGTTGGACACCTGGGCCAGACGCCAGACGTCGGCTTCGCGGGCGCGGAAGTCGCCGCCCTTGATGGTGTCATAAAAGAGACGGTAGATGGAATCGCCGTCATTAGGGTAGTTCTTAGCTGCATTGATACCGCCCTGGGCGGCTATGGAGTGTGCACGTCGCGGGCTATCCTGGTAGCAGAAGGCCTGGACATTGTAACCGAGTTCACCCAGCGAAGCAGCGGCAGCGCCACCGGCCAGTCCGGTTCCGACCACGATGACATTGTATTTACGCTTGTTGGCGGGATTGACCAGCTTCAGATCAAAGCGGTGTTTATCCCAGGTTTGTTCAATTGGTCCGGTAGGACATTTTCCGTCTAGTATCACAATAACCCCCTTAATTCAGAATTCGTAACAGAATGGTGAGTGGCACGGCGGCATAGCCGAGGAACAGAGCCAGCGCGACCAGAGTACCGGCCTTGGTGATGAACGGTTGTACCCGGTCATTACTCCAGCCCAAGGTCTGAAAGAAGCTCTGGATACCGTGTGAAAGATGCAGAAAGAGGACCAGCATTGCTCCGGCATAGATCAGCGTGACAAAAAGATTCTGGAACGCTGCCACGACCATACCGAGCACGTTGGGTACGTTAGCGCCATGAAGGTCAACCATATTTTTGACGGCGGCTGTCTCCGGGCTGATGACCTGGAACGTGAAATGGAGCAGATGATAGATAATGAAAGCCACCAGAAGCGAACCGGTCCAGATCATATTCTCGCTGGCGAAGGACGCCTTCTGAACAGATTTGACGGCATACTGCTGGGGACGTCCGCCACGGTTCTCAATGGTCAGCTGAATGCCGAACCAGATGTGAACACAGGCGAAGAGCAGCAGACCGAGACGGAAACCGATAATAACCGGTGCCGGCATGCTGTGGAGGTGATGGGCGTAGGCATTGATGCCACCCGGAAGCCATCCGAAGATGGAGCTGTTGCCGAGCAGATGGATGACAGCAAAGAGAACCATTGCCTGGCCTGTGATTGCCATCAAAATTTTTCTGCCGATTGAAGACGTGAGCAGTTGCATAGCATTCCTTCCTTTTCAAGATGTGATACAGCTTGATGTATGTAGGTTTTCTTACAGAGGAGACTAAAAGTGCCGGGGGGGACCACGCCAGAGTAATCTGGAGACAACCACCATTTCAACCTCCTTTGAGAGAGTATCTTGTTTACCTGAAACTATGGTTAAATCCCATGCTATTTTCAGCCGTGCATACTAAACATCGTTATAAATAATTGCAACCATTTTATGTATACAGGATACAATTAAACCTGCCGTGAATATACTTCTCTAGCGCAATTGCATTTATAAGCACATTCTGTTAGTAAGCTTACAGGACATTCATTTCGGGAGCACACAATTCGATGAAATTCACCCTGATAAAAAAAGACCCGCATTGTGCCGCACGCCTTGGTATCGTCAGCACCGCACATGGCGACATCCAGACGCCGATTTTTATGCCGGTGGCCACCCACGGGGCTATGAAGCCCCTCACGCCGGCACAGATAACTGAAACCGGTGCCCAGATCATTCTCAGCAACACCTACCATCTTCATCTGCAGCCGGGCGAAGGTCTGGTGAAAAAAGCGGGAGGACTGCACAAGTTCATGGCCTGGAACGGTCCCATTCTGACCGACTCGGGCGGGTTCCAGGTCTTTTCGCTTCCCAACAAGCGCATCACCGAAGACGGTGTTTTTTTCAAGCACGAGATCACCGGAGATGAGATCTACCTTGATCCCGCCTCGGCGACCCGCATCCAGCAGGACCTGGGTGCCGACATCATTATGGCCTTTGACGAATGCATCCCCTACCCTTGCGACCGTGATTATGCAGAGAAGTCCACGAAAAAGACCATCCACTGGCTGAAGCAATGTCAGGACGCCATGAGCGGCACTGACCAGGCCCTGTTCGGTATCGTTCAGGGAAGCGTCTACGAGGACCTGCGTGCCATGTGCGCCCGGGAGATGCGCAAACTCGATCTGCCCGGCTATGCCATCGGCGGCGTCAGTGTCGGCGAGGGGTTGGAACTGCTCAAGAAGGTCGTCAGCTGGACCGCACCGCATCTGCCGGAGGACAAGCCACGTTATCTGATGGGTGTCGGCCTGCCGGAAGACATACTTGAGAGTGTCGAACGCGGCATCGACATGTTCGACTGCGTCATACCCACCCGTTACGCCCGTAGTGCCACTTTGTTCACACGGCGCGGCAAGATCCGTCTGACCAACAAGAACTACAAGCGCGACTTCTTCCCGATTGATCCCAGTTGCATCTGCTATACCTGCCAGAACTTCACCCGTGCCTACCTGCACCACCTGTTTGCAGCCAACGAGGTCATATCGGCAGTACTGTCGGCCATACACAATGTGCACTTCTACCTGAAGATGATGGAAGAGATCCGTGAAGCGATCGGCAATAATCGATTTATGGAATATAAAAGTGCTTTTCTTGGGGAGTATCTGCCGGGGGATAAAAAGAAGTAATTCGATTAGTTATATAATATTATCTAAGCAAAAGGCGCATCGATCGATGCGCCTTTTGCGATACTTTTACCCAACATCCTTCACCATTTACCGTTTTATCTTTTTCTCCAGTTCCAGATCCAGGCTCTTGAGCCGCTCAATACTCTGGCGCATTTCACGATTGTCACGACTGAGTGAAAGGTTCAGTTCTTTCAGGGTCTTGACTTCACGCTGCCGGTCCCGCAAGTTCCTGACGCCTGTCAGGTATGCGGCAAGCGGAGACCCTTGATGGGCCCAGATACTGCGGGGATACTCTGCGATTAATTGCTCAAGAAGTTCCAGGGTCCGCACAGTCCCCTTACCGCCATCATCCCGCAGATACAACAGCGACAAACGGAACAGCGCCTCGTCAGTGATCCCGCTGCGTGGAGGACCCGCAATAACCAGCTCCAACAGATCGCGGGCCTCCTGCTCTTCACCGACTCTTAGAAACACCAGAGCACCGGCAAAACGCCGCTCCTGATCGCGTACAGCGGAGATTTCTGCAGGAGCGGCAGCAACACCGGTCACCGACAGAGAAGACGCCCTCCACCCGGTCTGGCTGCAACCGAAGGAACAGAACGGCACGACGGCTAGCAGCACTATGATAAAAAACCACTTATGCTTCAATGACACCTGCCTCCCGCACAATGATATAATTACTGCCGGATGCTTCCTTGACACGGTCTTTTACCTCCGCAGCAGCCGTAGCTATCTCTGCTGCCGTGGCATAGGAACCCGGCTGACAGGTCAGCGCAGCAATGGACATGGAAATCAGCGGAAAGATCCGTGGAACGCCGTAGCGGTCAATACCCTCAATGGCTCCTGCAGCTCGATCCTCTACAGAATAATAGGCCGGGATCATGGCGTCAAAACAGGCAATGATTTCCTGGCAGGCCGCTTTAGCGAGTCGGGCATCAATGATGACGACGAAATCATCACCACCGATATGGCCGACAAAGGCATCCGGGTCATTCAGGCGTTTTACGGCCTCATAGATGACTTCACCGGTTTCCTTAAGAATCTCGCTCGCCTTTATATACCCATACCGGTCATTATATGACTTAAAGTTATCCAGATCCAGATAACACATGGCGAAAGATGTTTTTTCGCGAAGGCGCCTGTTGATGGAACGCTCTATGGCAATATTTCCCGGCAGTCGTGTCAATGGGCTGGCATCAAGACTGATCTGTTCGAGTTCCTTGAGACGGACAGCCATCTGCATGAAGTCCCGGGACAGCGAACCGATTTCATCGCCAGGCGGAATATGCGGATCATGATCGAAATCACCGGCTGCAATCCGGTGAGTAGCCTTCTGAAGCTTGTTGATGGAGGTGGAGAAGGAGTAAACCAACAGGGTCGCCACCAACAGGGCCAGGGTCACACCACTCAAAGCCAGGCTCAGAGCCCAGGCAGAGGTCTTGGCCTCACGCTCTCTGGCGGCGGCAAGTTTGTCTTCCAGGATTCTTTTTTGTTCAGCGCGGACTGTTTCTATCGCCTTTTCGACACGCTCGGCTGCACGTTTCAAGACCTCATCGCTTACAACGATTCCGCGAAGCATCCGCTCGACAAGGGTAGAATACGCTGTGAACGATTGTGAAAGCTCGCCAAGATCTGCTCCTCCCGATTGCTGCAGAAGTTGCTGCAGGGTCTGCTGGAATATTTCGGACTGCCGGTTATACAGCTCCTTGAATTCTGATTGTTTGAAGATCTGAAGCCTTCCCACGGCGCGTTGCTGGGCCTGCATGGCATCCCGCAGGGTCAAGGCAGCAGTGGCTGCCGGAAGGTCGTTTCGCGCGATGTCACCCACCATACGATGCATGGTGCCAAGACCCATTATTGCATATACCACTGCAATGATAAGAAAAAAACCGATCAGGAAAAAGCTGGCGATCAGTTTCTGAACCAGGGTCAGTCGCATTATTCCGGAACGCAACATGTCAGTAAGTATCCACCGGGATTGAATTGGAATTGCCTTGGCATCATGCCTGAATGCGGCATCCTAGTACAGAGACGAGTTAAATGCAACAAATCCGGGCAGCCCGATTCTGAAATTATCCGGTAAAAAGGCATTGCATTAACCTTGAGCAACGCTATACAAAAAAGATATCTATTCAAGCGAGAAAAGGACGCTTTCCCAATGACCGTGTTGCCGATAAGAAACTGCTCAAAGAAATGAACGAAGTACAGTTGAGAAACTGGCAACTGCCGCAGACCTCTCCTCGGGTGCCCACTCCTTCCTGAAAAGTATGAATACCTATGTAAGCGGGACTGATGAATACTGGAACAGGATGAAGGGGGTCTTCAAAAAAGATATTGACCCCAAGGAAAAGAGCTACATATCCGAAAGCACCAACGCTCTTAAAACTCAAGCCGGGCGATTTAACAGCTCACTGAAAATATTTGAAAAGACGAGCAAAAAAGAAACCGCCAGCGTCAAGGCGCTGGCGGTTTCTGATGAATTATCTCTGGAAACACAAATCGTTTCACTTAAATAAGGTCACCTTGCCATCGTCAAGGTCATACTTGGCAGAGACGATCTTGATTTTTTTCTCATGGAGCAGGTGGTTGAGTATCTTGGAATTCTTTGTCAGGCTTGCAGCCACGATCTTGGCGTTGGCATCAACTACGCACTCCACAAATTCATCCTTCTTTGTATCGGCACATTTTTTATCATCCCTGCAGGCCTGACAATCCTTGGCAGCTGCCTTCACCGCCGGGGCTACAACCTTTACGATCGCATCGATGTTCTTGCTGCCACTGCTCTTGCCCTTGGCTTCGACGGTGGCTTTTACAGCGCCGCAGCGCTCATGCCCCAGCACCATCACCAGCGGGCTGCCCAGATGTTCTGCAGCATACTCGATACTGCCGAGGACGACCGGGTCAGGAATGTTGCCGGCAACACGAATAACGAAGATTTCTCCCAAACCCTTATCAAAAATTATCTCGGGCGGGACGCGTGAGTCTGAGCAGGTCAGGATAATCGCATAGGGCTTTTGCGATTTGGACAGACTGGTGCGGGTTGTCAGGTCGCACAACTTGGTACCGGTCATCTGGTTTTCCACATAGCGCTGATTGCCGTCCATCAGTTTCTGCAACGCATCATCCGGCGACACTGCCGGTGCACCGGCGGAAGTGGCAAAAGCCATACCCGCAGCCAGGACAACAATTCCGAGAACTGCTGCACATCTTTTGAACATGTTTTTGTTGTTCATTCGTCCCCCCAAAAAAATATTTGTGCTAATGTAATTATCCTGTGGATACTGTCAAGATATTTATGCCCCCCTTTTGCATTAAAATATGAATCAAAGGACCGCACATGAAATCCGAGCAGGTATTGTTTGAAGAATTGATTGCCATAATGAAGCGTTTGCGGGGACCCGGCGGCTGCCCGTGGGACGCCGAGCAGACTCACGAAAGCCTGACACGCTATCTTCTAGAGGAGACCTACGAGGTTATCGAGGCCATCGAAGCCAAATCTCCCGAACACATCAAAGAAGAACTGGGCGACCTTCTTCTCCAGCCGGTCTTTCATGCCGCCATTGCAGAAGAAGCCGGCACCTTCACCATGTCCGACATCATTACGACCCTGTGTGAGAAACTCATCCGACGCCACCCGCATGTATTCGGTGATCTGCAGATTGCCGACAGCGCGGCCCAGATAGAAAACTGGGAACAGATCAAAAAGGCGGAAAAGGTAAAGGAACGCCTTTCCGCACTTTCAGGTGTCCCTCCTCACCTTCCGGCATTGCTCAAAGCTCAGAAAATAACCGAAAAGGCCGCCCGTGTCGGTTTCGATTGGGAACATGTTGATCAGGTCATGGCCAAGGTCTTGGAAGAATTGCATGAGTTCGAGGAAGCCATGAGCGCAGGCGACAATGAAGAAATGGAGGCCGAACTGGGCGATCTGCTGTTTGCCATTGTCAACCTGGGACGTTTCCTCTCAATCAATCCTGAAGAGGCCCTGCGCAAGACCATCGCCCGTTTTCAAACTCGTTTTCAGTATGTTGAGGAAACCCTGCACAGCCAGGGACTGCAGATGAACGTCACACCGCTGGCTGAAATGGACCGCCTGTGGGAGGAGGCGAAAAGGGAGGAGCGGGGTCGCAGCGGAGTCAAGTGACAGAAATGTTACATGTTTTACAGGAGTGTTACGGCTTATCCACATAAAATGTGGATAACTTGTGGATAATGGTGTTGATGAAATTCAAAAGTGATATTTTTACAAGAGATTTATACACTTTGCCTTTTTTTTATACATTAATTTATTACTTATTTAACAGTATGTTACACAATTTTTCAGCGTTAATGGGTAGTTAGGGTTTTAATGTAAATTCAGTTCTATCAAAATTGTTTTCATGCCAATTACACCTGTTAATAACCAACAATTTTTAACGGGCAAGCTCCCCTTTAAATTCAACATGTTCCATCTGAACAAGCTATAATCAGCGGCCAGTTAATGAGGTATAATTCATGCTAAGCCCCGTTGCGCCCCAACTTCCTCCTGAGAATCGAAAGCAACTCCACCGCCTCTTCCGAACGCAACAGACGGGAGAAGGCGGTATACACCAAAACACCTAAACCGATTGCACCTCCCAGCACAGACAACTTGATCAGTTTCTGCCCGGAAAGAGACCAGTCGATCCAGTGACATGCATAATAAACCGTCACAGTCATCGGAATCGAGGCAAGCAGGGATTTTACCCCGCAGGAGATAATTCTCCTGCCGCCAAAAGAGCCGATCTTGCGCCGCAGAAACCAGAGCAATAACAGCATGTTTGCCAGAGCCGAAAGAGTCGTCGCCAGGGCCAGTCCGCCGTGCAGAAGCGGCTTCATCAGCACAAGACTGAAAACTACATTGAGGAGGAAGGCTACAAATGCCGTCCAGACGGGGGTTCGAGTGTCCTTGAGGGCATAGAAGGCAGGCGCCAGTACGCGTGTCATTGCCACGAAGGAAAGACCAAGGGAATAGTAGAGCAGTGCCTGGGCGGAGTTGACCGCCTTGGCGTAATCAAACTCTCCACCCATAAACAGGAGGCTGAAAATGGGGGTAGAACAGACCAGCAGGCCGGCCATGGCTGGCACCGTCACGAACAGGGTCAGGCGCATGCCGAAGGCCAGGGATTCCTTCATACCGGCCATATCTCCTTCAGCAGCCTGCCTGCTCATGGAAGGCAGTACCGCCTGGGCCACTGAAACGGTAAAAATACCCTGGGGAAACTCAAACAGCCGCTGGGCATAATACAGATAGGAAACACTGCCCTGTGGAAGCAGTGAAGCCAGAATTGCGCTGACCGTGATGTTCAGGTAATAGACACCTACGCCGAAGGTGGCTGGCAGCATCAGCACGGCAATGTGTCGAACCTCTTGGTTCCTGAAATCGAAATTGAGCCGGAACGGAAATCCCTTTTTCCACAACACCGGAAGCTGCATGGCCAACTGAATGAATCCGCCAAGTAGTACACCGACGGCCAGTGCAGTAACGGGAATCTCGAAGAAACCGCGAAGGAGAAGCGCTCCACATATCATGGAGACATTCAGAAAGACGGTGGAAATGGCCGGTGTAAAAAAATGGCGCAGGGTATTGAGAATGCCCATGCATAATGCAACCAGACTGATAAAGAAGATGTAGGGGAACATCAGCCGGTTGAGCAGGACCGTCAGCTCGAACTTGCCGGGGACGGCCTTGAACCCGGGAAACATCACCGCGACGATCCAGGGTGAGAAGAGTATGCCGGCCAGTGTAATGGCCGCCATGATGATCGTCAGCAAGGTGAAACAGATATTGGCCAGTTCCCGGGCATCCTCTTCCCCGCGCTGTCTGAGTGCTGCAGAAAACGTCGGCACAAAAGCCGAGGTCAGGGCACCTTCGGCAAAGAAACGCCTCAGCATGTTTGGAATCTGAAAAGCCGCAAAAAAGGCATCGGTGGCCAATCCGGCTCCGAACAGCCGCGATACGACCATGTCCCGGACCATGCCCATGATGCGGGAGAGCATGGTAGCGCTCCCCAGAATCCCGGCGGCGCGGGCTATGTTGCGCTTTTCAGACATCAGGCATCATCCCCCTCGCCCCAGGGTTCTGATTCAAGCAAAGCAGCAGCCTCGCCGCCGGGCATCTCCTGGACACCCTTGAGTTTCTTCTCGATGGAGCGGCTGCGGACAGCGGCCTGATCGATATGGTTTCCAGCCTCCTGCAGCTTCTTGCTCGTCTTTTCCAGCACCTGGCCGAATTTGGAAAATTCCGTGCGCACGGCACCCAGCAGGTTCCAGACCTCGGCCGAGCGCTTCTCGATGGCCAGGGTCCGGAAACCCATCTGCAGGCTGTTCAGCATGGCAGCCAGGGTGGTCGGCCCGGCGATCATCACCTTGTAGTCACGCTGCAGCGCATCGAACAGGCCGGGTCGCCGCAGAACCTCGGCAAACAGACCTTCGGTAGGCAGGAACATGACGCCGAAATCGGTCGTGTGGGGAGGGTCCAGGTACTTGTCACGAATGGTGGCCGCCATCAGTCTAACAGCCCTGTCCAGCAACCTGGCCGCCTCTGCCGCAGCAGCAACATCTCCGGCCTCCTGGGCCTCTACCAGCCTCAGGTAATCCTCCTGGGGAAACTTGGCATCCAGAGGAAGCCAGACCATGCCGTCGGTTGTACCATCTCTTCCCGGCAGCTTGAGGGCGAACTCGACACGCTGGCCGCTCCCCTTTCTGGTTTCCACGTTGGAATCGTACTGCCCGGGAGACAGGACCTGTTCCAACAGGCTTGAGAGCTGGATCTCGCCGAAGGTGCCGCGGGTCTTAACGTTGGTCAGCACCTTCTTCAGATCACCGACACCGCTGGCCAGTGTCTGCATCTCGCCCAGGCCGCGCTGCACCAGCTCCAGACGTTCACTGACCAGCTTGAACGATTCTCCCAGTCGCTTTTCCAGGGTATCATGCAGCTTCTCGTCAACGGTTGCCCGCATCTGTTCAAGTTTTCGTGCAGTATCGTCCTGAATCAGTCGCAGGCGCTCCTCCAGCGTTTCGCGCAGCTTGTCCATGCGTCCTTCATTACTGGCGGTCAGGCTCTTCAATTGTCCCGCAAAGATGTCCAGCTGGTCCTTCTGCAGGCCGGCCAGTTCGCTCATCCGCTTCAACTGTGCATCACCGAACGCCGAAACAGCAACGGCATTTTCTTCACGCCCCTGCCGGGCTGACTGCAGCGACTCTTCTCGGTTTCGGGCAAGCTCTTCGCGCAGCACCCGCTCCTGCCGTTCAAGCAGACGTTCCAGGGAATCGATACGAGACTCTAGTCCCGGACTGTCGGCGGGGCGGGAGCTGCGATACAGCAGCATCACCAGCAGCGCTAAAGAGACAAGTGAAAGGATCGGTATCAGATACTGCAGCACAATTGGCATGTCACACCTGTTATTCCTGTTAATTACCTGAATCTAGATACACGTCATTCTGCCGTCAGGCAACCGGTTTTTATGGAGAACCTGCTCTGTACTAGAAATTGCCTGAAGTCATAGTAGTAGTTGTTAAGCCGGCTCTACTAGTAAATAATTTTTCTTGATTAATCCGGATACATAGGGTTTAATCCCGAACATGTGACTATATTAAAGGAGATACCCATGACTTCTTCACTTGTCGAACTTACCGCAACTATTGTTTCTTCACACGCTGTCGGCACTGAAATGTCGAGTGACGAACTGATCCAGGAGATCAACAGGGTTTTCTCGACACTCAAGAAACTGGAGACAGACGGCTCAGCGGCTGACACAACGCCTGCACCGGGAGCACCGGCACTGACGATGAAAAAGGCTTTCCAGAATGATCAGGTCGGCTGTCTCGTATGCGGCAAGACCGGATTCAAGACCCTGACCCGCCATCTGAAGCAGGCCCACGAATTGAAACCGGGCCAGTACCGCAAACAGTTCAACATCCCTTCCAGCCAGTCCCTTACCGCCAAGAACTACTCCGAGGCCCGCCGAAAGTCAGCCAACGACAACAACCTGGCCGCCAATCTTGAAAAAGCCCGCGCAGTCAGGGCTGCAAAAAATAAAACCGGCGTAAAAATCAAGCCTGCTGCGACAGTCGCCAAACCGGCGACATCCGTTCCGGTAAAACCAGCGAAATCAGCAAAACCGGCCAAACCGGTTAAAGCTCCTAAGCCGGTCAAAACGGCCAAACCGAAGACACCCAAGACAAAACAGTGACTACAAAAAAACCGCCTTCAAGGAGGCGGTTTTTTTATTTTGTATCGATGGAAAATCTCCTTGATAATGCAGCAAACTCAGCCATGGAAAGCGTTTCCCCGCGGCGTTGACCGTCTATACTACACTCACTCAGAATCCCGCGCAGATCTTCAAACGGGACAAGTTCTGCGGCTTTCAGGCAGTTGACAAGGGTTTTGCGACGCATGGCAAAGGAACCCTTGACCACCCGCCGGAAGACCGTCTCGTCACCGACCGGTTCCCGCGGAGCAGCCAGAGGAACAAAGCTGAGTACTGCTGAATCCACCTTCGGACGCGGGTGGAAACAACCCGGATGGACGATGAATTCCCTGCGCATGTCGAACCACAGCCCCAATAGCACCGTAGTAACCCCGTAATTGGAACAGTCCGGCGCAGCCGCCAGGCGGTCACCGACCTCTTTCTGCAGCATGAGGACCATCCTGGCCAGCCGCCCTCGCACCTCCAGCAGGCGGAACAACACTTCGGTGGAGATGTTGTAGGGAAGATTGGCGACAACCTTCCACTTCCCCCCGGTTTCTCCCAGGATGCCCTTCAGGTCCACTGTCAGAATATCGGCGTCGATCACCATTACCTGCGTACGGTCGGCATAGCGTTCCTTCAGAACAGCGGCCAGGGCATGATCGAACTCGATCAGCACCAGCCGTCCGGCTGAACGGACCAGGTGTTCAGTCAGCGCCCCGCGCCCCGGGCCGATCTCCAGTACGCAGTCGTGTGGTCCGATATCAGCAGCATGAATGATCTTGTCGATGATATTGTTATCAACCAGGAAGTTCTGCCCCAGTGATTTGAGCGGTCGACGGGTACTACTCACGAAAGATCTCCTTCACACGGTCCATCTCCCAGGTCGCCGTCACATCCTGATCCGGGGACGACACCAGACCCCGGGCAAGGTAATGGTTACCGGCCACAGCCAGCATGGCAGCGTTATCGCCGCAGAGCGCAGGACTGGGTATATGCAGCTCTATTCCCTGCTGACGGGCAAGCCGGGCCATTGTCGAGCGGACTCCGCTGTTACAGGCCACCCCGCCGGCGACTACCAGTCGCACAGCACCGGACTGCTGAAGCGCGGCCCTGGTCTTGGACTCCAGTACGTCACACACCGCCTGCTGAAAGGATGCACACAGATCACTGGCAGCCTGCCCCGGTATGGTTACCGGGTGTTTGGCGACATGCTGCATCAGTGCGGTCTTCAGCCCGCTGAAGCTGAAACGGAGCGTACCGTCATGGATCATCGGCCTGGGGAGGTGAACCGCAGCAGCATCCCCTCCCCTAGCCAGGGCGTCGATCCTGGCGCCGGCGGGATACGCTAGTCCCATGATCTTGCCCGATTTGTCAAAGGCCTCACCGGCCGCATCGTCAATCGTCCTGCCGAGAGTCGTATAACATCCAAATCCCTCAACCTGATACAGATGGGTATGCCCACCCGATACGACCAGCGCCAGAAAAGGGAATTCCACCGGCTTTTCAAGAAATGAAGCAAAAATATGCCCTTCGATATGATGCACACCGATAATGGGGATCCCGCACGCAAAGGCCAGGGCCCTGGCGACGGAAAAACCAACCAGAAGCGCACCGGACAATCCGGGACCGCGGGTGACCACCACCCCCTCGATTGCAGAAAGTTCGACACCGGCCTCACGCAGGGCCTGGGTTATAACCGGGACAATCGCCTCCAGGTGTTTGCGCGATGCGATCTCCGGCACCACGCCGCCGTATTCGGCATGAACGGCGATCTGGGAGGAGACGATTGACGAGAGGATCTCACGGCCGTCACGCACAACGGCGGCGGCTGTCTCATCACATGATGTCTCAATTGCAAGAACAAGCATTTGATAACCTTTAAACAATAAAAACTTTTGCCACAAGGTCACAGAGAACACAGAGTTAATCTAAAAACAGGCTAGAAAAAGGAACTGCATGGATTTACATGGATAAGATTTCTATCGTTTAAGATTTCATCTCGAATATTTGTATAGACCCATGCGGTCTTTTTTGCATTTTTTGAAGTTCTATGTGCCCTCTGTGCTCTCTGTGGCAGAGCCTTTGAATTTATAACAGATTCGCAGCCAGCTCTGCCAGCTCCGAGCGTTCACCCTTGGTAAGGGTCACATGGGCTGCGATACGCTGCCCCTTGAACTTCTCCACCAGATAGGTCAGGCCGTTGCTGGATGAATCCACGTAAGGGTTATCGATCTGGTAGGGGTCGCCGGTCAGAATAATCTTGGTCCCCTCGCCGACTCTGGTAACGATGGTCTTAATCTCGTGGGGGGTCAGGTTCTGGGCCTCGTCCACGATCAGGTACTGGTTGGGGATCGAACGACCACGGATGTAGGTCAGCGGTTCGATATCCAGCAGTCCCATGGCCATCAGTTCTTTATAGCCCTTGTTGCTGTGACGCTTATCGGTCTCATGGCCGGAAAGGAGCAGTTCGACGTTATCAAAGATCGGCTGCATCCAGGGGGTCAGCTTTTCCTCGATATCGCCCGGCAGGAAGCCCAGGTCCTTGCCCATAGGAAAAACCGGGCGGGAGACCAGTAGGCGGTTGTAAATGTTTTCCTCGGCGGTCTTGTGCAGACCGGCTGCTATTGCCAGCAGCGTCTTGCCGGTACCGGCCTTGCCGACCAGCGTTACCAGTTTGATGGTGTCGTCCATCAGAACATCTAAGGCAAAGGACTGCTCGCGGTTGCGGGCGAACAGGCTCCAGATTCCCTCCTTGGGGACCTTGAGCACCGGCACGATCCTGCCGGTCTCGGGGGAGTTGCGGCAGATGGCACTGTGAGATGGATTGGCGCTATCGACAATAGTAATAAACTCATTGGGCAGGAGACCCGCCGGGGCATCAAGCCACCCCTGCCCATAAAAACGGTCAACCTCGTCAGACGTCACTTCAATTGAACGTGTACCGGAATACAACTCCTGGATATCGACCTTGTCCGACTCATAATCTTCAGCGGTCAGCCCGATGGCATCCGACTTGATACGCAGATTGCTGTCCTTGGTGACAAAGATCAACGGCATGTCAGGAAACTGGTCACGTGCATCCATGGCCACGGACAGTATCCGGTTGTCCCCGCTGTCCACCCGGAGGTCGACCGGCAGGTGCTTGAGATGTTTCTCTGTGAAGAGCACCACCCGCAGAGAACCGCCACCCGGCATCGAAATGCCGGTCGCCAGAGATCCCTTTTCACGCATGGTATCCAGGACACGTGAGACCTGTCGGGCGTTGCGGCCGGTCTCATTCATATCCTTCTTGAATCGATCGATTTCTTCGATAACCGTGATCGGTATAATGATATTGTTTTCCTGGAACTTGAACAGGGCCTGCGGATCATGCAGTAACACATTGGTATCAAGGACAAAGTTTTTCATGGGATCCTTTCAGAAGAGAGGTGGGATAAGCAACCGGTATGACATTTAGAGTCAGGCTGAACTACAAATGCGATGATCTCACAAAGCTCACAAAGTCACCAAGAAAACCAGATGAATAATAAATATACGCAAAACTGCCTGGTGTGTGAATTGAATTACAACGAAATGACAAAGATTACTTTGTGATCTTCGCTTAAAAGCGCCTACTTTTGGTGTGCCTTTGTGAGAGACAAGCGCTTTTCATTGTTTAAAGACACTGCACAACAGCATCTGCAAACATAGCAATGTCTTCGCGGGTCGTAAACCAGCCGGGACTCATGCGCACGGTACCGCCGGGAAACGTTCCTAGGGTGCGGTGTGCCCGTGGAGCACAGTGTAGCCCGGCACGCACAGCGATATCAAAACGCCGGTCCAGTTCGAAGGCAACTGCTGAAGAATCCTTCCCGGCAACCGTGAAGGAAAGAACCGCCGCGCGCAGGGCAGTCTCCAGAGGGGTGTGCAGCGTTACCTGCTTCAGTAGTTGCAGCTTCTCTATAGCATAGGAAACAAGGCCCCGCTCGTGTTCGCCGATCACCGCAACCCCCTGCTGCATGACAAACTCCATGCCAGCCTTGAGCCCGGCTATGCCCGGCAGATTATGAGTGCCGACTTCAAAGCCCTCCGGAAATCCTTCCGGTTGGTCTTCTGAGGTTGAGTTGGTTCCGGTACCACCTGCCAGAAGCGGCCTCAGCGGGATATGCGAAGCAGCATACAGCAGGCCGGTGCCCTGGGGACCATACAGGCCCTTATGCCCCGGGACAGCCAGCAGGTCGATTCCGGCAGAAACCACGTTGATCGGCAGGCTGCCGGCTGACTGTGCGGCATCCAGCAGAAAAAGCGCACCGGCCGCATGGGCAATGGCGGAGAACTGCTCTATCGGCTGGATCGTTCCGGAGACATTGGAAACATGTCCGATGGCGATCATGCGGGTACGCGGGGTCAGGGCACGTTGGACATCGACAGGATCAATGACTCCGTCCGGTCCGGCCTGCACTATCGTCAGGGCGACCCCCTGCTTCTCCAGCTGGTGTAAGGGGCGTGCCAGTGAGTTATGTTCCATGGAGCTGGTGACCACATGGTCGCCGGGCGCCAGTGTGCCGCGCAGCGCCATGTTGAGTGCCTCGGTGGCACTGTGGGTGAAGATGATCCGCGAGGAGTCCGGCACGGAAAAAAGCGCTGCGGCAGCCTCCCGGGCCTGGAACATGATGCGTCCGGCCTCCAGTGAGCGTCGATGGCCTCCTCGCCCCGGAGAAGCGCCGATCTCTCGCATGGCATGCATCACGGCCTGGTAGACCGGTTCTGGCTTGGGGTAGGATGTAGCGGCATTATCGAGATAGATGGACATGGCTGGCAAACTCATGGAAAAATCAGCACAGGCTTTTGGAGTAGCCAGGGGAAAATTTGCACCACACCAACCCGGCCGTTGAGATTCGCATCAAATATTTTGCTCTTTACAGATTTTTCATCGGCAGCACCCCACCAGTTCTGGACGGCAGTTATGATTTCCGTCCCAGTATTCACGAGATTGTAGCCACCATTTCCGCCGAATGCATTCCCCCAGATCGTGGCGCGGCCATCCTCCAGCTTCAGTCCGTCACGAAGGTTTTCACTTATCTGGCAGCGGTTGATCTTCAGGCGTGATGTGTCGAGATGCAGGGCCGTATCGTTGTTGCGCACGAATCGGGACATGAACAGCTGACCTTCGCCGCCCTTGATATACAGGCCGACACCGTTGCCGGAGACCTCGCAGGAGGTCAGCTTGATGCGTCCCTCTTCTGCCATAATCCCCTGCTGGCTGTTGCCGGCAACCGTGACCGATGACATGACCACAGCGCAACGGTACAACGCCGTGCCTCTACGGTTCTGGGCGATCGCGGTATCCCGCAGATCCACTTCACTGTCGTGAGCTTCGATGCCGGTTTCACACCCCGAAATGCTTGATTGTGTCACTCCGGCAGTCGTGTCATGCAGCATAAGACCGGTCACTGAGGCGGAGATTGCAACAGACTTGAGCGAAAAGTTCGAAAAGCGGCCTTCAAGTGCGGTTTCGGCGTACTCTATTCGGCAATGCTCAAGCTGATTGCGTTTTTCACTGGAGAGCAGCAGGATGCCGCCCCAGGCACCTTTTTTAAGTGGCGGTGCAGATCCGGAGGTAAAGATGATCGGGTGGTCAAGCGTACCGGCGGCGTGAAGCCGTCCCATGACGACCAGGCGCGGCAGCAGGCGGCTCCCCTTGTTAGTCGTGAAGCGGATCTCGGCTCCCGGTTCGATGCGCAGAGTGGCCTGCGGTGCAACGGTCAGGGATCCCTTAATGGAAACAACACCGCGCAAGCTGACATCTTCGGTAATTGTTGCATTTTCATAGACGGAGGTGACCTGGTTGGCAACCGGCCGGAGACCCTGCTGGGCAGGCACCACCGGTGTTAATGCCGCCAGGCACAGACCGGGCAGACAGAGGGAAATGAACAGAACATACCGGAAAGAACAACGCACTATCTCTACCATCCTCGCAACATATGGCTGTCTGATGCCGCAAAACTCTTTATTGATAGCATCCATGCCGGTTTTAGCATAAATAACCGGTACTGTAAATTCAATGTTTGGCAGGTTACGGAACGGGCCGGCATTGACCCGCAAAATATGTTCTCAAATGCTTTCAGCAAGTTAGAATTTTAATAAATATTGTGTTGACACTACATATATGTTGTGGTTTATTTCTGTCCGCATCACTAAATATAGTGTTTTTAGCAATTTATTCGGCTCTCACCAATTCATCGATTTTATTCATTTTTATATCAAACACCAGGAGAATCAAACGTATGGCAAAAGAACCCTCTAAAAACACGATCCTCGGCCTTTCCAAAAATGCCACCACCGTTCTTGAGAAGCGCTACCTGCGTCGCGACGTCGAAGGCAAGGTCCTGGAAACCCCGGCCGACATGTTCCGCCGCGTGGCCGACACAATTGCCGCCGCCGACAGGAAATTCGACAAGAAGGCCGACGTCAAAAAGCTCTCCGACACCTTCTACCAAATGATGACCCGTTTCGAGTTCCTGCCCAACTCGCCGACCCTGATGAATGCCGGTCGCCCCTTGGGTCAGCTCTCAGCCTGTTTCGTTCTCCCGGTGGGCGATTCCATGGAGGAGATCTTCGATGCCGTCAAGTTCACCGCACTGATTCACAAATCCGGCGGCGGCACCGGCTTCTCCTTTTCACGCCTGCGACCGGCCAACGACGTGGTCAGCTCCACCACCGGCATCTCCAGCGGCCCGCTCTCCTTCATGCGCGTCTTCGACATCGCCACCGAAACCATCAAGCAGGGCGGAACACGCCGCGGTGCCAACATGGCCATCCTGAGGGTCGATCACCCTAACATCATGGATTTCATCATGTGCAAGGCTGATCAGAAACACCTCAACAACTTCAACATCTCCGTCGGAATGACTGAAAACTTCATGAAAGCCGTCGAGCATGACGAAGAGTACGACCTGATCAACCCGCGCGACAAGAAAGTCTGCGGCACGCTCAACGCCCGCAAGGTATTCCAGCGCATCGTCAAGCAGGCTTGGGAAAACGGCGAGCCGGGCATCATCTTCCTCGACCGCCTCAACCGCGACAATCCTACCCCGCTCGTCGGCGAGATAGAATCGACCAACCCCTGCGGCGAGCAGCCGCTGCTCCCGTACGAGTCCTGCAACCTGGGCTCGATCAACATGGGCATGTTCGTCAAGGACAACACCATCGACTGGAAGAAACTGAAAGAGGTCATCGTCAACTCGGTCCACTTCCTGGACAACGTCATCGAGGCCAACAACTACCCGCTGCAGCAGATCCACGACATGACCCACGCCAACCGCAAGATCGGCCTGGGACTGATGGGCTGGGCCGACATGTTGATCATGCTCGGCATCCCCTACTCTTCCGAGGAAGCGGTCAAGCTGGGCAAGAAGGTCATGAAGTTCATCAACGACGAAGGCCACCTGGCCTCGCAGGAACTGGGCAAAAAGCGCGGTTCGTTCCCCAACTACAAGGGATCGATCTTCGATAAGAAGGGCGCGCCTCCCATGCGTAATGCCACGGTCACCACCATCGCCCCCACCGGCACGATCTCGATCATCGCCAATTCATCTTCGGGCGTCGAGCCGCTGTTTGCCGTCTCCTACATCCGCACGGTCATGGACAAGAACGTCATGGTCGAAGTCAACCCGATGTTCGAGAAGATTGCCAAGGAGCGCGGTTTCTACTCCGAAGATCTGATGCAGAAGATTGCCGAGCACGGCACCGTGGCCGACATCCCGGAAGTCCCGGCCGATGTGCGTGCGATCTTCGTCACGGCTCACGACATCACCCCCAACGATCACATCCAGATGCAGTCGGCCTTCCAGCAGCACACCGACAACGCCGTCAGCAAGACAGTCAACTTCCCCAACACCGCCACCATCGAAGACGTGGAGAACGTCTACATGCTGGCCTACCAGTCCGGCTGCAAGGGCGTTACCATCTACCGTGACGGTTCCCGCGACGAGCAGGTCCTTTCCACCGCCAAGAAGGAAGAGCATGCCGCCGTGGCCGCCACTCCAGTGGAAGAGGACAAGAAAGCCATCAAGCGCGATCGTCCCAAGGCGCTCAAGGGTCAGACCCACCAGATGCAGACCGGCTGCGGCCCCCTGTACATCACAATCAACGAGGACGACAACGGCCTGTTCGAACTGTTCACCACCATGGGCAAGGCCGGCGGCTGCGCCGGAGCCCAGAGCGAGGCCATCGGCCGTATGGTGTCACTGGCATGGCGCTCGGGCGTCCAGGCCCGCCAGGTTGTCAAGCAGCTGCTGGGAATCTCCTGCCATTGCCCGTCCGGTTTCGGCGACAATCGCATCACATCCTGTGCAGACGCCGTCGCCAAAGCCATCCAGGACCACATGATCGCCAACGGTTATGACATCAACAAGGAACGGGTCACCCAGGAGCGCGGCGCCTGCCCCGAGTGCGGCGGCATCGTCGAGCACGAAGGCGGCTGTTCGGTCTGCCATGTGTGCGGATACTCGGAATGTGCGTAGACATGAGACGTTCACAATAGCTTGAGGCTTAAACAAACCGGCGCCACGGAGATTCTCCGGGCGCCGGTTTGCGTTGATGTGGTTGAGTGAGACAATCAAAAGCTCCTTATATAGGGAAACCGTAGATTAACGAGTTGACTACTGATGCTCGAACCAAAAATGTTGAGTCAAACATCTGTCGAAGGAGAAGATCGAGCGATCAAAACGGTAATACGTTGACACGAGACAACGGCGAAAATTTGAAATAACCGCAATGTGCCAACCAACTGAGTGGCCGTGAGCCCGGCCACCCGGCTTGCCCGTAGGCTCATCAAATATGAACAGAAAAAGCCAAAAGAAGATCAAATGTTCCATTGAAGTGCTGAACATAATATCGTTGACTCCCCACCCCCCCCCCCCCCCCCCCCCCCCCCCCCCCCCCCCCCCCCCACCCCCCCAAAAACACACCCAAAAACCCCCACCCCCCCCCCCCCCCCCCCCCCCCAACCCCCCCCCCCCCCCCCCCCCCCCCCCCCCCCCCCCCCCCCCCCCCCCCCCCCCCCCCCCCCCCCCAAAACCCCCCCCCCCCCCCCCCCCCCCCCCCCCCCCCCCCCCCCCCCCCCCCCCCCCCCCCCCCCCCCCCCCCCCCCCCCACTCTTGCTGAGGAGTAAAAACCAGCCAGCCCGCTTTTTAACCCGGAAAAGAAACTTGATTATGCGAATAAACAAACTCCTCCTGCTCTTATATATCTTTAGCGTAATCACGGTGGCAGTGATTTGTTATGCCTCCTTCCTTTACTGGCAGGGAAGCGCACGTAATTATGAACCGCCGAAACTGCCTTCCGTTTCTCCGCAAGAAAGGGCTCAATCTGATTTGCAGAACCTCTCACGGGCAACGGAGGCCTATTTCATAAAGAATATGGAATACCCCGGGAAATTGGAACTTCTCACACCTGAATTCATTGACCGTGTCGGATACGATCCATTAAGCGGGAAAGCGTATCAGTACAGTTTGAACGAAACCGGGGGCACCAGTCGATATCGAATTAGCGTGCCTGATCCCAAACTCTATAATGCAAAGGATTTCTATATTGAAGATGGCAAGCTTTTTCAAAAATAGAGGTATCAGGCATCGCTTCCCTGCCCACGTGATGATGGCAATTTCATCTTTACTATTCCTTGTTATTACTGTCTGCGATGCATACTCGCAGCAGCCACTCGATAGTGACATTGCGAAAGCATTACGAAAAATCGTAAAATGCGAAAAAATTGAGATTAAAACAAAAGCGGAAGACAATAAGAGCGGGAATCTGAGGGAGTTGCTGATCAGATTCGTTGGTATGTCAAAAACTACCTTGGCGGCTGATTACGTAACCGTACAATACACCAATCCTAAAATTGATGTACCATCTCTGAAAAAGTCGAACAGCTTTAAGGTTGCATCCTACTCGAATTTCAAAATCGGGATGCTGGTTTCTGAACAAACTATAAAGAAAGAATTTGAAAAAACGGCCAGGAGGTTAGACTTCCGCTACAACAAGTTCTTGATTAAATTCACCCCGCCCTACATCGAACTGGAGTTTGACATACCGGTGGAAACGATTCCCCTCAGGGACAGAAAACTGGTTGAAAAGTTTATCAGGAATAAGCGGCTTGAAGGGTATGTAGCGCTCCGTTTGGAGATCCATAACAACAAGATATCTGCATCTCCAGTCAAGGTTATTTTGAACCATTTTCTCGTACCAATGACACTGGTGTCTGAATTTAAAAAGCGTCTCAATCCGATATATCAGATTCCACGCATACGCCCTTTTGACTATAATCTTGTAAAAGTTGATGTACTGAAACAACACATTTTATTCAGCAATTAATTATAAGCTAAACCGGCCGTCGCCCCCGCTCCCTCCGGTCGCTGGACGCTGCGCGATGAAGCTGGGAAAACAAGGGATACTACCCAGATTTTTTGGTGAATTTGGAAAATAAGGGGGGCATCCTTAATTTTCATCTAATTATCTTGGCCCGCGCTATATCACCAAGTGTCTTAGTGATGAAAAGTATTCTGCCTTTTGCAGCTGAGGTTTCGTCCTCGTTATTATTTGCTTTTGATGATTTTTACCAGGACGTGGCTTATTACGGGGTCCAACTGGGTTCCGGCGGAGTTGGTGATTTCTTTGATGGCCTGCTCATCTGTGAGGGCTGGTCGATAGGGGCGATCGGAAGTCATGGCGGCATAGGTATCTGCAACCTGAATGATCCGGGCCCACAGTGGGATGTCTTTACCGGACAGACCTTCCGGGTAACCCTTGCCGTCGAAACGCTCGTGATGATGATAGATGGCAGGCAGGATGTCGTTAAGGAAAAAAAGGGGTTTTAAAATATTACGCCCCTCCATGGAGTGGAGCTTGACCAATTCGTATTCAGACTCTTCAAGTTTCTCTTTTTTCCCGAGCAAAACCTCAGAGACCCCAATCTTTCCTATATCATGAAGAATTCCCGCAATTCGTACCCGTTCAACCTCACTTTGAAGATAACCCATAGTTGCTGCGAGTTTTTCAGATAGTTCTGCAACCCTCTCGGAATGACCTTTTGTGTATGGATCCTTGGCTTCCACTGCAAGCGCAAGAGACTGGATCATCTGTAGGTTCAACTTTTTTATGTAGTTTTCATCAATGGTGTCCATCTGAATAAAGCGCATGTTGGTGCGACCCAGACTGATTACGTCCTTGTTTGCCAGGAGAGCACGTTTGACAGGCTCTCCATTGACCATGGTCCCGTTCCGACTGCTGAGATCTTCGATGTAGTAGGAGTTGTGAAGGGCAAGAATGCGGGCATGTATTTTGGAGATATATGTGTCGTTTATGTGCAGATCGACCTCTGCAGATCGACCGATGATTACCTGAGGCGTGTCCAGAGAGACAATGCCCATACTGTGGTTTGCGATCTGAAGGATGGCAAGACGCTTTTCCTCAAGCTTCAACTCGCCAAGTTCGCCTGAGAGTGTCTCAATCATTTTTACCTCTGAGTCACAACGTGATGATTGAAAAATCAAATTTCTGGAAATTAATTACATCAACCTTAAGATAGTTAAGGGACTGGGATAGATAATAAATTTTAATACAGACTGTATACCACCGGAAAATATTGTAATCAATTAATTTTAGAAAATTCCAGGGTATAAACAGGGACATCTTCCCATATTTATTGTTCTTGGACTGCAGATAGCATCGAAAACCTAAAAGTGTCCCTGGTTTTCACATTGAACTGAAATCTATTTGACTTACAACATCCATCAGCGTACGGTTTAACGTACGATATGGAGGTGATTGGCATGACAACGCTATCCGCAACAGAAGCAAGAAAATCCCTGTATAACCTTGTCGATGAAGTCGCTTTGTCGCATGACCCGATTCAGATCATCGGCAAGCGGAATTCAGCGGTTCTCATCTCAGAAGACGATTGGCGGGCCATTCAGGAGACGCTGTATCTCACTTCAATTCCCGGCATGCGCGAATCAATCACGAAAGGTCTTAAAACCCCGGTATCCGAGTGCAGTGAGGAACTTGCGTGGTAAGCTGGCAGCTTGTTTTTACCAGGCAAGCCCAAAAAGATGCAAAAAAGATCGCCCACTCTGGTTTAAAACCCCAGGCCGAACGACTACTGGAAATCATCAAAGAAAATCCCTTTAATAATCCCCCTCCGTACGAAAAACTGGTAGGCGATCTGTCAGGTGCATATTCCCGCAGGATCAATATTCAGCATCGACTGGTGTATGATGTTTTGGACGATATAAAGACTTTAATGATCATCAGAATGTGGACATATTACGAATAGCATCACTGATTAAAACGGAAAATCATCCAAGCGACAGCATTGATGGATACCTGCATGAAGCGACTGCTCCCCACAATCCTGATCACAATCTGTCATGCAACACTGACCTGGCTGCTGTTCATGCTATCCTTCCGCATGAGCATGTCCCGATTCGATTCAGGAATCCCGGGCATGCCCGGAGAACATACCCTCAGCAAAGCTGCGGAAATCATGATGTGGCCGCTTATTACGCCAATCCTGCATTGGCATCCGAAGTGGTTCTATCAGGTATTCCCCGGGCTTCTCGGGTATATCCCGCTTCTGCTCAACAGCCTGCTATGGGCTCTCGTGATCGTGTGGCTTTGGAGAAGATTTGCGGGGACTTCAAGGCCACCTGACCATCAGTTGAAGGGAAACAGTTCCGACAGGAGCGCATAGGATTTCACGCATGAAACTGATGAACGCTATAGTCTGTATCCTCATGCTCGTCACATCATCCGCTACCGTTTTGTTTGTCAAAGCACTTAAGCCGGCCAGTAGCGCTGCCTTCGTATTTTTCGTTGTCTGGCTGCTTCTGCCCTACGTTGCAATGATCTCAGTCCTGATCTCATTACACCGCAAGGATAAAGCAGCTTTACATTGCTATGCCGCCACCTTCATAGTAACTGCCGGTGGCATGCTGTTGCTCGCAGACACAATTTTCTGGCATCCGGATCCACAGGGAGCGATTGCTGTGCTGATGCTTCCGATACTTCAGGGTATCGCATTTGCTGTGTTGCTGCCCATATTCATCTGGATATCAAAAATGAAATACACCTGACCTAGACCCATTCTGGTGATAACCCTCGCCGTTCCGGGGAGATTCAGCCAGGTGAAACCAGAGATGCTTCCCATTTTATCCGGAGATTACGTACATGAACAAGTACCCCCCAGCCGACAGACGACTCAGATATCTGGTGTGAGCTGAGAGCGTAAAGGAGTCTGAAATTGAAAAAACTGTGCTTTTACTCGATCCTCTTTCTGCCATTAATCCTATGCGTTGTGGCATCGATTATTTCCGTTCAGTTTTTCATCGGACCCTTGCTCCGAGAAACATGGGGTGACGGAATTATTGTTGTATCCGGCTTTATAGGGCTGGGTATCAGTAAATTATGGGTGAAATATCTTGACCAGAGCGGGAAATCAGCCAGGATCCTTGAATTTATTGGTGTAACTGAAGGCGAAATCAGGTAGTGCGAAGGAAATGAGGCCTTGGCAGGTAATATTCTTTTAACAGCCTGACTCATGCCTACTGTTACTGCCAACAACGTATAAATATATTAATGAGGTGCTCCAAACATGGAAACTGTGACGCGAGATTTTAACAAGGTTGCCGCAACATGGGACGAAGAGCCGCGGCGAGTGAAACTGGCGGGAGATATTGCGGTTTCTATTGCCCAGAACATTCCCCTGACCCCCAGCATGGATGTACTTGATTTTGGTTGCGGAACGGGTTTGTTGACCCTGAACTTACAGCCACAGGTTCGTACCATCACCGGTGTTGACAGTTCAGAGGGCATGCTCGATAAACTCAGGGCCAAGACTGAACGCCTTGAGCTGGCAAATGTGTCGGCACATTACAAGAATCTGGACAGTGGTGACATCCTTGAAGGCGCTTTTCACCTCGTCACCAGCTGTATGACCTTCCACCACTTCAGGGACATAGAATCACTGCTGAACAGTTTTTATTCTATCATCCTTCCATCAGGGCATATCGCAATCGCCGACCTCGACCTTGATGACGGACAGTTTCATGATGACAGCACCGGTGTATTCCACAACGGGTTCGACCGGGCAAAGCTCCAACGGTTGTTTGAGAAGGCGGGTTTCGTCGACGTAACCTGCAGAACAGCCACCAGCATAAGCAAATCGACCGCCGCCGGAGCATTGCAGGAGTTCACGATCTTCCTTATGACCGCTCGCAAGATATGAGCAGGGATAAACCCTGAAACGCACCTCATTGAAAGACGGACAACCTATGAACAGGCCCTGGCGCTGACAGAATGAAAAAAGAACAGAACTGCCCGGTGATCGTCACCCGGCCGGAACACGGCATTTCTCGCAAGCTGATGAACCCGAATGCCTTGCGCATCCTCTACCGCCTTAAAGACAACGGCTTTGCCGGCTATCTGGTCGGCGGCTGCGTGCGCGACCTGCTGCTCGGGCGGGAACCGAAGGATTTTGACGTGGTGACCAGCGCCACGCCGAACGAGGTGAAGCGGATGTTTCGCAACTGCCGCCTGATCGGGCGGCGATTTCGTCTCGCGCACCTGCACTACGGTGACGAGATCATCGAGGTGGCGACATTCCGCTCCCAGGCTGCGGATGAACCGGAACCCGAACAGGCACCGGAGACGAAGCCGCAAGCTGCACACAAGGCGGAGCATCGCCAACGTCACCCACGCTCGCTGAAGGACAACGACGGCATGGTCCTGCGGGATAACGTATTCGGCACGCCCGAAGAGGATGCCCTGCGCCGCGACTTCACCGTCAACGCCCTGCTGTACAACATCGTCGATTTCTCGATCATCGACTACACCAACGGCCTGGCCGACCTGAATGCCGGAATCATCCGCACCATCGGCGAACCTGATGTGCGCTTCCAGGAAGACCCGGTACGAATGCTGCGGGCGGTGCGCTTTGCCGCCCTGCTCGGCTTCACCATCGAGAAGCAGACCCATGCGGCGCTGCTGTCTGCGGCCGATACCATCGTCCGGGCGGCCCCGGCCCGCCTCTACGAGGAGATGCTCAAGCTGTTCTTCTCCGGCGAAGCGGCCAGGTGCTGCGACCTGCTGCAGCGGACCGGGCTCTTCGCGGCGCTGTTCCCGCATTTTTCGAACTGGCTGGGCACCGAAAGCGATAGTTTTCCCCATACCCGCTTCGGGCAAATGCTCGATTACGTCGATTCGCGCATCCAGCAGGGGGACAAGGTCTCCCCGCCGCTGCTCCTGGCCCTGCTGTTCGGCGAGTACATCGACGAGAAGACAGAAAGATTCCGACGCCAGGGCCTGCCCTGGCAGCAGAGCTTTGACGCGGCGGTGGCAGAGTTCATGGGCGAGACGTGCCCGACGGTGATGATCATGAACCGTGTCGGGATTGCGCTTCGTGACATCATCAGCCAGCAGTCACGCCTGAACAAGATCCCCGGCCGCCGTCCGGATTCGTTCACCGCCCGTAAGGATTTCAACGAAATTATCGAATACTGCCGGATTACCCGCGGCAACAGGAAGGACGTTGCCGGGCAGCTTGCCTGGTGGACGGCCCAGGCTGAGCAACAGCCGGTGACGCTGCCATCCGGCCCCGCCAAAGACAGCACGGCTCCGCAACGTAAGAAAAAGAGACAGCGACGACGGGGAAAACCTAAAGTTCAGGAAACGATATAACAACGAAGAACATCAAAAACCGTACCACGAAAAGGAAACCTTCTATGTCAACCCTGCCCGCATGCCCGACCTGCAGCTCCACATACACCTACGAGGACGGCGACAACTACGTCTGCCCCGAATGCGCCCATGAGTGGCCGAAGACAGCCGCGGAGGCCGTCGTCGAAGAGAGAGTCGTGCGCGACGCCTTCGGCAATGAACTCAAGACCGGCGATGCGATCACCGTCATCAAGGACCTGAAGATCAAGGGATCATCTTCGGTGGTCAAGGTCGGTACCAGGATCAGGATCATCCGCTTTACTGACAGCGACCACGATATCGACTGCCGGATCGAAGGCATAGGTGCCATGGGGTTGAAATCGGAATTCGTCAAGAAAGCCTAGTGGATCGAAGCATGGGACAGGCTGTTTCGAATTTAAAGCATAGTAAACCGGCCTGTCCCCGATTTTAAACACACAACACCCGACGTGAGGTTGTCTGCCGAACGTTGCCCGTCACATGTGGTGGTAATGTCAAACTTGACAGATTTAGTCGGCCTCCTCCGCTCGCCCCGAACATCCCCTCCTTAATTTACTCCTCATAATCAGCTGGTTGCACTCACAGCATCTTCTTGTTATCGCTGGTACGTATGTTGCTTTGAATGTCATCAAGCAGACGTGAGTACTGCAGTGCTTGCTGCGAAGATAGAGTTCCGGAGCGAACTGTCCGATAATGCAAAACTGTTACACAGGAATCCTGAAGGAAGATTGCCGCAAAGCAGACGTGAAGAGCAGGGCGGGCAATCTGTCACAAAATGATGGTTCTATCAAGGAATCAACAGGGTAAATGGTAGTCAATCCGGAGCGCTTGCCTGACAGGTATCGGTGAGAATAAATCAGGCATAACTATGGGAAAGGGTGATATTACCTGAACAATCTATGTAAGAGTTAACTTCTAACTACCTATAAAAATTATAAAATGGAGAACACAATGAAAAACCTTCTTAAAATTACCGTTCTGTCGTCATTACTCATTATTGCATGTTTTATGATCGTTGCATGTGGCGGAGATACAGAGAATTTTGTCCAGGGGCAGGCTAATATAGACGTTACGGTCAAAGACAGCAGTGCTGCGCCTGTATCGAATGTAAAAATTGAAGTAAAAGACGCCGCGGGAGCGGCCGGGAAGATAATTGAAACCTACATTACCACGGCCACAGGCGCACATACCTTCCTGGTGACGGTCGGCACAGATTACTTCTTCACCTTCACAGATGCAGCTTTACCGGTCAGATATGCGACGCAGACCGATCTTAAAGTAACGCCGCAGCTGACCAATACCCAGACACTTAATGTGGTGATGCTGCCATAAATGTTCGATCTGTCTATTTTATAGCCCTGTCATCTAAAAAGCACAGCGCCTGCAAAGGAGCAATCATGAAAAAAATTCGCTTGTTTCTGATACTGGTTATGGTGCTCTCGGGAAGTTTTATGGTTCAGGGATGCCGCTTATGGCAGCCTCCAGGACCTCCGGGCCTGCCTGCTCCTCCACCTATCCCGGTTCCACGTTAAGACAAAAAAGGAACTCTGACAGCAATCATTGTTGGACTTTCCGAAAACGGGAACATATTATGGGTACAGGCTGATGTTGGCGAATACTGCCACATCGGCCTGTACTTTTTTATATATACGAAGCAGTATATAAGCCATATTGTCCCTGATGATCACAGATGCCCCCGACGGATGGCAGCGTGATCACCTGCTAGGAAAGAAATGAAAGAGCAGATTCCCGTAACAGATACATCCATCAAAAGCTCATACACCAGGGACGAGATTCTCAAATGCGGCACCGGCGAACTGAACGGTATCGCGTATCCACGTCTGCCGTTGCCGGATATGCTGATGATAGACCGCATCACCCGTATTTCCGATGAGGGCGGCAGATATGGAAATGGTGAAGTCGAGGCGGAATTCACGGTAAGCGCAGACACCTGGTTCTTCGCCTGTCACTTCAAGGATGACCCTGTCATGCCGGGCAGTCTGGCTGTTGATGCGTTATGCCAGTTGCTCGGTTTCTATCTCGGCTGGAAAGGTTACAAGGGCAAAGGACGCGCCCTGGGAATCGGCGAAATCAAATACCGGGGCGAGATACTGCCGACGTCAGGCACGATCACCTACCACCTCGATATCAGGAAGATCGTTAAGAGCTCGATTGCCATGGCATGTGCCGACGGCCAGGTCCTGCTTCACGGGCATGTGGTCCATACAGTCAAATCTATGCGGGTCGGGATCATTCCGTATTAGTTTTTGAGGGTTGGATATCTTCGAGCGTCCTTGATACGGCAACATCGCTCAAATCCTGAATAAGCTTTTCTATTGACCGCCGCTCTGCTCAATTCTATCATCTGTTTCACGCTCGTTGGATCAATCCGGATAAGAGTTCGTGATACGTTAATAATCGTTTCTGTACTGAATTTTAAGAATAATGTTTACAGAATAGAATTTCAAGGAGACCGTTCATGAAAAAACAGCTCTCGACAATCTGCCTGTTCATAGTGCTTATGGCAGTCAGTAACGCCCTTGCGGTCGGACCCGGCAAGATCCTCGAATTTCCTGAGGAGTCCATGGGGCTGGTCATCTTTGACGGCACCACCCACAAGGCTGCCGGATTTTCCTGTGGCGACTGCCACAATCCTGACGTCTTTCCAGCCAAGAAGAAAGGGTCCGTCAAGATGACCATGAAAGACCTTTACGAGGGCAAGTTCTGCGGTAAATGCCACGACGGCAAAAACGGCTTCCTGATCAAGGAGAACTGTGACCGCTGTCACTTCAAACCGGGAGCCTGATGTAATCCGGTACTTTTTCCCCGTATTCTGAAAGAATGAGAAAACCATGCTTCGTATCGGTAACTACAATCGTCTTACAATTTCCCGGATCACCGCTACGGGCGCTTTTTTGTCATCAGAGGCAGGAGATATCCTGCTCCCCGGGAGACTGGTTCCCAAGGGAGCAGTTCCGGGCGGAGAACTGAACGTATTCATCTATGTGGATTCTGACGACCGACTGACGGCTACTACAAGGAAACCTCGTGCCGTGGTGGGTGATTTCGCCCTGCTGAAGGTCAAGGACAACGTAACGGTCGGCACCTTTCTGGACTGGGGTCTGGAAAAGGACCTGCTTCTGCCGTTTGGCGAGCAAACCGCAGCGTTGCGCAGGGGCGATGATGTGCTGGTGCGCGTCTACCTGCACAGCAGTGACCGTGTTGCCGCGTCGGCCAGGCTGGACAGGTTCCTTCTGCCGGCGGACGGCTCACTGGCAGTGGGAGACATGGTCGAACTGCTGGTCTATGCCTTCAGTGACCTGGGGGTAAAGGTCGTGGTCAATAATACCTTCGGCGGCCTGCTGTTTAAAAATGAACTATACAGCACTCCTTCCTGCGGCGAGCGGATTCAGGGGTATGTGAAGAAGATCCGCGAGGACGGCAAGATTGACGTCACGCTGCGCATGGGCGGTACCCGGGAAGCGGCTTCTGATCGCGAGGCGATTCTGGATGCCCTCACGGCTCACAAGGGGATGCTGCCGCTCAGCGACAAAAGTACGCCGGACGACATTGTAAGCCTGCTGCACATGAGTAAAAAGAGTTTCAAGAAAGCAATCGGCGGCTTGTACAAAGAGGGGTTGGTGGACATAACGCCCGAGGGCGTCAGGCTTCGCGCCGGGTCTTAGCAGCGATGTCGGGAACCATTATTTCTATGAGTGTATCGGAGGAAGAATGTCAGGCGTGGAAATAAGGAAAAAAGTGGTTAGGATCGTACTGCTACTGCTTGTTGTCGCTGCCGCACTGTGTACCGGGTATATGATGATCGTGCTTAACTGGAGTTATTCCAAGGGCGAAAGAATCGGTTACGTCCAGAAGTTTTCAGAAAAAGGGTGGCTCTGCAAGACCTGGGAAGGCGAGCTGCAGATGCTGCCGGTACCGGGAGCTATACCGGAGAAGTTCATTTTTTCAGTGCGTGACCGGGCGGTAATCGAAAAGTTCCATTCATCCCAGGGCAAAAAGATTTCACTCTCCTACGAACAGCACAAAGGCATCCCGACAAACTGTTTTGGCGAATCGGAGTATTTTGCCGTTGATGCCAGGATTCTTGAATAAAAACGGAATACGGACTGTCGCATCCTAGCACACTCCGGCCAACTTCGGTTATACTCCCTCCATGAGCCAGCTCGCCTTTACCCTGATCGTCATTTCGGCTGTCATGCATGCACTATGGAATCTGCTGGTAAAGCGCAGCCGCCATAAAACGGTCTTTATCTGGTGGATGTTTGTTGCCTCCGGCAGCCTGTTCTCCCTGATCATCCTTTTGCTGCCGGAACCTTTCCAGCGCCCGGATACCCGTACGCTGCTGCTGATCTGTCTCGGGGCGGTATGTTTCGTACTCTACCATCTCTTCAACGGCCGGGCGTATCGCGGAGGCGACCTTTCAGTCGTCTATCCGCTCAGCCAGACGGCAATGGTCTATGTGCCGATGTGGGGCATCCTGCTACTGGGAGAGCGCCTGTCGTTTGCCGGGATATGCGGTATCCTGCTGGTAATCTTCGGAACCTATTCTATGCAGCTGCAGTCTCTAACACCGGGAGAGATGGTACGTCCCTTCCGCAGCCTGAAGAGCCCGTCGGTGCGCAATGCGCTTACAGCCGGCTTCATCTACTCCATTGGCTCGATTGCCGAAAAGAGCGGGGTCAGGAACTATTCTCCGCTCTATTTCACATTTATCCTGGTACTGATCATGCTGTTCCTGATGTCTTTCAACATATTCCGCACGAAGTACCGTTCACAGATCGGTGCCGAACTTCGAGAGCACTGGGGATTGATCCTGTGCAGCGGTCCGATAATGATGGCCTCGTTTCTTACCTTCCGCTACGGCCTGAATCTGTCGCCGGTAAGCTATGCCGTACCGGTACGCCAGGTCAGCATTGTCATCGGCGTAATGATCGGCATCCTCTTCCTGCGGGAATCATTCGGCAGGATCCGCCTTGTTTCAGCATGCTTCATCATGGCAGGTGCGGTCCTGATCCGGCTCGGCTAGGAGGTTTCTATACGGGTGTTAGTGCTCCAGTGAACGGAAACTGACCATCTTGCGCTGCTGCTCATCATACAGGTTCATGCGCAGAGATCCCATACTCGAGCGAAGGGTCAACGGTTTGACCGCCTGCAGTTCCGGAATCGACACGTAACACTCTTGCAGCCGGTAATTGGGAATGCCGGGGCGCATATGGTGAACGTGATGAAATCCGATGTTGCCGGTGAACCACTGCAATACCTTTGGCAACGTATAGTACGAGGACCCCTCCATGGCTACCCGCCACGGGTTCCATTCGTCATGGCGGGCCCAGTAGACACCCTCGAACTGATGCTGGTTATAGAACAGCCAGACCCCGAGTGTCGCTGCCATGACCAGGACCGGTCCCTGCACCAGCAGATAGGTCCTGAATCCGATTGTCAGGCTGGCTGTAACCACAATGGCCGCAAGAGCAAGGTTGGTGGAGATGACGCTTATAAAATCAATCCTTTTGGCACCCGGCGACGGGTAACGGTTGCGCAGCAGAAAGTAATACAGCGGACCGATGCCTAACATAATCAAAGGATGCCGGTACAGGCGATAAGCCAGTCGCTTAATCGGCAAAGCAGACAGATACTCCTCGACCGTCATTGTCGTGATATCCCCTATGCCGCGCCGATCCAGGTCGCCGGCGGTTATGTGATGCCCGGAATGGCTGCGCCGCCAGTCGTGGAAAGCGGTAAAGGTCAGGATGCCTAAAACATACCCCACATTCCGGTTCCAACGCGGAGACGGCAGGAACGAGCCATGGGTACAATCATGGAAGAAGATGAAGATGCGGGCGAAAAGGCCGGACGCCGGCACAGCGAGGGCGAGGGTGATGCCGTAGTGGAGGCCTGCCAGCACAGTCCAGGCCATAAGAGCTAGCAAGAGCAGATAAGGGATGACGGTGATGAGTATCTGCCGGAGAGCAACTAGCGGCTGTGCTATGGCGAACCGCGCTGTGGCCTTGTACCACTCCGGTTTCTCTGCCTTGGCAATTATGAGTACGGGATTGAAGGACATACTCAGCTCCTTCAGTGTTGAATTCGATTTAGTTGTGTACAATAATATCAAATTAAACACAGAACTCAAACGAATGGTGTACGTGGAAGAAGATGAAAATCGGCCGCTTGTAAGGGTGGATAGCTGCTGTCTTGGATAAATCAATACGACGAGGTGCCCCATGAATATCAATGTTATCACCGCCTCACCTTTGAAACACATCTCCCCTGCCCTGGTCATCGGATGTTTCGAAAATACCCGTGACGACCTGTTCACCGCCTGCGATGCTGCTCTGGATGGCTGCCTGGGGCGCCTGGCCGACAGCCGTGAATTCAGCGGCAAGGTCAACACGAGCCACCTGATCCACACTTTGGGAAAAATGCCGGCCGAGCGCCTGCTGCTGGTGGGACTTGGGAAAAAGAGTGAACTGAATGGCGAACGAATGCGCCAGGCGGCCGGGAATGCCGTTCAGGTGCTGCGCACGGCACGTATACCCTCGTTTGCAACGGCACTTCATATGTCCGGAGAACCGGGCACAGCCCTGGAAGCTGTCTGTGAGGGTTCCCTGCTGGGCAGCTACCTGTTCGACATGTACAAGACCAAAGACAGGGATGAACACTTCAGCTTCACGGCGATGAGCCTGCTGTTACCGGGCGGCAATAGAAAAGAGGCCGTCACGTCAGTCGAACGCTCGCAGACCCTCTGCCGGGCGGTGCAACTGGCCCGTGACCTGGTGTCCCAACCGGGCAATGTGGTCACACCGGCATTTTTGGCAGATACAGCGCGGGAGATGGCCTTACGGCACGCAATGGAGTGTCGGGTCTACGAATATGAAGAACTTGTACAACTGGGTTTGAATGCCCTGATTGCCGTCGGCAAAGGTGCGGCAGAGGCACCACGTCTGATCGTACTTGAATACCGCGGCGCCGGAGACCGGAGTCGGCCGGTAGCACTGGTCGGCAAGGGAATCACCTTTGATTCGGGTGGAATTTCCATCAAGCCGGGGGCCGGGATGGAGGAGATGAAGACCGACATGGCAGGCAGCGCTGCAGTACTGGGGGCCATGCAGGCGGCAGCCGGACTGGGTCTTCCAATCAACCTGGTGGGGATTATTCCAACAGCCGAGAATATGCCCGACGGCAAGGCCTACAAGCCGGGTGACGTGGTTACCTCCCTTTGCGGCACCACCATCGAAATCACCAATACCGATGCCGAGGGCCGCCTGATACTGTGCGATGCACTGCATTTCGCCCGGAGGTTCAAGCCGGTGGCCATGATCGACCTGGCAACCTTAACCGGCGCCTGTGTGGTTGCCCTCGGGCACGAGGCCAGCGGTTTGATGGGCAACAATCAGCGTCTGCTCAACAGCCTGAAACAGGCCGGCGAACGCTGCGGTGAACGTGTCTGGGAATTGCCCTTGTGGGATAGCTATGGTGAAGCCATGAAGAGCGACATCGCCGACCTGAAGAACGCCGGCAGCCGCGATGGAGGCAGCATCACCGCCGGGTGGTTCCTGAAACAATTCGTCGGCACAACACCCTGGGCTCATCTGGACATCGCAGGCACCGCCTGGCGCGACAAGGCGCTGCCCTGCTCTCCAAAGGGGGCAACAGGGATCGGTGTACGGCTGTTGATCGAGTACCTTCGCTGTAGATAACAGAAAAAGAGATGGTATACTTTCATATCCCGAGGAATCCACCCGAAAGCGTTGTCACGCCCTGTTATGTCAGGGGTGTGAATTCCCCCTGTCCTTCTGCTGAGGAGGACCTTTGCGCTTGACGGGGCCGCAACTGTTATAGTTTAATTAAAGATCAAACAGTTACAGACAGGTGATGCGCTATTCCTGCATGATGACATCTGTATGGGCATCAGGATAAAGGCGGAAGATATCTTGCATAACAGACTGCTCAAAATGCTTCCGGTGCTTAATTTCAAACGTCTGGAATCATTCCTGATTTCACTGTGTATCATTATCTCGATCTTTATTGCCTCCATCTTTATCATCCTTGACAACAACGCCTCCCGTCTCTCGCTGCAAAGGGTGCGGGAACAGGCTATTACCTACCTTGATCTGATCAACCATACAAAAAGGTGGAATTTTGATTACGGGGGCGTGTACGTTGAAAAGTCAGATGAGGTAAAATCCAACATCTACCTGGAAAAGCTCGGGATAAACCCGGATATCCCGTGTGCCGATAATCGGGTTTTGACCATCCGTAATCATGCCATCATGACGACCGAAATTTCCCGCCGAAGCGAGCTTACCGGCGGCGTCAGATTCCGGTTGGTCAGCTACTGGCCGCTTGACCCCGCCAACACACCCGACACCTTTGAGCAAAAAGGATTGAGGCTCTTCAGTAAAGAGAAACAGGAGTACTATGAGATGCTTAAGGACTCCGCACCCCCCGTTTTCCGTTACATTTCACCGCTCTATGCAGAAAAAAGCTGCCTCGGATGCCACCGGGAACTGCCTATCGCCCAAGGCGATATTCTCGGTGCCGTCAGCATCTCCATCCCCGTAGAGGAATTACTCAAAGAGACCCGTCATACGAGGCTGATCATCCTGCTATCGGCAATCTCCCTGATAGGATTTCTGACCGCCATCACCTATTTCATGACGTTGCGTCTGGCAAAGGACCTGAAAAATGCCCAGGCCCGCCTTCAGACCATGGCCTTGACCGATGAACTGACCGGCTTGAGCAACCGCCGCCAGGTCATGGCGCGGCTGGAAGAGGAATTTCAGCGCGCCATCCGCCTGGGTGAGTCGATCTGCCTCATTTCCCTTGATATCGATCACTTCAAAGACATTAACGACACTTATGGTCATCCGTTCGGTGATTTTGTCCTGAGGCGCGTGGCTGAACGCATGCAGGGCAGTGTGCGCCCCTATGACATTGTCGGCCGGGTCGGCGGTGAGGAGTTTCTGATCATAGCCCCTGCATCACCTTCTGAAGAGGCGGTCTCACTTGCTGAGAGGATTATTGCTGCAATCCGGCAGGAGACGGTTACCGAAGGCAAGGTCAGTGCCAGGGTAACCGTCAGCGCCGGTGTGGCCGTGATACAGACCAGTGATGCAGATATCAATGACCTTCTCAGGAGAGCAGACCATGCACTGTATCTGGCCAAATCAGAAGGCCGCAACCGGGTCTGTGGTCCCTGAACAGATCGCAGATCTGTTCAGGCGATCGTGAAAATTATTTTTCTGTCATTTCAACGTTTATCCAGGCCCCGACCGTGCTTAATATCCTCGACCGTCTCAAAGGAACCTTCCCGCGGAACACCCATGGCAGGGTGTTTCTGGTGGGTGGCGCCGTGCGCGATTTTCTGACGGGCAGGGAAAATTCGGATATTGACCTGGCAGCCTCGCTGACACCTGACGAATATACCTCGCTCGGTTTCCACCTGGTCGAGGGAAGAAGTACCGCTCCCATTCGCTACCGGCAGATAGAAGGACTTGGAACGGTCGAAGTGACCCTACTCAACGATGTAGAAGAGCTGTCCGGCGATTTGCAACGACGCGATTTTACGATCAACGCCATGGCAATCACCCTGGAAGGCGAAATCGTTGATCCGCTGGGAGCACGAGAAGATCTGGAACAGCGGCTGCTGTCACCCTGTAGCCGGAATACGTTTTCAGACGATCCCCTGCGTGTCTTCCGGGCCTTCCGATTTGCAGCCGATAACTGGCGCATGACACATGAATGTGAAAAGCTGCTGCGAGACAGCGACCTGGGCGGCAGGCTCTCACATATCCCCGTTGAACGTTTCAGCCGCGAGATGCTCAAGGCGCTGGAATGCAAAGACCCGGGACGCTTCTTTCTGCTCATGCTGGACTACGAACTCGGTCAGACATATCTGCCTGATGTATTCCGCATGCAGCATATTCCCGCCGGCCCTCTCGAACACCACCCCGAGGGGGACCTGTTCACCCACTCGCTGCAGGTGTTGCAACGGGTGGCCGCAGTAACAGACGACCCGCTGGCACGCTTCTGCGCGTTCTTTCACGATATCGGAAAGCTTGCCACCCCCCCTTCACTCTATCCCCGACATCATGGACACGATCAGACCGGATTCAGAATGGCAGGGCCGTTCTGCCACGGCCTGCGCCTGCCGGCTCACTTCGGAAAGACACTGTCATGGGTCAGCAGGCTTCACGGGACGTTCAACCTGTGGGATAACCTGCGGGATTCAACCAGAGTCAAATTGGCCGGAGAAGCCATCAAGGCGGGCATCACAGGCATACTGCCAGTGGTGGCAGCGGCTGACAAGGAAGGCGGGAGTGAGCCGGAAGAGTGGCGCGTGGCAGTGGATATTGCCGGCAGGTCGGCACGTGAACTCGGGATTGACCTGCAGCAGCTGGAATCAATGAAAACAGGGGCACGGGCGGATTATGTTCTGCAGGTACAGGTAGAGAGGTTCCGGTCTACTCGGACAGCTTCCACCTGAATATCCAGACCGCTGCAATAAATACCAGCAGCGCAGTGACCATTACCTGACCCAAAAATGCGTACGGCAGATCTCCGGCGACCAGTGCCTGGCGCGCCCCCTCGAACAAGGCTGTGGTCGGTAGCGCCCGCACCCAGGGGATAACCGCGGCCGGATAGGACGAGAGCGGGAAGAACAGGCCTGACATGAAGATCAGGGGCATAACGAAGACCGCTTCCACCTTGCCGATGGTTTCCGGCTTGTCCATGACCGTGCCGCAGATTACACCGGCGCAGGAAAACAGGGCAGAACCCGGAACCAGGAAGGCAAGATAGGCAACAAGATTTTCTGACGGAAAACGGAAGGGGGTAATGGCGAAGATCACCAGACCGACAACCAGACCCTTGATCAAGCCGTGGCTGAAGCCGGACAGTATCTTGGCGATGACGATTTCAGAAACACTGATCGGGGTGACCCGGTAGGATTCGATCGTGAACTGGACCCGCCGGTGAAACCAGAGGCTCCATACGCTTTCATTATAGGCCGCATTAACGGCGGTCATGGTGATCAGACCGGGCGCGATGAACAGGGCATAGGGGACGCCGTCCACCAGACCGATATAACCCTTCATCCCGATACCGAAGGCGAGGTAGATGGTCAAGGGATAGGCCACGACCGCCACCAGTTCGGAGAGAATGCTGCGGCGCAGAACAAGCATGTCACGTCGCCAGATGGCCAGCGAGCCGCGCAGGATCATTCCCGTACCCCCTTGCCGGTCAGGTCCATGAAGACATCCTCCAGCGTCCGTTCTTTCAGTGATATGCGCCTTACGGAAGCGCCGTTGAGGGCGGTGACGACCTCGGACAGGCATTCCCAGGATTCCAGCCCCACGCAGACCGTCTGACCGGAAACCTGCATCTCCCTTACACAAGCCATCCCGCCAAGCAGTCCTGCATAGCGGCCGACCTGATCATTGAATTCTATCTGGTAAACCGTTCCTCCCGTCAGCTTGTCCTTCAACTCCTGTGAACTGCCGAGAGCGATCAACCGTCCGTGGTCCATGATCGCGATACGATCACAGAGATGTTCCGCCTCCTCGAGGTAGTGTGTCGTCAGAAATATCGTCATGCTGCCGGCAATCGAGCTGATATACTCCCACACGGCACGGCGCGATTGCGGATCGAGACCGGTGGTCGGCTCATCCAGAAACAGCAGACGCGGTTCGTGCAGCAAAGCCCGGACAATCACGAGACGACGCTGCATGCCACCTGAATACGATTCCGGAAGATCATGCTGCCGGCCCGAAAGTCCCATCAGTTCCATCAGATCATCGATGCGTCTGCGATATCTCCCGGCATCCATACCGTGCAGCCTGGCATGCAGCTCCAGGTTTTCTCTGGCTGTCAAATAACGATCGAGACTGTTTTCCTGTGAGACCACACCGATCAGGCTGCGGATCTCACGGCCATGTGTCCGGGGGTCAAGCCCTTCGACACGCACCTCCCCGGAACTCTGCCGCATGAGCGTCGTCAGGATACGGATCAGGGTCGTTTTCCCGGCACCATTAGGACCCAGCAGGCCGAAGATCGAGCCACGCTCAACCTCCAGGCTGAAATCATCCAGAGCAGCCAGTCCTCCATAGTGTTTGCTGAGCGAACGAATCGTTATGGCCGATGACGAATGCAGCTGAGTACTCACGACAAATCTCCGGGGAGCTGCCTTTCACGTGCCTCGCGGGCCAGAGGGAGGGTTATGCGGCGCTTCAGAACCATGGACAGACGATACACGGCATCGAAGGCCGAGATCAGGGCACCTACCTCACGGCTGGTGGTCATGAGAATAAAATCAACCACGTCATCGGTGATCCGAACCTGACGGTCTCCGGCAATTTTTTTAAGAATCATCTGACGGGAATGGTCATCGGATACGTCCACTCGAGCTACCAGGCCCCAGAGCAGGCGCGAAACAAGGTGGTCATCCAGATAAGGAAGTTCGCGGGGGGCATACAGACCGGCCATGATTACCGGGCGGCCTGATGAATGGAAGTCATTGAAAACCTGCCACACTTCGGCGCGTATGCCACTATCATCGGGCATGAGGTGCAGATCGTCCACTATCAGTGCCCCTGCCCGGGCAGACCTGCTGCTCAGATCCGCGACCGTTGCCGCTTCGCGGAACGTGAGATAGGGAGCGGGCTGTTTGCTGGTCTCCTCGATAACCCTGCCGATGGCCTTCAACAAATGGGTCTTACCGGAACCGGCCGGTCCATGAAGATACAGCAGATTTTCAGAGTCGTCAGGATCAGCGACGCGGCGGGAGAATTGCAGGGCACCGGCGTTACCGTCACAGGCAATGAAATTGTCAAAGGTGCAGTCGGATCTGACAGGGAAATCGAAAAATTGCTGCATCGTCAGAACAACTTTCCCTGGGGAGGTTCGGGGAGGCTGCGCTGGAAATGCAGATAGGCTGACGGTGTAGCTACACGACCACGGGGGGTTCGATTGAGAAAACCGTTCTGAATAAGAAAAGGTTCGTAGACGTCCTCGATGGTATCGCTTTCTTCACTGATTGCAGCAGCAATGGTGTCCAGGCCGACCGGACCTCCACCAAATTTATCGATGATTGTCAGCAGGATCATGCGATCCATCTGATCGAACCCCATCTCATCGATTTCCAGCAGCTTGAGCGTGTCCTGAACCACGTCACGGGTAATAATCCCGTTGGCCCGCACCTGGGCAAAATCTCGCACCCTGCGCAGCAGGCGATTGGCTATCCGGGGGGTACCGCGACTGCGCAGGGCAAGTTCACTGGCGCCCTCAGGATCGATCTCCATACCAAGGATTCCCGAAGAGCGGGTAATAATCGTGGCCAGTTCTGCAGGTGTATAGAATTCCAGTCGCGAGATAACACCAAAACGGTCGCGCAGCGGTGAGGAAAGCAGCCCCGCACGCGTGGTGGCCCCCACAAGGGTGAAACGGGGCAGGTCAAGCTTGATGCTGCGGGCACTCGGGCCCTGTCCGATAATGATATCCAGCTGAAAATCCTCCATTGCCGGATACAGGATCTCCTCTACCACGTGGGAGAGTCGGTGGATCTCGTCGATAAAGAGGACATCATGCGGCTCGAGGTTGGTCAGGATGGCAGCCAGGTCGCCGGGACGCTCGATGACCGGTCCTGAAGTAGACTTGATATTGACCCCCATCTCACAGGCCACGATATTGGCCAGGGTCGTCTTGCCTAATCCGGGAGGCCCGTACAGCAGGACATGGTCAAGCGCCTCCCCCCTGCCGCGGGCAGCATCAATGAAAAGGCGCAGATTACCCTTGATTTTTTCCTGCCCGATATAGTCGGCCAGGGCTCGCGGACGCAGCGTGGCGTCGAGCTGGATATCGTCATCCAGTTTTTCAGGGGTTATAGAGGATTCTCTGCTCATTGCAACTCCGACGGAAATGATTGAAGACTATGAACGAATACCGGTGGTTTGTCAAACAGGGTAAAGACAGTCTGATGCAGCTCATCGTATCACGTAAGAAGTTTACATATATGGAAATTTATACTATATAGAGAAGATATAAAAACTGGAGAATCCGTAATGAGTATTTGTCGTTTTATCGTTATTTCGGCCTGCCTGACCTTGTATATCACAGGAAACTCCCAGGCGGCTCCGTCAGACATATTCAGCCGTAAGATCAACCCGGCACAGGACAAGCTCGTTTTTCCCAACAGCAAGGGAGAGGTGATCTTCACCCACTCGAAGCACCTGATTAGTCTAAAGAGGGCGGAATGCATCCTCTGCCACAAAATTGAGAATCCGACACTCGAAAAGATTCAGTCACGATTTGATAATCACCGGGTAGCACACAGCTTCTGCAAGGGCTGCCACCTGAAACTCGGCATGGGTCCGACTGAATGCCATCAATGCCACAACTATAAGAAATCGACATAACAGCATATGGCCCGTGTTCCGTTCTTGTTTCAACCGGTTTTCTTTAAGCGTCGAGCGCTACTGATCTGTTTTATTACTGTTACTGCTGCCATAATCTCGTCATGCACGTCCTATCAACGGGCCTATCCTCCTTCCGCCCAGCGGCACGGCCTCAGGAACCGACTCAACGACCCTACACTATTAACGGAAATCGCTATGAGCCGCTTTCCAGTCACCTCGGTTTTGAGCAGGAAGGGATTGCCAGCTCATACGGTCGGGAATTCCATGGTCGCAGGACCAGCAATGGTGAACAGTTTGATATGAAAGCTCTGACCGCTGCCCACAAGACTCTCCCCATGGGTGTTTTTGTCCGGGTGCAGCACAAGCGCAACGGCAAGATTGTTGTCGTCAGGATCAACGACCGCGGACCGTTCGTTGGGGACCGGATCATTGACCTGTCCGAATCTGCGGCTGCACAACTGGGGATGCTTCAGGAAGGTGTAGCGACCGTAAAGGTTACAGCTTTAGGTTACCAGGCTGACGGGCAGTCAGGTTCGTCCGGTTACCGACAGCCGGCAAGTTATGACTCCGGCACATTCTCACTCCAGGTAGCATCATTCACCATCCGGGCTAACGCCTACCGATATGCCGATGAACTCAGAAAAAGGTACGGGACTGCCGATGTGCAGGAAGCACAGGTAAGCGGAAAGACATTCTATCGGGTCAGACTGGGACGTTACCGTTCGCTAAACTCGGCCCAGACTGGCCAGGAGCAGTATAGTCGCAACGGTTTTACCGGCAGTTTTGTTGTTGCGGTGGATTGAACAATCTACATCTGATCGGGTAGACGGATCCGCCCGACTGTACTGGAATCGAGAAAAACTGCTGCCGGAATGATTGTGTCCAGTTCACTGACCGCCCTGCCGAAGAGCCTGCGGGTCAACTCACGAAAAAGAAGCAGTTCCCGGGTAAACAGCTCCTTGAAGTCATGGCGGATATCGCTTAATTCCCTGGGATCACACTCCGTGAAGTTCAGGGTACACCACTCGTCGAACATCTCCTCTCCGCCGGAATCTATCAGCGGGATACCGTTCAGTCTGCAGGTCATGGGACGCTGGGCATAGACGAGGCAGTCGCCGTCCGCAGAGAGCAGCGGGCAGGGTGTTTCATCCTCCTCGGGCATCATCTCATCCCAGATCTGCTCGGGGATGTGGTTGAGGGTCCAGGGGGCCACAAATTCCGGCCATAGATCACCCAATTCCACGAGTCGCGCCACCGCTTTCAGCTGAACCGACTGCTGAACGGTGATCGGCAACCGGTCAAACCCTCGCTTCAGGCACAGGGCATCTAGAAGAGTAATGTCAAAGAGTCCACGGCAACACTCCGAGCACCCCTGATGGCAGACAATCGATCCCGCATGCCGTGACAGGCAGTTTTCGAACCACGTGTCCACCTCCCCCAGCAGATTTTCGTATCTGTCCAGAATATCATCCACAGTATCACCGTTAAAAACAGCGGTACCGCTTCCGAAAAAGGTCGTGCCTTCGAAAGCGGTACAGGTAAAATAAAACCGGATGTGGCAAACTGCCTACTTGAGAGACAACAGGTATTCAACCAGACTTTCAATCTGTTCTGGATTGATCTGTCCGTTGAAAGCAGGCATGCCTTTCGGTCGCCCCTCTTTGATGCTGTTGGCTATGTCGAGTCGCGACTTGCCGTATATGTATCGGGACGTTGTCAGATCCGGGCCGACCGACCCTTTGGCATTTTCACCGTGGCAGGCGGCACAGAGGTTGTTATAGAGCTTCTTGCCGGCAGCGATATAAACGTCAACCTTGTGTCCACCACCTTCATGACGGGCGTCCACCGTGCCTTCGAATGACTTGTGAGCAAGCTGCTTTTTATCTGCAATCGCCTTTCTGGCGGTATCAGCCTCGGACTGTGAGCTCCAGCCGCTGAAGAGGTAATAACCCATGAAAATAACGCCCCAGACTACAAGCACGGTGAAGAGGATACGGAAGATGCCCGGCGAGCTCTTCTCTTCGCGATATTTGATTCCATCGAAATCATGCTGTTCTGACATATCATCTGCTCCTTGTAGGGAAATTAGTCGTCCTTGAGCATTCTGTACTTGGGCTCTTCCAGTTTCTGCTTGCGATTTTTTCTCAGTGTCGCCACCGAGATAGCTGCCAGGATCGCCAGCATCAGACCCGTGAGCACCAGGAATACGAGCCGGGCGTCAATCATTCTGTTTACCCAGCTTGATCAGGGTCACCAGCTTCCAGATTTTCTGTTCATCGAGTGAACCGCTGAAGGCCGGCATGCCGTTGGCCTCAATGCCTTGTGCGATGGCGGCGAACAGATCGGCATCGGATTTAACTGACCCCTTCAGTGCAGGTCCAAGTCCTCCCTGGCGCTTATCCCCATGGCATGAGGCGCAATCCTTGGCATAGATCGAGAGTGCGTCAGCCTGAATCGCCTTCAGGTCACTAAAGGGATTCTTCTGGGCCGCAGCCGCGGTCAGGGCGGCCGCTTCAGCCTTTTTGACCGGAATGTCGGTTCCCAACTTGCGCATGTAGGCAATGATGGCATCCATCTCGGTCTTACCCGTGAGCTCATCCAGGTCGGCCTTGGTGTAGGGAAACTTGAGCAGCTTCATCTTGCGCTCCGAATAGGTCGTGTCGAGCGGCTTGTTCAGGAAGGCATAGGCCGGCATGTTGGATGCCGGTACCACCGACTGTGGATCTTCCATATGCTTGTGGTGCCAGGCCCCTTTCGGATCAGGGAATTTCAGGCCGATACGGGCCAGATCGGGACCGGTGCGACGCGATCCCCACAGGTGCGGACGGTCGTAAACAAACTCACCCGACCTGGAGTAACTTCCTCCGTTGCCATAACGTTCGACATCCGCAGCCAGTGTGCGCACGGTCTGGGAATGGCAATTGTTGCACCCTTCTCTCATGTAAATGTCGCGCCCCTCCTGCTGCAGGGGGGTATAGGGTTTCACCTCGGCTATCCGGTCTCCGGCTCCGTTAATCCATTTGAAGGGAGCAATCATGGTGACCGAGGTGCCGATCATGATCACGACAAAAGCCAGAATTATGAAGATAACGGGATTCTTTTCCAACATGGTATCGTCCTCGCCTTGATTGGATTGGTATTAAGCCTGCGAAGCCCGGGAAGGTTGCGCTTTCCCTTTTTCTGCAGTTTTGTAAATGTTGTAGATGAAGACCAGAAGACCCGCCAGAAAGATAAATCCACTGACTGCCCTCAACTTGTAGTAGGGGAGAATAGCGATCATCGTCTCCATAAAACTGTAGTGCAGGCTGCCATCCGGGTTGGTGGCCAGGAGCATGCTTCCCTGCTGCACTCCGGCGATCCACATGGTGATGGAATACATCAGCTGACCGATCAGCACCAGCCAGAAGTGAACGTCTACCAGCTTTTCACTGTAGATCTCAGTCTCGTTGGTCGTGGTCGTGATGTAGTAAATGGCGGGGTACAGCACCATTGACACCCAGCCGAGTGTTCCCATATGAACGTGTCCCGGAACCCAGTCAGTGTAATGAATAAAGGCCGAGAAGGAACGGATCGCCTGCATCGGTCCCTGCAGGGTCTGCAGACCGTAGAAGGTGATGCCGCAGATCAGGAACTTCACCAGATAATTGGTCTTGAGTTGTTCCCATTTCCCGTTCATGGTCAGGTAGCCGTTGAATACCGCTCCCCAGGAGGGAGCGATCAGCATGATCGAGAACGCCATGGCCAGGGTCTGGATCCAGTCCGGCACCGGTGTCCAGAGCAGATGGTGAGCCCCGGTCCAGAGATACATGAAGATCAGACTCCAGAATGCGATGATCCCCATGCGGTGGCTGAAGATCGGGTTCCCGGTGATCTTGGGCAGAAAATAGTAGAAAACCGCCAACGGCGGTGCCGTAAGGACCATGGCGACCGCGTTGTGGCCGTACCACCATTGCACGTTGGCATCGTTGGTCCCGGCAAAGATCGGGTATGATTTAAAGAGATGCAGCGGCATCCCCAGGTTGTTGACGACATACAACACCGTCACTCCGACCAGGGCTGCCATGATGTACCAGAGCGAGATGTACATCTGCTCTTCCTTGCGCTTGAAGATGGTCATGAACACATTAATTGAGAACAGGACCCAGATGATGGCCACGACGACTGCCAGGGGCCACTCAAGTTCGGCATATTCCTTGGTACGGTTGATGCCCATGGCAAGCGTAACGGCTGCGGATGCAATCCCGATATTGAAGAGCCAGAGTGTCACCCGTGCCAGGCCGGGGCTCCACAGGGGTGTCTTGGTCAGGCGCTGGGTAATGTAAAAGAACAGACCGATAAAGCTGCCGATGCCCCAGCCGAAGATGCCGGCGTTGGTGTGAATCGGTCGCAGCCTACCATAGGTCAGGTAGGGTGCAAAATTAAGCTGCGGCCAGGCCAGCTGGAGTGAGATCAGGATTCCAACCAGAACCGAAATCGTTCCCCAGATGATGCTCCAGGTGATGAAACTTTTAGCCGATTCATCGTAGTAGCGCGTTGGTGCATTCATGCTTCTACTCCTTTGGGTAAATTAAAATGTAATGCTCATTTTCAGAGTATGGTGGTAATTCATTCAAAACAGTTTGGAACGTCTCTCGTGCTGCTGAACTGACGTGCGAAGCATCTTTCACATTGTACCACTAAAAAAAATAACTGCACTTGCAGGGCAGTTAGTTATGAATGAGAATTATTCCCACTCAATAGTGGCGGGTGGTTTGCTGGAGATATCATAAACGACACGGTTAACACCTTTGACCTCGTTGATGATCCTCCCGCTGATGCGGGCCAGGTCTTCATAGGGCATCGGATACCATCCGGCGGTCATGAAATCCTTGGTCTCTACGGCCCGCAATGCGACAACGTATTCATAGGTGCGCCCGTCCCCCATGACGCCAACGCTCTTGACCGGCAGAAACACTGCAAATGCCTGGCTGATCTTTTCATAATGACCGCTGGCGTAGAGTTCTTCCATATAGATTGCATCAGCACGGCGGAGGATGTCGGCATACTCCTTTTTTACCTCGCCGAGAATTCGAACACCCAGCCCCGGTCCGGGAAATGGATGCCGCCAAACCATCTGATGCGGCAGCCCCAATTCCTCGCCGATGGCACGGACCTCATCCTTGAACAGTTCACGCAGCGGCTCTAGAAGCTTCAGCTTCATATACTCCGGCAGGCCGCCGACATTATGGTGGCTTTTGATATTGTGAGCCTTGCCGGTCTTCGCACCGGCTGATTCAATCACGTCCGGATAGATCGTACCCTGGGCAAGCCAGTTCGCATCCTGAATACGCTTGGACTCTTTTTCAAAGATATCGACAAAAAGGCCGCCGATTATCTTGCGTTTTTTTTCCGGATCACTCTCACCTGCCAAAGCCGACAGGAAAAGCTGTTCGGCATCGACCCGGATTACTTTGACACCCAGGTTTTCAGCAAAGGTGGCCATGACCTGATCACCTTCCGCCAGGCGCAACAGTCCATTATCGACAAAGACACAGGTCAGCTGGTCACCTATGGCACGATGGATCAGTGCCGCCGCCACAGAAGAGTCAACTCCTCCCGAGAGACCAAGAATGACCCGATCACTGCCGACCTGCTTCCTGATACGTTCAACAGCATCTTCAATAATCCTGCCCGGTGTCCACTGTCCGCTGCATCCACAGATCCTGCGGACAAACGTATCAATCAGCACGTCACCACGAGGGGTATGGTTCACCTCAGGATGAAACTGCACTCCGTACAGGTTTCGACTGACATTCTGAATAGCACAGACCGCGGCGTTAGTTGTGCCGGCAACCGTCTCAAAGCCAGCAGGTATACGTGACACGTGATCGCCATGGCTCATCCAGACCGGAGCCTTACCTTCAACAAAGAAGTTGTCAAACAGCGGCCCCGGCTGACCGGATGCAAGCAGTTCGGCGTGACCGAATTCGCGTTTTCCGGCCGGCACGACCTCGCCACCGAAATGGCGGCTCAACAACTGCATGCCGTAACAGATTCCCAACACCGGTACTCCCAGATCGAACAACTCCTCAGCTACTGAAGGTGCATCCGGATCATAGACAGATTTTGGTCCACCCGAAAGGATGATTCCATTCGGAGCAAATGAGCGTATGTCTGCCATATCCATGTCAAAGGGGTGCAGTTCACAAAATACATGAGCTTCACGGACTCTGCGGGCGATCAGTTGCGTGTACTGGGATCCGAAATCGAGTATCAGGATCTTCTGGCTGTGGATATCAGGCATGCAGGTACCTTATCGTGTTGATACGAATAAACTCAGGCATTAAAGAGGGCAGATAAAAACGAACACGAGCGACAGGGTCTTCAGCTGCAGACAAAAAAGATGTATTTAATCTTTTATAGTTTGTTAATTATCGTATTTCCATCGGCATGTCAATACGTGAATACTAAGACAGGCAAAAAACCCTTGAAGTCAGTTTCCAACGCGATAGTTAGGAGCTTCTTTTGTTATCGTGACGTCGTGGACGTGGGACTCCTTGAGTCCGGCACCGGTGATGCGAATGAAACGGCCCTTCCTTTGCAGTTCCTCAATGGAACCGCAACCGGTGTAACCCATACCGGAACGCAATCCACCCAGCAGCTGGTGGATATTTGCCGAGAGCGGTCCGCGCAAAGGCACCATGCCCTCTATACCTTCCGGCACAAGCTTGACATCATCACCTACTTCTGACTGAAAGTAACGATCCTTGCTGCCGTCTTTCATGGCCCCAATCGATCCCATGCCACGATAGGTCTTGTAGGTCCGTCCCTGGTAAAGGACCGTATCGCCTGGCGATTCCTCAGTACCGGCAAACAATGAACCGATCATGATGCAATCGGCACCGGCAGTGACAGCCTTGGGCAGGTCTCCGGAATATTTGATGCCGCCGTCTGCGATTACCGGAATCCCATACTTGTGGGCAATCCGGGAACATTCATGAATAGCGGTAATCTGGGGAACTCCTACCCCGGCAACAACACGTGTCGTGCAGATGGAACCAGGGCCGATACCTACCTTTATGCCGTCAACACCGGCTTTGATAAGAGCTTCGGCAGCCTCTGCAGTCGCAATATTGCCGGCAATGATCTCCACGCCGGTAAACGTGGCTTTTGCCCTGATTACCGCGTCAATTACCCCCTGCGAGTGGCCATGCGCCGTGTCGATAACGATCACGTCTACACCTGCCTTGATAAGAGCGTCCATGCGCGCCTCCATATCGGCGGTCGGACCCACGGCAGCACCTACCCTTAGACGCCCCAAAGCGTCTTTGCAGGCATTTGGATACTTTTTAACTTTTTCAATATCCTTGATAGTGATCAGACCTTTAAGGAATCTTTCCTCATCTACTACAAGAAGTTTTTCAACCCGGGTATGCTTGAGGTGCTCTTTAGCCTGCTCCAGTGTAGTCCCGACCTCAACGGTCACAAGGTTGCGCTTTGTCATGCGAGCCGAGATCGGCAGGTCATAATCGGTTTCGAAACGCAGGTCCCGGTTGGTGAGGATACCAACCAACTTGCCGTTGGCTTTGGTGACCGGTACTCCTGAGATTCGATAGCGGGACATGATATCGAGGGCCTCGCTGATCTTCTGTGTCGGCCGCATGGTTATCGGGTCCACGATCATGCCGGACTCGCTCTTTTTTACCTTATCAACTTCGTAGGCCTGCTCCTCGATGGTAAGGTTCTTGTGAATAATGCCGATTCCACCTTCCCGGGCCATGCATATTGCCGTACGAGCTTCGGTAACCGTATCCATGGCAGCACTGACAAGAGGAATATTCAGGGGGATGTTTCGTGAAACATGGGTAGCCAGATTGGCGTCACGGGGCAAAATCAGTGAGTGGGCGGGAACCAGAAGTACGTCATCAAAGGTCAAGCCTTCGGACAGTTTATCGTAGGGCATGTATGGGCTCCTCGCTGATTGATAATTTTAGTAAGTTAGTACAGTGAGTAAGGCTAGTCAAGAGCAAAGGCGTTAAAACTGTCACACCTTCTAAATAGGTAATCCGGGTTATCACACAGTAAAACACGCTTCCCCGGAAGGCTTATACGGCCCGACGCACCACCTCAAATGAGGTAACATTAAACGAAATAAGGTTACAAAAGGGCCTGCAATTTAATATATATATAATAAAACCCACGTAATCAGCAAGTTGTACGCTTGAAATATTTGGCACAACAAATGCTTTAATAAAATTAGAAGCAACACCACACAACAAGGAGAATCAAAACATGAAAAACGTAATGTCAACCATCGTAGCTGCTCTCGTCGCCGTTTCTTTTGCTGGTATCGTATGTGCTGCAGAGCCTGCTGCTCCTGCAATGCCTGCTGGCCACCCTCCTGTAGCTGAGAAAGCACCTGCAAAACCTGCTAAAAAAGCTAAGAAAGTAAAGAAAGCCGTTAAGAAAGAAGAAGCAAAGCCTGCTGACGCTGCTGCTCCTGCCGCTGCTCCTGCAGCTGCTCCTGCAAAGAAGTAATCTAATATCTAACGCTTCATACAAAAGAGCCGCATCGTCTGATGCGGCTCTTTTGTATGTTAACATGATCCCGCCCGAGCGACCCGCACAACCAGCCGACAGGTCCGTAGCTCTATCCTTTCCTTCACACGATCAAGAAACCCTCTGTGAAGACTCCAAAGCCTGCTGTATATCGGCAATGATGTCGTCGATACACTCGATTCCAATCGAGAGGCGGATATAGTCAGCCGTTACGCCGGTAGACTGCTGCTCTTCATCTGAGAGCTGCTGGTGGGTCGTTGAAGCCGGGTGGATAACCAACGACTTTGCATCACCAACATTGGCAAGATGTGACAGGAGCTTGACGTTGTCTATGAAAGCCTTGCCGGCCTGAAGACCACCCTTGATGCCAAAGCCGATGATTGCACCCTCACCCTTCGGCAGGTATTTCCGGGCCCTGACATGATCCTTGTGACTGGTGAGGCCGGGGTAGTTGACCCAGGACACCAGAGGATGCTTTTCCAGCCATGCGGCAACTGCTCGGGCATTATCGACATGTCGCGGCATCCGGACATGCAGTGTTTCTATCCCCTGCAGCAGTTGGAAAGCATTAAAGGGCGACAGGCAGGCACCCATGTCGCGCAAAAGAGAAACCCTCATACGCAGAATGTAGGAAAGGTTACCCAGCGCATCCCAGAATTTGAGACCGTGATAGGAGGGGTCGGGCTCGCTAAACTCAGGGAATTTTCCGTTATTCCAGGGGAATTTCCCGCCATCAACAACCGCGCCGCCAATGCTCGTACCATGACCGCCGATAAACTTGGTTAACGAATAGACGACAATATCTGCACCATGCTCCAGCGGTTTAAAAAGGTAGGGAGTCGTAACGGTATTGTCGACGATAAAAGGGATGCCTGCTTCGCTGGTTATCTTTCCGATGGCTTCAAAGTCATCAACATTGTTTTTGGGGTTGCCGACGGACTCCGTGTAGACAAGACGTGTGTTCTCATCAATCGCCCGGCGGACATTTTCAGGGTCGGAGGTATCGACGAACCTGACATTGATGCCGAGCCTGGGAAGTGTGTAGTGGAAAAGATTATAGGTGCCGCCATACAGGTAACTTGAGGAAATGATATTCTGTCCCGATTTGGCAATATTGAGAACGGCATAGGTAATTGCAGCCTGGCCGGATGCAACGGCTAAAGCACCCACTCCTCCGTCCAACGCAGCCAGACGCTGCTCAAGAACATCGGTAGTCGGGTTCATCAACCGTGTATATATATTGCCGAATTCCCTCAGGCCAAAGAGATTTGCAGCATGCTCAGAACTTTTAAAAACATACGAGGTCGTCTGATAGATAGGAACAGCACGTGACAGGGTAGAAGAGTCAGGGGATTGGCCTGCATGGAGAGCAAGGGTTTCGAGTGATTGAGCCGTTTTTGACATGGGTAACTCCTCCTGCACTATGGTTTATATATCTTAAAGTTATATTTCCCATCCAAACAAGTCAAGTATATAGTTTTAGTTTACCGCAAAAATAATGGGTTTATGGAGAGGCCGCCAGATATGACCAAAGCGGGAGATGCCACAGAGCTGTTTCAAAGCTCAAATGGTAATGGTCTCGCCGGGGCGGAGGCGCTCGCGTCGGGGGGTGCCTGGTTCATCGAAAGATGCGGCCAGCAGGTAGAAGAACAGCGATACAAGTGCGACAATCATTAGAAAAACCGGCAGAACACGAATACCTGAATCTCTCGGAGTTTCGGGAAGCACCAGTCCGAAAGCCGCCAGCACCACGCCGTAGCCACCCATGGCAGCTGCCCAAAAGATTCCCAGGCGATAAAAACGCATCTCCGCATCAAGTGAAAAATTCAGGAGATCACCAACACCTGCATGATAAAAGCTGGCGACAATTATAACCAGCAATGCTGCCAGCACGAGACGCATGCCGTTTCGAAGCGTGCGTTTACGCATCGGAGTTCTCTTTGAAGCCGTTCACTGCACGCACCATGAGACATCACCGAGGCCTGCCCGCAGCACAATTGGCACATCGCCAACCAGGCTGATCACCGAGCTAACATCCGTTTCCAGGATAGCTCCATCGACAACAAAGTCCAGTTGGTTGCCAAAGGTACTGTCGATTACTATCGGGTCCCCGACAGGCTCTTCACCGGAAAGATTTGCGCTGGTGGTGATGATCGGGTTACCCAGGGCAAGCACCAGATCGATGCAGATGCGATTGTCAGGGATTCTGATTCCCACCGTTTTCTGACGGGTCAGCAACAGATCAGGGACATCACGGGTCGCCTCAAGCACGAAGGTATAGGGACCGGGCAGATAGCGTTTCAGATACTTGAAGGCGACGTTACTGACCCGAGCAAATTTTGTGACCTCGGAAAGTGAGGAGCAGATGAATGAAAAAGGCTTGTTGCGTTCACGCCCCTTCATGCGATAGATCTGGTCGATACCTTTTTTGTTGAATATGGAGCAGCCGATACCATAGGTAGTGTCAGTCGGATAGGCAATGATGCCACCATCCCGAAGGCATTGTGCAACACGGCTGATCTGATAAGGCTGTGGATTTTGTGGGTTGATTGTGAGTATCATATACCTGGATCCGTTGAAATGAGGCCTACGGTATGGTCCCCGTCGCCGCCGTCAGTGGGTCTGCTACAGATCAATTCAGTATCTGCCTGCATTCATTCTTTATCTCATACAGTACATCCAGTTGTTTGTTTGATGCAAATTCTGTATAGGTGACTTTGACAGATGTCAAGCCATCTCTCCACAGAAAAGCAACCGCATTTCTTTCAACAGGCAATTGAACGTCAGCTGGCTCTGCCCAGGCATCAGCAGGCTTTCCCAGTTCCCTTCTTTTTTCTTCGATCAGTCGGACAAAATTGTCAAAACCGGGTGCTAGATGTTTTTGTGCAAGGACAAGTCCATCCTTGCAGAAATTTAGCAGAATGAACCGGTTTGCGCCAGTGGCTATAATGCCATTGTCTCTGGTTTGAATATTTTGGTAGGAAGACCCTTCAAGTATTTTTCTGGCCCTCTCCATGGAGATACCGCTGTTCAAACCATCCAGTTCAAAAGCATGGGAAACTTTCGCAGTGAACAGTATCACCACCAGCCCAACGAATAGTTGCCGCATATTTACCCTCCTCCCCTTGGAAATTATAAACAATCTGAGGTAGAACGTCTCCATTCCCGCCGGTGATATGGAGATATCCAGCTATGCTTACGGACGCAACCGAACTAGTCCATGGGAAATGTTATTACAGCACCGATCCGGTTGTTATTTGGCTCAAATGAAGATCCTGCCGAGCGTTTCTGCAGGTGCGGCACAGAATAATCAACCACGATAGTGGACTCTATGCCAAATATTTTCTCAAATCCCAAACTGAGAACGCCTAACGGGTCGGTCAGGACAAGTGCCACATGGTCGTACCAGTACAACTCCTGCCTGCGCTTGATTGACTCACGCAAGGGCTCCAGAAGAAGTGCCCCCAGAATGGAACCGGCGACGGGAGTAACAATCAGGTCCTGGATGGAGGGTTTCTCAAAAAAACACTCAACACCGAACTCGTACATTGCCGACATCATTGTAGAGTAAAAGAACGAAGTAACCTTATTCAGGCCACGCTCTCTTCCCCGGATATAGTATGTGGCCCCCCAGTAGGGATGGAGGATGTAATTGATATAGAATTTATCCTTATCAATGACAGGATCATCAACATTGTCAGCATACTTTTTAAAACTTTTGTTCTTTTGCTCACTGCTCCAACCGGAAACACCCTCTGGCATGGTATAGATAAGACCTGCTGCCACGAACTGAGAGCCAATCAAAAGACCCGTGTCGCGCCAGACACCGTTCCAGTCAGGTGTACGCACCCCGGCATCCGCAGAATGCAGCAACGACCCGCCGGCAGCGTTTTCAGCGGTGGGAGGCGAATTGCTGCCGACCCGGTTCGATGTCGTGTCCGTAAAGGTTCTCTCTCCGATCGGTGATTCCGTAATTCGGACGTCACCAGCCTGTTCGGCACCGGCTGTATCATCAGACGCAGGCAAGCCGCCGGGGATGGATGCGAGGAGAACGTTTGCCTGGCCGAATGGATACGGTGAACCCGCGGATGACCCGTTGCTGGTTGTAAAAATCAGTAACAACGAGATGCAAGCGATTGGGACCCTTCGTCCGAACCACCGGCTGGCTATGTGACTGACCGCTTGAAGAAACACGAAAACCTCAAACTTTCGAACTGCGTGTGAAGGCCAGATGCAATTGGACCAATCGAATGTTCTCTGCTTTTTTTTGGATGCTGTTCACCAGTTGCAAACATGCACGAGACAAACAAAAAACAGGGGGCCGGCTATTGGAGCCAGCCCCCTGGATTTTCCAGCCGGGGCAACAAAGCCATATCGTTCAAACGTGCCACATCCCTCGCGTGCTACCAGAAACCCATATACAGCTTATGCAACATATTGAGGAACTGTTTCCGGCCCTGTCCCGCATAACTGCCTACAGTTAAACGTCCCGGAAAGCGACTATTTCCTCTCGTATCCCAGTGCATCGTGACAACTGACCGTACAGTTTCCGCCTTTGGGAGTGGTGGTATAGGTGATTGTCACCTCCTCCTTGCCGTTGATTCCCTTGGAGCGAATCAGATGTTCCTGGGTGCTGGCATGCACGTCATGGCAGCTCAGACAGGGGATTGCAGTTTTTTCACCGGAATGCAGATAGTGAAAGTTGCTGGTACCGTCACGGAAGCCATTCTTGTCGGTCTCCTTGTCGGTCACCAGAGACTTGTCATGGCACTCAAAACAGAGTTTGTCGACCGGAAGACCGAGCTGGTATTTGAAGTTGGATACATGCGGGGCATGGCAGCCAAGGCAATCATTCTCCTGGATCGGGCCGTGGACGCTCTTCTTGCTGGACTGGTTTTCGTGACACTCATAACAGATCTTGGAGCTCTTGTCCTTGACACCGTACAGTATGGGATCATTCTGGTGGTTGCCCCCGGTAACGCTGTGGCAGGGTGTGCACTCTTTATCAGCCAGACCGCCGTGAACAAATGGGGCCTTCACTTTGCTGCGATGACATTTGAAGCAGGGCTTTCCGCTTACGGCATCAACCGTTCCCTTGGATTCAGCAGCAGATACGGGTGAATGGAAACTCAAGCCAACAAGGAATGCCAGAGTGATAGCACCAACAATTTTTTTCATTGTAGTCACCTTTTGCCTGTTTTATTGATCCGAGCAGCGGATATAGAAATTGATGTGAATTACATAACACAACCTGTAAAAATGTCAAAGAAAAGGTTGCTGGCTGAAACGCTGCGAAGGCATGGATAATAGCGGAATGCTCCTGAAATTAAAAAGACCCATGCTCAAGAGGTCAGTCTTGAAACATGGGCCGCAGCATCAGCTGTTCTGCTGATTGATATTGGCAGGGGTACCAGGATTCGAACCTAGAGTGACGGCGTCAGAGGCCGTTGCCTTACCGTTTGGCGATACCCCTAAAAAATGAATCATCCTTTTAGCAAAGAGTCATGCGTGACGTCAAGCTTTATTACTGCTGCGCCATGGCAGCACCAGCCTCAATAGCTTGAATATTGGCCGGAATAAGGCGGTGATTCCGCTCCGGCAGCGCCTTTTTCAGCGCCTCCTCCAACGATTTCCGGGCCAGCGTACCGGTGCAGGCGATATACGCACCGCACGCCACCATATTGACCATGCGAACGTCTCCCAGATCAATCGCGATCTGATTCATCGGCACATAGACAAGCTTGACGCCGGGTACTTCAACGCCACCGGACTCGACCAGTGACGAATTTACGATACAGATCCCGCCCTGTTTGACCTTGGCTGCATATTTATCGAAGGATAACTGGTTCAGAACCACAGAGACAGACGGGTTACCAACGACAGGAGAACCGGTATCACCATCAGAAAAGACAACCGTACACATCGCGGATCCTCCCCGCTTCTCCACACCGTAGGCTGGCAGAAACGAGACGTTCTTTCCTTCATGTATGGCCGCATAGGAGAGCAGGTTGCCGGCAAGCAGCACGCCCTGCCCTCCGTAACCGGCGATAAATACATCATGACGCATATGTTTTAACTCCGATGTTACATATTCCCCGTATTTTTAAACACCCCGAGCGGAAAGTACGGGATCATCTCGTCCGTCAGACGCTGGTTGGCCTGCAGGGCGCTCATTCCCCAGTTCGTCGGACAGGTTGAAAGGGCCTCGATGAACGAGAAACCCCTCCCCTCCACTTGATAGCGGAAGGCGGTCTTGATCAGCTTTTTTGCCTGGAGCGCATTTTTGGGACTGTTGACCGCCACCCTGGCTGAGAATGCCACGCCGTCCAGGTTGGAGAGTAATTCCGCCATCTTGAAGGGCGCTCCGTCATTTTTGATATCGCGGCCATCCTGAGATGTCGAGGTTTTCTGGCCCGGCATGGTGGTAGGGGCCATTTGACCACCGGTCATGCCGTAGGTGGTGTTGTTGACGAAGATGACCGTGATGTCTTCACCGCGGTTTGCTGCATGAATGATCTCCGAGGTACCGATTGCCGCCAGGTCGCCGTCTCCCTGATAGGTAAACACAATGCTGTCCGGCCGGGCCCGTTTCGTACCGGTGGCCACAGCCGGAGCCCTCCCGTGCGGTGCCTCGACAACATCGATATCAAAATAGCTGTAGAGGAAAACCGAGCAGCCTACCGAGGCAATACCGATGGTCCGGTCGCGTATGCCGAATTCGTCCATCGCCTCCGCCACCAGGCGGTGGATTGATCCATGCTGGCAACCGGGACAGAAATGGGTCTGGACATCCTTGAGACTTCCGGGGCGGGAAAAGACCTGTTTCATGGGTACACCTTCCTGATCTGCTGGTAGAGCTCTTCCGGTGTCGGCAACGACCCGGCTCCCGGTGGCCGGCCGTAGAACGAGACATCAGCATCCCGGGCGACAGAAAGACGCACGTCGTCGATCATCTGCCCGGTGGAAAGTTCGATATCCAGGAAGCGCTTGCAGCGCTGCGAAAGCGATAGATAGGCATGGGCAGGAAAAGGAAAGAGGGTTACAGGGCGCATCAGGCCGACCTTCAAGCCGGCCTCACGGGCCATGTCCACTGCTGTCCGGGATATGCGTGCGGTCGAGCCGAAGGCGGTCACGATCAGTTCCGCGTCGTCGGTCAGGATCTCCTCCCAGCGACTCTCCTTTGCGGCCAGTTCCTGGTAGCGGGCATGCATGGCCCAATGGAAGGCTTCCATCTCGCCGTCACCGAGCTTTAGAGACTTTACAACGTTCTGTACGTGCCCATCCCTGCGACCGCGCACCGCCCATTCCTTGGACGGCAGATCCACTTCGGGACGCGGATTGGCGATGATCGATTCCTTCATCTGACCTACGACCGAATCGGCCAGTACCATGGCCGGGATGCGGTAGATATCGGACAGGTCAAAAGCCAGCATGGTCAAATCGTACATTTCCTGTACCGAAGCCGGAGCCAGGACAATAATTCTGTAGCCGCCATGCCCCCCTCCGCGGGTGGCCTGCCAGTAATCGGCCTGTGAGGCGTCGATGCCGCCCAATCCAGGACCCTGGCGCATGATGTCGACAATCACGCCCGGCAGTTCGGAACCGGCCATATAGGAGATGCCCTCCTGCTTGAGCGAGATTCCGGGGCCGGATGATGAGGTCATGGCACGCACACCGGCTGCCGAGGCTCCGAGAACCATATTGATGGCGCCGATCTCGCTTTCCACCTGGATAAAGGTTCCTCCATGCTTCGGCAGTTCGCGGGAGAGGTATTCCGGTATATCACTCTGCGGTGTAATGGGATAACCGAAATAGCAGCGGACGCCGGCTTCTATGGCGGCCATGGCAACGGCCTCGTTACCCTTGACAAAGAGTTTACCGCTCATTATTCCAGCTCCTTGAATACGGAAATAGCCACATCCGGGCACATTTCCGCGCACAGGGCACAGCCGGTACATTTTTCCGGATTCGAAAAGACAGCCATCGTAAACCCGAGGCTGTTGGGAGTTTCCCGCAAACTGACCAATTTTTTCGGGCAGGCGAGGGTACAGAGTCCACACCCTTTACAACGCTCTTCATCAATGGTGATATACGGCATGGCAGCATCCTTTTTTTCTCATAGGCTCTGTTACATAGCAGATATAACCGTCCGGCGTCAAGCAGAGCAGGGACACTGGTAACAGAAGAAATTCATAAAGCCGATTGTTGGGGACAGGAACGCATTATTTTGATGTATGTCGGCAATCAGCTAGTCATTTTCTTGTATTATTATCCAGTTTCATATATTTTTAGACGTTTCATTTTCCGGAATAACTTCCGCAAACGTGGTACATCCCGGTTCACCATGAAAAACAGGCATCAGCAACTTTATACACCACGTGGAGAAGTGCCATTGGAAACAACAGCCCGTCAAAACAGCTTGACAGAACCGGCGGAACACCCGGAAACCGCTCCGGAATCCTGGACCATTGTGCCGGATATTTCAGTGGCACTCCGCAAGCTAAGTGCTCCGATCTTCCTGACGGGGAACGATGGACACTATCGTATAGATACAAGTGTCAAGGCACCTGACAGCAGCGCATCCGTGAAACCTGGAACAGGTTACCTCGCGGGATTTGCCCCGCCTGTCCTGCCGGAGAACCTTGGAGACCGGGCGTTCTGCTCCGATCTCGGCATCCGTTATCCCTATCTGGGCGGATCCATGGCCAAAGGGATCAGCTCCATCTCCATGGTGGAGGAACTCGGAAGGGCGGGTATGCTCGGTTTTTTCGGTGCTGCCGGACTGCCGTTCGCCACGGTGGAGGCAGCAGTTGACCGGCTTGCCGGTGCTGACTTTCCCTGCGGGTTCAACCTGATCCACTCGCCGCACGAACCTGACCTGGAAAAGGCGCTGGCTGATCTTTATATCCGCAAGGGTGTGCGGCTTGTGGAGGCATCCGCTTTTCTGGCCCTGACTCTGCCGCTTGTTCGCTACCGGGTTCATGGAATCCACCGGACTGCTGATGGTACGGTATGTGCCCCGAACCGGATCATTGCCAAGGTTTCCCGGGAGGAACTGGCGGAAAAATTCTTTTCCCCTGCTCCGGATAAGTTTCTGAGGCAACTGCTGGAAGAAGGGGCCATAACATCCGAACAGGCCGAGCTGGCCTCCCTGATCCCCCTGGCCCAGGAAGTTACGGCAGAGGCTGACTCCGGAGGTCATACCGACAACCGCCCGGCCATGGCCCTGTTCCCTACGATCCGGTCCGTTGCCGTCCGCATGCAGGCACGCTATGGCTATACGCAGAAGTTACGGGCCGGCCTGGCCGGAGGCATCGCCACACCCGATGCTGCCGCAGCAGCCTTTGCCATGGGGGCCGCCTACATCATGACCGGTTCGGTCAACCAGGCCTGCGTTGAATCCGGGACTTCCGACGATGTGCGCAGGATGCTGTCCGAGACCAGACAGGCTGACGTATGCATGGCTCCGGCCGCCGATATGTTCGAGATGGGAGTGACCGTGCAGGTTCTCAAACGTGGCAGCATGTTTCCCATGCGAGCCGGAAAGCTCTATGAACTGTATCGCTCCTGCGGCAGCCTTGACGAAATTCCTGCCGCAGAGCGTGACAAACTCGAAAAGACCTTCTTCCAGGCACCCCTTGAGCAGATCTGGCAGGACACCCGCAGCTATTTTCTGGAACGCGACCCCCGCCAGACCGAACGGGCCGAACGCGACCCGAAACACCGCATGGCGCTCGTCTTTCGCTGGTACCTGGGACAGGCTGCCCATTGGGCCAAGGATGGTCTTACCTCACGCAGGATCGATTACCAGGTCTGGTGCGGTCCGGCCATGGGTGCATTCAACGAATGGGTTGCCGGCAGCTTCCTCGAAGCTCCCGAGCAGCGCAGGGTGGCCAACGTTGCCCGCAACATTCTGTATGGTGCAGCACTTCTCACCCGGATCAACATCCTCCGCTGGCAGGGAATCGACCTTCCGGAGGAGTTACAGCATAGAGCACCGCTTGAAGACACACAGATCAAGGAGTACCTTTCGTGAAAAAGGAAGAATTGAACAGGACTATCTCCTCCGGCGGGGTTCCGCTGGCAATCATCGGTATCGGCTGCCTCTTTCCTCAGGCCGACGACAGCTCTGCCTACTGGGCCAATATCCGAGAGGGTGTCGATGCAATAACCGACATCCCGTCCTCCCACTGGCATGTGGCGGACTATTTTGACAAAGACCCCAAGTCCCCTGACATGACCTACGGACAGCGGGGCGGATTCCTTTCTTCAACCCCCTTCAACCCGATGGAGTTCAACATCCCCCCCGCCACCCTGGAGGCGATCGACAGTTCCCAGCTCCTCGGCCTCGTAGCCGCCGGGCAGGCCCTCAAGGACGCCGGCTACGGCCCCGACCGGCAGTATGATCGCAACCGGGTCAGCGTGATCCTTGGTGTAACCGGAACCCTGGAGCTGGTTATTCCGCTCGGGGCACGGCTCGGCCATCCCATCTGGCGTGCGGCCCTCAAAGATGCGGGTGTGGATGATACAACCGCTGCCGATGTCGTCCAGCGCATCTCCGACTCCTATGTACCCTGGCAGGAAAACTCGTTTCCCGGTCTGCTTGGCAACGTCGTGGCAGGACGCATCAGCAAGAATTTTGACCTTGGCGGCACCAACTGCGTTGTCGATGCGGCCTGTGCCAGTTCCTTCAGTGCGCTCCACCTTGCCGGCATGGAACTGGCCACCGGCAAGTCGGACATGGTAGTCACCGGGGGCATCGACACGTTTAACGACATCTTCATGTACATGTGCTTCAGCAAGACCCCGGCGCTCTCACCCACCGGCAACGCCAAGCCGTTCGACGCAAGCGGCGACGGCACCATCCTGGGAGAGGGTCTCGGCATCGTTGTCATCAAACGCCTTGACGATGCAGAGCGCGACGGAGACCGCATCTATGCCGTGATCCGCGGCATCGGTTCATCCAGCGACGGCAAGGGGGAAGCGATTTACACACCCAGCGCCTCCGGCCAGAAAAAGGCCATACTGGATGCCTACCAGCGTGCCGGTGTCACCCCGGAGAGTATCGGTCTGGTCGAGGCCCACGGTACCGGTACAAAGGTCGGCGACGCCGTCGAAGTCTCCGCTCTTCGTGATATTTTCGGGGAAGCGGATAGGCCCTGGTGCGCCCTTGGTTCGGTCAAGTCACAAATCGGTCACACCAAGGCCTCCGCCGGGGCAGCCGGCCTTATCAAGGCAGCATTGGCCCTTCACCACAAAGTCATCCCCCCGACCATCAAGGTTCAGCAGCCGCTGAAAGAGGTTTCCGAAGGTCGGACCCCTTTCTACATAGCATCTGAAAAACGTCCCTGGCTGGCACGCGCCGGTGCCCCGCGCCGGGCAGCAGTCAGCGCCTTCGGGTTCGGCGGTTCCAACTTCCATACGGTACTCGAGGAGTATCGTCCTGTCAGGAATAGCGCCGAATGGGACGGCAATGTGCAGATTCTGCCCTTTTCCGCTGCCGATACCGCACACCTCGAAGCTGCACTTTCAGGGCTCGACGGAGACATGGCCTGGACAGACCTCCGCTCAAAGGCTTCTTCCCTGCGGGCCGCATTCGATCCAGCCGCGTCCTGCCGCCTGGCCTTGATAGTTGAGCGGAACCGGACCAATCTTGCGGCGATTATCTCGAACGCCCGCAGCATGCTCCGGAAAAACCAGCTTTCGAGCTGGAGCAGTCCCGATGGGGTCTACTTCGCCACCGGTCCGGTACCGGGCAAGATCGGCATACTGTTTCCCGGGCAGGGTTCACAGTACACAGGTATGCTGCGGGACCTGGGCTGCTGTTTCCCCGAGATGCTCGAAACCCTTACTGCAGCAGAAGACGGTTTCGAGTCGGCAGTTGGCGCACGCCTGTCAGACCTTATCTATCCACCCACCGCCTTCGTGGCCGCAGAACGGGAGAGGCAGGAAGAGGGCCTGCGGGCCACGGATGTCGCCCAGCCCGCCATCGGCGCTGTCAGCCTGGGAGCCCTGCGGCTGCTGAGATCCTTCGGACTGGAACCGGACGCAGTCGCCGGGCACAGCTACGGAGAGCTGACCGCCCTGTGTGCTGCCGGACGCCTGGATGAGCCTTCGTTCCATGCCCTCTCCCGCCTGCGTGGCAGCCTTATGGCCTCTGGAGAGGGCGATAAAGGAGGCATGCTGGCCGTTTCCGCTCCCCTGGCAGACATCGGGCGCATGCTTGAAGAGGAGGGGCTCGACCTGGTCATCGCCAACTGCAACGCCCCGACACAGGCGGTGTTATCAGGGCCAAGCTCCGAGATTACCCGTGCCGTTACGGCCTGCAGCGAACGGAAACTCACCTGCAAACAGCTGCCGGTGGCTGCGGCCTTCCACAGTTCTCTGGTAGCCGATGCCGCCGAACCGCTCCTTGAAGCCCTGGCCGACGTACCTTTTTCAGCCGGCAGCATCCCGGTCTATTCCAACTCAACAGCATCCGAATATCCTGCCGCCGCCGCCAAGGCCAGGAAGCTCCTGGCAGGGCAGCTTGCACGTCCGGTTGAATTTGTGGCTGAAATAGAGGCCATGCATGTAGCCGGTATCAGGACCTTCGTGGAGATCGGTCCCGGTTCGCGTCTGAGCGGCCTGGTCAAATCCATACTCGGCGATCACCGGCACACGGCTGTGTCACTGGATGCCTCCAGCGGCAAACGCTCCGGCATCGCAGACCTGGCCCGCTGTCTTGCCCAACTTGCCGTGCTCGGACACCCCGTGCAGCTTACCGCCTGGGACAACATTTTCCAGCCTGCAGCACAGACGGCAGGCAGGAAACCGGCCATGACCATACCGCTCTGCGGCGCAAATTATGTCAAGCCGAGACCCAAGCGGCCGCCAACAATCGTCCCTGTCCGGCCAGCGCCGCTAGCCGCCTCTTCTGCAAATCAGTTCAATGCCGCGCCATCCGCGCCGGTTTCACAGGATGCTGTGGCAGAATCGCTGCGTGTGACCAGGGAAGGCATGACCGTCCTTCAGAGGATGCAGGAAGAGACTGCCCAGCTGCACCGCCGCTTCCTTGAGGGTCAGGAGCAGGCCAGCAGGACCATTCAGAGCCTGCTGGAACAGCAGGGACATATCCTGCAGGGACGCACTCCGCTTTCCGCTCCCATCCCGACCGGCCCGGCACCTGCCTGCGCTCCTTCTACTCCTGCGCCTGCAGTCGCCGCTTCACGGCCTGCAGACGGCACACCACCTAGAATCGCACCAGCACCTGTCACAGACCGCGTAACGGAGACCCTGCTGGCGGTCGTCAGCGAGAAGACCGGGTATCCGGTGGAGATGCTCGAGCTGGAGATGGGCATGGATTCAGACCTGGGCATCGACTCCATCAAGCGGGTCGAGATCCTCTCGGCCCTGCAGGAGCGGCTGCCAGGTTCGCCGGTCATCGGTCCTGAACATCTCGGTTCCCTGCATACCCTGGGCGAGATTGCACACTACCTGGGAGCAGGCGCGACCGTGCAGCCGTCAGCCGCCGTTTCATCAGCTTCGATCAGCGCAGACCGGGTCACGGAGACCTTACTGGCGGTCGTCAGCGAGAAGACCGGTTATCCGGTGGAGATGCTCGAGCTGGAGATGGGCATGGATTCAGACCTGGGCATCGACTCCATCAAGCGGGTCGAGATCCTCTCAGCCCTGCAGGAGCGGCTGCCAGGTTCGCCGGTCATCGGTCCTGAACATCTCGGTTCCCTGCATACCCTGGGCGAGATTGCACACTATCTGGGAGCAGGCGCAACCGTGCAGCCGTCAGCCGCCGTTTCATCAGCTTCGATCAGCGCAGACCGGGTCACGGAGACCTTACTGGCGGTAGTCAGTGAGAAGACCGGTTATCCGGTGGAGATGCTCGAGCTGGAGATGGGCATGGATTCAGACCTGGGCATCGACTCCATCAAGCGGGTCGAGATCCTCTCGGCCCTGCAGGAGCGGCTGCCCGGTTCGCCGGTCATCGGTCCTGAACATCTCGGTTCCCTGCATACCCTGGGCGAGATTGCACACTATCTGGGAGCAGGCGCAACCGTGCAGCCGTCAGCCGCCGTTTCATCAGCTTCGATCAGCGCAGACCGGGTCACGGAGACCTTACTGGCGGTAGTCAGTGAGAAGACCGGTTATCCGGTGGAGATGCTCGAGCTGGAGATGGGCATGGATTCAGACCTGGGCATCGACTCCATCAAGCGGGTCGAGATCCTCTCAGCCCTGCAGGAGCGGCTGCCCGGTTCGCCGGTCATCGGTCCTGAACATCTCGGTTCCCTGCATACCCTGGGCGAGATTGCACACTACCTTGGAGCAGGCGCGACAGCTATTTCCACATCCCCGCAGCCCCTGGCGCCTGCCTCCACTTCCGCCCCGGCAACAGTTCCCGGTATCGAACTTACACGAAGTACGATCATCCCGCGCGCGCTGGGCGAAACCGGAGACGCGATCACCATGCCGGAGAACGGCATCATCTGGGTAACTGACGACGGCTCGCAGCTGTCCGGAGGTGTCTGCTCCAACCTGTGTTCCGAAGATCTGAATGTCCGGCTGATCAAGATTGATGAAAATCTGGACGACCTGCCGGCTGACAACATCTCCGGACTGGTCATCATCGCTCCGGCAGACGGAACCGACGATACCTTCCTCCTCAACGCATTCCTGCTCCTGAAAAAGGCCGCACCGTCTCTGCGCCGCAGCGCCGATGCTGGGGGTGCTTTCTTCTGCACCGTCTCACGTCTGGATGGCAATTTCGGGTGCGGAGACGGCACCGGAATCAGTGATCCTCTTTCCGGCGGGCTGGCCGGGTTGGCCAAGACTGCGGCCCGTGAATGGCCGGAGGTCGCCTGCAAAGCCATCGACCTTGGCGGGTTCTCCGATGCCACGTCCACAGCCTGCGCACTGGCCGGTGAACTGCTCACCAGCGGTCCGCTCGAAGTCGGACTGACCTCCGACGGCAGATTCGGTCTGGAGTTCTGCGACCTCCCCTCCCTGGATACCCCGCCATCTCCGCCGATCCAGGCGGGTGACGTGGTAGTGGTTACCGGAGGAGGGCGCGGCGTCACCGCCGCCACTGCCATAGCCCTGGCTGAAGCCTACCGTCCGCTGCTGGTGCTGTTCGGCCGGAGTCCGGAACCGCTTCCCGAACCGGAATGGCTGACTGCATTGCATGATGAAAGCACCATCAAACGGGCTATCATGGAACATGCCACGGAGAAACTTCACCCGAAAGCGATTGAAGAGCGCTACCAGGCAGTCATCGCAGGCCGCGAACTGACAGCAACCCTTGCCTCAATCGCTGCAGTCGGGGGAAAGGCGCTCTATCGAGCTGTCGACATCCGCGACAACGATGCGGTTGCAGGCATACTGAACGCCATTCGCAGGGATTACGGCCCGGTCCGGGGAATCGTCCACGGGGCCGGCGTTTTGGCAGACCGTCTCATAGCCGATAAAACCAGGGAGCAGTTTATTCAGGTCTATGGCACCAAGGTAACGGCGCTGCGCACCCTGCTGGTGGCCACAGCCTCTGATGACCTGCGTTTTATTGCCCTTTTCGGTTCTACCACCGGACGTTTCGGCCGCAGTGGTCAGGTAGATTACTCCGTGTCCAACGAGGTCCTCAACAAATTGGCCCAGGACGAGTCGCGCCGCCGCCCTGCCTGCCGGACCGTCTGCCTCAACTGGGGCCCCTGGGATGGCGGCATGGTAACCCCGGCCCTGAAAAATGTCTTCAGCAGCGAAGGGATCAACCTGATTCCGCTTAAGTCAGGTGGAGAGCTGTTGGTTCGGGAACTTGCAGCGGTTGAAGATCCGGTTGAGATCGTCGTACTGGCCGGAACCGCACCATCATCGCTGACGCTCACCACACCGGCACCGACCATGCCGCTTGTGGAGGCCTTCAGCCTGGCACTGAACGTAGAAGACTATCCGTTTATCCGTTCCCACGTCATTGACGGCAAGGCGGTCCTGCCCATGGCCATGATCATTGAGTGGCTGGCGCACGGCGCTCTGCACGGCAATCCGGGCTTCCGCTTCCACGGTTTCAACGATCTGCGCATCTGCAAAGGGGTTGTTTTCGATCAAGACACAGCCTGCAGCCTGAGGATCATGGCCGGTCGGGCTGAAAAGCGCGACTCACTGTACGTTGTACCGGTGGAGCTCACCGGCACCTCCGGCGACGGGCGCAGCCTCCTTCACGCGCGTGCCGGGATCGTCCTGGCCACCCGGCTGCCTGAAGGCATCCGCTCCATCGTCGATCTGCCGACAACACCCTACACCCAGAGCAACGGAGTCATCTACGATCAGGAGCGTCTCTTCCACGGACCGGACCTGCACGGTATCGAACAGGTCGGAGGATGTTCCGAAAAGGGCATTACCGCACTGGTCAAAGGAGCACCACAGCCGTCCAACTGGGTCAGGCAACCGCTCAGAAACATCTGGCTCACCGACCCGCTGGTGATTGACAGTGCTTTCCAGCTGATGATCCTCTGGAGTTTTGAACGCTTCGGGTCCGGTTCGCTCCCCTCGTTTGCCGGGCGATATCGTCAGTTTCAGGAAACATTCCCGCGGGAGGGCGCACAGATTGTGATCCGCGTAACCGCAGAACGCGAACATGGCGCATCAGCCGACATGGAGTTTCTGGACCGCAATTCGGGCAAGTTGATCGCCAGACTGGAGAATTACGAATGTGTAATCGATCCGTCCCTTCAGCGGGCCTTCCGGCGTAATCAGCTCTCACAGCCGGGGTGTGCTGAACGGGAAGCAGCCTGATGCCACCTTCCGGCTCCTCAGTCGCGATTGTCGGGATCGGCGGCATCTTCCCCGATGCGCCGGATCTGGACAGTTTCTGGAACTGTATCCGTAACGGGCGCAGTACCTCCCGTCAGGTTCCTGAAGGACGCTGGCTGATGCCGGCTGAAGCGGCTTTCAGCCCCGAAGCGGGAGCTGCAGACCACGTCTATTCCCGGCAGGGCTGCTTTATTGACGGACTTTGCTCAGCCGCAGGCCTGCCCGGCCTGCACATGGACCCTGCTATCCTCGAGGGTCTCGACCCACTGTTCCACCTGCTCATACATGCCGGAAAGCGTGCTTTCGACGACGGCCTGACCGAAGCTCTCGACCGGTCACGGGTAGGCGTCATTATCGGAAACCTGGCTCTGCCGAGCGAAAGCTCTTCCGCCCTCACCCGCAGCCTTCTGGGGAGGACCTTTACAGAGCAACTGCTCGGCACCGGCTCAGTTCGCCCCCCCCTATCTCTTCAGGATTCTCCAGACGAAATACCGTTGTTGCATTCGTCATTGTATGACGACACTGCGCAGAAAATGGCTTCCAACCCGCTCAACCGCTACGTCGCCGGGCTCCCTGCCGGTATTCTGGCCCAGGCTCTCGGCCTCGGCGGGGGAAACGTTACCCTGGATGCAGCCTGTGCATCATCACTGTATGCCATCAAACTTTCCGTAGACGAGCTGCTGTCCGGCCGGGTCGACGCCATGCTGTGCGGGGGCGTATCACGCCCCGACCCGCTGTTTACCCAGATGGGCTTCTCGCAGCTGCGCGCCCTCTCCAAGCGGGGAATCTGCTCCCCGTTCGATGCTGCCGGAGACGGCCTGGTTGTCGGAGAAGGAGCCGGTCTGTTCCTCCTTAAACGCACCGAGGATGCCCTGACCCAGGGCGACAGAATCTACGGTATCATCCGTGGCATCGGCCTGGCGAACGATGTAGGCGGCAGCCTGCTGGCCCCCATGTCCGAAGGCCAGCTGCGCGCCATGCGGGCCGCCTATGTACAGGCCGGCTGGCAGCCCGCAGATGTGGATCTGGTTGAGTGTCACGCCACCGGGACACCTGTCGGTGACGCGGTAGAAGTGGCCAGCCTTCAGGAACTGTGGGGCGGAGCGCATCCGGCAGGAGAGCGTTGCGTCATCGGTTCGGTCAAATCAAACATTGGTCACCTGCTGACGGCAGCCGGCGGAGCTGCCCTGACCAAGGTTCTGCTGGCCATGCAGGCCGAAACACTCCCGCCCACCGCCAATTTCAACTCTCCGCAAACCGGCATGCAGCTGGATAGCAGCCCCTTCCAGGTGCTGAAAGCCGCCATTCCCTGGCAGCGCAGGGGTGAGGGCATTCCCCGTCGGGCCGCGGTCAGTGCCTTCGGTTTCGGAGGCATCAACGCCCACCTGCTTGTGGAAGAGTGGCTTCCGGCTTCCTCCGGCTCTTCCGACGGTTCATCGCTCAATAATCTTGAAGACCCGCAGCACTACGATGCCATCGCGGTAGTCGGCATGGATGCCAGTTTCGGACCCTGGCAGGGTCTGCCGGCTTTCCGGGAACGTGTTCTGGGCGGAGACCCGGCCACCCGACCGGCACCGCCGACGAGATGGTGGGGGGTGCAGAACACAAGTTGGTTCAGGCAGGAAGGACTTCACGGCAGCTCTTTTGAAGGTTTCTATCAGGCCGGCGTTTCCGTCGCTGCGAACCGCTTCCGCATCCCGCCCCGCGAGGTGGAGGAGATGCTGCCCCAGCAGCTGCTCATGCTCTCAACAGCTGCCGGAGCCATGCAGGATGCCGGCCTGGGAAGGGATGACAACCTGAATAGCGGTGTTTTTATCGGCATCGCTCTCGACCTGAACAGCACCAACTTCAGTCTGCGCTGGTCCTTGCCCGCACTGGTCGGTACCTGGTCGGCCAGATTGGGACGCACCCTCTCTGCAGAAGAACGTGAAAACTGGTCCGTCCGACTCCGTGAAGCCGCTGGACCGGCCCTGAGTGCTAACCGCACCATGGGCGCCCTGGGAAACATCGTTGCCAGCAGAATCGCCCGTGAGTTCCGCGTCGGGGGCCCGAGCTTCACTCTCTCCAGCGAGGAAAACTCCGGCATGCGTGCACTGGAGACGGCGGTGCGCATGCTTCAGACCGGCCAGCTGGAACGGGCTCTGGTGGGTGCCGTTGACCTGGCCGGAGATCCACGGGCGGTCCTTGGCCAGCATGCCCTGCTTCCCTTTTCTGCAACCGGCCGTGCCCTGCCCTTTGACCGGAAAGCCGACGGCACCCTGGTCGGGGAAGGTGCCTGTGCCGTAGTCCTCAAGCGCCTGTCAGACGCCGAGCGAGATGGTGACAGAATCTACGCTGTCATCCGCGGGATCGGCTCCAGCAGCGACAACATGTATGACCTTGCACTGCAACGGGCCTATGCCGATGCACGGATATCCCCGGCAACAATCGATTATCTTGAAGCCAATGCTTCAGGAAACCCGATTGAAGACCGGAACGAGGCAGTGGCACTTTCCGGTTTTTTCAACAAATCTTCCGCCCGTTCCTGCGCAGTCAGCAGCGTAAAGGCAGACATTGGCCACAGCGGCGCCGCCGCAGGACTGGCCTCTTTTGTCCGCGGATGCTTGGCGCTCCATCACGAGATCATCCCGGCCTGCCGGGGAGTCGAGACACCCTGCGACGGGTTTTCGGAGAAAGGTTCACTGTTCCTGCCGCGTTCTTCACGCTACTGGCTGCGCAACCGCGCAGACGGCCCGCGCCGCGCCGGAATCAGCTCCTACAGTGTAGACGGATCCTGCAGCCATGTCGTACTCGAGAGCCGGGACAACAACACCAACTGCTGCGACCAGCTACTGTCGGCACCGCTGGGAACGGGCAGTGAATTCCTGTTTGCCCTGTCCGGAGATACACCGGAAGAACTTTCAGCAGAACTTGAAGTATTACATCTCAATACTTCTGAAAATAACAACTATTTAATACAAAATCTCTCGGTCTCTCTCAACGGCCGTTATCGAGACGGTTCCCGGAAAACCCTGGCCATGGCAATGGTGGCCAGGGACCGTGACGAACTGCAGGCGCTGGCGACTCTGGGCCTTCAAACCCTTTCAGCCGGCGGCATAGTCCCCGATACAACCCCGGCACTGCGCGACCGGCTGTTTTATTCCACGAAACCGCTGGGGGTTGACGGAAAGATCGCCTTTGTGTTCCCCGGCTCCGGCAACCATTACCCCGGCATGGGGATGGAACTGTTCAGTCGCTGGCCTGAAATTCTCCACCGCCAGGATCGGGACAACCTCTTCCTGAGAAAGCAGTTTCAGCCCGAACTGTTCTGGAACGGGGCATCCGGCAGCGAGATCAACGATGACCACCGGGCGGTTATCTTCGGCCAGGTAACCACCGGGTGCGCCGTCAGTGACCTTGTACGCATCTTCAACATCCAGCCGACGGCCGTCATCGGCTACAGCCTCGGTGAATCAGCCGGTCTGCTCGCCTTGGGCGCCTGGCGTGACCGTGACGGCATGTACACGCGCATGCAGGAGTCAACCCTCTTCACCCGTGACCTGGCTGGTGAGTGTCGCGCCGCACGCCAAGTCTGGGAACTCTCCGGCGACGAGCAAGTCCAGTGGAGCCTGGGAGTCGTCGATGCCCCGCACGGGGCGGTCCGGACAGCGCTGAAAGCATTCCCGCGCGCCTACCTGCTGATCGTCAACACCCCCGATGAATGCGTGGTCGGCGGCGACTCCGCTGCCGTAGCAGGGCTCGTGACCGCGCTCGACTGCAGGTTTTTTCCCCTGCAGGGGGTCACCACCGTACATTGCGAGGTAGCCCGACCGGTAGCCGGGCCATACCATGACCTGCATCTCTTCCCCACCGAACCGCCCGCAGGGATTACCTATTACAGCGGCGTCAAAGGCGGGCCCTACCAGGTCACCCGCGAGAGTGCAGCCGGCTCGATCCTTGGCCAGGCGCTGCACGGCATAGATTATCCTGCGGTGATCGAGTCAGCCTACCGCGACGGTGTACGCCTGTTCCTGGAAATGGGCCCCGGTTCTTCATGCAGCCGGATGATCAGCCGCATACTGGGTGACCGTCCGCACCTGGCACGTTCGGCCTGCCACAATGGACAGGACGCCGTTTCAACCCTGCTGCGCCTGCTGGCCAACCTGATCGCCGAGAGGGTACCGGTGGACCTGGCTCCGCTCACCGTGAACCTTCCGGCAGAATCGGCCACCCCGTCATCATCGCCCCGGGTGCACCTTACCATCGGCGGCGCTCCGTTCCGGCCGCCGCTGCCGCCGGTTTCAACCACAGCGAGTCCCCCTCACCCCGGCCCTTTAGACTTCGCTCAGGACAGGCCTCTCCCTCAGGGAGAGGGGACGAAAAACGTCACGGATCTACTGCTCGGGCAATTCGTCCAGGTGCAGCAGCAACAGATCAAGGCACATGAAGCCTATCTCAACCTCAGCAACAGCCTGACCCGGGCCATGGCCTCCGCCATATCCCTGGAGGCCTCATTGCGGCAGGCGCTGGGAGACGACATCCTTCCCGGAAAATGTCATGATACGGTTGCCCCCGTCGGGTTGACAGCGGCACCTGCCTCACCGGCGGCCTATGGCCGTGACCAGTGCATGGAATTCGCCGTCGGCTCGGTTGCCCGCATGCTCGGAGCGGAATTTGCCGAGGCCGACAGTTTTCCGACCCGCGTGCGTCTGCCGGACGAGCCGCTGATGCTGGTGGACCGGATCATCTCCGTTGAAGGCAAACCCCGCTCTATGACCAAGGGACGCGTCGTCACCGAACACGACATCCACCCCGGGGCCTGGTATCTGGACGGTGGTTGCATTCCGACCTGCATCGCGGTGGAGGCCGGTCAGGCAGACCTGTTCCTGTCCGGCTACCTGGGCATCGACTTCATCACCCGCGGCCTGGCGGTGTACCGCCTGCTGGATGCCGTGGTCACCTTCCACCGCGGCCTGCCCGGACCGGGCGAGACCATTCATTACGATATCCGGATCGAGCGATTCTTCCGCCAGGGGGACACCTGGCTGTTCCGTTTCTTTTTCGAGGCCACGGTCAACGGGCAGCCGCTGCTCTCCATGCGCGACGGCTGTGCCGGCTTCTTCAGCCAGCAGGAGCTGGACGCCGGCAAGGGAATTGTGCGGCCGGCCATCGACCTGCGCCCAACAACCGGCATACGTCCGGCCGACTGGCAGGAACTGGTGCCTATGTCGCGGGAAAGCCTCAATGATGTTCAGCTTGACCGGCTGCGGGAAGGCAACCTGTCCGGCTGTTTCGGGCCGCTGTTCAGCGGTCTACCGGTCTCACGCCCCCTGACCATCCCGGGCGGCAGGATGCGCCTGGTACACCGTGTCAACGAGATCGACCCGGACGGCGGACGCTGCGGCATCGGCATCATCCGGGCCGAGGCCGATATCCACCCCGACGACTGGTTCATCACCTGTCATTTCGTGGACGACCGGGTCATGCCCGGCACATTGATGTACGAATGCTGCATGCACACCCTGCGGATCTACCTCCTGCGGATGGGCTGGGTGACGGAATCTTCCAGCTCGGTATGGGAGCCGGTACCGGGTGTAGCCAGCAAACTCTGCTGCCGCGGTCAGGTCCTTGAGACGACAAAGGTGGTCACCTATGAAGTTACCATCCGCGAGATCGGCTACCGCCCGGAGCCCTTCGTGATTTGCGACGCCCTGATGTATGCCGACGGCAAGCCGATCGTTGAGATCACGAGCATGTCGGCACGCCTGACCGGCACGACCAGAGAAAAGCTGTCGGCCATGTGGCAGGCAGTACGCGGCAGCAGCACCGCAGAGGTCAAAAAAACGGCCATCTATACCAAGGAACAGATCCTGGCCTACAGTAACGGTAATCCTTCAGAAGGCTTCGGTGAGCGCTACCGGGTATTCGACAGCCAGCGCAAGATCGCCCGCCTGCCAGGACCACCGTTCCAGTTCATGGACCGGGTTACCGCCCTGCGTGGCGAGCCCTGGCAGATGACAGCCGGTGCCATGGCCGAGGCCCAGTATGATCTGCCCGCCGAAGCCTGGTTCTTTGCAGCCGACCGCCAGCCGCGTATGCCGTTCTCGGTCCTGCTGGAGGCGGCCCTGCAGCCCTGTGGCTGGCTGGCGGCCTACGTGGGCTCGGCCCTGACCAGCCCGACCGATATCTCCTTCCGCAACCTGGGTGGCACGGCGATCCAGCACCGGGCAGTAACACCAGACAGCGGAACCCTGACCTGCAGCGCCACCATGAAGAAGGTCGCCACCAGCGGCGGCATGATCATCCAGGAATTCGACTTCAACGTGGCCGATCGCCATGGTATTCTCTACGAGGGAGATACCATGTTCGGCTTCTTCTCCAAAGAGGCTCTGGCCAATCAGGTGGGCATTCGCGATGCACAACCCTACCGGCCGACAGCGCAGGAGATCGGCAGGGGCCGCAGCCTGCCGTACCCTGAAACAGCACCCTTCCCGGAGAAGCAGCTGCGCATGATCGACACAATCGAGCTGTTCGTAGCGGACGGCGGACCGCAGGGGATCGGCTACATCCGGGGTGTCAAGGATGTGGACCCGGAGGAGTGGTTCTTCAAGGCCCATTTCTACGAAGATCCGGTTACCCCCGGTTCTCTGGGACTGGAATCCTTCCTTCAGCTGGTAAAGTTTGCAGCCGTGGAACGCTGGGGCTGGCAGAATGGAAATGTCTTAGAAGTCTCCGCGCTGGGTAAAGCGCATAGCTGGCTCTATCGCGGCCAGGTGGTGCCGTCCAATAAGCGTGTGACGGTCGAAGCCTGGGTTACCGGTATGGATGATGACCGGCAGGTCATGACCGCCGCCGGCTTCCTCTCAGTTGACGGAAAAACGATCTATCAGATGAATGAATTTACCGTAAGGGTGGTGTCTTAGATGAAGTACCGCAAAGTTACCATAGAGGCCCTGGGATATGAACTGGCGCCGGTAGTTGTCACCTCCAGCGAGCTGGAATCGCGGCTTGAGCCGTTATACAAATACCTGCGCATCGCACCGGGCCAGTTGCAGGCCCTGACCGGCATTCGCGAGCGCCGCTGGTGGGAGCCGGGATATCCGCTCTCCCATGGTGCCATCGCTGCCGCCAGGAAGGTGTTGCTGTCCAGCGGCGTTGCTCCCGACGAAATAGGAGCCCTGATATACGCCGGCGTCTGCCGGGAACAGTTCGAGCCTGCCACCGCCTGCCGTGTTGCCAATGGCCTGGGCGTCGGCGGAAAAGCCGCCGTGTTCGATCTCTCCAATGCCTGCCTCGGTGTGCTGAACGGCATCCTCGACGTGGCCAACCGTATCGAACTCGGTCAAATCAAGGCCGGACTGGTGGTCTCCTGTGAAAGTGCCCGTGAAATCAACGACATCATGATTGCCCGCATGCTGGAAGAACGGACCATGCAGCACTTTGCCGCCTCGCTTGCCACCCTCACCGGCGGATCCGGCGCCGTGGCGGTCCTTTTGACCGACGGATCCTATTCCGGACCATCACGAAGGCGTCTGCTGGGCGGTATCACACAGACCGCCCCGGAGCATCACCGGCTCTGCCTCTGGGGCATCACCCCGGACGGCAAGGGTGGTTATCTCCAGTCCATGTCCACCGACGGGGTCAATGTCATGAACTACGGTGTCGAACTGGGACGACGCACCTGGGAGGCCTTCCTGCCCCAGGTGGGATGGCGCACGGAGGATGTGGACCAGGTCATCTGCCACCAGGTCGGCTCGGCCCATCAGAGCGCGATCCTCAAGACTCTCGACATCCCGGCTGACAAGGACTTCACCACCTATGAATACCTGGGCAACATGGGTACCGTTTCCCTGCCGCTGACAGCTGCCATAGCCGATGAACGCGACATCCTCGAGGTGGGAGACAAGGTGGCATTCCTGGGGATCGGCAGCGGGCTGAACTGTCTGATGCTGGGGATGGAATGGTAGAGGAAACGCAACCTTTGCGCGCTAACGACTTTGGCGCGTCGCCGTCAAGCTCGAAGTAGCGCTGCTAGGCCCTGGCTGCCGACTCCTTGCCGCCTTGTTATCATCGCAAATTTTGTGTTTCTGATCAGTTAAGTAAAAGGGAGAATAGTTCTGAGCATTACCGAAGAATTGAAAAAAGAATACCCCTTCACCGGGAAACACCTCAACCTGGATGGCCTCTCCTACCACTACCTGGATGAGGGCATCGGCGCACCGGTGGTGATGGTGCACGGCAACCCTTCCTGGTCGTTCTACTACCGCAACCTGGTGCTGGCCCTGCGCGGCCGCTACCGTTGCATCGTCCCGGACCACATCGGCTGCGGCCTGTCGGACAAGCCGGGTGATGACCGCTACGACTACACCCTCTCCCGCCGGGTGGATGACCTGGAAAATCTGCTGGAACAGTTGGGGATCACGGAGAATATTACTCTGGTGGTCCACGACTGGGGCGGCATGATCGGCATGGCCTACGCCGTGCGCCACCCCGAGCGGGTCAGACGTCTGGTGATCCTCAACACCGGGGCCTTCCACCTGCCGAAGAGCAAGCCCTTCCCTCTCGGCCTGCGCATCTGCCGTGACACAATGCTTGGTACACTGCTGGTTCGTGGTTTCAACGCCTTCAGCATGGGTGCCTCGTATGTGGGTTGCAAACGCAACCCGATGAATGCCAAACTGCGCTCCCTCTACCAACGCCCCTACGATTCCTGGCAGAACCGCATTGCCACTCTCCGCTTCGTGCAGGATATCCCACTGCAGCCCGGCAACCGTGCCTATGACCTGGTCAGCACCGTATCCGAGGGGATCGGTCAGTTCAGCAGTCTGCCGATGCTGATCTGCTGGGGTGAGCTGGATTTCGTCTTCGACCGGTACTTCCTGACCGAATGGCGGCAGCGCTTCCCCGATGCGGAGGTTCACAGTTACCCGGATTGCGGGCATTATATCCTTGAAGACGCCAGGGAAGATGTCATACCCTTGATTTCTGCTTTTCTTGAACGAACAAAAGTATAGGAACACGCATCACCCCGATGGACACACGAAAACTTTGATCTGCCTGGAACGTACGTCTCTTTCATTCCATGAAAAAGGATCTAACCGCCATGAAGAGCACACTCATCATGTTTGCAGCACTCATTGCACTTGCCACCCAGTCCGGGTGTACCGCCATCAAGCATCGCAATCTTGAGACCCAGCTTCAGCTTCAGCAATCCGTCTTCATCAGCCCCGATTCGATAGATGACCGTCCGGTCTACCTGAGGGTCTCTAACCAGACCGGAAAACCGGACATTGATTTTGACGCGCTGCTCACACAGAAATTTGCCGTCAAGGGGTACAAGGTTACCAAAAACGCCAAGGAAGCCGGCATACGCCTCCTGGTAAATTTCGTTTATCTCGATAAAGCCAGGGAGGGGATGTCGAAGGAAGGTGCGATTGCCGGCGGTTTTGGAGGTGCGCTTATCGGCGGTCTGGCAACACAGAGTATCGGTGGCGCTGCTGTAGGTGCAGCAGCCGGTGCCGGTGTCGGGGGTTTCCTGGGTATATTTGTCACGGTCGACACTTGGTATGGTGTTGTTGATGTCCAGATAGAGGAGCCTTTGAAGAACATGGCTGTCAGGCGTACGAGCTCCGTAACCGAACAACAGCTCGGTGTAAAAAGCGGAGAGGGGCACAGCAGTTCACGTGGCACATCAAGCAGTTCGGGCTCTCAAAGCACGCGCGAATCAAGTGCGTTGGAATATAACGAAAACGTCAACCACAAGAAGACCCAGACACGCATTGTAGTCGAAGCAGTTCAGACCAATATTGATGAAACAGAAGCCAGCAGACAGATCAGGGAACAACTAGCTGACTCTATAGCCAACTTTTTGTAACCTGACCGTGTTGAGGTGCTCCTATTGGTTCGCCACGTGCTCACCGATCAAGGCTGTTAAACCCAGGATAAAAAATGCCCCGCACCGATATCGTCAACATCTCCCGCCCACTGACCGAGATGGCCGCTATACAGCCGGATACCCCTGCCATCATATTCCCCCAGGAAGGGCGCGCGCTCTCTTTCCGGGAACTGGACAGGGACAGCGACCGCATTGCGGCAGGACTGGGGACGATCGGGATCGTGCGCGGTACACGAGTAGCGCTGTTGGTGCCGCCGTCGCCGGAGCTTTTCGCACTGACTTTCGCACTCTTCAAGGCAGGGGCAGTGCCGGTCTTTATCGATCCAGGCATCGGGGCGAAGAACATGAAAGGTTGCCTGGCTGAGGCGGAACCGGAGGCCTTCATCGGCATCCCCAAGGCGCACCTGGCACGGCGCCTGCTCGGCTGGGGAAAAGAATCTATCAAGATCCTGGTGACCGTCGGCGGCGGTCGGATCTGGGGCGGAATCCCGCTGGATGAACTTCGCACATGCGCGCCGGGCAGTCCCTTCACGGCTGCCGAAACCCGTCGCAACGAGATTGCCGCCATCCTCTTCACCAGCGGCAGCACCGGCCCACCCAAGGGGGCCATCTACACCCACGGCACCTTTGCCGCCCAGGTGGAGGCCCTGCGCGAGATGTATGACATCCGCCCCGGTGAGATCGACCTGCCCACTTTCCCCCTGTTCGCCCTGTTCGCACCGGCCCTCGGCATGACGGCAGTCATTCCCCGGATGGACTTCACACGCCCGGGGACCGTCGATCCCCGGCGTATCCTCGGTCCGGCAGCAGAGTACTCCGCCACCACCATGTTCGGCTCACCGGCCCTGCTCAACCGGGTCGGGCGCTATGCCGAGAAACACGCTATCAAACTTGACGGGCTGAAACGGGTTATATCAGCCGGTGCGCCGGTTCCGGCCTCCGTGCTGGAGCGGTTTTCAAGGCTGCTCGCTGATGATGCCGAGATCTTCACCCCTTATGGAGCCACCGAGGCACTGCCGGTCTGCTCCATCGGCAGCCGCGAAATCCTGAGCGGGACCGGCCGCCTGACCGGCGAAGGTCACGGGATCTGCATCGGTCGACCGGTGGCCGGCATCTCCCTGAAGATCATCCCGATCAGCGACACACCCATCAGCCAGTGGAGCGACGACCTGCCGCTTCCCGCCGGGGCCATCGGTGAGATTGCCGTGCGCGGTCCTCAGGTCAGCAACGCCTACCTGAACCGCCCCGAGGCAACTCGCCTGGCCAAGATTCCCGATCCGGCCGGCGGCATCTGGCACCGCATGGGTGACGTGGGCTACCGGGACGAGGCCGGTCGGGTCTGGTTCTGCGGCCGCAAGGCCCACCGCGTGGTTACGCCGCAGGGCACACTCTACACCATCCCGGTTGAAGGCGTCTTCAACACCCATCCGGCGGTCTTCCGCACGGCGCTGGTCGGTGTGAACAAGCGCGGAACTGTCCAACCGGTCCTCTGCGTGGAACTGGAAAATAGCTGCAGCACGAGCGGAAAGGAACAGATTCGTAAAGAGCTGCTGGAGATCGGCAGAGCCTTTCCCTCTACGCAGGGGATCAGCGAGATCCTCTTCCATCCGGCCTTCCCGGTGGATATCCGCCACAATGCCAAGATCTTCCGCGAGAAGCTGGCGGTCTGGGCTAAGGGACAGCTATGAAGGCACTGGTGACAGGCGGAGGCGGATTTCTTGGTGGCGTGATCGTTCGCATGCTGCGTGAGCGGGGCGACGAGGTGCGCAGCTTCTCCCGTGCCGCCTATCCCGCACTGTCCGCCCTCGGGGTCGAACAGGCGCTCGGCGACCTGGCTGATCGGGATGCCGTCATTGCCGCTGCTCACGGGTGCGACACAGTCTTCCACGTGGCGGCCAAAGCCGGCATCTGGGGAGATTACAGGGATTTTCACCAAGCCAACGTACTCGGTACCGCACACATCCTGGACGCCTGCCGGATCAACGGCATCGGACGCCTGGTCTACACCAGCTCACCCAGTGTGGTCTTCGACGGCAGCGATGTTGAAGGCGGTGATGAATCCATTCCCTACCCGGCATCCTACGAGGCCCATTACCCTGCAACCAAGGCCCTGGCCGAACAGATGGTGCTGGCCGCTGATTCACCCGGCTTGGCCACCATTGCCCTGCGGCCGCATCTGATCTGGGGACCGGGGGACAACCACCTGGTTCCGCGCATCGTGGCCAAAGGTCGCGCAGGCAGACTGCGCCGCATCGGCAGCCACCCCAATCTGGTGGATACGGTCTACGTGGACAACGCCGCCCGTGCCCATCTGCAGGCTGCGGACTGTCTGGCACCCGGAAGCCCGGTTGCCGGCAGGGCCTACTTCATCTCCAACGGCCAGCCGCTCCCTCTCTGGGAGATGGTCAACCGCATACTGGCCGCCGCCGACATTCCACCGGTAACCCGCAGTATTTCGCCGGGCCTGGCCTACACGGCCGGCTGCATCTGTGAAGGGGTCTGGGGGCTGCTGCACCTGGGCAGCGAACCGCCCATGACCCGCTTCGTAGCCCACGAACTGGCGACTGCTCACTGGTTCGACATCAGCGCCGCACGGCGCGACCTCGGTTACCAGCCGGAAGTAACCATTGACGAAGGACTGCAGCGGTTGCGTGAATGGCTGACAACTGTCAAGCCCTGATTCTGCTATCAATCACGTTACCAAACGAACGGTAAGTCCGGAAGCATCATGCCTGGACCATATTTTTCTTGAAGCACGCACACTATTAATCTAAAATACAACCAAGTCAGTGGAGAACCGGTTTTTGATTGGGATTAGTCGCTCCGACAAGGTGATGCCATGCTTATACAGATTATGTTTCCCGACAATCATCAGGACTTTGTTAAGCCCGGCATGCTTGACCCGCTTATTGAGTCACGGACAATAACCAGGTTCAAGCGCAGCTCGGGATGGGTGACGATCGGTATCGATCCGGTACGAAAGACACACAGAGGGCCGTCGCAGCTGACACCGTCAGATATCCGGAAACTTACGTCACTGCTGTCGTAAACAGTTTTTTTACTGTATTTCAACAACAAAGGCTTACGCTGATAAGAGCGCAAGCCTTTGTTGTATTGTGGCGGAAGATCACAGGAATCGAACCTGCCAGGGAGATTTCTCATCCCCCTCACCAGTTTTGAAGACTGGGCAGCCCACCAGCGACCGAAGATCCTCCATGAATCCTTTTCGGCATTATACATAACAATGACTTTTTTGCACCTAACATATTGCCGCTCTGCTAGAGTAACAGAACAGAATATAGCCTGCATCCTGCCGCATACACCTTAATCACTTATATGGAGCCGAAGATGACCACCACTGACCTGACCTGGAATACCGCACTGCTCTACCCTGCCCCCGATTCACAACTGCTTGAATCTGAGCTGGCATCCTTTGAGACCATGGCAGCAGATTTCCGTGATCGATATTTTGAAAAAACAGCAGAACTTGAACCTGATGTTATTCTATCTGCAGTACAGGAATACGAGGCCATGCAGGTAAAAATGTCCAAGGCCTTTTGTTACGCCCACCTGCTGTTTGCTGACGATTCCGGCAACGGGATGTACCTGGCACTTTCCCAGCGCTGCTCTGAGTTGGGAAACCGCCTGTCACAGAACCTGCTATTCTTTGAACTGGAACTGATGAACCTGCCGGACAGCCTCTTCGAAACCATCTGCGCTCTGCCGGAGGCCGGGAAGTACGTTCATTTCCTGACCGGTATCCGCAAGTATCACCCTTTCACCCTCAAGGAGAACGAAGAACGCCTGATCACCCGCAAGGAACTGACCGGTATGCGTGCCTTCGTCAAGCTGTTCGACGAACTGTCGGCCTCTTTCAGCTACCGCATGGAACTGGACGGGGAGGAGCAGGATTTCACCGGAGAGGAACTGCTTTCGCTGCTGCACCACACCTCGCCTGATGTCCGCTTCCGGGCCTTCACAACCTTCCTGGAGAAGCACCGCGATAACGGCATCGTCTACAATGCGGTCTTCAACAACATGGCCCTTGACCATGGACAGGAGATGGAACTGCGTGGCTACACGTCACCGATCCAGCCGACCAACATCGGCAACGAGATTCCCGATGAGGCGGTCGAACACCTGATGGCGGTAACCGAGGCCAATTTCGGACTGGCTCAGGAATATTTCCGGCTCAAAGCCAAAATGCTGGGCATGGAGAGGATCCGCAACACCGACGTTTATGCGCCGGTGGTCGAATCCGAACGGAAGTACACCTTCGACGAGGCCCGTGAGATGGTTGTGGCCTCCTATGCTGCCTACGATCCCGAGTTAGGACGGATCGTCGCGGCCTTTTTCGATGAGCGCAGGGTCGATGTCATGCCGCGCACCGGCAAATCGGGCGGAGCTTTTGCCATGGGCATCTCTCCCGAAGCACCGCCATTCCTGCTGCTGAACTTCACCGGAACCCTGCGAGACCTGGCCACTATCGCCCACGAGGCCGGGCACGGGCTGCATTTCGTCCTTGCCCAGAAACAGAGCATGCTTAACTACCATGCCCCCCTGCCCCTGGCAGAGACCGCTTCGGTTTTCGGTGAGATGCTTCTTACCCGGGAACTGCTGGACAAGGAGCACGACCCGGTTGTGCGACGGTCTCTGCTCTGCGCCAAGATCGAGGATATCATCGCCACTACCTTCCGTCAGACCGTGCTGACCCGCTTCGAACTGCGACTGCATGCCGAAAGGAAGAACGGACTGCTGTCCAGCGACCGGATCGGAGAGATCTGGCTGGAAGAGAACGGTCGACTCTTCGGTGATGCGGTCGAGATGATCCCAGCCTACACATGGGGCTGGAGCTACATCAGCCACTTTATCCACAGTCGCTTCTACTGCTACTCCTACACCTTCGCAGAGCTGCTGGTGCTGGCCCTGTTCCAGAAGTACCGCGAAGAGGGGGAGAGCTTCAAACCGGGCTACCGCCAGTTGCTGGAATCGGGTGGTGCTCTCTCGCCGGCCGATACGGCACGGCTGGCCGGCATCGACATCACGGCGGGTGATTTCTGGCAGAAGGGATATGACTTCCTGGGAGGGTTGATCGAGGAGTTGAAGGCAACCATCTAGTTTTCAATCTGTTTTACAAGTAACGTGCTGCATCAGGGGGGCCTTTGCCCCCCTTTTGAATAGGACCCTGCTCTCAGGCTGAATCAGCAGCGCCTGACTCTATCATACGTCAGTCCTCAACCCACACCGAAACCTTGCCGCCGGGGCAGCGGAATTCCCCCCAGCCGTCGCCATTGGTGACCACCGCTTCTGCGATGTGCCCGGAGATATCGGTGAAGCGGGCATTTCTGCGGTCGACACGCATCCACTTGACGCCATCCGAACCGTTGCTCATGATCACCGCCAGCGCCCCGGGGTGGGCGGCATCACCCATGCGAGTCCAGCCGATCGTATTGGGATGATCGAACCAGTCCAGTTGCGGGCCATGGGCGTTATCCCTGCGGGCCTGCAGGAAACGGTCGAGCAGGAAGCGGTGCGACGGCAGGGAGATGTGATGGCTGTTACCGTCCCTGCCCTTGTCATCATATTCGGCGCCATAATAATCGGGATAGAAGATGCAGGGATACCCCTCGGACCGCAACAGGATCAGGGCATAGGCCAGTGGCTTGAACCAGGACTCGACCGTCGACTCCAGGGCCTGAAGCGGCTGGGAATCGTGGTTGTCGACGAAGGTGACAGCATGGCTCGGACGGGCCTGCATAAGCGTACCGTCCAGGATGCGGCGCAGGTCGTAGGAACACCCGTTGCGCCCCGCCTCATAAAAATTGAAATGCAGCGGCACGTCGAATACCGTCAAGCGCCCCCCCACGTCATCGATGTACCAGAGCAGCGCCGCAAGGTTGTCGGCCCAGTACTCCCCTACCATGAACAGGTCTTTGCCGATGTGCTTCTCCAGGGCGTCGTGCCATTCCGGGAAGAACCAGGCCGAGATGTGCTTGATGGCATCCAGGCGGAACCCGTCGACACCAGTGGTGTCAAGGTACCAGCAACCCCAGGCGGTCATTTCCGCCCGCACCTCCGGGGCTTGGAAGTCGATATCGCACCCCATCAGGTAGGCGTAATTGCCGAACTCCAGCGAGACATCATCGTCGAAACGCTTCCCCTCCAGCAGGTAAACCGTGTCGCGCTCGTCGGGGTTAAGTTCGTCGTAGTCAACGGCGTCGAAGTGCCTCCAGCTCCAGAGGAAGGGGGAGTAGGCACCCTTGCGGCCGGGAAAGGTGAAATCGGTGTAGGCCCTGATCTGACGGGACGGCCCCTTGGGATTGAGCCGGTCACCGCGCGGATAGGGTGTTGCGCTGCAGAGTTCGGTGCCTTCTGCACCCATGCGGTGGTTGAAGACGGTATCGGCGTAAACCTGGATACCGGCAGCCCTGAGCGCGGCCACAGCCGCCAGGTAACCGGCCCGGGTGCCATATTTTGTCCGGACGGAACCCTTCTGGTCGTATTCACCCAGATCATACATGTCATAGACGCCGTAACCAACGTCGCTGCCGCCGCCGATACCTTTGTAGGCGGGTGGCAGCCAGAGCGCGGTCACACCGGCAGTAGCCAGTTCTCCCGCCTGAGCAGCAACCTGGTCCCACAGGCTGCCGTCGTCAGAGGTGTACCAGTGGAAATACTGCATCATGACACCGTTTACATCCGCCATAGGCCCTCCCGGAGAGCTGTTATTCAGTTCGTTCAGCAGCGGCCCGCATGACGGACTTCCACAATTCGAGAACTACAAAAACGACGACCCCGGTCACAACAACCCAGCACAAGGTCGGCGGGTCAAGCGAAGCTTTCTTGAAAATGGTCTGCAGCGCCTACAGGATCACCGCAGCACAGGCCATGGAAAGCAGAAGTGGATTGCTGAACAGTCTCTTCCGGAAGAATGACGCAGGGCAGGAGCACAGCGCTATCCAGAGCATGCCACAGCATCAGTACACCCGGGGGTCGGGATTTTCCAGCATTGGATTAAGGCGGACAGCCAAGGAGAAGAGATAGGGATAATCATGTTTGAGATGTCGCATGTAATCCACCCATTCACGGGAGAGGTAGCCGAAAGCGCGCTTTATGTCTCCATTGATATGCTCCAGATCGGATTTTGGCATAGTATCAAACGATTGGCGCGCATCCAGCTCTTCCACCAGATGGAAAACCGACCAGAGCAGGTCAGTGAACTGCTCATGCTCCAAAAGATTCTGGTTCTCCAGCAGGCCGACCAGGAAACTGCGCTTAGATACGAGAAAATCCTTAAGCTGCTGTTTATCGCACCCGCTGCAGTCAATCCGGGGGTCGTGTGACTGAAGGTAGCCCTGAGCCTTTTGAAAGTCTTCAGCTTTCCACTGTCCGTTCACCTGCAACTGGTTACGCAGGTCTTCGCACATCACGACGTAGGCTGATAACTCCTTGAGCAGACGGTTGCCGACTTCACTGAAAAAGACCCCGATCACCATATTAAGCTTGCGCATGATGGTCTGGCGCTCCCTTTCACGCATGAGCTGCTCAATTATCAGAGTCACAAATATAACATACACGGGTAAGAAGGCGAGATTGCCCAGGAAACTGGAGGCGATATCCCTGGCGCTGCCGATTATGAAATAATCCAGAAGATACAGCAGGGTTGAAACAATCGCCAGTAACATCAGGATGATGTGTTTTTTGAAAGAAAATGATCTCATGGTAGGAGTCTCCGCTATTCTACAAACACTTTCTACAGGTTATGTTACCGGTCAGCACTCCCGCAAGGCGTCGACAATGCTGAGCCGACTGGCGCGCACAGCAGGGATGATGCCGCCGACCAGTCCCATCACGACCGAAAAAAGAAGTGATTTCAATGCGATATCAAAAGAGAGCGTGAAGGAAAAGGCAAGTTCGGAAAAGGTCTGCCAGTTCATCGTGGAAATGGTGATGAATTGCAGACACGAAGCACATAACAGGCCGGCGACACCACCGGTCAGCCCCAGCAGTAACGCCTCTATCAGGAAGGCGTACAGGATGCTCGATCGATGAAAACCGAGTGCCCGCAGCGTTCCGATTTCTCCAACCCGGTTTGCAACAGCGGCATACATGGTAATCATCGCACCGATAATGGCACCCAGCGAGAAGATCACGGTAAGTGACAGACCAAGGATACGAAGAAAGGTGGCCATGGCCTCTGATTGATCACGGTAGTACTGGGTCTCGCGGCGCACATCCAGGGTCAGGCGCGGATCCGAATCCAGCCGGGCCTTCAGGTTCTGGAAGTCTCCGGCACGGGAAAGCCTGAAGGTGATTGATGAAAAGACCGGGCGACGGAACGCCTGCATGAGTTGGTTCGCATCGCCCCATATTTCTGAACTGAATCCGGTTGCACCGGCGTCAAAGATACCTACCACGGTCCAGTCATGCATCCCGAAGCGAACGGATTCGCCAATACCGCCACCCCTGAAACGCTTGGCAATACTGCTGCCGGCGATGATTTCCGCAGAGCCGGATCTGGGCTGGCGCCCCTCCACAATCCGGACTTGGGGGCGCAACTGCATGGATGACGGACCGATCCCCCGAATAATCACGTTTGCCGGTTTGTCGCTGCCGCGCTTGGGCAGACTGATCAAAACAACCAGTTCTTTCGCCAGGACAGGTTCCCCGTCAACACCGGTAGCAATTTCGGGCAGGCTCTCCACGACAGAAGCCTGAAGTCGCTCCACACCGCTTTGAACTTCGGAATTAGCCGATTTGCGGGTCACGATGACATTGTCGTCAGAACCGGTATCCACCAGCGTTTTTTCCAGTCCGGCGGAAAGCATCTGTATTGAGGCAAAAACGAAAACAACCAGAGCCATGCCGGTTGCCGTTAAGAACGTAGTCAGCCGCCTGGTCAGCAGGTTGCGGAAACTATAGGAAACCGGGATCGGCATGGTTCACGATGGCAGTACGATTGAAACAGAGCACCCGCCGGAGGGTGGTGATTCAACGCTGATCGTGCCCCGTGGGCCTCGATGATCCGATAAATGATTGCCAGGCCGAGTCCGGTCCCATCGGCTTTCGAAGTCCAGAACGGTTCGAATACATGCCGGGCGGTTTCTGCATCCATCCCTTTACCGGTATCGGTAACAGAAACAAGGACAGCGGAAGATCTCCGGAATCCACCGGTTCCACCCGGCAATAAGCGCGATTCAATGATAATTGAGCCACCTGTGGGCATCGCATCAGCTGAATTATGCAGGAGATTCAACAGAACCTGACTGAATTGATGTAAGTCAGCCTGTATCTGCAGATGTACAGGAGTCCGGTTTATAATTTCAATATTGTCGAAACGGATGTCGGATTCCAGCAAGAGACATAAATCCGCAACCATCTTTTGAAGATCTATCACCTGCTTGTCAGGCGATTGCGGCCGTGCATAGGTCAGAAAGTCCGTGATAAGTTTATTGAGGCGGTCGGATTCACGCAGCACAATGTTAAGTAGACGGCCATCATTTCCTGCTATCGAACCCTGTTCGGCCAGCATTTGAACAGAACCTCTCATGGCTGCCAGCGGATTACGGATCTCATGTGCCATACGGGCAGAGAGCTCACCGAGAGCAGCCAGGCGGTCCGCCCGTTTAAGCGCCTCCTCCATACGCCGGATCCCGGTTATATCCCTGAAATTGATGATCAAACTGGCACTGTGCCTGTCTTGTTCCTCAAACGGGGCAGCACTGAAACCAAGAATCATATGCAGGCCATCCTGGTTGACAAACTTGAATTCGCCGCGGATTGTATCCGTCAGAGACTCAATACTGCTTGAGAGTTCCGGGAAAAGGGCACTCAGCGGTTTATCATAGACATCTGCCTGTGACAGGCCTGTCAATTGTTCCGCATACGGGTTGAACACCCTGATATTACCCTGCATGTTGGTCGTAAGAAGTCCGGTTTCAATATTTGAGACTATCTTTGAGTTCAGCTGGGACAGTTCTCCGTAATTGATGATATTTTCGCGCAGGGCGGCTTCACTCTTCCGCGCCCGCTCGGCAAGATACCCGGTGATAAAGGCGCTCAGACCGAACCCCATAAGGTTAAGAAATATTGTGTAGAAAAGGGCGGACGCTCCGAGTTGCCGGGCATCGTTCTGACTGAGCCCAATGGATTCGAGCATGCCGAAGAACTGGAAGTCGATGATAGCCCCGTACAGTATGCCGCACAGAGATGCGGTATACAGAGATTCCCGACGGCCGAGGAGAACACCGGCGTTCATGATGGCAAGCAGATAGAGGAATGAGTAAGGACTGAGGATGCCGCCGGTAAAAAGCAGCAGGATTGTTACAAAAAATACATCCCAGATGGTCTGCAGGTAACTAATGAAGAAACTGAAGGTTCGAAAGCGGAGTGCAAAATGGGAAAGGCACGAGAACAAAAAAGAGAATGCCATCAAACGGACAATTCCGGAGTGAAAAAGTTCGTCGTAACTGGCAGGTTCTTGAGAGCCCAATAGCACGGTTGAAGCCAGGAACAGAAAGGATACGATGATCCTGGCATAGATGAAGAGCCTGAGCCTTCTATCAGCAAACATCTTTAGCCGCCAACAGCTCCCGCCAGCTTGAAGATCGGCAGGTACATGGCAACAACCAGACCGCCGACGGTTGTTCCGAGAAAGACCATCAGCAAAGGCTCCATCATGGATGTCATGGCTCCGACAGCATCATCGACCTCATCATCGTAAAAGTCGGCGATCTTATTCAACATGGCATCCATGGCGCCGGTTGCCTCACCGACCGCGATCATCTGTACAACCATGGGGGGAAATACACCACAGGCAGCCAGAGGTTCAGCCATGGTCTTGCCTTCTGAAATGGCCTGACGAACTCCGTAGATGGCTTCTTCGATAATCTTGTTACCGGCAGTCTTGGCGACGATTTCGAGACCGTCCATAATCGGCACACCGGAACTGACCATGGTACCGAGCGTACGGGTAAATTTGGCAACCGCCACCTTGCGGATAAGTGGGCCGGCGATGGGGGCCTTGAGAGCCATACGGTCGATGTTCTTTCTCCCGACCGCGGTCGCGTAATATTTTTTAAACAACCAACTGAGGCCGTAAAAAAAGCAATAATGACAATGATGTATTTAGTCAGAAAATTACTGAGCGCAATAACAAAGCGAGTCGGTGCTGGTAATTCACCTCCAAACTCGACAAACATTTTGGCAAAGGTCGGTATGACGAAGACCAGAATTACACCCACGACGACAACGGCAATGGACATGATGGTAATCGGATAGACCATGGCGCCTTTGATCTGTTTTTTCAGCTTTTCTGCCTTTTCGATATAGGCGGCCAATCGCTGAAGAATTGTGTCAAGGATGCCGCCTACCTCTCCCGCAGCTACCAGGTTGACAAACAGCTGGTCAAAGGCCTTGGGATGCTTGGCTAGTGCATCGGCAAATGTTGAACCACTCTCAACGCTCTCTTTGACCTTGTAGAGAATATCCTGAAAGGTTTTATTTTCCTGCTGGCTGGCAAGAATTTCGAGACACTGTACCAATGGCAGGCCGGAGTCGATCATCGTGGCAAATTGGCGGGTAAATACAACCAGGTCCTTGTTTTGAATTTTACCTCCACCTCCGAAACTGGGCATCTTGAAGCTGAAACCCTTAACCTCTTCGGAAATGGTGATATTGCTGAAACCGAATTTTCTGAGCTGGGCTTCAACCATCTCCACGCTGGTGGCCTCGATGACACCTTTCTGTACGCCGCCTGTCTTGGTGCGGCCTTCCCAGTTATATTTCGGCATAGTTTCTCTCCTTAATCATTGATCAACGCGATTGTGAGCGGCGTTGCATGCCACCCGCCGGGTTGCTGATCATCTGTTTGAGTTCATCCGGGTCGGACGTTCTACCCAAGGCTTCCTCCAGCGAGATCAGACGCTTTGCAAACAGTGCATACAGCGACTGATTCATCGTCTGCATGCCGAACTTATCCTGACCGACCTGCATCTGGGAATAGATCTGGTGGACCTTGTCCTCACGTATCAGGTTACGGATTGCCGGATTGGGAACCATGATTTCAAGCGCCATGATCCTCCCCTTCGAATTCATCTTGGGCATCAGGGTCTGTGACATGATACCTTCGAGCACAAAGGAAAGCTGGGCGCGGATCTGAGTCTGCTGATAGGGCGGGAATACGTCGACAATACGGTTGATTGTCTGTGCACAGGAGTTTGTGTGGAGCGTTGCCAGACAGAGATGACCGGTTTCAGAAAGAGTCAGGGCAGCCTCGATAGTCTCGAGATCACGGAGCTCTCCGACAAGAACAACATCCGGATCCTGCCGCAGGATATATTTCAAGGCGTTCTTGAAGCTCTTCGTATCGGCCCCCACCTCTCGCTGGTTGACCAGACACCCCTTGTGCGGATGCAGGTACTCAATCGGATCTTCAATCGTAACGATGTGCTCGTGTCGGTTGAGATTGATGTAATCGATGATTGAAGCAAGGGTGGTGGACTTGCCGCTTCCGGTCGGGCCGGTTACCAGTATCAGTCCGCGTGGCTTCGCTGCCAGTTCTGAAACAACCGGGGGAAGGTTCAATTCTTCAAACGTCAGAATTTTATACGGAATGACACGAAATACACCCGCAACTGCTCCACGCTGAATAAATATGTTACCTCGGAATCGCGAAAGTCCTTTGACACCGAACGAGAGGTCAAGTTCATTCTCTTCTTCGAATTTATGCTTCTGGGCATCTGTCAAAACACTATAACAGAGTTGTTTGGTTTCGACCTGGTTCAGGGGCGGAAAATCAAGCGGGGTCATCTTGCCGTCGACACGAATCTGAGGAGGCGTGTTTGTCGTGATATGCAGATCAGAGCCGTTTGATTCAACGAGTATTTTCAGAAGTTGATGGAGATTGAGCATCTTGGACCCTCACTAGTCATCAGATATTGTTACACGCAAAACCTCTTCGAAAGAAGTAACACCTTCCTTCAGCTTCGTTAACCCGGATTGACGCATGGTCTTGATGCCAAGGCGCATGGATTCGCGTTTTATTTCTGCAGTATTTGCACCATTGAGGATCAACTCCCTGATTTCCTCAAGCATCGGCATGACCTGGTAAAAACCGACCCTTCCCTTGTAACCGGTGTTGTTACAGGTTGTACATCCCTTACCCTTCATACAGACAAACGAGGGCGCTTCTTCAGGTGAAACCCCGGCATCAATAAGGGCTTGCACGGGAATTTCCTCCGGAGCCTTGCATTCGGAGCATACACGACGAGCGAGACGCTGGGCGGTGATCAGGTTTACAGCCGAAGCGACCAGAAACGGTTCGATACCCATGTTGAGCAGCCGGTTTATGGTTGCAGGGGCATCATTGGTATGCAGCGTCGAGAGCACCATATGGCCGGTCAAGGCAGCTTTAACAGCGATTTCAGCGGTCTCGAAATCACGGATTTCGCCAATCATGATGATATCCGGATCCTGGCGCAGGAAAGAACGCAGAGCGGCGGCAAAATTAAGACCGATGTCTTCGTGCATCTGGCACTGATTGATGCCGGCAAAGTTGAACTCGACCGGATCCTCGGCTGTGGAGATATTTTCCGAAACCTTGTTAAGTTCGGCGAGCGCCGAGTAGAGGGAGACCGTTTTGCCGCTACCGGTCGGACCGGTCACCAGCACCATGCCGAAAGGTTTGTGGATCTCGTGCATGAAAAATTTCAAGGCTTCAGGTTCATAGCCAAGCTTGGTCAAATCCGTTTGCAGATTACTCTTGTCAAGAAGTCGCATAACGATCTTCTCACCAAAAAGCGTCGGAAGTACAGAGACCCGGAAGTCCATGTCTTTACCGCCACCCAGCTTGATCTTGATTCGCCCGTCCTGGGGCAGCCGTCTCTCGGCAATGTCCAGCTCGGACATGATCTTGATACGTGAGGTAATCGCATTTTTCAGCTTGAGAGGCGGCTTCATGACCTCGTACAGGATACCGTCGATACGGTAACGCACCCTGAAAACCTTCTCGTAAGGCTCGATATGAATATCGCTGGCTTTTTTTCTGATGGCATCCTGCAAAATGGCGTTGACCATCTTGACGACCGGTGCATCCTCGGTGGCCCGCTCAAGAGAACTTACATCGATATCCTCTTCATCACCGATGATCTCCAGGTCTTCCAGTTCCATATCGCCCATGACATCGGCCAGCGATGCCGACTGGTCATAATGCTTGTCAATGGCGGCCTTGATATCTCGCTCTGAGGCGACCACCATCTCCACGTTGTAGCCGGTCATGAACTTGATGTCTTCAATAGCAATAAGATTTGAAGGATCACTGACCGCAACGATCAACGTGGCGCCAGCCCTGTTGACCGGCACAAGCTGGTATTTCTGAATGACATCAGCCGGGATGATCTTTACAACAGCGGGATCGATATCATAATCAGCAAGATTGACTGTGGGAACACCGTATTGCTTGGAAAGGAACGAAGTCAGGTTTTGTTCACTGATGACGTTCTGCTTGACGAGAATTGATCCGAGGCGAGCCTGACCGCCGGAAAGCTTCTGCTCTTCGAGGGCTTTTTCAAGCTGAGCACGATCGATCAGGTTATTTTTAACCAGGATTTCTCCCAGTCGGCTTGACTGCATAGTTCCCCCGGTGATATTTGATTGCGGCAGATTTTAGGCGGATTAGGACTGCTTGTCAAGCTGTTGTTAGCATTCACAAATCCTGTCAATTACACTTTTCATCAAGCCGGATGGCGGAGTGACGCCGGTCCAGATTATGAAGGCCAGCTCACCCTGGGCGGCCAGCATTCCAAGGCCGTTGGCCCCGGCAAGCCCCAGCTTTGCTGCCTCCTGCAGCAGCGGAGTTACCGGCGGTGCATAGACCATATCGTAGACCATGGACGTAGGTGGCAGGCGGGTTAACTGCACAACAGGAAGAGCATCACGATCCATGCCAACGGATGTAGTATTTACAAGCACGTCAATGTCATCCAGGCACTCCTCAAGTTCCTTGAAGCCGGCGACAGTTGTCAGGCCGGTATCAGGAAACCTGAGCGACATGGCTGAAACAAGCTCGGCGGCACGTTCACGGGTCCGGTTGGCAATGATGATCCGTGCAGCCCCGGCCCGACACAGGGCCGCAACGGCTCCTCGAGCGGCACCTCCGGCACCGATGATGGCAATTGAGGCGCCCCGGACGCTGAAACCGAACTCATCAGCTATTGACCTGATCATGCCGTCGCCATCCGTATTGTAACCGATCAGCCGACCGCCGTCGTTTTTAACAGTGTTTACCGCTCCGGCAGCCTCAGCGCTGATATCAAGCTCATCAAGACAGGGCATTACAGCCGTCTTATGCGGGATGGTCACGCTGAAGCCTGCGACACCCAAAGCTTTCAGACCGGACACAGCCGCCGACAAACCTTCGGGAGATACTTTAAAAGGAACATAGACGTAATTCAACCCGCAGGCACGCAAGGCACCGTTGTGCATGGCTGGCGACAATGAATGACTGACAGGGTGGCCTATGATACCCAGAATTCGAGTGGCTCCGTTTACCTGGCTGTGCACGGTTTCATTTACCTCGCTTTCCCGTAGCGCATCAATATCTGCTGTTTGGAAGCCTTCATCTGGGGAGATATGCGTTCAGCCTTGTTCAACATCTGCATTCCATCTTCGAACCTGTCGATACTGAGCAGAAACTCTCCCGCCTCCAGATAACTGTTGGCATATATCAAAATAGCTTTGCCGGTATCCAGATCAAGAAAAGATATCCTTTCCAGTATGCCGCGATTGTTATAGTTCTCCCATACCGATATATCCGGCAGGCCCCGCGGTTCACTGACCCGCATCAAGCGGTAGACGATCCCCTTCTGAACCGGGATATAATCACTGAATGTTATTGAATAGCGGGTCGAGAAATCGACATAAACCGGGCGCAGGTCGATCAGGTCGTTGACTGCGATACGCAGGCCGACTTCTGCTGCCGAATATTGAATATCAAATTTGCGCAGATTACTGTCTTTGAAGATTCGCGGCATTGAATCCAGATACCAATCGAACACAATGTGGGGTGTATGCGGCAGATCGAGGTCTTCACGCATCCGTTCGACACCTTGCAGGTACCAGAGCGGAAAGGCACCGCTGTCCCCCCAGGTGAACATGACAGCATCCTGCGGCAGCGAGCGCAGTGAATTGGTGGCATAATCGAATGCGATGTAATTGTTGTGCTGGTCATTCTCGTAATAATTGACTGCACAGAGCGATACCGGCAATGAGAACAGCAGAATCAGGACCAGGACATAGACCTTGAGATCGTAGCAAACAGGAAGACTGGCGTTGCGGACAGCGTAACCCAGCACATGGAAGAGACCGACACCGACCAGCATCGCAGACAGGAGGTACAGCGGGGTAAAAAATTCCTCTGTCAGAAAGATAAAATCCGGCGTGGCGTTGAAATGGCCGACAATGACGAGAAGAAAAGCCGCCACTCCCGCCAGATAAGCGATAACGACATCCCGTTGCCTCCGCCACAGGCAGATCAGGGCAAACAGCACCAGCACGGCTCCCATCCAGCTGAATTCGCGGGGAACATTGAACGCTTTGATTTGGGCCCATAACAGCGAAAGGTCACGTGCGTGCAGTTCTTCCGGATAACCTCTGCGGAGAAAGTGCCAGAGAAACTGGGAGGATGTCTTGGAATCACCCCAGTTCAGCAAAGGGTTTTGAGTTGCCCGCAGCGGGAGATACAGATGCACGGAAAATCCGAACATGGCAAACGCAGTGGCAAGCACAAGCTCTTTGATCCGGGTGAGCATGCGCCAGTCTGCAAGGACTATCAACAGAAACCATGCCGGCAGGAGCAGCACCACCGTCTGGTGGAGCCCCATGGACAGCCCTGCCAGAAACGTGCACACATAGACATACGCCGGACGTTCATCTCCGGCCTTGTAATGATCACGCCATTTCAGCAGCAGATAGAATATAACCGCGGTGATAAACGCCAGCAGAGGGTAGGGTTTGTCATGATTTGACTGCAGCCAGAGTCGCGGAGTAAACGAAAAGCTGCAGGCGGCGGCAAACCCTGAGGCCTTGACCGCAAAATCGGAAAACCGCTTGTCGTCAACCAGATGCTCATCCTTCAGCAGAGATGTTGTCAGGAAGTAGACGCTCAGGCAGGCCAGGGAGGAAGAAAAGGCGGTCGCCATGTTGATGCGAAAGGCGATATTTCCAAGAGGAATCCAGGTAAACGGCTTGGCGAACATCAAAAACAACGGATAACCGGGCGAATGAGCAGATCCAAGCGATGCAATTGCAGTCAGAAACTCACCGCTGTCGAAGAAGGTTACCGACGGAGCCAGTGTCATCATGTACACAAAAAATGGCACGGTGAGCGAAAGAATCGCCCAGATATCAATCTTCAACCGCCTCATACCCTGCTGTCCTTCCTGCCTGCCGCTGTAGTATTGAAAAAATAGTTGATCATTTTTTTAAGTATCAATCGCAATTGCCGAGCTGAACCAAGTCTCAACAACAGCCTGGATATCACTGCCGGCCTCAGGTAAAACGTCAGGTACGCCTTGCGAAGCAGGGACTTCAGTTCGTGGGGGGTCATGCCGTCCGGCACATATGACACATCCATGAACATCGAATCATCGAATCCGGCTATCTTGCCGGCTGTAGCAAGAGAATCATATGCTTCGGTCGCGGGCAAAGCCGTAAAGTGGAAGAAATGAGCTTTAAAAAGCGGCAATTCAGCCGCAAACGCTATGGTGTCAATGATATCATTGCGGGTTTCACCGGGAAACCCGATTATGAAGAAACCAGAAACATCAATCCCTGATCGGTTTATCATCTGCACCCCTTGACGGATCTTGTCAAGGGTAAGATGCTTTTTCATCAAATCCAGAATACGTTGGGAACCGGATTCGATTCCCACATAAAACGAATAGCAGCCTGACCTGCGCATAAGCCCAAGCAGTTCCTCATCCAGCGAATCCAGTCGTATTCCCGTTGAGCCTGACCAGGAGATATCAAGTTTTCGATCAATGATTCCCCGGCAGAACGATTCGACAACGGCCCGATTATGTGTGAAATTGTCATCGACGATATTGAATTCCTTCACCCCGAACTCAGTCATCAGATACTGCATTTCATTGAGGACATGCTCAATGGAACGCGACCTGATCGGTTTGCCCGAGATGATGTGTCCGGCGCAATAGGTGCAGGGAAACGGACAGCCCCGGGTAATGGATATGGGGGCCGCAGGAAATGCCTTGCGAAAGGTCTCGGCGGTATCACTGTAATCGCGGGGATCTATAAGATCCCATGCAGGAATTCCCAACTCATCCAGATTCTTGATAAAAACCTGATCATTGATGCGTATCCCGCTTCCATCACGCCATATCAGACCCGGTACATCTTCAATAGCACATGAACCGCAGAGAAAATCGAGAAACCTGGCGAAGCCGATCTCTGCTTCACCCCTGAAGGCATAATCCACCTCGGGGAGTGTGTTCAGCACCTGTTCAGGAACAGCAGACGGATGTGCACCTCCAGCCACCAGAACTGCTGAAGGCAGATGCACTCTGAGAAATTTGAACGTCTCCCGGGCTGAGGAGAGGTCTTGCGTGAAGACTTTGATGCCGACGACTTCAGGACCAAGTTCGAGCAGTCGTGCATGCAGATCTTCACGCGAAATGCGCGCGTTATTAGGGTCAATGAGTGTTATGTCATGACCGGCTTTACGGGTCCAGGCCGCCAGATATCCGAGACCGAGGTCAGGGGCGACATGATCGCTTCTTTCCCTGTAGGGATTCAGCAGAACTACTTTCATAGTGTCACCATGGCTTCCATGTCATTAACCTTTTTGACACTGATCCGGCACAGCAGTTGCGCTGCTGCTCACACCCTTCAGGGACAGCTTTGATCGCCACAGGTGATAAAATCCGGCAATTATAACCGGGAAAAATGCTGTGCCGTGAAGAACCAGCGCAATGCTCACCGACGTCGATTCGGCGATGCCGAAAGCAGAAAGCCCCTTGTAACAGGCATAGTGATAGGTACCGATGAAACCGGGTGATGCCGGAACCATCACGGCAAAAACCAGAAGCACCAGAATGAACATCGAAGCCGTGATCGGGAGGTGGATGTCAAAACCCTGCAGCACCATGTCCACCGGAATGATACAAAAAAACCAGATGGCCATTGACGACAGCAGCACCGCGACAATATGCGACCCCCTGGAGGACATCCTGATACCACCGATAAAGGAACCGAGCAGCGGCATAATCCGGTCTGTCAAACGCTGCGGAAAGGGTTTCAGCAGTATCCCCGTCCAGGCAAGGGTACGCATGGTTTGATGCTTCAGCAGAATTAAAAAGGCAACGACACCTGCATACAGGACAAACGTGACGATTCCACCGGTTTTCAGCATCGTTTCAGCTTCCGCAAGACCTTGGGGCAGCCGCAGGGTGAATAGCGTGAACAGGAGGATCAGCATGACCGTGAAACCGTCAAAGAGGCGGTCAATCACCAGTGAAGCAAAGACAGACGCGGTCGGCAGTCCCTCGCGCTGTGCCAGGACATAGGCCCGCACAAATTCTCCAAGTCGCGCCGGAAGCACGTTGTTGGCCATGTAACCGATAATGGTGGCCGGGTAGAGCGATGACAACGGGATTCGCTTTTCAGGGATGAGCAGATAGTGCCAGCGAACAGCCCGGAGAAAATAACTGACGAACGTGCTTACAACAGCTATGAGTATGTAGCGGTAATCAACGGTACTCAGGGCAGACCAGAGCTGATTGAAGTCGATTTTCCTGAACAGCAGCACCATGAAAAAAAGGCTGACGCCAACGCCAAGCCAGAATTTAAGGTCACATCTCGATTTCATTGAGCCTCATTTCCTCAACAGGCTGAAGCTTGGCTGGCTCGACGGTATCCAGGATATCCCGCGAAAAACGGACATCCCGGGTTATGGCGACGACAAGCTCTGAGACATCGGCAAATTTTTTGATATCCCGCATTTTTTGTACAAAACAGACAGTGATCTCCCGGCCGTAGATCTGATCTGAAAAATCCAGCATGAAGACTTCGATCGAACGCTTGCCACCGTCAAACGTCGGATTCAGTCCGATGCTGCAGGAACCTTTGAGCGATCTGCCGGCGATCGAAACCATGACGGCATAGACACCGTCCGGTGGAAGCAGTTCGTTGTGTGTGGATATGTTTGCGGTGGGAAAACCGATAGAGCGGCCGATATCGCGGCCATGGACCACGGTTCCCGTGATCAGGTGGTAGCGACCGAGAACCTCTGAAGCGGCCTCCATATCCCCGGAGGCAATCAGGCGCCGGGCGAGACTGCTACTGTAAATCAGTCCTTCCCCGCCGACCGGATCCATGTCCTCGAGAGTGAACCCTTTTTCCGCAGCAATTCGTTCCAGGGTCAGGTAGTTGCCCGCGCGACCCTTTCCAAAAGCGTAATCATGACCGATGATGATGTGACGCATTCCAAGTGAAACACACAGGATATCCCGCACAAAATCATCGGCAGTCATGCGGGAGAACTCCTCCGTAAACGGCACAACAACCAGAGCGTCAACGCCGGATGAAGCAATCAGCGAAACCTTCTGATCAAAGGTGGTAATCATCGGCGGCGGGGCTTCTGCAGAAAGCACCTTTAACGGGTGCGGCTCGAACGTCACCACGACCGATTGGAGTTTTCGCTGGGCAGCACAGGAGACGAGATGGCGGAATATCTCCCGGTGGCCGCGGTGTACACCGTCAAAGTTGCCGATGGTTACCGCAGAATCGTGAATAATTCCCTGAGCTATGTCCCGGCCAGTCACAACACGCATGAATTCTCTTTACCCTGTCGCCGCCAGTTCCAGTCGTTGTCCCCAGCGCCGTAACAATTCCTCTTTGAGTGAAACGTGCTCTGATGCTGAAAGTTCCGGATCAGACTCCAGAAGGTCAAAAGCGGACTGTCGCGCCTGCTCAAGGATCGAGGCGTCGCGCAGTATATTGGCCACCCGGAAGTCAGGCATACCGGACTGCCGGGTACCGAGAAAATCGCCCGGTCCGCGAATCTCGAGGTCTGCCTCTGCAATACGGAACCCGTCGCTGGTTGATTCCATGACACGCAGGCGCCTCTCGCCATCCTCCGACAACCTGCCCGGTGTCAGAAGTATACAGCGTGATCGGGCGCTGCCGCGGCCTACCCTGCCCCGCAACTGGTGAAGCTGGGACAGACCGAACCGCTCGGCATGCTCGATGACCATCACGGTAGCGTTGGGAACATCGATGCCGACTTCGATCACGGTGGTGGATACGAGTATATCCAGTTCACGGGCCTTGAAAGAGCCCATAACGGACTCTTTCTCTTCAGGGCTCATCCGGCCATGCAACAGGCCGATGCGCAGGTCGGGGAACACATCACGCTCCAGATGTTCGGCCATCTGGCTGGCAGCTTTCAGATCGGACTTCTCGGTCTCCTCGACCAGCGGATAGATGACATAGGCCTGATGGCCCTTTGAGACTTCCTCATTGATTATGCCGTACACCTGGGCCCGCCGGGATTCGAAAAACACCTTCGTTTCAACCGGCGTCCGACCGGGAGGCAGTTCGTCTATCACAGAAAGAGACAGGTCGCCGAAGAGCGTCATGGCCAGCGTGCGCGGGATTGGAGTGGCTGTCATGACCAGTATATCCGGGTTCGTGCCCTTTTTCCTGAGGATGCCCCGCTGCAGGACACCGAAGCGATGCTGCTCGTCAATTATGCCAAGCCCCAGTCGGGCAAAGCCGATCTTTTCCTGGATAACCGCATGGGTTCCGATGACAATATCGGCCCTGCCGTCTGCAACCTGGGCAAGCGCTTCAGACTTGGCACGGCCCTTCAAGCCTGCCGTTATAAGAACACTCACGACGCCCAGTTCTGCACACCATCGATGGATAACAAGCCAGTGCTGCTCGGCCAGGATCTCGGTCGGTGCCATGATGGCGACCTGATAACCATTTTCAACTGCGACCAGCGCAGCCATCAACGCGACCAGCGTCTTGCCGCACCCCACGTCCCCCTGCACCAGGCGATGCATGGGATGGGGAGACATCATGTCAGTCTTGATCTCGGACAGCACCCGTCGCTGGGCCTGGGTAAGTTCAAAGGGAAGCAGCCTGGCAAGCTGTTTCGTGTAGCGGTGGGTGACCTGGAAGGCGATCCCCTCTTCCAGAGTAACGCCGCGCCGCTTCAGGGCAAGTCCCAGCTCCCAGTAAAAGAACTCGTCAAAGGCCAGTGCCCGGTGAGCCGGAGTCTTTCCGGAATTCAGATCATCCAGCAGCGACTCCGGCGGCGGCAGGTGAACATCCCGCAGGGAGTCACGCAGGCCCGGCAAGTTTAGCGGCTGCAGGATATTCCCCGGAATCAGCTCTCTGACATTGGACAGAAAACCATCCACAACCTCTTTCATCACCCGCCGCATGACCTTCTGGCTGAGACCCTCGGTCAGCGGGTAGACAGGTACGATCCTGCCGAAATTGACCGGATCTGCCGCCAGGACATCAGCAACTCCTTTACCGGGCTCGAGCCATTCCGCATCGGGATGGTGGACTTCGCGCTGATAGCCAAACTGGGCGGCTTCTCCCGTAAATACCCCGACCCGGTCCACACGCCAGACCCGTTTCATGAAGGTCGGGTTACTGTTGAACCATTTCAGCGTCACGCTGCCGGTGTCATCGGCTACAACAGCCTCGAAAAAACGACGTCCTCCCTTTGTTGCCGTCATACCGGCGGAAAGCACCCTGCCCGAGAAGACCTCTGTCAGCCCCGGACGCAGCCTGGAAATATCCTGCACCTGGCGACGGTCCTCATAACGGTGCGGCAGCAGATACAGTGCATCCTCGACATTCCTGACCCCACGCCTGGCCAGCAGCTCGGACAGCTTCGGCCCGACCCCTCTGATTGCCTCCATCGATGTCTGCAGGTTCTTCCTGGCAACGGCCTCTTTCAGTCCCCCGGTTTCCGGCTGATCTACCGGGGACGATACAACCACCTGCGTCCGGGAGGACGGGACGGGAACGACGTGGCGTGTGATCAGGAAACCGCCGTCACACGGCTCAAGGCTGATCTCGTCACCGGATGACACGCCAAGGGCACTGGTCACTTCCTCCGGAAGAGTTATCCTGCCCTGGTTTTCAAGCCGCAGTCTCATGGATGCATCACCGGCTTTCTAAACAAAAACCCTCATTGGGTGTACCATGAGGGTTTTAATGTTCATGTACGTCTGAGAATCACCATCATTCGAAGATTGCATTCAAATCCTTCAGCAGCACATCGATATCCAGGCCATGGGCATTTGCACCCTGCTCGAGGCTTTCATTCTGGGCTCCCATGCAGCCGACGCAACCCAGGTTATGCTTCTGAAGGACCTTGACCGTGTCAGGATTCATCCGCATTACTTCGAAAAACGTCATATCTTTTGTTATGGTGCTCGCCATGTGTTCTCTCCTTTGAAGCATGCCGCGCAGAAAAACTCCGCTGTCGGCTTCATGTTCATATTACTCGTATTTTATATCGATAATCTCGTATTCCTTGGTTCCCGAAGGAACCGAGACCTTGACCGAATCATCAAGTTTGTGGCCGATAAGGGCCTTGCCTACGGGCGATGTACAGGAAATCTTGGACAGCTTGATATCCGCCTCGTCTTCACCGACTATCTTGTAGGTGATCTCTTCTTCGGTAGCGGTGTCATAGAGTGTCACCGTACAGCCGAAAACCACCTTGTCGGGTTTCATGTTAGTCAGATCGACCACATAGGCCCTGGCCAGTTTGCCATTGATCTCCTGTATCCGGCCCTCGATAAATCCCTGCCGGTTCTTGGCGGCATCATACTCGGCGTTCTCCGACAGATCTCCATGGGCACGGGCCTCGGCAATATCCTGTATAACCTTGGGGCGCTCAACACGGATCAGGCGTTTAAGCTCTTCCTGAAGTGCTTCATGGCTTTCTTTTGTCAATGGAATGGAATGGGACATCTACTCACAGCTCCTGATAAACATTTCTGATAACAACCCGCGTGATTGCGAAAATGTCGTGTATCATGCCAAGTAATCCTGCAGGGCCTTGACACCGATCTTCTGTGATTTCAAGGCCAATATGCTGTCCACCGCCGCTTTTGCTCCTGCAGTAGTGGTGAAATAGGCGATGTTATGCATCAGCGCTTCGCGACGGATGGAAAAGGAGTCTGCCACCGCCTGAGGTCCCTGCGTGGTGTTGACCACCAGACTGACCTCACCGTTCTTGATGGCGTCGACAATATGGGGGCGACCCTCAAGAACCTTGTTGACACGCTTGACCGGGATACCCTTTTCGATCAGGTAGGTTGCAGTTCCTCCTGTTGCCAGAATACCGAAACCGTTTTTATACAACTTTTCAGCTGCAGAGACAACATGTTTCTTGTCTGCATCCCGAACACTGATAAAGGCATTCCCGCCGAGCGGCATCTTTACATTGGCTCCTAACTGGGCCTTGGCAAAGGCCTCTGCAAAGGTGTCTCCGATACCCATCACCTCGCCGGTCGATTTCATCTCCGGTCCCAGCAGCGTATCAACGCCGGGGAACTTGACAAACGGGAAGACCGACTCCTTGACCGAGATGTGCTTCGGCACGATATCACCCGACACCCCCAGTTCCTTGAGGGACTTACCGGCCATGATCCGTGCGGCTATCTTTGCCAGAGGGCGGCCGGTGGCCTTAGAAACGAAAGGTGAGGTTCGCGAGGCCCGGGGGTTTACCTCCAGAATGTAGACATCACCGTCCTTGATCGCATACTGCACGTTCATCAGGCCCTTTACATTCAACTCCAGTGCCATCATGACCGTCTGGCGGCGAATTTCGGCAATCAGCTCGCCGGATATGGAATATGGCGGCAGAGAGCAGGCTGAGTCACCAGAATGGATTCCGGCCTCTTCAATGTGCTCCATGATCCCGCCGATAACCACTTCCGTGCCGTCACAGAGGGCATCCACATCGATCTCGATGGCTTCGTCCAGAAACTTGTCAATCAGGATGGGGTGTTCTGGCGAGGCAAGCACGGCGGTTGTCATGTAGCGGCGCAGGTTGTCCACGTCGTAGACGATTTCCATGGCACGGCCGCCCAGAACATAGGATGGGCGCACCACAACCGGATAGCCGACACGGTCGGCGACTTTTTCGGCATCCTCGAAAGAGCGGGCCATGCCGTTTTCCGGCTGACGCAGTCCCAGTTTGTGCAGCATCTCCTGGAAACGTTCGCGGTCTTCGGCACGGTCGATGGCATCGGGCGACGTGCCGATGATCGGAACGCCTGCCTTTTCTAGGGCTACAGCCAGCTTGAGCGGAGTCTGCCCGCCAAACTGGACGATGACACCCACCGGCTTTTCCACAGCGACAATCGCCAGCACATCCTCCAGGGTCAACGGCTCGAAGTACAGGCGATCGGATGTATCGTAGTCGGTGGATACGGTTTCCGGGTTGCAGTTGACCATGATGGTTTCATAGCCGTCCTCCGCCAGGGCAAAAACGCCATGAACACAGCAGTAATCGAACTCGATGCCCTGACCGATGCGGTTGGGGCCGCCCCCAAGGATCATGATCTTCTTGCGGTCGGTCGGCTGGGCCTCGCACTCATCCTCATAGGTGGAATACATATAGGGAGTATAGGCCTCGAATTCTGCCGCGCAGGTGTCCACGCGCTTGTAGACCGGCAGGACAGCCAGGGATAACCTCAGTTCGCGGACCTGGTCCTCACTCCTGTTCCAGAGCTTTGCCAGGGTCTTGTCGGCAAAGCCGAACTGTTTGGCCTCACGCAGCTTCTCTCGTGATATGGATGCCGGGTCGAGGCGTTTCAGCTCCTCTTCCTTTTCGATGATCTGACGGATGTTGTGCAGGAACCATGGGTCGATGGCGGTATGACCGTTAATCTCCTGAACCGTCATACCGCTGCGCAGTGCATCCCCCACGTACCACAGCCGTTCCCAGTTGGGCAGGCGCAGTTTTTCCAGCAAAAGCTGCTGTTCCTTGGCATTCAGAGCACGGCGGGTTTCGCTGGACAGATCGAACAGGCGCGAATCAAAACCGGACACGCCGATTTCCAGAGAGCGCAGCGCCTTCTGCAGGGACTCCTTGAAGGTCCTTCCGATGGCCATGACCTCTCCCACCGACTTCATCTGCGTCGTCAGCGTGGCATCGGCGGCCGGGAACTTCTCAAAGGTGAAACGCGGTATCTTGGTGACCACATAGTCGATGGTCGGCTCAAAACAGGCCGGCGTCTCGCGAGTGATGTCGTTGGTGACTTCGTCAAGGGTATAGCCTACCGCCAGCTTGGCCGCGATTTTGGCAATAGGGAAGCCGGTAGCCTTGGAGGCCAGGGCCGAAGAGCGGGAAACACGCGGATTCATCTCGATAACAACCAGACGGCCGTTCTGGGGGTTGATGCCGAACTGGATATTGGAGCCGCCGGTATCAACGCCGATCTCGCGAATGATCTTGAGAGAAGCATCACGCAGGATCTGGTATTCCTTGTCGGTCAGAGTCTGGGCCGGGGCCACGGTGATCGAATCGCCGGTATGCACGCCCATGGGATCAAAATTCTCGATAGAGCAGATAATCACAACGTTATCAGCAGTATCGCGCATGACCTCCAGTTCGTATTCCTTCCAGCCGATAACCGACTCCTCAATGAGGATCTCATCGGTGGGCGATGCGTCGATGCCGGCCATGGACATCTTCTCAAACTCTTCCATGTTGTAGGCGATCCCGCCGCCGGTCCCTCCCAGGGTAAAGGACGGACGGATGATCGCAGGAAAACCGATGGTCTTGATGACCTCCATGGCCTCTGTGTAGTTATGAGCCAGACCTGACTGGGGAACGGAAAGACCGATCTTTTCCATCGCCTGCTTGAATAACGTCCGGTCTTCGGCCTTCTTGATGGCTGGTAGTTTGGCGCCGATCAATTCGACACCAAACTTCTCAAGGATTCCCGACTCGGCCACGGAGACCGCCGTATTTAGAGCCGTCTGGCCGCCAAGGGTCGGGAGGATCGCATCGGGGCGTTCTTTTTCGATGATCATGGCCAGGATCTCGGGTGTCACCGGCTCGATATAGGTGCGGTCGGCGAAATCCGGATCGGTCATGATGGTGGCCGGATTACTGTTCAGCAGCACCACCTCGTAACCTTCTTCCTTGAGGGCCTTGCAGGCCTGGGTGCCGGAATAGTCGAATTCACAGGCCTGGCCGATGACAATCGGTCCTGCGCCGATGATGAGGATCTTGTGGAGGTCGGTTCTTTTAGGCATTGTATTGAAAACTCCTTCGCTTGGTTACCTGAATATGAAGAAAACAGCGCCGGCCAGACAGCATCCGGCCCAGAGATAGTTCCAGTTGAGACCTGTGCCCATGTAAAAAACAGCAAACGGGACAAAAACCACCAAGGTGATCACTTCCTGGGTGATCTTGAGTTGGGCCAGGCTAAACGAACCGGCATACCCCATCCGGTTGGCCGGCACCTGCACCAGATACTCAAAAAATGCTATGCCCCACGAGACCAGAACCGCGATGAACCAGTGCCGGTTATTCAGGTTCTTGAGATGCGCATACCAGGCAAACGTCATGAAAACATTGGAGATTACGAGAAGGACGATTGTTCTCACTCGTCAGGGCTTCAACCAACCATCTCGGACTGAGGCAACATCATGATCGACAGGCAGTGGCGCATCGATTTGACATGATCCAGGTCGAACTCGCGCAGGGCCTGAAACAACATCCTGGTCGAATCGTCATGAAAGCGCACGGAACTGTCCAGATGCAGGTCAGACAGGCTTTCCTCCATCTCGATGGCCTTGGTCAACGCAGTCACGATATCGGGCGGGTTCTGCTGGACATGCGCCAGCAGGGTGTTCAGTTTTTGGTGTATCCGATAGGTCCGTTCTAAATCTGCATTCAGGTCAAACCCGATATCATCTCGCAGCCGGTTGACAAGCTCGAACTGTTTCTGATGGTTCTCTTCCTCCATCGCTGTCTTTTTCCAGAGCTGTGAGACATGGGCATTGTCTTGATAAATATCGCTATAATAGTGATACAGACTTGCGCACAACCCCTCAATTTTGGCGCATACATCAAAGAAAAGAATCACTTTTTCCTTCGTAGAATCGAGTTCTTGCATAACATCTCCCTTCCTGTTTTGAGATCAATGTTCCTGCACCCAACCATTCTCCAGACCCAACTCTTCCAATGCAACCACTGCCTCATCATACTCGTCAACAGAAATCTTTCGGCCAAGGACATCTGATGAAACGGCCCGATGGGCAGGGAAATACTGGTTCATGAGGGCGATGTGCGTCTCAATTCCCACATGGCCGGCGATCCATTCCAGGGTCTCACGGGAACCGGCTCTGCGGCCCGGAAGCACCAGGTGTCTGATGATCAGGCCGTGACGGGCAATGCCGTCCCCGTCCAGCTGCAGGTGTCCTACCTGGCGCAGCATCTCTATGACAGCGCTTCGGTTGACGTCACGATACCCGGGGGCGGACGAAAACTCCAGCGAATTGCCTTCCTGTGCATACTTCATGTCCGGCAGATAGATGTCCACAACCCCATCCAGCAGTTGCAGGCAATCCACCTTTTCATAGCCGCTGGAGTTCCAGACAACCGGCAACCGGAAACCCAGAGGTATCGCCAGCCAGAGCGCCGCCAGGATCTGCGGCAGGTAGTGGGTCGGGGTCACAAAATTGATATTGTGGACCCCCTGACGCTGCAGACGGATCATCCGCGCCGCCAGTTCACCGGTGGTGATCTCCGTACCGTTGCCCAGCTGGCTGATGGGAAAGTTCTGGCAGAATATGCATTTCAGCGAACAGCCCGACAGGAAAACAGTGCCAGATCCCTTGCTTCCGGAGATAGGCGGTTCCTCGCCGCGATGCACATTGGCCGAGGCGATCTTCGGCTTGAGCCCTGCTCCGCAGATGCCGCGCTCTCCCTTGATGCGATCCACACCGCAGTCATGGGGGCAGAGATCACATGCCGCCAGCCGCCGGTAGGCCTCCCGGACGCGCTGAAGTAATTCACCTGATTGATAAAGAGCAAGATAACTCATAAAACCTGTGAAGAGTGAATGGTGAAGAGTGAAAAGAAATCCACTGAATAGGGCACTTCACTTTTCACGTTTCACATTTCACTGCCTTTCCTTTTCCATCATCTCGACGAACCGTCCGAACAGATATTGGGAATCATGCGGTCCCGGCGACGCCTCGGGGTGGTGCTGTACCGAGAAGATCGGCAATGAGCAGTGGTGGATGCCTTCCACTGTCTGGTCGTTCAGGTTCTCATGCCCCAGGCAGGCAGCATCGCCCAGAGATTCCAGGTCGACGGCAAAGCCATGATTCTGGGCGGTGATCTCCACCTTGCGGGTGGACATATCCATGACCGGCAGGTTGGAGCCGTGGTTACCGAAGGGCAGCTTGACGGTCTTTCCGCCCAGGGCCAGTCCCAGCAGCTGATGCCCCAGGCAGATGCCGAAGATCGGCACCTTGCCGACGAACTTGCGGATCTCGGCTTGTACTCCCACCAGAGGCTCCGGGTCGCCCGGGCCGTTGCTGAGGAAGATGCCGTCCGGATTCATGGCCAGCGCTTCTTCAGCCGAAAAGGAAGCTGGCACGACCGTCACGTCACAGCCGGCGTCCACCAGGCAGCGCAGGATATTGTACTTGATTCCGAAATCGTAGGCCACCACCTTGTATTTCAGTGTGGCAGGGTCAATCTGCGGGTAGCCATCCTCCAGGTCCCAGACACCCTCGGTCCAGTGGTAGGGCTTGTCGCAGCTGACGCCGCTGGCCAGGTCCAGACCCGCCATGCTGGGTATGGCACGGGCCTTGGCTACCAGGCTGGCGTGGTCCAGATCGACCGTCGAGATGATGCCGTTCTGGGCACCCTTGTCACGCAGATGCCGGGTCAGCGCACGGGTGTCGATGCCCTGAATGCCGACCACGCCGTTTTCCTGCAGATAGGATCCCAGGCTCATGGTCGCACGCCAGTTGGAGTAGCACTCCTGATACTCCTTGACGATGAAGCCGGATAGGAACAGGCCGCGACTCTCGATATCCTCCGGGTTGATGCCGGTGTTGCCGATCTGGGTATAAGTCATGGTGACCATCTGCCCGCGGTAGGAAGGGTCGGTAAGGACCTCCTGGTAACCGGTCATGGCCGTATTGAAGACGACCTCACCGGTCGCCTCGCCGGTGGCCCCGAATGACCTACCCTCAAAGATGCGCCCGTCAGCGAGCGCCAGTACTGCTTTCATAAGATAAACTCCCGAGATGGTAAGAGACTTCAGATTGTTGAAGCGTACGATTGTTACAGTTTGTGAACCACGCGACCGGCCAGCACCGTACAGGCTGCAGCCCCCGTGACATTCCAGCCCAGGAAGGGCGAGTTTTTTGACTTGCTGGCCAGTTTGTCAGCCTCCACCGTCCACCGGACAACAGGGTCGATGACGGTGATGTCGGCGACAGCGCCAGCCTTGAGGGTGCCACGACTAAGACCCAGTATATTCGATGGGTTGCATGACATTTTTTCAATCAGTTGTCCAAGTGTAAGCACGCCGTCATCCACCAGTTTCAGTGACAGCGGCAGGGAGGTCTCCAGGCCGATGATACCGTTCATGGCCACATCGAACTCCACATCCTTTTCATCCAGGTGATGCGGGGCGTGGTCGGTAGCTATGGCATCGATCGTGCCGTCTTTCAGCCCGGCCTTGATGGCGGCCACGTCCGTGGCCTCACGCAGGGGCGGGTTCATCTTGGCGTTGGTGTTATAGCCGCGGACGGCATCGTCGGTCAGGGTGAAGTAGTGCGGAGCCGTTTCGCAGGTCACCATGACGCCGCGGGCTTTGGCCTCGCGGATGATCCGCACCGAGCCATCCGTAGAGACATGGGCGATGTGGATCGGCGATTTGGTATATTCGGCCAGCATCACATCACGGGCCGTGGCAATATCTTCGGCAATCCGGGGGATACCCTTGAGACCGATCTCCGTGGAGGTAAAGCCCTCGTTCATGACCCCCTCGCCGACCAGTGAAAGCTCCTCGGCGTGGGTGATCACCAGTATGCCCATACCGCGGGCGTATTCCAGGGCACGCCGCATGAGTTCGGGGTTATTGACCGGCTTACCGTCGTCTGAGACCGCCACGCAGCCGGCCTCTTTCAGTTCGCCCATTTCGGACATGCGGTCGCCGTTCAGGCCGTAGGTGATGGAACCGACCGGGAAGACATTGGCGAACCCTTCGGCCTTGGCCTTGTTGATGATGTAGCTGGCGATGGCCTTGTTGTCGATGGTCGGTTTGGTGTTGGGCATGCAGCAGACCGACGTGAAACCGCCGGCCGCAGCCGCCCGCGTCCCGCTGATGATGTCCTCCTTGTACTCCAACCCCGGGTCACGCAGGTGGACATGCATATCGATCAGTCCCGGCACCACGTACTTTCCCGAGGCGTCGATCGTCTCGGCACCCGCCGGAGCAACCAGCCCTTTGCCGATCTCCTTGACGACACCGTTTTCCACCAGCACATCCAGCGTGCCATCCAGCTTCTGGCTCGGGTCAATCACCCGGCCGCCCTTGATCAAAAGATTCATATGGTCACCTCACATTAGAAGTTAAAATCGGATCATTCATGGAACGTTCAATTTTGTGCAAGGTCAAGGAAGATGAGCGTTTACGCGGAGGCGTAGCAGCGCTACGCCGCACAAGTGAACACGATATCTGACGCCGAGATTGCGCAAAAGTGGACGTTCCCCTATTCGAGTTCGCCGCCGCAAACGTGGTAGAGCATGGCCATCCTCACCGCCACCCCGTTCTCCACCTGTTTGAGGATATGAGACTGACCGCCGTCCACCACGTAGGAGGACATCTCGACCCCGCGGTTGATCGGTCCGGGGTGCATGACCATGGCATCCGGTTTGGCCAGTTTGAGGTTCTGCGGGTTGAGCCCGAAGTAGCGCGAGTATTCGCGGGCATTGGGCATCAGTGTCTTGCCCTGGCGCTCCTGCTGGATGCGCAGCATCATGACCACGTCGGCATCCTGAATGGCCTCCTGCATGGAGCCGCAGACCGTGACGTTACCCAGGCGTTCGGCTCCCGGCGGCATCATGGTCGGCGGGCCGGCCAGGAAGAGGGAAGAGCCCATCTTGGTCAGCCCCTGGATATTGGAACGGGCCACGCGGCTGTGGGTGATATCGCCCACGATGGCCACTTTGAGGCCGTCCAGACGCCCGAAGCGGTCCTTGATGGTCAGCATGTCCAGGAGTCCCTGGGAAGGATGCTCGTGGGTGCCGTCGCCGGCGTTGATGATCGAGCATCCCGGCATCTTGGAGGAGAGGAAATAATGTGATCCCGAAACGGAGTGGCGCATGACAATGATGTCCGGCTTCATGGCCAGCAGGTTGAGCGCGGTATCCGCCAGGGTTTCGCCCTTGGTTGTGGAACTGCTGGAAGTGGTGATATTGACCGTATCCGCCGAAAGTCGTTTGCCGGCGATCTCGAACGATGTGCGGGTCCGGGTCGATGCCTCGTAGAACAGGTTGATGATGGTCTTGCCGCGCAGCGTAGGTACCTTCTTGATGTCGCGACTGTTGATCTCGCGCATGCTCTCGGCCGTCGACAGAAGCAGCTCCATCTCCTCTTTGGTCAGGTCCCGCAGCGCAATGATGTCCTTATGCTTGAATTCAGCCATGCCGCCCTCCCCTCGTTATTTTTCCAGAACAACCTCAACCGGTTGATTCCTGTCATCGAACAGCACAGCCACGTTCTCTTTGATGCTCGTAGGGACATTGCGCCCGACAAAATCGGCCCGGATAGGCAGTTCGCGGTGACCGCGGTCGATCAGCACCGCCAGCTGGATGCAGGCCGGCCGGCCGTGGTCCATCATGGCGTCCATGGCGGCCCGGATGGTGCGCCCGGTAAAGAGGACGTCATCCACCAGCACCACTCGCTTGCCTTCCAGGGAAAAGGGGATATCGGTCTTGCCGACCGCCTGGTGCGGCAGGTGCCCGCTGACATCGTCCCGGTAGAGAGTGATGTCCACGGCTCCCACCGGAGCCTTGACCCCTTCGATGACCTCGGTCACGCGGCCGATCTCCTCGGCCAGGAAGGCTCCGCCGGAACGGATGCCGATCAGAACGACATCAGCCAGTCCCTTGTTTCGCTCCAGGATCTCGTGGGAGATCCTGGTGACAGCACGCTTTATGCCGCTATTATCCATGATCACTGTCTTTTCGTTCGCCATAAGGTCACCTCTCCCGTGCATAAAAAAAGAGCCTCCCCGCTCCAGGCGGCAAGACTCTTCTGAATGTGTCCCGCTTCAATCATGGTGTAACCCTTGCCGGCCTCTCGGACCGGATTAAAAGGTAGTGGTGTATATGTGCATGGAACTCTATCACCGACCATCCGGCAGGTCAAGCGGAGTTTTTATGAACAGCTAAATAAGTCTAACTATCCGATACTGCTATCATTCTATGTTCTGGACCTGTTCGCGCATCTTTTCCATCTCGGCCTTGATCTGGATCACCAGTGAGGCGATAAGCGCGTCGTTGGCCTTGGAACCGATCGTATTGACCTCGCGGTTCATCTCCTGCATCAGGAAATCCAGTTTTCGCCCCACCGGCTCATTCAGACACATGGCCTCGTCGAACTGGGCAAAGTGGCTGCCCAGGCGCACCAGCTCCTCGGTGATGTCGCAGCGGTCGGCCAGTAGCGCCACCTCCTGGGCCAGCCGGGCCGGGTCGAGCTCCACGTCCCCCAGCAGCTGTTCCAGGCGGTTTGAAAGTTTCTGCTGGTATTCTGCGACCATCAGCGGCGTACGGACCCGGATCTGATCAACCCATTCGGCCAGCTGCCGGCGCCGGGCGAGCAGGTCGGCAGCCAGCGCCTCCCCTTCCCGCATACGCATGCCGTCGATGGCAGCCACCGCCGCCTGCACCGCTTCGGTCAGCTGCGGCAGCAGTTCGGCCTCGTCGATCACCGTGCCGGAATCGCGCAGCACCCCTTTCTGACCGAGGATCAGCGTCAGCGGCACATCACCCGGCAGGCCCAGTTCTCCCGACAGCTGCCGGAAGGCCTCGCAGTATCCCGCGGCCAGCTCCCGGTTGATCTGCGGGATTGAGTCAGCGCCGGCAGACTCCTCCCACTGCACCGTCACATCGATCTTGCCCCGCTTCAGTACCGTCGAAGCCAGGCGCTTGATGTCGTTTTCCTGGGAATAAAATGCCCGCGGCATGCGCACGGAGATCTCGCCGTAGCGGTGGTTGACCGAGCGGACCTCAACCGAAAAAACACCCTGCCCCGAAACCGCCTCACCCTTGCCGTAACCGGTCATGCTCTTGATCATTGTGCCGTCCTCCCTCATGTGTCACCATACGTCGTACCTGTCATGACATAGCCCACATTACTCTTGTTTGTCCAGCCATTTCGGGTATAGTTTCGACCTATGCCGACCTTCACCGTACACACCAGCAGCTCCCTGACCCGTCTGTCTGCAGAACTGGCCGGCACGCTTGCCGGACATCCGGCAGCTCCGCTGGCCCGCGAAACGGTCGTGGTCCTGAGTAACGGCATGGGGCGCTGGCTTTCCATGGAGCTCGCCGCCGCCCGGGGTGTCTGTGCCGGGCTGGATTTCCGTTTCCCCAACGACACACTCGACCTGTTCTTCCGCGCTGTTGTGCCCGGCATCCCCGAATCATCCCCCTTTGCCCTGGACACCTTGGCCTGGCGCATCGCCGCCCTGCTTCCCGGATACCGCGACCGTCCCGGGTTTGAACAGATCGCCTCCTATCTGGGAGACCGCAGCGATGACCGCCGGCTGCTGCAGTTTTCCCGCACGCTGGCCGACACCTTCGACCAGTACACTATCTTCCGCCCGCAAACTATCCAGCAGTGGGACCGGGGCGGCGGTAGCGACTGGCAGGCCGTCCTCTGGCGGGCCCTTAACCTGGGATGTAGCGGACTGCACCGGGCGGCCCTGCTGAAGGAATTCCGGAACCGCCTGGAAATCGGCGGACTCCCGCCGGGGACCTTACCTCCGCGCATCAGCCTGTTCGGCATCTCTTTCCTGCCGCCTTTCCACCTGGAGTTCTTTTCGCTTCTCTCCCGCCATATTGACGTGGATTTCTACCTGCTCAATCCCTGCGGTTCCTACTGGGGAGACCTGCTCCCCCAAAAGCGCAAGGCGGATCTGGCACTCGACCCACGGATCCCGGACGAGGCGCTTGAATACTACGAGACCGGCAACCCGCTGCTCTCGTCGCTGGGCACCCAGGGGCAGGAGTTCTTCAACCTGCTGCTGGACAGGGACACGACCTGGAACAACCTGGATTCCATGCCGTTCACCCCGGGCAGCAGCCTGCTGGGCACGATCCAGAACGACATCCTGGAACTGTGCGACCGCGGCGGAGCGGTTCCACGGGCCACGATCGTCTCCGGCGACCGCTCCCTGCAGATCCATTCCTGTCACGGACCGCTGCGCGAGATGGAAACCCTCTACGACAGCCTGCTGCAGATGTTCGAAGACACCCCGGACCTGGAGCCGCGCGACATTGTCGTCATGACCCCGGACATTGCCGCCTACGCCCCCTATATCACGGCTACATTCGGCACCCGCTGCGGCGGTCGTCCGGCAATCCCGTTCACCATCGCCGATCAGGGCGCCCGGGCGCAGAACCCGGTTATCAGCACCTTCCTTAAGATCATTACTCTCCCCTCCGGACGTTTCGGCGTCAACAGTATGCTGGAGGTGCTGGAGAGCCCGCAGGTCATGGCCCGTTATGAGATCACGCCCGAAGAGCTGAGCCGTATCCGCGAATGGCTCGGCGCCAGCGGTGTACGCTGGGGGCTGGACGGGGAACACCGTTTATCCCTCGGCTTCCCCGGTTATGCCGATTTCAGCTGGCAGTCAGGGCTGGACAGGCTGATGCTCGGCTATGCCCTGGCGCCTGACAGTGACCGGCTCTTTGCCGGAATCATGCCCTGCGACAATGTGGAAGGAAAGCAGGCGCAGGTTCTGGGCAGGCTGGCCGCGTTCGTCGACGCTGCATCCGGCCTTTCCCGGCAGCTCTCCGTGAAGCAGACCCTGGCAGACTGGTCCCTGGCTCTGTCCGGCATTGCGGACCGCTTTCTCAGCCCGCTGGACGGCAACGACACCAGCTGTGCCTGTCTCTATGCCGCATTTCAAAGCCTGCGGGAGACGCAGATCCAATCCGGTTTTGATCACCCTATCGGCCTGGAGGCGGTGCACGAAACGCTCTCCGGATTACTGGACAAAGAGAGCGGCTCTTTCGGATTCCTGGGGGGGCGGGTAACCTTCTGTGCCATGCTCCCCATGCGCAGCATCCCCCTGCGGGTTGTCTGCCTGGTGGGGATGAACGACGGCGTCTTCCCCAGGAATCCGCGCCCCCCCGCTTTCAGCCTGATGGCCGGCACACGCAGGCGTGGCGACCGCTCCATCCGTGACGAGGACCGCTACCTGTTCCTGGAAGCGCTCATGTCGGCCGGTGAGCGTTTTTACATCAGCTACACCGGACAGAGCGACCGCGACAATACGACCATCCCCCCTTCGGTGGTGGTATCGGAACTGCTGGATTACGTCCGTCACGGCTTTGTGCGCGAAGGATCACCGGAGGCGGCTCCGGAGATTATCACCCGCCACCGGCTGCAGGGTTTCAGCGAGGAATACTTCAACAGCGGCAACGACAGCCGGCTGTTCAGCTACTCCCTTGAAAACCGGGATGCGCTGGAAGCCCGGCGCAGATCCATCCGCTCACGGCGGATTTTCATGGACACACCTCTGGCCGACGATCCCCGGCTGTGGCAGGAGCTTCCCCTGCAGCAGCTGATCAGCTTTCTGCATAACCCTGCCCGGACCTTCCTGGCCCGGCGCATGAACCTGAAACCCTTCGATCCTGCCGGCGAACTGGAAGAGCAGGAACCTTTTGCACTGGTCGGACTGGACGGCTACACCCTCAAGCAGGAACTGACCTCTAGGCTTCTGGAGGGAGGAAGCAGCGACGGATTGTATGCTTCCGCCCGTGCCCGCGGTCTGCTGCCGCCGCTCTATGCAGGACAGGCCGCCTTTGATGCCGCTCTGGCCGAGTGCGGAGCATTTGCCCGCCTGGTATCAGAACAATCGGGTGAGCCGCTGGAGCCTCTTCCGGTTTCACACACAATGGACGGCACGCTGGTAAGCGGTATGCTGGACGGACTTCACGCAGGCCGTCATATCCGCTGGCGCTGTGCCACCATAAAGGGGAAGGATCGTCTGACCCTGTGGTGCGAGCATCTGCTTCTCAACACCCTCAAACCTGAAGGATACCCCCGCGAGAGTCGCCTGATCTGCAGCGACCGAACCCTGACCCTGCAGCCGCTGGACAATGCGGCAGAGCTGCTGGCCGATCTGCTGTTGCTCTACCGCGAGGGGCTGCGCCGGCCGCTGCATTTCTTCCCGCAGTCTTCCTGGCTGTATGTCAGCGGGGATCAGGCAAAGGCAGAAGACCGCTGGAACGGAACTGATCACTCACCCTCCCCCGCAGAATCCTCCGATCCATCCCTGACACTCTGCTTTGCCGGTCAGGATGTGCTGGACGATGAATTTCAACACCTGGCAGCGCAAATCTACGGACCGCTGCTGACACCGGCCATTGCCGATGAGAAGAAAACCGCATGAAGCACCTGAACCTGGCACATATCGAGACATCCGGCCTGCACCTGATCGAGGCCAGCGCCGGAACCGGCAAGACCTGGACCATTGCCGCGCTGTATATCCTGCTGCTGCTGGAGAAACAGCTGCGACCGGAGGAGATTCTGGTGGTGACCTACACCAAGGCCGCCACCGCCGAACTGCGTGACCGGATCAGAACCAGGATCCGCGAGACCTTGGAACTCTACAGCAGCAACCGGCAGCCGGCAGATGATCTGGAGAAGATACTTCTTGAATCACGGACAACAGACAGAAAAACGGCAGTAAAACTGCTCACCATGGCGCTCTACTCCTTCGATGACGCCGCCATTTACACCATCCACGGTTTCTGCCAGCGGGCGCTGCTGGAAAACGCTTTCGAGAGCGGATCGCTGTTTGACACCGAGATGATCACCGACCAGAGTGCTCTCGTAGATGAGGTCTTCCGGGACTTCTGGCGTTCCGGCATCATGAACGAGCCGGATGTATTTCTGAAGCAGCTGATTGACGCCGGATACACGCCGGAAAAACTGGCTAAACCTTTCAAGGGGCATTATCAGGATGCAGCACTGTCGATCATCCCGGCAACGGATGACCCCGATCTTGGTGAACCGGCTGCCCGGTGCGGCGAGCTGTTTCTGCAACTGGAATCGCTCTGGCAGATTGACCGTATCGGTATTCTGAATGACCTGGCCGCCGCCCGCCTTAACCAGAGGAGCTACAGCCCGGCTCAGATCTCGACCGCCTCTGAGGTATTCTCGCAATGGCTCAGTCTGAAGAACCCGATGAAACAGTGCGACAAGCTGGAATTCTTTACCTCCAAAAAGATCGAGAGAAGCGCTACAGCAGCCTCCACCCTCCCCACGCACCATTTTTTCACGTTCTGCCAGGATATGTTCGACACGCTGATCCGGCTCGAACAGGCCTTCACTGAAAAGCGTATCCACCGCCAGACCCGCCTGCACAGCTGGATGAAAGAAGAGCTTCCGCGCCGCAAACGCGCTCAAAACCTGCGCTGTTTTGACGACCTGCTGCTGGACCTGCACACGGCGCTGGAATCCGGAAACGGCGGGCAGCTTCTCACGAGCTTGCGCACACGCTACCGGGCCGCCCTGATCGACGAGTTTCAGGACACCGACCCGCTGCAGTGGCAGATCTTTTCCCGGCTTGCCGGACTGCCTGCAAATCCGGTTTCGGCTGCAGGCCCCGTCGAAGAACTCAGCCCGGAAATCTGCCCGAACGATGCTTCGTACCCGCTGTATCTGATCGGTGACCCCAAGCAGGCCATCTACAGCTTTCGCGGTGCCGACATCTTCGCCTATATCGCCGCCGCCCGCTCGGTACATGAAAACAAACGAGCCACCCTGGATACCAACCGCCGCTCGGTCAAGCCTCTGGTCAATGCAGTAAACGCTCTCTTCGGAGCTGAAGCCGACCCGTTTCGCTGTCGCGCAATCGAGTTCAGTCCGGTGAAATCAGGCAGGGATGCGGGGCACTGCCTCCTTGAAAACGGCGAGCCGGTCGCAGAGCCGCTCCGGTTCCGGGTATATCCGCGAGACAATCAGACCGCAGCCGTGAACAAAGGGGAGGCCAACCGCACCATTATCCGCTGCGTGGCTGCGGAAATTGCCCGCCTGCTGGACGGCAGCAGAGAGATCATCGACAAAAACGGCAGACGGAAACTGACACCCGGCGACATCGCCGTACTGGTCAAGGCGCACTACCAGGCCGATCTGGTCCAGAAGGCCCTCAGGGAACAGGGCATTCCCTCTGTGCAGCACGGCAGCTCGACGATCTTTGAGTCAGACGAGGCCATGGACCTGCTGCGGATCATCCGGGCAGCCGCTGAGCCTGCGCGTGAACGCCTGGTGCGCGAAGCCCTGCTGACCGGCACGATGTGCCTGACAGCCAACCAGGTGGCAGAATATCTCGGTGAAACAGGTGATGACCGCCCATGGGAGCAATGGCTGCTTCGTTTTCGAGGGTTGCAGGAGACAGCGCGGACAGGCGGCGTGATCGCCCTGGCGGAACGGCTGCTGGGAGAATGCGGTGTACGCAGACGGGCCCTGGGCCGGATCGGCGGAGAACGGATCCTGACCAATGTCCTGCACTGCGTCGAACTGCTCCACCAGGCCGAACGGGAGCAGGGGCTCTCCCTGGAAGGGCTGGTTACCTGGCTTGAACGGCGCATAACCCGCAGAGAGAAGAATGAAACCGCGCTGCTGCGGTTGGAGACCGATGCCAACGCGGTCCAGCTCTCTACCATCCACGCCAGCAAGGGCCTTGAATACCCGGTGGTCTTCCTGCCGTTTGCCTGGGACAGCCCTTCCGCACCATATGATCAGCTGCTCTTTCATGACGATAGCAACAGGCTGATCCTTGATCTCGGCTCCGATCAGCAGGATCTCAGCAAGAGCCGTGCTGCCGGGGAACGGGCCGCCGAGGCGGCACGGTCGCTGTACGTTGCCCTCACCCGCGCCGAATTCCTCTGCTATGTTGACTGGGGATGCATCAACGGTGCGCAGAACTCGCCGCTCTTCCCGCTGCTGCACGGCAGGACGGTGCCTGATCCAAAGGAATTCAAATCATATCCCGACCAGGACATTCTGAACGATATCCGTCTGCTCAGCCCGCCGGGCAATGTCCTGACGGCTGATCTTCTGCCGGTTGACATCCCTGCCCCGCCGTATCAAGCGTCACAGGAGCAGATCACGCCGTTCACCTGTCTCAGCCTGTCCCATGCGATCCGAGCAGACTGGCGTGTATCAAGCTTCAGCGGTCTGACCGCCGGGGTTGAGCGCTCCCCGCAGCCGCGTGATTATGATGTCCTGAATACACTGGAATCCGAAGGTGTGCAGGAACCATCTCCCCGGCCGACCGGACACGCTATCTATGATTTCCCTCGCGGAGCAGCCGCCGGGACCTGTCTGCACGAAATTCTGCAGCGTCTTAATTTCGCTGAACTCGGCGATTCACCTATCGAACAGACAATCCGCGCCTGTCTTCTGGCGGCCGGTTATGATGAGCAGTGGCTGCCTGCCGTCTTACAAATGACGCGGGAAGTGTCACGGGCGGAGTTGATTGCCGATGCACCCGGCTTCAGCCTTGGAAATCTTAACAAAGGTGACTGGCAGCCGGAGCTGGAGTTTTTCCTGCCCATTATGAAGCTCTCTCCGGAACTGCTCCGGCAGCTTTTTGACGGCCTGCTGGACCCGGAACTGCACGGCAGGTTCAGCGAACTGCTGACCGGGATGCACTTTCAGCAGAGCTGCGGGATGCTGCACGGTTTCATGGACCTGGTCTTTCAGCATGACGGCCGCTACTACATCATCGACTGGAAATCGAACCACCTCGGCTTCAGCGACAGCGACTACGCCCACGCCGGCATGGCCCGCTCCATGGCCGATCATTCCTACATCCTGCAGTACCACCTCTACTCCCTGGCGCTGGACCGCCATCTCAGGCTCCACCTGCCGGGATACAGCTATGAAACGCACTTCGGCGGAGCCATTTACGTCTACCTGCGCGGTGTGAACGCAGAAAACCCGCATCATGGCATCTACCGTGACAAACCGTCGGCAGAATTCATCAGGCGGGCGAATGAACTGTTGCTGGCTGATATTCCGGCATAATCAGAGACCGCACGAAACGTTCCTTCAGCTGGTTAAGGAAGTGCGGGATATTTACTGCACATATGCGTTGAGACCGTTTCTTCGTATACCCGGTCTGCCCGATTGCAGTGTTAAGCGCTATTGACAACAGGAATTTTATCCGGGGGCTGTCAGGCCATATGGAGAGTTGCCGCATGAGTGGAACTTTCAACAAAACGGGGATCGTGCAGCATCTGGCTGTAGCGCCTGTAGCAACGAAACTGGACGAGCAGGATGCAGATCACTGCAGCAAGATAGGCAAGAGAGATCGTGAGAAACATTGGAGGCCTCCTTTGGTACCGGTACCGGTATCCGGCCAGCACGCGCTAAATTAGATTTTATTTAAGTCTAAAACAGTTATGGAGGCTGCGTCAATAAAAAATAATTAACTTTTTGCAGTTTTTCAACGTAAGACGGAAACCTTGTAGAACCGCTTTATCACCGGCCAGTAGATAGATTCCACAGCTTCAGGACCCTGGTGAGTACCATTCGGCACATAAAAAAGGGGCGGACTGCTTTACAAAAAAGCAGCCTGCCCCTTTACCTATGTTGTACAGGCATTCAACCGGCGGGATGGATGAATCAGCAGCGTACGGAAGCGGAATACTCCGAAAGGATTACTTCAGCGAGCGGTTGAGTGCGTCGATCAGCTCACCGATGGCGACCTTGTGGACGCCGGCGCCATGTTCGAGGGTCTCCAGATCGGCGATCTGGCACTCGTAGCAGTCAAGGTTGAACTGCTGAAAAACGGGGAGGGTTTCGGGATGCTGCCTGATGATATCGGCGATAATCATGTCCTGTGTAATCATGGTGCGCACCTCGTGGTGGTACTCGCTTTACCGGACCGAAACAACGATCGTTCACTAATCTGTGGGTGAGAAACCCTCGGGGGAAACAGCTGCCTCCCGTGCATGCAGCGGTCAGGGGAGTCCATATTTGGCGCGCAGCGCCGATTTTACCTCGGGCGGCACAAACCCGTCGATGTTGCCGTTCAGTGAACAGACCTCCTTGACGATGGAGGAGGAAAGATAGCCGTACTGCAGCGAGGTCATCATGAACAGCGTCTCCACATCCTGGCTGATGCAGCTGTTCATCTGGGCAATCTGGAACTCGTACTCGAAGTCCGAGATGGCCCGCAGCCCACGAATGACCACGTGGGCCTTTTTGTGGGCAACATAATCTATCAGAAGACCGGTAAAGGTGTCAACCGTGACCCGGCCCTGATCCTTGACGACCTGCCTGATCATATCGACCCGCTCATCAAAGCTGAAGAGGGCGTTTTTCTGGGAGTTGCAGGCAACCGCCACGATGATCTCGTCAAAGACCTTCAGGCCGCGGTTGATGATGTCCAGATGGCCGTAGGTGATCGGATCGAACGACCCCGGATAGACAGCAATCTTCTTCATGAAATCTCCTTCGAAAAAAATTCAAGCGCCGTATCACCATAGACCCGGCGATCAATCCTGACAAGCTCGCCATACCGCTCCGCCAGAGGATTCCGTGACGAACACTCGGCCACCAGCAGGCCCCGGTCCATCAGCAGCGTTGTAGAGCTCAAAGCCTCTGCCACCAACGGGTAGAGATTTGACGAATACGGTGGATCCAAAAAAACGATATCAAAGGATTTCCCTCGCTTATTGAGCGTGGTAAGCCCTTTAACGGCCTCAAGCACCAGACACTCGGCCTGGGCTGCCAGGCCGGTCGTGGCCAGGTTCTTTTCCAGTAGCGCCATCACCTGGCGGTCCTGCTCGATAAAACAGCAGGAGGCAGCCCCCCTGCTGAGCGCCTCGATCCCCAGACTGCCGGTGCCGGCACAGATATCCAGGATCCGGGCAGCGGCCAGCTGGCGGCGGCTGGCGATGATACTGAAGAGCGCCTCCTTGACCCGGTCGCCCGTCGGCCGGGTCTGCAAACCTGCCGGGGCGGTCAGCCTCAGCCCCCGGGCACTCCCCGCGATCACGCGCATGAGCCTCTTACCTCCGGAACCACATATTCTGCGGGGAAACTACCTTAATTCCGATTACAGATCAAGGGTGAAATCAAGGCGGCAAGCAGGAGGAGACGCAGGCCCTCACCCGGCCTTTGGCCACCCTCTCCCTGAGGGAGATGGTAAACAGTGTACTCTCTCCCTCAGGGAGAGAGATAGAGTGAGGGGGCGTTGAGGAACCGACGACGCAGATAGCGCCTCGAGGTGGAATCGGAAACCGTCAAGCCGGAACCGGCATGACCCTGCCGAACTCTCCATCGTAGCCCGGGCTGATCCGGACAACGCCCCGGCGCATATTGGCGATGGCCGTGGCCACAGGCTGCGAAGAAACCGCAGCGATCTCCTGCTCCGTTGCTTCACGCAGGATGTGAAACTCGCTCCCCAGGCTCTGCAGCAGGCCGTGGTAAACCGACTGGACACGCTTCGAAGCCGGACCGAAACCGGCAACAGAGGCGATCAGTTCGGCCAGCGGCACGATCGACTCAAAGGGCGGAAAACCGTCCGGCTGCTCCGCCACCGTCCGGCGGGCCAGCTCCTCCACCCGGTGCAGGACCCCGACGGTCAGCTTTCCGCCGCACGTCGGGCAGCGCCCACCATACAAGCGGGTCTCTTCCGGCAGCAGGCAGACCCCGCAGTCGCGGTGGCCGTCCAGGTAGTACTTCCCCTCCTGGGGAAAGAACTCGATCGTACCGGCCAGGCCGGTCCCTGTGGAGAGCGCCGAGGTTATGGCGGAGTACGTAGCCGGCACATCCAGGAGCGTGGCCTCCCGCCCGAGCTTGGCTGGTGAATGGGCGTCAGAGCACGAGATCAGCTGGATGCCGTCCAGTGCAGGCAGGCGGCGATTCATGGCCGGATCCGAAGAGAGCCCGGTTTCGATGGCGCGAATGTGCGGGGTCAGGTCGGCGAAGCACTCCTCCAGGGAGTCGAATCCGGAAAAGGCGCCGAACACCGAGAAGTGCGGGGTCCAGGCATGGGCGGGGATCACCATGATCCGGGGGGAGATGGCCAGCAGCATCTCCAGCAGCCGATAGGCATCCAGTCCCAGTATCGGGCGGCCGTCCGAGGCCAGGTTTCCGATACCGGCCAGTGCGGAATTGATCCTAAGGACCGTCGGGAAATCCGGAGCCAGCAGCACCAGGTGAACCTTACGGGTTCGGTCGTGCCGGCGGTAGATGCAGCTGATCTCGGCGGTCAGCAGAAAACGGACGTCAGAGCGGCAGGCGGGATACACCTCCGGCAGCGGCAGCCCGGGGCGCAGCTTGAGCAGGCCGCCCTCATCGGCTTCGAGCCGGGCCTGCAGTTCATCAATCCAGCCGGGATGGGTGAAGTCACCCGTCCCGACGACACCGATCCCCTTGAGCTGCGACCACTGCCAGAGTGTCTCCGGTGACAGGTCACGGCTGCATCCGCGGGAATAGCGGGAATGGATGTGCAGGTCGGCGATCAGCATGGTTTTTCCCGCTGTGTAGAGTTACTCCCCGATAATCACGCAGGCATACTCAAATGTCCATCAATATTGCGTAAAACAAGCCTCTCTGCTTGACAAAACAGGCGTCGAAGTAAATAATTCAAAATACTTATACAGGCAGCATCCGAAAGGATATCTCCATGCGTCTTGAAAGCGATTTTCTGGTCATCGGCAGCGGCATCGCCGGACTCTCCTATGCCCTCCAGGCAGCCAACCATGGCAGCGTCGCCATCGTAACCAAGCGGGACATCTCCGAATCAGCAACCAAGTACGCCCAGGGCGGCATCGCCTCGGTCTTCTCCGCTGAGGATTCCTTCGACGCCCATATAGAGGACACCATGGTAGCCGGGGCCGGCATCTGCCACGAAGATGTGGTCCGCATGGTCGTCGAGGAAGGCCCCCAGACCATCCGCAACCTGATCGAATGGGGGGTCAAGTTCACCACCAACGGCATCGGGGCCGATTACGACCTGACCCGCGAAGGGGGCCACAGCGCCCGGCGCATCCTGCACGCCGAGGACATTACCGGCCGCGAGATCGAGCGGGCCCTGGTTGAAGCCGTCCGCCAGCACCCAAACATCACGGTCTACGAACACCACATCGCCGTCGACCTGATCACCTCCGCCAAGGTCGAGCGCCGCAGTCCGGAACGCTGCCGGACAGAGCAGAACCGCTGCCTGGGCGCCTACGCCCTGGACATCAACAGCGGCCAGGTCATCACCTTCGCCTCCAGCATCACCCTGCTGGCCAGCGGTGGTGCCGGCAAAGTTTACCTCTACACCTGCAACCCGGATGTCGCCTCCGGTGACGGCGTCGCCATGGCCTACCGGGCCGGTGCCACCATCGCCAACATGGAGTTCATGCAGTTCCACCCCACCACGCTCTTCCACCCTCTGGCCAAGTCATTCCTGATCTCCGAGGCTGTGCGCGGCGAAGGCGCCATTCTGCGCCGCCGGGACGGCACCGCCTTCATGGAGAAGTACCACAAACTCAAGGATCTGGCCCCGCGCGACATCGTGGCCCGGGCCATTGACAATGAGATGAAGACCAGTGGTGACGACTGCGTTTACCTGGACATCACCCACGAACCGGCCGACTTCGTCCGCAGCCGCTTCCCCAACATATACCAGACCTGCATCGAGTTCGGCCTGGACATGACCAAGGAATGGCTGCCGGTTGTCCCCGCCGCCCACTACCTGTGCGGTGGCGTAGCGGTCAACTCCAATGCCGAAACCGACATTCCCGGCCTGTACACCATCGGCGAGGCTGCCTTCACCGGCCTGCACGGCGGCAACCGCCTGGCCAGCAACTCGCTGCTGGAGGCCGCCGTCTATGCCGGACGGGCCTTCAAGCATTCCACCGAGGCTTTGAAGACACTCAAGAAGGACCAGCGCGATATTCCGCACTGGGACACAGGCACCGCCACCAACAGCGACGAGATGGTCGTCGTCTCCCAGAACTGGGACGAGATCCGCCGCACCATGTGGAACTACGTCGGCATCGTCCGTTCCGACAAGCGCCTGGCGCGGGCCATGCGGCGCATCAAGCTGATCCAGGACGAGATCGAGGAATACTACTGGAACTTTAACGTCACCTCCGACCTGATCGAACTGCGCAACATCTCCACCGTGGCCGAGTTGATCGTCACCTGCGCCCAGATGCGAAAAGAATCCCGGGGACTGCACTACACCATCGACTATCCGGAGCGGGACGAGATCAACGGCAGGAAAGACAGTTTCGTAAAGAAACAGTTCTAATTTTCTGTTATTTTTGTTATAGTTAGTCCTAAATTTGCTTTAATCTTGTTTTCATTTTTCATTCGGTAATCGCACGTGAGGAGGGGCCATGGAACGGTCACGTATGCTGCAGTGCCTGACCTGCATTTTGGTACTTCCCTGCGTTCATCTCTGCGGTTCGATCAACACTAAAGATTTCATCTAATTATAACGATCCACACGACCCGTACCCGAATTTCGGGGGTACGGGTCTTTTTATTCTGTTTCCTACTCCAACGACCTGAAAAAACTGTGCAAGGAGTTCATTATGAAAAGCAATAGAACCAATGCGGCACAATGGATGGGGCGGCTGCTGTTGACAGTCTGCCTGATGGTGGTATCGGCGTCCGTGGCGCTGGCCTTCGATGTCTCCGGAACAGTATCGAATCCGACGGACAAGAGCGGGCGCATCTACCTGAGCGTGAGAAACACCATGTATGGCGGAGGCAGCCCGTAGCCGGGTCAGCATCCCCGCCGCCGGAACCCACACCATCCGCGGGTTGACCGACCCGGGTAGCTACCAGGTATCGGCGTTTGTAGACACCGAGAATACCGGCGTACACTATGCCAATGCCCCGATCGGCACCTCGGATATCTTTACGGACACAGCGCCCACCGGCATCAACTTTGAACTTGCCCTCCCGTCGCCGGCAATCGGCCTTCAGGCCCTCCAGGAAGTCAATGTCATCTACGGCGACACGACCGCCACTATTTTCTATGACGGTGCTTCCGATAACGACGGCAACCCGATTGCCACATCCTACAATCTTTACTGGAGCACCGCTGACAATCCCGGCCCCGGTAACATGTGCACTGACTGCAGCGTAACCGGCCTGCCCTCCGGCTCGCATGACCTCTTCGTCAAGTTCGGCCTGACAAGTCCGGCCAGCCAGTTTAAATTTGCGGTCACAGCCGTGCTCGACGGATCGGAAAGCGCACCGGTCAATGCGAATACCGCCCCGTCAACATCCGGTGTTGCCGTTTCCGGAACTGTTACCACCAACCTTGGCACCAGCGGTATCACAATGCCGGTGAATCCCTCGCGCCTGCTGCTCCTCCTCATAAATGACGGCGCAGGTGCCTATATCAGCACATCGGTGGCCAACCCGACCAGCAGTCAGGCTTTCTCCTTCAGCGGAGTACCGGTCGGCACCTACATGCTTTATACGATCCTCGACCTGAACAACAACGGGTTCATTGACACGGGTGACATCAGCGATACCGAGAACGGCGTACTGGTCACGGTGGGGGGCACTGATGTCAGCGGCGTTGCGGTTGCTCTGGCCGCAGCCGATGCATACCCTTACGTGCAGACCAGGCATTACAGCGGGGATAACTACGGGCTGGGCCTGGGTACCGTCAGCATGCTCAAGCGGCCGGTGAACGTAGCAGTAAGCGGTCCACAGATTCCGACCCGGGATATGGGACTGAGTAACAACAACGGCAGCGGGTCATTCGAAACCTGGCAGAATGTGGCCTTGCGGCCGACCCTGCTCCCCTCGCCGGACAGCTATACCTTTACAATCGAGTATTCCTCCGGGAGCGGTTCGTCACCGCTGACAGCACCGATCACCGGCATCGTCGATTCCTTTGCTACACCGACCACGCCGGTCGGCACGATTTCCTATCCGGCACCTGATCCTCTGCAGTTCAGCTGGACAGCGGCCGACCCAACACCCGGCTATTCTTACAACTACAGCTTCTGGCTCAATAATCCCAACGATTATTTTAACAACGATCCATACTGGAATATGTCCAGCGCAACGACATCAATCAACTAGCGGGCACGGACTTCACACCCAGCAGGGGGTAAATTACAACTGGAGTATTGCCGTCAAGGACGCCAACGGCAATAGCGCCGAGAGTTACGCCAACTTCCAGGCAGGGGGTACCGGCAGCATCTCCGGCACAGTCACAAGTGACGGCATCCACGGCATCGCCAGCACCTACGTGATACTACTCGTCCCCTTTACCGGCATGCCGGTTGCCGGCGTAGCTGCGGTCCAGACCGACAGCAACACTGGCAATTTTTTCATTAACAATATCCCGACCGGCGACTACAAGCTCTATTTCAGTGCCGGCCCCGGCTATCAAAGCGAATTCTACAACGACCAGACCAACTTCAACACCGCGCAACTGCTGACCGTGAACAGCGGGGACAACATCAACAGCATCAACGCTGTCCTGACAGCGGCCCTAAATACCGGCAGCATCGTCGGTCACGTGGCCAACGCCTCCAACAGTCAGCCTGTCGCTAACGCAATGGTGGAACTGCTCGACGCCACCAACTCAACTGTATTCGCTACGATCTTCACCATCTTCACCGGCGACTTCCAGATATCGGCTGTACCGCCCGGAAGCTACAGATTGCGGATCAGCGCCAGCGGCTACCGGACCATCGCCCCGGTCACCCAATACCTGATCCAGTCCG
>JADKKR010000008.1:337500-431204 GCA_016720395.1 Geobacteraceae bacterium | reverse complement strand
TTACCGTGTAGATGGTAATTGTTGCTGTTATGATTGAGTATGATGGCATTGATATATGTCCCTTGGGACTGTTCACAGGTATGGAGCTTGATGGATGGTGATGTAATCTGATTCATGTTTTCCTCCTGAAACGCAAAAAGGACATTGGCTTGTGGCCTCTGTTCCTGTATGCGTTATTATAGTGGTATAATTGCTATGAGGTGATTGATATGAAACTGCTCAAGGCGAGATATTGGAACTGGACTGATATTGCATTTCTGAAATGGAGTGCAATCTTGTTCGGTATGATTGTGGGATCATACTTCTCCGACTTTGTTAAGCAGTATGCGATTGCAATACTGCTCCTTGCGTGTCTCCTTGCCATCAGACCTTTGATTGCCTACTTCAAAGACAGCGAATAAGGCTATTCCTCCTGTGCTTCGGGCTTAACATTAAGAATGTAGTCTGCTGCTTTCTGAGCTTGAGCTGCTGCATGTACCAGTAGCGTCTTGTCATTCTTCAAGGCTTTCAGCCATCCAGCAATATATGCGGCACTATTCTCGATGGTTGTATTCTCGATACCAGCATGATCACTTAGAAATGAAGCTGACATTTCCGCTACCAATTCCTCTTTAGAATATTCATGACTCCCGAAATAGCTTGGTTCCAATATAGTTTTTCGTGAGAGTCGGTTAGCATGACCGGTTGCATGAGCAAGCTCATGGAATATGGTGCTGTAGTATTCTTCTATGGTGTTGAAGGTATGCTGGTTGGGAATATTACAATAGTCAAGGGTAGGTGAGTAGTATGCCCGATTACCGCCATATCGTATATCTGGCTTCATGGGCATGGCAGCTATGATCTCTTCTGCTCTGGTGATGGGATCGAATATGTTATGGGTCTCTTCTGCTGGTGGGTATGGTATTCCCTCTGTCTGTTCGATATTGAATACCGAGTAATATCGCAACAGGGGAATCTTGCCATTCTTGTCTTCTGAAAGTTCTGGCTCCTTGCTGTCCAGGAATTTCCAGAAGATCACCGGAGTACTCTTTGATCCCTTGATTACATGACCGCCTCTGTCCTGTACCTGTTTATATGTCAGGAACCATGGGTTGCTATACTGCTGACAGGCTAACAGGAATATATTTACACCTCGATAGGGTTTCTTGCTAATCAGATTCTTGGGATAGTTACTCTGGGCGTTCCATGGCTTACGCCAAGCCACGGTTCCTTGCTCCAGAAGCTCTAGGATTCTGGTATTGATAACGTCATATACGTTCATGATAGATTCCTTTCTGGTAGTGGAAACGACAAGAGCCGCCTATCCTCATGGGATAAAGCGGCTCATTGTCTTGGTATGGTGGTTATGATCAGTTTACTGGCACAATTGCTTTAGGTACTTCTGATTCTGGTACTACGGTTGGCTTAACGATACCTGCTTTGCGGTCTGATAGGTTTTCGAGATACCTAGCTTTGAGTGATGCGGCTTTGGATGCTAATGTAGATGAAGCATTGTTGCTGACTTCTGCTGCTTTACTGAGTTGAAAATATGTTTCAGTTACTGCAATAGCAGATACATCTGATACTGCGCTTTTGATCGCCTTGATTGATTCCACATAATTTCACCTCTTCCTAGCTTACCTGGTTGGCTAGACTTCTTCGCTAGATCTAGCTCTGGTAGCTATTACTGATGAAAAAAAAGAGGCACAGCTTGGTAGCTATGCCTCAATATGGACGGTGGGGTTGTTATATAGTCTGAGAGGGATGGTTATATTATGAATACCTCTCCTGCGGAAAATACGTCTATTTCAAAGGGGCGGGGGTAATATATACATACTTTTGGAATGTGATAATCGGTTTGGGCTTCCGATATGGATTATGATTTTAAATACGAACTGATTGAAACTAAAGAACCGTGGCTTGCTTCTTTCCTGTTCAGCTCGACTCTTAAGGCCATAATACCAGTTACATAACTAAGCAGTAATATTAAATATAATCAGTACAATATGTGTGTTATATGGGTTTAGTTAATTCATTTACTTTTATTGTTTGCAATATTTAAACTAGTTTTCCAATCCTTAATAGCCTGTTGTAGTTCGCTGATGAGATCTACCAGATTATCCTGACTATATGTTATTGTTTTTAAATGTCTAACGTCGAAAGGTATTTCCAGTTTGTCTTTTTTCATGCTGAGTTATAAGTATACATGGTTTATTTGATGCATGAGCAAGTCCTAGTTCATATAATACATTTGCATTCCAACCAGTAAGATCAGCTATTACAATATCACTTTGAAATAGTAATGTTGCGATTTTATCAATTATTGAAATAGACTTTTTATCCATATCAACTCGAACAGCTCCGTAATTTATTTTTTTACAAGCAACTTTAATTCCGAGTTCCCACACATCGTTTCGTACAATAGCTTCATTAAATGGCATAGCAACAAAAACATTGGGTACTTTCTTTGCTTTATCATCGGTTTGCTTAAGATAAATATTCTTTTTTGTTAAAAAGGATATCGGAGTATCTCCAAGACCATCGAGTATCATACTGCGCTTCTTTACTGCTAATTCAACTATTCCAGCGAATTGCTCATGATCCATTTTTATGAGTTGTGTTGAATCACATATATTATCAAAGTCAAAAATCATACCTTTCTTATATATATCGTTTTGTGTAAATCTGGTAGATATTATAATTGGCATGTTTGGCCATCTAACTCTTATTGCTTGTCCAATTAAGAAACCCGTGTAATCATTATTTGACATCTGAGATTTGCCGGTAAAATCTAGATCAAGGAAAATACATTCAATCCTATCTTCATTACACTTAATAATGCCCATTATCTCTTCTTCGAACAAATCATAATTGTTTTTATCAACAGTACCAAACGTACTATTGGATAATACATCATAATTAATGTTCCATTTTGTCGTAGCGTGTCTGTAAAAGCCCTGACAATTGCCTCTTGATCATCAATATACATAAATGCTTTTTTCATAATATCCCCTTTATTTAGGTAAGTTAATTCTAACAGTTATATTATGTTCTAAATTCTGTATTTGAATACCACCATCGTATTTTTTTTAATAAGATGCTACAATTATATAATCCGTGGCCTTCTTTAAGAATTGGACGACCGCCTGAACTGTCGATTGAATGAACGCATATACAATATTCTGTCGGGGTATTTACTGTGTTAATAATTATTGTAGAACCTTGATCACTGTATTTGATTGCATTATAATACACTGTTGATATTATATCCTCCATGACTATATGTGGTATTTTAATTTGATTATCTATTAGTTCAATCTGAGTAGTAATTTGCTTTTCAGCACATGTTGTTGTGTATTTATTTATCACTATATTTGTAATCTCATTTGTAGATATATTAGAGCCCTTCAACAATAGTTTTAGTTCACTCATATCTGTATTAAAGAATTTGTCATACAGCCTTCTTGATATTTCGTCGATTTTGTTAACATAATTATCCCACTTATCACTTGCAATAACATTTCTTTTATATTCTCTGTATGCTCGTCTAAGTAGAATATCTAGATCCGTAATATCAGACCTTAATTGGTCTTGTAGATAAAGTGAGTTTGAGTAATATTCTTTAGGCCAAGCAGAAAGCACTCTCTGAATTGCAGGTAGTATTTTATCATTTAACATATAATAGAATCCGTCGTTGCTCAAGTAGGAATACCCAACAGCTGATTCTAGGTTATCCTGAACTACGATTCTTACTACATCGTCGAATTTAGTTCTAAATCTTGGATGTGATAAACCGGTTTCCTCAAAGATACTCCACAATATGTCAATTGAGTCTTTATAAGTTCCAACATCAGAACTACGTATTCCGGGTAAGAACCTAAAGTAAAACTCAGCCTCTCTAAGAGCATCAATAATATTATCATCTGAACAATCAGTTGATTTACTAATAATTATTTCTATTAAGTTGCAGCAACTGTCTACTTGTGTTTTTTCGTAATTTAACATAATAAGAGCAATCAAGTGCTTAATCGTTTTATTAGACAACTTTATGTCAGGAGCTGAGCACAGTCTTGTGATAAACATATCATGATCGATTGTACTGGCAACCCACATAGCAGATAATCTAAGATCATCATCTAAGTTATTATCAGCAGATATATTTATAGCGATATTAACAAGTATTTTCTTGAGTTCTGCATCAAATATCTGTGCATATTTTTTTTCAGAACAGAATACCTCATTTTCTCGCTCTAGAGCTCGTATTACAGCATATCTTACATTTTTATTTATTTTAGTTTCATTAATAAGTTCGGCTATCTTATTTGATCCTAATACGGATGGGTTTACAGCATGGTTTTCTATCATCGATCTAAAATATACTTGTGAATACAATATATTCAACTCATCTGTAGAAGATTGTCCATTTGTATTTCTAGCATCTTTAATTGGAATCCGTTCGTTTTCAATGATAATATCTTGAAATAACTTATTACATTTATACAGCATTAATTGTTTACTTAAGCTTTCCAACCTCCTTGTCCTCATACATATTGGACACTCTAAAGTAGTGTAAGCTGGTAAGTATTCTTTAAATAATGACTTTAGTTGAACTTCGACACCTTTATATCTTGATATACCTTTAACAAAAGAGGCCGTATCTGCTGGCATTCTATTTATAATTATATATATTAATAACAGCTCAGCCTTGATGTAGCTTGCCCAATCCATAGCATATTTAATTGTGTTTGATGTTGTAGCAGCTGTATCTATAAATATTGCAACGTCAGACTTTGTGCTTGAAGTAAAACTTGAAGTAGAATATACGCTGCCCCTTTCCGTTACCATTCTTGGTAGATATGACACCGAACCGCCTATGTATGTTTGTAAATCATCGCATATTGCTTCAGCCGGCGTATTGTTTTGTGGGTAACATATATTTGTCACTTTCGAGTTAACATAATTAACCTCTCCAGTAGACTCAGCATCTTTTGTTTCAATTAACTTTCTGGTACACACTTCGTCAATATCTTTTCTTAATATTTCAATAAATTCGTCTTTATAAACCTGCTGTAATACTAATGTATTAAAGAAATAAGTATAACATGTTTGAGTATAACAATAGTGACCGCTTTTAATTATATTATTATTAACTACTAAATCTTCTAAACTTAATTCAGAGTCTAATAACGCCTCGGATCTATTTTTAGTCTCTATAATTAACTTATGGCTAACTGCATCAATTAAATGAATTTCTTCATATTTCCAATCCGCTGGCTTTGTTTGACTAACTTTAAAGATATGTCGTTTTAAACATTCAACTTTGTATACATTTGGAAGAAACAACTTGGTTGATTGTCTTCCATCAATAATTGTATAAACTATTGTTTTGTGTTGAATAATATTTGTTATTTTCTCTAATGTATTACCAGTTACTATTACGTCAGACAGTATTAAAACGTACTTCTCAAAATTCTCTATTGCTATTAGACTTGCTAATATTGGTGAGAAATTATCTTTGTACAATATTACATTATCTTTTGACAGTCCGTATCTAGTTGATAGTTCTTTTGCTACTCTATCTAGAACAGTTGATGTTATTATAATTACACTTATGTCATTTGTCTTTAGTTTGTCTATAATGTGACTTACGATTATGCTGTGATTGTCATGCATGTTTATGAAGTCACATAGTTCATAGTAACCTTCAATATATACTTTAGATGGTGAAGGTAGTAATACTTTTGCACTGCTGTAAAAATGAGCTAGCTGTCTTTCAAGTGAAGTGAATCTCTCTTTAATAATATAAGTTTCAATTGATGGTAGTGTAAAGGAGTTTTCGAATTTGTCATCGCCTATTATGCTATATTTACTAACAAGCGTATTATAGGTGTATACTGGCTGTAGATTTTTAATATTATTACTAATACTTACAATGGATTCATTCAATATGTCTAATTCTGCTATTGGAGAGACATCTACTAGTTTAATTCGCTTATCTGTTTCCTGTATGTACATACAATATATAATAATCTTATATAGGTACTTTTTATCTATCGGGTGGCATTGAAAGTCAACCAAGAGTGTCTGATTAGCGACGAGCTTTCTTGCTTCAGATCTTATTATATTAAGCAGGTTAACAGCACCAGTTTTCATGTCACAAGCAATAATCAATTGATTACATGCGTTAATATATCTATAATTCTTAATATTATGACCAGTTGCATTATTATCTAGCAACTGCATTTGGTTTGTACACTCGAAATCTTTAGTAGGAATGTATAGAACAATAAGATTACCTGGTATGTATTGTAAATGATCTTTTGGATTTCTTGTATTCCATTCTTTATACGTTACTTTTCTTTCTATTCCAGTAGAACAGTCTATTGCATACAGAGATTTACCAGATCTAACATACATAAATCCACGTTTGTTTATAATTAGTCTTTTAACGAAGTGTAATCCTGTTGGTGGCACAAATTCTTCACCTATCTCATTTTCATCTAACATTTCATCAATTGCTCTTGTAGGCCTACTAGTAGTCTCCTTCCAAAATGCATATTCTATAACTGATTCATCATCAGTTGCATTTAAAACATCAGTCGCTGTAGAATCGTTTAAAAATATATTTCTCAATTTACTTATAATACCAGTACCAAAATCAGCAACTACAACTTGTATATATTCATCTGCATCACATGAATTTGCATATGCTTTAACAGGAACTGGATTACTACTGTATTTAAGATTTATTTTCGTTTTAGAGCAAACAGCAATAACTGCGGTTGCACCTTCTGAATGAACAATTACATTCATTCCAAGCTCTCTAAGCAGAACATCTCTAATGCCAAGCTTAGCCAATGAATTCCTATATTTCTGAGCTTGAGATAAATTAAAACTATTAAAATCTGCAGTTAATGATAATAAAAAGCTATTGTATGTTTCTTTAGACGTAAATGATGACAAATGAACTATAGGGTCATCAATTACAAAACCACTTGAAACTATTTTTTAGGTCTGGTATTACATTAAATAGTTCTTTGTAATTTGATAAACTAGTAAATAGTCCGTAGCTTATACATAAGTGATATATTTTAGATGAATAATCTCTGTCGTTTGTACCGAATGATAATGTTACTTTTGTTCCTTTACTTAATATCTTATTTACCCACATGTATAGAGTACATAATTGAGGTAAATCTATATATTCAATCTTCGAAAGATCGAACTCAATATCACTAGATGATGTTTTTAATGTCTTATCAAAATATGATTTCAATGTTTTTTCGAAATCTATTAGTGATATATGTGACTTATTTAAATTTATTTTCATTCTCCACCTTTATTACAATGATTACTGATATGTATTTTAGCCACTTTAATTTCCTAAAATAGTCGATCGTAGCTTTTCTGCAATGTCAGCTTTGGTCATGTTTCATTTGTCTCCTGATAGGATTATCTCTTCTTAGCCACTATAGCAGGTACAGCAGGTTTCTTTCTGACAGCAGGAACTGGAGCTTTAGCTTTAACAGCAGGTACAGCTGCCTTAGCTCTCTTCACAGGAACAGGAGCTTTCTTGCCTGCCTTCTTCGCTCTAGCTTTAGCAAGACCGTCAGCAAGATTATTATCAAGAGCTGTTTGCCTACGGGACTCGGAATAGCTCTTGGCTGAAAGACTCTGGGATGAAGGTATGCCGAACTGCTTCCTGTATTGTCCAGGTTTAAGACCGTGAGCTTGTCCTATGTGTCTCTTGAGAATCTTGAAGCCTCCCTTACCGCAGACCATACAGACAACTTCGTCTTTCTTGAAAGCTTGCTTGATCGTTAGCTTTGGAACTTCTGGAGTGGCCGTTGTCCCAATAGTAATTGGTGAGCCTGCCTCTAGTGCTTGAAGGGTAGCATACACCTCATTTATTAGCTGATTGAGTTTCTCACTTGTTAACTGATTATTTGCTAAGAATGCTGTTACGATCTGCTCTGTGATTCTGATTAAGTTTGCCATAGTGCTTATCTCCTTTTCAGATAAATGAAAATGACCAATATAAATATAAACACCACAAAAGGTGCGAGTGCGAGCTTTAGCGCTAAAGGATGGATATACAAACTAAGGTTTTTGTCCGTTGATCTTTGTCTTCAATACAACACTTGGCTTGAAGGTCAATACACTCCTGGCCTCAATAGTAATAATCTCTCCAGTCTGAGGGTTCCTTCCTATACGATCCTTCTTCTGCTTGACCTCAAAGCTACCAAAACCAGTGAGCTTGATCTTCTCTCCTGTTTCTAGGGTGGACTTCATTAGTGACAGAACAGCTTCCAGTGTCTCAAGCGAGTCCTTCTTGGATAACCCCATAGTGGTATGAATCTTTTCTGCTAAGTCTGCTTTGGTCATGGTGTCCTCATACTACGGTTAATATTTTATGGTTAATATTTCTTCTGACATGAGGGCGCTGTAGTCAGGCATGGCTCAGACATATATGATGAAAGTCATTTATCGAAACGGCTTTCTGCACCCTCAAATTCAATAGTTGTGTTTGGGTCATATTTCCTTCCATAGCCTTGTTTTTTAAATTCAGATAAATAGGTGTCATAAACGTCAGCATCATAATAATCTTTACTATCTATATCGTTAAATTTCCAAAAAAAGTCCTCCATAACTTCAGTTATAAGCATATGTATAAACTTATCTATTATTTTTGCAGCACAATCCTTTTCGTCTCTATAAAAGACTTCTATTATTTCATTGAGTTTAGTATCTGCTTTAATATTATCTGCATTAGTTAAGTCATTATCTATTTGTTGAGGTCTATTTAATACTATATCAATTATAGCTAGCCTAATACTACGATAGTTAGTATTATAATAAGCTTTTATCAATGCTGATACGCCTATATTCTTATTAAATAAACTCTTAATAACATTTTCAGTAAAGTACTTTGGATCATCACCTATGTAAGAATACCTCATAGCATATATAATATACTTATATGCCAATCTTTTTCCTTATTGTTTGACTTCTTGTGACGATATATATCGTCATAGTCGAATTTGTTACCTTTTGAATCAATAATAAACTGATCTATATATTGTATAACTTTATCAACATTACAATCTGTATTACTAATGTGCTTTAAAAGTACTTTCTTATAGTCATGCATACATTTCCCTTATAGATAGTAATTGTATCTTATTTCATCAAGATTCCATTCTTCTCCAACACAATTACAAGCGCTACCATCTCGTAACAATAGCAGATATTCAGTACTTTCTGTGATACCATTTCTTATTCAAGGAGTTGGGCTGCCATATATAGCCGTTCATTACATATAATTATCATGGATTGTTATCTGTAAATACCAACTCAAAATGATCATCATATTCCTTGGCTATGTATTCCCTGCTAAAATTGAAATAGCCTTCAGGGATTGGATTGGAGGCATTAGGATTATGGATAAACATCGTAAATGGATCTGTAGATGCATTCAAGATAGTCACATTTGAGAATATGATCCCGCTTAAGTTATTATATGCATCATCAAGAAATATTGTAGTGGCAATACCACTACCGACAGTCTTATATATTATTGGTCTATATTGGTATGATGACTCAACCACACGTCCACTTCTTGTATCAATCTTTGCTTGTAAGTGGCCAACTGGCAAAACGGCTTTTACTATTTCTGGTATAATAGAATAATAAGAAGCTTGAGGGATCTTGGACGAATTAATTGCAATGATGAATGAGTCCTTATTACTATTAATGCCATTAGTGCTATACATAACATATTTATTATCAAACTTTTCTCGTATTGATGATGTGTATCTTAATATTATCTGCTGTTCGGGGTGCGTTGCCACCCCTCCATAAACCATTTCCGGTACACTGTCGGGCGACCCAAAAACTCCTCCAGAAGGTGCTATTGCTTCAATCCATTTCAAATTACTTTCATCGATTAATATATCTGGTCCAGGCTTTAAACATCTTATTGGTTTCCCGTGTGAAAGTAACAAACAAGTCAGATACATCTCCCAAAATCTTGCATAAATATCTACCTTAAATTCATTAACAAAATTACTATCGGCATATGGTTCATAGGAGTTCCACATCTCTTCCGCAAACACCACCGCATTAATTGCAGTTTGGTGTGTACTTGTTCTTATGGTTTCATAATACGAGCCTACTTGACCATATGTTGAAAATAATGAACTCAAAAGCGTTTACCTTTCTTGCGCGTCTTCCTAAAATCCCAAGGCAGTTGCGGGTTGCTCTGCGACCATATGGCATGGCCTATTCCTCTGAGAAATAATCAGAATCTATTCGTTTAATTTCATATGTTGTGGCCGTAGTAACGCCAAGATTGAAGTCAATCATGTATTCCACTAAGGCTCTACCATCTATCAGAATTACTTTGGGGTCGATGGTGGCTACATAATCAACGGCATCATTTGAGAACCTACCTGTTGTTATGAATACGCCCTTCTTGGCTCTCTTGCCATGCAACGCACCAACAAATCTTTGGATCTCTGGACGGCCTACTGTGCTATCCCATCTCTTGGCCTGTAGGTATATAACATCAAGCCCAAGGCGATCTTCTTTAATAATGCCGTCTATACCCTCATCACCACTTCTACCAAGGGACTGACCAGCATCTGCTCTTGAGCCTCCATAGCCCATAGTTACCAAGAGATCTACTACCAGATTTTCAAAGTACCCTGGAGAGTTGTTCTTAATTTTCTCAAGGATCTCGCTGGCAAGATCATTACGCATGCTTTGGTATGCTTGCTGTAGAATTTCATCAGGTGTGGCTGTTACTAAGGCATCTGTTTCGGCAGGCGGGGTGTGATGTGCTGTTCTAGGTGTCTGAAACTCAAGGAACTCTGGATATGCTTTTAGAATAGCTATGTTTATCCTACTATGGTTTTGTTGATGCAACTCTCTGCCGCGATCAGTAATCTTAAAGTATGCCCTTCTGGGCCTCTCCAAAACCTTTGCTTGAACAAAATAGCTGATTGCCCAAGCGATTCTATTATCAAACTTGAACTGTGTACCGCTAGGAAGTTTTTCAGTAAGGTCATCAACAGATAGGTTCATTACAGATGTGATAATTGTTCTGGCGTCTTTAACTGAATGCTCTTGGTTGTCAGCAGCTATATCAAGTATTGGCTTAAAGAACGATTGGAAATCAGGTACAGCCATTTTGTCCTCCAGTAAAACTATTGGTCTATTTACCCGTAATGAAGCTCTCTGTGACAGTTAGGGCAACATGCAATGGCATTTTCAACAGTATCTTCACCACCTTCCCCAAGTGGAACTTTATGGTGTACTCAAGATATGGACTACCCATTTTATTCATCGTTTAAAATGGAGCATCTAATAGAACAACTTTCATTACCACAGCCCTCGAAAGGCCTCCAATAACATCAGCATTCCTCTTATAAGCTACTGTCACCATTTGAAGCGATTCTGGTTTCTTTGGGGCAGATGCTAGGCGTTTTAATCTTGCTTCTCTGGTATCTCGTCTCGATTTTTGAATTTCATCTACAAGCTCGCTGACATATTTGGCTTCATCAACGGAATCATATGAGAAGATGAAGTGGTTCAGGTCATTGCCTAATTTAATGTTGAAGTACCCATTGGCTGTAGGAAACACCTTGGCAAACTCTGCTCTTAGCTCTTTACTGAACTGAATCCTCTGTAAATCTCGATCACTTAATTTTGTGCCTTCAAATACATACTGAGCTTTGAATTGATTACCGTTAAAATCTACAATAATATTTCTAGAGCTGCCTCTTGAGACATAATCATTGCTGGAAGATGGGTTGAACAGATCATGAAATTCTTTATTGATTCTTACACCATCTTGGTGCTGTGATTTACCTACGGATTTCAGAAGGGCTCTATTGGAGAGTTTAGTTGGGTATTCATTGAATCCAATGAGGTGAGATAGCTTTTCCCATTGTTCGGGAGTTATCTTGAATATACTTCCACCAGTTGCTCTACAGACAGAAAGTGATGCCAGAATTCCTGTATTGTCATCCTCTAACCAGATCGGCAAGGATTCAAATTTACTGTATTTTACTTTTACCCTGTTTTCTAATGATGGTTCATACTTCGCAACCCAATACTTGATAGACGCTGGATGTTCAAACATTTCCACGGGATTATCTAACACCTCTGCTAACGCAATTATCCCACGATGATCTGATGATGCTTTAACTTTCCATATAATGCATCGATCACCCTTTTTCACTTTCTTATTTTTTACTATCCAGAAATCCTCTTTTAAATCATTAATTGCATCTTCAATATTGTAATCATTTGGAGTTGCTAAAAAGGCCCAATAAGCTGGGACTGCATCAACATACTTACAATTGAGCAAATCATTCATTTGTTCAATTTTTAAGTCAGCGGTATCTTTGCCTGGAATAAGCTTTTCACCTTTACCTTTTTTCCCATACTTACCGTCACCATACTGACTTTTTCCATTTGGCTCGCTCCAGCCTTGTTCCTTGGCGTAATCACTATTAACAACCTTTTCATAGGGGATACCTAGCACACCACATTGGCGCATTATCTTTGTCATTGAGTGCATTACTTTAGGCATTTGGGCTAACCCTCAGAAGTTTTTGATATGCATGCAGATATTTCAATGAGTTATAACACTCCCACCAAAACAGTCAATTAATATCCTTCAATCAAAAGGGATCTCTTCACTCAGCATCTGGGAGTAAGCTCTCTCTTGTGCTTCAGGCAGCAGATAGCCCTTCTTTCTGTACAGGTAGACTAGGAAACAGAATCTCTTCTTCTGCTCAGGTAAAAGATTGCTGTAGTCGGGTTTTGGTTGTGTGCAGCATATAGATATCATTATTGCCTCCCCCCGGGAGGCTATCATACTTGTGTGACAGAGTACGCTATAGCTGGTTGGTAGGGTGATGACTATTTTTTGTTGGCCGGTACGGGTAAATCACCTTAACGAGTTCGCTATATCAACCACTATTGTTACTATCACTCAATATTGGTGGTTTGGCACCACCAATGTTATTTTATAGCGGCTATAACCAGATGCTATTTTTATTAGTAAAATCCTAGTAATATAGTAGGAATTATAGTTACTATTTAAAGCTATATATTGAGCTATTTACTGCGGTGAAGGTTGGTGAAGGTTAAAATACAAAATAATTATAAATTATCAGAAAACTCATAAATAATATTTTTTATAGCTTCACGTCCTTCACTACCTTCACTTTATAGCTTTAGTGATATATGGCTCCCCACGAAGGGGAGCCAATTGCTATAACAATTATAATTTAATCTGTAATTGTAGTATCCGATACTGTAGCCTCCACTATCGGGCTAGTTACCGTTGATAGTGGCTCATATTGCTTTAGAGCTATACCTGATCTGTAGTTTCTCTTATTGCCATGCTTAGATTCAAAATCTAGCTGCTGAGAAAACTGAATATAGTTTAGTGCCTCTGAACCGTCATCTATTTCGGTATGATATAGTAAATATGCATCATACAGATTACAGGTATCCGTTTTAGCGGTATCGGAAACATCACAACAGGTTTCTATAAAGTTTTCGATACTACTGTTGCTCCGAATTTCAATAGCTTGCTCATACACTACTGGCACATCACCAAGGCCCTCTTGCTGCCAGAGCATACAACCCTTAACGGCCCAGATCAGTATACCATCAAGTTCAGCATACAATTTTTCGGATAAATTCTTGTCCTGTTCCGCTTCCGGTATGCTGATGTTGAAATTAATCATCTTTACCCTGTTATTGAAGGCGGTATCATTTTTATCGAACCTTGGAACGCTGTTGGTGGCAATCAATATTTTGCACTCAGGGTAGAAGGTAATATGTTCCTTATATAACGCCCTAGCCGTAATAGGGTCGTTACCAGTAAGGCGTTTAACAAGTGCTTCATCAAAATAATATTTCTTATTGGCCTCCGCTGATGAAACAAACCTAGCGCCCTTCAACCTAACCAGATCATTCGATTGAGCTCCTGGCTTACGGCTCAGGAGCGTATCAATAGGTGTCTGCATACCAAAGTCATTAAACAGCCTCATCAGCACATTAATCAGGACTGTTTTCCCGTTGTTGCCATGTTCCCCTAACAGGATAAAGAAACACTTCTCACTGACTTCACCAGTGAGACAGTAGCCAACCATCTTCTGGATGAACTTCACCATATCTGCGTTTTTATCAAAGATCCTGTTTAGGAACCTGAGCCATTGCTGATACTCGGCATCAGGATTAAAGGCAGCATTGCATATCTTGGTAATCAGATTGCTTTTATCATGAGGCAAAAGATTACCCGTCTTCAGATCTAGAGTCCCGTTTTTCACGTTTAGCAACCATTTATTGCTATCAAACTCCTCATGCTTGATTGCCATCATTGTTTCAGCCAGCTTTAGCATCTTATTCATCTTTGCGTGACTAAGGCTGCTGCTGGCCCAGTTGATTAGTTCGCCTTTTTCATCAAGGTCTTTTATATGCGCTGCCTCTTCAGTAATTGATTTCACGGTAGTGGCCGCCAGTGTCATTATTTGATTCTGTGTATCAGGCGCCCAATATTTTTGATTCCAAATATACCAGCTACCCTCTGCATGGTCATATTGCACATATCCGTTATGCTGGTGTGCAAACCGGCGAGCATTGCCATACTCCGTCATCAACTCAAAATCTGACAAGTTAAGCCTATTACTCTCTCTGGTCGTTTGATCCGGCATATTTTGCAAAACCTTTGCAAGCAGATCAGCTCTCGGTACTTTGATATTATTTCCTTTATTCATTTTATCCTCCGTATGTGGTGATAAGGTTTCACCATTATTTGTTTTTGATATGGTTGACGGCATGCGGGGGATTACTCCCCCGCACTTCGTGTTTGGCTAGGCTTCAAACTCCTCATTTACAAGTGCTCTCTTGCCGTGTTTTGCCTCATAACGCTTCTTTGCTTCTGCCATTACTTGAGCATTGGTAACTTCTGCAGGCATTCCCTTGTTTTCACGAGCATCACGATACGCAGCAGCGAGCAGGTCTTTTTCAGCATGGTTGAAGAACTGCTGAAAAGACTTGTCGTCTGACACAGGAATTGCCAGAGCAGCTTCCAATGTTGCAATACGCTTGGGATTGCTCATGTAAAAGAAACTGGCAACAGCCAAGTCAACCAACTCGCGAATACGGGTTACAGCTACCTCGTCAATTACACGGAAATCAGTAATTGTTTCCGGCTCTTCATTGCCGGTAGTGTCAAGGGCTTCTGTCTGTACTACTGCATCGGGGCCATTGTTTTCACGTGTAGCCATTTTGACTTCCTCCATTTCAGTGTTAAGGGTTGACTTGTTAACTTCTTCCTCAGTTACCTGTACTGCTGTGGTGGTGTTGATTGCTGTTTCCATACTACCTCCTGTGGGATTTGATTTGCGGCAGTGCCGCTATTGATGATTTGAAGATGCCGAAAAACGCTGATTTCAGCAAAGTGGCTAGGTGGTCAAGGGTAGGTAAAGGTGGTAGGGGGTGGGTATAGCAGAGGTTATATAGCTGATTTATTTAGCATAATAAAAAACGGGAAAGCCTGGTATAGGCCTTCCCGTTATATAGACATCGGTAGCAGGTATATTAATTATATATCTTTGACAGCCTCAATTATCTTATTAAGGACATCATCTGATGGCAGGTCGTATTCGTTTTCCTCTAACTCAGCTTTCAGCTTGGAGAGCTTTTTCACATCATCAGTATCATATATCGAGCCAGCATATACTGCAGCCTTGATTATAGGGGTCAGGTCCGTCTGTTCACTAGCAACCTTACCACCATCACGGGAAGCTCTATAACCTTCTGGCAGGTTTTTATAAATACGCTTGATAGTGGTCTCGGGCAATTCAGGTAACTTATCTAAATACTTCTTATATTCCGAAACAAATAATTTCTCGGTAGTGGGCTTTGGAAGCCCCTCCTCATAAAACATAAACCCAATCTTAGCAGCTGCCATTATAGCGGCATCAGTCTTCTTTTTTTCAGCAGCCAATATAGCCAGTTGCTGTTTCATCTTGGGTAATGGCAATTCCATCAGCTTCAATATAGTCTCGTCAGAAATGACATCCTCATATACAGAATTATCTAACACACTAGATTGCTTAGGCTCTGATGGTACAGTTGAAAGTTCAGCTACAGGGGTATTTTCCTCTGCTGCTACAATAGGTTTATCTGTTCTCTTTAAATTAGCAGGGGCCTTATCAATAATTTCTTGGGGACATCTGATATTATTTTCGATAGCCCATACTGCGAATTCAGATAACCTGACATTTGGTGTTTTCTTCTTTACCTTCTTGAAAATGCTGAAGCCAGTATTCTCATCATTATCATCGTAATAGACCTTCAGCGTACCAGCAGCTATATGGTTATCAAAGATTTCCTGAAACATTAATTTCTGAGCTTGCAATTGATTGTCAGCTCGTGACTTTTCTGAGTAATCTAATGGCTTTTCTATAAATTCATCAGCCATGCAGTATAAAGCCAAATCATCAGTTAATTGTTCTAAGGAATACAAAGCGAGAAATGGGATCTTACAAAAGTCAGCTTTATTAATGATATATCTCTGCTCTTTCTGCTTGTTTAACAAATCCAACATTCTTTCCGCTTTACTCATAACACCTCCTCAAGATCACAACATAACAATCAACTGGCACTAAACTACAGGTCAATTTATATATCAATTTACCAGCAAAGGATTACTCATCCGTTTGCTATACAACTATATCAATAGCTTACAAGCCATTGACGCAAAAGCTGACGCATTTACTGCTACATTTTCATATTCCTGTTTGTCCGTAACAGCCCAATTAAAGGCACAATATAACATTATGCCTGCTACATCAATTTCAGATTAATAGCCCTGACTGAAAGATGCATGAGCGTAGCGATTGCATCTTGAAGGCAGGAACATACAACAGAACAATAACCTCTACCGTATCAGTAGAAAATCATAACCTCAATACTGGGTGTGAACGAAATAAACTACAGGGTGGGATATTTGTTTAGTGGGATAGTGCCTGTCACTTTTAATTTGATCCAGATACATAGCAGTAGCGCAAAGGCACCCAGACATGTGTCTAGGTGCCAAGAGGGTTTGATTCTTATTCAGTAATTAGTCTTAGACTTACCTGCGTCAATATCTGCGTCAGTGACTTCTTAGAAACAATAAGAGGAGCTATATCTAAGACATAGCTCCTCTTGTTTTTGCATATAAATTTCAATTAGTTAAGCGATGGTGCCCGAAGCCGGAATCGAACCGGCACAGCCTTGCGGCCGAGGGATTTTAAGTCCCTTGTGTCTACCAGTTCCACCATTCGGGCTTGTACCGGACAGACCGGTTTATTCGTCTAGCAGTTGACCCGCTCTTTCAGGTCCTTGCCGGTCTTGAAGAAGGGAGTCTTCTTGGACGGGATGCGGACCACTTCACCGCTCTTGGGGTTGCGGGCCTCGCGGGTGAAATCCGGGGACATAATACTCAACTCCCGAGAGAAACCGCGGGGCAGGCTTCCAAGCTGCCAACTTGAATATGCTGGTGTGGCACACCTTCCCACACGCACCTCCATCCAAACATACCCTTCACCCTTGCTCAATCTATGACCGCACGAATGCCAGAAGTGCTTTGTACTCGTGCCGGTCAGCTGCACGAAGTGCGTTGATATACTGCTGACGGCAATCTCCGGCGTTGACCAGATTTCCGCTTCCCCACGAAAACAGCTGCTGCTTCAAGAGATGGACCAGCAGGATGTCGGTCATCAACCGGGCGTGACGGCCGTTGCCGTTGGGAAAGGGGTGGATTACCGTTAGCCGGTGATGGAACCGGACGGCAATCTCATCTGGCGGATAGGTGCCGTGCTCTATCCATGCTTCGCAATCGGCGCAAAGGTTTCTCAACTCGCTGGTAATCTGCCATGCCGGGACGCCTATATTCTTACCGGTTGTTCTGAATTCGCCAGCCCAACGCCAGACCGTGCCGAACATCCTTTTGTGCAAGCTTTGCAGAAACCTTCCGTGAGAATGTCGCGAGGTTTGCGACGGAATGCCCAGGCCTCGGCCATGGCAATATTTTCCTGCTCCCAACGATCAAGCTCTGTCCTGTTCGTGATGTGGGAGAGCAGCAACCCTCGCGCCTCGTCTGCATCGATCGGGGTCGCTCCTTCAGGGTAGTCAAAGTTCATGGCCTGTCTTCCCAGAGATCTTTTCGGCATTTCGCGCACAAGCTCTTCGACTGCCGCATCAAACGACGCCCTTTGCTCTTCGGCTGACAGGTTCTGCGCTTCGAGCAGCATGGTGTGCGATACCCGCTGCATACGGGTTTCAGCAACCTTGCTGGCCTGTGTCCTGACCGTTTCTTCCAGCGTTGTGCGGGGAACAACGGCATACACAAAAAACGCAATCCATCGCCTCGGCCGCTTGGCGCATAGTTTTCAATGAGACAACACCTGACACTTCATCCTGTTCCAGCCTGGGGATGCACGGCTGACTGACATTCAGGCGGCCTGCCAGTTGTTTGCCGGACATGCCCAGCGCCTCGCGGATCGCCCGGATCCAGCCTTTGACGGAGAGGCGGGGCCTGTTTAACGGCCGCATATCCGCACAGGGTCGTATCGAGCTGTTGGCGTGCTATCAGCCTGTATTTCGGCAACATACAAATAACCTCTGTATTATTTAATAACTAGCAAATAATAACATATGGATTATTTTATGCAACATTATTTATAATACATATATTATTTATTCACCCTTCACCCTTGCATTTTCCAGCTCCCCGGCCACCTTCTCCCGCAACCACCCCGGCTCCAACACCTCCACATGCGAACAATGCTTGGGGGGCATCTGGGGACACATTACTGATTATTGGATAAATCCGGGACACTTCCCGTATTTCTGACTACCTGTAAATCCTTTGTGAGTTAAACCGTGGTATGTACAAAAATAAAAAGCCGCCCAACCTGCCTTATCAGCGGTTCAGCGGCCTTTATTACTATTCGTTTTTCCCATCCTTCATATCCTCATCACATGACGTACATTGTGCTGCACCTTAACCCAGCAAACCCCTCCTGTCAAAGGAATCCCGTATACATTCCGTACCAATCCCGCTCCCGTTAAATCTAATGAGAAACAGAAAAAGGCTTTGCAGGAAAAACCTGCAAAGCCTTTGATCATCCTGGTGCCCGAAGCCGTGAGGGGGAAATTTCGGGGGCGGTATATTTATCTAGCGACGACGCGCCGAGAACCTATCCACGCAACGCCCGCATGACCGCCTCCGGTTCACGATCAATCACTTGCAGCAGAATCCGGGCCGGTCCTTCCGGATGACGGACACCCTGCTCCCAGTTGCGGACCGTCCTGGAACTCAGCCCGAACAGGGCGGCAAACCTGTCCTGGGACAGACCGAGCTTTTCCCGCAGATGGGTTATATCGACATCCGCAATCTTTACCTGATGTGCCGTGCCGCGCGTGCTGTTGCCGTCCGCATACGCCAGCGCATCTTCCAGCCCTGCCATGATCTTTTCAAATGCTATTCGAGCCATGTTATTACTCCCCGTATGCGCGAGCCAGCATCTTTGCCGCATTGCCCGGCAGATTCGTTTCCGCCCGTGTCAGATTCGTAGAGACACGCCCGTTTTCAGCATGTTTGCCAGGGATTGTACAGTGTCAGGCCGCTGATGCTCAAAAAATCCTTTGTATTGCGCGTGGCAAGAGGATAGCCGTGAGCCAGGGCAATGGCGGCAATCAGGGCGTCTTCCGTGGAGATCGCTTGACCGGCTCTGCGTCTGCCGGAAACTACGGCAGCATAGTGTGCTGCACCTGCGGCGTCAAAGGGAGACATCTTCCGGCAAAATCCTGTAAGAACATTCCATCGGCCGCCGAAGCAAGAGAATCCCGGCGTTTTCCGGCAGGCAGCAGTGAGATGCCGAGCATGATCTCCGCCCGGGTAATCGCACTGACGTAGAAAATGTCTCCGGTGCGTCTCGCAAACCAGTCCATCACTGCCTGTTCCGGTTGAGAGCGCATCAGTTCGGATACCACATTGGTGTCAAGTACAATAGACTCCATTGCCTATTCTCCAAAATCAGGCGGATTACGAACGGCCTGACGCGGGGGAATCGGCAGTGAATCAACTTCCAGTGACTCAAAACGGCGATGAATAGCGGCAGCCAGGTTCAGCTCACCCTCCAGGAGCAATCAGGGTTTGCAGCAGAATATTCCTTACCTCGGCCTCCATGGATCTGCCATGTCGGGCGGCCTGCTGTCGCAGTTGCACCTTCAGGTTGTTGTCCAGGTTTCTGATGGTCAGAGATGCCATGATTTTGCCTCCCGTTGTGCAATCATTGATTGCATTGTAATCATTGATTGCAGATAGTGCAAGGGGCTTTTACTATCATAGTACCTGCGTCACTATCTGTGTCAACAATACCAAAAACAAAAACAGGGACTCACGAATTCTCGTAAGTCCCTTTTTTTATTGGTGCCCGAAGCCGGAATCGAACCGGCACAGCCTTGCGGCCGAGGGATTTTAAGTCCCTTGTGTCTACCAGTTCCACCATTCGGGCTTGTACCGGACAGACCGGTTTATTCGTCTAGCAGTTGACCCGCTCTTTCAGGTCCTTGCCGGTCTTGAAGAAGGGAGTCTTCTTGGACGGGATGCGGACCACTTCACCGCTCTTGGGGTTGCGGGCCTCGCGGCCGGTGCGCTCGCGGATGGTGAAGCTGCCGAAACCGCGGATCTCGACCTTGTCGCCGGATTTCAATGCCTCTTCGATGGAATCGAATACGGTGTTGACCAGCATCTCGGACACCTTCATGTTCAACATGCCGTGTGTCTGTACAATCTTCTCGATAAGTTCACTCTTCGTCATGGCAATCTCCTGCTCATATTATTCCTGATTATTTTTTTTGTTGTCGATTTCCTGCTGCAGCAGCGCACCGAAGCTGGATGTTGCCTCGCCCTGCGAACCCATGTACTGCTCGAACTCCGCCTTCTCGACGGCGGCATGCATGGATTTGATGGAGAGGGAGATCCTGCGCTCGCGGGAATCGCAGCTGAGTACGACCGCTTCCAGCGAATCGCCGACTGCGGCGAATTCCTTGGCGGAGGCGACCTTCTCGCGGGAGAGCTCGGAGACGTGGATCAGACCTTCGATACCCTCTTCCAGCTCGACGAAGACGCCGAAGTCGGTCAGCGAGGTGACCTTGCCGGTGACGATCGTGCCGGCGCGGTACTTGTCCGGAGCCAGGCTCCAGGGATCGGGCTCGAGCTGCTTGATGCCCAGGGAGAGACGCTCGTTCTCGACGTCGACCTTGAGGACGACGGCCATGACCAGCTGGCCCTTGGCATAGACATCACCGGGGTGCTTGACGCGCTTGGTCCAGGAGATGTCCGAGACGTGCACCAGTCCGTCGATGCCGTCTTCGATGCCGATGAACATACCGAAGTCGGTCATGTTCTTGATCTGGCCTTCGATCTTGGTGCCGACCGGGTATTTGTCGGCGATCGTGGCCCAGGGGTTATCAGCGGTCTGCTTGAGACCGAGGGAGATCTTGCGGTTGCCCATGTCGACGCCGAGCACGACGGCCTCGACCTCTTCACCGACGGTGAGCACGTCGGAGGCGCGGCGGACGCGCTTGGTCCAGGACATCTCGGAGACATGGATCAGGCCTTCCACACCGGCTTCCAGCTCCACGAATGCGCCGTACTCCATCAGGCTGACGACCTTGCCCTTGACGCGCGAGCCGACGACGTAGCTCTGCGGCACTTCGATCCAGGGATCGGGCAGGGTCTGTTTGACGCCCAGGGAGATCTTACCCTTGGTGCGATCGAACTTGAGGATCTTGGCGGTGATCTGCTGGCCCGGCTTGAGCAGGTCGGCAGGCTTGCCGACGCGGCCCCAGGAGAGATCGGAGACGTGCAGCAGTCCGTCGACACCGCCCAGGTCCACGAATGCGCCGTAATCGGTGACGTTCTTGACGACGCCCTCGACGATCTGGCCTTCTTCCAGTTTCTCCAGCGTGACGTCACGGATGGAGGAGCGCTCCTCTTCGAGGACCGCACGACGGGAGAGGACGATGTTGTCGCGCTTCTGGTTGAGCTTGATGACCTTGAAGGTGCCCGAGAGGCCGATGTAGCTGTCTGCATCGGATGAGGGACGGATATCGACCTGTGATGCGGGCAGGAAGGCCTGCAGTCCGATGTCGACGGTGTAGCCGCCGTTGACGCGGGCGGTGATGGTGCCTTCGACGAGACCGCCCTCCTGACCGGCGTCGCCGATCTTTTCCCAGGCGGCCAGGTAGTCGGCCTTGCGCTTGGAGAGGATGTAGCCCTTCTTGCCGTCTTCCCTGGTCATGAGGACCTTGATGCGGTCACCGATCTGAACCTTCATCTCGCCGTTTGCATCCCGGAACTCTGCCGCGGGGACATGTCCCTCGGATTTAAGACCGATATCCACAAGTACGGTTTCCTGGTCAATCCGGGCAACCGTTCCTTCTATGATTTTATCCTTCTCCGGCCTTTCTTTGAGGCTTTCAGAGAAGAGATCTGCAAATTCGCTGCTCTGCTGCTCGGCATCAAGATCCTCCTGTTCGCCGTTTTCTGCAGTGTCGAGCCGTTTGAAATCAACCATTAAACCATACCCCCTGGACGTTTTTCGTGTTCTCTTGGACAACATGCTTTCGCATTTGAAGCGTGATAATGTATCACATTCATATAATAATTCAATCGCTTTTATTAAGTCCCTCGATCATGGTGACTACTTCGTCGATGATCCATTTGGGTGTCGAGGCCCCGGCGGTCACTCCGACCCGCTCCACGCCGACGAACCAGGTCGGGTCGATCTCGGTGGCGGTCTCGATGTGATGGGTGCGCGGCTGGATCTCGGCACAGACCTCGGCCAGCCGGCGCGTGTTGGCGCTGTTGAAGCCGCCCACGACCAGCATGCAGTCCACCTGGCAGGCCAGCTCTTTGGCCTCTTCCTGGCGTACGGCGGTGGCATCGCAGATGGTGTTGAAGACCCGGATCTCCCCGCCGCGCTGGAGGCATTCCGAGACGACATTCTTCAGGTTCTCGAAGGACTGGGTCGTCTGGGCCACTACGCCGATCTTGTTCATCTTGGGGAGTTTCCTGACCTCGTCCCCCGAACCGACCACGAAGACCTTGTCGCCGCCGTAGGAGACGATCCCCTGGACCTCGGGATGGTCGGCATCCCCGACGACCACGACGCCGTAACCGGATTCGGACAGGCTCTTGACATGCTCCTGGGCCTTCTTGACAAAGGGACAGGTGGCGTCGACGATCTCCAGCTGCTTCTGCACGGCCTCGTCGATCTCCCCCGCCGCCACGCCGTGGGAACGGATGATGATCGTGCCGCTGTCCATGGTTTCCAGGTTCTTGAGGACCTTGACCCCCATCTCCTCCAGCTTGTTGACCACCTGGGGCGAGTGAATGATCGGCCCGAGGGTGTAGGTCTTCTTGTCCATGGCGGCGGCCTCGAAGGCCATCTGCGTGGCGCGCTTGACGCCGAAGCAGAAGCCGGCCCGTTTTGCGAGTATGATCTTCATGATTCGGTTCCCATCGTACGTAAGGTATTCCGGCAGGCATCCACCATGCTGTCGAGCACCTCGTCGACCGAGCGGCCGGAGGAATCGATGGCAATGGCGTCAGCGGCCATCCTGAGCGGTGCCAGGTCGCGCTGCGAATCCTGCAGGTCCCGATCGGCGACGGCCCGGACCGTCTCCTCCAGGGTCACCTGCTGCCCCCTGGCGGCCAGCTCCAGGTAGCGGCGCCGCCCGCGCTCTTCGGCCGAGGCCGAGAGAAAGAATTTCACATCGGCGTCCGGGAAGACGACCGTGCCGATATCGCGCCCCTCCAGCACCACGCCGCCCCGTGCGCCCATGCGGCGCTGGGCCTGCATCATGGCCTCGCGCACCGGCCTGAGGGCCGAGACGCGCGAGGTCATCAGCGACATCTCCGGCGTGCGGATCAGGGCGCTGACGTCCTGGCCGTTGGCGATGACCCGCTGCAGGCCGGCCTGGCGCTCCAGTCGAATGTCGACCGTGCTGCAGAGGCGCTTGACCGCTTCCAGGTCGTCGGGATCGATGCCGGCCTGGTCGAGCAGCCAGGCCACCGCCCGGTACATGGCACCGGTGTCGATCTGCAGATAGCCGAGGCGCTCGGCCAGCAGGTGCGCCACCGTGCTCTTGCCGGCTCCCGAAGGGCCGTCGATGGCGATCACCAGTCCGTCCGGACGCGGCCTGAGCGCGCTAGCCACGGGAGACTTTTTCCAGCAGCGGGAAGAAGCTGGGGAACGAGGTGGCCACACAGCCGGTGTCGTCGATGCTGATGCCGTCCCGGGAGACCAGGGCCGCCACCGCCAGCGACATGGCGATGCGGTGGTCGCCGAAACTGTCCACGCTGCCGCCGGTCAGGCGTTCGACACCAGTCACATCCATGCCGTCGTCGCACTCATCCACCGTGACCCCCAGTTTCCTGAGATTGGCGGCCATGGCGCTGATGCGGTCGGTTTCCTTGACCCGCAGCTCACGGGCCTCGCGAACCGTGGTGACCCCTTCGGCGCAGGCGGCGGCCACGCAGATGGCCGGGAACTCGTCGATGGCCCGCGGCACGACGCTACCGGAGATGGCGCACCCCGTGAGGCGCGATGAGCGCACCAGGATATCGGCCACCGGTTCGCCGGAGACCTCGCGCTGGTCCAGCAGCTGGATGTCGCCCCCCATGGCCCGCAGGATGTCGATGGCACCGGTACGGGTCGGATTGACCCCCACGTTGCGTATCAGAAGTTCGGAGCCGGGGGTGATCAGTGCCGCCACGATGAAGAAGGTGGCTGAGGAGATGTCGCCAGGGACGGTGATGTCCTGCCCCTGCAGCTCGATGCCCCCCTTGACGGTCACGCCGCAGTCAAAGGTCTCCAGGGAGGCCCCGAACAGACGGAACATGCGCTCGGAATGGTCGCGGGACAGGCTCGGCTCGCGCACGGAGGTCTCACCGTCGGCGTACAGACCGGCCAGCATGATGGCCGACTTGACCTGGGCGCTGGAGACCGGCGATTCGTAACCGACTGCGTTCAGGGCACCGCCGCTGATGGCCAGCGGGGCCAGGCTGCCCTTGTTGCGTCCCAGGATGCGGGCACCCATGCGGGTCAGCGGCTCGACAACCCGTTTCATGGGGCGCTTGCGCAGGTACTGGTCGCCGGTGACGACCGAGAAGAAGGACTGGCCGGCCAGCAGGCCGGTGATCAAACGGATGGTGGTGCCGGAGTTGCCGCAGTCGATCACGTCGTCCGGCTCGCTCAGACCGTGCAGTCCCCTACCCTGGATGACGACGGTCTCGCCGTCATCGTCGATCTGCACACCCATGGAGCGGAAGGCGCCCATGGTGGCCATGTTGTCGCCGCCGCGCAGGAAGCCGCGCACGGAGGTGGTGCCGTTGGCAATGGCGCCCAGCATGATCGAGCGGTGCGAGATGGACTTGTCGCCCGGGACGGTGATCTCGCCCCTGACGGATGCGGCCGGTTTGATGGTGATGGTGGTCACGGGAAACTCCGAAGTGTTACGTTTTTAATTCTGATATACAGGCCTGAATCTAAAACCTTAAAGCAGTCTCTCACAGAGCTCACAGAGCACACGGAGAAAAGCTGAACATCTTATCGGGTAAAATCAAAAACAGAAGACGATTATTCTTCTGACTTCCTTTGTGCCTCGCTTAGAAGCGCCTACTTTGGTCGTGAGCTTGAGCGAACACAGTGAGCGAGTGAGATGAATCCTTACAGGCGTCTCTCACAGAGCTCACAGAGCACACGGAGAAAAGCTGATCAACTTATCGGGTAAAACCTAAAAAGCAGAAAGCATTTTTCTTTGAAGTTCTCTGTGCCTCGCTTAGACTTGGCGTGAGCTCTAGGAACGCAGTGAGCGCGTATCTGAACCTTCCGGTCTTCACAGAGCACACGGAAAAGCGACAACCTCGGAAAACAAAGCGTGCCTCTGTGCCTCGTGAGCTCTGTATACGATCCCGTCGCGGAACTGCTTGGCGATGGTGAAGAACTCGGCCAGCCCCTGCGGGTCGCTGCGGTCGATCCTGCTGCGCAGCTCGGCCAGGCTGCGGGAAAACCCGTCGATGCTGGCCAGGAGCGCCTCCCGGTTCATCAGCGAGATGTCGCGCCACATGGCCGGGTCGGACGAGGCGATGCGGGTGAAGTCCCGGAACCCGCCGGCGGTGTAGGAGAGCACGTTCTCCCCCTCCACGTCGGCGGTGCCCACGGCGTGGACCAGGGCATAGGCCACCACATGCGGCAGGTGCGAGATCTCGGCGAAGATCCGGTCGTGATGCCCCGGCTCCATGCAGCAGACCTGGGCACCGGCCGCCTGCCAGAGGCGCGAGACCGTGTCAAAGGCGGCTGCATCGGTTGCGTCCGTGGGGGTCAGGATGCAGCGTTTTCCGTTGTAGAGCGAGGCAAAGGCTGCGGCCGCGCCCGAATGTTCCGTGCCGGCGATGGGATGCCCGCCCAGAAAACAGCAGCCGGGAGGCATCAGTCGTTCACATTCCTCCACGATAGCCGCCTTGACGCTGCCGCCGTCGGTGACCACACAGCCGGGCTCCAGGAACGGTGCCAGCTCACGGACCACGCCGGGGATGGCGCAGACCGGGACGGAGACGAAGACGACCCCGGCGCCGCGCACCGCTTCGGCGACACCCGCCGCGGCCTCGTCGATGATCCCCAGCGACAGGGCCTGCTCCAGATTGCGGGGGTCGGCGTCACAGCCGACGATGGTGGTGACGGCACCTGCCGCGCGCAGGGCACGGGCCAGGGAGCCGCCGATCAGGCCGGTGCCGATAACTGCCAGGCGCTCGATGATCACAGGGGGAGCGGCCATGGGCTACATCGACCGCGGATAGGATCCGAGGACCTTGAGAAACTGGCAGCATTCCTTGAGCTCTTCCAGGGCCACGGCCACATCCGGGTCCGAGGCATGGCCGAAGAGGTCAAGGAAGAAGATGTATTCCCAGGCCTTCTTCTTGTAGGGCCGGGATTCGATCTTGGAGAGGTTGATGCCGCGGCGGGCAAAGGGCTCCAGCATGCGGCAGAGGATCCCCGGCTCGTCCTTGACCGAGAACATCACCGAGGTCTTGTCGTTGCCCGAGCGCTCGGTCGCCGTGCGGGAGACCACCAGGAAACGGGTGAAATTGTTGACCTGGTCCTCGATCCTGCTGCGGACGGTCTTGAGGTCATAGAGCGAGCCGGCCAGTTCGCTGGCAATGGCGGCCGCCGAATAGTCGTCGCTGACGATCTGGGCGGCGGTGGCCGTGGAGGCCACATCCACCACCGGGACGCCGGGCAGGTTTTCGTCCAGCCATTGGCGGCACTGGGCCAGCGGCTGGGGATGGGAGTAGACCTTCTTGATGTCCTCCATACGGCCGGTGCGGGAGAGCAGGTCGTGATGGACCTCCAGCAGGATCTCGGCGGTGATCCGGAGGTTGCTCTCCACGAACATGTCCAGGGTGTGGGAGACAACCCCTTCGGTGGAGTTCTCCACCGGCACCACGCCGTAGAGCGCCTTGCCCTTCTCGACCTCTTCGAAGACGGCCGGGATCGACTTGAGCGGCACCAGCTCCGCCGACAGGCCGAACTGCTGCATGGTGGCCAGGTGACTGAAGGTGGCCTTGGGCCCCAGGAAGGCGACCTTCATGGGGGATTCCAGGGCCAGGCAGGCCGAGATGACCTCGCGGTAGATGCTCTTCAGGGCGTCGTTGGGGAACGGGCCGGGGTTGCTGTTCAGCAGGCGCTCGTAGATCTGGCGCTCGCGTCCGGGGACATGGAACTGCAGGTTGCTGCCGGACTTCAGGCGGCCGACCTCCAGTACGACGCGGGAGCGCTCGTTGAGCATATCGACGATCCGGTCGTCGATCCGGTCGATGGCGCTGCGCAGCTCTTCGATTGTGGCTGTGGGCTTCTGCAAGGGGTTCACCCGGGAGGTGGAGTCATTCTGGCTGAAATGGAACGTTTTTATACTGCAAAGGCACCTGAAATGCAAGGACTACTTCTGTAATCCGGCCTCTAATCCGCCCCCGAAGCGTTCCATCCAGCGGTCGAATATGAGGGCCTTCCCCTCGCCGAATGCGGCCAGCTTCGTGCGGACCTTTTCCGGCGGTTTCTGGTGGGTGATCCTGCCCGGGCTCTTGGAGTAGAACAGGTCGGCAAAACAGACGATCTCCTCGGCGGTGGTGAGCGGCGACATGTCGCGCTGCGGCAGCGGCAGCCCCTGGCGGATGATGTCCTCCACGGTGAGGCCGACCCCGATGTGCCGTTCGCAGATCAGGGCATGCCGGGGGAGGCCTTCACGCTCCAGGATCTCCCGGCCGATGATGCCGTGCATGATGTAGGGAAATCCGGTGTCCAGGCCGACATCAGGTGCGCGGGTACGGCAGACGCCGATGTCGTGCAGCAGCGCGGCCTCTTCCACGAAGCGGCAGGCTTCCTCCTCCAGCCCGAGCCGGCGGCAGACCCTGAGCGCCAGTCCGGCCACCGCCCGGCCATGGCCGACGATGACCGCCAGGGCCTGCCCCTCGAAATACCGGCCCAGCAGTTCGATCTCCCAACGTTCCACATCAACTCCGCTACCACAAAAATAGTATCCTGAAAAAAATTTTGAAACACAGAGCAACGGAGCAACAGAGTAAACCCAAAGAAGTATCTACATAACAGACTTTGTCATTATCCAAGAGGTAGCTGTCATTTATAGCTGTGATCCTCTGATTTCTCAGTTGCTCGCCTGGAGGCGCCTACTTTTGGCTGTTGCTCTGTGTTATTCCGACTGCAGTCAGTCTGATTGCTACACTTACCGACGATAACCACCCCACACAAAAAATGCCGGCATGAGCTTCATGCCGGCATCCTCTCTTTGCTGTCTCTCCGGGCTAGAGCTTGAAGTCCTTGATCGTCGAGATGACATGATCACGCTGGGCTGCGTCCTTCTGGTGGCAGCTGAAACAGGTGCCGACCGGGTCCAGGCCGCTGGGCTTTCCGTCGGCGCCGTAGCCGGCGAACAGCCAGCCGGCGGTCTCCTTCTGGCGCTTGTCCTTGCGCATCATCACGACCATGTTTTTCGGCCCGTCCGCGTCGGAACCGGGCTTGATGTTGAAGTAATCAACGACGATCGTGCTCCCTTCAGGGAACCTGTTGCCGGCCTTGTAGCCCTGGAAAGCCTTCTTGTCGGCATAGATATAATGGATCCCGTAGAACAGGGAATTCTTGTCAGTCACGAGCTTGCGCTCGCTTTTCTTCCAGGCCGTATAGCCCCTGGGCAGGGGCGGCGCCGACGCAGCGGCGGCAGCAATGATTGGAAAAAGAACGGCCGCCAGCAGGGTTACACACAGGAATTTTTTCATCAGTACGTGTCTCCTTGAACGTTATTGTTTTGAACTATAGCACAGAATTCTCCAGGATGTCACCAGCAAGGTACTCTGACGTCAACCGCTCATTTTGAAGCCGGGATTCTGACGGAAATCCCGGAATGGAGTCGGCAGGCTACAGATTGAATCCGATTAATTTTAAAGACAACTATTGATGAGGTATTGTATAGTGTGGCCCAGTATTTATTAATTTCGTCACATACATTCAGGTGCTTGAGGAGCTGACATGAGAGGGAATCGCGGCTTTACGCTGATAGAGGTAATCGTTGTAGCTGCTATCATTGCCATTCTGGCCGGCATCCTGGTGCCGATGATCTTTAATCAGATCGATGAGGCGAAGAAGACCCGTGCTCTGGCGGATTGCAAAACCATCTCGAATGCTGTGATGCTATTCCGCAAGGACACGGGAAAATGGCCCTATTACATGCCGGGGGACTGTTCTTTTACGTATCTCGCCATTCTGGGTTCCGGCAACACACCCGCAAACACTTCCGGAGACTGGCAGCTCGGTCTGAACGATGTCGCACTCAAACTGATACTGAATCTTCCTTCAGCAAACCCTCCCATTGCACAGACCTGTTACAATGGCAAGGCGCAGAATTATTTTTCTCAGGATTCACCGGACCCCTGGGATAACGCCTATGCCATCAACGCCGCAAACTTTGCAACAACTGATCCTGTCTGGGTCATTTCCGCAGGACCCAACGGAGTGCTTGAGACCAGCGCCATCAGTCAGACACTTAACGATCTCCTTGCAGGTGGTGACGATATCGGCATACGGATAAAGTAGCCTGCTCACAATTACGTACGTCATGCACGATACAAAAAAACCGCCCTCATGGGCGGTTTTTTTAATGCTTCTGTAGCAGTCGATTCAGTGCGCACATCTTTTATGAGCCTGAAACAGGTACTACCCGCACGCGTGCGTTCACGTGTTTCCTTTCCAGATCTGCCCGCTGGTACACCTGCCCGATTATTTCACCCGGCTTTTCATTGCTTTATTTTACCTGTGCATCGTAACGGATTGTGAAGTTCGCTCCAGCTGCATTCATGGTTCCGGTCATGGGAATACGCCAGTTGGTGATATTGCCGTCAAAACCCGGGGGAGCACCACCGGCACCGGATACCGGCACATACGTCCAGGTGGCTCCATTGTCGTTGGAGTAGACCGGAACACCCGGAGAGAGACCTGATGGCGGTGAGCCTTCGGCAAACAGGAACGGGCCGGTACTCATGTAGGTGTATCTGCTGAGGCTGTCAGAAATTACGACCGCTGTGGCTGCACCGGTACCGGAATTTGTGGTCAGGAGCAGATAGCTGATCGTCTGCCCCGGAATAGCTGTTGCTGTATTTGACTGTTTAACGAATGTCAGGCTCGGCAGGCCCTGCACGACCAGACTGGCGATGTTGGAGGGGGATCCGGTGGGGGCCTGGCTGCTCGATACACCCGAAGCCTGGTTGGTCTGGGTGCCGGTGCTGTTGCTGGTGACCACGATCGACACCGTACAGCTGCCGTTCAGGGGTATCGTCAGTCCACTGAAGACAAGATTTGTCTGTCCGCTGGCGAAGCTGTTGCCGCCCGCCCCGGCACAGGTGCCGCCCGCCGACTGTGCCCCGGAGATAACTATATTCGTCAGGGGGTCGCTGAAGCCTGCGGCGGTAAGGTTTATGCCGTTGCTGTTAGCAAGGGTAAAGGTGATCGTTGTCGCCGACCCCTGGTTGATCGTGGCCGGGGCAAAGGCCTTGGCGATGGTGGCGGGGGCTGCCGTGACGGTCAATTGGGCCGTATTGCTGATTGCGCCGATCGTGGTTTGGGTCGTGGTCACACCGCTGGTAGTATTGTTATAGGTGCCGGGCACATCTGACGTCACGACGATTGTGACCGTACAGCCGCCGGGAGGAATCGACAGGCCGCTGAAGGTCAGCAGGCCGGTCTGCCCCAGGGCGAAGCTGTTGCCGGCCACACCGCCGCAGGTACCGCCCGCCGACTGGTTGGAGTTGATGGCCATACCGGTCAATGAATCGGTAAACGCGGCGTTGGTCAGAGTTATAGAGTTGGCGTTGCTGAGAGAGAACGTGATGGTCGACGGTGTCTCGGAGGTGATGGTGTTGGGAGAAAACACCTTGCTTATACCGGCCTGTGCCAGGTAGGTGACCGTTGCGTTGACGCCACTGGCGTCTATGTTTGAGGACGTGCCACCGATGCGTGCGGCATTGTTTGTATAACTTCCTGCGGCGGCAGCAATTGTGTTGACGGTGATGGTGCAGTTCGCAGCAGCGGCCGCAAGCGTCCCGCCGGCCAGGGTGATGGAAGTGCTGGCGGCCGTGGCGGTAACCGCCCCGCCGCAGCCGTTGACGAGGCCGTTGGGGGTTGCGACCACCAGACCGGCCGGCAGGCTATCGGTAAAGGCCAGACCGGTCTGGGCAGGGTTTCCGGTTCCGTTGGTGATCGTCAGGGTCAGCTGGCTGGTAGAACCGAGCATCTGGGTGACGGGTGAAAAGGATTTGCTGAGGGTCGTACCGACCACTGTCAGGGTACTCGACAGGGCATTGGCGGTCAGTCCGCCGCCCAGAGCGGATATATTGCCGACATTGGTGTTCGGGTAGCTGCCGGCAGCGGCGGAGGTGACATTAACCCTGATGGTGCAGTTGGCCGTGCCGGCCCCGAGTGCGCCGCCGGTAAGAGTGATGACATTGCCGCCCGCCGCGGCAGTCACCGCACCGCCGCAGACGCCGACGAGACCGTTGGGGGTCGAAATGACCACACCTGCCGGGAGGGTGTCAGTGAAGGCAAGTCCTGTCTGAGCCGGGTTGCCGGTTGAGTTGGCGATCGTAAAGGTCAGGGCCGAAGTGCCGTTGAAGCCGATCGTGGACGGCGCGAATGACTTGCTCAGGGTCGGGTGGTCGTTAACCGTCAAAGTGGCCGATAACGTCGTCGTGGTCATGCCTGGCGAGGTCCCGGTGACATTGGCGGAGAGGTTATTGTAGGTGCCGGCCGTGTTGCTGGTGATATCCACCGTGACGGTGCAGGTCGCCTGGGCCAGCGCCATGCTGCCGCCGCTCAGTTCGATGGTATTGCCTCCCGAGCCGGCCGTAACACTACCACCGCCGCAGGTGGTGGATGCGTTTGCCGGGCTGGCTACCACCACGTTGGCCGGCAGCGTATCGGTAAAGGCCAATCCGCTCTGAGCCGGGTTGCCGGCGCCGTTGGTGATGGTGAAGGTCGCGGTTGATGACACTCCGGTCAGTATGGTGGCCGGAGCAAAGTTCTTGGTCAGGGTCGTGCCCCGGACGGTGAGATTCACCGGACCGACGCCGTTGCCGGCCGCAGGTGTCTGGGTGGTAGTCACTCCGCTGGCGGTGTTGGGATTGGTGGCGACGTTGGTACTGGTAACAAGCAGCGCGACGGTACAGCTCCCACCTGCAGGAATTGTCAGTCCGGTCAGGGTAAGCACGCCGGTCTGACCGCTGGTAAAGCTGTTGCCGCCCGCACCGGCACAGGTGCCGCCCGCTGTCTGATTGCCTGAAATGCTCATGTTGGTGAGCGTATCGGTGAAGGTGGCGTTGGTGTAGGCAACCGTATTGGCAGCGCTGTTGGTCAGGGTGAACGTGACCGTGGAACTGCTGCCGGCGCCGATGACGTTTGGTGTAAATGTTTTGGTGATGGTTGGCGATTTCAGGGCCAGCACCGAGGCGGTATCGCCGGTGGTGGTGGTAAATCCGCCGGTACTTGTATTCAGTACGGTAGCCGTCATGTTGTTGGTATACGTGCCCCCCGTGGTTCCTGCCGGTATGGTCACCGGGCAGGTGATGACACAGGTGGAGTTGGCTGCCAGCCTTAGACCGGTACCGGTTGTAGCCATGTTGTAGGTAAAGGTGGGGTTGGCACCGACGCTGTTCGGCACCGTAACCGGGTATGCAGTTGCTCCGTTGAATGCGCATGATGCAGCCGGACTGGCGCTCGTGATGCGGCAGTAGTTGGGTGCGGCGGTGCTAAACACCATGCGTGCGCCGCCGGCCGTCGGCAGAAGATCATTGGCGCTGAAGACGATGTCCTGGGCCGCGGTCCCGGCCGACAGGTTCGAGATCGTAAAAGTCATGTCCAGGGTGGCGTTGGTTGGCCCGGCCTGGATCTGTGGCACACTGAAGGTCTTGGTGTAGACCAGCCGGTTGGTGCCGGCCGCCACCACGGTCAGTGTATCTGCACCTGCTGCGAGATTGGTGCCGGCCGTCGTCTGCAAACCACCCGCGGCGATGGTGTTGGTAGCCGCTCCGACCGTCGAGCTGGTGACGGTAACAATCACCGTACATCCGCCGGCCGGGATCGAGGTGCCGTTGGCGATGGTGAAATTGTTCGCTCCGGGTGTGGCCGTGACGCCGCCACAGGTCCCGCTGCTGCCGGCGGCTGCCAGGGTCATGCCGCCCGGGAAGGTATCGGTGAAGAGGGCGCTGAGAGCGATGGCGGCAGGATTGGGATTGTTGACGGTGACAGTCAGCGTGGCGCTCGCTCCGGAGGCGATGGTGGAGGGCGAGAAGGCCTTGCTGACGGTTGGACGGGCCAGGACGGACAGGGTGCCCGTGGCGCCGGGGCCTGCGGTCGGCACCTGGGTGGTGCTGACACCGGAGACGGTATTGACATAGCTGCCCGAAGCGGCGGCAGTCACATCGACCATCACGGTACAGCTGCTGTTGGCCGGGATGTTGATGCCGGCGATGATACCTTTGGGAATGGCAGCACTATTGGGGCTGTCATCCAGGGTCGTAGTGGCCTTGGCATTGGGTACCGCACCGGTGCAGGTGCCTCGCACCGGTGGTCCGGCACCGATGTAATTCTGAGCAAGATTGGTGGTGGTCATGCCGGCCGGAAAGACATCCGTAAAGGATGCACCGCTCATGGCCGAGGCGTTGGGGTTGGCCAGGGTGAAGGTGATGGTGGAGGTCCCGCCGGCCGGTATGGTGGCCGGGTTGAAGGTCTTGGAAATAGTGACCGGGCCGAGCACGTCAAGCGCAGCGGAGGCGGGAGTTCCCGGGTTTATCGATGTTTCTGTGCTGATGGCGCCGCTGGTCGTGTTGCTGTGGCCGGCAGCAGGGCTGATGGTGCCGGAGGTGACCGTGACACTGATGGTACAGGTCTCGTTGGCTGCCAGAGCGGTAAGGGTCGGATTGATCTGGGTGCCTCCCACGGTCAAAGCCGGAGAGAAGGAGACACTGCCGCTGCAGGTCTCGCTGAAGCTGGTCGAGGCTACCGTCATGTTACTCAGGGTATCAGTAAACCGGACGTTATTCAGAGCGGTCGTGGTATTCGGGTTGGTGATCGTGAACGTCATGGTACTTGTGCCGTTGACGGGGATCTGGCTCGGCAGGAAGTTTTTCGCCAATTGCGGCGGACGGAGCACGTTCAGGGTCGCCACCGGTGATGGGGACCCGGCCACCGGCGTCTGGGTGGACGTGGCGCCGCTGGTCTGGTTGGTGTTGGCACCACTGACGCTGCTGGTGATCTGGACTGTAACCGTGCAGCTGGCGCCGGCTCCCAGTGTCGGCACCGTCAGGTTAAGGCTGGTGGCGCCGGCCGCAAGGGGTGGGCTGCTGCCGGTGCCGACACAGCTGCCGCCAATGGTGCCGTTGGCGACCGTCATGTTGACCAGCGCATCGGTGAAGTTGACATTGGTGAGCGAAACGGCATTGGCGTTCAACAGGGTGACCGTCATGGTGCTGACACCGTTCTGGCTGATCAGCACAGGAGAAAAACTCTTGGCGGTAACGGCAGGCGACACCACCACGTTCAGCGTGGCAGTATTGGAGGCGGATCCGGCAGTACCGGTCTCGGTGGTCGCAACGCCGGAGGTTGCATTATTATAGGCTCCGGCGGTAACGGAGGTGACCGGGACCGTGATGGTACAGCTCGACAACGCCGGCACCGAGCCGGAGGTGACGTTAAAGGTCGATCCGCCGGCAGTGGCGGTCGTGATGATACCGCTGCAACTGCCGCCGAGCGTAAACGGCGTCCCGTTGATCACGTTGGCAGGATAACTGTCAGTGAAGCTGATACCGGTCAGGGGAATGGTGTTCGGGTTGGTTATTGTCAACTGCATGCTGCCGGTGCTTCCCGGCGTAATGCTGGCGGGGATGAAGGCCTTGGCTATGGTCGGCTTCTGCACGACCGTGAGTGTTGCGCTGTTGGATGGAGGGCCGACCGGCAGGATCGCGGTCGAAACGCCCGAGGTGGTGTTCTGGTTACTGCCGGCCACATTGCTGCTGACGGTGAAGGTGATCGAGCAGCCGGCGGCCGGAATATTGATGCCGCTGAAACTGAGACCGGTCTGCCCTGCGGTCAGGCTGTTGCCGGTAAAGGCACCGCAGGTACCGCCGGCGGTCTGATTGGCTGAGATACTCATGTTCGTGAGCGTGTCGGCAAGGCTGCCGTTGGTCTGGGCGATCCCGGTCGGATTGGCCAGGGTCAGGGTCACGGTCGAGGTGCCGCCGACCGCGATCTGTGAAGGCGCAAAGGCCTTGTTGACCACAATCAGTCCGACACCGAGGGCAACAGTCGCGGACGGGGTGCCGGCCTGCGGTGTCTGGACGCTGGTGACGCCACCGGCAGTGTTCGGGTAGTTGCCGGCCGTCGCCGAGCGCACCTGAATGGTGACAGTGCAGCTCCCGTTGGCGGGAACGTTACCGGCCGTGACAGCAACCAGTCCGCCCCCCGCCACGGTAGCCGGGCTGAAGGTGACGCCGGTGCAGGTGCCGCCGGTCGTGAGCGGAGTTGCATTGATCAGCCCTGCCGGGTAGGTATCGCTGAAGCTGGTCCCTGTCAGACCGGCCGCGTTGGTATTAGTGATGGTAAAGGTCAGGGTGTCGTTGGTGTTCTGGGCTACGGCTATCGGGGCAAAGACCTTGGCAATAGTCGGCCGTGCCAGGAGTGTCCCGGTGCCGGCAACAGTGTTGGTGATATTCTCGGCATTGGTCAGTGCTCCGGCCGGAATGGCATTCGTAAACGGTCCGGCAACCGGGGAGGTCACGGTGACCTGGACTTGGCAACCGGCGACCGGGATCGTGGCTCCGCTCAGGGAGAAGGATGTACCGCTGGCAGCTGCCGTGACCGCGCCGCCGGGGCAGGTCGTCGAGGCGGCCGGTGTTGCGGCGTTCACCAGGCCGGCCGGGTAATTATCACTGAAGGCGGCACTGGTCAGGGGGATGCCGGACGGGTTGCCGAGGGTGACCGTCATCACGGTCGTGCCTCCGGCACTGATGCTGGTCGGGTTGAAACTTTTGCTGAAGGTTGCCGTGCTTCGTACCGTAACATCCTCGCTGATGGACGAACCGGATGCATAGTTGCTCCCCGGGACGGCACCTCCTCCGGCATAGGTGCCGCCCGGTGTGACCGTCTGGCCGGCAGCGGTTCGTGTCGGATCATCGTAGGTGACGGTGCCGGGATTCTGGTAGGTGCCCAGCGCCGTGCCGACCGGGACGTTTACGGTGAAGGTGATCGAGACGCTGCCGCCGCCCGGGATAGAAAAACTCGACCAGAAGGGTGCTGTTGCACCGGCAAGCGGATTTGTCGTTGTTGTCCGGGTAGCACCGCCGCTGTACGTGATGGAGGAGGTCGCTGCATAGGTGAACGGTGAGGGGAGTGCGTCGGCCAGCCTGACGCCGGTTGCATTTCCGTATCCGGCGGCGTTTGTCACGCTTAGCGTATACGTAGCCGTGCCTCCCGGAACGGTGTTGGGGGTGCCTGCCGTCTTGGTTACGGTGAGCAGGGGATTGCAGAGCGCGTTTGATCCTGCCCCGGGCAGGTCGGTCGGCAGCAGCGCGAATATCTGGTATCCGCCGGCCGATGAGGAGGAGCCATAGTCTACCGTGGTCGTCGCACTGGCGTTGGTTGTGCCATATGCGCCGCCGTTGACGCTGACTGGCACTGTGCTTGAGATGGCGACAAAACCACCGCCACCGCCGCCGCCGGGTCCGTGGGGGTTGACACCGGCTCCCGGGGAGTTGCTCCCGCCGTTGCCGCCGTTGGCATTTACCGTAACGCCGGCCAGTGTGCTGTTTGTGGCGAACATGAGGACTGCGCCGCCACCGCCGCCGCCGCCGGACGCGTCATTGAGAACCGTCGTGTTGCCGGCGCTGCCGTTGGCATTGATCGTCCCCGTTCCTGTCGTTGTGCGGGTACGGATAATGACGATGCCGCCGCCGGCGGCGCCGCTGGAGGCAAAACCGTTTCCGGGAGTTCCTGTCGCATTGTTGCTGGTTCCCGCACCGCCGCCACCTCCCATGGTCAGGCGGGCTGCATTCATGAGGACCGATTCGCCGCCGTATCCACCGGTCATATACATCGGCGGCGTGCCGGGTGTCCAGCCGTATCCGCCCATTCCGCCGGGACTGTAGGCGCCGCCGCCACCGCCGCCCGTGTTGTTCTGGTTGGTGCCGACGTCTCCGTCAGTGCCGCCTCCGCCGGCATTGCCGGGCGCTCCGCGGGCAAAGCTGCCGTTAGGGTACCCGTCAGCTCCGGTGTCGAAGAGGAGGTTGTTGTTATTTACCCAGCGCGGCGTTCCGGCGATGCCTTCACCTTTGCCTCCGTTAACCCTGTTGAGGCCGGTGCCTGCAAAGGGTACGGCACCGGTCGGTGCTGTCGTCCTGAAATCGGTGTTCGTAAGCCCGGTCGTCGGGTTGGCGCCGGCCAGACTTATGCCGCCGGCACCGCGGAAGCCAAGCCCGGTGACGTCTACCGCTTGCCCGTTCCAGTTCAGCTGACCGGCCACGTCGAAGGCCACGATCCCTCCGGTGTATTCCGTGCCGGTCCCTCCCCACCTGGTAGCGGTAATAGTCCCGCCAACATCAGCAGATGCGTATTGAGGAACCCGGATCACCTGGAACGTGCGTTGACCAGCCGAAAACGAAGCCGTCGAGGTGCGATAGCTGTTGGCGAGCGGCGCGGTGATGGTGATGGGATTAGCGCCCGTCACATAGGACGGTGAAACGACGGCATATTCATAGACGCCGGAGTTATTCGGCGAGGTATATCCTGAACCTGACGAACTGCCGCCATAACCTGAGGTGTTGCTGCTGTCAATGTCGGCATCCTGCATCTGCATAATGATGATCAGGTCTCCGGCAGCAATGTTTGCAGCGGCACCCCGTTTTCCGGCGATATTGACGGTTATCGATGTCGTGCCCGCGATGACTGTCCCCGTGCCGGGATAGTAGCTGTTGATGATGCCTGTCGGCGTAGCCGGTCCGTCAACGCCGGGATTGGAACATACCTGTGAGTAGGCCTGGCCGCCAAAGAGCAGCAGCACGAGACTGCAGGTGATGATACCTATGTAGGTACAGGTTTGTTTCACGTCTCTACCTCGTTAAAATTCTGTCACTGTTTGTTCAGCCATAGGGCGGCATCCTTTACCGACTGCTGGTCGAACTTCAGGCGGAAGCGGATGTAGGGCCCCTGTGCCGTGTAATCGGCGGCGGAGAAATCTTTGTCAGTGAAGCCCCAGAGATTGTAGCCGATGCTGACCCAGGCATTCTCCATCAGGTTGTAGCCGGCCGCCACGCCGCCGCTCAAGGAGTATTGGCCACCGCTCCACGAGTGCAGAACACTTCCGCGTGCCCCGACATCCCACTTTTTGGTCAGGTCGTAGCGCATCTCGCTGCCGATATGGTCGGTGAAGGCGCTATACCGCTTTCCGCTGATAGTGTCGACCACGTATTTCGCTCCGTATTTCAGGGAGACCTGGAGACGCCGGTGAAGCTTGAAATTGGCATTGTAGTTGTTGACCAGACGCCAGGAGATGAGGTCGGTTCCCGCACCGCGCTGCTCATCGTTGATGATGTCAAGACGGTTAAGATGGATCCACTCCGTCCGGGCAGGGCGGTACACAAGGCCGAAACGGAGGTTGCCCCTGCGGGAGTGAACGCCGATGGACGAATCGGCCTGGAGGAGTTGTCCACGGGCGGACCAGGCCCAGCCGTCGCCTTTTTCAGCGACGATGCCGCTCAAAATGCCGAACTTGTCCTCGCTGGAGGAGGTCCGGTATTCGAAACGGGAATCCCACACCAGTTTTTTTACCTGATAACTGGCCCCGGTGGAGAGTGCGGTAAATTCATCGGACACCGCCGGCAGTATGCCGCCGGTGTTCAGGCTGTAGCTGCCGCTCCTGTTGATGGTCTGACTGCGGTCAACCCCGGCATCGACCTTCCAGGCATCGCTGAGCTGCCAGGTCTGTCGGAGGCCAATGTTGGCAAACAACCGCGAACTGTTTTCGTTCAGCTGGCGCTCCATGGAACTGCTCAGGGTAGCTCCCTTCCAGGGGGTCGAACGGATGCCGGCACGCGTGTTGTAGCTCTCGAAGGTTTTGCCCCAGGAGAGTTCCTGTGCGGCAAACAGAGAGATGCTGCTGCTGATCTTGTACTCGGCTCCCAGGGTCGTGCGGGTCGGATAGTCGCTGTTGGAGTTGTCCCATACGGACTGGGCATGATCCAGGGTAAGGGTCAGTTTTTCGTCGAGCGTCAGAAGTTTCCCCCCCAGGGTGATCTGGCCGGAACTCTTGCTGCTGCCGTCAGTCAGATGGTCCGTTGCCTGGAGCAGGCCGACCGAAAGGCTGTACCTTTTGCTGCCGTAAGTCAGCTTGAGGTCGCCTTCATCGCGCTCGGCACCGTTCGAGAGCATGGTCTGCCGGTAGGCCTGACCGCTGATGCTGAGTGTATCACTGAGCCGGTAGGCTGAAGTAATGCCGAATTTGCGCGTCCCGGATTCACTACCCATCTGCTGCCCCAGACCGAAGCCGCTCTGCTGCTCGCGGATATACAGCCTGACATCCAGTTTTTTGGAAGTGTGCTGCAGCTCGGCCAGGTAGGCCAGGCCGCTGGTGGTGACGCCGGACTGATGTGAACGGGTGCTGGCAGTCTCGCCCCTGATCATGGTGCTCTCGTTGATCTGGAGCGAAATGTCGCTGCCGTAGAGGTCGTTCCTCTTTTCGCCCATTCCTTCGTGCAGATAGGTGGCGCCGATCTTGAGCCGCTTGTCGAGCAGCTTGAGCCCGGCCCGGCCGCCGTAGGTGTAGTCGTTGACAACGTCGGAGCCCGCCTCATATTCGACCAGGATCGTGACCGGATTGAAGCCGCTGTCCTTGCTCTGCACCGGTTCCTTGAAAAAGAGCGTGCCGGCGTCGTAATCGATGCTGTAATCGCTGAAACGCCCCAGGGTGCGGCTGGAGAGGATGGTCTCGCTGTGGAACCGGTCGCGGACCAGGATGGTTATCTTCTCCGAGTTGGCGATGATGTTCTTCCTGCTCAGGCGGTAGAGTCCTGATGTGCCGTCACCGGGGATCTCGTCGCGCTGATAGGTCTGGGTCGTCTCACTGGCAAAGGCGCTCACCTCGACATGTTTCGTCTGCAGCTCGGTCTTGATGCCGGTCATGCGGCGGCTGTACCGGGACAGTTCGGTGATGGTGAGGCCGGTGTCAAAGTCTCCCAGCATGGCGTAGAACTGGTCGCGCTCGATCTTGACATACAGCTTGCGGGCGCTGGCGGCGTCATAGCTCTGCTGGCCGGAATCGCCGTAGAGCGTGTAGTAGGAATCGGGGTCGATGTTCTGGAACAGGCTGCTGCCAACCTCGCTCCGGGACTTGGCGGTATCGTAGGACATGGTCAGGAGCCATTTACCCTGGATCTGCCCCTTGGCAAAGAAGGCCACGCGGCCGTCCTTGTAGAAATCCTCATTCGCCTCGCCGGCCTTGAGGCTTTCGACATTGCCGGAGACCGTGTTGTAGCCGAGTGTACCCTCAGCCAGGCCGACCAGGATCCAGTCGCGCAGTTTGGGCTGGACGTAGGTCTCTGCCTCGACCACGGCGGTGTTGTAGGCGATCACTGCCCGGTATGAACCGCTGGTCGTAACCGGCTGGAAGGAGACCCAGCCATCCCTGTCGATGTTTACCCAGCGTCGGGCGGCCTTGTCTTCCAGTGTCAGGTCACCGTCCTGGTCCCTGGGCGGAACCAGGGTCCCGTCACGGAACTCGAGTCGGGTGGCTCCACGGATCGGAGTATTGCTCTGATCGAGCAGTTCGAATCGCATCCTGACCGGAGTCCTGCCGTCTGCGACGTTACCTTCGGCGGATATGAGCCGGATCGTGGTTATATCACCGGTCCTGGTTACGCTTGCGCTGTGGGTGGCCCGGGCGTTTCCGAAGGGATCGACCCCCTGTACCAGGATGGTATGCCGTCCGGGGTCGCCGAAGTCCACACCGATATAACCGTAGGTGGTCTTTCCACTGACCGGATCTGCGGACTTGAAGCCGATCCGGTCCGGGAGGACCTCTCTGCCGTCAACAGTCAGGCGGGGCAGCAGCGATGAATCCAGCCTGATCCTGACCGGATTGATGCGCTCGACAAGCAGATCACCGTCGGCCGGGAAGAGGAGACCATCGGGCGCTGGAAGCGGCGGCAGGGGAGTCGCACCAGGCAGGCCGACGGGCGGCGCTGCTGCCGGTGGGTCAGCCGGGACAGCGGTCGCTGCCGGCACATGTGCGGACCCCCCGGGGGGGGGATTGACCGCGGCCGCGCCGGCGGACACTGTCCCCTGGCTCCCTGCGGCAGATCCGCCCGGAACCGTGTGCTTCTGCGACGATGCCTGTTCCACTGCCGTGCCGGGAACGGCGGCTGTTTCACTCGCTTCACCGGGCGACTGCACGCTGCTCTGTTCCTGGATCATGCCGAGGCGGTAGCGGTCACTGCGCCGGTTGGCAAAGACCTGTACCTCGACGCGACGGTTCTTGGCCCGCCCCTCTTCGGTGAGGTTGTCTGCGACCGGGGCGGACTCCCCTTTGCCGTCCAGGACAAGCTTTTCCGGAGGGAGCCGCAGCGCCGCCAGCAGGTAGCGGCCGACACTCCTGGCACGACCCCAGGAGAGGGCCGTGTTGTTCCTGTAGGGCGAGTGTTTGCGGGGAGCGATGCGGAGATTGTCGGTGTGACCGGTCACGATGATGCGCTCGGTGCTCAGTCCGGTCAGCAGTATCGCCAGCTCGTTGAGGGACTCCTTGTCTTCACTTCCCAGTTCGTCGCTCAGGGTTGCAAAACGGGGATGCATCGTCAGATTGATCGACCTGCTGGCCTGTTCCTTGACGATCTCCAGTGAGGATTCTGCCGGTGCCGTCAGCAGCCTGCGACCGGATGGGCCGTCCCCTGCCAGGTATGCCCGGATCGGGATCCTGCCCGCCGTACTTCCGGGGGTAATGGAGGCCTTGAAGGTCAGGGTCTGCCGGAAACCGGCGGGTTGGCTGCCGAGGCGGTAGACGAGCATGAAGGCATCCTGCTCCGGGTCGGCAATCGCGACACCGTCCATTGTGCTGCTGCCGGCTGTGTAGCTGACACCGGGCGGCAGTGTCACGCTCAGGCGCAGATCAGACAGCGGCACTGCCGCACCCTTCATGTCGGCGGTATAGACGATGGTCAGGTTCTCGAAGTGATTGGAGAGATCCAGACTGACCCTTCCGACCTCTGCCGGCGCAGGTGGAGCTGAGACCGGAATTGCTTCAGCCCGGGGTACGGGGGCGTCTGACGGGATCGGAGGTTCCGGGCGCGGGCGGATATGGAAATCACTGCGCCACAGACTGCCGCCCTGTACCTCGACGAACTGGGAGAATGAACGACCGGCAAAGCGGCTGTTTTCGGTACAGGAGACGGCTTCGTACCCGTCAGGCAGGGAGTCGAGATCGAGCTGGACCACGTGCAGACCGGGACGGATACCTTCGAAGTGGAAGAGCCCCTGTTTGTCGCTGATAACAAAGGTGCCGTCTTCAAGGTAGATACGGACGCCTTCCCTGCCGTCCGCAGGTTCTCCGCCGTCAGCCGGGCAGTCCCCGACGGTCACGCGCCCCATCAGCGTTGCACGGGTCCGCAGCAGGTCGTCACGGACCTTGACGGTCGCACGGGCAAGGTTGGAGGCTGCCCCCCCGGAGGCTGTGGCACTGGCCTGGTTAACTGCCGGGCCGATACGGCTGCCGGCAGTCACCTCCGTCACGTAGCGAACCGTGCGGGAGGACGCAACTGGGATGCGGTCGACCTGGAAGACCAGGGTTCGTCCGTCGGCGCTCACGGAAGGGTCAGCGGCCGGAAGGCCGTCGAGCTGGGCAGAACCCTTCCGGTAGCGGAATCCTGCCGGCAGTAGATCCGTAACTCGGACGCCGATGGCCTGAGCCAGGGTGCCGGGGTTGGTGATCGTGAGTTCATAGGGAACGAACTCACCGATTCCCACGAACTCCCTGGCGACACTCTTCTGCAGCCAGAGTGAGCTGCTGGAAGGGTCTAGCGGTATGTCGATCCTTACAGCCGGACCGGGAGAGACAGTGAAGGACTCGCCCCGCGACCCGGTCACCAGGGTGGCAGTGAACGGTGGTGGAATAGCGGATGCGGGCACTGTCGAAGGGGCCGAATAGCCGGCAGGCGCTGCTATGACATAGCGGTAGCTGCCGGGAGGTACCAGGGGGAAGCGGTAGGCCCCGGCAGCAAACGTGTAGGTTGTCCCGCTGCCGTCGGTGAATGTACCGCCCGAGGTGACCGTGGACGGGAATGTACTGACGCCGTTGTCGCCGTACACCGTCGCCGGCAGTCCGGTGACGGTGTTCAGTATGGTTATGGCGGCTCCGTTGACCGGCAGGCCGCTGGAGCTGTCGAAGACGATACCGTAGGGGTCGACCATGATGGCACTGGTGACCGCATCGGTGGCGTCATCCGGGTCCTGATAGCGTGCCGTCAGCTGGTTGGCCTGATTGGCCCGGATGGAGCCGTTGTAAGGTCCTGAAGCTGCAGGTGTGGTGGGGAGGTAACCCGCAAAGACCCCGGTGTCGGGACCGGTCTCCGACAGGAGGACCACCTCGATGTCGCCGCTGGCCGGGTTGGTGACGGTTACCAGGATGGTCTCGCGCAGCGTTCGATCCAGATTCTGGTCAAGGTCGGTGACCCTGATGAAGAGCGGATCTCCCTGGTGGACCTGGGAGGCAGGCACGAGCGGGACCGGCTGGTTGAGGTCGATGGGGGTCAGGGATCCGACCGTTTGCGGGAAAGGAAGGGCCACGAACGGTGATGTGGGAGCCGCTCCGCTGCGATAGGCTCCCGGCGCTACCGGTACCGGTTGGGCACCGGGGGCTCCGGGGGCATACAGCAGGAATTCGATGGTTGCAGGAGTCGGTATGACGACGGTGACCGAGGCGGAGGTGGAGACCGCCGGTGTACCGGACTGGCTGATGAAGGCGGTATTGACGATCCGGTCTCCCTGGGCAGCGGTAGCATCCGAAGCAGGGAACAGCAGAGAGAACAGCAGTACGAGAACGGCCGTAACTGCCGCTCCGTACTGCCGGAATCCATCTGGTATGTAGCTGCTGCCGGTGTTCACGTCATCGCTTCCCGTACGTCTGAAGTATGGCCTGCTCAACTGATTCTGCATTCCGTCGGGGAGGTCACCCTCCCCGCCGGCCGTTCTGCTACCTGACGGTAGCCTGGAAGAAGAGCTGTACCGCATTGCCGGCGCCCGGAGTCAGGATGCCCACGTTGTAGGTGACGGTCCCTGCGGTGGTGAGAGCGTAATCATACCCGTCGGGGTCAGCAGCATCCGTCAGGGACGTCGGTGCAGCGGCGTAGGTAGTGGCGGCACCGGCGGCCCGTTTGGCGCTGCCGGCAGTATAAATGGTGTAGACCGTCAGCGGGTCGGTGATCACCACGCTGGTAGCGTTGGCTGCGCCGTTATTCGTGACGGTGATGCGGTAATAGATGGTCTGTCCAGGAGCCCTGCTGACCGAGGCGCTGAAAGTTGTGCCATCGGTCGAGACCTCTTTCAGCACTTGCAGATTAGCAACCTGTACGGTGGTTATGGTCGTATCGCTGGCAGACTTGGTACCGTCAGCTACGCTGGTGGCGGTTACGGGAACGGTCACCGTCTGGTCGCCGGTGGCGATGATGGTGCCCGGAGTAACCGTGACCGTGAAAGTCTGGCGCTCTGCGATCAGGGTTCCCGGCTGCAGCAGCGCTGACGCTGCACCGTTGCCGTTAACGTTGATGGTGGAGGTACCGTTGGCGTTGTCGACGATGGAGGCGACCGTATAGGCCTGGCCACCTATGAAGACCGTGTCGCCCCCGACGATCCCGTTCACGGTAACGTTGGCGGTGCCGTCACTGGGAACGGTGATGGGGGTGATTCCGGCGGAGGCAATGGTGACCGGAGCGGCGAGGGTGCTGGCCCCCAGGGTGACGGAAGGCGTGCTGATGACTGCCGTGGAGGTGCCGGGTGTGATGCCGGCCGACTCAGCGATGGTCCGGGTCAGGTTATAGGAGTCGGGACCGTTGGCGGTGGCGGTGATTTCGTAGTTGTAGATAACCGCTGTGCCGGAGGTCGTGCTCAGATCGGCCGGGGCGTTCAGGGTCGGGGCCGAGGCCACCAGGATGACTGTGACGGTGGCCTGGGCGGTGACCGGGTTCTGTGCTACACCGCCGGTATCCCGGTAGTTGACCGTGGCAGTGTTGATGATGGACGTGTTGGCTGCCGTGTTGGCGTCAGCCTGCTGCGGCGTTCCCAGACAAACAGCCAGTGCCACGGCTGCTGCGCCCAGGGCGCATCTGGTGATGAAGGATCGTTCTGTTCTCATCTCTTTGTTCTCCTTTCGTGTGGTGCAGTTCAATGCACGTGTCGTGATGGTCCGGTCTGAATTCCTCTTGGTACTGGTACTGTCCCGTGTGTTCGGTCGATACTGTTTCTGTTCCATGATCTCCTCCTGATCGAAGTGGTGTCTGATTACGTGGTAAATACTTATCGAACGCGGACCTTAAACCCTACGCTGCCGCCGCTTCCGGCCGGGATCTGCTTGATGGTCCAGCGGATGTGCGTGAACTCCTCAGGAGTGGCGACCCGCTTTTCCAGCTTTCCGCTCGGGAGCCTTACTTCGTGACTGACCCTGGTCGGCGGTCCATAGTTTTTCCCGCCGTCGGCGGAGAAGGTTATCTCGCTTTTATCGCCACGGGCAGTGTTGGAGATGTACGACGTCCCCTTCGGGATCGGGTTGTCGATCGTGGCGTCTACAGCAGTTTCAGTTCCCTTGTTGGAGTAGTCCAGTGTGTAGGTGAGCTCTTCGCCGGAAGCCGTCGTTGCGGCCGGAACTAGACGGATGGACTTGGCACCGTTCTTTGTTTCCACAATCTGTTTTGTTGCGGTGATGCTGACGGCGATCTGCGGTGATGCCTGCGTCAGGGAGGGAAGCAGTAATGCGGTGGACAGCAGCAGGGCGGCGAGGAACGTCGAACGGTTCATGGTGATCTCCTTTTGCGGTGTGACAGTTGAGGTGATTAATTACGTTAAATGGCCTGCCGACTGACAAATAACGTCAAAAGCTGGCCGTTACGTTACTGACTGACAAGCAAAATTCAGAAAAATAACATTGTTATCCTGATAGTTACAGTGCCTACTGGACTTTAATGGTCCTCTTTGTATTGTTTGTGGGGAAAACCTTACAAACAAAAGCAAGTTCAGAGCCAATTTTTATTATTTTTGTATTCCAAACGTATACACCGGTTCAGGGCGCGTGGGTAAAGAGTTTGCCGGTCAGAAAAGCCCGGCAGGGGAATGAATCCGTGCAGCGGGAATTTTCGGGGACATGCCGCACAAGCCGGCGGTTGGCGACCGCTGGGCAGCCGAGGCCGAAGGAGGAAATTCCAAAAAAAGGAGGCTCTCTGTGAGCCCCCCCTGGGTGAACAGACTGATATGTATGACAAACATCCGCTGGATATTCTGACCGGCTGTCACACGCTACGTTTATCGAACCATTCCGTAACCGCGAGTTTCTCAATCTGCCTGCCATGGGTCTGTCCCAGCTTGTCGGCCAGTGCATCGGCATGCATCGGCATCGCCAGGTAGAAGCCCTGGACCTCGTCACAGCCGAGCCTGGTGAGGCTGTGCAGCTGGTCGCTGTTTTCGACACCTTCAGCAACCACCCGCAGGCTCAGGCTCTGGGCCATGGAAACGATGGCCTCGATGATTGCCGCGTCGCTCTGGTTGTGGTAGACGTCAGCGACGAATGAGCGGTCGATCTTGATCCGGTCCACCGGAAAGTGCTTCAGATAATTGAGTGATGAATAGCCGGTCCCGAAGTCATCGATACTCAGCTGGATCCCCATCTCCTTGAGCTTGCGGAACGTCTCGACGGTATTTTCCACGTTCTCCATGATGACGCTTTCGGTGAACTCCAGTTCCAGGTTGGTGGGGTCGATGCCGGTCTCCTGGATGATCGAGATGATCATTTCGAGGAAGCGGGGATGCTTCATCTGCTTGCCCGAGATATTTACCGCCATCTTCAGGTCGCGATGCTCCAGATCTGTCCATTCACGCATCTGAAGGCAGGCGGTGCGCAACACCCACTCACCGACGCTGTTGATCAGGCCCGAGTCTTCCAGCAGCGAGATGAACGTTGACGGCTGCATCAGGCCGTAGTCGGAGCTCTGCCAGCGCAGCAGCACCTCGACCCCGGTCATCCGTGAGCTCCGCAGGTCCCAGAGCGGCTGATAGTGCAGGAAGAACTCCTGCTTTTCGAGACCCTGGCGCAGGCTGCTTTCAAGCGCAACCCGCTGCATGATCTTCTGGTTCAGCTCCGGAGAAAAGAAACGGAACTGCGCCCTGCCCTCGTTCTTGGCCTGATACATGGCCGTATCGGCGCACCTGAAGAGGGTCGAGGCATCCAGACTGTCGTCCGGATAGACCGTGATGCCGATACTGGCACTGGTGTAGATCTGGCGCCCTTCGATCTCAAAGGGGTAGCTGAAGATGGCCAGGATCCGCTGGACAACGGCGGCGATACTGTCCTGTGTTGCCAGTGACGGGCAGACCACCACGAATTCGTCCCCGCCGAGCCGGGCCAGGACGTCCGAATCCCGCATGCAGGCGGATAGGCGCTCGGCAACCGACTGCAGCAGCTTGTCGCCGACATCATGCCCCTGTGTGTCATTGACATCCTTGAAGTTGTCCAGATCGAGAAAGATCAGGTTGACCTTGTCCCGGTCGCGCTGCGCCTGGGACAGGGTCTGGTGCAGCCGCTCCAGGAACATGCCGCGGTTGGGCAGCCCGGTCAGCGTGTCATAATAGGCCAGCTGGCGGATTTTTTCCTCGGCCACCTTCCGTTCCGAGATATCCTCGCAGGTGGTGATAATCCCCAGATAGTTCGCTTCGCAGTCCCGCACCGGAATGGAGGTGAGCAGCGCCGGGAACTCCTCGCCGTCCCTGCGCACGTTGACGCTCTCGCGGCGCCAGACACCGATCTCTTTCAGCTGGTCGACGGCCAGATGCCTGCTGCGGTTGGTCGTGGAAAACTGCCGGGCCTCTTTTCCGACCAGTTCGTCGACCTCATAGCCGTGCATCCTGGCTTCGGCAGGGTTCGAATAGACGATCACACCATCCACATCGCTGAAGGTGATCCCGATCGGCAGGCTGTCCACCGCCACCTTGAGCATTTCCAGCCTCGCCCGGCTTTCAGCAAGGGTGTTCACGTTCTGGCTGGCCCGCAGCACATAGCGGACCCGATGCGCCAGGAGTTCCAGATTGACCGGCTTGGCGATGAAATCGGTGGCGCCGGCCTCGAAGGCCCGGTGGATTGAATCTGCGTTGTCGAGACTGGTCAACATCAGGACCGGGGTGTAGGCAAACCCGGGGAGGGCGCGGATATCACGGCAGGTCTCACAGCCATCCTTGCCCGGCATAACCAGGTCGAGCAGCACGAGATCCGGACTCGAAGCGGCTACGGCGTGCAGCGCCGAGACGCCATCCGCTGCGACAATCACATCGAAACCGGCAGCTTTCAGGGCATCCTGAAGCATGACCCGCAGCAACTGGTCGTCATCGACAACGAGGACAACCGGCTTTCTGGTTTCAGTGGCAGGTGTAGGTTCAGTCATAAGTGGTTCAGTCCGTCCGGGATCAGGTGGTCTGTACAGATAATCCGCCGCTGTACATGAAAATTTTGAACCGTTCTTATCAGAAATTAACGTAAAAGCCAAACATTTTAGTTTGTTGTCGCATCCAGACCCGCCTGGGCAACGACTGGCGAGGCATTACATACGATAATTCATATAGTTAGCGGTAATTATGCAGGATCGCCTGGTTAAATCGTGCGCCCTGCATCGCTCTGTTGACCTTTGCAGGCATATTGGAGTAATTTGTTTATTTATCATAAAGTGAGTGGAGAACAATCGATGCAGCGTCCCTCCTGGGATCAGTATTTCATGGATATCACGCGCCTGGTGGCTACGCGCTCCTCCTGCCTGCGCCGGCAGGTGGGTGCCCTGCTGGTAAAGACCGCAACATCCTGGCCACCGGCTACAACGGAGTTCCGTCGGGGATCACCCACTGCGAGTCGGCCGGCTGCCTGCGCGAGCGTCTCAAGTTCCGTCCGGTGAACGCCATGAACTCTGCCGGGGCCTGCATGCCGAGCAGAATGCCATCATCCAGGCCGCCAAACATGGCACCAACATCGACGGCGCCACACTCTACTGTACCACCATGCCTTGTATCATCTGCACCAAGATGATCATTAATGCGGGCATTACCCGGGTGATCTTCGGCGAAGGCTATGCCGACGATCTGGCCCGGGAGATGATCTCCGAGGCTGCCATCGAGGTGCTCCACTTCTCCGCCGGGAGGGGCGAAACAGCATGAAATGCCCGTTCTGTGGAAATCCCGACAGCAAGGTGATCGATTCCCGCCCCGACAAGGGGGGCACCGCCATCCGCCGCCGGAGGGAATGCGAAGAATGCGCCAAACGCTTTACCACCCATGAGCGGGTGGAAGAGATGCTGCCGCAGGTCTGCAAGAAAGACGGCCGCCGGGAGCCCTTCGACCGCATGAAGATCATCTCAGGCATCAAGAAGGCCTGTGAAAAGCGCCCCATCCCGGTTGAGGATATCGAGCAGATGATCGACCGCCTGGAAGCACGCCTGCAGGAATCCTCGGACAAGGAGATCTCGACCACCGCCATCGGCGAATGGATTATGAAAGAGCTGCACGGCATGGACGAAGTCGCCTACGTCCGCTTCGCCTCGGTCTACCGTTCGTTCCGCGACATCGGCGAGTTCATGCAGGAGCTTCAGGACCTTTTGAAAAGGTGAAGGGTGAAAAGTGACGAGTGACTCCACATACATGAAGCGCCCCCTGGCCCTGGCCCGCAAGGGGATCGGCAGGACGTCGCCCAACCCGGTGGTGGGCTGCGTGATCGTCCGGGACGGAGCGGTAATCGGCGAAGGCTGGCATCGCAAGGCCGGCAGCCCTCATGCAGAGATACATGCCCTGAAGATGGCCGGTGATGCCGCCCGGGGAGCGGATGTGTACGTGACGCTGGAGCCCTGCTGCCACACCGGGGCGACACCACCCCGCACGGATGCCCTGATCAGGTCCGGCGTCAGCAGGGTCATCGCCGGCATGCGCGACCCCGACCCCCGCGTCAGCGGCGGCGGACTGGCCGCCCTGAAACAGGCCGGCATCGAGACCGTCTGCGGCGTACTCGAAAAGGAGTGTCGGGCTGTCAACCTCCCCTTCATCAAGCACATCACGACCGGCCTCCCCTATGTCACCTACAAGTGCGCCATGACGCTGGACGGCAAGATCGCCAGCATCACCGGAGAGTCGCGCTGGATAAGCGGTGATGAATCCCGGAAGCATGTCCACCGCATGCGCTCTCACAACGATGCGGTCATGGTGGGGGTCGACACGATCATCGCTGACAACCCGCTGCTGACGGTGCGCCACGTCAAGGGTCGCAACCCCGTGCGGATCATCGTGGACAGCAGGTTGCGAACCCCGACCACGGTCGATATCCTCAGCGGACCGCTGGCACATGCAACCATCATCGCCTGCACGGAAGATGATCCGGCCGTCCACCGGCGCTATCTGCAGACCGGAGTCTCGGTGCTGGTCTGCGATCCCCGCGAAGGCAGGGTCGACCTGCGGGACCTGCTGGAAAAACTGGGAAGACTCGGCATCCAGTCGATCCTGCTGGAGGGGGGCAGCCGCCTGGCGGGTGACGCACTGACCAGGGGACTGATCGATGAGTGCGTCTTTTTCTACGCACCCAAGGTGATCGGCAGTGACGGGTTCTCCCCCTTCGCGATTACCGGCATCACCGAAATGAGCCACGCCATGGCCTTTACCGACCTGAGTGTCCGCCGCATGGGACATGACATCGTCGTGACCGCCCGTCCGGAGGGTACATGTTTACCGGCCTGATCGAAGACACCGGACGGGTAACGGCCCTGGAGCGACGGAGCGGGGCGGCAGTCCTGACGGTGACGACCGGCCTGCCTGTGATGGAGATCGCCATCGGAGATTCCGTGGCCGTCAACGGGGCCTGCCTGACCGTGAATGCCAGGGGTGGCACTTCGCTGACCTTCGACGTGTCACCGGAGACCATTGCCTGCACGACCATCGGCGGGCTGCGCAGCGGAAGTTGTGTCAATCTGGAGCGTGCCCTGCGCCTGGGCGACCGGATGGGCGGGCACATTGTCACCGGCCATATCGACTGCATCGGCGCCCTTTCCCGGGCACATGAGATCGACCGCAACCGCGTGCTCGAATTCACGCTGCCGGCAGAAAACGCCCGTTATCTGATAGCAAAGGGCTCGGTCGCCATCAACGGCATCAGCCTGACGGTCAACAGCGTCACGGAGACCGGGTTCACCGTCAACATCATCCCGCTCACCCAGGCTGCAACCAACCTGACCGCGCTGAAGGCAGGCGACGCGGTCAACATCGAGACCGACATCATCGGCAGATACGTGGAGCGGCTGACCCGACCGCAGGGCAGCGCCGGGGGATTGAGTATGAAGACCCTGGCAGAGAACGGATTCTTATAGGTTGAAAGGAATATCATGTCCGTAGCAAGCATAGAAGCAGCCATCGAAGACATCAGACAAGGCAGAATGGTCATCCTGGTGGATGATGAAGACCGCGAGAACGAGGGTGACCTGACCCTGGCGGCCGAGGCTGCCACACCGGAGAACATCAACTTCATGGCCAAATACGGCCGGGGACTGATCTGCCTGACCCTGACCCCTGAAAAATGCGATGACCTCGGCCTGCGCCCGATGGTGCGGGACAACACCTCGCCCTTTGAAACCGCCTTCACCGTTTCCATCGAAGCCAAACGGGGCGTCACCACCGGCATCTCGGCCGCCGACCGCGCCCACACCATCCAGACCGCCGTGGCTGAGAAGGCTTCAGCCGCCGACCTGGTCAGCCCGGGCCACATCTTCCCCTTGCGGGCCAGGACCGGGGCGTGCTGGTGCGCACCGGGCAGACCGAGGGCTCGGTCGACCTGGCGCGCCTGGCCGGACTCAAGCCGGCCGGCGTGATCTGCGAGATCATGAACGACGACGGCACCATGGCCCGCATGCCGGAACTGAAGAAATTCGCCAAGGAGCACGGCATCAAGATCTGCACCATTGCCGACCTGGTTGCCTACCGCCTGAAAAACGAGATCCTGGTGCGGATCGTGGCCGATGCCCACCTCCCCTCGCGCTACGGCGGCGACTGGCGCGCAATCGCCTTCGAAAACGACGTGGACCGGCTCGACCACCTGGCCCTGGTCAAGGGTGACGTCAGCACCGGCGAGCCTGTGCTGGTGCGGGTGCACTCCGAATGCCTGACCGGGGATGTGCTGGGCAGCCAGCGCTGCGACTGCGGTGAACAGCTGCATCGCGCCATGGAGATGATCAACCGTGCGGGAAAGGGGCCATCCTCTACATGCGCCAGGAAGGGCGCGGCATCGGCCTGATCAACAAGCTCAAGGCCTATGAGCTCCAGGACAAGGGGCGCGATACGGTGGAGGCCAACCTGGAGCTCGGCTTCAAGGCCGATATGCGCGACTACGGCATCGGCGCCCAGATCCTCCTCTCACTGGGCATCCGCAAGATGCGGCTCTTGACCAACAACCCCAAGAAACTGATCGGCCTGCAGGGCTACGGCATCGACGTCGTCGAACGCGTCGCCATCGAGGCGGTGGCTACGAAAACCAACAAGAGCTACCTCAAGACCAAGCGCGACAAGATGGGGCATTTGCTGGAAAATCTCTAAACGGAAAGCGGTCTCTCACAGAGCTCACAGAGGCACAGAGACAGACAAAACCCGACAAGCAGGCGACTCTCACTAAGACACAACGTCCACAAAGTGATCATGGTTTTCTCAGGTCAGCAGATGTTTCTCCCATCGTAGTGCAAGGTCTGGAATAGCCACTATATTTTCTCTGTGCCTCCGTGAGCTCTAGCGAACGCAGTGAGCGAGTGAGAGCCAGATTTTTCTTACTGATTTAACTAAAGAGCGATAGTCCCCTATGAACATCCTCCTTCACATCTGCTGCGGCCCCTGCGCCCTGTATCCCCTGCGCACCCTGCGGACAGCCGGACACGAGGTGACCGGCCTGTTCTACAACCACAACATTCATCCTTACCAGGAATACGTTCTGCGACGTGATGCCGCCGTGCAGATGGCGGAGCAGGAATCCATGCCGCTGATCATGGATGACGATTACGACCTGGAAGGCTTTCTGGCCAATGTCGCAATCGAACCTGAAAAACGCTGTTCCTACTGCTACGCCTCGCGCCTGCGGGCCACGGCCCGGGTAGCCGCTGAAGAGGGCTTTGACGCCTTCAGCGCCGCCCTGCTCTACAGTCGCTATCAGAAACATGAGGAGATCAGGGACCTGGGTGAACAGATCGGCAGGGAATACGGCGTGGCCTTCCACTACGAGGATTTCCGCCCCGGCTGGCAGGAGGGGATCAGGCTGTCGAAAGAGCTGGGACTCTACCGTCAGCAGTACTGCGGTTGCATCTACAGCGAAAAGGAACGCTACCTGCCGAAGGGTCAAGGGTTAAGGGTCAAGGGTTAAGGGTAAATCTGGACATGAACCAATTCGGAAAACCGCTGATCATTCTGGGGCTGGTCCTGGTCGTTGCCGGTCTGGTTATCTCATTCTCTCCACGCCTCCCCACCTGGCTCGGCCGTCTGCCGGGTGACATCAACATCAAACGCGAAGATTTCTCTCTTCACATTCCGCTGACTACCTGCCTGATTATTTCTGCTGTCCTATCGTTTGTCATGTGGCTAATGAGAAAATAATTGTCTTGCTGACATTCATTTATTGACAATAAAACGATGTATGATTTATTGTCAAAACCATCAAATATCAATTATTTATAAAAATTTCAGGTGCAGGGGGTGGTATAAGTATGGGAGGATTTTACGTTTTCAGGGTTCTTTTGGCTTGCGCAGCACTCTTCTCTTTGGGGTACGCAAATATCGTGGATGCAGGCACCATTCCGTCACTTTACGGGCGTGATGCCTACGTGCTTAAAGGCAAAACAGCCAGTGTTACAGCTATATTCAACATTACCCTGTCATCACCGAGCAACCAGACGATTACCGTCAACTATGCAACGGCAAACGACACTGCCACTGCAGGCGTCAATTATACTGCCGCGTCCGGAATACTCTCGATCCCACCCAACACAAGAACGGCAACTGTTTCTGTTACAGTGTTTGGAAACAACACTCCCGGGGTTGACAAGCAGTTTTTCCTCGACCTCAGTTCACCTGTAAACGCAACACTTGGAACATCACGGCTCACCGGACATATATCCGATAGCACCACTTCTATTGCCTTCTCCGATCCGCTCAATATTCAACGTTATTGGTTTCAGTCAGGAGATTTTGTTGGCACAAACCTGTATCCGGCAACCGGAGCCAATAGAGATATGAGGCTTGCTGATTTTGACATGGACGGCAAGCTTGATCTGATTATCCCGGCATCTCACTCGTATGACAGTCATGTCTGGCTTTTCAAAGGCAACGGCGATGGTTCATTCCGGGAACCGGTATCTTTTTCATCGACCTACAATGTTCAAGGACCAAATTCTCTGGCCATAGGCGATTTGAACAACGATGGCTATCCGGACTATGTCGTTGCCAATGGGGGGATATTAGTTACAGACGGATCGGTTCATATCTCGCTTAATGGGGGGAGCCCCTTCTTTGTCGTAGGGGGAGTTGGCGGCTTTACTACAACAGCTAAAGTGCTGGGAAATTATCCCACAGGGGTCGCGCTGGCTGACCTTGACAATGATGGTGACCTTGATATTGCCGTCAGCTGTAATAGGCAATCGGGGGCATCAAGCACGGCCAAAGTTATTCTACTGCTCAATAACGGTGATGAAACATTCGCAGACCCGATAGAACTCGATACCGGTTCAAGCGGCGCGTACGGCATTGCAGCGGCAGACTTCAGGAATCTTGGCTGGAACGATCTTATCGTGACGCTTGAAAATGAAAACAAGGTACTTGTGTTCTACAACATGAGAACGGCAGGTAGTGCAAGTTTTTCAGCAGGCACAAGGTATTCGGTCGGATCATACCCGACCGGGGTCGCCGTTGGCGACCTTGACGGGATCTCTATCCGGATATAGTTGTTACCAACCTGTCTGGTAACAGCATTGCAGTACTCAAGAAAAGACCCGCCGCAAACGGTCCTTTCGATACGGCAGTAACCTATGACACATCTCTGCCAGTTTTTTCTGTCAAACTGATCGATTTTGACGGTGACGGATTTAAGGATATCGCAGCCAGCTATTTTAACGGAACCGTCATTTTCCAAAACCAGCGAGATGGTTCCTTTGCAGCCCCTCAGTACATAACCGGCCATAACGACTCCCTTGCGGGGGGAGATGTCGACGGAGACGGTGATAACGATCTCATACTCGGAGCGGAAACTTCAGGGTGGGGGGGAGCATCCAGGGTTTTCCTAAATCGCCTTAAGGAGAACACTCCATTTGCAGTCATTCAAGAGCATATGTTTGTTCAGGATGACAATAACTTCGCCAATTACCTAATTTCCGGAAGTTTTAGCGGGAAAGGCCTGCCTGATGTAATAGCCGTATTACCTGGTTTTATGGGGGCTGGCAGCAAACTTTATCACTACAAGAACAACCTTGACGGTACTCTTTCAAATCCGGCAGTACTTTATGCAGGTGCACCTGGAGGCGGTCGTCAGGCCGCTGTCGGTGATTTTAATGGTGATGGGGCATTAGATCTGGCACTTGCCGGAAGTAATGCTGCTAGCGGTATTTCTGTTTTCATCAATAATGGCTCCGGTACGTTCCCAACTAATGCTTCAGTAATCAATACTCTAACCCCCTGTAACTCTATCACGACAATGGATGTCGATAATGACGGCGACCTTGATCTGATCGTTTCCCATCCTATCGGTAGAATATCGATTGTACGTAATAATGGCACCGGCGGTTTCACGCTGACCCAACCTGCTGATTTTGAAATTTCAACCGGCTCTACATCAGCAAACCACCTTGCAAGTGCTGACTTCGACAATGACGGCATTACCGATCTGGCGGTCGGTGTTACAAATGGGATTTCTCTGATGCCGGGTACGTCAAAGACATTAACACCCGGGACCGTCATTCCATTAGCCGGAACACCACGAACAATCGTCGCTGGCGATATGAACGCTGACAGATTTGCTGATCTTGCCGCAATACTCCCTGCCGAAAAGAAACTTGTTACTCTGGTAAATGATGGAGAAAATGGGTACAAACAAGCCATGGAGATTGATATTGATACAACACCATGGGGACTTTCCATGGAGGATTTTGACAAAGATGGCGATCTTGATCTGCTGCTGGTCACCGACAATGGCAGTATGAAATATTATAATAACGACGGCGAAGGGCAATACACTCTGAGTGCCAGCATATCGCCAGCAGGATTGGCCATCGATTCAACTGCTACTGTAGCCGACCTCAATGGAGACGGTTTTCCGGATATTGTATCAGGAGGTTCACAAGTTCAGACTGGTGCCACAAAATACCGATTTACTCTTTTCAATCGTCAGAACCGGATGATGGCCGGTGGAGCCGAGCTTTCTGCATTGACAATAGCTCCCACAAGCACCTCGGTCATTGACCCGGCAACAGCCACGGTCTCTCTCTCCTCTCCGGCACCGGGCGGAGGTGCCATAATTTTGCTGACTAACGGCAACGGCTGTGCATCACTTCCGGCTTCAGTTCAGATTCCAAGCGGTAAAACATCTGCTGAATTTACTATCACCCCGACTTCAAACTGTGAAGATTCCAGTATATTGATTGGTGCATCCTACCGCGGAGCACACAAGGTGGCCCGGCTTTACGTTCTGCCAATCATGCCCAATACAGTAAGCATAACCCCGGCTGGTGTTATGGGTGGTGAAACTGCATCTGTTACCGTCACCCTGAATGCTCCTGCCAAGGCCGGCGGGATAACCGTAAATCTGACAACCGGTAGTGCCAAAGTGATACTCCCCTTTAGTATCGTTACCATTCCGGAAAACAAGAGCTCAACAAAATTTACCATAACAACCAAAGCGGTATCTGCTCTAACTGATGTGTCCATCACCGCCAGCACATTGAAAGGCAGCGCAAGCGGCACCGTCTCACTGAGCCCTGTTCCTGGCAGCATCTCTTTTGACACCCCGGTAACTATTGCCGCACATAACGGCTATAGCCTTGTTTCAGGCGACTTCAACAAGGATACTAAACCGGACCTGGCCTACACCCCCCTCGGCCATTTATATGTTACTTCCGGAAATGGTGACGGGACATTTGCAACAGCCCCTCCCTTGCCTGTTGCGGACGCAAAATATGTGGCAAAAGGGGACTTCAACAAAGACGGATTCATGGACATAGCGGTTCTGAGCTCTGCAATACCTTCAGTAGTTTCAATATTCACGAACAATACGAGTGGCGGCTACCTGGACAAAACAGACTATCCTCTGGCAGTAAACTATTCTGGAGGCATTCTGGTTGCCGACTTTAACAACGACGGGTCTCCTGATATAGCCGTTGCCAACTCAAGCGGTTCAACGAGTATCTCCCTGCTGATCAATAATGGTTCTGGAAGTTTTTCTAACGGGATTTCTCCCACTGTTACGTTCTTTAATCCCAACGCAATTGCTGCAGGTGACTTTAACGGGGACGGCATAATTGACATCAGTGCAATCCGGAACACTGACATGTATTTATTCATCGCCAACTCTGATGACGGTATCCACGGAAATGGGACCTTTGAAGCAAGCGGTCACATAGTTCTGTCCTCATCAAACGGTTATCCCTGGGTCTTTCGCATGGAAGCAGGAGACCTCAACAACGATGGAATATCGGATCTTGTCCTGGGTTGCCACCTGGCTAACGGTGCTAATTCTTTCAAGGAGCTCCGGATTTACATGGCTGATGGTGTTGGCGGTCTGATTCCATCCGGCTCAATTGATCTCATAATGGATAATCCTTTGGACCCCAACTGGACTATTCCGGTTACAATTGCGGATTTAAATGGAGACGGTTCTCTCGATATTGCAGCAGCTTACAGCCAATACACTTCAGCGGGACATATGTCGGTTGCCCTCAATAACGGAAGTGGACTTTTCAGTGCACCTTTCAATTACAATGCCTATATCAGACCATCAGGAATAACTGCAGGGGATTTTGATAGTGATGGCGATGTTGATATCGCCATCATTCACGAAAATGGGTTTAATGTTTTATTATACAAAAATTTGCAGTTTATGCCCCCATCAGACTTGACAATTAGCATGTCAGACGCACCTGACCCGGTGGTCGCGGGTTCAAATATAACTTACTCCATTACAATAACAAACAACGGACCGAACCCCGCAAAATCAGTCATTGTATCTGACACTCTGCCCCCGGGGGCTTCATTTGTCTCTGCAGTTGCAAGCCAAGGGATTTGTAATCAGACGACCGGCATCATTACATGCACAATCGGCGACATGGCCAATGCTTCAACAGTCACAGCATCTATTGTCGTTTCCACTTCAGTCGATGGCGGCACGATATCCAACACGGTTTCGGTCGCAAGTTCATCACCTGATCCTGACTCAGGAAACAACAGCATAACTGCATCAGCAACATCAGTCCCCTACGCTGATCTCTCCATGAGCATGACCGACTCCCCTGACCCGATAGTTGGCGGTGAGAATCTAACCTACTCCATCAGCATTACAAATAGTGGCGCGAGTTCCGCCGCTTCTGTTTCCGTTGCCGATACACTCCCGGTCGGTATGCTTCTAATCTCGGCCACACCCAGTGTCGGATCCTGCAACAATACGGGCAGTTCCATAACCTGTGCCATTGGGACTCTTGCCAGCGGGTCGACGGAAACAGTTTCCATAATAGCCAGCACCCCCTTGACGGGCGGTAGCCTGTCAAATACTGCAACGGTTTCTTCTTTGACACTTGATCCAAATAACGGCAACAACTCTTCGACAACCAGCACTACCGTATCGCCACTTATGAGAGAGCTTCAGGTAAACGTTACGTCTTCCAATGGTGGCGGTGGTACCGTTTCAAGCTCATCGCTGACAGCAACCGGAATACCCGCAGATATCTCCTGCACCGGAAATGCCTGTAGTGCGAGCTATCCCGATGGGACATCCGTTAAGCTTGACGCTTCAACTGCCTGGCACTCTACCTTCAGCGGATGGACCGGTTGTGTATCCGCCACCGAAAGCTGCACCCTTCTTCTTGATGCTAATAAAAGTGTTTCTGCAGCTTTTTCAATTATATCTAATCCGGTAATCATCTACGGAAACAGTGGGTACAGCACGCTCAGTTCTGCTCTGGGTGCGTTACATGCCAATGGTTCCATTATGGCACTGGCTTCTTACAGCAATGCCATTTTTGAAGCACTGCTGTTTAATCAGGGGCACACCATCTCCCTTGAGGGCGGCTGGGATGATCTCTGGTCTACATCTGCAGCAGGCCTGACACGTGTTAAAGGAACCATCACTATAAAAAGTGGAAGAATCAACGTGAAGAGTATTCGTTTGGTACCATGACTTTTCTTTTACTGATCACACTGATTTCTGTTGTCCTGACATGTCGTTTGTCATGTGGCTGATAAAATAAAAGTTCCTGGAATGAAGTGCACTTGTCGGCCGGAACATACAGCAACTCCCTGTCCATAAGCGTTACCGGGATTGACCAGACAGCACAGGTGCTGCTGAACCTGACTTTATCTCCGGTCGACACCTACACGTTGGCGGTTCGACTCCTGCTGGCGACACCGGAAAGGGAGGCGGCACCGTGACCAGCACCAGCGTTCCCGGCATTTCCTGCATCCGAAATGGCGGCAGCAGTGACGTGATCTGTAGCCACGATTTAACAGCAGGCAGCACGGTCACCCTGACCCAGACTCGGGGCAATTATTCACAGTGGGCCACCTGGGTTGCTCCCAGCTGCGGCAGCAACCCGGACTGCCAAATAGTAGTGCTAAATGCACCGTAAGGCACCGACGTAACCTTCCCCTACTCTTCAATGGCCAAGGTCAATTCCAGCGGAAACGGTTACGAGCTCCTGGTTTCTGCCTACTGAAATGCTGCGACAACCGACACCATCAATGTCCGTGCCGTAAACTTTGCCGAAGGCACGCGGGGTTCTATCGTCCTGTTCAACAGCAGCAAGACCATCAATCTGGTCGGTGGACTGGATTGGTCATCAAGAGTTCCCCGGGCACACAACAAACAAAAAGCCCCCTCCGGAACGCTCGGAGGGGGCTTCATTTCAAACAACAGTTACTTTGTCTGGATTTTAATCTACCTTCTCATCAGCCTCTCCATGGCAGTTTTCAGGCTGATGCGCATCCTCTCAAGAACTTCCGCAAGTTCGCCGATCTCATCCTTCGTGTGAGCCAAGATCGGCTGGTTGACGTCTCCGTCAGCCATGCGCGAGGCCAGTTGCGTAAGCTCCGTCAGTGGCAGGAGCGACCTTCTAATGGTGTAGAAAACCAGCACGAAGGAAATGCCGAGGATGATCGCCATACTCAGGAGCAGCTGGGCCAGAAGCGTCATCTTGGCCTTTTGCAGAGAGTCGATTGAAAGCCCTATCCTGAAATTGCCCCATTGCTTGCCCTTGACGAGAATGGGAGAGGAAACGTCCCATGGTTTCGCCGGTGTCCCGCTTGTACACCTGGATAAATCCGGGCTGCGTGTTCTTTGCGGCGGCAAGGCCGGTCGGGTCGTTGAATATCCTCTTGGTGCGGTTGCCGACCTTGTCTTTATCCTTGTCGCCCGTGATCGGTTTCGAGAATTTCGTATTATGTGTTGGGAGGTAGCCGTTGTTATCCACAGTTACCGCGTAGAGGATGCTGGTGTTTTTCAGCAGCTCATCCTGCAGGGTCAGGAGCGCACGGTCTGCGTATGCGTCGTATTTGGTGCGGTATTTCGGCGGTTCGAATTTGCCGTAGGGCTGGTACTCCGTGTCAAAGGCATCGGCCATGGTCATGGTGCCCGTGTCGATAGCCTCCTCGAACAGTCTGCTGACCGCCTTTGCACCCACCAGGCTGTCGAATTTCGCCTGGGCTTTGTACTGGTCATCAAGACGATTGAATTGATCCTTGGCAAGCTGGACGGTACCGAGCCCGATGACGACAAAGAGAACGAGATTTACAAAAAACGCCACTTTGATACTGATTTTCCTGAACATGACCGTCCTCCTTTGAACCTGCTATGTAATAATTACAGAAAAGTTGACACCTTCTGGCGATACTCGGACGTCTTGGCCGGATCACCGATTTCTGCCGCCACGATATCGACCAGATGCGGCAGGGCGGTTTTGACCGGTTGATGATCCTGCAGCCACTTTTCGACACATTCGACGAATATGACTTTCGCCATCGGCCCCATGAACTTCGAAAGAGTCGTCTGCATCCCCTGGAGATATGACGCCAGCGGGCTCTTTTCGATAAGATCCAGGGGAGACACCGTGGTGACGGGCGGGGCGACCGGTACCGCCATTGCCTGCTGGGTGGCGGGAACGACGCTTTTGAGGCTCTTCTCCACCTGCTTGACAACCAGGTTAAGTGAGATGATCAGCGACTGCAGGTTGACTGTCCCTTCACAGAGAATGACCAGGCAGCCACCATCGACCGGCTTGACCACAATTCTGCCGTTCTGGAAACGGAAATCGATCATCCTCACGCCGCCGGTATAATCCCGGAGTCCCGGCAGGTTTTCCGACACGGTCGTGACCGCGGAACTGAGCATCTTCTGGTCGAAAATACTCGGGAACATGTGGGACACTAATTGCCCCTGATCATCGTAGACCATGCAGCCCAAAGTTCCGGGAACAGTTTTAATCTGTTTTAGAAACTCTTCCATAGCGTCACCCTTTTCGCGAATTTCAGAATTGATGGCCTGATCCGATACCTTGACGGATACAGTCGTAAGGTGTTACAGCGCTGCGTTGGCAGTCTATTTCGGAGCCAGGAGCCGGCGGATTTCGGCATCCAGAGCATTCACGTTGCCACTGCCTTTGCGGAGACTCCGAGATAATGGTTTCTGCTCTCCAAAAGGAACATATGATGGTCATTCCCGTGCAGCGCTGCAGACTTAAGTTCGCCGACACCCAGCAACGAACCCAGTTTACCGCCGAAGCGGGCAAGGAACTGGGTGTAGGCACCGAGGACTTCGGCTTCATATGAGGTATCATCCACTGCCGACCCGTCTTTTGTCATCACCAGGGCGTGTTCAACTTCGGGGATAGCTTTAAGCTTCTGACTGATCTCGCTCACTCGTTGTTCCTCCTTGCCGCTGTCTGCCTCAGCGGCCGGTGCTCTTGCGCGGCTGCCGCCAGACTTCTGGTATCTGTCTGAAAACGGTCTGCCTAGATTAAGAGTATTACAAAAAACCTAAATTATCAAACGTTTTTTTCAAATATTTGAAATTATAATGCTCTGATATTACTGTATTTATACATTATTAATCATGACAATGCCACTATACCCTGTTGCTGCTTTATAATAATAGAACATCAGTTCTATTATTATCTTCGAGTTATGATGATAATCAACGATATTTTCACTCAGCCATACCGATGGTGACCCGGGAGATCTCATCCATAACAGGTAAAAAGCCCCTGCCGGAATCTTCCGGAGGGGCTTTGCCTCAAACAAAAATGGCCCGCGTCACCGCGGGCCATTTTTGTTGCTTGATGTGCATCAATACTTCACCCTGTTGAACAGAGATCAGGCATGGATGGCATTCACGGGACAGGTATCCACGCAAGCGCCGCAGTCGATGCAGGTGTCTGCATCAATGACGCGCTTGTTGCCCTGCTCGCTGATGGAGTTGACAGGACAGGAGTCCTCACATGCTGCACAGTTGGTGCAATCGTCGGTAATGGTGTGAGCCACGGTTTTTCCTCCTTTAAAAATTGGTCTTCACTACGGAAGCCTGTAGAATTTACCATACACATTTTCCAAATGTCCAGCAAAGAATACACCCCCTCTGTATCCACAACACTTACAAAATATGTTGAATTCAAAGAGGTTGTCATGTATATATCAAAAACAGTTTTATTTCGGTTATTTTTTTTAGTCTGGTTGTTCGTTTTTTATTGATATTATAAATAAATCTCTGTTTATTCACGGGAGGCAGCAATGATCATAATGGCATTGAATTGCGGCAGTTCTTCGGTAAAATACCAGCTTTTCGATTGGGATAAAAAAGAGGTTGTAGCCAAGGGGATGGTCGAGCGTGTCATCATCGGCGATTCCTTCATCCTGCATGAAGTCCCGGGGCGTGAGACCTACCGCCACGAGCAGGACTGTGCGAACCATCAGGCGGCTATCGATCTTCTGATAAAGACCGTTACCGACCCGATCCACGGCGTACTCAAAAACGTTGACGAGATCTCTGCCGTCGGCCACCGTGTCGTCCATGGCGGTGAGAAATTCACCTGTTCGGTCATGATCGACGATAATGTCCTGGATGCCGTCAAAGAGGTTCAGCACCTGGCTCCGCTGCACAATCCGCCCAATATCGAAGGGATCGAGGCGGCCCAGGCCCTTATGCCGACCATCCCCCATGTAGCCATCTTCGACACCGCCTTCCACCAGACCATGCCTGAGCAGGCCTATATCTATCCCCTGCCCTACGAGTGGTACGAGAAATACCAGGTCCGGCGCTACGGCTTCCACGGCACCTCGCACCTGTACGTATCCAAACGGGCATCGGTACTGCTCGGCAAAAAACCGTCAGATTGCAACATCGTCACCATGCACATCGGCAACGGTGTCTCCCATTGCGCAATCAAGGCAGGCGTCTCCGTGGATACGACCATGGGGCTGACCCCGCTGGAGGGAGCCGTCATGGGCACCCGCTGCGGCGACATCGATCCGGCAATCCCGGCCTTCATGATGCAGAAGGAGAACCTCTCTGCCAAGGAGATCGACAGCATCCTCAACAAGAAGAGCGGCGTCATCGGCATCACCGGACGCTTCACCGACCGTCGTGACGTGATCGAGAACGCCAACGCCGGAGACAAGCGCTGCCAGCTGTCCCTGGATATCGAGGCCTACCGCCTGAAGAAATACATCGGCGCCTTCATGGCCGCCGTGGGCAGACTGGATGCAGTGGTCTTTACTGCAGGCGTCGGCGAGATGGGAGCCCTGATCCGCGAAAAGGCCATCGAAGGCTTGGAGCACATCGGCATCCACCTGGACAAAGAGCGCAATAGCGGCGCCATGACCCGCAAACGGGAGACGCTGATAACCACAGACGATTCTCCGGTCAAGGTCTATGTCATCCCCACCGACGAGGAGCTGGTCTTCACCGAAGATGTGGTGGCTATCCTCAACGGCAGCTACACCGACCACATGCAGTTCGAATACTCGTTTGCCAAGGCGGAGTTCGTCCGTAAGTAGCAGACGCATCTGATAACTATCAGAAAAGCCGCCGGGGATGTCCCCGGCGGCTTTTTTTTATATCCAAACTGAAATCAATCTCACTCGCTCACCGCGTTCGCTAGAGCTCACAGAGGCACAGAGATAAAAATATGATTTGCAGTTCTCCGTGTCTCTGTGCGCTCTGTGAGACACTGACTATTCTGTTTTTGGTTTTCTATGTTTTTTGTTAATCCATCGTCAGCTTAAAACATCTTGGTTATCTCCCGCACGACGGAGGTGGCATAGCTCCCTCTGGTAAGGCTGAATTCCAGGATCAGCACATCCCCCTCCACACGGTGTAACGCATCGACCAGCGGAACCCGCAACGGGCGGCGCTCACCCTGCAGAGGCAGCCTGCCTCCCGGGCCGGGATCACCCGGACTGACACCCGCCTTCTTCAGGATCAACTGCTCCATGGCCATTACCGCACCGGCCGGCTGTGTCATCCGACTGCCGAACATCGGTCCGCTGGCCGAGATCTCGAAGCGTTCCGCCCGGGAGGCCTCCGCTTCCTGGTCCTCCACCAGGAAGCAGGCACCGTTCACATGCTTCCAGGCCAGGTCACCCGCCATGACCCGGTCGATTGTCTCCAGCCGCTGTTCCACGACCTTGTCGAACAGAGCGGACTGGAAGGCCGACAGGTAGAGTTTTTTCAGCCGCGGATGGACCACGGAAAAAGCCTTTTCCCACGCTTCCGGCCGTGCAGCCAGGCGCTGCAGTATGTCTCGTTCGGTGCGGCAGTGCCGGGGCAAACACTGCAATGCCTCCGGCAGGTCACCCCGTTGATAGGCCGATATCGCAGCGCGCCAGTCAGCATCCCGTACGGCATCCGGCACACCGATCAGGCAATCGACAGCCCCCTGCCAGTCGCCACGCAGCATGGCAGCGCCGACCAGGTGCGAATTCCCCTGGGCGCCGTAGCGCTGATGGCCGAAGTAATTGGGAACACCGCGCTGCCTGAGTATTTCCAGGACTGCGGCAGTTGATTCAGCTGCTGTCAGGGAGACACCACGGATCGTGACCTGAAAACGGTTGCCTTTGAGATGGCCGGGCTTGAGCTTGTTGGAATGTCGGATGGCGGAACAGATCGAAATGCCGTCCAGCTGCAGTGAAAGTGCGCTCTCGGGTTTCGTGCCCTGAAGTGAGATCGTCTGGCGGGTAATACCGGCGGCATCCTTCATACCGGCATATCCGACATCACGCTCGGGGACCTTAAGCCGGCCGGCGATGCGGCGGATGGCCTCCAGTGTTGTGATCCCGCGTTTTTCGAAGGTCAGGTAGAGATGTTCACCCGATCCGCACGGTTCATAGGCCGGGATCTCACTGACAATGAAGTCCTCGGGAGATTCCTTGATGAAACCTCCGGTGCCGGGAATAGGGGCGGTCAGGTAGGGGTGCATGCCAGTCAGGTACTCCCTCTTCATCAGCCCAGTGCCCCGCTCTGGCGCAGGGCCTCGTAGAGCACGACGCCTGCCGAGGTAGAAAGGTTGAGGCTGCGCACCTTTTCGGACGGCATCGGTATGGTGATGGAGGTGTCGGGATTGTCCGCCAGCAGCTCTTCAGGCAGCCCCCTGGTCTCCTTGCCGAACACGATGAAGTCGCCGGGAATATACCTGACCTCCAGATAACTGCGGGAGACCTTGGTGCTGAGATAGAGGAAGCGGCTGTCCGGGTTTTCGGCCTTGAGCGCATTGAGGTCCGGCCAGTAACGGAGGTCGACGAACTCCCAGTAGTCAAGCCCGGCCCGCTTCAGGTAGCGGTCGTCAGTGGAGAAGCCCAGTTTGCCCACCAGGTGCAGGCGGGTGCCGGTGGCAGCGCACAGGCGGGCGATATTGCCGGTGTTGGGGGGTATTTCCGGTTCGATGAGTACAATATTGAATGGCTGCATGGCAACGGAGTGTATACCACTAAATCCGTCGGCCATGCTTGCATTTTTTTAAATGCAGGGCTATTATTCCACCCTTAGCGCTCAATCAGCATGCCTTTACTCCACTATCTCAAGGAGCAGTAATGAAGATTATCGTAACCGATGAAGTTTCAGCCGAAGGGCTTGCCCTGTTGACCCAGGAACCGCGCATCCAGCTGGATGTGAGACTCGGATTGAAAAAGGATGAGCTGCTGGCGGTCATCGGCGAGTATGACGTCATCATAACCCGAAGCGGAACGACTGTCGACAGACCTCTGCTGGATGCCGCCACACGCCTCAAGATGGTTGCCCGGGCCGGCGTCGGCATCGACAATGTCGATGTTGACTATGCCAGCTCCAAAGGGGTGATCGTCGTCAATGCCCCCTTTGGCAACACCAACAGCGCAGCCGAGCACACCATGGCGCTACTCCTCTCCTTCTGCCGCAACGTCACAACCGCCAACAACAGCCTGAAGAGCGGCGAGTGGAAACGGGGCCCCTTTACCGGCCATGAGCTGAAGGGCAAGACCGCCGGGGTGATCGGCATCGGCAAGGTCGGCGGCAGGGTTGCCACACGCCTGAAGGCCTTCGAGTGCGATGTCCTGGCCTGCGACCCCTATATCAGTGTCAAGCGGGCCCATGATCTGGGCGTCAAACTGGTATCCCACGATGAAATCTACAAGCACTGCGACATCATCACCGTACATACCCCGCTCAATGACGAGACCAGGGGCATGATCGGCGCGCGTGAGTTCGGCCTGATGAAAAGCGGCGTGATCGTCCTCAATGTTGCCCGCGGCTGCATCATCGACGAGCAGGCCATGCTGGACAACCTCAATTCCGGCAAGGTTGTGGGAGGCGCCTTTGATGTCTGGAGCGAGGAGCCGCCGGCAACCGAGGTTCTCAAACAGCTGATCGCCCACAAAAATCTGGTGGTGACACCGCACCTGGGCGCCAACACCTTCGAGGCACAGGTCAACGTAGCCATCGACGTATCGAAAGAGATCATCAACTACCTTGATGACCAGCCTCTGGAGAATGCCGTCAATATCCCGCGCTTCGACCTGGCCCTGATGGACCAGATGCGACCCTTCCTGAACCTGATGAGCGTCATGTGCGACTTCGGCATCCAGCTGCTGGACAGCAATCCGGAAAAACTGACCTTCGCCTATGCCGGCAGCATCGCCCATTATGACTGTTCGCCCCTGACCGTCTGCGGTCTGTCGGCCCTGCTCAACCGCATGGTCGATCAGGATGTCAACATGGTCAATGCCTCGCTGATCGCCGAGCAGATGGGGATCGTCGTGGAAGAGACCAAATCGACCCACGCCGACGCCTTCTCCAACGTCCTCACCCTGATCGCAGAAGGCAACGGCAAACGCCGCCTGATCTCAGGCACCCTCTTTGAAGGCGCTCCGCGAATCGTCAGGCTGCGCGATTACTCCATGGATTTTGCACCCGATGAGCACATGCTGCTGCTGCACTACGGTGACCGCCCCGGCATGATCGGCAAGATCGGCACCATCATGGGCCAGCACGAGATCAACATCGCCTCAATGAATCTCGGGCGCAGCGAGAAAAAAGGGGAGGCAATGGTCATCCTCTCCCTTGATTCGGCCATTCCCCAGAATGTCGTGGACGAGATCAAGGCCGCGACTGATGCAACCTTCATCAAGGCCCTGCATATGCGCCTCGGCAAGTGCAGCCGCAGTTGCGGCTGCGGCGCCTAGCCGGCCCGGGGCCCCATGCATTTTCCGCAGATCGACCCGGTATTCCTTCGCATCGGCCCGCTCCAGTTCCGCTGGTACGGGCTGATGTACGTACTGGCCTTCGTCGCCACCTACCTGATTCTGCGCTCCGAAACCCGCCGCAAGCAGCTGCCGCTGACCGCGGACGATGTGGCGGATCTGGTGTTTTTCGGCGCGCTGGGGGTCGTGCTTGGCGGGCGGCTCGGCTATATCCTTTTTTACAAACTCCCCTTCTACCTTGCACACCCGCTGCAGATTTTCGCTGTCTGGGAAGGGGGCATGTCCTTCCACGGCGGTTTTCTGGGCGTCATCATTGCCTTTGCACTCTATGCCCGCCGCAAGCAGATTCCATTTTTTACGCTGATCGACATGGCGGCATTGTGTGCACCAGTCGGACTTGGGCTGGGCAGGATCGGCAACTTTATTAACGCCGAGCTGTACGGCAGGCAGACCGATGTGCCCTGGGGCATAATATTCCCCGGCGGCGGCCCCCTGCCGCGTCACCCCTCGCAACTGTACGAAGCGCTTCTCGAGGGGCTGGCACTGTTCCTTATCGTCCGGGCGGCGTCCCGAAGGTCGCCTGTCACCGGGGTGGCCGGCTGGACATTCGTTGCCGGTTACGGACTATTTCGCTTCATTATCGAATTCTTCCGCCAGCCGGACGACCATCTCGGCCTTCTGGTGGCCTTTTTCTCCATGGGGCAGCTGCTGAGCCTGCCCATGTTCCTGCTGGGCAGCTTCATGGCCTTCAGGCTGTACCGTTCAGCGCAGCAGTGAGAGGAAACAGGGCGAGAGCTTATGAAACCTTTTTCATTCGAACGCATCCAGACTCTTCACGCCACCCTTGACGACGCCTGGAGTTTTTTTTCCGATCCGGGCAACCTGGTGAAGATCACACCGCCGGCCATGGATTTCCGCATCACCTCCACCCAGCAGCCGTCGACCTACGCCGGCCAGATCATTACCTACACCGTTCGGCCGCTCCTCGGAATCAGCATGAACTGGACTACGGAGATCACCCATGTCTCGAAGCCCGATTTCTTTGTTGACGAGCAGCGTTTTGGACCTTATCGTTTCTGGCATCATCAGCATTTTTTCCGCGAGGTGGAGGACGGCGTCGAGGTCCGTGACCTGGTGCACTACCTGCTGGCACACGATCAGCTGGCCGGGCTGGTGAATCACCTGATCGTTGCTCCGCGCCTGAAAAAGATCTTCGATTACCGCCATACTGCGCTGCAGAGAATTTTTACCGCTCCGGCATAATACATGAGGCCCCTATGAAACGACTCGCCATCCTGACCAGCGGCGGCGACTGCTCCGGAATGAACGCCACCATCCGCGCGGCTGCCCGCACGGCCGTTGCCAATGATATTGAAATGATCGGCTACCACAAGGGGTATGCCGGCCTGTTGAAGAACGATTTCCAGGTGCTTGACACCCGTGCGGTTTCCGGAATACTGCAGCGTGGCGGCACATTCCTTCAGTCCGCCCGCTCCCAGGAGTTCCGAACCGAAGAAGGCCGCAGGAAGGCCCTTGACAACCTTCTCAAAGAACGGGTCGAAGGTCTGATCGTGATCGGCGGCGACGGTTCACTGAACGGTGCACTGGCACTGGACAGAATGGGATTCCCGGTGGTCGGCATCCCGGCCAGCATCGACAATGACATTCCCTACACGGATATGGCGCTGGGGGTCGATACGGCACTCAACAACATCATCTATGCCGTGGACTGCATCAAGGATACGGCCAATTCCCATGACCGGGCCTTCATCGTCGAGGTCATGGGGCGCAACTCCGGCTACCTGGCCTCAACCACGGCCATTGCAACCGGAGCCGAGTTCGCGATCGTGCCCGAAGTGGAGTTCGATCTTTCCGAGATGTGCCTTCAGTTGCGACGACGTTACGAAGAGGGGCGCACCAACGCCCTGATCATCATGGCAGAGGGTGTGGGTAATGCCCAGTCGATCGCCGACGGCATCAAGGACACCGTGGGATTCGAGACCCGGGTGACTGTACTTGGTCACTACCAGCGCGGGGGCGCCCCGTCGGTCTTTGATCGCCTGCTGGGGAGCCGGTTCGGCCGGAAATCGGTCGAACTTCTGATGAATGGCACCAAGGGGGTCATGGTCGGCCTTTCGGCCGCGTCACTGACAACCACGCTGCTGGAGATGGTGGCCAACGGCGGACAGAAAAAACTCAACGAAGACCTGCTGCGGATGGCCGATATCCTGGGTATCTAGATGAAAAACAACCGGAAGTTTCTGAAAAAACGATCCATCAAGGCCGGCATGCCGCCAGGCAGCCTGGTGCATATCGGCGAGACCCCTGCCGCAGCGGTGTCCATCGAGCTTATCGGGTACGATCAGGACAACTTCGAAGAGCAGCGCTTTGATACCGTAGACGACTGCCTGCCACATCTGGAACGACCCGGCATTACCTGGGTGAATGTGGAAGGGGTCCATGATCTTGAAATCATCCGCCACCTGGGGGAGCGCTTCACGCTGCATCCCCTGGTCCTGGAGGATATCGTCAATACGGTTCAACGACCCAAGATCGAGGACTACGGCGAGTACCTGTTCATTGTGCTGCGCATGCTCAGGCCAAAGGGTGCCGGGGAGTTCACCTCCGAGCAGCTCAGCATCATCCTCGGTTCCAGCCATCTCTTCACCTTTCAGGAGGGAATCCAGGGTGATGTATTCGATTCGATCCGCGAACGTCTCCGCGCTAACAAGGGCAAAGGACGGGGTATGGGGGCCGATTATCTGGCCTACGCCCTGATCGACGCCATTGTCGACAGCTACTTCAGCGTACTGGAGGATCTGGGAGAGCGGATCGTCAATCTTGAGGAAGACCTTACGCGGGCCCCCGATACAACCGCACTGCACGAGATCAATGATATCAAGAAGGAGATCATCTTCCTGCGTAAGGCCGTCTGGCCGCTCAGGGAGGCGGTCTCCTTTCTGGAACGGGGAGACAGCCCCCTGTTATCTCCGCACACCCGGCTCTATTTCCGCGATGTGTATGACCACACCGTCCAGGTCATCGACACCGTGGAGACCTATCGCGACCTCCTCTCCGGGATGCTGGATCTCTATCTTTCCAGCATCAGCAACCGCATCAACGAGGTCATGAAATTCCTGACCGTCATCGGCACCATCTTCATGCCGCTGACCTTCCTGGTCGGGGTCTACGGCATGAACTTCAAGCATATGCCGGAGCTGGAGTGGCGTTACGGTTACTTCATGCTCTGGGGGTTCATGATCGTACTTACCATTGCAATGATCACGTACTTCAGAAGGAGGCGGTGGTTCTGACCACACGAAGCCTATGACACGACTCTTACTCACCTGGGTACTGAACGCCTTTGCCCTGTTCTTCGTCATGAAGCTGGTGCCGGGAATCCAGATCGACCGTTTCGGTAATCTGCTGATCGCAACACTGGTACTTGGTCTGCTGAATGCCTTCCTCAGGCCGCTGGTCATTCTGCTTACCCTGCCGGTGACCATCATGACACTGGGGCTGTTCACCCTGGTGGTCAACGGTGTCATGTTCTATCTGGCAGCCCACCTGGTGAACGGATTCCACGTTGCCGGGTTTGGAGCCGCTTTTCTGGCAGCGCTTCTTTTCAGCCTGTTCAGCTTTATCCTGAATATGCTTTTTCAGACGAAATCCGTTTAGGGTCACACATCCGCAATACTGCGAGGTATCTGCCTATGAAAGTCAGTCCCCTGATCCGCCAGTTATTGGTCGTGGCAAGCTGCCTGGCCCTCTCCATTCCCGGCGGCTGCGCCTTCGTGGACCAGAAGATCGGGCTCAATTACGCTCGGCCCGATCAGTCACCCGTCAGACACAGCGGCGAAATTACCGTCACGCGTGCCACAGCGCGACCCTCTCCCAGAAACGGAGCCGGGGAATGGATTGTCGGCTCTCTCAACAATGTCCACGGTGTCCATCAGGCAGACCTGCTTTCCGACCGCAGCCCGGAGGAGTGGATCACCGACGCGCTGCTCCACGAACTGCGCCAGGCCGGCTATACGGCCAGCTATGCAGAGTCATTTCCCGTGACAGTCAGGCACGGCCTCGCCGTCACGGACGTCAGCGCCTTTCTGACCGTCAACAAAGGCGCCGTCAGCGCTGAGACCCGGCATGAGCTCAAATTCAACATCGAGGTGTATCTGAACGGGGACAGGCTTAAGACCTTCACCATCGCGTCCCGAGATGACAGGATCGTGCCGTTTAACGCGTCGAAAGAAGAAAAAGAGCGGATCATGCTCCAGTCGCTGCAGGATGCCATGCAATCGACACTGCCGGAGATCATCGCCCTGATCGACAAGAAGTGACTACAGCCAGCGACCTGCACACACGCATCACCTCGGCCATCCTCTCCAAAGAGCTGTTCAAGCCTGGTGATACACTGATCGTCGGTCTTTCCGGAGGGGCCGACTCAACGGCCCTGCTCGACCTCCTGGCTACCCTGCCGGCGTTCCCCCTGCGCCTTGTTGCCGCACACCTCAATCACTGCCTGAGAGGTTCTGAATCCGACGCCGACGAACAGTTCTGTCGCGGGCTGGCTGCGCGCTACACGATCCCCTTCGAATCACGGCGTATTGATATCAAGGCTGCCGCAGCAACAGGCTCGCTCAATCTAGAAGATGCCGGCCGGCGGGCCCGGATAGAGTTCTTTGACGATCTCGCCACACAGCGAGGGGCAGCGACGGTTGTGCTTGCCCACCACGCTGACGACCAGGCCGAGACTGTCCTTATGCGCCTGTTGCGCGGCTCGGGAATGGCCGGACTGGCCGGGATGCCGTGGCGCAACGGACGCGGCTACTGCCGCCCCCTGCTGGAAATCACCCGTATCGAGATCGAGGCGTACCTTGCCGAACGACGCCTTGAGTGGCGCGAAGATACCAGCAATCTTGACCGGACCTTCCTGCGCAACAGGATCCGCCATGAACTGCTGCCGCTTCTGGAACAGTACAACCCGGCAGTCCGGAACACCTTGGCAACAACGGCCGGAATCCTGGCCGAAGAAAATGCACTGCTGGATAACCAGGTACGCCTGACGGCAAGGCAGACCTGCCGTTTCTCGGACAGCGCCGCAGCCTGCGACATCCCCCTCCTCCTCTCCCGCCCGATGGCGCTGCAGCGTCGACTTGTCCGCCTGATGCTGTCGCATGCGGCCGGCGATCTGGAGAATATCACCTACCGGCATCTGGAAAGTATCCTGCAGATGATCGCGTCTTCGCAACCCAACCTCCGGATCATGCTGCCCGGGGGTTGGGCTGCAGTCAAGGAATACGGGACTCTCATAATTAAAGCTCTGCCTGACACAGCACCAGATTTCAGGGAGCTCGTCATCCCCGGCCCGGGAAGCTATCAGATGCCGGATGGGAGTACGCTCCGCATTGAGGTCGTCCCGCCGCCCCGAGACCCCGTCGGCAGCCCGGGTACAGCCTACTTTGACGCCCACCGGATGCCCTTTCCCTGGCGTATGCGCACATTCCGCCCCGGTGACCGCATCCAGCCCTTCGGCATGAACGGCAGAAAAAAAATCAAGGACCTCTTCATTGATGAAAAGATTCCTCCCGCCAGGCGTACCCGTGCAGCACTGATATTCTGCGGAGATGAACTGATCTGGGTGGCCGGCCTGCGAACCTCGAACCTGGGACGTGTTGATGAGCTCTCTTCGCTCGTCGTGAAAGCGTTTTTCTAGCGTGTCGGGCCCAGGCCGTACCGTCAATTGGCTTGTATATCGGCAGTACATATGGTAGTAATATAAAATTTTCAAAGCCACGATCTGCACAAACCGACGGGGGTAAGCGTGAACCAGTTTTACAAGAATCTGTCTCTCTGGCTGGTCATCAGCCTGATGATGATCCTGCTCTTCAACATGTTCAACAAGCCGAAGCCTACAGCTGAAAAAATCAGCTTCAGCGACTTCATCTCACAGGTCGAAGCCGGCAAGATAACCGCTGTCACCATCCAGGGCAACGACGTCTTCGGGAAGTACGAGGGAAAAGACGGCAAAGATTTTCGCATGTACAAGCCGACCTCCGATGCCGATCTGACCAAGATGCTGCTGGAGAAAAAGGTTACTATCCAGGCAAAACCGGAGGAGGAGAAGTTCTCCTGGTTCTCCATCTTCATCTCCTGGTTTCCGCTGATACTACTGGTGGGGGTCTGGATCTTCTTCATGCGCCAGATGCAGGTCGGGGGCGGCAAGGCCATGTCATTCGGCAAAAGCCGCGCAAAACTGCTGACCGAGAACCAGGTCAAGATCACCTTTGAGGATGTGGCCGGGATTGAAGAGGCCAAGGAAGAGCTGAACGAGATCATTTCGTTTCTCAAGGATCCCAAGAAATTCACCAAGCTGGGCGGCAGGATACCGAAAGGCGTGCTGCTGATGGGACCACCGGGCACCGGGAAAACGCTGCTGGCACGGGCCATCGCCGGCGAGGCCGGGGTACCGTTTTTCTCCATCTCCGGTTCTGATTTTGTGGAAATGTTCGTCGGCGTCGGCGCCAGCAGGGTTCGCGACCTGTTTCTGCAAGGAAAGAAGAGCGCCCCCTGCATCATTTTCATCGACGAGATCGATGCCGTCGGACGGCATCGCGGTGCCGGCCTGGGCGGCGGACACGACGAACGCGAGCAGACACTCAATCAGCTTCTGGTGGAAATGGACGGCTTTGAGTCCAACGAGGGAGTTATCCTGATCGCCGCCACCAACCGACCCGACGTACTTGACCCGGCCCTGTTGCGTCCGGGCCGTTTCGACCGCCAGGTGGTGGTTCCACGTCCCGATGTCAAGGGACGCGAGATGATCCTCAAGGTGCACGCCAAAAAGGTACCGCTGTCCGCCGATGTGGACCTGGCGGTCATCGCCCGCGGGACCCCCGGCTTCTCCGGTGCGGATCTGGCCAACGTAGTCAACGAAGCAGCACTGCTGGCAGCACGTGTCGACAAGACAGTCGTGGAATCGATCGATTTTGACAACGCAAAGGATAAGGTCCTGATGGGCGTTGAGCGACGCAGCATGGTCATCTCCGACGAGGAGAAGAAGAGCACTGCCTACCATGAGGCCGGCCATACCCTGGTCGCACGGATGGTCCCCGGCACCGATCCGATTCACAAAGTCTCCATCATTCCCCGCGGCCGCGCCCTGGGTGTCACCATGCAGCTCCCCATCGAAGACAAGCACAGTTACTCCCGCGAGTCTCTGCTGGCACGCATTACCGTGCTGATGGGCGGACGCGCCGCTGAGGACATCATCTTCCATTCCTTTACCACCGGAGCCGGCAACGACATTGAACAGGCAACTGAAATGGCCCGGAAAATGGTCTGCGAATGGGGCATGAGCGATAAACTGGGTCCTCTCTCCTTTGGCAAGAAGGATGAGCAGATCTTTCTGGGGCGTGAGATGTCCACCCACAAGAACTACAGCGAGGCAACAGCCGTGGAGATCGATAGCGAGATCAGGCGTATCGTCGACGACAGCTATGCACGGGCCCTGGCGCTGCTGAAGGAAAACATCCAGAATCTGCACAATCTTTCCGAATGCCTGATCGAGAAAGAGAACCTGACCGGCGCCGAGGTAGACGAGATCATTGCTGCCGGGACTCCGATCTATGGCCACAAGCCTGAGTCGCCGTCGCCGGAGCAACCTGCCGAGACCCAGGCCTGAGATGAGCGGCTTCCCGGCGAGAGTGCTGCATATCGCCACACCGCTCGACGCGGAACGGGAACTGCGCAGCATCAATGTCGACCCCGGCGGCATCGCCATGATGTCTGCCAAGATGCTGACCCGTTGCGTGAAGCTGACCGGCCTGCAGTGCCGCCAGGCCAACATACTCAAGCAGGAGATGCTCGCCCTGGGGGGTGATGCTGCCGTTGCGCGGGGAACCGTCGCCTGCAGTATCGACAAAACCGACGTCATCCTGATCGGGACCGACAAACAGCTCCACGCGCTGTGCAGCAAACTGGCCCCCCAGCCGTTCGGTCTGCCGGCCCTGGCAGCGGAGCTGAAACAGGTTCTGACGTTCGCCGTGCAGCGCCCCCGAATCTGGAGGGCCGGAGCACGGGAGCTGTCCCTGGATCGCCCGCTGATCATGGGCATACTCAATGTGACGCCCGACTCGTTTTCAGACGGCAACCGCTACCATGAACCGGGATACGCCATTGAACGGGCCCTGGAAATGGTTTCAGAAGGCGCGGATATCATCGACATCGGCGGCGAGAGCACCCGCCCCGGTGCTGCACCGATATCGACGGATGATGAACTGAAGCGGGTCCTTCCGGTCATAGCCGGCCTGGCCGGCACAACGCCCTGCCCCATCTCGGTAGATACCTGGAAAAGCCCGGTCGCCCGCGCGGCCATGGACGCCGGTGCCTCTATCATCAACGACATCAGCGGATTTACATTCGATCCGCAGATGGCTCCTGTTGCAGCCGGAACCGGCGCCGGTGTCGTGCTCATGCATACCCGCGGTACGCCCGAATCCATGCAGCACGACACCGCCTACACCGACCTGATCGGCGAGATCATCCACTCGTTGCGTCAATCAATTGTTACGGCAGGCGGGGCCGGGGTCGAGCGGGAGCGGATCGCGATTGATCCCGGTATCGGCTTCGGCAAGACATCCGCCCAGAACATCGAGATCCTGCGGCGGCTACGGGAATTTACCTGCCTCGGCCTGCCGCTTCTGATCGGAACTTCGCGCAAGTCTTTCATCGGCACCGTATTGAACAGGGAGACCGGCCAGCGCCTCCAGGGTACGGCTGCCACCGTTGCGCTGGGGGTACACTGCGGTGCAGACATCCTGAGGGTGCATGATGTGCGTGAGATGCGCGATGTCGCCGACATGGCCCGTGCAGTCACTGCCGGTTACGCGGACAAGCCTCACTAAACGGGAAACAGGCCATGGACATTGCAGCGGCATTGACAGAGACGTCAGACACGCTCCTTATGACAGCACTGGTTGTTGCCTGCGCACTCGTCATCAGGCGCGATGTCGCCATGCGGCTTCTGGTCTGCATGGCATTTCTGTCACTTTTGTCCCTATCCGCCCGCCTGACCGGCCTGACCGCGGTGATCCGCATTATAAATGTCCTGACAGCTTCTGCCCCGGTCATTCTTGCCGTTATCTTCCAGACCGACCTGCGGCGGACCCTGCTGGCCCTCGGCAAACGCTCCGTGCCGGTATCGGATTCCAGCGGCGACATCGAGACGGTCGATGAAATCCTCAAGGCACTCCGGGATATGGCTGAGAAACAGATCGGCGCCTTGATCGTGCTTGTCCGCCAGACCCCCCTTGACCACCTGATCAATGTCGGCACCGAGATCGACGCCAAGGTGACCAGTGAACTGCTCAATTCGATCTTTCTCCCTTACTCACCCATCCACGACGGTGCGGTTATCATTGAGAACGGGAAACTGACCAAGGCCGGCTGCCTGCTGCCGCTTTCACAGAATCCTGACATTGCCAAGAGTTTCGGGACGCGTCATCGTGCAGCCCTAGGTTTGTCGGAACTGTCGGATAGCTATGTCGTGGTGGTTTCTGAAGAGACCGGCAAAATTTCACTGGTCCATGATTCCAAGATTACCTATGACATGGAGCATGGCGAATTGCGCAGGATGCTGAAAAAGGCACTGGGTGTAAAGCGCCAGAGCTGATCACCCGCCTCAGGAGGATGTATGAAAAAACTGTTCGGAACCGACGGCGTACGCGGAGTCGCCAATGTCCACCCCATGACGACCGAGATGGCCATGCAGCTTGGCCGCGCCGCGGCGTACATTTTCAAGAGCAGCAGCAAGCGCCGTCACCGCATCGTCATCGGAAAGGACACCCGCCTGTCGGGCTATATGCTGGAGAACGCCCTGGTAGCGGGAATATGTTCCATGGGAGTCGATGTTCTGGTGGTGGGACCGCTCCCGACACCGGGCATCGCCAACATCACGTCCTCAATGCGGGCTGACGCAGGGGTCGTGATCTCGGCGTCCCACAACGCCTTCCAGGATAACGGCATCAAGTTCTTCTCAGCCGACGGGTTCAAACTTCCGGACGAGATCGAGCTGAAGATAGAAAAACTGATCGAGTCCAAGAAGATAGACACCCTGCGCCCGACCGCCACCGAGGTTGGCAAAGCCTTCCGTATCGATGACGCCGCCGGACGCTACATCGTATTTCTCAAAAACACCTTTCCCCAGGAACTGGATCTGTCCGGCATGAAGATCGTGCTGGACTGCGCCAATGGAGCTGCCTACAAGGTTGCTCCGGCGGTCTTCGAGGAGCTGGGGGCCGAGATCATCCCCCTGGGGGTTAAACCCAACGGCACCAATATCAACGCCGGCTGCGGATCGACTCATCCCGAAGTGATCAGCGAAGCGGTCAAACAGCACCGTGCCGACATCGGCATCGCCCTGGACGGAGATGCAGACCGGGTAATCGTCTGCGACGAGTTCGGCAACGAGGTCGACGGCGACCACATCATGGCCATCTGCGCCACCGATATGCTGCGGCGCAAGGAGCTGAAAAAGAAAACCCTGGTGGCCACGGTCATGAGCAACATGGGGCTGGACATCGCCATACGCAAGGCCGGCGGCAGGATCATCAAGACCGCGGTGGGCGACCGCTACGTGGTTGAGGAGATGCGCAAGGGCGGCTACAATCTGGGAGGCGAACAGTCGGGGCATATGATCTTCCTTGACTCAAGCACCACCGGCGACGGTATCCTGTCCGCCCTGCAGCTGCTGGCTGTCATGCGGCGTGAGCAGAAACCGCTGTCCGAGTTGGCCGAGGTCATGATCGCCCTGCCGCAGGTCTTGGTAAACGCCCGTGTCCGTGAACGCAAGGACATCCTGACCATTCCGGAGATCGCCGACAAGGTCCGGCAGGTGGAAGAGAAGCTGGGCAACGAAGGTCGCGTGCTGATCAGGTATTCCGGGACAGAGCCGCTCCTGCGGGTCATGATCGAAGGACAGGATAAATACGAGATCACCACCTGGGCCAACGAGATCTGCGACCTGGTGAAAAAACATATCGGGGAGAAATAAACCAAAAGCTTTGTCTCACAGAGCGCACAGAGACACAGAGGAATACCTAAAGACTTGCGTAACATTGATGAAACAGGATACACGGGATAATGGCTTAACGATTTACCCGGATAACGGTTTCCGAGTTTTCCTGTTCATCCCGTATATTCATTGTAAGATGACATTTGCTTTTGAAGTTCTCTGAGCCTCTGTGAGCTCTGTGAGAGACCGATTTTGACTTATTGGAGGTTTGGTACGTGGCAAAGCTGGGACTGAACGTCGATCACATAGCCACCGTGCGACAGGCGCGGGGAGGCGTCGAGCCTGATCCGGTCACGGCGGCGGCCCTGGGCGAACTGGCCGGAGCAGAAGGAATCACCATCCATCTTCGTGAGGACCGGCGCCACATCCAGGACCGTGATCTGGAGATCCTGCGGCGAACCGTCAAGAGCAAGCTCAACCTGGAGATGGCCGCTACCCAGGAGATGGTGCGCATTGCCCTGAAGGTGAAGCCGGAACAGGTTACCCTGGTTCCGGAAAAGCGTCAGGAGCTGACCACGGAAGGCGGGCTGGATGTGATCGTGAATCTGAAACTGATCACCGACACCGTCAAACGCCTGCGGGATGGCGGCATCATCGTCAGCCTGTTCGTCGACCCGAACCAGGAACAGGTCAAGGCGGCCAACAAGACCGGTGCCGACTACATCGAGATTCATACCGGCGCCTACGCCGAGGCCCTCACCTGGCCGGATCAGGAACGTGAACTGGAAGCCATCGATACTGCCATCAAGCTGGCCCGCAAGGTCGGCCTGGGGGTCAACGCCGGACACGGGCTCAACTACATCAACATCAAGGCCCTGGCCGCCATTGGCGGCATCGAGGAGTACAACATCGGCCATTCCATCATCGCCCGGGCCCTGCTCGTGGGCCTCGACCGGGCCGTCAAGGACATGGTCGAGCTGATCAAGTACGCATGATCTCCGGCATCGGTACCGACATAGTCGCCATTGAGCGCTTCCAGCGCTTTCTCGACGAAAACAACACCGCCCTGCTGCGGCGGCTTTTCACCGTTCAGGAGCAGGCGTTCTGCTCGGCACGCAAGAACTGTGCGGCCAGTTATGCAGCCCGCTTTGCCGCCAAGGAAGCCTTCCTGAAGGCACTCGGCACCGGCCTGCGGGACGGCATTTCCTGGCTTGATATCGAGGTGGCCAATGACAGGCTGGGTAAACCGGAACTGATCCTGTCCGGCAAGGCCATCGAGCTGTTTCTGGCGCAGGGCCTGAGCACCGCATTTCTGTCGATGTCCCACGACGGCGGAACTGCAACAGCCATGGTAGTCCTGGAGAAATTATGAAGGTCGTAACCGCTCACACCATGCAGGATATGGACAAACAGGCCATCGAGGAGTTCGGAATTCCCGGACTTGACTTGATGGAGAATGCCGGCAAGAGCTGTACGGACGCGATCGTCGAGGCGTTCGGCACAAGCGGCTCTGCGGTGGTTATTGCCGGCAAGGGAAACAACGGCGGTGACGGGTATGTCATTGCGCGGCTGCTGCGTCAGGCAGGATGGGACGTGCATGTCTTCATCCTCGCCGAGCACGGCCAGATCAGTGGCGACGCCGCCACGAACCTGACAAGACTGGCGCGGCAGGACATCACGTTCTGTCCCGATGCCGGCCAGCTGCCGGCTCTGCATATGGACACGATCAACCGGGCGGATGTGATTGTGGACGCCATGCTGGGAACCGGTCTGCGGAGTGATGTTGCCGGCGTGTATCGTGAGGCAATCGAAATTGTCAATGCCTCGGGACGACCGGTTCTGGCGGTAGACATTCCATCCGGTATCCACGGCACAACCGGCCGGATGCTGGGGGTCGCGGTACGGGCGTCAATTACGGTCACGTTTGCATGTGCCAAACTGGGTCATGTTCTCTACCCCGGCGCCGAACATACCAGCAAACTGATCGTTGCCGACATCGGAATCCCCCCGCACCTGATGGAGGCTGCCCCCGGATACGACCTCCTTAACGATGACTTCATCCGGCCCATGCTGCGCCGACGCGATCGTCAGGCCCACAAAGGCCAGTTCGGTCACTGCCTGGTGATCGCAGGTTCCACCGGCAAAACAGGTGCTGCCGCCCTTTCTGCCAACTGCGCCATGCGGGCCGGGTCCGGCCTGGTGACCCTGGCTGTGGCAGAAAGCCTGCACGCCATCCTGGAGGCAAAGACTACCGAGGTTATGACCGTCCCGCTTCCGGATTCGAATAGCGGCTATGTGACCAGCAGCGCCTACCCGGCCATTGAGAAACTTGTGGCGGGGAAGGATGCCCTTGCACTGGGTCCCGGACTGGGCAGGCAGCCCGGTACCACAGCCCTGGTGCAGACGATCGTTGAAAACGTGTCTCTGCCGATGGTTATCGATGCCGACGGGCTGAATGCCCTGGCCGAGGACATCACCATACTCCGGCGCAAGAAATCCGCCAATATCATCCTGACTCCGCACCCCGGAGAAATGGCGCGACTGCTTGGCACATCTATTCCTGATGTCGAGGCTGTCCGCATTTCGGTTGCCCAGGAGTTTGCCCGGAATTTCGGGGTGTACCTGGTTCTGAAGGGTGCCCGCACCATCGTCGCCTCACCGGAAGGAATAGCAGCCATAAACGGCAGCGGCAATCCGGGTATGGCCAGCGGCGGCATGGGTGATGTACTGACCGGCATCATTGTTTCACTGCTGGGACAGCATTACTCTACCTGGGATGCCTGCCGGATCGGCGTGTACATCCATGGCTATGCAGCCAACCTGGTGGCTGACGAGAAGGGAGAAATCGGCATGAACGCGAGTGATGTCCAGGAAATGCTGCCCTATGCCTACAATAAGCTGATCAACGCACCACGCCGCACGTGGCGAAGGCCGGCGTGAAAGCAGCTTCAAGACTGCTGAGCTGTATTATTTTTGTGCTTTCGCAACACAACTGACAGGTCTCCACCACGGGACATAACCGGAAAGCTGTCGATCACAAGGGGAAACACTATGAAAACCGTAGCCGATATCATGACCAGAGACGTCGTTACTGTAACCAGAGAGACCACCGTTCGGGAACTTGCTGAGATCTTTGAATCACGCCACTTCGGCAGTCTGCCGGTTGTAGACGGGGCCGGTCAGCTGACCGGTATCGTGACCGCTTCAGACCTGATCGAGCAGGGCCGCAGCCTGCACATCCCGACGGTTATATCGCTCTTTGACTGGGTCATCCCGCTGGAGGGGGAGCGCACCCTGGAGCGTGACCTGCAGAAGATGACCGCCCAGACCGCAGGAGAGATCTGCGCAACGGAGGTGATCACCGTAGCCCCGTCCGATCCGGTCAGCACTGCAGCCGACACGATGAGCAGCCACAAGCTGCATGCCCTGCCGGTTGTCGAAGGAAAGAAACTGGTCGGCATGGTCTCACGCATCGACATCATCCGCAACATCATCAAAACCTGACTCTGCCGTGGTTGTGCTCTCCCGCTCGGCAGACCAGACTGAAGCGATCGGACGGGCCCTGGGAGCACTGCTGCACCGGGGTGCCTTCCTGGCCCTCTTTGGCGACCTTGGAGGCGGCAAGACCTGCTTCGCACGGGGTGTCGTTGCTGCGCTGGCTCCCGAAAGTGCCCATCTGGTGGCCAGTCCGACCTATGCCATCATGAACGAATATCCCGGTCCGCTGACGGTATATCATTTTGACTTCTTCCGTCTGGCCTCCGCAGATGATATTCTGGAACTGGGCTTCGACGACTGTTTCCATGGCAGCGGCATCTGCATCTGCGAGTGGTCCGAGCGCCTGGGGGCGGCCCTGCCCGCCGATCATCTGAGTATCAGCTTTGCCCATCAGGGAGGTGACTGCAGGAGAATTGCCTTCGAGGCCCGGGGAAAGGTCCATCAGGAGCTGCTGGCCAGATTGACGGCTCAACGGGACCGGCAAGAATTTCTTTGACCTTCAGCCGGTTTTTCTGCTATAGAGCTGAATCCGAAACATTTTTCTCTTTTAAATCACATGAAGGAGCGCAGCATGGCACTTGTAGTCCAGAAATACGGCGGCACGTCTGTCGGCACAACCGACCGGATCAAGAATGTCGCCAAACGCATCATCAAGACCTATGACGCCGGTAACGACCTGATCGTCGTCGTATCGGCAATGTCCGGTGAGACCAATAAACTGGTCGCCCTGGCAAATGACATCTGCGAGATACCCGACGGCAGGGAATATGATGTCGTGGTCGCAACCGGTGAGCAGGTCACCATCGGCCTTCTGGCCATGTGCCTCAAGTCGCTGGGATACAAAGCCAAGTCCTATCAGGGGTGGCAGGTGCCGATCGTAACCGACAGCTCCTGCACCAAAGCCAGGATCGAAAGCATCGATGATACCAATATCCGCGCCGACCTGAAAAAAGGGACCATCGTTATCGTGGCCGGCTTCCAGGGTATAGATGCCGACGGAAACGTCACCACTCTTGGCCGCGGCGGCTCCGACACCTCTGCAGTAGCCCTGGCAGCGGCACTCAAGGCTGATGTTTGTGAGATCTACACCGATGTTGACGGTGTCTATACGACCGATCCCAACATCTGCAAAGAGGCCCGCAAGATGGAGAAGATCTCCTATGATGAGATGCTGGAACTGGCCAGTCTCGGTGCCAAGGTCCTGCAGATCCGCTCGGTGGAATTTGCCAAAAAATATGATGTGGACGTCCACGTCCGTTCAAGTTTGAATGAAAATACCGGTACCATGGTTACCAGGGAGGATAAGGAAATGGAAGGGATTCTCGTTTCAGGGATTGCATACGACAAAAATGAGGCCAAGATCGCCGTTATGGGTGTACCCGACAAGCCGGGCATCGCAGCCAGAATCCTCACGGCACTCTCCGACGCCAATATATCGGTGGACATGATCGTCCAGAATGTCAGTTCCGCCGGCTTGACCGATTTCACCTTCACCGTCACAAAGGCCGATCTCAAACAGGCCCAGGTGATTACCAACGAGGTCGCCAAGGAGATCCACGCCAGAGAGGTTGTCTGCGATGAGAACATCAGCAAGGTCTCCATCGTCGGCCTCGGCATGCGCAGTCACGCCGGTGTCGCCACCCGGATGTTCACCGCCCTGGCCCAGAACGGCATCAATATCCAGATGATCTCCACATCGGAGATCAAGATCTCGGTTGTAGTCGATGAAAAATACACCGAACTGGCTGTCCGACTGATGCACGAAACCTTCGGTCTGGCGGGCTGACCGTTCGTTTCCTTCTGCACTAACAAGGGGAAGCTCATGGCTTCCCCTTTTTTTATAAGGTGATTAGAACCATGAAACAGGAACCACGCATACTGTTCACCTTCCAGAATGACAAGCTTGCCGCCACCGAAGGGCAGGTCGTCCAGGAATTTCCGGTGCAGTTGATCGTCAACGGCCGTGAAATAGCTACACTAATTGGTTCTCCTCATGATTTGAGGTTTCTGGTGGCCGGGTTCCTTCGGCTGCAGGGCTTCGTCCGCGAGCTGTCCGACTTCGAGATGTTCAGCGTCTGCGAAGATTTCGGGAGCGCCAACGTGCGCATCAAGGGTGAGCTACCCGAGCGGCTCAAGCCGGTTTTGACCTCCGGCTGCGGCACCGGGGTCAGTTTTTCTATGCCAGATGCGGCCGCCGCAGATGAAGTTTCAGTCCAGACCCCGCTCAGCCCCGAAGAGATATTTTCCCTCATGAGCGCACTGTCTGCCCGGGCCGAGCAGTACCGGAGCCACGGAGGCATCCACTCGGCCGCCATCGGCAGCGGCGGGGCGTTACTGCTCTACGCCGAGGACCTGGGGCGGCACAACACCCTGGACCGTATTGCCGGTGAAGCGCTCTTCAAGGGGATGGAGCTGCGGGGAACCATGCTGGTCACATCGGGACGGGTTTCAACTGAAATGGTAGCCAAGGCTGCCCTGCTGGGGGTGCGGCTGATCGCATCACGCACCTCTCCGACCGACATGGCGATTCGACTCTGTGAACAGAGCGGAATCTGTCTGGTCGGGTATGTGCGCGCCGGTAAGTTCACCGTCTATGCCAATCCCCATCAGATCGAACCATATCCCGAAGAGGACAAGATCGAAGGTGTCACTGCTGCAATACTGGCCGGAGGCCAGTCCAGACGTATGGGCCGTAACAAGGCACTGCTGGAAGTTGACGGAGCACCGATCATCAGTCGGGTCTACGAAACCCTCGCCCGGCTGTTTCGTGAGGTTATCCTTGTTACAAACAACCCGGAGGAGTACCGCTTCCTCCCCTGTCGAAAGGTTGCCGATATCCATCAGGGATGCGGAGCTATTGCCGGGCTCCACTCAGCCCTGGTCAACAGTGCCTTTGACCGGACCTTCGTGGCCGCCTGCGACATGCCGAGCCTTGATCCTGTCCTGATCAAGCTTCTCTGTACCATCGACAGTGCCGCAGAGGCCGTGGTACCGATAAACACGGAGGGGATGCGGGAACCGCTGCACGCGGTCTACACCAAGAGGGCGTTGCAGACCATCGAGGAAATCATCACGTCCGGCGACAAGAGCATCCTGATCGTGCTTGACCGGCTGAACACCCGGGAAGTCGGACAGAATGAGACCGGCGGGACGGAGTCGTTCCGGAATGTGAACACCCCGGAGGAGTACGAGCACGTTAAGGGTAAGGAATAAACCTTAAGGAATCTCGAAAACAACTCTCACGCTAAGGCGCTACGGCGCAACGCGAGCCAAAAGATCACAAACGATCCTTGCAAAAATCACAGGTCACAAAAAACCCCAAAATTATCGTCTGTTTAGTTTTGTACTTTTTGAAACGCTTCCCGTTGCGTCGTCGCTTCGTCGTGTGACACCTGATTGCAGGATTTCAGCTTTTCTTTGCGCCCTTTGCGCCTTTGCGTGAGACAAGAGGATCTAACGGGTTCCGTTCTGACTTCTTGCGCTTCCGGAGAGCGGCAAAGAACTCGCTCAGCAGACCGGAACATTCCGCTTCCAGAATGCTAGGCAGCAGTTCAACTGAGTGATTGAGGCGGGGATCGTTGGAGAGATCATACAGAGAGCCGGCAGCACCACCCTTGGGGTCGTAACAACCGAAAACGACGGTGGGGATGCGGGAGAGGATGATGGCCCCCATGCACATGGTGCAGGGTTCCAGGGTGACATACAATGTACAGTCCAAAAGCCGCCAGGAAACAAGTTTCCGGGCGGCTTTTCTGATGGCGATCATTTCGGCATGGGCCGCCGGGTCCTGGCTGGTCTCGCGAAGGTTGTGACCGCGGGCGATGATGCGGCCGTCGTGCACGATCACACAACCGATCGGCACCTCATCCTTGGCCGCGGCCTTGCGGGCCTCGACGATAGCGCGCGTCATCCAGTACTCGTGAGTCTTTTTTTCATCAATGAAATCTAGCACAACAACATGAGGCGGGCAAAGGGTTTATCTTGAAATATCCTCATAACGTCCGTATGATTCCCACATAAAATATAAACAACAGCAATCACCTGACTCGTGCTCGCAATGTAATGAATAAACTTCCGTCTTCAAAGGGTACGCAATGAAACAAGAAGGCAAACTCTTGTGGATAGTTCGCATTTCATGGCCACTGCTCGGTGGGATCTGGGGCGCTTTACTTGGATTGGGAGGATTACTTCAGCTTCCCCAAAATGCTGACAGCTTCGGAACAGTTTTTGCTCAGGGGTTTTTCATTATTGCCGCCTGCATTGGTCTTCTGGCTGGAGGCGCATGTGGTGTGCTTGTTGGTGGCCTGACAGAGAAACTGCTGCTGCGTCTTGGTGTGAGGGCTGCCAGCGCTGTGTGCGTAGCTACGGTGGTTAATGCCATTGTTATCTGGCAACTTGCAGGACTAATTCAAAACAAATACCCCGGATTTCGCCCTCCGGTTGAAAAGTCTGATGGTGCTTCACCAACGAGTAGCAAGACCAGACAAGTGACCCAACCACTCGGCGGCAGACAGTCGGCGCGATAAGGCCACGCTACCGTTGCACCTCATTACCGTTGTGCAGGAGATATTTAATGGTGAAATCTTCACACATTGGGGTAATTATAGCCACTTTGGCATATTGGGGGTGGGAATCTCAGGCATCCGGCAATATTCGAGTGGATTTGCTTTTAATCTATCCTCTTCTATTTTTGGTATACATCTTTTTCTTATGGCAGAAATACCGCCGGTTATCAATCGTGTTCAGCTTTCTTATCATGGTGTTGAACTTTGGCTTTTTTGTCATGTCATATTCATGGTTTCACAAAAACCTAGGATGATTACATATCACGTGTCAATGCCTGTAACTATTATACTACACTTCTGCCAAACCAGGCTGATGCAGGTGAGAGACCGCCTGACCAGCCGCTACATACTGAAAAAAAGCCCCGCATCCTTTTAAGGAAGCGGGGCTTTGGATTATCAGGAGGATAAGGGAGTCGAGTCAGCCTTTGCCCATGATCCCGCGTATCGCTGCGGGCAGGTCTGCCGGCAGCATCACCAGTTTGGCGTTCGGCGACAGTGCGATCTTCTGCAGGGTGTTGATGTAGCGGTCACCCAGCAGGAATACCGCAGGCAGATCATTATCCTTGATGGCCTCGCTGATATCGGAGATGGCCTTGGCAGACGCCTCTGCCAGCCGGATCTGGGCCTCGGCTTCACGCTTGGCCGCCTCGAGCCTGCCTTCTGCCTCACGGATGGTGGCCTCCCGTTTACCCTCTGCTTCAAGTATCGTGGCCTGCTTGAAACGGTCGGCACTGGCCTGTTGCTCCATGGCCTTCTGCATGGATTCGGACGGTTTTATATCCTGGATCTCCACCGACTGGACGTAGATGCCCCAGGCGGCAACCTCTTTGGAAATATTCTCCTGAAGGCGGGCCTTGATATGCTCGCGCTCGGAGAGGGCGCTGTTCAGGTCCATCTGGCCGATGATGGCGCGCAGAGATGTCATGACCAGGTTCTGGATGGCATACTCGTAATTCTGGATTTCATAGACGGCGCGCGTCGGATCGGTTACCTTGATAAAGGCGATGGCATTGGTGATGATAACCGCATTGTCCTTGGTGATGACTTCCTGGGCTCCGACCGAGAGCACATCCCCCTTGGTGGAGACCCGATAGGCAACGATATCGATGTAGGGGAAGATGAAGTTGAGGCCCGGCTTGATGACACTGTTGAATTTACCCAGTCGCTCAACGATCCACTCCTGGCCTTGGGGAACGGTCTTGACCCCTGCAAACAGCGTAGCTGCGACAACGACAAACAGGATTCCGAAAATAAATACACCCGGCATGAGTACCCCCTAGATTTTTTCCACTTTGAGAATCTGCCCTTCAATATCCACGACACGAACCGAATCTCCGATCCTCAGTACCTCCTCAGCATAGCACCGCCACTCGTCGGCACCGAGTATGGAAAAACGGAATCTGACCGTCCCTCGGCCGTAACTGTCGTCGGTTCCGCGGATAATGATGCCGGACTCGCCAACGATGGCCTCCTTGGAGGTGCCGGCATGGGTACGGTCCCCCTTCGGCTTCAGGTACCTGAACCACATGACCGTGAAGAAGACCGAGGCTGCCGACCAGAGGAATATCTGACCGGACACGGGGAAAGCGGGCCAGAGGTACCTGAGAATGCCGACAATCAAGGCACCGAGGCCGAACCAGATGATAGTAAACGAGGGGATAATCAACTCGAGTCCGATCAGCACCATCCCGGCTATGATCCAGTACCACCATTCAACCTGCATAGACAGACCTCTCACTCGGTAAATTTATGTCAAGTATACCAGAAAAAAGATAAACAAAAAGTCCAAGAGAAATTAAACCGTCTTCCCGAACGGCTCTGTTGAGGCAATAACAGCAGGCTGAAACAGCTTGCTAACGGTACTGCCCGGCATGATAGGAACTGCGCACATACGGCCCGCTCTCCACATGGGAAAAACCGAGCGCTTGCCCCGCTTCCCGCAGGCGCTCAAAGACCTCAGGCCTGACATACTCCCGCACCGGATAATGTTCCCGGCTCGGCGCCAGATACTGGCCGATGCTTAAATACCGGCAGCCGACTCCACGCAGATCCTGCATGACCTGCATAACCTCATCAGACTGTTCTCCCATACCCAGCATGATCCCGGATTTGGTGGCTATGCCGGGCGCCAGCTCCAGGCAGTAGCGAAGCACATTGAGGGAACGCTGATAATCCGCCCCGGAACGCACATGGTACAGACGAGGGACCGTTTCTACATTATGGGCGATGATATCTGGCTGCGATTCAACGATGCGTCTCAGACTGGGTAGATCGGCCTGGAGGTCCGGTATGAGGAGTTCGATACGTGTGCCCGGAGACGAGTCCCGTATTGCCGCGACCGTTGCAGAATAGATGGAAGAACCGCCGTCCGGCAGGTCGTCACGGGTCGGACTGGTGATGACCACATGTGACAGGCAGAGGCGCTGAACCGCCTCGGCAACCCGCAGCGGTTCCTCCGTGTCCACCGCTTGTGGTGCTGTTTTTTCGACATTACAGAAACTGCACTGTCGGGTGCAGTTCGTCCCGAGTATCAGGAACGTGGCCTGCCCACATGAAAAGCATTCCGATATATTGGGGCAGAGCGCCTGCTGGCAGACCGTGTTTAGGTGCAGTTCACCCAGCAGGTGTCGCATGCCGGCCTGATCTCTCTGGTTGACCTTTTTCCTGAGCCATTCCGGCTTGCGTTGTATCTTCAACTCAGCTCACCTTTCAGATTCCACTGGTCCAGGGTGTATTTGTTCTCCAGCAAGCTCTGCATGGTTCCCTTCTCGTGCGACGTAAGCTCGCTCGCAACAGCTATCACACCCATGTGGCGCTTGAATGCGTCAACAAGTTGGGTGGTCAGGTTGGCCGGCTCAAACTGACGGGCGCAATCGGAAAGGCTGACGCATGCATCTGCGTATCGGGAAGTGCGGTCCTTCATAAACTGCAGTCCCTGCTGAGCCCGGTTGAAAATCGGAATCGATCCGTGCTGAAAGATGACATTCTTCAGGCGCCGCTGAGCATTGCCGCCTATCTTCATTCCATCAATCTGGATGTCAAAGGTCTCTTTGCCGGCAAAACAGAAGGCGGTCCGGGCTCCCAGGCAGGCCTGATCCGAATGGGAATCTACAGCGTAGCCCGCCTCAAGGCCGAGTGAACGATAAAACTCCAAGAGGAAGCCGGTCAGAACCCGAAACGAGTCCTTCACCGAAGCGGCGGGCGGAATGTGCTGCTGGGTACAGACGAGGCAATAGGTCAACTCGTCAGCATGGTAGATAACACCGCCGCCACTGACGCGCCTGACGACTTTTATCCCGCTTTCGCGACAGCGTTCCATGTCGAGCACATCTTCAGCGTGCTGAAAGCGGCCCAGTGATAGCGCCGGAGGATTCCAGCCATAGGTTCTCAGTATTGGACCGGAAAGCTCCGGATCAAACGAGCAGAGCAGTGCTTCGTCAACGGCCATGTTTACTTCACCGGAAAAGCGACCGCTATCAATATGGCGCCATGTCTGTTCGGTGCGTCGTTCTGTCAAAGCGAAGTCATCCTGTCACGAAGTTAATGGGCAAACTATATCAGAAACAATTCTAATCCCAAAGTCCCATGACGCAGAACAGCCCCATCACTTTTTGAGTGATGGGGCTGTTTTTGTTTTATTCCCGGCGGCGACCTACTCTCCCACACAGCTACCCGTGCAGTACCATCGGCCCTGAGGGCTTAACTTCCGTGTTCGGGATGGGAACGGGTGTGACCTCCTCGCGATAGCCACCGAGAAATCCTTAGTTCAGAGTTCAAAGTTCGATGTTCAAGGTTTAAAACCCTGAACGTTGAACATTGAACGTGAACAATTGTTTTCTTGGCAATTGCGTCAGTTGGATAGTTTTAGGTTTGTATGCTGTGTTTGATTTATTCCGGCCTGGGGGAAGGGTTACCTTCCCCCGGACCGTATTAATTATTTTATGGTCAAGCCTCACGACCGATTAGTACCGGTAAGCTAAATGCATTGCTGCACTTACACACCCGGCCTATCAACGTTGTAGTCTCCAACGGGTCTTCAGGGGTTGTTACACCCAGGGATATCTAATCTTGAAGGAGGCTTCCCGCTTAGATGCTTTCAGCGGTTATCCTTTCCATACGTGGCTACCCAGCGACTGCGCCTGGCGGCACAACTGGAACACCAGAGGTATGTCCATCCCGGTCCTCTCGTACTAAGGACAGCTCTTCTCAAATATCCTGCGCCCACGGTAGATAGGGACCAAACTGTCTCACGACGTTTTAAACCCAGCTCGCGTACCGCTTTAATTGGCGAACAGCCAAACCCTTGGGACCTACTTCAGCCCCAGGATGCGATGAGCCGACATCGAGGTGCCAAACCTCCCCGTCGATGTGAACTCTTGGGGGAGATCAGCCTGTTATCCCCGGAGTACCTTTTATCCGTTGAGCGACGGCCCTTCCATACAGAACCGCCGGATCACTATGACCTACTTTCGTACCTGCTCGACTTGTGGGTCTCGCAGTCAAGCTCCCTTATGCCATTGCACTCTACGGCCGGTTTCCAATCGGCCTGAGGGAACCTTCGCGCGCCTCCGTTACTCTTTGGGAGGCGACCGCCCCAGTCAAACTACCCACCAGACAGTGTTCCCGACCCGGATGACGGGCCTGGGTTAGACATCCAAAACAACCAGGGTGGTATTTCAAGGACGACTCCACCGACACTGGCGTGCCAGCTTCAAAGTCTCCCACCTATCCTACACAAGCTATTCCGAATGTCACTGTCAAGCTATAGTAAAGGTTCACGGGGTCTTTCCGTCTTACCGCGGGTACTCGGCATCTTCACCGAGAATTCAATTTCGCTGAGTCACTGGTTGAGACAGCGCGGAAATCGTTACGCCATTCGTGCAGGTCGGAACTTACCCGACAAGGAATTTCGCTACCTTAGGACCGTTATAGTTACGGCCGCCGTTTACTGGGGCTTCGGTTCAAAGCTTCGCTTGCGCTAACAAATCCCCTTAACCTTCCAGCACCGGGCAGGCGTCAGTCCGTATACATCGTCTTACGACTTAGCACAGACCTATGTTTTTAGTAAACAGTCGCTACCGCCATTTCTCTGCGACCCTCTTCGGCTTCACGTGCGAATCGCTAGACCTAATGAGGGCACACCTTCTCCCGAAGTTACGGTGTCATTTTGCCGAGTTCCTTAACCAGTGTTATCTCAATCACCTTAGGATTTTCTCCTCACCCACCTGAGTCGGTTTACGGTACGGTCACCTGCTGTCTGAAGCTTAGAGGCTTTTCTTGGAAGCATGGGATCAACGACTTTGTGAGCATACGCTCTCGTCATCACGTCTCAGAGTTAACGGGAAAGTGGATTTACCTGCCTTCCCCCCCTACACGCTTAAACCGGTATACCAGTAACCGGCTCGCCTACCCTTCTCCGTCCCCCCATCGCAACAACAGGTGGTACAGGAATATTAACCTGTTTCCCATCAACTACGCCTTTCGGCCTCGCCTTAGGGACCGACTAACCCTCCGCAGATTACCTTTACGGAGGAAACCTTGGGTTTACGGTGTGCGGGTTTCTCGCCCGCATTTTCGCTACTCATGTCAGCATAATCTCTTGTGATACCTCCAGCCGTCCTCGCGGTCGACCTTCACAGGCTTACACAATGTTCCTCTACCGCTGGCGCCTTAAGACGCCAACCCGTAGCTTCGGTACCATGCTTAGCCCCGTTACATTTTCCGCGCAGATCCACTCGACCA
>JADKKR010000008.1:0-332500 GCA_016720395.1 Geobacteraceae bacterium | reverse complement strand
TCCGCCGGCCAGGAGCTCTTTTCTCTGCCGATCGGAAACATCCAGAAACGTTATGATTTCGCGGCCATTAAGCAACAGGGGGATATCGCTACTACCATTCTCAACCAGGCGCCGAATGTCAGGGAAGGAAACCTGGTCCCCCTGACTGAACAGCTCATAGTCAGCCTGGTCCTTGAAGACCAGCGGCAGGATACCAAAATTGACCAGGTTGGCCTTATGGATACGGGCGAAACTCTTGACGATCTTGACGCGGATGCCCAGGTAGCGCGGGGCAATAGCCGCATGTTCGCGGGAGGAACCCTGGCCATAGTTTTCACCCCCGATGACGATGCCGTTGCCGGTGGCAAGCGCCCGGGCAGGAAAATCGGCATCCACCTGCTCGAAGACATGCTCGCTGATTGCGGGGATATTGCTGCGCAAAGGCAGTACCTTGTTGCCGGCCGGCATGATGTGGTCGGTCGTTATGTTGTCGCCCAGCTTGATCACCACTCCGGCCCTCAGGGTATCGGGCAGCGCCTCGAAATCAGGAAACGGCAGGATATTCGGCCCGGTCTTGATCTCCACGACAGAGGCCTCTTCAGGCGGCAGCGGGAAGACGATCCCGGAATCGTCCAGCAGGTACGGTTCGGGGTTACTCACGCCAGGCCACTGCATCCGCTTCGCAAGATCCCTCGGATCGGTGATCACACCGGCCAGCCCGGAAGCGGCCGCCGTCTCCGGAGAGCAGAGGTAGACCTTGTCATTCTTGGTGCCACTTCGTCCGGGAAAGTTGCGAGGGAAGGTGCGCAGGCTGACCTGGTCCGTCCCGGGCGCCTGACCCATGCCGATGCACCCAAGACAGCCCGACTGGTGGATACTGACACCCGCCATCAGCAGCATCAACACCCCGCCATCCTGGGCAACATTCTCCAACGCCTGGCGGCTGCCTGGATTGACATGAAAATGCACCCCGGGCGCAACACGTTTTCCCTCGACAATACGGCAGACCGTCATCAGGTCGCGATAGGATGAGTTCACGGAACTGCCGACCACCACCTGGTCGACCTTGGTTCCGGCCACCTCCCGCACGGTCACCACATTATCAGGCGACGAAGGACAGGCAATCAGCGGTTCGATCGCGGACAGGTCGATCTCGTCATATTCGTCATAGGTCGCCCCTTCATCGGCAGCCAGAGGAACCCAGCATTCGCCACGTCCCTGCGACACCAGAAACCTGCGTGTCCAGTCATCCGAGGGGAAGATGGACGAGGTTGCCCCCAGTTCGGCCCCCATATTGCCGATAGTCGCCCGGTCGGTGGCAGACAGGGTCGCAACACCCGGCCCGTAGTATTCAATGATCTTGCCGATTCCGCCTTTGACCGTGTGGCGCCGCAGCATCTCCAGGATGACATCCTTGCCGGACACCCAATCAGGGAGCTTTCCGGTCAGCTTGACCCCGAACACTTTCGGGCAAGGTAGATTAAAAGGATGCCCGGCCATGGCCAGTGCCACGTCCAGCCCCCCGGCACCGATGGCCAGCACCGAGATACCGGCTGCGGTGGGGGAGTGCGAATCGGCCCCCAGCAGCGTTATACCGGGAACCCCGAAACGTTCCAGGTGTACCTGGTGGGAAACACCGTTGCCCGGACGGGAGAGGTTCACGCCGAACTTCATAGCCGCCGACGTCAGAAAAGCGTGGTCATCGGCATTCTTGTAGTCGGTCTGGAGCAGATTATGGTCGATGTACTGAGCGGCCAGGCCGACCTTGACCCGCGGCAGTCCCATGGCGATAAACTCCAGCATGGCCATCGTGCCGGTGGCATCCTGCAATAGGGTGTGGTCGATAGTTATGGATATTTCTGTGCCGGGTTTCAGCACACCTTCTACCAGATGTGCTTCGAGAATTTTTGTTGTCAGATTCTTTGCCATGACATCCTCCGTAGCTTTGTCTATCAAGCATGTATCGCTTCTTTGTGCACATCCAGTGCTGCCTCCCTGATCGCCTCCGGCAGGGTCGGATGGGCATGGCAGGTCAGGGCGATATCTCTGGCCGTACCACCGAAACTCATTACTGCAACAGCTTCGGCAATCAGGTCAGAAGCCCGTGGACCGACAATATGGACCCCGAGCACCCGGTCACTTTCCAGATGCGCGAGTATCTTGACGAAACCTTCAGCTTCGTCCATGCAGCGGGCGCGCCCGAGTGCTGCAAAATTGAATCGTCCAGTCCGGTAGGGAATTCCGGCCTCTTTTAGCTGCTCCTCGGTCCCGCCGACGCTGGCGCCTTCCGGCCAGGTATAGACCACACCGGGAATATATTCATATTCGACGGCTGCGGCCATGCCGGCCATTCGTTCGACACATGCCAGGCCTTCTTCAGAAGCCTTGTGAGCCAGCATCGGTCCCGGCACAAGGTCGCCGACAGCGTACAGACCGGGGACCGTTGACTGGTAGTTGGCGTCAACAACCACCCGACCCTTTTCGTCCAACTCGACACCAAGCTCATCCAGGCCGAGTCCGGCGGTCAATGGCCGCCGACCGACGGCCACCAGAACCTTATCGCAATCGATTTCTTCGCTGCCGGTACCGGCATTGAACTGAACAATAGCCTTGGCGCCGATCCGGCGAACGCCGGTAATGCGGGTTGCCAGCTTGAACTGGATACCCTGCTTGCGAAGCGAGCGAAAGAGAGTGTCAGCAGCCTGGCGGTCCATGGTCGGCAGGATCTGCGGCAGCATCTCCATCACCGTCACCTGCGCCCCCAGACGACGCCAGACCGAGCCCAGTTCCAGACCGATATAACCGCCACCGGCAACGATAATATGCTCCGGAAGCGCGGCAAAGGAAAGCGCCTCCCGGGCGCTGACAACCACCTGGCTGTCGAAGGGGATGCCGGGCAGTCCTGCCGCCTCGCTGCCTGTCGCCAGAATAATCCTGGGTGCATGAATAGAAACCGTCTGCGGAGAGGCCTCCAGAAGGTTCTGCTGCCCTTCGGGTAAAGGCGGGGCGGCTGCCGGTATCACGTCCACGCGGTGCAGTCCGGCGGCATTGATGCCTTTGAGTGTCGCTGTACCGTGAAACCGCTCGATCTCGTTCTTCTTGAAAAGATAGGCGATGCCTTCGGTCAGTTTCTGGACCACCTCATCCTTCCGGAGCATCATGGCATCCAGATCCAGGCGCGGCGGTTCGATGGCGATGCCATGCCGGGAGAAACGGTCCCGCGCTAGAGCGAACAATTCGCTGGAGTCAAGCAGGGCCTTGCTGGGGATGCAGCCTTCATTGAGACATACTCCGCCCAAAGCGGGACGCTTTTCAACCACCACTACCCGCATACCGAGCTGCGCCGCCCGGATGGCAGCAACATAACCGCCCGGACCTGCGCCGACAACGATAAGATCATAGCGAACATCTTCAGACATGGACAACCTCCGGTTTACATCCAATTCCTGCGCACCACCCGACCCGTCGAGTCGTTTACCTGGATTGCCGGATAATAATTTCAAAGGTGCCTCCCTGAAAATTCTCCCACAACGGGCGGGCGGTTGTCTGGTTCAGGGGTGCATAGGCATCATACAGCGTCGGGAGAGAGAATTTGAGCCCGAAATCCCCCTGGTCGAGGAGGACGCCTTTGCCTTCGAGCCGCAGCTGTTTATCACTCTGTTGTTTTTCTGTCTGGTAGATCGACTGCGCAGCGTCGTTCATCGGAGAGACCGCAGGCTGGCCACGATAGGTCAACAACTCCCCCAGCACCTCTCGTGCCCTCTCGTTATTCTGCCGGGCGGCCTTACTCAGCCATTCTACGGCCTGTGCCTTGTCCACCGGCACCCCGTCACCCGAAAGCAGCAGCATACCATATGCCAACTGAGCATCAGCATAGCCGCTCACGGCTGACCTCCTGAACCAGACCGCAGCGGATTGCTGGTTGATCTGCGTTCCGACGCCCTGATAGTAGAATGTTCCGAGATAGTACTGAGCGCGGGGGGCGCCCTTATCTGCGGCACTCCGCATGAGGCGGAAAGCTTCAGCCGGATTGCGGGAAACCCCCTCACCGGACTGATACATCAGGGAGAGCATGAAAGCGGCACGGGCATTTTTTACGGCGGCGGCGCGATACCAGCGCACTTCCTCTCGAGCGTCTTTCGGCACACCGTCACCGATAAGATGCATGAAAGCAAGGGTAAGTTGAGCATTGGAATCCTTGGAGACCGCCTTACGTTTTACCGACGTCGCCACACTCTCCAGGTCTTTTTTCTCACCCCGGCTTCCCTGTGCAATTATTTTCAGGAGCACAACAGCACGATAATCATCGACTGAGGCCGCCCGCAGGTACGACAGGGACCGGTTTTTATCCGCAGGCACTCCGTTCCCGTAAAAGTATCGCTGTCCCAGCAGATACTGTGCAGCAGAATAACCTGCATCTGCAGAACTTCGGAGAAGCTCCAGTCCGCGGGCTTCACTCCGGGGAACCCCTTCGCCGCGCAGATACATGAGTGCAAGAAAAAGCCTGTCTACCGGACCTCCCTGCGCGCTCGATCCAGATTCGCGCAGCACAGAAGCATAATCCCCTGAGCGATACGCCGGTCGCACCTCAAAACTGCCCGCTGAAACAGTCAGCGGAAGCAGCACCATCAGAAGCACTACAATTCCCGGCACAACCGACATGTTCCGCCCTACCCTTCCAGCAGGAACTCTTCCGGTTCCTCAATATTCTCCTTGACCATCTTCAAGAAACCGACCGCTTCTCGACCATCGATAATGCGATGGTCATAGGAAAGTGCCAGAAACATCATGGGGCGGATTACCACCTGTCCGTCACGGGCTACCGGCCGGTCCTGGATTGCATGCATACCCAGCACACCGCTTTGGGGTATATTGATGATCGGGGTAGACAGCATCGAACCGTACACTCCGCCATTACTGATGCTGAAGGTACCGCCTTCAAGGTCGCTGATAGCCAGGTGATTGGTCCGTATCTTTTCCGAAAACGCTGCAATCGCCTGGTCGATCTCATACATCCGCATCCTGTCGACGTTACGCAGGACCGGAACCACCAGCCCTTTTTCAGCGCCTATGGCAATACCGATATCGTAGAAATTGTGGTACACGATGTCGTCGCCATCGATGCTGGCGTTTACTGAAGGATACTCCTTAAGAGCCTCCACACAGGCCTTGACAAAAAAAGGCATCAATCCCAGCGGGACCCCGTGGCGTTTCTGAAAATGATCGCTATATTTCCCGCGCAGCTCCTTGACACGGCTCAGGTCGGCTTCATTAAAGGTCGTCAGCATGGCGGTCTGCTGGCGGGCAGCCACCAGGTGTTCAGAGATCCTTTTTCGAATTGGCGACATCGGTTTGCGCACTTCGCGACTGGAGTTGTAGGATGGCGCCTCCTCGCTGCGCACGGCCGGGACCGGTGGAGGAGCTTCCGACTCAGGAGCGGCGGAGAATCGGGGGCGCGCGGAATCGATCGTGGCAACAGAGGACTGCGGCGCGGTACGCTCATCTGTGACGGGAGTCTGCAGAACCTTCGCTTCTTTGACGGTGGACAGGTCACCCGCCATGATCCTCCCGCCCTTGCCTGTCCCCGTTACAGAGTTGGGCACGATCCCCTGTTCACGCATCTCACGGCGGATAGACGGGGATGATGCCGGAGAGATACGTCCATCCGGCCGATCCGTTGTCAGAATCTGTCTCTCTGACATGCCGGAAGAGATCGGTTCTTCTGCAGGTTGTTCTATGATCATCCCGACAACAGCGCCGATTGCCACTGATGTGCCTGCATCCGTCTGTATTTCGAGCCGTCCTGATGCATCTGCGTTTATGTCCAGCGTGATTTTATCTGTTTCAATCTCACAGAGCGGCTCGTCCTTTTTTACCAGCTCACCGTTTTTCCTGAACCACTTGGCCAGCAGCGCCTCGCGTACAGATTCACCAACCTCCGGTATCTTTATCTCCATGATGCGCTCCGTAATCCATCCTGATAACTATCTGCCGGACGTGTCAAAAACATTTTAACGCATTTCGCTCAATTCTCCAGCAAAAACAAAGGGCGACACAAGGCCGCCCCTTACAGCAATAAAACGCCAGAGAAAACACTATGCCTGACCTTTCAGAAACTCCCGTCCAAAGGGCGACATCTGCCGCAGGCGGGCAATGATCGGAGGCATCTCACGGATGACGGTATCGACCTCGGAATCGGTCGTATAGCGCGAAAGCGAAAACCGGATCGACCCGTGAGCACAGGTAAACGGTACACCCATGGCACGCAGAACATGGGATGGTTCCAGCGAACCGGAGGTACAGGCGCTGCCCGATGAAGCGCAGATGCCCAGCTCGGACAGCAGCAGCAGGATCGCCTCTCCTTCGACAAACTCGAAGGCGATGGAGGTGGTGTTGGGCAGGCGCTCGGCGCCACCGCCGTTAATGCGGGCATTGGGTATGGCCGCCATCAGGGCGTCCTGCAGGCGGTCGCGCTGGGCTTTTACGACCGTGTTCTCTGCCTCCATGTGCTGACCGGCCAGTTCACAGGCCTTGCCCAGGGCGATGATGGCGGCGGCGTTTTCCGTACCGGCCCGGCGGCTCTTCTCCTGGTGACCGCCCACCAGGAACGGGCGGAAGGGGGTACCGCGGCGCAGGTACAGCACGCCGATCCCCTTGGGGGCGTGCAGCTTGTGGCCGGAGAGCGAGAGCATGTCAATGTTTGAAGATGACATATCGATCGGGATCTTTCCAATGGCCTGGACGGCATCACTGTGAAACAGGGCCCCTTTGGATTTTGCCAGAGCGGCCGCCTCCTCGACCGGAAAGATCACACCGGTCTCATTGTTGGCCCACATCAGTGACACAATGGCAGTATCCGTATCCAGCGCTGCCTTCAATTCGTCCATATCCAGGCGCCCGGATCCGTCCACACCGATCTCGGTGACCCGGTACCCCTTCTGGGTCAGGTTGCGGCACTGGGTCAGTACTGCCGGGTGTTCGACACGCGAGGTTATCACGTGGCGACGGTCGGGGAATACCTCCAGGGCGGAACGGATGGCGGCATTGTCGCTCTCGGTCCCACAGGCCGTAAATATGATTTCCTCAGGTGACGCACCCAGAAGGGCCGCCACACGTCCTCTGGCCTCTGTCACCTTGCCCTGCACCTGGCCGCCGAAGAAGTGCATTGAGCTGGGATTGCCGTACAGTTCACAGAAGTAGGGCCGCATCTCCTCGAAGACCGCTTCGTCGACCTTGGTGGTGGCGTTGTTGTCCAGATAGATCTCTTTCATGCGGAGACCTCCTCGACCACGATATCCTCGGCCACCAGGTCGCGCAGTTTCATCTCGACCATGCGGGCGGTGTTTCCGGATGAGGCACATCCTGCACAGGCCTTGCGGAAAGCCACCTGGACCCTGGAACCGTCGATGTCGATCAGCTCCAGGTCTCCGCCATCGGCCCACAGCAGAGGCCGGATGTCCCGTTCCAGAACCTCCTGGATCAGTTGCATCTTCTTCATATTGGAAAGCTTCTCCGGACGCGTACGCGGCTGGGCATCGGCATCACCCAGCACCTGGGCGATCAATTCCTGGATTTTGGGGATGCAGCCGCCGCAGGCACCGCCTGCCTTGGTGAAGTGCGTGACCTGCTCGGCTGTCGTCAGCCGGTTGGTCTCAATGACCTTCTTCAGAAATGTATCTGTAATGCCGAAACATTTACAGACAACCGTCCCTTCATGGTCAGGATAGGCGTGACCATGATCGTGCTCGCTGTCGTGTTCCGGGATGTCCATGCCCCGGTATTTGTAAATGGCTACTTCCAGTGCTTCCTGTCCCATGACGGAACAGTGCATCTTCTCTTCAGGAAGCCCTCCCAGAAAATCGGCGATATCCTGATTGCTGATTGCAAGCGCCTCATCCATGGTCTTGCCCTTGACCATCTCGGTCAGGGCGGATGATGAGGCGATGGCACTGGCACAGCCGAACGTCTGAAACTTGGCGTCAACGATCCTGTCTTTGTTTTCATCCAACTTGAGATAGAGCTTGAGGGCATCCCCGCAGGCCAGGCTGCCGACTTCGCCGACAGCATCTGCGTCCGGGATATCGCCAACGTTGCGGGGGTTGAGAAAATGGTCCTTAACTACCGGTGTATAATCCCACATGTTTAAATCCTCCAGAGATATTTAGCCTAGAATAAACTTCCGTCCGGCGGCCATAACCTCGGCCAGGCGCGCGTCGTTGCCCGCTTCTCCGTACAATCGTACCACCGGCTCAGTGCCCGACTTGCGAAACAGCATCCAGCTGCCGTCATCGAGCAATAACTTGGTTCCGTCGATCCTGATAACCTCCGTGACCTTCGCCCCGGCGACCTCCGCAGGAACGGCATTAACCCTGTCGGCATAGACAGCCTCCAACTCCGGGGAAAGCTTGAGATTGTCACGCATGGTCACAACCCTGCCGACTTCGCCGTACAACCTCTCAAGCAACTCCCGTACCGTCCTGCCTTCACGGGCGACCATTTCTGCCACCAGGAAGCAGGCCAGGATGCCGTCTTTTTCCGGCACATGGCCGCGAATGGTGAGTCCGGCACTTTCTTCACCGCCTATGACCAGCTTGTTCTGACTGATCAGTTCACCGATATACTTGAAGCCGACCGGTGTCTCATAAACAGGCACACCATGTTTTTTTGCCACTGCATCGATCAGGTGCGATGTTGCCACGCTGCGTGCGACACCGCCTTCCAGCTTGCGTACACGGATCAGGTAGTCCAGCAGCAGGGCTATGATGTAGTTGGGCTCGATGTAGGACCCGTCAGCATCCAGAATGCCGAAGCGGTCGGCATCACCATCAGTCGCGATACCAAGCCTTATGGCCGGGTCACCCTTGACCAGGGCGATGAAGTCGGGGATATGCTTTTCAGCAGGCTCGGGTGGATGACCGCCAAAGTAGGGATCTGGCCTGTCGTTGATGATCGTGAAGTCGATGCCGTGCGCGCGTAGCGGTTCATCCAGGTAGCCCCGCCCTGTTCCGTACAGTGTATCAACTCCCAGCTTGCCGATACTTTTTATTGCATCAAAATCGATCTTCGTCTCCAGATCGGCAAGATACGCAGGGCGCGGATCAATGCGTTCGACCAACCCGTTTCGCAGAGCAACATCCAACTGGACTTCTCTGTAGCAGACCTCTCCCATCATCTCATTGGCTCGTCGCTCGATATCCCGGGTAGTTTCCGGCAGGGCCGGACCGCCCCAGGAGGGGGAAAACTTTACGCCGTTGTATTCGGGAGGATTGTGGCTGGCAGTGAAATTGACCGCCCCTGCGGCACCCCTGCGCAGTATTTCGAAGGAGATCACGGGAGTCGGGGTATCCCGGTCGCACAGGTAGGATTTGATTCCTGAACCGGCAAAAACGCGGGCGGCCTCCTGCGTAAACCGCTGTCCCATGAAACGGGTGTCACAGCCGATGATGACACCCTTGTGCTGCTCCCCCGCTGCCGTGAGGTTGTCCGCGATAGCCTGAATAACAACCTTGACATTGTCGAAGGTGAAATCCTCGCACAGAATACCTCGCCAACCGGATGTTCCGAAGGCAATACGCGTCATTGAAAACCTCCTGATCATAATAAGACAGCATTTGTCGTATTACAATAGTACACCAGCGGTCACCCGTCAAGTCAAAGCGCTGTTTCTGTAAAGGATTTTTCCTGTTGACTTTTTTAACCCATAGTTGTTAAGGTTATATTTCATTTTAGAACATTTTTCAGGAGGAAGAAGCATGCAGTGTCAGACAGTACTTCCAGGTACCGAGTGTACCTTTTGGGGTAAGCAAGGCTGTATATTTCCGGATGGTTCCTGCCAGACGGTGGTGGAGAATTGTGAAGGTTGTGAGCGTATTGTTACCGGTTCCATCGGCCAGGTGTGCAGCGCTTATCCGGCACCTGCAAAAAAATGGAACAGCGGAATCTGCAATTTCGCCAGTCATGTGAAAGTTGAAATCAAAGTTGACGATACAAAAGTCAACCCTCTCAAGGCATCCAAGAAGGCTTCCGGCGGCAGCAAGAAGAAATAACCGGAAAAAGATTCACACAGTTTTTACCGAAAGGGGGATATCGTATCCCCCTTTTTTTATTACGGAGGAATCCATGTCATTTGAAGCCCAGTCCTGCCCGTCCTGCGGTGCCCCTGTCAGGAAATACAGGAACCCGTTTCCAACGGTCGATATAATCATCGAACTCCAGGACGGCATCGTGCTGATCGAACGCAGGAACCCGCCCTATGGCTGGGCCTTGCCGGGCGGATTTGTGGATTATGGCGAGAGTTTGGAGACAGCGGCTGTGCGTGAAGCCCGGGAGGAAACCTCACTTGAAATAAGCAACCTTCGACTACTGGGATGCTATTCCGACCCGCGACGGGATGAGCGCATGCATACTATTTCAACCGTGTACATGGCTGATGGCCATGGGCAGCTTCAGGCAGCCGATGATGCTGATAATGCCCAGATATTCCGGCTCGAAGCCTTACCGGAAAAGCTTTGTTTCGACCATGCCTCGATACTGGAGGATTATGCCCGCCTGAAACGGACACGGGCTAATGACTGAGAATTTGACTACGGTTTTTTCGCAACAGCTCGAGAAGTTCGCCGGGCGGCAATGGCCTGCAGAACAGAAAACCCTGAACCTGATCACAGTTATTGAACTTGAGGAAATCAAACTGTGACTGCGTTTCCACCCCCTCGGCGATCACATTCAGATTAAGGCTGTTGCCCATGGCGATTATTGCCGTTGCAATAGCTGCATCAGTTGTGCTGAGATCAACCTCCCTGACGAATGACTTGTCAATTTTGAGTGTATTGACCGAGAAACGCTTGAGATGTGCCAGGGATGAATAACCGGTGCCGAAATCGTCTATGGAAATATGTATGCCCAGCTCACTGATCTCGCTCAGGACTGAAACGGCGAAATCCGCATTCTGCATGATGACGCTTTCGGTTATCTCCAGTTCCAGATGTTCCGGAGGCATGCCGGTATCGTCCAGAACCTTGCGGATCGTAGCGAGCAGTGAGGTATGCTGCAGCTGGTAGCCGGAAAGATTTACCGCGACACGCAGATCCCTGATCCCTTCGGATTGCCACATGACGTTCTGCATGCAAGACTCGCGCAGCACCCACTCCCCCAGCTGCATGATCAGGCCGCTTTCCTCAGCCAGCTGGATAAACTCCGCAGGCGACAACAGTCCCAGTTCAGGATGTTCCCAGCGGACGAGAGCCTCCATAGCAACAATCTGACCCGTCGCGATATCGACCTTCGGCTGGTAGAACACTCTGAATTCATTCTGTTCAAGGCCGCGGCGGAGACTGTTGGAGATGACAAAACGTCGTGAAGCATTCTGGTCCATGTCGTTATTATAGTACTGGACATTGTTGCGGCCCGTCGCTTTGGCATGATACATGGCGATATCGGCTTTCTTCACGATATCCTCAGTATCCTGGCCATCTTCAGGACACATACTGATTCCGAGGCTGGTAGTAATGAACAGTTCGTGATCTCTCAGCTTGAAAGGGATTATCAGTGTCTTCAGAATCTTATCGGCTAATGCGGACACGTCGTTGCGGTCATTGACATGTGAGAGCAGGATGATAAACTCGTCGCCGCCGATCCGGGCAACAGTATCCGTTTCACGCACGGTCCTTTTCAGACGGCTGGCAACCAGCCGCAACAACTCGTCACCGACGGAATGTCCCAGCGTATCATTGATGATCTTGAACCTGTCGAGATCCAGAAAGAGCACCGCAAAGCTGCTTTTCATACGGTGGGACAGGGCCTTTGCCTGCTGCAGGCGGTCCTCCAGCAGTACGCGATTCGGCAAACCGGTCAGCATGTCATGGTGAGCCAGTTTATACAGTTCATGCTGGGCAATTTTTTTCTCCGTTATATCGCGACAGACCCCCCAGACGGCTGTCGCGCCTCCACCATGACTGTTTTCAAAAAGACTTAACTCCACAAATCTGGCGTCAAGTCCTCTTGTTGCAAGCTGTAATTCAGTATGACCTGCCGGGCTTTCCTGTTTTATATTGGCAAACTTACTCCTGAGCACTTCACGTGCATCAGGCGCAAAGAAATCAAACAGTGACCGCATGCCGTATTCTTCCTGCCCCAGGAGGAACACGTCCCGGCAGGTCTGGTTGGAAAAGATCACGGTCCCATCAGGGTTGCAGCAGAAAATCAGATCACTGGTCGAATTTATAAAGCCGAGCAACGCCTCTTCACTCTCTTTGACAAGTGCGTGGTCACGGCGAAGAACATCCATCAGAAACGCACCAATAAACGCCACAGCGGCGTTCATGCCTGAGACCCACAGCCACTGAAGCGCCTGGTAAAGGAAATCATCGTACAGGGAGGCGTTGATAAAAGGCATTGAAACAGGGCTCAGGAGATGGGCCCCTTCAAGAGCCAGCAGGGCGCCGTATAACAAAGCCCCCACTGTCCCGATCAACCAGACGTCGCGCTTGTTGTCAAAAAGAAATACCGCTTCGAGGGTAACCAGAAGATAAACCGGCCAGAACCAACTGACGATGCCGCCGGTAAAATGTATCAGCACCGAGACAAACAGCAGGTCAAGCCCGATCTGGAGATGAATGAGGCCGGAGAAACGCCGGAGAACGTTGCAGGCTCTGCCAAGGATGGCATTGTAGATGACCACGATTCCGACAGTAGCCAGCATGAATGACGTCTGCTCCCTGCTGAAGCAGAATCCCAGACTGCTCATGGAGTAACTGGCTGCCGCACAGACCGCGTAAAGCGAAAAGACGGCAAGCATGATCCATCTGGTTCTCGCCACCAGCAGGACCCGGGTACAGCGGTCATCAAGACGCTCCCTTACCCGACGGCCCAGGGGATCAACAATTCCCGAAATGGTCCTTGAAAGGGTGTTCATCCATGAGGAATGCTGTCTTGCCTGCCTGGAACCCACGCTAGCTGTCCTTGTTGTGAATGCGTGTCAGAAAATGGAGTTCGGGCGAGGACTTCAGCAGCCCGAGTTCGGTGCAGTAGCGGTAAAAAAGCATCAGGCCCTGCCGATGTCCGCTTTCAAGATCAAAGGAAAGGTTTTCACGCCAGTAGTCGACGAGGCGGCTTACGCCCATCCACTGCGCCTCCGGGGAGTCCTGCGCTAGGGCGTCAAATGAAGCACAGGCCTTCTCCTTCGCAGCAAGAAGACGACCTGCCAGACGCTCGACTTCCGCAGGCTGCTCTCTGACAACCTTTCGGCTGCAGAGCCATAACGCAAAAACGAATGGCAGGCCGGTCCAGTCGTACCAGAGCCCGCCAAGGTCATAGATGTGCAAGCCAGGCTCAGATAACGAGGCACGAAGAGCGCCATCACCGATCAGGAGCATGGCTGCGGCCTCCTGCAGCGCGCTGTCCAGGGGCAGGGCAGACGCGGCATACCTGCACACGCAGCCAAATCGCTTCTCAATGAGGATACGAAGCAGGTTAACGGATGTTGCCGATTCAGAACTGAGCAGGATCGTCTGACCATCAAGCTCTTCAATCGGAACACGGGAAAACAGCAGGACACTTTTCACAGCCCCGGAGCTGCTGATCGAGATATCCGGCAGAATCAGGTAATGCTCCGGGTGGAGAGCATATTCTATGGATGATGACGGGCAGACATCAATCTCCCCTGAGGCAAGCATGATGTTGAGATGAGAAGGCACGCCGCCGACAAACTGATATTCTCCGGCGGATGACTGTTTCTGGAGCTCATGGAAGATGGGGGAACAGTTGGCGTAGGTTATCCGGCCGATCCGCAGCATCAGCGGGTATTCGTGTAAAGTTTATCCGCATCACCCTCCACGACATGGATCCCTTCACGCTCCAGTATTTCGCCGGTCACCTGCCATAGCTGGGTGATTGCGTTGTTATAGGCAACAAGTGCTGTAATCTGATTATTTTTTGCGTTCGCAAGGTCGTTCTCGACATCAAGGACATCCTTTGTGGTGGCAAGCCCCACCTCGTTTTTTCGGATAAAAGCCTTGAGGCGTTCTTCGGCGTAGGCCCGCCCACGCTCGGCGACCTCGATCTGCTTATATCCGGTGGCAACACCCCGGATTGCAGCCTTGACATCCTTTGTTGCACCTTCTTCCAGGCTTTTTATAAGCAATGCAGTCTGCTCCGTCTTGAGCCGGCTCTTGCGGTAATCATTTTCCGCCGCCCGGTTGCCGATCGGGTAGCTGAAGCTCAAACCGATTGACCAGTACGGGGAATCGAAGGTACCCAGATTCTCCATATCACGAGAAAAGGTGCGATCTCTGCCTGCAACACCCGCTGATGCCAGCAGCCTGAGATCCGGCTTGATATTATTGCCGTAGACACGGGTCTGGAGCTCGTTGATCTCAAGAGTGCGTTTCAGTTCTTTGATGTCAGGACGGTTCACAGCCCGCCTGATAACCTCGTCTTCAGATACCTGATATAATTCCCGCATGGGGGGGTCTGCCACAGCAATTTCACCGCGGCCTTCCAACTGCAGCAGAAGGCGCAGAACATCCAACTGGTCACTGAGCGCCTTTTCGGCATCATTGACATCCTTTTCGCGGGAAACCGCTCCGAACTCAGCGTTCAGAATCTCCATCGCCGGCAGCACACCGGCATCAACGCGGGCCTTGGTCTCGTTCAGTATCTTGCGGGCCAGCTCGAGGGAGACTTTTTTGACCTGCAACTGTTCCCGAAGGCTGTAAAGCTTGAAATATTCAGCACGAACCTGTGCGACCGTATTTATCAGGCGGGAATGAAGATGTTCTATGGAAGCATATTTTGAGAGCCGGGATATGGTGATGCCGGCTTCAGTATTCTCACGACCGGCATTTTTGAGCAGCGGCTGACTGAGCCTGACACCAAGCTCCGATTGCCAGGAACGTGGTTCCGGCAGACTGATTGAATTGGAATTGCTGTAACCGTTGTTAAAGACGGCCGAGACAGTCCCCCCGGTCCAGAAGAGCTGGCTCAGGGATGCATTGATGTCGGATGACTGGCCATTGACACTGGCCGATGACGTGAAGGCAGGTGTCGTTTCATCAGCATAGGAGGCATCGAGCAGCAGCAGCGGGTCGTATATGGACCTGTTGCGGTTGATGTCCGCCTCAAACTGGGCCGGGTTATAATATTCCGCACGCACATCAAGATTCCGCTCAGCTGCCATCTTTATGGCTTCGCTCAGGGAAAGCTTCAACGGAGATTCTGCCGCGAATGCAGCAACGGGGAGGCTCACCAGCAGGGAAAATATCAGGACAATCAGTTTCACAACATATTCCTTTCAAAACAAAACAGGGCGAGATTCTTAATCTCGCCCTTTATAGCACATTTTCGATAATTTCTATTCCCTGTTTTCCACATACTCGGCATAATCATCTGCCGACATCAGGCCCTTCAACTCCTCCCGATCGTTCAGGGCAACCTCCACCAGCCAGCCACCGTCATAGGGATCGTCATTCAACAGTGTCGGCGTATCGAGGACCTCCTGATTCACACTGAGCACAACGCCGCTGAAAGGTGCATATATATCTGCCACAGTCTTTCGGGCCTCGACGGAACCTACCGAATCGTCCTGCTCGACCTCATCCCCCTCTTCGGGCAGTTCGACTCCCGAAATCGCACCCAGCTCCTCCTGTGCAAAATCGGTAATCCCGATTACGGCGCTGTCTCCCTCTACCCTTACCCAGACATGTTCCTTGGAATACTTCAGCTCTTCAGGAAAGTCCATTTTTTACTCCAGTACAATCCTTTCAAGAAAGGATGTGTCAATATCACCTTCGATGAAAGCCTTATGGGCCATGATTCGTTTGTGAAAGAAGATCGTCGTCTTGATCCCCTCGACCATATACTCGTCCAAAGCCCTGGCCATACGCTTGATAGCCTCTTCGCGCGTGTCGGCATGCACGATAAGTTTACCGATCAGGGAATCATAGTGCGGCACGACAGAATACTGGTCATAGACAAAAGAATCCACTCGCACCCCCAACCCCCCGGGCGGATGATAGGCGGTGATCTTTCCGGGACAGGGGGTGAATTTAAAAGGATCTTCCGCATTGATCCGGCACTCGATGGAGTGGCCCCTGATCTGGATATCCTCCTGCTTGTAACGGAGCGGAAGACCGGCAGCAGAGCGGATCTGCTCGCGGACGATGTCCACTCCGGTAACCATTTCCGTTACCGGGTGCTCAACCTGAACACGGGTATTCATCTCCATGAAGTAGAAGTTATTGTTCTTGTCCACCAGGAATTCGATGGTGCCCACACTGTTATACCCGACAGCAGCTGCAGCCCTTACGGCAGCCTCTCCCATAGCCTTGCGGATCTCAGGTGTGACGACCGTGGAAGGGGCCTCTTCAATAAGCTTTTGATGGCGGCGCTGAATGGAGCAGTCACGTTCACCGAGATGAATCACATTGCCATGCTTGTCGGCCAGGATCTGGATTTCAACATGGCGGGGCCGTTCGCAATACTTCTCGATATATACTTCCGGATTGCCGAACCCTGATTGCGCTTCGGCCCGGGCCGTTGCAAAGGCATTCGGCAGGGTCGCCTGCGAGTGCACAATCTTCATTCCGCGGCCACCACCGCCGGCGGTTGCCTTGATAATTACCGGGAATCCGATCTCCTTGGCTACCTTGACAGCTTCTTCGACCGTATGCACGCCTTCTTTGGTCCCCGGCAGGATCGGCACCCCCTGCTTGATTACAGCCTGGCGGGCGCTGATCTTGTCACCCATGATCCGCATGCTTTCCGCGGAAGGACCGATGAAGGTAATGCCGCATTTCTCGCACACCTCGGCAAAATTTGCATTTTCTGACAAAAAGCCATAGCCGGGATGAATCGCCTCGGCATCGGTCAATTCGGCAGCGCTTATAATTGCATTGATGTTCAGATAGCTCAAAGCGCTGGGAGCAGGCCCGATGCAGACACTCTCGTCGGCCAGCTTGACGTGCAGGGAATGTATGTCGGGCTGCGAATAGACCGCAACCGTCTTAATCCCCATCTCTTTACAGGCCCGGATAACACGGACGGCGATCTCGCCACGGTTTGCGATAAGAATTTTATGGAACATACTACACCCTTTCAATAACAAAGAGCGGGTCGCCGAACTCTACAGCCTGGGCGTTTTCCTTGCAGATCTTGACTATCTTGCAGCGGAACTCAGCCTCAATCTCGTTCATCAGCTTCATGGCCTCAACGATACACAGCACCTGTCCTTTTTCAATAACCTGACCGACTTCAACGTAGGGGGCCGCATCAGGTGCCGGAGCCCGGTAAAAAGACCCGACGATCGGGGAGTTGATGGTTTCGCCGGTTTCGGCTGCGACTGCTGCAGCTCCGGAAACCGGGGCGACTGCAGCGGGAGCGGCCGCCTGTTGAGGAGCGGCATACATCTGTGGCGCAGGGGCTGCAACATTGATGTATTCCGTCTTGGGGCCGCGACGGATAACAATTTTCTCCTCAGAATTATCCAGTTCGAACTCGGTAATATCTGTCTCGGTGATCATTTTAATCAATAATTTCAGATCCTTGATGTCCATCCTGTCTCTCCTTTGAATACACATGATATCGATGATCCAGCAATTAACCGTAAGCCTGTGTGCACAACTACAACTGTATCAGATTCTTAGGGGCATGTGTGAGTATAACACATCCGTCGGCAGTGACCGCTACGGTATCCTCAATCCTGACGCCTCCGAAACCGGGCACATAGATACCGGGCTCAATGGTGAATACCATACCCTCCTCAACAACAGCCTCACTTCGAGGAGAAATCACCGGCTTTTCATGAATTTCAAGACCGACACCATGTCCCAGGCCGTGGCCGAAGAAGGATTCATAGCCATTGTCCCGGATAAAGTTTCTGGCAACGGCATCGAGATCACGACAGCTGATCCCCGGCTTCACCGAGGCAATGGCCCTGTCATGTGCCTGCCTGACGATATCGTGAATCTCCCGGCCTTGAGCACACGGGCTGCCGATAGCCACGGTCACCGTCTCATCCGAATGGTAACCGTCTATGACAGCGCCAAAATCGATCGTGACAAGTTCTCCGGAGCGCAGAACCTTGTCGGAGGCCCTGCCGTGTGGCATTGCGCCACGTTCTCCCGAGGCCACGATAAATTCAAAGGCCCGAGCGTCAGCACCGCGCCGACGCATCTCGATTTCCAGTTCCAATGCTACGGCTGATTCCTTGACCCCGGGAGCAAGAGCCGGGAGAACTGCCATCAAAGAATCGGAGGCAAGCCTGGCAACCAGTCCAAGTGCCTCGATCTCACCAGGGTCCTTGCGTGACCGGATTGTATCAAGAGCAGCGCCGATGCCTACCAGTTCACAGCCGGCAAGTCGTTCCGAGAGCTGCCTGAAGTCAGACACCAGCATGTGCGCGGCTTCGATGCCGAACCGCCTGATACTATTGTCGGCTATCAGGCTGCAGACGGCCTCATATTTGGCTGAGAACTCTCTGATCTCGGCTTCACGGACCTCTCCGGCAGCCTGAGCGGTATAGCGCGAATCGCACAGAAACCAGGCTTTGTCACGCGTAAGCAGCAGCACACCGTCTGATCCGCTGAATCCGCATAGAAAGCGAATGTTCGCCAGATTCGTGAACAGAATAGCTTCCAGCCGGTTGTCTTCAAAGAACGGCTCCAGACGTGAGCGCCTGTTTTTTAGCATAAATGAAACCAACTCTACAAACAGTTTTTCAATTCATTCCATTAATATTGGCTTATGGCGGCTATATCACCGCTCAGTTCCGTTAGCGGGCGTTTTTAAGATGGCTAAAAAGGGCACGTAATCCAAGCAGATAACTGTCCTGCCCGAAGCCGCAGATTTGTCCGACAGCCACGGGAGCCGTCAGACTGACGTGCCGAAACTCCTCGCGCCGATGAACATTGGAAAGATGTACCTCTACACAGGGCAGCTTGACTGAGGAAAGTGCATCGCGAATGGCAATGCTGGTGTGGGTGTATGCAGCGGGGTTGATAAGAATGCCGTCATAATCATCCGCGGCAGACTGTATGGCGTCGATCAGCCCACCCTCGGAGTTTGACTGGAAGAAGGTGACACTGCAACCAAGCTCTGCCGCCAGCTGGCCGATAGAACGGTTGATATCCTCCATGGTGAGTGAACCGTACACTTCAGGCTCGCGTGTTCCAAGGAGATTGAGGTTGGGACCGTGCAGCACGAGGAGCTTCATGCCTACATCAGCTCCTGTGCCAATTCGTACGACTTGAGGCGCAGCAGATACCGGCCTTTGCCGAAATTCCCGTCACGCTTCAGGATCAGAACAATAAACAACTCGTCGTTCAGCACCCGGATCGCCACGCAGGTCTGATTGGTGGTAATGGACACCTCTTCCATATCACCGGCCTTGATGACCTCGACGGAACGCCTGATCTCCTTGAGCACAGTCGCGTATTCCACTGACAAAAGCTGCATGTCGACTTCAGCCTGTTCGACACAGACTTCATCGACAGAGATGCCGTCATACGCCATGATCATCGCGGCCAGCCCGCCGTCAACATTTTCAACGATACTTCTGAGCGTATCCCTTAGCGACATGCCTTGATCCTCCTGATATTTTCTAGCAAGCTGTCCAGGGCTTCCACCACATTATCCGCCTGGTTATGTACGAGAGGAGAGAAGTCCTGAGTTTCCACCGGAGCAGCCATGTCCTCAAAGGCAGCAGAGACAGGCTGTTCAGGCACGGCAACAGTGTCTTCTTCCGGAACAGGCGAAACAATAAATGGAACGTCCTCGTCTGCCGCAGCCTCTTCAGGTGCAACCGGATGAAGCATTTCAAACTCATCTTCAATTTCCGGGGCCTCAGCTTGCTCGGACAGTGCCTCAGGTGCAGACGCCTGCAGCTCCAACCGACTGACCTTGTCCTTGAGTTGAAGATTGCCTGGATTATCCGCCAGAAGAGTGCGGTAGATATCTAACGCCTTGGCAATAAAGCCCTGCTGTTCATAGAGTTCGGCCAGTGTCAGCGTGGAGAGCGGGTCATGGTGTACAGCTGCGACCGCCCCCTGCTCCTTTTCGAAGAAGTCGTCCTCGTCATGGACAATATCCTCCTCAGTCAGCTCATAAACATCATCTTCAGCGTCTTCAACCTGCACGACAACCTTCTCTTCGTAAGCGGCAGTCCCGGACGTCTGCGTGCTCTGCAACGTCTCGCCCGAATCACCCCGCTGGATATCTTCCAGTCGAGACTTCGTCTGTGCATCATCCGGCCGGAAATCCAGAACCGTCCTGTAAGTCATGATTGCAGCGGCGGTATCACCAGCTTCAACATACAGGCTGGCCAGCAGCTTCTGGGCCGCCGTATCCTCCGGCATGGCCGCAGTAAATTTTTCAAGGATAGTGCGGGATTCGTCGTGCAGACCATTGGCATTGCATGCCATGGCCAGGGCCCGCTGTCCGGACAGATAGCCGGGATGCCGCGCAACGCCCTGACGTGCAGTATGAAGGGCATCGGCCACCAGACCTACTTTGAGATATATTTCGGAAAGCCGGGCAAAGCAGAAGGAATCAGGTTCCCTCGACAAGCGCTCATCTAGCGACTTGATTTCAGACCATGATGAAGAATCTTTCTTTTTCATGACTACACCTCCAGCCCACTTAGGGTAAGCATCTTATCAGGCAAAAGCTGTTCAACTGCATAATTGCCAATTCCTTGATTACAAATAAAACTGATAGAGCCGTTGCGACTTTTCTTGTCAGTAACAATTGCTTCAAGCAAGCTGACCCTTTCGGCTTGAGGCGGCATGACATCCAGACCAAGTCGTGTAATCAGCGCCGCGACCCTCTCCACATCGGCAGCGCTGCAATGCCCCAGGCCGGCCGAAATACGCGCGGCCAGCACCATGCCTATTGCCACCGCCTCACCATGAACCAGTTCGCGATAGCCTGCCACCGTCTCAAAGGCGTGCCCGAGAGTATGGCCATAGTTCAGTACCGCTCTCAGGCCGGATTCTTTCTCGTCAAGCTCAACGACATGCGCCTTGATCTCGCAACAGCGACGGATCATGGATTCAAGACAGCCCCGCTCCTTGGAAATTATATCTCCGGCATGCTGTTCAAGGTATTCAAAAAAAGGCCGGTCGATGGCTACTCCGTATTTGATGACTTCAGCCAATCCGGCGCGGTATTCACGCTCAGGGAGCGTTGCAAGGGTTTCCACATCAATCAGCACCAGCCGCGGCTGGTAAAATGCACCGATGAGGTTCTTTCCCCGCGGGTGATCGATGGCGGTTTTACCACCCACGCTACTGTCCACCTGGGCCAGCAGGGTCGTCGGCACCTGAACGAAGGGAATACCTCGCAGATATGTTGCCGCGGCAAAGCCGGCCAGATCACCGACGACACCGCCACCCAGGGCCACAATAAACGATCTTCTGTCCAGTCCGGCCTCGATCAGTTCATCATACACAGCGGAAAGGGTTGCGGCGTTCTTGTATTCTTCACCGTCAGGTATCTCAATCACCCTGACTGCACAGCCGGCATCAGCAAGAGAAGAACACACTATACTGCCGTAGATTGCATTAACCGTCGGGTTCGTGACGACCGCCACACGCGAGTTCAGTCCGACATTTGCGCAGAACTGTCCGAGCAACGGCAGAAGGCCGCTACCTATCTGTATCTCATAGCTGTTCTCGGCGAGGTTTACGGTCAGGACGCTCACGCGTGTAATTCCTCCACAAACCTCAGGATTTCTGCCGCCACATCTTCCACGGATTTTCCATCCGTGTCAATTCTAATATCAGCATCCGCATAAAATTGTTCGCGGGCATCCATCAGCAATTTCACGCTGTTTGGTGCATTGCCTCCTGCAAACAGCGGCCGGTCGGAGGCCCCGTGAAGCCTTTCGAGAACCTGAGGCAACGACACGACCAGATTAACGACAACCCCCTGACTGCGCATGCTGCAGCGATTCTCATCTGAAATCACGACCCCGCCACCCGTGGCAACTACCGTTCTCCCTCCGCCAAGCACCATTTTCAGGCATGCGCTTTCCAGGCTGCGAAAAGCCTGCTCACCATCCTGTGCAAAGAGATCATTGATCGAGCGACCGGCAGTAGAAACGATTTCGGAATCAAGGTCCACGAACGGGCAGCCGAGCCGTTGCGCGAGAACCCGCCCGACACTGCTCTTGCCGCTCCCCATGAATCCGGTCAGGAGCAGAGGACGATCAAGCATGGCGAATCTGTTGGCAATAGCCGAGGAAGTTACGCCTGATCTCGATGAGAGAATCTCCGCCGAATTTTTCAAGGAAAGCGGTTAAAATCTCGATGGCCACGACAGCCTCACCAACCACCAGAGCTGCAGGAACGGCGCAGGTATCGGAACGTTCCACAGCAGCCTCGAACGGCTCATGTGTACTCATGTCCACTGATCGCAACGGCCTGTACAGGGTCGGAATAGGCTTCATGGCAGCACGAACCGTGATCGGCTCACCGTTGGTCATCCCGCCTTCAATTCCGCCGGCATTATTGGTCTGCCTGAAATAGGCAGTCACCGCCCCGTCTTTCATCCGTGCTGCATCATGAAAGATCTCATCATGCACCCGGGACCCGGGGAGCCCGGCAACCCCGAATCCCATACCCACTTCCACGCCCTTTATCGCCTGAATGCTCATCAGCGCCATGGCCAGGCGGGCATCCAGCTTGCGGTCCCAATGGGTATAACTCCCAAGACCCGGCGGGCAGCCGGTCACCTGCACCTCAATTACCCCTCCGAGGGTATCGCCGGACAACTTGGCGGCATCTATGGCCTTCTTCATCGGTTCGTCAAACGAGAGATCGCAACAGAACAGCTCCGATCCGGCGGCCGCCAGCCAGAGATCATCAAGCGGCTGCAAGGGGATTGGCACTGAAACCCCTCCGATTCCGGATACATAACCACCGACACGGATACCGAACTCGGCCAGCACCTGTCTGGCAACGGCACCGACGGCAACGCGCACAGCGGTTTCCCGGGCACTGGATCGCTCGAGTACATTGCGGACATCTGCATGGTCATATTTCAGTGCACCGGTCAGGTCAGCATGACCGGGTCGGGGACGTGTGACAGCAATCGACGGGTCACGGTCTTCCGGCAGCGGCGACATCTTACCGCTCCAGTTTTCCCAATCGCGGTTTTTCACCACCAGGGTCAATGGTGAGCCAAGCGTCTTCCCCAGCGGACACCGGACAGAATTTCCACGGTATCCGTCTCGATTTTCATCCTTCCGCCACGACCGTACCCCTGCTGCCTGCGGCCGAGGTCACGGTTGATGCCGTCGACAATAATGGTAAGGCCTGCCGGAAGTCCTTCGATAATGGCAGTCAGTTGCGGACCGTGGGATTCACCGGCTGTAAGATATCGGAATACACTCACAAAAAACATCCTCCCTAGCGATGCAAATAGCTGTTAACCTACCACCGAAGATGCCGGCAGGCAAGGCAAAACTGCCGGAAAACAGCCTGTTCAGCCATCTCAGAGCCTGACCTTGACTGAAGCAGCCAGCCGGTCTCCCTCAAAAAGCTGCAGCACTACTGTCCGGGGAGTTCCTCCTATGTGTTTGTGGCGGATCAGGAAGGTAATCTCACGGCTCTCATTGGGCGCAACCATGATATTCGAAACCGGTCCCAGCAGACTGATCACGCCAACCTGGGGCGCTTCGGTACGGAGAGAATATGTGACCGGAGACTCTGAACGATTGCCGATGATTGCGCGCCACGGCTGTGCCTGGAATCCATCCGGCATCGTTTGCGGTTCGGCAGTGGCAATACGTTGCAGGGCAAATGCGGTCTGATTTCTGCCGGCCAGTCCCCAGGCCAGCCCTACGCCGAGAACCAGTGTCACGACACCAAGCAGTACGGTCTTGCTCCCCGGCTTGAAACGAGTCCCCTTTCTTGTCCCGAAACGGTAATCGATCAAGCCGGGACCGTCCAGTCGCCGCTCCATTACACCACGACAGGCATCAATGCATCGCCCGCAATTGATGCATTCGATCTGGAATCCCTCCCTGATATCGATCTCCATCGGGCAGCATCGCACACAGGCGTTGCACCGCAGACAGCGCTCACGGGACTCCTCGAGAAAAGCGAGATTCAGTGTCCCCTCATCGGTCAGGGCAGCCTGGAACCTCCCATACGGGCAGTAACTGTGACAAAAACTACGTTTGACAAGTAGCAGGTTGAGATATCCGAACAGAGATACCGTCAGGAACGATGCCATCAGCAGCGGATTTGAGGAAAAGTCCACGAGAGCGGCTGCAACACTGGCGGGGGACATAAACCAGCAGAGCATGTTGAAGGAGATTACGGCCGATACAGACAGGGCTGAGGCATGCTCGATCAGTCGCGAAACGGGTGGAGAGACCCGCTTACGGAAACGTTCGCCGATCAGTTCAGCCAGGTCATTGAACACAGTCTGGGGACAGAGCCAGCCGCACCATACCCGTCCAAGTATGACGGTAAGGAGGAGAAAAAACACCACCACGAACAATGTTGCCAGCAGCACGAGGTAAAACTGGTCGACCCTGACCGGAACTCCGGCCATGAAAAGGGTCCGCATGCTGATATCCATCCGCAGGAACGGGTTCCCGCCAATACTCAGAAAAGGGAGCAGCAGAGCGGAAGCAATCAGCACAGCCTGTACCCGGCGGCGCTTAGAGGTAATACGGGGAGATGTCATGATTTGATTTTCCTTAAGCACGCCTCGTCAGGCAGCGGGTATTACAAGTATATTCTAATGGCTGTAACGTCAATGTCAATTTCACCGGTACCGGTTCAGCCCAGTTTCACCGTCACTGCAGCTCCCGCATCTCCGAGGTGAATCTACAGCAAAACGTTGACCATCTGCATCAAATTGACTACTATCGCCAGCGGCGGTGTCAAAACGCCTCAATTATCCAACGACGGTGGTCATATCTGATGCAGTCCTATCCCTATATCATCACCATATCCTCAGAAAAAGGGGGGGTCGGTAAAACCACCCTGGCCACCAACCTGGCAATCTACCTGAAAGCCATGCGCGAAGACCTGCCGGTCACCATATTCTCCTTCGACAACCACTTTACCATAGACCGGATGTTTGCACTCAAAGGACAAAAGCAGAAGGGTGATGTCCATGACATGCTGATGGACGTGCCTGCCGGAGACGTCGTCCAACTGGGGCAGTACGGAGTCGGGTTTATTCCATCTTCGACGGAACTGGGAGACATTCACGAACGGTTCAAAGGCCCGATGACTCTGACGCGCATGCTGGCAGAATCAGGGCTGTCGGGCATCGTTATCATCGACACACGCCCTGACCTTAATATTCTGACCCAGAACGCCCTCTACGCAGCCGACCGGGTCCTGATACCGGTAAAGGACATGCCCAGCCTCGACAATTGCCGCAATATCTTTTCACTCTTCGAGCAGCGCGGCATCGACAAGAAGTCCCTGGCACTGATTCCCTGCCTGATCGATGAACGCATCAAATTCGATGGTGTCTTCAAGGACCTGAAAACCCTTCTGCGTGCTTTTGCAGCAAACCGCGGCTACCGCTGCCTGGACACCTATATCTCCAAGAGCCCCAAAGTGGAGAGCCTCAACACCAACCCGGACGGCAGGATTTATCCGATCCTGACCCATGCCCGGGGAACCGATGTGCACGGCCAGTTTGCAGAAATCAGCCGTGACCTGCTGAGAAGCTATGATGCAACACCCGAGTCACGGGCCTGCCTCTACTTCACCTGGCTGGCTGAGAAGGAAGGAAAGCGGAAGGAGTCGTATCTTGCGAGACTTGAAGGACTGGCGGACCGTTGCCTGATCTGTGGAACTCTTCTGGAAGAGCAGCCCGACGGAAGGGGGTTCTATTACGAGACCTCCGACCGGACCGCACGGGGCTTTCTGCATGACTCCTGTTTTACCGAGATGCTCTGTACTGCCCTGTATGGAATGACCAGCAATTCCCAGGCATTTGACGCGGCACGCATGCTGATGGCGGATAAGGCCGGTAAAACCATCTCCCTGCTGTCGCCAAAGACCTCTGACAGCCAGACGGTGCTGGACTATCGGCAATTCAGTCCTACCGGAGAGCAGATATTCCAAAAGGATGTCGATTTAACCGGTTTTTCAGAAGGCATACTGGATGGAAACAACAGCAGGCTGTACCTGCTGCTCAATGAGTCTCTGGCCGGTTATCAGGGCAGACTCCGTAGTGACTCCTGGCTGGCAGTTCACCCGGTGGACCCGAGCGACCCCGTTGCGGTGCTGCATGAGGACCGCTACCGCTCCCTGCAGAAGATGCAGATACAGATCGGGGCGGCTGTCGCACAAGCGTAGAGGGTAAGCTACCTCACCAACTGTGAGGCCGGAACCAGCGTGATGCCCTGCCGTGCCAGGTCCGGCAGAGCAGACTCAAGTGTACGTATCGTAGCGGGATGCGGGTGGCAGATGGCGATTACACCGCCTGTTTTTTTTGCAAGCCGCACCGCCTGATTCAACTGCCCCCGGATGTACGTTCCATCCTGCTCGTTGTCCAGGAACACACTGCGCCGGCCGGACCTGAGATCAAGTTCCCGTGCGAGCCGCATCCCTACCGATTCCGGAGTCGTCACGCTGTCAACGAAGTACAACCCCCTTCCCTTCAGCACCGTCAGCACGGCCCGCATCTTGTCCTCATGCTCGGTAAATTCAGATCCCATGTGATTGTTGATACCGGCCGCCCTGGGCATGCTGCGCATGAACTCTTCAATGCGCTCGCTGATAGCGGCATCTTCCATGGAAACCAGCAGGCCGTTGTTCTCGAGACGACGCTCGGGCCAGCCCTTTGACTGCATGGGGATGTGAATCATGGTCTCTATACCGTTGGCAGCAGCGAAGGCTGCTACCTCTCTGTAGCTGCGCAGGCCGGGAATGACGGAAAAGGTCAGAGGGACACCGATACCGGCCAGGGATCTGGCCTCCTGCATACTGCTACCCATATCATCTATGATAATGGCCAGACGGCCCGCGCGGCCCGACGGCCTTGAATCCGAAGGCGTTTTCTCCTGCACGTGGGGAGTTTCCGGGTACGTGTGCAGCGGCGACGTATCCTTTTTGGATGCGGAATAGTTTTTTACAACAGGGATTTGAGGTTGGGGCTGGGACGGGGGAACGGGTACCTGCTGAATCGTCCGGGGTAAAGATGGCGGCGACTCGATGGAGGCTGTGTTCAGCAGATAGGCACCCACGGCAAGGATGATAACAGCTGCAACAGCCAGGGCGGCATAACGGCTGCCGCCCGGCTTTTTGGAGCTTCTGTTGTCGTTGGTCTTTTTCACCTACAGGTTACTTGTCGCCCATTTTTTTCAATATTTCCCAACCTTTAAGCAGGTCGAGCGCACGCATGACCTGGTAATCGCTCTTGAGGGCATCTTCCGGCTTCAAGCCAGGATCCTTGTCCTTCTTCTCATCCTTCTTCTCATCCTTCTTGTCTTCTTTCTTTGCATCCTTCGGCGCGTTCTTGTCTTCGCCCTCAAAGTGATTTTCCAGGTCCTTCTCTCTCAGGTGCATGCTGTCTTTTTTTCCGGCCGGCTCTTTTGGCAGCTCAAGCCGCTCGACGATAATGTCCGGAGTAATGCCTTTAGCCTGGATTGAACGACCTTTGGGGGTATAGTAGCGAGCCGTTGTAAGGCGCAGTCCGGACTCATCCGACAACGGAATAATGGTTTGCACCGATCCCTTCCCGAAACTCTGGGTGCCCATAACTATTGCACGTTTGTGATCCTGCAATGCTCCGGCCACGATTTCCGACGCGCTGGCACTGCCGCCGTTTATCAGCACCACAATCGGGTAGTTCGGCTCTTTAGTGCCTTTCCTCGCAGTAAACTGCATCTTGGAATCCTTCTCGCGGCCTTCCGTATACACGATCATCTTGCCTTCTTCGACGAAATGCTCTGCCACCCTGACCGCCTGATCGAGCAGGCCGCCGGGATCGTTGCGCATATCGAGGATCAGACCCTTGAGTTCGCCCTTGTTCTCCTCTTTGAGGCTTTTCAGGAACCTGACCAGATCTTCGTCAGTCTTCTCCTGAAACTGGGCAATCCGGATATACGCATACCCGTCCTCCATCAGCCGGGAACGGACACTCTTTACCTGAATGATATCACGCACCAACGGGAATTCCTGCGGCTTGTCGAAACCTTCGCGCATGATTGTCAGAATTACCTTGGTACCCTTTTGACCGCGCATGCGCTTGACCGCATCGTTGATATTAAGATCTTTCGTGAACTTATCATCGATTTTGAAGATCTGGTCCCCGGACTTGATGCCGGCCTTGAAAGCGGGGGTATCCTCAATGGGCGAGATGACAGTCAGGATGCCGTCCTTGATACTGATTTCTATTCCCAGTCCGCCAAAGGCCCCTTTGGTATCAATCTTCATTTCCTTGTAGCTGTCGGGAGGCATGAAGGAACTGTGCGGGTCAAGTGAAGCCAGCATCCCGTTGATGGCACCATAGATCAGTTTTTTGGTGTCGACCTCCTCCACATAGCTCTTCTTGACTATCGCCATGACATCGGTAAAAAGCTCGATAGATTCGTAATCGCTCCCCTTAGCTTCTGCGATGCAGCGCCGCTGCGACATGATACCGATAAAAATGACCAGGACGGAAATGAGTACTGCGAAACCCATTGCCACCCGCTTTTTATTGTTTCCTGGTGTTGCCATCTCAAGCCTCCGGTTGATTTTGATCTCTATAGAACAGGTGATATAGTGACGCGTTTACCGCACCCAGCCGGCCGGGTCCACCGGCTTGCCCTGATGCCTGATTTCAAAATACAGCAGCGGACCTTTCGTCGAATCAGCATCACCGACGGTTGCCACTGTTTCGTTGCGGGCTACTTCAGCACCGACTTTCTTCAGAATTTTTGACGCGTGGGCATACAGGCTGAAATAACCGCCACCGTGATCGATGATGATCATATTGCCAAACCCTTTAAAATAATCGGCAAAGATCACACTACCGTCGTAGATGGACTTGATGTCACTACCGACCCCGGCGGAGATCGACAACCCCTTGCTGAAGGTGTAGGAGTTGAAGTCAGGGTGCTTGTGTTTGCCGTAGGTCTCGATGATCTCACCCCGCACCGGCAGGGACATGCGTCCTTTTTGCGATGCAAATCCACGGTCCGGAACCGGGGGGAGTTCTGCCAGCGGCTTGAGCCTGCTGCCCGGCTTCTCGTGACGGGATGAAAGTTTTCTGCGGCTGAGCGCCTCAAGCCGCTCCATCATGGTTTGCAGGCGGGCCGCATTGGCTTGAAGTTCTTTGAGCGACCTCTCGTAGCTTGTACGGTCCTGTCTGACCTTTACCAGATAGGCCGCCTTTTTGCTTTTTTCCTGCTCGATTTCCAGCTTCTTGACTGCTATGCCTTCTTTTATCCGGGACTTTTTTACTGCGTCACGTTCAAGGTCCACCTTGAGTTTATGCAGTTCTACAATCTTTTGATCATACTCGGCAAAGATCTTTTTGTCATTGTCCAGAATGGAGCGCATGTAGCGGATATTTTCCGCCATCTGGGGAAAGGATTCCGCCGAGAAAAACATACGGACCGCACCCAGTTCACCGGCCTTATAGAGTGATGCCAGACGGCGTTCGATCTCCTGTTTCTTTCGGTTCGCCTCGTCCGTTACGCGGACAATTTCACGTCCCGTCCTGCCAAGGCTTGACTCGACACCCTTGAGATCGCGGTCGAGACGACCGAGGTCAGACTCTTTCTGAACCAGGTTCCGGTTGATCTCCTGCAATTCGGTGGAAACAACCGCCTCTACCTTGCGGGTTTTGGATATAAGCTGTTTTTTGGCCCGTATCTCCTGCTTGACCCCTTTGAGTTCATCCCGGGGATTTTCTCCACGGGCGATACCCGCAGACAGCAGGAGCAGCAGTATGAAGGTCAGCCGCATCATCCCTCAGACGGTTATGAATCGTTTCAGCGAGGAGAGGCTGCCGATAAATCCGAGAAAGATACCTGCTATGATAATACCGCAGACATATTCAACAGGCAGAAACGCCAAACCAGCGGTCGTCGGGTTGAATGTCAGAAAGCTGCCGGCATTGTGCAGGAATCCCTCGTAAAGACCCAGCAGCAGACCCATGGCGAGCAGAGCCCCGGCCCCTCCCTGCATGATCCCTTCGATCAGGAAAGGCGCCTTGATGAAGAAACGGGTAGCACCGACCAGCGACATGACCTCCAGCTCGTCGCGGCGGGCGTAGATGGTCAGCTTGATCGTATTTGAGACGATAAACAGCACGGCAACCACCAGGAACCCGCCCAGCAGGGCACCCAGCAGACGCATGAAATTAAGAAACGTATTGAACCTGCGCACCCACTCTTCACCGTACTGCACCTCCGTTACCCCTTCAATACGCTTGAGGCCGGCTACATATGCCTCGACCTCGCGGGTCTCACGATGGCTCTGCTTAAGCGTGATCTCAAGAGACGGTGGAAGCACCTCGGAGCGCACACCCTCCAGGAGTGTTTCCTGACCGCGCAAACGGGCCTTGAAACGTTTGAGTGCTTCGTCGCGGGAGACGTAGCCGACTCGGGCAGTGCCGGGAAGAGCACCGATCCTGCCGCGAAACGCTGTCTGTTCCTGCTGTGTCAGTTCATGGTCGAAATACACCGTTACCTGAACCCGTTCGCTCCAGGTTTCAGCAGCATTTTCAAGGTTGACAAACACCAGCAGAAACAGTGAGGCAATCAGGAGCGCCAGCGTAATCGTACCGATGGTCACGACATTCACAAAGACATTCTGGCGGATATTCGCCAGAGCCCGGGAGAAAAAATATCCCAGGCGGCCGGAAAACCCCTCTCCGGACAACTTTGGACGTTTATTGGGCTTGATCGCCGCTGTCTGCTTCTTTTTCCACCTGTTCAACAATCTCTCCCTTATTGAGGATTACCAGCCGCTTGTGGGCATGTTCGATCAGACGGCGGTCGTGGGTTGCCACCACAACGGTAGTTCCACGCACATTTGCCTCTTTGAAGATATTCAGTATCTGGTTCTTGTTCGCATCGTCAAGATTGCCGGTCGGTTCGTCGGCCAGGAGAATCTTGGGGTCGTTAACCAGGGCGCGGGCCAGGGCCACGCGCTGCTGTTCGCCGCCCGAGAGGCGTGCGGGAGTCAGGTTGATCTTGGATTCCATACCCATCTGCTTCAGGGTGTGCATGACCTTTTTACCGATATCCGCCCTTCCCCAGCCGAGAACCTCCAGGGTGATTGCCACGTTCTCGAATACGGACCGGGAGGACAGCAGCTTGAAATCCTGAAAGACCACCCCGACCGAGCGCCGCAGGAACGGGATCTGAGATGCTGTCATATGCGACACATTCTTTCCGTCTATCAGCACCTGTCCGCGCGTCGGAGTCAATGCTCCGTAGAGCAGTCTCAAGAGTGTGGTTTTACCGGCACCGGACGGGCCGGTCAGAAAAACGAACTCTCCCTTGTCAATCTTAAGGTTGATTGCATTCAGGGCGGTGGCGTCTTTCTGGTAGGCCAGAGATACGTTATGGAGCTGGATCATACTGTTACCACTCGTTGTAGGGTGTGCCGTTGGACCCCACCTTGTCAGAACCGCTGTGTACATCCCATACTTTTCCGGGGTCAGACGTTGCGGATGAACTCCCGGAGGGCGGAGGCGGGTCAACGGTCACCCAGGTATCATTCTTGTCGGTGAAGGGATCCTTGGGGATATCGCGCATATATTGCTTGGATTTAAGGTCTTCAAGGGTGTCCGGGTATTTACCCTGATCGGCATAGAACTGGTCGAGCGTGGTCCGGAAATTATACAGGGATTCCCGCAGGACCGCTTCTTTGGCCTTGATGACACTCCATTGATAGTTGGGCACGGCAATGGCTGCCAGAATACCGATAATTGAGACGACGATCATCAGTTCGATCAGCGTAAAACCACGACAATCGCGTTTGCGCTTCGCTGTGACGGGTATGAGCCCGGTCGGATGTTCCATAGAATAATTCACGTGATTACCATTCCTTGTACTTCGTGCCATCAAGAGCGGTACCATCCTGCGGTGCATAGACATCATAGACATCTTCCTTGCCCCACGATGATGAATCCGGTTTATCCTTGTACGAGCGCAACTCCCAGCCCCATTTGTCATCGGTGGAACTTTTGGGATCCAGGGGATTGAGGATTTTCCTGCGCAGAAACTTGACATTGCCTACTTTCGGATCTCCGAAATCCTTGCCCTCTACCAACTCCTGAAGATCTTTCGGATATCCGGTTCCTGTTTTCAATGGCCCTTCCGGCATCTTGTCAAAGGTCTTCTTGTAGTCATCGATGGCAATCCGGATGATACGCAGATTCCTGCGGAGCTCAATCTCCTTTGTCCTGACCGTGGTATTACGAACCAGCGGAATGACACCTGCTGCCAGGATGCCGAGGATAGTGATCGTCACAACCAGTTCAAGCAGTGAAACTCCGCTGCGTGCCCACAACCGCTTCAAGACAGTCCCTTCAATTCAATTTGTCCTGGAATTTTCATCTACACGCCTTCGTGATACGCCCGGTAAATTTTCGAGTGATCATTTTTTTGCGGTGGCTCAGCTATAAATTTCCACTCACTGTATTTATTCATTTTATTTCCCGTGTTCGAGGCCGGTGTCGCGGCACCGCCTCCTAAAAAAGGAGAGCCTAATTGCAGCGTCGCCGGAGCGGCAGCTGATCCGCCCTCTCCCATATTTTCCAGGGCCGTGCCTATGAACGATTCTTTGGTTCTCAACGGCTCTTCCTCACTCTTGCTGGAAACACCGATTATTTTGTTGGGATTAGGTGAATTCATGCAAATCGGATTTGTAGTCGTGCTTACATCACATTTGATTATGTTCCACTCCTTGCCGGTCATCGGGTCCTGATATATCTTGAGTTTTGCACATTCAGAGCCGCATCTCGGGTTCTTGTCGTCCAGCTTGGTGTCGTAACTCTGGGGCAGATACCTCAACGGGGTAAGTGTATAGGGGTTTTGCAACAGATCCTTGAGGTCCGTAAGAGGATGTGCTGCATTCCATTTGACTCCCTGAACCGAATAATTCGGATTATACCAGTTTTCAATAGCTTCCTTGATCTGGCTCCCACGGAAGAGCAGCTCCTTCTCACGTTCACGCTTCATGATCATTTTCCAGGATTGACCTGTCAAACCCAGCATGATTCCGACGATCATCACCATGAAAATAGCCGTCAACAACGTAAAACCGTCCCGGTTCCCGGTGATTATTCTCAATTTTCCTGTAACTGTCGACAAACCCATACAAGATATCAGCGGATCGTTACAGCCGTACTGAACGGCAGCATCTCATGCGGCTTGCCATCTGCAGAAGTAAAGCTGACACTCTGGAAACCGAAACTGGCAGCACCTTTGGCTTTAGCCCGGAACAGTGCCGAAACCAGGGTGCCGGCTCCGGACATGCCACCGCTGTTCGGGGCCCGTGAGAGCTTGACCGTCAGGGTTCCTTCAGCGGCATTGGCGGTAGCGGAATAGACCGTCGGCTTGCCGTCTTTTTTCAGGAACGGCCCCTCGTTTGCAGAAACATAGTCTACAAACTTTGGATCATAACTCAAGACAAATGAAGCCCCCGCAAGATTCTGCACATCTCCGGCCTTGATATCCGCATAGAACTGCTGGCCGACGTCGATTCCCGCCGGTGCTGCAATCTGAACCAGACCGCGCTTGGTTGGTACCGGAACGGCCGCTGGCAGAAGTGCAGGAACGGTTGTAACGGCAGGAGTGGTGGCAACGGCGGCACCAGGAACCGTTCCGGGAGGAACAGACCCGGCAGGTGCCACCGCAGGTGACGGCTTGGAACCTTCACCCGCCGGCTTTCCTGCATCGGCAGATGGAGCAGCAGTCGTAGGGGCAGCGCCTGCAGGTGGCGGAGACGGCTTGACTCCCGGAGCTGCCGGCTTAGTTCCCTGAACTGCGGGCTTGGTTCCCTGAACGGCCGGCTTGGTTCCTTGAGCTGCCGGCTTGGCCGGAGGCTTGCCCGGGGCTTCCCCTTCGAAGACCGGCTCCTGGTCAAAGGAGGCCATCGGCCGTCGAAGAGACGGATCGTCCTCCTTGCCGGAATCAAACGACATCAGACTGTTCTGCGGCACCGTCACACTCCGCACCAGACGCGGGGTGATGGCCAGGATCAGTTCAGTCTTGTCCTTTGTATCGTCATGGTTGGTAAGCAGCGGTCCGATCAGCGGGATGTCGCTCAACAGGTAGATCTTCTGTTTGGTGCTGTTCTGGGTGTTCTGAATAAGCCCGCCGATGATGCTGGTTTCTCCATCCTTGAGACTCAGCACGGTGTCGAGGTTCCGGGTTCCGATGGTCACCACCGATGTCGGACTGGAAGACCCACCGACAATTTCTTTTGACAGAATGGAGCTGACCTCCAGACTGAGCTTGATAATAATCTCATTATTGAGCTGGATGTTGGGTTCGGCATTCAGTTTGACGCCGACATCCACATACTGGACGTTCACCTGGGAAAGAGTCCCGTTCAAAGTGGTTGTCGTGATCGGAACCCTCTGGCCCACGTTGAACTTGGCCTTTTCCTTGTTCCTGACTCTGATCTTGGGATTGGAGAGCACTTCGCCCTTGGTGAGCGTCTTGCCAAAGTTGTATTGGGCATTGGGAACAGTCACGAATCCGCTGTAGCCACCCATTGAGAAGGCTTTGACCAGGTTGGCCACGCCTAATGTTTGTGTGGTGGTGCCGCCTGTACCTGAAGCTGGTGTTGTGATAACCGTGCTGAGTGATCCGGACAACGGTGTGGGCGGGTTTGTACTGTCATTAAAAGCGCCCAGCTGAACGTTGTAGCTGCTCAAAAGCAGGCCGAGGTTCTGGGCATTCCTGTCGGTGATCTCCATCACCTCGACATCCAGTACAACCTCCGGATCAGGCACATCGTTTGCCTCAATGATTTTCTCGATTACACCGATAATTTGTTCGGTATCGCGTACAACCAGCGAGTTGGATTCCTCGTTGACGTGGATCTTCTTGACCTGCAGCATGGTCCGGACCAGATTGACCGCCTTCTTGGCATCCATGTAACTGAGGTGGAAGGTGCGCACGGTCAGGTCGTTATACTGCTTTGATTTCTCAGGAGTTGCCGGGAAAAGGATCACCGTGCTCTCATTGAGCACCTTGCTGTGCAGCTTGTTCATATTGGTCAGCAGGTCCATGGCCTGCTGAAAGGTGGCATTTTCCAGGTAGATGGAGACCGGCTGGTCTTTTACTGTATCATCGAAGATGAAATTGATCCCGGTGAGCTGGGTAATGATCTTGAAAACATCTTTGATTTTGGCGTCTTTGAACTTGAGGGTGATCGGCTTGGATGATTTCAGGGAGAGTTCGAAGCCTTCCAGCTTGCTCTTACGCTGCCCGCTGATGCGGGTCAGGGCCGCCTGGTACTCAATGTTGTCGGGATGCAGTTCGAGGGCAATCAGGTACGTGCGATTGGCATCCTTGAGCTTGTTGGCCTTCTCAAATTCAAGCCCCTCCCGGTAGGCCAGCTGGGCGTCCTTCAGGCGGGTGGTCTCATTCATTTTCTGCTTGTAACGTTCCTGAGTTGGATCCAGCCCATAGGCGGTCTGGAACTCGGCCAGAGCGGCGACATAATCGGCACGATCAAACTGGTCCAGGCCTTTTTTGTAGCGCAGGTTGGCAGCGGTATCACGGGCCTTGAAAAAGCGCGCCCGGAACTCGCCGGCATCAGGCTCATTGCGGAAGGCCTCGGCATAGCTGTACATGGCGTCTTCATAGTTGCCTTCGGCCTCTAACTGTTCGCCCTTGCTGAATGCACGCCGCCCGGCAGAACAGCCGGATAATGCGACAATGGATACCAGCAGGCTGAATATGATGAGATGATTCAGATAGCGCATTCGTAGCGTCTCCTCTGGAACGGTGTGATGCTATTTTTTTGCCGCGACCAGCGGCTGGTTCTCCAGCAGCGGGATGATGATCTCTTCACCGGAATCGGTGGCCACTATGGTCAAAGCCTGGTCTGTAATTGATTTAGCCTCATACCGGCCTGCAAACGTATCGCCCTTCCTGACCAGGATGATATCCTTGTCCCTGGACAGAAAGATGGTCTTGCGATTGTCTTTCTTCAGATAGCCGAGAAAAACGAAACGCGCCAGGGTGCTCTTGAGAGTATCAGGTGGGTCCACCGGCGGTGCTATTTTTGGCGGCGGAGCAACTACGGGAGGCAACGACGGTGGCGGCTTGATGGCAACCGCCTTCATCTTCATCAGCTTGATATCGTCCATAAAAATCGGCTTGAAGATATTGCGGCGATACCCCTTGAATCCTGTTTGTTCACGCTCCAGCAGATCCATTCGCAGGACACGCTCATCGCCGGCGGCCGCAGTCGATGACGCCCTTTTGGGTGCAGGAGTTGCAGCAACTTGAACGGGTGCTTTTGCCTGGCCGGGCGCATACTTCAGCGTAGTGACTCTTTTCTGTCGAGGAACGGACATGAAACTCCAGACCACTGCAAGGACCAGCAGAATCAGGAGGATGAAGAGGGTCAGCTTCTTTCGGTTCATGCCCCCTCCTTTCCCTGCAGATAGACTGTCAAGCGAAGGTCCATGACCACATTTTCCTCATAGAAATCGCTCTTGGAAAGACTGATACCGTCTATCACAAGCAACTCACTGTTTTTCTGCAGGTCTGCCAGAAAGCTCTTGACGGCCGCATAACTCCCGCCAACTGACATGGAAATGCCATACGCCAGCAGGTCGTCACGTCCCTTTATGACTTGAGGCTTGTAGCTGACGTTGCCGGTTACAACGGCATTGGAGGCGGCAACATCGAGCAGGTCTCCAAGCACCCGGGGAAACTGGCGCTTGACAGGAACCCGTTCCATAAATTTCTTCAGGTCATCCACTCCCCTGCGATAGACCGAAGCAACATCGGCTTTGCCGGCCACGGCAACCCGCTGGCGCAGTTCTGTCCATGAAGCCTGCAAAACAACAATTTTGGGTTCCAGGTAGCCTGCGGTGACAGCATACAGGCCGCCATTGAGCACAAGCAGGACAATTGCCACGATCAGTGTGCGTTTCTTTTGCTGGACCAGTTCCAGGAGAGCCTGTTTCATTGCAGTGCCGCCTTGCATGAAATGGAGAATTGAACGCCTTTGCCCTTTTCCCCCACGACAATATTCGAGTGGGAAAGCAGCAGAATAGAGGTATAGGCCTTGGAATCCTCCAGTTTTTCAATATATGACCGAACCTGTGCAAAACTCCTGGCGTGACCATCAATCTTTATTTCCCCGCTTTTTGTGTCAGGCACCAGTGCGGTCAAAGCGATGCCTTCAGGCGTGACTACTTCCAACTGCTCCAGCATCCCCAGCCAGTCATATGACTTGCGGCCAATAATCCCATTGTAAAACGTTATGTCAGCCAGCAGCCGGGTAAAATCCTTTTCGGATACGCCACTGGGGCGACTGTTCAGTTGCGTTTCATACGAAGTGTTATCCGCCTGCAGGCGCCTCAGTTCACCAATACCCCATGAAAACCGGCTGATATTCCAGATCAGGATGGCAAGCAACAGAGCCAGGACAACGTAACAGGCACGGTTCACCATCTTGAGGTCTATATGAGTCCTGGTGGCGATATTGATGGTAAAACGCATCACAGGCTCCTCAGGGCAGCGCCGACAGCTGTTGTAAACGGAAAAAGCGATTCCTGGTCGCCCGGGGCAGAATCCGAAGGTTGCACCATTGATTTGATTTCGAGCAGGGTCGGCTCAACCCCGGTTGCTTCCGCCACCATTCCGCAGAATTCGCGCGCAACATCGGGTGGAGCAATACAGGAGACAGGATTAACCGGCCGTTCGGCAAACCGGTCATGGTAGACCTTCAGTGAACTGTTTATTTCCATATAGATCCGGCTGTCAACCCCGCTTGAACCTGAAACTTCCTTGACCCTTTGAAATTCAAGAACCCCGTTTGCAAAAATCATGATGCTGAGGGTGCGGTCGTAAAACGAGATCAAGGTGAAATCATCCTGGGGATCAAGACGATTCTCGAAGGCTCGATACAGATTGAAGGAATTGAAATCTATGCGGGCGGGTGCGAAACCGGCCGACATGAGCAACTCTTCGTACTGGCTGATTACGGCCCGGGAGACCAGGGCCACCATCAAGGCCATGTCACCGTTTTCGCGCACACTCAATTGCTGGTAATCAAGATGGGTGTCCGCTATGTCAAAAGGAAGACTCTTCTTCAGTTTCCAGCGGATCATATCCAGCCCTTCGGACCGGCTTTTGAAGCGCCCTTCAACATCCAGCAACATAATCCGGCCGACGGTATCAGGCAGGGCAACCGACAGGCGTGTACCGCCATTGAGCAGCAGATTATGTGCGTTGCGGACCGTATCGATAAAGGATTGCGGGTCAAGGATATTTGCCTCACGCAGGGAGACACGCAGACAGCCCGGCGCAAAGGGTGCAGAGGCAACCCGCTCCAGTACCGGTGCGGCTGATGATCCGCCCAGCAGGGCAAAGGCAACCCCTGAAGGATTTATCTCAACTCCGAGTGATGATCGTGAAAACAGCATGCTCATTCCGTTTCCGTCACTCAACAAACGTGACGCGGTTGATCTCCTTGAGAGTAGTGTCACCTTCGATCAGCTTTTCTACGGCCGAGTCACGCAGAAAGACGACCCCCGCTTCGCGGGCTGCCTGCTTGAGCTCGGTGGCAGTCACCTTACCGATGATCAGGTCACGGAGATGGTCGTTCAACTCCAGGAGCTCTACGATGGCGGATCGGCCGCGATACCCGGTATTGTTGCACTCTTCGCAGCCATTTGCCTCATAGAGAATCACACCGCGCACCAGCTCCGGATCCACGCCACCTTCACGGAGGACTTCGTCCGAATGCTGTACCGGCTTGCGGCATTTGCGACACACGCGGCGCACCAGGCGCTGGGCCATGACACAGTTCAGACTGGAGACAAAATTGTAGGGATCTATCCCCATGTGGATAAAACGGCCAATCACGTCAAAGACGTTGTTGGCGTGAACCGTAGTAAACACCAGGTGACCGGTCAGGGCCGACTGAACTGCTATCTGGGCGGTTTCAGAGTCGCGGATCTCGCCGATCATAATCTTGTCCGGGTCATGACGCAGGATCGAGCGCAGCCCCTTTGCAAAGGTCAATCCCTTTTTCTCGTTGACCGGGATCTGCAGCACTCCGCGTAGCATGTACTCGACCGGGTCCTCAATGGTGATGATCTTGTCTTCCCCGGTCTGGATCTCGGTCAGGGCAGCGTACAGTGTTGTGGTTTTTCCCGAACCGGTCGGACCGGTCACCAGAACCATTCCGTAAGGTTCACGGATCTTTTTTCGAAGACGCTTGATCTCTCGCTCACTGACACCAAGGTTTTCCAGCGAAAGACCTTTCATGTCGTTGGCGATGCTCTCTTTGTCGAGTATGCGTATGACAGCGTCTTCGCCAAAGGAACTTGGCATGATGGAGACACGGAAATCGATGGACTTGGCGCCGAAGCGGATCTTGAAACGGCCATCCTGGGGGATGCGGCGCTCCGAGATATCCAGCTCACTCATAACCTTGAGACGTGAGATGATCGGCGCCTGGAAGTGCAGGTCAATCGGGTCGTTAGCCACGTAGAGAACGCCGTCGATCCGGTACTTGATTACCAGTCCTTCGTGGCCGGTTTCGATATGGATATCGCTGGCGCGCCGGTTGAGTGCGTCCATCAGGGTGGTATTGACCAGCTTGATGATCGGGCTGGTGTCATCGGTGATGGTTTCGGCGGAGATGACCTCTTCACCGCGATCGGTTTCCTTTACCAACTGGAGCATGAAGTCTTCCGACACTTCACGCAGCATCCGGCGGGCTCCTTCACCGGCTTTGAGCACAGATGCAATGGCAGCCTCAGACGCGATGCGGATTTGCAGCGGGCGGTCGATCAGCAGTTCAAGTTCATCCAGCTTGATAACGTCAGTCGGATCGGAGATAGCAACAATCAGGTGGTCCGGTGTCATTTCCAGCGGGACAAAGCGGAAGCGGTAAATGGCCTCCGGCGGCAGGGAGTTGAGAATTTCATCATTCATCCTGAAATCCGCCAGGTCCTTGTAGGTCAGACTGAACTGCTCAGCCAGAGCCATCGCCAGCTGTTCTCCGCTGATAAAACCTTCACGGACACAGATCTCGCCGAAGCGCTGTTTGGTAGACTCGATCTGCCCCAGGACTGCCGGCAGTTTTTCCGGGTCAAGGCTTCCGCGTTCGATCAGGATTGTACCGATAGTTCTTCGCTTGTAGGAATGCATCATGCTCCCTAATTGATCGTGCTGCCGATCTTGAATACCGGCAGATACATGGCAATAATAATGACCCCGATGACGACCCCCATGATCAGCATGATCGCCGGCTCAATGGCCGTGGTCAAAATACGCATCCGTTCTTCAAGTTCGTCTTCAAGGTAATCAGAAATATCCATCAGCATTTCTTCGAGAGAGCCGGTTGTCTCCCCCACCCCTAACATCCTCAGGGCCAAGGGCGGCATGATATGGATCCGCTCCAGGGCTGTGGAGAGGCGGCCACCCTCCTCGATGAACCGGACCGCTTCAAAGAGACGCTTCTCCATATATTTGTTGTTGAGTGTTCCAATGGACATGCGCAGGGACTCAACGATCGGAATACCACTCCCCAGAACGGTTGCCAGTGTTCGCGAGAAACCGGCAACAGAATACTTGGTAAAAACGTCCCCGCCAACCGGGACCGTCAGCTTGAATCGATCAACGGTGTAGCGGCCTGACTCGGTCCCTACCCAGGTGCGGTAGGCCGCTGCGGCGCCAATCGCAATCAGGACCGCCAGGGGGGCAAACTTCTTCAGGATCGATGTGACCTCAATCAGCATGCGTGTGAGAAGCGGCAACTGAGAACCGGCATCGGTATAGACATTGGCAAAGGTTGGAACCACGTACAGCAGCAGCAGGGTGATGGCCATAAACGCGAACAGAACCAGAATCGCCGGATAAAACAGCGCTGCAACAATCTTCTTGCGGATACCGTCGACGCGCTTGAGGTACTGGATATAGCGCCTGATAGTGCTTGGCAGGTCGCCGGTACGTTCACCGGCCCTGATCGATGCCACGTACAGGTGCGGAAAAGACCGGCCATGTCTCTCCAGGGCGGTGGAAAGAGCGGCACCACCCTTTACATCCTCACGGACTTCACGGAGTATTTCAGAAAATCTGCCGCTATCGTGGCGTTCGAGGATAGCATCAAGCACCTGCATGATCGGCATGCCGGCCTTGATAAGTACCAGCAGCTCCTGATTGAAGGTCAGCAAAGCCCGGTTATCGATACTGCGACGCTTGATGCCCTTGTCAAAAAGAAACTGCAACGGCTTGCGCTTGACCTCAAAGACAAAGAAACCTTGATCTTCGAGGCTTTTTCGCAGCATGTCCGGCTCCACCGCCTCGAACTCGCGATAAAGGATTTTGCCGTCTGATGCGCCGAGCTTGCAAGTATAGAGTGACATAAGTAATTATTGTTACCATAAAAACCCTAAAAATAAAACACAAAAACCACAGACAAAGCGCCGGTGGTTCTTGTATTACGCACTAAAACAGGGTGTTGAAATTCAAGCTTTCAGATCAGTTCCGTCACCATCCCGTGTTATCAGGAAACGTCACGTTACGATCCCGAAAAATCCGCCGGATAAGCACCGGCCGATCCGCCGTCAGGCATGCAGCATCCCCGCTATCCAGATGCCGTAAGAAACAAGCACGACTGAACCCCAGACACGGGCCTCGCGTGCGTCAAACAGTCCACGGCCGGGAAAGGCCCTGAAAAGGAACACGATCGCCGATGATATCCAGCCCGAAAGCCCGATGAGGGTTATTATGGACCACAGGTCGTCAGACACGGCTAGCCTTTCCCCGTGAGGCGACGCAAGATCGTGCCCAGCTTGAGCTTCCAGACCAGCAGGACCGCTTCACGGACAATTTTTTTAGACATCTTGGAACTGCCGGCATGGCGATCGATGAAAATGATCGGAACCTCCACAATCCTGAGACCTCTTTCCATGCAGCGGTAATTCATCTCAATCTGGAACGAATAGCCATCTGAACCGACCGTATCGAGGTCAATGGCTTCGATGGTCGATCTGCGGAAACACTTGAAACCGCTCGTGCAATCCATTACCGGCAGGCCGGTAATCACCCGGGTATACAGGCTGGCGAAAACGCTGAGCATCAGCCTCCGGATCGGCCAGTTAACAACACTGACTCCGTTCAGGTAGCGTGAGCCTATCACCAGATCACAGCTTTGAATGGTTTCCAGAAACACCGGCAGCACCGCAGGATCGTGAGAAAAATCGGCATCCATCTCGATCAGGTAGTCAGCCTCCATTCCGAGCGCAAACCTGAATCCGTCGCAATATGCCGATCCCAGCCCGAGTTTGCCGGGACGATGGATTACCTGAATGCGTTCATCCCTGGCCGCAAGCTCGTCAGCAATCGCGCCGGTACCGTCCGGCGAGTTGTCGTCGACGAAAAGTATCCGGATGGAGGGGTGCTGTGCAAGCACCTCTCCGGCCAGACGGACAATATTATCCCGTTCATTATAGGTAGGAATAACGACAAAAGTTTTCAAACAAAGCTTCTTTCGGACTTTTATTACCACGAATGCCGCTTACATTAAAGGAAAGCATGAGTGAAAGTCAAGGTGCGCAATCTTATTTTGTCGCCGGGATCAGGTAATGTAATTGCCGTAATTTGAGTAAAAACTGTTTCGTGATGTATTTACGTCAGGCTGATTTAATATTTTCCTACTTCATCATCTGCTTCCTGATTCTGCATATGCAGTCTTGCAAACTCGTTCAATTCTGGTAAAAATGTGAGGCGTGCAGTTTATCCATCTGAAGCCTCGCCAGGTGGCACTTTATTCAGCCAGCAAGGTAGGTACATGTTATGCGCCGGAGATGCACACTCCAGATAACGCTTGTCCTGATAGGCACACTTGCTGTCGCCGGATGCGGCAGGAAAGAGCAGCGCCACGTCTACACCAACAAGCAGGACTGCCTGGACGACTGGAACAACGATCCCAAGAGCTGCGAAGAGGTCCCTCCCAACAATCCCAACTACCGCTCCAACGCCCACTATTTTTTCGGCCCCTCCTTCCGTTCCGGCACGACCTTCAGTGGCGGCCAGGGCAGCCGCTCCATCCGGACCATGAGTGTCTCCCGTGGCGGCTTCGGCAGCCTGGGCGCTTTCCATTCGTCCGGGGGTGGGTAATCATGGAACGGGCTGTCACACCACCCCGCTTCGATTGGCAGGAGAAGGTCGAGTCCTACGGCATGACCTACCATACCATCGACGGACAGGTCTATTGGGACGAGACCGCTTACTACACCTTCACGGCCTCCGAGATAGACGTGATCGAACAGGCCACCGCCGAGCTGCACGAGATCTGCATCAAGGCCGCCGAACATGTCATCAGCAACAAGCTCTACAACAGACTGATGATACCGCCCCAGGCCGTGCCGCTGATCGAACGTTCCTGGGAAAATGACGAGCCGTCAATTTACGGCCGCTTCGATCTTGCATATGATGGACACTCACCCCCCAGAATGCTGGAATACAATGCCGATACCCCCACCTCTCTGCTCGAGGCCAGTGTCATCCAGTGGTTCTGGCTCAAGGACCGTTTTCCTGATGCAGATCAGTTCAACTCGATACACGAAAAACTGATCGAGGGATGGAAGGGTCTGAAACAGTACCTGAATGAGCCGCTCTTCTTCGGCTGCATCAAGGAGGCGCCCGAAGATCTGGGGAACCTGGAGTACCTCCGCGACACTGCCATCCAGGCCGGCCTGCAGACGGAACAGGTCTTTATGGAAGACCTCGGCTTTGATTCGGTCAATGCGACGTATGTCGATACAAAGGACAGCGTCGTTTCAAGCATCTTCAAGCTGTACCCTTGGGAGTGGCTGATGAACGAGTTTTTCGGCCGCTACCTTGAGCAGAGCGGACTGATCCTGATCGAGCCGGCCTGGAAGATGATCCTCAGCAATAAGGGAATCCTGCCGATCCTGTGGGAACTGAACCCGCGTCACCCCAACCTGCTCGAGGCCAGCTTCGATCCCGGACATTTTCGCGACAACTTTGTATCCAAACCGCTGCTTTCACGCGAAGGAGCAAACATCAGTATCCACCAGGGCGAATCTGTGCAGGAGCATGAAGGCACCTACGGCGGCAAGGGGACCGTTTTTCAGGAGCTGGCGAAAATCCCCTGTTTCAACGGCAACTATCCGGTCATCGGATCCTGGCTGATCTGCGGCGAACCTGCCGGCATCGGCATCCGCGAGGACACCGGCCGCGTCACGACCAATGCAAGCCGCTTTGTACCGCATGTATTCAGATAATTCGACCAGAGACACGAGACCTTAAGGAGGCTGGCAATGCAAGATACCCTGCTTGAATCACTACCGGGATTGATAGGTTTTTGCAAATATTTTGCAGCGGCAGTCGGTTTTGTGGTGGTTTTCTGCCAGGTGTACTGCTGGATCACACCCTACGATGAACTCAAGCTCGTCCGGGAGGGCAATGTGGCACCTGCGATCAGTTTCGGCGGGGCGCTGATCGGCTTCATCCTGCCGCTGAACAGCGCCATCACCCACAGTGTCGGGTTCCTGGATATGCTGATCTGGGCAGCCGTTGCCATGGTGGTTCAGCTGACGGTATTCGGCATCGTGCGGCTGCTCTTCAAGGGCCTGGTACGGGAGATCGAGAACAACCATACCGCGGCTGCCACACTGCTGGCGTTCTTCTCGGTTGCAATCGGCATCCTGAATGCCGCCAGCATGACCTACTGAAAGGATTGCCGGCAAACCGGTCCTGAACTCTTTATTCAAAGAGAGCACGTGAAAAAACAGGCCCGTGCCGGGTAGCTACCCGGCACGGGCCTGAACATTTTGCACAGCCCGCCATGATCAGGAACGCAGTGACCCGTCCTTGAAGAAAGGCAGTTCACACACCGTGGCCTCCATGCTGACCCGCTCATGGCTGATCGTGAGCGGCGCTCCGACCGGGTAGTCACCTGCCGAGACAAACCCGATGCCGACGCCGCAGGCCAGCATGGGTGAAAAGACACCGCTGGTGACACTGCCGACCTGCTGCTGTCCGGAGAATATTTCATAGTGATGCCGCGGCGAGCGGCGGCCGGACACCTGAAATGCAATCTTCTGCCGGGCCGCGCCGCCGTCCTTCTGCTTGAGCAGGGCCTCCCTGCCGACAAACTGCTTGTCGAAATTGACGAACCCCTCCAGCCCGGCTTCCAGCGGAGTCGTAGCTTCATCGATATCGCTGCCGTACAGCGAGTAACCAACCTCAAGACGCAGCACATCCCGAGCCCCCAGACCGGCAGGTTTTACCCGTCGGTCTTTCAGCAGCAGGTCCCAGAGTTCTGCAGTCTTCCCGGCCGGGAGAAAGATCTCGTAGCCCAACTCACCGGTATAGCCGGTGCGGCTGACGATCGCCTCGACACCCAGGATATCCATGCTGATGAATTTGAAATAGGGGATGGCGGCGATCTGCCCGCCGAACGCCTCAACAAGCACCTCGCGGGCCAACGGTCCCTGAATATCGAGCTTGCCGGTGGCGGTCGTTATATTGGTGAACTCACCGCCACGCAGGCGGCTGCCGATGACCGTAAAGTCATTATCGGCCGTAGCCGCATTGACCACAATCATGACCTTGTCCCCGGCCAGACGAAAGACGATCAGGTCATCGATGATACCACCCTGCTCATTGAGCAGAAAACCGTACCGCGAGCGACCGGGCGGGATGGTCTTTACCGAGAAGGTAAAGACATCCTCCAGACCACCGGCTTCGAAATCCCCCTGGAACAGGAACTCACCCATGTGGCAGATGTCAAACAGTGCCGCCTGGCTGCGGCACCAGGCATGCTCGGCGATAATGCCTTCGTACTGGATCGGCATGTCCCAGCCGCCGAAAGGTGCCATAAGGGCTTTCAGGTCACGATGGCGGCTGCATAACGGTGTCTGCTGCAATATTTCCATGCTGTTCCTCCACTGGGTTCCGGGTTATTTGTAGGGAGAGCTTTTTTTGGACGTGCGATGCTTTTTCTTGCCGGTTGCCCCGGCAATAGAAAGTACATCAGCCAGCTGCATCTTCCAGATCTGTTCCTCATGGGTCAGCTTGAACTCGCGGGTGCTTGATTCTGCCGCGTCGGGAGTCCCCTCCAGGCCGACCCTGGCATAGACGGTCGCCTCGGTCCTCTTCTCGTTCAGCACCTTGAAATTCTCCAGCTTCTGAAAACAGCAGGCCGGTCGAATCGTCGTATCGCGCATTGTTTTGACGAACTGTTCCCGAGAGGTCTTGCCGCGATGGGCAAGATGCTCATACAACTGTTCGTAACGCCCCTCCCGCCAGAGGTCAAGGGTGTCCGACATGGATTGTTCGAGAACCGCGGAAGCAGATTGGGCAGCGGCAGGTGCGGCCGTTCTCACCAGACATGCCACCAGCAGAAAGGAGACAATGACAGACAGTTTACGCATGGATTACGCTCCGCATCTGATTCAAGGATGCGTCGCATGGTAGTGCAATTGAAACCTCTGCGCAACCTGAAAATAGCACCCCGGAATGCGGTAAACTCTGCCGGTTTTTTTCTTGTTTAAATTAGAAGTTGCGCTAAAATAGCTGCACGCATTGTTCACGAGAGGTCTGCCATGGAACATCAGGAGAGCAAACTCAAGAAGATTCTCAATGTCGGTTTCGAGATCTCCCAGATCAAGGACATCGACCTGCTGCTGGAGAAGATTCTGGGCGAGGCGCGGTCTTTTACCAACTGTGATGCCGGATCGATCTATATCAAAGAGGGTGATTGCCTGCGCTTCAGCTATGCACAGAACGACACCCTGCAACGGCAGCTGCTGCCCGGCAGGAAACTGCCCTACTCCACCTTCAGCATCCCGATCAGCAACGCATCCATCGCCGGCTATGTCGCCGCCAACGGCGCCATTCTCAACATTGCAGACGTTTACGAAATCAAAACGTCCTACCCCTTCTTCTTCAATAGATCCTATGACAGCATAACCGGCTATCGTACCTGCTCCATGCTGACCATACCGCTTAATAATTTCCGTAACGAGGTTATCGGCGTACTGCAACTGATAAATGCCATGGACAGCGACGGACAGGCGGTCCCTTTCGCTCAGGATGACGAGGAGATCATCATCTACTTCGCCAACAACGCCGCCAATGCCATCGAACGGGCCAAGATGACCCGTGAAATCATCCTGCGCATGAACAAGATGGCCGAAATGCGCGACCCGAAGGAAACCGGCCCGCATGTAAACCGGGTTGCAGCCTACTCGGTAACGCTGTACGAGGCCTGGGCCGTCAAAAAAGGGTTCCCCCAGGAAGAGATCGACAAGAACCGCGACGTGCTGCGTATGTCAGCCATGCTCCATGACGTGGGCAAGGTGGCCATCTCGGACATGATCCTCAAAAAACCGGGACGCTTCACACCGGAAGAGTTCCAGGTAATGAAACTGCATACACTCTTCGGAGCCAACCTGTTCTCGGACATCTACTCGGATTTCGATGAATCGGCCGGCATCGTGGCGCTCAACCATCACGAACGCTGGGACGGCAAAGGCTACCCCGGCTACATCGACCAGCAGACACAACTGCCACTTGCGGGCTTTGAGACCGAAAACGGAGGCGCACGGGGTAAGCAGGGTGAAGAGATCCCGCTCTTTGGCAGGATTGTGGCCCTGGCGGATGTCTACGATGCACTGTCCTGCCGGCGCTGCTACAAAGAGGCCTGGGATGAAAACGAGGTATTGGACAACATCCGGGAAGAAGCCGGAAAACAGTTCGACCCCGAACTGGTGGAGGTGTTCCTGGATTGCATTGATTCATTCAAACAGATTGAAAAGCTCTATCCTGATAACCAGTAGAAATTCATTGTAGATACGGAGGCAGGATGCAGCCCTGCCCCCCTCTCCCGTTCACCGGATCCTACAAAACCCTTCCGTCAGCTTCCACAAACAGCCGCAACTTTTCCATCATCGCCTCGAATTTTGCGGGTTTGAGCGACTGTGGTCCATCGCTTGAGGCATGCTCCGGGTCGGGATGAACCTCCACGATCAGGCCATCAGCCCCTGCCGCCACCGATGCATAGCACATGGGGGCCACATAGTGATGGTTTCCGGTACCGTGTGATGGATCGATGATCACCGGCAGATGCGTCTTGCCCTTCAGGACCGGTATCGCTGAAAGGTCAAGCGTATTGCGGGTGGCGGTCTCGAAGGTGCGGATGCCTCGCTCGCAGAGAATAACGGCCTGATTGCCCTCGCTCATGATGTACTCGGCACTCATCAGGAACTCCTGGATCGTCATGGACATGCCGCGTTTGAGGAGAACCGGCTTCTTCAGTTGGCCAACCTTCTTAAGCAGAGCGAAATTCTGTGAATTCCGGGCACCGATCTGAAGGATATCGGCGTAGCCGGCCACCATCTCGGCAGTTTCCGGGTCGATGACCTCGGTCACGAACGGTAATCCGGTCAGTTCCCGTGCCTTTGCCAGCAGTTTCAGCCCATCCTCCTCCAACCCCTGGAATGAGTAGGGTGAGGTGCGGGGCTTGAATGCTCCGCCCCGCAGGACATGAGCTCCGGCCTTTTTGACGGCCCGTGCGGACTCGATGATCTGCTGCTCGCTCTCCACCGAACAGGGGCCGGCCATGACGATTACCTGGCGTCCGCCGATAACGACATCATCACTGATCCGCACCAGACTGGCCTCTTTCTTCACCTCTCTGGAGGCCAGCTTGTACGGCTGCAGAATTGGAACCACGTTTTCCACCCCGTGCAGTGACTCCAGCGACTGCAGCAAAGCCTTGTCCCGCTCATCGCCGACCGCTCCGATCACGTCCCTGGTCTCCCCGTGGATGACATGGGGCTTGTAACCCAGTTCCCTGATGCGCCTCAGAACCTCATCCCTGTCTTTCTTTGCCGCTCCCGCCTTCATGACGATAATCATGCCCTGCTCCTCTCCCACAAAAAATGGCCGGAAGATTTCCCCCGACCCTGGCCGCCGCATCCGGTGCGGCAACAAAAAATCGGGGAAGACTTCCGTCCGCCCCGACTTTGTGGTGTGTGATGTGTTAGCTTCGTGCGCTTACACCAATACCCGGGCAGACGGCCTGTTAAAGCCGAACCGGAAATAAAAGTAACATGCGCTGAAGAAGCTGTTGGATTTCATGGCGCCTACTAAATCACAGCAGAAGCGATGCTGTCAAGTCCATTATGCTGCATGGCAATCACCGCCGGCACGGTAACTACCGCTTAACTTGACGAGCTTCAGAGATATGTGCTAGTTTTTTTCATTTATGCGTACCCGCCTGAATGGAGTCAGCACATGTTCTTCCCCGACCTGAAAACCTTCCATGACCTCTCGCAACGAGGCAACCTGATCCCGGTCTACCGCGAGATCATGGCGGACATGGATACGCCGGTCTCTGCCTTCAAGAAGCTTGACGACGGACAGTATTCCTTTCTTCTCGAAAGTATCGAGGGGGGTGAGAAATGGGGCCGCTACAGCTTCCTCGGTTCCACTCCCTCCCTGATTGTACGCAGCCGGGGGAACCTGGTCGAAACCATTGAGAACGGTCGGATCAGCTCACAGACCTCCGATGATCCGCTGGCCTGCATCCGCGAGGTACTGGCACGCTTTTCGCCGGTCGAGGTCGAAGGGCTGCCGCGTTTTTTCGGCGGAGCAGTCGGCTACATGGGCTACGACATGGTGCGCCACTTCGAACAGCTTCCCACGGACAAGCCGGCGAATCTGGAAGCCTACGACGCCTATTTTCTGGTCACCGACACCATCGTGATCTTCGACACCATGAGCCAGAAGATCAAGGTCGTCTCCAACGCCCACCTGGAGGGTGACACGACCCCCGAAGAGGCCTACCGCAAGGCGACAGAGAACATCACCGCCATCATCAGGCGCCTGCGCATGCCGCTTGCCGGCTGCACAGCCCCGGCCAGCGGAAAGAAGGTTGAACTGCACTCAAACGTTACCCGGGCCGACTTCGAAGCTGCGGTGGAAAAGGCCAAGGAATACGTCCGCTCCGGCGACATCATCCAGGTCGTACTCTCCCAGCGATTCAGCGGTGAGCTCTCCGCCGAACCGCTCGACATTTATCGCGTCCTGCGCACCCTCAACCCGTCACCGTACATGTTTTTCCTGCGCCTTGGCGACACCGTCATTGCCGGGGCCTCCCCGGAGGTTATGGTCCGCAAGGAGGGAGCCCGGGTCGAACTGCGCCCCATTGCCGGCACCCGACCCCGCGGAAGCGACCTCGAACAGGATGCCCGCCTGGCGGAGGAACTGCTGGCCGATCCCAAGGAGCGGGCCGAACACGTCATGCTGGTTGACCTGGGACGCAACGACCTGGGAAGGGTCTGCAGCACCGGTTCGGTCAAGGTGACCGAGCTGATGGTGATCGAGCGCTACTCCCACGTCATGCATATCGTCTCCAACGTCCAGGGAGAGCTGGGCGAAGGTCGTGACGCCTTCGACCTGGTCAGGGCCACCTTTCCGGCAGGGACCCTCTCCGGCGCACCCAAGGTCAGGGCCATGCAGATCATCGACGAGCTGGAGCCGGTCCGCCGCGAGGTTTACGGCGGCGCCGTCGGCTACTTTTCCTTCTCCGGCAACATGGATCTGGCAATCACGATCCGCACCCTGGTCATCAAGGACGGCAGGGTCCATCTCCAGGCCGGGGCCGGGATTGTGGCCGACTCAAACCCCACCGCCGAATGGCAGGAAACGGTCAACAAGGGCATGGCGGTGATGAAGGCCATCGAACTGGCCGAGAAGGGACTTGAATAATGCTGCTGATGATCGACAACTATGACTCCTTCACCTACAACATCGTCCAGTATTTCGGCCAGCTGGGTGAAGAGGTGCAGGTCCACCGCAACGACCGGATCACCCTGGATGAGATCGAGGCCCTGCAGCCGGACCGTCTGGTGATCTCCCCCGGACCCTGTTCACCTGAGGAGGCCGGCATCTCCGTCGCTGCCATCCGGCATTTCGCCGGCAGAATCCCCCTCCTGGGCGTCTGCCTCGGCCATCAGGCCATCGGGGCGGCCTTCGGCGGCGATGTCGTCCGCAGCGTCTCGCTGATGCACGGCAAGACCTCTCCCATCCACCATGACGGCCGGGAACTGTTTGCCGGATTGCCCAACCCCTTCCTGGCCACCCGCTACCATTCCCTGGTGGTGGAGCGCTCAACGCTTCCGGAGTGCCTGGAGGTGACCGCCTGGGTCGAAAACGGCGAGATCATGGGCATGCGTCACCGCGAGCTGCCGCTCTGGGGGGTCCAGTTCCACCCCGAGTCGATCCTGACCGAATGCGGCATGGATCTGTTGCGAAACTTCCTGGAGATCAGCCGTTAACGGCCAAACGAATCTTTTCTACTCTCAATGAGAACAGCACAGACAAAGGTACTTCGCGAGGGGTACCTTTGTTCGTTTGATCACCGGCACGCTGCAAAGAGGGAATGATCAGGAGGGCTGGCTTGATGGGCACTTGAAACAGAACGGATCTTTTTCGGTAAACGGATCAAGCCCGAGGCTGGCGGTAACCGCCGGGCAGCCGCGGCAGACGGCGTTCAGGGAGCATCCGGCACAGGCCGAGCTACCGGCACGATAGCGCTGCGCAGCCGCGGAGGTGTAAACGACCTCCAGGCTGTCGCTGAGGATGTTGCCGATGGGCGAAGGAAATTTACGGCAGGCGTGGACCTCTCCGTCGGAGAGGATCGAGACGAAATTGAAGGCCGCGCCGCAGCCGTAACCGGCACAGCCGCCGAACAGCCCGCTGTCATCCCGCTCGAAGATCGTGTTGAGCAGACTGTCCTTGAGGGTCAGTACCGGGTGGCTGTCCAGGGCTGCGGCGTAACTTTCCAGGAATGCCCGGTACTCCTCCGGCGTCGGCAGTTCCAGACTGGCGCCCTCACCGAACAGCGCCAGGCGGTTGAAGGTCAGCCCCCCCGTGACTCCCTCCAGTTCTTCCGCCAGCGGGATCACCTGCCCCAGATTGTGTCTGGTCAGGGTCAGCATGACCATGTTCGGCACGCCCATCGCCGTCAGGGTCCGCAGGAAATCCACCGTCCGGCGGTAGTTCCCGGCTCCGCGGATCTCATCGTTATGCTGCTGCAAACCTTCCAGGCTGACCTGGTAGTAAACCGGCATCCGGATGGCTGCAAGCTGCTCAATCGTGGCGCGGTCACTGGCATTGCCCAGGATGGCGATCATCAGATCCCGCTCTGCAGCGGCGCGGTAGAGCTCCGTGAACTGCGGGTACAGCAGAGGATTGCCGCCCGAAAGGGACACCTGGCCGCGCACAAAGCGGCTGCGACAGAAGTCGTGCAGCTCATCCAGCAGGGTCAGGGCCCGCTCGAAGGGGAACGGCCTGCGGCTGCTGCGGTCATAGCAGTGCCGGCAGTGCAGGTCGCACTCCTGGGTCAGGTGCCACTGCAGGGTAAACACCTCGGCCACGGTAAAATCAGCACGCGGGGCCACATCGGCTATCGCATCTTCCCGGCGGAGCTTCGAGGGGGGCGAAACGATCAGCCCTTTCCCGGCCGCCTCACGCAGAACGGCATCGATGACACCGACGGCAACACCCGCCTCGCGTGCCGCATCGGACGGAGCTATCTCTTCGGCCACCAGCTTGATGGCCAGCAGGTCGCCCTGCCCGGCGACGCGGGTCAGCAACGCTCCATCCTCCGGCGCGCACCAGGTGAGGATGATCTCGTTTCCCGGGGCCACCCGGTCGAGGTCGCGCTGTTTTGCCCGTTGGAAAAGCGGGACAAGGCCTGTCCATGAGACGGGGTTGATCTGCAGACTGGGATTGAGGCTGAATGAATCGAGGGGCGGGGGGGGGCTCCCGGCTGAAAGAGCCCGTTTTCGTGCCTGTTCAAGCTGGGCGAGCCCGGAAATAAAGCGAGGAATTCCGGGGCCGCCCAGGTGTTCCAGAAAATCCGGAAAGCTGTCCGGATTCATGTCAGCATCCTCCAGCAGGCGCTGCCAGACTTTGATACCGAGCAGCGACCGGCAGAGGGGATACGTTTGAGATAACAGGTTCATGACATGATCTTACCGGACATCTTCTGTATGGTCAATCCGCCTTCCGGATGCCGTGCAGCGCGACCGCGCTACTTGGATGAACCGCCTCAACCACTCTTTCCGGGCGTCTCTTTCGGCTTGTCGCCTGTTTTCTGATCCTTGACAGCATCTTTCTTGACGTCTTTTTTCGCTTTCTTGGCCTTCTTGGCATCCTTCTTCTCATCTTTGGCCGGTGCCTTCTCGGTCACCTCGGCCTTGTCCTTGGGGGCGCTCCCGGCGCCCGCTCCGCCGCCTCAACCGCTCTGGGCTGCGTGAGTCGGAGCGGCAATCGAAACACCTGCCACCAGGCTGGCGATGCCAAGCCCTGCTACGAGACTCTTGATCTGATCCTTGTCCATGTTCTCACCACCTTTCATATTGGAATGAGCTGACTACAGATTGAATGCATTTTACCAATAGTTATAATCAAATCAATCGTTAATTTCGATGTATGTGACGTTCTCATCCTGCTTGACCTCACCCGGCCAGGAAGAGTATAGATAAACTATAACCATATCAAAGAGTTCAGGGAGGTTTCCCATGAAACGACTGTTAATGTTACTGACGCTGCTCAGCCTGGCCGTCAGCGCCGAAGCGGCAGTCAAAACCAAAGTCATTGAATACAGACAGGGTGACACCGTACTGGAAGGCTACCTGGCCTGGGACGATACCAGGAGCGCCAAAAGGCCCGGGATCCTGGTCGTTCATGAATGGACCGGCATCAACAGCCACATCAGGCAGCGTACGGAAATGCTGGCCAAACTGGGGTATGTGGCCTTTGCTGCCGATATCTACGGCAAGGGTGTCCGGCCTGCAGCCCAGGCCGATGCAGCCGCGACAGCCGGCATCTACAAAAGCGACCGGGCCCTGATGCGCGCCAGGGCGCGGGCCGGACTTGAAGAGCTCAGAAAGCAGAAGTTCGTTGATCAGCAGCGGCTGGCCGCCATCGGCTTCTGTTTCGGCGGCACGACCGTTCTGGAACTGGCCCGAGACGGAGCCGACGTGAAAGGCGTCGTCAGTTTCCATGGAGGGCTCTCGACACCCACGCCACAGGATGCGACCCGCATCAAAGGAAAGGTACTGGCCCTGCATGGCGCCGACGACCCGTTTGTAAAGGCCGATGAGGTGGCAGCCTTTCAGGATGAGATGAGAAAAGCCACTGTGGACTGGCAGCTCATAGGGTACGGCAATGCCGTGCACAGCTTCACCAACAGGGCGGCCGGCACGGACAACAGCAAGGGTGCCGCCTACAACGAGAAGGCCGACAAGCGCTCGTGGGAGGCCATGAAAGCATTCTTTGCCGAGATTTTCAAATAGCAGCCTGACACAATCAAACAATTAACGGTTTTTTTCAGGGGGATGTTGCATAATCCCCCTGTTTTTTTTATAGTGTCTGCTCAATCAGACAAACACGCAAAGGTACTGCACACAATATGACCAGAGAACTTGCCAAAGGCTACGAACCGCACGACGTTGAAAAGAGATGGTATGCAGAGTGGGAGGGCAAGGGCTACTTCCATGCCGCCGCCACTTCCGATAAAAAACCCTACAGTATTGTCATCCCGCCCCCCAACGTGACCGGTGCCCTGCACATGGGGCATGCCCTCAACAACACCCTGCAGGATATCCTCTGCCGCTGGAAGCGGATGCAGGGCTACAACGTGCTCTGGATGCCGGGCACGGACCACGCCGGCATCGCTACCCAGAACGTGGTCGAACGCCAGCTGGCCGCCGAGGGCAAGGACCGCCACGACCTGGGACGGGAAGAATTCATCGAGCGCGTCTGGAAATGGAAGGCCGAGTCCGGCGGGCAGATCATCGGCCAGCTCAAGCGCCTGGGGGCCTCCTGCGACTGGGAGCGCGAGCGCTTCACCATGGACGAGGGACTCTCCACGGCCGTACGCACGGTCTTCGTCAAACTCTATGAGGACGGCCTGATCTACCGCGATAACCGCCTGATCAACTGGTGTCCCCGCTGCCATACCGCCCTGTCGGACATCGAGGTCGAACACGAGGACAAGAAGGGGCATCTCTGGCACATCCGCTACCCGGTTACCGGCCAGCCGGGGACCTTCCTGGTGGTCGCCACCACCCGCCCCGAGACCATGCTGGGCGACACCGCCGTGGCTGTCCATCCCGGGGATGAGCGCTACAAGCACCTGATCGGCAAGATGGTGACCCTGCCGCTGATCGGCCGCGAGATCCCGGTGGTGGCCGACGAGTATGTGGAGCTGGAGTTCGGCACCGGCGTGGTCAAGATCACCCCGGCCCATGATTTCAACGACTTCGAGGTCGGCCTGCGCCATGGACTGGACCGGATCAACGTCTTCGACGAATCCGGCATCGTCAACGCCGCCGGCCACCAGTACGAGGGGATGGACCGCTTCGCCGCCCGCACGCGCATCGTGGCCGAACTGGAAGCAGCCGGCCTGCTGGAGAAGATCGACGACCACGCCATGTCCGTGGGCGGCTGCTACCGCTGCAAGACCGTGGTCGAGCCCTACCTGTCGCTGCAATGGTACGTCAAGGTCGCACCGCTGGCCGAACGCGCCCTGGACGCCGTCAAAAGCGGCAAGACCCGCATCCTGCCCAAACAGTGGGAAAACACCTACTACGACTGGATGGAGAACATCCGCGACTGGTGCATCTCGCGCCAGATCTGGTGGGGCCATCGCATCCCGGCCTGGTTCTGCGACCACTGCGACCACATCACCGTTTCCATGGAGACGCCGTCAAAATGTTCGCAGTGCGGCAGCGACGAGCTCCGCCAGGAGACCGACGTACTGGACACCTGGTTCTCATCGGCCCTCTGGCCCTTCTCTACCATGGGCTGGCCGGAGCAGACCGGGGAGTTGAAAACCTTCTACCCCACCGCCTGCCTGGTGACCGGCTTCGACATCCTCTTCTTCTGGGTGGCCCGCATGATGATGATGGGGCTGCACTTCATGGACAAGGTGCCCTTCACGGACGTCTACATCCACGCCCTGGTGCGCGATGCCCAGGGGCAGAAGATGTCCAAGTCCAAGGGCAACGTCATCGACCCGCTGACGATCATCGAGCAGTACGGCACCGACGCCTTCCGCTTCACCCTGGCCGCCTTCGCCGCCCAGGGGCGCGACATCAAGCTGGCCGAGGAGCGCATCGCCGGCTACCGCAACTTCTGCAACAAGGTCTGGAACGCGGCCCGCTTCACCCTGATGAACCTGGAGGGCTTCAACCCGGACGGCATGCGTTTCGAGGACCTGGAACTCACCCAGGGGGACAAGTGGATCCTGCACCGCCTGAACGAGGCCGCCCGGATTGTGGACGAGACCCTGAGCGGCTACCGCTACAACGAGAGCGCCATGGCGCTCTACCAGTTCACCTGGAGCGAGTTCTGCGACTGGTACCTGGAACTCTCCAAGCAGGACCTGTACAACGGCACAGCGGAGCGCAAGCAGCACGCCCGCTTCGTGCTCTGGTACGTACTGGAGAACCTGCTGCGTCTGCTGCACCCCTTCATGCCCTTTATCACCGAGGAGATCTGGCAGGCCCTGCCCGGCAGCAAGGCCACGCCGACGATCATGCAGGCCGATTACCCCGCCCCGTCTGACCATTTGAATTTCGCCGGGGCGGCCGCCGACATGGAGCGGGTCATGGAGGTCATCGGCGGCATCCGCAACATCCGCGGCGAGATGGAGGTCCCCCCCTCGAAACAGATCGCGGTGATCCTTTCCTGCGACAGCGCCGAAAGCCTGCGGCTGATGAAACATAACGAAGGCTACATCATCAGTCTGGCCCGGGTCTCGGACCTGGCCATCGGCCAGGCCATCGAACAGCCGGCTGATGCCTCCATCCAGGTGGCCGGCGACATCCAGATCTACGTGCCGCTCAAGGGCCTGGTCGATGTGGCCGCCGAGGAGGAGCGTCTGCTGAAGGAGATCGCCAAGATCGAGAAGGAGATCGAGATGTTCTCCAAAAAACTGGAGAGTCCGGCCTTCGTGGACCGGGCCCCGGCCGAAATCGTCGCCAAGGAGCGCCAGAAACTGGCCGAAGTCAACGGAAAGAAGCTGGTATTGGAAGAGAGCCTGGACAAGATCAGAAAGATGAAATAGGTGACCCATGCAGATCCAGAACGTCGCCATATTCGCCAAGGTCCATGATCCCCGCTGCCTGGGGATTGCCGGCGACCTGATTAACTGGCTGGAGGAGAAAGGCTGCACGCCTCTGCCCGAGGAGCAGCTGACACGCCAGCTGGGCTACCCCGCAGCGCTGACAGAGGAGGAGATTCTTAACCAGGCCGAACTGGTGGTCGTGCTGGGGGGTGACGGCACCCTGATCTCCGTGGCGCGCCTCTTCAGCGGCAGGGATATCCCGATCCTGGGGGTCAACCTGGGCAGTCTCGGTTTCCTGACCGAGATCACCGTCGAGGAGCTGTACACCCGCCTGGAGAAGGTGCTCAAAGGCAATCCGCGCGTCTCCGAGAGGATGATGCTGGAGGTGACCCTCCATCGCGAGGGGCAGCAGATCGAGAAATGCCATGTGTTGAACGATATGGTCATCAACAAGGGCGCCCTGGCCCGCATCGTCGACCTGGAGACCAAGGTCAACCGCCATTTCCTGACCACCTACAAGGCCGACGGCCTGATCATCTCAACCCCCACCGGCTCCACCGGCTATTCCCTGTCTGCCGGCGGTCCGATCATCCACCCGCTGATGAGCTGCATCGTCATCACCCCGATCTGCCCGCATACCCTGACCAACCGGCCGATCGTGGTCACCGACGAATCGATCATCTCCATCACCGTGGCCTCGTCCTTCGATGAAAAGGTCTACCTGACCCTGGACGGCCAGGTCGGTTTCGAACTGCACGAGGGGGATTCGGTCGAAGTGCGCAAGGCACTGATGACCACCGCACTGGTCATGTCCAAGACCCGCGACTACTTCGAGGTGTTAAGGACCAAGCTCAAGTGGGGCGAACGATGAAAACCGGTTCGAGGTTCAACGTTCCCGGTTCGTGGTTTTCAACCTTGAACCTTGAACATCGAACCAGGAACAGACTTATCGAGGTTCTATGCTGACCGATCTGACCATCAGGAACATCGCCATCATCGACAGCCTGCAGATCGCCTTCAAGCCCGGCCTGACCGTACTGACCGGCGAGACTGGGGCCGGCAAATCGATCATCATCGATGCCGTCGGCCTGGTCATGGGCGGACGGGCCTCCAGCGACCTGATCCGCTCCGGCGAGGAGGAGGCCACCGTTGAGGCGATCTTCGACATCTCCGGGCTGCCGCAGATCCGCGAGCAGCTGGCTGAAGCGGGCTTCGACTGCGATGATGAGCTGCTGGTCAAGCGCTCCATCTCGCGCGCCGGCAAGAACCGCATCTACCTCAACGGCAGCATGGCCACCCTGGCCCTGCTGGCGGATATCACCCGCTGCCTGATCAATATCTACGGCCAGCACGAATCGCAGACTCTCTTGAGACCGGAAAACCAGCTGGCCCTGCTGGATGCCTTCGCAGGGACTACAGCCGTGCGTGACCGCTTTGCAGAGACCTTCCGACAGCTGCAGACCGTACGGGATCGTATGGAGCAGCTGGATGAGCAGGAACGGGAGAGCGCCCGCCGGGTCGACCTGCTCTCGTTCCAATCCGGGGAGATCGCTGCCGCGGGATTGAAGCCCGGAGAAGAGGCGGAGCTCGAGGATCAGCGTCAGGTCCTGGCCAGTGCCGGGAAGCTGGGCAGCGTCAGCTCGGAGGCCTTCGAGCTGCTCTACGGCGGCGACGGTGCCATCCTCGGCCAGCTGCGCCGCATTTCGGCCTCTGTCAGGGATATTGCCGCAATAGACCATGGACTGACCGGGCTGGCGGCAACGCTGGAAAGTGCCTACCTGCAGCTGGAGGACGCCGCCATCGAGCTGCGCGACTACTCCTCGCGCATCGAAGCGGACCCGGCCACCCTGCAGCTGATCGATGACCGGCTTGACCTGATCGGCCGGCTGAAAAGGAAATACGGCTCTACGGTGGAGGAGATTCTGGCCTTCAGGGAACAGACCGACAATGAACTGGAAGGTCTCCTCCGGCTGGAGCACGACCGGCGGAACCTGGAAGCGGACTACAGGAGACTGACGGAAGAAGTGGCAGCCAGCGGAACGGAACTCACCTCCCGGCGCAGCGCCGGAGCGGAGAAACTGAAGCGGGCTCTGGAGGCGGAGGCGCACCAGCTGGCCATGAAGGGCGCCGTTATCGAAGCCGCGCTGGAACCGCTGCCGGAGCCGCGCACAAGCGGCTTTGAGCGGGTCGAGTTCCTCTTCTCGCCCAACCCGGGCGAACCGCCGCGACCGCTGGCCAGGATCGCCTCCGGGGGAGAATTGTCACGCCTGATGCTGGCCTTCAAGCAGGTGCTTCCCGAGGGAGACGTGCCGACGCTGATCTTTGACGAGGTTGACACCGGCATCAGCGGGGCCACCTCCGAGCTGGTCGGCAGGAAACTGCGTAATGTCGCCGGACGCCAGCAGGTGCTCTGCATCACCCACCTGCCCCAGGTGGCCTCCTGCGCGCATCACCATCTGCGGATCGAAAAGCTGGTCCAGGGCGGCAGGACCACGACGTCGGCGGCACATCTCTCCGGTGATGCCCGCACCCGCGAGATAGCACGACTGCTGGCCGGCGAGAAGATCACCGATTCCGCCCTTACCCATGCCGCCGAGATGCTCAAGGCAACCGCTTCAACCCGGAGCTGACCCGCCTACTTCCCCCGTTCCAGTCCCTCCCGCGCAGCCAGCAGGTCCAAGTGCATCGTCAGGAGGTCTTCAACATCCAGCGGTATATCGCTGTTGCCCTTGCGGGCATCACGGGTCTTGATGTAGCGACTGCAGGCCTTGCAGGTATCGACACGCGTCGCCCCTTCACCGGCGGTGAAGTAGGACAGTTTTTCTACGTCCTCGTTGCCACAGAACGGGCACTGAATCCGCTTGAACGGCCAGCGGAAGGTGCAGGCAGAGCAGCAGAGAGAACGCCGCCCCTCTTCACCGCTCAGTTCTGCCATACCCGCACGGGAACCGCATACCGGGCAGTAACTCTCCTGCCAACCTTCGAACTCTTCCGCTGTAACGCCGCAGGCAAACTGCTCCAATGCATTTTTTAACGGCAACTCGCAGATATATTCCAGCAGAGGCGCGGGAACATCGATCCCCTCCGAAGCATCGTCGATGACCGACCGGTTCCGCTCCAGGATCGACCTGAATACGGCCGGCAGATTGATGGCTTCGGAATCCAGAGCTGCGACAATTGCGACCAGGCCTTCATCGCCGGCACTCCCCATCCGCTTGAGTACATCAATGGCCCCCTTCAGAAACCTGCGACAGACAGGTAAATCAACAATCAGATCATCTGCTGACAGTAGCGGAAATCCGCCTTGAACTCTTTCGGTCTGACTGGTACGGGATATCTTGAATGTTATCCCGCTATCACGCCCGTCCTTTTCAAGGTAACGGAACAGTTCGACGAAGAGCGGCACGATCCCTGCGTACTCGGGTGACGTTTTCGCAGCATCTGAAAGGCAGGCGATCTTGTGATTGATTGTGGACATTGGTTGATTCCTTTCGGTCGCTAAAAGAAAGGCGGCCGAAGCCGCCCATGGAAGTGCATTGCAGTTTCAATTCTATTGATTCTCCCGGGTGACCTCTTTATACCATTTGGGATGATGGTGTTTGGCCCAGGCACGGGAGACCCGTCCCCACAGCATGGCCTCCAGTGTGCCGGGATTACCGATGGTGGCAAGATAGACATGCACCACCACGAACATGATCGAACCGACAAACATCAGGCCGTGCAGCATAAGTGAAAGCTGTACGATCCAACGCGGGAAAAGTGCGGGGGCCCAGATGAACATTCCGGTAATGCCGAGTATTAGCGTTGCCAGACCGATGAAGACGGCAAACATCTTCTGTCCGGCGTTGAACTTGCCGACCGCCAGGTTGCTGTCCTCCCTGGTCAGGTACCCGCCGCCCTGCCTGAACCATTCGCGGTCGTCCTCATCAAATTCGGTGACACGGGTCCGGTTGTCGAGAAACAGCAGTACTGAACTGACAAAGAACAACACCCCGGCGATCTTGTGAACCAGAATGGCATTAATTCCGTTGCCGAACAGGTTGAAATAGCCGGTGAACAGGCGCGAGTACAGACCCAGGCCGGACAGCAGCAGAGTGAAGAAGGTAACGGTCACAAACCAGTGCAGTACCCGCTCTCTAGTTGAAAATCGCTCGATATATCTACTGATCATGACCGGCCTCCTTCCCTTCTTCATGTTCTTCCTCGATCCGCTTGGGGCCGATGGTCACATAGTGCAGCAGCATGGCGCCGATACTCCCCCAGAAGCCGAGAATACCCAGCGGCTTGATGACGTCCTTCCAGAGGAAGATCGAGAACGGTATACTCGGATTGGCCGTCAGTCCGTACTGTTCCGGTGGTCCTTCCAGGGCGTAGACCACTCCCAGGCCGTTCAGATCGTCCACACCGTAGAGCGTTTTCTTGGCTGCTGTTGCCTTGGCGATCAGTTCGCTGCGGCTGCCGAATTTCAGGGTCTCCGTCGGGCAGGCCTTGGCGCAGGCCGGCGCCATCCCTCCTCCGATACGGTCGAGACAGAGATGACATTTTGAGACCTTCTCATCCTGGTCGTAGCGCGGGATATTGAAGGGACATGCCGATACGCAGTACTTGCAGGAAATGCACTTGTCACGGTTGTAGGCCACGATGCCGTCCTTCGTCCGGTACAGAGCGCCCGGCGAGGGGCAGACCTTCATGCAGCCCGCATCACCGCAGTGCATGCAGCGCTCGTTGAGGAAACGCCAGCTCATCTCCCCTTTGTCGTCGGCTTTTTCGACGAATTTTATCCGGTTGTACAATGCCGGGGTCAGATCGCGCGGGTTCTCGAAGGTCCCCTGGTTCTTTGTCTTGTCGGCATCCAGTTTGTTCCACTGCTTGCAGGCCACCTGGCAGGAGCGGCACCCGATGCAGCGGGAAGTGTCCACCAGAAAACCTTTCCGATTTTCAGTCTTGATCGTGTCAGTCATCTGGTTACCCCTTTCTCTGGATGCCGACCATGAAGGCCTTGGTCTCAGGAATCATCGTATTGGCGTCCCCGGCGGTCGGGGTCAACAGGTTGGCGGCATCCCCCACGCCGGGTGTGTGCCAGCCGAAACAGTAGGGCAGGCCGATCTCGTGTACCAACCGGTCGCCGATCTTAAAAGGCCGGATGCGCTGGGTCACCATTGCCACCGCATCGATCTTTCCTCGCGCTGACGAGATTTCGACCATATCCCCGTTGCTGATCTTCTTTTCCTTAGCGAGCTCGACACTGATCTCGCAGAACTGGCGCGGCTGCAGCTCCAGCAACCAGGGGGTGTTGCGGGTCATTACCCCGGTCTGCCAGTGCTCGGTAACGCGGTAGGTGGTAGCCACCAGGGGAAAACGCACATCGCAGGTGGCCAGTACGTCCTCCTTGATACTGGCGTCGTTGAAGTTTTTAGCAGCCGGATTGCTGAGCTGCTTGGACATGAGGTTTTCCGGTACCGGGCACTCGACCGGCTCGTAATGTTCGGGAAAGGGTCCGTCCTTCATCCCCTTGCCGAACAGCGAACCAAGGCCGTCCACCTGCATAATGAAGGGCAGTTTGCCCTCTTTCTCATTGGCAAGCGGAGGCCAGGGGCCGTCCGGCACATCTCCGACCCAGGCACCCAGGGCACCGGTCGGCTGTACAGCGTTCGGATTCCAGTAGATAACCGCCTTCTTCATGTTGTAGGGTCTGCCGTTCAGATCAACCGCAGCACGGTTGTAGATAATGCGGCGATTGACCGGCCAGCACCAGGACCATTCCGGGAACAATCCCAGCCCGGTGGGATCTTTCTTGACCCTGCGGGCCATCATATTGCCCTTCTCGTTGTAGCTCTGGCAGTAGATCCAGTTTCCGCAGGAGGTGCTGCCGTCGATCTGCAGCTGGGCGAAACCGGCTGCCAGCTCACCCTTTTTGCCCAGCAGCTTCTTGGGATCCCAGGGGTTCTTGGCCGGCAGCGGCTTGTCGCCCGGCTTGGGCGGTTTGGGCTTGTCTTCGACGTCATCGATGAAATAGCCGTTGATCTCCTTGGCCACCAGATGGGGATCGATGGAGCGGATGGTGCCGTCGGCACGTTTGAAACCGTAATTCCAGGTCAGGTTGAGCAGCTGCTCCGGAAGTGCCCCACCCTCTTTGACATACATCTCCTTCAGTTTCTGGTACAGCTCGTGAATGATCTCGGCGTCCGGCTTGCTCTGTCCGAGCGGTTTGACCGCCGCCGTGCGCCACTGGGCCCAGCGCCCGGAATTGGTGATACTGCCCTCCTTCTCGAAGGAGGCCGCGGCCGGCAGCAGGAAGACCTCGGTCTTGACCTGGGCGGGGTCCATCCCCGGTCCCTTCCAGAATGAGGCGGTCTCATTATCAAACAGGTTGACCGTCACCATCCAGTCCAGTTTGGCCATGGCATTGCGGACCTTGTTGGAATTGGTGCCGGAGCAGGCCGGGTTCTGGCCCCAGGCAAAGAAGCCTTTCAGTGACCCGCGGATCATCTTGTCGAAGATCATCAGCCAGGAGCAGTTCATGCCCGGGTCCAGCTTGGGCAGCCAATGGTAGCCATAGTCGTTCTCGATGGTCGCTTTGGCGCCGTAGATGGCTTTCAGGTAGCTGACGAAATACTTGCCCTGGTTCTGTTTCCAGTTGGCGCTCTGCGGGTCCTTGGAGACCGGTGTGACCTTGGTGGTGTAGGCGGCCAGGTCTTTCAGGTCGGCCGACGGCACCGGCAGGTAACCGGGCAGGATATGAAAGAGCAGTCCGTGGTCCGTGGAGCCCTGGACATTGGATTCTCCGCGCAGGGCATTCACCCCGCCGCCGGGGATGCCCATGTTGCCCAGCAGCAGCTGGATGATCGACATGGCGCGGATGTTCTGGGTACCGACCGTATGCTGGGTCCAGCCCATGGCGTACATGGAGGTGCCGGCTTTGTCCGGCTTGCCGGTGGAGGCGAACAGGGTGTAGACTTCCAGCAGTTTTTCCTTCGGCGTACCGGTGATCCTGGAGACCAGTTCCGGCGTGTAGCGGGAATAATGCTTCTTCATCAGCTGGAAGACGCAGGAGGGGCTCTGCAGGGTGGGGTCCTTCTTGACGCTCTCGTCGGCGTCCTTCTGGAAATCCCACTCCTTGGCGTTGTAGCTGCGCTTCTTGGCGTCATAACCGGAGAAGAGACCGGCCAGTTCGCCCGGCATCTTGAAGTCGCCGTTCACCAGGTAGGAGGCGTTGGTGTAGTTTTTGACATACTCGTCAAAGAAGAGCTTGTTCTGCAGGATATGGTTGATCATTCCGCCCAGGAAGGCGATATCGGTCCCCGAACGGAGGGCTGCGTAGACATCGGCCTTGGAGGCACTGCGGGTAAAGCGGGGATCGACGCAGATCACCTTGGCGCCGGCGTCCTTGGCCTTCATGATCCAGCGGAAGGAGACCGGGTGGTTTTCAGCGGGGTTGGCCCCCATGATCAGGATTACATCAGAGTTCTTCAGGTCAATCCAGTGGTTCGTCATTGCACCGCGTCCGAACGACTCTGCCAGAGCCGCAACTGTTGCGCTGTGTCAAATGCGCGCCTGGTGTTCGATATACACCAGGCCTAACCCCCTCAGGAATTTTTGGTACAGGTAGCACTCTTCGTTGTCCAGCGCGGCACTACCAACCGAGGCCATGCCCATGGTGCGGTTCACCACGGCCTCGATCTCCTTCTCCACCTCTACGGCGCCGACCTTTTCCTTGATCTTGATCTTGGAGGTAGCTGTAAAGGTGGCATCACGGTTTTTCTTTACCCGCTTGGCGATCTCGTCGATCGTCCAGTCCCAGCTGACCTCCTTCCACTCCGAGGCTCCGGCTGCGCGGTACATCGGCTTCGTGATGCGGGCCTTGTTATCGCGCAGTTGGTAGACCGAGGCCCCCTTCGGGCAGAGAGAGCCCTCATTGATCGGATGGTCGGGGTCACCCTCCACATTGATGATGCTGCCCGCCAGGGTGTGAACTATCATGCCGCAGCCGACGGCACAGTAGGGGCAGATGGTGGTGGTCTCCCTGGCGTAGCGGATCGGCAGGTCCTCGGCCTTGGACTCCAGCGGGTCGAGACTGATGCCAAGGCTGGCCGCCAGTCCGGTGCCGGAAAGCTTGAAAAAATCTCTTCGTGAAACAGACATTCCCATAACTCCTCCTTTCATACTCAATTGATTCAACAGAATTAGCCGGTTACTGTTCATGTGATCCGTTTAAAAGGTTTTTGATGATCCATCTTCTGCTTCAAATATGAAGATAATAACTTCAGAAGCGCTCTAATGACTTCTGCGCACGGTAGAAACCCTCTCCTCCTCGACATGCTGTTCTGTAGCGCGCTCACCGTCGCGGAGCTCGTAATAATCACGGGGGGTGTTGATATTTTTGAACGAATCAAATGACGGATCGAAATAGGCAACCTGCTCCACATTCATCTTGCTGACATTAGCGCGGTCAAAAAACGAGACAATTCGTCTCTGCCCGCTCAGCAGGGTTGACTCAATGGCTGCCAGGCACCCCTTCCCATACACCGCGTGGAGCGGCTCAAGTCCTTTCGGGCTTTCCGGAATCAACACACCGCCGACATCGGCACGGCAGGCCATGTGCCGGATCAAGGCGTCTGTCAGATAGGGCATGTCACAGGCAACGGCAAAGATGGCCGGGTTGCTGCTGTGATACAGTCCTGAATGAATACCTGCCAGAACCCCCGCCCCTTCAAACAGATCAGGCACCTTTCTGCAGGGCAGGAAATCGTACTGTTCGGGGTTGTTCGTAACGAGAATTACTTCGGGAAAGATGCCGTACAGCAGCCGATGGATCGCTTCGATAAACCGTCCTCCCCGGTACGGCAACAGAGCCTTGTTGCTCCCCATGCGCGAGGACTGCCCTCCGGCCAGGATCACACCCGTCACTTCCGGGATCCGCCTGTCTTCTTTGCTGTATACTTCATGAATCATTTCAGCACCGCTTCTTCGGCTCAAATGGGTTAACCATGACTGCAACGCTATGGCAAAGAGTCTCTGCATAACAACATGAATGCGAAGTGCCAGAACTACGTTATTAATTAGCAACTAATGTGCCATGAAAAACAATAAATAAAACAAAGTTTGTATAATGTATCTATCTGTTTTTAATGATTAAATATATTATTATGCATTGTTAATGTCGAGTTTTATTATATTTTTGTGTATTATTTTCAAACAGTGTATACTTTATATACATTTTTTCCGGAGCTGGCTTTCATGAGACATGTAGATTACTCAACCATGACAGCAGGTCAGTTCCCGCCGAGGGGGGCATTGCTGTGAACCTGGCAAGGATCGCCATTTGTGACGATGAAAAAGAGATCCTGCGCTACCTTAAAAAGGTTCTGCAGCCGCACGGGTATGCCGTGGACAGCTACTCCGACGGGCAGACGCTGCTTGACAAACTGGATGCCGACACTCTCTACGCTCCTGACCTGTTGATCCAGGACATAAACATGCCCGGCATTAACGGCATTGATGTTCTTAAAAATGTGCGCGAAAGACGGCCCGAATTGCCGGTGGTAATCATGACCGCCTACGGCAGCATCGATTCGGCCGTCACCACTATCAAGCTGGGCGCTTACGACTACATAACCAAGCCGTTTCCAAAGGAGAAACTGCTGGCGGTGATGGAAAAGGCCCTTGAGAGGGAAACACTCCTGAAGGAGAATCAACTGCTCAAGGAGGAGCTCAGCAACCGCAGCGCACCCGGAGAAATCATCTTCACGAGCAGCACCTACCGCGATGTGTATGAAATGACCCTGCAGGTTGCGGCCAGCGAGGCCAATATCCTCATCCAGGGGGAATCGGGAACCGGCAAGGAACTGGTGGCACGGGCGATACATTTCAACAGTGCCCGCAGGGAGCACCGCTACCTGACGATCAACTGTGCCGCCCTTACCGATACGCTTCTGGAAAGCCAGCTGTTCGGGCATGTCCGCGGTGCCTTTACCGGTGCGGCTTCAGCACAGAAGGGGCTTCTGGCGGCAGCCGACGGCGGAACGCTTTTTCTGGATGAGATCGGTGACATGACGCTGGCGCTGCAGGCCAAGCTGCTGAGGGTCATCCAGGAGCGGGAGTACACCCCCGTGGGATCGACTGAAAGCAGGACCTGCAATATCCGCATTGTGGCTGCCACCAACAAGGAACTGGAGCGGGAGGTTGCTGAGGGGCGGTTCAGGGAGGATCTTTTCTACCGTATCAATGTCATAACTCTCAAGCCGCCCCCTTTGCGGGAACGGAAAGAGGATATCGAGCCGCTGGCCCGCCATTTCATGGTCAGATATTCCGCCCGGACGAAAAAGCAGGTCATTTTTCTGGCCGATGACGCGCTGCGGCTCATGCAGGACTACCACTGGCCGGGCAACATCAGGGAGCTGGAAAACATCATCGAACGGGCCGTCATTCTGGCCAGATCAAACCGGATCACCCCTGATCTGCTGCCGTTTCGCGGCAGTGCATCCGCAGCAATTGATTTTTGCTGTGACAACAAGGATTCGCTGGAGAGTATCGAGCGCTATCACATCCTCTGGATCCTGAAAAAAAACGCCTACCACAAGAGCCGGGCGGCCGAGATACTTGGCATCACCCGCAAAACCCTGGACCGCAAGATTGCGGACTATGGTCTGACGATTCCCAAGGGTCGCTCCGAGAGCTGCTGACACATGCCGTACCCACGATCCTCCATACGCCTGAAGCTGACGATCGGAGCCCTTCTGCCGCTGGTTGTGGCCATCCTGTTCTGTTCGCTGACCGGCATCTACATTATCAATACCCGCATCAATGTAATGGCACAGGAAAAGGTGCGCACCGACCTGAACACCGCCCGTGAGGTCTACTCCAATGAAATTGTACATATCCGCGATGTCATCCGTTTTTCCTCCGGCATGCAGCGGTCTGCACAAGAGCTGACCGCCAGCAACCGCACAGAAATCGCCCGACTGCTTTCGGACATACGGGGCAAGGAACAGCTGGACATCCTCTCGATTGTTGACAACCGGGGATTCGTACTCTTCAGGGCAGGCAACCCCCCGGTTCACGGCGACCGGGTCGACCAGGACCCACTTGTCAGAAAAGCCCTGCTCGGTGAGGTCACGGCAGGAACCCAGATATTTTCCCCGGAGCGACTGCAGCGCGAGGGGAATACCCTGGCAGACCAGGCGGTCATAAAGGTAATCCCGACCGAACGGGCCAGACCCGGAACAAAACAGAACGAATCGTCCGGGATGGTGATGGTCGCGTCCGCACCGGTCAGAAACAGGAACGGAGACATTGTCGGGGCGCTGTATGGCGGTGTGCTGCTGAACAGGAGCACCGTGGTAGTGGACAAAATCAAGAAGATCGTATTCGAGGGGGTCCGCTTCGAAGACAGGGATGTGGGTACCGCCACCATTTTTCTGGACGATACCCGCATCAGCACCAACGTCCAGACCGTTGAAGGGAAACGGGCCATCGGCACCCGGCTTTCAGCGGAAGTTTACAACCGCGTTATTCTCAACCGTGAAAAGTGGGTCGATCGTGCTTTTGTCGTCAACGACTGGTATTTTTCCGCCTACGAACCGGTCTTCGACCTGGGAGGGACCGTTATCGGATCGCTCTATGTCGGCATGCTGGAACGGCCGCACACGGTCCTGAAGAAAAAAGTCAGCCTGCTCTTCGGCGGTGTGCTGCTGGCCGGTTCACTCTTCGGCCTGCTTGTCTCCGGGTATATCGGCAACCTCCTTTCGCGCCCCATCAGGGAGCTGAAAGGTCTGGTACAGAGATTTTCCGCCGGAGAACGGGACCTGCGCATAGAAACTTCAACCGCTGATGAGATCGGTGAACTGGCAGAAGAGTTCAACAGCATGACCACGGTTCTGAAACAGCGGGAATACGCCATTATCCAGCTGAACCGGAATCTCGAAGCGAAGGTCCAGGAACGCACCGCCGAGCTGGAGACAAAGAACCTGCTGTTGTTGAAGACTCAGGAGGAACTGGTCAGGGCGGAGAAACTGGCGGCTGTCGGCGAACTGGCCGCCGGAGTGGCACATGAGATCAACAACCCGATGGCAATCATCCGGGGAAACGCCGAGGTCCTGTTGATGGATCTGGAAAGCGGCAACCCCAGTCGGGAAGAGGCGGAGATCATCGCCCAGCAGGTGGCCCGGGTGGATAGAATCGTCGGTAACCTGCTCACCTTCGCCCGCCAGCAGCGCATAGCACTCCATCCGGTTGCCGTCAACCAGCTCCTGGAGGAGATTCTGCGCCAGATCAGGCACCATGTCCCTCTGGACGGCATCGAAATCCGACGTGAATTCTGTTCGGATGCCACGGAGATCGAAGGCGATGAAAACCAGCTCCGCCAGGTATTCACCAACCTGATCGTGAACGCGGTACAGTCCATGGATCACCAGGGGACTCTTACCGTCAGGACTATCATCGACAACACTGTTTCGATCTGCCGGATAGAGATCGGGGATACCGGCTATGGCATCCCCCCGGAACGGCTCAAGGATATTTTCACCCCCTTCTTTACCACCCGGCAGACCGGAACCGGTCTCGGCCTGTCAGTATCCTACGGCATTGTCAACAATCACGGCGGCAGGATAGATGTCCTCAGCAATCCGGGAAAAGGTTCCCTGTTTACTGTCTCGCTTCCACTGAAACAAGCAGTCCATCCGCCCCAACTCCGTTGACATACCCCGCTTACTCAGGCATTATCACACTGCACGTGGCGGGCGCTTCCCGCCTTTTTCATTGCACGTCCGGAGTACGTCAGCATGCCTCCTGAAATCTCCAATATACTTGCCTCCCTTCACCCGGCTCTCACAGACGAGGTTTTCGAGACCATCGTCGGAGCAGGAGATGTCCGCATTGAGCGGATTATTTCCAACGGGCAGTCAACGCCGGAAGGGGAATGGTACGACCAGAGTCAGGATGAGTGGGTACTGCTCCTGTCCGGCAGTGCCGGTCTGTTGTTCGAGGACTCCACGGATCCGGTCAGACTCGCCCCCGGCGAACATCTCCTGATCCCCGCCGGCTGCCGGCATCGGGTGGCCTGGACCGATCCGCAGATTCCCACAGTCTGGCTGGCGGTGCATTATACAGCGGAACCGCGACCATGAGGGGCACCCTGGCAACGACGGTCGCCGGCCGCTCCCACTGGGTCTTCGACCTGGACGGCACCCTGACCGTCGCGGTCCATGATTTTGCCGCAATCCGCCGCGAACTTGACATCCCGGCCGACTCCGACATCCTCGGGCACCTGACGGCACTGCCTCCCGGTCATGCGCAGCCGCTGCACGACCGCCTGCAGGAGATCGAACGGGAACTGTCCGCCCTGACCTCTGCCGCTGCCGGCGCCCTGGCGCTCTTGGAGCACCTGCGGGAAAGCGGCGCCCGTCTGGGAATCCTGACCCGCAATACACGTGAAAATGCCGTGCGAACCCTGGAGCTGGTCGGCCTGGGCGGTTTTTTCGACCCGCTGCATGTCCTGGGACGGGACGAAGCCCAGCCCAAACCGGAGCCGGACGGCATCCACCGCCTGGCCGGAATCTGGGGGATCGATGCCGCCACGACGGTCATGGTCGGGGATTACCAGTACGACCTCCAGGCCGGACGCTCGGCAGGCTCCCTGACGGTGCACGTGGATCCGACCCGCAGCTTCCGCTGGCCGGAGCTGGCCGATGTACGCGTCGGAACGCTCGATGAACTGCTCGTCCGGACAACAGACTGACACAGGCTTTACCGCCAGGGGTACACCACCGTGACCAGCATCGCACGCCCTTCAGAGGGGCGCATATACTTCTTCCTGATCCTGACCACCCTCTTCTGGGGGGGCAGCTTTCTCTTCACCAAGATCGGCCTGCGCGAAATCCCGCCGCCCCTGTTCGTCTTCAGCCGCTTCACCCTGGCCACGCTGATCATGATCATCGTTTTCGCGCGGCGGCTGCCGTCACTCAACCGCGGGATCCTGAAGCGCGGCGTCATCGTCGGCATCGCCCTGGGGCTGACCAACATCAGTTTCGTCTTCGGCATCCAGGGCACCAGCATCTCGCGGGCCGGGGTGCTCAACAACCTGTTTGTGCTCTTCATTCCGCTCATTACCCGGCTGGTCTGGAAAGACCGCGTCGGACGTATCAACATGGGCGGCATCGCCCTGGCCGCGGTCGGCATCTGGCTGCTGGCCACCAGCGGCGGCGTCGGATTCAACCGGGGGGACCTGATCTCGACGATCTGCGCCTTTTTCATCGCCTGCCACATCATCGCCGTCTCCAAGGTCCTGCGGGATGACGATGTCTATCTGGTTTCCATGATCCAGTTCGCCACGGTGGCGGCCATCGCCGGCATCGCCGCCTGTGCGGTCCCGTCAGCGCCTTTTCACGTGTCAACCACCGCGATGCTGACGGTCGTCTACTGCGCCATCTTCCCCACGGTGTTCTGCTTTACCCTGCAGAACACCTTCCAGCGCTACGTCACCCCCACCCGGGCCGGCCTGATCTACACCCTGGACCCGATCTGGAGCCTGCTGGCCGGCATGCTTGTCCTGGGGGAGCAACTCAAGCCCCTCGAATGGCTGGGATGCGGCCTGATCTTCCTGGCGGCGCTCCTGCCGCTGTCGGTGCGCTACCTCTATGAACGGCGTCTCGTGCAGCAGTATGCCCCGGAGCGACTGTGAACCGCAGCCGGCACGGAAACGGCCGGTTCTCTTTGGACGGAGCGGCAGATGACCAGGGCTGAGAAGAGCTGGATCATGTACGACGTGGCCAACTCGGCCTTTGTGCTGATCGTGGTCACTACGGTCATGCCGATCTTCTTCAAGGAAATCGCCGCCCGGGGCATCGCCCCGGCAGTCTCCACCGCCTGGTGGGGATACGCCAATTCGCTGTCCTCCGCGATCCTGGTAGGCATGGCGCCGGTCATGGGGGCCTTTGCAGATTACCAGGGCTGGAAAAAAAGGCTCTTCGCCGGCTTCCTGCTGACCGGGGTCATGGCCACCGCCCTGCTGGCCTTCACCGGTCACGGCGCATGGCTCTTCTGCCTGGCGGTCTTCGTCGTCGCCCGCACCTGCTGGTCGGGTGCCAACGTCTTCTATGACGCCTTCATTACCGACGTCACCGAACCGGGGCGTATGGACCGCATCTCCACTGCCGGCTATGCCTGGGGCTATATCGGCAGCGTGATCCCCTTCCTGATGGTCATTGCCCTGATCCTCGGCCTGAAATCGCCTGCCGGAACCGGTGCCATCCCGGCAGAGGCGGCCCGGGCCGGCTTCGTGATCACCGCCCTCTGGTGGCTGATCTTTTCCCTGCCCATGCTGCGCAGCGTCCGGCAGCGGCACTTCTGCCCGCCGGTCCCCCACCCGCTCCGGGAATCCTTCGGCAGGCTCTGCTCCACCCTCCGGCAGATCCGCAGCCAGCGCAACGTCTTCACCTTCCTGCTGGCCTACTTCTTCTACATCGACGGCGTCGATACAATCATAGTCATGTCCGTGGCCTACGGGGTCGATCTCGGGCTCGGCGCCACCAGCCTGATCCTGGCCATCCTGACCATCCAGATCGTGGCCTTCCCCTGCTCGCTCCTCTGGGGGCGGCTCTCGGACAGCTTCTCCGTCAAGCTGCTCCTCCAGGCCGGGATTGCCGTGTACGTACTGATCACACTGATCGCCTTCCTGCTGCCGTCACTCCCGACTCTGCAGGCCAAAACCGCAGTATTCTGGCTTCTGGCCATCCTGGTCGGCACCTCCATGGGCGGCATCCAGGCCCTCAGCCGCAGCTTTTTCGGCAGGCTGATTCCCGCCGAACGTTCGGCCGAATTTTTCGGTTTCTACAACATCTTCGGAAAATGCGCCGCCATTGCCGGCCCTCTGCTGGTCGGGATCTTCGGGCAGCTGGCCGGACATTCGCGCTACGGCGTCCTCAGCATCCTGGTGCTGTTCGTTGTCGGCAGCCTGATCCTCATGCAGGTGGACGAGCATGCCTAAAGAACTGACCCACTGGATCCTGGCCGACCGGGCGCTGGCCGGCCTGAAGCAGGACAGCCGTCTGCGGCGGACGATCCGGGAACATCACGCCAGCTACCTGGGCGGTGCGGTCCTGCCGGACACGTTCATGCACCTGTTCAACGGGCCCTATGCCGCCACAGCCCGGGAACTGGCCAACCGTTTCCACGACACGGCCGGCAACAGCTTCGACCCGATAATCCGCGCCGGCGAACGCTTCTCCGGCGGCTTTCCGCCGGCACTGCTGGCCTGCGTGCTGGGGGTCGTCACACACATGCAGGCCGACATCGTCTTTCACCCCTTTGTGTTCTCTCTGGCTGGCACCGCCGGCCTTGACCGGCACTACAAGCTTGAGACAGACATTGATCTCCACTTCCTGCGGGGTGAGACCGGCCCGGCGGTCCGCCACGTGGCAGAGCTGGTGTCACCGGCCACCCGTGCAACCCTGCTGGATGCCTGCGGATTGCTCTTCGACCCGGGCGGCCTGCTGCCGCGCCGGGCGCTGGAAGATGCCCTGCGGCAGCATTGCCGTTTCCAGGCGATGTATGACCGCACCTTCTGGAAGCTGGCCGTCAGGTTGGCCGCCCTGCTGGCAGGCGACCCCTTCCGCGAGCAGCGCCACCTCTTCTACCCCCTGGCCGGTGAACAGGAGGAGCGATCTGCCGGAGAGGCCGTGGAATGGCGGCACCCGGTCAGCGGTCAGCTGCAGCATACGTCCCTCGACCAACTGGCCGATCAGGCGGTGCAGCGCATCACGACCCTCTTCGAGCGCCTGGAAACAGAGGGTTCGCTGGTAGATATCCTCAGGGAATCTCCGGGAGAGAATCTGCTGACCGGCATACATGGTGCATGCCTGAACGCCATGCAGACCAGCGCGGCGGACTGACGGTCATCGTCCTGCCGGCGGGAGGTTCGGATGGATCCTCAATCAGGGGCTAGCGCCCAGAAGGATTTCGAGCAGGCGCAGCAGGAGCTTGACCGGGGCAATGTGCTGGCAGCGCTGGCCTGCCTGGAACGGGCCCTGGCCATCTGGGACGACCCGCTCTGGCATTCCCGGCTGGCCTACTGTATCGCCAAAGAGCGCGGCCACCTGACCCGGGCATTCGAACTCTGCCGGGCCGCGATTGCCAACGATCCCAAAAATCCGGTCCACTATCTCTACCTCGGTAAGGTCTACCAGGTCGCCGCCAACCAGTACGAAGCGCTCCAGACACTGCGCCAGGGCATGGCGCTCGGCGGCCTGCCCGAAATCGAACAGACACTTGCGGCAATCGGAACCAGAAAGCCACCGGTCATATCCACCCTGTCGCGGCGCAACCCGCTGAACAAATACCTTGGGAAAATTCTGGTCCGGCTGAAGCTGAGATAGGAATCCGGTTTACCTTTGGACACGTCACCCGTCATCGATAAGATAAAGAAGCTCCTGGCCCTGGCCCATTCCAGCAACGAGCATGAGGCCGCCCTGGCCGCGGCCCACGCCCAGCGGCTCCTGGCCAGGCACAACCTGGCCATGGCTGACCTGGCACCCTCCGGGCAGCCGGCACAGGCAGACAGGGTCGAAACGGACGTCGCCCGAAGCCTGCCCAAATGGGTCCGGCAGCTCAGTTCAGGTGTCAGCAGCGCCTTTGACTGCCAGGCGATCCATCATCCCGCAACCGGCAGGCTGACCTTCATCGGCGTCGGCGCCGACGTCCAGGTCGCCGCCTATACCTTTACCTACCTGGACCGCACGGTCCGCAAACTCTGCGCCGCCTATCTGAAGCAGCATGCCGCACACACCGCCGGCCGGCAGCGCGAACTGCTGCGCCACTCCTATTACCTGGGCGCCGTATCGACCATCATCGGGCAGCTCCGGGATCAGAAGCAGCAGACCCCGGTCACACCCGGCGCGCTGGTACCGGTAAAAGAAGGGCTGATCAGGAAAGCCATGGAAGAGATCGGCCCGATCCGGACCATGCACAGCCGCAGGAGTTATGTCAACGCCACCGCCTACAGCCGGGGACAGGCCGACGGTCAGCAGGTGCATCTCCAGAAGGGGGTCGGTCAGGGGCACACCCCGTCGAAGGTCCTGCCACAGAACTAGTGCAGAGGTGCACGAAGAGCGCTCTTGAATTTCGCGGCGAAATGGGGTATAAAGCTTTTCCCGTTTTGAAGCGGGCTCAGTGGAGAGGTGTCCGAGTGGTCGATGGTGCCTGACTCGAAATCAGGTGTACGGCAACGTACCTAGGGTTCGAATCCCTACCTCTCCGCCACAAAAACAATAGGTTACGATGTTATGTCGTGACCTTTTTGTTTTTTGAGATTCTCATAGGGTACATATAGGGTACATCGTAAATGCATCTGTACCCTGTGAATACAGGTAAAACTCAATAAAACATCTCCTGGTTTTCAATCAGATCGGATCTTGAAAGATCGGTTTGCGTTTTCATGCAAACCGTTCTTGAGAGACCGAACCGTAAGGATATTGGTTACTGTGGGATAGTAGAATGAATCATCATTTTTTAATCACCATGGCAGTTGTTCAATGCTACAACAATCATAGCTTTTGCATAATTTGTTCTGCTGGCACCACCACCCTTCAAATTTCTCCCAGATAAACTGCGGTAGCGCAAAGCCGGTGACGAATCACCGGCAAGCGCTATCAAATCAGGCTTACTACGTTAAATGGGTTCCGTCTTTCTGATCATTGATCTAACCTTTTGATATCCTCTTAATACAATCGTAGTAATTGTTGCAAGAAAACCTACCACGCTCGATGCTACGACCGCAGTAAGCGAATCACTGAGGCTTGACAGGGCTATCATCGATACAACCGTCAAGCACAGATCTACGATTAATAATCTGTTCAATGAAGCCTCGAACCAGTCTTTCAGTTTTCGTGGCATGTAGATAATGTAGTAACCAAACCAACTGATATAGATGAGGCCTCCCAATATTCCTCCGACGTACAGGATGTGCATACAGTTCACCTCCCTATAAGTTTGACATCACTGGTGCGCCTCCTGCTGAATTTCAATACAACCTGACTGACTGCCCACAATGTCACTACCACAATCGTCATGATTCCCAGAACCAATGACTTGAATATGAATACAATGAAGTACACGGGGAAAGTCACTGCTGCCAGTGCCGCTACTACCGTTAGAATTATTCGCATTGATGAACTCCTTTCTGTTGTGGCTATAACAGCCCTCGTTCTACAAAACTCAGATACGCACCATCGCCAATAATCACGTGGTCAATCAACTTTACCCCGATGATCTCGCCAGCTTCCTTGAGTCTTCGAGTTATAGCTATGTCCTCTGCTGATGGTGTTGGATCACCTGTCGGATGCTGATGGATACAGAGTATAGCTGCTGCATTTGATAGGAGTGCTGTCTTAAAGGTCTCTCTTGGATGAACGATACTCTGATTGAGACTTCCAATTGATACCAGGTCACAACAGATAATTTTGTTCTTCCCATCCAGATGTAACGTCAGAAACATCTCCTTGGTCTCTTTCATCAGAAACTGAAACGTATCAGCTACCTGCTGTGGTGCAGTGAACCTGGTTCCGGTTTTCAAATAATTTGCAATGTCCTCTTTGACAGTAAGCGTCTCGTAAATCGCCTTGATCTGCTTGAACCTGATGGTTCTTGGCTTGCCGACATGCTCTTCTGGCCCGAATAATGTATCTATGGTCATGGTCGTATCTCCTTTAATTGTGAGTGGTAGTGAGTGGTAGGGTTTCTACAGGTGCGCTTCGTAAATCTCCCAGGCCTTGCATTCCTGGTCGTGGTAGCAGCGTGCATCCTCGATCATGGCGTCCGGACAACCGGTACAGGGACAGTGACCTTCCCAAGCAATACCGGTCTGATTGAGACCAAAAGGCAGGTGCTTGACGGAATAGGTCACAAGTTCTTTCCAGTTCAGGTATTGCATCTGCTTTCTGACGATGAAGAAGATTTCCCGTAGTTCGTGATCGGTGACTGTCTCCAAGTCGATCTCTTCAGCTATGGCTTTGAAGAGCTGGTTGTTGGTCACGGTAAAGGCATTAATCTCGGTATTGATGTTCAGCTCAATAGCTCTTGGATGTGTGTTATGCATGATGGTCTCCTCCAAATACAGAAAGGGCTGCCGATAACGGCAAGCCCCTTCTTGCATTCCTTTGTAGTGGTATAATTGTTATGAGGTGATTGTTATGAAACTGCTCAAGGCGAGATATTGGAACTGGACTGATATTGCATTCCTGAAATGGAGTGCAGTCTTGTTCGGTATGATTGTGGGAGCATACTTCTCCGACTTTGTTAAGCAGTATGCGATAGCAATACTGCTCCTCGCGTGTCTCCTTGCCATCAGGCCTTTGATTGCCTACTTTAAAGATAGCGAATAAGGCTATTCCTCCTGTGCTTCAGGCTTAACATTAAGAATGTAGTCTGCTGCTTTCTGAGCTTGAGCTGCTGCATGTACCAGTAGCGTCTTGTCATTCTTCAAGGCTTTCAGCCATCCCTGGATATACGCGGCACTATTTTCTAATGTCTTCTGCTCAATCCCACAATGACCCAAAATGTAGGCACTACAACATTCAGAAATTAATTCCTCTTTTGAATATTCATGAGAACCGAAATAACTCGGCTCAAGAATAGATTTCCTGCCAAGCCGGTTAGCATGGCCTGTAGCATGTCCTAGCTCATGGAATAATGTGCTGTAGTATTCTTCGGGGGAGTTAAAGGTATGCTGGTAGGGTAATTGGACATAATCAAGGCTAACCGAGTAGTATGCTCTGTTGCCACCATATTTGATATCTGGTTTTTGTGGCAGATCTGCCACAATTTTCTCTGCACTACTGATGGGATCGAATGTATTATGTGTCTCTTCTGCTGGTGGGTATGGTATTCCCTCTGTCTGTTCGATATTGAATACCGAGTAATATCGCAACAGGGGAATCTTGCCATTCTTGTCTTCTGAATGTTCTGTGTCCTTGCTGTCCAGGAACTTCCAGAAGATCACCGGAGTGCTCTTTGATCCCTTGAGTACATGACCGCCTTTATCCTGTACCTGCTTATAGGTCAGGAACCAAGGGCTGCTATATTGCTGACAGGCTAACAGGAATACATTTACCCCTCGATATGGTTTCTTGCTAATGAGGTTTTTGGGATAGTTGCTCTGTGCGTTCCAAGGTTTTCGCCAAGCCACGGTTCCTTGCTCCAGAAGCTCTAGGATTCTGGTATTGATAACGTCATATACGTTCATTTGTTATTCCTCCTTAGATACGGCAAAGGGGCAGTTCCTTATAAAAAGGAATCTGCCCCTTGTGCCTTGGTTACTGCTGGTTGTGAGTGTAGTAGCCTAATTCAAAGCTACAGCTTCCTTGGGTACTTCTGATTCTGGTACTACGGTTGGTTTCTTGATGCCCGCTTTGCGGTCTGCCAGGTCGGCTTCATACTTTGCTCTGAGGGCTTCTGCCCTAGCTGCTAATGTGGTTGTAGCGTTGTTGCTGGCTTCTGATGCTTTACTGATTTGATAGTTCGACTCTATTCTGGCTATTGCGATGATACTACCTGCTGCCGCTGCTACATTCTTGATTGCTGACCACATACGTCACCTCCATAGGGCTTGCTTGTTGACACCTTCTGCGATTGGGTGTCTTGCAGCCCTTGATGCTAATAAAAAAAGGGCCAGATCCCGTTGTTCGGGGAATAGCCTTTGTTTATTGGTGGAAGTATGTTGGTTATTTTAGGGGGTGGGGTTACATATAGTTTTGGTAAGGGTGTTGTATTATTGGTACCTGTATCCGCGAGAGATGCACCACTTCAAGACTATGCGCAACTGCTAAAATCCAGATACATTCAATATAACATATACAAACGGTATTTGACTTTGATCAAGGTTTTAACCACGGGTAGGCGTAATGATAAATTACATCAATTTGTGTTGGTATTATAGTCGGTGACCAATACATGCCCATAAAACATTGCTTTAGTCGAATTGTACGGTAAATTTTAGTAATACAATAACAATCTATAAACAGTGTCTCATAGATGACCGCGAGAGGGGAAAAGCGTATGGCAAAATCAGGCAGGCTTATGAGCTGTTTCATTGTATTGCTGGCTCTATTGGCAAACAGCTGTCCCGCACAAGCAGATCCCGGTAAAGATCTGTTCGACAAGCAGTGCGCCAGTTGCCATTCCATAGGCGGCGGAGACGGCGGCGGTCCCGACCTCAAGGGGGTGGTCGGCAAGCGGACACATGAGTGGCTCGAATCGGTCATCATCGAACCGGACAAGCTGACGGCAAAGAAAGACCCGATTCAGGCCGAACTGGTCAAGAAGTACGGCTACGAAATGCCGAACTTGGGTATCGGCCATGATGATGCCCTGAAAATCATTGCCTACCTTTCGGGAGCAGACGGCGCTGCAGCAGCAGCCCTACCGAACGGCGAACAGATGGCAGTGGTGGTGACGCCGGAACTGATCGCTCAAGGCAAGGCGCTCTTCATCGGGAACAAGCGCCTAACCAAGGGTGGCGCACCCTGCATTTCCTGCCATCCATTCACCTATCCCGGTATTGAGGGTGGCAACCTCTCCATTGCTGATTTGAACAAGTCCTACCAGAAAATGGGTGATACGGGCATGCAGGGGGCGCTCAAGGCGCTCAAGTTCCCGACCATGAAGAAGATCTATGCCGAGCGCCCGCTGACCGATGATGAGATCACGGCCCTGATGGCCCTGTTTAAGGACTCTGCGACACAGAAAGGGGGCGGCGCTCGCGTATCTTTGCCCCTGATTGGCGGTGGCCTGTTTGTATTGCTATTACTTGGATTGGCTCTCTACAAAAGGAGGATCAGATAATGTCGAACGAGCGAATCAAGGACGACCATAGCCCCTGCAACAGGGGATGGGAAGAGTTCTACCGGAATCGGTGGCAGCACGACAAGGTGGTGCGCAGCACCCACGGCGTCAACTGCACTGGCGGCTGCAGCTGGATGGTACATGTCAAGGACGGTATCGTAGGCTGGGAACTTCAGGCCAACGACTATCCCCAGTTCAACGGCGACCTCCCCAATCACGAACCACGCGGCTGTCCGCGGGGAATCAGCTTTTCCTGGTATCTCTACAGTCCTCTGCGTGTCAAGCATCCCTATATGCGTGGTGTGCTGATCGATCTCTGGCGGCAGGCCCGTGCGGTCCATAACGATCCGGTCGAGGCGTGGAAGAGCATCGTCGAAAGCCCGGAGTCGCGTGAGAGCTATGTCAGCAAGCGCGGCATGGGCGGCTTCAGGCGCGCTTCGTGGGACGAGGCCACCGAACTGATTGCCGCTTCCTCCCTGTACACGGCCAAGAAACATGGCCCCGACCGGGTGATCGGTTTTTCCCCTATCCCGGCCATGTCGATGATCAGTTATGCGGCCGGCACCCGTTTCCTTCAGCTGCTTGGCGGCGTTGCCATGAGCTTTTATGACTGGTACTGCGACCTCCCCCCGGCATCTCCCCAGGTATGGGGTGAACAGACCGATGTCAACGAGTCGGCCGACTGGTATAATGCTTCCTACATAGTTCTGTGCGGTTCCAATGTCCCGATGACCCGCACTCCTGATGCCCACTTCATGACCGAAGCCCGCTACCGCGGCACCAAGGTGGTGGTCATGTCTCCCGATTACAGCATGGCCAGCAAGTTTGCCGATGCCTGGCTGCCGGTGGAACAGGGGCACGACGGCGCCTTCTGGATGGCGGTCAACCATGTGATCCTGACCGAGTTCTACGCCAACCGCCAGGTTCCCTTCTTTGACGAATACGTGCGCAAGTACACCGACCTGCCGTTCCTGGTCAAGCTGACCGAGAAGGACGGCGCATTGCGGCAGGGAGAATTTCTGCGGGCGTCCGACCTGGAGCGGGGCGAAGGTATCGAACATGCCGACTGGACCCTCTGCGTCGGCGACAGCGCCGGAAATGTCCGATTTCCCCATGGCAGCGTCGGTTCACGCTGGAGCAAGCAGGAGGGGAACTGGAACCTGGATATGGTTGACATGGTGGACGGCTCAGATATCGACTGCAGCCTGACCAACCTGGGCCAACTTACAGGTACGGTCCGTTTCTCCTTTGAGGCCGATGGTGATGTTCTCCGGGATGTCCCGGTCAGGCGTGTCATGACGAAAGATGGGGAGATTACGGTTGCGACCGTCTTCGACCTTCTCATGGGCCAGTTCGGAGTTTCTCGCGGCCTGGGAGGCGATTATCCGGCAAACTACCAGGATGACAAACCGTTTACACCCGCCTGGCAGGAAAAATATACGGGCATCGCCGCCGAGACCCTGATAACTATTGCCCGCGAATGGGCCGTGAACGGCGAACAGAGCACCGGCCGCAACATGATCATCATTGGCGCCGGTGTCAATCATTGGTATCACAACGACCTGATCTACCGGGCCGCTATCACTGCCCTGATTCTGACCGGGAGCGTCGGACGGAACGGCGCCGGTCTGGCCCACTATGTCGGTCAGGAAAAAGTGGTGCCATTGGCACCCTGGACCTCCATTGCCATGGCTCAGGACTGGACCAAGGCCTCGCGTCTGCAGAACACCCCGAGCTTCTGGTACATGCACTCGGACCAGTGGCGTTATGACCGCAATTTTGTCGACTACTTCAAGCCGGAGACCGGCGAGAATATGCCGATGCACACCGCCGATTTCAACGCCAAAGCAGTTAGGCTCGGCTGGCTTCCTTTCTCCCCGCATTTCAATGAGAGCCCGATCCGCCTGATGGAGCAAGCAGAGGCGGCAGGAGCTAACAGCGACGATGAGGTCCGCGCCTGGCTGATCGCCCGCCTGAAAAGCGGAGAGACCCGTTTCGCCATCGAAGACCCGGACGGTGAAGGGAATTCCCCCAAAGTCTGGTTTATCTGGCGCGGCAACGCCATCTCTTCCAGCGCCAAGGGACACGAGTTCTTCCTCAAACATGTCATCGGCGCTCCCAACAGCAGCTTTACCGCCCGGGAGGCAGCCAAGGGGCAGGTTAAGGATATCGTCTGGCATGAGAAGGCACCCACCGGCAAGATGGACCTGGTGGTGGATCTCAACTTCCGCATGGACACCTCGACCCTCTATTCGGACATCGTCCTGCCGGCGGCAACCTGGTACGAAAAATCAGACCTGAACACCACCGATATGCACTCCTTTGTCAACTGCATGGATGCCGCCGTTGATCCGGCCTGGGAATCAAAATCCGATTGGAATATTTTCGCCGGGATCGCCAAAAAGGTCAGCGAACTTGCACCGAAACACTTTCCCAAACCATTCAAAGACATCATTGCAGCGCCTTTGCAGCACGACACACCGGGTGAAATCGCACAGCGGAGTGTGAAGGATTGGAAGCTGGGCGAGTGTGAAGCTATCCCGGGCAAGACCATGCCGAATCTCCCGATCGTCGAGCGCGACTACGTCAATCTCTACAACCGCTTCATGTCTCTTGGCCCGCACATCGGACATTTGCATGCACACGGCGTCAACTGGGAAGCGGACGACGTCCACGAAAAACTCCTTACAACCATGCCGACCCGTTCGTGGGGGGATAAGACCTTCATCGATATGGAAGACGTGCGCAACGTCGCCGACGTAATCATGGCCCTCGCTCCGGAGACCAACGGTGAACTGGCACACCGCGCCTATCAGAACCTGGAGAAGCGGGTAGGCAAGCCTTTGGCTCAGATATCCGCAGGTGACCGCAACTTCCGTATCACCTGGGAGGACGTAACCCAGAAACCGCGCCGCCACCTCAGTTCCCCGGTCTGGAGCGGACTGGTCAACGAGAACCGTCCCTATGCGCCATTCACGCTAAATGTGGAGCACGGCGTGCCCTGGCGAACCCTCTCCGGCCGGCAGTCGCTGTACCTCGACCACCCTTATTACGGTGAGTTCAACGAAGGACTTCCTACCTTCAAGGGCAAACTTAACCCGGCGATCCTGGACGAAACCGAGGGAGAAACCGGGCTGATACTCAACTTCCTGACCCCGCACGGCAAGTGGAGTATCCACTCCACCTACAGCGACAATCTGAGGATGCTGACCCTCTCGCGTGGTGGTCCAGTCGTCTGGCTCAACCACGAAGATGCGGCGAGTGCCGGGATCGAGGACAATGAGGAGATCGAGGTCTTTAACGCCAACGGCGTGGTGACCAGCCGTGCCGTGGTGTCATCCCGCATTCCACGCGGAGCGGCGGTCATGTACCATGCGCCGGAGCGCACCCTCAATGTCAAAAAGTCCCGGAAAAGCGGCAAACACGGCGGCGTACACAACAGTCTCTCCCGCATCCGCCTGAAGCCGACCCTGATGCTCGGCGGTTACGCACAATTCAGTTTTTACTTCAACTACTGGGGGCCGACCGGCGTAAACCGTGACAGCTACGTGGTAGTCAGAAAGTTGAGGGGGTGAGGCAATGGACGTCAGAGCACAACTGGTAATGGTTTTCAATCTGGACAAGTGCATCGGTTGCCACACCTGCAGCATCTCCTGCAAGAACATCTGGACCGACCGCAAGGGCGCCGAGTACATGTGGTGGAACAACGTCGAGACCAAGCCGGGTGTCGGCTATCCCAAAAAGTGGGAGAATCAGGAAAAATTCAAGGGGGGATGGCTTCGCGAGGGAGGCAAGCTGAAGCTGCGGGCCATGGGCAAGGGGCCGACGCTGTTCAATATGTTCTTCCAGCCGAATATGCCGAAGCTCGACGACTACTATGAGCCGTTCGATTTCGACTACAGCAACCTGTACAAAGCCCCCCCCGGCAGCGACCAACCGGTGGCCGAGGCATTCTCCCAGGTTTCCGGTGAGCGGATTGAGAAAATCACCGGCGGTCCCAACTGGGATGACGATCTCTCCGGATCGCAGGTCTATGCCGTCGAGGATTCCAATCTGGAAGACAATACCCTTGTGGCGGACTACGGACGCATGTTCATGCACTATCTCCCCCGTATCTGCAATCACTGCCTGAACCCGGCCTGCGCTGCCTCCTGCCCATCCCGGGCGATCTACAAACGGGGCGAGGACGGCGTTGTCCTGGTGGATCAGGAAGTCTGCAAGGGGTGGCGTTTCTGCACCAGCGCCTGTCCGTACAAGAAGGTCTATTTCAACTGGCAGAGCGGCAAGGCGGAGAAGTGTATATTCTGTTTCCCACGCACCGAGACCGGCCAGTGTAACGCCTGCGCCCATAGCTGTGTCGGCAGGATCCGCCATGTCGGCGTATTGCTCTACGATGCCGACCGGGTGGAAGAGGCGCTGCTCAAGCCTGACGATCAGTTGGTGGCAGCTCATCGCGACGTCATCATGGATCCGCACGATCCGGCAGTCAGGGAAGCTGCCCGCAAGAACGGGGTCTCGGACCAGTGGCTGGAGGCGGCCGAAAAATCTCCGGTATATGCCCTGGTGAAGGAGTTTGCCGTGGCTCTGCCGTTGCATCCTGAATTCCGAACCATGCCGATGGCTTACTATATTCCCTCACTCTCCCCGGTCATTTCCAGCGGCGGCGATCTCCATGAACTGGCCGACCATGGCACGTTCCCACTTCTCGAAAAGATGCGGGCACCGATCAGTTTCCTGGCAAGCCTCCTCTCCGGCGGCAACCAGGAAATCATTGCTGATATTTTACGGAAGCAGATCGCCCTGCGGCTCTTCAAACGTGCTGACAACCTTGGGCAGCCGGTCGAAGAGTCTATCCTTAAAAATGCTGGGTTGGATGAAGCGGGAGCAAATCGTCTCTATCGCCTCTTCACCATAGCCCCCTACCGTGAACGGAACGTTATTCCGACCCAACAGCGAGAAGAGCAGGACTCTAATCAGCGCAAAGGCGCCAGCGGCTTCGGTATCCTGAAGAAGACCAGGGGGACGAAATGACCATTGCCACCAGCTACGAAGCCCTTGCCCGGATGCTCGACTATCCGGAGGAAAAGCAGCAACTTCAGGACGATTATAATCTTGTCAGCTCCTTTTTGAACAAGCGGCGACTAGGTACCCCAATCTCCGAATTTGCCGAATTTGTTGATGCCTCCTCCCTGGCAGTGCTACAGGAAGAGTATGTCTCCACCTTCGACTTCAATCCGGCCACCGCCCCCTATCTGGGACATCACCTCTTCGGCGATAACCAGAAGAAGGGCGGCTACATGATCATGCTGAAACAGGAATTTGAACGGTGCGGATACACACCCGTCGGGGTCGAACTTCCCGATCACCTTTCGGTGGTGCTCGGTTTTCTGGCCCATCTGGCACGACAGGAGGGGCAAGGGACACGACAGCCCTTCATCGCCGGATGTGTGTTACCCGGAGTTGAAAGGCTAAGTACCGCCTTCGACGCCCGACAGGATTCGCACTGGAAAGTACTGGTTGAAGCTGCCCGACTGCTCTGCGCAGAAGATTGTAAGGAGGTGCCATCATGTTAAACAGCTTTATCTTTATCGTTCTGCCCTACGCCGCTCTGGCGCTGGTTATTTTTGTAACGCCCTATCGTTTCTTCAGCAACCGCCTGACCTGGTCGGCCTACTCCACGCAGTTTTTGGAGAGCAAGACACTCTTCTGGGGAATCAATCCGTGGCACTACGGCATTATCCCGGTGTTGGCTGCCCATTTTTTGGGTGTTGTTGCCCCCGGTCCACTTAAGGTTTTTCTCGGGAACCAGACCAACCTGGTCGTTATCGAAAGCATCGGGCTCGCACTGGGTCTCTTCGCAGTTTTCGGCTGTCTGGTGCTCCTGCTGCGTCGTGTCAACACGCCGCTCTTGAAACGGGTGACATTCGCCTCGGACTGGGTATTGCTCTACCTCCTGCTTACCCAGGCCCTGACCGGGGTCTATATCGCGACCTTCATGCGCTGGGGTTCCCAGTGGTACCTGCATACAGCGGTTCCTTATCTCTGGTCGCTGGCTTCCTTCAATCCGCAGATTGAGTACATGACCGATTTTCCTTTGGTCTTCAAGCTGCATGTAGCCTGTGCCTTCCTGATTGTAGCGCTGCTGCCGTTCACCAAGCTGGTGCACCTGCTGTACATTCCGGTCCATTACCTGATGGACCCGCCGATCCTGTATCGCTGGCGGACGAAATAGCAGTACCGGCGTGATGATTACGGGTTTTGAAAGGGCTTGCTGATGCTGGAAATCGCAACCGCAAAATCACATAAGGTCCTCTTTCTCAACACCCTTGCTTTCACAGTCTGTTTCGCCGCTTGGATGTTCAACGGCGTGCTGGTGACATTTCTGGTCGACAACCAGGTGTTCAACTGGGGACCGGTGAAGATCGGCTGGCTCCTGGGGATTCCGGTCCTGACCGGCTCGCTGTTCCGTCTGCCCGCCGGCATGCTGACCGACAAGTTCGGCGGCAAACCGGTTTTCGGAGCCCTGCTCTTTCTCTGCGCCATTCCGATGTACCTGCTGTCAAAAGCTGACAGTTTTACGTCGTTTGCACTGTGCAGCTTCGGTTTCGGCCTGACCGGAGTCAGCTTTTCCATCGGCATCGCCTTCACCTCGGTCTGGTATCCCCGCGAGCGGCAAGGCACGGCACTGGGAATCTTCGGCGCCGGAAATGCGGGGGCGGCACTCACCACGTTACTGGCCCCGACTATGCTCAACAGGCTGACCAACAACGGCGCCGATATCGAAGGGTGGCGGCAGCTTCCGGTCTATTACGCACTGATCCTGGTGGCAATGGGCGTAATTTTCATGGTCTTCAGCGAGAACAGGAAACCGGCCAGCTCCGGCAAGTCCTTCACGCAGATGCTGATGCCGCTCAAGCATGCCCGCGTCTGGCGCTTCGGTCTGTATTACTTTCTGGTATTCGGCTGTTTTGTTGCCTTTTCCCAATGGCTCGTCCCTTATTTCGTCAACGTTTATTATCTTCCTCTGGTCACCGCCGGCCTGTTTGCCTCCATGTTCAGTCTCCCCTCGGGAGTAATCCGTGCCCTGGGTGGCTGGTTGTCGGACCTATTCGGCGGACGCCAGATCATGTATTGGGTACTGGGCGCTTCCACGCTGATAAGCCTGATGATGATAATCCCGAAGATGGAGATCTATTCTCCGGGCCGCGGGGTCATGGCCAAACGAGGAGGAGCTGTGAAAGAAGTCACTCCTGCAGCCATTATCGTCGGGGAACAGTCATACCCGTTGAAGGCGAAACCGGACGTCATGGATAATTTTAATGACCGTATGCTTGTTTTTCCCAGCAAGCAGACCTGGCAGGAGCCGGTGGTCGCGGTCGGGCAGCAGGTGAAGAAGAAGGAACTGCTTGCCAAGGGGGTGACCCGGATCTTCTTCCAGGCAAATGTCTGGATATTTGCGGCTCTGGTACTTGTTCTCGGGAGCATCTGGGGGATCGGCAAGGCGGCGGTCTATAAGCTCATCCCTGACTATTTCCCGGAGGAGGTCGGCGTGGTCGGCGGGATGGTTGGAGTCATCGGGGGCCTGGGCGGATTTGTCTGCCCGATTATTTTCGGCTATCTGCTGGAATGGACCGGGCTCTGGAGCAGCTGCTGGATGTTCATGTTTGCCCTGTCACTTGTCTGTCTGCTGTCACTGCACTATGTGGTGAAAAAGATGATGCTGGAGAAACATCCCAAGGATATGCGCAAGATAGAAGGGGCCGCAGCCCACATACCGCTTTAATACCATTGAACATCAAGGAGACAAGCATGGCATCTCGCGTATTGACAGAGTGGAACCCGGAGGATAAGGCGTTCTGGGAAAGGGAAGGAAAGGCCATCGCCAACCGCAATCTCTGGATATCCATCCCGGCGCTGTTTCTCTCCTTCGCGGTCTGGATGGTCTGGAGCGTTGTCGTGGTCAACCTTAACAACATCGGCTTCAAATTCGATCCCAACAAGCTGTTCTGGCTGGCTGCGCTTCCCGGTCTGACGGGTGCTACTTTACGGATATTCTACTCATTCATGGTACCGATCTTTGGTGGCCGGAAATGGACCACCATCAGCACGGCAACACTATTGATCCCGGCCCTCGGCATCGGGTTTGCCGTACGCGACCCGCACACCAGCTATACCACCATGCTGATCCTGGCGCTATTGTGCGGTTTCGGGGGGGGGAACTTCGCGTCGAGCATGGCCAACATCAGTTTTTTCTTCCCCAAGGCGCAGAAAGGCACCGCTCTGGGCCTGAATGCCGGACTGGGGAACCTGGGGGTCAGCGCCATGCAGTTCCTCGTGCCGCTGGTGATAACCACCGGCATGTTCAGCGCACTGTGTGGTGCCCCGCAGATATGCGTAATCAAGGGTCAAACGACATCCATCTGGATGCAAAACGCCGGCTTTGTCTGGGTCCCGCTGATTCTTGCATCCACCATTGCGGCATGGTTCGGCATGAACGACATTGCCAGTGCCAGGGCCTCTTTCAAGGAGCAATCGATCATCTTCAGGCGCAGGCATAACTGGATCATGTGCTGGCTCTACCTCGGGACCTTCGGTTCATTCATCGGTTACTCTGCAGGCCTGCCACTCCTGATCAAGTCTCAATTTCCGGCTGAAAACCCCACGCAGTACGCTTTTCTCGGTCCCCTTGTCGGTGCGCTGGCCAGGCCGCTGGGAGGCTGGGTGGCAGACAAACTGGGCGGTGCGAGGGTAACATTCTGGAACTTTATGGTCATGGCTGCAGCGGTCTTTGGCGTACTCTTCTTTCTGCCTTTCGGGGGCGTGGGCGGCAATTTCTGGGGTTTCCTCGCTATGTTTATACTTCTGTTCTTCACAACCGGTATTGGTAACGGTTCCACCTTCCGTATGATCCCCGTTATCTTTCTCACCGAGCGGCAACGTGATGCGCAGGGCAAAGGTGCGGATGCCCAGGAACAGGCTGTCAAGGATGCCGGCAAGGAAGCTGCGGCAGTGCTTGGGTTTACCTCTGCTTTTGCAGCATACGGAGCCTTCTTCATCCCCAAGGGTTTCGGTACATCAATTGCCGCGACCGGAGGACCACAAGCCGCACTGTACGGATTTGTCTTCTTTTACGTAACCTGCATCATTATGACCTGGTGGTATTATTCACGCAAAAATGCCGAGATGCCCTGTTAAGACTGTTAGTTGCCTCAACGTAACAAGTTTTTTTTGACTACGATCAAGCACATGTCAGTAAACGTGGTATAAATTAGCATCATTCAGTTTGAAAACTATCTGTTCAATAGGCTAAAACAACAAACAAAAGGAGTAACACACATGTTCTGTAATCAATGCGAGCAGGCAGCAAATGGAACCGGCTGTAACATCTCCGGCGTATGCGGCAAGAAACCTGAAGTGGCGGCCCTGCAGGACCATCTGCTCTACGGCCTGAAGAGTCTGGCACTGTATGCCGACAAGATCGGCCGCAATGCCGAGATCGACCGTTTCACCATCGAAGGTCTCTTCAGCACGGTCACCAACGTGGACTTTGACGCCCCCCGCATCGGCGGCCTGATCAAGCGCTGCTATGAACTTAAGGAAAAGGCCAAAGCTGCAGCAGGCACTGCCATCGCCAACCCGGTGGCCGACTGGAAACCTGCCGATGATCTGGCCGGCATGATCGCCCAGGGGGAGCAGCACGGCATCAACACCCAGCACGTCAACGAAGACATCCGATCCGTGATCGAGATCCTCATGTACGGCCTGAAAGGTATGGCGGCCTATATGGATCACGCCATGATCCTGGGCAGGACCGATGACGAGGTGATGGCCTTCTTCCAGAAGGCGCTGGCCGCCACCACCGACTCCAGCCTGGGGCTGATGGATTTCGTCGGTCTCTCCATGGAATGCGGCAAGCAGAACCTGACCGTCATGGGGCTCCTCAACACCGCTCATACCGATACCTACGGCCACCCGGTACCGACACAGGTACAGCTCGGCACCCGGGCCGGCAAGGCGATCCTGGTTTCCGGGCACGACCTGAAGATGATGGAGGAGATCCTCAAGCAGACCGAAGGCAAGGGGGTCAACGTCTACACCCACGGCGAGATGCTGCCGGCTCACGGCTATCCCGGCCTGAAAAAATACAGCCACCTGGTGGGTAACTACGGCGGTGCATGGCAGGACCAGGCCCAGGAATTCGCCAAATTCCCCGGTGCGATCATCTTCAACACCAACTGCATCCAGAAGCCGGCCGAGTCCTACACCGACCGTCTCTATACCTGGGGCCTGGTGGCATGGCCCGGCGTCAAGCACATCGACGGCTGGGATTTCTCGCCGGTGATCGCCAAGGCCCTCGAATGCCCGGCCCTGCCCGAGAACCCGGGCCAGGAGATTCTGACCGGTTTCGGACACAACGCCGTGCTGGGCGTGGCCGACCAGGTCATCGCCGCGGTCAAGTCCGGTGCCATCAAGCACTTCTTCCTGGTGGGCGGCTGCGACGGCGCCAAATCGGGCCGCAACTACTACACCGAATTTGCCGAAAAGGCTCCCAAGGACACGGTCATAATGACCCTGGCCTGCGGCAAGTACCGCTTCAACAAGCTGGAGTTCGGCGACATCGGCGGCATCCCGCGCCTGCTGGATATCGGCCAGTGCAACGACGCCTACTCGGCTATCCAGATCGCCGTGGCCCTGGCGGGTGCCTTCAAGTGCGGCGTCAACGACCTGCCGCTCTCCATGGTGCTTTCCTGGTACGAGCAGAAGGCGGTCGTGATTCTGCTGACCCTGTTCCATCTCGGCATCAAGAACATCAAGCTCGGGCCAACCCTGCCGGCCTTTATTACCCCCAACGTGCTTAACTTCCTGGTGGAAAACTTCAATGTCGGGCCGATTACTACAGTTGACGCTGACATGAAGGCCATGCTGGGCTAAAAAACCACTTTATACTGTGATGAACAATGCGCGCCTCGTAGCCACTGCGAGGCGCGCATTTTTACAGCTCTTATGGCTATTCTGAGACTTCTCTCAATAGGTTGACAGATGATGAAGTGTAGCGAAATTTAACAGCAGAAAGTAATTCAGTGTGGCACTCAAGTTGACACTATGCTGATCAGATTTAATCAAAAAAATATTCTTCACCCATCCGCGTTCCTAACCAACGGAGTTGCCATTTTTCATACAGAAAGCAAATACAATCGCCGCTGCTCCATGGTAAACTATCATCTTGGCTCTGGTGACTGCTTTCTTGCCTGAGCAACCGCCACAGGAAAGAAATCCTATAATCTCAACAGGCCCAGTCTCTTCAAACGCCAATGTACCTTCCTTCGCAACCTTAAAATCATTACTACCTGGGCACATATCCTCAGTCAACTGACAACGGATGATGCCTACCTTCAATCATCTCCATTTATTTCTTAGCCAAACAGCCTTCTGATTGCCTCACCGGCAACTCTCAGTTTCCTGCCTGGTGGATGGTTTTTTTGAAGAGTAGGCCGTAATGATACGGCGGCAGGTCGAAGCGGTTCCGCTCGTTGAAGCGGAATCCGGCTTCTCTGCCCCATGCGATGCACTGTTCCGTTTGAGGGCGGATTTCCATTGCTGGGCCACGCGGTGTTGTCGGGTCATAGTTCCAGTGAATCACCGCCAGCATGCCATTCGGTTTGAGCACCCGCAGCGCCTCCTTCATTAAGGCTACCGGTTCTTCGTGGTGCAGTATGTTGAAAAGCAAAGCTGCATCCATGGAGTTATCGGCAAGTCCGGTGCCGGTGGCGACAAAGTCTCGTAGAGTTACCTTCACATTGTGCACTCCGGTATCTTGGCACTTCTGCTGAACAACGGCTGTCATCTCCGGTTCGATATCCAGGGCATGCACGGTTCCAGATGCCATCGCGGCGGCGGCCAGGGTAAAAGTCCCATAACCGCAGCCGAACTCAACCAGGTCATGAACGCCACGGTCGAGGCCAAACGTGGCCAGAACCTTGGCCGGTTCAAAAAAACCGTCCCACATTTCCTCATCCGGCATGCCGCTGTCACGAACCTTCATGCTTACCGTCACTGGCCAGTGCCTGTTCAAGATACTCCTGCATCCTGCCTGCCGATGTGGCGATATCCAGGGGAACCCATGCGTCGTTAAGAAAAACGGTTGTAGCCGCTCTCAGTACATAGTTGGCGGCTTCCGGTGAATCAATCAGATGTATCGCTACGTCAATCGCCTCACCGAAGTGAGTCTTCATTTTATTGGCTACACCTGTAGCCAGAGCACAACTCGTTCAACCAGCACTTCCGGTGTGAAATACGACCATTTTCAACATGGAAACCTCCTGTTCATAGTGTTTAAAAGGTAACTACCCGATCAGATTCCTTTACCAGGGTGTACATCACCTGCATGTTTGACGACGTACAGATCTCAGAACCTTGAACATCGCGAGACTTGAGACAAGTACCGCACGCCTGGATATCTCCACCAGCTCTAACGAGGCTCTCTGCCTGGCCACGAATATCGAAGCGGTCATTACTTAACTGTTCCAGTTCAACGCCTTCCGCTGTCAGGAATACTGAGACGGTATCACCTTCCTTTAATGCGAAATTGGCAAATCTCATCGCTGTGAATACTTGTTCAGGATTGTTCTGAGTAATGATTACTGCGAGTTTCATGCTAATCCTCCTTGATTTTGATCAGTGCGGAGAGAGCCATTGCACATACTTTCAATGCGGTTTCATGGCCACCGTCGCCACCTTTTTCAAAATCGTCTTCACGGGTGGCCATGGAGTTTGTAATGTGAGCAAAGCAGATGACCGGTTTGTTGAGGGCCGTGCCCATCGCCAGCAGGGCGGCGGCTTCCATTTCCACGGAAATGATACCTTCGTCTCGTCGTGCAGTAATCAGTTTCTGTGTCTCACGGAAGGGTGCATCGGTTGTCCAGGATTTGCCCCGGATACACTGGAGGCCGGCATCGTTCAACCGTCGGGCTACTGCTTCCAGCAACGGTGATGATGCCCGTGCGTAACGCTCAGGCGGCAGGTAGTGATAACTTGTCCCTTCATCACGCAATGCCTGCTCGATTAACAAAAACAAGGGGGTCTGGAGCTGTTCGGCAATCAGTCCGGCTGAGGAGATAGTCACCAGTGCCTTGCACCCCAAGGCGAAGAGTTCTTCTGCCACAAGCACCGCGAATGAGGCTCCGACAGTGCCGCCGATTATCCCGTATTCAGCCCCGTCAACCGCCCAGCGATACAGGCGTGTATGAAAGCATGGCCAGGCAGGCTCGTGTGTTGCTGCCCCGGACATGACTAAAAAGTCCACCAGCTCACCATCAAAATCCAACAGACAGCCATGAGGCACTCTAAGTGACGGCAAATTCTTCTGGACTCTGGCGGCTTCCAGCATGTTGCCGGCGAGGAACACGGCTTCATCCGCATGGTCGTGCTCAAAGAGAGGTAACTTGGTTTCAGCTGACACAGCAGGCTCCTCCAGAACGCTTTTCCTGGCCAATCTCTTCCTTTGTCTTGCGTGTGACCGGTTCACCCTCGGCAAGTTGGCAGAGAATTGCGGACACGAGCTTGGGACGGCTTACGAAGTAACACCGCTGGGAGCCGTCCTGGGCAAAACTCACGATACCCGCATTACGAAGCACGGTAAGGTGCTGCGAGATGTTGGACTGAGACGCTGGCAATATATCTTGAATGTCGGTCACGCATTTGGTGCCTTTGAGCAGTTCCGCGATAATCTGGAGGCGTGTAGGGTGTGCAATGGCCTTTAAGAGTTCCGCCCAATCATGAGATGTGTTGATGTCCACGATGTTCTCCTTGACGATATTCGAATATCCTAATATCAGCTCCTGACGACACATTCAAGGGGAATCTTTTAACTGGCATGCCCGGTTTCGTCCTTACGGAACATTGGTCGGATTGCCAACGGAATGCTGGTCAGTTTCAAATCGGAATAGCGGTCGGCTTCACGCCGGAATCATGGTCGGATTCATTCGGAATTTGCATTAGCGCCATAGAGGGTTTTCAGTGTTTCGATCAGTTATTGACTTGGGTCAATCTGATCTATCCGGCGTTACTGTAGAGTACTAACAGTTAGATATTTAACAAGCGCCGCCATGGGAGGATATATGGACAGATTATTGAAACAGTTGGTAAACAATGCACCGGACGCGATGCTTATTTCGGATCGGGAAGGAATTATTCGCTTCTGGAACAGCGGTGCAGAGCAGATGTTTGGCTATGCTGCAGCAGAAGCAGTGGGACAATCACTTGATCTATTCATCCCTGAAAATCTGCGCGGTCGTCACTGGGAAGGCTATCATCGTGTTATGGCCTCCGGCGAGACGAAATACAAAACCGGACTGCTTTCCTCACCGGGTATTCGCAAAGACGGGGTTCGAGTCTCACTGGAATTCAGCATGGTGATTTTGCGCGACGAATCCGGTGACATAAATGGTTGTGCATCAATCATGCGGGATGTCACAGAGCGATGGAAAAAGGAGAAGGAATTGAAAGAGCGATTGACTGTTTGTGAATCAAAACTGGCAGGATCACATGTGTAGGTTTCAACAAAATCAGTCAGATGGCAGGCTAATACCAGCCAACACTGACTAAGAGGAGAACACCCATGCAAGAATCAACTCTTCAAGCGAATTTATCACTAAATACAACAATCGGTGAAATAGTTGCCGCCGATTATCGAACCGCCAAGGTCTTTGAGACTCATGGGATTGACTTTTGTTGTGGCGGCAAGGTTGCCCTGTCAGCAATATGTCTGGAGAAGGGCATTAATCCTGACACGTTGTTGCAGGAGATAGGAGCGATAAAAAGTGAACAGATTGATCGAAGCCAAAATTATACCTCATGGGAACTTCCCTTTTTGGTGGATTACATAGTCAATACCCATCATGCATATCTCAAAGAAAACGACGAACAAATTGCCGCTTACGCTCGAAAGATTGCGGAAGTACATGGTGCTCATCATCCCGAGGTGGTCGAGATCGCTGCCATCTTCCAAAAGATAGCCACAGATATGACAGCCCATCTCCGGGAGGAGGAAGAAGTTTTCTTCCCAGCTATAAAACGGGCCGATACTGAAAGAAAAACCTGCAATTCACCATCAAAGGAAGATTCCAGCGTGATCAAGGCATCCCTAGAAAAACTCGGCCGCGAGCACGAGGAGATCGGCGATGCTATTCACACGATTCGTCACCTTTCAAAGGATTATGCACTACCAAACGACACCTGTAATACATTCATGATCACGTATCAAATGCTCAAAGAGTTTGAGGATGATCTCCACAAGCACGTCCACCTGGAGAACAACATCCTTTTCCCCAAAGCGTCACAACTGTTTAAGCACTGACGTTATGAAATAATTCTGAGTAAACCAGTTTGCATTGGAATATTGACCGACAGTGACTTCATCCTGTCGGACAATGCCGAGGAGAATCATATTCATGGAAGGTCTTTCATCAAGATTTGGCAGTACCATGCGTACCGTTGTACAGTGGTTTTTTATGTTTTGGGTAGCAGGAATCGGCATCCGTTTCGGCATGTTTGTTAACTCAGTTGAAAGCGGTGCAACCTCGTCCCTGGTTTCCCGCCCTGCGGGAGTGGAGGGTTTTTTGCCCATCGGAGCCCTGACCAGCTTGAAATATTGGCTGGTTTCCGGAGAAATTCATCCGGTTCATCCTGCGGCACTGGTTATTTTTCTGACGATTCTACTGATGAGCCTGCTTGCCAAGAAATCCTTCTGTTCCTGGCTCTGTCCGGTCGGTACGCTATCAGAAGTGGTGTACAAGCTTGGCAGGAAGGTATTCGGGAGCAATTTTCGTATCTGGCTCTGGCTTGATCTGTTGTTGCGAGGTATCAAGTATCTCCTGCTTCTGTTGTTCCTGGCAGCTATCCTGATCGGGATGTCGGGAGAAAAAATAGTTACGTTCCTGGATGCCCCCTACTGGGCCGTCAGCGATGTCAAGATGCTCCACTTCTTTACCAAAATGTCCGGGACAACGATGGTGGTCCTGGCTGCCCTGACCTTTTTGTCCCTCTTTTACAAGATGTTCTGGTGCCGTTACCTCTGCCCCTATGGCGCGCTGCTTGGCCTTGCAAGCGCCATGAGCCCTTTCAAAATACGTCGGGACGCGACCGGTTGTACCGGTTGCCAACGCTGTTCCGCAGCCTGCCCTTCAGGGCTTGCGGTCCATTCCAGCAGAGCAGTTTCTTCGCCGGAGTGCACCGGATGCCTGACCTGTGTGGCACATTGCCCGGAGAGAGATGTCCTCGCCATGCAGCCGGTCTTCTGGAAGCAACCGCTGCCGGTGTGGGTTTTCCCTGCTGTGGTGGTGTTCATATTCATGGCGGGGATAGGTTCAGGAATGGTCAGCGGGCACTGGCAGAGTTCGTTGAGTTATTCTGACTATCAACGACTTATCCCTCTGGTTAAAAATCTGAGTCATTGAGGTTGACGGTCGCAATACAATGCTGCAACGCATGAGATAGCATCGGAACACTGGCGGAAGAACAAAGTCCAATTCAAGCAAAGTGATCGTAAGGAGAATTATATGTTTTTGTTAGCATTATTTTTATTAAAACCGGTCGCCTGGTATATTGCCTTCAAGTCCGGAATCATCGAAAACAGGAACACAATGCTACTCTGGGCGGCGGGGATTACCGTGGTGCTTACGTTTGTGGATAGGGTGAGTGTTGCCAACAGGTTGCCGGTTTCGGCATTACTGCTGACTCTGGCCCTCTATGGGCTGATGTCATTCACGCTGTTCCCGCTTGCCTGGAAGGCTAAAAAGACGAAGCTCTCCGTGGTTCTCAACGTGGTGGGCATGATCGGAGCTTTTGCCGGCGTAAATTTCACGATGGATTTCCTCAGGGGTTTCCAGCAGATAATGTATCCATAGCAAGCCCATAAACAGTGGTTATAGGTCTCTTATGCATCTCGTTACCGGTACCAAAACAGTTCTCTGTCTTGTTGCGATGTTCACATTCCCGCTGTCGGCATACGCCATGAGCATCTGCAATTCATCTCTGTCACCATACGTGCAGAAATCCTCGTAGCCGCGTTCATCTCCCGTCACATTTGCATTCACCCGAAAATGAAATCACTTTGTTGACCCACATCAAACTTATCTGCCAATTATTACACTAAGCTGGATTCATAACAGAGCGAGGTGTTCAATGAATTTCCATAATGAACTTGGCGATAAAGCGATACAGGATGTGATGCAGGATTACCCCGAGATCGGCGAGATACTCGCCCGGTACGAGATTGGCTGCACCACCTGCAAGGTGGGGATCTGTCTACTGAAGGATGTGGTGTCCATTCACGGTTTATCCAAGGAAGACGAAGCAAAAATTGAGCAGGAAATCAACGAACATTTAGCTAAAAAAGGAGAATAACTCATGGGAAATCCGGGATGTGGCTGCTCCGGCAGCATGGCTAAGGTAATCGAAAGACCGGTAACAGACGAAACAAACAGCACAAAGCCTGTCTCTGAACTTAGGCAGTGGCCGGTGCAACTCCACCTAGTCCCTCCAACCGCTCCGTATTTCAAGGATGCGGAGATACTTGTCTGTGCAGACTGTGTTGCTTTCGCCATGGGTAGCATGCATCAGGATCTGCTGAAAGGGAAGGCCCTGGCAATTGCCTGCCCGAAGCTGGATGATACGGACGCGTACGTAGATAAACTGGCCACGATCTTTTCAACCAATGATACGCCCCATGTCACCGTTGCAATCATGGAAGTGCCCTGCTGCCGCGGGCTGGACATTATGGTTAAAGAAGCGATTCAGAAAAGTGGCCGGGATATCCCGCTGGAGACAGTGATTGTTGGTATCGACGGTGCCAGGAGGAACTGATGAAAGCTGACATCACCAAGGCCTTGGTGGACGAGCACCGTTTGATTCTGCGGATGATCGCCCTGCTTGAAAAAAATGCACCCCGGACAGCTGAAGGGAATTACCTCAACTGGCAATTCTATCTTGATGGCATCGACTTCATCCGTCAGTATGCTGACCGTTTTCACCACGCAAAGGAAGAAGATGTCCTTTTCAAGGCATTGGTCGATAACGGCATGCCGAAGGAACACAGTCCGGTGGCCGCCATGCTGATGGAGCATGATCAGGGGCGCAGTTTTGTTCGTGCAATGGAATCAGCTGTCCATGAGGCACAGGCGGGTCGTACAGAAATTTATCAGGCAATTGCAGATAATGCCCTGGGGTATGCCGCTCTGCTGAGAGACCATATCAGCAAAGAAGACGAAATTCTCTACCCGTTAGCAGAACGTGTGATTCCCGAAAATATGCGTACCGGCATCCTGCAGAGGTATCAAGCCGCAGAATCCGCAGAAGCTCAGGTATTCCCGGAGTTTGGCAAGCGTTTTCAAGCCATTGTTACGCAGTATGAGCAGGAATAGTCGAAATTCCGGAGAAGAGAATATGTTCACCACGAGCGAAATAGCAGTTACAGCAACAATATGGGTATTGACAGCTGCCGGCGGGTTCTTCGGCACGCGTGCGGCCTTGCGCAAAAAGAGAATGAAGTGTGAGGTCACTAAAAAGAAGATGCAGCAAACCAGCGGAATATATGATCGGTCAACGGGCTGCTAGAATCGTTGTACACAACATATCTGTTTCAGTTTCATATTTAATGTCATCTCAGCCTGGTCAATTGGCTGGCATTTAATCTGATTTTATTTGTACGCCGAATCTGCTTGACCATATGTAGATATTTGCATATTATGTGAATGCATATTTACATGAGGTGACTATGTTAGAGAAGAAAAGCACAAGGGTTCGCAAGGAAGAAATAATCCAGGCGGCACTTGAGGTTGTCGGCGAAAAAGGTGTACGGGCATTTACCATTTCAGCCATCGCAGCCTCTGCCGGGATGAGCGAAGCGAATATTTACCGGCATTTCAGCGGTAAAGACGAAATTTTCGCCGCCCTCGCAGATTATATCGGCAGCGGGGTGATGGGCGAGGCCGCTGAAATTGCAGGTGGCAGCCGAAAGCCGCTGGAAAAGCTGGAGACCATCTTTTTCTCACACATCAACCTGATAGCAGAACACCCGGGCATCCCGCGTTTCGTTTTCTCGGACGATGTCCACCTTGGTCACCGGAATGTGGCGGATAAGCTGGCAGCCCGCATCGGAAATTATATCGAAACGATAACAGGCGTGATTGCTGCGGGGATTGCCGAAGGTGAATTGAGGCCGGGACTGTCTCCCCGGGAAACGGCCCTGACCCTGCTAGGTATGCTACAGATTAACGCCCTGCGCTGGACAATAAGTAACGCATCCTTTGATATGCAGCCGGAAGCGGAAAAACTCTGGCAAAATTTCCTGAACCTTGTTCGTTGATTTTTTTTGCACCAAACGTGAATGTAAATTCACTTTATATTCAATTTCCAGCATGACATTGGAACCCTTATGAAACGATTTGTGTTTGTACTGTTGGCTCTCCTGACTTCGACTCAGCCGCTTTATGCTGCAGCCGACCTGACGCTGGACGAGGCGCTAGGTACAGCTCTTAAAAACCACCCCCAGGTAATCGAAGCCAGGGAAAACCTGAACGGTGCCGAAGCTAAAACCGGCCAGGCTTTGGCAAATTACTATCCTCAGATAAACCTGACTGCTGACTGGATCAGAGGCCAGACGTACTTTCCGGCCCAGGAAACTATAAAGATTTCTGAAACCAACACTGCGTCACTGAATATGAAGCAAACCATATATGATTTCGGTCGCACTTCTGGTGCGGTCGAAGCAACCCGCGGCAACCGCGAAGCAGCCGACAATGCGCTTACCGTGACCCGACAGGATTTGACGTTACGTGTCAGAGTTGCTTTCTATCTTGTTCTTGCACTTGAAAAGCAGGTCCAGGCCGTCAGGGAAAACGTCAAGGCTCGGGATGAAGTTTTCCGTCAGGCCCAGGAATTCTTCAATCAGGGGATCAGGGCCAGGGTGGACGTAGCCAGGGCCGAGGCTAACTTCTTTGCTGCTAAAACGAATCTGATACGTGCGGAAAGCAATCGGGAGATTGCCCGGGTAGAACTTGCCAATGCCATGGGGATAGCCTCCCTGGAGGAACGCACACTTGTTGAGTCATCGTCCTTGGCACTGCCTTTGCCGGAGCGTAATTCGTCACGGCAAAATGCCCTGCACAACCGCGCCGAACTGCAGCAATTTGCGGCCATGAAGTCGGCAGCGAATGGCAATCTCAAGACAGCCAAAAGCAGCTATTTGCCGATTCTTTCCGGTGTCGCCAGCATCGGCTATGCCGACCGTGACTTTCCACCCACTGGAAATGTCTGGGGGGTTGGTCTGAACCTGACCGTACCGCTCTTTTCCGGTTTCTCTTCCGTTGAGCAGGTGCGCGAGGCTACTGCTGCTATGAACTCAATCGAGGCCAGGCAGAACAACCTCAAACTACAGATCATCAAGGAAGTCGAATCTGCCTGGTTTGGCGGAAACGATGCCGCTGCCCGTATGGTTTCAACACAGAAAGAAGTTGATGCAGCAAATGAAAGCAAATCGCTGGCGGAGGGGCGCTATCAGGAAGGGATCGGCAGCATCATCGAAGTCACCGATGCACAGTCCCAAACCCTTGATGCCCAGACAGCAAACATTCAGGCAAAGTTTGATTATTACACTGCACAGGCACGACTCGACAGGGCTGTGGGCAAACAATGAGAATTACCGGTAAAGGAGTGCTGTATGGATCTCTTGAATAGATTGGCAGAAAAGAAAAAATATTTGATCTGGCCCGTTGTTCTCGTGGCTGGAGGGATTGCTCTCAAAATGACGATCTTAGCCCCGACCAAGGTACAGGTCGTGAGTGTTGAGAAACGCGACCTCACTGCCCAGGTCTACGGCAACGGAACGGTTGAGGCCAAGGTTGTGGTCGGTGTTTCCAGCAAGATCACCGGCAGAATCGTGGAAATGTACGCTGATCAGGGTGATCTGGTGAAACGGGGCCAACTCCTCGCCAAGCTGGAAAATGACGACTTTCGCCACCAGGAACAGCAGTCCGAGGCAGTACTAAGTAAATCAGCGGCCAACCTGAGTGTGGAACAGGCCAATCTCCAAAAGGCCAGGACTAATCTGGTGCAGGCGGAAAAAAATGCCCAACGCTACAAAAACCTGGCCGATAAGAACTTTGTCTCCAGGCTGGAGGCCGAACAGTATGATACCGCCAGCCAGGTTGCCAGGGAAGAGGTCGCCCGCAACCAGGCAGCTGTAGAGGCTGTTCGAATGGAGCAGCAGGCAGGCCGGGCCAGCGTTGGTTTTGCCAGGAGCAGGGTCGCAGATACGCTGATCTACGCTCCTCAGGATGGAGTCATTATCACCCGTGACCTGGAAAAGGGAGCCACCGTTTCGCCGGGGATGTCGATCTTCACCCTGGCAGACCCGCAAACCGTCTGGGTTAAGGCCAACGTGGACGAATCACAGTTGAAAGGGGTGGCTGTCGGCAGAAAAGCGATGATCACACTGCGTTCTTCACCCGGCGAACAACTCCCCGGACAGGTTGCCCGTCTGGGGCGCCAGAGCGATCGGGTGACCGAAGAGCTGGAGGTGGATGTGGCCTTCAGCGAGCCCCTGAAACAGTTCCGACTGGGGGAGCAGTCCGATGTGTACATCGTCACGGATACAAAAAAAGATGCCCCGTCGCTCCCTTCCGCCGCTCTTGTCACCAAAGATAAAAAACGGGGCGTCTGGGTGATCAAAGACGGCCGGCTAATGTTCAAAGAGGTGACAATCGGGATCGAGGACCGCAGAAATCTGACTGAAATTCTGGCAGGGCTTGATGCCGGTGACCGTGTAGCAGTGGCTCCACCCGCGAACATGGCAAAATTCAAGGAAGGCATGCGGGTGCGGGGGGCGAAATGAATCTCGCCATTAGGGACATACGCTACCACCGGGGCAGATTTATCCTGACCTCGATTGGCCTTGGGCTGCTCCTCGGTGTGGTTATCAGCATGGGAGGCATCTACCGGGGACTTATCGCTGACGCCCTGGCGATACTACACGCGAATAAGGCCGACATCTGGGTTGTGCAGCAGAATACCAACGGTCCGTTTGCCGAGAGTTCGCGCATCCCGGAAGACATCAAGTACCGCATGCGGGCGGTGCCCGGTGTTGCCGAGGCATCCCCGCTTTCTTTCCAGACCATCCAGATCGAGCGTCACGGTAAACCATTCCGCTTTTTCCTGATCGGTTATGAATTGAGCGGCTTCGGCGGACCGCCGGAGATAGTTGCCGGTCGCGGCATCCGCCAGAAGCACTACGAAATGGTCGCTGCCAGGGCGATGGGAATGCAGATCGGTGAAAAGATTCATCTGGGTCTCCATGATTACACGATCGTAGGATTAACCGGCAAGATTGTCTCTTCCAGTGGTGACCCGGTTGCCTATGTAAGTCTGGCCGACGCCCAGAATATTCAGTTCAAAAAGGACAACGACGCCATCAGGAACGACCGGGAACGGATCGGAGCCAATCTGGCCAATATTCAAACTCTGTCTCCTGTCCAAGGAAAATACCTGCAGAAGAATATCTCAGCTATCACTGAATCAACTCACACGGTTAACACCATTGTTGTCAGATTGGCGCCGGGTGCGAATCTCCAGGAGGTGCAGGATCGGATCAGCCGTTGGAACCATTTCAAGCCCATTTCCGACGCCGAACAGACCGCAATCCTGGCTAAGGGGATGATTGAAAAGGCCAGGATGCAGTTGGGGCTTTTCCGGGTCATCCTCCTCGTTATCTCGGCCGTAATAATCTCCCTGATCATCTACACCTCGACCCTCGACAAGATCAAGGTCATCGCCACCCTGAAACTGATCGGCTCACAAAACCGGGTGATCATAGGCATGATCCTGCAGCAGTCGCTGCTGATGGGCTTCATTGCGTATTTTATCGGCTACGGATTGATTCTGCTGACCTATGAAAAATTTCCCCGGCGGATCGTCCTGGAGCCTTTTGACATGCAGATACTGTTTGTCATTGTCATGGCGATTTGCATCATTTCGAGCTTTGTGGGTATCCGGAAGGCGCTCAAGGTTGAGCCGGGGGAGGCCCTGGGTGGATAAGAACATGTATGCAATAGAAGTGGAAAGGCTGACGAAGATCTACGGTAAAGGTGAGACGGCAGTGACCGCCATTGCGGATGCGACTCTGCAGGTTAAACCAGGGGAACTGGTCGCCATCCTCGGCCCTTCGGGTTCCGGTAAAACAACCCTGCTGACCTGCATCGGACTGATCAATGAGCCGACCCACGGCACGGTCGTTATCGACGGTACTACTGTCGCTGATGAAGGTTGGAAAAGCGGTATTGACCTGAAGCGGATGCGCCGGGAAAAGCTCGGTTTCATCTTTCAGGCACACAACCTGATACCATTTCTGACCGCTCAGGAAAATGTCATGATCGCGTTGGAGATCAACAATATGACAAAAAACGAAGCCAAAAGCCGTGCAACAGAGTTGCTGACTTCCCTCAATCTCGGCCACCGACTGGGCAATTACCCTTCAGCACTTTCCGGTGGCGAAGCCCAGCGGGTGGCTATAGCACGGGCCTTGGCCAACAAACCCAGGGTGATCCTGGCCGATGAGCCGACCGCCGCGCTTGATACCGAGAATGGCAAGAATGTCATGGCGCTCCTGAAGAAACTGGCGGTGGAAAACCATTCTGCTATCCTGGTTGTCACCCACGATCATCGCATGGTGGAAGGTTTCGACCGGATATTCCAGGTCAGTGATGGTCGTATTATTGATGAGAAGAATAGCATTGATGCGGGATGAGCTCATTATCAAAAATCTTACCCGGTTGCATTACGTCAAGGGTAATTGATAGTTACATACTGGTGATAGCTCAAGATGCTCCTCCCGGTGCCCGGCTTTATCCGGCTTGGGGAGCCAAGAAGGACTCGAACTTTATTTATGGTACATAAGCGAATATGAATGCAAACTGGCAAATTCTGCCAGGCTATTGATTTGCTCAATCTGGCAGTTCATTATTGCAAGATCCGGATTATCAGCGGGGATATGCTGGTTAATGTACCCACAGAGTTCCCTGGACAGCTCCACTATCGTATCCACTGACTCGCATATTTCCATGATAATCCGCTCGCTGCTAACATTCTCAGTTTCTGGTGTGAGTGCTTTCTTCATCATTTGACCACAATCTGTATTCATTTTTGTCATCCTTTCTTTTGTATAATAACTAGGGCCGGGGGTGTCTCCCCCGGCCCTAGTCCCTCATAATGACTTTCAGTTATTTACCTTGCCAATCTCAAGGTGAACCTGCTGGGGTCTGTGATCAACACAAAGAGCTTTTCACTGGACGTCGCTTTCTTCAGCTCCCCGAATACCAGCATTCTCGCTCCAACCAGGTTGGCGTAGCTTGAAATGCCGAATTTGCGAATAACTTCATCTTCGTGTCTTTCATCCAACACAACAATCATTCTGTCAGGTCCACCAGTATTAAAATACACAGATGTACCTGTTTTTTTGGCTGAGGAAATTGTTCCCCAGAAACCACGATAACTATCAATCAATTCCGCATTTGCATTGGCAAAACTCTGAAAGAAAGTCGCCAGAGGGTATTCACCCTGATCAGGGACAGAGATTGACCCTGCCATTCTACCGAATTCAGCCAGCTCAAAGAGAGCATCCAGCAGCTGATTCATATACATAGGGCCAGATTTAACTGATACCATGACCCCATTTTGGTCCTGAATTTGCCTTCTAAGCATGACGGGATCTGCCGATTCAATCTTCAAATCAACAGAAATGCCCATCCCAGCTGCGGTACATTCCCTGACGACACCGTTCGCCTCTGGCAAACGCTTCTCAGATCCATAACCGGTAGTTGCTGCATTTGTACCAGATACGGCCTTTATCAAATAAAGGGACTGTCTGCCGCATGCAGGGCATGCCAATGATACTTCGCTGGGTACACATTCAACCGGTTTCAGGACAGTTGCTGCTTTGCAGGTTTCGACCTGTTTTGATTTTAATTTAGTTTTCATTTTCTACGATCTCTTTCGATGCCTTCAGGCATACAGTTTTTTAGTGCTGACCTTTGTATGTGATGCTTTCCTCAAGCACCGATATGTCATATTCAATTGTAGTGTGGAGATCAGTCGGAACAGGTATTTTCTGCAATGTTTTTCTGCAGGTTGAAATACTTTTGGATTTGTCCTAAAGGCCCCGAAGAGGCTGGGAGCATACGGAGTGACGCCGATAACAGGAATTGATAACGTACAGACAATTTGAATAAAAGTGCATAGCCCAGTATTTTTTCACTACATGAAATAAATTGCAGAATTGTCATCTCGTTTTGAGCATCAACTGTTAATGGATACTCCCTTTATTCGGTGGCATCAGTGGCATCACCGGCCACGGCTGTATAACTCTCTGTTTCAGTAGCAAAGTTTTATCGCAAACGGGTAACTTCCGTGGCCGACTAAAGGAAAGTGGCAACAGGGCTGTTGCCACTCCTGAAAGCTGGTCACACTAAGCGTCACACGTTGTTGCTGGTAATTTTCTGATTTTATTAGTTGGCTGGCCCCGTGGCCGCTGTGACCACTGTTTCCTCATTATCTTGCATAATTTTGGATGTTAGATGATAGACTCGTGTCTGCCCGATAGTGGGGAGACGCTTTTGCGGTTGGTTCCTGCCATCCGGAGCTTTAACGATGTACCCGTTTTCAGCAAGGAACTTTACTGTAGTTGACATATTCAGTCCCTTGCAGATCTCTTTGAAAGCTTCCGGCAATATGTAGAATTCATTGCCTTCTTCCTTGACAACCTTGAAACCTTCACGCCTTGTAAGGTTTCGGTTTGTTTCAATTATTTCGAGCACGCCTGTTTTATTGTATTTCGATGCCGCGAAACGGAATTCCCCATATAATTGAAGATATCCTCGGATCTGGGTAATAATTCTTATATCTTCCTGATTGCCGGAATGTGCCCGGTTAGTCAGCCAGTCGCAATAAACCTTGCCGACAGCCTCCGAGACGTGATCAATATCCCAGCCGGTTATACCCCACGCCGATGCAAGCATGCCTGCCGCTGCGACTACGGCAAATTTTCCAGCTACACGGCCAACCTGACTGCAAGCATCATCGCCTAGATAACGTTCTATAAAGGTGTTCTTATAAAGGCTGATGACTTCATCTACGTCTTCCCTATGATCTATGAATGCCTTTATAAAGTCCGGCAATGCATGCCCATAGGATTCTGCACTTAATTTTCTGAGTGCATCTGCAAACTGACCTGCATTTTCATAACCGTGGATATTTTCGAACAGTCCTTTTCCCGCTCCTGCATTGGCTGGTATGTCCACATGCCTGATTTCTTGCCCAGCCCTCGCGGTTTTACCAGCTTCTAACATGTGTTCAGCCAGGGTTATCTCTCCTGAAGAGAGGTAGTAAAGAAGCCACTCTGCCTTTTTCTTAGCGTCCCCGCTCGTCATGGATCTGATTTTACCTGAACCATTAGCAAGCAGATACGCGCATTTGCCGGCATCATGCGGATTCATTTCGCCCAGTTCATCAAGGATCAACAGAGAGTCGTTGTGGAGTTTAGCAATACCTTCCAGTCCATTGTCAGTAGCACGCCAGGTCTGGATGTATTCCCTCGGTTTTCCGATTACTGATGCGGCAACATGAAGAGCAGTCGTCTTGCCATCGCTACTGCGTCCGAAATAATGAAAACCTCCACCCTCCACATTCATATGATTGAGGAGTACGCTGGCAAAGGCCGTACTGACGGCAAATATCAACCGTGAGTTTCCTGTACAAAGTGCGCTTACATTGGTTCTCCACTCTTCTTGTGTTCCATTCCTGCTACATGGATGAACAGTCGAAAACGACTGGAAGACATATTTTTCAGCAGATTCTCCTATAACTGTACCGTCGTTCATCAAGTAAGTACCTGGTTCCTGCCATCCTGTCCTTTTTGCGCTTCGAATTCTCTGGCGATCTCTTGGCTCTGTATTCAGCACGTAATCAGTTAGATAACAGTGGAATTTTCTGGATGCGGTAACTGATACCCCCCGTCCTCTCAGTTCCCCGACTATAGTTGACTCATCTTTACCAACAGTTGCTGCACTCATTTCATGATGATGAGTTTTTCCGTCATGGTCTTTAAACTCAAGCATACGTCCCCAGCCTGCACTATTTGAGTCTCTTACCATGGCATTGATCATTAACAAACTGCACAAGAATTGCTTTTTATCAGGATTATTTTCTGACGGAAGGTAATAAACACCTTCTGTTGGGCCAGATAGAACCACCTGATATTTGTGATTGCCGGCATTACTGCATAATTCGATGACTTCAGGTTCTGTTGATCCGCTCTGTTGCTCTGTATTGGTTGCAACTGCATTATCTGTTTGTTGTGCTTCCATGATTTGTCCAGATATCGAACTCATGATCCTTTCTCCATTTATCGGACCTACCCCAGGAGTTGCTGCTCCTGGGGCAAGCTCGTTCAGTTGTTGGTTAGATTCCTGTGGCGACAACGTTTGCCTCGATCCATTTCTCCACGTCACTTTTACGGTAACGGCATGACCTGCCGACTTTAACCCAAGGAAGACCTCTCTTCCGGAATCTACACTGCTCCAGCCATGCCTCCGACATTCCGATCCATTGGGCCACCTGTTTCTGCGTTAATAGTTGATTGCTAAACTCTGCCATTTTGAATTCCTCCTGTAATTTTGATTTTTGGACAACACGTGTTTTGGTTAAAGCCGGCCTTGAAACGCAAAAAGCGCAGGCCACTTTCGAGGCCTACGCTTATCAACTCACTTCAATATAAACGCATAAAGCGCCAGTCCCGTCAGGATCTGGCGCTATCAGCGGAATTTTACATGACTATAGAAACAACTATTTCACTGCAACTTATTACACCAATTATATTTCTCCATTCCCGAAGAGACTGGAAATAAGGAGAAGGAAATGAGAGGGATAACGTCGAATAACCACTGACGGGACATCGAAGTTTCTTCCTATAGATGCTGGATCTATTTGATAGGAACAAAACATTATAACATACTGTAACAAGTAACTATTATATCAGCAGCTAAAATGGATCAAGTTCGTCATAATCGACGGGAACCTGTGATACCAGATTACTTTGAGACCTACAATCCGACACTATGAATTCCCCATCAGTATCTTGGGAATCAGACCAGTTGTAATTTACGGAACACTCCATTTCCAAATCAGTTGCAACAGGTTTATTGCCAACCATTTCGTCAAGAATCGCAAACTCGGCATCGGAAACCGATAGATCAGTGCCTGGGATGTGTGTAGGCATCAAAATACCTATAAGATTAATTGATAACGCCTTGGAATCATCAAACCACCAGTAGGTGTCATAAAACTTTCCCCTTCTGCTGACAGCTTCCAGTCCGCAGCTTTGAGCAACGTGTTCAATTTTTCCAGCCAGGCACTTCTCTAGCGGGAAATTTTTCTTTCTGTTTGATTTGTAATCCAGTCTGTAAACGAATTGTTGCTTTGAAAATGTGTCATGCCCAGGATGCAACTTCAGTCCTTCAAATTCTATGGGTTCCGATTTGGCAGTTGTAAAAGTTTTATTCAGTTTGATAGAAAATGTTCGCTTACCATTTTCTCTTGTATTACTTATGCCAAGTTCGTATGTTTTACGAATATCATCAGGGTTAGCACCATTTTCAAAAAGCCTGTTATACGCATAAATTGTATTAACTTCATAACCTTGTTTAACAATTTTCTTTTTACTTGAAAGTTTCACTTTATTAGATGATTCAAGATCAGACTTATATTTGAGCTTGGCCTCAATATAAGTATTATCAGTAAATTTACCTATTACTGCCACAGATACATCGAAAAAATTATTGTTTCTCAGTTCATCTAATATATTAACTGATTCAGAATACGATTTTGCAATTTCGTATTTATCTAGTATGTGATCGCTGATATGGTAATCACCCAATTTACTTTTGTTTAAGAAATAGTTTTTGACCTCATATCGTTGAAGAACTTTTGAACTAATAGACGCGAAATTACAATTGACGCCTGAGTATTGACGGTTGTGGCACTTATACAACAGCAAAAGCAATCTCGCATGGTTGTCCCGTTTGGATACTTTTACGAAAAAATTAAGCGGCCTTTGTTTGTCCCTGCATTTTCCAACGAGATCATTATTAAGCCACACGTGATGAATATACTTAGAATCAAACCAACCACGCACCCAGCCAACAACTCTTTCCTGTGATCCAGTTTCATTGAACAGCCACTTATCCAATTGATACAATAGCCTCTGGCCTGTAAATTCCATTAAGGTAAGCCGATGAATTGAGTCATCAACTTTCTTTTGCCCAATTCCCAATCTTTCCTTGATAGCCTTGCTTCCGACTCCGGAAAGGTAACCATTTCGGTCTGTGTATTTACATATAACAAGGTAGATACAAATATCGATTGCTGTCGCTTTGTTATGCAACAGGCAATCAATCGCAGAGCGTTGTATGAAGAAGACGTTTTTCATTTAAGTGTGTTCTTCGTTGTTTAATCGATAGGAAGCAAACTTTGCCATAAACATCCCTATCAGTGTGAGTAAGCAATTGTCATAGGTCACTACGGTTTGAATTCCTTTAACTCATTCGAACAAGACGGTCGAATTCTGTAACATACTGAAATATTATATCAAACATTTTTGGGGGTAGATTTGGCGGTATTTTGCGGATTCCGCTCACAAATGACTCCAAAATTATTACTCACAGTTTTTTATTGAGCCAGCTCATCAACCGGGTTGCTAGTCATCAATTCCAGTAAACGCTTGCTGATTCGCTCCATAGGATCTCGGAGCCGGTCTGTGGTGATTTGGAGATAACCACCAGTTACATCACTGCCATCGCTATGGTTCAAGAGGCGTTTAAGTGCAGCATATGAAATATCAAGGCTCTCGGCAACCGTAATGAATGTCCTGCGGAGATCGTGTTGCGTAAATTTAATTCCTGGCATAACACTGTCGGGATGCGTTAGTCTCTTGGCCTCCAGTTCCTCAGCCGTTGATACGTTATTAAGCGCTAGACAAGTAAGATCTGTCACATGAACAAAGTTCCTTCTGGGATCTTTGAGATGTGAGCCTTCCGTTGCTCCAGGGAATACATATTCGTTAACTTTATGCTGCTGCAATTTCTCAAATAAAGTATAGATGAATTTACTCATCGGTAATGTATGGGGCAAGCTGTTTTTGGGGTCCGTTATCGTAAATGATTTGTCCTTCATATCTACTTCAGTCCATTTCAGTTGCAACGATTCATTCTTGCGGAGTCCGGTATAAACAAGCAATAGCAGATGACAACTGACAACAGGGTTATTCAGTTCATTTACTGCGTTGTACCAGGACTGCATGAAATGAGGCTTAATGAAGGTACGTCGTCTTTCGATCTTATTCCATTGTTTCGTTTGGCTTAAACGGTGAGCCGGATTTTCAGGGATGGTGTTTTCTGTTACCGACCTTGCGAAATTATAGATCGCACGAAATGTGCGCATTGCAGAATTGGCCGTAGCTTTGCCATTCACCTTTGAAATGTCTGAATGACGCTTTGCCACCATGTCACTAGTTATTTCAGCAATAGGCTTGTTCTTCCATGAACTGAGTAGCCTATCAACATGATCGCTATACATGGCGACGGTTTTAGGTTTCAGGCCGTTACGTGTTTTAAGGAATTGTTCAAACACTTTTCCCAGAGTAATACTTCTTGCCTTTGCCTTGGTCTTTTCAAGATTTATGTCGATTCCTTTTCGAAGATCTGTTGTCGCATTACCAGCTTCCTTTCTGGCCTTGTCGGCGCTCATCACGTCGTGCCTGCCTAATGTCACTCTGGATAATTTGCCATTGATCCACTTTCTGACGAAATAGACTTTTGATGTTGCAGATACACGAACACCAAAGGCTGGCAATTCAGCATCGTAATATTCAACCTGCTTTCCTTTTTCTGCAAATGGGATCTTATCTACGATCGTTTTCGTAAGTTTGATTTTCTCTGCCATATCTAACCTCCTGATAATTATCATAGGGTACATATAGGGTACAACATCGGGCAAATTTTATCTAACTCAATAAAACTTGAAGTGCTTAAATATGTTATTTTATAATACGTTATAATGATTGGTAAAACAAGGAAAAAGCTATGCTTTCTAACTCGAAATCAGGTGTACGGCAACGTACCTAGGGTTCGAATCCCTACCTCTCCGCCACAAAAACAATAGGTTACAGCTTATACGCTGTAGCCTTTTTGTTTGAAATCAGAAAAGTATGGTATCTAGTATGGTATCTATTGCCCTCGCTACCCCTCAATCATCATCCGTTTCCTTAAACTTTTGAGACAGTCGGTATCCTTGGCCACAATATACAGCCACACGACATGCCCTGCCCTGCTTCACCCGCACAAATCACTTGACTCAAGGTGGTAGTCATTTAGTAGCGTTGCAATATGTCAACTATGGTACAGAAGACAAAATCTACGGCTCGGATCAGAGTCGCCCAAGTGATCGAGTCGGGCAAGATCAAGCCTGTCTGGTTTGAGGAGACCGATAAGCAGTCCAGGGATCGGGTCTTCATCAAAGAGGTCTGTTACACCTGGGTTCACAGGGACGGTGCCGCCAGGATCATCAGCTTTGCCGTGTATGATGGTAGCAACAGTTACGAACTGGCATTAAACACTCTGGATTTCACTTGGGAACTTGGTGTCGTGGAAAGTACGCCAGGTAGAATAATGCGATAAATCTTATTTGTTTTCTTTCCCCTCGCATTATCCCCTGCCTGTGCTATAACCACAACTGGAGGCTTTATATGAACAGTCTAATCCTGGCTGTCCGCGCTACTCCTAGCCTCCCCATGTCTAGCCAAAGGCCATATCCGCACAATTGAAGGAACTGTAACCAATGTTTCCGATGGCGACACCATCCACAGGAGGCGTAAAAATGCGATTAAAACTGATAGCGCTCATTTCTTTGTTTTTTGTTTCCACTTTTGGCACCTTAACCAGTCAAGCTTCAGAGGAACTTCCATTCTGGACAACGCCTGTGAAATTGGAAGGGATGTCGGCGGTCAGGGTTTCTGCTGTCTGGTACAAGAACGAACTCCATCTCGTCCATGGGGGTAAGAACAGTGATGCCATCTGGCATGCCAAGTGGGATGGCCAGAAGTGGTCAACCGCCAATAAGGTATCCAGTTTGCCGGGTGGGAGCAGCGGAGCACCTGCCCTTGCTGTTTTTCAGGACACCCTGCATATGGTATACAAGGGTGACAATAACACTCTATGGCATGCCACCTATCAAGGCAAAGGCTGGACTTCTCTGGGGCGGATTGGCGGGCAGAAAAGCCATTATAGCCCCTCAATGGTTGTGTACCCGTACGATATCACCACCGGCCTGGCCGCCGAGAGATTGTGGATGTTTCACAGCGGCGGTTCAAACGACACGAAAGCATACCTTTGGAATTCCTTTTTCAACGGTACCTCTTGGAGCGATGACCAAGAGAGTATAGGTCTCAGCCACAGCACAAGTAACTCCTGCATGCATGACGGTATACTCTATCAATCAAAAGTGTATGAATCAGGAATCACCTTTAATGCGTTTGTAAATAGAGTCGGTTGGCGCCAGGCATCGGATGTCCCCCAACTCAGCAGGCAAGCCAGATCAACCACCCCTGTTTCTCTTGTCTCGGACGGGCATAATCTTTATGCTTTTTTCCGCAATAGCCGGTCGGAATCGAGTAAAGAAGAGCCAATCTATGCAAGTGTTTTAACTGGCTCTAAATGGGAAACTCCCTTCCCGGTTAAGGATTTCGTCACTTCGGAAAGCCCTGCGGTGGTGACTGTACCGGGTAAGAAAGCACAATTTTATCTCCTTTTTACCCGCAATAAAGATATATATTTTACGACTAATCAACCACAACTAAAACCTTTAAAACCCCTCATACAGAAGAGGAATTGAGTAATAGAGAACTGGTTAAGCTAAGTACCAACAGCATGAACACCAAATATTCAACCAACGGCAGCATCGGTCAGCGGTAAAAATCCCCGCCGAGTCGGTGTGCCTTTCCACGTTAAGCAACTCAGTCAAACACAAGGTCTCCTCATGACCTCCCAACTCCCCCAAGAAGAAATGGTAACCATCGAAGAATTGGCAATCAGTCATCCCTACGAGATGGTTGCCCTTATCACGGTGTTGGAGAAGAAGGGTATTCTAACAAGACAAAAGGTTATTGAGGTGATTAAGGAGTTGCAAATAGGAGAAGGTGATTAGATGTTAGAGCCGTTACTAGGAGAGATCGCGGAATCGCTCAGCTTGCATGACCGCACCGTCAAGGTTGGTTTTATGCTGTATGAACTTCTGAGCAAGGCCGGTTATGATGATGAAGAGATACATGAAGTGGCAGATGCTATGGCGGACATTGTAAGCTGATGTAGTAGGCAGCAGAGCAACCCGCAGCCGCCTTGAGAGTTTAGGAATTCATTGAGGAAGGGGAAGCAGGGTAGGTCATACTGACTTCAAGTCACGCAATATACGGGGCACACCCTTGAGAGTCATGAGTTGATAGCGGCGCGGAACAAACTAATTTTACTTGTACCGGCAGTACTAGGCATGTTTGGAATAAAACTTTAATCAAAGACCAACCTTGCAACACCATTCCCAAGAGGAGGAAGTAAGATGACGAAAGCAGAATTAATAAATATATTACAAACAACCACCAAAAACGAATTCAAAAAAACAAACTCTGAGATTGCAGTTGCATTTCCAGGAGAGCACGAATGGTTTCCGGGGAAAAATATAACCAACTTTGACATTTTAAAACCTTGGGCTAGAGAATTGGGGTGGAATGTCGAAAGCGAAGGGCCAATTGACCAAACTCTTCAAACATTGCCAGATATATTATTTTCCAGATAATTCGAGACAGAATAACACTGACTAGCTACCTTGTAGTGAATCGCTCCTAGTTTCCCAGACGCTCCGAGGCTTATGTTATGTTCTCTATGCGTGATAGATTATTAAATGGTCACAGATATATTTGATACTACTTAAATCGTTTAACTTAAAACTAATGTGATTAAACGATCTCTCAATCGAAGAAGCTATGTTTGAGTTTCGGTGGCTAAGAAGTGATGGCTGATCTAACTCAGATTATGGGACTGCCAGTATGAGCTATTGTAAAATATGTAATAATTATTGTACTGATAGTAACGTACTCACAAATGGTGATAGGTACCATTCAATTTGTTATAGCAACCTTGTGACAAGACATAATGACTTGATCAAAAGTATTTGCTCATATGAAAACGAACTTATCGAAGTCAACAAACTGATAGCTAGCCACAAATCATTGGTTAGTGCGTTCTCAAGGTTATTTGGAAACTCTGATAACAAAATTAATGAACATAATAATCGCCATAAACTAGTTACTTCAAATCTTGATAGCGCAAGGAAATCATTCAATGAAGCAAGAAAACAACTCATATCATTGTGGGATTATTGGCCGACTTACCCGCCAGATTGGGGGGAGAGATCAAGCAATATTCGGGAAGGCCAGATAAAGTGTGAAAAATGTAGAAAAAAAACGGATAGATCTCACGTTCATCACATCATAACACTGTCACAGGGTGGTTCTAATAAAGATGGTAATCTAGAAAGATTATGTGAACAGTGCCATTCAAAAAAACACGGCGGTAGAGAATTAGATAAAATATCAACTGGCACTAATAATAGCCGATTTGAAAACCGGCTAGAAATAATTGAACAAGCTATCAGGCAAAAGAAGACAATATCTTTCCATTATGAGAAATACGGAGGAGAGTCTTCAAATCGCAAAATACTTCCAACAAAGATAGAAAACTATGAGCACTATAAAAATGACGGGAACACCTTGTGTGTTGAAGGGCATTGTTATATGAGAAACGCAAGGCGTGTATTTGCAATAAAACGAATGACTAGACTAAGAATCGACTAGTCTGTACGCCCTCCCTCCGATTTCTCCTGCGTCCAGCCCATTCCTGACTATAACGCCCTCATCCCAGAGGAGCGGCAGAAGTTCTGCAAGCTGGTGCATGATTTACTCAGGGACAACAAGTGGATGCTTCTGGAAGAGGCGCAGCGGATTGCTTATCAATAGGTGTGCGTGGAGAGTGTGAGGGATGTTGAGTGAGATTACAGGACAATGGTAGTAAATTACGCCGCAGTTCATAGCCTACAATAGCGAATCAAATCCCAAATCACTGAACATCAGATTCGCAAGAAACATTGAACAATTCCAGTCAACATGGACGCCATCACCTTGCCATCCCAGGGCAACTAGATTCTCATAACTTACAACAGGAGAATACCCGTCCCAATAGATGTAGCCACGTAGCAATGAGTTTGCCTTGAGTGTGCTGTTCTGCAATACTTGATCTGCATCGTTCTGCCCATTTCCAACAGGAGTTGAGCCAATCATTATTTTGTCAGCAGTTGCCGCACCTGCATCTATGAGGTCAAAGAGTTGCTTTAATCTTCCATCATAAGTAGAAGTATCCCCATACGTGCTGGTCTCTTTCATCTCAAACGTCAACATATCAAGATCAATATCAGCCAAGTAAGTCTGAAGATTTGCACGTGCAGTGCTGGTACTCATTGCGTCGTTAAGAGCTAAACCACCGGTAGCGACTTTATACCAATTCAGGCCGCTGATAGTTTCGTTAATCACATGTGCTTCTACGATCTTGCATGTACCAGAAGTCGACGTAATAGTAACCTTCGCCTGACCTACTGCTTTGGGGTAAGTGAATATGCCAAGTCCTATGGTTGTGTTGTTCGTGTCCACTGTTCCAACAACGGAACCACCCACTGATACGGTAAAAGTACCTCCACCAGATTCCTTGATATAATAGACTGATAATTTGGTGAATTTCGGATCAACTCCACCATTTTTGAAATCTGCTGTTGCACCAGGTGGGAATGACAACAATTCTCCGGAAGGCCAGTATGTATACTGTCCGGTCAACCACGACCACCCAGAACCAAAATAAGGAAACGTAAACATGCCAGCACTAAAAGGCGGTAGGGTTCCGTTGGGTACGTAATTAGCCGCAGCACCTAGTAATTTTGCCAATGGCTGTGAATAAGCAAAATACTTCAGGCCCGCAACACTGTCTCCGAAGGTCATAATATTGATACGGGAGATGCCGAGAGTTGACGCATAGATTTTTCGGTAGGTACTGATGGGGCGTGTATCATTAGGGGTGACTCCACCAGTCCATTCAGCAAAAATATTTTTAGCACTGGCAGTAGCCCCTAGCACGAAATTGGTACTAATAAGTGTAGGTGGTACATTAATGAATCCGTTAGCTGTTACTTGTTGTCCAACACCAAACCATGACGTTGTCCCCAAATTAACAAGAGGACTGTTGAATACCACCGCACCGCTGCCAGTGAAAACTTGGTATTGACCCGCTGAAAACGGTCCGTTGAGAACAAAGGTTTTACCTGAGTTGACAGAGAGACTACCCCCCTGTTGGATTTTGAGTGTTCTGTCTGCGGGAATGGTGAGGTTATTAACTGTCTCTGCCCTTGTAATCAATATCTCTTTGCCTGCCGTCAATGGACTGGCCTTGGCCGAGGAAAGGTTAGCAAAAGACTGCACCGTCACTATGACATCACCGCCCGAAGCAGTATTATTCGTCCCAGAACTTCCTCCGCAGCCTGCCAACATCGTTACCATAATAACTATGAGAAAATATTGCATAATGGATCAAGTCCTTATAATGTTTAGTTGCGTCCTCTGGCGTGAGGTTTGTAGGTTAGTGGGCAATGGTGTGAAACTCGGGAAGCCATTTGCACAAAATATTTCGGAATGGCTACCAATAGAACCGAGGCGAAACAAGATGTTTTGCCCCGGTTTGCCCGCCATAAATCAAGAGATACCCGTCTAAAACGCGAATATTAAAATTTCTGGAAAGACAGTACGTCTGCATGGTCTTTACAACTCCTTGTCGAGTAGCATCGTTATATGTGGACTTTTCCGGGACTATGCCCAGTTTAACGGCAGCACCCATAACAGCACTATCAGGCTTTATACACGCATATCCCAGAGTCATTAAAAGATGGCACAGGCTCGTTGAATTGTTAAAGAAAGGCATATCGATATAATGGAGGTATTTCTGAACGGCTGTGAACTCTCTCCAAAAAATATCGATGTCAGATTGAGACTTCAGATTTACAGGTATTTTTGAGGCCCTCAAATAGGTCATAAATGTGGAATGATGTTTTTTCATCTGTAAAAGGACTTGAGCGCAACCTATCATCGCTTCCAGTTTCTGTGGAAAGCGAATTGCCCCGATCTGGTCCCAATATTGAGCGCGTAGATGTTCAGGATTGAGCTTTGCCACTGCTTCTACATCATAATTCTGAAAGACTTTATCTAATATGCCTTTATCGATAAGCCCCATGACTCGAAGTGCTTTTGCCTGCTGACTGTATGAGATTAGTTCTATGAAGTGCTTAAGAATGTCGTTGTCGGAGAGTTCAAGGTTTGGGCACCAGCTTGAGCGAGTAGCAATGTCTTCAGCCAGTGCCGGAGTTTTATGAGCGTTGACCCTGTTTATTATGTCATCGATACGCTGGAATTTTATTTCCTGGTCCGAATGGTTACTCATCACACCCCCCAGATTTGCCTGCAACTCTGCAAAAGCAGACAATGAGTTTGCTGCACGGTATAGCAGTCGTCGTTCCCTCATATTTCCGCTTTCAATCTCGATGTGCGCCTGTCTAATGTTGTCTCGAACAGTATTTGCCCAAATTCCATAGCGGCTGGACATTGCCTTATCCTCACTGAGCTGGTCTACCGCAGCCCGGTGGAGCCGGCCGGAGAGAGGGTCGATGCCGCCGTCTTGGAAAGCCTGAGAGACACGGAACTCTTGTTCTGAGTCGAATTTTTCGATTATTTCTTGAATTTCTTCTTCAGTCATACTTGAATTGGCCTCCAATACATTCGATACGTTCGGGATACTTCCCAACAACAGGCCTAACAGAATGAGATTACATATTATTGAGTATTGGTATTGAGTTCTGGGGACGGCTTACTTAATTCAAAAACAACTGTCTTCCATTTCGGCAGGACAATGCGCGGCTTTCCCGGCGGACCTTTCTCATGCTACCAAAACCGGAAACCTGCAACGTGCAGCATCTTCCTGACTGCGATTTCCGGCTTCGTATCCTTACCACGGATTCGGTTCATCTTCCATGAACGTGTTCGAACTGCTTCCAGAATTTTCACCGACAGTCTCACCGACGTTTTCACCGACGGTCATTGTTCTCACGTGTTGACTGGATTCTGCCTACAACAACTTTAATTCGTACCTTACCGATCGTCCTTGCCCAATCCGCTCCAGAATCCCCAATACCATCAGCTGATCCAGTTCCCGAAACGCAGTCGCTCTACTGGCATGCGTCATCGAGGCATACTTCTTTGTGGTCAAACCACCCACAAATCCCTCCGGCCCTTCATCCAGCAAACGATTAATCACCTTCTTCTGCCGCTCGGTCAATTGATCCTGAGCATGGGTCTTCCAGAATTCCGCCTTGGAGAAAACCCCATTCATGATATCTTCCGACCGTTCAATTGCCCTGGCAAAGCAACCCAGAAACCAAACCAGCCAGTCAGTTACGTCGCCAGAACCCTTCTGCGTCTTCTCCAGTATGTCGTAATACCCCTCACGTTCGGTCATGATCTGAGTGGAAAGACTGTAATAGCGTACCCGCTGCTTGTCATCCTGTGCCAAAGCCATATCGGTCAAAGCCCGGGCAAGACGACCGTTGCCATCATCGAACGGGTGAATCGTCACAAACCTCAAATGAACCAATGCCGCTCTAACAATCCCTTCAACGCTACCAAGGCTGTTATCAAACCACAGAAAGAATCGCTTCATCTCATCATCAAGCTTTTCAGCAGGAGGAGCCTCGAAATGGGTCTTCTCTTTACCTATTGGACCAGAGATTACCCGCATCGGCTCTGAACTGTCCCGCCAGCCACCCACCTTGATCTTGTGCATACCGGAATAACCGGAAGGGAAAAGAGCGGCCTGCCATCCCCAGAGACGTTCTTGAGTAAGCGGTTTGTCAAAACTCTGGGTTGCATCAACTAGTACTGAGACCAGATCATCAATCCTTCTGTCCACCGGCATACCGGCAGACGGTAACCCCAGACGCCTGGCAACCGATGAACGCACTGAGCGCACGTCCAGCTGCTCCCCTTCAATAGCAGAAGTCTTGATAGCCTCTTCCACAAGGATCTCGGCTTGGGCCTGATGATCCAGTGTCATCCCCAGCCCACCAACCTTGCTGAGAAGCTTGCCTTGCAGCAGGCGGCATTCACCCAACGGTGTCAGTAGCTTGTCTGTATCCCAGGTCAGCGTGGGCCAGTCATTACGTTGCCAGATGTAGGTTTGCATGTTTTGACTCAGTAATCGCTTCATTAATTTATACGATTATCGCTTTTATCATAAACGAATGGTTAATGACAATTTATTTTGCAGGACGGAGTTCTGGGGACTACGAGTTCCGGGGACAAGCGTTCAATAAAAAAGGGCCGACACATGGCCGGCCCTTTGCTGGTTGCTACTTGTTCTCATTCAACACGGCTTTGCAGCATGTTCAAAAACATCCTATTACCACTATATGACCGCGGGCCGATTATGTAATCAACGCTATTGTTTTGAGTCCGGCTGCTCCATGCCCGAAGATACGGGTGGTGGCTGAACGCCGGTCTGAACGGGCGGCGGCTGTTTCATGCCAGGTGATGCGAGTGTCGGCTGGGGACCCATATCCAATGGTTTTGGCTGTTCCATGCCCGGTGACACCGGTGGCGGCTGTGGGCCGGGTGAAACAGAAAGCGGCTGTTTCATGCTTGGCGGCGCAGGATCTTCCTGGTCACCGCCCAGGTGCCCTTTGATTTCTGACTGCATCTCCAGGGGTACAACCTTTTGTTGGGCAATTGTTGCCGCAACGGACTTGGCCCGGTTTCCCGGTATTACGGCCTGTGACCACCTTTTTCCGTGTTTCCTGATTTCCTTCTGTTGCCTGGGGATGCGAAGGGATTTTTTCGTTCCTGCCTGTGTTATGCCGCTGGAACGGACTGGGACCCGGGCTGGATTATCAGTGAAGGTGACCGTCCCCTGATCATCGGTCCAGGTATAGATGTCGGCATTAACCACCGTCGCGCAACACAGAATCATCAGCTGAATCATCATTATTCGTTTCATGGGGTCTCTCAGTATGTGAGGCAAAAAAAGTTGTGTTCAGAATCTTCGCGTGTTGATGGATTCCGCCTGGAACAGATCATTATTTCGGGATGAAACCGGCCGGACAGTGACTCTTTTCTCAGTTCCTCTGTAAGAACGTTGAAGAGATTCCGATCCGACGTACCCGTCTAATAGTGACACCCAGCCGCCGGATCGTCGGAATTTGACGATCCTCCCGGCTCCAATCAGGCTGTTGAGCATAAATTCCCGTACATAATCGTAGGTATTGCCGTGGTACATGACACGAATGAGCATGACTGGCTCCCTGGTAAACCGGTATGTGCAAAAGCCATTGCACGTGAATGAGGACTGATTGAAACAAGATCCTGCCTCTGTATCAGCAAGTAACCTGCCAACACGGAATACTTCATCAAAAACAGGATAGATCCATGATTAACAGGGGAAAGAGATCATGGACGTACTTGTGAGTGAATTTGAACCTATCCGGGTAAACCGCATCATGTAGCGGAACTATACTATGACGCGGGTGACATCCAGAGAAAGTACTGAGCCCATCACTCTTGACGCAACTGCTAAATATGATGGGTGCCGATAACTGTCAGTCCTTCACACAGAATCTTTTAACAGATTTAAACTCATAAAAATCAGACGGTTGAGAGCGCAATCCCTGCGATCCTTCTATGGCACGGTAGTTGCGCTATCTCTTCCTGGCAGAACATGAGCATTGTCAAGCTTACTGTCAGTTTCCATTTCAGAATGACAATATCAAGGAGAACCATTCATGAAAGCGCTCGTGTTCCTTGGCCCCGGCAAACTTGCATTAGTGGACAAACCCGCACCCGCAATCGAAAACCAGACAGATGCGATCGTCAAGATTACAAAGACGACCATCTGCGGTACGGATCTGCATATCATGAAAGGTGACGTGCCCACGGTTACGGAGGGACGTATTCTGGGACACGAAGGAGTCGGAATCATCGAGCAGATAGGTACAAACGTTTCAAACTTCAGCGTTGGCGATCACGTTCTGATCTCGTGCATTTCGTCATGCGGGAAGTGCGGCAACTGTAAAAAGGGAATGTACTCGCATTGCGAAAACGGTGGCGGCTGGGTACTGGGGAACGTCATTGACGGGACTCAGGCCGAATACGTCCGCATACCATTTGCAGACAATAGTCTGTATCCGATACCCGCCGGAGCTGACGAAGAAGCACTCGTCATGTTGAGCGATATTCTGCCGACCGGGTTCGAATGCGGAGTCCTCAGCGGACAGGTCAAGCCCGGCGACACGGTGGCTATTGTCGGCGCTGGTCCAATCGGGTTGGCGACACTTTTGACAGCCCAATTCTTCTCACCTGCGGAAATCATCATGATCGACATAGATGACCACCGTCTTGAGATCGCCAGAAAGTTCGGTGCGACGAAGGTCATCAACAACAGCGACGGTACGGCCATCAAGAAGGTGATGGAACTCACCGGCAACCGGGGTGTGGACGTTGCAATTGAAGCCATAGGACTTCCGTTGAGCTTCGACATTTGCCAGGCAATCGTGACGGCAGGCGGCCATATCGCCAATATCGGCGTGCATGGCAAGCCTGTCCAACTGAATATCGACAAGCTCTGGTCGCACAATATCACCCTCACAACGCGACTGGTTGACACGGTGACAACCCCGATGCTTTTGAAAACCGTCATGTCAGGCAAGGTTCAGCCAAACCATCTGATTACGCATCACTTTGAATTGAATGAGATCATGCAGGCATACACAACCTTCGGCAATGCAATGCGGGAACACGCTCTGAAAGTCATCATTACAAACAGTTTGTAAGGCAGAACAATTCGCTCAACGCATGCGACCGCTGAAACGCTTACGTAAATAAAAGGAGAAACACTCATGTTAGGAACAATTTTGATTGTCGTCGTGATTTTGATGCTTGTAGGTACTCTGCCCACCTGGCCTCACAGCCGTCAGTGGGGTTACTTTCCGAGTGGTGGACTTGGTTTGGTTTTTCTGATTCTGATCATCCTGTTAGTGACCGGCAGGCTGTAAGCAGCCGATTAGCAGGTATGCTGCCCTCGACATTTTGCAATAACAACCCAAATTACCAGCGTTATTTAAAATAGATTCGCTGAACAAAGAGGAGATTCGTCATGCCATCTGAAACTGCCTGGACGTCACTTGAAAATGTGGCTGCAACGTATTGCCTGGAAACGTCACTTATCCTGAAATGGGTAAATGATGGTTCGATTTGTGCTGAACATCACAATACCCGTTCGATGCGGGTCAAGGTAGATGATCTGATTCAAAAAATACAGCACGTTAAAAAGCTGAAACAAGACTTCCTTGATTGCGATTGAGTAAAGATTCACATAGCGCGGATACCGTTTTCAAATTTATATTCGATTGATTACAAGCTCCTTGCTGTTACAAAATGCTTATCAGAAGTCATCCGCCACATACGCCGGTTCTATCGTACCTTACAGTTCCTGTTGACGGTTTTATATCAGATCAAACTGTTTAAAATTACATATTCCATTAATATCAGGCCGTTGCACTCACAATTTTCCGCAGGCTTTATTGGCACTCTCGTTGCTTTCTTATTCTCTGCGCTTATCTGGTTTTGTTGTTATTTCTGCAAATGCTGATTGACACATAACAGTCAGACCTGAGATTGCGCACGGAAATCGAGTTCAGAATTCAACTCAGGGGGATACCCATTATGATCCAATTGTAGCGTCTGCTAAGGCGCACCTTTATACCGACCGGCAATACGTGCCGGAATCCGGTATAAGACCAGGTAGCGATAACGATAATACTAAACCATTCGCGAGGATGGGACGGAAAGCCATAGGGTCTCCACGAGACAGCCGGGATGCCGAAAAATCAAACGATAATCGGCCCCGGCCTTTTTGTATGCAGATTCATCCGGGACCATAACCAGGACCAGAGGAGGATATGTGAAGGAAATGAAGAAATCATCACTTCCACCCACCGATGAAGAGCAGTTGAATGAGGGAACGTTTTGTTCCGAGCAAACAACAAAAGGAGACTATATGAAGAATTTCCGAAAAGCGTCGATGCAGTTTTTCCTGGCATTGGCACTCGTAGCAGCGCCTCTGGCAGCATTTCAGCTGCAAGGGACGGAGGCTATGGCCCAATCATCGTACTTCTCAAGCCGGGGCTGTACTGGCTGCCATTCCACACCGGTCGCCGCATCCTGCGCCGGGTGCCACGAGCACAGCGGAAATCTGACCGCGACAAAGAACAAGACGACCTCCTACGCCCCTGGAGAAACGGTAACGGTTACCCTGACCTCATCAGGCGCACGGTCCGGCTGGATCGGCGTACGTCTCTACGACCAGTCCGGCGTCGAAATCGCACGTTCTGCCGGCAACCAGAGCGGTATGGGCGGTTCTGCCACCTTCGGAGCGTTATCGGCTGTCTCGGCTCCTGCCCCGGCCGCAGCCGGCTCATACACCTGGAGGATTGCCTATCTGGGCAACGAGAATGGCAACGGAAGCGGTGATGTCCATAGCGAGTTATCCGTCAACGTTCCCTTTACTGTTGCCAGTGTCGCACCTCCGGCTGACACCGTTGCCCCGGTCGTAACCTTCACCCTTCCGGCCACCGCCACCAACCTGACCATACTGGTCAGCTCCTTCACTGCCAGCGACAACGTGGCCGTCACCGGCTATATGATCACCACCAGCTCCAGCACCCCGGCCGCCTCCGCCGCCGGCTGGACAGCCTCTGCCCCGGCCAGCGTCATCGCAGCCGTCGGCAGCAATACCTACTACGCCTGGGCCAGGGATGCGGCCGGCAACGTCTCGCTTTCAAAAAGTGCCGTTGTGACCGTCACGCTGTCTGACACCATCGTACCTGTGGTCGGCGCCTTCACCCTGCCAGCCACGTCCACCAGCCTGACCGTCGCGGTCAGCTCATTTATTGCCACTGATAACGTAGCCGTGACCGGTTACCTGATCACCACCGGTTCCAGCACCCCGGCCGCCTCCGCCGCCGGCTGGACAGCCTCTGCCCCGACCAGCCTCATCGCCGTCGCAGGAGCCAACACCTTCTACGCCTGGGCCAGGGATGCGGCCGGCAACGTCTCGCTTTCAAAAAGCGCCGTTGTGACAATCACCACCGCAACCGACACCACAAAGCCGACACTGACGATCTCCTCACTGGCTGACGGTGCATACACCAACATAGCGACGCTCAACGTCAGCGGCAACGCCAGCGATGCGAGCGGCATCTCGTCCGTCACCGTCAACGGCCAGGCGGTCACCGTCAATGCTGATGGCTCATTCAGCTACGCCCTGACACTTACAGCCGGTGCCAACACCATTACGACCATCGCCACTGATTTCGCCGGCAACCAGCAGACAGATACCCGGACGGTAACCTTCGATCAAACCGTACCGGTTCTGGCTATTTCCGCGCCGGCCGACAACAGCACGTCGACCCAGTCGTTTGTTACCGTTACCGGCACGATCAGCGAAAATTCGACGGTGACCATCAGCGTCAACAACGGCAGCCCGCAATCGGCCGCCATCACCGGCAACACCTTCAGCGCCACAGTTAACCTGGCTGCCGGCGTCAACACCATCGACATCAACGCAGTGAACCAGGCCGGCAATGCCACGAACGCCAAGCGGACGGTAACCTACGAAAACGGCAACACCAGCTTCACGCTTGCAGTGACCAACCCCGGCCAGGACATCACCACCAAGTCTGCTTCCCTGACCCTCAAAGGAACGGTTGTTGCTGCATCAGGCAACGTGAAAATCACCATCACCATGGACGGAAAGACCTATACACCCAGGGTCAAAGATGGAGCCTTCAAGCAGCGTCTCAACTTCACCAAAGCCAGGCTGTATGCCATAACCGTCACCGCCACCGATGATGCCGGCAACAGCAGCAGCATCGTTCGCAACGTGATCTACCGCCCATCAAACGATGATAATCATGACGATGATCATCGAGGCGACGACCATAATAACGACGATGATCATAAAGACGATGATCATGACGACGATTAACAAACAGTAGGCTGGAGCAGGCAAAGAGCCACCCGTAACCGGGGTGGCTCTTTGTCAATGAGGATACCGTGACCATGATAATCATATCCCGTCGGGTAATTTATTGTGCAGTTGCGATAGTAACGGTCATCACGGACCTTTCACCAACAGGACCACTTTCACCATATTCTGCTGAATGTTAATGGACTCTGCTCAGAGGACCAGCTACCTGTTTTCGTAACTATCAGATGGTGATGGACAATCTTGTCGGCTTCTTTAGCAGCATTCGAATCCCTTCCTCACAATAAAAAAATGAGTTGCAGCATTGTGCTGTAACTCATTTTTTTCATCGCACTGCGGGAACGCTGCAGGGCTTACCTGGCCGCTATACCGGGAAGGGACGCCTTGATCAGGCCGGCCCCCGTCGTTACGTGCAGCCGCGCAGTAAATACAGCCCCAGCAGAATCGGAAGCGGAATTCCCAGAAGCCACAGCACTATCCAGCCGATTTTTCCGTCTTTTGAATGAAGCATGTCGATTCTCCCCTGCTGAAATGAGGCTTCAAAGGCCTGGAGACCAGGCCCCTGAGGTGTGCCGTGAACTACTTGATCTGCCCGCGAATCTCTCCGTCAGGATAGGCGGTTGTGTGAACATTTACGTAGACATCACCCGACTTGATCAGCCCCACCAGTTCGTTGATCGATTTCCCCTTGTAGTCGCCCTTCAGGTCATTCGCCGTAAGGTTTGCCTGTGAAATATTCCCGCGGACTTTGCCTGCCTTTTTCGGGCCGCTGAAGATAGTCGCGACCGGAGGACCGTTCTTGCCGGGCCTGCCGACATGGATGTGGGCAGCGACAGGATTCTCGATGTCCCTCACAACCAGTGTGTAGCTCAAGGACTTGCCGTCGCTGCCCGGCGTGAACGTGGCCTCGCCCTTTGCAGGTGTATTCACGGCGGGAACCTCTTCATTTCCGGAAAGGTCAATCTGGATACTCTTTTCAGCGGCGAATCCGACCGAGACACTCAACAGGGCGGCCAGAATGACAAACAACAGCAATTTAATCGATTTCATATGATTTCTCCCTTTACTTCAGTTAGGTGAATGGATCGGCCCGGACCGGTTTAGGTTTCTCCGGCTGGGCCTGCTCCACGCATCTGTAATCTACCTGCAACGTGTAGAGGCGGGACTACTTATCAAGCTGCGGACTTACATTGTCCCTCCGGTACCTCCTTTGACCGGCAACAGTAAGCATGCTTATTAATTTCCCTCGTCCTGTCAGAGCATCTTGGCCACTGCCCGGGCAGCGATCACAACCGGATCCCAGACCGGTGAAAAGGGTGGTGCGTAGCCAAGGTCGAGATTGATCATCTCCTCCACCGTAAAGCCGGCATGAAGAGCGGTTGCCACGGTATCTATCCGCTTGGCCGAACCCTCCATCCCGACGATCTGGCCTCCCAGCAGGCGGCCGCTTCCTTTTTCTGCCAGAATTTTTACGGTGATGTCCCCTGCGCCGGGATAATACCCCGCCTTGGTGCGACTCTTGATCACGGCGCTGACAAACTCGATGCCCAGTTTCCTGAGCTCCTTTTCCTGCAGGCCGGTACGGGCAACTTCCACCTGGCAGATTTTTGTGACGGCGGTCCCCATTACCCCGGAAAATGTGGCATAGCCGCCTCCCAGGTTGATGCCCGCTACCCGTCCCTGGCGGTTGGCGACGGTGCCGAGGGCGACATAGAATGGTCTGCGGCTCATCAGGTGGAACGACTCGGCACAATCCCCGGCCGCCCAGATACCGGGTGTTCCGGTTTCCATCCGCTCGTTCACCCGGATCGACCCCTTCTCCCCCAGGGGAATGCCGGCGGCCGCGGCAAAAGCCGTGTCGGGGCGCACCCCGAGGCCAAGGATCACGATGTCAGCCGGCAGGCTGCGCTTGTCGGTGACGACCCCGGTAACCTTCCCGGCCGCCGTCTCGAATGCGGTCAGCGTTTCCTCCAGATAGAGGGTGACCCCCACATCGCGCACGGCCCGGGACACCAGTGCACCCATGTCCTGATCGAGCGTCCCCATCACCTGTGCAGCTCTGTCAATCAGGCAAACCTCCAGGCCGTTCATCACCAGGGCTTCCGCCATCTCCAGACCGATGTAGCCTCCGCCGACAATAACCGCTCTTTTTATGTCCCCCCTCTCGAGTCGCCGGTGAATATTCAGGCCGCTTTCCAGGGTACTGACGCCAAAGATGTCAGCGGCACCGGATCCGGGAAGTTCCGGGCAGAGCGGAACCGCACCGGTTGCGATCAGCAGCCGGTCATAGGACTCCCAGGAGGATCTCGCGCTTTTCAGATCACGGACACGCACCCTGCTCCCCGTCGCATCTATCTCTTGCACTTCGTGCAGAATCCTCACGTCGATCCCGTCCTGTTCGCGGAACTTTTCCGGGGTACGGATTATGAGCTTTTCTTCCGCGGTGACCACACGGCCAATGAAATAGGGGATCCCGCAGGCGGAAAAGGAGGTGTGCGGGCTCCGCTCGAAGACGACTATTTCCATCCCAGGCCGGCGGCGCTTTGCCTGTGATGCAGCGCTCATTCCGGCGGCATCGCCTCCAATGACGACCAGTTTCTCTGTGGACATGGTTTACCTTCCTGAAAGATGTGATGGGACCCAAACGTTCCGGAACCGGACATAGCCGCTTTCGCAGAGATAGTTCTTATCTGTCTTTTTCCGGAGTGCGCGCATTATGGTCACTGGATTCTTCCTGTGCGGATTGTTCTGATTTGTCGGGAGAATCAGATTGCAGAAGTTCATTGAGCAGGTCCCGGTCCTTAGTCTCCATCACCGGATCGGCAGCATTCAAAGGGGACAGGCCGGTATCTGATTTTTTGTTGATTTCGACCTGGACAGCAGCAGGCATCTGTTCTGCGCGGCCCCGGGCAGATGCGGTCTGCAGCGTCAGCAGAAGTGTAGCCGACATAACCAGCAACCGGCTCATCCGGCTTACGTGCACACATGGTTTCATGGAAATTTCCCTTTTGTTATTCCGGGACTGCGTCCGAATATTCATTTAAGCTCATCGAGAGTGTCGTGATGTGCGTCAGAGAGGATAAGGCAACTAGTGTGCCATGAGGAGTTGAGGGGGATGTGCCTGCAAGCAGCTGATTATGAAGGTAATAAATTTTACGAAACATCCGTGAGAGAGAAAATCCGTATCTGTATACAGTCGGGTTCGACGCAACTGTTAAATGTGACGGAAATCGGGTGCCGCTGAGCGTGGAGCAGGTAACCAAAGACAGGAAAGGGTCACAGCGAAAAGCTGTAACCCCTGTTTTACGTTTACCTACAGGTCTCCTCCGGCATATGCACAGGAGATGTAGTGATGCACTGTTGCGGTTAACCTGCCTGTGCGGTCATTTACCGGCCTTCGTGCAGACAACCAGGGCGGCAATAACACCGGGAACCCACCCGCACAGAGTCAGCAGGGTTACGATCAGGATCGTACCGCACCCCTTGTCCAATATCGCCAATGGCGGCAGAAGAATACAGACCAACGCCCTTCCTAACCCCATAACATCTTCTCCTTATCCGTTGCCGGGTTACAAAGTATCATACAGCCGGCGGACCTCTTCCCGGCCATGCAGACGCTCCAGCTTGCGGACAATAAAATGACCGCGCCCCATATCCTGAAAATGGTCAATGAAGAGCGAATTGATCGCCGCGCCGCCGAAGGCCCCCACCACCGGAACCGCCTGGGCAGCCGCTTTTTCCGAGACAACGATCGAAAATCGTGTTGCCACCTGTGAAATCAGCCTGACGATTGCGGGAGCCCCGTGATGGGACAGCCCCTTCTTCGTCAGATGTGCCGCCGCTTCCGAGATCGACTTGGCCAGGGCGGCCCGTGCGGCGAAATAGCCTGACTCGGTCCCGTCGTCACCCTTTGAGCTACCGCCCAGCGCCAGGACCTGAACGCATTGCAGCCTGGCGTCGGGGGATCTCAAATCCTCTCCTTCGCTGCGGGCAATGTCGGCAATCGAGCGCAGCATGATCGTGGTGGATACCGGCAGCTCCAGTGCCAATGCCGGCAGTCCAAAGGCACCGCCGCCGGCACCGGTTGCCACCACGGCAAGCTTATGCCACCAGTTGGACGAAGCCCCCTGCTCATCCTTGTCCATGGTCAGCAGTGCAATGTCGAGCGCCTTCTCAATTGATTTTCGCGTGATCTCATTGACCGTCACGGTCATGGATTCGGGAAGTCTCTTGAGGACTTTTTCGATGGGGGTGCCGATATAATTGCTGACCCTGGCGGCCAGGCCGGGGTTTTCAAGGAGATCTTTAGCTCTCCTGAGATCACTGATTTCCGATGCTGACAGTGCCATATGCATCCTTCCAAAGCGGATTCTTACCGTGTGCCGTAGACAGCTATCTAACTTATCGCCTTCATTGCTGAACGTGATTCATACTGCATTCAACTGTAACCCATCTCTTTATCGGCGGCATGCCGGAAGAATATATCCCCGTCAGATTCATTCACTTATCGCCGTCCCCTCCCCCTCCGCCCCAGACGGCCAGCCATTGCTGCTGGGGTGTCATGCTGTTGCCGTACTGTACGATGATACCATCCTCTCTCTGGTAGGAACAGGACCATCCCGGTTTGTCGGCGCCATTGAAGGTCGGATAATCCCGGGGATGGTCAAGTGCGTTATAAGGAGCGGAATAGGTCCCGTCGTCCGGTGGGGGCGGACAGCGTTCGTCGCCGGTATACCATTCGTTGTCGGCGCCATAGGCCTGGCTTGCAGCAAAAATCAGGGCACACAGAATAGCCGTCATGTTTCTCATATAGGCCTCCCTCTCGATCAGTAGCGTCGCAGTAACCAGCTCTGCCTCTGGAACAACTTCAGCACTTCGCGCTAAAAATGTCAAGCATGCCTGTTGGGCCCGGCGGGCCGGGGACGGGATCGGTTTGCAGTCCGCTGACAGGGGGATGCGACGGCCGGCTCCGTTATCTTGTATGCGGATCAGCGAGAAAGGTCTAGAGTGGAAGGAGCACGCCGCAGCGTTCTTTGAATCCTGCATAGCACCCCGGATGTATCCATGCCGTCCGGGCAAACCCGCTCCCCGAGGTAATCCCACGTGCCAGCATCACTGCCGCCCCCCTGTGACCAATCCGCTGCCATTGAACGTATCCAGCTGATGCTGATCGAATCCAACCGCCGCGAGTACGGCCTGCGCTACGACCAGCTGATCTTTGCCGGCCCGGAGCGAATCGCTGCCGCCACCGCAGAACGCAGCCTGCTTCTGCAGTGGCTGGGACAGCACGCCAGTTTCGGCTGCGCCGGTACCAAGGTGGATTGCAGCGGACTCTCCCCCGGCTGCCGCTCCTGCGGAGAGGGCGGCTGGTCCTGTCTGTTCATCAACGGCCGCTGCAACGGTCACTGTTTCTACTGTCCCACAGCCCAGGAAGATGACGGTCCGCCGGTAACCAATGGACTGGCGTTCACCGACCCCCGGGACTATGCCGCCTATGTGGCCGCCCTGGGGTTCAGCGGCGTCAGCATCAGCGGCGGCGAACCGCTGATGACACCGGACCTGACCCTCTCCTACCTGCGTGCCGTCCGCGAACGCTGCGGAGACCAGGTGCATCTCTGGCTCTACACCAACGGGACACTGCTGACGGCCGATCTCTGCAGCCGCCTGAAGGATGCCGGCCTGGACGAGATCCGCTTCGACCTGGGAGCGGTGCGCTACAATCTCAAGAAACTGCGTCTTGCCGTGGGATGCATTCCGACGGTGACGGTGGAGATCCCGGCAGTGCCGGAGGATGAGGAACTGCTGAAGCTTAAGATGGTTGAAATGGCCGAGGCAGGCGTCAATCACCTCAACCTGCACCAGATGCGCCTGACGCCCTATAACTTCGGACCTTTGACGGAGCGGGGCTATACCTTTATTCATGGCGAGAAGGTCACCCTTCTGGATTCGGAACTCTGCGCCCTGCGTGCCGTGCGATTCGGCCTGGAGCAGGGCATTCCCCTGCCGGTCAACTACTGTTCCTTCCCCTACAAACGGCGCTTCCAGCAGGCAGCCGCCCGGCGGCGTGCCGCCCTGACCGTCTGCGGGCCCGGCGACACGGTGACCGGGTCCGGCTATCTGCGGACCCTCTCGGCAGGCGGCGTAATCTACAGTGAAGCAGCCATCCTGGCGACCCCCGGCTACCGCCACCCCTTTGAAAAGATCGTGCTGGAGACCGGCCGGTCCCTGTATATGGAGCGCCGGCCCGTAACGCCGGAACTGGAGTTGTCCGCTGCTGAAAGGAGCTCTCTGGAGTCCGGCCTGCCGCCCGTGCGGATAGCCCGTTTCGAGCGGATCGAGATCGGCCTGGCAGAGTATTTCTAAGCGCCTGTCCGTTCTGCGGGCAATGAAAACGGCACGGTCACACCGGGTACTTTTCGACAGAGGATGCCGCCAGACAGAGGAATCTCTGATAGCTATTTTAGCTTGTTAATTAGAGGTAATTTATATACAATTTTTTTGCTGCTTATCTTAAATCGGGGAGGTCCAGCATGATCAAGGAATTTGCTACCTGCCTTGCCGAACAGATGGGGATACAGCTGACGCGGATATCTGTTGTTGACGGGAAGCTTCTGGGGTGCCGCGACTCCCATCTCCTGCAGCTGTATGCAGACGGACAGATGGAAAGTACGCTGCTCTACCAGCGGGAACTTGAGGCCCTGCAGAACGGAAGCGCCTGCGACCGGCTCGGGGCAAGAATCCGTAGCGCCCTGTCGCGCCTGCAGATGCAACAGGAAACGTAAATCCATCATCTCCGGCCTGAATCCCGCACTTCACACGCCACCCTCACCCTCCCGGCAGCATCAGAACTGCTCTCTCCGCAACACCAAGCTCGGTGCGCCCCTGAAAGGCTCCTGTTCAGCGAGGGCGGGAATGTACGGGGAGCGTAAAGAAGAAAGCAGCCCCTTTGCCCGGTTCCCCTTCACCCCAGACCTCACCGTCGTGACGCTGGATGATGCGCTGCACGGTGGCCAGTCCGATGCCGATGCCCGCGTACTCCTGGCCTGTATGCAGACGACGGAACGGCTTGAAGAGGTTGGCAACATCCTTCATGTGGAATCCGACACCGTTATCGCGCAAGAAATAGACCTCCCGATCGCCGTAGGTGGTGGCCCCGAACTCGATGCGGGCATTCTCCGTTCTCGCCGTGTACTTCCAGGCGTTGCCGAACAGGTTTTCCATCAGGATGCGCAGCATGGTGAGATCACCTTCCGCCTTTATGCCCGGCTGGATGACAACCGTACAGTGCCGGGAAGGTTCAGCTTCCGCAAAGAGCGTCGCCACATCACGGGCAAGTGTGCTCAGGTCCACCTGCGTATGCACCAGTTCATTGCGGGTCGCCTTGAACAGCTCCAGCATGGCCCTGATCAGCCCCTCCATCCCGTCTTCGGCTTGATGGATCATATGCACCAGCTGCGAAGCCCCCTGGTCCATGGTGGGCACATACTCCTCTTCAAGGGTCTGCACGGCCATGGAGATCCGGGACATATAGTTGCGGATATCATGGGAGAGCGAGTAACTGAAGGATTCCAGTTCCTGGTTGGCAACGGTAAGTTCCAAGGCACGACGCTCAAGACCGGCGTTCATACGGCGGATATCCTCCTCGGCCCGCTTGCGGTCACTGATGTCACGGACCACGCAGACGATACCGCCGTCTGCAAGAAGCCCCAGCGAGATCTCCTGGGGAAAGCGGCTGCCGTCCCGACGACGCCCTACAGCTTCGCCGCGCCAGCGGCCGGTCTGGAAAAAAAGCGGCATGATGCTGTCTTCGAACCGTTTCAGTTCGTCAGGATGATAGAGGGTCTTCCAGGACATGCCGATCAGCCGGGAGGGGGAGTCATAGCCGTAGAAATCGGCATGGGCCTGATTGAGGTACACATAGCTGCCGCTGCTGTCAAGGATGGCCATACCGTCCATGGAAGCCTCCATGGCGGCACGGTGCTGCATGAGCTGGTTTTCCGCCAGTTTGCGGGCGGTTATGTCACGGACCGCTTCAATGCCGGCTACGATTCTACCCTCCGCGTCCCTGACCGGCGTGGAGATGATCTCCATCATCCTGCCCCCCGCATGCGGCGTGGACGTCTCGCGCCGGTGGACCATTCCGTCTGTGAAGGACAGCAGGAGGTGGCAGCCTTCACAGGCCGCATCCCGCTTCTGGTAGGCGGCAAAGCAGTATTCGCCTGCATGCTCTCCAACCAGCGCCCGGTGGGCTTCGTTCTGGTAAAGGACGCGCAGTTCGGTATCCTGTATGCTGATGCCATCCGCCATGGCGTCGAGGATTACATCGGCGCAGACACTGACAGCCGTTTCATCGGGCGGAATTGTGAGCCGTTTTCGTGTCACCGCGCACCTCCATAATCAGCCAATTAACCGGACCAGAGACCGGACCAGCCAGGCAACCGGTAAAGCCGTTGCAGATAACCAATTGAAATTAAAGCATTCATTAGCATACGATCTGCCTGTTCACGGCACATATCCGGCATCGATAGAGCCATATAACAGCACAACCACATACTTTGCAATATCCAATCCAGTTTGTATCACCTGCAGACCTCCCGAAGCAGCCCGGCATCTTCGCCGCCGGGATGGCAGCCGTTAATTACGTGTTGACAACAGGGTCTGGCATAGTAATCTGACAGTTGTACACTACTATATACCAATGACGACGGGTACATTCCTGTGCAACTACTTACATCGCCACGCAGCATATTTCTCTCTACCGGCATGCTGGACCTGGTCACGCAATGTGACGGCACAGGCAACGTTGTGCCGGGGCAGTATACATCCATCGAGAACACAGGAGCTATGGAAGACACCCATCAATTGAAAATCAGCCGGCACCGGACATTTGCAGCCTGCCTGCTGCTGGCAGTCCTGCTCTGTCTGGCCGGCTGCGCTTCGACACGCCCCCCCGCAGCAGTGGACGCCACACTCTGCACAACGGCTGCAGGCGAACTCCCCTCCCAGCATGCGCCCGACGACTGTCGCAGGGAACTCTGCCTCGACGGCCGCCTGACCGTGGTCGAAGAGCTGACGGAAACAGCAGCGGTATTCGACTGGGCGGAAGAGGGCTTCTGCCTGATGCACCCCATCGACTGCTTCAGGGCACTGTCAGTTAAAGATCACGTACGGCAGTGGGAACAGGATAAGGCCGCGGCGGGATTATGGGATCGTGCCTCGCTCCAGAGCGGACCGGGTGATGCGGCCCGCCATGCGTACCTGGGCTGCCTCCTGACCGAGCGGTTCAGTGAAGCGTTTGCCAGAGGGCTTCTGGGGCCCATGAAGAAGACAGTTCAGTCATCTTCGGGTTCGGTACAGGTGTGCCGGGCAACAGATGCTGCGACAAGGTCATGGACCTGCACAATAATGCGATCGGCATGGAACTGGCCGCTCAACCGGGCACGTGCGAGGAGAAGGTACTGCAGGCCCTCCCCCGGCTCCGCCATTCGCTCTGTGCAAAATGAAAAGGGCCTGCACCTACGCAGACCCTTTTCTCTTGCTATGAATTCATGCCAATCATTGATCAGGCTCCAAAAATGCCGGTACGCAGACATTGTACTTGCTGTGTGCGGTCGCTCCACATCTTTCACATACAAACCTCAATTCCAGTGAAATGATAGTTGCCGGGCAACACCGATCAGATCGGTTCCGAGAAAGACTCTACACATTCGTGCCGGCTCCACGAATCAAGTTCCCCGTTCGTGAGCCTGACCTGAACGGTTTCCCCGGCTTGTGTACACCCGAAGGAATACCCCAGTTGTCCATTCTTTACATTAAGCAACGGAACACTCTCTTCCCGCTGTTCGGTCATGTAACAAACTCTCTCATAGCTTGTGGCGGTCATGGCGATACTCTCCTTTCCGAGTACGAGCCTCACAGACTCTTCAAGTTGCTGAATTCTCCCCCACTCCAGATACGTTCTGGGTTCTTCGACAAAGAAATATATGTTTTCGAGCATTGTCAGATGCTCGCGCTCTCTGTCAGCCAATGCCTGGCAGACCCTTTTCATCTCTTCGTCTTTAGCCTGTATTTTCAGCTGGTCAAAAAACTCAATCGTCTCTTCTTCCTCCTGAACAACATGCCGGTACGCATCCGGATCATTACGTAATACTTCTGCCAGATGCCGCGGATCGATATGCGGACTGAATACGCACACACTTTCATCAAGCGTGGCAGCATCCACAGCATTGTCCTTTTTCATGCTGTTTTTCAATTCAACCAACTTGCCGATATGCTCATCCTCCGCTGACGCCAACAAGGAAAAAAGACGTTTCAATTCCTTCTCGGATACGACTTCTGAGAGGCGTTCGTAATGTGCCCGTGTCTCCTGTTTCATTTTTATTGTACATTCGAGAATGTTCATTGTGCTCTCCTTTCCGGGTCTGACAAAGCATCTTCAGACCGCAATTCCCTCCATGAGGATATTCTACCATTTTTCGATGATTTTGGCATTCAAATCTTGAGTTACCAGGTAAACTTTAAACAATCATTGTGCGCATAGTAAAGCCCATAAATAGCTGCCTCCGATTTTCTCCAATAAGGTATAATAAAAGCATAGGAGCAAGCAAAACGCCCCAGGACAGATGACGGGATAAGCAGGTACGCCATGAGAGGACATGATATTATTACAGCCATTAACGACCGGCGGACCGGAACGTACTGCTTCTTTACATGGTGGAGAAACGAGGAAGACTTCCTCGATTATGACCTGATTGAGCGGTTTATGGAAAATTCCGGGGGCTGCAGAGAGATCGGGAGAGTAGACCTGCTGACCTTGGATGATATGTGGAACGATGTTCGGCGTGTCTACGGCTCACGGATAGTATTGCTGCATGGCAAGGACGGCAGGAAGGTCGAGTGGATCCATTCGCTCAAAACAGGGGTCAAGAAGAATACCTGCGCCTATACGCCGGAAACACTGATACAGATTTATGATGTGGAGACAAAAGGCAATGCCGTCGATTCATGATATACTGAAGTTGCCGGAATGAAAGGCTTCCGCAGTGGCGGCCTTTCCCGTACCGTGAGCCGACGACCCTGAAAACCATCGGAGTGACAGCGTATGAGCGCCAGATATGATTTGATCATACTCGGTTCCGGTTCCACAGCTTTTGCTGCAGCTCTGCGCGCCACAGGCTACGGGGCGCGGGTGCTGATGTTCGAGAAGAGCGTCCTGGGTGGAACCTGCATCAATTGGGGCTGCATACCCAGCAAGACACTGATCCATGCGGCGCTCTTCAAGCATGAAGCCCTCCTGGGAAGCAGGCTCGGCCTCAACAGTGAAGATGAGATTCAATCCGTTGATTCCGAACGGCTCTTCCGGCACCGGGAAACGGTGGTAGCGAAATTGCGGCAGGAGCGCTATCTCAATGTTCTCGGCAAGATGAAGGGGCTGGAACTGGTCAAAGGCACCGCCCGCTTCATCGATTCCCGCACCGTTGAGTGCGACGACCATCACTACCGGTCCGAGCGCTTCCTCATAGCCACGGGCGGCACCCCCCGCATCCCTCCTCTGCCGGGTCTTGACATATGCACGTATGACACCAGCCGCAGTGCACTGCTGCAGAAGACGCTCCCCGCCTCACTGGTCATTATCGGCGGCGGGGTCATCGCCGTGGAACTGGGCCAGATGTATCACCGACTGGGATGCCGGGTGACTATTCTCGAGCATGGTCCACGCCTGTTGCCTTCGGTCGAACCGGAGCTTTCGGCCTCTCTGGAGAAAATCCTAACCAGGGAACGCATCACGGTTGTCACCAATGTGAACTTCTGCTCACTGGACCGGCTCGGGGATTTGAACGTGGTCTATGCGGATGTCGCCGAACGGCGCCATAAATTCACCTGTGAACGGCTGCTTCTGGCGGTCGGGACCGTTCCGGCCACGGCCGGCATCGGCCTGGAGACAACCGGAGTGACTCTGGACGAGAAAGGATTTATCGTCACCGACCGGAACATGTGTACTACAGCAAAGGGCATCTGGGCGGCCGGCGATGTTGTCGGCAGGATGCTGATCGCCACGGTCGGCGCCAGGGAAGGCATCATTGCAGTGGATGACATGTTCAATCAGGGCTGTGGCTGTGCCATGGACTATCTGGCGGCGCCCATGGCGATCTTTACCGACCCGGAAGTGGCCATGGTAGGCCATTCCGAGGAGACCGCACGTCAGGCCGGCTTTGATTACATCGTCAACTGCATGCCGGCCAGCGTAATCCCCAAGGCGCACGTCACCGGCATGACAGACGGCGTGATCAAGATGGTCGCCGACCGGCTTACCGGAAGGCTTCTCGGGGTTCACCTGGTCTGTCACCGGGGTGCGGACATGATCAATGAAGCGGCCCTGGCGCTGCATCTGCGCGCGACCGTGAGCGACCTGGCCACCACGATGCATGTCTACCCTTCCATCGGTGAAGGACTCAAGTTGTGTGCACAGGGCTTTGACCGGGATATCAGCCTGCTTTCGTGCTGTGCGGAATAAGGATCTCATCAAAGTGCACGCCATATATTCTGTTGAGCCGCAACTTCTGAAGTAGTAGTATTAATCAGGTCCCAGCCGACCAGTCGAAAGAATGTGGAGGTGAACATGCAAACCAGATTGCGCATGGTATTGCCGGACCAGGAACTGTTGAAACTGTACGAACAGATGTTCCTTTCCCGGGAATTCGAGGAGCGCTGTGCCGAACAGTACGCCAAGGGTCATATCACCGGATTCCTGCACCTGTACAGTGGTCAGGAGGCGGTAGCGGTCGGGGCGACGGCCGGGCTGCATAGGGATGACTACATCCTCTCCGCCTATCGCGAACACGCCCAGGCCATCGTGCGCGGCGCTGACCCGCGGCGGGTCATGGCCGAACTGTTCGGCAAAGCCACCGGTATCTGCAAAGGCAAGGGCGGCTCCATGCACCTCTTTGATCCTTCCCTGAACTTCATGGGCGGCTACGCTATCGTCGGCGGGCAGTTCCCCATCTCGGTAGGCCTTGCCTTCAGCGCCAAGTATCGCGGCGAGGACCGCATCTCCGCCTGCTTCTTCGGTGACGGAGCGGTCAACCAGGGCACCTTCCACGAATCACTTAACTGGGCCCAGCTCTGGCAACTGCCGGTATTGTTCATCTGTGAAAACAATTTCTACGGCATCGGCACCGAGGTCCACCGCTCATCGGCCCTGGCCTCCATCCACAAACGCACCTGCGGCTACGACATCCCCTCCGAAAAGGTGGACGGCATGGACGTGATCGCCGTCTACAAGGCAGTCAAATATGCCGCCGAAAAGGTCCGCGAAAGCGGCCGGCCCTACTTCATCGAGGCCACCACCTACCGCTTCCGCGGACATTCCATGGCCGATCCGGCCAAATACCGCTCCGTAGCCGAGCATGAGGTCTGGAAGGCCCGCGACCCGCTGCCCAATTTTGCAAAGCAGCTGCTCGAAGAGGGCATCGCCACGCAGGCACAACTGGAGTCCATCGAGGCCCGCTGCCGGCAGACTGTCGACGAAGCGGTAACGTTCGCCGAAGAGTCGCCCTGGCCGGAAGACAGTTCGGTGTACGAAGATATTTACGTTTAAACATCTGCCACAGAGGGCACAGAGTAAACCGAAAATCTAAGGAGATAACGCTGTGCAATTTTGTTGCGTTAGATTTGAAAACGGAGTCAAAGAAGGAACTATCTATAAATCTGATGAATATGATGTCAAACCAAAATAGGATGTTCTCTGTGAACTCTGTGTTCTCTGTGGCAAAAGTTTTTAGGAGGTTTTCCCATGGCTGAAATGACCTACAGAGACGCGCTGAACCTGGCCCTGAAGGAAGAGATGCGTCGTGACCCGTCTGTGTTTGTGCTGGGTGAGGATGTTGCCCTGTACGAAGGTTCGTTCAAGGTAACCCGTGGCCTGTTGGCAGAGTTCGGCGAGGAGCGGGTCAAGGACACCCCCATCTCCGAGAATACGATCATTGGTGTCTCGGTCGGGGCGGCAATGGGCGGCCTGCGGCCGGTGGCCGAACTGATGACCGTCAATTTTGCACTGCTGGCCATGGATCAGATAGTTAATCACATGGGCAAGATCCGCTCCATGTTCGGCGGGCAGACCTTCCTGCCCATGACGATCCGCATGCCGGGTGGCGGCGGCAGCCAGTTGGCCGCCCAGCACTCCCAGAGCCTGGAGACCTATTTCATGCACTGCCCCGGCATGCACGTGCTCTATCCGGCCACACCGGCTGATGCCAAAGGGCTCCTGAAGAGTGCCATCCGCGACAACAACCCGGTGATCTTCCTGGAGCACGAACTGCTCTACAACAGCAAGGGCGAGGTGCCGGATGACCCGGAGTTCCTGGTGCCCATCGGCAGGGCCGAGGTCAAACGACCGGGTGACCAGGTGACCATAATCGCCTATGCCCGCATGACGATCCTGGCCCTGCAGGCAGCTGACGAGCTGGCCGGAGAGGGTATTTCCTGCGAGGTGGTCGATCTTCGCAGCCTGGCGCCGTTGGATATGGAAACGTTTCTGTCCTCGGTGCGCGCAACCGGCCGGGTTGTAGTGGTAGAGGAGTGCTGGCGCACCTGCGGACTGGGAGGTGAGATCGCCTCCCGAATCTACGACGCCTGCTTCGACGTGCTACAGGCACCGGTCAAACGGGTCTCGGGGCTGGATGTACCCATGCCCTATTCACGCAAGATCGAAAAGATCTGCATCCCGCAGGTGGAGGATATCAAGGGGGCAGTGAGGGATGTGGTGAGCGGGAGATACTGAGGCTTAACGACTGTTAGCCACAGAGGGCACAGAGAAATCAGAGTTTAATTCGAGTTTTGGCTATAAAAGGGGTTGTTTTCCTCTGTGTGCTCTGTGAACTCTGTGGCACATTGTTTTTGAATCAAGAAGGAGATTCCTCATGTCTAAAGAGATCACCATGCCCAAGCTGTCCGACACCATGACGGAAGGACTATTTGCCGGGTGGCGCAAGAATGTCGGCGAACGTATCGAGCGTGGCGACATCATCGCCGAGGTCGAGACGGACAAGGCGGTCATGGAACTTGAGGCCTTTGCTTCGGGCGTGCTGCTCAAGACCATGGCCAAAAACGGTGAACTGGTCCCGGTCGGAACGGTTCTCGGCCTGATCGGAGAACCGGGGGAACTGGATGAACAATCCGCAGAGTTCCCCGCGAATGCACCTGAAACTTCACCCCCTGCTGAAACAACTGCAATTCCTGCACAGCCAGTACCGCAACCGTCATCAGCTACGGCAACACCTTACGCATCGGCAGTTCATAGCGAGCAGGACCACGAGAAGGCTTCGCCGATGGTCCGCCGTCTGGCACGCGATCAGGGCATTGACCTGGGCCAGGTTCACGGGAGCGGTCCGGAAGGAAGAATCACCCAGGAGGACCTGGCCGGATTCAGCGCACAGCAGGCCGTGCAACAGAGTGTGAAATCTGTTCCACCGGTTCTTTCTGCTTCAGAGAACCCGCAGCTTCTTACCGCAGAGCCGGCAGCAACCAGGCCCGCCAGCTCCATGCGCCAGGCTATCGCCGCCGCGGTCACACACTCCTGGCAGACCATCCCCCATTTCAGCGTCAGCATCGAAATAGACATGCAGGCCTGCCGCGAGATCGTCAGTGAGTTGAAGGCCGGAACCTGCCCGATCGGCTACAATGCCCTGCTGATCAAGGCCTGCGCCAACTGTCTGGAGAACTTCCCGCTGCTGCGCAGCCCCGATGCCGCATCACGGAAAGAGATGAACATCAGCTTTGCCGTGGCGCTGCAGGATGGCCTGCTGATGCCGGTCATCAGGGGGTGCGAAGATCGAACGGTGGCGGAGGTCGAACAGGAGACCGCCCGACTGGTCCAGAAGTGCCATGAAGGCAGGCTTTCATCGGAAGAGATGAGTGGCGGCTGTTTCTCGGTTTCAAACCTGGGAATGTACGGAGTGGACGATTTCACCGCCCTGATCATGCCGGGACAGACCGCGATCCTGGCGGCGGGTACGGTCAGTGAACGGCCCGTCGTACGCAGCGGTGCGGTGGCTGTCGCCGCGACGATGCGGGTGACACTCTGCAGCGACCATCGGGTCGTAGATGGTGCCTACGCGGCTCGCTTTCTGGCCGAATTAAGCTCCATCATGGAAAAACCGGTTTCGCTGCTTGTTTAGCAGGTTAGAAATTATTTTCGGGTTTTCTTCGAAAATGTTTTGTAACGTTTGAATCATGTGTATCAGGGCTGGGTGAGTTTCCAATGATGAGAACATGCCATGAATCACCACCCGGACAACTGCTCCGGGGGATACGGGAATTCAACAACCGCGAGTGGTTCGAATGCCATGAGACCGTGGAAGACCTCTGGATAGGATCAGAGGGTGAGGTGCGGGATTTTTATCAGGGCCTGATTCAGGTTGCGGTAGCACTGCACCACTGGCGAAACGGGAACTTCGGCGGTGCGGTCAGCCTGCTGAAGGGCGGCGCCGGGTATTTGGGCCGTACAGCCGGAGTGTGCCAGTGGGTGGATGTTGCAGCTCTGATCGCCGATGCGAACAGGATCCGGGCGGCTCTGGAGGAATTGGGCCAGGATCGCATGGAAGAACTGGACCCGGGATTTATCCCCCTGATCACGACCGTTTCCACTGCCCGTACATGAACTGGCAGGTCTACATGATCCTCTGTTCGGACGACTCCCTGTACACCGGTATCACAACCGACATTCAGCGCCGCTTCCTTCAACATGCCTCGGGTCGCGGAGCCAAGTACTTCCGGGGGCACCGACCGCTGGAGGTGGTCTACCGGGAAGAGGGCCATACGCGCAGTTCGGCCTCAAAAAGAGAGCGGGAGATCAAGTCCCTGGAGCGGCCTGATAAACTCGCCTTGATCTCTTCGGAGAGAAATGATTTAAACCGGAAAGAGAGGCCGTCTGATACCATCAAATATGTTAGTCAGGCTGCCCTGGCCGGCTTGAAATCAGCACCGGCGAACTGAATCGCCGTCGGATCTGTGGCACGCGGCGGGGAAACGGCATGCACACCTCCGCAGGCCGGACAACTCTGGACGAAGGTCTCAAGAACAAACTGTTTTCCACATCCCTGGCACGTGCTCTGCAACCCGCCATTGGGCAATGCCGATCCGGCGACAGCCCCGCCGTGGGCCGACATGACAAACTCCACCAAAGTCCTTCCGGTTGCAAACGGGCCTGCACCCGGTGTCTGCGACGAAGCACAATCACACATATCCATTCCTCCTGTCGTACAACAGCTGTTTTTATGGTAGAATGCAGATCGTAACCGATTGCGCACTCTGGAATTATGACCTTGGTCAAGTATCTTCATTTTCACACTCCCGAGGAATCATGAATAAACCTGACATCATCCGGCTGATCATAGAACAGCTCACCCAGGACCTCGCCGTGCAGTTCAATGCGGCCCTGGCGGCCCACGAAGCCTCTACGCATGAGGAGAACATACCGGACAACAAGTACGAGACCCTGGCCCTGGAAGCCTCTTACGTCGCGCAGGGACAGGCCAACCGTGCCCGCGAGATCAGGCTGGCACTGGAGGCCTATAAGCAGCTGGAACTCCGGCACTTTGACGCTCAGAGTTCTATCGGCCTGACCGCATTGGTCACCCTGAGCGGTGATAACGATACGGTCAGAACTTTTTTTATCGGCCCTCTGGAAGGCGGTATGAAACTGGTTGATGAGCAGAGCGGAAGCGATATTTTAGTCATTACCCCTGCCTCACCCCTGGGCAGAGAGCTGACCGGACGGGGTGTCGGAGACCTGGTCAGGGTGAGGATCGGATCGGGAACCAAAGAGTTTGAGATTGCAGAGGTCTGCTGAAGCCATGGACCGCTCCTCCAAAAACCGCCTGACGGAAAAGCTGCTGCCGCAGTTTCCCGGTGACGGCCTCTTCGACCGTGTCGCCCGGGCGGTCTGCAGGGCCGGCTGTCTGCCGCGCAAAGAGCTGTACGAAGCCTGGGAGGTGGCCCGGCGGGTCCGGCGCCGGTTCCGCGGCGGCCGGGTGGTCGATCTGGCCTGCGGCCATGGCCTGCTGGCACACCTGCTCCTGCTGCTGGATGACAGCTCTCCCGCATCGCTGGCTGTCGACCGCCACATACCGGAGAGTGCCGCACGGCTGGCAGCGGCTCTCGAGGATACCTGGCCGCGCCTGCAGGGCCGGGTGCGGCTGGTTCAGGCCGAACTGGAGTCGATCCCGCTGAAGAGTGACGATCTGGTCGTCTCGGTGCATGCCTGTGGAGGATTAACCGATCTGGTGCTTGAGCGGGCCATGGCGGCAGGTGCCAGGGTGGCGGTCCTGCCCTGCTGCCACAACCTGGACAATACCGACCTGGGCGGGCTGCAGGGATGGCTGGACGGTCCGCTGGCACAGGATATCATGCGGGCCGGCCGGCTGCGCGCCGCCGGATACCGGGTCATGACCGGGCAGATCCCCGGCGACATCACGCCGAAGAACCGGCTGTTGATGGCGGAAACGGGCCGGACAGCCGTTGGACAGGCTGCGGTCCGGCAGGATGAGGCCAATCAGGCGGTATCCGGGATAACTGAAAAAATACTGAAAGGCGGGTCGGCATGACAAAACCCTGGAAGACCATAGAAAGCATCTCCACCGAAGAGGGGACTCTTGAGTTGCGGCAGCGGGGCGAGCGTGACTTTTTGATAATGATCGATGCCCAGGTACTGATGAACAGCCTGGCCAACCGTTCCGAGGTGGCACTCGGCCAACTCGGCTGCGGCCACCTGAAAGAGAGCCATGGGGCGCGGGTACTTGTGGGCGGCCTGGGCATGGGATTCACACTCAGGGCTGTACTGGACACCCTTCCGGCATCGGCCGCTGTCGTCGTTGCCGAGTTGAACCCGACCGTCGTCGAATGGTGTCAGGGCCGCTGGCCGCTCTTGCGGGGAACGTCCTCGACGATCCGCGGGTGACGGTGGAGATCGGCGATGTGGCCCACCGGATCCGCCGGTGCGCGGTCAACGGCGGCGAGTCGCGCTTCGATGCCATCATCCTCGATCTGTACCGCGGGCCGCATGCCAGGACGCACCACAGCGATGACCCGCTCTACGGCAGCCGGGCCCTGGAGAATATGCGGGCCGCACTCAGGCCCTGCGGAATAGTGGCGGTGTGGGGAGAGAATTATGACGAGGCCTTCGACAAACGCCTGCGGAGTGCCGGCTTCACGGTGACCACCGAACGGCCCGGACGGGGCGGTCTCCGGCACGCCGTTTTCGTGGGTCAACTGAAACCATCGAAAAAGACCGGAAAACACGCCTCATGAACGAGGGGCACCCCTGCTGCACAGAAGATGCTCTCCTGCTATCCCCGTTCGAGCAGTGACCGCAGTCTGGTCATCTCATCGGGACAGATGTTCAGGCAGTCATGCCCTTCCAGAAACTCCACCAGTGACGTGAGAAAGGCACCGAACGACACCGGGACCTGAGCCTTGTTGTAATAATAGGTGCCGTTATTGAACAGCACATTGAGGGCGAAACCGGTGTTGGGGGAGCCGGTCTCGACAAGGCCTTTACCAGCCGGTAGATATCCTGTTCCAACCTGCGCTGGTACCTTTTCCGGCCGGGATTTCGTGGCATGCATGAAGGCGAGACTTACCCCGGTACGCTTTGCCGAGCACCCCAGCAGACCATCGAAAATCCTCATCATTTCCTTGACGATATTCTCCCGCGCAACCTCGGGTGACGCATCCTCCGTGACCGGCTTTTCGCTGCCGGGCGTACGGCCGGCCAGCCTGCCGCCGGTTGAATCGGCCGCCAGCCTCCAGATCTTGCTGCTGTCATGCTTTTCTTCCATTACCGGATACTCCTGAACTCTTTTTTATTTTCCAGACACTGTCTAAGAAACCAAAACCGGAAACGTGAAACACAGAGCAACGGAGTAAACCCAAAAGCATGGAGAATCAGATTTTATTTCTGCTATCAGGTTACCCGTAGTATGTGCGGTAATCTTCTGATTTCTCCGTTGCTCAGTTGCTCTGTGTTATTCAAAAATTGATTACTCACTTCACTTGAATTCCGCCCTGCTGCGCCTCTTTGATGGAGAGCGCGATCCGCTTGCGCTGCAGGTCGACTGACAGCACCTTCACCTTGACCACCTGACCGGCCTTGACGGCGTCGGACGGGTCCTTTACATAGCGATCGGCCAGGTGGCTGATATGCACCAGACCGTCCTGATGGACCCCTATATCCACAAACGCCCCGAAAGCGGTCACATTGGTCACGGCCCCCTGCAGGATCATCCCCTCCTGCAGATCGCCCATCTCGCGGATATCGTCCCGGAAGGCAGCGGTCTGGAACCGGCTGCGCGGGTCGCGCCCCGGCTTCTTCAATTCCTGGATGATATCCGACAGCGTAGGCAGGCCGACCGTGTCGGATAGATAGCGATTCAGCTCGATCCTGTCCACCAGGAGCGGATCAGCGACCAGATGCGACAGTGTGACGCCCAGATCGGTGGCCATGGCCTCCACCAGGCGGTATCGCTCAGGATGTACGGACGAGTTGTCCAGTGGATACCTGCCGTCCCGGATGCGCAGAAATCCTGCGGCCTGCTCGAAGGCCCTGGCCCCGAAACGCGGAACCTTGAGGAGCGCCGTGCGGGAGGGGAAGGAACCGTTTTCATCGCGGTAACGCGTGATGGCCCTGGCCAGGGCCGGACCGACACCGGAGACATAGGCCAGCAGGGCCCAGGACGCGGTATTCAGGTCCACTCCCACGTAGTTGACGCATGATTCGACCACGCTGTCCAGAGACTTCTTCAGCATGGCCTGATTGACGTCATGCTGATACTGTCCGACGCCGATGCTCTTGGGATCGACCTTGACCAGCTCCCCCAGCGGGTCCTGCAGCCTGCGTGCGATGGAGATGGCGCCACGCACGGTCAGGTCCAGTTCGGAAAACTCCTCGCGGGCCATATCCGAGGCCGAGTAGACGCTGGCCCCGGCCTCGCTGACCGACACCACCGGCAGAGTTTTCCCTGAGCCGGCCAGTGTCTCCCTGGCAAAGATCTCCATCTCGCGGCCGGCGGTACCATTGCCGACGGCGATCATCTCCAGCGCGTGGCTCTCCACCAGACGCAGCAGTTCCCGGCGGGCCTGCGGGACACGGGCCTCGCCGATATGCGGGTAGATCGTCACATGCTCCAGGAACCGGCCGGTCCCGTCCACCGCTGCCAGCTTGGAACCGGTGCGGAAGCCGGGATCGATGCCCAGCACCCGCTTTCCTCCTGCCGGCGGTGCCAAAAGAAGGTCTCGCAGGTTGCGTGCAAAAACCGTGATGGCCGCTTCGTCAGCACGGTCCTTGCTCTCCAGTCGCAGTTCCACCTCAATGGACGGGGCGATCAGCCGTTTGTAGGCATCCTCCGCCACCCGTTCGAGGAGCGCGGTGAAGATGCTCTCCCGCAGCAGCAGACGCGACTTCAATCCAGCCAGCAGCTGCTCCACCGGTGCAGAGACCGACAGCGAGAGCACCTCCTCCTTCTCTCCGCGGCGCATGGCCAGCATGCGGTGTGACGGGACCGAAGTGAGCGGCTCCCGGTAGTCATAGTACATCTCGAACTTGGTGACCTGTTCCCTGAAGTCCGGCGTCACCCGCGAGACAAAAACGCCCTGTTCCCTGGTCAGCCGCCGCACCATGGAACGGGCATCGGCATCGTCAGAAAGGCGTTCGGCCAGGATGTGCCCGGCTCCCTCCAGTGCCGCTGTCACATCGGGGACCTCTTTGTCAGGATTGACAAAGGGTCCGGCCGCATCCTCCACAGCACCGGTGGTCAGCTCCTGGGCGGCAATGATATCCGCCAGCGGCTCCAGCCCCCGCTCCCGGGCAATCGTCGCCTTGGTCCGGCGTTTGGGTTTATAGGGCAGGTACAGGTCTTCCAGTTCAGTCTTCCGGCGCGTGGCCTCGATGCGCCGGCGTAGATCGGCGGTAAGTTTGCCCTGCTCCTCGATGGATTTGAGCACCGTAACCTTGCGCTCTTCCAGTTCGCTGAAGTAGGTGAACTGTTCCTCTACCTCGCGGATCCTGACCTCGTCCAGTTCTCCGGTCTGTTCCTTACGGTAGCGGGCGATAAAGGGGACGGTGGCCCCTTCCTGCAGCAGTCCGACGGTATGTTCCACCTGGAAGGGCCTGAGGCCGGTTGCTTCGACGATGGAGGGGATCAACCTGCGGGCCTGTTCTTCGGTCAGCTTCATTACAACTCCGGTCTGTGATGATGGGGTCGCCATCCTACTACAGTCCTCCCGAAATAGATAGATTCATGCATCACAGCAACGCCCTCTCATACGTTAATAAACACAAACAAGTCCTCTACATTTTAATTATTTTTTTATTAATATATTTTTGCATTGAGATAAACCATGGTATACAGGAACCTGGCAACAACCCTGATAAATTGACACCTGCACGCCCGGAGGGGATCGTGACCAGAATCGGAATCGGCTGCGGCAATAACCGGAATTCATTTGAGCTGGGGAGCCATGTCGCCCGGACAGCACTGCAGTCGGGCGGTATGGAGCGCGCAGACCTTTTAATCGCCTTCTGCAGCGGAACCGGGGACCTGGAGCAGTACTATGCCGGTCTCCGTTCGGTTGTGGGAGATTCGACCCCGATCATCGGCGGGTCGAGCATGGGTGTCATATGCCCGGGCTTCTTCAGCTACAACGGTTACCCGGCAGCCGCTGCCGCGTTACAATCCGATTCGATCCGCTTCGCGATTTCATCAGCCGGCGGCGTGGACATTGACGAGGCCGCTGCCATGACACGCATGCTGGATAATCTGGGACTATCGATTGACGACAAGGCCCTGCTTATGTTCTATGACTCGGTCCGGAGTGCGCCGGGCGCGGCCTCCCCTCCGGTTCTAAACTCGTCCACCCCGATGCTGGATCGCTTTGAAAAAACCCTGGCCGGCCGTGTGCCGGTCTTCGGAGCCGGGCTGCTCGGAGATCTGGGGTTCAACACGACCGGCCAGTTCTGCGGACTGCAGGTCGATACACAGCATGTGGTCGGGTGTATGCTTTCCGGAGATTTCACGGCCTATCACACGATCATGCATGGCTGCATCCCTCTCGACGGGGTGTACCACACAATAACAAGGTTGGCAGGGGACATCATCTACGAACTGGATGGCAGACCTGTGGTGCAGATGATTGACGACCTCTTCGGCGGGCCGGAGTGGCAGGATGAGCGCCCGGTCATCAACAACCTGACCATCGGCATCAACCACGGCGACCGCTTTGCCCTCCCGGATGAACAGAACTACGTCAACCGGCTGATTACCGGTGTCGTTCAAAACGGCCTTGGAATCGGTCTGTTCGAGAAGGATCTCGAAGTCGGACAGGAGATTCAATTCATGGTCCGTGACAACCGGATGATGATCAAATCGATTCATGAAAACATACCGGAAATAATCAACAGGATTGCGGCCGACGGCAGAAAGGCACTGTTTGCTCTTTACATTAGCTGTGGCGGCCGGACAGCAGAGATAGCACTTACCGAAGGTGAAGAGGGCCTTGAAGTCCAAAAAGTCCTCAACGAGGCGGGGGTGCCGTTTTTGGGTTTCTATACCGGTGTCGAGATCGCACCGATGCTGGGGAGAAGCCGGGGACTGGACTGGACCGGGGTTCTCTTGATTCTGACAGAGGATATATAGGATGAGCAGTCAGGATTCTGAACTGAAAGAACTTCGGCAACAGCTCTCTTCAGCACTGGAGGAACGGGACTATTATCGGCAGATCAGTGAAAAACTGGGAAAAAAACATCTGAGCGATTCCCATGACTTCTCCGGGGTGATTCGTGATCTGCGCCAGAGGGAGCAGCAGCTCCGCCAGGGTCGGGATGAACTGGAAAAAACCATTGCGGAACGGACTGCCGAACTTGTCAGGAGCAACCGGGAACTGAACGAAAGTTCCAACCGTTATGATGAACTGGTTCAGCTGATTCCAAACGGGGTCTATACCCTGCGCATCCTGAGCGATGAGTCGATGCAGTTCGAATACCTGAGCCCGAAGATCTGCCAGATCCTGGGTATCCAGGCCACGGACCTGCTTCAGGACGCCAGCCTGGCCTTTACGATCGCCCACCCCGATGACCGGGACAGCCTGATAAGCACAACCATGGAGGCAAACCGCAAACTGGTCCCCTTCCGCTGGGAAGGCCGGTTTATAATACACGGCAAATCAAGCTGGATTCGGATCGAATCCGATCCGGTCAGGACTCCCGAAGGAGATGTCCTCTGGAACGGAGTGCTGAGCGACGTCAGTGACCGGAGAAACTCCGAGGAAAAACTGAAGGTAAGTGAGGAGTTGTATCGCCACCTGACCGAACTGGCTCCCAATGCCATCACCGTAGCGGATGTCTCAGGTGTGGTCCGGATGCTGAACCCGCGGTCGATCCAACTCTTCGGCCTTGGACAGCTGTCGGATGCAATCGACACCAACATCTTTGAATGGGTTTCGCCCGCATGCATGGAATCTGCCGTATCAGCATTTGAGGAGCTGCTTCTCAACGGGTCGGCAACCGATATCAATCTGACTCTGCTGCGCAAGGACGGTTCAGAGTTCATTGCCGAAATCAGCGCCTCTGTCCTTCGAAACTCCGAAGGGCAGCCGAGGCTGCTCATCCTCGTGGTGTTTGATATCACACAAAGAAAATATGCGGAACGGGAACTGCACCGGAAAAATGCCGATCTGGAGCAGTTCATCTACACCGTATCCCACGATCTGCGCAGCCCGCTGGTGACGATCAAGACCTTCCTCGGCTACCTGAAGGACGACATAGCCACCAATAGTGCCGAGCGGGTAACCCAGGATCTGCAGTACATCCATAGCGCATCCGACAAGATGAGACAGCTGCTCGACGAACTGCTGGATCTGTGCCGCGTTGACCACGTTGAAACATCGCCGGTCACCATAACACTCAGAGAGATAGTAACCGAGGTGCTTGATCTCCTGGCCGGCAGCATCGATGAGCAGAGCATCAAAGTCCACCTGCCTGAAGCAGATTTGGTGTTATCAGGCGACCGTCAGCGTTTTTGCCAGATCTGGCAGAACCTGATCGAAAATGCTATCAAATACAGTCGCGGCGATACCGCTGTTCTGATAGAGGTCGGAGTACAGCAGGCAGAGGGGGAGACGACCTTTTTTGTCAGGGACAACGGTATCGGCATCGCTCCCCAGTACCATGAAAAGATATTCGGGCTCTTTGAAAAGCTTGACGGGACCAGCAGCGGCGTAGGTATAGGGCTGGCCATGGTCCGCAGGATTATTGAGAAGTACGACGGAAGGATCTGGGTCGAGTCGGATGGGGAGGATACCGGGGCATGCTTCTTCTTCACCCTGCCGGATGCGGTCAGGAATATCACAGAGAAAACCGCCGGACTTCCCAGCAACGAACAGGGGGCAGGGTATCCGGAAGTTCCGGCCACATGCAACTAATGCTGGTAAAGCTGATCCGGAGCAGGCAGGATACAGGTAGTCCGGCCATCTGAAATGACGAGGTTGACAAAACTCATGAAGACACTACTGATCGTACCCGCACTACTTCTGATAACCGGGACCGCCCTTGCAGGCGGCGGATATGACGCATGCGTCAAGGAGGAACGGACCCTGAAGACGCAGGAAGCTGCCGAATGCAGCGGACTCAGATACATTCTGAATCCCAGCGCCTGCTTTGCAACCCGCAAGAAAGTGAAGGAATTTGCCGCAGGAATGTGTGGCGAGATCATTCGAACCGGAAAGGTCAAAGCGGCAGCAGAGCCTGCTGTCACGGCAGCGTCAGTTGAGAAGCGAAGCATTGTGCCACCAGCACCTGCTGCAAAAACTGCACCGATAAGCCAGTCGGCACCGCTTACCATGGAGCAACTCAATGAAGAAAACTCCCGTCTCAAGACTGAGATCGGGCGTCTGAATAAGGAAAATGAACAATTGAGAAATCGCTAAAAGAATCAGTTAGAATCCAATACGAACCCCCAGCAACACGCTATTGCTAAAATAGTCCATCTTTAATGACTGGCCGTTAGACTCAGTGAACGTGGGACGTACCGTGCCAAAAAAACGATACCCAATGTCTAAAGCGACGTTTTCACTCACAGCGAAGTCAACGCCAAGACCCACCTGGTAGGCAAAAACGGTTGAAGTTCCTTCTGCTATTGGAAACCCGTTGACCTTAAGACCCGAGGCCTGTATTCGGGCCGCTCCTAAACCTACGCCGACATATGGTGACCATAAACTGCGGTCACGGCTTAACGCGTAGGCATTCAGCAGCAGACTGTCGGCAGTCAGATCCCCTTCCCCTGCAAATCCGCCATTCGAAAATTTCACCTTATTTACTTTGTTGCCACGATGTGAATATTCCAGCTCAAGTCGCCCCTGCCCGACCGGACTGCCAGGGCCCAGATCCCAGCCGATAATCCCGCCGTATTGCAGCGCTGGGTCAGACTCAATATTAAAATTGCCCAGATTGTCATAGGCCTTGGTAAAAGTCAGCAGATTACCGCCGGCATAGCCACCGACATAGGGCCCGGTATGCTCGGCAAAAGCTGCTGTGCCAAACAACACCAGCACCAGGCACGTCAAATTCAACACCAGCGTTTTTTTCATAATCCCCCCCGATTCCTATAGAGTAACAGTAATCGTGAAAACAAGCGGAACCCCGCCACATGTTGCCGTTACCGTTGTACTACCCGTCAGTGTGCCTGCAATCACCAGTCCTTTGTTAGGAATGATGTCGGAGACGGTAGCAATTAACGTATTTGTTGGATCATGTGACCAGGTACACTTATCGGTAACGTCTTGTTGAATTCCCGTAACCGATGATTTTGCATCGACTTTAAGTTTTATCGTATTATCTGGACTGGTCGTTTTTATAGTTACAGATGGAGTTGGCGAGGAGAGCGAGAACGTGTTTACCGTCAGATCCGTTTTCCCACTGATGTTCCCCGAGACGACATTTATCGTTGTTGTACCGGCGCCTGTAGGCGTAGCTACCCCGGTATTGACAACAATCGTAGCTACCGTGGTTTGAGAGGAACTCCAAATGACTGACGTGGTGATGTCCTTCGTAGACCCGTCTGAGAATGTTCCGGTTGCGGTAAACGGTACTGTTGCAAGGAAGAAATCTACCGATGAACCGGCCGGTGCAACTGCCATGGATTGCAGAATTGGGTCAAGTACTGTCAATTGAGCAGAATTGGAAACGGTATCAAAGGCGGCGGTAATAGTTGCCGTACCCACGGCCAGGCCCTTTGCAAGCCCCCTACTCGCCGGATCGTTACTGATACTGGCGTTGCCTGTACCAGCCGTCGCGGTCCATGTAGCATCAAAAGTGACATCCTGAACAGTGCTGTCATCGAAATTGCCCTGTGCTTTAAATTGGGAGGTCAAGCCGCTTGCAACCGAGGGGGTTAGTGTAGAAACCGTAAGAGTTGAAATTTTTGCTGTACTTACTGTCAATGGCAATGTTGCCGTCAATCCGGCGACCGTTGCCGTAATCACCACATTACCGGGAAGAATGCCGCTGATACGATCCGGTTGACTGACTGTCACAAAGTCAGCCACTGTTGTGGTGTCACTGACCAAAACTGCCTGGGAAGTTAAATCACTTTCATAAATACCGGAATGATTTCCGAGAACTGTCAGCCGTGTAGAAGTCTTGGCGGCAATCTTGGATGAAACCGCTACAATCCGGATGGATGTCACAGGAACAAAACCATCGGGCGACCGGGTCGGGTCACTACCCTTACCGCAGCCACTCAGAAGCAGTATAAACAGCAAACTTATCAGGGCTATAAATTTCATCAAATATCCTCCATTACAGCCGCATTGGAAGTAAAGTACATAATATCACGTACAATTGTTTAGCGCTTGATGGTCTTCTCGCCCGGTTTCCAGTTGATCGGGCACAACTCCTCGGTCTGCAGGGCCTTCAAGACCCGCAGGGTCTCTTCCACACTGCGGCCGACCTTGTCGCTGTGGACAATCCGATACTGGATAACTCCGTTGGGGTCGATAATGAACAGCCCGCGACGGGCATAACTGGTTTCTTCATCCAGCACACCATAGGCCCGGGCCGCCTGTTTGCTTAGATCCGACAGCAACGGGAAATCCAGTTTATCCAGGGCACCGCTTTTTATCCAGGCCAGGTGTGAAAATTTGCTGTCAACAGAGGCTGCCAGGATCTCCGTATTGGCGGCCTTGAACTCCCCCAACGCCTTGTTGAAGCCCTTGATCTCCGTCGGACAGACAAAGGTAAAATCACCGGGGTAGAAAAACAGCACCACCCATTTGCCACGGTAATCGCTCAGGCTGATCTTCCTGAATTCCAGATTTTCCACCGCATCCAGTGTAAACGGCGGGGCATGGGACCCCACCTCGGAACCGGTCGTGGCCAGACTGGCGGTAGTGCTGTTGGAATTCGCAGCAGCGCCGGCGGCTCCTGAAATGGAGATGCCAAGCACTACTGTTATGATGAGCGCCAGATATTTCATGTAAACCTCCCTGAACTGGATCAACGTGACATAACAATACCGCAGCACCTCCGCTTTGGCAATGCTCAAAACTAGTTCTCATTTCCGGATTTGTGTGGTAGAAACAGCCGGACGATAACGTGTCTGAAAACTAATCGGGAGGTAGAACATGTCTGAGCAGAATCCGCAGGTCGCACTGGAAACATCCATGGGTATCATCACCATTGAACTCTTCAAGGAAAAGGCACCTATTACGGTCAGGAATTTCCTCGGCTACGTCAAGGATGGCTTCTACGACGGACTGATCTTTCACCGAGTCATCAAGGATTTCATGGTCCAGGGCGGCGGGATGAGCGAGTCTCTGGAGCAGAAAAAACCGAAATTCGCCATCAAGAACGAGGCCGCCAACGGCCTCTCCAATACGCGCGGTACCCTGGCCATGGCCCGCACCTCTGTCGTCGATTCGGCCACGTCACAGTTTTTCATCAACACCGTGGACAACCTTTTCCTCAACCACAAGGGCAAACAGCCGGACAGTTTCGGCTACTGCGTCTTCGGCCAGGTAATCGAAGGAATGGACGTGGTCGACAAGATCCGCGAGGTCAAGACCGGCAACAAGAACGGCCATTCCGATGTCCCGGTGGAGCCGGTCTTCATCGTATCCGCCAAGTTGATCGAAGCCTGACCGACTGCTCAGGAGTACAGACAGAAACGCCCCGCTTCCGGTCCTGGAGGCGGGGCGTTTTTATTGATCAGCCCCCTCGTCTCGCTGCCTCAGTTCCTCCACCCCCGCTGGCGGGCCTCTATTTCTCCGGACTCGACTTCATTCAGGATATCAAGGTAGGTGGCATAGCGCTCGGCTGTGATCCTCCCCTGTGCAACCAGTTCGATAACGGCGCAGCCCGGCTCGCTTCTATGGCGGCAGTTCCGGAAGCGGCATGCCGTCTGACCGGTCTCTTCGAACCCGGGATAATGAGCCGCCAGATCATGCATGGTGATGTCAACCAGACCGAAGTCCTGGAATCCGGGGGTATCGACCAGCTCGCCGCCGTCGGGCAGCACGTGCAGGGTGGATACGGTAGTGGTATTGCAACCCTTGTAATTGAGCAGGTTCAGCCCGCCCACCTTCAGATCGACATCCGGGCAGAGGGCATTCAGCAGTGAGCTTTTCCCCACACCTGTGGTACCGACAAAGGCGCCGCGATGTCCGCCACTGAAAAAATCCCGCAGGGGAATCAGCCCGGTACCGGTGGACGCGCTCAAGGGGAATACCGTGACAGAGCCGGCATAGATCGCGTGCAGGGCAGCCACCGCATCTGCTGCCGCATCCAGGTCACACTTGTTGACCACCAGAAACGGGTCCAGGCCGGCCGCACGGGCCGAAACGATGGCCCGATCGATGAATCCGGCCGGGGGTGGAGGCGAGGCAGCGACAACAATGCCAAGTACATCCAGGTTGGCACCCACCAGGTGTACGCCGCCCATGGCATCCCGGCGGCGCAGTTCGGTATGGCGCGGCTGGCGTACAAGCACCTCGTCCCGGACCAGCACGTCATCACCGACCACATGACCGGAACTCCGTTTGACCCGAACCATACTGCGCTCTCCGTCGACGAAGCGGACCTCGACCGATACGCCATGGTGAGCAACGATCACACCCCTGCGCCCCGGTACGGTCTCCGGAGTATCACCGGAACCACGGCCGGAAACCACTTTTCTGCGTGACGTCATGTCCGGCTTCCCTGAATGTATACCCGAAGCGTTCTTTCCATGGATGCACCTTTCTCGAATGAATACGGCAGACAGTATATCAGTCACACCGCGGATAACAAGCGGCACGTCATCCCGGAAGGCCTTTTATGCACTTCAGCAGGCGGATATGGGTAATCAGGTATTGAATCCGTATACAATTTGCGCTAAAGTGTCGACCTGCATGTATCATCGGATATCAGGACAGAGAGATAGAGGGGAGAAGATCAGATGAGTGACAATCAGGTCTGCTATACATTCGACGCGGCTGTGGAGATGGCCATCCAGATGGAGAACGAGGGTTTCCGTCACTACCTCGCCGCCATCCGCCAGTTGACCAACAAGGGGGCCCGGGAACTGCTGCGCGAAAACGCACTCGATGAGCTTAACCACAAGCACCAGCTGGAAAAGGCGCTGCTGGACGGCCGTATGGAAGGCGGTGACGCACTGGACCAGCCGATCCCGACCATGCATCTGGACTACGTGTTCAAGAAACAGGAACTGAAGCCCGACTCAGGCGTACGCGAGGCACTTCTCTACGCCATCCATCTGGAGAAGGGTGCCGTCGATTACTATGGCACGGTTGCCAACGGCTGCGCAGGCGCACCGATGGGCAACCTCTTCAAGCAGCTTCTGGCAGAGGAAAGTCGCCATCTCCAGTCACTGGAGGATCTGTACGAGCAGCACTTCATGACCGAGAACTGACACCGGTCAAAGATATCCCTCCCAGACGGCAGGTCCGGTTACCGGTCCTGCCGTTTCTTTTTCCACCGCCTGCAATTAACTCCTCCACATATTCTGGCAACATGCTATAATCAGACAAAAGTAGTCCTGATAGATCTGCATCCCCTCTACGACGAAAGAGAGGTTCTGCCATGAGCAGTACAATACGCCTGTTTTCTGCCATCTCCCTGATCATGTTTTTGATTCTGCTCATCACCACCTCTACACCCGCATCGGCCGCCACCGAGAAGGCCACCTTTGCCGGCGGCTGCTTCTGGTGCATGGAAGCGCCCTTCGACAAACTAGCGGGGGTGATCTCCGTGACTGCCGGTTACTCCGGCGGCCAGACCAGGAACCCGACCTATGAAGAGGTCTCCGCCGGCGGCACCGGGCACGCCGAGGTGGTGCAGATCGTCTTTGACCCATCGAAGACCAGCTACAGCAAGCTGCTGGACGTCTTCTGGCGCAACATCGATCCGACGGTGAAGGATCGTCAGTTCTGCGATAGTGGTAACCAGTACCGCAGCGCCGTTTTCTTCCATGGCGAATCACAGAAACAGGCGGCACTTCAATCCAGGGCCGCCCTTGAAAAGAACAAACCCTTCAAGGGTGCGATCGTTACCGAGATAACCGCCGCAAGCGAGTTTTACCCTGCAGAGGAGTACCATCAGCACTACTACAAGAAAAACCCGCTCAGGTATAAATATTACCGCAGCAGTTGCGGACGTGACCGTCGCCTGAATGAATTGTGGGGTAGCGCGGCTGGCCATTGAGCGCGCAAAGGAGGAACAGCATGTTCACGAGAAGATATTTTCTGGCGGCCTGTTTTTTCGGTCTTGTGGCCGCCTGCAGCAAGACCGGTTCACTGCCCGCTGCAACGGCAACCCCTGCAGGCACCGCCACTATCTCAAAAGGGCCGATACGGCTCTATGCAGCAGACCGGAAGGAATACATCATGAGCGAGAAGGTCATCAAAACCCCTGAAGAATGGCGTAGGCAGCTGACTGCCGAACAGTATCACGTAACCCGGGAACAGGGGACGGAACAGGCTTTCACCGGTGAAACATGGAACAACCACGAAAAAGGCATCTACCGGTGCGTCAACTGCGGCAACGACCTGTACAGTTCGGAACACAAGTATGAATCCGGCACCGGCTGGCCGAGTTTCTGGCAGCCCGTCGCTGCTGAGAACATCGCCACACGGGAGGACAACAGCCTCTTCTCACGGCGTACCGAGGTACTCTGCAGCCGCTGCGACGCTCATCTGGGGCATGTCTTCAATGACGGGCCCAAACCGACCGGGCTGCGCTACTGTATGAACTCGGCAGCCATGAAATTCATCAAGGCACCATGATCCCGCCCGTCAACATACTGCCCGACACGCCGGAGAATCGGGAGCTGACTGACAATGTGCACCCGTCCGGCTGGATCAATCCCCGACCTGCCGGACGCTACAACCTGGTTGTGGTGGGGGGCGGTACGGCAGGCTTGATCTGCGCGGCCGGGGCCGCCGGACTGGGGGCCAGGGTGGCCCTGGTGGAACGGCATCTGCTGGGTGGTGACTGCCTGAACTACGGCTGCGTCCCCTCCAAAGGACTCATCCGTGCTGCCCGGGCCGTATTCGATGCCCGCACTGCCGCAAAATTCGGCCTGCGGGGCGGTGAAAATCTGGGCTTCGATTTCCCGGCAGCCATGGAACGTATGCGCCGACTGCGTGCGGAAATCAGCCGTCACGACTCGGCCAGACGATTCCGTGACGAACTGGGTGTGGACGTTTTTATAGGTGAAGGACGCTTTGTCGGGCGGGATTGTATCGAGATCGCCGGCGACAGGCTTTATTTCAAAAAAGCCGCCGTCTGCACCGGCGCGCGGGCTGCTGCACCAGCGATTCCCGGCCTGGAAGAGGCCGGCTATCTGACCAACGAGACGGTCTTCTCCCTGATCGACCTGCCCCGACGCCTGGCGGTCATCGGCGGGGGGCCCATCGGCTGTGAAATGGCGCAGGCCTTTGCCCGCTTCGGCAGCAGGGTAACCATGGTGGAGCTTGCTCCGCAGATTCTGGGACGCGAGGACCGGGAGGCCGCCGGAATTCTGCAGGACGCTTTCCTGCGCGAGGGCATCGACCTGCAGACGGGGGCGAAGATCCTGGCTGTCGGACGGCAGGGTGATGACAGGATCATCCGCCTGGAGCGTGACGGGCAGAACAGCGAAGCGGTTGTGGATGCGATTCTGGTCGGTACAGGGCGTGCACCCAATCTTGAAGGGCTGGGGCTGGAAGCAGCGGGTATCGCCTATGACAGATCCGGCGTGATGGTCAGCGACACCCTGCAGACTTCCAACCCTGCAGTCTACGCAGCTGGCGATATCTGCTCGCCCTACAAGTTCACCCATACCGCCGATGCCCAGGCCCGCATCCTGCTCGCCAATGCACTCTTTATGGGTCGCCAGCGCACGTCTTCCCTGACGGTTCCCTGGTGCACGTACACCGACCCGGAGATCGCCCATGTGGGCATGTACGAACAGGACGCACGGGAAAAAGGTATCGAGGTGACGACGCTGACCGTTCCGTTAAGCGACGTTGACCGGGCGGTCCTGGACGGAGAAACCGTCGGCTTCGCCCGCGTGCACCTGAAGAAGGGGTCTGACCGGATCCTCGGCGCCACAATCGTGGCTCGCCATGCCGGTGATATGATCGGCGAGTTTTCGCTGGCCATCACCAGCGGCCTGGGATTGCGGGCGATCGCCCGGACCATCCATCCCTATCCGACCCAGGCCGAGGTTGTCAAAAAACTCGCCGACATGTATAATAAAACCCTCCTGACGCCGTTAGTGAAACGCCTGCTGTCCGGCTGGCTGAAATGGCGGCGGAGCTCGATGTAACTTCAAGAAAGAACTCTGCATGAATTCAAAGAAAATTATCCTTCTGTTCATTGCTGCCCTGGCGGTGGCTCTCTTCTTCCGGCTCGACCTGGGGCGCTACCTGACCCTGGAAGCTCTGAAGGCCAACCGCCAGGCCCTGCTCGACATGTACGCAACACATACGCTGTCCATGGTGGCCGGCTTCATGGTGCTCTACATCCTCCAGACCGCCCTGTCGCTGCCCGGTGCCGCAATCCTTTCCCTGACGGCCGGGGCGATATTCGGTCCTTTGATGGGTACGGTTTATGCCGTGGTTTCTGCTTCCATCGGTGCTACGCTGGCCTTTCTGGTCACCCGCTATCTGTTGCGGGATCTTGTACTTCAACGCTTTGGCAGCCGACTGGAGGGAATGAACCGGGAATTGGAGCAGCGCGGCTTGAATTACCTGCTCTTCCTGCGCCTGGTTCCGGTCTTTCCCTTTTTCCTGATCAATCTGGCTGCCGGCCTGACGCGGCTGCCTCTCCGCACCTTCATGCTCGGCACCCTGATCGGCATCATCCCGGGCGGCTTTGTCTTTGTGAACGCCGGGGCCAGCCTGGCGACCATCTCGTCCATCTCCGGCATCCTGTCCCCGCGGGTGCTGGGTTCGTTCGCGCTGTTAGGACTGTTTGCCCTGATTCCGGCGCTGTACAACAAATTTAAAGGGAGTGACACCTGAATGGATACCTACTACGATCCGGCCGATCTGGCCAAGTTCGGCGATATCGGCAAGGATGCGCCCGGGCTGGCTGACAAGTTTTTCAGCTACTATGGAGCGGTCTTCGCCGAGGGCGCCCTGACCGAACGTGAAAAGGCACTGATTGCACTTGCCGTTGCCCATGCCGTGCAATGTCCCTACTGCATCGATGCCTATACTGCCGGTTGCCTGGAGAAGGGTTCCAATCTGGAGGAGATGACCGAGGCCCTGCATGTCGTCGCCGCTATACGGGGGGGAGCGTCACTGGTACACGGAGTGCAGATGCGCAAAATCGCCGAAAAGCTGTCACTGTAAGAGCGACATGACCCTGTCAGCCTTTGAGCAAACCCTTATAGGGCAAGGCCTGGAACTGAGACGTGACGAGACCTCGACGTTGCAGGTCAACGTCGGCCTGGCCTGCGACCTGGCCTGCCGCCATTGTCATCTGGAGGCCGGCCCAACCAGGACGGAACTGATGGCCGGGGAGACCGTGGAAGCGGTGATCGCCTGCGCAGAACGGATCAGCTTTGCGACGATCGACATCACCGGAGGCTCGCCGGAACTGCTGCCCCAACTTCCCATGCTGGTGGAGAGGCTCGCTCCGCTTACCTCCAGGCTGATCGTCCGCACCAATCTGACCGCGCTGGCCCTTCCGGAATCGGAGGCTCTTCCCGACCTGTACCGGAGTCACCGCGCAGTCATCATTGCCTCGCTCCCAGCGATCAATGCCGCGCAGAGCGAATCACAGCGCGGAAGAGGGACGTGGGACACCAGCATGGATATCCTCAGAAAACTGAACGGGATCGGCTACGGAATGCCGGGGAGCGGCCTGGAACTGAACCTGGTTGCCAATCCTGCCGGCGCCTTTCTCCCCGCCGGTCAGTCACCGACAGAGCGCAGGTTTCGTCAGGACCTGAAGAGGCGCTACGGTATAGCGTTCAGCAATCTTTTCACCTTTGCGAATGTGCCGCTGGGCAGATTCCGGAACTGGCTGGAACAGTCCGGCAACCTGGACGTGTATCTGAGGAGGCTGGCCGAAAACTTCAACCCCTGTACCCTCCCCGGACTGATGTGCCGGACCCTGATTTCTGTCGACTGGAACGGTTATCTCTACGACTGCGATTTCAACGTGGCCGCAGGACTTCACCACAGCAGTCACAGGCTGCATATTTCACAGTTGACGGAACTGCCGCTGCCCGGAACACCGATTCCGGTCGGTGACCATTGCTACTCCTGCACCGCCGGCTCGGGCTTCACCTGAGGCGGCAGCATCGCGGCCCAGGATGGGCTGCACGGATAAGATCGCTCCAGGGGCCCGGGAAACCGGCCCTTTGACGTATCTGCAGCACATTGCTCCCACTGCCCGTCAGGCAGCGTGAGCAATAACCACAGGAACTCTCCAGAGATGGCAGTTTGTTTCTCCATTGAATCTCACGTCCGATCGCATGGCCTTCCCGTAAAATGGTAAATTTTTAACCTAAGTAACATTGTTTTACTATTTATAAAATCAGTGTTAAGGTGTCGACAATTCCATAGCAGGGGGGACGACATGAGATCTGTGGTACGTTTGATTTTTCTCGGCACCATCATCTTCTCGCTCTGTTTTCCGGTTCCTTCCGAAGCACAATCACCGCAGCAAAAGATCCTGATCGGCATCCTGCCCGAGATGAACGTCTTCAAGCAAAAACAGCGCTTCAAGCTGCTTGGCGAGTATCTTTCGAAAAAGACCGGCGTAAAGGTGGAGTTCACGATCCTGAGCCGCTATGGCAATATTATTGACCGGTTCACATCCGAAAAGATGGACGGCGCCTTCTTCGGATCCTTTACCGGCGCCCTGGCCATCAAGAAGCTCGGCGTAGTCCCGCTGGTGCGTCCGGTGAACCTTGACGGCCATTCCACCTACCATGGATATTTATTCACCAGAAAAGACAGCGGGATCACAAATGTAAAACAGATGAGAAACAGGAAAATGGCCTTTGTCGATAAGGCAACGACAGCCGGATACCTTTTCCCGCTCGCCTACCTGAGAGAGAACGGCATTACGGATACGGACCATTTCTTCAGTGAAACATTCTTTACCGGGAGCCACGACGCCGCGATCAATGCCGTACTGAGCCGGAAGGCTGATCTGGGGGCCGCCAAGCATAGCGTATATGACCGGGAGAGAAAACATGACCCCCGGGTCAATAACGAACTGACCATCCTTGCAGAGTCTCCCCATGTCCCTTCCAACGGGCTCTGCGTCAGAGGCGGCCTGCATGAGTCGATAAAAAACAGGCTGAGATCGGTTCTGCTGGACCTGCATAACGATCCTGACGGCAAAGTCGTCCTGCAGCAGTTCGGCGCATTAAAGTTCATCGAGACCACCGCCAGGGATTATCAGCCGGTATTCGAGATGGCTAAAAAGAGCGGCATCGATGTAACAACCTATGACTACAGAAATAAGTAGGATGATATTCCTGATTGATGTCCCCCTTTTTACGGCAGTGGAGACCGGTGGCCATGGCGGCTGATACATGAAACGGAAAATAATTCTTTCATTTCTCCTGGTATTTCTGATCTCCTCACTGGGTGCCGTCTTCGCCTATATGCATGTCAGAAATACGAACGCCATGCTCAGCCGGCTCATCAACCTCCATCAGATAGAAACCCTCAGACAGCAGCTGCTCAGATCGATCCAGACGGTTCAATCAGACCTGTACACGGTTAATACCGAACTCGGCATCAAGCTCGACTACATCATCGAAAATGTTGCAGACCTCGAACAGGCCGCCCGAAACTGCACGTCATGCCACCATACCCCCGAAGTCGCCAAAGAGATCGAGGGGATCCAAACGCTCATCGGAGACTACCAGGATTCTCTGAGTTACTACATAACCGCCTCAGCCAATTCAGCCCAGATCAATAAAAACAAACTGGATGCCGCCCACATCGGCAACAGGCTGCTCGTCAAGACCGAAGACATGTCCCTGCTGGCGAGCGCCAAGCTTAAAAACGTAACGATGGATGCCATGCAGAAGGTGAAGCGCGTAACCACGATCCTTATGGCTACGATGCTGCTGGCGCTTATTCTCGGCATCACCCTCGCCATGTACCTGACCAGGACCATTACACGACCGATCAACGCCCTGCTCAACGCCACACGGATGATTACTTCGGGAAAGCTCGGCTATGCCGTCGATTACTCGGACAGCACCGAGTTCGGCGAGCTCGCTTCGCATTTCAATGATATGAGCAGTTCACTCAAAATCGGCTACGAAAAGCTTGAGGATGAAATCAGGGAACGTAAAAAGTCTGAAGAGGCACTTCGCGAAAGTGATGAACGCTATGCCGTGGCCGCACAGGGTTCAAATGACGGATTGTGGGACTGGGATTTACGAAATAACACCATTTACCTATCCAGCCGCTGGAAAACGATGCTCGGCTTTGCTGACGAGGAAATCGGCACGACCCCCGAGGAATGGCTCAGTCGCGTACACCCCGATGACCGCCCTGAAATAGAAGCCCGGATCGCTGCCCATATCAGTGGTCGAAATCCCCATCTGGAGCACGAGTTCCGCATCATGCACAAGGACGGGACATACCTCTGGATGTTAACCCGCGGCATGGCGGTCAGGAATGATTCCGGCCTGGCGTACCGAATGGCCGGGTCCCAGACCGACATCATGTCAAGAAAACTGGCGACAGAACAGCTGGTGTACAACGCGTTCCATGATGCCCTGACAGATCTGCCGAACCGTTCCCTGTTCATGGATCGCCTCCAGCAGGTTATCACCACGTCCATGCGCCGCAGCGGTCAGTTCTATGCCGTCCTTTTTCTCGATCTGGACCGTTTCAAAGTCGTTAACGACAGCCTGGGACACCTTGTCGGAGACAGGCTTCTCGTTGCCGTGGGACTTAAACTGGCCGAGTGCATCAGGCCGGGTGACACCGTTGCCCGGATCGGAGGTGACGAATTTTCCATCCTGCTTGAGGACATCAAAGAGTTGAAGGATGCCGTCGATGTTGCCGACAGGATCCACCACATCCTGTCAACCCCGTTCTCGATAGAAGGCCACGAGGTATACGCGGCCGTCAGTATCGGGATTGCACTGGGTTCAGATCAGTATGAACGTGCCGAACAGCTTCTGCGCGACGCCGACATTGCCATGTATGAGGCAAAGAAACGCGGCAGCGCTTACTCCGAGATTTTTGATACCAGGATGCACGCCAGCATCCTTGACCGGATACAGCTCGAATCTGATCTGCACGCCGTCCTGGACCACAATCAGCTGACCATGGAGTATCAGCCGATTATTGACATCAAAACCCATCGGTTGGTCGGTTTCGAGGCTCTTGTCCGCTGGAATCATCCATCCCGGGGTACCGTCTATCCCATGGAATTCATCCCCCTGGCCGAGGAAACCGGACTCATCGTCAAGATCGGTGAATGGATCCTGCGGGAGGCGTGTCGCGAGCTGAAGAGGCTGCAACTGCGTATCAGAAGCGAGCCCCCCTTGAAGATGAGTATTAACATCTCGGGTAAGCAGTTCTCTCATGAGAACCTCGCCGATATCGTGGCCGGGGTTCTTGAAGAGACCGGCATCGCGCCGCACACCCTGGCGATCGAGATCACCGAAAGCATGCTCATGGAACACCTCGAAGTTGCCATAACAACAATGAACCGGCTCCGCGCCATGGGAGTCGACATCCACATTGACGACTTCGGTACCGGCTATTCATCGCTCAGTTACCTGCAGAGCCTGCCGATCGATGCTCTGAAAATTGACCGGTCATTCATTAACAAGCTGACCGCACTGGGCAATAACCAGGAGATCATCACCTCGATCATTTCACTGGCAAAGAGCCTGAATTTTGAAGTAATTGCCGAGGGGGTCGAGACGGACCACCAGCTAAACCAGATTAAGGAGATGAACTGCCAGTTCGGCCAGGGCTTCCTGATCGCACGACCGATGCCGCCAGCTGCAATTGATGCATGGATAGAAACGGAGAGACAACGATCAGACACATAGTACCGTTACACAGAAAAGGCCGGCAAATTGCCGGCCTTTTCTGTGAGCATCATGACAGCCTGAACGTGATTTATTTGCTCTTCTTGAGCGGGTTCTGCTGTTTCCAGTAAATTCCCAGCACCTCGCGCTCGTTGGCATTCAGAATGGCGCCCCTCTTCTCCATCTCCTGCTGGATCTTCTGCATGTCTTTATTGGCGAAGATGGCAGCATCAATAACCTTTTCACTGTGACATTTCGTACATTTCGTTTCAATAACGCCATGGGCCGCCTTCACATCACCACCCCGGACGTTTCCCATATTGGTAACCCCCTGGGGCTCAACTGACGCCATGGCAGTGGTTGCACACAGCATCATGCCGGCAAGTACTACCGTATTTCTCGTAGTCATGGTCACTCCTTTCCGTGCGTTTCATATGTTCTGTACTCACGTGCTGAAACCATCCGAAAACAGATTACGTCGTGTTTCGAAGACCGGAAACAATAAAAAGCCTGCCACAGAATACCGGCAGGCCTTTTTCAGCGCGTGAAACGGCTGTGCTGCCGCGAACTATTCCCTGACGAAGGTGTCCTGGTCGGTTTCGTGGACCATGCCCATGATATGGGCATATTCCGATTCGATCAGGTCATAGTGTCCCTGCGTTTCCCTGACGACGCGCTCGAAAATGGCGCGGACTGCCGGGTCAACAACCCCTTTGGCCAGTTGGGTATACTGGCCGATACAGTCTTTCTCTTCGACCAGCGCCAGTTCCAGGGCCTTCTGCTCGGCGATATCTTCGCTGATGGCCTTCATCAGCTTGACGTAGGTCGGGTTTTTTTCGTCCGCAGGAGAATCGATGTAGGACATGAGGTCGCCGAATTCAGTTCCCTTGTAATGATCGAAAAAAGACTTGAGATGGCCGACTTCCTCATTGGCCAGCAGGTCCAGCACCTTTTTGGCGCGTTCGTTTTTTGCTACCGAGGCGGCCTTGCGGTAAAAATCCATGCTGTCCTTTTCAGCCCTGATGGCAAGCGCTAAGGCTTCCTGAACCGTATATTCTCTCCCCATAAAACCCCTCCTGTCGGATAAAAAATGTGTATACAGTATACCTGTAAAATCAAAATGTTCAACAAAATTGTTCCGGAACCGGCCTTGGGCCCGTATCGGCGAGGAGCAGCCGGTTGACCACCACACCGGCCATGGTCAGACCGAAGATCGAGGGAAGATAGGAGATGCTGCCCAGGATTACCCGGCGGTCTTCGCAACTGAAGAGCTGATCTCCGCGATTGGGGCAGATGCAATCCACACCGCAGGCGCTGGAAGTTGACGGGTCCAGCTCGCGGTGCTCCTCTGTGGAATAGACAACCTGCACGCCGCTCTCAATACCGGCTTTGCGGAGGATTTTCCGCATACTGCGGGCCATACGGCAATTTCTGGTTTCAGCGATATCTGCGACATGAATCTTCGTCGGATCGAGCTTGTTAGCCGCCCCCATGCTGGACACGACCGGTATGCCATGCTCCCGGCAGATCTTGATCAAGGCCGCCTTGGCGGTGAAGTGGTCAATGGCGTCCAGCACATAGTCGGGGCGGGCTGCTAACAGCTCTTCAGCGGTCTCCCGCGAAAAGAAGGCCTTGACCGGTATGATCTCTGCCTGCGGGTTTATGTCGTGCAGGCGGGCTGCCATGGCCGCGACTTTGGGCTGGCCGACGGTGCTGGTGAGGGCATGGATCTGGCGGTTGATATTGGTCAGGCAGATATCGTCAAAATCCACCAGGGTGATCTGCCCCACCCCGGCTCTTCCCAGCGCCTCGGCGGCATAACTGCCGACCCCGCCGATGCCGCAGATCATGACACGGCTGTTGCGCAAACGGTCCAGGCCTTCCCGACCGATCAGCAGTTCGGTGCGTGAAAAGCGATGCAGGCTCATGGCTGCATCACCTGCGGCGTAGAACTGATGCCGATCAGCAGCCTGCCGTCTTCATCGCGCCAGCGCAGCCAGCCCAGTGAATTCCGGTCGGTCAGCACCATAGCCCAATCGTTCTCCAGTCGCAGAACCTTGAGGTACTGACTGGCTGTCAGCGTGGCCAGAATTGTCCTGTCCGGGTGTTGATAGATCTGGTAGTATTTTTTCTGTAATCCGGGGAGCAGCCTGCTTACATGGTCTTTCAAGAAGAAATCCCAGGATGTGAATGCACCGGGGCGTACCGGACTCAGCCAGGCCTCACGACCGGCATCGTCGTAGGCCACCCGTAGCCAGGGACCTTTGCGTGCCGTCACGATCAACGGGGCAGCAGGCTGTGTCCCGAATATCCAGTCATATTTCGGTACCCTGTCCGGATTCAGTGTACCAAGGCGGGAAAGTCCCGGCTCTTCATAGAGCGGGACAGGATCGTTCAGGCTGTCACGTTCGACAGGGTGCAGAAGGATTCCGATACCGGTGTAGGGACGCATCCGGGGAGCGGCGGCAGACGCGCTACATGGCGCAGAAACCGCCAGCAGCAGGATGAACAGGAAGAGTTTCAGGTATCTCATGCAGGACCTGGCTCAGGGACCAAGCTGCAGACGAAGCTGCTCCAGGTACGCCACTGCACCGGCATCTCCTTCGGATGGCGCCCAGGCGGGGACTTCGGGCCCTTCCAGGGGCAGATACGGGCCTGACTTGGATTCAAAAAAGACCGTGCCGTGTTCAAGGCTGACTGCCGTGTGGAAGACCCCGCTGGGCACATCGGCTATCAGGATACCGCTCTGGCGGGACAGTATCACGGTCTCCGTCACGTCACCCGCATCGGAAAACTGAATAACGCCCAAGCGGCCACTGATCAGGACAAAGGCCTCATCTTTCTCGCAATCAAGGTGGCGGTGGGGCCGAATGTAGGAGGCAGGTTCAACAGCATTCAGCAGTCGATGACAACGGGAGAGGTCAGAGGTGTGCAGATTGAGGTTTTTGCGCAGGCGCGGCGAGGCGCAGGCCGACTCTGTCAGCTGGTGAAGCTGTTCAGGTGTGACGATCTTCATCTCAGCGGTTCACCAGGGCCAGCTGATTTCCGTCGTGATCGGCAACTACGGCCATCTTACCCCAAGGGCTGGATTCCAGGGGTTCGACAAAACGGGCGCCGGCGGTATGCAGGGCTTCACACAGCTCCTCGATCTTATCAACCCTGAGGGTGATGCCGGTATGCCTTCCGACAAGCATGCGGGCTTCGTCCTGCAATGCCAGCGCAACACCCAGGGTAGTCGTGGCTCCGGGGAAGAACTCCATCAGCATTTCGCTCTGGCCTGCCAGCGGAAGTCCCAGCTGGTCGACATAGAACGCCTTGGCCCTGGCAAGATCGGTAACGAATATGACGACATTTTTCATTGTTATGGACATGACAGCCCCTATGCAAAAACAGCCATACTCCTATTTATAAAAGGGGATACGGCTGTTTTTGCTTACACATATTACTTCTGTGACAGCCTGTGTACGCACTCCACCATGAATTTCGCATTTTCCGGCGGGACCGTTGGCAGGATGCCGTGACCCAGGTTGAAAATGTGTCCGGGACGATCGGCGTTTTCGTCCAGCACCCGCTTTACCTCGCGCTCGATAATCTCCCTGGTGGCATACAGCACGGTCGGATCCAGGTTGCCCTGAACACCCATAGCTGAGCCGAGGATGTCACGGGCAGTCCCCAGGTTGACGTGCCAGTCCAGGCCCATCACATCGCCGCCGGCCTTCTGCACGATCGGCAGCATGGTGGCGGCCCCCTTGACAAAGTGAATCACCGGGGTCTCTACCCGGTTCAGGCCGTTGATCAGCGTTGTGGTATAGGGCAGTATGTAGCGCTCATAGTCTGCAGGGGAGAGGATACCGCCCCAGGTGTCAAAGATCTGGATGCACTGCGCACCGGCCTTAATCTGGGCGTTGAGGTACTCCATGCTCATGGTGGTGATCTTGTCCATCAGTGCCCCGTAGACTTCGGGAGCGGTGTACATCATGCGCTTGATCTGGGCAAAATCCTTGGAACCCTTGCCCTCGACCATGTAACAGGCCAGAGTGAAGGGTGCGCCGCCGAAACCGATCAGTGGGACCTTGCTGGCCAGTTCACGGCGCAGGATCTTCAGGGTCTCCAGGACATAGGGGACATCCTGTTCCATCTGCGGAATACGCAGTTTATCCACATCGGCCATGCTCCGGATCGGGTTTTCAAATACCGGACCGGGAACGAAATCCAGCTTCATGCCCATCGGCTCAACCGGGGTCAGGATGTCGGAGAAGAGGATGGCAGCATCCACGCCCAGGATGTCAACCGGCTGGATGGTCACCTCTGCGGCCAGCTCAGGGGTCTTGCACAGCTCAAGGAAGGTGCATTTGGAACGGACGGCCATGTATTCAGGCAGGTATCGGCCTGCCTGGCGCATCAGCCAGACGGGTGTGCGGTCGACCGGTTTTCCCCAGCAGGCATCCAGAAAGCGAGTGTTCATATCATCTCCTGTGGCATGGCGCCTTTATGCGGCGGCCTCTGCGTGTAATTGTATTTATTCGGGATAAATTGAACGGGAATTGTAGTGTCAGACGGCCTGAAAAGTCAAATCATTTGAGGGTGACGCAAGCCGGTTTATGCCTCACGTTCCACGGTAAAAGCATGGCTCCCCAGCGCTACCCGGTCGCCGGGGTACAACTTGCGGCCCCGGCGCAGCTCAGTCTCACCATTCACCATGACCCGGCCTTCAGCAATGATGATCTTGGCTTCTCCGCCTGACCCGACGATATTGACTCCCTTGAGAAAGCTGTCCAGCTTGATGTAGTCAGTGGTGATGGCAAATGTCATATGCTGTTCTCCCTAATGTATGTATGTATGTGGTGGTCCTTCATTAAACCGCCCCGCACGCCATCCCGGCCGCTGCCCTCAGGACGGCGCCAACAGTCCGGCAGTCCGCAGGAAATTATTCAGCATCTGTCGCGAAAATATTCGATACGGCTGTTCTATCGCATGGAAACCGGTCAGCAGCTCGCTGACCGGGGGAACGTTCACGGGATCCCACGCACACCAGTCGCGGATAATCTGTTCTGTCACCTCGGGATGAAACTGTGTGCCCCAGGCGGTGTGGCCGACCCGGAAGGCCTGGTGAGGACATTCTGCCGAAGACGCCAGCACAACACCCCCCTCAGGGATATCGAAGCTGTCATGATGCCACTGGAAGGTGTCGAACTCAGTCGGCAATCCGTTGAAAAGCCGGTCTCCTTGGCCTTCTGTCGTCAAGATCACCGGCAGGTTTCCCAACTCCTCCCAGCGGTCGGGCACGACCCGTGCACCCAGGGCGGCTGCCAGCAGCTGCCCTCCCAGACAGATTCCCAGATATGGGATTCCGGCTGATACGACGTGCCTGATGAAAAACTTAAGATCATACAGGAACGGGTGCTGCAGATCGTCATTGGCACCCATGGAGCCGCCCATGACAATCAGAGCCGAAACATCCTGCAATCCGGGCAGCGGGTCTCCAGCGTAGGGATGGTGGACGAAATGCAGGATTCCAGCGGAATCCAGATCTTCTGCAAACGTTCCGGGAGGGACGTCCGGATCATTCTGAACGATATGAAGCATTCCGCGGCCTGTTCCTTTACCTGAGAGGATAATCCGACATGCGGACAAATCTGAAGCCGCGGCGCATCAGCTCCGGGACAGCGGCGATGACCCCGGCTCCGGTGCCGCTCTCGGGGTGGTTCATGTGGCACAGGATTACATCGCCGGACTTTGAGCCGAGCAGGGCCGCCTTGACCTGGGCAGCGCTGTAGGTTGCCCCGGCATCCCCCAGAACACTGTAACCGGCAACTTCGTGTCCCAGCAGGTGCGAAATCTCCACGGCCAGTTCATCATAATAGGCGGTGCCGGAACGGTACAACCGGGGCCTTTTCCCGTTAATCGCTTCTATCTTCCGTGCATTGAGTTCGATCTCCTCTACCAGCTCAGCCGCATCCCTCGTACCTTCGATACCGTAGATCGATCGCCCGCTGACCGAGGCCGGTTTGTGCCGCAGGCCGTGGTTGGCAATCTCAAACAGCGGGTTGGCGGCCAGTCGCCGGAATAATTCCGGGTTGGCGTCGATCCAGCGGGCATTGATGAACAGCGTGGCAGGGATTTGTTCGCGTGCCAGAAAATCCATCAGCCGGGTATCGACACCTTTGCCCGTGGCACTGCCGCAGGCGTCCAGCGTCAGGGCGATAACCTTCTCGTCGACAGCCAGGCGGGTCCGCACACCGGGGACATTCTCACCCCAGAGGCTCGGCTTTCTTCCGGAGAACTGCTCTGAAACCTGCTTCCTCAGAGATTCGAGCTCAGACTGAACTTCGGAGGAAAATGACGGTGATACGGTCAGCGCCAGGCTCAAGATGGCGGTCACGACTCGTTGCATGAATTCCCCCCTTTGTGGAATATGAATTTCACTATACGTACTTCTATATGTAGCATTGTTTCCTGCGGGAGGAAAGTCATGTCTGCGAATGTTGTTGACCTGTGAACCGTAGTGGATATGATTGCCCTGAAAGTTCACCGCTATGGATGCGTCCCGCAGGGATGCCGGAATCGACCGGAACATGAATCTTCCTATTGAATGCCGAGTCAACTGCGCGGCCTGCTGCATCGCACCGTCCATCTCGTCGCCGATACCCGGTATGGAAGGCGGCAAACCGGCAGGAGTTCGCTGTGTACAATTGACGGAGGACAACCGCTGCCGAATATTCGGCAGCAGCTTACGGCCGGCCGTCTGCAGCAGACTGCTCCCGAGCAGTGAAATGTGCGGATCAAGCGCGCTGGAAGCCATACACTACCTAACGGAATTGGAGCGACTCACCTGCCCGGATGAAGAGTAATTTTATTTAACCTAAATATATTTATATAAAGTTATCTTTCTTCTTGCATTTTTCATATCGTTTATGTAGACAATAAAAATTAGGGATTCTGGCAAATTATAGTGCCAATTCCAGTGATTGGCGCCTCATTCTCCACCGCGTGGCTCCTAAAGGGTAGATTTTTAGTTTAACTAAATGGCACACCAGTGGAGACAGATTGTGGCCGACTTGAGATCCTGCTGCAGAGAATCTCTACACATCGGATTATTATCGGGTATTTTTTCCCCATGGATGTCAATGAAAGCAACGCTCTATCTCAGGGCACCTACTCTCAGATCACCTTTAATTCAAATGGTTACCAATGTGGCGCGGCTTTTGCTTTTTATCATGGGATATCCGCTCTGCGCTAAAGGGACAGGAATACTATCGTGAAAAAGAAAAAAATGATCATTTCCCAGGAGACGATGGACGTTGACTTTGTACGCAAGGTCGAAGCCCTCTCCGGAACCTCTGTCCGCCGCTGCTTCCAGTGCGGTAAGTGCTCGGCCGGCTGCCCGATGGGCACCTTCATGGAACACCCCCCCAACCGTGTCGTGCGTCTGCTGCAGCTCGGACAATGGCAGCGCGTACTTGCCGGCCGCTCCATCTGGTACTGCGCCTCCTGCGAGACCTGCTCCACCCGCTGCCCCAACAAGGTTCATCTGGCCTCCATCATGGACGCCCTGCGCAAGCTCTCCTGGGATGCTGAAGGAGCCTCGAAGGAGAGTTACGTCCAATTGGCCAACAAACTCTTTCTGCAGAACATCCGCACCTACGGCCGTCAATATGAGATGCGCCTGGCCGCCGTCTTCAACGTTAAATCGGGTCAGTTTCTGAAGGATCTGATGCTGGGACCCAAGCTGTTTGCCAAGGGCAAGCTCAAGGTGTTCCACAGTAAAAACAAGAACATGTCCGAAATCGAGAAGATCTTTACCCGCATCGAAGAGATGCGAAAAAAAGGGGAGGCCCTGTGAGCAAGCCCAACATCATGGAGTACTCCTACTACCCCGGCTGTTCCCTGCATGCCTCGGCCGGCGAATACGACCTCTCCACGCGGGAACTGTTCAAGGTTCTTGGCATCGGCCTGACCGAAGTACCCGACTGGTTCTGCTGCGGAGCTACCCCGGCCCACAATGTTGATGAACTGCTCTCTCTGTCGCTGTGCGCCAAGAATCTGGAACTGGCCGACAAGGTCGAAGGAGACCTTGCTGTAGCCTGTGCAGCCTGTTTCTCGCGCCTCAAGACCACTCAGCACGTCCTGGCTGAGAGCGATGTCAAACGCAAACAGGTGGAAAAGGCCATCGACGCACCCCTGAAGCTTGAAGGCAAGGTAAAGCACCTGCTGGAGATCCTGGCTACCGACCTGGGGCTGGAGCGCCTGGCGGCGGCTGTCAACAAACCGCTCTCGGGCCTCAAGGTAGCCTGCTACTACGGCTGCCTGCTGACCCGTCCCACCGACGTCACCAACCTGGACTGCGTTGAAGCCCCCACCATCATGGAGCGGGTCATCGAAGCTGCCGGTGCGACGACGGTACCCTGGAGCCACCGCATGGAGTGCTGCGGGGCCAATTTCACGCTCTCGCGCCCCGGAGTCGTTATCCAGCTCACCAACGCCATCCTCGACTCAGCCAAGGCGGCCGGCGCCGATTGCATCATGGTCGGCTGCCCCCTGTGCCACGGCAACCTGGACATCCGCCAGAAGGAGATCGAGGGGGTCTACAACGTTGAATACGCACTGCCGGTCTTCTACCTGACCCAGTTGGTCGGCCTGGCCACCGGCCTCGGACCGGACAAACTCGGCCTAGACGCCATGATCGTCAACCCCACGCCGCTGTTGAAAGAAAAACAACTGCTTTAGCCACAGAGGACACAGAGAGCTCAGAGGAAGACAGAACCAGAAGCGTTGTAACTTCGAAGATCCCAGGAGACCTGAAGGGCACCAAGAAATAAGACGTTTAGGTTTAACCAAAAAAAGACGTTTGTTTTGTATTTTTCTCTGTGCCCTCTATGACCTCTGCGGCAAAAAAGGAATTAGTTAGATGTCAAGAATAGGCGTATTCATCTGCCACTGTGGCGAGAACATATCCCGGACCGTCGACGTCGAACGGGTTGCGCAGGAGGTCGGCAAACTTCCTGGTGTTGCCTTCTCCACCGACTACAAGTACATGTGCTCTGACCCCGGCCAGAACCTCCTCAAGAAGGCCATCCAGGATCAGAAGCTCTCTCATATCGTCGTGGCGGCCTGCTCGCCCCGCATGCACGAGAAGACCTTCCGGAAAGCCGTGGAAGCGGCCGGCCTGAACCCCTTCCTGTGCGAGATGGCCAACATCCGCGAGCACTGTTCCTGGGTCCACGAGAACAAGGAAGAAGCCACAGTCAAGGCGGTCGAGATCGTCGGCATGATGGTCGAGCGGGTCAAGAAGAACCGTGTCCTGCCCACCATCACCGTACCCGTCACCAAGCGGGCCCTGGTCATCGGCGGCGGTATCGCCGGTATCCAGGCCGCACTGGACATCGCCGACTGCGGCCATGAGGTCATCCTGGTCGAGCGCGAACCCTCCATCGGCGGCCACATGGCTCAGCTCTCCGAGACCTTCCCGACCCTGGACTGCTCCCAGTGCATCATGACCCCCAAGATGGTCGACGTGGCCAACCATCCCAGGATTAAGCTCTACACCTACTCGGAGATCGAACTGGTCGAGGGGTACATCGGCAACTTCCAGGTAACCATCAAGCGTAAGGCACGTTCGGTAAACGAGGACACCTGTACCGGCTGTGGTGTCTGCATGGAGAAATGCCCGGTCAGGAAGATTCCGAACAAGTTCGACTGCAACCTGGGCATGCGCCCGGCTATCTACGTCCCTTTCCCTCAGGCGGTGCCCAACACCCCGGTCATCGACCGTGAGAACTGCATCAAGTTCAAAACCGGCAAATGCGGCCTGTGCCAGAAGGTCTGCGGCCCGGGCGCCGTGGACTACGAGCAGGAGGACAGCCTGGTTGTCGAAGCGGTCGGCGCCATCGTGGTGGCCACCGGCTTCGATCTCTACACCATCGACGAGAAACCAAAGGGATCCGCCATCAAGGGCTACGGTGAATTCGGCCACGGCAAGATCCCGGACGTCATCGACGGCATGACCTTCGAACGCCTGGCATCTGCATCCGGCCCCACCGGCGGCAAGATCCTGCGCCCCTCGGACGGACGGGAACCGAAGCAGATCGTCTTCATCCAGTGCATCGGTTCACGGGCCAGGGAGAAAGGGATCTCCTACTGCTCCAAGGTCTGCTGCATGTATACCGCCAAGCACACCATGCTCTACCACCACAAGGTCCACGACGGCCAGGCCTACGTCTTCTTCATGGACGCCCGCACCCCCGGCAAGAGCTACGATGAATTCTGGCGCAGATCTATCGAGGAGGAGGAGGCGGTCTACATCCGCGGCATGGTCTCGCGCCTCTACCAGAAGGGAGACAAGATCGTCGTCATGGGCAGCGACATCGCTGTCGGCGTACAGGTTGAGATCGAGGCCGACATGGTCGTCCTGGCCACGGCCGTCCAGCCCCAAAAAGGTGCCGACCTGCTGGCACAGAAGCTGGGCATCTCCTACGATAAGTACAATTTCTACTCCGAGGCCCACGCCAAGCTGCGGCCGGTGGAATGCGCCACAGCCGGCATCTACCTGGCCGGCGCCTGCCAGGGGCCCAAGGACATCCCCGAGACGGTCGGTCAGGCCAGTGCTGCTGCAGCCAAGGTCATGACGCTCTTCTCCAAGGACAAGCTGGAGCGGGAACCGATCGTGGCCCGGGTCAAGGAGTCGGGATGCGTGGGCTGCTTCGCCTGCAAGAAGGTCTGCGCCTATGGAGCCGTGGAAGAGAAAGAGATCCGCGACCGCCAGGGCAACCTGATCAAGACGGTAGCCTTCGTCAACCCCGGCGTCTGCGCCGGCTGCGGCACCTGCCAGGCCACCTGCCCGTCCAAGTGCGTGGAGTTGGACGGGTATACCGATGAACAGGTTATTGCGATGATTGAAGCACTGTAAATTCAATGTAAACACAGAGGCACAGAGAACACAGAGAACTGCAAAAACAGAAACCGGGAGAAGCAAAGACCGTTAAGGTTTACCCTAAAGATTTGGTTTTCTCCGTGTCCTCTGTGTCTCTGTGTTGAAAAGGTTTTGCTCCTATGCATTCAGAAAAACAAAAACACACCTTCGAGCCCAAGATCATCGCCTTTGTCTGCACCTGGTGCACCTATGCCGGGGCCGACCTGGCCGGCACCAGCCGCATGCAGTACCCGTCCAACGTGCGGGTGCTCAAGTTCCCCTGTACCGGCCGCATCGACCCTGTCTTCATCCTCAAGGCCTTCCAGCAGGGCGCCGACGGGGTATTGGTCTCCGGCTGCCATCCGGGTGACTGCCACTACATCGCCGGCAACTTCCACGCCCGCCGCAGGTTCGCCGTATTCAGAAAACTGCTGGAGTTCGTTGGTGTCGACCTGAACCGGCTGCAGTTTTCCTGGGTCTCGGCAGCCGAAGGCGGCAAGTGGGTCGAGGTGGTCACCGATCTGACCGAGAAGGTGCGCGCCATGGGGCCGATGACCGAGTTCAAGGAACTGGCCATGGAAGAGCAGTGGTCGGGGGCCATCGACACCCCGGAGTTGAAAGAGGCCTACAACCAGATCTAAAGGCATTATCTCACTCGCTCACTCCGCTCGCTAGAGCTCACAAAGGCACAGAGAAATTCAAAGACAAAAAATAAGGGGAACAAGCAAAAGGCTTTTAAGGTTTAACCCCGGTATATGTTTTGTTTTGGCTTTACCATCAATAAGATTTTTGTTTTCTCTGTGGACTCTATGAGCTCTGTGAGAGATAGATTTTGACTGCTTTTAAAAAGGTTTTTATGACTAAGCCAATCGACACATCCATCTATACCGCCGTAACCGATGCCATCCGGACTGAAGCACAACGCATCCTTTCCGAAGGCCAGGTCTCGGCGATCGTCGGCTACGCAGCCGCGCGCCGCAAGGGTTCGGCTCAGCCGATCGTGATCAGCCAGCCCGATGATGCCGCCAAGCTGATTTTTACCCCGGCCTGCGTCAACAACCTGGCCGTCTACCTGACCAAAGCCAAGAAGGAGATCCCCAAGAGCGGCAAAATCGGCATCGTGGTCAAGGGGTGCGACCTGAAGGCCCTCTCCGGACTGATGGGTGAGTCCCAGCTCAAGCGTGAGGACATCTACCTGATCGGCGTCCCTTGCGCCGGTGTGCTGGCCTCCACGGTCCAACCCGCCACAGAGCTGACTACTGACAGCATCGCCCCCAAATGCACTGAGTGTGATGCCCATCTCCCAACCGGCTGCGATTTCGTGCCAGCCCAGACCCCGGTGGCAGCGGATCTGGAGAAGAAATACGCCGCCGAGATCACCCGCCTGGAGGCGTTGACCCCGGCCGAGCGCTGGGCCTACTGGAAGGAGCAGTTCAGCAAGTGCATCAAGTGCTACGCCTGCCGCCAGGTCTGCCCGTTCTGCTTCTGCGAGCAGTGCCTGTGTGATCGTAACAAGCCCCAGATGGTGGATACCACCCCCCGCCCGGCCGGCAACACCGCCTGGCACATCGTGCGGGCCATGCATCTGGCCGGCCGCTGCGCCGGCTGTGCCGAGTGCGAGCGTGTCTGCCCGATGGACATCCCCCTGAACCTGCTCAACCGCAAGATGGCCAAGGAGCTCAAAGAGCTCTACGACCATGAAGCCGGCTTCGAGGTGCTGGACAAGGGTCCGCTGAACATGTTCACCGAGAAGGATGATCAAAGTTTTATAAAATAAAGACTATTTGCCACAGAGGGCACAGAGAACTTCAAAGGCGTAGAACGAGGAGAAAACAAAAGGCTTTTAAGATTTACCCCAATAAGATTTTATGCCTTTGGTTTTACCCTCAAAAAAGGTTTTGGTTTCCTCTGTGTCCTCTGTGGCTAAAAAGGTTTTACATGCAAAAATTCATCTCCGAACAAAACCTGAACACACTCCTGGATACCCTGATTGCCGCAGGTACCCGTGTGGTAGCCCCGCGCATGAACGCCGGTACGCCACTCTACGAACCGCTCACGAGCGCCGCCGAGATGATCACCGACCAACTTCCGCGCCGTTCGGCCAAAGAGGCCTTCTTCCCGGTCTGTGAAGACATCATGACCTACGAGAAGGAAGGGCAGAAAGTCACGGTTACCGATATCGACCCGTCCCGCTTCCCGGAGACGGTACTGGTAGGGGTGCGCCCCTGCGATGCGGTTGCCATCCCGGTGCTGGACGCAGTCTTCTCCTGGGATTATAAAGACGAGTTTTTTCTGGAGCGCAGAAAGAAGACCACCATCGTCGGCCTGGCCTGCACCACTGCCGACGATGCCTGTTTCTGCACCGCCGTGGGACTCTCCCCGGACGAGACCAAAGGGAGCGACCTGTTCCTGACCCCTTTGGAGGATGGCGGCTACGACTGCCGGACATACAGCGAGAAGGGTGAGACGCTGGTCAACCGTTACCCGCAGCTGTTCTCGGAACCGACCGGCTCGAAGGCGGTCCCGCTGGCCGAACCGCAGATAGAGAAGTTCGACCTGAAGAAGGTCAAGGCCTGGCTGGACGAGAACTTCGAAAACCCGGACTGGGATTCCATCGCCACCCGCTGTGTCGGCTGCGGTGCCTGCGCCTTCGTCTGCCCGGCCTGCCACTGCTTCGACATCGTCGATGAAGGCACCGAGAAAGCGGGCAAACGCCGCAAGAACTGGGATGCCTGCGGCTTCTCCAAGTTCACCAACCATGCCTCAGGTCACAACCCCCGTGACCAGCAGCCCAAGCGCTACCGCAACCGCATCATGCACAAGTTCAAGTACTACGACGACAAGTTCGGCCAGACGCTCTGCAGCGGCTGCGGACGCTGTATCCGGGTCTGCCCGGTGGGGATCGACATCGCCCAGATAGTTGAAGAAATTAACAAGAAAGATATTTAACCAGAGCAACAGAGCAACTGAGGTCAAAACACCAGGGTTTTACGTTTTAACCCAAAAGTTTTGTCTGTGTGCTCGTCGGTCAAAGGGATTTCCATAATGTGATCACACCAACAAGAATATCTACCTTCCTTACCTGGCTACCATCGAAGAGGTCATCGACGAGACTCCGGACGTACGTACCCTCAAGCTGGTCTTCCAGGACGAGGCTGTACGCGAAAGCTTCACCTTCCGGGCCGGGCAGTTCGGCGAGTACTCGGCCTTCGGGGCCGGGGAGTCCACCTTCTGCATCGCCTCGTCACCGACCCGGAAAGGGTTCATTGAGTGCTGCTTCCGTTCTGTCGGAAGGGTGACCGAGGAACTGCGGCGCCTGGAGGTCGGTGATACCATGGGCGTTCGCGGACCCTACGGCAATTCCTTTCCGATCGAGGAGTTCTTCGGCAGGAACCTGGTCTTCGTGGCCGGGGGCATCGCCCTGCCGCCGCTCAGGACCCTGATCTGGAACTGTCTGGACTGGCGCGACAAGTTCGGCGACATCACCATCGTCTATGGCGCCAGGACAGAGGCCGACCTGGTGTACAAGCGGGAACTGAAGGAATGGCAGGAGCGTGGAGATGTACGTCTGGTGAAAACAGTCGACCCGGGCGGCAACGGGCCCGGGTGGGACGGCAAGGTCGGATTCGTGCCGACCATACTGGAGGAAGCTGCGCCGTCGGCCGAAAACACCATCGCCCTGGTCTGCGGCCCGCCGATCATGATCAAGTTCACCCTGCCGGTGCTGGAGAAACTTGGCTTTACCGATGAACAGGTCTACACCACCCTGGAGAACCGTATGAAATGCGGTCTGGGCAAATGCGGGCGCTGCAATGTGGGCAATGTCTATGTCTGCAAGGACGGTCCGGTATTTACCGCCAAACAGGTCAAGGCCATGCCGATGGAGTTCTGAAGAAATAGCCAGCATACTGTAACGACAGATATTCCTGTAAGCCCGGACTACAATCCGGGCTTTTTTGTTTTATACCTGCGAATCTCTTGGCACGTTTATACAGCGCATGTATAGTAAGCCATATCCGATCAGGCATTCAGTTTGGACCGCCATTGCACTGCAAAAAAAATTAGCCAGGTTACAGTCTGGCATCATCGCATCACAGGACATACCATGACCAGACTCAGCTCCGCGTCGATACGCAATCAGATTATTTTCCTGATACTCCTGATGACGATCCTGCCCCTGTGCATCATCGCATATAACGCGGTCAAACAGCTGCAGCATGATAAAGACGAAGCAATTGAGATGGCCACCTCCGTCGCCATGCAGATCCAGCACGACCAGAAGGTTCTGCTGGCGGGAACGGAGCAGTTGACGGCCACCGTTTCGATCCTGCCGGCGGTTAAACAGCATGATTCCGCGGCAACCAGCGCGCTGTTGGCCGAACTTGTCGAAAAAAATTCCCAGATAACCAATATCATCATAGTTGACCGGAGCGGTTCCCTCTGGGCCTCGGCGATTCCGCCAAGAGAGGCTCGTTCGTTCAGCGACCGGAGATATTTTAAAAATGCCGTCGCAACCGGGAGGGTCTCATCCGGAGAATACGCCATCGGCAAAATCAAGCCTGTCCCGAATCTAAGCATTGCCTACCCGATCAAGGACCGCTCTGGCAGAGTTTCTGATGTCATGGCCGTCGTTTTTTCGCTCAACAGCTTCAGCCATTTCTACAACAATGACTATGCCTCCCCGACATCATCGATCCTGCTTACCGACCACAAAGGAACCATCCTCTATTCCTCTGTAGATTCACGCCTGGTCGGCAAACAGGACCGCGCAGATTTATTTGCCCGGATGACCGCAGGCCCTGATGAAGGGACATTTGAAGCCGCAGGGAATCTCGGTATCCAGCGCATTTTTTCGTACAGGAAACTGCGGCTGGAGAGCGAAACTTTCCCGTACATGTATATCCGCACCGGACTGAACAAGGATTTTGTTCTGACCAAAGCGCGCAATGATCTCCTGCTCGGCACCGGAACCCTGATGCCGGCCATGTTGATCATGCTCGTCACGGCGATATATTTCTGCAAGCGAAATATCCTCAACAAGGTTTCAGCCCTGCAGGAAGCTACGCAAAGAATTGCACATGGCGATCTGGCTGCCAGGGTTCCTGGTCATATTTCCGGAGGAGAGCTGGGAGATCTGGGAGCCGCATTCAACGAAATGGCGCAACGGCTGCAACGGGCTGATGACGCACAGCGAGAAAGTGAAAACAAATACCGGGAGCTGGTTGAAAATGCCAACAGTATAATTCTGAAGTGGGATAACGATGGCCGGGTAATTTACTTCAATGAATTCGCCGAAAGATTTTTCGGCTTTTCAGGCAGCGAGATTATCGGGCAGAGCCTGATTGGTACAATTGTGCCGGATACAGAGTCAAGCGGTCGTGACCTGGCTGAAATGATCAGGAACATCTGCAGGAATCCCGAGGCGTACATCAACAACGAAAATGAAAACATCCGCAAGAACGGCGAGCGGGTCTGGATATCCTGGAACAACCACGCACTTGTAGATGCAGACGGCTCCAAAGCAGGGATTCTTTCGGTCGGACAGGATATAACCGAGCGCAAGAGAATAGAAAGCGAATTACAACTGAGTGAACAGCGCTTTCGCTCATTCGTGGAAAATGCCAATGACGTTGTCTTCGCCCTCACACCCGGCGGTGATTTCTGCTATGTCTCCCCCAACTGGACCGAGGCTTTCGGATACAGCCTTGACGAAACCATCGGGAAACCTTTTGCACCCTTTGTCCATGATGATGACGCACCCGGATGCTTTGAGTTTCTGCAGAGGGTCTTGGAAACGGGCGAAAAGCAAAGCGGCATCGAATACCGGGTACGGTGCAAGGATGGGCGCTACCAGTGGTACACGGCAAATGCATCGGCCGTCAACGACCCCTATACCGGCAAAGGCACACTTATCGGCATCGGCCGCGACATAACGGAGCACAAGCACTACGAGGAAATACTTCGCCAGTCGGAGGAGAAATTTTCCACCATTTTTCACGCATCACCCGATGCAATCATCCTGTCCCGACTGCATGACGGGATGATGCTTGATGTGAATGAAAGCTTCGCCAGGATTACCGGATTTACAACTGACGAGGTGATCGGCAGGACATCTGTTGAAATTGGTGTCTGGAATGATATCAACGACCGGGATAAACTTGCAGCCGTCGTTAAACGCCATGGAGAAATCAAGAACTTTGAAGCTCTTTTCAAGACCAAAAACGGATCAAAACTGTTGGCGCAATTATCAGCCCGCACCATTCAACTGGACGGCAATCCATGCCTGCTGATCATTATCCGTGACATAACGGATCGTGATTACATACTGAGCGAACGGCTGAAGGTCCAGAAACTGGAGTCCATAAGTGTATTGGCAGGAGGTATTGCCCACAATTTCAACAATGTCCTTACCGGTATCATCGGGTATATTTCGTATGCCAGAAAGAACCTGGATGATACGAATAAGGTTTCAGATATTCTGGCAGCTGCAGAGAAGTCGTCCTACCGTGCCGCAGGACTTGCGCGGCAGTTGCTGACATTTTCCCATGGCGCAAGCACTCCCCATGAGTCCGTTCCGGTAGATACTCTTGTGGAGGAATCTGTTTCACTCTTCCTGAGCGGATCCAACGTCAAAGGGACTATTACCTGCAATTCGCATCAGGTAATCAGTGCCGATAGCCAGGAGATCAATCAGGCTTTCAACAATATCGTACTCAATGCCCTCCATGCCATGCCGGATGGCGGCACCCTGACGGTTCTGGTTGACAGGATGACGCTGCAAGAAAACAATATATATTCACTGCCGTCAGGAGATTACGCGAAGATTGTCTTCAAAGACAGCGGGTGCGGCATCGCCCAGGATGATCTCAACAAGGTATTCGATCCCTACTTCTCCACCAAGGATACCGGTACCGGACTCGGCTTGAGCACGACCCATTCAATAATATCGAAACACACCGGCCACATAGACATCACATCGGAAGTCGGCACAGGAACCACGGTCACTATACTGCTTCCGGCAGAGGATGAAAAACAGGTTGACGTCGTTGCCTCTGGCGAGCAATCGCACAACGATCAGGCAGAGATTTCCGTTCTTGTTATGGACGACGAGGAACTCATTCGAAACCTTACAGAAGAGCTGCTGAAGGAAAGGGGCTTTACAGTTGTCACCTGCAGGAATGGTGAAGAGGCGTGTGCCCGGTACCGGGAGTTCATGGCTGCAGGGAAAGGTTTCTCAATTGTGATCCTGGATCTGTACGTCACAGATGGAACGGGAGGAGAAGAAACAGCGCGGCGGATTCTCGACCTTGATCCTGCCGCATGCCTGGTAGCATCAAGCGGATATGCAGCTGACCAGGCAATTGTGGCATACGAAACATTGGGATTTTCCGGCTCGATTGCCAAGCCCTATACCACCGGTGAACTCGTCCGGACCATACAAGAGTGCCTGCAGAGATGCCGTCAACGGCACTTACGGCCTGGAGCCTAGTGTCTCCTCGATCCTCTTGAGATCGAAGCCCTCGATAATGCGCCCGTTGATTATGAAGGTCGGCGTGGAATCAACCTTTGATTTCTTAGCAATTTCAAAGTGCTGCTCCTGCAGCTTCGCACCCTCGGACGTTGGCGAAGGAATCGGAACCGTATCCAGCCTGCCCGACATGACATCATGATAGGCCCTGACCTTGTCCGGCACAGAAAGTACGAACTGAATCTTTTCCTTGGCCTTGATATGCTTGGCAAGCGGGTAAAAGAACACATGCCGGGTCACGTCCGTCCGGCCTTCAAAATATTTTGAGGCCTGGCGGCAATACGGGCAGTCCGGGTCGGTGAACTCCACAACTGTTTTGGGACCGGAACCGATGGTGATGGCCTTACTGAAGTCGATTTCTGCTGCTGTCGCCGGGCGGATGCCAAAAACAGCAACAACCAGCATCGTAACAAGAATGTGTCTGATGGTCATGACTGCTCCTCCGATGGGAATTTTTCGCAACGTGACGTACCGGGATAGCACGGCAGAAGGATGATAAACTCACTGCCGAGGCCGGCCTCGCTTTCCGCCCAGATGATACCGTTAAAACTTTCCACTGCCATCTTGCAGAATGCCAGTCCGAGTCCGGCTCCGCCCCGTTCACGGCCAATGGCGTTATGCGACTGCGTATAACGTTCGAAGATATGATCCAGATGCTCGTGCGGGATTCCGTTTCCTGAATCGCTGACACTGATACAAACGAAGCATTGCAGGTTGGCGAACCCGGCCGGAGGGACACAATACACCGGAATCCGGATCCGGTGGGCCTTAGTACTCCTGACACAGCGACAGGAAAGCTTGATGTTCCCGCCTGCGGGAGTGAACTTAATGGCGTTCACCAGCAGGTTCGCAACTACCCTGGCCATCAGGTTTCTGTCAACGGCCACCTCCGTCGTATCCCCGTCTGTCTCCAGCGAAAGCTCTACTCCTTCATATTCGGCCGCCTTGCTGAAACGCTCAACCGCTGCTGCCGCTATTTCCGCCGGTCTGTACGGACGGATGACGACCGGCATCCTGCCTGCTTCGAAGCGCTGAACGTCCAGCAGATTGTCTATCATTGCAACAATCTCGTTGCAGCTTTCAATGGCGGATTGAAGATATTCGGCCTGTTCGACGTTAACCGGACCGAGACGCCCTTCGCGCATGATATCGATGGATCCGATTACTGCCGTAATCGGGTTTTTCAGGTCGTGGGAAAGCATGAAGAAAAAATCTTCCTTCTCCCGCTCAAGCCGGTTCTTTCTCAACACCATCTGCCTGTTGGCAACCGCTCGTTTCACGCGTTGCAGCATGTCATCAAGAGAAAACGGTTTGCAGACGTAATCAACGGCTCCGGATTTCATGCATTCAACAACAAGGTCCTCACTGCCATGAGCTGTCATCATGATCACGGCCACATCCAGTCCAGCCTCGCGGATCTGCTTAAGCGCCTCCACACCGCTTATGCCGGGCATCTTGACGTCCATAATGGCCAGTGAATATGCGCCGTCGTTCAGCATCTGCAATGCCGCCTGACCGTTTCCCGCCCATGCGGTGATATAACCGGAGTCCTCCAGGTGGAGCTTGAGAATGGCTGCAATGTCAGCTTCGTCATCGACAATAAGAATCCGTTCAGGTTTTCGCGGTGCCAACGTCAGGCCTCCTTTCTCGCGCCGGCCAGGAACGCTTCGGCCAGGACAAGATCCTCAGGTGTTGTGATCTTGATATTCCGGTAATCCCCACGCACGATCCGTACCGTACCTCCGCGCCGCTCCACCAGCGCTGCGTCGTCGGTCCCCATGAAACCTTCCCGTTCAGCCTCACAGTGGGCGGTGTAGATTGTGGCATAGCGGAACGACTGGGGTGTCTGGGCCTGCCAGAGCATCTCCCGGGGGGGGGTATCAATGATGATCCCGTCACGGACCGTCTTGATGGTGTCCTTTGCCGGGACCGCCACCAGCGCACCGTCGTTGTTCCGGGCAACATCAATGGACTCGCACAGCAGCTGTGATGTGATCAGGGGACGGACACCATCGTGAATAAGCACCACGTCGTCGTCAGCCACACTCGAACGCATGGCCTTCAGACCGTTCATGACCGAGTTCTGGCGTTCCCGACCACCGGGAACAATGGCAATCACCTTGCGAAATCCGCAGGCCGCAACCACATGCTCACGGCAGTAGGGAATCTCGTCAGCGGGTATGACCAGATAGATAGCCTCAATCAGGGGTGATGCTTCGAACACCGAAATGGTGCGGGCCACGATCGGCAGACCGTCCAGTTGCAGGTACTGCTTGTTGATGGAGGCACCCATCCGTTTTCCCATGCCGGCAGCCGGTATCAGGGCAAACGACTTGAAACCGCTCATGGTTTTTCCTTTGCGAGGCCGGCAGAGGCCTCTGCCAGTGACTGAGAAAGTGTCGGCAGGTCACGGTCCAGGATCGTACGGACATCCAGCAGGTATCGATCATGGTGGATGCGCCCTATCACCGGCACCATTGTCCGGCGCAGGGCGGCTTCGATCTGCAGCGGCGAATGCCCGGCAACCACGACCTCGACCAGCGTCGTCGGCAGCTGAAGCAGGGGAAACGAACCGCCTCCGGCACTCGATTCTCCGCGATGTTTAACCAGCGTGACCGTATCCGGAAGGCTTCGGCGAAGCCGTCTGACAATAACATCAGCCCTGTGGTCCAGATCTCCGGCTGTCATTGTCAGCATGCGCAGGGTGGGTATCGAGACCAGAGCCCGGCGCGGGTCACGGTACAGCCGCAGAGTCGCCTCCAGCGAGGCAAGGCTGAGCTTGTCCATGCGCAAAGCCCGCAGCAGCGGATGGCGCTTCATGGCCTCAATAAACTGACGCTTTCCGGCAATCAATCCGGCCTGCGGCCCTCCCAGCAGTTTATCGCCACTGAACGTGACAACATCGGCACCTGCCGCCAGATACTGGCTGACAGTCGGTTCGCCGGAGATCCCGTAGGGGGAAAGGTCCATCAGACATCCGCTGCCGGCATCCAGCATGACCGGAATACCGCTCTCACGGCCGAGAGACGACATATCGGCGACTGAAACCTCCGCCGTAAAACCGACAACTGCAAAGTTACTGGTATGAACCTTGAGCAGCAGCGCGGTCGCTTCTGTTATGGCAACCAGATAATCACGGATGTGTGTGCGGTTGGTAGTGCCGACTTCGACCAGCTGTGCGCCGCTCTGACGCATCACATCAGGGATGCGAAAGGAACCTCCGATTTCTACCAGTTCACCCCGGGAAACGATTACTTCGCGACCCTGGGCCATCGTAGAAAGGGCCAGTATAACTGCCGCAGCGTTATTGTTGACAACCAGAGCGGCCTCTGCCCCGGTCAACTCACAGATCAGACCCTCGACATGTGCGTAGCGCGTGCCGCGCTCCCCGGTCTGAAGATCGAATTCCAGATTGGAATAGCGGCTCGACACGTTCAGAATCGCCTCTTCCGCCTCGTCAGCCAGGGGCGAGCGCCCGAGGTTGGTATGCACCACGACTCCGGTGCCATTGACCACCGTCTGCAGGCTCGGCCTGGTGCGGGATTCAAGCTCTGATGAAATCAAGGCGCTGATCCGGGCAGTATCAGGCAGCGTGCTGTCGCTGTTGTCCAGCAACTGTTCTCGAAGTTGTACCAGTACCGTTCGAATGGCGACCAGCACTTCCGGGCGTGGATGTTTCGCGAGCAGGCCCGAAATCTCCGGCCAGGCCAGAACCCGATCCACCTTGGGTATTTCCTTCATCATATTTCGCACACTGCCGGTCATGACCATGAACCTGAAACCCTGATAGACGGAATGAATAGATTAACGAGGCAGAGTATGACTAAAAATCTATCTGCAGCTCTGCCCGCTGTGATGCGGTGACCCCGCCATCCAGCAGGACCCTGCCGCCATATTCTGCATTCTTGCGTACCAGCATTTCTGCCGCTTCGGCATCCCTTCTGCGGAAGGCCTCAATAATCTTCTGATGTTCCTGTACCGCAATCTTCATCCTTCCCGGCAGGCTGAGCGACATGAATCTCAGACGCTGAAACCTGGTCACAACACTGGTGATCAGTTCTCTCAGCCGCTCGTTATCGGCCGCCTTGATGAACATTTCGTGGAAGTCGTTATGAATCTTGAAGAACGTCTTGATATCATCGTGATTGGCCAGCTCCAGGAGCCGGTCATTATTTACCTGCAGTTTGTCCAGCTCCTTCTCGGTCAGCTTCTTACAGGCCTGCCGGGCAGCATAGCCCTCAAGGATGCTCTTGATGGCATAAAAGTCCTCCACATCCTTCTGGCTGAACTCACTTACCACTGCGCCGCGACGGGGAATCACCGTCAGATACCCTTCCGACTCCAACTGCCGGAATGCCTCTCTGATCGGAGTGCGACTGATGCCGTAACGTTCGGCCAATTCTGGTTCTGACACCCGGCTGCCCGCCTTGAGTGAGCCCGAGATAATCGCGTCACGGATATGTTCCAGGATTTTTTCACGCAGTGTGAGATGTTTTTCCATGGGTCTTTTCATTATGATACAGCTCCGTAGTGTAGTTTGATACATTGTATACAGTATGCAGTATTTGTCAATTACAGCCTTATGGTTTGTTAGATTTTTGTCACCTTTAACGGAAGAACATACGAATTCTGCAATCACCGTAATTCAGTGCCTGACATAATCAGGCTTGAAATTTAGACCCCCAGCAGGTAATCTGCGTCCATCATGGATCCGGTCAGACATTTGAAAATATCGATGGTCGTGTTTTTCCTGCTCATGACCTTGGGGACTCTGGGGTACATGAGCATCGAGGGATGGCGCTTCATCGACTCCCTCTACATGACCGTCATAACCCTCGGAACGGTGGGTTTCGAGGTAGTCAGACCGCTCAGCGATGCCGGAAAACTGTTCACCATCGCCCTGATCATCGTCGGCGTCAGCGTGTTGGGTTATATTGTCGGCAGCCTGGCCCAGATCATGTTTGAGGGACAGTTTCAGCGGATTTTGGGGAGGAAGAAAGTGGAAAAACAGATCAATGCGCTTTCGGGCCATTACATCATCTGCGGCTTCGGCCGGATCGGTTCGCTGATCTGCAAGGAGTTCAAGGCAAACAAACTGCCCTTTGTCATCGTCGAGAAGGATATCGAGACCACCGAAAAGCTGGATGAAGAGGGTTATCTGCACCTGAAAGGCGACGCCACCCTGGACGAGACCCTGCTCAAAGCAGGCATCAAGCAGGCCAAGGGGCTGATCTCGGTCGTCACCTCGGATACGAACAACGTCTACATCGTCCTGACCGCCCGCGGACTCAACCCGGACCTGTTTATCCTGGCCCGCTCGGGCGAGGAGGGTTCAGACCTCAAGCTCATGCGGGCCGGTGCCAACAAGGTTGTTTCTCCGTACCTGATCGGCGGCAGCCGCATGGCCCAGTCGATCCTGCGCCCGAATGTGGTCGATTTTATTGAAATAGCCACCGGACGGGAACATATGGAGCTGCAGATGGAGGAAATAGCCATCCCCAAGCATTCCGCCTTTTCCGGTGAGACCCTCGTCACGTCCGGCTTTCGCAAGGAAATTGGCGTCATTATCGTCGGCATCAAGAAGCATCATGGGAAGATGGTCTTTAACCCGCATTCCCAGACAAAAATCGAGGGGGGTGACACCCTGATCGTCCTGGGTGAACCTGATTCAATTGCAAAACTGGAAGATTTGGTTGATAGACCTGAAACGGACGAAATCATTAAACAGCACAGGAATCTCCACGCCAATGCGCTCTGATATCCATGCCCATGTTCCCTATGCCCGGCTTGCCGAGCACCTGCCCTACATCGTGGCCAACCGCATCAACCCGGAGGTGTTCTTTTCGGCGCAGACCCTTGATCATATAGTCTGGGAGGAATTGTCGGCCCAGGCGCACATACTGCATAGCGCCGGTCTGTCAACAACACTGCATGCACCGTTTCTGGATCTTAATCCCGGCGCTCTCGACCCCGGCATCCGCGAGGTTACGCAGAGACGATTCCTGCAGGTCTTTCAGGCAGCCGATCAGCTGAGGCCCCGGATTATTGTCTTCCATCCCGGGTATGATGAACTCCGCTACGGGAGCAGCCGGATCGACTGGCTCAAGAACAGCATCGATTTCTGGAACGGATTTATCCCCCGCGCCAAAGAATCAGGCAGCATCATTGCCGTTGAAAACATCTTCGAAAAAGAGCCCTCCACTCTTCGCGCCCTTCTGGAGGCGATAGACGACCCATGCTTCCGGCACTGCTTCGACGTGGGGCACTGGAATATGTTCACAACTGTCTCACTGGAGGAATGGTTTGCAAGTCTCGGCACCTTCATAGTCGAAGCGCACATTCATGACAACCACGGTCAGACTGATGAACATCTGCCCCCCGGAGAGGGCCAGATCGATTTCGATCTGCTGTTCAGCCTTTTGAGACGCCATGCGCCGGGTGCGGTCTACACGGTCGAGGCCCATACATTTGAACGATTGGAACGAGCCCTGAAAAACCTCAACAACTACCTCTGAGACCATCAAGGAAACCACATGTCTGAAAAAATACTCATAACCGGTGGCTGCGGTTATATCGGCAGTCACGTTACCCGTCAACTCAGTGAAGCAGGCCGCACGGTCGTGGTCTATGACAACCTGTCCACCGGCTTTCGCGATGCGCTCACCCATGGAGAAGAGCTGATCGTCGGCGACCTTTCCGACCGGGAGAGGCTGGAAGCCGCTTTCCTGGAACACCGGTTCACAACCGTGCTCCATTTTGCCGCCGCCATTATCGCCCCGGAATCCGTATCGCTTCCGCTGAAGTATTACGGCAACAACACCCGCAACACCCTCGGCCTGCTGGAAACCTGCGTGAAGCACAACGTCCGGCGTTTCATCTTTTCAAGTACCGCAGCGGTCTATGGATTTCCCGATGGCGGGGTGGCTTCCGAAGAGAGCGCCCTGACCCCGATCAACCCCTACGGGACATCAAAACTGATGAGCGAATGGATGCTGCGGGATGTATCCGCGGCACATGGCCTGCAGTATGTGGCGCTGCGCTACTTCAACGTAGCCGGTGCCGACCCGCAGGCACGCATGGGGCAGCGGACCCCGGAAGCAACCCACCTGATCAAGGTTGCCTGCCAGGCTGCCCTGGGGATCAGGGAGAGCGTCGGTATTTACGGTACCGACTACCCTACGCCTGACGGGACCGGCATTCGTGACTACATCCATATAGAGGACCTGGCATCTGCCCACCTGAAGGCCCTGGAGTACCTGGAAAAAGGCGGGATTCCCACCGCCATGAATGTCGGCTATGGACGCGGCAGCAGCGTACGCGAGGTACTGGAAGTGGTTCGTGAGGTAAGCGGGGTGAACTTCAGGACGGTTGAAGCTGCAAGGCGGCCCGGCGACCCGGCCTCGTTGATTGCACAGGCCGACAGGATCGGACGTCTGACCGGCTGGCTGCCGGAACACGACGACCTCCGCAGGATCGTATCAGATGCCTGGCGGTGGGAGAGCAGGCTGGCCGGGCGCTGATCACGATCCGGAAGCGGCGACTGCCGTTATCGTCACGTCTGCAGCAGTTTGTTCTTGAGAACCAGTATCTGGAATGTCAGCGAGGCCTTATAGACCAGCTTTTGCAAATCATCAAGCCTGCGCTGCAGTGAAGCCGTATCCGCCGAGACCACGATCATCGCCACCACCCTGTCGTTCATTATCACCGGCAGCGCAACTATCGAACTGAAGATGGAAAGGTCGAGCGCCTGCATCAGCGGCAGATTGGCGGGAAGCTTTGTCAGCGGCCCGGAGAAATAAAGCTTGTCGCTGAGAATTCCGGCAAGTTCCGGGCTCTGCGAGAGATCGATGGCAGTTTGCCCGAAATCCTTTACCAACCGCCCGCCGGAGGCGGCCCTCCAGCCGATTGCCCTGTTCCCCCGAATTGTCATCAGGGCGCACTTGTTGAATTCCTGACCCAGATACCTGATAAAGACATCCGCTACGTCATCGCTTTTTTTCGCCTTGGAGAAATCAAGCGACAGCTTGTCGATGGTATAGAGTTCAATGGTTTCTTTGTCCGTCAATTGCCGCGGTTCGGGCTCGGAGGCGCCCCCGCCCTTGGTCAGCTCCTTGGGGATCTGGACGTCGATCATTCCGCCGGACCCTGCTGTGCGCTCGATATCGTCACTGATCGTGTACTTGCTGTCGTCGGTAATGAAGCCGGTGGACTCATCAACCTTGTTGTAGCTTCTCCGTCGCTTGAGTTCGCAACTGGCGCTGACGTAGCGGTGATCGAGTTTGAAGCTGTAATATTTCTCCAGAGCGTAGAGAATCTGGAGTTCCGGGGCTATGTTCGGTACGATGATCAGCCCTGAGATGAAGGAGAGCTCCTCCTGGGCTTTCAGGTCGGTCGGATCAGCCATCGCCACGTACAGGCGCTTATGATCAAGCTTGATCGGGACAACCCGGAATTTTGCGGCAACGGCCGGCGAAAGGCGGGCAATGACGTCGCCCGGCACGTTAAAGAGCGCATCGTGGGTAACCGACGGCACACCCAGTTTTTTGCTCAGGAGGTTGAGCAGGACATCCTCCCTGACAAAGCCGAGTTCTATCATGGCGCTTCCCAGCTTGACGCCGAAAATGACGTGGCATTTCAATGCCTCTTCAAGCTGGTCTTGCGTAATTATCCCTTCATTGATCAGCAGTTCGCCCAGTTTTAGTGACATACCCACCTTCCTCGCCAATCCGGTAAGGGATTTTGCCGTGTCCGCAGCATGAAATGTCCGCGATAATACCCAAAATTGACCGGATATGCATCAATTAATATGCTGCACGTGTCACCCCGAAACCGGCCATCCCTTTTCAAAACCATCCGGAAAGAAGTTCTCCCTGGTGCGGTTATAATATCCGAACTGCAATCGGGGGAATTCCTTCTTCAGCAGCTGCAACAGGCGGTACATGCCGATCCCTTTTCCAACCACCCCCATCTCCCTGTTGTAATAATCAGGATCAATAGACAGGTTACGCATCTGAATCATGTCGACACCGGTATCGGCCACAAAGCGCAGCAGCGTTTCCACCTCGTCCGGTGCATCGGAGACTCCCGGCGACACCAGGTAATTGATCATGGTAAAGCGGTTGTTTTCCTTGGCACACCTTACTGAACGCAGCACATCAGCGAACGTATATCCCTTGGGGCGATAGTAGCGGTTATAGAGATCCTCCCTGACAGAGTTCAGGGAGAAACGGAAGGAATCCATCCCGGCATCGCATAACTGCTGTATCCGGTCAGGCAGTGATCCGTTGGAATTGAAATTGACCGTACCGCGGGGCGTGGCCGCCTTCATGCGCCGCGTGGCCTCTGCAATGGTACCGGCCTGAAGGATAGGGTCGCCCTCACACCCCTGACCGTAAGACACAATAGCCTGCTCGGCCTGCTCCAGGTGCGGTATGGCGATCTCGCACAATTCCTCGGGAGTCGGGACAAAGGCTATGCGGTCGTGGTTTGAAGGACAGCATTCTGAAGGTTGCAGGCTGATGCAGCCAAGGCAGGCCGAATTGCAGACCGGCGAGGTAGGCAGCGGCGCTTCCCATCGTCGATAAAAGAGGTTCTTGGCAGCAAAGCAGTGATAATCGACGGCACAGCGCGACAACTGTTCCAGCAGACGGTTGTCCGGCATCTCCTGCAGCATCTTCCGCACCAGCGGATCAAGCGTACGGTCGTCGTAATTGACCGGATTCCAGTTGGTGTTGGCATCCACCTTCGTCGCCGCCACGACAAAGCAGTCACGCTCCTCGTCCCATCCCACGGCCGTGTAGGACCATAACGGCAGATGCGCTTTATTGGCGGGATACACACAGGCCGGCAACAGCGTGCGCACATAGCCGGGGGCCATGAAAGCCGCCACAGCCTGGATCCTGTGGCTCGTGCGGCCATTTCGCATCTCATCCACGGTAACGAACATCTTTTTCTTCGCATCCCAGGCAACCGGCGGCATAGCCGGCATGGTAAACAGCCGGCTGTCCTCCGGCAGCGGTATCAGCTCCACATCTTCGGGCAACACTGACACCGTGCCGCTCATACCGGCCATGCACAGTTCCGGGTGGTCGAAGATATTGCCTTTGGCATCGGCATACACCATTTTAGGAATACGATTTTGCATAATACAGCGGCTCCTTACGGAAAAAGGCCCGCTTTACAGGCCTTCTTCTGCCGGGGCGTCCCCCGTGATCATTTTATCGAATTGTAGCTTACTTTTTCATCTTTTTACAGACAAACCATTACTCTGTTATCAAGCTATATTTTAATCTCACCGGCTCTGCAGTTTCTCTGACGTAACAGCCTGGTCCGATTTTTCACATGAAAAAAACCAGTATGCTTGTATTATAGTTCATTGGTGGTAAATACTAACAATAGTAATGATGTGAAGCGACATGCCCGCACTATCCGGAAATTTTAGCACAGTCGGGGGATAAGCAGGATTATCCAGTCGATTTTCTAAAGTCTGCCCATTGCCGGGAATAGGCTCACCGGCAATGAAAACGGCTTACCCTCCAAGGGGACCACAATATGAAATGCCCGAATTGTCAGAACAGAAACATTGATGTCTACGAGGCACGGGGCTATACCTCGAAGGAAAGCCCCATAAAAGAATGCAGGTGCGGCCATGTTTGGCGGCTTATTCCCCTGGGAGAGGGTAACCAGCGAATTGATGTCATAAAGCAGGGCCGAAAATATCACCTCCCGGGCTGCGTTCATGTACCGGCTTGAAAACAGAGCGGCATGAATTATGACAATCCCACATTGTATGACTGCATATTGGGATACATACCTGCATCCGGCCGATACGATGCCATTGTCCTGATATAAACCGGCCTCAATCTCCGCTCCACTGAACAAAAAATAACCGATACCGCACGGGCACCACAGGATAACACAAAAGTAAAAGCCCTTGATTTTTCAAGGGCTTTTGGTTGTTGCCGGACAATACCGGACTATCAAATGGGGTGGTGTCCATACAACTGGCTGCATAACTATCTGTTTTATTTGTATTATTGTATGTTACAGAAACAGGGATACCCCCAAATCTACCCCCAAATGTTTTTGCTTACCCCCCTACTCAGTTAAAAATGTGCTTCCGCAATATTGGCACTGATGGTCAATCGCCAACGCAAAAGTACGGTCCTCCCTTTCTGCCCTCCTGCCAGTATCCAATCCCCTCGATCCATTCACCTTCAAAACTCTGAGGATACAAGTCTTGTCCTGTCACCCTGTCGGCACTCACAAACTTACCATGGGGGGTACCCTATCCCTAGATCCCATCCGAGGTGGTAGAGTCGATTCTATATGACAAAGCCCCATCGCAACGTTTCATATTTTTGTAACTTTTACTCACTCGATAGCCCAGACCATAATATTCATATTGTAATCTGATAGAATTAAGATATTTTATAAATATTCACTAAAGGTGGCGTCTCAGCTGCATATAGAAGAACTGATTATGTTTTCCAGCGTTGTATGCTGCCGCTAAGTACACTGCTCTGATAACTGAGCAATAAAGCCGGATTGATGAAGTATGGAGAGTGTGCCATGACAAGTATACCGCCTACGACAGTCCAAGCACTGCGCCAGCGAGCCGAAGATAAGCTCAATGCAAACGGGGGCGTAACGCCCGATCAACTTTCGTATGACGAAAAACGACTCTTCCATGAACTGCAAGTGCATCAGATAGAACTGGAGATGCAGAACGAGGTGCTGACCCGTACGGGACTTGATCTGGAGGCTACTCGGGACAGTTATTTCGACCTCTACGATCTTGCGCCTGTCGGCTACATGACCCTCAACAAAGACGGTTTAATCCAGAGGGCCAATCTCACCGCTGCAACTATGCTTGGCTTGAAAACTGATGATCTGATCAATAGGCCGATTAAAAAATTCATTTTCAGAGATGATGTTGATTCATATTACCTGCTGAGCAGAAGTGCCGTTGAAGCATCGGAGAACTTTAAACTCGAACTGCGCTTTGAACAGTCCGATGGCTCTCCGTTCTGGGTGATTCTGCGGGCTTCCCTGCATAGCGACGATGAGTTATGGATTACCATTGGCGACATAAACGATCGCAAGCAGTTGGAACAGGCATTACGGCAAACAAACGACGCTCTTGAAGAACAGGTTGCAGAACGAACTGAAGAGCTGTCCTTGACTATAACCAGGTTGCAGCAGGAGATCGCCGAGCGCAAGAAGGCGGAACAAACCCTCCAATATGAGCGGGACCTCTCTATGGACATTATCAATACCCAATCCGCTGGTATTTACAGAATCCGGGTATTTGCACAGGAGACCTGGGAAAAAGATGCGTGGAAAAGTTTCAAAAACTCTCCTTATCTCATCGAATTGGTATCCGAACCTTTTTGCAAAATCCTGGGCACTACAAAGGAAGTCTTAGAGAATAACCCGGGAATAATTTTTGAACTAATTCATGCCGATGACAGGGAAGGGTGTGTAAAGAAAAATGAAGAGGCAGCGGTACTTCTTCAGGAGTTCTCCTGGGAAGGTCGCCTTCTCATTGACGGCGTGGTCAAGTGGGCCCGTTTCCAATCTTTGCCCCGACCTCTTGAAAATGGGGATGTTATTTGGACGGGTGCTCTCACGGACATCACTGAACGCAAACAGGGGGAGCTAGAATTACTCCGGGCCAAAGCCGCCGCCGAATCCGCCAACATCGCCAAGAGCCGGTTCCTGTCCAACATGAGTCATGAGATCCGCACCCCCATGAATGGGATCATCGCCATATCTCAACTCCTGCAGATGACGGATCTGAATAATGAACAGAAGGAATATACCGAACTTCTGCGAAAGTCCGGCAAGAACCTGCTGCAACTGATCAGTGACATCCTTGATCTCTCCCGGATTGAAGCGGGCAGTGTTGAACTGGAAACTACGGAATTTGATCTATCGGTTGAGATGACTGCCACCGTCAGTATCTTTTCTCAACTGGCCAGTGTAAAGGGGCTGGAACTTAACCTTCAGATCAATCCGGACGTGCCGCTCCGTTTGACCGGTGACTCGTTACGACTGCGCCAGATCATCACCAACCTGATCGGCAACGCAATCAAGTTTACCAAACAAGGCACCATATCGCTGCAGATCAGCAAAGACTCGGAAGACGAACAGCAGACCACGTTGCGTTTTTCGGTGAGAGACAGCGGCATCGGCATTGCTCAGGACAAAGTTGGAAAGGTTTTCGAGGCATTCACTCAAGCGGACAGTTCCACCGGCCTTGAATACGGCGGGACGGGCTTAGGGTTAGCTATCGCACGCCATCTTGCGGAGTTGATGGGGGGCAGCGTTGGTGTAGAGAGTGTTGAAGGGCAAGGATCCGAGTTTTGGTTTACGGTATTACTCCAGAAGCAGATTCATATTCCTGACATTCTCACCACCGAAACGCCAGTTGTAGCGAGTATCACCACCACCCGTATTCTTCTGGTCGAAGACGATGAGGCCAATCAGTATGTGTTAAATAGGTGGCTTTCCAAGTACAGTTATCAGGTGGAGATGGCCAAAAATGGCAGGGAAGCATTGAAGTTGTTGGAAGAGAAGGATTTTGACCTGGTGCTGATGGATTGCAGCATGCCCGTGATGGATGGCTATGAAGCTACAGCTGCTATCCGCAACCAAAGTTCAAATGTCAGAAACCACGCCATACCGATCATAGCGCTCACGGCCGCTGCCATGATGGAGGACCGACAGAAGTGCCTTGATGCCGGGATGGATGATTATTTGCCAAAACCGATTGATTTCCCAAAATTATTGGAGCTACTGGAAAAGTGGGTCAAACAACGTTAAAGCCGACTTGTAAGCTCTGACCGAAATATCCATTTACACAAAATTATTGACAGGGCCTGTACTGGAATCCACACATAAGCAGGTATTCAAGGCACCGCTAATGGAATGGATTACCGACCGGCTATCTCACGCCAAGGAAGTTCTGGAGGAAAAAACCGAGCAGTCGGCACTTCTGCTCCGTAAAATACTGGGGGAAGTTACCCTGCAGCCAGTTACTCCGGATATTGGGAAACCCTATCTGATGGCAGTTTCCAAGCTACAACCACTAGCTTTGCTTCACGACAAAAGGCCCCGTAAGGGGCCTTTATCTTTAGAATCCGCCTGGTGTTGGTGCACCGGTTCGAATTCTTTCTTTTGGTGGAGGTGGCGGGAATCGAACCCGCGTCCGAAGAACCTACGATCTGAATTACTACACCGTTAGTCAGTTGCTCGATTTAACCGGTTTTCTGCGCACCTGACAAAGCAGCAAACCAGCGGTCCCGTTGATCTCGGGTTGCGCTACGGGCGTCGCGCATCCCTATCCGGTAGTGAATGACGCCCCCGTTGTACCACCGGCATCTTCATTGGGGGCGCCTGTTAAGCAGCTAGTGCAACAGGAGTGTTATAATTGTCGGCAATTAAGCCGTTGCAGGTTTATTAAGGTCGGCCGCCTGCCCCGACCCGGTGCAATCCAGAAATTCACTTCCCCGTCGAAACCTTTACACCCCCCTGAAAACTATTTGTTCAATGTACCGGGTTCAAAGTTCGTGGTTGAAACCATAATCTTGAACAACAAACATCGAACCTTGAACTGCCGTTAATCCCTGTTCCTCGACTTCAGCACCTGCGAAATCTCGCGCTGGGTGTCTTTCTTCTTCATGTCTTCCCGCTTGTCGTACATTTTCTTGCCTTTTCCGAGCCCGATCTCAACCTTGACCAGCCCATCCTTAAAGTACAGCCTGAGCGGAATGGCGGAATAGCCCTGTTCCCGGATCCGGCCGTAAATCCGGTCAATCTCCTTGCGGTGAAGCAACAGTTTCCGGTTGCGATCCGTTTGATGATTCTGGCTGTTTCCAAACTCGTAGTGCGAAATGGTGAGGTTATGCAGATATGCCTGACCGTCTCTTACCAGCATGAAGGACTCGTTCAGGCTGGCTTTCCCGGCCCGCAATGACTTGACCTCGGTCCCCTGAAGCACCATGCCGGCCTCCAGCTTTTCTTCGATGAAGTAGTCGTGGTAGGCCTTTTTGTTATTGCAGATCAGTTTTTCACCCATATTATTGTATAGTAACAGACTAGCCGTTCAAAGGAAATGCATTCTTTCGTTGGAAGGATGTACCATAATTGTTGCGATTATGTAATCAAATCAGAGGAATTTGACGATTGACAAAACCATTTGATCAAGTCTATAAGATAGAAATCTGATCCTCGTTAGCATGAGGCGTTTGCACAAACACAGGCTACTGCCCAGAAATGTCGAAAGACGCCAATGGGTAGACCAGGTATTGCCGGCTTAAGGCTTTACCTAAGGTAGCTGGTTTTTAGTACGTTATAACTCCGTTAACGTACTTATCCTGTTTACAGGGCCCGAACCTACGTTGTGCACTGCTGAAAACCTACGAGTGGGGAATCAAGGCATGTTGTTAACAGGCCACGGTTTCCCGTGGCTTTTTTGTTTTTTGAATCGGAAAGGTGGTGGTTATCCGAATTGGACAGTCATAGTAGTGAATATCCTTTACCCATCCCGTCCGTATAACGTTCCCCCTCAAAGTCAGTTCTCCCCTTCTGCCTGCTTTGACTGGTTCCGTTCCATAGGGACGGGCACACTGTATATAAGGCAGGGAGCCCCCTATTCCGGTTCTCCCATTTTGCAGCATTTTGATTTGAATTCACTGTCAACTGTGCATTAAAGCATCTCTTCCATCTGTGCCTGTTGAGGTACTGTTGGACAAGTTGTTCCGGTCACTGGTCAGGCAATGCACCGCGGTCACATAAGATTGTAACAACCGTTTTGACCAGGCCGTTACCTGATGCAGAAACACTGTTGAATCGCAGTACTATACTTATATTGTACAGGACAGGCTTGAAATTATGGCCTGACCGGATTGGGGGGAGTGCGCCATGCCGCTCCAAAGTATTCAAAATCTGATTTCACAGATCCGCCTTGCGGAAGGTATGGCCACCCGGCAGGAGACACCACACGATGACCCGTCGACAAAACAGTACCTTGTCGAGCTACGGGCACTGATTGCAAGATTTGATTCAGCAGAGATCACAGAGATTCTTGATCAGCTTTCTCCGGATGATCTACTGCTCGTATGGGCGCAGATCGACGATAGTCGTGTTGATGAGCTTCTGGACGAGGTTTCCGATGCCACCCGCGACATCCTGGCCAGTCGAAGCAGCTATCTCGGATCAGCCTGTGTGGTAAACGCCTTTGAACTGGCGCAGGGACGATTGACCCAGACGACGATTGAATCTGTGGAAGACCTCGAGGGTGTCAAGCCGATATGGGTGGATCTGGTCGGGACCACCAAATCTGACCGGCGCAAGATCGGACAATTTTTCGGCCTGGAGCTCCCCGACCCGGAAGAGCTCACCGACATCGAATCAAGCGCCCGTTTTTACGTTGAGGAGAATAGCGAGATTCATCTCCATTCCGATTTCCTGTTGGACAAGGAAGGCAAGTCACGTAACGTCCCGGTGGCATTTATTCTGTTCAAGGACATCCTGTTTTCAGTACGCGAGGAAGAGCTGCCGGTCTTTCGGCTTCAGCGCCTCCGGGCCCGCCACCAGACAGGCTCTGTCTCGGACGGAATGGATACTCTGCTTGATCTCTACGCAGCTGACGTCGAGTATTCGGCAGAATCACTGGAAGACATCTATTCCGAGCTTGGCAATGTGGGGAAAAAGGTGCTCAGCGAAAGCATGAGCGATGCAGATGCGGCGAAGACGCTGGCAGATATTGCCGAAGAAGAGGATCTGAACGGCCGTATCCGGAGAAATGTGCTGGACACCCGCCGTGCGCTTACCTTCCTGATTCGCAGGAAACTTCTTTCAAATAACCAGCTTGAGGATGCCCAGCAAATATTACGGGACATTGAATCACTGGACGGGCACACCGCTTTTCTGTTTGACAAGATCAACTTTCTTATGGACTCAACGGTCGGTTTCATCAATATCAACCAGAACCGGGTCATTTACCGTCTGACAGTCCTGAGCGTTATCTTCATGCCGCTCAATGTGATCGCAGGGATCGGTGGAATGTCTGAATTCTCGATGATGACCAAGAATATCCCCTGGCCGATTTCATACGTTATTTTTACGATAGGGCTGGCTGTCGTCGCCTGGATTACCTACATTATTCTGCGGATGTTTGAGAAACGGAATCCAGCGAGACGCTGACAAGAGATTTATAATACTACAGCGTTTTTTTACAACAGAGACATAACCACCGGTTTTCCGGCTGCCGCCAACAACTAAGGACATACGATTGTCTGAATGATGTTCCATCCTGCCGCTTTCGAAAAGAGCCCGTCGGCGGCACCGACGGGCTCTTTTCCACTAATTATCATTTCTGCTTACTTCCTGAATTCGGTCGGCAGACCGGTTTTATTGGCCTCGTCATTCAATTCGTTATACCGTTTCAATGTCTGGCCATACTGTTTCTGGGTGTCTCTGAACTCCTGAGGAAGTCCGTCAAATCGGCTTTTTGAGATACCGACCGGATTTTTGATCAGCGACTCCAGTTCAACCAGAAGTTGCTCCAGCCTCTTAACCTCGGCATAGAGCGGTCGCATCTCCTGCTGCCAGGCCTCCGGTTTTTTCCCGCCAAACAGACCATTATCATCTGCAGCCTGCTTTACATCCTCTTTACCCTTTTGCGGAGCAGCAGCCGGGACCCTGGAGTCCGGCACCGACGTGCGGGAATCAGCCGCCGGGCGCCCGTCCATATTTCCGCGCGTTCCCACATTTTTCCGGTACTTTTGAGGCACACGGGAGTAATCCTCGGTAAAATTGTAGGTGCCGTTATCGTCGACCCACGAGTAGGTTTCAGCCGACAACGGTACGGCAAACAACAGCAGACCGGCAAGAGCTGTGAGTAATTTCATCTGGTCACCAATCCTTGTGTGATGTTATCCGGGAGGCCAGGCAAATTCACGGCCCGCCAACAGGTGAAAATGAATGTGAAAGACCGATTGCCCGGCGCCGGCGCCGTTGTTCTGTACAAGGCGAAAGCCGGATTCCGCATAACCTTTCTGCCGGGCCATTTCTCCTGCTTTCCTGTGGATATACCCGATCAAGCCGTCATCAGCGGCTGTCAAGTCAAGACAATTGACCAGATGTTTTTTTGACAGGAACAGCAGGTGAAGAGGCGCCTGGGGAGTAATATCCTCGATGACCAGAATCTGGTCGTCCTCAAAAACTTTCCTTGATGGGATCTCTCCACGGATGATCTTGCAGAAAATGCAGTTTTCCACGCCCCCTCCTTACCTATTATTTTGGCTCCAGATTGTCCACTTCAGGTAATTGCAGCAAGATCAGGAACTCCCGGTTTCCATCGGCTCCGGTAATGGGCGACTCGCACACCCCGCCCACGACAAGGCCCATTTCCTGCGCGGTCTGCCGAACAGCCTCTACGACCCGTTCGTGGGCAGCAGGGTCACGAACGATGCCCCCCTTGCCGACCTCCCCCTTGCCGACTTCGAACTGCGGTTTGATAAGAGCGAGTATACGTCCACCCGGCTTCACAAGGTTGACGGTGGCAGGCAGGACCTTGGACAGCGAGATGAACGACGCATCGATAACCGCCAGATCGGGGACTGAGTCAATCTGCCCGGGCAGCAGGTGGCGGATATTGGTCTTCTCCATACTGACGACTCGCGGGTCCTGCTGCAGCTTCCAGGCCAGCTGGCCGTAGCCCACATCCACGGCAATGACCTTCTGAGCCCCTGCCTGCAGCAGACAGTCGCTGAACCCGCCGGTGGAAGCACCCACATCGATTGCCACCAGACCGGAGACATCGACGCCAAACTCGTCCAGCGCCTTCTTCAGCTTGAGACCACCACGACTGACGTAGGGCAGCACATCACCTTTGATACGGATATCGACATCGACGGCCACCTGCTGACCGGACTTGTCGACGGCGTGGTCGCCCACCACCACCTGGCCGGCCATGATCAGGGCCTGGGCCTTCTCACGTGACGGGGCCAGGCCCCGTTCCACCATCAGCTTGTCCAGACGCAGCTTTTCTTTCATTGCCGGGTTCAGTCTGACGTCAGGCGACCAGTTGCGACTTGGTAAAGATCGTCCGCAGCCAGTAACCTTCCGCCTCGATATTCTCGCGGCCGCCTTCCTCACGGTCCACCAGGGTGACGATGCCGAGCACCTTCAGTCCCTCTTCCTCGGCACGCCGGACAGCCTTCATGGATGAGCCGCCGGTGGTTACCACATCTTCGACAATGATCACCCGGGTACCGGGCGGCAGGTTCTTGCGCCCCTCCAGCCATTGGCCGGTGCCGTGTCCCTTGGGCTCCTTGCGGATGATGAAGGCGTGCATCTTCTGCCCTGCGAGGAGGGCGGCAATGGAGGTAGCGGTGGCGATGGGATCTGCGCCCAGAGTTATGCCTCCGACCGCCTGAACGCCTTCCACATCCCGGATCGCCTCGTAGAAGAGTTTGCCGGTAAGATAGCCGCCTTCAGAGTGCAGCGTGGTCTGCTTGCCGTCAAAATAGAAATCGCTCTCCCGGCCTGAGGCCAGTTTTACCAGGCGTCTTTCATAGGACAGCTCCAGTATGATCTGCTTCAATTTTTCCCGGTCAGTCATTGTATTTCCTCCTCGAATAGTCCCATCTGCGGCACCTCCACAGGTTTGGGGAATGCAACCGGATAGTCTCCGGCAAAACAGGCTTTGCAGAATTTGGTGTTCGTGAGCCCGACCGATTGCAGCAGGCCTGCTTCAGACAGATACCCCAGCGAATCCGCCGTAATATAGCGGCAGATCTCCTCGATGGTGTGCGACGACGAGATCAGCTCCTTGCGGTTGGGGGTGTCGATTCCGTAATAGCAGGGGTAGCTGGTGGGTGGAGACGAGATGCGCATGTGCACCTCTTTGGCCCCGGCGTCACGCACCATCTTGACAATCTTGCGCGAGGTTGTTCCACGAACGATCGAGTCGTCGATGACTACCACCCGCTTGCCCTTGATCAGCTCCCGGACCGGATTGAGCTTGATCTTGACGCCGAAGTGGCGGATGGACTGGGCCGGCTCGATAAAGGTCCGGCCGACATAGTGATTGCGGATCAGCCCAAGCTCAAAGGGTATGCCGGACTCCTCTGCATAGCCCATGGCCGCCGGCACGCCTGAGTCCGGAACAGCAATGACGACATCCGCGTCGACTTTGTATTCACGGGCCAGCTGGCGTCCCAGTTCTTTGCGGGTCAGGTACACGTTCTTGCCGAAGATGGTGGAATCAGGACGGGCAAAGTAGACAAACTCGAAAATGCAGGGCGTCGGCTCGACCTTTTTGAAAGGGAACAGCGACTCGATGCCTCCATCGGTATTGCAGACGATCATTTCACCCGGTTCGATCTCGCGAATGAACTCGGCTTCAATCAGATCCAGTGCGCAACTCTCAGATGCGACCACCCAGCCGTCACCAAGCTTGCCCAGACAGAGCGGACGGAAACCGTTGGGATCCCGTACGGCGATCATGCGGCTCTCGGTCAGGAACAGCAGGCAGTAGGCCCCCTTGATACGGCTTAAAGCCTCCACGATGCGGTCCACCAGCGAGTTGGTGCGGGCTACGGCCAGCAGGTGGATGATGATCTCCGTGTCCATGGTGGTCTGGAAGATGGATCCATAGGCCTCCAGTTCAGCCTTGAGCAGTTGGGCATTGACCAGGTTGCCGTTATGGCAGACGGCAATCGAACCGCGGGAGTAGTCCACCATAATCGGCTGAACATTCTTTTCCACCGAAGCCCCGGCGGTTGAATAACGCACATGGCCGATGGCGGATCTTCCGGGCAGTTTTTTAAAGATTTCCTGGTTTCCGAAGACATCCGCCACCAGTCCCATCCGCTTATGGGCGTGCAGCGTAGTTCCATCGGACGAGACGATGCCGCAGCTTTCCTGACCGCGATGCTGCAGGGCATACAGACCGAGATAGGTCAGGTTGGAGGCCTCGGGATGGTTGTAGACGCCGAAAACGCCGCATTCTTCTTGGGGACGATGGAAATTCATAAATAAAGGCTCCAATTCATGTTGAAACACTGAGACACAGAGAACACGGAGTAAATCAGAAATAAGCTGTAAACATGATAAATTTAATACCAGTTTTTTCTTTTCTATTGTTCCTTAAATCTTTGTCTTTCTCTGTGTTCTCTGTGTCTCTGTGTTAGACAAGATTCTTCCTCACATACTCCGCCGCATTTTTATACAGGATCAGGCCATCACCCTCTTCCGGCAGCTGTTCTCGTGTCCAGCGCGGGTGTTGAGTATAGTGTACAAAGGCCTCGGGGTGCGGCATCAGCCCCATCAGGCGGCCGGTAGGGTCACAGATGCCTGCAATGGCGTTGACAGAACCATTGGGGTTGGCGGGGAACTCCATGGTCGCTGCGGCATAGTCCGGGCCACAGTATTTAAAAGCCGCCAGATGCTCACGCTCGATGCGCTCCAGGGTTGCATCCGAGTCGCACAGGAATTTACCCTCTCCGTGGCGCATGGGCAGATAGATGCCCTTTTCGATTCCCCTGGTGAAGACGCTGGGGGACGCCGGATCAACCTTCAGGTAGGTCCAGCGGTCCTGGAAGCGGCCGCAGTCGTTGTGTGTCAGGGTAACGGACTGTGCCAGATATTTGCCGTCAAAACCGGGCAGCATGCCCATCTTGACCATCAACTGGAAGCCGTTGCAGACCCCCAGGATCAGCTTGCCGTCCCTGATGAACCGGCTGAACTGCTCCACCAGCTTTTCACACGTACCGGCCACGGTGGCGTGTTTCAGCCGGTTGGCCTGGGCCTTGGCGCTCCCCAGATCATCCCCGTCCAGGAACCCGCCGGTCAGGTTAAGGAAGTGAAAATCATCCAGGCGGATATCGCCGGAGAGAATCTCGGCGATGTGGGCGATGACCGCTTCGTCGAAGCCACCCAGGCGGCAGGCGTGAGCCGCCTCCATCTCGCAGTTGGTTCCGTTGCCGGTTATTACAATTGCTCTCGTATTCGCCATACTCGGTATCCTTTTTATCTTGATTACACGCGGGCAGCATCTTCCAGATTGCAATTCAGCAACAATCATTCATCACGCAGTTTTTACCCGATTTTTTGGCCAGGTACATGAGTTCATCAGCACGTTTTAAAATGCTTTCAGCCGTATCTCCGGCAACAACACCTGTAGCTCCAAGGCTGATGGTCACCTGCAGTTTTTTGTCGTGTACCATCAGGAAACAGGCTTCGACAAGCATACGGAGTTTTTCTGCTATGGCCTTGAGATACTCACCGGAGACGTGCGTTATCAGCACCACGAACTCTTCACCACCCCAACGGCCGACAAAATCAACCGCACGGATATTGCCGGCCAGGGTCTTGGCGACCATTTTGAGTATGTCGTCTCCGATCAGATGACCGCAGGTGTCGTTGATCTGCTTGAACGAATCGATATCGCCAAAGATAACGCCGAAAGAAGGACCAAGGTTCTTGAATTCTTCCAGACACGAATTGAGCTTCATCTCAAGGTACCGTCTGTTAGGCATATCTGTCAATGTATCAACCAGCGCTGATTTCTTTAATTCCTCCATAACACGGTTATCAAGTGACTGCGTGGAAATATCTCTGAAAAGCTCAACTGAACCAATTATGCTGCCATCCCTGTCGATGACCGGCGAGGCATTGACGGAGACCTTGACCCGCTGGCCGTTCTTATGATGCAGATAAACATCGGCCTTAGATCTGCATCCGGTCTCGGTACTGCTCTGCAACGGACAGGATCCATTGCAGAGATGATGACCCTGCTCGTCAACATGCATCAGGATGTTGTCAGCACAGTTTGACCCGATCACTTCTTCGGCACTGAATCCTGTGATCCGCTCAGCGGCGCGGTTCCAGAACGTGATCTTGCGGTTTACGTCAACAAAATAGACACCGTCGTAGATATTTTCCAGCAGTGACTTATAAAAATCAGGATCGTGGTCCATGGCACCTCACTACGAACCCTCCTTTTACCTGTGATGCACAACCGGTTTCGTCAGGGATGGTTACTCCACGCCCCGCGTACCAGTCGCAGATCGCAATAGCTGATTGATTCGGGCAGTCCATCCTTCAGCACAGTCAGGCTGACCGCCCCCAGCGCCTCAAGCCGTGCCTCGATCAGCGGGATTTTATCGGCATCAACGAACCGCTGCAGATCGATATGCTGTCCGGAGGCAAGCAACTCTTCCAGATGCGAGACGACCGTCAGCTCTTTCAACCCGCGCCGTGCAGCGATCTCAGCCAGGGAGAGCCCCTGCTGGTACAGTCGGAACGTATCCCGACGGGTGTCGTTCAGGGACAGCCCGGAATCGGAGATATCACCCCCGGGCGCCTCACTGCGACGAAATTCATCGATGGCGGTCAGGAATTGTACACCGTATCTGCGTAGCTTGTGCTCACCGACGCCGGTTATCGACAGGAGTTCCCGCTCGTCCCGGGGCCTGCCCTTGGCCATCTCCACCAGGGTGGCATCGGAGAAGACCACGAAGGGCGGTACGGAGGCCGCATCCGCGATCTGCTTGCGCACCGTCCGCAACGCTTCGAAAAGGGCGCTATGGGCGCCCTCTCCTGCCCCGCTCTTGCGTCTCGACTTCTCTTCCGCCTTGGCCACGTCACGCGGCCGACCGAGAGTCACCCGGGTCTCGCCCTTGAGCACCGGGCGCGCTGAGGGAGAAAGCCCCAGCGCGCCGAAGCGGCTGAAGTCCTGCACCAGGTATCCCAGATGGATCAGCTGGCGGATGATGTTGTCCCACTCGGCAGACGAGAGCTCCGCTCCGATGCCGTAGGTAGATAATTCATTGTGACGCAGGTCCAGGATCCTCTGCCCCCTGGCACCTCGCAGCACATCAATGATATGGCGCGCGCCGAAGCGCTCGCCGACCCGGTAGACGCAGGAGATGGCCTTTCTGGCCAGCTCCGAGGCATCAAAGCGCTGCGGCGGGTCTGTGCAGATATCGCAGTTGTCGCAGTCATGATCGCGCTGGTCACCGAAATAGGCCAGCAGCGCCCGGCGCCGGCAGGTCAGCGCCTCGGCATAGGCGACCATGGCATTCAGTTTCTGCAGTTCAATCCGCACCCGTTCGGGGTTGTCGCTGTTCTCGATCAGCGAGCGGGCGGTCATGACGTCACCCATGCCGAACAGCATCAGCGCCTCGGATGGCAGTCCGTCCCGCCCGGCACGGCCTGTTTCCTGGTAGTAGCTCTCGACGCTCTTGGGCATGTCATAATGGACGACGAAGCGCACGTTGGGCTTATCGATGCCCATGCCAAAGGCCACGGTGGCCACCACGATGCGCAGGTCATCGCGTCGGAAGGCGTCCTGCACCCGGCGGCGCTCCTCGTCCGGCAGGCCGGCATGATAGGCGGCAGCGGCAAAACCGGCTGCGTTGAGGCGTTCGGCCACCTGCTCGACCCGCTTGCGGCTGAGGGCATAGACGATGCCGGCCTCTGCACGCCGTCCGTTGAGGAATGCTCCCAACTGGGCAAAGGGCTTCTGCTTGGGCATGACCGTATAGGTGATGTTGGGGCGGTCGAACCCGGCCACGTAGACGGTAGCCTGCTCGATCCCCAACTGGCGGATGATGTCCCGGCGGGTCTCCGGGTCGGCCGTGGCGGTCATAGCCACGATCGGCACGACCGGAAAGAGCCCGCGCAGTCGACCGATCTGGACGTAGTCGGGACGGAAATCGTGACCCCACTGGGAGATGCAGTGGGCCTCGTCGATGGCGAACAGCGCCAGCTTCAAGGTTGCCAGACGCTCCAGAAACTCCGGCTGCATCAGCCTCTCCGGAGCAACATAGAGCAGGTCCAGTTCACCCTTCTCCATCTGCCGGGAAACGGTACGGGCCTCGTCGTTTGACAGCGACGAATTGAAGCAGGCCGCGCGTACACCGTTGGCCAGCAGGGCATCGACCTGGTCCTTCATCAGCGAGATCAGCGGCGAGACCACGATGGCCACGCCAGCGCGATGCAGGGCCGGGATCTGGTAGCAGAGCGACTTGCCGCCGCCGGTCGGCATGACCAGAAAGACATCCTCGCCGGCCACCACCCGTTCGATGACCTCCTGCTGAGGAGGGCGGAACCCGTGGAAACCGAAGACAGTCTTGAGGGTATGCTGGATGGTGTTTATCATTAAACCTCGAAATATGATTTACCACGAAGGACACGAAGAAAATCAAAAACAAGTGTGAAGGTTTTACCCCTCAATTTGATTGTAATACTTCGGTTTTCTCTGTGTCCTCTGTGTCCTCGCTTAGAAGCGCCCACTTTTGGCTGTGGTAAAAGCTTTTCTGGTTTTGAATTACAGTTCCCGCAGTGTCTTCTGCCAGGCCTCTTTCAATTCAACCAGGTCAGCCATGATCACGTCATGCCCCTCAATAGCCTCGATTCCCAGGATCTGTTCCTCGATTACCACGCCAATCCGTGAACAGCCATCATCACCCATGATCGCCTCAAACGCTTCGGCATGCTCCTTTTTGACCGTCACCAGCAGCCGGGACGCTGATTCCGAAAAGAGCAGCGCCTGATCACTCCAGCCCTCCTCAGTCCCCTTCCAGGGAACCCGGGAAAGATCGATTTTCATGCCAAAACCGCCGGCAAAGGCCGATTCGGCAGCAGCTACGGCCAGACCGCCGTCGGAGAGATCATGGCAGGAGGCGACCAGTCCCTGCAACACGGCTTCATGATAGGCCCGGTAGCGGGCATAGGCAGCAGGGGCATCCACCCTGGGCACATTGTTGCCGATGACGCCTTTCATGGTGAAGTATTCCGAAGCGCCCAGTTCATTGGCGGTGCATCCCAGCAGATAGACCAGGTCACCGGGTTGCTTTACATCCATGGTGACGGCCTTACGGGCATCATCGATCTTACCTATCACCGAAAAGAGCAGGGTCGGCGGGATGGAGATCTTGGTGGTCCCGTCGTAGAAATCGTTCTTCATGGAGTCCTTGCCGGAGATGAGCGGCAGGTTGTAGACCATGCAGACGTCGTAGAGCGCCTGGTTGGAACGCACCAGTTGAGCCATCTTGTAGGGGCCGTCCGGTGTCTTCTCCGACAGGACCGGGTCGCACCAGCAGAAATTATCCAGGCCGGCCACCAGCTCCAGCGAACCTCCTACGGCCACGTAATTGCGCAGTGCCTCATCGACCGCGTTGGCGGTCATGTGGTAGGTGTCGATGTCCGAGTAACGCGGGCAGATGCCGTGGGCCGTGACCACACCTTCGAAAGACTCCAGTATCGGCCGCACCACGGCAGCATCCGAGGGACCGTCATTGGCCACGCCTGTGAAAGGCTTGATGACCGATCCGCCCTGCACCTCGTGGTCATAGCGGCGGACCACCGACTCCTTGGAACAGATGTTCAGTGCAGAAAGCAGCTGTTTCAGATCCTCTGTATAATCCGCCTTCTCCTCGAAGGCAGGCTCATCGTGCCGCGGCGGGGTCCATTTGGCCGGAAGCTGCATGGGAGGCAGCCCCTCGTGCATGAACTCCATCGGCAGCCAGGCCACGGTCCGTTCACCGTACGTCATATGAAACACGCCGCTGTCGGTGAACTCGCCCAGCACAGTAGCTTCGACTCCGAAGCGTCCGGCCATGGCCAGAAAGGCCTCGACCTGTTCCGGTGGCACCGCCAGTGACATGCGCTCCTGGGCCTCGGAGATGAGGATCTCCCACGGGTTCAGTCCCGGGTATTTCAGGGGAGCCAGGGAGAGATCCATGCGGCAGCCGCCGCACTCGCCGGCCATCTCGCCGATGGAAGAGGACAGTCCTCCTGCGCCGTTATCGGTAATGAAGCGGTAGAGACCCTTATCGCGGGCCCGGATCAGAAAATCAAACATGCGTTTTTGGGTAATCGGGTCGCCGATCTGGACAGCCGTGACCGGAGAGTTCTCGTTAAGCTCCTCGGAGGAGAAAGTGGCACCGTGAATGCCGTCCTTGCCGATGCGACCTCCGGTCATGACAATCAGGTCACCCGGCTTGATATACTTGTCGTGTCCCGGCTGGCCGTTGACCTCTGCCGGCATCAGGCCGGCCGTACCGCAGAAGACCAGCGGCTTGCCGGCGAAACGCTCGTCAAAGACGATCGAGCCGTTCACCGTGGGAATGCCGCTCTTGTTGCCGCCGTGCTCGACACCCTCGATCACCCCCTCGTAAATACGACGGGGATGGAGCAGGCGCGACGGCAGCGGTTTTGCGTAGAACGGATCGGCAAAGCAGAAGACATCCGTGTTGAAGATCAGTTTGGAACCCTGGCCGGTCCCGAACGGGTCGCGGTTGACGCCGACGATGCCGGTCAGGGCACCGCCGTAGGGATCCAGGGCCGAAGGCGAGTTGTGGGTCTCCACCTTGAAGACCAGCGAGTGCGTGTTGTTGAATCTGATCACGCCGGCATTGTCCTTGAAGACAGACAGGCAGAAATCCCTGTCTCCCAGCTTTTCGCGGACATCTTTGGTTGTACGCTGGATGAACGATTTGAACAGGGACTTGATCTCCTGTGTATTACCGTTTTCGTCCTCGTACTGCACCGTACCGGCAAAGATCTTGTGTTTGCAGTGCTCGGACCAGGTCTGGGCCAGACACTCCAGCTCCACATCGGTAGGCTTCGGGCCCAGGCCGACCTTCCGGCGCTCTGCCACGACCTTCTGATCGCGGTAATGGGCCTGAATGATCTGCATCTCGTCAAGGGTCAGTGCCAGGACGCCATCCTTGCTGATACGCATCAGCTCTTCGTCGGAGACCTCCAGATCAATCTCCCGCACCGCGGCCGTGGTCGATCCGGTCACCCGGGGAGCCAGGGCAGAAAAACCGCGCCTCGCGACGAACTCCGGGGCACCCAGGATCGAGTAGCGCTGAATCAGGGTGTTGCAGAGCAGTCCGGTTGTGATCCGTTCCACATCGGCAGGTGTGAGCGTGCCTTTCAACAGGTACTGAACCGCGTAATAGACACCTTCACCTTCGCTGAAGGGACGACCGGTCAGGTAGGCAAGAGCCTCGCGGGCCGTACGCCCGACATTGTCGGTCACTCCGGGACGAAAACCGACCTCCACGGCGTAATCGAAACCGGATGCCAGGGGACGGTCGATGCTCCAGAACTGGATGACCGGGTCACAGAAAGGTCCGGCCGCCGCCTGCTCCAGTTCATCCGGAGAGAATGCTGCGTCAACGGTATAGACATCGATGGTGCTGACCGTATCGACCGGCAGGTGCAGGAAGTGCTCGATCTCACGCTTGATCCGTTCACCGCGGGCGTCACGGACACCTTCTTTAAGGGCAATTTCTATTCGGTTGGGCATATCACTCAGGTCCTTTTTCCATAATCACCGTCCTGATGGGGAAGGGTATCTCTATGCCGCTTTCATTGAAGCGGCGAAGTATCAGTGAGTTGATACTGTCGGTTACGGCGAAGAGCTGACTATACTCCTCGACCCAGAAAAACAGCGTCATGTTAAGGGCGGAATCCCCGAACGTGACGAAAAAGGCTTCGGGGGCCGGATCACGCAGTACCGATTCAACCTCCAGGGCCGTCGCCACCAGGATCTCCTTGACCCGCCCCACGTCGCTGCCATAGGCCACGCCGACATTGATGCGCCCCTTGACGCGGGCATCGGGGAAGGCCTGGTTGATCAGCATGGTGTTGCAGAGGTCGGAGTTGGGAATGATCAGCAGCTGGTTGTCCAGGGTCCTGATCTTGGTGCTGCGCAGGCCGATGTCGGACACGTCCCCCACCTGTCCCCCAGCCAGCTGGATGCGGTCGCCGATCCGGAAGGGCTGATCGAGCATGAGCGTGAAACCGGAGATCATATGGGCCAGGGTGTCCTTGGCCGCCAGGCCGATGGCCAGTGAGCCGATCCCCAGAGCGGTGACCACCGAGAAGATATCATAGTTGAAATGCTTGAGGATGATGATCAGCGCCGCACCCATCAGAAACAGCATGACCATTTTTTCGGCAATCGGGATCATGTTCCGTGAGATCAGGTCCTCGCTGTCCTCTTCACGGACGTTCAGGTACCACTGCAGAAATTCGTCCAGGGCGTGAAAGAGCAGGTTGAAGAAGATGATCACCAGGACAACAAACAGGATTCCCGAGAACACCTGCACGAGCCTTTCATGCAGGGGCAGCGAGCGGATTGCCAGATAAAAACCGGACATGGTCAGGAGCCGTGAGATGTGCGGAATGATTCTCTGCAGGATACGGTCATCCAGGTCGGTCTCGGTAAAACGTGCCAGCCGCTTGCCCCACCTGTTGAGGCTGGCGCTGACCAGTCCGGCCAGCATCCAGAAAAACGACACGATCAGCAGGGCGACCAGGATCTCCTTGGCCCAGTACAGAACGGCGCCATCGGTTTCCAGCGGGCGGAAAAGACCCTGTATGAAAGGCAGTATCCTATTCACCGAAGACTCTCTTGAAAATCGTATCCACATGCTTGAGATGATAGGTAAGGTCAAAAGCCTCGCGGATCCTGCCTTCGCCAAGAGCCCCGAGCACCTCCTGATCGGCCAGCAGTTCTGTCTGGAAATCAGCTCCCTGTTCCCAGACCTTCATGGCATTGCGCTGCACCAGACGATAGGAATCCTCGCGGGAGACACCGGCTTGGGTCAGATCAAGCAGGATCTTCTGGGAGAAGACCAGACCCTTCATCTGATTGAGGTTTTTCATCATATTTTCGGGATAGACCACCAGATTCCTGATCAGGCCATTGAGGCGACGCAGGGAAAAATCCAGCGCTACGGTGGCATCCGGTGCGATGTAGCGTTCGACCGAAGAATGGGAGATATCGCGCTCGTGCCACAGCGCCACATTTTCCAGGGCCGGGATGCAGAGCGAGCGGATGTAGCGGGCCTGGCCGGTAAGGTTTTCGGAGAGGATCGGGTTGCGTTTGTGGGGCATGGCCGACGACCCCTTCTGTCCCTTGCTGAAGAACTCCTCAGCCTCCAGTACCTCGGTGCGCTGCATGTGACGCACCTCGATGGCGATGCGCTCCATGGATGAGGCAATGATTGCCAGAACGCAGAAGTACTCGGCATGGCGGTCGCGCGGGATGACCTGGGTCGATACCGGTTCCGGCTTGAGTCCCATCTTTGCACAGACATACTCTTCCACATAGGGGTCGATGTTGGCAAAGGTGCCGACTGCGCCCGAAATGGCACCGGTGGCGATGTTCTCGCGGGCGGCGGCCAGGCGGGTCCGGTTGCGCTGCATCTCGGCGTAAAAGGAGGCCAGCTTGAGTCCGAAGGTGACCGGCTCGGCGTGGATACCGTGGGAACGGCCGATGCAGACCGTATCCTTGTGCTCCAGGGCGCGGGACTTGAGCGATTCCAGGACCATGTCCAGGTCGGCCAGCAGTTCATCTGCGGCCTGGGTCAACTGCACCGACAGACAGGTATCCAGGACATCGGAGGAGGTCATGCCCTGATGGATGAAGCGTGCCTCGGGGCCCACAAACTCTGATACCGAGGTCAAAAATGCGATCACATCATGTTTTACCTCCGCCTCGATGATATCGATACGGGCGATATCGAAATCCCCCTTGGCGCGGATGACAGGCACGACCTCTTTCGGGATGACCCCCAGTTCGGCCTGTGCCTCGCAGGCCAGAGTCTCGATCTCCAGCCAGATCTGAAAGCGGTTTTTAGCAGCCCATATCTGAGCCATTTCGGGGCGGGAATAGCGTTCGATCATGCAAAACTCCTTAAATGTATTAATAAATAAATCGTTAACCACGAAGGGCACGAAGTTTCACGAAGAAATCCGAATAATTATTACAAAACAACCAACAGGATTTCCATGAGACTTTTTTCCGGTTCAGACGCTTTTTTCCCGTATTGATCTTACTTCGTGTGTCTTCGTGCCCTTCTTGGTTACGGATTATTTCTAGATTTCAACAACCCGGCTGGCCCGGAACTGGTCGCCGATCACAATATGCGGCGCGCAGACGTTCTGGTCCCGCAGGAACGATTCGGTGGAGCGGATGACATGGTCGGGATGATTGTTCACTTCGGACAGATGAGCCATAACCAGTGCTTCCAGACCTTCATGAGCAAGATCGTGCAGTAACTCCAGAGATTCCTCGTTGGAAAGATGTCCATGGCGCGACTTGATGCGCTGTTTGAGGTCCCAGGGATAGGGACCGTTCATAAGCATCTCAGGGTCGTGATTCGATTCCAGGTTCAGGAAACGGCAGCCGCGAAGCTTTTCCGCTACCAGACGGGTAACGACACCCAGATCCGTAGCCGAGCCGCAGCGCCCCTCCGGGGATTCGATCACGAAGCCGACCGGGTCGCATGAGTCGTGGGTGATCGGGAACGGGTCTATCCGGGACGATCTGAAGATAATGGCACTGCCGGATTCAAATTCGATCACCTGTGCCTTTGAAAGGTATTTCTCAGCCTTGCGGCGGAGCAGATGGCTGGCAAGAACCGGAACCTTGAATTTTCGGGCAAATGAACCGGCGCTACGGATATGGTCAATATGCTCGTGGGTGACCAGCACGGCGTGGATGCCGGCCGGATCGATGCCGCACCCCTCCATGCGCAGCAGGGTCTCGCGCAGGGACAGTCCCGCATCGATCAGCACACGGGTATCACCGGTCTCAAGGTAGAGACAATTTCCCTTGCTGCCGCTGGCCAGCGAACAGATTTTCACACAGGCTCCAGAATTTCGGGGTTATGGGAAACGCTTGCCGCTGATGACATTAACAGCCTTGAATTACAAGCAGTTATGTTTACAGGGAGCAATGGTTGTGGGCAAAAAAACAAGTACTATTTATACAAGAAGAGCGTCTGACTTTCAAGGTTATTCCGATCCCAAATCAAGGCGCTCCCCTCGGCCCTACGCCATCTGTACGCCTTCGTCGCCTCAATCCTCGCCGCTTTGATTCCATCCTTGATTTGAAATCGGTATTTTCAAATTCAGGCATGTTTATCCCCGGGGATGGATCTGCTGATGCAGACGCTTCAACCTTTCCCGGGTGACATGGGTATATATCTGGGTGGTGGAGAGATCGGCATGGCCCAGCATGACCTGTACGCTGCGAAGATCCGCACCGTTCTCCAGCAGGTGGGTGGCAAAAGAGTGGCGCATGGTGTGGGGGGAAAGATGCTTACTGATGCCGGCCTGGCTGGCCCTCTTTTTTATGATGTTCCAGAAGGCCTGGCGGCTCATGGCATCACCCAGACGGGAGAGGAACAGGAACCTGTTCTGACGATCGGGATCCTTCCGGTACCGCACGCCCTCCAGATACGCCCTGACCCGCTGGCAGGCCGATTCACCGATCGGCACCAGCCGTTCCTTATTGCCCTTGCCTAAGGTCATCAGATAGCCCGAGTCCAGGTTTACTTCACGAAGCTTGAGCCCCACCAGTTCAGAGACCCGCAGTCCGGTCGCGTAAAGCAGCTCGAGCATGGCCAGGTCGCGGATATTCTCTCCCGATGAACCGGCACAGGCGGCAAAGAGAGCATCGATTTCAGGGGAAGAAAGAAATTCCGGGAGTTTATGCAGGGTGCGGGGCGACTCTATGATTGATGCGGGATTGACGTCAGCATAGTTCTCGATCATCAGAAACTTGTGGAACATGCGAATGGAGGACAGACAGCGGGCCCTGCTGCGGGGGCCAATGCCATCATCCTTGAGCCGCCCGAGAAAAACGGCGATATCGCCGGAGGTGACACCGGCAGGAGTCGTTCGTCCCAGCCGTTCCAGATAATCCAGATATCGCGCCAGATCCCGGCTGTAAGCCTCCTGGGTGTTGGCGGAAAGCCCTTTTTCCACCGCGAGATAGCTGATGAAGAGATCGAGATAGTCATTCATGGCAACATATCAGGTCCAACGCGTTCATCCATGATGCTCCTCAGATACAACGCCTCGACCTTGTCCCTGGCCCAGGGGGTCCGCCTCAGAAATTTGAGGCTGGACGGGATGCCAGGATCATGGGTAAAACACCTGATTTCAACCCTCCTACCCAGTTCATCCCAGCCATAGCGTTCGACCAGAAAGGTCACAATCATCTTCAATGTGACGCCATGCAGCGGGTCATTGTCAAAATTATGAATTATGGATTTTGAATTATGAGTTTGATTCACCCTTCACCCTTCACCTTTCACAGGTTTCAATCGCCCTTTAATTACACCCACTCGTCAATTGCCGTCTTCAGCTGTGCCGATATCTCGGCCAACCTGTCGGGTAGCACGATCTTCTGGCCAAAGATATCGCGCACATAGAACACGTCAGCCACCTGGTCGACCTTGGTGGAGATCTTCGAAACACCGATGTAGAGTCCCAAGCGGGTCAGGGTGCTGGTTATCAGGTAGAGCAGGCCGACCTTGTCATGGGTATAGATATCGATAACCGTGTAATTGGCCGAGACTTCGTTGTCGATCTCGATCCGTGTGGCAGAGCGCGGCACAGGACGTGCGGTCAACAGTGTCGGTCGCTGGCGACGGGCCACCAGGTCGGTAACCCTGACTTCGCCATGAATCGCCTGGCGCATTTCGGTCTCCACCTTCTGCCAGCGTTGCTCATCCGTGATCAGCATTCCCTGGGGAGAATTGACCTGCAGAAGGTCCAGAACCTTGCCGTTGCGGCTGGTATTTATCTGGGCGCCCAGAATATTGACCCCGTTGGCAGCCATGACACCGGTGATACGGGAGAACAGGCCCGGTACGTCAAGCGCACAGATGGTGAGTTCCGAATAACCGCTGGAGGGTTCATGGACCAGTTGCATCAGGACGTCAGTCTCATCCAGTCCAATCAGCAGCCTGACATGGGATGCAATCATCGGCAGGTTATTGGAGAGCAGCAGACGGACCGGCATGGCTTTCAACTCCTCGCGCACACGTGCCGGCGGGAAATCGTCCTCCAGCAGATCGGTGATCTTCTTGATAACCGCCTTGACCCTTTCACTGCTGGCTTCCAGATGGAAATCACCGCGCTCCAGAACATTGAACGCCTTTTCATAAAGTTCCTGAAACAGAAGCGCCTTCCACGAGGTCCAGACCTCGGAGCCGACGGCCCTGACATCGGCGATTGTCAGGAGCAGCAGCATCTTCAGGTTTTCGCTGGTCTCCATCTGACGGGCAAACTGAACGATCATGTTTTCGTCATGCAGGTCGCGGCGCTGAGAAATGTGGGCAAAGATCAGATGCTGACGCACAAGAAACTCAAGCCGCTCACTGTCTTCCCGGGACAAACCCATACGCCGGGCGATGGTGGGGATCATGGCAGCCCCCTTCTCGGCATGACCACCCCCCTCGCCCTTTCCGATATCGTGAAACAGTACCGACAGGATCAGCAGCTCAGGCTTGCCTATCTGGGCAGCGACCTCGCAGGGAAACGGCAGCAGCTCCCGGGAAGTGCCGTTGAGCATCTTTTCTGCCTCCTCAACCGCAAAGAGCGTATGGATATCGACCGTATAGATATGGTAGATATCGTGCTGCACCTTGCAGTAGATATGCTCCATCTCGGGGATGAAGCAGTTGAGGAACTCCAGGTGGTGCATCAGGCGCAGGGTCTCGGTAACATTCTTGGGCGCACGCAGAATGTTCATGAAGGACTGGTTCACTTCCCGGTTGCGTCGGAATTTGTCATTGACCAGTCGGAGATTTTTTCTGATCAGCCCCTTGACGCGCACATTCAGCTGTACGCCATGTTTCTGGGCCAGCTCGAAGATTCTCATGAGTACCGGCGGATTGTTTTCCACAACAGCCTCTTCAGGAATGATCAGTTCACCCTTCAGAACGAAACATCCGTCCCCGACCGGCCGCCGCACAAAATACCCGAGGATTTTCAACGCCCCCTCATCGCGCCAGATACAGCGGGACATCAGGCTGGAGGCGAAGTGCTCCACCCGGTTGGCGTGCCGGTAATAGTCCCGCATGAAGTCTTCTACCGCCAGGGTACGCCCGCGCTCCTGATAGCCGAAGAATGCGGCCAGATGGACCTGTGCATCAAAGGTTAGCTGGTCATTCTTGCGGCCGTTGAAGTAATGCAGTTCGTTACGGATTCTCCACAGATAGTCGAGGGCGGAATTATAGATCTCCAGCTCTTCTTCGCTGAGAATCCCCTTGATGATCAGCTCCTTGGGATCGCTGAACTTGTACTTGATCCGCGCCACCCACATGGCGGTCTGCAGGTCGCGCAACCCGCCCTCCCCTTCCTTCAGATTGGGCTCCAGCAGGTAGACAGTCGAGCCGTACTTCTCCCGGCGGGCCTTCATATCCGACATTTTTTCCTTGATGAACTTGTCGCTGGACCGGGGCAGGATCTGGGTAAAGATGGTCTTGTGAAGGGTGTTGAAGAGCGGGCGACTGCCGCTCAGGAAACGGGCATCCATCAGTGCGGTCTTCACCGTGCCGTCTGCCGAGGCCATTTCGACGCAGTCGGCGATCACCCTCACCGAGTATCCTACATCCAGGCGCATATCCCACAGGAAATACAAAAGCTTTTGGGCAATATCCTCGATTCTTGACGCAGGCATGCTGCCGTCATGCAGAAACATGATGTCGATATCCGAATAGGGGTTCAGTTCACCACGGCCATAGCCACCCACCGCCACCAGGGTGATATGCTCCATCAGAGCGCCGCTGGCATCCAGGTCGTAGATGATACTGTGCAGCAGCTTATTGTTGAGTTCATCGATCATATCGCAGAGCAGGTGGGTGACCTCGCTGCCAGAGGCGCCGCCGGCATGCATGTTTCGAATCTCGTCACGATAGTGGGCCAGAAAATTCTTGCAGCCCGAGAAATAGAGCGGGCGCTTTTCTTCAAAACCGGCCATGCCGGAATCGCCGACTGCGTTTATGTCATCGGGGAAATAGGGATCGATAAAGAATTGCATGGCGCCTCCACAGCACGTATCCGGAAATATCGGGTTGATAAACAATCTTTATGCTACGAATTCAGGTATCAAGGCAACCGATTTTTAATTGCATTCAAGCATTGTTAAGTAACGCAGTGATGTAGTATTTTATGTCCAGGGGCAGACGTTCAATACAGGCGGTCAGGGGCAGGCTGGTGAAACGTGAAATCATGAATCTCATTCCCGCGGGAACTTTTCCTTCAGCACACCTGTCCCATTAACCCATGGACGCGCACGGGCAAAAGAGCGACGATGACCAGGCCCTGCTGAAAGCCTGCCGGAACGGTGACCTGGCGGCCTATGAATGCCTGGTGAAGCGCCACCAGCGTATGCTTTTCAACATTGCCCTCCGTATGACCGGCGTGTCTGAGGACGCCTGCGATATCGTCCAGGACGCTTTCATAGCTGCATGGCAGAAAATCGGTGATTTCAGGGGTGAGGCAAAACTATCCACATGGCTGACCGCCATCGTCGTCAACCTTTCGCGCAACCGCCGTCAGCAATCCCGACAGCGTGGACGGCACGAGGCCTATTCGCTCGACGCCCCATTTCCGGGGAGTAATGGTGAAATCTTTCCCGACCCTCCCTCCGAAGCTCCGTCGGCGCTGCAACAGATGGAAGAGGTTGAACTTCGCCTGTTCCTGCATCGCTGCATTGATGCCCTGACCGATGAGTTTCGCGAGGTTCTGATTTTACGTGATATGCATGAATTGTCCTATGAAGAGGTTGCCGGGACACTGAACCTGAGGGAGGGTACCGTCAAATCGCGCCTCTTCCGGGCACGTGATGCGGTGAAAGAGTGCTTGAAGAAAGCGGTGGGAAAGATATGAACAGCCATGCAGATATACAGAGGCGTCTTTCAGCATACTGCGGCGGCGACCTTGAACCTGAAGAGCGTCAGCTGGTTGAAGCGCATCTAGCGGAATGCCCGGCCTGCCGGGCGGGACTGGCCGACCTGCAGACCGCCCTGCGCCTGATCCGCAGCACACCTGAGATGGATCCTCCCCCCTGGATGACAGCGCGCATCATGACGCGCATCCGGGAGCAGCAGGCCGGGGGAATGGGATGGCTCCGGCGCTTCTTCTTCCCGCTGCACATCAAACTTCCGCTTGAGGCGATGGCCCTGCTGATAGTCTGTGTCAGCGGTTACTACCTGACGCGCACCGTGGAGACCGATCTGGAGCAGACCAGACAGCAACGGCTCCAGGAAAACCCGGCACCGGCAGCAGCTCCGCCGGCAGCTGTCCCTGAACAGACGTCTGACAAAAATGCTGCCAGAAAGCGGCCCGGTGAACCGCAACCGGAAAAAGATGCGACACGGTTTGTCGCACCGGATCCGATGCACACAACCGATCACACGCCTGCAGCTGCTGCACCGATGATACCGCCAGCCCGCGTCCCGTCTGCTCCTGTCTTCAGCGACCGGCAGGAAGGCTCTGCTGAATCGATGAAAGCAGCCCCGGCTGCCGAATTATCCAACCGTGCACGGGAAGCGGCTCCCGGGATGAAACAAAAAATCATCCGCAGTGCTGAACAGCAGACCGACAGTACGATTCCGGCGTCTGCCGGGCGCACCGGCAGCGCACCGGCACTCAGGGCAGTGCCGCAGGTGGTTCTCCGACTGAACGTGGACGACCCGGCACAGGCTGCTGCCATGGTCAATGAGGCAGTACTACGCTCCGGCGGGACTGTTACAGAAGAGCCCGGACCTCCCACCCGGCACATCAAGGCCCGCATCCCCGCTGCACGGCTGAGCGATTTGCTTGAGCGACTGGAGCGCGCCGGACGGATCACCGCACGCCCACTACAGCCAACGGGAGCACAACTGCTGGAATTGACCATCCAATGGTGACCGGCCGGAGCACTGCTGCTGCCGAAACCTGAACGACCCCGTTGCGATTAGCGTTCCTGCACGCTAAGTACTTGACGTGAAATGTAAAAAACCATACTGTTACGCATGATACTGAATATCCTCATCGCTTGGCGGCAGACGCAGGAGATAACATGATCACGACGCTATTGGATGGCAACAAGCGCTTCGTTTCAGACGTCTTTGATCGCGAGCGGGATTACTTTGAGGATCTTGCCAAGCAGCAGCGACCGACAGTTCTCTGGATCGGCTGTTCGGATTCGCGCGTTCCCGTTAACACCATCACCCAGACACGGCCAGGCGAAATCTTTGTTCACCGCAACGTCGCGAACATAGTCGCCACCAACGACTGGAACCTGTCGGCAGTTCTGGAGTTCTCCATCAATCACCTGATGATTCCTGATATTGTTGTCTGTGGCCATTACGGCTGCGGCGGCATTGCCGCCCTGGATGAAAAGAATGCTGAAGACCGCTATATTCCCATCTGGCTCAACAACGCCTACAAGGCACGGGAGCGGGTTGACGACAAGCTTCTGGAACTGCACTTCCAGATCCCTGAGGAGCAGCGCATGAACCTGATTGTGGAAGAGAATGTCCGCCTGCAGCTGGAGCATCTGCAGGAGTACCCCTTCGTACGCACTGCAATGCAGGACGGCGCCCTTTCTCTCCACGGCTGGGTTTATGACATGTCCAACGGGGGGATCAAGGTTGTACAGCGCAACAATCTTGTCTGCCGGGAGTAGCCGGTATTTCCGGCACCTCCGCACCTCGTAAACATCTAAGGAAATCGATGCATATTTTTATGTTCTCAAAACTGTCGATTCGCATGCAGCTGATTTTACTGGCGGTCCTGCTGACATTGCCCGCTCTTGGCATCATTGTCTATTCCGGCCTCAAAGAGCGCAGCAATGACTACCGCAAGGCAGCCGTCGAAACCCAGAAACTGGCCGACAGCCTTGCCGAGCAGCAGAGGGATCTGGTGAATGAAGCCCAGCAGCTGGGTGGTTTCCTGGCCGAACTGCCGGATGTGGCCAGTCGCAACACGATCAATGTGCAGGCCATCATCAGGAACACCCTTAAGAAAACCCCCCATTTTCTGAACATACTCATCACCGATGAAAACGGCATGGTCTGGGTCTCGGGCCTGCCCTTCACCCCTCCATTGTCTCTGGCTGAAAGGCGCTACTTCAAGAACGCCCGGGCAACCGGACGCTTTTCATCGGGCGAGTACATTTTCGGAACCATTGCCAAAAAACCGACCGTCTCCGTGGCCTATCCCTTACTTGATCATGGTGTCTTCCGTGGCGTTGTGATGGTAAGTTTTGATCTGGATGTTTTGAAATCCATCCTGAAGCGTTCCCAGCTGCCAAACGATTCCAACTATATTCTGGTCGACCACAAAGGGGTCATCGTCAGCCGTGGGAGTGAAAACGGCCGGAATGTGGGCGAACCTATTCTGCCGGCGGATTTGAAGAGGATGGAGCTGGGGCCGGACCGGGATACCTATGAATTCATCCGCTCCGAAGGTGACCGGCGCATTGTAACCTACCGCAAACTGTATCTGCCGGACGAACCGACACCCTACCTGTACGTGCGGGCAGGTGTTTCGATCAAGACTGCCGTGGCCGCAGCAAACAGACAGATGCTGTACAATATCGGCATCCTGGTCCCGTTTGTCGTGGTTGCCTTTATTCTCGCCATTTTTATCGGTAAACGCTCCATCGCCGATCGGGTCAGCAGGCTGCAGAAAGCCTCTCAACTCATTGCCGGCGGAGATTTCACGTCACGGGTCGGCGATCAGGCAGGCGGCGGCGAACTGGGGGAACTGGGACACGCCTTCGATGAAATGGCGAATACTCTGGAAAAAAGCATCGACGAGCTGAACCAGTCGCACCGGCTGCTGTATGAAAAGACCGTGCTGCTTGAAGAGGAAATATCCGAACGACAGGCCGCACAGGAGGATCTGGCCGAAAAACAGCAGCTTCTGGAGTCCCTGAACCTGACCCTTGAAGAGCGCATTGCAGCAGCGGTAAAAGAACTGCGCAGGAAGGACGAGGCTCTCATCCAGCAAAACCGGATGGCGGCCATGGGCGAAATGATCAACAACATAGCGCATCAGTGGCGCCAGCCGCTCAACCTGATCAGTCTCATCGTCCAGGGACTGCCCAAGGCACAGGACCTGTCTCAGGAAAAGCTTGACCATGAGATCGAGCGGATCATGGACGTCATCATGCATATGTCCCAGACCATCGACGATTTTCGGTATTTCTTCCGCCAGGACAAGGAGAAGAGCCGGTTCACCGCCAATCAGGCCGTGGCGAAAGCGGTGGAGTTCATCATTCCCAGCATGATCGACAAGGGCATCGGGATCTCCGTCGTCGAAGAGCCGGAGGTGGCTATTTTCGGTTACAGCAATGAATACGCCCAGGTCCTGCTCAACATCTTCAGCAATGCGAAAGACGCACTTGTAGAAAGAAACGTTGCAGAGCCGCACATACGCGTCGACATCTCCCGGGCGGACGAACGTTCCGTGGTTACGATTACGGACAATGGCGGCGGTATCAGCAGCGAGATTCTGCCCAGGATCTTCGACCCGTATTTCACTACCAAGGATAAGATGCACGGTACCGGCATCGGCCTGTATATGTCAAAAATCATCGTCGAGCAGAATATGGGCGGCAGCCTGACAGCAGAGAACGTCGAAGGCGGGGCCTTGTTCCGCATCGAGGTCTAAGCTGAAGCATCACTGATTTAACAGAACCCGGCAGGAGAAGCTTCCTGTCCGACGGTAAAACCGGGCTGCAGGTCTGGTGTTGCGCGCCTGTTTACCCTGCTGTCCATCCCTCCCCCGAAAAAATATCATCCCTCCTCAAAATAATCGGGAACTTTTCATGACCTGCTCCTGTCAAAGGAATCAACAACACACTATTCCCCGGGAGGGACAGGTCATGAAAACCATCGCAGCAGTCATTCTGGCAATCGCTGTAAGTGCCGTACCGCTATGGGCAGGCAGCGTGGGGGATGCCGTCGAGGTTCGTATTGTAACCGACGACGGCCGCACCCTGCCGACCTATCCGGTCAAACTTCGTCACAGCATGAAAAAGGTCTATGCCGAGGCGGTCAAGGGTGATCACTACCGCATTGAAGTACGCAACAAGCTCGACCGGCGGGTGGGGGTGGTGATTGCCGTGGACGGCCGCAACATCGTGTCGGGGCAGCGCTCCTGGCTGAAGAACAGCGAACGCATGTACATCCTGGAGCCTTACGGATTAGGTGAGTTCTCCGGCTGGCGCAGCTCCAACGATGGCATCAACCGCTTCTACTTCACCGATGTGCCCGACTCCTACGCCGCTGCCTTCGGTGATGAGAGCGCCATGGGTGTGATCTCGGTCGCGGCCTATCCGGAAGTGCGGCGCTCTCTAGTGCCCCCCGTGCCAATGTCACAGCCGGCACCATCGTTTCGCAACAACTACGAAGGCAAGGCTGCAGGTTCGGCAGCGGACCGCACAGCCCCTGCCGCACCAGCAGCCGAGAGCATGAAGAGGAAATCCGCCAAGGCGGAACAAAGCCTGGAGGGAGCCGGCACCGGCTATGGCCACGAGGAATACTCTCCGGTACGCATCGTGGCGTTTGAACCTGAGAACCGGGTTATGGAGACGATCCATTTCAAATACGAATGGCGGAAAACCCTCTGCAAACTGGGTGTGATCGGATGTGAACCAACACCCCGGCGCCATGCAAACCGCCTTTGGGACAATGGCGGTTACGCCCCGCCGCCTCCGGGAAGGTAAACCGGTCTGGACTGACATTCGACAGCCATGCTTATCCAGCAGGCTGTCGAATCTGTCTCGCTAATGCATCCGGATATTCTATTTTTTTGCACCCGTTTGAAACGACGTCAGTACCGAAACTTTCGAGACCAATCTTAATTTACACATATATATCAGCCAGTTATCAATTGTGCTTTAAAGATATCCGCTACACACTTGCATGGCATCAGTTTTGCTTTATCAAAAACAGGACAGGTAACATAACTTTTATTCTGTTTGAACGCCTGCAAGAGGAAACCGTGAGCACCTTTGAATGGTCCGACCACTACAATGTCAATATCCCGGCTATCGATAACGAGCACAAACTGCTTGTTTCTCTGATCAATGATATTGATAACGTACAGGATTGCCAGAACTCATTGCAGAGCCAGATTATCAAGGAAACCCTGCATAGACTTTCGAAATACATCCGCTCGCATTTTGAATCCGAAGAGAGGTTTCTCCTGTTCAACAACTACCCCGAATTCACTGAGCACAAGGACAAGCATACCGAACTGCTCGCACACCTGGAGAGATTCGAGCAGCGATTCAAAGCTGAGAACATTGTTTTCAGCGACAAGATGCTGCTGTTCCTGAAAGACTGGCTAGTGCGCCATATCATCCTGCATGACTGCAAATTCGGTCACTACTTCAGTGAGACGGGGATTTCCAACGAATATTGCTGAATGCGGCAGACCTCAAAAATAAGATAAACGCCCCGCCTCGGCAGATCCGAAGCGGGGCGTTTTCATGTATATGACAATCGGGTTAGATCAACCGATAACAAACACCAGATCTTCCTTTTCAACCTTCTCCCCCTCCTTGAATTTCACCTCCGCCACCGTACCATCCGTCTTGGCCTTGATGTTGGTCTCCATCTTCATGGCCTCGGTCACCATCAGCACATCCCCGGCCTTGAACTCGTCACCGGCCTTGACATTGACCTTGATAACTTTGCCCGGCATGGGTGCACCGATGTGGCTGGCATTGCCCTTGTCGGCCTTTTCGCGCGCCTTTTCATCGGTTACCACCGACTGGTCGCGGATGATGACCGAGCGGTTGTTACCGTTCAGCTCGAAGTACACGGCACGAGTACCGTCCTTTTGTACTTTGCCGACTGCGTTGAGCTTGATGATCAGGGTTTTGCCCGGCTCGATATCCAGTGAAGTCTCCTGACCCGGCTCCAGGCCATAGAAGAAGATCGGTGTCGGGATGACCGAAATGTCCGAATAGTCCTGGCGATGCTGGTCAAACTCCGGAAAGACATTTGGATACAGGATTGCCGATATCAGTGCCTTATCATCGACCCGGTGCCCGAGCTTTTCCTCGAGCTTGAGCTTCTCTTCATCGAAATCCACCGGCTCCAGCAGTTCGCCGGGACGGCAGGTGATCGGCTGCTGGTCCTTGAGGATGATCTTCTGCAGTTCCTTCGGCCATCCCTGGTAGGGCTGACCCAGCATCCCCTTGAACATGCCGACGACAGACTCGGGAAAGGCCAGCTCCTCCTTGGATGTGAAGACATCCTCCGGCTCCAGGTTGTTCTTGACCAGGAACATGGCCATGTCGCCCACTACCTTGGAGGATGGAGTAACCTTGACGATATCGCCGAACAGCATGTTGACCTTGTGATACATCTCCTTGCAGTCGTCCCAGCGCTCGATCAGGCCTAGCCCGGCGACCTGCGGTTTGTAGTTGGAGTACTGGCCGCCCGGTATCTCGTGGTGATAGACCTCGGCGGTTCCTGACTTGAGGCCGGACTCGAAGGGGGCATAGTAATCTCTCACCGTCTCCCAGTAGTTGGCCAGCTTCTGCAGACCGCGGGCATCCACCAGCGGGTCGCGTTCGCTCCCCTCCAGGGCAGCCACCAGTGCATTCAGGTTGGGCTGGGCCGTCAGTCCGGACAGTGACGACAGGGCAGCATCGACGATATCCACACCTGCCTCGCTGGCCTTGAGCAGCATGGCACTGCCGTTTGAGGACGTATCATGGGTGTGCAGGTGCACCGGGATGCCGATATTCTCTTTGAGGGCCTTGACCAGCTTGTAGGCTGCCAGCGGCTTGAGCAGGCCGGCCATATCCTTTATGGCCAGGATATGGGCTCCCATCTGCTCCAGTTCTTTGGCCATGCCGACGTAGTATTCCAGCGGGTACTTGTCTCGGCGGGGATCGGTGATGTCACCGGTGTAGCAGATAGCTGCCTCACAGATCTTGCCGCTTTTTCTGACCGCCTCCATGGCCACTTTCATGCCGGTGGTCCAGTTCAGAGAGTCGAAGACGCGGAAGACATCAACTCCGGAATTGGCAGCCTCTTCTACGAACCTCTCGACCACGTTGTCGGGATAGTTGGTATAGCCGACGGCATTTGAGCCGCGCAGCAGCATCTGGAAGAGAATGTTGGGCACCAGCTCGGAGAGTTTGTGCAGGCGCTGCCAGGGATCCTCGCGCAGGAAGCGCATGGAGACATCAAAGGTGGCACCGCCCCAGCACTCCAGCGAGAAAAGATCGGCCCCAAGATAGGAGGTCGGCTCGGCTATCTTGAGGATATCGTAACTGCGGACGCGGGTGGCCAGGTTGGACTGGTGGGCGTCGCGCATTGTCGTATCGGTGATCAGGAGTTTCTTCTGCTCCAGAATCCACTTGGAAAGTCCTTCGGCTCCCAGCTGCATGAAGAGGTCCTTGCTGCCGGACGGCCGGGGACGGTTAGTGTCCACCTCCGGCACCCGGGCCTCGATCAGGTCGGCCGACTTGAGCGTGCGCGGTGTACCGGGTGAGCCGTTTACGATAACCTCACCCAGGAAGGAGAGCACCTTGCTGGCGCGGTCCTTCTTCTCGCGGAAATGAAGCAGTTCGGGGTGTTTGTCGATAAAGGATGTGTCACACTGACCCTTGAGAAAAACCGGGTGGGTGACGACATTCTCCAGGAACCCGATGTTGGTCTTGACCCCGCGCACACGGAACTCCTGCAGCGAGCGATGCATGATGTTGGCCGCCTCGTTGAAGGTCAGTCCCCAGGAACTGACCTTGACCAGCAGCGAATCATAATGCGGGGTGATCTTTGCCCCGGTAAAGGCGTTCCCGGCATCCAGGCGCACACCGCAGCCGGCGGCGGAACGGTAGGTAGTCAGGGTGCCGAAGTCGGGAGCAAAATTGTTGGCCGGGTCCTCGGTGGTGATGCGGCACTGGATGGCATAGCCGCGCATGTCGATAGCGCTCTGCGAGGGAATGTTGATCTCCGGGTCGGACAGTTTGTGACCACAGGCCACCAGGATCTGATTCTGCACCAGGTTGCGGCCGGTGATCATCTCGGTGACCGTGTGCTCCACCTGGATACGGGGGTTCATCTCAATAAAATAGTGCTGCCCCTCGCCATCCACCAGGAACTCGATCGTACCGGCGTTGCGGTATTTAACGTGTCCGGCAATCTTCAAAGCTGCTGTACAAAGTTCAGCCCGCTGAGACTGGGTCAGAGACAGGGAGGGAGCGAACTCGACCACCTTCTGGTGGCGGCGCTGCACCGAACAGTCGCGGTCGAAGAAGTGCACCAGGTTGCCGTAGTTGTCGCCCAGCACCTGCACCTCGATATGCTTGGGGTTGGCCAGGTAACGCTCCAGGAATACCTCGGCATTGCCGAAGGATGCTTTGGCCTCGCTGGCCGCCGCCACCAGGCCCTCCAGCAGCTCTTTCTTGTTGTGGGCCACGCGCATGCCGCGCCCGCCGCCGCCGGCAGAAGCCTTGATAATGATCGGATAGCCGTATTCCTTGGCGAATTTGAGGGCCTCCTCCTCTTTTTCAATCGGGTTCTCGGTTCCGGGAACGACATTGACTCCGGCAGCGATGGCAGCCTTGCGTCCTGCCACCTTGTCCCCCAGGGCCCGCATCATTTCAGAGGTGGGTCCGATGAAGGTGATGCCGTTGACCCGGCACTCTTCGGCAAAATCGGCATTTTCCGCCAGAAAACCGTAGCCGGGATGGATGGCGTCGACATCGGCTTTGATCGCCAGGGCGATGATCTCGTCGATGCCCAGGTAGGCGTCGATGGGTGCCTTGCCTTTGCCGATCAGATACGCCTCGTCGGCCTTGTAGCGATGCAGGGAAAGCTTGTCCTCCTCGGAGTAAATGGCAACCGTGCCGATGCCCAGCTCGGTACAGGCGCGAAAGATTCGAATGGCGATTTCTCCGCGATTGGCGGCCATGACTTTACGGAACTTCTGTTTCTGCATGAGGAATCCTCCGTATGACGATTTAATTAGTGGGTAAAAATGGCGTGTAATTCGTACTGAAATTTATTTAGCAATACTAAAATAATATAGGTATTTTATATAGTTAGACTCATTTTGATGGCGCAATAAAACAGATTGGTTCCGTTTTGTCAACAATGTTTTTCGCCTTGCCGTAACTTGTCAGTATATGGTAATAAATTCAGTGCGAGTCATACTGCCCGGAGGATTGTTCCCCATGGATTTCAAGGTTCTTCCGCTTCCCGTGGAAAAAATGAAGGATAAGATCAAGGACGAGACTCAGCTCGGTTTCGGCAAATTGTTTACCGACCGTATGCTGATGGTGGAGTGGAAGGATGGTCAGGGATGGTGCGACGCACGCATCCAGCCTTACGGCCCGTTCTCCATGGACCCGGCCTGCGCCGTGCTGCATTACGCCCAGGAGATCTTCGAAGGGCTCAAGGCCTACAAGTGGGCCGACGGCCGCATCGCCCTCTTCCGCCCCGGGATGAACGCCCGACGCTTCAATCAGTCAGCTGAGCGCATGTGCATGCCGGCAGTGCCGGAAGAGCTGTTTTTGGAGGGAATCAAACAACTGGTCTCTCTGGAGCGCGACTGGATCCCGACCGCCCCCGAAACATCCCTCTACATCCGCCCGACCATGATTGCAGTCGATCCGGTGCTGGGCGTCAAGCCGTCCGATCATTACTACTTCTATGTTATACTTTCCCCGGTGGGGGCCTATTATGCTGCCGGCTTCAACCCGATCAACATCCTGGTGGAAGACCATTATGTCCGCGCAGTACCGGGTGGCACCGGTGAGGCCAAGACCGGCGGCAACTACGCCAGCTCGCTTATGGCAGCCCAGGTTGCCAAGAAAAAGGGCTTCGATCAGGTGCTCTGGCTGGATGGCAGAGAGCGGCGTTACATCGAGGAGGTCGGCGCCATGAACATGTTCTTCGCCTACGGCAAGAGGATCGTCACCGCCCCCCTGACCGGCTCGATTCTATCGGGTGTTACCCGCGACTCGGTGCTCAAGCTGGCCCCATCCCTGGGGTACACGGTGGAGGAGCGCCAGATCGACGTCAACGAACTGATGACCGACATCCGGAATGGCAGGGTAACCGAGGCCTTCGGCAGCGGCACCGCAGCCGTCATCACACCGGTCGGGAAACTCTGCTACAAGGACGAATGCCTGCAGCTGACCGGCGGCAGGGTGGGCGAAATAACGCAGGACCTCTACGACACCCTGACCGGCATCCAGACCGGGAGGATCGCCGACAGCTTTGGCTGGGTAAGTTTCATCGAATAACTATCTGAACGGGCTCCGCGGCTGACCGCCCCGGAGTCCTGAAAGATGTGGGCGCCATGAAAACAGCTAAAAAACAGACCTCGCACCAGTCAGCGGCCAACAAGCTGTGCACGTCGTGCCGACGTACCTGCAAACAGGTGGCGAATGCCGTTGTCGCCAAATGTCCCCGCTATTACCCCTTTTCCCGCACACAGGCTAAACCTGAATTCACCTGGAAGCAACTGGATCTGGGGCTCTGAAACCGGACCATCAGGATACCCCGCGGATCGATCCCTCACGCTGCACAGGCTGCGGCCGCTGCGTGGCCGCCTGCCCTCTGCACCTGATCACCCTGGACTCTGTTGGTTACCGTAAAACCGGTCACCTGCATTCTCCTGAGAAATGCACCCGCTGCGAGTACTGCGTGGCAAGCTGTCCGGTGCAGGCACTAACCGTTGACATTATAACCGACTGAAATTACGGGGAACCGTGAGGAGATGCCTGGATGATCGATAGCTGCAGCGGAGTGATGTTTTCAGCATATATCCAGTCTGCTACCCTGAAAAACGTGCCTGATTTGTAACGACGGCACAGGCCGCTTTTCAGAATTCAATACCGTAGTTCTTCATCAAGCGAGCCACCGTCCCATCCTTTTTCAGGTCATTGAGCGAATTCTGAAAATCCTTGACAACCTTGTCCGGAACATCTTTGCTGAAAGCATACCAGAGTGATGCACCGGATATACTTTTGACCTTTTTGATAGCTTCCTTCTTTAACCCGCGCTTGTCCATATAGACCTGAACCGTCATCTCATCCCTGGCAATCACATCGACTTTGTCATTCTCAAGAAGCTCCAACTGCTCCTTCAACCCTTGCACCCTGACCATCCTGTCCAGTCGGACCCCCTGGCGCACGAGCTCCTGTTCAGCGGCATCATCTTTTGTTGTCCCGATGCGAAGGCTGTTCATATCCTCGAAATCAACAGCCCTCAACGGCGATTGTTTAGGTGCAAACAATACAAAACGCTTGAGGAATACCGGCCCAACCCACTTGAAAAGATGCTCGCGTGATTCAAGACGGGCGGTGCCGAACAGTACCGTATTGGGTTGCGTCAGCGCCGCCTGGTAGGCCTTCGGCCATGGCAGCACCTGGATTTTTTGCGGAGAATATCCCAATTTCTTCCAGATCGTTTTAAGGATATCGACCCCGACCCCTTTCGCTTCACCATTTTCCAGAAAGTTGCAGGGAGGAGCATCCTCAGTCAGATATGACAGGAGTGGTTTGCCGGCCAGCACGATTCCCGGCGACATAAGGCTGAAACAGATGACAGCACACAGAATACCTGTTCGTTTCACAATATCTGCTCCGGATCACCGTCTCGGGTGAAAAATATCAGCAAATCATGCCGTATTTCTGTATATATCAAAAACTTCCGTTGTCAAGCTGATCAGAAGACAATGTTTCCTTTCGTCAATCAAGACTGGGATCATACAAATAATGGCACGGAGTAAAGCAGTAGACACCTCCGGAGTTTGAAAGCAGAACCTGATTGCCTGAACGTTCTTCGCCACTGCAGATACGGCAGCATTTCATCATTTTTATCCTTGCCATCTGCGACGCCATTATGCTATAAACTAACGCTTTTCATTTCACACGCCCCAGACAGAACCGGCGGTGTCCCTTTTAGTACGTTAGAAACGATTTTCGCAGAAAATTGTTTTCGTTAACGTACTTATCCCGATTTCGGGGGTAAGCTTGCAGGGATTTTCGGGGCGGAGGACAAACCAAAGGAGAAAAAGTATGTCAAGTATCAGCATGAAAGAACTGCTGGAGGCCGGTGTACATTTCGGTCACCAGACCAAACGCTGGAACCCCAAGATGAAACCCTACATCTTCGGGGCCCGTAACGGGATCTACATCATCGATCTGCAGAAAACCGTCCGTTACTTCAAATCCGCCTACAACTTCGTCAAGGAATCAGCCCAGGACGGCAATGCCGTACTGTTCGTCGGCACCAAGAAGCAGGCCCAGGATTCGGTCGCCGAAGAGGCAACCCGCTGCGGCATGCACTATGTCAACCAGCGCTGGCTGGGTGGCATGCTGACCAACTTCGCCACGGTCAAGCAGAGCATCGACCGCCTCAAGCGCCTGGATGCCATGTTTGAAGACGGCACCGTCGACGCCTACACCAAAAAGGAATCTCTCCAGTTCGACAAGGAGCGCGCCAAGCTGCAGAAGATTCTGGGCGGCATCAAGGGCATGCACAAACTCCCCGGCCTGATGTTCGTAATCGACCCCAAGAACGAAGAGATCGCTGTTCAGGAAGCCAACAAGCTGGGCATCCCGGTTGTGGCCATCGTCGACACCAACTGCGACCCCGACCCCATCGACCACGTCATCCCCGGCAACGACGATGCCATCAGGGCCATCCGCCTGCTGACGGCAAAAATGGCTGACGCGGTCATCGAGGGCAATCAGGCACGCAACGCCGTTCAGTCAAAAGACGACGAAGGCGAATATGTCGAAGAAGTTGCAGAAGAAGCTGCGGCGGAATAAGACCGTACCGAAGGATCAGTATATATCTCAAATACTAAGAATTCCCGCATATCGGGAATGGAGGATAGAATGGCCGTTACAGCTGCACAGATCAATGAATTGAGGAAATCAACCGGTGCCGGCATGCTCGACTGCAAAAAAGCGCTTGAGGAGACCGGCGGTGACTTTGAGAAGGCCGTTGACTTCCTGCGCACCAAGGGCCTTGCCGCTGCCGCCAAAAAAGCCGGCCGCGCCGCCACCGAAGGCATGGTCGCATCATTTGTCTCCGACGATCTCAAAAGCGGTGTACTGCTGGAAGTTAACAGCGAAACCGATTTTGTTGCCAAGAATGAGAAGTTCCAGGCCTTTGTCGCAAGCATCGGCCAGCACATCCTGTCAACCTCGCCGGCCGACGTTGAGGCAATGCTCGCCCAGCCGTTCTGCGGCGATGCATCCAAAACCGTTCTGACGTATCTGAACGAGTCCATTTCAATCATCGGCGAGAACCTCCAGATACGTCGATTCGCAAAATTCGATGTTACCGGTGACGGCTGCATCGGCTCCTATATCCACGCCGGAGGCAAGATCGGCGTACTCGTTCAGATCGCCAGCCCGGCCGTGACCGCTGCCAACAAGGACGTCCTTCAGGGCTTCGTGAAGGACATCGCCATGCATTCAGCGGCAGCCGCTCCGCGCTATGTCAACCAGGACCAGGTCGACACGGACGTGCTTGAACGCGAGAAGGACATCTACCGCGCCAAAGCCAAGGAGTCGGGCAAGCCGGACGCGATCATCGAGAAGATCATCGATGGACAGGTCAAGAAATTCTTTGCCGAAATCTGCCTGGTAGAGCAGCAGTTCGTCAAGGACACTGACAAGTCCATCCAGCAGGTCACCGCCGATTGCGGCAAGGCCGCTGGCGGCCCGATCAGCATCACGCGCTTCGAGCGCTACGTGCTCGGTGAAGGGCTGGAAAAGAAGGAATCGGACTTTGCCGCCGAGGTGGCGGCAGCGGCCGGCCTGTAAGATCGGTAAAGCCGGCCAACATGGCCGGCTTTTTTTTTAAGAATCTGTACGCGAATCACACGAGGAGGCACTTGATGAGCAGGCCGTCATTTACCAGAGTCCTACTTAAGTTGTCCGGCGAGTCGCTGGCAGGAGATCAGGGCTACGGGATTGACCCGAAGACGATCAACGCCATCGCCAAAGAGATTCGTGAAGTTGTCGATCAGGGCGTCCAACTGGCCCTGGTGATCGGCGGCGGCAACATCTTCCGCGGCCTGGCGGCATCTTCCGCGGGCATGGACCGCGCCAGCGCCGATTACATGGGAATGCTGGCCACGGTGATCAACTCACTGGCCATGCAGGATGCGCTCGAGAAGCAGGGTGTCTCTACCCGGGTCCAGTCTGCCATCGCCATGCAGGCGGTTGCGGAACCCTACATCCGCCGCCGCGCAATGCGTCACCTGGAGAAAGGTCGCGTGGTCATCTTCGGCGCCGGCACCGGCAACCCCTACTTCACCACGGACACCGCCGCCAGCCTGCGGGCCATGGAGATCAATGCCCAGGTGATCCTCAAAGGGACCAAGGTGGACGGCGTCTATTCAGCTGACCCTAAAAAGGATCCGGACGCAGTTAAATTGCCGGAACTGACCTATATCGACGTACTCAAAAAGGGATTGCAGGTCATGGATGCCACCGCCATCTCGCTCTGCATGGACAACAAACTGCCGATCATTGTGTTCGACCTGACGGTCGAAGGAAATATCAAGAAGGTAATCAGCGGTGAAGCGATCGGCACCATCGTACAAGGAGAATAGACATGCCAAAGACCGTACTCGATGACATGAAGTCCCATATGGAGAAAACACTGGGCGTTCTCAAGAGCGAATTCCAGAAGATAAGGACCGGACGTGCCTCGACCTCGATCCTCGATTCCATCAAGGTCGACTATTACGGCAACTCTTCAGCTATCAGCCAGGTTGCGACCCTCGCGGTTCCGGAACCGCGCACTATTACGATTTCGCCCTGGGAGGCCAAGATCATCCCGGCCATCGAAAAAGCCATCCTTAATGCCAATATCGGCCTGACACCTTCCAACGACGGGCGCACCATCCGCCTGAACCTTCCTCCGCTGACCGAGGAACGCCGCAAGGAGATCGTCAAGGAACTCAAGAAAAAAGCCGAAGACGACAAGGTCGCCCTGCGCAACATCCGTCGCGACGCCATCGACAAGCTGAAAAAACTGGAAAAGGACAAGGCCATCACTGAAGACGAACTCAAGAAATTCGAAAAGGACGTCCAGGACGCCACCAAGAGCTTTGAGGCCAAGGTGGACGAGGCTGTTGCTCACAAGGAAAAAGAGGTAATGGAAGTCTGATGGACCCAAGCGACTTCGGCAAACCTCCCACGCACCTTGCCATAATCATGGATGGTAACGGACGCTGGGCGCAGCAGCGTATGCTCAAGCGCATCGTCGGACACCAGCGCGGCGCCGAAACCGTCAAGATGGTGGTTGAGCAGGCCTCCCTGCTGGGGATCAAGTATCTGACCCTGTTTGCGTTTTCTTCAGAGAACTGGTCGCGTCCGGTACTTGAGGTTCGCGCCCTGATGACGCTGCTCAAGAAATACATCCGTCAGGAAACGGCACGGATGATGCGCAAGAATATCCGCTATAACGTCATCGGCAACCGCAGTGAATTACCGGATGACGTCAACGAGACGCTCGACGGGGCGATCCGGGAGACCTCGGGCAACACCGGGATGGTCCTGACACTGGCCCTCTCCTACGGCGGCCGGCAGGAAATCAGCATGGCTGCCAAACGCCTGACCGGAGATGTCCTGAACGGCAGGCTTGCACTGGATGACATAACCATGGAGGTCTTCGGCAGTTATCTTGATACGGGCGGACTGCCCGATCCGGATTTTCTGATCCGGACCAGCGGCGAGATGCGCATCAGCAATTTCCTGCTCTGGCAGCTCGCCTACACCGAACTGTACTTCACGGATATCAACTGGCCCGACTTCACCATCAACGAATTCCACAAGGCGCTGAACGATTTCCAGTCTCGTGAGCGCCGATTCGGCAAAACCAGCGACCAGCTCAACAAGAGGAACTCGCCATAAAGCGCCTGATAACCGCACTCATCCTTCTGCCGGTTGTGCTTCTGACCATCATCAAAGGCGGTCCCCTGCTGTTTGCCTGCCTCTTGTCCGTTTTCATTTTTATCGGGATACATGAATTCTACCGCATGGCTCTTCCGGAGCGCACGTTTGAGGTCTGGCCTGCAGCTGTTTGCGGGGCGCTGATGACCTTTGTCCCTCTCCTCAAAGACTGCCGACTGGCACTGGCAGCACTGACCGTGCTTTTCCTGGCTTTTGCCCTGCTGTTCCTGTTCCGGATACGGAATATAGCTACTGCAGCACAGGAAATCGCCTATGCAGCTCTGGGATTTCTCTACATACCACTCCTGCTGATGCATCTGGTCATGCTCCGGCAGCAGGCCTACGGGGTACAATGGCTGCTGGTTATCATGCTGATCGTCATGACCAATGACTCTGCCGCCTATTACACCGGTTGCGCCTTCGGCAAAAACCGTCTCTACCCGCTGGTAAGCCCCAAGAAGAGCATCGAGGGTGCCCTGGGCGGACTGGCCGGCAGCATCGGTGGCACCATGCTGGCAAAATTCACCTTCTTCCCTCAGCTGACACTTCGCGATGCCCTGTTGACTGCGATATTCATCGGCATGCTCGGCCAGACCGGCGACCTGTTCGAATCACTCCTCAAGCGCAGCTTCGGCGTCAAGGACTCCGGCAACAGCATCCCCGGTCACGGGGGTGTTCTCGACCGGCTGGACAGCATCATCTTTGCCGCACCGGCAACATATTACTACGCCGTGTATTTTTTCAAGGGATAGCCTCATGAAACATCTCTCCATCCTCGGCTCCACCGGATCAATCGGCGTCAGCACGCTTGAAATCGTAGCCGCATATCCGGACCGCTTCAAGGTCGTAGCCATGACTGCCGGAAAGAACCTGGAACTTTTTGTTCGCCAGATCCGTCAGTTTTCACCGCGCATCGCTGCCGTCGCATCACCGGACGACGTGCCGAGACTTAAAGAGATGTGCAGCGGGCTTGACATCGAAATCCTGGGCGGTGTGGAAGGACTGACTGCGGCGGCTACCGCCGCTGAAACCGAGATGGTCGTCGCCGCCATCGTCGGTGCTGCAGGCCTGGCCCCGACTGCTGCGGCCGTTCGTGCCGGCAAGGACATCGCTCTGGCCAACAAGGAGACTCTGGTCACTGCCGGGCATCTCTTCATGGAAATGGTCAGTCGTTACGGAGTAAAACTCTACCCGGTGGACAGCGAGCACAGCGCCGTTTTCCAGTCCATCGAAGGGCACCGCAGTCAGGACATCAGCAAGATCATCCTGACCGCATCAGGCGGACCGTTCAGGAATACGCCGTTCGAGCAGCTTGCCCGGGTCACCGTGCGCGATGCCCTGAACCATCCCAACTGGAGCATGGGCAGAAAGATCACCATCGACTCGGCCACCATGATGAACAAGGGGCTTGAAGTCCTTGAGGCACGCTGGCTGTTCGACGCACCGGTAGAAAAGATTGAGGTCAACATCCATCCCCAGAGCATCATCCACTCCATGGTCGAGTATGTCGACGGCTGCGTCATCGCCCAACTCGGCACACCGGATATGAAGGCACCCATCGCCTATGCCCTCTCCTACCCCGAGCGGATCGCCACAGGTGTCGCACCGCTTGACCTGACGACCTTCTCCGGGCTGACCTTTTTCAAACCGGACCTGGAAAAGTTCCGCTGTCTCGCATTGGCATACCGTGCCATCAACGATGGCGAAAGCATGCCGGCAGTGATGAACGCCGCCAATGAGATTGCGGTTGAGAAGTTTTTGAACGGCGAGATCGCCTTCCTGCAGATCGCCGAGGTTATCGAACGCACCATGGATGCCCATCGGGCACATGATTTGACATCAATCGAGGAAGTATTGCAGGCCGACAACTGGGGACGAGGCACGGCACTGACAATCTGCGGAGGTTTGAAAAACTGATATGATGGTCATCTACGCAATAATCGTCCTGGGTATCCTTATTTTTGTCCATGAATTCGGCCACTTCATCATCGCAAAACTATTTAATGTCCGGGTAGAGAAGTTCTCGCTCGGCTTCGGCCCCAAGCTTTTCGGAAAGCAGATCGGCGAGACGGAGTACCTGCTCTCGGCCTTTCCCCTGGGCGGTTATGTCAAGATGTTCGGCGAAGGCGGGGCTATTGAAGGATCAGCCACCCCGGCACAGGCAGATACCGATACCGAGAAGACCTATGACGAGGAATCGGGAGAATCGCTCGATGAACCGCCCGAGCTGACCGAAGCTGAAAAAGCCCGTTCCTTTGCCCACAAGCCGCCCCTGGCCCGCATTGCCATCGTCATGGCCGGACCGGTTTTCAACCTGGTCTTTGCCTGGCTGATCTTCATCCTGCTCTGCATGCTGGGAGTCCCGACGGTCACAGCCAGGATCGGTGAGGTTATCAAGGACAAGCCTGCGGCTAAAGCAGGGATTCTCAAGGACGATGTCGTCACCGGAATCAACGGTCAAAGAATTGCACAATGGGACGAGATTGCCGCACTGATCGCCGCCGGCAAGGGTCAACCTATTGTCCTGACCGTCAAGCGTGATGACCGGGACCTGAAATTCACCATTACCCCGGAACCGCGCATTTCTAAAAATCTGTTCGGTGAAAGTATCAAAGGACACGCCATCGGCATTGCGGCTGCCGGAGAAGTTGTAACCGAGTATTACAACCCGTATCAGGCCGTTATCAAAGGAACATCCCAGACATGGAAGGTTATCGACCTGACGGTCATGTCACTGGTCAAGATGGTCCAGCGGGTCGTCCCCATGGACAGTGTCGGCGGGCCGATCATGATCGCCAAGATGGCAGGTGAGACCGCCCAGATGGGAGTCCCTGCCTTCCTTGCCTTCATGGCCCTGCTCTCTATCAACCTGGGTGTCCTCAACCTGTTACCGGTGCCGGTACTGGACGGCGGGCACCTCTTCTTTTTCTTCTGCGAACTGATCATCGGCCGACCTGTCAGCCAGAAGGTCCGGGAATACGCCCAGCAGATCGGCCTCTTCCTGTTGCTGAGTCTGATGGTGCTGGCGTTTTACAACGATATCGTCAGGTATTTTTTCAGCAGTCCGGGTTAATGGTGAATATTCTTGCCATAGATACATCCACGTCGCTTGCCAGCATTGCCGTTGCCGTTGGTAATACAATCGCAGCCGAATCCACCTTCAGCACCGATCGTACACTTTCCGCACGTCTGGTGCCCGAAATTGCACGCCTTCTTGCACTGGCCGGCCTGACTGTTGCCGATATAGACCTGTTTGCCGCTTCAACCGGTCCCGGTTCGTTTACCGGGGTACGCGGCGGCATTGCCACGGTTCAGGGTCTGGCACTGGCCTGCGGCAAACCGTGCGTCGGTTTTTCTTCACTGACTCTGCTGGCTCTGAATTTCCCCTTGGCATCTTTCCCGGTCTGCACACTGATGGACGCACGGAAAAGCGAAGTCTATGCTGCGCTCTTCAACTGTTCAAGCACCTTCCCATCTGCACAGATCAGTGACTCTGTCATGCCTCCCGGGCGCCTGCTCGATATGCTCCGTGCGAGAGCCGCTGCACCGGTGATCTTCTGCGGGGACGGTGCGGCACGTTATCAGAACCTGATTGCCGATCACATGGAGGGGCAGGCGATCTTTGCCCCTTTTCCCCTCAACATTGCTCACGCCTCCAACGCCATTCCGCTGGCTCTGCAGGCCCTCGAAAGCGGGAAGGCACTCGATCCGTCCCGCCTGCTTCCTGTCTACCTGAGAGCCTCAGAAGCCGAAATCAATCGCGACCTTGCAGCAAAGTCCGGACACCCCACTATTTAGTACAAGTAAATTTTTTCATTATAGATAAAATTTTCTTGTATACACCACGTTTCCTGATATACTTTTCCCTGTTGTGCAGGAAGGGGTAATTGCGGCTACGTTTTGCAACAACCCCGTGAATGATCCGCTTCCCGCATAAATTTATCCGACGGAGTGTGCACCATGAATATTCATGAGTATCAGGCCAAGGAGATTCTCAGCAGCTACGGTATTCCGATTCCCCGCGGGCGGGTTGCGCTGACCTCCGATCAGGTCGAGCGGGCTGCCAAGATGATGGGAGGCCGCTGCGTGGTCAAGGCCCAGATCTATGCCGGCGGACGTGGCAAGGCGGGCGGGGTCAGGCTGGTGCACTACCCGGAACAGGCCCAGGAATACGGCAAGGAACTCTTCGGCCGCACTCTGGTCACCAACCAGACCGGTCCGGAAGGGCTCAAAGTCCGCCGCATCCTGGTAGAGGAGGCGGTGGATATAGCCCGCGAGTTCTACCTGTCCATAACCCTGGACCGCGAGACCTCACGCTACGTTCTGATCGCATCGGCCGAAGGCGGCATGGACATAGAGGAAGTGGCTCAAAAGAGTCCCGAAAAGATCCGGACTCTGATCATTGACCCGTTCACCGGCCTGCGTCCTTACCAGGCCCGCAAGATCGCCCTGGAACTCGGCCTGACCGGTTCTGTCTGCGAGGACTGCGTCGAACTGCTCATGAACCTGTACCGGGCCAGCCAGGAAAAAGACTGCGCCCTGATCGAGATCAATCCGCTGGTGGTAACCAAGGCCGGCTGGCTGATGGCCATGGATGCCAAGATCACCTTCGACGACAATGCCGTCTACCGGCACCGCGAATACCCGGACATGATGGACTACTCACAGCTCGACCCGCTGGAAATAACAGCCGGTAAATACGACCTGGCCTATATCAAGCTGACCGGTTCCATCGGCTGCCTGGTCAACGGAGCCGGCCTGGCCATGGCAACCCTGGACGTGCTCAAGGAGTGCGGCGGTGAGCCGGCCAACTTCCTGGACGTCGGGGGCGGAGCGACCCGCGAGAAGGTGGCCGAGGCCTTCCGGATCATCCTGCAGGACAAGGACGTCAAGGGCATCTTCGTCAACATCTTCGGCGGCATCATGCGTTGCGACGTCATCGCCCACGGCATCATCGAGGCGGCCGGCGAGGTCAACTGCACCCTGCCGATCGTCGTCCGCATGGACGGCAGCGAGGTTGAGGTCGGCAAGAAGCTTCTGCGGGAATCAGGGCTGAATGTCCAGGTCGGCGAAAATCTGGGCGATGCGGCGTCTCGCATAGTGAAGATGCTGGGTTAAAATCGGTTCCGGGTTCCAGGTTCAAAGTTATCAACCTTGAACACATAAACCTCGAACATTGAACATATTCGGAGGAAGACCATGTCCATTCTACTCAACAAGCATTCCCGTATATTGGTCCAGGGCATCACCGGCCGCAGCGGCCTGTTTCACACCCAGCAGTGCCGTGAGTACGGGGCCAACATCGTTGCCGGAGTCACCCCCGGCAAAGGCGGTATCCATATCGAAGGGATTCCGGTATTCAATACCGTTGCCGAGGCGGTCAAATACACCGAGGCCAATGTCGCGATGATCTTTGTGCCGCCTCCCTACGCTGCCGACGCCATCCTGGAAGCAGCCGACGCCGGCATCGCCCTGGCTGTCTGCATCACCGAGGGCATCCCGGTGCGTGACATGGTGCCGGTCAAGGCCATGCTGCAGGGAAGCAGGACCCGGCTGGTCGGGCCAAACTGTCCGGGCGTCATAACACCGGGCGAGTGTAAGGTCGGCATTATGCCCGGCCATATCCACAAAAAAGGAAAGATCGGCGTTGTCTCCCGCTCGGGTACCCTGACCTACGAAGCGGTCAAGCAGCTGTCCGACATGGGACTGGGCCAGTCCACCTGCGTCGGTATCGGCGGCGACCCGATCATCGGCATGAATTTCATCGACGTACTCTCGCTCTTCAACCAGGACCCGGACACCGAAGGGGTCTTCATGATCGGCGAGATAGGCGGCGGCGCGGAAGAGGCAGCGGCCGAGTGGATCAGGGCGAACATGAAGAAGCCGGTGGCAGCCTTCATCGCCGGCGTGACAGCTCCCCCGGGTAAGCGCATGGGACATGCCGGCGCCATCATCACCGGCGGCAAGGGCAAGGCCGAGGACAAGATCCGTACCCTGCAGGAGTGCGGAGTGGTGGTCTCCACCAGCCCGACCAGGATGGGTGAGGCCATGCTGGAAGCGCTCAAGAGGGCCGGCAAACCGGTGCCGAAATCCGCTGCACAGGCGGCCGCAAAAGCCACAGCAAAACCTGTGACAAAGCCGGCTGTCAAAAAAGCAAAGAAGTAGCCGTAAACAAGCATCACGTCAATAAGCCCTGTTTCCCTTTGGGAGGCGGGGCTTATTGGATTCCACCGATAACACTGTCAACCGGATTATCTGAAATATGATTTTAGACAAGACTTTGGACACCGACCGGACAATATGGCTCCCCGGACGGGTAGCGGCTTAGTCTTAGGTAAAACTGAAATGGAGATAGACTTCATAATAAAGTTAGTATGCTTCTATGTACTTGTTGCGGCCGGCGAAACCTTAAACGGGATTGCACGAATGGTTTATCTCAATAAGCATATTGATAAAAAGTCTGCGAAACGTATATCCATGCTGTCCGCGCTATCTCTTTGCCTGCTGATCTGCTATTTTTACGTACCATTAATGGACATTTCTACCGACAGAGGACTTGTATTCCTCGGCATGTCTTTGTCGTCATTTATGCTTGTTTTCGACATTATCATAGGCCGGTATGTTGCCAAGGCAAAATTGTCAGCGATTCTGGATGAGTTAAATATCTTCAAAGGAAATCTGCTGGCAGTAGGAATGATAGTCATGGCCTTTTGTCCACTCCTGTCATCAAAAATCCCGCGTTTTTTCTAATAAGCGGCTAGATCTCATGCACGAATGCAGTCTGGTAAATATGAGATGACAAAAGGGTAATACGTCAATGATCCTTACCAACCAGGTGGCTGCAGCCGACGGCTAACACCATAGCGGCGCCCCGACCTGTTCCAAATGGCAAAACACACCAACCGATCCCCAACCTCGCGCCATTACACACAAAATATAGACTTAAAACCCTTTCCTTGACACCATATCTAGGCATGAGGCATAATTTCTCCCTCATTGATTTGCCGGGAGGCAGCACCCCATGGAAGCTCTTGATACTATTGAAAATACAAGTTCCGCCCCCTTCGTTCACCTCCACCTCCACACCCAATACTCCCTGCTGGACGGCGCCATACGCTTCGACGACCTGATCGCCAAGGCCAAGGAGTTGAACATGCCGGCGGTGGCAATGACTGATCACGGCAACATGTTCGGCGCCGCAGAGTTCTACCTTTCCTGCAAGAAGGCCGGGGTCAAGCCGATCATCGGCTGCGAACTGTACCTGGCACCGGAATCGCGCTTTTCCAAAGATGCGAAAGGAATCTCCGATGCGGCCTATCACCTGATCCTGCTCTGTGAAAACATGCAGGGCTACAGGAACCTCTCCTACCTTACATCGGCCGGCTACAAGGAGGGTTTCTACTACAGGCCCCGCATCGACCGTGAACTCCTCTCGGGACGCTCCGAGGGGCTGATCGCCCTGTCGGCCTGCCTCAAGGGAGAAGTCGCCATGCAGTGCGGCCGGGGCAGGATCGAGGATGCTGTCGCCACTGCCCGCTGGTACAGTGAACTGTTCCCGGACCGCTACTATATTGAACTGCAGGAGAACACCATCCCCGAGCAGGACATCGTCAACAAGCGCTTGATGGAGGTTGCCTCGGAGCTGAAGCTGCCGCTGGTGGCCACCAACGACTGCCACTACCTGAACCGCGAGGATGCCCGTGCCCACGAGGTGCTGCTCTGCATCCAGACCGGCAAGACCATGAGCGACCCGACCCACATGAAGTTCTCGGTCGACGAGTTCTACGTCAAGTCCCCGGAGGAGATGGAGCGGGCCTTCTCCTATGCCCCCGAGGCGATCAGCAATACGCTGGCCATTGCCGAAAGCTGCAACCTGGAACTGGCGGTTGACGGCAAGACCTATTACTTTCCTCACTTTGACCCGCCCGCCGGGAAGAGTCACGACGACATGCTGCTGGAGCTGGCAACTGAAGGGCTCAAGGAGCGGATGACCACTATCCTTGCCAAGCATCCCGACATGACCCTGGAGCAGCAGCAGACCTATTTCGAGCGCCTGACGGTGGAACTGGACTGCATCCGGGAGATGAAGTTCCCGGCCTACTTCCTGATCGTGTCTGACTTTATCCGCTGGGCCAAGGATCGCGGCATCCCGGTGGGGCCCGGCAGGGGCTCGGCCGCCGGCTCGCTGGTGGCCTACGCCATCAAAATCACCGATCTGGACCCCCTGCCCTACAACCTGCTCTTCGAACGTTTCCTCAATCCGGAACGTATCTCCATGCCTGATATCGACGTTGACTTCTGCCAGGATCGCCGCTCGGAGGTGATCCAGTACATGGTCGACAAATACGGCCGTGACCGGGTCTGCCAGATCATCACCTTCGGGACCATGGGGGCCAAGGCGGCCGTTCGCGACGTGGGCCGGGCCCTTAACATGAGCTATGGCGACGTGGACCGGATCGCCAAATTGATCCCGGACGACCTGAAGATGACGCTCAGCAAGGCCCTCCAGCAGGAGCCGCAGCTCAAGGAGTTGTGCAGTTCCGACCCTCAGGTCAGGGACCTGCTGGACACGGCACTCTGCCTGGAGGGTTTGACCCGCCACGCCTCGACACATGCCGCCGCCGTCGTGGTTGCACCGGAGCCGCTGGAGGAGTTCCTGCCGCTCTACAAGGACCAGAAGACCGGGGCGATCAATACACAGTATTCCATGAAATACGTCGAACTGGTCGGCCTGGTCAAGTTCGACTTCCTCGGACTGAAAAACCTGACCGTGATCGAGAATGCCGTGAAACTGGTGCGGGCAGGGAAAGATCCGGCGTTCGACATCACCACCCTGCGGGACGATGACCAGGCCAGCTACGAGCTGATCAGTGCCGGCAACACGACCGGGGTTTTTCAGCTTGAGTCCACCGGGATGAAGGAGATGCTGGTCAAGCTTAAGCCGTCCTGTTTCGAAGACGTCATCGCGGCCTGCGCGCTCTACCGGCCCGGTCCGCTCGGCTCCGGCATGGTGGATGACTTCATCGACCGCAAGCACGGCCGCAAGAAGGTCGTCTATGACCTGCCCCAACTGGAGCCTATCCTTAAGGATACCTACGGGGTCATCGTCTACCAGGAGCAGGTCATGCAGATATCCCGCTCCCTTGCCGGTTACTCGCTGGGGCAGGCCGACCTGCTGCGGCGTGCCATGGGCAAGAAGGACGACAAGGAGATGACCCGCCAGAAGGGGCAGTTCCTGGATGGGGCCAAGGCCAACAGCCTCGATCCGAAAAAGGCCGAGGCGATCTTCGACCTGATGCACAAGTTCGCCGAATACGGCTTCAACAAGTCCCATTCGGCCGCCTACGCGCTGATCGCCTATCAGACCGCCTTCCTCAAGGCGCACTATCCCGTCGAATTCATGGCCGCACTGCTGACCTGCGACATGGACAGTACCGACAAGGTCATCAAGAATATCAGCGACTGCCGGGAGCAGGGCATCGAGGTGCTGCCGCCCGATATCAACACATCGGGCCTCTCCTTCACCGTGGTCGGCACATCGATGCGCTTCGGCCTGGGAGCGGTAAAAAATGTCGGCGGCGGGGCCATAGAGGCCATTCTGGAAGCACGAGCGGACGGTCTTTTCACAAATCTGTATGATTTCTGCGAGCGAGTCGACCTGAGACGCGTCAACAAGCGGGTCATCGAATCACTGATCAAGTGCGGCGCATTTGACTCCACCGGTTCCACACGATCATCTCTGATGGAAGGTCTTGAAGCGGCAACGGGTTACGGCCAGAAGATTCAGGAGGAACGGGCCAGCGCCCAGGTGTCACTGTTCGGTACCGAAGAGGTGACCAGAGGCAACGGGGTCGGCGGTATGAAACTGCCCAATCTGCCGGAATGGCACGACAAGGAGAAACTGGCCTACGAAAAAGAGGCCCTCGGCTTCCTGATAACCGGCCACCCCCTGGACCGCTACTTGGACGATATCAAGCGGCTGACGAGCTGCGACATAATCAACCTGACCGAACAGACTGACGGGAGTGAAGTGCGGGTCTGCGGGATCGTCAGCAACCTGAAGGAGATCATCACCAAAAAGGGACTGGGCGAGCGGATGGGGTTCGTCACGATCGAGGACCTGACCGGTTCTGTCGAGGTGACGATTTTCTCTGACGTGTACGCCACTGCCGTCAGCATCCTGAAGTCCGATGACCCGCTGCTGATAACCGGCAAGCTGGAGCGGGGGGAAAAGGGCGCCAAGATCCTGGTTCAGGCCCAGAAAGAAGGGGGCAGCGAATGGCAGCAGAAAAACCGCGGCCCGGCCGGCGATGTCAGGCTGCTCTCGGAGGCACGGGCCCGGACGACAAAGAAAGTATCGTTCAACCTGCGCATGGATGACATGCCCATAGAGCGTCTTGACTTCCTCAAGGGCATCATAGAGCGCCATCGCGGCCCGGTGCCGGCCTTCATCTCCTTTGACATGACACCGCGGGGCACAGCGACCATGCAACTGCCGGAAGAGATGTATGTTATGCCTAACGATGATTTAAGACTGGAAGTTGAACGGCTGTTCGGCTATAATGCCGCCACTTTTGAGTGAGTACCGGACCTGATTCCAACGATTTTGACGTTATGAAAGATTGGAGAAGATATGGCAAGCCAGTTTTATCTGGAGTTTGAGAAACCTATCGTAGAGCTGGAAAAGAAGATCGACGAACTGAACTTACTGGCATTGGACGGCCTGGATATCGGCGCCGACGTGGCAAAGCTGGAAAGCCACGTGGAGCAGGTGCGTGAAGATATCTTCTCCAACCTTTCCCGCTGGCAGACCGCGCAGGTGGCACGCCACATCAACCGCCCCTTTACCCTGGATTACATCAACCTGATCTTCACCGAGTTTATCGAGCTTCACGGCGACCGCAACTACGGCGACGACCATGCCATAGTCGGCGGACTGGCCCGCTTTGACGGTCAGCCGGTCATGGTTATCGGGCATCAGAAAGGCCGCGATACAAAGGAAAAGGTCTTCCGCAATTTCGGCATGCCAAACCCGGAAGGTTACCGCAAAGCCCTGCGTCTGATGCAGATGGCCGAACAATTCAAGCTGCCGGTGATCACCTTTGTCGACACACCCGGTGCCTATCCGGGTATCGGCGCCGAAGAGCGCGGCCAGGCCGAAGCCATTGCCCGCAACCTGCGCGAGATGGCCAGCCTGAAAACGCCGATCATCGTCTGCATCACCGGTGAAGGCGGCTCCGGTGGAGCCCTGGCGATCGCAGTCGGCGACAGGATTCTGATGCTCGAGCACTCGGTGTACGCCGTTATCTCTCCCGAAGGATGCGCCGCCATCCTCTGGTCCGACGGCACCAAAGGTGAACAGGCCGCTGAAGCTCTCAAACCGACTGCAAAGGACATCATCAAACTCGGTGTCATTGATGAAATCATCAAGGAACCGGTAGGCGGAGCACACCGTGATCATGCTGCCACTGCGACAGGCATGAAAGAGGCTATCGCACGTAATCTCGCAGAGTTGAACAAGCTTTCGGCCGAAGAACTGGTTGAAGGCCGTTACAATAAGTTCAGAGCAATGACACGCTGCGTGGAATAACATGTCGCTGCGTTACCAGTAAAAATGGGGGCCGCCACGGCCCCCATTTTCGTTAGCCCGCAAAGGAAGCCACCATGCTCGAACGACTCCAGAAGATAATATCCGCAGCCGGCATCACCTCGCGACGCGCGTCAGAAGAACTGATCCTCGCCGGACGGGTAACCGTTAACGGCACTGTCGTGACCGAACTCGGCAGCAAGGCCGATCCGGTAAACGACACCGTCGCCGTTGACGGCCGGCCGCTGTCAATCGCTTCAAAGAAACTCTACATCCTGCTCTACAAACCGGCCGGCTATCTGACCACGCTTGACGACCCTGAAGGGCGCCCACTGGTCACGGATCTTCTGAAAGAGGTCGGCGAGCGGGTCTACCCTGTCGGCCGCCTGGATTACAATACCGAGGGGCTGCTTCTGCTGACCAGTGACGGTGAGTGGGCCAACCAGCTGATGCATCCGCGAAACGAGGTTGAGAAGGAATATCACGTCAGGGTTCGAGGCAAGGTCCACAAAAGCCAGCTTGATCAGCTTGCCGGCGGAGTGGATCTCGAGGGCAGAAAAACCGCGCCGGCCAGGGTGGCCATGATCAAGGAGGGAGAACAGAACGACTGGTTCTCCATCACCATCCATGAGGGCCGCAATCGACAGGTTCGTCGCATGTGTGAAGCGGTCAGCCTTTCGGTGGTCCGCTTGAAAAGGGTGCGCTACGGAATGCTGACCATGGGTGCTTTGAAGCCCGGTGAATTTCGCTATCTGACTGACGCCGAGGTGGGGGGGCTTCGCGATCCTCGCCAGAAAATCAGTACTGCCGGGCACAGGTCTCCTGCTGCAACCAACACAGCCAGGCCGGCTCGGGCACCGCAGCGTGCGGCCGGCTTACAATCATCTTCACATCCCGCCTCAGCCGGAAAACGGCCGCCTTCCTCACATAAAAAAGGGTCGCCACGAAAACCATAGTTCTCTGGCGACCCTGGAATTACGCCTCCGGACTGACTGCTATTTCTTCGCCTGAGCCTTTTTCAGCGACTCCTGGAACAGTTCCGGCGTGAACCCCTTGACCACCACCTCGTTCTTGCCGGTTCCGATCACAATCACCGGAACACCGGTGCTGTTGTATTTTCCCGTCAACTCATCCATCGCCTTTGTATCCATTTCCACATCCCGGTTGATAAACGGAATATTGTTTCTGGTAAAATATTCCTTTGTCTCCTTGCAATGGGGACACCAGGCAACCGAGAACAGAACGATCTGAGGGTAGTTTTTTGCAGCCTGGGCCCTGGACGGATTAAGGGTGCTCTGATGGGCCGGCCCGGCTGCCAGACAGGGCACAGACAACGCGCACGCAACAACCATTAAGACCAGAATTTTCGATGTCATCTTCATGTCTCCCTTATACTTTAATCACCTCTCTGTCCAAATGCTAACATACGCGCGTTGCCAGGTCAAACAACAAGGCTCTTGAACTCTCTCTCGTCACAACGTATCATCAGGCCCAATCTAAAAACGGGAGATATCGTGCATGAAAATGCGGATCCGCGAACTGCTTGCCGGAGGTACTCCTCATCAGGACTGTGCTGTCAGCGGCTGGGTGCGTTCATTACGGGCCTCGAAAGATGTGGCTTTTCTCGTCCTGAATGATGGCAGCAATCAGGCAGGCATACAGGTTGTAGCCGGGCGGGACCTGGAGAACTTCCCGGCGGTCTGCCGAATTGCTACCGGAAGCGCCGTCATGGTCGAGGGCTGTCTCCTCGAATCACCGGCAGCCGGTCAGCAGTGGGAACTCATCGCAAAAACGATACAGGTGATCGGGCAGGCCGATGAAACATTCCCCCTGCAGAAAAAACGTCATAGTTTCGAGTACCTGCGCAGCATTGCCCACCTGAGGCCGCGCACCAACACATTCGGAGCGGTCTTCCGGCTGCGTTCAAAACTGGCCCAGGCCATCCATCGTTTTTTTGCGGAGAAGAACTTTCTCTACGTCCACACGCCGATCATTACAGCCAGTGACTGTGAAGGCGCCGGGGAGCTGTTCCGCGTCACGACACTGGATGCCTCGACAACGCCCCTGATACAGGGCCGGCCGGATTTCAGCCAGGATTTTTTTGGACAGCGGACCGGCCTGACGGTCAGCGGCCAGTTGGAAGGTGAAATGTTCGCCATGGCGTTCAGCGATATCTATACCTTCGGACCGACGTTCCGTGCCGAGAACTCCAACACCGCCCGGCACGCCTCCGAGTTCTGGATGATCGAGCCTGAGATGGCCTTTGCCGACCTGGCCGACGATGCCGGACTGGCTGAAGAATTCATCAGATATCTCTGCCGGTTTGCACTGGAAGAATGCTCCGAGGAGATGGCCTTCTTCGACAAACACGTAGAGACAGGATTACGGGAGAGAATATCCAAGGTTGCCGGGTCCGGCTTTGCCCGGATGGATTATTCCGAGGCCATCGAACGGCTCCAGAGATCCGCTGTGCCGTTCGCCTATCCCGTGGAGTGGGGTCTTGACCTCCAGACCGAGCACGAACGGCATCTGAGCGAACAGGTCGTCGGCGGGCCGGTTTTTATCCTCAACTACCCTAAGGACATCAAGGCCTTTTACATGCGTCAGAACGCCGATGGGCGCACCGTGGCCGCCATGGACCTGTTGGTGCCCAAGGTAGGCGAGATCATCGGCGGAAGCCAGCGCGAGGAGCGTCTCGACTTGCTTGAGCGACGCATGGCAGAGATGGGGATTGATCAGGAACCGCTCTGGTGGTACCTGGACAGCCGTCGCTGGGGCAGTTGCCCCCACGCCGGGTTCGGCCTGGGTTTCGAACGTCTCGTGATGTACCTGTCCGGCATGGAGAACATCCGCGATGTAATCCCGTTTCCGCGTACACCACGGCATGCAGAGTTTTAGGCCATGTTTATCCACTGCCTCGAACTGCACCTCTCTCTGTCGGCGCACTCCCTCAAGGAAAAACGGGGTATTGTCAAGAGCATCCTGGGACGTGCCAGAAACCGTTTCAATATCAGTTGCGCCGAGGTGGGGCGTCAGGATAACCCGACCGTTGCGGTACTCGGGTTTGTTACGGTAAGCCCTGATAAGTCCATCTCACGCACGGTGCTGGTTCGACTCGAAGACTGGGTCTACGAAAACTGGCCTGACGTTGAGATCACCGGCAGCGATATTTCCGAGGTGTGACGTCGACCGCCGTCACCAGGCCTGTCAACAGACTTATTGACACCTCCACCTATTTAGGTCTATCTTTAAAACTTATTTCAACCACTTACGCGTCGCCCGCGTAACTGAACCGAACCAGTTTCGCCACCTGTGCTACGATATGCCGGAACAACTTGGTACCAAACAGGATCAGAACACCCTCACCTACTTGAGCAAGCTGGGCGCCAATCTCCTCGAATCAATTGTACGGAGGTTTTCCAATCCCCAAACCGCCCGTCGCAACAGGTTTATTCTCCTCGTCGTAACCGCTCTCATCCTGACCTTCCTTATTCTGCCCAGCCAGCACTTTTCGTCATTTTCCTATAAAGCCGGGGATATCGCCACCTCGGATATCCGCGCCCAACGGGAATACCTCGTAGAAGATCACGCCCTGACTGAACTGCGTCGCAAAGAAGCCGGCACAAATGCCCCGATCATATATAATCTGAGCGACCGGATTCCCACGTATCTGGCGGGGAAACTGGAACAGGCCCTGGCAGCAATCCACCAGAGGCAGCCTTCCACAAAACGCATAACAGCCGAAGAGTGGCGAAAGATTCTGACACCGCTGCTTGATACTGAACTGAACGACACTGAAATCAAGGCCCTCACACGTATCAGATCCGACAAGGCTTTCCTGGCCGAGGCCAAAATACTGCTGGATGATCTGTACAAAAGAAAGATCGTCCTGGATGGCAAGGTATTCCAGAACGATGCGCGCAGGGGTGTCGAGATACTCAGTGATGACGGGCACTTCATCGGTGCCGGTGATGCGGCCACCAGCTTTGCTGAAATCGCCGAGGCCCGCAGGATCGTTGCCGACTGGACGTTCAGCAGCCTGGGAGAACCGGGAGACGCGAACCGGATTTCGTCTCTGATTGCCCGAATCCTGTTGCCTAATTTCTTCTTCAACAAGGAAAGTACGGAAGCCCGCGCCAAGGCTTCCATGGAGACGGTCCGACCGGTGCTTTTCAAGGTGCAGAAGGGGGAGATGATCGTCCGGATCGGCGAGCGGATCAGCGCAGAACAGGCCCAGAAGCTCCGCGCGATCTTCCAGGAGCAGCGTAACGACAGTCGCCTGTTCACCGGGCTGGGGACCTTTGCCCTGATACTGGTGCTGTTTTATTTCCCCTATCGCTTCGCCTGCAAGAACATCCGTAAATTCAACCCCAGCAACAAGGATGTGCTGATTATTTCCCTGCTGATAACCGGCAGCTTCTTTGTATTCAAGACCGCGCTGCTGATCAGCCATAATATCGGACCGGTCTTCCCCGCTGTTGATGTCAGTAATTACTTTTATCTTTTCCCCTTTGCCGCCGGGGCTATGATCGTTCGCGTATTCATAAACTCCGAAGTGGCGCTGGTCTATTGCGCAGCTCTTGCCCCGCTGCTGGGAATCATGTTCAACAACAGCATGTTCGTGGTGATCTATGCCATGCTGGGCAGCATTATCGGTGCCCACGGCATGCGACAGTGCTCGGACCGCAGCACCATTTACACGGCCGGCCTGAAGATCTCCGTCGTCAATCTGGCCCTGGCCCTGTCCTTCCAGACCTTCAGCAATACCCTGTTCACCATGCAGACGGTATATGTCGCTTTTTTTGCCCTGGTGGGCGGCGTGCTGAGCGCCGGATTCGTTTCAGGCTTCATACCGGTTATCGAGACCCTCTTCAACTACACAACCGATATCAAGATGCTGGAACTTGCCAACCTCAACTCGCCTTTGCTGCGTGACCTGATGATCAAGGCGCCCGGCACCTATCACCACAGCGTTGTTGTCGGCAATCTGGTGGAGGCAGCGGCAGAATCCATAAATGCAAACCCCCTTCTGGCACGGGTAGCAGCCTACTACCACGACATCGGCAAGGCCTCAAAGCCGCTCTATTTCATCGAGAATCAGGGTGGTGATGAAAACCGTCACGACAAGCTGACCCCCAGTATGAGTGCGCTGATCCTGATCTCCCATATCAAGGAGGGGGCCGAACTGGCCCGTGAAAATCACCTCGGCCAGTCGATCATCGACATCATCCGCCAGCACCACGGTACCGGCCTGATCAAGTTTTTCTACGAGCGTGCCAAGACACAGGCTGAGGGAAGCGGCCAAACCGTGGAGGAAAAGGATTTCCGCTATCCGGGGCCGAAGCCCCAGACCCGCGAGGCGGGGATTGTCATGCTGGCCGATTGTGTCGAAGCGGCCTCACGCACGCTGGTCAACCCGACCCCCGATCGCATTCAGGGTATGGTGCAGAACATCATCAACCGGATCTTTACCGACGGCCAGCTGGATGAGTGTGAACTGACGCTCAAGAATCTCCATGAGATAGCCAGAAGTTTCAACCGGATTCTCAACGGCATCTTTCATCATCGCATCGACTATCCCGAACCGGTTCACAAGAGCGGCAGCGGAACCAGGAAAGCTGATGCAAAACCCGCCGTCAACGCTCAACCCCGTACAGAGGATGGAGACTCCCCGCATGCTGATACTGCTGAACAACCGCCAGCGAAAGCACCCCGTCATGTCCCGCCGGCTAAAAAAGGTGGCGGAGAGGATCTTAAGCGCCTTGGGATGTCCTGATGAAACGGAACTGTCCATCACCATTGTCGGAGACCGTTCCATTCGCCGTGTCAACCGCGAGTACCTGGCCAAGGATCGCCCCACAAATGTGATCTCGTTCTCACAGCAGGAAGGTGATTGCGGCCTGGCGCCCGATATGCTCGGTGATGTCATCATCTCGGCCGAGACGTCAGCCCGTGAAGCAGAACTGGGGGGCATGCAGCCGTTCGAACGGCTCTGTTTCCTGCTTATGCACGGTATTCTTCACCTGTGCGGCTATGACCATGAACGCAGCGGCGAGACCGAGGCCGCCAGAATGGAAAAGAAGGAGGCAGAGATATTCAGAATCCTGAAGAAGGAAGGGTTGTTAAGCCCAGCCGGTTCATAGATTCGGCCAACTGCGCCATTGAGGGGATTCTCCATGCTGTGCGCACCGAACGGCATATGCGCAGCCACTTCATTGCCGCCCTGGTGGTGCTGCTGGCTGCACTGTTCCTGCGCGTTTCGCCGATTGAGTTCGCCCTTCTGGCACTCTCGATTCTTTTCGTACTGTTTGCCGAGTTGATCAATACGGCAGTAGAAGCCCTGGTCGACCTGGCGTCACCCGGCTTCCACCCGCTGGCAAAAACTGCCAAGGATACCGCTGCCGGAGCGGTTCTCGTGGCAGCCTGCGGCGCCGGGATCATGGGGTATCTCATCCTGGCTACATACATCCTGCCGCTTTATGGAAGGGTACTGACCATGTTTGGAACACAATCCGATCTTGGTACCGTGGTGGCCGTTCTGGTCGTCACGATTGTCGTCATCATGATCAAGAGTCTGAGCGGAAAAGGCACGCCGCTGCAGGGCGGCTCCCCCAGCGGTCATGCGGCAGTGGCCTTTTCCATAGCCACCGCGGTCTCCTTGAACACCGGCAACCCGCTCATCTCTCTGCTCAGCTTCGCACTGGCAACCATGGTCAGCCACTCGCGCCTGCTCATGAGGATTCACACCATGCGCGAGGTTATATTCGGATCACTGGTTGGTGCAGTGGTCACCATACTGGTGCTGCTGGTATTTAAAAGTCTGTGATAGCCCGGCAGGACATGAAGAATGTTTTATTTCGATACATGCAGACAAATAATTTCGGAGGATGAAGACCTTGGAAGAAGGCGGCAGTAGAAAGTCCGGATTTATCGAACTGGTCAGCCGGATCATGACCGGACGCAAAAAGATCACCGAAGAGGAGATCCACGACTTTATCGAAGCCAGCGAAGAAGAGGGACTGGTCAACGAGGAAGAGAGCGAAATGATCCGTTCGATCTTTTCGCTGCGCACCACAGTCGTACGCGAGATCATGGTGCCGCGCACCGTCATGGCCTGCGTCTCTGTGGAAGCCACGGTTCGCGAACTGCTGGATACGATCATCAGCTGCGGACATTCGCGGATTCCGGTGTACGAAAACACCATCGACAATATCATCGGCCTTCTGTACGCCAAGGATCTTCTCAAATGCTGGGGGGAACAGGAGGGTGACGTAAAGGTGCGCACCATTTTGCGAGCCCCGTACTTCATACCCGAGACAAAGGATCTTGAACAGCTCCTTCAGGAGTTCAAACGGAAACGCGTGCACCTGGCAATTGTCATCGACGAATACGGTGGCACATCCGGCCTGATAACCATTGAGGATCTCCTGGAACAGATCGTGGGAGATATTCAGGATGAATATGATTGTGAAGATGTCCTCTTTACCGTCAACAGCGACGGCTCCATCAACGCCGATGCACGCATGCCGGTAGAAGAACTGGAAGAACATTTCAACACCCAGATCGAACGGGATAAATTCGACTCTGTCGGCGGACTGATATACCACCTGACCGGCAAGATTCCGACAACCGGGGATATCATCAAGGGCGCCGGCCTGCAGCTGACTATCCTGGATGCCGATGCGCGCAAGATAAAAAAGGTATGCATTTCCCGCCTCGGCACGGGTGGAGATTCAAAGCAGGATAACGAATGACCGCTCGCCTGCTGCCGGGACGTCTGGCGCTTTTTTTTGATCGCCCGGGGCTTCTGGCAATTGCATCAGGCACCTTGGTCGCCCTTTCCTTTCCTGGCAGCGGCCTCTCCTTTCTGGCCTGGATAGCACTGATCCCGCTCTTGACAGCGCTCGAAGGGACAAGCCGCCGAACGGCCTTCCGTCTCGGATTCACCTGCGGCCTGGTTGCATATGCCGGCATCCTCTACTGGATCAATGTTGTTATAACCGAATACGGCCATCTCCCCTGGGCCGTCAGCATACCGCTCTACCTGACCCTGGTGGCCTGGCTGGCCCTGTTCTACGGCCTGGCCACGCTTGTGGCGCGTGCCGGAGAGCAGGTCGGCATAAAATCCGCCTTCAGCCTGCCGGTTGCCTGGGTGGCCGGAGACCTGCTGCGCTCACATCTCATGACCGGATCACCCTGGGCCATGCTGGGGCACAGCCAGTACCGGACCCTGCCGCTGATCCAGATTGCCGATATCTGCGGCGTATTCGGCCTGACCCTATTGATCGTCCTGGCCAATGTGGTGCTCTACCGCGCCCTGCGGGCGGTTTCCGGAGCAGGCGTCCCCTACCCGGTCAAAAGTGCCCTGGTGCTTCTGATCATGCTGGTTTCAACGCTCTTCTACGGATTCCAGCGTCTGAATAGCGGAGACTCCGGTAAAGCGAAGCCTCTGCGCGTAGCCCTGATCCAGGGCAATATCCCCCAGGACGTCAAGTGGAGTCCGGCCTTCCAGGAAAGCACCATCGCCGTCTACGAGCGCCTCACCCGAGAAGCGGCCAAAGGTGGCGTTGATCTGGTGGTCTGGCCGGAGAGTGCGGTGCCTTTTTTCTTCCAGGACGAACCGCAGCAGGCTGACCGGATCAGGAATCTGGCCCGGGAGCTGTCCTTCAGCCTGATCATCGGCAGTCCGGCCCACGAACTGCGTAACGGAAAACGCGTGTTTCTTAACAGCGCCTTCATGATCTCGCCGGGCGGTGAGATCATTGGCAGAAGCGACAAGATCCACCTGGTGCCCTTCGGCGAATATGTGCCACTGGGCCGCTTTTTCCCTTTCGTCAGCAAACTGGTCGTCGGGATCGGTGATTTCTCCCCCGGAGAACGGGCGGTGCCGTTGATGGCCGGCCAGACCTCCATTGGAACGATGATCTGTGCTGAAGCGGTGTTTCCGGAGGTGGCACGGGCCTATGTCAACAATGGTGCGCATATCCTGGCAAACATAACCAATGACGCCTGGTTCGGCAGGACCTCGGCCCCCTATCAGCACCTCTCGATCGCCGCTTTTCGAGCTGTGGAGACGCGCACCCCGTTAGTCCGGGCGGCCAATACCGGCGTAACCGCCATCGTCGACCGGAACGGCCACATAAATACCATGACCGGCCTGTTCACAGAAGGGTACCGTGTCGGTGAAGTCCGGCCGGGCAGCGGTAATTCGATCTATCTGAAGTACGGCGACTCAGCGGCCTGGCTGTGCGTGTTCCTTACAGCCGGTATGTGCGTACTGGTCTGGCTCAGGCGAAAAAGAACTTCCGAATAATTCGCCGGCATCTCAACGACTGATACTATTCAAAATCAAGGAGTTTCAAATGTTCCGTGAAGAAATAGCCCGCCTCAATGACTACGAAGAGCGTATCGCCAAGCTCCGGGGGTCTCTTTGACGTAGAAATCAAACGCGAGTCGATCCAGGAGCTTGAATCGATCATGTCAGCTCCCGGCTTCTGGGACGACGCCGGCAAGTCGCAGCACATCATAAAGGAACGCACCACCCTGGAAAAGATTGTTCAGATGTGGGACGGGCTTCACAGGCAGGTCGAGGATCTGCGCATCATGATCGAACTGGGTGAAGAGGCCTTGGACGAGGACACCCTGGCGGAAGTAGCAGTGATGAACAACCGGCTGCAGCAGGGCATCGAGGCAGCTGAGTTTCAGCGCATGCTCTCCGGTCCCCATGACCGGAATTCCTGCTTTATCACCATAAATCCGGGGGCTGGCGGCACCGAGTCCCAGGATTGGGCAGAGATGATCCTGCGCATGTACCTGCGCTACTGTGAGAAAAAAGGGTGGAAGACCACCATAACCGAATTCCAGGCCGGTGATGAAGCCGGACTCAAGTCAGCCACCTTCAATGTCAGCGGTGAATACGCCTACGGATATCTCAAGGCGGAAGCCGGCATTCACCGACTGGTCCGTATATCGCCCTTTGACAGCAATGCCCGCCGCCACACCTCCTTTGCCTCAATGTACGCCTTCCCCGAGATCGAGGAGGAGGATATCGACATCAAGATCAGCGATACCGATCTGAAGGTGGATACCTTCCGCTCCGGCGGTGCAGGTGGTCAGCACGTCAACACGACCGACTCGGCCGTCCGCATCACCCATATCCCCTCCGGCATCATTGTCGCCTGCCAGTCCGAACGCAGTCAGATTTCAAACCGCGCGACCGCCATGAAGGTTCTGAGATCCAGGCTGTATGAACGTGAGGTGCAGGATCGCAAGGACAAGGCCAATGAGATCGCCGCTGAAAAAAAGGACATCGGCTGGGGGAGCCAGATCCGCTCCTACGTCCTGCATCCCTACAAGATGGTCAAGGACCTGCGCACCGGCGTGGAAAGCGGAAACCCGGATGCCGTCCTGGACGGCAGCCTGGAGGAGTTCGTGGTTGCCTACCTCATGGGAGTCAGGCGCACTGTCGGGGATGTGGAATAATGTGTAAAAACTTCTTTACTCATTCCACTACAAGTGGATACTATTTAAAACCTATGAGACGAATACTGCCCATCACGCTACTGCTTATACTGATGTTTGTCCTGCCCTCCCTGGCCGCCAGGCAGTCAGGTATCAGCCGCCTCGGCTATGCCATACAGATGGGGGCCTTCGCTGATGTCAAAAATGCCGAACGATTTACCACAAGACTTCAATCTAAAGGACTGGACGCCTTTTATTTCCGGAAAGACAACGGCGTCTATGCCGTGCGATTCGGTGATTTCCCCAGCAAGAACAAGGCCCGCGCACAGGCCGATAAGCTGGTCGCCGACCGCCTGATCGACAGTTATTACATCGCCCCGCCCAACGAGGTCGTCTTCAGTCGACCGAGGGAAACGGTCATACAAAAATCACCGCCGGAAGAGATTCGCACCCCCCGTGAGACGCTGCGCCCGGTCGTCCCGAAGGAATCCGCCGCCAGGACTACGTCGAACACAGCCAAAGGTGAAAAGGATATGGGCGCCATCGCTGCCCGGACTGCCGAACGCTTTGTGGGAATCCCTTACCGCTGGGGCGGTGAAAATGTGGTCGACGGCATGGACTGCAGCGGCTTCGTGCGTGCGGTCTACAACCTGTGCGGACTCAGTATCCCGCGCACCTCGCGTGACCAGTACAAGGCCGGAGAGTCCGTTGCAAAAGGGGAACTTCAGGATGGTGACCTGATCTTCTTTGGTTCTTCTGAAAGCTCGATCAACCACGTCGGCATCTACGTCGGCAACGGCAGGTTTGTCCACGCCCCGCGACGGGGTGAGGAGATCCGCGTCACATCCGTCGATGAAAGCTACTTCGAGAAGCGTTTTATCGGAGCGAGAAGGTATTTCTAGTAGTTCATCTTTAACACTTTAGATAGAAACGCGGATTTTTTTGTTCTGGCAAGGCTGTCGAGGAATCGGGCGGAGACGTAGCAGCGCTACGTCGCACAACCTATTCCGAATACTTACGCAGCCAGGGCGAAAAAAGACCGTTCCCGAGGACAATATTATGGCTATCATCAAACCATTCCGCGGCCTTCGCCCTCCCAAAGAGTTGGCCGACAAGGTCGCCGCCCTTCCCTACGATGTAATGGACGTCGCCGAGGCACGCGCCATGGCTGCCGGAAACCCCGACAGCTTCCTGCATGTATCCCGGCCGGAAATTGGTCTGCCGGATGACATTGACTGCCATGATGAACCCGTGTATGTGCAGGGAAAGCACAATCTGAATGAATTCATCCGGCGTGGGGTACTGGTCCAGGAGAATCAGGACTGCTTCTACGTCTACCGTCAACGCATGGGCGCTATTACCCAGACCGGACTGGTGGTCTGTGCCAGCGTCGACGACTACCAGTCCGGAGTGATCAAGAAACACGAGCATACCAGGGCCGACAAGGAAGAAGACCGCGTCAAGCATATCGACTACCTGGATGCCAATGACGAGCCGGTCTTTTACCTCTCCCGCTCCTGCGGCGAGGTGGAAGGGATCATCGAGGGAGTAACCAATGGTCACCCGGTATACGACTTTATCTCAAACGACGGCGTCGCGCACACCCTCTGGATCATTGCCGATGTGACGCTGATAAACAGGCTGGTTGTGCTGTTCGATGCCATTCCGCGCCTGTACGTGGCCGACGGCCATCACCGCAGCGCTGCCGCCGGACGCGTGCGCGAACTGCGCCGCGCACGGAATCCGCAGCACACCGGCCGGGAGGAATACAATTTTTTTCTGACCGTCATCTTCCCCGAAAACCAGCTCCACATCATGCCCTACAACCGGGCGGTCAAGGACCTGAACGGCCAGAGCATCGCTGAATTCATCACCCATATCAAGACGTCATTCGAAATCGTTCCAGCTAATGAGACCGTGGTTCCACACTCCCGACACCACTTCGGTATGTACCTGGACAATCACTGGTACCACCTGCATGCAAAAGCAGCCATCGTCAACGAGGCCGATACTGTCGACCGGCTGGATGTCTCAATCCTTCAGAACAGCCTGCTGTCGCCGCTGCTCGGTATCCACAATCCCCGCACCGACAAGCGCATCCATTTCGTGGGAGGAATCCGCGGCAACGAAGAACTCGTAAAGCTGGTGGATTCCGGTGAGTACGCCGTGGCCTTCTCGCTCCACCCGACTTCGATCAGCGAATTGATTGAGCTGGCCGACCAGGACCAGATCATGCCGCCCAAGTCAACATGGTTTGAACCCAAGTTGCGCAGCGGCCTGTTCGTCCACCTTCTTCACTAGCCTACCGCTGATAGTGACGAAAACGCCCCGCATTCCTGATGGAAGCGGGGCGTTGTTTTGTTTCGGCAAAACTTATCCTGACCTTACTCACTCGTAAACTGATCCTCCGTAACCACCGTTTCAACGACCTCCTTCGCCGGTTCCTCCAGGCTGATCCGCCCCAGTTTTCCGGCCCGCAACTCACGCAGAAACGCCTCGGCGGCCCGATGCTGGTCGATGCCCCCCCCGGCCTTCAGGCATCCCAGGCAGCGGCCGATGGCGTCCAGCAGACCATAGCCATCTCCCGGTAACTCATTCAATTTGTAGCGTTCGACAAGCTTTTCCGGATAGCGGCGCAGCATGAATTCACAGGCAAACAATCCGACGACGGTGTAGTCGAGGGCATTGGCACCGATGGCCCCGCTGGTGGCCAACCGGTAGGCCCCATCCTGGTCCTCCATGTCCGGCCAGAGCACACCCGGCGTGTCGTTGAGGACAACACCATTGTGCAGGTCAATCAGCTGCGTGGTGGTGGTAATGGCCGGCTTGTCGCCGACCTTGGCCATGCTGCGCCCCGCCAGGGTGTTGATCAGGGTCGACTTGCCCACATTGGGGATACCGACCACCATGACCCGTACCGGGAAGCCCGGCTTGCCCCGTTTGGGCGCCATGAGTTTGCACAGTTTGATCAGCTGCTTGGTCTCAGTGGACTGTTTGGAGGACATGGGCAGAGCCCGCACACCGGACTCCTGTTCGAACAGCTTCACCCAGGCCTTGGTAATTGACGGATCAGCCAGATCGTGCTTGTTGAGGATCTTGATCCAGGGCTTGGTGCGCCGCAGCTCCTGAATCTTGTGGTTGGAACTGGAGGCGGGCAGGCGGGCATCCAGAACCTCGATAACCACATCGACCCTCTTGATCAGTTCGCCGATCTGCTCCAGGGCCTTGCCCATATGTCCGGGATACCATTTGATTGTCATAATCGTGTGTTCTTTTCCTGTTACAAAATCAATGAGATGCCGCACCATAGCACACGGCGGAGGTATGAAAAACCATTATCTGAAATTATGCTTGTTACGATCAGGAATTCAACTTGAACGGACAACAGTGATGACATACAATTTCTCGCCGTGACAAAACAACTGGCCTGAACTGATTCTGGTTTCACACAGCCGTAACGCCACCCGAATAATACGGGACGGCAATGCCCTTCGTAGCGTCGTCACCTAAAAGCGCCTACTGATTGGTGCGTGAGTGAAATTTGCAGGGATTCTTGCAGGAGGTGACCAATGTACAGTAAAGCTGCAGAGATTATCAGGGGAGCAGAAGTTTTCGTCATCACCGCCGGAGCCGGCATGGGGGTTGATTCCGGTCTGCCCGACTTCCGCGGCGACCACGGCTTCTGGCAGGCCTACCCCCCCTATGCCCGTCTTGGGCTCTCCTTTGTAGACTGCGCCAACCCGGTGCATTTCCAGCACGACCCGTCCTTCGGCTGGGGCTTCTATGGCCACCGCACCAACCTCTACCGCGACACGGTCCCCCACGAGGGTTTTCATATCATCAAGAAATGGATTGAACGCAACAACGCCGATTATTTCGTGGTAACCTCCAACGTGGACGGTCAGTTCCAGAAGGCCGGTTACGACGACAGCCGTATCGTCGAAGTGCATGGTTCGATCCACTGGCTGCAATGCCAGACCCCTTGCAGCAGTGAGATCTGGTTCAATGACGAGGTCATCCCGGTGGACGAGATCAGCATGCGCGCCCGCCATACACCGCGCTGCGGTGAGTGCGGCGAGGTCTGCCGCCCCAATATCCTCATGTTTGGCGACTGGTCATGGCTGCCGGACCGCACCCGCATTCAGGAGCACCGCTATGACAGATTTCTCGAGACACACGCCGATCGGAGAATCGCCGTGATCGAGATGGGGGCCGGCAGCGCCATCCCCACTATCCGCGCCACCACCGAACGCATCGGCTGGAACCTGCCCCACGCCACTGCCATCCGCATCAACCCCCGCGAGCCGGACATAAAAGCGCCCCACATATCGATGCCATGCGGGGCGCTGGAGGGATTACAACTGATTGACGCTGCTATGAAAGTATAAAACCGGACTAACTCAAACCATGCCGGCGCAGGCGGGGCGACGAGCCACCCCCTGTAGTGCATTACTGCCGGCAGTTGGTTCCAGCCAGCGGTGCGACCTTCCTCATCTCATGCTTTGGCTCTTCGATTGCTTCTTACCAAAGAGGTTCCAGTATCCCGCAAAGGTTACCGACACTCCCAGAAACATGACACCCATAGCTCCTACTATCAACTGCAACGTACTGAAATTTTCCATCGTTATCTCCTTTTATACAGGTTTTTAGTTACTCTCGTAAACTTCCCGGCAGATAGTCGAGCGTGTACCCGACTCCTTCCTGTCCCGGCCGGACAGCAACAAAAAAGCCGGGACCGAATCTCTGGGATATTTCGGCAACCCGGCTGTCTCAGTGAGACCCTGTAGGCTTTCCGCCCCATCCTCGCGGATGGTTGAGTATTATCGTTACCACCAGGGGAGGCTCAATGACGGACCGTCCGTCACATGCCATCCCGTGTTAGTTTTTGCAATCCAGCAGACAGCATGCCTGCACGTACTTCACGATCTTTCACCCCCTTTCCCGGCACGTGTAACGGTTTTACATACTGTCATTACCGTTGGTAGTGCCGCATTTTAAAAAATAAAAAAGCCGGGACCGAATATCTGGGATATTTCGGTAACCCGGCTGTCTCTGTGAGACCCTGTAGGCTTTCCGCCCCATCCTCGCGGATGGTTGAGTATTATCGTCTATCAGTCAATGAACTGAAATGAGCTGTTTTACGGGTAAATATATGACACCCTGCATATCTTTGTCAAAAAAAAGTATTCTCATTTAAAAATATTATAAAAATAATTAAATAATTCCTAATGGTTACATCACCATAACGCCGTATATCTCCATAAAACAAGCTTTCTATTGCCGGTTTCAGGCTTGGATAATGATCTGTCGTCGAGCAAAAAGCGACACAGGCATGTCAGAGCAATATTGAGGAAGCAGTCGGCACGGCAAAGCTGTCAGCGTTCAAAACGGGACCGGCTCAGCGGGCCATTGCTTCATCCATTACCTTATAGGCACAGAACTCCCCGCACATGGTGCAGGCACCGTGATCGGAGAGCGGTGAACTGTCGCGAACAGAACGCGCCTTTTCCGGATCCATCGCCAGGGCGTATTGCCCTTCCCAATCCAGCTTCTTGCGGCATTTAGCCATGGCGATGTCCTTGTCCATGGCTCCCTTGACACCTTTGGCGATGTCACCGGCATGGGCGGCGATGCGCGAGGCGATCACACCGTCGCGCACATCCTGAACATCAGGCAGGCGCAGATGTTCTGAAGGGGTGACGTAACAGAGGAAGTCGGCCCCGGCTGCAGCGGCAATAGCCCCGCCGATGGCGCAGGTGATGTGATCGTAACCGGGTGCAATATCGGTCACCAGCGGTCCGAGGACATAGAACGGCGCACCGTGACAGAGGCGTTTCTGGAGCTGGATGTTGGTCTGTATCTGGTTCAGCGGTACATGCCCCGGCCCTTCGATCATGACCTGTACACCCGCATCCTGGGCTCGCTGAGTCAACTCCCCCAACAGGATCAACTCGTGGATCTGGGCCCGGTCGGTGGCATCGGCCAGACAGCCGGGGCGGAATCCGTCTCCCAGCGACAGGGTCATGTCGTACTCTTTGGTGATCTCCAGCAGTTTGTCAAAGTGCTCGAAGAGTGGATTCTCCCGGTTGTTGTAGCGCATCCATTCGATGGTGAACGCGCCGCCGCGGGAGACCACATCCATGATCCGGCCTTCATTCTTCATTCGCTCAACCGTACTGAGCGTCACACCGCAGTGCACGGTGATGAAATCCACCCCATCCTCGGCATGCTTGACGATACCGGCAAAGATATCGTCTACCGTCATATCGACGATAGCCTTCTTCTTAACCCGCACCGCATCCAGGGCCGCCTGGTAGAGCGGTACGCTGCCAATGCAGGCGGTTGTTTCTGCGATAATCGCTCTCCTGATCTCATCCACCGGGCCACCGGTGGAAAGATCCATAAGGGCATCTGCCCCGTATTTTACCGCAACGCGGGCCTTTTCGAGCTCCTTTTGCATATCCGTATCATCTGAGGATGAGCCTATGTTGGCGTTCACCTTGGTACGCAGGCCGGCACCGACCGGCAGCGGGATGCCATTGAGGTGTTTGACATTATGGCAGATGACGATATTCCCGGCCGCCATTCCGTCGCGGATGAACTCGGGTGATACCCCCTCGGCCGCCGCCGCAAGCTGCATCTGTTCGGTGATGAGGCCCCTGCGGGCGTATTCCAGCTGAGTCATGATCGTGATCCTCTTTTAGTAAGTTGGAAAATGTATATGCGGCTTTATGCAGAAATTGTTCGTCCATCTGCTATCCTGGCGGCAGGCTCGCGTGGGAGCAGGTATTATGGTTTCTCAAGTGCCGCCTGATAGTGGTTGACCGGGCTGTGCCCCTTGCCCAAAGGCCGTGCAAGTCGTATGGCTGAAGTGATGAACTGCTTGGCCTTTTCGACTGCATTCCTGAGCGGTTCCCCCTGAGAGAGGAATGCCGCAACCGCTGAAGCATAACTACAACCGGTGCCGTGGGTATTGCTGGTGAAGATGCGCTCGGAAGAAAAGACATGGCAATCACTGCCGTCAAAAAGCACATCACTGGAATATCCGCCGGTCAAATGTCCCCCCTTGAGCAGCACATTGGCTGCCCCCAGGGCATGCAGGGCGCGGGCAGCCTTTTCCATGTCCGCCTCGGTTCTGATCTCAGTCCCCAGCAGGCGTTCAGCTTCGGGGATGTTAGGGGTCAGCAGATATGCCTGCGGCAGCAGTTGACGGGTGAAGACATGGGTTGCGTCCCGGTCCATCAGGGCGGCGCCCCCTTTGGCAACCATGACCGGATCGATGATCAGCGGAATCATGGTGGAGCGTTCCGAAAGGTTTTCCGCCAGAGCCGAGATGATCGCCGGCGTATGCAGCATGCCGGTCTTGATGACATCAACCGGGATATCAGACAGCACCGTCTCCAGCTGTTCCAGAACAAACGAAGGAGGCAACCCATGAATCGCCGAAACCCCGCGGGTATTCTGGGCAGTCAGGGCGGTCAGGACACTGGCGGCATAACTGCCCAGCAAAGAGATTGTCTTGATATCGGCCTGGATACCGGCTCCGCCACCCGAATCGCTGCCGGCCACCGTCAGGACGCAGCCGCGCGGGAAGGGGCGGTTGCGATTGAAAAGCAGCTTCAGTTCGGCCGTTGAAATATCAGGGCACGGACTTGAAAGCACCGAAGAGATCACTGCCACAGCATCTGCTCCGGCATCAATAACTCGGCAGGCGTTTGAGGTTGTGATGCCACCGATGGCCACTATCGGGAGTCTGACACGATCACGGATTGCAGCCAGCCCCGCAGTCCCGGCGATATGCGTCACGTTCTTGCTGTCGGTGGGATACATGGCTCCGAAGCCGATATAATCAGCCCCATCCCGTTCAGCCTGGAGGGCTTCATCAAGGTTGTGCGTGGATTTGCCGATGATCCTGCCCGGCCCGAGCAGCTCACGGGCGGCGCTGACGCTGCCGTCATCCTGTCCCAGGTGAACACCGTCGGCTTCCAGAGCAAGGGCCAGCTGGACATCATCGTTGACGATGAAAGCGACGCCGAAACTCCGGCAGAGCTGTTTCAGCTCACCACCTTCAGCCAGGCAGAGTTCATGCCCCTTATCCTTGGCACGATATTGAAGAACGGAAACGCCGCCACGAAGCGCGCGCCTCACCCTGCCGGCCAGGTCATCACCCAGGTCGGTGATCAGGTAGACCCCGGAGATCGGTAAAGGCTGTGGAGCCGAATTATTGACCACAAGCCGGATCGGTTTTTGTCGAGCGCTCATATCAACCTGCACACAAAAGAGAAAAGCCGCACTGACAGTAAAATCAGGCGGCTGGATTCACTACGGTACCATCTCGCGAGCCGCTTTCCTACGCCGGTGCAAACCGGATCAGGTTCAAAGGGTCTGATTCCGCTGAATCATCTCAGTTCTGACGAACTCCCCCAGGGCCTTACATTGAACGCACCGTACCTTAACTTGCCTAATATGTCAATGTCTATGACGCCTGAACGGCCGCCGTTTCGCTTTACAGCACCCGGAAGACATGCTAATAAACGTGCTCTCTACAAGTCATTAACACACGCTTGTGCAGCATTGAGGAGTGTCGCAATTTGTACGACAGCCGCCCCACATTCGCCGAAATCAACCTGGCCGCCCTTCAGCATAATTTCAAGGCCATCCGGTCTTCTATTCCCGGTACCACGGGAATTCTTGCGGTCGTCAAAGCTGATGCCTACGGTCATGGCTTCGAGGAGATCAGCCGCGAACTGGAGGATCTGGGTGTCAATGCCTTCGGGGTTGCTTTTCTTGCTGAAGCGATACAGCTTCGCAAGAGCGGCATCGACAAGCCGATTCTGTTGCTGGGAGGGGTCTACCCCGGTCAGGAGCGAAAATGCATCGGCTTCAACCTCTCCACAGTCGTCTTTACCCTGGAGCAGGCCCAGTCGCTTAACGCGGCCGCCGGTAAGCTGTTCCGCAAGGCACAGATACACCTCAAAGTCGACACCGGCATGGGGCGCCTGGGCATCCCTTATTCCGACACCCCCGCTTTTATAAATGAATTGCGCAAACTGCCCCATCTGGCCCTGGAAGGGGTCATCTCTCATTTTGCCAGCGCTGATGAGCTTGATGAGCAGGGCCATGCATTCACCCTGCTTCAGGCCGGGCGTTTTCAGAGGGTAGTAGCAGAGATCCGCACGGCCGGTTTTGCTCCCCGATATATCCATATTGACAACAGTGCCGGCGTGCTGCTCGGGAATTGTCCAGACTGCAACCTGGTCAGGCCGGGGATAACCCTCTACGGGGCTCCTCCTTCGCCTGACTTTCAAGGCAAGATTGACCTGCATCCGGTCATGCGGCTAAAAAGCCGCATCGCCATGCTCAAGTGGGTGGAGGCAGGCACAACAATCAGTTATGCCCGCCGGTTCACCGCCAGCGACAGAGCCCTGATCGCCAGCGTTCCGGTAGGCTACGCCGACGGTTATCCCCGTTCACTGACCAATAAGGGCGAGGTGCTTATCAGGGGCCAGCGGGCACGTGTCACCGGGACGGTCTGCATGGACTGGATCATGCTCGACGTTACGAACATTGACGGGGTCACCGTCGGCGACGAGGTGGTTCTGATGGGGGCTGATGCCTCCGGCAACTGCATCCACGCCGAAGAGCTGGCTGTCTGGGCCGGCACCATTCCTTACGAGATCTTCTGCGGTATAAGCAAGCGGGTGCCGCGGGTCTACCTGAATTAACGACTTCGCCACAGGCCCATCTGCTGTGTTGCGCTCGTCACGGAACGCTCTACGTACCATACAGGTACGCCTCACGCCCGCTCCTCACACACCGTGCATCTGGAACCTATGGCTGTGTGGTATGATATCAGATGAATAGGACGAAAAGACCATGATCAGACTGACACAGCTGGTAAAAGCCGCCGGTTGAGCCGCGAAACTGGGCCCGGCGGGCCTGGCGAAAGCCCTGGACGGGCTTTGGGATCACCGCGACGCAAACCTGCTTGTAGGACCGGAGACATCTGATGATGCCGGGGTCTACAGGATTGCGGCGGAGTGCGCCCTGGTGGAAACGGCCGACGTGATCACCCCGCTGGTTGATGATCCCCATACCTTCGGCCGGATCGCCGCTGCTAATGCCGTCTCGGATGTCTATGCCATGGGAGGACGGCCCGTTACCGCCATGAACCTGGTCTTTTTCCCGGCCTGCTCCCTGCCGGGAGAAATCCTGCGGGAGATACTGGCCGGCGGCCAGAGCATCCTGCAGGAGGCTGGAGTCTGCCTGGTGGGCGGTCACACGGTAGAAGACGACGAACTGAAGTACGGCCTGTCTGTGACCGGACTGGTCTCGCCTGATGCAATCATCCGCAATTCAACCGCCCGCCCGGGCGATGTGCTGATTCTGACCAAACCGTTGGGCACCGGGATCATTTCCACCGCCATCAAGGGAGAAATGGCCTCCGCTCAGATCATCGCCGAAGCTGTCCGCTGGATGACGACCCTCAACCGCGCAGCTGCACAACTTATGGCTGAATGCCACGCCACGGCCGCAACCGATGTGACCGGCTTCGGACTGATCGGGCATGCCGCTGAGATGGCACGGGGAGCGGGGATCACTATGCGCATTGACCTGGCCGCCACACCTCTGATGAACGGACTGACGGGACTGGTTGCGGACGGCATGCTGCCGGCCGGCTGCTACCGCAACCGTGATCACTACCTGCCGCTGCTGTCGGGAATTCATCGTGACGGTGATGCCCTGCTGCCGCTGTTTGACCCCCAGACATCCGGAGGCCTGCTGATCTCCTTTGCACCGGAAGACGCAGACCGCTTCATGACGTCAGCTGAAAGCAGCGGCATCTTCGCCCGCCGGATCGGTGAGGTCCTGCCGCTGCAAACCAGTTCCCTTGAGGTGTACTGAGCGCATGTATGCCATCGCCATCGACCTGGGAACCACCACTCTGGCCGCCTCTCTGATAGAGCCGGCCAGCGGCAGACGCCTGGCAATGACCGGCAGTCTGAATCCGCAGCGCAGCTTTGGCACCGATGTGGTTTCACGCCTGGATGCGGCGGTTTGCTCTGATGCCATTCTGGGAGAGTTGTCATCCCTGATCCGGGTCGAACTCTGGCGTCTGGTGTGTGAACTGTGCGCAACAACCGGCATCTCCTTGTGTGAGGTGCAACAGATCGCGGTTGCCGGCAATCCGGCCATGCAGCACATCCTGCTGGGGTTGCCGGTCAGGTCCCTGGCCTTCCCGCCCTACCGTCCACTGAAGACTGCCGGCACAACACGCACCGCAGCAGAACTCGGCTGGCAGGGTGCCGCACCGGTCTACATCTTCCCCTCCCCCGGCGGCTTTGTTGGTGGGGACACCGTTGCCTTCCTCTATGGTGAGCTTTCAGCCCGCCTGAATTCAGGAGCTGCCCCTCCCCCTCTCAAACCGCACCTTTTTCTCGACATGGGTACAAACGGGGAGATCGCCCTGGTCGCAGAGGACACGATCTGGGCAACATCGGCAGCTGCCGGTCCCGCCTTCGAAGGGGGCAACCTTTCCTGCGGCATGGCCGCGCTGCCGGGCGCAATCTGTTCGCTAGCCATCAACGACGGCAGGGTGACGGTCTCCACCATCGGGAATCTGCCCCCCGTCGGCATCTGCGGTTCAGCGGCTATCGAGACAATTACAGCGCTGCTGCAGCACGATATTGTCGAACCGGGAGGCCGTTTACGTGACAGCAGTGAAATCCCTTCCAACCTTGCGAACCGGGTCATTGATCATCATGGTGAAAACGCATTCGTACTGCATCGTGATGCCAGGAATCTGCTCGTGCTGACCCAGGGAGACATCCGCCAGATACAACTGGCCAAGGGTGCCATCCGCGCAGGCATGGACGTTCTGGCCGACAAGGCGCGTATACGTTTCCAGGCCTTGACAGAGGTGGTTTTGACCGGTTCCTTCGGGGCGGTATTAGAACCGGAATGGCTCAAAACCATTGGAATTTTCGATGAAGGCATGGTACACATTACCCGTTTTACCCCTGAAGGAGCCCTGACGGGCGTCGAACGGGCCCTGATCGCGGGAGACGCTTTCGCTTCGACAGAGCTGCTCGGCACACACTTTCGGGTAGTGCCGCTTTCCGGGACACCGCTGTTTGAAACGCTGTTCATGCAGCACATCGGCTTCCCGACACCCTGAAACGGGTTACGCACGTCAGCGGGATAATCATTTCTGCATCATATGTGTACCAGAGTATTTCTTCCCTGCTGAACTGACTACGATACATAAAAGGAGCTGGCACCAATGGCACACATCACCCGGGCGCTGATCAGCGTCTCAGACAAAACGGGGATCATTGAGTTTTCAAAGAAACTGGCCGCGTACGGCGTAGAGATTCTTTCCACCGGCGGTACGGCAAAACTGCTGCGCGAGGCCGGACTGAACGTCATGGATGTATCAGAATTCACCGGGTTCCCCGAGATGCTGGACGGCCGGGTCAAGACCCTGCACCCCAAGGTGCACGGCGGCCTGCTGGGAATGCGCTCCAACCCTGAGCACGTTGCCAAGATGAAGGAACATGGCATCCAGAACATCGATATGGTGGTGGTCAACCTCTACCCCTTCGAAGCCACGACCGCCAAAGAAGGCTGTCATCTTGAAGACGCCATCGAGAACATCGACATCGGGGGGCCGACCATGCTGCGCTCGGCCGCAAAGAACTATCCCGACGTGACGGTGCTGGTGGATTGCGCTGACTATGCACCGGTTCTCGATGAAATGGAATCCACCGGCGGCACTGTTTCCGCTGCCACCAATTTCGGCCTGGCGGTCAAGGTGTTCCAGCACACGGCCGCCTATGACGGAGCCATCTCGAACTATCTGGGAGCCCGTCTCGGCGAAGGTGTCGCGGACTACCCGGCCACCCTAACAATCCAGGTCAGCAAGACCCAGGACCTGCGCTACGGAGAAAACCCGCAACAGACAGCAGCGTTCTATGCAGAGAAGAACGTCACGGAACCGTGTGTCTCGACAGCGGTTCAACTGCAGGGCAAGGAACTTTCCTTCAACAACATCATCGATCTGGACGCAGCCATCGAGACCGTCAAGGAGTTCGAACAGTCGGCGGCTGTGATCATCAAACACACCAATCCCTGCGGCGTCGCCCTGGCAGATTCTCCGCTGAGCGCATACCTCAAGGCACGCGAATGTGATCCGGTTTCGGCCTTCGGAGGTATTGTCGGCTTTAACCGTACGGTGGATGCAGACACAGCCAGGGAATTAACCTCGACCTTTCTGGAAGCGGTGATCGCCCCGGGATACAGCGATGAGGCACTGAACATCTTCACCGCCAAAAAGAACATCCGCGTCATGCAGGTACCGCTGCTGACAGAATACCGGGCCGGCGGATACGACCTGAAGAAGGTCACCGGCGGCCTGCTCGTTCAGGGACGGGACCTGGGCATGATCCGGGCAGCTGACTGCAAGGTGGTGTCCGAGCGCACTCCAACCTTGAGCGAGTGTGAAGCGCTTGATTTCGCATGGCGGGTCTGCAAACACGTCAAGTCCAACGCTATCGTGTTTACCAGCCGCGACCAGACCGTGGGCATCGGAGCCGGCCAGATGTCACGGGTTGATTCTTCCCGCATCGCTGTCCAGAAGTCCCTGCTGCCCACTAAGGGAACGGTACTGGCCTCGGACGCGTTTTTCCCTTTCAGGGATGGAGTGGATGCGGCTGCCGAAGCCGGAGTAACTGCCATTATCCAACCGGGCGGCAGCGTACGAGATGAAGAGGTGATCAAGGCCGCCAATGAGCATGGGATTGCCATGATTTTCACCGGTATGCGGCACTTCCGTCACTGATTGTAGCTTAAACATAATAAAGCTTTTTCACGCAACGACGCGACGAGGCAACGATTAACACCATAATGTTTTCAGACTATCGTTGTGTCGTTGCGTCGTAGCGTGAGTAATAATGTTTTCTGAAGTTTTTGTTTACACAGTGTAAGGACATATGGCGGAGTGATTAACTATTTGAGGTACTGATATGAAAGTTCTGGTAGTCGGCGGCGGTGGCCGCGAACATGCACTGACCTGGAAAATTGCACAGTCGCCGCTGGTAACAAAGCTGTACTGTGCGCCGGGCAACCCGGGCACGGCGGCTCTGGCCGAGAACCTCCCGATTGCCGTTGACCAGTTGGACAAACTGCTGGCATTTGCCTTCGAAAACAGGATCGATCTGACAGTTGTGGGCCCCGAACAGCCGCTCTCCCTGGGAATCGTCGATCTGTTCGAATCTCACGGGCTCAAAGTGTTCGGACCTTCACAAAAGGCAGCCTTCATCGAGGGCAGTAAGGCCTTCTCGAAAGATCTGATGCAGAAATACGGCGTACCGACGGCAGCCTACGGTGTTTTTACCGATCAGGCAGAGGCTGAAGCCTTCATCAAACGGACCGGGGCGCCGATCGTAGTCAAGGCCGATGGCCTGGCCGCCGGTAAAGGTGTCATCATTGCCCGGACGTGCGAAGAGGCTGTTGATGCAGTCCGGGAGATGCTCAGCGGAAACGCCTTCGGAAGTGCCGGCTCACGGGTCGTCATCGAAGAGTTCCTGACCGGAGAAGAGGCCTCGTTCCTGGTCATCACGGATGGGACAAAGATAGTCCCGCTGGCAAGCGCCCAGGATCACAAAGCTATCTTTGATGGCGACCAGGGGCCCAATACAGGCGGAATGGGTGCCTATTCGCCCGCACCGGTGGTTACACGTGATATCCATGAAAAGGCCATGCAGCAGGTGATCCTCCCGACCGTGAAAGGCATGGCCGCAGAAGGTCGACCCTATCGCGGAGTACTCTATGCAGGACTGATGGTCAAGGACGGACAGGTCAAAACCCTGGAATTCAATGCCCGGTTCGGAGACCCGGAGTGCCAGCCGCTGCTGATGCGGATGAAGTCGGATATCGTACCGGTCCTGATGGCGGTGGCCGAAGGTGATCTTGGCTCACACTCAATCGAATGGCACGACAAGGCAGCCGTCTGCGTCGTCATGGCTGCAGAGGGCTACCCCGGTGACTATCGAAGAGCTGATGTTATCAACGGCCTGGCGGAAGCCGCCCGGATCGATGACGTGTATGTGTTCCATGCCGGCACCGCCGTCAAGGAAGGCCGCTGTGTGACCAACGGTGGGCGGGTCCTGGGCGTGACGGCCCTGGGCGACTCCGTGCAGCAGGCTATCTCAACCGCGTACGGTGCGGTTGACTGTATCAGCTGGAATGGTGTTCAGTTCCGCAGCGATATCGGCAGGAAGGCGCTCGGACGGACATAGAATTTTATTGGAGAAGAGGAGATGTGTATGGCTGATATGCCGAAGGTTCTGATCATGATGGGCAGCGATTCCGATCTGCCGGTCATGCAGGAAGCAGCTGATATTCTTGTTAAGTTTGGAGTGGCCTATGAGATCCGCATCTCCTCGGCCCACAGATCGCCTGTCAGGACCATGGCGCTGGCTTCGGAAGCCGCCGGACGGGGCATCCGGATCATCATCGCCGGAGCCGGAATGGCTGCCCATCTGGCCGGTGTCGTCGCCGCCAAGACCACCCTGCCGGTGATCGGTGTTCCCATGCCGGGAGGCGCCCTGAATGGTGTGGACGCGCTCTACTCCACCGTGCAGATGCCCGGAGGCATTCCGGTTGCCACCATGGCGATCGGCAAGGCCGGCGCCAAGAATGCAGGGCTGTTCTGCATACAGATCCTGGCCCTGAACGATGAGCGTCTAGCCAAGGCACTGAACGACTATCGAAGTGATATGGATAAGGAAGTAGAGGCGAAAGATGCCGCACTGCAGGGGTAGTTGGTTGTGTATACATTTGGCTTGACAATTATTGATCACAGACAGTATAGTTTTTTTTAAAATCTTTTTGGAGGTAGTAGAAATGAAGAAAGTTGTTATCGCCCTGTTTGCTGTAGTCGCATTTGCTGGCACTGCATGTGCCGCTGACGTCATGGATCTGAAAAAAGGTGTGAAATTCAACCACAAAGCTCACCAGACTGCAGTGGGTGACTGCAAAAAATGCCACGAGAAAGGTCCCGGAAAAATCGAAGGCTTTGGCAAAGAGTGGTCACACAAGACCTGCAAAGGCTGCCATGCCGACATGAAGAAAGGGCCTACGTCCTGCAAGGAATGCCACAAGTAAGACTTCGGAACATTTGACTTAAAAGGGGTAGCAATGGGGACATTGCTACCCCTTTTCTTTGCCTGCAGTATAAAAAAATGTACCGTTTTTTATTGTTTTGGGCTATTATTTCTTGATTATATAAGTGCAGAAGGTCCGTTGCGCTTATTACACCACTCTATACTTGGAGATACCATTGGCAACCAACGAACGCAACTTTGTTCAAATCGTCTGGGATTTTTTCTGTTCACTCAAACTCACGATGTTCCTGCTCATTTCTCTGGCCCTTACCTCGATCATCGGCACAATCCTCCCCCAGGGGGCGATCCCTCCTGAGTACATTGCCAAGATAAGCCCCACGAAACTGCAGATCTACGGGAAGCTTGGCTTCTTCGACATGTACCACTCCTGGTGGTTCATCACCCTGCTGTATGTATTCAGCCTCAACCTGGTCTCCTGTTCCATCAAGCGACTGCCCCATGTGTTCAAATTCATCAGCGAGCCGACACTGGTGCTGGGCGATTCAATGAGAAACTCGTTCTCCCTGAAAAAGGAGGTCACATTCTCCGGGTCGGCTGAAAGCGCACAAGCAAAGTTTGCCGAATTCCTCGGCAAGGAGTTCAGTGCACCGGTGGTAACCGAACATAGCGGTGATTACCACATATTTTCACAGAAGAGCGCCTGGAGCCGACTGGGAGTTTATGTTGTGCACTCCAGCATTCTGGTGATCTTTGTCGGTGCCATCATCGGTTCCCTGTTCGGCTACAAAGGTATGATCAACATCGCAGAAGGCTCCGGGGTTACCAGCATAGAAGGCCAGAACGGCTCTCCAATCCCTCTCGGCTTCGAAGTTTTCTGCGAAAATTTCAATGTGACCCTGTATAACAACGGTGCTCCTAAAGAATTCAGAAGTATCCTGACGGTTCTGGAAAACGGGAAGCCGGTCCCGGGTTACGAGAAGGTGAAAGTCATCGTCAACGACCCGATGACCTACAAGGGCATCACCTTTTACCAGTCCAGCTACGGCCAGGCCAGTGAAGGCAGCGATCATTTCTTCAGCGCAATACCCCGTTCAGGTGGTGCTGCTGAAAAAATCGCTATCCGTGCAGGCGCCGCGACGGCTTTGAAGGACGGCACGACTTTCAAATTGCTGGAATCAACCGAGGAAGTTCGACAGTTCATGCCCGGTTTCACCGGCCCGGCGGCGCGCGTCGAAGTCACATTCAAAGGCAAGGCCCCCCAGACCTTTATTGTCCTCAAGAACTACCCGGAGATGAATGCTCAGCGGGGAGACGAACTCACATTCAATTATGAGGGCACTAACGCCCGCATGTTCACCGGCCTGCAGGTAGCCAAAGACCCGGGGGTCGAGATCGTCTGGGTGGGGTGTACCCTGATGTGCATCGGCCTGTACATTGCTTTTTTCATGTCACACAAGCGGGTCTGGGTCATCGTATCGAAAGGGCATGCCCGCATGTATGCCAATGCCAACAAAAACCACGCGGCCTTCAGTATGCAGTTTGATGATCTGGCCGATAAACTCACCACTCTTAAAATCTAGCGGAGGTTTCAACCATTATGACCAGTTCGCTTCTGTTTAACGTCACCACCTTTGCCTATCTTGTCTCCATGCTGCTGTTCTTCGCCCACATGGCCAGCCGCTCCAAGGCCCTCGGCACCGGCGGTATTTATGTAGCCTATTTCGGACTGCTGGCCCAGACCGGGGCCATCGCCCTGCGCTGGAAGGAGTCCTACGACATGGGCGTCGGCCACGCACCGCTCTCCAACCTCTACGAGTCGGTGGTCTTCTTCTCCTGGACAATCGTACTGATCTACTCCCTGCTGGACCTGAAGTACAAGTACCGGGTCATCGGCGCCTTTGTCATGCCCTTTGCACTGCTGGGCATGGCCTGGGCCCAGCTCGGCCTGAACACCGGCATCGAACCCCTCGTACCGGCCCTGCAGAGCAACTGGCTCACCTATCACGTCATCACCTGCTTCCTCGGCTACGCCGCCTTTGCCGTGGCCTGCGGCGTCTCGATCATGTACCTGATCAAGGCCTCTCACGACGAGAGCGGCCAGACCGCCGGAGAATCCAGCGTCATGAGCATGTTCCCCCCATCCGGGTGCTGGACGACCTCAACTACCGCGCCATCATGATCGGATTTCCGCTCTTGACCCTGGGGATCATCACCGGCGCCGCCTGGGCCAACTATGCCTGGGGCACCTACTGGAGCTGGGACCCCAAGGAGACCTGGTCACTGATCGTCTGGTTCGTCTACGCCGCCTTCCTGCACGCCCGCTTCACCAGGGGCTGGGTCGGCAAGCGTGCCGCATGGCTGTCGATCATCGGCTTCGCCGCCACGATCTTCTGCTACCTGGGCGTCAACCTGTTCCTGTCAGGTCTGCACAGCTACGGCAGCACTCCAAAGATGTAGAGAAAAACTGCAACTGATGGACACCTCTCGGGTGTCGTCTCCGAAGCCTCCTTTTTCGTGATCCTGTACCGTTCATGTTCAAGGGGGCTTCACCGTATTGCGGCAACGCATGAATCCGGCAGAGGTTCAGGATACTATCATGGCGACCTTTTCATTTATCATTCCCGTGAAACCGGACGGATTTGTTTCCGCACTCGGCCCGCTCCGCCTGCTGGAAGAAACCGAACTTCATCCGTTCGAGGTTCTTGTCGCCGAGGGGTGTTCGCCGAGCAGGCAGCGCAACACGGCTGCGAACGATGCTAAAGGTGACATCATCTACTTTCTCGACGACGACTCCCACGTCACTGCGGAAGGCCTGGCGCTGTGCGCACAGATCATGGATGACCCGCTCGTTGCCGTCGCAGGTGGACCTTCATTGACCCCGACCGGCGATTCCCTGCTGCAACAACTCTTCGGGAGCGCCCTTTCATCACTTCTGGGTGCCGGAGCCGTACGCAACCGTTACCGGGCCAGCGGTGTCACCCGCAGCACCACCGACAAGGAACTGATACTCTGCAACCTGGCAATACGCCGCAACGTTTTTATTGATTCAGGCGGATTTGATGAGCGCCTGTACCCTAACGAAGAAAACGAACTGCTTGACAGGATTTCCTCCCAGGGCCTTAAGCTGATTCACGCCCCCGGAATGGCTGTCCAGCGCAGCCAACGACGAACACTGAAGCTCTTTATCCGGCAGATGGCCACATATGGTCGCGGGCGGTCCCAACAGACCCTGATAGCCGGACCGGGTACGATTACCGGTTTTGCTCCACTGCTGTTTCTCCTCTACCTGATCATTCTTCCGTTTCTGCCGTTTACCCGTCTCACTTCGGCACCTCTCTTCACTTATCTGGCACTGGTGCTCAGCTTCTCTGTTGCTGCTGCCATAACATCCGGATCACTGTCGAGGCTGCTGCTGATCCCGCTCTATCCCGTTATGCACCTGTCGAACGGCTGGGGACTCCTCTGCGGCCTGTTCGGCGGAAAGCGCGGCAGGTCTGACACGTGCGGAAATGCCGGCTTAAACATTCGCAGGATAAAGGAGTTTGGACAAATGACCTGGTGAACGATGCAATAAACTGTGTGCAGAAAAAGAAGATTCTGTTATGTTTACGCATTGTTCACCGATATTTCGTGAATTTATCTGGAGCGTTTCTGTGAATTTCAGCATTGTGGTTCCGATTTATAATGAGGAAGATAACATTTCAGATCTGTACCGGGCGATCATCACCGCCCTGGATGCCACTGACACCGACTATGAAATCATCATGGTTGATGACGGCTCTGCAGACGGCTCCTTCAGCGCTCTCAAGGCCATAGCCGCACAGGACCTGCGTGTGAAGGTCATTCGTTTCCGCCGCAATTTCGGGCAGACCGCCGCCATGTCCGCCGGCTTTGATGCCGCTTCAGGCGACATTATCATTCCCATGGACGGAGATCTTCAGAATGACCCGGCTGACATCCCGCGACTCATAGAAAAACTCCACGAAGGATACGACGTCGTTTCCGGCTGGCGCAGCGACCGGAAAGACACCTTTGTCACCCGCAAGATCCCTTCCATTCTTGCAAATGCCCTGATCTCACGGCTCACCGGCGTTCATCTCCATGATTACGGCTGTACGCTGAAGGCCTACCGCCGCGAGGTGCTCGACGGTATCAACCTGTATGGTGAGATGCACCGCTTTGTGCCGGCACTGGCATCCCAGGTAGGCGCAAAGGTCGCCGAGATTCCGGTAAACCACCATCCCCGACTGCACGGGACCAGTAAATACGGCATCTCCCGGACCCTGCGGGTTATCCTTGATCTGATGACAGTGAAATTCCTGCTGGCTTACTCCACCAAGCCGATTCAGCTCTTTGGCAAATGGGGCGTTTACACCCTGCTGGCAGGCCTGGGAAGCGGAAGCATGACCATCTATATGAAGGTCTTCGAACATTACAGCATGAACCGCAACCCTCTTTTAATCCTGACTGCCTTCCTGTTGTTCATGGGCATCCAGTTCATCGTCCTGGGACTGCTGGGTGAACTGAATGCACGGACATATTACGAGGCCCAGGGTAAGCCGATCTATGTCGTCAGGGACAGGGTCAATCTTGGCTGATTCGCGTCTGAAGATCCTTATGCTGGCGCCCACACCCTATTTTGCCGATCGCGGGTGCCATGTCAGGATATATGAAGAAGCGCGGGCACTCCGCAAGCAGGGGCATGACGTCCGCATCGTCACTTATCATCTGGGACGGGACATGCCTGATATCCCGACCATCCGCATTCCCAACATACCATGGTACTCCAGGCTCGAAGCCGGCCCTTCCCTGCATAAGCTCTACCTGGATCTGCTTCTGTTTTTCAAGGCAGCCTTCCTGATACCTGATTTTCGTCCCGACCTGATTCATGCGCATCTTCACGAAGGCGCCTTCATCGGGTATTTTCTGAAAAAGCTAGCCGGTGTACCACTTGTTTTTGATTATCAAGGAAGCCTGACCGGCGAATGCATCGATCATGGTTTTTTCGGGGCGACATCCAGGATGGCAGCGCTGTTCAGAAGGATCGAACGCATGATCAACGGTTTTGCCGACCGGGTCATCACCAGTTCCAGCGCCGCCACGGACGATCTCGTCAAAAACTGGGGAGTTCAACCGCAGCGCGTGACCCCGCTGATCGATGCAGTAGATACGGATATTTTCTGTCCGGGGACACAACGAGAGGGACGTGAGTTGCTGGGGATCTCCCCCGACAGCTTTGTCGTCGCCTACCTGGGGATTCTGAGCCGCTACCAGGGCACGGACCTGCTGCTCGACTGCATTGAACTGTTGAAAACTGGCGGCATCAGGGCACTCTTCCTGATCATGGGCTTTCCCGATGAGCGCTACCGTCGTGAAGCAGAGGCACGAGGACTGTCGGACATGATCCATTTCACAGGAAAGGTCGATTATAACAAGGCCCCGCTGATGCTCTCGGCAGCCGACATCGCCGTGACACCGAAACTGTCGCCGACCGAGGCCAACGGCAAGATATTCAACTACATGGCCTGCGGCCTGCCGGTGGTTGCCTTTGATACTCCGGTCAACCGTGAGGTTCTAGGCAATACAGGGGTTTACGCCACATACGGCGATTCTCAGGATCTGGCCGCAAAGATTACGACTCTGCTTGAAGGCATCGATACCAGGTCCGGCATCTCAGACAAGGTTCGCAATAAAGCCCTGCGTGAACATTCCTGGAATACCCGCGGGCGTCAATTGTCCGAGGTTTACCGGGTCATGCTCACTCAGCAGCCCTGATTACACACAAGAACAGACTCAACGTCCTCAGCTTTTTGTGCGGAGAAATGAGTGAATTTTCCTCAGAGACAACAAAGATGTTGACACCGGCTCTCCAGTCTGATAAATAACAAAACTCACTGCGCGGGAATAACTCAGTGGTAGAGTGCGACCTTGCCAAGGTCGAAGTCGCGGGTTCGAATCCCGTTTCCCGCTCCATTTAACTATAAGGAATCCTTCGGGATTCCTTTTTGTTTGCCCCGACTTTCACTAAAACTTTCATCAGAAGGTTTTACATGGAAGGTTCGGGGTTTCTTTTTGTTGCGGTAAATTAATCGGTTGCAGCGGGAAGGGAATTGTTTGACTGTACGCGACTGTTGCTGGTTGCCTTTTCTTCGGTTTGGCAAAGTCCCTGCCGTAGTATTCCAGTATATCCCGGAAGCACTCTTCAGCAGAAATGGTTATGACACGGTTGATAGACACATCTTACGTCAGCGACTTTCTTTCCACTCTCTGCAACAGCCGGATAAGGTGTTTCGAAAGAAGCGGCTACACGGTCTCATTCATCGCCCCGGTGCGATACCCCTGCAGGTCCAGTGCAACATACACAAAACCAGCTTCTTTGACGAGCCTGCTTACCTCGTCGCGCAGCGTCCCGGTTGCCAGGGCAAACTCCTCCGGCCCAAGCTCCAGTCGAGCCACCGTATCATGATAACGGACCCGCAGCACACGGAACCCCAATCCACGCAGTGCATCCTCAGCCTTGCCAACCCTGCTGACACGTTCCGGTGTAATTGAGGTGCCGTAGGGAAACCGGCTGGAGAGACAGGCAAAGGCCGGTTTTTCCCACGTCGACAGTCCCAGATGCTTTGACAGCACCCTGATGTCGGTCTTTGTAAAACCGGCCTCCTCCAGAGGACTGCGAACGCCCAGTTCCTCTGCCGCCTGACGGCCGGGACGGTGATCGCTGCGGTCGTCCAGGTTGGTGCCGTCCAGCACATGGGCAAAACCTTCCAGATCGGCAATCTGTCGAAGTTTACCGAACAGTTCTTTTTTGCAGTAGTAACACCGGTTGCGTGGATTATGCTTGAATTCGGGGATATCAAGCTCTTCAGAGACCACTTCACGGTGTCGTGCGCCCAATTGCGCGGCAAGTGATCTGGCTTCGATCAATTCACGCTCGGGATAGGTTTCTGATGTTGCAGTCACTGCCAGGGCCCGCACCCCGAGCACCCTGACCGCAACCGCCAGCAGAAAGGTGGAATCAACGCCCCCGGAGAAGGCGACTACCGCACTTCCGAGCTCTGCCAGGATATGTTCCAGGCACTCGAGTTTGTGGAACTGCTGCGGATCGACAGTATCGCTCATATGCCTGTCCCGTCGTCTGCCGATGGCCTGTTTCCGGACTGGGTTCCCCGTTTGAAAATCAGGATACTGACCCCCTTCGCAGTGCGATCGAATTCGAATGACAATGTGTGCTCGTATGCCAGCAGTGCCAGCGCTTCAAGTTGAGCCAGATCCCGCAGACGGAAGAGAATCCGGTTTCCTTTGCCAAGGTAATCAAGGAAGCTGGTCGATACATCGAATTCGATGTCTCCCCATTCTCCGCTCAGATCAAAAACACTCACCCCGGTGCCGCTGATGGAGGCTTCACTCAGACTGATTCGACGGCAGGGTCCGCCGGCCTCTTCAGGCTGGTCCGTGCTGATCCCCGAAAGCTGCGATTTCTGAGTCTCCAGAGGTGCTGCCGTGATCACCATACCGGCAGCCACCGTGGCGTTGGTGAACCGATCGATCATGATAAAGCAGCCGGTATTACGGTTCTGCCGGTAGGTATCGAAAGAGATCGGGCGGTCAAGTTCCATGCGGACCACACCGATTTCGTTCAGCCCCAGTGTCGGCAGCTGTTTCTGCTCCAGGGTATTGACATCCATCCCATACTGTACAGCGGTGACCCGGCCGGGTGTAACAGCAGTAGCTGTTTTGATCAAGTAGATCTGTCCCGGCTGCAGGGGTTCGTCATGCATCCAGACCAGATGCGCCTCCGGGTGCCGGGCATGGATCGGCGGGGATTCGGAGGCGGTGAGCATATCCCCCCGACTGACATCAATCTCGTCCGCCAGCATCAGTGTCACCGCCTGGCCGGAAACCGCTTCGAGCAGATCGCCATCCAGAGTTACAATGCGGTCCACGCGGCTGGTGCGACCTGACGAAGCCACCCGCAGTTCGTCTCCCGGACGGATCGTACCGGCGGCAATGGTGCCGCAGAAACCGCGGAAGTCAGGATTAGGGCGGTTGACCCACTGGACCGGCATGCGGAATGGCTGGGCCCGGTTATCCCCCTCCACCTGGAAGGTCTCCAGATAGTTCATCAGGGTGGGACCGGAGTACCAGGGTGTATTGGTACTGGCTTCGATCATATTGTCGCCGTTCAGAGCCGAGAGCGGGATCGCAGTAATGGAATCAAACCCCAGCGGTGCAGCGAATTGCAGGTAGTCGCGCCGGATTGCGTTGAAGGTATCAGCATCAAAGCCGATCAGGTCCATCTTGTTGATCGCCAGCACCACGTGCCTGATACCGACCAGTGAGACTAGGAAACTGTGGCGTCTGGTCTGGGTCAGCAGTCCCTTGCGGGCATCAACCAGGATCACCGCCACCTGGGCGGTGGAGGCTCCGGTGACCATGTTGCGGGTATACTGCTCGTGGCCGGGAGTGTCGGCAACGATGAATTTGCGCAGATCGGTGGAGAAGAAACGGTAGGCCACGTCGATGGTAATCCCCTGTTCCCGCTCTGCCTGCAGCCCGTCCAGCAGCAGGGCGTAGTCAATGGCGCCGCCCTGTGTTCCGACCCTTTTGCTGTCGGCCTCCAGTGCCGCCAACTGGTCCTCGAAGACCATCTTCGAATCCCAGAGCAGTCGTCCGATCAGGGTGCTTTTGCCATCATCGACGCTGCCGCAGGTGATGAAGCGCAGTGTGATTTCTCCTCCTGGCTTTTCAGATAAGCAAGGATGTCGTTTTCTATCAGGTCAGACTGGTGTGCCATAAAAAAACCTCATACGACGCAGTACGCCGTTTCAAAAGAATGCGGTAATTTGAAACGAGGAGTTTTTTGTCCTGGCAAGGCTGTCGAGACAGTGGGCGGAGACGTAGCAGGGCTACGTCGCACAAGCACTGACGAAGACTTACGCCGCCAGGGCGAAAAAGAACCGTTTCCGTCTAAAAGTAGCCTTCCTGCTTCTTCTTCTCCATCGACCCGGCCTGATCATGGTCGATCAGGCGCCCCTGGCGTTCCGAGGTGCGGGTCAGCAGCATCTCCTGGATGATCTGGGGCAGGTTGTCGGCTTCCGATTCCACGGCGCCGGTCAAGGGGTAGCACCCGAGAGTGCGGAAACGGACCGATTTATACTGGATCGTCTCTCCCGGCTTGAGATCCAGACGCTCGTCATCCACCATGATCAGCATGCCATCCCTTTCCACTACCGGCCTTACGGCAGCATAGTAGAGCGGAACGATAGGAATCTGCTCCAGGTGGATGTACTGCCAGACATCCAACTCGGTCCAGTTGGATATGGGAAAGACCCGGATGCTTTCACCCGGCTTGATGCGGGTGTTGTAGAGGTTCCAGAGCTCCGGCCGCTGGTCCTGGGGTCCCAGCGGTGATTGGCGCTTCGAAGGAGAAAATCCGCTCCTTGGCCCGCGATTTTTCCTCGTCCCGACGGGCACCGCCGAAGGCTGCGTCGAATCTGTAGCGGTCCAGCGCCTGCTTCAACCCTTCTGTTTTCATGATATCGGTATAGAGCGCCGAACCGTGGGTAAAAGGCGATATTCCCTGACGGACCCCTTCTTCATTGACGTGAACGATCAGGTCGAGACCACACTCGGTTGCCATCCGGTCGCGAAACTGGATCATCTCGCGAAACTTCCAGGTGGTATCGACATGCAGCAGGGGAAACGGCGGCGGGGCGGGATAAAAAGCCTTTCGGGCCAGGTGCAGCATGACCGCCGAATCCTTGCCGATGGAATAGAGCATTACCGGATTGGCGAATTCTGACACCACCTCACGGAGGATATGGATGCTTTCAGCTTCCAGCTGCTGCAGGTGGGTCAGATTGCTGCTGCTCATTGTTTTCTCCGTAGTACGGATGCGGCTATTACACCAGAGCTGCGTAAGTCTTCGGGATACCTTGTGCGGCGTAGCGCTGCTACGCCTCCGCGCAATCCCTTGACAGCCTTGCTCTGACGTAAAATCCGCATCCGGTCAAAATCTAAAATACAGCTATTGATCAGCGTCTATGAAGACCGCACTCTTTATTCTCCGGATTCTCCCACCACCACCTGCCCGCCCTGCCCTCCTCGCCTGGCTTGACAGCCCGGGTACAGGGAGCACAGCCGATGGAGCGGTAACCCATACCATAGAGCCGGTTCTTTGGCAGATGATGTTCTTCTGTGTAGATCAGAAGCTGTTCCTCGCTCCAGTCGATGAGAGGATTTATCTTTATGATACCACCATGCATGTCATCCTGTTCAACAGCTTTCAGGTCACTGCGGGTAATGCTCTGCTCGCGGCGCATGCCGGTCACCCAGCCGGAAAGCCCTGTGAGAGCCCGTGAAAGCGGCTCTACCTTGCGGATCGCACAGCAGGCAAGGCGCTTTTCCAGCGACTCGCGGAACGAAAACAGTCCCTCGGTACGTTCCAGATTCTCAACATCACCGTGTCGGGGCAGATACCAGTCGATCTTCAGACGATAGCGCTCCGCAAGGGCCTCAGCCACTTCATAGGTCTCCTCGTTCAACCGGCCGGTGTCAATGGCAAAGACGCGGAGCGGCAGCCCTGCCTTGTGGGCGATATCGATTACAGCCACGTCTTCCAGGGAAAAAGAACAGGCCAGAGATACCGGCCCACCGGCCGCTTCGATGCCGGATCGCAGGATTTCAGCCGGCGTGGCGCCGGAGTCACTATCGGGGATTCGTTGCGACATTATCTGTCCTCGGTTCTACTTGCAGGATTCGTGTCGTATCAGATTCCAGAGAAGCATACCAGCACTGCAACAGGTTCTAATGTGTCAAATCTGGTAATCCTCCACGAACACCCTTACTTGACGTGGACGTACAAACACCTGCTCTCCCTGCTGGAGACCAAGATTCTGGTAAACATCACGGGTTAATTCAGCCTCGAGGAACTCACCGCTCTCTTCAATGGCAAGGGTGACACGCACCGCAGGGCCCAGTTTCTGTATATGCCTGATTTCGGCCTTGAGAGCTGTCGCATCCTGTCGACTTCGTTCGATCTCTATATCATGGGGAACGGACATAAGCAACAGCCTGTGTGTCGTCCACGCCGCCAGAAACGTTTGCATCAGCCGGCTGTCCACCCTGTTGCGTCTGTCTCTGAGATTTCCCTGCCGTGAAACAGGTTGACATTATTCAGGAAGTTGAGCACGAAAGCTGTAGCCGGCTGTTCGTAAACCTCGTCGGGCGTGCCGGCCTGCTCTATTTTCCCCCTGTTCATGACTACAATCCGGTCAGCCACTTCCAGGGCCTCTTCCTGGTCATGCGTAACAAATACGCTGGTGACATGGATCTCGTCATGAAGCCTGCGCAGCCAGCGCCGCAGTTCGGCCCGCACCTGGGCATCGAGCGCACCGAAGGGTTCGTCCAGCAATAACACCTGCGGCTCCACTGCCAGGGCACGCGCCAGGGGCGATGCGCTGGCGCTGGCCACCGGAAAGCTGGGATGGATAACGGCTGGCCATATTTTCCAGTTGCACCAGGCGGAGAAGCTTCATTACCTTCTCGCTGATCTCCTCTTTGGAGGGCGTGTCTGCCTGGGGCGCACATTCAGGCCGAAGGCCACGTTGTCAAAAACGGTCATGTGCCTGAAGAGGGCATAGTGCTGGAAGACAAAACCGACGCGCCGCTCGCGAACGTGGCTGCGGGTCGTATCTTCACCGTTAAACAGTATCCGGCCGCTATCGGGTGTCTCCAGTCCGGCGATGATGCGCAACAACGTAGTCTTGCCGCAACCGGAGGGTCCCAGAAGGGCCACCAGTTCGCCTGAGGGAATCGACAGGCTCACATCTCCCAGGGCGCTGAATGCGCCGAACTGTTTGTGTATGTTTTCGATTTCTATGCCCATAGTCAGTTCCTGCCGATCAGTTGTTGTCCAACTGCTGCCGGACCTTCCACTCGGCGACGGTCTTGACCGCAAGAGTGATCAGGGCCAGGAAGGCAAGCAGCGAGGCCACGGCAAAGCGGCCGTGTAGTTGTACTCGTTGTAGAGGATTTCCACATGCAGCGGCACGGTATTGGTCATGCCGCGGATATGTCCCGAGACGACCGAAACGGCACCAAACTCTCCCATGGCCCGGGCGTTACAGAGGATCACACCATAGATGATGCCCCACTTCACGTTGGGCAGGGTCACACGAAAGAAGGTCTGCAGGCCGCTGGCCCCAGCACCAGGGCTGCCTCCTCCTCTTCCTTGCCCTGGGCTTCCATCAGCGGAATCAGTTCGCGGGCCACGAAAGGGAATGTCACAAATATGGTGGCCAGGATGATGCCCGGCACGGCGAAGACGATCCTGATATCATGCGCCTGCAGCCATGGTCCCAGCCAGCCCTGCAATCCGAAGATCAGAACGTAGATCAGGCCGGAGATAACCGGTGAAACCGAAAACGGCAGGTCGATCAGGGTGATCAGCAGGTTTTTACCGGGAAAACTGAACTTGGCGATGGCCCAGGCTGCAGTCACACCGAAAAAGAGATTGAGCGGCACGGTCACGGCTGCGGTTATCAGTGTCAACTTGATAGATGACAGAGTATCCGGCTCTTTGAGAGCCGCAAGGTAGACCGTGAGACCCTTCTCGAACGCCTGGCTGAAGACGGCGAACAGTGGCAGCGCCAGGAACAGGGTCAGAAAGACCAGGGCAATGGAGATCAGCAACCAGCGCACCGCAGCAGGTTCGGTCTGGGTCCTTTTTTTCGAGCCGTTCGATGTAGGTATGGATGTTACCGGTGCCGACATGGCAAGTCTCCGTTGCCCTAATGAACAGGATACGTGGTTAACGAACTCATCATTTAACGAACTCATTTTCTGCAAAGGCCGCAGAAACTGATTTCTAACTTACTAATCAGCGTATCGTCTGCTCCACTTCTGCAGAAGATTGATGACCAGCAGCATTGAGAACGATGTCAGCAGCATCACACAGGCGATAGCCGTGGCGCCACGATAGTCAAACTGCTCCAGCTTGGTGATGATCAGCAGCGGTGTTATCTCCGAGACCATCGGCATGTTTCCGGCAATAAAGATGATCGAGCCGTACTCACCGACGGCCCGGGCGAATGACAGGGCAAAACCGGTCAGAATCGAAGGCAGCAGCATCGGGAAGATCACCAGCTGCAGGGTCTGCCAGCGGTTGGCCCCCAGGCAGGAGGCGGCCTCTTCCAGCTCGATCTCGATTTCCTCTATTACCGGCTGAACGGTGCGAACCACGAATGGCAGACCGATGAATGTCATAGCCAGGACAATACCGAGGGGGGTGAAAGCCACCTTGATGCCATGCGGCTCCAGAAAGCGCCCCACCCAGCCGTTGGGTGAGTAAATGGTGGCCAGGGTGATGCCGGCAACGGCGGTCGGCAGGGCAAAAGGAAGATCCACCAGCGCATCCACAATCCGCCTGCCGGGGAAACGGTAACGGACCAGCACCCAGGCCACCAGAACGCCAAAGACCGAGTTGATCAGAGCCGCGATCATGGCGGAACCGAAGGTCACCTTATAGGAGGCCAGTACCCGCGGAGCGGTGACCGTCGTGACGAACTCCCCCCAAGTCAGACCGGAGGTTCTGAAAACCAGCGCCGAGAGCGGGATCAGTACGATCACACTCAGGTAGAAGATCGTGAAACCCAGAGTCAGTCCGAAGCCCGGCAGCACATTATTCTGACGTTTGAACAATCTCATAGGGTTATCCCAGTATCCGGCATGCACATAAATTGTGACAATAACCCATTATCGGCCTGGATAGAAGATTTTTTGATGTGCAGCTCATGCGCGGGACCTCTTCAGGAATGCTGTACAGCCCGCTAACCGGTGAAAGGAGATCGTGCATAAAAGAAATACTTTTCCCGGCAAAAACACTCGAAGATGTTGCAACCTGCTCTTTCGCCGGGGAGAGGCCTGAACTTACCCGCTCCCTGCTTATTTAGCAGGTGCGTAGATCTGGTCAAACGTACCACCGTCTGCAAAATGTGTCTTTTGAGCCTTCTGCCAGCCACCAAAGGTCTTGTCGATGGTAAAGAGCTTCACCTTGGCCAGTTTCGTCGGAATCTTGGTGTTGATCGGGCGGTAGTAGTGTTTGGCCGCGATCTTCTGACCTTCGTCGGTGTAAAGGTATTTCAGGTACTCTTCGGCCACTTTGCGGGTCCCGTGCCGGTCAACCACCTTGTCGATTACGGCTACCGGCGGTTCGGCCAGAATGCTCTCCGATGGGGTCACAACCTCAAACTTGTCCGGTCCCAGCTCATTGATCGCCAGGAAGGCTTCGTTCTCCCAGGCCAGGAGTACATCACCGAGTCCGCGCTGAACGAAGGTGTTGGTTGAACTGCGGGCACCGGAGTCCAGCACCGGAACGTTCTTGAAGAGTTTGGCGACAAACAATCTTGCCTTGGCATCCGTACCACCCGGTTGGTGCAGGGCAAAGGCCCAGGCAGCCAGGTAGTTCCAACGCGCTCCGCCTGAGGTCTTGGGATTGGGTGATGACCGAGACACCCGGCTTGATCAGGTCATCCCAGTTCTTGATTTTCTTGGGGTTACCCTTGCGTACCAGGAAGACAATTGTCGATGTAAAAGGTGAACTGTTGTGGGGCAGCTCTTTCTGCCAACCCGGCTTGATCAGCCCCTTCTCTGCAAGTGCATCGATATCATAGGCCAGTGCCAGTGTAACGACGTCAGCCTCCAAACCGTCAATAACAGACCGGGCCTGCTTGCCGGAACCACCGTGGGACTGCTTGATCGTGACTTTATCACCGGTTTTCTTCTGCCAGTAGCGGGTAAAGGCGCCGTTAAATTCTGTGTACAATTCACGGGTCGGGTCATAAGACACATTTAACAGGGTTATGCCCGCCGCAGGTGACGCCACCGATGTGAACAGGACCATGGCCAGTGAAGCCAGAGTCGTTGCTATTTTTTTATAGTCCATCTTCATCTCCTGTTATTATCTATAGACCTAATAGATATAGTTGTCAAAAAAAAGTTTGTTATACGCCACGTACCTGCCTATGAAGATATGGCTTTTCTGGGCCGGTCTTCCATCAGTACCTGATACTTCATATCGTTAACGGTGTTCATACATTTACTATATTACACTTTTTTTGTCAATAAATATTTTGCACTATTGTACTACTTATTAGTGAAGTACATAGAGGGATAACGACCTTCCAGCTGCGACGTTATTTTCTCTGCCTGTATGCGGACGTACCGGTAATTTGTGCGATAATGCTCTTCAATCTCGGCTGTTTTACGAAATACGCCTTGTATGGACTGTGTCGCTCAAAACTCTTCCCCCGCGGTCGCACGGTCTGCACACTCAGGTGTGAACAAGCGTTGCTGGAAGTATCAACAAAGGCAGGAAAACATTCACACGTCACCTCGCTGGAAATGAATCCTGCTCGATGAAATCAACGAGTACTTTTGCAAGCGGGTCAATAACAGTATAGTGCATCTCAACGCCGTGACGCGTGCCTTCAATAATGCCGCTTGCCTTAAGCATTGCAAGCTGCTGGGAGATGACAGCCTGCGGCAATCCAAGGCAACCCCAGATATCTTTGACGCATTTCGGCTGCCTTACCAATCCGGCGACGATCTTCAAGCGCAATGGATGACCGAGTATTTTAAGGATATGCGCGGAGGTATCGAAGGTATTCATGCCTATCTCACAATCTGAAAACCGTTGCGGTACCAGCCGACAATGCCGTCTGACATGTTGTAAACATCCTTGTAACCGCTCCTTGAGAGGTACTCCGCCACCGGTTTCGAGCGCGAACCGACAGCACAGTAGACAAGAATGGTCTTGTTCCTGGGCACTTCTTTGATACGGCCTTCAAACTCGTTGATGGGTATCAGCACGGTTCCGGGAAGCCGGGCCTGACTGTTTTCCCTGCGGGGTACGGACATCCAGCAGAAATATATTCTTGTTTTTTTCGATCAGTGCCTTCGCCTCACGTGAGGAAATATCCTTTGCGGCGGCAAGGGCCAGAGACCACACCATACAGACCATTATGACAGCCAGAACCAGCTTCTTCATCGCTACCTTCTCCTATTGGTATTATGTGCACAACTAAACTCAGCGTAAAAACCGACCAGCGCCACCTGAAACTCCTTCGGCATCTCCCTCGACAGACGTGCTGATGCTGCAAATCCGGTACAATGACCGGCGGCTATTTTTTTGCACTCCCCAGCATTTCAGTGCGGAAACTGTCATGTCAAACTGTTCCTGCCCGCAGAAACCGAGGTGCGTTCCGCCGATCACAGCGTAGATATCGCGGCGGCCCAGGGAATAGGCAACATGCTCCATTGTGTTGACCAGCCCTGCATGACAGCAGCCCACAATGATAACCAGACCCTTGTCCGTTTCCAGGACCAGGGACTGATCGTCCGGTGTTGCGTCAACCTCCTGTCCGGTGCAATCACAGTAGAGCCCCTGATCACCCGTTTCAAACACGGTAGCGCGTGGCACCTCACCCGACAGATAAATCTGCGGTGCGATTTCACGGAATTCGTCCGACAGATCAAAATCGGCACCGGCAGATTCCAGCTCCTGCCGCGTATGAGGGATGCCGATGGGCCAGCACTCTCCCGTGTCTTTTATGCGGTGGCGGGCCCTGAACAGAGCCGGATGGCCATAGACTCTTTTCGGGCCATTCTCCTGAAGAAGCGGCAGCAGGCCGCCGCAGTGATCGTAGTGCCCATGTGACAACACGACTCTCCCGATCTTTGAAAGGTCCCTGTTCATGCGGCGGGCGTTGTGGAGCAGCGTCAACCCCTGCCCGGTGTCGAACAGCAGCGGGTCTCCCTGGGCCGGTTCTATCAGGGCAGAAAAACCGTGTTCACCGAGTGTTCCGCTGATCGGGCCGACGGAGTTCTCGCAGAGGATGGTGATTCGGAAGATCGGAAGATTAAAAATTTGGGGGGTTTATTTTACAGCACGTACTCTTCGGGAAACGGGGCACACCCATTTTAGCCAGAATGTTGAACATCGGGCAGAACTGGGTGAAGCCGGACTGGAACAGGTTAAGCCCGACGAAGCCGGTGAACCAGAGCCAGTTGGGCGAGTGGAAATGCGCCAGCAGCAGCGAGATCATGACAAACGTCCCGGCCACGATACGGACAATGCGCTCGATGTAGAATTCTTCTTTCATATGTACGTCTCCTTTATAAAAAATTTACAGCAGATCAAGCCATTCCATTTTCCAGAAGTGGGCAATTTTCGCAAGATCAAGGATGTCAAGGATTGCGCGGAGGCCTAGCAACGCTACGCCGCACAAGGAATCCTGAAGATATGCGCAGATATTGCGAAAAGTGTTCGCTTTTTATTTTCTTCCCAGCATCTCGGCCACTTTCCCCGCCACCTCGCCGGTCAGGACCGGACAGGCCCCTTTGTGGGTCTGGCGGATGGTCTTGCAGCAGGTGACTCCGTACTTCTCCTTGAGACCAGGTATGCAGTTCCTTGGTCAGGTGCGTGGTAGCTTTTTTATCGTTCAGCACCATTCCCAGCGCGACCGTGCCACCCGACACCGCACCGCAGACACATCCGGCCCCGAACCGCCGCCGAATCCTGACACCGTTCCCACCACCGACTCCGGCGTCCCGGGCGAAAAGTGCTTCCTGACGACCTCCAGTACCGCTTCTGCACAGTGGTACCTGCCGGACCGGTAGAGCGCCTCAGCCTCCAGCTGGCATATTTCAGCCATTTCCATTCCTTCCAGTGAAGGTTTTGCTTTTTTCGACCAGAAAATCACATCGTCTCCTTTTGGTTCTCCTGCATGGTGCCGCTCTTTCCAGCTCTGTACCATATAATACAGTATGGGATTGTAACACGGGAAAGGGTGGTCGATGCAATCTCCTGAACATCATGGCCAGGCCAGGCCCTGGAATATCGGGTCGAAGACGATCACGAAACTTCCCACCACCACTGCTGCGGCTGTCAGCAGCATGGGGCGGAAACGCACCGCGCCGGCTTCTATTATGGCCTCGTCCAGGGCCATTCCCTCGCGACGTTTCATCTCGGCAAAATCGATCAGGATAATCGAGTTGCGCACAATGATCCCTGCCAGTGCGATGAAGCCTATCATGGAAGTGGCGGTAAAAAGGCGCCGAACATGGCATGGCCAGGCAGGATACCGATCAGGGTCAGCGGAATGGGGGCCATGATCACCAGCGGTGTGGTGAAATCCTTGAACCAGGCCACCACCAGGATATAGATCAGCACCATAACCGCACCGAAAGCGATGCCCAGATCACGGAATACCTCGTAGGTGATGTGCCATTCACCGTCCCACTTCATGCCCATCTTTTCCTCGCTCCAAGGCTGCCGGGATGCCAGGACTTCGATCTTCGAGCCGTCCGGGGTTGGCAGGTCGGCAATTTCTTTCTGCATCTTGAGGATCGCATAGACCGGGGCCTCGATCTCACCGGCCACATCACCGATGACATAGACTACGTTCTTCAGGTTTTTACGGTAAAGGGTCTTCTCTTCGCTGCCTGTCGATACCTTCACCAGCTGGGAGAGCGGAACACTCCCTTCTGACCCGGGACCTGGATCGACGAGGATCGGCCACAGAACTGCGTTGTCCGGCAGGCAGGCGGAGATGTATATAGACCGGCTCCTTTTCCCTGGGCAGATGCAGCATGCCGGTATTCTGTCCTCCCAGGGCGATGGATAGTGTACGGGCGACATCCTCTTGCAATGCCCGAGAGGGCTGCTTTTTCACTGTCCACGGCAAACGTGACTTTCTTCTGATCATCTTCACGGTACATATCCACATCAACAACGCCGGCGGTCCGGGTGAGAATATCCTGACCTTGCCGGCAATGCCGGCGGCTGGCATCATCAGGGCCGTAGATCTCGGCTACCAGCGTGGAGAGTACCGGCGGGCCGGGGGGAATCTCGGCCACCTTGACCCGGGCGCCATGCCTGTCGGCGATGGACTTGACCAGCGGGCGGATGCGCTTGGCTATGGCGTGGGACTGATCCTTGCGCTGATCCTTGGGCAGCAGGTTGACCTGAATGTCTGCCAGATTCGAGCCCTTGCGCAGGTAATAATGACGCACCAGGCCGTTGAAATTGAACGGGGCGCTGGACCGATATACATTTGGAAATCAGTCACCTCCGGCACCGTACGCAGGGCATCGCCCATCTCGCGGGTTATGCGGGCGGTCTGCTCCAGCGACGTTCCGTCCGGGGCATCGATGATCACCTGCAGTTCGTTCTTGTTGTCGAAGGGGGAGCATCTTGACCGTCACGGCCTTGAACAGGATCAGGGAACAGGAGAGCAGCAGCATGACCACCACCGCGGACAGGAAACCGTAGCGCAGACCCTTCTCGTGGATCAGGCGCCCCATCCAGAGACGGTAAAGGCCGTAAGCCGGGAATCCTCCGGTGCCTCACCTGAGCCGTGGTGGGACTCGCCCTTCGTGAAACGGAAGGCAAAGTATGGTGTGACGATAAAGGCTATCAGCATGGAGAAAAGCATGGCCATGCTGGCACCGACCGGTATCGGGCGCATGTAGGGGCCCATCAGGCCGCCCACGAACCCCATGGGCAGGATCGAGGCAATGACGGCAAAAGTGGCCAGCATCGTGGGGTTGCCGATCTCATCCACCGCCTTGATGGCGGCATCCAGCGGCTTCATTACCGTAGTGGTAAAGTAGCGGTGGATGTTCTCTACCACCACGATGGCGTCGTCCACCAGAATGCCGATGGAGAAGATCAGGGCGAAGAGCGTGATCCGGTTGAGGGTGTAGCCGATCAGGTAGAAGATCAGCATGGTCAACGCCAGGGTGACCGGGATGGCTATGGCGGCTACTGCTCCTGCGCGCCAGCCCATGAAGACCGCAATCAGGATCGTGACCGAGATGGCAGCCAGGAACATGTGAAAGAGCAGCTCATTGTTCTTTTCCTTGGCGGTCTCGCCGTAGTTGCGGGTGATCGTTACCTGCACATCGGAGGGGATCACCTTGCCCTTGAGTGACTCGACCTTTCTTACCAGGTCCTCGGCTACCCAGGTGGCGTTGGCCCCCTTCCTCTTTGCCACGGAGATAGTCACCGCAGCATAGTCCTGCCGGGGTTTCCCGGTGAGCTTCTTATGGGCGGCTCCCGGTCCCATGCCCATGAAGACATAATCCTCCGGTTCCTGAACACCGTCCTGGATCTGCGCAACGTCACTCAGGTAGACCGGCTTGTTGCCGTAGACCCCAACTACCGTTCGCTCTACCGCATCGGCACTGTCAAGGAAGCCGCCGGTCACCACGGTGGTTTCCTTGTCGGCACCGGAAAATGACCCCGACGGCAGAGAAGCATTACCCTTCTGAAGGGCTCCCGCCACCTGCAGCGGGGACAGACCGTAACCGGCCAGACGAGGGGCATCCAGAGTCACCCGCAGCTGGCGGGGCAGCCCTCCCTTGATCTCCACCTCAGCGCTGTTTTCGCTTTTCTTCAGTTCATCGGCCACTTCCCTGGCCAGGGTACGCAGGGTGCCATGGTCATAACGTTCCGACCAGAGCGTCAGGGCCATGATCGGCACGTCGTCGATGGACTTCGGCACCACCAGCGGTTCACCGGCACCCGGCGGCAGAACGCCGCGATTGCTCATGACCTTGTTGTAGAGCTTGACCAGCGACTCCTCCATCGGCTGTCCCACCAGGAAGCGCACGGTGATAATCCCCATGCCCGGCCGGCTCATGGAATAGAGGTACTCGACCCCCCTTGATCTCCCACAATTTGGCCTCAAAGGCTTGACTACCCGCTCCTGAACCTCCTGCGGGGTGGAACCGGGCATGGGGAGGTAGATATCCACCATGGGCACCACGATCTGCGGTTCTTCCTCGCGGGGGGTCATCTTGACAGCAAAGAGCCCCAGCAATAAGGATGCTCCTACGATCAGCGGGGTCAGTTTCGAGTTTATGAATGCGCGGGCAATTTTACCTGCAAAGCCGAGGTTGGCCATGACTCATTCCACCTTTGACCCTTCGCTGACTTTCTCTACGCCATCGACAACAATGCGCTCACCATCGGAGAGGCCTGAAAGAATCTCCACCCTGTCACCGACGGTTTTGCCGATCCTCACTAACCGCATCCGGGCGGTGGCGTCTTTTTCAACGATCCAGATCGATGTCAGAGCACCCCGATCTACAATGGCCTTCCTTGGTACCAGCGTGCCGTTGACACTGGTTCCCAGGCTCAGGGCACCGGCCGAACATACCGGACTTGAGTCCTTTTTGATCCAACAGGATTTTAGCGATGAAGGTGCGGCTGGCCGGATCAGTAGAGGGTACTGTTTCGGCGATCTTTGCCTTGAACGATGTATTCACGGCATCCAGTGTAACGTGAACGGCTGTACCCGGTTTCACGGAGAGCGCAATCGACTCCGGCACCGACAGTTCAAGCTGGTAGCTCCCCTCGTCTTCAATCGTCATCAACGGCTGGGCCGGAAATACCGTGGCACCCAGATCAGCCTGCCTGCTGGTTATGATACCCGAAAGCGGGGCTACGATCCTGGTATAGCCGGCGATGGCGGATGCAGCCCGCGATCCTTCCCGGGCCTGCTGCAGACGGGCTTCGGCACGCGCAACCGCCTGAGAGGCCAGATCGCGTTCCGTCTGCTTGACATCGAATTCCTGGCGGGTAATAGCCTGTTCTTTGAAGAGGTTCTGATAGCGTTCGAAGGTTGCATCAGACAGCCGTTTACGTGACAGAGCTTCATCCAGGCCGCGCCCGGCTTCCTCGACCCCTGCGGCCGCTCCAGCGGCATGCGCCTGATTCTCCTGGGCATCGAGCTGCGCAAGCAGCTGTCCCTTCTTTACCCGGTCACCTTCCCGTACCTTCAGCAGGCTGACAACACCGGATATGCGTGCAGAAACCACTGCGCTGGTTCGGGCACGGACTGTGCCCACGACCTCCATGGTTTCAGGGACAGAGGCGGTTTTGACGGTTTCTGTCAGAACCCCTTTCACCACAGCCGCAGGCACGGCGGCTTTCGTCTCATCGGTAGAGTTCTTCTTGCTGCAGCCGGCGAACATGAATACTGCCATGAGAAAGGTGGCCAACAGGAATCTGTTTTTCATTTCAGCATCTCCTTCATGAATATCCCTGCAGAATAATACACATTACCGCCGGCCAGAGAGTAGTTTGCCTCGGACTCCACCAGCCCTGCCCGCACCTGATTCAGTGCCGTCTGTGCGTCCAGCAGCTCGACCATGGTGGCCAGAGAATTCTCAAAGCGCCTGGTCAGGAGCCGCACGGTTTCTTCGGCATCCTCCAGGGAATTCCGCACCACTTCCAGTCGCTTGCCCATTTCCTCGCGCCGCATGACACTTTCCCTGACCCGGTACCTGACCTCGCGCAGCCTGGCTTCCAGCAACTCTGCCGCAGCGGAACGTGCTGCAACTGCGCGATCCTTCTCATGGTAGCGCTTGAATCCGTCGAACAGCTGCCACTTGAGGCTGATGCCGGCAATCCATGAATCGTTATCAGAGCCGAAGGGCGTATCCTTTGAATTCATCTGGTAGGTTGCAAATGACCCGACAGAAGGCAGGTAACCACTCCGCGCAAGCCGGAGAGCGGCATCACTCTTTTCAAGCTCAACCATGGACTGCTTCAGGTCTTTCCTGCTTTCCAGCGCCACCTTGACCAGCTCTTCGGGAGGCATGCCTGAAGTAAGAGGGATGATGGATTCAGTAATATCGATGCTGTCGCCTTCCTTGAGGCCGACCACGTTCGCCAGCTGCATCCTGGCCAGCATCAGATTGTTGCCGGCCGTTATGAACTGCTGCTCGACCGAGCCAAGATGCGTTCGTGCCCTGAGTTCGTCAGACTTCAGCCCCACCCCTGCTCCGGTGCGAACCGCTGCCAGGCGCTTATTCTCCCGTGCGTCTCCAAGGGCCTGCTCAACGGCACGCAGCTGTGCTTTTGACTTCTGCACCTCCAGAACGAGCCGGAAGACCTGGAAGGCGGTATCCTCCTTGCCCGCATCGTAAGCCAAGGTCTGCTTTTCAGACTCCTTGACTGCCATCTCCCTGGCCGGCGATGTTGACGGATTGTAGATCGGCTGCTGGATTGTCAGGGCGGTCCTGAAGTCATGACTGGTCTGCGGATGGTTGAGGTTGTCGATCTGGAAATCGTTCTGGGAAAATCTACCTTCATCAAGTTTCATCATGAAGGTCTGCGTGGGCGCATTCGATGCGACGAAGGCTTCCTCAAAGAAAACCCCCGGATAGTAACGGGCCGTGGTTATCGCGACATCCTGGCGTGCGGCGTCAGCAGCAAAACCTGCTGACCGCACCAGATTGTTCCTGTCCAGTGACAGAGCAATGGCATCTTTGAGACTGAGGCGGTAGGTTTCTGCCACGGCGATATTTGCACACAGGACCAGCGTGATGATGACAAGAACATGGTTGATCATATATAGCTCCTTCAATACATATTTTTTATAATATATATTAAAAATATAATGTCAACTGAAATTTCCGGAATCTTTTAACGGTTAGACCAGACACCGTATATGTCTCTTGTCGCCACCCAGCCGGCTGAAAACGGAACAGCCGAAACAACACGTGATGCCATGCAGGTACTGCGGTCCATACTGAAGGGGCCGGCAGGTACCTACGAACCTGTTTCTGCCGCTGTGGCACCGCATCAAAATAACGCTCGGCCTTGACCCTCCTGTTGTTTTTTTTGAGGTTGTTTCACTGTAAGTATATCCGTTAGTTGCCTGAATTCAAGCTCTGTCAACTGAACCGGCTGCATCCGGCTCTGTGGCCTGATCCGCCGGGGATTCTTCAGCCAGTTCTCCAGATTGCGCTCTGTCCAGCGGTACCTGTCTTTGAATGTTTCCGGATAAGACGGTGACAACAGGCCCGACAGATTCGGTCCCGCGTCGCCCAGTCCCAAACCGCCCAGACCTGACGTCAGTGCACGATGGCATGATCCGCACTTTTTGCTGAAGACATCCTCCCCTGCCGTGCCGGTGCGATCAAAATGAACAACCTGGCGTTGCCCACCGGAAGCAGCCTTCTGACGGCTGGATGCCGCCAGCAGAGCGTTCACCAGCAGGACAGCCTGTTGCTTCTCCATGCGGAAATCAGGCATATTTTTTACCGGGTTCAAGATGGATTCGGTCATCTCACCGGGCGCCCTGCGGGCCGACGACCGGTCCAGATTGGCCGAGAGCCGGTTCCCCCGATCGCCGATGACATGGCAGCGCCGGCAGGCATAAAGATCGATGAGGCGCTCACCGGTCCGGAGTTTCTGTGTGTCGCCAAGGGTAAAGGCGGCGTAGCGTCCGGCGATCAGCTGCTGGTGGGCGATATTCCGGCGGCCGGAGGCAGGGTTACCCCGGTGGCAGCTGGTGCAGACACCGCGCTCGACGTAATGGTCAGGGTGGCATGACTGGCAGAGCTGCCGGGAAGCCAGGCCACTTGCAGGTGTAGTAACCATGGCTGCCGCCGCTATGATAGTCAGAAAACCAGCGACCAATCCGCCCCCCGAAAATACAGACCTATGACGGTAAGCAGCAGCAGCGCTGCAGTGACCAGGATCGTACTGATCGAAATCAGCCGCTGGCCCGGCGGCAGCCAGCTGGCATGGTGACCGCGCACCTGTCCCGGCAGCCAGGGAAGCAGAAAGCAGGCGAGACACAGCAGCAGCACCGGCCAGATCATGAAACGCGACCAGCTGACCAGCTCCTGAATCCACAACAGGAACCAGGCCGATTTGACCGGATTAGGGGTAGAGGACGGGTCGGCGGCAGTCTGCAGCGGGGCCGGGACAAATGCCGCCAGCGCCAGCAGGACGGTCATCAGCAGCCAGAAGGAGCGGCTGATCAGTTGGAAAAAGTGCGGGGAGCTTTTGACGAATCCGGTTTTCATAGGTAGGGAAGCACCCCCTTGTTTTTCCTGACCCGGTAGAAATGCAGCAGGGAAAGCAGTGATACCGACAGCGGGACCACCACGACATGCAGGGCATAGAAACGCAGCAGTGACAGCGGCTGACCGACGCCGTCCGGCACCAGCAATGCACGGACAAAGCCCCCGAAGGGAGCGGTCAGCAGCAGTTCCATGCCGGTCTGGGTGGCCCAGTAGGCCAGCTGGTCCATGGGGAGCAGGTAACCGGTATAGGCCTCGAAGACGCACAGCAGCAGCAGGAGCATGCCGATAACCCAGTTAAGCTGGCGCGGGCGCTGATAGGCGCCGGTCAGGACAACACGGAGCATATGGAGAAACAGCAGGATCAGCAGAAAATGAGATGTCAGGCGGTGCAGACTGCGCAGGTATTTACCGCCCCACACCGCTGATTCCAGGAACAGGATCGAATTGAAGGCCCGCTCCGGTGTCGGCTGGTAATAGACCAGCAGCAGCATCCCGCTGGCCAGCATAACCAGAAAAGCGCTGAAGGCCAGCCCCCCCAGGCAGAAGGTGTAGCTGAGGCGCAGGTTCCGTTCCAGCACCACGCGGGGAAAGAGATGTTTGAGAAAGTCAGATACCATTATGTCACGACCTCGATCATCCCGTCATGCTCCTCAACCTTCAGCCTGCCCAGAGGACGGTCAGCCGGCCCGTTCAGCACTCTCCCCTGCCGGTCGAAGCGACTGCCATGACAGGGGCAGGACAACCCGCTGCCGGTGACCGTCACGGTGCACCCCAGGTGGGTACAGACCAGGTCCAGAGCGAAGATTGTATCACCTTCCCGCATCAGCGCCAGCCGTTCCTGTAGAAAGACCAGTGCTCCTTCGGCCGGTATATCCGTCCTGGGTACCCGTGCCACAACCCGGCGGCGCGAAACGGCCGGCGGCGACAGGTAGCGCCAGAGTAAGCCCAGCGAAACAGAGGCCAGGGTTAGGGTCGTGATGAATTTTCGACGTGATTGAGCAATGTTTTCCATTTTTCGATGTATGCCTTTGTGTAGGCCGGGCTCTTGCTGCTCATCCTTAGATAGCGGTTGGCGGACATAAAACTGCCGTTGACCATCCGCTGGCCTTCCTGGACCCAGAACGATTCTAACTGCAGACGGTCCTTTTTCAGCTGAAAGATACGACCGGCCTCTGGTTCCAGCAGGAACCGGGCCGGGTTATCATGACACCGCTCACAGGTCACGCTGCCGCGTTGGACCGTATGCGGAAACCAGGCACGCCACTCAGCGACCAGCAGTGTGTTCTCCGGGCCACCGTTGCGGGCCGACATGATATCGGTATAGTAGGCGATAAACAGTGGCCTGATCGGGCTGATGCGCCCCCTGTCGTTAATGCCGAGCGGCGGCGCATCCTGCTTCCTGAGGTAGGAACTGCGCAGGTAATCTTCGCTTGGACCGGCCTTGAGGTCAAAGTCTTCTTTCATCTTCGGGTCGCGGAACCGGAGAAAAAATGTGGCGTATTCCTGAGCTCCCCAGGCTGAATGGCAGGCGTAACACTCCAGACGCTCCATATGAACTGATATCCGGTGTTCAAGAATCTTCAAATCCGGTTTGTGACAGTCGATACAGCCCTTTGATGATTTTTTCCCCTGCGACAGACTGCTCATGGAGTGGCAGTCGCCGCAGGTCAATCCGGCCCGTGAATGAACATCAGGCAGCATTTTCAGGAAGGTCTCGTCATTGATGGCGAGACCGCGCTGATAACGCATATTGTCTTCCCGGGGAGCCCGACCCGAGTAGTCCCAACCGGTATAGTATCCTTTGTGACATCTCTGGCATGCCGCCACGGTCGGTTTTTTCGGTTCACCTTCGTCGTGGCAGTCCAGGCAGCTCTTGAGGTGGCAGGAACTGCAATTCTTCTCCCAGAATCCCGAATCAACACGTGCATAGCTGCGCTGAACAAACTGCTTTTCACCCTTCCTGTGCGCCATGGACTGATCAAAGATCCTGCCATAGCCCCTGTGGCACACGACACAACCATCTGCCAGGCTTGAGGCTGCACGAACAGCCGTTACAACAGAACCTCCGGGCGGGCGGTGACAGGATCCACACACAAGTCCGCCGTGTGCAGCCATAGCCTCCGAACTAAGGAGCAGACAGAAGCCGGCGATGTAGGGAGTCATCCAATGCACGCAGATTTATTCCTTTCCGGTAGATCCGGTCGCCTGCCTTGGAATGGCAGGGCAGGCAGAGGTTTACGGACAGCGCCCGTTTTATCTCGGAGGCATTCATCGGACGGGCGTTCTCGCGGGTTATCGCAGAATATGCAGTGACCCGCCCCCTGTCCATGCTCAGGAAGCCGTCCAGCGGCTTGCTGTCGGAACGTTCACAGATCAGGGTCCCTTTGATGCTGTTTCCTTCGACAATATGCTGACCGAAACCTAAAAATTGAGGATTGCCGTGGCACTCTGAACAGCCGACAGATTTTTTACCGGTGTTGTGAGAATAGAACGGGGCAAAGCGAAGCTGCTGCCTGCCTTTAAATTTAGCGACGTATTCCGTCTTGGATTGTGTGCCGTCAGCCTCTGCCACGGTAACAAAGGTCTGGCAACCGGGCGTGACCGGCGAGATGCGGCCTCGCTGATTGAGTGCCAGTGGAAAGGGATAGAGCATGCGGTAGTCCTCGGTCTCGCTGAAGAACCCGGCAGTCTCTTCGCCCTTGATAAAGTCCATACCGCGTTTTCCCTTGTCGTAGCGGGTATGGCAGCCGTAGCACTGTACCGATGTGTGCGAATGGCAGGCATAGCATTCCAGACGTCCATGGCCGGCAATGGTATGCTCCGGTGTGCCGGTAATGACCTTGCTGCGATGAAGTTTGCCGCTGCGCTTCCCCTGCAGCCAGACCGCACCATCGCGGTAGAATACGTTGGAGTAGCTGCGCCCTTTGGATGTCTGGATCATTTTCATGCCGGACGTCGCAGGCTGCTTGTACCCCTTTGACTCCCGCAGTGATTCTTCATTCTCGCGGACTGTCTCACGGTAACGCGGCACCTGGCTGCCGCTGCCGTGGCAGTCCTCGCAGGCGACCTCCGTCTGCAGGTACATGTTGCGATAGGCAAAACCGTCACCCATGACATCTCGCGAGGTGTGACAGTCGATACATTCCATGCCGGCGGCAAAGTGCACGTCGGGAGCGATGCTGGTCAGGTTACGGGCGCCACTGGTCATCAGCGGTCCCCCCTCCCCGCCGCTGGTGGGAACCAGCCCATTGTTGCCGTCATACAGCCCCTGATACGAGATTGCGATCCGGCCGCTTCGGTTATGGCAGCGCGAGCACACCTGTGTGTCGGGAAGTGCAATCATGGCATGGCTGGCAGAATGGCCGGCCCGGCCCTTCATGGTTTTGTCACGCCCCTGGTACGTGGCCGTATCGTTCCACGGAAAGTGGCAGGCCGCACAACCGGATGCATGGGCGGCACCGTATGACTCTGCATTGCTGGAGCCGACGTGGCAACGGGAGCAGAATTTGCGATACAGCTCTCCGGACAGATTGTCCAGGTCCTCAACGGCAGCAAACTCTACCGGTTGGCCGTCGGCAGCAAACTGTTTTCCGCCGGTGGTGGTATATGTACGTCCATCCTCACCCTCCCAGGTCAGCTGGACATTGCGGATCATACCGGCATTGGTCTGCATGATCGTCGATTTGACCCGCTCTAACTGATAACGGTGACAGCGGCCACAGGCTTCTTCCCAGGTATCGGGTGCCGATGGATTGGCCGGTCCGCGCATGGTGGCATGAGCCGTGCCTTTATTACGTGCCTTTGGATCGCCGCCGTGACAGTTGACACAGTCGTCATGAGCCGGCGAGGCATGCTCCAGTGCATTATGGCAACTGAGACAAGTCGAGCGGTTACTATCCGTCAGCGTACAGGCAGAGACCAGGCAGGCAAGCAGTGATATGATTAATGCAGATAGCCGCATGGGAATCCTACACAAAGACCTCCGGAAACGCTCCCGGAGGTCTTTGGTCAAACATCAGGCAGTTTTTACAAATCAGCAGCCGGAGACTTCTTTTTTACCCTTGACAGCCGGCTTTGCTTCGCCCTCTTTTTTCTTAACTGCTTTCTTTGCCTTCTTCTCTTTCTTAACATCCTTTTTTTCGCCTTCCTTCTTCTCGGCGGCCGGTGCGGCAGCTTCAGCAGGCTTTACTTCTTCCTTTTTCATGTGATGGTCGGCCATGGCTACGGAAGCAAACGAAACAGCGGTCAGGGCGGCAACTAACAGGGTCAGAATCTTCTTCATGGTGAGTCTCCTTTGTAGTGAAATATCCCGGCAGGCCGGTAAGATTTATTTAAGCTTTTTTAGCGAGTTTCATTTTAAAAGTCCAGTTTTCTTTCACGGTACCAGATCAATCCATGACCGGCATGTGCACACGGACCGGGTTGACCGCAATCAGTCATAAATGAGCGTGTCAGGACCTTTCCGTGGGTGACACCTGTCACAGTGATGGTCGATCCCGAATGCAATCTTCCCGTTATGGCATTTCCCACAGAGTTTACCCTGCTGGATGGCCTTCATGGTTATGACCGTTGCCCCTTTTTCCTTTTTCGGGAACATCTCCCTGTTGTGGCAGTCATTACAGGTAAAGCCCCTCTTCAGATGCTTGTCTCCATGGAATATGGCCTCATCCGTGGCCTTATCGCCCTTATAGATGATGTCCTGCATGGCTGCGCCGTAAGCAATTCCGCACAGCAACACCGGTAATGCTGCCAACAGCCAGATTGATTTCAGCCTCATAATCCCTCCTCCACAGCAATTTTTCTGCAACGATGCCTGCCGACTCCGTCGGGCCATCAGTGCTAGGGTATGTAGTACACCATCGGCTTTGTTCCCATCTCTTCCTTGTATCGAAAAACGTTCGGCTTTGATATCAGCTTTGTTATCAGCGCATGCGGGATCATTGATGTCACCGAAGTAGGTGGCACTGCCCAGGCAGGTGGTCGTACAGCGGGTCAGTTCCCCCTTTTCCACGCGATGGATGCAAAAATGGCATTTGCGGGCATTACCGATCGGAGAGTGCCAGTGACTCTTGCGCTTGAACGTTTCGCCGTACTCGCCTGAGTTCTCCACCTCGTAGGTCTTGTCATGAAAATCTCCGGTATAGTAATGCCCCGAATCTGCTGAACGGGCCCCGTAGGGACAGGCGACAATGCAGTAGCGGCAGCCGATGCACCTTTTGTAATCGATGACAACCAGGCCATCGTCCCGTTTATAGGTGGCGGTCACCGGGCAGACCGGGGTGCAGGTCGGCGAATCGCACTGAAAGCAGGGACGCGGCAGAAATCGAATGCCGGTATTGGGGAACTCACCGATCTCCTCTTCCTTGACAGGACGATAGTGGATCTCGGGCGGGGTCAGGTTTTCGGACATGCAGCCGGTGGTGCAGGCATGGCAGCCGATACACTTCTTCAGATCGATCGCCATGGCCCAGCGACGCTCTTTACGCGGTTTTTTCAAGGCCCGCTGCAGATCAGCGTGCATGATCTCCAGAATATCTTTACCGTCGAACTGTTCCATAGTCAGTGGTCCTCCTTGATGTTCCGCGCCTCAAAAACGCCTGATCGTTCGAAAATAATATACAGCACCATCACGAGCGAAGCGGACGCCACAACAACAAGATTCTCATAGATTGATGGCGTGTAGTGCACAACCTCAGGCATGTCATAAACTCTGAAGAGCGGAATCTTGAAAGCGCCGACAACCAGGTCGTTACGGGCCTTGAGTTGGGTTCCCATGATAAACAGACCTACAAAGATCAGCCAGTTGGCACTCTTGCCCATCTTGAGCAGGAAGTAGGGGATCATGATGACGACCACGATCCCGAACAGCACGCTGTTGATCAGCGTCAGAGAGAACACCTCGGACCCCTCCAGGTGCGCCGACAGGCCGATCATGGTTCGCCAGAAGGTGATCAGCAGCGCCAGTCCCAAACCGACCTTGAGCAAGGTCACAAACGGATGCAGATGGTAGTTCTCGTCCAGATTTTTCTGTTTGACCGTAAGGGCGGCAATAATCGTTGTCAGTGAGCAACCGGTCAGAAAGGCGATAAACAGAAAGTAGATCGGCATCAGTGCGCTATAGTAGTAGACTCGTGAACTGACCGACCCAAGCAGGCTTCCCAGCGTGCTATGGGTAAAGATCGCGATAAAGAAAGCCCCCCACATGACCCTGTTGGAATGCCTGTTGTTCTGGATATTTATGTATTCCCACGTGATTGCGATCACATAGCAGGTGTACCAGATAGCCATCCAGAACATGGGAGACTTCGGGTTTGGTGACAGCAGGAAGTAGTACATCCGCTCGATATGCCCCATCTCGGTTGCCAGGGAGAAGAAGGCTGCCACCGCCGTGATGATGCCGACAAATATGATCCGCGAGGCAAATGGCCGGTACTGCTTTTCAAAGAAAACGTGGCCGAAAAAATTCACAAAGGTGCAGCCGGTGCTGAGAAGTGCAAAATAAATATAGGTCGATATCTGCATCCCCCAGGGCACCAGGTTGGAGGTGTTGATGGTGTGGGCATGTCCCTTGATGAAGATGGCGGCGATGGCATAGAATCCGATCGCCAGACCGAACAGGGATACGTACAGTGTCAGGCCGGCTTTCCCTTTAACGACATCAGATGCTGTGGCAACAAGCTGTTCCTTTTCAGGAATGAGAACTCCGAATAGCCGCATATCAGGCCCCCTTCACGATCTTGACAAAATTCCCGCGCATGGCAGTGCCGCCCATGATCGGGTCAATGACATATTTTGAAATCAGGTCATCATCCGCTATCCCCTGATTGTTGGCCCGGGTCATACCCTTGGCATGAACACCGAAGCCATGGTACATGTACACGGCATCATCACGCATACGCTGGGTCAGCTTGACCTTGATCCGGCCGGGCGCCTTGACCCCGTCCTGATTGACGAGCGAGACATATTCGCCGTCCTTTAACCCCAGTTCTTTCCCTTTTTTCGTATTGATCCAGAGTGCATTTTCTTTCTGCAGGTCGGTCAACATGAAATTGTTGGTTGTCCGGGAGAAGGTGTGCAGTGGCGACCGCCCGAACAGCAGCCGGAAGTGGCCGGCCGGCGGCTGGGGATGCCTGGTGTACTTCGGCACGGGATCAAAACCCTTCTCCTCCAGCTGCTTGGAATACAGCTCGATCTTGCCGGAAGGGGTCCCGAATTCCGGTTGACTCTCATCGGTTATGTAGGGAGCCGACTTGTCTGTCTTGACTATGACGCCTTTTTTCTTCAGTTCGGCAAAATCGATGCCGCCCGCCTCACAACGTTTGGCCAGATATTCCTCGCCGTCCTTCCAGGGGAAGTAGGCAGACAGGCCAAGCTTGCCGCCAAGTTCCTTGGTCATCCACCAGGATGGCTTGGTCTCCCAGAGCGGCTCGATGGTCGGCTGGCGCAGGGAGATCTCCAGATCCTTGAATTTGCCGACGTTGATATTATCGTAGCGCTCCATATAGGTGCACTCCGGGAGGACAACATCGGCCCAGGCGATGATATCGGCCGGCAGAACGTCGATGGCGACTACGAGCTCAAGATTCTGCAGGGCCTTGATGGTCTCCTGCTTGTCCGGCATGGTCTTCATCAGGTTGCAGCCGTAGATGAACCACCCTTTGATCGGGTGCGGCTTGCCGGTGATTGAGGCATGCTTGATGGAAGTCGTTGTCTGCAGTGCAGCGAACGGATAAGCTTCATCCAGCTTGGGCACATCCGCGTGGGGTGGATACTCCGGCAGTCCTGGATATTCGGGCACACCACCCTTGGCAGGAAAGAAATAGCCCCCCTCACGGCCCCAGGAACCAAGCAGGGCGTTGAGTATCGCAATCGCACGACTGCGTTGCGTATCGTCTCCATACCAGACAGCATAGCGGCCGGCACCGACACAGACATGAGGTGCATTCCTGCCCATCTCGCGGGCCACCTTGACAATGGTATCACTCGGAATGGTTGTCTCGGCCTCGGCCCACTCAGGAGTATACTGCTGAACAGCAGCCCGCAGCTCATCGAATCCGGATGCGTATTTTTCGATATATTCCTTGTCGTACAACCCCTCTTCAATAATGATCCTGATCCAGGCCAGAAGCAGCGCCAAGTCGCTGGCAGGTTTGATAGCCAGCCAGCGATCGGCCTTGGAGGCGATATTGGAGAGGCGCGGATCCACCACGGTCAAACGCGCGCCATCGGCCAACCCGTTCATGATGTCCTGCACCTGGCTGTTATGGGCATTTTCACCGAGATGCGAGCCAAGCAGGACGATGTACTTGCTTTTGCTGAAATCGTAGTATTCAGGCGATCCGACGTCTGACCCGTAGGTCAGGTAAAAACCCATATCACGCGGACCGCGGCACTGTGCAAACGAAGGGGCGGTGTAGTTGCTACAGCCATATGACTTGAGCAGATGTTTCCAGAAAGCCCCACCGGTTCCGTGTGAGAAGAGCGCCATGGACTCGGCACCATGTTTTTGCTTGATAGCGTTCATTTTTTCGGCGATCAGACCAAGCGCCTCGTCCCAGGTGGCCCGTTTCCAGACCGGCTCGCCGCGCTTGCCGGTATTGATCATCGGGTACTTGAGCCGGTCCGGGTCGTACAACGCTCCCAGTGCGGCATTGCCACGGCCGCAGAGACGGCCGCGGCCACGCAGGCTGAGTGGATTTCCATCGACCTTGATGACCTTGCCATTTTCCACCTTGGCGACAAGGCCGCAGTTCCAGAAACAGAGTTCGCAGAAGGTGGGAATCTGTTTCATATCTTTCTGCCCGGCCTCTTCGGCCCAGGATAGGAACTTTTTCGGTACCGATGCCGCTACGGTCAAGCCGGCAGTAGCTGCGCCTGACACCTTGAAAAATGTCCTTCGAGAAAATTTGGGTGACACGGCTTACCTCCTATGGGAGACGTGGTTTAAGGAGATACGTATGTTATTCGTTCTCCTGCTGCAGCTTGAGCAGTTTTTCAAAATAGAGTTCAGGATTGGTAAGCCGCTCCACTTCCTTGGAACTGTATCCCAGTTCTTTAAAATTAAGCACGCCGTTGAGCGCATGGCAGTTGGCACAGTTCAAAGCCTTGTTTTTTGGTGTAACCTGATGGTTGCTGCCAAAGTAGATCGTCTGCCACCCCGGAACCGGTTCATAGTCCTTGATTCCAAGTATCCTGGCAGCAGAAGCCACACCGGCAAGGGTGTCGCCGTTTGCAATCGGCGGCGCAAAATCCATTGAGAGCAGTTGTCCGTCTTTCTTGTTGAAATATGCCTTGCCCTGGAAAATCTTGAATGGGTAGATTTTGCTCTTTCCATCAGTTCTACTACCCTTGGGGCCGATAAAGTGCGGGGTATTGCTGACGGTCAGATTGTACCAGGCGTATACCGGTGCGGTTTCATTCACCTCGCGCTTCAAGGTAGAAGGCTCGTAAAACCCGTTGGATTGTTTTTCCCATTTGGTGAAGTCTTTGGAAAAGGCTCCCCCGGTTTTGGGGATGTGGCATGTCTGGCAGGCAATCGTTGCAGTATGCCTGTTATAGTCGGCATCACTGTGCGGCTTGGCACTATGACATTCACCGACACAGGTCATGTAGATGCCGTCATGGGCCCAGTTGTTTGGATCACGGCCGGTGGGAAACTTGTGGTTTTTCACCTGATGACAGTCAATGCAGATGATGCCTTTGGTAACGTGGACCTCAGCGTCTTTTGCCATTGAAAATCCCCGCTTGATCATGGCACCGCCGCCGGCAGCCTCGTGGCAGATCATGCAGTTCTTGATGGTTGGCCGGCCGATGTTGGCCGCTGCCTCGGTACTGCGGTCCTGGGTCATCACAACCTTGCCGTCCTTATCCTTGACCGCTTTTCTTTTGCTGAAGTCATACTTGCTGGAATGGCAGATCAGGCAGTCTATGGCCTGTTCCGCCTGGGGGCCGGTACTGCCGACATCACTTGTATGATCCCCCGGATGGCAGGTATTGCATCCGGTAAATTTGGTCTTGCCAAGAGCATTCGGTGGCACTTCCTTAAGGTTATTGACGATATCGTTACCGTTACACATGGTGTAGATACGATCTTTCATCCCATGCTCTTCATTCGGGTTAATATTGTCTACATGATCCACTTTTGAGGCGTGTTTCCAATGTACGGTTCCAAGAAACTCCCTGGCTTTGCCCGGATGGCATGTTTCACAGGTTTTTGGACCCTGGTAGCCATTTTTTAGAACATATTCTTTTCCTGGATGATCCTTAGCCTGAACAGTTGCTGCAAGCAAAGAACATCCCACCAGTATTGCTACAATTTTTCCAGACATCTTTCAGTTCCTTTCAAGTTCAGGCAGACCCAACGGGCTAGATCATACAACAGCAAACACAACGTTTGTTCTGTTTATATGTATTTATGTATATGTGTTGACAAATAAAAAGAGACTGACTGCTGCAGTAAAACACGCGTGCGATTTCAGGTTAAGGCTGAAATCGCACGCGCTGAGTTCTCAATCCTTTGTAATCTTATACGAGCCGCTCTTTTCAAATTCCATCTTGGCGTTGACAAACTTGACATTGGTGTAACCAAGCTCTTTCAGCGTATGATACGCCATCTCCGCCCGAACACCGGTTGAGCAGAGAGTAACAAGCAACTTGTCTTTAGGGATTTCTGCTGCGCGATCCTTGATCTCTTCGGCCGGAATCAGTTTGGCGACCTTGAGCATGCCGGAGTTGCCTTCATCGGTGTTACGGACATCAATGATCATGACGTTTGCCGGCAGTTCGGCAACATACTTCTTGAACTCTTCCAGATTAATTTCGCCCGGACGCGGTTTGGGCACATAGACCGCTTTCTTGGCAAGCTCACCGGTTACAACTTCATATTTAGCTGACAGCCAGCCATCATAACCACCTGTCAAGACCTGCACATTATTGAAGCCGGCCTTAATAAGTCTGGCGGCAACGGATGCGGCATCCTTACCGCCCTGCTGGTCATAAACAACGATCGGAGCACTTTTCTTGACATCAAGTGCCTTAACAAACTTAGCACCAGCTTTGACAGAAGATGTTACTGCGCCTTTTATGTAGCCTTTTGCTGCAACTTTTGCAGCGCGGGCATCCAATAAAACATGCGGGATGTCTTTGTCAATCCAGGCTTCTTTGAGGAATGCGGCGGATACAACAGCGTAGTTTCTCAGTTGCCATGCCGGAATGCCGTCCTTGTATACCTTAATATTGGTATAGCCTAGTTTTTTAGCTTTATCAGCAGAACCGGGGCTCATGTTACACGAAGGCCCCTGACAATAGAAAATTATCAAGGCATCTTTCTGCTTGGGAAGCAGTTTGTCAGCCAGTTTATCAAAGGCCGGGAACGGGAGGTTTAGAGCTGTCGGGATGGCTCCTTGCTGGAAGCGCGGCAATGGGCGTGAGTCGAACAGGAAGTACTTCCCTTTTTCCGGCCCCTGCGCGACCAGTTTCTCCACTTCTGCGGTGCTTATCATCATTTCAGCCGGGATCTTGACCGGCGGCTTTTCAATCAGCCTGACAGCCGTTTTAACACCGGCTTTCTCGATATACTCGACTTTGACCTCGTGACCTTTTTTCACCTTGTTATCTTTAAGAAACTCACCATCACCAGTCTTGCCCGCGCCGTTTACAACCTTGATCTCGTCCTCGTCAAACTTGATCAGTTCGATGGCGTCGTCGATCTTGATTTGAATGGTCTTGGCCTTGAATGCGACATTGTCAAAATAGCCTCGTACTGCATTAGGTTCGGCCTTGTGGCAGTTGGTACAGATTTTGGCGATGGACGGTTTTGCCGCTGGTGCAGCGGGCTCTGCAGCAGTGGCAATGGCAGCCGAGAATGAAAGGCCAGCCACAAGTGCAAGTACAGCAGATAATTGAGTTTCAGAACGCATACGGTAATCCCTCCCTTTTTATATTAACAGCCGGCCGTTTTCTTAAATATCTTGCTATTGTTCTTTCCATCTACTTTTTCGTATTTGCAGCGGATTTCATCACCTTCGACAATTCGCTTGTCCATGAATTTGTCGAGCGTCTGTTCGTCAGTGATTATGATTGTTACCTCTTCACCGGATTTTGTGTCTTTAAGGATTGCAGTAGCAGACTTTTTGTCGGCAGACATCTCGATTTTGGATATGGTTCCGACCATCTTAGCTTCTTCTGCACTGGCGTTTTGCACGAAGGCAAGTGTCGAAAAAACCATCAAGGCTACCAGCATAACGATTGAAACTATTCTTTTCATGTTGAACTCCTTACCTGCTGTGTTGATCTCGTTAGTTCTGCCAGACAATTCTGCCAGAGTTTTGTAAATGTGCAAGCGGCTAAAAACAAGCATGATCCGGGCAGGACACTCCTGCCCGGATAGCAATCAGACTAGAACTTAACCTCAAAGGTGGCATAAACGTCATGCGCCTTGCTTACCGGTGCCATGAGCATCATATCGGAAGACTTTATATCGGAAATCTTCTGTGGTGCGCCGACCCAGTTGTTGCTGCCGGTGTATTCAAAATCGTAATACTGGTATCCGAGCCTGAAGAATGCTTTGCTCAAGTAGGATGAGATTGGTTTAAGATCCAGTTCCTGGATGATATAGGGTTCATACACATTGCCGCGGGTTCCGACTTTGCTGGTCCACATATCGTCTGCTGCAGGAGCGAAGGTGATCCAGTCCTTAGATCCGTGATTGAACTCGAAACCGATCTTGGTCTTCGAGGGCAGATCATAGCGCACGCCTGCAAATATTGCCCAGCCGGTCTTGCTGGTCGGGGCTTCAGGCGCAAAGAATGCCCCGGTCATTAAGCCCTGGAATCCAGCCTGTCCCGACACATTGCTGTTGGGATGCGTTACGCTCAGACCAAAGTCAGTGAACACATTCAGGTTTCCCGGGCCGACTTTCTTGAGGGTACTCATGGCGCCGACTCCATACCAGTCGATGTCACCAAGATTGACAGCGGGAGCGGTGTCGCCGAAGACCGTATTGTTCATAACCGGAAAATCGAAGATATCGAATCCACGATTCCACTGCATCCAGACCCGCAATGGATCTGTGTCAACCGGAATCACGGCCACTCCGAGCATATCCGTGTCCTTGATGCTGTTAGTCGAAGTTTTAATTCCGCTGTCAAATCCTCTGCCGTAACATACTTTGGCATATGCTCCCGGCAGCATTTCGATATCGGGGGCGTATCCAATGGTCATGCCATCGAATGCGTAATCAACAAGTAAAGAAGGAGTTCCGCCATTGCCGGGACGCTCGTTGTTCAGACGCAGATTGCTCGGTGCACCATTGGTTGAGGGACGACGGCCAACGGAGAACCACATCGGCTGGTCGAGGATATTGCTCCAGGTGGCAAAGGCCCGGTCAACATTCAGGAGCCCGTCAGACGGTACATGCCCGAGTGTGCCGTCAAATACCCCGACACGATCGGCGAAGTAGTTGCCGGTAACCTGGGAATCATTCTGGGAACCGAACGTTTTGTACATGTCCAGCTTGGCATGTACGGTAATGTTCTGGGTTGCCTTGGCGGTAAGGTCGAGACCGAACTTGTTGGTGTAGAGGGTTTCATTCTTGGGTTTGAAGGATGCAACAGCACCGGCAGGTGCAAGCATTGGTAACCCTGCTACGAAGGGATTTGCTGGATTTAGAAATGCAAGCGCTCCGGCATAGGTATTAGTCGCTTTCATTTGATTACCGAACTGCATAAATCCGGTCAGCGCCTGCCCAGCTGTAAAACCGGGCATAAAGGCACTGGGTGCTGTTGGGTTTACAAAAGCAGCCATCTGCAGTTGTTGCCCAACATTTGTGAACATCACATTGGGATCTGTATATGCCTTAGTCTGCCCATGCAGAGAATCTACGCGGAATCGGTAATCACCACCAATTGTCAACCATTTGCTTAATGATTTTTCTTCGACCTTGGCGATCTTGTTTTTCAACTCCTCAATTTCTTTCGTATCGGACTTCTGAACCGGGCCTTTCTTATCTTCGGCTGCTTTAGCGGCCTTTGCCTCATTCGCTTTCACTTGTGTCTTTAACTGCTCAAGCTCCTGCGATAGCTGCTCAATTTTTTTCATGAGCGCATCATCTGCCGCCTGAGCCGACAAAGGCAGGACCGTCCCTGCAACCAGTGCCGCGAGTGCCAGCTTCAATACTGTTTTCTTCATAGGAGTCTCCCTCGTGTTGTAATTGATCTACCCGGTGAAACCACATCCGTCATTACGCGTATAAACAAACCAGCAATTTCCAAAATCCACCTCCTTGTCCATGACGGTAATTGTCTAATAAATCTGAGCAAGCATTAACATTCCCTACTATTTTGGTATCACAATATTGATGTATATACATTATCATATGCAACGAAGATGCCTATACGATCAGTTCTGGCCCTTTACCGCACCCAACATTCTTATTTAACTGAAAAAACAGCACAGTAAAAACATTTAATACTATGTTATATAATTTTGATGATAGATAACTTCCGTGAATTGACCATACTCAACACTGTTTTGCCTTGTCAGCTACCTCTGCTCATATCTTCCGAACACAAAAAGGCCGGAACGCGTCCTTTCGGGAGCTGCTCCGGCCAATAAAACTGGATAGTCTGTCTACTCTATCTATATGTCAGTCACTCTGTGAAACCAGATGAAAGTGCCGGAACCGTATCGAAGCCGGCACGTTCTGATCAACACACAAGACACCGGTTCCATGCTTCGGAGTTGTGCAGCAGCATCAGATCCCTTCGAACAGCGCCGTGGAAAGATAGCGCTCGGCACCGTCAGGCAGTATGACAACAATCGTCTTGCCGGCAAATTCATCAAGGTTGGCGAGCCTGACTGCGGCAGCAACCGCAGCGCCGCAGGAGATGCCCACAAGCAGGCCCTCCTCCTTGGCCAGACGCTTGGCAAACTCAATCGCTTCGTCACTGGATACCTGCTCCACCCGGTCGACGACAGAGAGGTCAAGGGTGTCGGGGATGAAACCGGCACCGATTCCCTGAATCTTGTGCGGTGCCGGCTTAATTTCCTGACCGGCCAGCTTCTGGCTGATAACCGGGCTTTCCTTGGGCTCCACCGCTACAGAGATGATCTTCTTGCCCCTGGTGTTCTTGATATAGCGGGATATACCGGTAATGGTCCCCCCCGTACCGACCCCGGCAACCAGGACGTCGATTGCACCGTCGGTGTCGTTCCAGATTTCGGGACCGGTGGTCTTCTCGTGAATCTCCGGGTTGGCCGGGTTCTTGAACTGCTGGGGCAGAAAATATTTGTCAGGTTCGGCAGCGGCGATCTCTTCGGCCCGGCTGATAGCACCCTTCATTCCTTCGGCACCCGGGGTCAGGATCAGGTTGGCACCCAGGGCGGCCAATACGCGGCGGCGCTCGATGCTCATGGTCTCAGGCATGGTAAGGGTCAGCTTATAGCCACGGGCGGCGGCCACGTAAGCCAGTGCGATGCCGGTGTTTCCTGAGGTCGGCTCGATGATCTCGACTCCCGGCTTGAGGATCCCCCGCTTCTCAGCATCCCAGATCATGTTGGCACCGATGCGGCACTTGACCGAATAGGCAGGGTTACGTCCCTCAACCTTGACCAGGATGGTGGCCTTTGCGTTTCCGACAATGTTGTTCAGCTTAACCAGGGGAGTGTTGCCGATGGACTGGGAGTTGTCTGCATAGATCTTGCTCATTGAAATCTCCTTTCGTAGCCACTATTTAATTTTCTATAGAATACATAGGCATTACGCTGAAAAAAATTATATGTTGTAATCGACTACATTCTGCCGCTTATTTCGCTCCGCCTCACTTCGCTCGATCATATCCGCCAGGGTCAGTCCGTCAAGAACAGTGCAGAGGGCCACATTCACATCGGCCATGGTAAGCCGGATTCCACAGGTAGCCTCATCCTGACATTCTTCGCAGCGCGCATAATTGGTTGTACTGAGACATTGTACCGGAGCGATATCACCCTCAAGTATCCGCACGATCGAACCGATGCTAATCCTGTTAGCCGGCAGAGCCAGGGTATACCCGCCCCCTTTTCCAACCCTGCTTTGAAGCAGTCCGCCTTTGCGTAAGGACAGCAGTATGAACTCAAGAAATTTCTTGGGTATGTTCTCAACCCTGGCCAGGTCGGCGATCAGCACTGGTTGACCGCTGGGAGTCCCGGCAAGATGTATCAGCGCTTTGAAGGCGTATATTGTTTTCTTGGATATCATATCTATTAAGACTATAGATAAACAAAATTATTATTCGTGTCAAGAATTATTTTGTGCCTGAAAAAGTAACTGCAATGTTGCTAGGGACAATCTCGTGCCAGTCCGGGAAGCCTTGGATGCAGTACGTGGATAAAGCGACCTGTGCCTTTACCATTGACGACGGCTCGTTTTTGTTATAGAAAATGAGCCTCATATTTACCGTGCCGTTTTAGCTCAGTTGGTAGAGCACATCACTCGTAATGATGAGGTCGTCGGTTCGATTCCGACAAACGGCTCCAACTGAACAAGGACTTATGCCACACGGTGTAAGTCCTTTTACTTTTCAAATACCCTTCCGTATTCTTAACCACATCATCCAACCCGACGCTGCCCGTCATATATGGCATTTATGCTAAACCCGACGGGATGACATGTCGTGACCCCGTTTTACCATCCCGCTCTCTATTTGTCATTTCAAGTAGAATCAGACTGTTAGACCCGAAACCTCTCCGGATCATCAGTGGCACATTAGTTGCCTTATTGGACAGTATCTGGAAAAAGACAACCTGTATTTGCAACGAATCAATATGCCCATCCAACATATTGAAATACCGACGCCGGAATTTCAGTTTCGGACTACTCTGGGCAGCTATTATCGCATCCAGAGCTTACGTATGGATGCCAACTCGCAGTAATAAAAGGAGTATCGAATCTATGTTGATCAAACAAATCTGGATAGTACTGATTGCAATGCTGGTGAGCGGGACGGCCCTCGCTGCCGTTGGCACCGGATTAATGGTCCGTGTCGCCAAGCCCGGCGCAAAGGTGACAATCGATCGGGTCATCAAGGACGGCAGGATCCTGGCAAGTGTAGAGAATGCCAAGAAGAAACCGCTGCTTGGGTTGAGTACCGCTGACTTTTCCGTAACCCAATCCGGCCGGACTGCCAAGGTCACCTCGGTGCAGCCGATCGCAGAAAGCCAGGACGTTCCCCGGCATATTGTGCTGGTTCTGGACAATTCGTACTCGATGGAAGAACGCCACGCTGTCGACTCACTGCTTGCCGGCGTAAGCGAACTGCTGAAGATTGTCCGGCCGGTCGATGATGTGCAGATTGTCGTATTTGACAACAAGAATACGGTTAATATGGGAGGCCGCAATCTGCATGTGCGGACATACAAATCAAACCAGCCAGACGAACTGAAGGCCTTTACGGCTAAGGCTTACAGCGACGGCATCACCTCCAAGACCTTTCTTCATGAGGGGATGTATGCCGGCCTTGAGATCATCAAGAATATGCCGTCCACGGAACCCCGCTTCATGGTGGTCTTTTCCGACGGGCAGGACCTGAACAGCGGCTTCAAGAGCGAGGTTGTCTCCAAAGCGTCACGGGGCATCAAAGGTTTTAATGCCTATGCAATCGATTACATGCAGGGCTCGTCTACCGACAAGTTCCTGACCGCATTTACCAGACAGAACCGCGGAGAAACCTGGAAGGCCACGTCCGAGACAAATCTTGTCCCCATCTTCCAGAAGGTCGCCTCCAAGATGGAGCATTATTACGTCGTCAATTACCTGTTCCTCCCCACGGGCACATTCAGTGTCGCCCCAACCGGCCTGACTATCGATGAGGTCCGCTCCATGGGGGCCATCTCACCCTCCTTGAGAATCAGCACATCAGAGCTGACGCTGCGGCCGGTGGTGGATGCGGAATCCGGGATCGTACGCTGGAAGGCGGTCGTCACCAACGCCAGGGGTGTCGTGGCAGAACTGGCTGCGGAAGGTGCACCTGCTCCGGAGCTGAAGATCCCCTTGCCGACGACAGACCTGCAGGCGCTTGCCGCCGGTGGTGACCTTGCGGTGAGGATGGAACTGGAGGATCGCAATGGACAGCGCCTGCAGCTGACCGCGGCGCCGGTCAAAATTACACTCGTGCAGACCCGTGCCGGTCTGTCGGTTGTACCTGCAAGCCTGACGATCGAAGAGATCAAGACCATCGATTCCTCGCCGATGCTCGGCCATATCTACTTCGCCAAGGCGGCCGGCGAGATTCAGCCCCGCTATGTCCGTTTCAGCGGCCCTGGCGATACGGCCGGCTTCGATGAGCAGACCTTCAGCGGTACCCTCGAAAAATACTACCAGGATCTGAATATCGTCGGCAAACGGCTGACCGCCAGGCCCGCGGCCACGATCACGCTGGTCGGCTGCAATGACAACACCGGCAAGGAAAAGGGCAACAAAAAACTTTCTGCCCGGCGCGCCGAGGCGGTACGGGATTATCTGCAGACGGTCTGGAGTGTTGCCCCGGAGCGGATGACGATCCAGGTCCGCAACCTGCCGGAGAAACCGAGTTCCACCCGGCTCAAGCAAGGACAGGAGGAGAACCGCAGGGTTGAGATCATTTCGACTGATCCGGCAATCCTTGCCCCGATCCGGAGCACCTACCTGACAACCCGGATCGATGCATCCACCCTGACGGTGCGGCCGGACGTCGTTGCGCCGAACGGGATTGCAGGCTGGAAGCTGACAGCCGCCAACTCTGCGGGAAGCTTGGCTGGACTGAGCGGGAAGGGATCACCTGGCAAGGAGATCTCGATTCCGCTGGTCACCGGAGACCTCAAGGCGCTGGCCGCCGCCGGCGACATCACGGTGAAGATGGAACTGCAGGACAGCAGGGGACAGAGTATGGTGCTTGCTCCTGATCCGGTCAAAGTCACCTTCATCCAGACCAGTCAGCGGCTCGCCCAGAAGCAGGAGTTGCGGGTTCAGGAAAAATACGCCCTGATCCTGTTCGAATTCGACAAGGATACGATCGAAGCTCAGAACCGGGAGATCGTCACCAGGATTGTGGAACGCATCAAGTCTCTTCCCCAGGCTACCGTCGAGATCGTCGGTCACACCGACAACATCGGCAGGGAAGCCTACAACCTCAAACTCTCCGAGCGTCGGGCAGTGGCGATTTACAAGCTGCTGGCGGCTGCTTACGGAGAAGCACCTGGCGAACGTATCCGTTACTCGGGAGTCGGTCCGAACAGTCCTCTGTTCGACAACCTGTCTCCGGAAGCCCGTTCATTCAACAGGACAGTGACTATCACGCTGGAATACCTGAGCACAGAGTAGCGGAAAACGGCTCAGAGAGGGTAGCCCGGGAGTTGAAACATCCCGGTCTCCACGCGGATGATGCAACAAAGAATTGGTTCATATGTGAGGCTCCTGAGTGCACCCAGGAGCCTCGCGAGCCATGCACTCGCAATAATGAGTCCGTCGGCTTGAATCCGGCAAACTGCTCAAAAAATTCAAGGCTTGCGGATTCTTCTGCAAGCCCTTTTAAATATCACGACTGATTCCGTCATTCTGTCAAATATATATTTTCCATTCTCAAGTTCTCCCTACAGACAAGCCGGCTGATTACCTGTAAACATTTATCAACGATTAGACCTATAACAATAAAAATCTACCGGTTGCCGCTGACGCTCTCCTTTTCTGCCGTCAGCACTATGCCCTGATGGCTTCTGCCATCAGGGATTTTTTGTTACTGCTGAAACTGCTCATACGGCTGGTAATATGGCTGTGCCGGGAGCGGTCGATCAGGCGTGCAACTTCTGATTAAGTTGACTTGAGAGATCAGGGGGTAGTAATTTGTGGCCGCAGTGAAGATGATGGTACCAACGGCACAGGTCATGAACACTTTGAGTAGATTTAGATGGTTATGGAATTCCGCACCGGCATGCCTGCAACGCACGGGCCTCACGCTCGTACTCGTGCTGGCACTCATGATGGTGACAACCGGCGCCTCAGTCCTCGCCGAAGAGGCCGGGTCGGTCCAGTCTGAACCGGATCCTGATCAGTATGACATCTTCTACGACGCCATGCTCAGAAGCATCGAACTGGACACCAGCCGCTGGAAGAGTTTCAGCAGGTCTGTTGACAGCGGTCCATGGTTTTATGATGCCCAGAGCCTGAAACGGGACGGCAGCAGGGTGACGGCACTGGTGGCGGTTTATCCGAACCCCAACAGGACGGAACTCTACAACTCTGTCTATTCCGATCACATCAAGATCAGAAAGATCACCTTCCTTACAGAGATCAACTGCTTCAGGCGAACCTACCGCCAGCCTCAGATAAGCGTACACGGCTACTACAGGGAGCTGCTGGCCGAGTATGCTTCCGCCGGAAAAAACCAGAAATTCTCACCCATCCGGCCGGGAACGACCACCGACACCCTGCGAAGTCTTGTCTGCGGTCCTGACAGAAAGAAAAGGCCCTGAGTCTGCCGTGCCATCTCTGCAGTCTCTCGTGCTGCGGGTGGATAACAGATCTAGAAGCCGAACAGACCCTTTATACGGTCCCCTACCCCGTTCTTTGACTTCGTAGCGCTGGAATCAGTCTCTTCTTCTCCAGCCTTGGTGGTACTTTCCTCATCAGAAACCGGTGCGGCCTGCCTGCGTTTTGATGAGGACTTACGCTTGCTGGCGCTTCCGTCATCGCCGGCCGTCAGGGTCGTCATACCGGTAGATTTAAGGCGTACCTTGACCGACCACGTGGGGTTCCATGCTTTTTTGGGATCCTTCGGCTTGGGCGGCTGCACCAGATTCAACTCCTCGCCATAGGCTATGAACTGAAGCATGGCTGCCTGCTCCTTGAAAACAGGCGGGACGGTACAGGTCGTCCGGGTGGACTCCATAACGACCTTTTCCTTGATAAAGCGGCTGACATCGGCCGGTGTCAGATAATCCTGCAAACCAAAGCCGATCTCGGGCACCTCGCTGGAGGACCAGAAAATGGAATCTCCGGAATTCTGGTCATGGCCCATGGCAGAGGCGAAGTATCCTATTGCCGTAGGGATGGCCAGCCACTCCACCTTCAAAGCCCCGTTGGCCGCAGCCTGAATCGGAGAGAACTCCACCGGCGCCATGAAATCGCGTTTCTTATCCAGCGAAAAGGGGATATCCGGCAGGTAATTACCTGTCACCAGATGGTTTCCGACCATTGAGGCATCCTTGGGCACATCGGTTTTGTCCTCCTGATTGGGCCATTCTCCATAGACCCAGCCCTTGCGGGGGGATGGAGGAGTCTGGCGCGTCGGCGTCCGCCCGGCAAAGGCCTTGCCGAAATCGGCAGTAGACATTTTGGCGGTGTCAATTACCCGGGGCTGTCCTTTGCCCACCGTCTCGCCACACCCCCAGTAGATCAGCATGCGTGCTTTCGGCTTTTCATATTTTTCCGGTGTACCTCGCTCAGCCGGCACGTAGTCGCTCTTTTCGATCTTGGGCGTCACAAGCGGCAGCGAAGCCCCCATGTTCTGCCCGGGGGGTATCCCGTGGGAGGCCTGGGGGGGACCGGATGCGGGCATGGGCGATTCGAGCTGCAGAAGCAGATCCCGCCGCGGACCAAAGGCGTTTTTGCCGCCGAACAGCCCGGCTAAACCGGACATTTCCGCCGACATGCCGGGTATGCTCTGGTTGGAGGTAGACACACTCATCCAGTAATGGGGATAGGGTTTGGTCTTCTCAGCCGCCTGGCCGGGTAGTGCCATGGCCAGGTAAAAACCGCATACAACCGTTATGCCTGCTGTCCAAGATCGTTTCATACCAACTCCTTTCAGGGGTTTTCGAATGGTTCATGGAAGCGGATTCGTTCGGGACTTCTTTTGTCCAAGCATATCGTAATCAGGAACGATTACAAATACTATTCATGCACTTTTTTTCACTCGCTGTGATGACAGACATCGCCGGCAATGCTACAATACCGGCCTCAGCAGCGTTATTTCATTGAGGAGTTTACCATGGATCAGGTTTCCATTTCACTGCTGGACGAATCAGACATCGATATGCTTATCCCCCTGGCATACCGCATCTGGCACGCCCACTATCCCGAGATTATCTCCGTGGAACAGATCGATTACATGCTGGAACGCGGCTACACCAGGCAGGTTATTCTGGACGAGATCCACAACCAGGGCGTGATCTGGCTGACAATCAAGTCCGGCGACAGCATGATCGGGTTTGCTGCTCTTGGCCCCCACGCGCCGGGCGTCATGAAGCTTCACAAGCTCTACCTGCTTCCGGAGCATCACGGGACAGGTATCGGAGCACGGGCGTTGGCTGAGGTGGAGCGGATAGCCAGACTGAACGCTGCATCCGCACTGGTCCTGAACGTCAACAGGCATAACACCAAGGCCATCCGGGCCTATGAACGTGCAGGATGGCAGGTTGCCGAGACCGTCGTGGTTGACATCGGCAACGGATTTGCCATGGATGATTTTGTCATGGCGAAGCAATTGCCCTGAAAATGATGCCCGACGACGGCCGGTACCCATGCGCAGAAGATTGCCGACTAAATTAAAGTACTTTACAACTTGTAATAAAAAATATTATTGACAATTGAAGTGTAATACTGATAATTTTATTTTCATCGTTTACACACAAAAAAGTAAACATACCTGCACTACTTATCGAGAGCGACTGAGGGACTGGCCCTGAGACGTCGCGGCAACCAGCCTGTAAGGGCAAGGTGCCAATTCCAGCGGGATCACCCTGATCCCGGAAGATAAGGAAGGATGGAGCAATCCCCTTCCAACCCCTGGATGGGGATTTCCATTTTTAGTGCGATAAAAATCAGTTCTGCGGTCTCTGGCAGAATGATTTTGTTAACGCACTTATCCTGATTACCCTGTGTACCAGGGTACGGAGGTATGATATGCACATTTCAACACAGGCGGTTCAGACAGGATTGGAGTGGGACACGCGGACCGGGTCAGTGGCCGTACCCATCTACCAGACAGCCACCTTCCGGCACCCCGGGCTCGGACAGAGCACCGGCTATGATTACAGCCGTTCCGGCAACCCGACCCGCCAGACCCTGGAAGACGGCATCGCCCGCCTGGATGGCGGAGCCCGCGGATTCGCCTACTCCTCGGGCATGGCAGCCATCACCAACCTGCTGCTGCTGTTCAAGAGCGGCGACCACCTGATCGTCACCGAAGACCTCTACGGCGGTACCTGCCGTTTGTTCGACAAGATCTTCTGCCAGTACGGCCTGAGCTTTACCTACGTGGATACCAGCAATGCCGCTGCCGTGAAGGCTGCTGTCACTCCTGCCACAAAGGCGCTTTTCGTAGAGACACTCACCAATCCGCTCCTGAAGTTCGCTGATCTGGGAGCGCTCTCGACGATCTGTCGCGAACACAACCTGCTGATGATTGCCGACAACACCTTCCTGACCCCCTACCTGCTGCGGCCTCTGGACCTCGGGGCTGATATCACCGTCTACAGCGCCACGAAATACCTTTCCGGGCACAATGACACCGTCGCCGGGCTGGTGGTTGTCAAGGACCCGCAACTGGCTGATCTGGTCTACTTCCACCAGAACTCGGTCGGCGCCGTGCTTGGTCCACAGGACTCCTGGCTGACCATCCGAGGCATGAAGACTCTGGGGGTGCGCCTCGACCGTCATCAGGAGAATGCTGCCAGAATTGCAGACTGGTTGAAAAATCATCCGCGTGTGGGTAAAGTGTTTTATCCCGGCCTGAAAGATCATCCCGACCATGACCTGATGAAGCGTGATGCACGGGGTTTCGGAGCTATGATCGCCTTCGAGGTTGACGACCACGCCCTGGTCGAACAGGTTCTGCTCAAGACGCAACTGATCTCGTTTGCCGAAAGCCTGGGCGGGGTGGAGAGCCTGATCACCTTCCCCGAGGTGCAGACCCATGCCGATATCCCGCCGGAGCTGCGGGCCAGGCTGGGCATCAACAATGTGCTGCTGCGCCTGTCGGTCGGCATCGAAGATGCCGACGATCTGATCGAAGACCTGCGCCACGCGCTGGAAGCATAGAGAGGTAACACCATGAAGATCGCCACCAAACTGATCCATAGCGGCCCGACCATCGACCCCCAGACCGGGGCGCTGGGGGTGCCGATCTACCAGATCTCCACCTATCAACAGACCTCGGTCGATCACTTCAGGAAATACGACTACGCCCGGGGAGACAACCCTACCCGCGAGGCGCTGGAAGAGACTATTGCCGCACTGGAAGGAGGCGCCCGCTGCCTGGCCTTCTCCTCCGGCATGGCGGCCATCTCCACAACCCTGATGATCTTCTCCCCGGGCGACCATCTGGTGGTCTGCGATGATGTCTACGGCGGCGCCTACCGGGTTCTGTCCACGATCTTCAGCCGCATGGGCATCAGCTCCACCTTTGTGGATGCGACCGACCTGGCTGCCGTAGAATCGGCCATCAGGCCGGAAACCAAAGGCCTCTATCTGGAGACCCCCTCCAACCCGCTGCTCAAGATAACCGACCTGCGCGGCGCTGTCGGGATTGCACGGCGGCACGGCATCATCACGCTGGTGGATAATACCTTCATGACCCCTTACCTGCAGCGCCCGCTCGATCTGGGCTGCGACATCGTCCTGCACAGCGGCACCAAGTTCCTCAATGGCCACAGTGACGTTATCTGCGGTTTTGCTGTAGTCAACGACACCGAACTGGGCCAGCGCATACGCTATATTCAGAACGCCTTTGGCACCGGGCTGGGACCGCAGGATTCGTTTCTGACCCTGCGCGGCGTCAAGACCCTCAAGGTCAGGATGGATCAGAGCCAGCTGAGCACGATCAGGATAGCCGCCTGGCTGAAGTCACATCCGCGGGTCACTGCAGTGCACTATCCCGGCCTGGCGGAGCATCCCGGCTACGCCGTACATGCCGGTCAGGCAGATGGACCGGGTGCGGTCTTCTCGTTTGAGCTGGACTCGTTCGAGACCACCAAACACCTGCTGGAAGGTTCGAAGCTGGCCGCCTTTGCCGTCAGCCTGGGCGGTGTGGAAAGCATCATCTCCTACCCTGCCCGCATGTCGCACGCCTCGGTTCCTGCGGAAGAGCGTCTGCGCAAAGGAATCACCGATACCCTCGTGCGCCTTTCGGTCGGGCTGGAGGATCCGGATGACCTGATCGCCGACCTTGAACAGGCCATGGGATAGTAAAGACCGTTCTCTCACCCGCTCACTACGTTCGCTAGAGCTCACAGAGCACACGGAGAAAACCGGTTTATCAGTTACCCCGAAAGTATTTCTCTGGATGTTCTCCGTGCCTCTGTGAGCTCTGTGAGAGTTGATTTTTATTTTTTATTTTTGAACCGATCCAGGATAATCCTGCCATGAACATTCGCATTAACGAACATGATGTTGCAGTCACCGAAAACACCACACTGGGTGATCTTGCAAGCATTCACAAACCCGGGGCCGACGTGCTGATCCTGAACGGTTTCCCGGCATCGGCGGGAACCCTGCTGCAGGAAGGGGACGAGCTGTTCCTGATCCGACGCGGCGAGCAGCCCGAGAAAGCAGAGCTGGAACGCCTCATGTCAGCCCGGCACACACCCGGTGTGCATGCACGCCTCAAAGAGGCACGCGTGGGGATCGCCGGTGCCGGTGGATTGGGGTCGGCTGTGGCAGTAGCCCTGGCGCGGGTGGGGATCGGGACGCTCGTCATTGCCGATTTCGATGTGGTCGAGCCCTCCAACCTCAACCGCCAGCAGTATTTCATCGACCAGATCGGACAGCCCAAGGTTGTGGCGCTGGCCGACAACCTGCAGCGCATCAACCCCTATGTCAGCGTTGAACCGCATGTGTCCCTGCTTGATCCGGCGAATATCCCGGTCATCTTTGCCGCCTGCGGCATCATCGTGGAGGCCTTCGACCGGGCCGATATGAAGGCCATGCTGGTGGATACGGTCCTGGAGCAGATGGCCGGGGTAACGGTGGTCGCCGCGTCGGGACTGGCCGGATACGGCCCGAACAATGCCATTACGACCAGACGCATTTCCTCCCGGCTGTATCTCTGCGGAGACGGCACCTCAGAGGCACAGCCCGGCAGCGGCCTGATGGCCCCGCGGGTCGGCATTGCCGCCGGACACCAGGCCAATCAGGTGATCAGGATTATCCTGGGAGAAGAAGGATGAGGATCGCTGTTGCCATGAGCGGCGGAGTGGATTCATCCGTGACCGCCGCACTCCTGAAACAGCAGGGCCATGAGGTGGTCGGCATCACCATGCGGCTGTTCGTCCCCTGCACCACCGGCAGCGGCTCGGCCGCCCATGATGCAGCCGTTGTTGCCGACCATCTGGGCATCCCGCATCATGTGGTTGATTTTGAAGATGAATTCCGTGAACTGATCATCAACGACTTCATCGCTGAGTACGGCTGCGGCCACACACCCAACCCCTGCATACGCTGTAACCGCTTCATCAAGTTCGGACTGCTGCTGGACAAGGCCCGCGAACTTGGCGCAGAGCTTCTGGCCACCGGACATTACGTCAGAAAGAGCATCGACCCTGATGGCACCTGCCACCTGCGCATGGCTCGCAACATCCACAAGGACCAGTCCTATTTCCTCTACACCCTGACACAGGAGCGCCTCAGCCGGTTGCTCCTTCCGCTTGGTGATGTAGCAAGCAAGGACGAGGTGCGCCGCCTGGCCAGGGAATTCGGCCTGCCGGTTGCAGAAAAGAGTGACAGCCAGGAGGTCTGCTTCATCCCGGGCGATGACTATGTTGCGTTTCTTGAGGGGAATGCTGCGCTGGCTGATACGGGTGGTGAGATCGTTCACCTGAACGGGCAGGTGGTTGGGCGACATGCGGGCACACACCGCTACACGATCGGACAGCGAAAAGGGTTAGGCATTGCCTGGAGCGAACCGTTGTATGTTGTTGCGCTGGAGATAAAAGACAACCGGGTGGTGGTGGCAGAACAGCAGCATGTCTTTGCAGAGGGGCTCCTGGCGACAGACCTCAGTTGGGTCATCAAACCTCTGGAGACCGGATGCGACGTCACCTGCAAGATCCGCTACCGGCATCAGCCGGTTGCCTGTCGGGCCCTGATAATGGAGAACGGGACCTGCGAGGTGCGTTTCACCGATCCGCAGAAAGCGGTCACCCCGGGGCAGTCGGTGGTCTTCTACCGGGGGGATGAAGTCCTGGGAGGCGGCAGGATCGTTTCGGCGCTTCGCCTCCGGCAGTAACGATCCGGAATAAGGTTTACTTCTTAGCTCTCGCCTTGACCAGACTCGGTGCGCTGTTGGGGTTGCGGATCTTATACTCCAGGTACTGGGCGGCTTTCTTGAATTTTTCATTCTTGAGCATCTTGTCGGACAGGATGATCAGTGACTGCACGACACGCATTTCCGCCTCTTCATACCCGAACCCCTTGCCGTCGACAACCTTCCGCAGGTATCCCAGGATCTCTTTCTGCTCATCTTCACTCGTGAAGCGCTCAGGTGCGGAGATAAACAGGATATAGCGTGCGGTGTTCCGAATATCAGCGGCCAGGGCATTATCCTTGAGCAGCTGGTCGATTACCGCTGCAATGCTGCCTTTTTCTGCATAATTGAGGCTCTTGTTCTCGACGTAGTACTGCAGGTAGCCCAGGGCAGCAATCTGGTTCTCTCTCCCGCCCAGCTTGAACAGCAGGAGATGTGCGACCAGCAGTTTAAGGGTATCATCCTCTTCGGGCAGCAGGAAACAGTGCAGCATGAGGGCAATCTTCTCGCGGGCGCTTGCGGCGGGTGGCTCCTCAACCTCTATCTTTGACCTGATCTGCTCCAGCAATTCACGCTTGTTGGCATACTCGCCATAGCGCACCCTGACGATCATACCACGTACGTCGGCATCATCACTGAAATCCCACAGCTCATCCACCGCTGCGATGATCCTGCGGCAGATGGCCTTGATTTTGTCCTCTTTGGCCGGTTCCTCCTGGTTCCAGTAATCCGGATAGATATCCAGCACCCTGTCGACTTCTTCCGAACGCCTGATCTTGTCCATGACATGATTAAGATAGCTCAGAATCTTGATCTGATACGGAGTTCCACCCCCGGTAAGCGGGCGGAGAAGGTCATCGAGATACGTGGCATTAAGCCCGGAGGTGCCACTGCACAGGTAGCGATAGACCGATTCAGACTTTTCCAGCTGTTTTTCAATATACTTCTTACGCAGGGCCTCACCCAGATTTGTCGCCTGGACCTTCTTGAAGAACACACTCAGCAGGGTGGATGCATAATGTTTCATATTGTTGTCGGTGTCATCGGAGAGGATGATGTCCAGGCAGGCGTCAAAAATCTTCACCTGCTCATGTTCATCTCCGGATGCATCGATATAGTCTTCCAGTATGGCAATGATCTCTGCCATGTGAGAGCGGTTGCGGCTGCTGAGCAGCGTCATGAATGTGCCCCGCAGACTGACCGAGTCGACAATTCCGAAAAGAAACTTGACCGCTGCGTTTCGTTTCACAGAACCTTGATGATCGGCGGTCTTAAGCAGTTTCAGGATGCTTTCGGCCGGATCGGAGACCCAGTCCGGCACAAGATCCTCCATCATGAATTCCGCTTTTTTCCGGACCCGGTTGTCCAGATCGTAGAGAAAGTACTTGGCAATCTCGATCTTGAACTCCCGACTGCCTGAAGATGCAACAATGACCTCTAACGCGGTCGCCTTGTCTCTGGATGAAAGCTGAGCGAGATCTTTCTTGGCCTTGACGGCATCATTTATTTTTATGTAGAAATTTACAATGTCCTTGACGGATACTTCATCTTCGTGATCCATTAGAGACACCTTTCATCCTTTTTTTAGTATGTTAGAAACCGATTCGTAAACACTGCGCGTCCTGATTATCAGGACCGCGGAAGTATAGCCGGATCAGATAACAAGCGCAACACTCTGATTACCATGCCACAAAAGGAATTATCATGAAGATCGTTATTCCCCTGCTGGCCCTGACACTGCTCGCGGTACAGACCGCTCCGGCTGAAAGCAGAACCGTGACGTTCTACCTGGACGGTGCTGTGGTCGAACTGGAGGCCGCTGCCGCGAAAGGCTCGTGTGAAATCCCTCTGCCGTCGAACATGATCGAGGGCTCCCTGAGGATACAGCCGGGCAAGGGTACCGCCCTGCAGCGGGTTGACATCGTTTCTGTCAAAAAGGATCCGGGTAACGGCGAAAAAGACCTGGAGACACTGATTGAACAGAGAAACCGGCTGGGTGATCGCCTGCAGGCGCTGGCAACCCGCGAAGAGATCTTTACAACTGCCGCCAAATCCCAGAGCGGCAAGGCGCCGCGTAAAACCAAAGCCAATCCTGACCCGATGCAGACCATTCGCCAGGGAACCGAGTTTGCCATCGCGCAGTTGGAAGCGGTCTACACCTCCCGGCGCAAGACAGAACAGGAGATCAGGCGCATTGACAGCCGCATTGCGGCAGCAAAGAACAGTCCCCGGAAAGCGGAGCGCGCTGCACGTATTCTCGTATCACCGCAGCGGGGCAATGTTACCGTACGCTATGCGATTGCCGGTGAGGGATGGATGCCGCGATATGACCTGTACCTTGACGGCAGCAGCACAGCCCTGCTGAACCTGTCAGGACAGTTCCAGGGCACATTTGCCCGATATCTGCTCCAGGCCTCACCTGCACCACTTGCCGAACATGGCATCGCCCGGGTGTTTCCGGTTAATCCTGGTCCGACTGCCAGGATGGCCAGCTTTCGCCTGCCGGTATCGGAGGTGCGTTTCGGACCGGGCATTTCAAGCTCGTTTTCGTGCGTGCTGAAGAATTCAGAGCAACTGTACCTGCCGGGCGGAGAGGCCAGTCTCTACAAAAACGGGGAGTATGTTGGAAGGTTCAGGTTCGAGGGGATTTCATCAGGGCGAAACAAGGTCTTTTCTACGGGAATATAGGTACATGGCCGGCCGATGAACACAGGCCGGCCATGTACGTGCAGACTTGATCATTACTACTTCAAAAACAACTCGATCTTGGCGGTTTTACGTGTTTCTGTCAGGAACTCGTTGACTGCTGCCCCAACCTTCTGGTTTTTCAGGTACTCCTCGATCCGCGGTCGGGCTTCCTTGGTAAAGTCGACCTTTTCAGCGGCCTTCTTCTCTGTCAGCTTGATGATGTGATATCCGAACTGGGTTTCGACCACATCGCTGATCTCACCCGGTTTGAGCGCGAAGGCTGCCTGCTCAAAGGCTGGAACCATCTGTCCCTTGCCGAAAAAGCCCAGGTCGCCACCCTGCTGGCTGCTGGGACAGGTGGAATTCCCTTTGGCAAGCGCTGCAAAATCAGCTCCGCCGGCCAGTTCCTTACGCAGTTTCTCAGCCTTTTCCCTGGCCGTCTTCTTATCTTCCGCACTGGCCTTCTGATCAACCCCCAGCAGGATATGGCTTGCCTTTACCGACTCAGGCCTGGAGAACTTGTCCGGGTTCTGGTCATAGAATTTCCTGGCCTCCTCTTCCGTAACCGTCACTTTGGGAACAATCGTTTTCTCGATGAAATTCGTTATGATCGCGTCGCGACGGGTATAATCCCGGAGGTCCTTCTCCTCCATATCCATATCTTTCAGGGCCTTGATAAAATCCTGCTCGCTGGAGAATCTGGCCCTGCCTTGAGCAAGCTTGTCAGTGATCTGCTTGTCAAGGTCCTTGACTTCAAGTTTCTGGCCGGCCTGATACAGCAGTTCAGCAGAGACCAGTTGGGAAAGAGCCTGCTTCTCAAACTCCTTCTGTTGATCGGCAGAAGGCGAGGTGCCCCGCTGCCCGGCCAGCATGACCTTATTTGCCCTTTTCAGCTCAAGAGCGCTAATTGCAACGCCGTTTACCCGGGCAACGACATCCTGACCGACAGCAGCAGATTCAACCTTCGGTACCACGATCTTTGTTTCGGAGTCAGCCGCAATGGACGGGGACCCGCAGGATAGCAGTGCGACAATCATCAGTCCGGCAGCATGCAGTGTTTGGCGTGATACGTGCATTTCGTAAAATCTCCTTTGTAGTTATTTGTATATTGAAGACATGATTTGGTGAAAGTACGTGATTTCGTCGAGTGGAGCAGGGATTTTATAGCATCTTTTTGACGGCATGAAAAGGCAAACATACTTTTGACATTTTACCGGTATTCAGATACATTTGCGCGGCGATTCTTATAAGGCGCACAACTCAGGGGGCTTTTCGTCCCCCTTAATCGTCACATGCACCCAGGAGGAATACACCCTTATGAAAAAGGTTCTAGTCGTAGACGACAGCCTTTCTGTGGCTCGCCAACTTGAAAAGATCATAGCTGATTCCGGTGATTTCACCAGTGTCGGCCATGCCAAGAACGGCGCCGAAGCCATCAAGATGAATCACACCGAGAACCCCGACATCATCTGCATGGACATGAACATGCCGGGGATGGACGGCTTGACGGCTCTGCGCAGCCTGGTGGTGTTGGACAAAGACGTGAAGGTGGTCATGGTGACCTCCCTGGGCGGAGTCGGAGATAAATTCACCGAGGCGCTCAAACTGGGTGCAAAAAATGTAATTTCCAAGCCGTTTGAGGCTGAAAATGTACTGCAGATCCTGCGTGAACTTTAAGCAGGCTTCAGAATTAAATCACTAGGTAAGGGGATGTGATATGGCCGTAAAATTCTTCGGGCAGTTTCTTGTGGAAAACAACCTCGTCACTCGCGAAGCCCTTCTCAAGGCAATTGATCTGCAGGAACAGAAAAATCTCAAGTTTGGTGAAATGGCGATCAGTACAGGCTATGTGACCAAGGAAGAAATCGAACGTGCCCACAACCTGCAGCTTTCCCGGGACATGAAGCTGGGAGACCTGCTGGTGGAGCTTGGCATCCTCACCCTCAACCAGCTTAACGACATCATCACACGCCAGCAGAACACGCATCTCTATATCGGAGAAGCCCTGGTTCAGGTGGGTGCATTAAGCAGCGAGCAGCTTCAGGCACATCTGGATGCATTCAAAAAAGATCAGGCCCGCTTCGTATCCGACAGAATCGAACTGCCGGCCGGAATTGCCGATGGTCTGGTGTGGGAAATGACCGCAGACCTGACCTACAAGATGATTACCCGCGTACTCGGTCTTCCGTTCCGCGCCGGAAAATGCCAGGCGGTGACAACAGTTGACAGTAATTTCATGATGGCTGCCCTGGATCTGGTCGGAGATGTTGAAGCGCGCTTTATCTTATCAGTATCGGAAGGGATTCAGAAAGAGATCGCCAAGGCCATCCTTCGGGAGAAGTCAGTCGACACTGAACCGGTTGAAGTGCTTGAAGACACCGTAATGGAGTTCGTCAATGTGGTCTGCGGCAACGTAGCTGCCAAAGCCTCCCAGATGGGCAAGGTCATGAACATCAATCCACCGGTCGCACTCCACCCACCGGCAACGGGGCTGCAGATCCCCTCCGGTTGTATTGCCCTCTGCTTCCCGATTCACGTCGGTGAAAACGATAAAATGGAACTGGTCCTGTTCATCAGACAATAATCCGACCTGACAACTCACAGCAAAAAGGCCTTCCGGATCGATTCATCCGGAAGGCCTTTTTGTACTATGTGTCAATGCCCAGCATTCGAGCCACTTCATCACTATACCCGCCATGTGTGTCGTAGACGATCAAAGGCGCTTCAACCGTCACGTCCCCACGACGCCCCTTGGCAAGTTCCACCATGAACATCTTTGCCGCGGCCTGCTCATTTCCGTGAACCATGCGAAGCCGGAGAATGGCCAGCTTCAATTCACCGACGCAGCAGATGAACTCTGCCAGACGTGACGGAGGGTAGATGAAGAACATCCTTCCGGATGGCTTGACAAGGTACTTGGCCGATGCCAGAAAATCCGCAAGTCCGGCGCTGGATTCATGCCGTGCGGTATCGCGCCCGATGTGGGGACTGGTTTTTCCGCTATGCGGGGAACGAAAGGGGGGGTTGGAAACAACCACATCGAAGGATGAGACCGGAAAGCCGGTGCGGACATCGATAATATCTTCGCAGATGATCTCAATTCGCCCATCGAGCCCGTTAACACAGACATTCTCACGCGCAATGGCAGCCATATCGGGGTTATTTTCGAAAGCTACACATCGGGCATCGGGACTCTTGCGGGCAAGCACCAGTGGTATGACACCGCAACCGGTTCCCAGGTCGGCTACGACAGCCTGGGGCGGCAGGCGGACAAAAGCTGCCAG
>JADKKR010000007.1 GCA_016720395.1 Geobacteraceae bacterium | reverse complement strand
TACTTGACCGAGGCACCTCGATGTGTATGTCGATGCGGTCAGGGCGGCCCGGATATGCGTGAGCGGTAGCGGGGCAACCCACCAGCATCACCCGCGATGGATAGGTCAGTGACACCAGTGAGCGGGAGATGGTGACGCGACCATCCTCCAGTGGCTGGCGCAGGACCTCCAGGACGTTCTTCTTGAATTCCGGAAGTTCGTCCAGAAACAGGACACCATTATGGGCCAGGGAGACCTCGCCCGGCTTAGGTGTAGTGCCGCCGCCGATCAGCCCCACATCCGAGATCGTGTGATGCGGAGAACGGAAGGGGCGCACCGCCAGAAGGGCCCGCTCTTTATCCAGCATGCCGCTGACGCTGAAGATCTTGGTGGTTTCAATCGCTTCTTCAAAAGACATCCGGGGGAGGATCGTCGGTATGCGTCGGGCCAGCATGGTCTTGCCAGAACCGGGTGGACCGATCATCAGGATGTTATGACCACCGCTGGCAGCTACCTCGAGGGCCCGCTTGGTGTGTTCCTGCCCCTTGACCTCGCTGAAATCCTCGCCGTAGTCACAGCCGTTTGAAAACAGTTCCTGCAGGTCAACCCGGCACGGCTCGATCCCTTCGCGGCCGTTCAGGAACTCGACCACCTGGGCCAGGTTTGCGGCGCCGATGATCTCGAGTCCCTCGACAACCGCAGCCTCGGGGGCGTTTTCGGCCGGCAGGATGACGCCTCTCAGCCCGGCTCTCTTGGCTGCCACGGCCATGGAAAGTGCCCCGCGGATCGGTTTGAGGCCCCCGTCCAGGGAGAGTTCACCCAGCAGGGTATACTGCTGTAGAAGATTGCCCTTGACTACACCGGTGGCTGCAAGGATGCCGATGGAGATCGGCAGGTCGTAGGCGGCGCCCTCTTTTTTGATATCAGCCGGAGCCAGGTTGGCGGTGATGCGGCGGGTGGGGAAATCGTAGCCGGAATTTTTCAGGGCGGCGCGTACCCGGTCCTTGCTTCTCCTTGACCGCACCGTCTGGAAGCCCGACCGTCGCGAAGGCAGGCAGCCCGGGGGCCAGGTCAACCTCCACGTCCACCAGAATGGCGTCGATACCGATCAGGGCACTGCTGAGGACTTTTGCGAGCATACAAAATCCGTTTCTGATTCAAGGTTCGAAGTTCAAGGTTCAAGGTTTGTCAAGTCAACCTCGAACATTGAACCGCTTTTAACCTTGAACTGTCGTTAGCATGATAAAGCCCATCTGCCTGCCAGATTCACCCTGGTCCCTGCGATAGGAGAAAAACTGCTCGCTGTGGCAGCAGACGCACTGTTCGGAAAGCTGGATCGCTTTCGCCGGAAGTCCGGCCAGTAAAAGTAGTTCCCGGTTGGCAGCTGCCATATCGAGCTGCCACTTGCCGGGACTCTTCAGCTCTGTACATGAGTCCCAGGCGATGGCACCCTGCAGGAATGCCTGCCTGACCGGCCCATCGACTTCATAGCAGCATTTCTGTATACAGGGGCCTATGGCGGCCTGCAGTTTGGCGGGATCGGAACCGAATTCCGAGCGCATGCCGGCCACGGCCTTGGCAACAAGCCCGGCTGCGGTGCCCTGCCAGCCGGCGTGGACTGCCGCAATGACCTTCTTTCCCTGATCCAGTATCAGGATGGGGACACAGTCGGCCACACAGACCCCGATCATGACACCCGGCTGGTTGGTGATGATGGCATCGCCCTCCAGTCCAAGGAAGTGGCTGTAATCCTCATTGGGTTCGTTGATCACCAGGATGTCCGTGCCATGCACCTGCTTGACGGTTACCAGTGCATCCTGATTGACCCCGAACGCCCGGGTCAGAAGGCTTCGGTTGCCTTCGACATTGTGCGGCTGGTCCAGGGTGTTCGTGCCCAGGTTCAGGGAATTGTAGGGCGGTCTCGAGACCCCCTCGTGACGGGTGGTGAAGCCCTGTACAGAGCATGCTGGGCCTTGAAACTCGGCTTCGATATAGTGGATGCGGTCTGATCGTTTCATCTGCATGTGAAAACCCTCTCTGTCCCGCTTATCGGGGCACGCACCTCAACGATGCTGTCTTCTGATTGATTGCCCCGGAAACCACCGTGTGTCGTGCAGAATACCTTTGCCTTCTTATCTGCTTTGCGCTTTAATGCGTGTGCATCGCCGGTGCCACCAGATATAGACCGCCACGAGAACTCCGCTGAACAGTAGCACCCAGGCCAGCGCCTTGTGGGAGTACTGCATGATCAGATCCTGGTTCTCGCCGATGGCATAGCCGATCCAGGTCAGGATAGTGCACCAGATTCCGGCACCTGCCAGGGTATAGAGCGAGAATTTGAGATGATTCATGCCGGAAAGCCCGGCAGGGATCGATATGAGATGTCGCACCACTGGCAGTAGTCTGCCGATGAAGGTCGATATTTCACCATGTTTCAGAAAAAATTGCTCCACCCGCTCGAACTTGTCCGGCGGGATCAGCACATACCTGCCGTATTTGAGGATCAGCGGACGCCCGAGGTAGTGGGAGACGAAGTAATTGGCATAGGCCCCGATCAGGCTGCCGAATGTGCCGCACAGTATGGCAACGGTCATGTTCATCTTGCCCTGGAAGGCCAGATACCCGGCCGGCGGCATGACCAGTTCACTTGGTACCGGGATAATAGAGCTTTCCATGGCCATCAACAGGACGATGCCGGGATAGCCCATGGCGCCGATGGTATCCAGCAGCCATTGAATGATCGTATGCATTGAGAACTCCGTGTGAAGGTGAACGACAGGAACATCCCTTATACCCCAGGGTGGTGATTCCGGCAACAGAAAGTAACCATGAAAATCCTGGAACGACTGAAAACAGAAATCCTGGCCGGTGACGGTGCCGTGGGCACCATGCTGTATGCCAAAGGGGTCGGCCTCGAGAGTAATTTTGAACACCTGAACCTGGTTCGTCCCGGCCTTGTTCTGGAACTGGCCGGAGAATACGTTGCCGCCGGTGCCCAGGTTATCGAGACCAACACCTTCGGTGCCAACCGCACCAGGCTAGCAGCTATAGGACTTGGCCACAAGGTGGCTGAAATAAATGCCGCCGGGGCCCGTCTCGCCCGCCAGGCGTCGGCACTTGGCAGTGCTGTGCTGGTAGCCGGTTCGGTCGGACCGCTGGTTCAGGTCAAAGGCGAAGAACGTGAGTTAAACGCCGCTGAGATGGAAGAGGTGTTCCGGGAACAGTGTTACCCGCTTGCCGAAGGCGGCGTCGACTTCTTCCTGCTGGAAACCTTTGCCTCCCTGCCGCAGCTTGAGGCTGCCGTTGCGGCCGCCCGTAAAACCGGCCTCCCGGTATGTGCCAGCATGGCGTTTCTGGAAGGCGGCCGCAGTGGAGATGGCACCTCGGTGGAAGCATTCTGCCATGCTATGGAGATGGCCGGTGCAGATATGCTGGGAGCCAACTGTGGTGCCGGACCATTGGAACTGGTCAAGGTTGTGCGCCGGCTGGCAGGGTTGACTGCCAAGCCGATTGCCGCATATGCCAACAGTGGTTTCCCTGAGTATCATGACGGGCGTTACATCTACCGTACGACACCGGATTATTTTGCCGCCATGGCCAGAGAGATGGCCGCTGCCGGTGCAAACCTGATCGGCGGCTGCTGCGGCACGACCCCCGAGCATATCTTCGCCATAGCCCGGGAATTGGCGGGTGCCCGTCCGCAGCTCCGGCGAAGGCCTTCTGAAATCAGCATGCCTGATCGAGCTGATAAGCACGCCCCCGGTCACTCGTCATTTCTGGATAACTGGGGGCTTCGAAAAGTAATCACCGTTGAGCTCGATCCGCCCAAGGGGCTGGACTGCGCCAGAATTCTCGAAGGGAGCCGCCGCTTGAAAGCGGCCGGAGCGGATGCCATCAATCTGGCTGAGAACCCGCTGGCACGACCCCGTATGGGAAATATCGCCCTGGGGAGCCTGATCCAGCGCGAGGTCGGCATTGAGGTTATCATCCATGTCACCGGCCGTGACCGCAACCTGATCGGCATGCAATCCGACCTGATGGGCGCCAGCCTGCTGGGGCTGCGTACAGTCCTGGCGGTGACCGGGGATCCGGCTACCATGGGTGACCATGCCGGGGCCAAGTCGGTTTTTGACCTGCACTCATTTACCCTGATCAAGCTTCTCGCCGACCTGAACAGCGGGGTCAATGCCATCGGCAATCCCATCGGTAGCGGAACCGGTTTCACCATCGGTGCGGCCTTCAATCCCAATACGAAAAATACGGAGCTGCAGGCTCAGCGCCTGCGTAAGAAAGCGGCCAATGGCGCGGTCTTTGCCCAGTGTCAGCCGATGTATGATCCCGCCCTTTTTTTTGAGACGCTGGAACTGACCGGCGACTGCGGCATCCCGATTCTACCGGGGGTCATGCCGCTGGTCAGCGGGCGGAATGCCGAGTATCTGCACAATGAGGTGCCGGGCATCTCTGTCCCGGATGCCATACGCAGGAGGATGAAGGGCCTGGAAAAGGATGCCGGGGTTCAGGAGGGGCTGGCCATCGCCCGGGAGTTCATCCAGGCGACCTTTGCTGTTGCGGGAGGCTTTTATCTGATTCCCCCGTTCGGTAAATACGAATTGGCTCTGGAACTGATCGACTATATACATTCGCTTGAGAGGAAGTGAACCGATGAAACATTTGAGCCGGTATGCGATGATTTTCATTCTCCTGACGCTCTGTTCGTGCGCCTATGCCCTGCAGGCTAAAAACGCCAACATCCGTGAGGAATTTGATCAGGGAGTGAAGGCCTACAACAAGATGCTGCGTTGGCGTGAGGTTGAGAATGCCGGCATGCTCTACATGGACCCGGCGTTGCGGGATGCATTCATGAAGAGTGCCGAAGAGTTCAAGAAGCGGGATGTTATCATCACCGACTTCCGCATCCTGACTTCGGAATGCCTCCCGGATAAGAAAACCGGTGAGGTGCTAGCGGAGTTCGATTACTACGTACTCCCCTCTAATCGCATCAAGACCCTGACCTATCGCCAGAACTGGATCTATCTCGACACCGAGGAAAAGAAAGGCTGGCAGCTGAAATCAGGACTGCCTCCCTTTGACTAGCACGTGATGCCGGGATTGTCAGATCAGATTGCGGCGTTTTGCAGGCATCTCGATACGGAGCGCAACGTGTCTCCCCACACCCTGGCTGCCTACCGCCGGGACCTGGAACAGTTGACGGCCTTTGTTGAACGCGAAACAGGACGTATTCCCGAAGTCGCGGATATCGATCATCTGCTGCTGCGGCGCTTTCTGGCGCTGCTGGGGAAACGTGCAAAAAAAAGCTCCGTAGGCCGAAAGCTTGCGGCCATACGGAGTTTTTTCCGTTTTCTGGTGCGGCTGGGAGTGGTTGAAAAAAATCCGGCCGAACTGATAGCCACCCCGAAGAAGGAAAACCGCCTACCGTTTCATCTGGATATCGATCAGGTCACCACTCTGGTGGAGGCTCCGCAAGACGAGGATAAACACGTTCTGCGTGACCGGGCTGTTCTGGAGCTGCTGTATTCCTGCGGTCTTCGTGTATCGGAGCTGACCGGCCTCGCTATCGGCGACCTTGACCTTTCGGGGGGTATGGTCCGGGTGCTGGGCAAAGGAGGCAAGGAACGCATCGTGCCAGTGGGGAGCCGTGCCATCGAGGCTGTCCGGAAGTATCTGGAAGGGCGGGGTGATCCGGCCGTGAGCGGTCCGCTCTTTCTGAACACACGCGGCCGGCGTATCAACCGCCGTAGCGTAGCGCGCATCGTCGATACACATGTGCTGCGCATCGCGGCATTTAAACGCATTTCACCCCATATCCTGCGGCACACCTTTGCTACGCACATGCTTGAGGGGGGAGCCGATCTGCGGGCCATCCAGGAACTGCTGGGCCACGCCTCTCTTTCCACCACCCAGAAATACACCCATGTTGGTATCGATCGCCTGATGGAGGTCTACGACAAGGCCCACCCCAAGGCCCATACAAAAAAAGAGGGGTGAGCACGCTCACCCCTCTCTTGTATCTCTCTGGTCGCCGGATTATCCGATCTTGACCTCGACCTTGTTCCCCTCAATAACCTGAAGTTTTTTCTCAATGCCCGGTCCGACAATGATCGTGCCGTCGAACTGCGTATCAATATCTTTCATGACCATCACCGGAAAGGTGCCGCTTGTTCCGGCAGCCGTGTTGGTGAGGGTCAGTTTTTTGAAGGGAGTCTTGTAGAATTCGCTTATGTAGGCTGAGGTCGGCTGGCTGACAGCAATCATGCCGAGTGAGTCGAAACTTTTACTGGCATCCTTGTTGGCCAGATGGCTGATGCCAAGTCTGAGGGTGCTGCTGTCGGCAGCTTCATCCGCCGGAGCTGCTGCCGCAGGCGCTGCGGTACCCGGCAGCAATGCTTCAAGCTTCTTCACCGCCAGGTTGAGGGTGATGGTCAGTACCTGCAGATTGACGTTCTTGGCGCACAGCAGGCACAGCATGGCACCCGGGAAGGTCTTGATAATGATACGCCCTTCGGCGTAGCGCATATCGAGGATATCAAGGCTCTGGGTGATCTGCAGTCCGTGGGCGCACTCCAGGACCAGTCCGGCAGCTTTTTTGATCGAGTCGGCATCGATAATCGGGGGAAAAGCATGGTCAACGACGGCCCCGTGATCATCGAATACGGCACTGCCGATGACACCTTCAACACTATTTATGTAGCGCAGGATGTCCTGCATCAGTCCATCCTCCTATTTCCCGGGCATCAAGGCGGACTTGATCTCGCCTTCCACATGCTCCAGGTTGAATTCCGGCTTGACGGCTATGCTCAGGTAGTGTTGCTTGGAATCATACATCAGCATGTGAAAGTCGTGGGTCTGGACCGCGGCGGCCTTGACGTCTCCCAGTCCCATCAGTTCACCCAGTTTGTTGCCGGTTGTGGCCAGGAAGATTCCCTTGTTTGCCAGAGCCGTTGCCTCAATACTGGAGTCCTGAAGCGGGGTACCCGCTTTGTCCAGGAGAACGGCGTAGGTGACGCCGTTGATATCCTGCAGGCGGGCGGCGACCTTGCTCATGGTGCGCCGGGGAGTCACGGACGGCCCCGGTCCGCCTTCTGGTGCAGCAACACCGGCACGTTCCTCATCCAGTCGGCGCAACGCTTCCATCAGCAGAAAATCGGTGCGGTAGTGAATCGTACAGACGTTGGAGGTCATTTCAGGGTGGATGTTGAAGTTTCCGCCGGGCCATTTGATGATCTGGTAGATAGCCTCTTCGCCGGTCTCGTTGCCCTGAACGGCGTGGATAATCTCGCCATCTGCAAAGTAGATCACGCCTTCACTGTTGCTGTAATTGACCGTAATGCAGCCGGTGTATTTGTTGTGGCCCTTGAGCTGGATGACGTCAGTGAGGGAAAGCCCAGCTACTGCACCTTGGAAGCCGCTTATGTTGTCAGCCATATGTGCCAGCCTGTCGTCAGATTATGCTCACCGGCATTGGTGAGCAAAGCGTACTATATAAACCATAACTGCTCGATAAGTTCAAGCATGAAAATAGAATAATCTTATAAAAAAACCCCGCCGGAAAACCGGCGGGGGTATGAAAAATCAGTCAGTGATACAGGATTATTCGCAGAGATCGACCTTCACATCCCAGTTTTTGAGCTTCATGGTGCCGTTGCGCTCAAGATTGAGATGCATCTTGAAGGCGCGGTCCCACAGCTGCGGTTCGTGACCGACCTTGCGGCGGAGGCAGTCAGCCTCAGCGATATTGAGATACTCGGTGAGCTGGTCTTTGTAGTCGGGGTGAGCGCACTTCTCGATGATGCGGCGGGCGCGGTCTTTCGGTGCAAGACCGCGAAGGTCGGCCAGACCCTGCTCGGTGATGACGCAGTCCAGGTCGTGCTCGGTGTGGTCGATGTGTGAACAGTGCGGCACGACGCAGGAGATACCGGTCGGGTCGGTCTTGCTCGGACGGCTGGACGGGGTGTGCATCATCTTCAGGTAGCCGTTGCGCAGGAAGTCGCCGGAACCACCCAGGCCGTTGATCATGCGGGTACCGCCGACCAGGGTCGAGTTGGCGTGGGCATAGATGTCGATCTCAACCGGTGTGTTCATGGCGATACATCCCAGGCGACGGATCGGCTCCGGAGCGTTGGAGATGGAGAGCGGGCGCAGGACGATCTTGTCGAAATACTTGTCCATGTTGGCGAAGAACTTGGGGAAACCCGGCTCTGCCGACAGCGAGAGTGAACAGGAGGAAGCGCAGTCCAGTTTGCCCGAGTCGAACAGGTCGAGCATGGTATCCTGAAGAACTTCGGTGAATACCGACAGATTGTAGAAGGGCCCTTTGGCCAGACCGCCGATAACGGCATTGGCGATGGAACCGACGCCCGACTGGATCGGCAGCAGGTTGTCCGGCAGGCGCCCGGCTTTTACCTCTGCCTGGAAGAAGTCGATGACGTGACCGGCAATTGCCTCCGAGGTGTCATCCTGCTCGGCAAAGGCACGACCCTGGTCACGGAGTTTGGACTCGACAATGGCCACGATCTTCTTGGGATCGCAGGGGATCGAGGTGGAGCCGATGCGCGAATTGGCCTTGACAATGTTGAACGGCTGACGGTTCGGCGGTGTTGCCGGGGTCAGCAGGTCATGAATCCCTTCGAAAGATGGTTGGCCGGTGTTAACCTCGATGATGATCTTGTCACAGATCATCAGGATCTCGGGGATTACGCCGCAGGAGCTGGTGGGGACCAGTCCGCCGTCTTCGGTGATGGCTGATACTTCGATGATAGCCAGGTCAAGTTTGCCGCTCTCGCTGTCTTTGGTGTAGAAACCGTAGCCCAGGTCCTGGGCAAACAGGGAAAGGTGCTTGTCGCCCATGCGGATGCGGCCTTCGTTGATGCCGGCAGCGATGTTCTTGCCGGTCTGGTAGGGCCAGCGGCGGTCGATCATGTCGTTTTCGGCCCAGCGGTTTTCAGTCTCAGCGCCAACGGAAGCACCGATGAACAGGTTGAACTTCCATTTACCCTGCAGGTTGTTCTTCTCAACGTGCTCGGCTACGGCGATGGGTACCACTTTCGGGTAACCGGCCGGTGTAAATCCTGACCAACCCAGGTTCATGCCGGGTTTGAAGAACTGGACAGTCTCTTCGGCGGTCATAACCTTGCTCAAAAGTGATTTGTGGCGTACGCGGTCCTGCAGTGTACCGTAATCTGACATCTCCTACCTCCTTGTTTGTTTGTGGTGTCTACGTCCACATCCTGACGGGAAAAACTCGATGTACAAAACAAAGCCAGAATAAAAAACTCAGCAATTCAAAATGGTTACATCGTTATTTTGATTTTTAAAAGAATAGAACCGGATTTTACTCATCCGGCAAAATTTAGTCAAGTTAAAACGTATACTCAATCCGCGTGGTGGATCAGTGTTCGTAGTCAACCGCCACGATGGACGAACAGACCGATTTCATATGCGGCACCACTTCTCCGGCGTGGTAGGGATGCACCTGATATTCCTGCAGAGCGGTCAGGGAATCGAACCGGGTCAGCAGGGCTATGTCATAGGACCGTTCGGAACGGATAACGTCAATACCTGCTTCCAGATGGCGCAGCTGAGCGATCCTCCCCTGCATGCTCAACAGCTTGGCATGTGTCGCCGCGAGGTTTTCTGCAGACGGGTCGGATAACTTGAACAGTACGATATGTGTGACCATGGTGGTACGTCTCCTTAACGGAATAGGGTAGGGTCGCTGCCGGGAGCTTCTGTATACATCGTCAGCATGCTGCTGTCAATGCTGCCAACGACATGCAGACGGCAGCATTACGGACTGCTCTCAGCTGTCAACATGGTCTTGACCCCCATTGCGGTCTTTGATGATATCAATGATCGAGACAGACCACAGCAAGGCAAATCCGGCCAGGAGTGCCTTACCGTAGCCTGCTGCTCCGTGCAGCGCGTCATATATCTCCTGGGCGCTGATGCTTCCGGAAACAGCTTTTGCTGCAATGACGGGTGCCAGCCCTTTCATGAGAACGAACAGCGCCAGCAGCAGAAGCAGGTTGACCAGCATGATTATGGCTATACCGGCTGTCTTGCGCCCCAGGTAAAGCTGACCGAGGCCGGGTACTACCAGGGCATTAAGCAGCAGGGCTGTCCGTTTGCGGTTCATCGGTGCCTCCCGGTCCGTTCTCTGACAGCACGGCTGTCATCTCATCGTGGATCAGTCCGTTGCTGGCCACGATACGGTGGTCAAAGATATCATAATCCGTGCCGTCAAAGGTCGTTACCGTCCCGCCTGCTTCGCGGACCATCAGCACGCCGGCAGCCACATCCCACGGTTTCAGCTTCAGTTCCCAGAATCCGTCCAGCCTTCCGGCTGCGACAGAGGCCAGGTCCAGGGCCGCAGCACCGGCCCGGCGGATGCCGCGGGCTGCCTTTTGGAAGACGATGAAATTATCAAAGTTATTGGCCGGATCGCTGGCACAATCATAGGGGAAGCCGGTCCCCAGCAGGGTGTTCTTCAGGGGTGCGCGTGAGGAGACATGCAGGCGCTGACCATTCAGGAATGCGCCGCCGCCCCTGGTTGCCGTAAACAGCTCATCATGCATGGGGCTGTAGATCACGCCGGCCACAAGTTCCCCGGCCGATTCAAGACCGATCGAGACACAGAACCAGGGGAATCCGTGGGTATAATTGGTGGTGCCATCCAGCGGATCGATGATCCAGCGATAGGCGGCGTCTCCCGGCGGATATTCCCCCTCCTCGGCGATGATGCTGTGATCGGGGAACGACCCAAGCAGACGATCGACGATCAGTCGCTCGGACTCCTGATCGACCTCGGTAACCAGGTTCTTGTCTCCCTTCAGGGTGACACTCAGAACTGATGCAAGACGGTAGCGCTGGAACCTTCCGGCTGTCAGCGCCGCATCGACGGCTGTGTCAAGAAACTGCTGCCGGTTTGACATGGGGTTCTCCAATAAAACAAGGCGGCATCGAGCCGCCCAGTATGAGGTAAGCTATACCAGAACGGCCGCGGGATGGCAAGCGCCCCGTCATTGTGCTTTGACATTGAGGCAGCTTTAAGGCATATTCCAGATTTATCAATCCATACAGGAGCATAAACCGTGTATATCGTGGCAAAGCTTGTTCTTGAGCTGCTCAGTGTCTATAAATACATCCTGCTGGGGAGCGTAATAATTTCCTGGGTGAATGCCGATCCCTACAACCCGATCGTGCGTTTCATCCGCAGTATCACCGAGCCACTGCTGGGCAGGATACGACAGTTCATGCCGGATACCGGGATGCTGGACCTGTCGCCCCTGGTGGCGTTTTTTGCCATACACCTGATCCAATCTGCCATTGTCAGGTATGCCCTGTGGTAATGTGAGCCGTGCGTAAATTTCACTCCATGAGAGGTTGAACAAGCATGAAGATAACCCCGATTGATATCCAGCAGCAGCAATTCAAAGGCAAGATGTTCGGCGGCCTAGACCAGGAGGATGTCGACTCCTTCCTGCAGAGCGTCGCTGCCGAAATGGAGAACCTTGTCAGGGAAAACAACGAACTCAAGGAACAGCAGGCTCGCCAGAGCCGTGACATGCTCGATCTGGCCGAGAAGGAAAAAGAGCTCCGCGAAGTCATGCTCGGTGCCCAGCGCATTACGGAAGATCTAAAGGCCAATGCCCGCAAGGAAGCGGACTTGATTGTCTCCGAGGCCGAGCTCAGGGCCGAGCGCATTGTGGCCGATTCAGAGCGTCAGCTGGGCGAGCTCAAGGCGCGCATCGAAGAGGTCCGCAGGCAGAAAATCCAGTTTGAGATGAGCCTCAAGGCCTTACTGGACAGTTTCGCCCGTCAGCTCGCCGGCGATGAGCCGGTCTGAAGCCCCGCTCTGCACCGTTACCGGTGACGGAATCATCCTCAACCTCCACATCCAGCCGCGGGCCTCAAAGAATGAGGTCTGTGGTGCCCAGGGTGATGCGCTGAAGATCCGGCTCACCTCGCCGCCGGTGGATGGAGCCGCCAACAAGCTCTGCCGCGAGTACGTAGCCGAACTGTTCCAGGTGTCCAAATCGGCGGTGGAAATCCTGTCGGGTGAGACCTCCCGCCACAAAAGGGTTAAAATTTCAGCCGGCGATACTGCCCGGCTCCGGCAGATTGTAGACAGCATCATCGCATAATCCATTACTATCAAGAATAGCAGCCCTGGCGGAGTCCCCCCGGATATCCTCCGGAAGCATCCGTCGGCAGGCTGTAATTACACAACGAGAGGAAACACCAATGGCACAGGCAAAAGACGGCGATAAAGTACGGGTCCACTATACCGGCACGCTGGATGACGGCAGCATATTCGATTCATCGGAAATAACAGAGGCTGAATGCGGCGACGAGTGCGGAGATGAGTGTGGCGACCATGATAACGACTGCGCAGATCATGACTGCGGCTGTGGCGGAAACGCCGGTGGCCCGATGGAGTTCGTCATCGGGCAGGGCAATCTGATTCCGAAATTCGAATCAGCGGTCATCGGACTTGAGCCCGGGCAGAGCGTCAAGGTCCGGATTGCGGCAGATGACGCCTACGGTCAACGCGCAGAGGAGATGGTCGCTGTGATCGAACGGAGTGAAATCCCGGCGGACATGAAGCCGCAGATCGGTGATCACCTTGAGGTTATCATGCAGGACGGCTCACCCATGCCGGTTATGGTGACCGACGTCACAGATGCCGCGATCACGCTGGACGCCAACCACCCCCTGGCCGGTATGGACCTGACCTTTGACATCAGGCTGGTAGAGATCGTATAGCACGCCCTGACGGTAAACAAAAAAAAGGCCGCTGACTATGATGTCAGCGGCCTTTTTTGATAAAAGCGGATGATTGTTACTTTTCCTTATCACCTGCTGCAACGGTCGACCCGACCGTTTCGACACCGTAGTCGGTGGCACCTTTGGGTGGTTTTGGTATTACAATCATAAACGGTATTGCTTCCCCGGGTGGAACCTCCATGTTGGCGAGTGAGTCACCAAACTGGTTTGCCATGGCTGCTTCGATCTTTTCCATGGTCATGGAGGTCAACTGCTCATTGGAAAGAACATTACCGCAGAAGGCGGTCTTGCTGGAAACTTCTTCCCCATCCGCTCCGAACACAATCCCCTTGATTTCAATTGCCGCACGGGGCTTGTTGTACTCGTTGACAGCCTCTCCGCTTATGACGAGCAGATCGCCGGTTTTTTTGTTCTTGATGAATGACGCCTCTACCGAGCGTACGGTGATCCGGCCCGTCTCCTGGGCAATCGTGCCCTTGTCTTCCGTCAGCATCTTATAGCCCCAGTAGCTGTAGAAGACAATCAGTCCGGCGATGATGACCCCCATGAACAGGAGCATGCCGCTTACGCGCGGGGTTTCTTTGCGTCGCGAGCTGATCGAGAGCGGAGGGAGTTCCTCCTGGGCAGGTGCTGCCGCCGGTTTGTCAAAGACGTCAAATCCGCTATCCAGCTCGGTTTTTGTCTGTGCCGCGGCCAAAGGAGCAAAAAGCCCGTCCTGACTTGGCTTGAGTTCTTCGGTACTGACCTGCTGGACGGCGACGGCGGTTAGTTCGTCACCAAAGTCGATATCGTCAAGGCTGAATGGACTCTCTGCTGCCTGTTCCTGGGCTGCCAGTGTAGAGCTCTGACCTGCAGGGCCGCTCTCGACGCCCATGGAATCGGCAAAACCATCCATTCCCATGTCAAAAGATATTGATTCCGAAGTTTCTTCTTCGGAAGTCGTGGAAACGACGTCGCCGAACATGTCGTCTCCGGAGAAATCCAGACCCCCGAATTCTTCTTTCTGCGGGGCGGCCGCTTTCCATTGTTGTGCGTCCGGAGCTGCCGGTTCTGCGGCGTCACCGCTATCGTCGCCGAAATCAAAAGCGCCGAAATCCATTGCGTCGGAATCGTTCTGGATTTCTGTCTGGTCGTGGGCGGCAGTACTCTCTACTGAAGGAAAGGAAAAACCGGAATCATCGCCGGCAGGTGCCGGAGTATCGACCACGCCCTGATCATCATCCGTTTCAAAGGAAAAGGAATCCAGAAGGTCGGAGCGGTCGGAAGAGTCCTCTTCCGGTGTCACTTCAGGTTCGAATGCCAGTGTCGATTCTTCCTCACCGGTAGCTGGAGTCTCCAGTTCGTCTTCGACCTGGAATACCTGCGCATTCTGCTCCGCGGCAGCCGGTTCCCCCGCGACGTCCTTCAGCCCGGCAACGGAGAACACATGCTTGCATCTGGCACAGCGAACCTTGATGGCCTTGTCGGCTACCCTGGAATCGTCGAGCTTGAACTTCGTCTGGCACTGTTCACACTGGATAATCATCTACGACTCCCCGGTGACGATTGGAATTGGATGTGTCTAAACATGCGGAAACGCCTGAAACACCGCTAGCTCTATACCAGAAAGATACGGGGCTGTCAAATTTATTTAAATTGCCTTCATGTTGCCTATAACAGCCGTTTGCGGGCAGATGCCCTTGATTGCGCAGGACAGGCAGCGCGTCGGGTCGGTCCCTGTGCACCCTTCGGAAATCCCGAGATGGGCCAGCGAAAAGTCGTATTTGACCGGGTCGGCCGGGTCCATGCGGCGCAGCGCTGCGGTGATCTCCTGTGCCATACGCCAGTCAGCCGCTTTTCTGCAGGTGAAGCCGAGATAGGTGCAGATACGGCTGATATGGGTGTCGACCGGTATCACCAGTTGTGCCGGAGAAACGCCTCGCCAGATACCCAGGTCAATGCCATCGGCTGGACGTACAACCCAGCGCAGGAACATGCACAGTCGCTTGCAGGCGCTGCCGTCTGCCGGCGCCGGAAAGAGGAATCTGAAACAGGAGTCGGCGGGGATCCCGTCTTTGCTGAATGCCGGCCGGTAATCCTGCGCCAGAACGGCCGATGCAAAGCCGTTGAGCGCTGCGGTCACGTCCGTTGCCGCAGCATCGTGAAAACCCAGGAAGAAGGTGTTGATGCTGCCGGACTTCTCGATCATCAGGCGAATACCCACAAGCAGCGCCACCAGGTCGCGGCCGTCATTAAAGCGGTGTTTGAACCCGCTGAATGCCTTCAGGGCACGCCGGGGAGCAAGATTTTCCACGTAGCTGCGCGGTGATTGCCCCAGCTCACTGAAGATGTTCTCCAGCGAACGCAGGATGATCTTGATGCCGCCGTAGGAAAACGCTGAAGCGATAAGCGCTGCTATTTCCTGGTCAGCCGGATCGCTGTAGCGATGGCAGAAGGAAAGCGGATCATTGGCAAGGTGCTGCGGGGAGCGGGCTGCGTAGAGGCGGTCGAGGATGGTTGCTGCCTCCATCGCTACAGATCCGCTTCACGCAGGAACTGGGCCGCGTCCTCCGGAGAGGTCGGGTTGATGTAGAACCCGGTGCCCCACTCGAAGCCTGCCACCTGCGTCAGTCGGGGAACCAGTTCGATATGCCAGTGATAGTCATATTCCAGGGAGTTCCAGTGATTCGGCTTGCCGGGGCGGCGATGCATGGGGGGGGCGTTGTGCAGGATGAAATTGTAGGGCGCGTCGTTCAGCACCGTTTTTATCCGTAGCAACATGTCCTTCATGGCTACTGCCAGTTCGGCAAGCATGACATCGTTCATCAGGGCAAAATCATGGCCGTGCCGTTTGGGGAACAGGCGCAGTTCGAATGGAGAACTCGATGCATAGGGGGCCAGGGTCACAAAGTTGGCAAACTCCCGCACAACACGCGTTCCCTCCCGCAGTTCGAAATCGATCACGTCGCAGAAAATGCAGCGCTCTTTTTCACTGAAATAGTTACGGGCCACCTTGAGTTCGGTGGTAGCCACCGGCGGGAGTAACGGCACCGCGATCAACTGGCTGTGTGAATGGTGAAGGGTGGCACCGGCCCGGGTGCCGTGGTTTTTGAAGAGCACCATATAGCGAAAACGGAAATCCTTGCGCAGGTCCAGGTAACGTGCCCGATAGGCGCTGAGAACGTTGCTGATCTCACCGGGCGTCAGGTCGGCCATCGAACGGTGGTGGTCGGGCGTCTCAATAATCACCTCATGGGCGCCGATGCCGTTCATGACATCGTACATGCCGTAGCCGCGGCTGTTGAGTTCGCCTTCCACCCGCAGGGCAGGGTATTTGTTGGGGATCACCCGGACCTGCCAGTTAGCGGTGTTGGGGAGTCCGCTCGGCCGGATGGCGAAGATCTCAGGCGGAGTCTTGTCTTCATTGCCGTAGCAGAAGGGGCAGGCGGCAATTCCGTTCGTATCTCCCACAATAAGGAAGTCACGCGGCCGTCGGCCACGCTCGGTGGCGATAATGACCCAATGCAGTTTGATCGGGTCCCAACGAAGTTCTGACATTATTCCTCCTAAAAACTGTTCAAGGTTCCAAGCTCAAGGTTCAAGGGAAAAAAAAGGGGGCCAAAAAAAAGAACCAGGGGAAAACGGGCCAAAAAAAAGGGCCCGAACCTAGAACCTGTGAACTAAATGAGCCAGTTTTCCAACTCGATCTCTGCCCCTGCGTACTGCAGCGTCAGCGATGCGTCTGTCGGCCAGCGGCCGATCTCCTCATTGTCACGCACCAGGGTGATCGAAGCAAACAGCTTGCTTTTGGGGCTCAGCCTGAGTGTCTCCAGCGGTATGCTGACCTCGCAGGTCCTGGCGATCTTCCAGACGCAGTGGCCGCTGGTGGGCACCCAGACGTTGTTCTCCCTGACCTGCAGCAGCCCTTCCTCGCTTTGTTTCAGCATCGGCAGCCGGTATTCCCGGTCGTGGATCAGGTGCAGGTTGAGGACGTCTCCCTCGCTGAGCAGGCGGGAGAGTTCCTGGACACCGTCAATGCGTATGAAGAACGATGTCCTGTTGTAACCGTAATAGAAGCTCTGCAGCATCCGGTCCGAGGAATGCATGGCCGAGCCCTGACGGGTGAGGTCGTACAATCCTGCGGCCAGCCACTCGAAGTAACCGCTGGTCCGGCCGTTTATATCAGGTTCGATGTAGGCTGCCGGCTCGCGGATCAACCCGGCCGGGCTCTTCTTCTTGATAGGCTCAAGCAGTTGCCGGGGTGGCTCCTGCCCCAGCAGGCGGTAAACGTTCAGCAGATGCTGGCGGAAGAGCCGGTCGAAACGGTCGCTGTGCGGCGAAAAGTGATCGTCACCGTACCACCAGAACCAGTCGCTTCCTTCGGCAGCATACAGTGACCTGCAGATCATCTCGGTTGCCGGATCCACTGCCGGGTTGCCGCTTGCCAGTGCCGCTGCCACGGAAGGGCTTGCGTTCACGGCCGCCTCACGTGCCATGGCAACAAGATCCCAGGCCAGATTCTCCTCGGGGTGCCCGATCCATATGCCGTAATTGCCGTTGATCCATGAGCCCGGAAAGATGTTGTTCAGCCGGCCGTCGAATCGGGTCCGGGAGAGTACGTCCGAACAGGTGGTCAGGTTAAGCTGGGGCGAATCGGCGATGCCGCGATACATGCCCTGCAGGAAGTCATAGGCGTTATCGGGGTAGTATTCCCAGGCATTTTCTCCATCCAGGATGATCGGCACCACCCTTCCTTCACCGCCGAGACGGCTTCTGACGGCGTGAAGACGGCCGCACAGGTCGCTCACTGCCCGGCCGGCATCCCACTTTGAGTAGGTAAATCCGATCAGGTCGGAGAGCTGGTGGTCACGGAAAAAGGCGCCGACCTCACCCTGGGGACAGCTGTAGCGCCAGGGTCGATAGAGCCGTTCCCTGCCTTCGCCCAGGCCGCCGTCCAGGCTTTTGGCCAGAATCTCTTCATCAGTGGCGATCCAGCCTATGCCGCAGTCGGCTATTATGGCGAGGGTCTCATTGCTGACCGATCCCTCCGAAGGCCACATCCCCCGGGGGGTGAATCCGAAGATCTCCCGGAAGTATTCAATGCCCCGGCGAATCTGTGCCGAGGCATCCTCGGGATGCCGGAATGCGGCAGCGGGAAGGGTCACCCGCGGCATGGCGGTCAGCGCCTGGCGGGTATCGCACAGGAGCGGCAGGATCGGATGGTAATAGGGGGTAACCGAAAGCTCGATGCATCCTTTTTCATGCAGGCGTTTATACAGCGGGATGATGGCCTGCAGGAGTTCCCGCTGGGTGGTGAAGAGCAGCTGTTTGTCGGCTGCGTTGAAACGCTCACCCTTGGCAATCAGGTCAGCGAAGGCCGGATAGCGCTGCCGGGCGGCTTCACCGGTCCAGGCCAGGAAAAACCAGACCTGAAGATCAAGCAGGTCCTGGTCGCTGAAATGACGTACTCTGTCTCGGGCACTGCCCGGCTTACCCTCTCCGGCCATGTAGAGCAGCTCCAGGTAACGACGGGAGGGTTCAATCATGTGCTGGCGATTGGCAGAGAAAAAGTTTTCCAGCAGAAAAATCCGGTCTTCCTCACCCAGATCCGAGGGTGCCGCCATACCTTTTACCAGGAACTGATCGACGGCTGTGCCGTTGGCATAATCCAGCAGCTGTTCGATCAGCGACGGCACGAGATTGAAGACCGCCCGCGCACCGGGTGTGTCTTCGACAATGGCCGGCATATCGAAGTAATCCTTGATACCGTGGAGGTAGGTCCAGGGCAGGGCGTATTCGTTTTTCAGCGGATCCTTGTAGTACGGCTGGTGCATATGCCATACGATGACTACATCAAGCGGGACGGGCATTGCTACTCCTTCAGACCAGCTCTTTTTTCCATCCCTCAACCTTCTTCTGGTACTCGGTCAGCAGCCTCTGGACCGTCTTGTGATCCTTGGCCTCGGCCACGATATGGACACAGGGCAGGTACTGGTCCGGCAGCACCAGCACCCAGTCCTCGCCGAACTGTACCTTGATGCCGTCAATGAATGAAGCCTCCTTCTCCAGGCTGTCCTCGCTCATCTTGCGCATGATGCCCCCCTTCATCTCCCAGGCCGAGGGCAGGCACGTCTCCAGATAGGAGCGGGACGGGACAAAGGAAAGACCCTGAGAGAGGGGCACTCCGCAGATCGCTGCCAGTTCCATCAGCTTGGCTATGGCGAACATACCGTCAAAAGCCGCCTGGAAGCGGGGGAAGGCAAAGCGGCCGTCGGTGGTGCCGGTCATCACGACCTCGGATGACGAGGACGCCTCCAGCATGGCCCGGTCTGAGCTTTTGGTCCGGATCACCTGGCAGCGTTTCTGTCCGGCCATCTGCTCAATGGTGGAAGGGGCCTGCACCGGCACTGCAATGGTCCCCTTCTGGCCGGATTTCATCAGGAGCGCCACGGCGACGGAAAGCAGCTCGACTCCGCTGTGGATGCGCCCGGCTTCGTCCACCATAGTGATGGTCTCGGCGGTCGGATGAAGCCAGAAACCGGCCTGGGCCTTCAGCGAGGAGACAATTGTGGCCAGCTGTGTGAGTGCCTCTTCCTTGACTTTGACCTGAACGCCGCGCCCCTCGTCCACATAGGCGTTCAGGGCGATGACCGAAAAGCCGAGTTCGTTCAGCAATTGGGGAAGGATCTGGCTGGCCGGGGAAAAACTGAAATCGATCACCACCGTGCAGGCGGCTTTTTTCAGGACCTCGCGATCAATGGACCGCAGGAACCCCTCGCGGTAGAAATCACCCACGTTGTTGATATCGGTGATCACACCCGGTTCGGTGTGGTGTGCGCGGCGGAAATTTTCCTTGAAGAAGGTGCGTTCCACATTTTTGCCCATGTTGCTGGAAAAGTCGAGGCCGTCACCGTCCAGGAAGACGATCTCCAGCAGGGCCGGATCGTCCTGGGCCTGGCGGAAGTGCACCCCGCCGACCTCGCCGAAGGTCTTGAGCTTGTAGCGCAGAAGCGGCAGTGAGGTCATCTTCATGTCGCGCACGTTGATGCCGGCCGAGAGCAGGCCGCCCACGAAGCAGCGTTTGAGCATGCGTGACGACGGCGATGAATCGCGGCCGCCCAGCACAAAGCTCCCCTTAGGCAGTGACGTGCCGTAGGCACAGCCCAGTTTTGCCACGAACTCCGGGGTCAGTTCCACGTTGGAGAGCCCCTTGATGATGGCCCCCTCGAAGAGTGATTTCTTCCACTTCTCGCCCCAGATCATGTTGGTGGTCACGGTGGCCCCGGCCTCGATGATCTTCTTCGGCCAGATCTTGACATCGGCCTTGATGACCGCCTCATCGCCGATGGAGGTGTCATCAGCCACGATGACCCCTTCCTCAAGGATCGCCCCCTGGCCGACACGGACGTTGGAGCAGATCACGCTGTCGGTGATCCGGGCCCCCTTCTTGACGTAGGAGTTGTCCCAGATGATGCAGCGGTTGAGCCTGACACCCGCCTCAATCGTACAGTTGCGGCCGATGACCGAGTCCTTGATGCGCACATCGCCCAGCACCTGGCTGTTGTCGCCGATGACGACCGTTCCCTCCAGGCCGTCGGCATTCACCAGCTTGACATCCGCGCCGAGCCGCAGGTCCTTGCCGACAAAATCCTGCTTCGGCTCGTCGATCTTCAGGTTGATGCGCCCCTTGAAGATGTCGTGGTAGGCCTCGCGGTAGGAGTCGGTGTTGCCGATGTCGCGCCAGTAGCCCTTGACTGTCACGCCGAACAGGGCATCCTTCTTCTTGAGCATCAGCGGGAAGAGGTCCTGGGAGAAGTCGAAGTTTTCGCCTTCGGGGATGTAGCTGAGAATCTCCGGTTCCAGGACGTAGATTCCGGTATTGATCGTGTCGGAGATCACCTCGCCCCAGCCCGGCTTCTCCAGAAACTGGGTGATGCGTTTTTCCTTGTCGGTGATGACCACGCCGAACTGCAGCGGATCCTTGACCGATGTCAGGGTAATGGTGGCCCCGGCCTTGTTGTCATGGTGAAAATCGATGATCTTCTTGAGGTTGAAGTCGGTCAGCAGGTCACCGCTGATGACCAGAAAACGTTCATTAAGGTATTTCTGGGCCGCCTTGACCGCCCCGGCCGTCCCCATATCCTGCAGAGGGGTGACGTAGGTTATCTTGACCCCGAAATCGGCGCCGTCCCGAAAGAAGTTCTTGATGTAGAAGGGCTGGTGGTAGAGCAGCATCACCAGTTCGGTGATATCGTGTTTCTTGAGCAGCTCGACGATGTGCAGCATTATCGGGCGGTTGAAGAGCGGGATCATCGGTTTGGGCATGCTGCCGGTGAGCGGCTGGATGCGGGTGCCGAAGCCGCCGGCCATGATGACTGCTTTCATGGGAACTCCTTGGAAGGAAAAGATTGTTGAACGTCACCTCCCCCTTGACGGGGGAGGGTCAGGGTGGGGGTGACGTTGCCATGGAATGAGCCGTTGCCGGATTCACCCACCCCCTAACCCCCTCCCGTCAAGGGAGGGGGGGATGTCGTTACAACCCCACCGCGGCCTTCTGAGCCTTTTTGGCCAGAATTCGGGCGATCTCCTGCTTCAGTTCGGTCAGATCACCGGATTTGACCACATAGCCGTCCGCCAGCCAGGCTGAAAAATCATCCTTGTAGCAGGAAAAGGCCGAACAGAGGATCACCGGCATGTTGTGGCGATCCTTGACCAGCTGCTGCAGCAGCTCGATGCCGCTCTCGTTCTTCAGCTTTATGTCCAGCACTGCCAGGTCGAAGACGCCCTCCTGAAGTTTTTCGGTGGCCTCGGCGATGGTGGCCGCCGTCACAACGTCGTACCCCTCCTCTGTCAGCTCCTCTGTGTACAGCAGGCGGATGTTGGCCTCATCATCAACTACCAGTAATCTGCTCATGACTGCTCCTCCTTCCTGATGGGAAGTGTGATTGTATAGGTAATGCCGCCTTCAGGCGGCGCGAAGACATCAAGCGGAATGCCCTGTTTTTCCAGCATCGTCTTGCAGAGCGCCAGGCCGAACCCGGTCCCCATGTCATGGGTGATGGCAAAGGGTGACAGCAGCATATCCAGCTCCGCCTGCGCCACCTTGCAATCCCTGTTCTCAATGCTGACCCGGATGCCGTCAGCCCGGCCTTCTGTCCGAATGCGGAGATGGTTTCCGCTGCGGCTGTCAACCTCGTTGATGATAAGGGTGCGCAGACAGTACGAAAGCTGTTTGATGTCGACATAGGCATGGGGAATGCTGAGGTCCGGCTCGAAACTGAACTGGCACTCCTTCTGCTGGAGCAGCCCCTGCAGGTCTTTGAGGGTGGTTTCCGTCATCTGGTTCACATCCCAGAAATCCCTGGTGGGATAGAGCGAGTCGGAGTAATTGAGAATCTCGTCCAGCACCCCCTCCAGCTGGCGTGCTTCGCTGACAATGGACTCTATGAAATCACGTTTGGGGTCTGACGCCGGTGCGGTCTTGAGCATGGAGCGGGCAAATCCGCCGATGATCATGAGCGGGTTGCGGATGGAATGGGCGACGCTGGAGGTAATGCGTCCCACCAGGGCCATCTTCTCCATCCTGACGATCAGTTCCTGCTGTTCCCTGAGTTTGTTGCTGGCTTCGGTCACCCGGTTGAGCTCCAGCTGCAGACGGTCATACAGGGATGCCCGTTCGATGGCGAAGGCCACCGGAAACGTAAAGGTCTCCAGTGAGTGCATGTCCTCTGCTGTGATCTTGCGGTGGGTGATGCAGTTGTCGGCGATGATCATGCCGATACGGCGGTTGCGTGAATGCAGCGGCATCAGCAGGAAGGTGTCCACCCCGAGCAGGTGGGCCAACCCCGGGGTGACATCCGGATTGTGAAAGGCATCCTCGATCAGTAACGGATGCCTGCCGTCCAGGGCCCTGATCAGGATATGTCCCTCGTCGGAAAGGGGTACCGAAAGCTGTTCCAGGATGTCATGGAATTTGGCCCGCTCGGAGGAGAGCTTGTTGAGGCGGAAACTCTGGGCCAGGGTCTGGAGATCCATGTCATTCCCGGCTATCTCATCCCAGGCCTGGCAGGCCTCCTCGAAATTGCGCGGGCCGATGGCCAGAAAGCCGTTCAGCATGGCGTGGTCCCGGTCAATCAGCAGCAGGAAGGCGCGGTTCATGCCGAAGCCCTTGCCGGCGGTGATGGCCGTCAGGGCAACGGAGAGGACCTCCTCAAGGTCAACGGAGCTCTGCAGGACCGATCCCAGTTCATGCAGGAAGCGGACTTCAAGGGTTTTGTTGTCGAGGAAACTGACCAGAGACTGGATCTGGGTCTTCTGGCGCTGATGCTCTTCGTGGACAAGGATGAATACGGGGGCCAGGGGGTGACCGCTCTCGCGGAAACGGTTCAGGTCGCGTTTGAAATTGGGGCAGTCGCAGCATTTTTCCAGAATCCGCCGACGCCGGGAATGGAGCAGGTCTTCATCTCCCTCCTGAATGTTCGGGCAGTCTTCCAGCGCAATGACATCCCTGTCCCAGCAGCATTCCCAGTCCACATCGCTCCCCGTCAGATAGGTAGTCATGTCAGTATAGCAGAAGATCGTGGTGGATCAAGGTTCGGAGCTAAAAGAATATGTTCAAGGTTCAAGGTTCGTAGTTCTTGGTTTACAACCTTGAACATTGACCGCCTATTTCACATTCCAGGTCGTGCCCTGTGCCGAGTCCAGCAGTTGGATTCCCCGAGCCAGCAGCAGGTCCCGGATCTCGTCGCCACGCTTGAAGTCCTTCGCCTTGCGCGCCTCGGCACGTTCAACGATCAGCTGCTCAATTTCCTCCGGTGTAATATCCATCTCGCCGGTCTTGGCGTCCTTGATCTCCTGCAGCCACCGGGCCGGATCATTTCCGAACAGCCCCAGCACATCCCCGGTTTCACTGAAGAGATGACGCACATGAGCCAGCAGTGCAACCGCGAGCGGTCCGTACTCCTTCGTTTCCGCCAGAAAACGGTTGGTGGAGCGGACCGTTTCGAACAGTACCCCCAGCGCCAGTGCCGTATTGAAATCATCATCCATGGCCTCGACGAAGCGCGGGATCGCCTGATCTATCTTTTCCCGAAGTTCCCGGCCCGCTTCGGGCAGGCTTTCCGGGGCCGGCAGCTCACCGGATGCGGGGCTGGCCTTCAAGACCTCGTCGACGGATGCCAGGCAGGCATAGATCCGCTCCAGCCCGGCCCGGGCGTCGTCCAGGTTCTGGTCGGAAAAATCGATCGGTGAGCGGTAGTGGGCCGAAAGGATAAAGAAGCGCAGGGTCTCGGGATCATATTTCTCCAGCACCGTACGGATGGTGAAGAAGTTGCCCAGGGACTTGCTCATCTTTTCGCTGTTGATGTTCACGAAGCCGTTGTGCAGCCAGTAACGCACGAAGCGGCAGCCGTTGGCGGCCTCGGACTGGGCGATTTCATTCTCGTGGTGCGGAAAGACCAGGTCCTTGCCGCCGCCGTGAAAATCGAAGGATTTCCCCAGAAACTCCATGCTCATGGCCGAGCACTCGATGTGCCAGCCCGGACGTCCCTGGCCCCAGGGGGATTCCCAGAACGGTTCACCCGGCTTGGAGCCTTTCCAGAGGGCGAAGTCCATCGGGTTGCGCTTCTTCTCGCCGATCTCGACCCGTGCGCCGGCCAGCATCTCCTCCAGGTTGCGCCCGGAGAGCTTGAGGTACTCCGGGAAGGTCTCCACGGCGTAGTAGACATCGCCTTCGGACTGGTAGGCGTGTCCCTTGTCGATCAGCGCGTTGATGATGGCGATGATCCCGGCGATATGGTCGGTGGCCTTGGGCTCCACCGTCGGCTTCTCCAGGCCCAACCGCTCCATGTCCTCGTCAAAGGCCTGGATATAGCGGTCGGCGATGGTGCGGTAGTCGACCCCCTCCTGATTGGCCCGGTTGATGATCTTGTCATCGATGTCCGTATAGTTGCGGACGTAGGTGACATCGTACCCGGCGTACTTCAGGTAGCGGAAGATCACGTCGAAGACCACATTGGCGCGCGCATGGCCGATGTGGCAGTAATCGTAGACCGTGACCCCGCAGACATACATGCCGGCCTTGCCGGGGATCAGCGGGACGAAGGTTTCTTTTTCACCCGTCAGGGTATTGTAGACACGCAATGCCATTGTCAGAAACTCCCAGCAGAAAAATGTTGGTTATTGTGCCTTTTTTTGGCGCTGAAGGCAAGCAGGGAAACTATCCGTTTTCGGTATAATCCCGTGCAAACGCGAACAGCACGATGGTCAGGGCAAGGCATGCCACCGGCAGCAGAAACGCAGCATGGTAGCCCGTGTGCGGGGCTGCGGGAGTCGTTTCGCCAAAGGCCCCGATGATGATGCCCATGGCCTGCTGGGTGACCGCCGCGCCCATCAGGACAAAGAAATTGAGCGAGGTCAGTGCGGTACCCACGATCCGCACAGGGAACATGGCGCGGATGATGGGGTAGATCATGACCCCGCTGGAGACCGCCAGCCCGATGCTGAAGAATACCGCCATCATCAGAGGCTGCGGGACGAGTTCAGCCCAACCCAGGAAGGCGGACATGAGCAGCAGCAACGACAGTTGACCAGCCATGAGGGTCTTCTTGTAGGATCGGAAAAACCTGCGGGCGATGCTGTCGACAACGGTACTGCCGGCTATGAAGCCCAGCGAGGTGAACATCAGCATGTTTCCGGTCGCTTCGCGGGAGAGATGCAGGACCTCCATCAGGTACGGGCCGCCCCACAATCCCTGCAGCGCCAGGTAGTTGCCGTACCAGGCAAATGCGATGGCCCCCAGCAGCCAGAAATCCCTGCTGCCGAAGATCTCGACCCAGGCGGCCATTATCCCCCCTCGCTCCCCCCCTGATTCAGGGGGGGATGAAAGGGGGGGTGTCTCCGGAACGGTGGCGGCGGAAGTGCCCGTGACCGGGGGTCTGTCCCGAACCATGCCGAAAACCAGCAGCGTCACCAGGATCTGGACGATCCCGATGGCGAGAAAGGAGCTGCGCCAGCCGACCGCTGCCACAGCCAGCGCCAGCGGTGCTGTGGCAAACAGGTTGCCCAGGTTGCCGACCGCCACCATGAAGCCGGAGACCCGTCCGAACTCCTGCCTGCTGAACCAGTGGCTGAAGACCGTGAAGGTGGCCATCAGCACCGATGCCGTGCCGATGCCGATCAGCACCCGTGCCGTCATGGCCGATGACAGGCTGTCTGCCTGGGAGAAGAGGATTCCGCCGATTGCCGTCAGGATGCCGCTGCCGCTGATCACCAGGCGGCTCCCCAGGCGGTCGATCATCGGGCCAAGCGGGAGCTGGGCCACGGCATAGACGTAGAAGAGGATGCCGGACAGCGAGCCGAGCTGCTGCGGGGTCAGCTTCAGTTCCCGGGAGATGTCGCCGGCCACCACCGCCAGGGAGACCCGGTAGAAATAGACCAGGATATACATCAGTGCCAGCACGGCGAAGATGGTCCAGCGTTTTTTTCGTATCGCCGGGCTTTCAGTCATCCGCAACCTCCCGGCCGGTCGGCTGGCGTAACGGCAGCAGCACGGTGAATTCAGCCCCCTGTCCGGACTCACTGGCAAAGCGGATCTCTCCGCCGTGATCCTTGACGATGCCGTAGGAGACCGCCAGCCCCAGGCCGGTCCCGTGTGTCTTGGTGGTGAAGAAGGGGGTGAAGAGCTTTTTCTGCATCTCCCGGTCGATCCCGCTCCCGCTGTCGCTGATCGTGATCCGGCACTGCCCGTCGCCGGCAGAGACCTCCGTGCCGACCGTCAGCACGCCCCCCGCTTCCATGGCCTGCAGGCCGTTGACGATCAGGTTGGTACAGACCTGCCGCAGCTGGTCCTCGTCCCCCTCCAGTTCGATGCCGGCCGGCTGATACCTCCGTTCGATGCGGTACCCCTCCAGCGGGATCTGGTGGCCGACCTGGTCCAGGATGTCGTCGAGCAGCGCTTCGAGCCGGAAGGTCCCCAGAATCTTTGTCTTTGTCCGGGCGAAGGTCAGCAGGTTGGAGACGATCCGTTCCACCCGGCCGACCTGCCGGATGATGGTCTCCACCTCCGACTGGCCTGATGCGTCCAGACGGGACGACATCTCCAGGAGTTCCGCGTTGCCGCGGATGATGGCCAGCGGGTTGTTGATCTCGTGGGCGACACCCGAAGACAACAGTCCGATGCCGGCCAGACGCTCGGCCTGGGCCAGCTCCTTCTGCGTGTCCAGCAGCAGCCGGTTCTTTCCCTCAAGCTGGGTCGTCCGTTCCATGACCTTGTCCTCCAGGGTCCTGTTGAGGGCCAGGTTCTCGGCCTCGCGGGCCGCCAGGCGCTGTTTCATGATGTTGAACTCATGCGCCAGTGCCCCGATCTCATCATCGCTCTCCACCGAGATATCCGGCAGCTTCTCACCGGCGGCGATCCTGCGCACCTCTTCCTCCAGGGCCTTGACCGGCTGTGAAAGGCGGCGGCTGATCCAGGCGGACAGGCCGATCCCGATCAGGGTGACGAATACCAGGACGCCGGAAAAGATGACGTTGATCCGTGAGCGCAGCTCAAGGTGCGGCCGCTCCGGCATGCCGACGTACAGAGAACCGATCACCCGCCCCCGGTAGTCGCGCAGCGCTTCGTAGGCGGTGAAGTTCTGCAGGTCGAGGACGAAGGCCTTGCCGACCCATGACTCGCCGCGGCTGACGGCGTCGTAGACCTCGCTGGACATCAGGCTGCCGATGGCACGCTGCTGTTTTTCGTCCAGGACGCTGGTGGCGATCCTGACATCGTCCAGGAAGAGGGTCGCCGTGCCGTTCTCGCTCTCCGTCCCCTGCGTCTCGCCCTGCCGGAAGACTACCCGGGTTATGCGGTCGACCAGGCGGTTGTCCCTGTTCAGCAGGACCCCGCCGTAGAGTACGCCGGCGACGCTCCCGTCGGCAGCCAGGATCGGCGAGGCCGCCACCAGAAACATGCCGCGGTTCTCGATCCTCCTGGAATCGGGTCTGGCGTGGGGTGTGGCCGTGATGGTGACGGCGATCTGTTTCGGCAGCCGCGGGTTCTCACGCACGGCCTGCTCCCCGGAGAGCAGCATGACGCCACTGGTGACGGCGCCTTTGAGTGCATCGCCGATCAGTGCTTCGCCCTTCTGCGAGTCGCCCGAGACTCCCGGGTTGCCGGCCCGGTAACGGACAATGCCGTCGCGGTCCACCACGGTCAGAAAGCTGAGGCGCTCATTATCCAGCGTCAGATGCAGCGGGAGGGTCACGGCCGGCTGGTCGGGGCTGTTCAGGACAGAGGCGAAGGCCGGGCTCTGCCCGGTCAGGCGGATGATGTCGGAGAGCCTGGCCAGTTCCCCCAGAAAGATCTCATGGGCGGAATTGAGTCTGGTCGCCACGGATTGCTGGGCCTGAACGGCGAAGCGGGTGGTGATGATCGAGATGCCCACCAGCCAGCAGATGCCGATGGCGGTGATCAGCGGCAGCAGGGTGGCCACCGTCAGCCTGGCGCGTATGGAGGAACGCAGCCGTTTCATGTCAGCCCGTACTCGGCGATCTTGCGGTCCAGCGTCTTGCGGGAGATTCCCAGGATCTCTGCCGCACGGCTTTTGTTGAAGCCGGTCTCCTTGAGGATCGCCGTTATGTGCTGGCGCTCGATGTTGTCCAGGGAGACCAGCGGGGCGACATTTGTCGTGATGGGGAAGGTCTCGCGGCGCGCACCGAGCGGCAGCAGCGCGGAGGTGATCACGCCGCTCCTGGCCAGGATCACGGCCCGCTCGATGACATTTTCCAGCTCGCGCACATTGCCGGGCCAGTCGTACTGCAGGAGTGCCTGCAGGGCGTCAGCGTCGATATCGCGCACATCCTTTTTCATGCGGCGGGTGGTGACCGCCAGGAAGTGCCGGGCCAGAGGTTCGATATCCTCGCGGCGGTCACGCAGGGGGGGCAGGGTGATGGAGATCACGTTCAGGCGGTAATAGAGGTCTTCGCGGAAGCGCCCCTCCTTGACCTCGTTCATCAGGTCCTTGTTGGTGGCGGCCACGAAGCGCACGTCCACCTTGCGGGTCCGCGTCGAACCCAGCACGATGAAGTCCTTTTCCTGGGTGACCCGCAGGAGCTTGGCCTGGACCGCCGGGCTGACATCGCCGATCTCGTCCAGAAAGAGGGTCCCGCCGTCGGCCTCTTCCAGCAGCCCTTTCTGGTTCATGACCGCGCCGGTGAAGGCGCCGCGCACATGGCCGAACAGCTGGCTCTCCAGCAGGGTGTCCGACAGGGCGGCACAGTTGAGCGAGACGAAAGGCTGATCCCGGCGCGGGCTGTTGCGGTGCAGGGCCGCCGCGATCAGTTCCTTTCCGGTGCCCGATTCGCCCATGATCAGGATATTGGCGTCGCTTTCGGCCACCTGCAGGGTCAGGTCATAGACCTCGCGGAAGGCCTGGCTGCGGAAGATGATGGCATCGCCGCCGGCGCCGCTGCGGTGCAGCTCATCGCGCAGCTGCTGGTTTTCCCGGACCAGCCGGCGATGGTCCAGCAGGCGCTCCAGCATCCCCAGCAGCTTTTCCTTGGGAAAGGGCTTGGTGATGTAATCGTAGGCCCCCTGCCGGATGGCGCTGATGGCATCATCGATCGTGCCGTGGGCGGTCATGATCACCACCGGGATATCCGGCCGGCGTTTGGCGATGTGATCCAGGATCTGCAGGCCGTCCATGTCCGGCATGCGCACATCCTGCAGGATCGCGTCGCACGGCACGGCCTCCGCCGCCGCCAGGCGCAGCAGCAGGTCAGTTCCCCGGGCAAAGGTCTCCACCCGGTAGCCGCTGGCCTGCAGGAGTTTGTCCAGGTAGCGCAGGATCTCGGCTTCGTCGTCACAGATGTAAATGGTCGGCATGGGAGGCACCTCGTTCAGATGGGAACGGCTAACCACCCCCCATCCCCCTCCTAAATTAGGAGGGGGTGCCCGTCAGGGCGGGGGTGGTCCCGAGACAAAATGATACGTCACGGGACAAAAAGATGCAATCGATGTTTCGTTTTACGGTGCAGCGGTTCCCTGCCAAAAAACAATTCGTGTTGTAATCCGGATGGATACGATAATTTTTGCCGGTCGTGCGCGATTGGCACATACGTTGCCGTATACGCCACGGAACTTATCAAATTGGGCACTTTTGCCGGTTTTGAATATCGAAAGGAGTATCTGTTCAATGGGAATGTCACGAAGGCAGTTTTTACAGGGGGGCGGTCTGGCGGCAGCCGGCATCGCCCTTGGCAGCTCACCGGGCCAGGCCAATGCCGATGCGCCGGTAACGCGCATCAAGGGGCTCACGGCCACCACCACCATCTGTCCGTTCTGCGCGGTGGGCTGCGGCCTGCTGGTGCATACGAAAAACGGTAAGGTCATCAATATCGAGGGCGACCCCAAGCACCCCATCAACCAGGGTGCGCTCTGCTCCAAGGGCAGCTCGCTCTTTCAGATCGCCAACAACGAGCGCCGCCTGCAGAAGGTCATGTACCGGGCGCCCGGCTCGGCCACGTTCGAGGAAAAGTCCTGGGACTGGGCCCTCAGTCGCATCGCCATGCGCATGAAGGAGACCCGCGACAAGTCCTTCAAGGCCAGTGAGCTGAACAAGAAGGACAACAGGGAATACGTCGTCAACCGCACCGACGGCATGGCCTTCTTCGGCGGGGCCGGGCTGGACAACGAGGAGTGCTATCTCTGGTCAAAGTTTGCCCGGGCCATGGGGGTCGGGCAGCTGGAACACCAGGCCCGGTTATGACACTCCGCTACAGTCGCCGGTCTGGCGGCTTCATTCGGACGCGGGGCAATGACGAATCACTGGATTGACCTGAAGAACAGCGACAGCATCTTCATCATCGGCTGCAACCCGGCCGAGAATCACCCGATCTCCTTCAAGTGGATCGAAGAGGCCATGGACAACGGCGGCAAGCTGATCGTCGTCGATCCGCGCTACACGCGCAGCGCCTCCAAGGCCGACATCTACGCCCAGGTCCGGCCGGGCACCGACATCGCCTTCCTGGGGGGCATGATCAACTACGCCCTGCAGAACAACCTGATCCACGAGGAGTACGTGCGCGAGTATACCAACGCCACCTTCCTGATCGGCGAAAAGTACGATTTCGCAGACGGCCTGTTCTGTTCCTTTGATGACCAGGAAAAGGTCTATGACCTGAAATCCTGGGCCTACGAAACCGGTGCCGATGGCAAGCCGCGCCGTGACATGTCCATGAAGAATCCGCGCAGCGTCTACCAGCTGCTCAAGAAGCACTACTCGCGCTACACCGTGGATATGGTCTGCTCGATCACCGGGACCAAAAAGGAGGACTACCTCAAGGTCGCCCAGAATTTCTGTGCCACCGGCCGACCGGACAAGGCCGGCACGATCCTCTACGCCATGGGCATCACCCAGTCCACCCACGGCACCCAGAACGTGCGGGCCGTGGCCATGCTGCAGATGCTGCTGGGCAACATCGGCATCGCCGGCGGCGGGGTCAACGCCCTGCGCGGCGAATCCAACGTCCAGGGTTCGTCCGACTACGGTCTGCTCTTCCATCTGCTGCCCGGCTACCTCAAGTCTCCGGAGTTCGACAACGTCGATCTCAAGGCCTACAACGAGAAATGGACCCCTCAAACCAAAGATTCCAAGAGCGCCAACTGGCTGGGCAATACACCGAAATACATCACCAGCCTGCTCAAGGCCTGGTACGGCGACAATGCCACCGCCGCCAACGACTTCTGCTACTCCTACCTGCCCAAGCGCATGGGCAGCTATGCCTACGGCAGGATCATGGAACGGATGAGCGCGGGTGAGCTGGAAGGGCTGGTCTGCATGGGGATGAACCCGGCGGTGGGCGGGCCGGACTCAGGCAATGCCCGTAGTGCCCTGGGCAAGCTGAAGTGGCTGGTGACGGTCGACCTGTGGGAGACCGAGACCTCGATCTTCTGGAAGCGCCCGGGTGTCGATCCCAAGGACATCCAGACCGAGGTCTTCATGCTGCCGGCCGCATCCTCGGTGGAAAAAGAAGGTTCCATCTCCAACTCGGGCCGCTGGGCCCAGTGGCGCTACAAGGCGGTCGAACCGCTGGGCGAATCCATGAGCGACCTGTGGATCATCGACCAGTTTTTCAAACGCATCAAAGAGCTCTATACGAAAGAGAAGGGCGCCTTCCCGGATCCGATCACCAGGCTCTCCTGGAACTACGGCAGCGGTCACGAACCGGATGTGCACCTGGTGGCCAAAGAGATCAACGGCTCGTTTACCAAAGATGTGACCGTGGTCGAAAAGGACAAAACCCTGGAGTTTAAGGCCGGCGACCCGGTACCGGCTTTCAAATACCTGATGGCAGATGGTTCCACGACAGGCGGCTGCTGGCTGTACAGCGGCTCCTACACCAAGGACGGCAACCAGATGGCCCGCCGGGACAATAGCGACCCGGGCGGCCTGGGCATGTTCCCGAAATGGTCCTGGTGCTGGCCGGTCAACCGCCGCATCGTCTACAACCGCGCCTCGGTCAATCCGGCCGGCGAACCGTTCAATCCCAAGCGTCCCGTCATCGCCTGGGATGCCGCGGAGAAGAAGTGGAAGGGCGATGTGCCCGACGGCCCCTGGCCGCCGATGAAGGACGACAAGGAAGGCAAATACCCCTTCATCATGCTGCCGGAAGGGCATGCCCGGCTCTACGCGCTGGACATGAAGGACGGTCCCTTCCCGGAGCATTACGAACCGGTGGAGAGCCCGGCCCGCAACCTGCTGTCCAAGGTGCAGAACAGCCCGGGGGTCCGGATTCCCAAAAACGTGTCCAGCGACCTGAAGAAATTCCCCTTCATCGGTACGACCTACCGCATGACCGAGCACTGGCAGACCGGCGGCATGACCCGCAGCCTGCCCTGGCTGAATGAACTGGTGCCGGATATGTTCGTGGAGATCAGCGAAACCATGGCCCGGCAGAAGGGTATCAAAAAGGGTGACAAGGTGCGCGTCACCACCGAGCGCGGCTCGATCGAGGCCATGGCCCTGGTTACCTCGCGCCTCAGGCCGTTCAACGTGGAAGGCAAGATGATCGAGCAGATCGGCATGCCCTGGCACTTCGGCTACGCCGGCCTGTCCACGGGCGACAGCGCCAATCTTCTGACTCCATCGGTGGGTTGTTCCAATACCAGCATCCCCGAGTTCAAGGCGTTTCTCTGCAATCTCGAAAAAGGGGGTAGCAAGGCATGAGTTCCCTACCCGTAAATTTTGACACGACAAAATCATTCCTGATCGACACAACCAAATGCACCGGCTGTCGCGGCTGCCAGGTGGCCTGCAAGCAGTGGAACCAGCTCAAGGCCGAGGATACGACGTTCTTCAGCGGGGAGGGCTACCAGAATCCGCCCTTGATGTCCGAGTACACCTTCACCCGTGTCAAGTTCAAGGATTACCAGAAGGACGGTCAGAATGAGTTCGCCTTCTACAAAGAGATGTGCATGCACTGCAACGAGCCGGCCTGCGCATCGGTCTGTCCGGTGGGTGCCTTCGTCAAGACCGCCGAAGGTCCGGTGATCTACGACGCCGGCCGCTGCATCGGCTGCCGTTTCTGCATGATCGCCTGTCCCTTCGGCGTACCCAAGTATGAATGGAGCAAGGCCTTCCCGCTGGTGCGCAAATGCACCGGCTGCTACAGCCGCATCAAGGAGGGCATGCAGCCGGCCTGTGCCACGGCCTGCCCGACCGCCATCTCCTACGGCACCCGCGGCGACATGATCAAGGAGGCCGAGAAGCGCCTCAAGAACCGGCCGGAGCGTTATCACAATGCCATCTACGGCAAGGACGAGGCCGGCGGCACCGGTATTCTCTACCTGACACAGCAGCCGCTGGATGAACTGGGCTTCAAACCGGTCACCAAGCGTTCCCTGCCCTCCTACACCTGGCAGGCGCTGCGCCTGGTGCCGGGCATCTTCCTGACCGTGGGCGGCGGCCTGTCGCTGCTCTCCTGGTTCACCCACCGCAAGGAGCGTCTCCGCAGGGAGGAGCTCTTCAAGAACAGCAAGCTGCCAGCGGAAACCACGAACGTTGAGACGAAGGAGGACAGCCCATGACCGCTGCCGCACGCATTATCATAGATGAGATCCGGGGCTATCACAATTTCCTCAAGTTCATGATCGGCCTGGTGGTGCTGGGGGCGCTGGCTTCGGCGGTGCGTTTCGTACTGGGGCTGGGAGTCACCACCAACCTGAACGACGTCTATCCCTGGGGGCTGTGGATCTCCTTCGACGTCGTGACGGCCGTGCCGCTGGCAGCCGGGGCCTTCACCCTGGGTGCCATCGTGCACTGCTTTCACATCAAGAAGCTGGAACCGCTGGTGCGTCCGGCCATCGTAACCGGCTTCCTGGGCTACTCGCTGGTCAGCGTCGGGCTGCTGCTGGACCTGGGACAGCCCCAGCGCGCCTGGCACACCATGGTCTACTGGAACGTGCATTCACCCATGTTCGAGGTCTCCATGTGCATCATGGCCTACACCACCGTACTCTTCCTGGAATTCCTCTCGCCGGTCTGCGAGAAGTTCGGCTACCACGTGCCGCTGCGGGTGCTGCGCTGGCTGGAGATGCCGCTGGTCATCGGGGCGGCATCCATCTCGACCCTGCACCAGTCCTCCCTGGGGACCTTCTTCCTGATCGCCGTGGACAAGCTGCACGCCCTCTGGTACAACCCGCTGCTGCCGCTGCTGTTCTGGATGTCGGCCATCTTTACCGGTATCTCGATCATCATCCTGGAGGCGACCATGGTGCACCGCTTCATGGGGCAGCCGGATGAATCCGAGCTGCTGGAGATCCTGACCAGGATCCTGCCCTGGGTGCTGGGCGCCTACCTGGTGGTCAAGCTTCCCGCCACCTTCCTCCTGTCCCACGGTCCGCTCTTCGACCGCCCCAGCCTGCTGGCGCTGTTTCTGGCCGAGATCATCATCGGCGTCATCGTCCCGATGTTCATGTTCATGAAAAAGGCCTGCCGGGTTGACCAGCGCATGCAGCTGCGCGGTGCATCGCTCGTGATCGCCGGGCTGGTGCTGAACCGCTTCAACGTTTCCATGTTCGGCATGGAACAGCCTGACCAGTTGATCTATTACCCTTCGATCATCGAATCCCTGGTCACGATCGGCATCATCGCCGCCCACGTATTGTTCTTTGTTCTGCTGGCCAAGTATTTCCCGATCTTCGAGCATCACCCCGAAACGGTCGATTATTCGATCCCCGACCATGCCCGCAAGACAGCAGCCGGCGACGGCCACACTCAGGCCGCCGGGGCAGGCCATTGATCTTCTGTCCTGAAAATCCGGTGCCGTCAGCCGGTGTGACCGGTGTCATCCTGGCCGGCGGTCAGTCCAGCCGCATGGGGAGCAACAAGGCGCTGCTCCCCTATCGCGGCGGACGTTTCATCGAATCCATCCACCGTCAGCTGGCCGGTCTGCTGGACGAAGTCCTGCTGGTGACCAACACCCCGGAGCAGTACCGTTTCCTTGGCTGCCGCATGGTCGCTGACCTGCACCCCGGTCTGGGGGCCCTGGCCGGTCTGCAGGCCGGGCTGCATCATGCGGCCACCGGCCACATCTTTGCCGTGGCCTGCGACATGCCCTATCTCAACGACACCCTGGTCAGGGCCCTGCTGGCCCAACGGCAGCAGGCCGATGTCATCATCCCCGAGGGCGATCAGGGGCTGGAACCGCTGCATGCCGTGTACGGCAAGGCCTGTCTGCCGCACATGGAAGCAGCACTGCTGGCCGGCCGACGTCGGTTGATCTCCTTCTTTCCCCGGGTCCGGGTCCGGCACTTCGAGTGCACGCGGGTGGCTGCCATCGACCCCGGTTTCGACTCCTTCCGCAATATCAACACCCCCGATGACTATTTTGCCCTGCGCAGAAATGAAAACGGGGACCACGAATCCGTGTACCCCGTTTGCACCTATCCTGCTCTGCAGCGCTGAACAGCATCTACATAACTATATAGTACAGTAGCGATAGCTGCCGGTTTTTCCCGCAGCAGTCTCAGGCCAGACCCGTATCATCCTCCGGGTAACCGGCGCAGCTGCCGCGCAACTTATTGCGGACACTTTCCAGCATCTCCTCTTCACTGTCAAAGCCTTCTGCCGCTTTGACATTGATGGCCAGGGGTAGCAGCCCGAGCAGCATGACGCGCAGGTTCCCGCAACCGGCTCCGCCACCCAGCGCATCGATGACCCTTCTGTTGAGCCCCCGTCCGATGACAACCCCCACCAGGTTTTGCAGCCGTCCGGCAGCGTTGGGGCAGGCCTTCTCCGGGCAGCGCGAAAAGGTGGCCTGCAGCGCCTCGATGATCAGGGTCTCAGCATCCACGAGCACTTCGATCAGGATGTCATGATAGACGTCGCGCATGGTTGCGGTCAGCCTGATCCGGTTATCAGCAATTCGGGACACGTCAAAGGATATAGCGCGGTGAAAACCGCTCATAAAATTATCAGACACGAGCCCCCCGGTAAGCATCTTGGGTAATCGACGTCACTTACAGCCCGAAGGCCTGCCGCAGCTTGATCTGGCTGCTTTTTTCCGCCAGCTGCAGCGGCGTCACTCCGCTTATATCGGCGATGTCTGTTCTGGCGCCGGCCGTAATCAGCAGCTGCGTCATCCGGAGGTCGTTCTGTTCCACCGCATGGTGGAGAGGCGTTTTCCCGGCGATGTTCTGGATATCCAGCGGCGCCCCCGGGGTTGTCAGCAGCCCGGCCAGTTCATATCCCTTGCGGTAGACAGCCCAATGGAGCGCCGAATTGCCCAGCCTGTCCCGGGCCGAAACGTCGGCACCCTTGTCGATCAGCAGCCTGACACTGGCCGGGGCAGTTGTCAGCAGCGGTGTCAGGCCCTGCTCATCGCGGAGGTCGACAGCGGCACCCCGCGAGAGCAGCAGCCGCGCCAGCACGTCCCCGCGAGGCTGGGCGACAACCAGGTGCAGCGGTGTCCGTCCCAGACTGTCCTGGGCATTCGGGTCGGATCCGCGCTCAAGCAGGAGATTGCAGTTGGCCGCATTCAGGCTGGCGGCGGCCGCGTGCAGCAGGCTGCGGCCATCATAGCGGTCATTCAGGCTGATGTCGTTGCGGGCACCCAGCAGGCGGGAGAGCATCTCCGTGCTTCCATTCCCGGCAGCCAGCAGAAGCACCGTGCCGTAAGCCGCCGGTTCGATCTGGGCCGGCGGGGTAGCTGGCCCGCCGGTGTACAGCCCGGCCTCGGCCAGGATGGAGCGGTACTCCGTGTCCAGCTGCGCCTCGCTTTTCCCCTCCACTGGCGGAGCAGCCGGCTTTTTCTCCTGACAGCCGCACAGCAGGAGAGCAAAAACGAGGATGGTTGCGAGTCCGACCGTAACAGTGCGAAATAATACAGCCATCTCTTTACCTCCCGGATGCCGCGACGTTTGAAATGCATACTACATAATAGTTCGTGCAATGATTATTGCGCCTGCAAGTTTTGTTGCAGGCCGTGGTGCAATGCAGAGTACACTGCGTGAATCGTTGATTTTACACGGCTGATCGCGGGAATGTTGTGTGAAACGTTTCAGCCATCAACGGCATGCGCCTGTCTGACCGATCAAACATCGCCTAGAGTATAGAGAAGAGCGGAACGACTTGCCAAATATTTTTTGATAGACGGAACGTCGCATGAGCGGGCATAGTGCCGGCGGCTGTCTCGCGGTGCAGCCGATGTGTCTCCGTATAAGACAACAGCTGCCGGGAGTGGTGTGATAAACGGCCGGGAGTCGACTGCAGCCGGGCCTCTCTGCAATATATGTAAGGCTGTCTCCGTATCCGTCAAGGCATTGGCAAACTATGTGCAAGGAACTTATTTAGCAAGTGCCTCAACAGGCAAAAAAACAGGTATTAATATTGCATAATATATTTTTCTCGCAGTAATGCTCCCGGCACGCCAATAACCTGCCGGAGCAGCTAAAATCGTCTTTCCGGGCTGTATGTGCCGGTGATCAGGGCTGTTCGGGATGGTGTCGGTGTTTGTTGCTTACGTGAAATCACCACAGTTGCAGTTGTTATTTTAGGCAGATAATGTTTTTTGACGGCAGGGATTGAATTTATTTTTATTGCATTTATAATTCAGCCTAGATATTATCGCGATGAGTAAAAACTTAAGATGGATGCAGCATTCAGGAAACGTCAGTGTGTCCCCTTTATAGACAGGGGTAAACCCAATAGGTAGAACCTAATCGAGGAGGAAGTAATTATGAAAAAAAGCGTACTTTTAATGGCAGGTTTTATGGCCGTGGCGCTGGCCGGTTCGGCACAGGCAGCAACGATGTTTGCAGTACAGGGCGTTGGCCACCGGCCAGATCAAACATGTCCGGCAGCGCGCGGCACGGTTCTGTGTTGCCCCGGGCGTTGCAATTGGCACCAAGGGCTTTGATTTTACTACAGCATTAGGTACATATCATCATGTAGCCCCCTAGTTTTCCTGGGGGGCATGTTGGCCCAAGACTCCTCAAACTTCATTTTTACCGGATCAATCAGAACGATCAGACTCTTGCCTACAGCCTACCTCAGGCAACAAACGCATTGGGCTACCTGAACTTTGGTACGCTTGATGTGACCAAAGACCCCTCTACCACAGCATACAGGGTGAATCTTGCCCAATTCTGGGTAAAGGCTGAGCCCGCGACTGCTACAAACCCCGGTGCGTGGGGGAGTATTACTAACACTCCCGCATTTATCCAGTTCATGACCACAAACTGGAATGGAACCGCTATGACTGCGCTTACAGAAAGAATGAGAATCACCTCTGATGGCAAGGTCGGAATTGGTACAACTGGAGCAGCTCTCCCGACCTCCAAGTTGCATGTTGTGGGTCTTCCCACATTTGCAGACAATGCTGCTGCGCTTACAGGTGGTTTGACAGCCGGTGCATTTTACCGCACTGCAACCGGCGTTCTGATGGTAGTTTTCTAAAAATTTAAAGTACATAATTATTAAATTTAGATATTTTAGCTATAAGGGGTTTCGTATGATCAGTGAATTAACCAAAAAAAGGCAACCGCCTAAGATACAACGTATTGACATTAAGCGTACTATGAACGACGTAGTGGGCTCTAAAGTGGATTATCTGGCTCAACCGACCTTGTTTTAGCAGTTCCTTTTTGCTCTACTCTCCGGCAAACCGCATACGATTGCATTGTGTGCGGTTTGCCGTTTTGTTTAAATCCCTTCTTAGGGCCCCGGCCCCATCTCCTTCAAACTGAAGTGATCCCCATGTCAGCTATCTTTGGTATTTTCAATCGTGATAGCAAACCCATCGTGCCATTGGATTTTAATAATTTGCATACTGCGATTACGCGTCAGGGGGATGCTGATTGTGCCCTCTGGCACGCTGGTTGCGCCGGTTTGAGCCAGACGCCAGCAACAGGCTTCATACTGGAGTCCGCCCGCAATGTCCATTCCCCCGATAGCGTTATGTTTATTGCAGCTGGGCGTCTGGATAATGCCCAAGAGGTGGCGGGGTTGCTCCGAATCCCTGCCGCTGAACGTAGCAGCCTTGCTTATGTCGAAATCATGCGTAGAGCCTACCGCGCTTGGGGGATCGGGTGTGCCAGCCGTTTGTATGGCGACTGGTGCTTCGCCGCCTGGCATCCTGCGGAAAAACGCCTGAGCGTCGCCCGTGACCACCATGGCAATACGGCCTTGTATTATTATATCGATGACAAGAAATTTGCTTTTGCCACTTCACGAAAAGCTTTGCTCGAACTCAACCTGGCGCCTGTCGTGCTGAACGAAGAGTATCTGGCAAACTATCTGACATCATTATTTTCTCGCTGCGGTGACCGGACATTTCACAGCCACATCCGACGACTGCCACCAGCGCATTACATTACTGTCACCAGCGGCAGTTGTGATATTCAACGTTACTGGTGCTTAGAGGACACCCCAGAGCTGAATCTGCGGGACAGGCATGACTATGTCACTGCATTTAGAGATGTCTTCAGTGAGGCGGTTCGCTGTCGCCTCCCGTCATCAGGGCAGGTGGGTGTTACCCTGAGCGGAGGTCTTGATTCCGGTTCTGTTGCAGCGGTTGCAGCCAAGCATCTTCAGGCAGAAGGCCGGCACCTGGCGGCCTTTACTGCAGTGCCACAGCATTGCCCGCCGGAGTATATCGCGTCCCGATTCAATGATGAATATCCTATGGCAATGGCAACTGCCAAACTGGCGGGCAATATTGATCACTATTCGCTGAAATCAGAGTCCATTAGTCCCATTGTTGCAATTAGACACGCGCTAGAATTGAATAACACACCGAATCATGGCGCCAGTAATCTCTATTGGGTGACAGATATACGGAGCACTGCTCAGGCCATGGGTTGTACTGCGCTGTTTAATGGCGCGTTGGGCAATGGCAGTGTGTCATGGATAGGAAGCATGTCATCACAGCCGATGTGGTATCGCTTGTCGCATATGACGTGTCGGCAGTTATATCTTGATTCTAGACGATATCTCATGGCTGTAACGCCGACGGGATTGATTCGCAGTTTACGCACCAGGCGCATGGAGAGAAATGAATGGTGGCGCGGAACGGCGATCAATCCCATATTTGCCCAGCGCAGTGGAGTGCTGGAGAGGCTGGTCACGGATCAGCAGGAGCGAAGCACGGATAGTTTGCGACAGAAGCGCTGCCGGGCAATTATGCCGGGCTATTCAATTGTAGGTGCCATGACAGCGGAGGCGAGTGCGCAGTATGGCTTAAATATACACGATCCTACGGCTGACGCCCGCGTTCTTGAATTCTGCTTTTCTGTGCCAGATCAAATATATATAGACCCGAAAACCGGGCAGGACCGCTGGTTGATCCGTGAGGCGATGAAGGGCTATTTGCCGGATGAGGTGCGGCTAAATCGGAAGCGCGGGCTGCAATCAAGCGATCTGGTACTACGTTTACGGGCCTGCGCCGCCGATGTTGACGTTGCACTTGATGAACTGTCTGAAGGTGCTGCGGCCGAATATCTTGACGTTGATTACATGCGACAGGTATGGCGGAGGGTTTTGACCGAGGATACGCTTAATACACACACTAAAGCTAGCAGCATCCTTTGTCGAGGTATTATGGCGGGACTGTTTGTGAATAATTTTTATGAATGATGCCATGAAAGAAACTATTGAGTACAGTAACATATTGCCGGAATTCCTGCGGGATGTGGTCGTTGCTGCTGATGCGGTGAAGCCGGTACTGGAGACTGTCAGCGCTGCTGGTGTGCTCTGGCAGGCACATCAACGACGGTTTCTGCTGGATGTGCCTGATGTGGCCCGTTATCTGGTTGAAGATGGGCGGCGGGTTACTATTGATGCGGCCGTTGGCGCTGATGTTGCAACAATTGAACGCAACCTGTGCATGGCCCCTCTGGCCGCGCTACTCTACCAACAGGGAAAAGTGGCCTTTCACGCTGCTGCTGTTGGAAACGAACATGGTGCCATTCTGCTGGCGGGTGATTCGGGTGCGGGAAAATCGACCCTGCTCATGGAGCTTCAGCGACGGGGATGGACGGTGCTAGCTGACGATCTGACGGCGGCCGAGCTGAATGCAGGCGGAGTGATCAGCATTCTGCCGACATCCAGCACGGTGGTCCTTTGGCCGGATGTCCTCAAAGGATTTGGTATTGAAAACAGTTCACTGCCACAACATGATACGAGACGTAAATCCTTTACGCCGGTCATGCAGGATGAGCACCATTCCACTTATCCACTGCGTGCCGTGTATCGACTGGGTATCTACAGAAAAAATGATTGCCTGCTGGAAAGCGCAGACGCCAGCAATTGGTTCAGTATGCTGGGGGCCATAATGTATAACAGCCAAATCGCAGATGCACAGTGTGACCGTATTACATTCATGCGTTTCGCTTCAAATCTCTCACAACACGTCCCGATGTCTCGATTGAAACGGCCGTGGCAACCGTGGACTGTAAGTGTGTTGGCAGACCTTGTGGAAGAGCATCTTGCAACTATACAGCTTGATCCCTTACCCGGATAAATTTAACCCAATGGATTGTTTAATGACTTATAAGTACCGCATCTATGGATTTGTGATGTCAATGCCATTCCAATGTCCGCTGCTGCCTATGGCACTTGAGGAAACAGCGGCTGATGTCACGGTTGTCGAGGGTGTGATTGCCGAATCGAATTGTTCACCCGCCGCAAAAGGTGCTAACTGGCAGGCGGCTCCGGGGCGATTTGTGTGCTATGGCGGCAAACGTGGTGGAAAATTATTGGTGGAGAACGGCACCAAAATAACTCTCGAGCGTGGTAGCGATGCAGAGGATAAGGTAATCTGTGCCTATCTTCTCACGATTGTTTTAGCGGCCCTGTTACGCCAGCGCGGCCTACTGGTGTTGCATGCTAATGTGGTCATTACACCTCGGGGTGCAGTTGCCATTTCGGGAGAGTCAGGTTCCGGCAAGTCAACCACTCAGGCTGCGATGCTGACGCGTGGGTACAACATGCTGGCCGATGACCTCGCGGTGCTGCAGCTGAATGAACGTGGTGAGGCAGTGGCTATCCCTGGAATGCCAAAACTGAACCTGTGTGAGGATACCGCGGTGCGTTTGGGGCATGATGTGAGCAAGCTCCATCGCAATCCTCTACGAAGTATCAAGGTCGTCGTCCCGCTTGTCCCGTCGGATATGCCGCTTTTACCGGCCCCTTTGAAAGCGGTGTATATGCTTGAACGTCATCATGGTACCACGTTGAGTCAGGAGGTGCTGGGCGGCGTCACCAAATTCACCGCTTTGCAGGACTGTATCTACGGTCCTTTGTTTCCCGAAGAACACCCCGGGATATTTGCTGTGATAACAAGGCTGGTTACTCAAGTGGAAGTGATCAGGCTCAAAAGGCCTGCAAAAGGCTGGAGCGTGAACGAAGTTGTGGAGGCTATCCTGCATGGCTAAGATCGTCTGGCTGGCCTCATATCCCAAATCGGGCAATACCTGGATGCGCATACTGTTGAACAATTATCTTAACGATAACAGTGAACCTGCCGATATAAACAGATTGAAAGGCGGGACAAATGCCAGTGCACGGACTTGGTTTGACGAATGGGTCGGCGTTGAGGCATCGTCACTGGATGATAAGACTATTGAGCGATTACGGCCTGGTGTATATCGCTGCTTGGCGCGTGCAGAAAAAGAAGCGTTGTATATGAAGGTTCATGATAGTTGGCGGCAAACCGACCGTGGCGAGGGCTTGTTTCCCGCGGATTGTACTTCCGGCGTGGTTTATATTCTGCGGAACCCTCTGGATATGGCTGCGTCTACTGCGAATCACTGGGGCGTGAGCCTGGAAAAAGCTGTTGAAGGGTTGTGTCTCAAAGAATTCTCTCTTGCCCGCTCAATTGGAGGTCTGTGTGACCAGTTGGAGCAGAAATTAGGAAACTGGAGTGACCATGTCGTGAGCTGGCTTGATGATTCCGGCCTTCCTGTCCATCTGGTTCGTTATGAAGATCTGAAGCGTGATCCGATACAATTTTTTGGTGAGGTGGTCAGGTTTTGTGGCCTTCCATATGATTTCGAACGAGTCCAGCGAGCGGTAGAATTTTCTGATTTTTCTGAACTTCAGCGCCAGGAGAAGCAAAACGATTTTTGTGAGAAGCCGACACAGACACAAGGTGGTTTTTTCCGTAAGGGGCAGGTGGGCGGATGGCGGGAAGAGCTGCCAACTCATTTGGTGAAGCGCTTGATCGATGTGCATGGTGAGGCTATGCGGCGTTTTGGGTATCTTGATGAGAACAACCATCCGGTATGAGATGAAAATGCTATGTGACTCTAAAAATTGAACGTATCAGCATTGAGCTTGATGAACAGCAGCTCTGCCAAAAATGCGGGTTGTGCTCTTATGGACACTGTTTGGTTGACCGATAAGTACATGCAGCACATAGCTGAACATATTTCATAGTTCATCATCCAGGACTGGAATAAACCTTTCAAACAGCAGTGACGTTACTATCAGATTAATTCGTTTAGTATTTTATTGAGGTTGGCGGTCGCGCACATTCTCGACTTTGGTGTGTAAGTTATTGATTTGACACCTTCAAAACAAAGCGTCCTTTGTGGAGGCTGTTTATGTGATTGAACAGGTATTGGCGCAGGCAGATCACGTAAGAAAAAGACTTTCAATCGTTGACGCGATAATGGGATTGCGCTGGAAAAACGGTTTGATGAATATGTTGCTTCCCACCCAAATTCCGACCAGACACTCATTCTTGAGTATGGATTAGTGCAATGCAGATTAAAGCGTGATTTTAGATGAAATGATGATACCGGAACATCAATTATGTTGAAAATGCTGAGAAGGGATAATTCAGTCAGGCAGGAATGGTTGTGATTTTTGGTGTGACTCCATCAATATGCAAAGAACAAATAGGCGGCATAATAGCCGCCTATTGTTTTACAGATAGATGAATACATGGTAAAAGAACAATTTATAAGAAAATAGTTGCCTAACCGAAAAGGGTAAATTGGTCTAACCGGTCGGAATACAGACATAAGAGGAGAGCGTTATAATGGCAATTGAACCAACCACCCGCGTAGTCCGTACCGAGGGGATCATGACCGCCCCGGTGGATCAGGAAATCGTGCTGCTCAATATGGCGGGTAATAACTATATCTCGCTGGATGCTATCGGGCGGCGCATCTGGGAGCTGCTTGAGACTTCAGTTGTTGTTGAGGATTTGTGCGGCCGGCTGGGAGATGAGTTCGAGGCGACACAGGAACAGATCCGTGCCGATGTGCTCCCGTTTCTGGCTGAATTGGAGCGTGAAGGTTTGGTGCGTGTCGCTGATTGACGATCTGCGCAAATTTTCCGCACGCTCATGGTCGGAGCGTGGTTTGTTTCTGGAAGCTTTTATACTTTTGGGCGTGATGCGTGCGGCCATCCTGCTGTTCCCCTTTCGAAAGATCGCTAAGATACTGGGAATTACCCAGAGCGAAACCTCATCGATACCAGAGAAGGATATACCGATTGACACGACTGCGATTGGATGGGCCATACAGGCTGCCGCCGCACGTACGCACTGGGAAAGCGCCTGCCTGGCACAGGCGCTGACCGGCATGGTCATGCTGTCGCGCCGCGGGGTAGCCTCTGCACTGTATCTAGGTGTTGCAAGGGTCGAGAGCACGCCGGGAACCATGGACGCGCATGCCTGGCTACGCTGCGGTGATGCCATCCTGACCGGTGCCGGCGGGGTTGAGCGATTCTCTGCGATTTCAGCCTTCGTACGACAGCAACCTCATAACGACAGGACAGGCTCATGAACAGGGCGCTGCAGGAATTTTTCAGATGTCTTCCGCTCATGTTTCAGGGCCTTCGTCTGGTCTGGAATGCCGCCCGGGGCTGGACCGTGGCCTGGGGTGTACTCCTGCTTCTCCAGGGGCTGATGCCGGCTGCGCTGGTGTATCTGACCCGCCTGGTGGTGAACAGCCTTTCAACAGCAATCACCAGCCAGGGCGGCCTGACGGCGTTCTCCCCTGTCTGGCTCCCGGCAGGGTTGATCGGCCTGCTCTGGGTCGGCAGCCAGCTCCTGAACAGCCTGGCCTCCTGGGTACGGACGGCACAGGCCGAACTGGTGCAGGACAGTATCCACTCCCTGATCCATCAAAAAGCCCTCGAACTTGATGTTGCCTTCTACGAAAATCCCGAATCATACGATCTGCTGCACCGGGCGCGGGTGGACGCCATCTCCCAGCCGATCGTGCTGCTGGAGAGCCTGGGTACGCTGATTCAGAACGGACTGACGCTGCTGGTGCTGGCCGGGATGCTGCACACCTATGCCTTCTGGCTGCCGTTTCTGTTGATCGGCAGCGCGCTGCCCGGTCTCTGGGCGGTCGGCCGTTATGTCCTGCGCGAACACAGGTGGCGCACTGCCAATACCGCCAACGAGCGCCGGACCCGTTACTATGACTGGATACTGACCGAGCGCAACAGTGCCGCTGAGATGCGCCTGTTCGATCTGGGCAGCCATCACCGCAGCGCCTTCCAGCGGCTGCGTGCTCAATTGCGCACCGGCCGCCTGGCCCTGTCCCGGGACGAGATGAAAGCCGAACTGGCGGCGGGAACGATTGCCTGGCTGGGCGGACTGGGGGGCATGGCCTGGATGCTCCTGAGAGTATCCAATGGACTGGCGCGCCTCGGGGACCTGGTGCTCTGCTACCAGGCCTTCCAGCAGGGGCAGAAGCTGCTCCGCTCGCTGATGGAGAGCGCCGGCCGCATCTACCGCAGCAGCCTCTTCCTGGATAACCTGTTTTTATTCCTGTCTCAGCAGCCGCAGCTCACCCGGCCGGACAATCCGCAGCCGGTTCCGGCCAACCTGCAGGATGGTATCAGCTTCGAAGGCATTTCTTTCCGCTATCCCGGCAGCGAACGGGATGCCTTGTCCGGCTTCTCCCTGACGCTTCCCGCCCGCCGGGTGACCGCCATCGTCGGACACAACGGAGCCGGCAAGAGCACCCTGATCAAGCTCCTCTGCCGCTTTTACGATCCTCACGAGGGCTCAATCCTGCTGGATGGCGTTGACCTGCGCCGGTTCGATCCGGCCGAACTGCGGCGCGGGATCACGGTCCTCTTTCAGGAGCCGGTGCGTTACCATACCACCGCCGCCGAAAATATCGCCATGGGTGACCTGGCATCCAACCCCGACAGCGATCGGATCAGGGCGGCGGCCGGTGCGGCCGGTGCGGCCCTGCCCATCGAACGACTGCCGCAGGGGTATGACACCGTGCTGGGCAAATGGTTCGGCGGTGCGGAGCTGAGCGTCGGAGAGTGGCAGCGGGTGGCCCTGGCGCGGGCATTCCTGCGCAATGCGGCCGTCATAGCGCTGGACGAACCGACCAGCGCTATGGATTCCTGGGCCGAGTCCGATTGGCTGGGCAGATTCCGGGAGCTGACCGAAGGGCATACGGCCGTGATGATCACCCACCGCTTCACCACCGCCATGCATGCCGACATGATCCACGTCATGCAGGACGGTCATATAACAGAATCCGGTACCCATGACCAGCTGGTAGCAACGGGGGGGCATTACGCCCAATCATGGCTTTTGCAGATGCGTGAAATGAGATCGGAAACCTGAAAAAGCAGTTTCACGCAGCGAACGCGACGACGCAACGCACAACCTAATGGGTATCCAGCAATACAATTCATCGGACTGGATTTAGTGTCTCTCATTCAAGGAACCGGATTTCGTTGCGCCGTCGCTTAGAAGCGCCTACTTTTGGTGCGTGAAAAATAGATCAGAGTCTCCGGTTTGACCGGGTTATTAAAATATCAGCCTGAAGAAGATGGGGAGCAGGATATGAATCGGACTGTGGTCTGGCATGCAGGGCAGGTAACCGGAGAGGAGCGGGCTCTTCTTTTGAAACAGCAGCCGGCGACCCTCTGGCTGACCGGATTGAGCGGCGCCGGGAAGTCGACGATCGCCTGCGCCCTGGAGCGGCGCCTGCTGGATGGCGGCCATGCTGCCTATGTGCTGGATGGCGATAACGTCCGCCATGGCCTCAATCGCGACCTGGGTTTTTCCCCCGGGGACCGCACCGAGAACATCCGGCGGATCGCCGAGGTGGCCCGCCTGCTGAACGATGCCGGGTTGATCGTGGTCACCGCCTTTATCTCGCCCTACCGCGAGGACCGCGAGATGGCCCGTTCGATCATCGGAGAAGATGCCTTCCTGGAGGTGCATGTCAACACACCCATCCAGGTCTGCGAGGAGCGCGATCCCAAGGGGTTCTATAAGCTGGCCCGTACGGGAGAACTGCCGGCTTTCACCGGGGTTTCTGCGCCGTATGAGCCGCCGTTGGAACCGCTCTGCTCAATTGATACCGCCCGTTGCAGTGTCGATGAATGTGTGGACCGGCTGATGGGGTTTCTGGAGCCGTTCCTGAAGGCAATCCATGCCTGACGTCTCTCTGCCGGCCATCCTGGATAAATTCACGATCACTCCCGAATTCAGGCTGGTGGTCGCCTGTTCGTGGATTGCGCCGCCGGCACATGAGCGCCAGCAGGCCGGGCAGATTGCTGCCCTCTGCGGAGAGGTTGGTGACTGGCAGGCATGTATTGATCTTGTCCATCGGCACGGTGTGCCGGGGCTGGCCTACACCATGCTTCGGAGACATGCGGGAGAGCTGCTGCCGGAGCATGTCTCGGCGCAGTTGAAGTCCGACTACATCCAGACATCAGGCCTTGCCCTCCGGCAGGGAACTGAATTGCTCCGCATCGCACATCAGTTTTCGGAGCATTCGATCGAACTCCTGGTCATGAAAGGTATCCTGCTCTCTCAGCGCCTGTATGGCGACCCGGCTGTCAGGGCCACCGGCGATATCGACCTGATGGTCAGGCTGGAGGATTTCGACCGCGCCGAGCGTCTCATACTCGAGGCCGGCTATCGCTGCATCTCACCCGGGGACAAACTGACGGCGCGCCAGAAAAGATTTCACCGGGAGATCGGGCAAAACTGCGAATACATCCATGACACTACCGGGCACTACCTTGAAATTCATTGGAGAAGCTATCTCTGGACAGAGGAACAGACCGCACTCTTGTGGGAGTGCTGCCAGTCCGTGGACTGGATGGGGGGGGGCTTCAAAGTATGGGACGACGACTCCCTGATCCTGTTTCTGAGTTATCATGGTGCGCACCATGAATGGAGCATGCTCAAGTGGCTGAGCGACATCGCGGTGCTCTTTTCCGAGGATCGCCCAAACGGCTGGGGGCCACTTGTCGCACTGGCCGGTCAGCTCCGCATGAGGAGGGTGCTGGCACAGACCGTCCTTTTGGCGAATTGGGTGTACGGCATATCCCTGCCTGGCGAACTGCGTACTCTGATTGCAGAAGAAACGTCAGCCGTAAGCCTGGCTGAAAAGGCGCTGGGGTCTCTCCTGCAGAGTGCCCGGGAGCGCAGTACTGCCGGCAAAAGGCTTGATGGGTTGGCGCATGCGTGGTATCTTGCAAAACTCGGATTGCCGCTTGCCGGCATCACCAAGAGCATGCTGATAAAATATTCAGATTTCAAGGTGTTGACTCTTCCGGATCGGCTGTTCTGGCTGTATGTTCCTTTGCGGCCGGTGTTCTGGTTGTGGCGGAATTTTATAATCACTAAGACGCGTATATGATTGAATTGATATGAAGCCACCATGTATCTGCTGCTGTTCTGATAAAATTGAATGTGTAGGTACAATTCAGCCTGTGGTTAGCTTTGCAGGCCGTTTTCTTGATAAGCCACTTGCAGGAGGAGAATTGTTTCGCTGTCGCGATTGTGGCGTAGCGTTTCGACATCCACATCCGGGAAAGAGCGTCTTGGATGAGCTGTATCGTCAAGGCAATTCTAATAACTGGCAGACAGCGCATAGTGACCGGCAAGACTGGCAGATTGCCGGCAGATGGATCGAGCAGTATTTGAAACCTGAAAGTGCAATTCTTGATGTTGGATGTTTTGATGGTGGTTTTTTAAAGACAATTGCACTAACGCACCGACGCTTTGGTATTGAGATTCATGAAGCAGCTGGCAAAAAAGCACAGGAACACGGCATCCAGATAATCGGGAAAGACTTTGAGGATATGGCCGGAGTGGATGAAACCTTTGATGCCGTGACATCTTTTGATGTCATTGAGCATTCACAAAACCCTCTGGAATTTCTCAGGCACATGGCTGCGTTAACAAATAATGAGGGAATCGTTATTCTCTCCTCTGGTAACAGTGAGGCTCTGAGTTGGCGTTTTATGGGGGCGCGCTATTGGTATTGTACTATTGGTGAGCATCTGTCGTTCATTTGTCCAACGTGGTGTGCATGGGCAGGAAATCAACTTGGGCTGGAGTTGAAACAGGTAATCACGTTCTGTCATGTGAAACCTTCTTGGAAACAGCGGGTTGGAGATTTAGTAAAGAATCTGTTTTACAAAATTTCACCGAGGGGATTTGCTGCTCTTCGCCAAAAGGGCATGGGTGGAGATGAATTCAGGGCTCATAAGGAAATGTTGAGCCATCCTCCGAGCTGGATGTCGGCTAAAGATCATTTTATTTGTATTTTTAAAAAAATGCGCTAATTGATTAAGCTGAAGGAGGTGCAAAATGAAATCGTTAGGAGGAAGAATCAAATATTTTACGAAGAGTAGTTTAGAAAGAACACTGACTATTTTTTATCGTTTTGTATTTAAGCTGTCCAAAGCAATTCATTTTGATGCAGCTATTTTTTTGGTAAGAAGGGCTAAGTGGTCAGCTTGTCTTGGCTCTTTGGGAGAAGAAACATTTATCTACCCGAATGTTGTTATACACAACCCTAATCGTGTCGCATCGGAAGCAGGGTCTCAATTGCTGAATTTGTTCACATGTGGGGTGGGGGCGGTATTGAGATTGGCAACAACACCTTGATTGCATCTCATAGTGTCATTACCTCACAAACCCACTCGTTCGGAAGTGCCCTGTACCGAGAAACAGTTGATTATAAGCCGGTCGTTATTGGTGATAACGTTTGGATTGGAGCCGGGGCGATCATATTGCCGGGAGTGACTGTTGGAAACAACAGTGTCATTGGTTCAGGAAGTTTAGTAAATAGAGATGTACCAGAAAATGTGGTGGTTATTGGTTCACCTGCGAAAATATTCAGGAGCATTTGATGAGAACAGCCCTCAAAAGAGGTTGTTTTGTTTAATTCTCGCCGTCTAATAAGCAATGCCGCTGTATCCGTTATACAGACGTTCATATCGGGTCTTGTATTATTTCTTTTGTACCGCTATCTCATCAAACATCTAGGGGCGGAGCATCTCGGACTTTGGTCGGTTATCCTTGCAAGTACATCAGTTGCAAGGCTCAGCGATATGGGTTTGACGGGAAGCGTGGTTAAATTTGTGGCACGTTACCGTGCCTTGAATGATGATTATCGGGCGGGAGAAGTGGTGCAGACCGCCGCTATCAGCATCGCACTGGTGCTGGCGCTACTTGCGATCGCGATTTATCCTCTCCTAGGAAATTTATTGAAATTATCAATCCCAGCTAAATCCATGCCGCTGGCATTGAACATATTGCCATGGGCAGTTTTCTCGTTATGGTTAGGCAGTGTTGGCGGCGTGTTCCAGTCGGGGTTGGATGGTTGTCAGCGTATGGACCTCCGCAACATTTTGATGATGATTGGCAACATATTATTCTTCGTTGCTGCAATCTGGTTAGTCCCCCGGTATGGCCTGGTTGGCTTGGCTGTTGGGCAGGCCGCACAGAGTTTGCTGCTCATGGTTGCAGGTTGGTTGGTCTTGCGTCGGTACCTCACGGCATTACCATGGTTACCTGTACACTGGTCGAAAGCCAAATTCAAAGAAATGCTGAGTTACGCTGTCAATTTTCAGATCAATTCTATCGCGATCCTTTTTTTTGATCCAATTACCAAAATGCTTATGAGCCGATTCGGCGGTCTTTCAAGTGCCGCATATTATGAAATGGCCAGTCAATTAGTCGTGAAGTTACGAGCGTTATTGATAGCGGCAAACCAGGCAATAGTTCCTGCAGTTGCAGAACTTCAGGAAACATCGGCGGAAAAGGTGTGCGATCTCTATTTGAAGTCATATCGCTTGCTATTCTTTGTAGTCATACCGTTTTACGCAACTATTTTAATAGTACTACCAATAGTTTCTGTGTTGTGGGTTGGGTATAGTGAACATCAATTCTTGTTATTTGGTGCTCTGTTGGCAATAGGATACGGGTTGAGTAACCTGATGGGACCGTCATATTTTTTGAATCTTGGAACCGGTGATTTAAAATGGAATTCTACCGTTCATGTCGTGATGGCAATTTTGAATGTACTGCTCGGTTTAATACTTGGTCCCTTGCTCGGCGGTTTAGGTGTCGCACTTAGTGCAATGATATCAATGGTTTTTTCAAGTGGACTTGTCATATATATTACGCATAAAAAATATAATATTCCGTTCAGGCATATTATTCCATCAGAACACTTTTGGTTACTAATCTGTGTTTCTTGTTGTACCGCACTTGTGATGTGGATAAATGCAATAAATTTATTTAACCAGAGCATTATTGTTTCAGGAGCGATAAATCTTGTGCTGTACCTCCTGATAGTGGGTTTTGTGATGTGGCATCACCCCTATAAGTCTTTAATGTTTGATAAAATAAATGCCCGTAGAAAAATATGAAGCTGAAATTAAAAGTAAAGAGTAAATTTCTCTAAGTAATCCCCCGGCTCTGCCGGGGGATGCTTACTAAAACAAACAATAAAGGGCATAACGGACATCACAACTCATGTCAGCTTCCGAATCAAATCCACCTGACATTCGACTTCAACCTCTAACGCCAGTTAGGGTTGTAGGCAATATTTTGGCTTTCATTATCCCCTGCGCTATGTTTGTGGAGGTAAATGTAATCGGCCGGCTGTTTGTCCCGGAAATTATCCTGCTTATTTTATTGCCGTTACTTGTGTATTTCAGGTCAAAGTGGCTTTTAAGACCAGTTGCAAGAAAAATGATCATCTTTGTTCTCTTGTGGCTCAGTGCGCAGATATTTACTGATCTCGTCAGGGAGATCCCCTTTGTCGACTGGTCGCGCGGATGGGCAAAGATAGTTTTTTTCCTGTTGAATTTCATCTCACTGTACTTGCTGTTATCCCGGCGGAAGATACGGATAACGCTTTTCTGTGCAGGCATTGTAGTTGGCCAGATATTGTCGTTTTTCATTTCGCCGGATGACTATGCAATCGAATACCCCTGGAAATTTGGTTTGGGTTACCCGGTTACGACCACGTTTGTCCTGCTGTCACAGACGAATGTTGTTAAGCGTATAAAATACGGGACGGAGTTTTTAATCAGCTTGGCTGCAGCCATTAACCTGCTGCTTGGGTTTCGTTCGCTGGCACTCATTTGCGTGGGGACCGTGGCATATATTGTCTTCAACAAGCGCTCATTGCGCCGGGGCACCGCTGCCGCCACACTTTCAAAATGGGCCATGGTCAATCTGGCAATTCTGCTGCTCGGTGCAGGTTTCGCAACGATCCAGGCATATAAGTATGCAGCTGAAATGGAATTGTTAAGCGAGAAAAATACCAAAAAATACCTGCAGCAGGAAAGCGGCCAATATGGAACGCTGCTCAGCAGCAGGCCGGAACTTCTGGCATCATCGCTGGCCATTTTCGATTCCCCGGTCATTGGCCATGGTTCGTGGGCAAAGGATCCGAAATATAATCTTACTATCGCGTATCTTATGGCTGATCTTGGCTATAAAAATCCACAAACCTATGTCCGTAAAGGTGACGAAGGCCTGATTCCCACTCATTCGCACTTGTTTGGTGCCTGGGTCGAGTCCGGGGTCGTTGGTGCTTTGTTTTGGGGGTGGGTCTGGCTGCTTGCCCTGAAGGCCTTATGGAAGCTGCACAATGTTCGGGAAAGCCTGATGCCTCTGGCAGCGTTCGTCTGCTTGAATATACTGTGGAACGTGCTATTTTCACCGTTCGGGGCAGAAGGCCGTGTATATATGGCGTATTATATAGTGCTTATTTTTTTCGTTCTTTCCCGCGCTGGAGTTGTTTCGCAGCCGAAGGAGATGAAATCCACATGAAGTTTTCAATAGTGACGATTTCCTACAATCAGGCCGAATTTCTTGAAAGGGCGATCCTTTCCGTCGTCGATCAGGACTATGGTGAAATCGAGTATATTGTTGTCGATCCGGGGTCCACGGATGGCAGTCGTGAGATCATTGAACGATACCGTGACCGGATCGCAAAAATTATTTATGATCCGGACCAGGGACCGGCCGATGGTCTGAACAAAGGTTTTGACTTTGCTACCGGCGAAGTGTACGGCTTTCTGAACTCCGACGATACTCTGTTGCCGGGTGCGATTCGTAAGGTAGCCGAGTTTTTCATGTTGCATACCGATATTGGTCTTGTTTCGGGGCATACGTATATTACTGACAAAGATGATAATGTACTGCGTAAAAGCTATTCTGAAAAGTTCTCCTTACGAAGATATGCCTACGGGGCTTCCGTGTTGATGCAGGCCTCGACGTTTTTCCGGGCTGGAGAGTTCAAGAAGGCCGGCGGATTCAACGTGGCTAACCGGACAAACTGGGATGGAGAACTGTTCCTTGACATGTGGCTTAATGGCACAAGGTTCTATGTTTTGGATGAGTTTCTGAGCTGTTACCGACTGCAGGTCGAAAGCATCACCGCTTCCATGAAGCTGGATGAGAATATCAAAAAATATCGGGAGTATGTCTTCAAGAAAAATCATGGGTCGGGATCGACGATCTTATGATAAATTCATCATGAAGTTTTATCTTTTGGTTAAGCACCTATCAAGTCCCAGGGCTTTGTGGGAACGGATATGCAAGGGACCTATCTACGGCCGACTCAAATAACACAAACGAAAGGTGCTGTCCAATGAAAAGCAGACTGCTGGTCTCATTAGTTCTGATGTTCCTGCCATGGAAAATCCGCAGGCTGGCGTTGGTGAAGCTTTTCGGCTATTCCATTCACCCGGAAAGCAGGATCGGCTATTCTTTCATCATGCCCGAAAATCTGGTGATGGAAGCCGGGTCGCGGATTGGCCATTTGACGCTCTGCAAAGGCCTCAGCAATCTTATCCTGCGTGAGCATTCAAAAGTAGGCAACCTGAACTGGATATCCGGATTCCCCGCTGGCAATAAATCCTTCTTTTCGCACCAGTCTGACAGGATTCCCCAACTTGTAGTGAACCGGCATTCGGCGGTAACCAACCGGCACCTGATTGACTGTACCAACTCGGTTACCATAGGCAGCTTTACCACCTTTGCAGGTTTCAGGTCACAGGTTCTGTCACACAGTATAGATCTTCAGAAAAATAGGCAATCGTCAGCTCCGATTACTATCGGGGACTACTGTTTTGTCGGGACCGATTGTGTCCTTCTTGGAGGGGCGGTTCTTCCGAGCTATTCCGTACTGGGGGCGAAATCGCTGCTGAACAAGTCTCACACTGAGGAGTATTGCCTGTACGCAGGAGTTCCCGCTGTTAAAACGAAGAAACTGGGGTCTGATTACGCCTATTTTACCCGTATAACCGGTTTTGTGAACTGACGATCAAAGAATAGACCTATGAAAATCCTTCATTTAATTCCTACGATGAATCCCATCTACGGCGGACCGATAGAGGGCCTGAACCGTATCGTAGACAGTTATATCACTCTTGGTATCGAGTCTGAGATTGCGGTGCTTGATGCCCCTGACAACTCTCCCTGGCTTGATGCAGTCAGGGTTCCTACCCACGCCTTGGGACCAGCAATGCTCAGCTATTGCTACTCGCAAAATCTGGTCCCTTGGTTGCAGGCAAACGCCGGTCGCTTCGATGCGGTGATTGTGAACGGATTGTGGCAGTACCCCGGATGTGCAGCATGGAAAGTTTTGGCGGGCACGAAAACCCCGTATTATGTGTTTAGTCACGGCATGCTTGATCCGTGGTTCAAACGTGCCTATCCACTCAAACACCTGAAAAAAATGCTTTATTGGTTCTGGCGCGAGTACTTGGTGCTGCGTGACGCCAAGGCCGTGCTCTTTACCTGTGAAGAAGAGCGGATTCTGGCCCGTCAGTCGTTCTGGCCCTACAAGTGTAACGAGATGGTCGTGGGATATGGCACGTCGAGATCGTCTGGAGATGCGGTCAAGCAGCGAAAAGCATTTTTATCCGAATTTCCCGAATTGGCTGAGAAACGGTTGTTCCTGTTCCTCAGCCGCATACATGAGAAAAAAGGGTGTGATCTGCTGCTTGAGGCCTTTGCCCGTGTGGCGGGCAAAGACAGGGCGCTGCACCTAGTGGTTGCCGGACCGAATCAAACCGGTTGGCAGAAGGAATTGGTCGTGCTCAGTCAAAGGCTGGGTATCGAGGATCGAATAACCTGGACCGGTATGATAACCGGTGACATGAAGTGGGGGGCCTATCACTCAGCAGAGGCCTTTGTACTGCCGTCTCACCAGGAAAATTTTGGTATCGTTGTGGCCGAAGCGCTGTCGTGCAGTTTACCGGTCTTGATTTCAGACAAGGTCAATATCTGGCGTGAGGTGCAGGAGGATAATGCCGGGATCATCGCAGAAGATACGCTTGATGGCACGATTGAATTGTTTGAGAGGTGGCTGGATATGGATACCCGGTCACACGTCGAGATGCGAAAAAAGGCGCTTGCCTGTTTCGAGTCGCGTTTTGAAATGAGCCGCGCCGCCCAGAATCTTATTGATCTCGTACGGAGCGATACGCAAGGCAAATCGTGATCCCTATGTGCAGTTGTTTTTCAGAAATAGGAGAAAAATAGCATGGCAAATAAGGACGCTTATTTAATTCCGGCATTCAGTGTAAGCAATCGAATTGCCCGATTTGTGTGGGGCATTGTCTATGCAGCGCTGTTTCGACCATCTCCTCGCCCTTTTCACCGGTGGCGCGTATTTTTGCTGAGATGCTTTGGGGCCAGGATAGGGAGTGGTTGTGCTGTTTATCCAAAATCAGAGGTCTGGGCACCCTGGAATCTGGTGTGCGAGGATGTGGTTGCTGTGGCTGACGGCGCGATCATTTATAACCCAAGCCAGATAACACTTGGATCGCATTGTATTGTTTCTCAACAGGCGTATTTGTGCGGAGCGACACATGATCATGAAGATCCAAATTTTCCTCTGATATCAGCGCCGATTACATTGGAAGCCTATTCATGGGTCTGTGCCAGGGCTACCGTGCAGCCCGGCATAACTTTGGGAAAAGGTGCTATTCTAGGATTGGGTGCCGTGGCAACAAAGGATCTGGAGCCTTGGAGCATTTATGGGGGAATCCCGGCGAGAAAACTTAAAAATAGAAAACACGAAGGTTTCGATGGTCTCTAAAACGGATCGAGACATCTCACTTGCCTCTCAAGAGTTTATCTGGGATGGTGCCGGACCATCAGATGCAAATCTGTATATTATCCCCTCGATTGATCGCCTGCTGCAAAAGCATGGCATAAGAAAGATTCTCGATTTAGGGTGTGGTAATGGATATATTGCAGGATATTTAGCTAAACAGGGGTACGAAGTAACGGGCTGTGACTACAGTCAGTCCGGTATTGAACTGGCAATGAAACAGTTTCCTGATGTATTGTTTTTTCAGCAAGATCTTGGACTACCGTTGCCGGAGGAACACCTATCCGCTTATGATGCAGTAATTTCGACAGAAGTTATCGAACACCTGCTGTTGCCGAGAAAGTTGATGGAAAACGCTTTGAATGCCCTGAAACCAAATGGAATTCTTATCGTATCGGCACCATATCACGGGTATCTGAAGAATGTGGCTTTGGCCCTGACTAACAGTTTTGACCGCCATTGGCATCCATTGCGTGATTACGGCCACATCAAGTTTTTTTCCCTGGGAACGCTTACAAAGCTTTTCGAAGAATTCAAACTAAAAAATATTCGATATGAAACCGTAGGAAGAATACCCGCATTTGCAAAATCGATGATTTTATCAGGTCAAAAGGAATGACCTTTGATTGGGGTGCTAAACCGGTTAAGAAAATAAGAATAAGAAAATGTAACTTGTAACCGATAAGAATCAACGCGGTTTATTCAGATAGGGATGTGGGGAAAATGTCTTTAGTTAAATCGTCAGATTTTATCGAGCGTGGTAAATGCCCTCTCTGCGGTTCCATTAATTCTGAAAAACATATCGATTTCCCTGATATCCCTGTAGTTTGCTGTCAGGACTGTAATTTTATGTTTTCATCCCGCTTAATGTCCCGTGAGGTGTTGTCTAAGTATTATGTCGATGGATTCGGGAGTTTGCGACAACTCCAGGGGCAGCGAGTCAATGCAGAAATAAATTTTCGGGTACTATCGAAGATGCTTGATCTCTCCACGCCCGGTCGACTTTTGGATGTTGGAACAGGTTACGGGTTTTTCTTGAATAAAATAGTAAATGGTTCAAATCTCCAGGCAACAGGTGTTGAGCTCTCTAAGCAGGAAGCAGAATACGGCCGGGACCGGTTGGGTCTGGAAATTCATGATGCGCCACTTAATACGATCGGTTTCCCTGAGGAATCGTTTGATATTGTGGCATCGTTTGAAGTGTTGGAACACATTCCTGAACCGCGTTTATTTTTAAATGAGTTACGAGACGTACTGAAAAAGGATGGTTATCTGCTTATAATGACGGACAATTTTGATAGTGATCTGGTGAAGTCAATGGGTGCAGGTTTTCCAAAATGGATACCGCATACTCATGTCAGTCATTTCGGGGCACGTACGTTTGAGCGAATTGTCACTGAGACAGGTTTCGATATAGTAAAGCGATTTTCGTATACCCCCTGGGAGTTTCTCTTGAAACATTTTTCTCAAAGGGTTCTCGGTAGGGAAAAATCGTTAAAAGATTCTTTCAACTTGTCAGAAATGCTTGAATTTGAAGTGCACGGAACCTACAAATTATTCCGGCTCCGTTTTCTGTTGAATAAGCTATGGGTACAATGTCAGGGACACGATAATCTTGAAGGTACTCAAATGTTTTTACTTGCAAGAAAATGCTGAAACAATCATCTAATTTCCTGACATCGAGCTGAATTACACCATGATATCAATACTTATTTTAACAAAAAACGAACAGCAGGATCTCCCGGACTGCCTTAAGTCTGTGGCCTGGAGCGATGATATTCAGGTGTTTGATTCGTTCAGTACGGATAAGACAATAGAAATTGCAGAGGAAGCTGGTGCCACGGTTACCAGGCGAGTTTTTGATAACTGGGCTGCTCATCAAAACTGGGGCTTGCAAAACATCAGCTTCAAGCACCCGTGGGTCTTTTACATAGATGCAGACGAGCGTATGACACCAGAGCTGGCTCGCACAATTCAGGAAACAGTCAAGAGCGCCGGAGATAATGTCGCGTTTCGTGTGCAGCGCAGGGATTTCTTTCTGGGACAATGGTTACGTCATGTCCAGGCTTCACCGTATTATATGAGACTGTTCAGACCGCATAAAATGCGTTATGAGCGATTGGTAAACCCCGTGTCTATTGCAGACGGGCCCGTGGGGCAGGTCGAAGGTTATCTGGACCACTTCCCTTTCAGCAAGGGGATTGGCCAGTGGCTGGATCGTCATAACTCTTACAGTGCCTTTGAGGCACAGCAAATTATCGAAAATCGCAGGAAGAACCCGGATTTTTCTATTTTAAAGGCCTTCTTTGAGCGTGACTTCAGTATAAGAAGATTTCATCAGAAAGAGCTGTTTTACAGGTTACCGGCACGACCATTGTGTAAATTTATATTATTGTATGTTGCAAAATTCGGTTTTCTTGATGGGAAGGCTGGATTGACCTACTCAATTCTACAATCGATATACGAATACATGATTGTACTCAAAACACGTGAATATTGTGCGTGTGATCAGAGAAAAACGGAATGAAGTGCGCATCCTGATCTATGGCATCAACTACGCCCCCGAACTGACCGGTATCGGCAAGTATTCCGGCGAGATGGCGGAATGGCTGGTGACCCGCGGCCACGAGGTACGGGTCGTTTGCGCCCCACCGTACTACCCCTCCTGGCGTATTGCGGAAGGCTATTCAGCGCGGCGCTATTCCCGGGAAATGCTGAACGGTGTCACCGTCCTGCGCTGCCCGCTCTGGGTGCCCTCCCGCCAGTCAGGCATCCGACGTATCCTCCACCTGCTCTCTTTTGCATTCAGCAGTCTCCCCGTTGTTATTGCATCTTCTGTTTCATGGCGACCGCAGGCCGTGTTCGTGCTCGAACCGGCCTTTTTCTGTACACCCGCGGCGTTGGTCGCTGCCCGCTTGGCAGGCTCCCGTGCCTGGCTCCATATCCAGGACCTGGAAATTGATGCCGCCTTTTCTCTCGGTCTTGTCCGCTCCGGTCTGCTGAAGCGGATGATCAGTGCCGCTGAGCGCTTGATTATGAAACGCTTCGATCGGGTGTCGACCATATCAGCCAGCATGCTTGACAATGTCCGCCAAAAAGGTGTACCTATTGATTTTTCTCATATTTTTCCTAACTGGGTCGACTCTGCTACTATCTACCCGTTGCAGTCGCTCAATCCGTTGCGGGCTGAATGGGGGATTGACCGCGATGCGATTGTTGTCCTGTATTCCGGCAATATGGGAGAAAAACAGGGTCTGGAAGTTGTCGTGGATGCTGCCAGAATCCTGGCGCACGACAGCAGGATATGTTTTGTCCTGAGCGGAGACGGCGCTGCCCGGAAACGGCTCGAGGTTTCGGCGGGAGGGCTCGGCCATATCCGCTTCACCCCGCTTCAGCCGGCAGAGCGCCTGAACGAACTGCTTAACCTGGCTGACATCCATGTGCTTCCGCAACGTCCGGATGTTGCCTGTCTGGTGATGCCATCCAAGCTGCTCGGCATGCTGGCCAGTGGCCGGCCTGTCGTTGCTACGGCAGACGCAGGCTCCGAACTGGGCTGTGTCGTCAGCCGGTGCGGTATTGTCACGAAACCCGGAGATGCCCGGGGCCTTGCGGACGCTCTGCAGATGCTGGCGGGCAGCGCCGACCTGCGCGGCAGACTTGGGGCTGCAGCACGGTCCATCTGTGTGGAGCAGTGGGACAGGGAAAACGTGCTGACAACGTTTGAAAATTCACTGGTAAATTTATCCGGCGGCAGTTCACATGCTTAAACAGCAGGCAAAATTACTGAACAGAATTTCAATAACGATTGACGGCGCCATGATAATTGTGGCGCTGGTGCTGTCGTATGAACTGGTGCAGAGTTTTTCAAGGCGGCTGGCAGAATTCCTTGATTACACCTGGATACTGGTGGTTGTCCTCCCGGTGATGCTGTTCCTGCTGGGTTATTTCGGAATTTATGACTCCATGCGTACCAAGTCGTTTGCCAGCCTTGTTATGGACCTTCTCAAAGTTCACCTGATCGGCGGCATCATTACGACGTCCTGTGCGTTTCTCCTGCATTCGGGAGAGTTCAGCAGGATCTACATGGTGACATTCTTCGCCTGTTCCCTGGTACTGATGGCAGCCGCAAAGGGGCTGGTAAAACTGCTGCTCCGCTATCTCCGCCGCAGGGGATACAACAGCAGGCATATCCTGATCGTCGGTTCCGGTGAGCGGGCGGCCAAGTTTGCGCACATCATCATGGAACATGCCGACTGGGGACTGGTCATCGCCGGCATCGTTGGTCCGCCGGCCAGTGGTGATGAGCCCGGCATTCCCGACTGCCCCCGACTGGGTGGTTTCGACGAGCTTATCGATATCTGCAAGCGGAATATGATTGACGAGGTGATTTTTTCTCTCCCGCGGGAGTCCCTTGCGCTTGTCGATAATTCTCTGTCGGTACTCCAGGAGATGGGGGTCGTCGTGCGCATGGTGATAGATCTGTACGACGTGCCTGCTGCGCGCAAGGAACTCACGATGTTCCATAACGACATCCCCATCCTGACCTACCACTGCAAAGCCTTCGACGCCGGACAGCTTTTCCTGAAGCGCTGCCTGGATATTCTGGGCGCCGTGGTCGGCCTTGTCATCACGGCTCTTCTGTTTCCTTTTATCGCGCTGGCGATCAAGCTCGAATCATCGGGCCCGCTCTTTTTCAGTCAGAAACGTGTCGGGGAAAACGGACGCAGCTTCACCTGCTGGAAATTCCGCTCCATGCGTGTCGATGCCGAGGAGCATAAAAAGGATCTCATGGATCGGAACGAGATGCAGGGGGCCATGTTCAAGGTCAAGGACGACCCCCGGATTACCAGGGTCGGCCGGTTTCTCCGTAAGACGAGCATGGATGAACTGCCCCAGTTCTGGAATGTGCTGTCGGGAGAGATGAGCCTGGTCGGTACGCGGCCGCCGACACCGGACGAGGTCGAAGCCTATCAGAACTGGCATCGAAAGCGGATCTGCATCAAACCCGGGATTACCGGACTGTGGCAGGTGAGCGGCCGGAATAAAATCCAGGATTTTGACGAAGTAGCGCGGCTGGACATTGCATATATCGAACAATGGTCGCTGTGGCTGGATATCAAGCTGATCTGCAGGACTATCTGGGTGGTCCTGGCGGCGGGACAGGTGCGAGATGAGCGAGCGCCGTCCCGGATTATATGATTGTGCTTTCTGTGAAAGGAAAAGATCGAGGCTCATGTCAGTGCTAAAGAATGAATTCACTCCCGGTCGGGGTGATGCCGGACGGGCAAGGAAGATTGCGACCGTCCTGGGCTTGATACTGTTGCTGGTTATCCTTGTGTGTGCAGACCGGCAGATGCAAACCCCGCGACTTCCCCGGATACTACCGGATCATCTGCAAAGGCGCTCGTGCCGCTCGACAGCCCGGTATATGACTATCTGGAAAAACTGGCCGGCTTCGGCTTGATCTCCCGTGATGTCAAGGGCAGCAGGCCGTTCAGCACCAGCTATGCTGCACGTCTGGTCCTTGAAGCGGACAGCAGTATTGCAGCGCAGGAAAAAGCCGAACCGGCCTGGTCTGCGTCGTTGTTGCGGTTCATCCCCCCGCAAAAACCGGACCCGGCCAAACTGGCCACAGCCAGGGACCTGGTGACGAAAACCCGCGAACTGCTGCCACCCGAAGCTTTTCAGCGGGAGAACCTCGAAATGTATGCAGCGGTCGACGGAAAACAGGCTGCACCCCGGCGAACCGTCTCCTCTGCCAATATCCCCCTGGGCAGTCCGGTCTACGGCTACCTTGAAAAACTGGCCGGTATGGGATTGATTACCTCTGATATCAGGGGGCTGCGCCCCTATTCAAAGGCTGAGGCTGCCCGACTCGTTCTGGAGGCGACAAAGAACAGTGCTGCACAGGATACTGCTGCACCGGCCTTCGCCATGCAGTTGATCAAGAGGACCCGCGAGGCGGTGCCGCGCGAAGTGTATCTTCGGGAGAATCCTGACAAAAATCCTCCGTTGTTCGACTACAACCCGGTTTCCTCCCTGCGGACGAGTTACGTCTATCTGGATGGTGAGCCGAGAAACTATCGTCGGCCCGGTTATATAAGTGCCAAACCTGCTTTTGGCTTTATCGGCGGAAATCTCACGAACTCCGGTCTGTTGTATACATCCGGGACCGAGGGCACCCCGCTGGTTGAAAATAACAACGGGCTTGTCTACCGCAGCGGCAGTAACGGTGAACTGCGCTGGGGCGGCGAGGCATATGTGAGCGACATGGTTACCGGTGTGCTGGAACCGGTCCAGCAACGCCCAGAATTTCGATCAGATAAAGCTCTCAAGCCCGGAACCGCTGGATGTGGCCTGGGTGAAACGCTGGATTGGAGATGTTAAATATGCCCTTGTCGTGTCACGGTTTGACGAAACCGATGCGGGCACCTCTGATTATCGCCAACCTTATTTTATTGGTGTCAAGCTGGCGGTGAAACCTTACAACTGGTTCGAGTATGGCATCAACTTCGTTCGCCAGCAGGGCGGACCCGGTTTTTCCGGATCGACCACCCTCCAGGACGAGATATTTGGTGGTGGAAACACCAATCACAGTAACTCGATTGCCGGCATCGATCTTCGCTTTCGTATCCCCTGGCTGCGCAACACCGAGGTATACGGCGAATATGTCGGTGAGGATTCGGCGACGTTCTGGCCAATCGTGGAGAGTTATCTGGCAGGTATCTATGTCCCCTGTCTGACGTCCTCCTGTCGTGACGATCTACGCTTCGAGTTCTTCTGGGGTGGCATAACGTTGTATACGGACGGCAAATTCCCTCGCGGCTATACGAATAATAACATGCCTCCGGGTCATTCACAGGGCGGGGGCGGCACGCAGGATTTCTATGTCCGTTACAGCCACTCATTTTCTGCCCGCAATGTTGCGGCACTGGAGTACTACCATACCGACCGGGGCCAGGAGGGGCGGGTGAAGGTAGATAGTGCCGGCAATTACGATCCGGTCAATGGCACTCTGCAGGCCATGGAGCATAAAGATGCCGGCCGGATTTCCTGGCAGCTGCCGCTCCATGGTGATGTTGACGGCAAGCTGCTGTATGGTATCGAAAAAGTTACCAACATGAACCTGGTGGAAGGTGTCAGTCGGACAAACCAGCTGGTACTGTTTGAACTGCGCTATCGATATTGACCGGGCAGGGTATTTTCTGTATTGTTTTTCATAATCGCGTACCCGGAAACAAGGAGTTTTTGTACTATGATGCGTTTTCTTACAATAGTCATGCTGCTGGCGCTATGTGCCGGTACAGCGTCGGCCGCAACTCTTGCGGGTTCAGGCGAAGCGAGGACCCTCGATGACAGACGGGCTTCAGGTTCGTATTCATCGCCGGACAGTGATGCCGAACTGCAGAAGCTTTTGCTGGAAAAGAAGAATCGTGAACTTTCATCGTCATCGCCTGAAGATGATCCCCTGCTGAGAAGGGTCGAAGGTACGATCAGGGTACAACCGCCGCAAGCCCCGCAGCCCCCCTCCGCCCTGGAGCTCTCCTTTGCCAGAAAGGGCATTACCCTGCAGGATTCGCAGCAGCTGGAGTCCGTATCAAGGAACTTCAAGCAGTTCGGGTATGATTTCTTCAAAAACAGCACGCAGCTGCAGGCGGTGATGGGAGCCCTGCCGGTGGGGGATGACTACCAGGTCGGGCCGGGCGACCGCCTGATGTTGTCCGTATGGGGGTCTATGGATGGCCGTTTTGAAGTCCAGGTGGACCGTAATGGAGAAGTCTCGATCCCCAAGGCTGGTAATGTCTATGTCTGGGGGATGAGCCTGGCGAGCGCCCGGGAGGCAATCAATCGCACTCTGGGACGATACTTTAAAAACTACCAGATGACGCTGACCCTGGCCAGGCTGAGAACGATCCAGGTCTTTGTCGTAGGAGAGGTGGAAACCCCCGGCAGCTATCAGGTGAGCTCACTGGCTACGGTTGTCAATGCCCTCGGGGCGGCGGGCGGGCCTGCCAAAAACGGGACGCTGCGCAGTATCCGTGTCAATAGAGACGGCAAGACAGTGGCCGATGTCGACCTGTATGACCTGTTTCTGACCGGTGACCGCAGCAAGGATCTTCGACTGCAGAACGGCGATACCATTTTTGTCCCGGTAATCGGTCCGGTGGTTGCGGTGGCCGGTGAGGTGCGCCGTCCGGCAATCTATGAAATGAACGGACCGATGACCCTGTTCCAGGCGCTCAAGATGGCGGGTGGCGTCACTGCCAGCGGCTATACCGGGCGGATGCAGCTGGAGCGCCTGGTTGAAAACCGGGCCAGGATTGTCCAGGATATACCCATCGATTCGGGCAATCTGGAAGACAAGCTGCCGAAAATCGTCATGCAGGACCGCGACATGATCAAGGTCTCCCCTGTGCAGGCCGCCACCAGGCAGATCGTGAGCCTGAAGGGGAACGTCCTGCGTCCCGGCGAGTTCGAGTTCAGATCGGGCATGCGCCTGAAGGACCTGATCCCTTCCACCGATGCGTTGCTGCCGGAATCCTATCTCGAGGTGGCCGAGATAACCAGGCTGATGCCGCCGGATTACCGCCGCGAGCTTTTGACCGTCAATCTGCGCCGGGCTCTGGCCGGAGTTGAACAGGACAATATTGTTCTTCAGGAACAGGATACGGTAAAAATCTTCTCCCGCTGGGAGATGGTTGAAAAACCGAGGGTTTCTATCAACGGTGCCGTCGTGAAGCCGGGGACCTTCGATTATAAGCAGGGAATGACGGTCCGGGATCTGGTGACCGCTGCCGGTAGCCCCCGTCGCAATGCCTATTTCGAGGAGGCCGAACTCTCGCGGATTATCATTTCCGGAGACAAGGCCGAGTCAAAGCGCCTTCAGCTGAATCTGGGAAAGGCGATGGCCGGTGATGCGCAGCATAACCTGCCGCTTCAGGCCGATGACGTCCTGATCGTTCGCGGCGTTACGGAATGGTTCGATGCCTCCAATAAACTCATCACTCTGGATGGCGAAGTCCGTTTTCCGGGGATCTATTCAATTGCCCGTGGTGAAAAACTGAGCTCGGTGATTGCCCGTGCGGGCGGCTATACCGATAAGGCATATCTGCGCGGTGCGAAATTCCTGCGCCAGTCAGTGCGCCAGGACCAGCAGAAGCGGCTTGAAGAGGTTGCTGCCAAGGCGGAAAAAGAGGTCCTGCAGAAACAGGCGGCCCTGTCATCTGTGGCTACTTCCAAGGATGAACTGGAGGCGACCAAGGCGTCGCTGGATGCTGTCATGAAGGGCATCCAGCGCATGAAGGGCTTGAAAGCTGAAGGGCGGGTGGTTATCAAGCTCAAACCTCTGGAGGAGTTTCGGAAAAGTGATTATGACCTGACGCTGGAAGCGGGCGATTATCTTTCGATCCCGGTACGGCCAAGCGTGATCAATGTAATGGGCCAGGTGTTCAATCCGGTTTCGCTGGTATATCTGCCCGAGAACTCCGATGTCGACAGCTGCCTGCGGTTGGCCGGGGGGGTAACCAACGAGGCGGAAATATCAGAGATGTACATTCTCAAGACAGACGGGACGGTATTCAGTCGTCAGCAATCGTCCTTCGGTCTGCACTGGAGCGATGAATCCCGTCGCTGGAACATCGGGAGCTTTTCCTCACACATGCTCGAACCGGGAGATGCCCTGGTGGTGCCGCAGAAGATCGAGCGGATCGCCTGGCTGCGGGAGATCAAGGATATTACAACCATCATATCGCAGGTTGCACTGACCGCCGGCACGGTTCTGCTCGGCTTGAGATAGGGGGAGGGCATGATCGAAGAACCACACTCTGAAGAAAATGAGATCAATCTGCTCCCGCTCTTGCTGGTGATCGCAAGACGTAAGATGCTGATTGTCAAAATCTGTGCTACGGTTTTTATTCTTTCGGCCGGTTTGTCGTTGGCCATGAAAAATGTCTATACCGCAACCAGCACATTCTACCCTCCGCAAAGAGAATCACCCCTGAGCGCCTTTGCATCTCTGCTGGTTCAGGCCAGTCCCTTGCAGGGTCTTGGAGGAATGAGCGGCTCCGGCGAGCTGTATCTGTCCATTCTCAAGAGCCGCACCGTGGCTGATGCGGTCGTCAAACGCCTTGACCTGCAAAAGGAATACAAGGTAAAAAGCGTCGAGTCGGCCATCAGAAGGGCTAAAGGCTCTGTCAAGATTGTACTCGGCAAGGACGGCATTATTTCCGTTGCCGCTAACAGCAAAGATCCCCAGAAAGCTGCTCTGCTTGCCAATACTTTTGTGGATGAAACGATTAAACGCAGCATACAGCTTTATGTGAGCAAGGCGGGCAGCGAACGGTTATTTCTGGAAAAACGGCTGGAAAAAGCCAAGGTTGATTTGAAGAATGCTGAAAGTGATCTGAAGGGCTTTCAGGAAAAGCACAAGACTATCAAGGCCGATGCACAGGCCGCAGTTGCCATAGAAGGTATTGCTCGACTTGAGGCTGAGATTGCGAGCAAGGAGGTGCAGCTGGCGGTCCTACGCGACTCCATGACCGATGAGAGCAGCGAGGTGAAGGCGCTTCTGGTTGGGATTTCGCGGTTAAAGAGGCAGATGGTGTCCCTGACCGGCAGTGGCGGCGATGATTCTATTATTCCTGCAACCGGAAATGTACCCAGCATCGGGGTCGAATATGTCCGCAAGCTGCGCGAATTTAAAATTCAGGAAGCCATCTTTGAACAGCTGTCCAAGCAGTATCAATTTGCCAGGGTAAATGAAAGCAAGGAATCCAGCAGCATTCAGGTGATCGATGAGGCGGTGGCGCCGCTAACAAAGAGCAAGCCTAAGCGCAAGGTGATTGTTTTGTTGTCAACGGCCATGGCATTCATTGGTTCTATCGTGTGGATTATAGTCCAGGAGTCTGCATCAAAATTGTCACCTGAAAATGCCGAGATAGTTCGGGAGATCAAACAATCGCTCCGCTTCCGGAAGCGGCAGGCATGACGTGCGTTGATTGACATTCACTGCTCTATCCTTGTACTCAGTCTGCAGACGGATGTGCAGGTGCAAGGATGTGATGTATGGCTGCGGTAATATAAATTCCGCACATAATCCCTGAAATGATGTCGCTGACAAAGTGATAACTTGTGAGCAATAAGGCCGAACCAAGTGCTGCTACTGCCACAACGGCAAGTGGTCGAGACCTGGGGTAGTAAATCCAGACCGCGGCTAAAAATGCTGTAAAAACCAGGGAGTGTCCTGAAGGAAACCCGCCGTTCTGTATCGGATGGAACCAGCGGAATTCGATCGGGCCGCCTGTTTTAAGCCAGAATCGGGTATTGGTGCGGCCGAAGGCATCCTGCAGAAAAACTTTTGCCAGGTAAGCGGCCGGGATGGTGACGGCGGCAATTTTCAAGAATCCGGTGTGGGGTTCCATACCTTTTCTGCCGGAGAATGTAGCATAGGCCAGCCACAGGGTTGCCGTGCCAATGGCCACGAGCACTGGTAAGGTGTTGGGGATGTTCTGGATGCGACCATGCACCTTCGGCAGCGACGATGTGATCTCCCATATGGCCTGCGCGACAGGGGCATCAACGTAGCGGATGCAGGCAAGAATCCCCACGATTCCCAACAGTGATATGGCAAGAAACGCACGACAAGAATATGTATTCATGGTTGAATTTGTTCCATACGGGCAACAGGTTGTTTTTTCAAAGTATCGTCGGATCAACATACAGCCCGGACCGGATAAACTGCTGTGCCGCGGATAATGAAGGAAAAGCGACCAGCTGTGCCGCACTGATATCAAATCCCATCGTAGCGCCACTTCCGTTTGTCAGCACAACTGCAGCATTCGCCCCGCCTGTTTTACTCGACGTCAATCCGGTGTAGAATCTCCATTTGTTATCACCCGGGACGGTAAGCCATCCGATCTGGGTGGGTGAGTTTAACGTTCCCTGAGGGCTTATGAAAAATGATTTGTCGCTGCCGCTGTTCTGCCTGATCGCAAAACTGAGTACGTACCAGTGACCTGACACGGATTTAAACGGCCCGCTTTGAATCCCGTTGCCGCTTTTTACACCGGAAATGGCATTGTACCTGTAGCCTGAAGTTTTTATGAATCCATCCCCCGGCGTGATTGTTTGCGAAAAATTACCAAAGGGTGTTGACACTGCTCCGGCCCCGGTACCTTTTGTCCACAGGTTTACCAGTGCGCCGCCACTGGCGAACCTGTTGACCGGCAGCACCGGAGAGGGGAAGATCATCCCCCCGCCATCCAGCGGGATCGAAGGCCAGGCATTCTCCACGATGGTGAATTTCGACAGGTCGGTGCCGCCGTTGGTATATGCCGAAGCGTTCCTGAAGATGGAGATTACCCCGGCATCAGTGGTGATGGCATGACCCCTCAGGATGTGTGTGGCATCCAGGATGAGTGACGGGGGCTGGTAGGTTGCGTTTGAGGTGAACCGCGGGGAACGGGCATATTTGACGTATATCGGGTTCTGCTCAACGGTAACGCCGAAACAGGACTTCATGACTACCGAAACACCTTCCGTATAAATTATCGAGGTCGGAATCACCCTGCCTTTTATCGTCACATCCGTATTAGAGCCCCGTCCCTCCCACCAGCATTTATCAAAGGTAATTTCTCCAAGGCTTCCCAATACAACGATACTTGCATTCGGCCCGCTGGCCTGGCCCATGAACTGGCAGTTAATGAAGTGTACCTGGCTGGTCTGATCATAGTGATTGTCGGGCTGATCTTCATAATAGTCCGTTACGCTGCTGTTGAACCAGCAGTCATAAAAATAGTGTTCGGAAGGATTGCCGGCCGTCGCCACGTTGCTGATTCCGAGCGGGTCGTTGGCCGGGGCTGCGGTCGTGCTGAACACGGCAAACTGACAATGGGCCCAGTAACACTTTGTGTACCGCGACCACTCGGCGCAGTTGTTGATGACTCCGTATTTGAGGTTGTTGAAGGCGCAGGCCTCGATATCCAGGGCCATGTTTGTCCAGATGCCGGCACAGGTGCGTCCTTTGAAGCCGGCAGGATCTTCGAAGGATAGTCTTTTGAATTTCGGCGCCAGGGTGGTGGCCCAACCGCTGACGGCAAGGGGATTGCCGCTGGCTGAGGCCAGCTTGATGATGAAGCAGGGGTGGGTGGCATCGAGGGGATATAACCTGGTAGAGCCTGCGCCATACCCCTCACCCTCCCAGGTAACAGCCTGGCTGCCAGGGATGTTTATGGAGAACCGATAGGATGTGCTGCTGAATTTTACCGTGCCGGCGCCGGACAATGTTGCTGCCAGTACGGCGGCGCTCATGTCGGTGGTTCCCGGTACGGTATTGAGGCCAAACCATTCGGGGCGGGCCTCCTTCAGCCCGGTCAGCCGGTGGGCAGTGGATACTATATAGCCCCCTTTTCTGAACTGGAGCTCGCGGTCTGCCGGCCACACGAGGTTGGCTGTAAGTGTCTGGGGGGAGGTGACGACGACTGTTTTTCCGGCCGTATCAGCTGCCGTTGCCGCTTCAGCCAGTGAACTTTTCGTGGTGTATGTCCCATCGGGTGACAGAACCAGCACTGCGGCGCCGGCATGCCCGGTCAGCGTAACGTAGAACAGAAGTGAAAATACAAAGCGTTTCATGCGTTCTCCTCCACGAGCGGAGTATTCTTCAGTAATCCCTGCTTTACCGATAACAGTGAGCATTTACATGTGTCATGCAACAGAGATGGTCAACTGCTTTCCAAGGGCATTGGCAAACTTCTCAAGAGTTGAAAGTTTCATATCCTCCGCGACAAATCAAGCCACTACAGCCTGCAATTGAATCCTGTCTGCCACAGCCCGAACACATTTCTGACGTCCATGCCCTGGAAGAGGTACTTCCTCAATATTGAGCAGACCTGCAGCAACCAGTATATCAACATCTCTTTTTACCGTGCTTCTATCGCGATGCAGACGAAGTGCCAGTGCTGTCAGGGAAGAGGGATCAGACTTGGCAGCACGAAAAAGTTCCAGCCGTGCCGGGGTCATGACAGCAAACATATCCGCAGGGTCTTCGAACGTGAGTGTGAACTCTTGCTTTGGTACCTCACCACGGTCAATTCGTTTGGCAGTATCGCGTACACGAGCGAAGTATTCTTCGGTAGTTCCTGTTTTAACGGTTACGTTGCGCATTGTATTCCTCCAGAACCATAATCCATTCCTGTTCAAAGCTTTGTTCAATCTCCTCGAAAGTCGTCATCTCTACAGGCTCGACAGTCCCTTTGAAATGCCGATGATGTCCATGCCGGTTGTCATATCCAATAACCCGGCCGTTGTCGCCGCTGAATATCAAGTGATTGATGTACGCCAGGTTGTAGCGCGTGATAATTCCATTCTCATGCCACACTTCGTATCTGAGAGTGCCATTCCCACGCTTGCGCGATACCATGAGTGATTGGTCGATGATCTTTGTTTCAGCCATGGTTTTTTATACCACGCCTGATAACTTGTTGCAATGAGGCAGTTGAGAACGGCAATGTTTGAAAACAAAAAAAAGGGTTTTCAGCCGTTGCTGAAAACCCTTGATTTTTGGTGCCCGGAACTAGACTCGAACTAGCACACCCTTGCGAGCACAAGAACCTGAATCTTGCGTGTCTACCAATTCCACCACCCGGGCGATAGAATGAGACTTATATCATCACGTAAAAACGGATGCAACAAAAAAAATGGTATTTCCCTTGCCAATATTGCACCCGATTTGATACAGTTCCAAACTTATCAATTTTATTACAGGAAAACAGGAAAACCCATAAAGAGATGAATCTGCTTGCCGTCGAAAAACCTGCCCGTTACATGGGGGGCGAGATGGGTTCCATCCGCAAGGATGTCGCTGACCTGCGCATAGCCCTGGCCTTCCCCGACGTGTATGAAGTGGGTATGAGTCACCTGGGTCTGCGGATTCTCTACCACATCCTCAATGCCGTCGACGGTATCGCTGCCGAGCGGGTGTATGCCCCCTGGCCGGACAGGGAACAGCAGATGCGGGATGCCGGTGAGCGCCTGGCCACGCTGGAGACCGCAACCCCGCTGGCTGACTGCGATATAATCGGTTTTACCCTCCAGTACGAGCTCTCCTATACCAATATCCTGAATATGCTGCGTCTCGCAGAGATCCCACTTTTCGCATCCCGGAGGGGTGAATCGTACCCTCTGGTGATCGCCGGCGGCCCCTGCGCCTACAACCCGGAACCGCTGGCGCCGTTCTTCGATGCTGTCCTGCTGGGAGATGGCGAAGAGGCGATGCCGGAGATCGCTGATGCCGTCCGTCAGTCCAAAAAGGCCGGCGAGAGCAGGCTGGAGCTGCTGGAGCGGCTTGCGCTGATCGAGGGGGTCTACATACCCTCCTTCTTCGAGCCGGGCTACAACCCTGATGGCACTATTGCCGGAATTATGCCGCGAGCAGGCGGAAAGGCCACGGTCCGTCGCCGTTTTCTGAGCAGCCTGGATACGGCCGCTTTTCCCACGGATACCGTGGTCCCCTTTATGAAAACGGTGCACGACCGGGTGGCGGTGGAGATCGCACGCGGCTGCACCCGCGGCTGCCGCTTCTGCCAGGCCGGCTATGTCTATCGCCCGCTGCGGGAACGATCGCCGGCAACGATCCTGAAGGTAGCCGACGAAGCCCTGCGTGCCACCGGCTATGATGAAATCTCGCTGCTCTCGCTTTCCACCGGTGATTATTCCTGTGTGACGCCGCTTCTGTCCGAGCTGATGGCCCGTTATGCCGAGGACCGCGTCGCTGTTTCCCTGCCCTCCCTGCGTGTCGGGACGCTGAATGAAGAGTTGATCGATGAGATCAAGAAGGTTCGCAAGACCGGTTTTACCCTGGCTCCCGAGGCCGGCAGCGAACGGATGCGCCGGGTGATCAACAAGGGCATCACGGAGGCGGACCTGCTGGAGACGGCCTTCAATGTCTACCGGGCCGGCTGGCGCTCGATCAAGCTCTATTTCATGATCGGGCTGCCCGGCGAGACCGCTGAAGATGTTGCCCAGATCGCCGTTCTTGCCCGCCAGGTCAAGGATCAGGCCAAGCGTTCGGGCAACCCGGGTGAGGTCAATGTGTCGGTCAGCAATTTCGTCCCCAAGGCGCATACCCCCTTTCAATGGGAGCCGCAGATCTCGACGGCCGAGATCCTGGAGTCACAGTATCTGCTGCATACGGAATTGAAAAAACGCAAGCTGCGCCTGAAATGGCATGATGCGCCGCTCTCTTTCATGGAGGGGGTCTTTGCCCGCGGTGACCGCCGTTTGGCTCCGGTGCTGGTGCGGGCCGTGGAGCTGGGCTGCCGCTTCGATGGCTGGGGCGAGCATTTTTCGCAGGAGCGTTGGATGCAGGCCTTTAGCGACTGCGATATCCGGCCGGAATGGTATCTGCGCCGGCGAGAGCTGGATGAGGTTCTGCCGTGGGACCATCTTGACTGCGGCGTGTCCCGGGATTTTCTGCTCAAAGAGCGGGAAATGGCACTGGGCGAGGCTGTGACAGAGGACTGCCGCAATGGAGCGTGCGGTGCCTGCGGCGTGTGCGACTTCAGTACCGTCTCAAACCGGTTGTCCGGGGCAGATGCCGTGGTGCCGGCCCGTGAAGAGCGGATCCCCGGCGAGGCCCATGCTGCACGCATGCGGCTTCGCTTTGCCAAGACCGGGACCATGCGCTATCTCAGCCATCTTGAGCTGATTACCGTCTTTACCCGCGCCGTCAGCAAAGGTGGGGTCCCGATCCTCTTCTCGCAAGGCTTTCATCCCCATCCGCGCTTCTCATTTGCTACGGCGACGTCGGTGGGTGTTGAATCGATGGCTGAATACATGGATATGTTCGTGGCGGACGGCATCCCGGCCGGAGAGGTCGTGCGGCGGCTCAATGACGTGCTTCCTGAGGGGCTGAAGATACTTGAGGCGGAGCAGGTTGACGTTAAATCACCGTCACTCTCCACGCTGATCGACAAGACCCGCTACCGCATCACCTTCGATGATGCCGCTTCAGAACATCTTTCAGAACAATGTGTGCAGTTTATGGCACATACAGAATTCGTTATTCAGCGGAAAAAGAAGGGTGAGACCCAGGTAATAGATCTGCGCGGTGAGGTTGCGACCCTGAGTGCAGCTGCATCGAGCCTCGAGCTGGTGGCCGGTCGCGGCAAGCCGATGGAGTTCGCCCGGGCAATCACCGGAAATGACGCCTTGCAGGGTGATGACGTCCGGATCGAAAAACTGGACGTGATCTTCTGCAGTACCCCCTGACGATAAACGTATTACGATAATTCATTTTAGATAGAGGAGCTTTTTCATGGCAGCAGAACTGGTTATCAATGCCGCTTCTCACGAGACGCGTATAGCGCTGATCGAGAACGGCACAATCGCGGAGCTCTATATCGAGCGCAGCCGCGAAAAAGGTATTGTCGGCAACATCTACAAGGGGCGCGTCGTGCGGGTTCTGCCCGGAATGCAGGCCGCATTCGTGGACATCGGCATGGAAAAGGCGGCTTTTCTCTATGTTGCCGATGTATTCGATGCCATCGAGGAATATGAATCCCTGCTGGATGATGCCAAGAAGGATCATGAGGGGAGCGAGGGCAACGGCGACCAGCCACCGCCGACCCATCCGGATTTCAAACCGCTGCACCCCATCGAGGATCTGCTCCAGGAGGGGCAGGAATTGCTGGTGCAGGTCTCCAAGGAGCCTCTGGGCACCAAAGGCGCCCGGATTACCTCGCACATCTCGCTGCCGGGGCGACACCTGGTGTACATGCCGACGGTGGATCATATCGGCATCTCCCGTCGCATCGAGGATGAAGAGGAGCGCGAGCGGCTGCGCGAGATCGTCGAGCGCCTCAAGCAGAGCGGTTCGGGCTACATCGTCAGGACCGTTTCCGAGGGAAAGAGCGAGGAAGACCTGCTGTCGGATATGCAGTACCTTTCGACCCTCTGGGCGGAGATTGCCAAGCGCAAGGACAATGCCGCGGCGCCGTCGCTGATCCACTCGGACCTGGATGTGGTTCAGAAGGTGGTGCGTGATATCGTCACCGAGCAGGTTGACAAGATCGTCGTCGATTCCCGGCCCGATTTTGATCGTATCGTCCAGTTCATAACCACCTTTGTCCCCAAGATGAAATATTCCATCGAGCTGTATGACGAAGAGGAGCCGATCTTCGACCATTTCGGGCTTGAGGTGGAGATCAGCCGTGCACTGGGCAGGAAGGTGTGGCTGAAATCCGGCGGATACATCATCATCGAGCAGACCGAAGCCCTGACCGCCATTGATGTCAATACCGGGCGATTCGTCGGCAAGCACAATCTGGAGGATACCATCCTCAAGACCAATCTGGAGGCGGTCAAGGAGATCGCCTACCAGTTGCGCCTGCGCAATATCGGCGGGATCATCATCATCGACTTCATCGACATGGAGAAAGAGGTCAACCGGGAAAAGATATTTACCGCCCTGGAAGAGGCGCTCAAGTCCGACAAGTCCAAGACCAACATCCTCAAGATCTCTGAACTGGGTCTGGTGGAAATGACCCGCAAGCGGGTGCGCGAGAGTATCGGCCGGATGATGTGCGAGCCTTGCACCTACTGCGAAGGGCGGGGCTATATAAAATCAAAGATCACGGTCTGTCACGAGATCTTTCGGGAGTTGCGCCGGGAGATGCTGGATATTCGCGGCACCAAGGCGATGGTGACGGTGCACCCGCAGGTGGCCGACCTTCTCTACGACGAGGAACGGCGGGGTCTGGAAGAGCTGGAGAAGAAGTTCAAGAAACGTATTACCGTCCGGGCCAAGCCCGGCTTTCATCAGGAGCAGTTTGAAATACTGATCAACTGATACTGTTGCAATGACCGTGTAAAAAAAATGGCGGGGGAGATCCCCCGCCATTTTTTTGTCCGGTGCCATGGTCAGTCCATCAGGCCACTTTACGCTGCGCCTCGATCTGTCCGTGGTTGGCCGCGAAATATTCCATGGCCTCGCGCATGATGTCCGAGATGCTGCGGTGGGTCTGTCCCATGATGCTTTCCAGGTGCTCACGCTCCTCATCGCTGATCCGCATTGAAATCACATTGTAGCGTGGATTCTCTCTCATTCTGCCCATTTTTCTTTCCTCCTGTTTGTGTTGTATGGTTGTCGTGCTTTTTGTGTGCACTCTATACCGATACAATATGCCATTTTCGTGCCAACAGGAAAATAATTATTATACGCCATATATGTCAGATAGTTACAGATACGGACCGCTGAGGTCTTGTTTCGTAAACACAATAAGTGTGCAGAAAATGGCACACTGGTGGCCAAAAGTATACACTATTATAGAACCTGCTGGATGTCGCGCCTGATTTCGATGCCATGTTTTTCAAGCAGGCGGTAGAATGTGCGTCGCGGGATATTTGCCTGGCGGGCAGCCTTGGCCACATTGCCCCCGGTCTCTTCGAGATAGCGCCTGATGAGGTTCTTTTCCGTGCGGCTGACATGGAGTTCGCGTTCGGCCTTGTAAGAAGCCCGACGGCGGTTGACCTCCCCGTCGGCACAGCATTCATAGGTGTCGGTGAAGACGGTGGGAAGATTTTCCAGCCTGATGACGTTGTCCTGTGCCAGAACGGAGGAACGTTCGATAATGTTCTGCATCTCACGGATATTGCCCGGCCAGGGGTAGTGCTGCATGGCCTTGACGGCGCGTTCCTCGATGCCGGCAATATTCTTGTTAAGTTTCTTGCGGGCCTTTTCGAGAAAGTGCTGGGCCAGGGCCGGAATGGAGTCTGTGCGATCGCGCAGGGGGGGCAGCAGAATGGTAAATACGTTGAGCCGGTAATAGAGGTCTTCGCGAAACCAGCCTTCCCTGACGCCCTGTTCCAGATTCTTGTTGGTGGCAGCGATGAGCCGGACGTCTACCTTTTGGATCGAGGTTCCCCCCACCGGCCGCACTTCGCCAAGATCCAGCAGTCGCAGCAGTTCCGCCTGCAGCTTGGGGGTGATGTCACCGATTTCGTCCAGGAAGATCGTGCCGCCGTTTGCCGCTTCGAAAAGGCCCTTCTTGTCGGCAACGGCCCCGGTAAATGAGCCCTTCTTGTGTCCGAACAGTTCGCTTTCCAGAAGCGAGTCGGTGATGGTGGTACAGTTTACCGTCACCAGCGGTTTGTCATTGCGCTGACTCAGGCGGTGGATGGCGCGGGCCGTCAATTCCTTGCCGGTGCCGGTCTCCCCGCGGATCAGCACGGTTGTAGGGGTCGGCCCGACCTGGCTGATCAGCTTCAGCACCTCCTGGATGCCGGAATCTTCTCCCACGATCAGGTCGTCGCCCGCCTGCCGGTCGAGTTCGCGACGCATCAGTTCGAACTTCTGCATCAGGCGCCCGCGGTCCTCTTCGATCTGCTGCATGTTGTGGGGCAGGCACATCTCGATATCGGCCAGTCCCTGATAGACGGCCACGGCGTGCTCGCGGCAGGTGTTATAACCGCAGGCCCGGCAGTTGAGCTCGTCGCCCTGTGAGAACTTGTTCGTGGAGTGCAGTATCCGTTTGATGTCGTCCCTGCCGGGTCCCGGCAGTTTACGGGATTTGTCGGTAAATGACCTGTGCAGATCCGGGAGTGAGGACGTGGAGCGGTAGTGCTGGGCGGTCCGGTAGGCAGGCTGGTTGTTGTTGTGGGATACGATCAGTTTCCGCTTGTAGAAATGATTGAGTTCCCTGTCCCGTGCCGGACCGTCGACACAGCCGCCGTCGCAGAAGCGGAGATCGACAAACGCCGGCGCTATTCTGCCGGCGGAAAGGTCGCGTATGATGTCGAGGGTATGGGACTCACCTTCACTTGAGATGGTTTCCGTATCAAGGAAATCCGGTTCGATGCCGAATACCTTGAGCGGCCCTCCGGTCAGTGTGAAGAGACGGCCTTGACCGGGATCAATGCCGTCAAAGGGTACTTCGCCGAGTGTGGCGGGGGTGATGCCGCGGCTTTTGAAGAGTTTGTCGATCTCCTGATAGGTCAGGACTACATCGATGGCATTGTCTGACTCCTCAGACTGCTTCTCGAACTTTGCAGCTATGCAGGTACTGATATGGACGACCTTGGTATCCTCTCCCAGAACTCCCTTGATAAATCGCCCCATGGCGATCATCGGGGATACGATGCCCATCAGATTGGGCAGCAGCCTGGGGTAGTGTCGCTCAACAAGGTCGACTACCGCAGGACAGTGGGACGATATCATCGGCTGACGTGCTTCTTTCAGCGTCTCGCGATAGCTGTCGGCAATTATGCGGGCACCATAGGCGCCCTCGTGAACCTCGAGAAAACCGAGGCTTTTCAGCCCGGCCACCAACTGGCCGGGTGTGATGGTGTGGAAAAAGGCCGGGAAGGAACATCCCAGAACCGCCACTACCGGCGCTCCCGAAGTCAGCAGCTCCTGTGTCCGGACCATCCGGTCCACCACCACCTTGGCGTTCTGCGGACAGCTCAGGCAGTTGCCGCAGCCGATGCAGCGGTCATACATGATCTGGGCAAAGCCCTGGTCCACCTTGATGGCCTTGACCGGGCAGGTCCGCACGCAGGAATAGCAGCGACGGCAACGTTCCTTGTAGGTAATGATCGGTTCCATGTCTGCTCCGTGCCGAGTGATAGTGCCGGAATACTAACCGCAACTATAGTATTGTGTCACAAATGGCACACAGTGGCAATGCAATATTCCGGGCAGGGTTTATGTTCCGTTGTCAGAGAGGTGATAAATTTATCCTTGACATACAATTCACACTTCACTATAGTCCATAACTCTTTTAAAAATGATTTGGATGGAGATGGCTATGTACGCAGTTATTAAAACCGGTGGAAAACAATACAAGGTTGCCGAGGGTGAGTTTCTCAAGGTTGAAAAGCTTGAGGGTGAGATCGGCGACAAGATTGAATTTGCTGAAGTACTGATGATTGGTGGCGAGAAGCTTTCTATCGGTGCCCCTGTTGTGGCCGGCGCTGTGGTTACAGCCAAGATTGCCGCCCAGGGCAAGGACAAGAAGATCCTGGTGTTCAAGTCCAAGCGCCGCAAGGGGACCCGTAAACTGCGTGGCCATCGCCAGCATAAAACGGTCCTGAAGATTGAAACGATCAGCGCATAAATCAACGTAATTTTCCCGAGGAGATACGGAAATGGCACATAAGAAAGCTGGAGGAAGTTCACGTAACGGCAGGGATTCTGATGGTCAGCGGCTCGGATGCAAGAAATTCGGCGGCGAGATCGTAAAGGCCGGCAACATCATCTATCGTCAGCGCGGCACCCAGATCCATCCCGGCAACAACGTGGGATGCGGCAGGGACTATACCCTGTTTGCACTGATCGAGGGCATTGTCAAGTTCGAGCGCATGGGCAAGGACCGCAAGAAGGTATCGGTATACCCCAACTGAAACGGCATCCATGAATCACGCAAAGCCCGGAAGAGTTATCTTCCGGGCTTTTTTTTATTCAGAATGCACGAGAACTGATAAATGTTTATAGTGATTGCGGCAGGTTGAGATTTACTATACAATCGCGGTCACACAGCACCTGCAGGTTGTAATCTGACGCACGGCAGAGGCACATCGCATGAAACATCTCGGTGACATCCTGGTTGAAGCTGAAATAATCAGCAAGAAGACGCTGGAGAGGGCGCTTGTCCGCCAGAAAGAGGGCAAACAGCGCCTGGGGGTTGTGCTGGAGGAGATGGGGGTCATCACCGAGGAGGAGCTGGCAGAGGCCCTTGGCACCCAGTTCAACTTCAAGACGGTCAAGAACTTCATTGACCACAGTTTCCCCCAGGATCTGCTCGACCTGCTCCCCTCCGACTTTGCCATGAATAAACTGGTTTTTCCGCTCAAGCAGAAAGACAGCATGCTTGCCGTTGCCATAACCGATCCCTTCGATATGGAAACGATCGAGATGCTCTCACGCATTACCGGTTTTCAGATCATTCCGGTCATCGCGACCCGCCATGAAATCCTCGACGCCATCTCACGATACTACCTTAAAAGCCCTGTCCGTATTGACAGCAGTGATGCAATCCTGATCGTCGAGGACTCTGCGCCGGTGGCCGCCGTGATCCAGGTAGCCCTGGCCAAGGCCGGCTATCAGGTGCTGATGGCCGTTGACGGGTTGGAAGGACTCAAAATTGCGATCTCCGAGCGTCCCCGCCTGATTATCTCCGATTCAAATATGCCGCGCATGGACGGCTTCGGCCTGCTTCGGGCTCTCAAAGCCAATCCCATGACTTCCGAAATCCCGGTGATCATGCTGACCTCAAAGGCCTCATCGGAGGATGAGCAGAAGGCGCTTGAATACGGATTCATCGACTTTATCCCCAAGCCGGTTCAGCCGTTACGTGTCGTGTCACGCGTCAAGCGAGCCCTCGAACTCACCAGAAAGTACAAGCGCTAGGATGTACGTCCTGCCACCGTGTCCGGTGTTGTGCAGGACAGGAACTACAGATCGAAGCCGCAGTAGGAAAGATTGAAGCTTTTGTTGCAGAGGGGGAAGTCAGATATCTGCTGGTTGCGGAGTGACAGCGCCAGCCCGTTCCAGTTGTGGAATGAGGGGTCTTTGACCTTGTAGCGTAAAAATCTCCCGGTGGCATCGGTGATGGCGACATGGCAGATTTCGCCGCGCCACCCTTCGACCATGGCCACGGTCATCCTTTCCTGCCGCATATTCCCGCAGGGGAGCAGGACATCCCCCTCGGGGAGTGAATTGAGCCGGTCAGCGATGAATTCAAGCGAGGCCTGAGACTCCTTCCAGCGCAGCATGGCCCGCGCCAGCACATCGCCTTCCGTCTCAACGGACAGGGCCGGCGCAACGTTACGGTAGAATCCGAAAGGGTAATCCCTGCGCACGTCCCGTGCAACTCCGCAGGCCCTGGCCGCCGGGCCGACCAATCCCAGATCGCGCGCATCATCAAGGCTCACCCGGCCGGTTTTTTCAAAACGGGCCATGACCGAGGGCGAATTCCAGAGAAGCTCCACCGCCCCCCTGTAGTCACGCTGAATCACTTCCAGTCGCCTGATCAGCCCGGTCGCCTGTTCGGGCGGGCAATCAAAATATACCCCGCCGGGCCGGACAAGGCCACGCCCGAACCTGCTGCCGCAGAGCGTCGCGCTGGTGTTAAGAAAATCACCCCTGATCCTGCCGCAGAACGACATTGTCGGCAGGTAGCCTACATCTCCCGCAAGTGCACCCAGATCTCCGCAGTGGTTGGCAAGACGTTCCAGTTCCAACGCGACTGCCTGCAGGGAGTGGGCTCGAGGCGGTGCTTCGACGGCGGCGAAGCCTTCCCGGATCATGGCATAGGCGATACTGTGGCCGATGGTCGTATCCCCGGCCACGGTTTCCATCTGTGCCATCGTCGCTGCATGAGGACCGCCGGCCAGTACACGCTCAAGGCCGCGATGCTGGTATCCCAGGGCGATTTCCAGATGATAGACGGTTTCACCGTGACACTGAAAGCGAAAGTGTCCCGGTTCGATAATGCCGGCATGCACCGGGCCGACCGCCACCTCATGGATTTCAGTCCCTTCGACGCGGTAGAAATCTCCTACACAGGGGAGGATTGCCCGGTTGCCATCTCTTCCCCAGGCATCATGCCCCGGACGCAGCGAATGCTGGTAGCGTACCGGCTTGAACCAGGGGTGGCCATCCAGCGGCACTCCGCACTGCTCAGCGATCTCACGCTCGAACAGATGCACCTCGGGACAGACGTCGGTAATGCTCGGCAGGCTGCCCTCAACACGCGCTCGAAATGCTCCCAGTCGCTGGTTGCTGCCGGCCAGGATGCACCATAATCCGATCCCGTCCCTGTCAGGTACCCCAAAATACGAGACTACGCGCCAGCCCAGCCCGGTCAGCTCGACAATCGCCTGCAGAAATTCCTCCAGAGCGACCTCCGGTACATCCTGTACCGCTATGCTGTCTCCATTGCGGAAGGTTTTCAGCAACAGTTCACTGTTCATCGGACCGCCTCCAGCAATCCTGCGGCCTCGACCACAAGTCGGTAAAGTGGTTGCGGGAGCCAGAGACCCAGAATGCCCAGTACTACCAGTAGCGCCAGTGGAGGGGCGACCAGCAGGAATGTCTCACGGTATCTGGTCCGTTCGCGGTCCTTCGGAGGATCGCCAAAGACGACCGGCACGACCGTCAGGGTCATTCCGAGGAAGGCCACCATCAGCAGCAGGGCCATCAAGGATCCGGTAATGATATGCCCCTGCGAGAATGCAGCCGTGAAAAAGACAAATTCACTGGCAAAGGGCAGAAACGGGGGTGAACCGGTCATGGCCAGGAAGGCTGCCAGGAACAGGGCGCCTGTCCAGGGCGCACGCTTGAGTGTCCCCCTGGCAAACTCGCGGTTCTTGGATGCAAACGCCCGGTGTATGTTGCCGGAGGTGAGAAAGAGCACCCCTTTGGCAAGGCCGTTGCCGATCAGGTGCAGCATGACTCCGTAGAGCGCCTTGCCGCCCAGGCCGAGTGCCACGGCGAACAGTCCCATATGTTCGACGCTGGAATATGCCAGCATGCGCTTGATATCCGTCTGGCGTACCAGAAAGATCGCCGCTACGGCGATGGAAAAGAGGCCGATACCGATCAGGCAGGTCTTGTAGAAGTGCACATCCGAGGACGAGATGCAGATCTGATAGATGCGGATCAGGCCCAGAAGTCCGCAATTTGCAAGGCCGCCCGCCAGCATGGCACCAACCAGGCCGGGTGCCTCGCCGTAGGCATCCGGCTTCCAGGTATGCATCGGTGCCAGCCCCATCTTGGTCCCGTATCCCACCAGCATCAGGGCGAAGGCCGCATTCAGCCAGACGTTCGGCAGGCTTGGAGCGTAGCCCTGGAGGGTATTCAGAATCAATGACGGGGTTAATCCGGCGACGACCGTTGCATAGGCCAGAAACAGGATGCCCAGAAGTGCCAGGGCGATGCCGATCGAGCAGATCAGCATATATTTCCAGGTGGCCTCGATCGAACGGGCATTACGGTTGAAATAGACCAGAGGGGCCATGGAAAGGGTGGTGGTCTCTATGGCCAGCCAGAGCAGGCCCAGATGGTGCGCAGCAGTTGCCAGGGTCATGGCTGAAAGGCAGACCAGGAAACCGGTGCAGATCCCCCGGTTGTTGCGTTCCTTGCGGTACTGCAGATAATTGACGGCGTAAAATGCGCAGGCCGCAAACAGCGCACTGAATTCCAGCAGGAAGAGTTTTCCGACAGCATCCAGGCATATCCAGCCGTTCATGAGCGGGGCAGAGGGTTGCGCAATCGCGAAGCCTGAGAGCAGGAGATGGAGGCAGGCCACCACAGGCAGCACGAGTGGCCGCCGGTGGCCTGACGGGACCAGCCAGGTCACCAGAGCACCTGCCAGCGGTATGGTGGTCAGGAGCAGGATCAGCATCTCACTCCACCTCCCGCAGAGCGGTCATGCGACTGGTGTCGATGGATGAGAATTCGCGGTTGATCTGCCTGATGATCAGCCCCATGACAAAAATACCGGCGATCAGGTCCAGCAGAGCACCGGCCTCCACCATCAAGGGCATGGCTTCTGTCAGGAGGAGACCGAAGATAAAGATGCCGTTTTCCAGCATCAGGTAGCCCACCACCTGGTTGATGGCCTGCCTGCGGTTTGCGATGGCAATGAATCCGGCCAGGATGGTGGCCAGGGAGGCCGGAACAATCAGAAGTCCCTGGTGGATCGGCGCCAGGGGAAGCTTTGCGGCAAAAACAAAAGCCAGCACCGTGGTTATTGCCCCGGCAATGATATTGCCGCTGTAGCCGAAGACAGGCTGCAGGTCTTCTTTGGAATCAGCCTTCTTGAGTGCCCCGAGAAGAAGCCAGGGGATGCAGACACCTTTTGCCAGCAGAACGAAGATCGTAATGATCAGGATGTGGCTGTGAAAAGAATGGGTCATCAACGGCAGCAGGCCCAGTACGATCCCCTGGGCCGCAATTGCCCGGATGGCGATATTTGTCCGCCGTGTCCCGAGGATCAGGATGTTTATCAGAAGTACAAACACCAGCAACTGGTCGGCCGCACTGTTCATGATCACCTCATCACGAGCATCATGGCAAAGGCTGAAAGCACACAGGCCGCCAGGAGCATCTGCGGTACGCGGGTCAATCGGTAGCGGGCCATGACCGATTCGACCACGCCGATTACCACCGCCAGAAGCAGTATGGACGTGAAGAAGATCATCCAGTCCAGAAGGGGGGATGCCACCCTTAGCGGCAGGAGCACATGCAGAAAAAGCGCACCAAGGATGAAAAGCTTGAGAGCGGCCCCATACATGATCATGCCGAAAGCCGGCCCGCTGTGATCCAGCACCATAACCTCATGGATCATGGTCAGCTCCAGATGGGTGTTGGGATCGTCAAAGGGAATACGGCAGTTCTCCGAAAGAAGCACGAAAAACAGTCCGGCAACCAGCAGGATCAGGGCTGCGCCGGAGTTCAGCCAGAGCGTTGTGGAAGAGTGGGTCAGTATGCCGGACAGGGAGAGTGATCCGGACAGGCGTGAGAGAACCAGCAGGGCGATACAGATGACCGGTTCGGCCAGGCATGAGAAGGTTACCTCGCGCGCCGCGCCCATGCCCTCAAAGCTGGAACCGGTATCAAGCGCCGCGGTGGCGGTAAAAAAACGCCCCAGTGCCAGCAGGTAGACGAACAGGATCATATCGCCGTTAAAGGAAAGCGGCGGGAGATGGTTTCCGAGCGGGATCAGCAGGGCTGCCGCCAGGGTGGCAGCAAGGGTGACAATCGGGCCGGCACGGAAGACCCAGGTGGTGGTGCGGCTGAAGACGCTGCCTTTGCGAAGCAGGCGGAACAGGTCGTAGTAGGGCTGGAGCAGCGGCGCGCCGGTGCGCCCTGCACATGTCGCCTTGGTGCGGTTGATCACCCCCAGCAGAAGCGGCGGCATCAGGATGATCAACGCACAATGGATCAGAATGTCGGCCACACGTTACCCTCGAGGCTCAGATCATTACAGTTCAATTTCCCCGTTGAAGACTTCTACTGCCGGGCCGGTCATGTAGATGTTGCCGTCGTCGGCCCATTCCATTTCCAGGTCGCCTCCCGAAAGGTGGTTGAGGATCTTCTTTTCAGTCAGGCCGTTCAGCACGCAGGCTGCAGTGACGGCGCTGGAGCCGGTCCCGCAGGCCAGGGTTTCGCCGGCGCCCCGTTCCCAGGTGCGCTGGCGCACTTCCGTGCGCGAGATGATCTGGACAAATTCCACATTGGTGCGGCGGGGGAACAGGACGTGGTTTTCGATCAGCGGCCCGTAGGTCAGGACCGGGTAGGTCTCCACATCATCCACGAAGATCACGCAGTGCGGGTTGCCCATAGAGGCGCAGGTGATGCTGAAGGTGCGGTCCAGGATCGTCAGCGGCTCGGCGATTACCTGTGCCGAGGCATCACCGGTCATGGGGATCTCCGCCCGGGTCAGGCGCGGCGGGCCCATGTTGACGCGGACCTTCCCGATTTTCCCGTCTTTGCCCGGAACCAGCTGCAGCGTCAGGATACCGGCCCCGGTTTCGGCAGAGATCTCAGTCCTGGATACGATACCGTGGTCGTAGGCGTATTTTGCCACGCAGCGAATGCCGTTGCCGCACATCTCCGATTCGGAGCCGTCGGAGTTGAACATCCTCATGCGCACATCGGCCTTGTCGGACGGCATGATCAGGATCAGACCGTCCGAGCCGATGCCGAAGTTGCGGTTGGAAACCTGTATGGCCGTCTGCCGCGGATCGGCAACGGTTTCCTCGAAACAGTTGACGTAGACATAATCGTTTCCGGCACCTTGCATCTTGGTGAATTTCATCGGAAGGCATCCCCTTTGCTCATGAAAATAATGAGCCGACACCATAGCAAAAATGTGCCTTCCCAACAAGGGAAATTGCCTCTGCCGGCCGCTTTGATGGCAGTTTTGCGCCCGATGGATGTATAAAAATCACGGTCTCGATACGAATGACTTGAAACGTTTCATCTGATTCAGTACAGTCGTGCCAGGGAGGATTGCTATGCGCATAGGACACGGCTATGACGTTCACCGGCTGGTGGCGGGCAGAAAACTTATCATGGGCGGGGTGGATATACCCTGGGACCTGGGGCTTCTGGGGCATTCGGATGCTGACGTGCTGCTGCACGCCATCGCCGACGCCATTCTGGGTGCCATCGGCGAGGGAGACATCGGCAGGCATTTCCCCGATACGGATGCGGCCTATAAAGGCGCTGACAGTCTCAAGCTGCTGTCGCATGTCATGGGGCTGGCGGAGTCACGAGGGTACCGGCTCGGTAACCTGGATGCTACCATCATAGCTCAGCAGCCAAAGATGGCGCCGCATATCCCCGTAATGCGCAGCAATATCGCCAGGGCACTGAATGCCGTGACAGGGCAGGTCAACGTCAAGGCGACCACGGAAGAAGGGCTGGGATTCTCAGGCCGTGGCGAAGGGATATCGGCCCACGCCGTGGTGTTGATGGTTACAAAGGCATAACCAATCTAATAACACGGAGAAACGGAGTACACGGAGAAAACCTGAACTGATTTGGCAAAAACGAAGACCAAACTAGTTTGATTTACCCCGATTATTGCATTTTTGACTCTCTCCGTTCCCTCCGTTTCTCCGTGTTATCGAATGGTTTCTCAGGGTAGCTACAATCCTTTCTTCCCCAATTCCTCTACAAGTCTTTTCTGCTCGTCGTTCAGGCTTTCCGGCACATGCACCGCCACCTTGACGTACAGGTCTCCCTTGGCATTGGAACCCAACGGCTTGATGCCGCATCCCTTAAGACGTATTCTGGTGCCGGGCTGGATGCCGGCCGGCACCTTGATGCGCTTGTCGCTCTCCAGCGTCGGCACATCCAGGCTTGTCCCCAGGCAGGCGGCACTGAAGGGGATGGTGCGATCCACAAAGATATCGCCTCCGTCACGGGTGAAGACCTGGTCCGGAAGCACACGGATGACCAAAAACAGGTCGCCGTCCGGGCCGCCGCCTTCACCCTGGCTCCCTTTGCCGGTGATGCGAATCCTGCTGCCGTTGTCCACCCCGGCCGGTATCTTTATCTTTAATTCCTCCCGCTGGCTGCCACGACGAAAGGCAATCTGCTTTTCCGCTCCCTGGGCAGCATCCCGGAAGCCGATCTCGACCTCCATCTCCAGGTCACCCCCGCGTTGCGGGCCTCCCCGGAATCCGCCCCGTCCGCCACCTCGTGCGAAGCCGCCGCCAAACAGCCGTGAGAAGATGTCCTCCCCGCCGCCGGCTCCCATATCCTTGTAGATATTGCCGAAATCAAAACCACGGAAGATGTCCTCCTGGCTGTACTGTTTATGGAAACCGCTGGAGCCGTAGGTGTCGTACTCTTCCTTTTTCTTGGGGTCGGAGAGCACGGCGTAGGCCTCGTTGATCTCCTTGAACCTGTCTTCGGCCGTCTTGTCGTTCGGGTTACGGTCGGGGTGGTATTTAACCGCCAGTTTGCGGAATACTTTTTTCAGCTCTTCGGGGGAGACATTTTTATCCACCCCCAGGACTTTGTAGTAATCGGTACTTGCCATGACGTATCCTTCCTTTCACATATCTCTGTCACAATGTAAGCCGCCTTCGGCTGCATGTCAACAAAGCCGGTGGTGTATACCTTGACAGGCTTTGTTGGTGGACGTAGTATCGTCGGCGTAAAAACAGACTTCCCGGGAGAAACCATATGAAAAAAGCGATCGTCATCGGCGGGGGTATCTCCGGCCTGTCTACTGCCTGGCTGCTGCGTGCAAAGGCACAGGCTGCCGGAAAAGAGCTGGATATTATCCTGCTGGAAAAAGAAAGGCGCGTGGGCGGCAAGATCTGGAGTATCCACGAGGAAGGCTATACCTGTGAATGGGGACCTAACGGATTTCTGGACAGCAAGCCACAGACCCTGGAGCTTTGCCGGGCGGTCGGGGTAGAGGGAAATCTCCACCGCAGCAATGACAACGCCCGCAAGCGCTTTATTTTTTCCGGAGGGGAACTGCACCGCCTGCCCGAAGGCGGGCCTTCCTTTCTGAAGAGCAGGCTGATCTCCTGGCCCGGAAAACTACGCCTGGCCCTGGAACCGACGCCTTTTATCGCAGCGGCCCCGGCCGGCGTGGATGAGACCCTGGCCGATTTCGGCCGGCGAAGACTGGGCAAGGAGGCGCTGGATAAACTGATTGCCCCGATGGTATCGGGCATTTTTGCCGGTGACCCCGAAACCATGTCGCTGGTCTCCTGTTTCCCGCGCATCGCGGAACTGGAGCGGGAATACGGCGGTCTGATCCGGGCCATGATCATGCTGGCCAAAAAGAAGAAAAAGGATATCGCCGAAGGAAAGGTTGTCTCCAGTGCTGCCGGACCGGGCGGGGTGCTGACCTCGTTCCGCGAGGGGATCCAGTATCTGTCGGATGCCTTGTCAGCCTCCCTGGGTGACATCGTCGTATCGGGCCGTCAGGTTGTCAGCGTGGACAAGGGAGCGGGGGGTGGCTATCGCGTTACATGCGACGACGGTGGCGAGCATGAGGCCGATCTGGTGATTGCTGCTTCCCCGGCCTTTGCGGTGGCGGACATGCTGGAGGGTCTTGATCAGGGAATCTCCGGTGTACTGCGCCAGATACCCTATGCCAGCATGACGGTGATCTGCTTCGGCTATGAGCGCGAGCGCATAACCCATCCACTGGACGGTTTCGGCTACCTGATACCGAAAAAGGAGGGGCGCAGCACCCTTGGGACTCTCTGGGACTCGAGCATGTTCGAGCAGCGTGCCCCGGAGGGTAAGGTACTGTTGCGCAGCATGATGGGCGGGGCCTGTTTTCCGGAATACATCAAGCTGAGTGACGACGAGGTGGTCACGCGGGTCAGGCGTGATCTTCAGGCGACCATGGGGATTACGGCAGAACCTTCATTTGTGAGGGTGTTCCGCCATGAACAGGCGATACCACAATACACGGTGGGTCATGGAAAACGACTGGATGCGCTGGATGGGTTGCTGCAGAAACACCCCGGTCTGATTCTGACCGGGAACTCCTATCGTGGTATCGGCCTCAACGACTGTGTTGCCGCTGCGCAGCGGGCTTCTGACGAGGCGCTGGCTCTGGCGGGGTAATGATCGGCAGGGGGGCTCTTGTGCCTGGAAACCGCACTTAAAACCCGACGTTCAAACCAATGTTCGGGCCATGGACATTCACCCCGTAGTTGTATGCATCCGATAGATACAGATTTGATATGTGCATATAGGTATAACCGAGTGAGACGCTGTAGCGTGGATCGATGTTGTAGCGAAGACCTCCACCCATCGAGAACGTAAAGGTGAAGTCCTGCCCCTGAGAGTAAGGGACCCCTTTTGGGCCCTGTGCGTCAGTAAAACCGCAGCCGACCCGTCCCTCAATGTACGGTGCGATCCTCCAGTTTGGCTGAACAAAGTTATACCGGGCACCTGTCATAAAGGAGACAAAATACGATTCAGGCCCCTGGGGGATTACAGTATAGTTTCCGCTGAAGGTGACATCGGTGTTCCCGCGCAGAAACCAGGGCCCGCCGAGGTCGTCGAGGTGCCACCTGAGAGAAAGCGTGAGTGGAACCAGGGTGTAATCAGGGAAAAACGAGGGACGTTCCCAGTTTTGGCCTTCAAACATATCAAAAATGAATTTGGTGTTATAGGGGAAGTACCCGGCGTCGAAAGCGAATTCCAGTTTGTTCTTGTAGTAGATCTTCCGGTTGTAATCATCAGGTTCAGTCGCTGCTGAAACCGCCTCAGGCTTTTGATCGGTTGTTTCGGCAGAGAAAGCAGGTCTGGAAAGGGCAAGGCCTGCCAGCGACAGGGTGATGACAGTCAGGATGCGGAAGCTCATCATTTTTTGACTCCAACCGGTTTATTTTTAATGAGGAACTGACGGATCGTTCGTATCACAGGACAATCACCAGTTCCAGCAGTTTTCACACAAGAAGCATCCTACAATAATCCCCGCTCCACGAAGCTTACGAATTCACCATCCCCGATAATAATATGGTCCAGCACCTTAATGCCCATGATCTCTCCGGCTTCCCGAAGCCGGCGTGTGATGGCGATGTCTTCACTACTGGGAGCAGGGTCGCCGGTGGGATGATTGTGTACCAGTATTATCGCGGCCGCTGACTCTTTGACCGCAGGCAAAAAAACCTCACGGGGGTGTACGATACTCTGGTTCAGTGAACCTTCAGAAACCTGTACGCGGCGGATGATGCGATTCTTGCCGTCCAGCAGCAGGATCAGGAAATATTCCTTGCGGCTGTCGCGGAATTCATGGTGAAAGTAATCGAATACCTGCCGGGGTGAGGTGAAGCGATCGAGGTGCTCAAGCCTGCGGGCCTGGAAGCGCGCCGCCAGTGTGAAGGCCGCTTTGATGCCGGTTGCCTTGGCCGGCCCCATGCCTTTTATGGTACAAATCTCAGCCAGGCCGGCATTTCCGAGTTCACGCAGGTTGTCGCCAAAGCGGGCGATGATCTCCCGCCCCAGATCGATGGCGCTTTTTCCGGTGGCGGTATCGCCGGTACGGATGATCAGCGCCAGCAGTTCGGCGTTGGTCAGGCTACCGACACCCTGCTTGAGCATCTTCTCCCGGGGCCGCTCGTCCTCGGGCCACTCTTTGATTCCCCCGGCCATCGCTTACCCCTTGAACCCGGACATGATCGCAGAAATTATTACCCCGCCCGCAATCACCCGGTACCAGACAAAGGGGGAGATGCTGTGCTTCTGTACGAATTTCAGCAGAAAGGCCACGCTGATGTAGCCGGTAACGGCCGAGACCAGGATGCCGACCAGCATGGGGAGCCCTTCTCCGGCCGGAATTCCATGCCCGGCGAGGTGCACGATTTTCAGCAGGGCGGCGCCGGCCACAATCGGCAGTGACAGCAGAAATGAAAAGCGGGCGGCGCTTTCGCGGGTGAAGCCCAGCATCAATCCTGCCGTGATGGTGATGCCCGAGCGGGAGACACCGGGGATCAGGGCCAGGCACTGAAGCAGGCCGATGGTCATTGCGCTGGCCGGCCTGATTTCGTTCATGGCCAGGCGCTTGCGACCGGCAATATCGGCGATTCCCAGGATAATGCCGAAGACGATCAGGATCGATGCAATCAGCAGAGGGTTGGAGCGAAAGATCTCCTCCAGCGGATCCTCTAAGAGCTTGCCCATTACGGCAGCCGGTACGGTTGCCGCGATGATCAGAAACGGAAGACGCTTGGCAGGGGTATCGAACGAACGGCTGGCCAGCGCCTCGAAGAACGCGGATGTCATCTCGACGATGTCCCGGCGAAAATAGATTGTCAGGGCGATGAAGGTGCCCAGATGGAGGGCCACATCAAAGGTAAGTCCGGATTCGGGCCATTGCAGCAGCCAGGGCACGAGGATCAGATGGGCGGAACTGCTGATGGGCAGCACCTCGGTAAAGCCCTGCAGGGCGCCGAGGACAGCGGCATGGAGGATATTCACGGGCTGGAACTCCTTTGGAAATGCATATACATACAGCAGCAGGCGTTGAAAGGCAATCGTATTTGAAAACGTTACAGCAGGGTTACAATCGAGTGACATTTCTGTGGGAAGTGCAGATGAATTATGCTATATAATTTCAGTTTAATTTCCCGCTCGATTTATCATTCAATGGAGGCATACATGTTCGGACTTATTCCCAAGGAAGAGAAATTCTTTGTGTTGTTCAAGGAAATGACCACTAATATTATCGAAGGAGCCAGGCTCCTCAAGGACATGCTGGATAACTTTGAAAGCCCTGTCGAGAGCCAGCGCCGGATCAAGGATGTCGAGCATAAGGGTGATGCGATCACCCACGAGATCATCCAGAAGCTCAACAAGACATTTGTCACACCGCTTGACCGTGAAGATATCTACGCCCTGGCATCCAAGCTGGACGACATCCTTGACCTGATTGATGCCTCTGCCCAGCGGATCATCATGTACAATGTCGAGGCCATACCGCCAGAAGCCAAGTCACTCGGATTCATCATCCTGCAGTCCTGCCATGCTGTCGACAAGGCGGTTGCCATGCTGGGTAAAAAGACCAATGAACAGATCTTCGAGGCCTGTATCGAGATCAACTCGCTGGAGAATGAGGCCGACCGCGTCTCACGCGAAGCGATCAGCCGACTGTTTGATGAAGAGAAGGACCCGATCCAGCTGATCAAGTGGAAGGAGATCTTTGAAACACTGGAGAAGGCCACCGACAGGTGTGAAGACGCTTCCAACATCCTTGAAAGTGTGGTGGTAAAGAATGCTTGATGCTGCTTTCGTGATGCTCTGCCTGGTGATTGTGGCTGCGCTTCTCTTCGATTACATCAACGGTTTCCACGACACAGCCAACGCCATTGCCACCTGCGTCTCCACCCGGGCAATGTCGGTCAAGGCAGCCATATTCATGGCAGCGGGCCTTAACTTCGCCGGCGCCATGATCTCTACGAAAGTTGCCTCGACTATCGGCAAGGGTATTGTGGATAAGGACAATATTACCCAGATGGTGGTCCTGGCTGGTGTCATCGGTGCCATAGTCTGGGATCTGGTCACCTGGTACTATGGGCTGCCTTCATCGTCATCCCACGCCATCATCGGCGGCATCATGGGATCCGTATTCGCCCATGCCGGTCTTGGGGCATTGAAGTGGGCCGGCCTTAAAAAAATCATCCTGGCGCTGCTGATTTCGCCGGTCCTGGGAACGCTTGTCGGATTTATCTTCATGCTGATTCTCTACCGGGTGTTTCGCAACTACGCACCATCCGGGCTCAACAAGAACTTCCGGCGTTTGCAGATTGCATCGGCTGCTTTGATGGCCTTCTCACACGGGACTGCAGACGCCCAGAAATCCATGGGGGTCATCACCATGGCGCTCTTGAGCTACGGCGCCATCTCCAGCTTTACAGTTCCCTGGGAAGTGATGGTCGCCTGTGCCACGGCCATGGCGCTGGGGACGGCCGCCGGTGGCTGGCGCATCATCAAGACAGTGGGGCACGATTTCGTCAAGCTCCAGCCGGTGCACGGCTTCTGCGTGGAGACCGCTTCGGCCGGTGTCATCCTGGGAGCTTCGGCCTTTGGCATGCCTACCAGCACAACCCATGTCATCACCTCCACTATTCTGGGGGTCGGTCTCTCCAAGCGTTTGACCGCCGTCAATTGGAAGGTGGCCCAGCGTATCCTGGTGGCCTGGGTGCTGACCATACCGGCATCGGCACTGGTTGCCTATCTGGCCTATCAAGTCATGAGCCCGCTGCTTGGAAAATGAAAACGGGCGGGGTCAGCCCCGCCCGAAACAGTTCCAGCAGTAAGTTTTTTTACAGGTCTACCTACTCCAGATCCTCCCCCACCACTTCCATCTCCCGTGTAATCTCAGCCAGAGCAGCATCTTTGCGCCTGAAGAAAACAACCAGCCAGTAGCAGATGAAGTATGCAGCTACCGCTGCAACGAAGCCGATGATTGAGCAGCCCAGCAGCAGCGGTTTGGAGTGGTGCAGCATGATACCCTTGAGAGAAGCCCAGTCCAGATTGCGGATATTCAGCTCCGATGTGCCATCCCCTCCGAGAATCCATTTACCCAGTTTGTAACTCAGAATCATGGATGGAACGACGGTTATGGGGGAATTGATCCAGGAACCGGTGATGCAGGTCAGTTTGTTAAGGCGGAATACAAAGGCGATGATCAGGGCCAGCGCCGTATGCAGGCCGGGTATGGGCGGTGTGAAGCTGATGAAGACCCCCACGGCAAAGCCGGCAGAGATATGTCCCGGATGGCTGTCCAGGGACATGATCGTCTTGAACTGCTGCTTCAGTTTTTCCTTTGAAATCATGGCCGCCTCGAAGTCGGCTCACTGTAAGGTCTGACAGTCTGTCGTGTCAACCAATATCGTTGTCTCTGGTGTTCCGGGGGATCAGCGTTCGAGAATAAATGTCACCGGCCCGTCATTGACAAGATGGACCTGCATGTCAGCCTGGAAGATGCCGGTCTGCACCGGCAGGCCGAGCTTTCTGACTGCGTCCACGAAGTAGTCGTACAGGCGTTTGCCCTCGTCAGGCGGTGCGGCGGTATCGAATGAGGGACGCTTCCCCTTGGCGCAGTTGCCGGCCAGGGTGAACTGGGAAACAACCAGCAGTTCGCCGCCGGCCTCGGTAACCGAACGATTCATCTTCCCGGCTTCATCGGAAAAAATCCGCAGGTCGCAGATCTTCCGGGCCAGCCAGTCGGCCTTTGATTCGTCGTCCCCCCTCTCCACTCCCAGCAGTACGGTAATCCCCCGACCGATGGTGCCGACGGTCCGGTTGTCAACTACTACAGACGATGAGGTGACGCGCTGGATGACTGCTTTCATGAGTTGGTTCCTTTATTGCGTGGGAATATACAGTGATGGGTAGATGAAATAGAGCGTCGAGACGATGGTCAGGGCGATCGTAAAGGGGATCAGCTCCTGTTTTGCATCGAGATTCTCTTGCATCTGCGCACCTCCTACTTGGCCTGGAACAGAGCTAGATTCAGGAACGCACTCTTCGTCTCGTCGAACCTGGTCCACGAGCAGCCATTCGGGGCTGGGGGGAGATCCGTCGAGTGCGCAGGGATGGCAGCGGTGAACAGGGTCAGGATTATCAGGCATATCATAGTTCGGATTGTCATGCGAACTCCTTGGCTTACTGTGCGCCATCCGGAATTAAAGGGACGGTATATTGTCTCAGTTGATACTTACGTATGGTGTCCCAGGAACTCCTGTCCTGCAATCCGCCTGGCCTGGCTCGATCAGCCGGGCCGGCGTCACATCCCCGATGGCCAGTTCCAGCAGCAGCCCCCTGGTCAGGGACGCCTCGATCTCCAGCAGCCCGGCGTCGTCGCCGGGAACATTGTACAGGATGCCGCCGGCCATCATGCCGTGACCTCCGCCGGCTCCCCGGCCCGCCAGCAACGTTCTGATGATCTCGCCCGCGTTGAGGAGATGGCTGGTCGTGCGGATGGAGAGGATCATATCGTCGTTGTAATGCCCCATGCTCAGCACCGTCTCGATACCCTCCAGCCGGACCAGGTAGTCGGCCATCTCCGACACCACTTCGGGAAAGCAGATCGCCTGCAGGTTCACCACCAGCAGCCTGCCGTAGATCGTCGCATTTTCAACCCCACGGTGGATGGTCCGGAAGTGCTCCACCGGCAGCTTGGGATTGGTGATCTCATACAGCAGCCGCTTGTTCGCCAGCGGGAAGAGGCGCAGGTAGGCGTCCCGGTCGGGCTGGTTGGACTCCCGCCCCAGGTCCTGGGTCTCGGACTTGATCGCGTAGAACAGCGCAGTAGCCAGTTTTGTGCCGATCGAGACATCCTGCGCCAGCAGGTATTCGTAGAGGATCGTCGCGGTAACGCCGTAATCATCGCGGACATCCACCCAGCGGCAGGCCCTGGTTGCCTCGCGCAGGGGGTGATGATCGATGACGATATCCACCCGGCACCCCGCAGGCAGGGAGTTGTTGCCGGTGCCCGGCTGGGTGTCCAGCATGCAGACCGCGCTGAATTCATCCGGATCGACCAGTTCCAGGGGGATCAGCGTGATCTCCAGCTCCTTGGCCATGGCCAGGTTTTCACTGCGCCCGATCATGCCGGAAAAGGCGATCACCGCGTCCCGGCTCAGTTTCATGGCCAGCAGGTGGCGCAGTGCCATGGCCGAGGCCAGGCAATCCGGGTCCGGATTGTCATGGATGATGATGAGAGTCTTGCCCTTGCCCCGCAGCCATTCCAGCATCGCATCGGAATGTGCCCGGGAGCGCCGGAGGCCTTCCGGGACATTGCTATCGGTTGTCATGGTTGTACCCACCCCTTGGAGCGCTCCAGCGCACGGCTCCAGTTACGACGCATTTCGTCAGACTGCCCTGGTTCCATGGCCGGGGTGAAGGTCCGTTCCGCCTGCCAGAGCCGGGCGATCTCTGCCCGGTCTTGCCAGTAGCCGACCGCCAGCCCGGCCAGGTAGGCCGCCCCCAGCGCTGTCGTCTCCGTGACCTTTGGCCGCACCACCGGGCAGCCCAGCAGGTCGGCCTGGAACTGCATCAGCAGGTCATTGGCGGTGGCGCCGCCATCCACCCGCAGTTCACTCAGCGGGGTGCCGGTATCGGCCTCCATGGCCTGCAGCAGGTCGGCGGTCTGGAAGGCGATACTCTCCAGGGTGGCCCGGGCGATGTGCCCGGCGGTCGTGCCGCGGGTGATGCCCAGCAAGGCGCCGCGGGCATAGGGGTCCCAGTGGGGGGCTCCCAGGCCGGTAAAGGCCGGGACCAGGTAGACGCCGCCGTTGTCGGGTACCGAGGCGGCCAGCGCCTCGACCCCGGCCGAGGAGCGGATGATGCCGAGACCGTCCCGCAGCCACTGCACCGCTGCCCCGGCCACGAAGACGCTCCCTTCCAGGGCATATTCGGTCCGGCCTTCGATGCGGCAGGCCACGGTGCTGATCAGGTTCTGCCCGGAGCAGACCGGCCGGTCGCCGGTATGCATCAGCATGAAGCAGCCGGTGCCGTAGGTGTTCTTGACCATCCCGGGCCGGTCGCAGAGCTGGCCGAACAGCGCCGCCTGCTGGTCGCCGGCTATGCCGGCGATCGGTATCCGCTCGGCCAGAAAGCGGGCCGCGGTGTGGCCGTAGACCTGACTGGAATCGACGACTTCGGGCAGGACTGATGGTGGGATGCGGAGCAGTTCCAGCAGCTGGGGGTCCCAGGTATTGTCGTGGATATTGAAGAGCAGGGTGCGCGAGGCGTTGCTGGCATCGGTCAGGTGGCGTTCGCCGCCCGTCAGGTTCCAGACCAGCCAGGAATCGATCGTGCCGAAGGCCAGCTCCCCCGCCTCGGCCCTGGCCCGGGCGCCGGGCACATGGTCCAGCAGCCAGGCCAGCTTGGTGCCGGAGAAATAGGGGTCCAGCACCAGCCCGGTCTTTTCCCTGAAGGTCGCTTCATGCCCCCGGGCCCGGAGCAGGTCGCACTCGCCGGCCGTGCGCCGGTCCTGCCAGACGATGGCATGGTGGATCGGCCGGCCGGTCGCGCGGTCCCAGACCACCGTCGTCTCGCGCTGGTTGGTGATGCCGATGGCGGCGATATCGGCGGCGGTCAGGCCGGCCCGGGCGATGGCCTCCACCGCCACGCCCAGCTGCGAGGCCCAGATCTCATCGGCGTCGTGCTCCACCAGGCCGGGCGCGGGAAAAAACTGACGGAATTCCTTCTGGGCCAGGCCGCGGACCGTGCCGTCATGGTCGAAAACCAGGGCGCGGGAACTGGTCGTCCCCTGGTCAAGCGCAAGGATGAAGCTCATGGTTCATAACCTCCGCCGGCGGTTTGATGATGCTGCCGGTGTAAATATTTTCGAACCTGAAATGACGAGATAGGTGAAAACGACCGCAAGCGGGTATCCGGAACTACGGATGTACCTCTATGCAAACAAAAAAGGACGGCGGCCTCATGCGAAGCCGTCCGTCCTTGTGTGAGACGAGTCGTTGGAAATATTTGGTTGGGATTCGGGAGGAGCGCCCCTCCTGATTTGCGTGAGACTCACCGCCCCTCCACCTGAAACCATGCGATCAAAGCGCCATTTCATATTAAAGTTTACAGCATCATCTGTGTATCACAGCTCATGAAAATAATGCCAGCTACAATTTGGTTCCCGCCGGATGTCGAGTGCGTGTCGCCCCGGTAACGTGTTCAGATCCGCACCAGCTCGTACTTCCTGCTCCCCAGGCCGACTTTTTCGGCGTGCTCAAGCTGCACCTCCCAGGGAATCTCGGGCCAGCAGCCGCGGAACTTGTCGCCGCCCGGCTCGTGTCCGCTCTGCAGGGCCGAACCTTCGTTGCCGCGCGTCCCGTTGACCAGGTCGGCACAGGCCTGGTCGATCGCCACCGGATCTGTTGATGCGCAGATACCGATGTCGTTAACGATCGGGGCGTCGGCGTGGCCGTAGCAGTCGCATGCCGGTGATACCTGGGTGATAAAGCTGAGGAAGACCGTCTTGTCGGCTTTTCCGTTCAATGCACCCCTGGCGTACTCGGCCATCTTGCGCATGACCAGGTCGGCCGCCTCGTTCCACTGGATATTGATGGCCTTGACCGGGCAGACCGTGATGCAGCGCGAGCAGCCGGCGCAGAGGGTGGGATCGATGGCTGCCTTGCCCTCGATGACGGCGATGGCATCGTGGGCGCAGGCCTTCAGACAGGCTCCGCAGCCGGTACAGTACTTCTCCGCGACCATGGGTGCCACGGTGGAGTGCTGGACCAGCTTCCCCTTGCGGCTGGCGCAGCCCATGCCCAGGTTCTTGATGGCCCCGCCAAAGCCGGTCAGTTCGTGACATTTGAAATGGGTCAGGCAGACCAGCGAATCGGCCTCGACGATTTCGGTGCCGATGTAGACCTTCTTCAGCAGTTCCCCCTTCACAGCGACCTCGGTTTCCGTGACGCCGCGCAGACCGTCGCTGATGATCAGCGGCGCACCCACGCAGGCGTAGCCGAAACCGTTCTCGATGGCACAGGTCAGAGCCGAAATCGCTTCCTTGCGTTCGCCGGGATACAGCGTGGAAGAATCGGTCAGGAACGGCCGGGCTCCTCTCCTCTTGATCTCCTCCACGACCCGCCGTGCGAATATGGGGCGGATAAAGGCGCTATTGCCTTTTTCGCCGAAATGGATCTTGACCGCGGTCAGATCGTCAGCCGCCACAGCATCGTCAATTCCCGCCGCCGTCAGCAGCTTCGCTATCTTGTCAAACAGATTTTCCTTGTGGCTCGCCCGCATGTCGGCGAAATAGACCTTGGACATCGGTTACCTCCAATGTGGATATTTTTGACCAGCGTCAAGTAAAGTTCGAAAGGGATGCTATACTCTCCATATCATACAAACAGAAAAAACTCGACAACGAGTTAAAACACAACCCCAAAGGAGGAACACACATGTTCTGTAATCAATGCGAGCAGGCAGCAAACGGTACCGGTTGTAACATTTCAGGTGTCTGCGGCAAGAAACCTGATGTGGCGGCCCTGCAGGACCATCTGCTCTACGGCCTGAAGAGCCTGGCACTGTATGCCGACAAGATCGGGCGAAATGCAGAGATCGACCGTTTCACCATCGAAGGCCTCTTCTCCACGGTCACCAACGTGGACTTCGATGCCCCCCGCATCGGCGGCCTGATCAAGCGCTGCTATGAACTGAAGGAAAAGGCCAAAGCTGCAGCAGGCACTGCCATCGCCAACCCGGTGGCCGACTGGAAACCGGCTGACGACCTGGCCGGCATGATCGCCCAGGGCGAGCAGCACGGCATCAACACCCAGCACGTCAATGAGGACATCCGTTCCGTGATCGAGATCCTCATGTACGGCCTGAAAGGCATGGCAGCCTACATGGATCACGCCATGATCCTGGGCAGGACCGATGACGAAGTCATGGCTTTCTTCCAGAAGGCGCTGGCCGCCACTACCGATTCCAGCCTGGGGCTGATGGATTTCGTCGGGCTCTCCATGGAGTGCGGCAAGCAGAACCTGACCGTTATGGGGCTCCTCAACACCGCACACACCGATACCTACGGCCACCCGGTACCGACGGCAGTCCAGCTCGGCACCAAGGCCGGCAAGGCGATCCTGGTATCCGGCCACGACCTGAAGATGATGGAAGAGATCCTCAAGCAGACCGAAGGCAAGGGGATCAACGTCTACACCCACGGTGAGATGCTTCCGGCCCACGGCTATCCCGGCCTGAAAAAATACAGCCACCTGGTGGGCAACTACGGTGGTGCCTGGCAGGATCAGGCCCAGGAATTCGCCAAATTCCCCGGAGCGATCATCTTCAACACCAACTGCATTCAGAAACCGGCCGACTCCTACACCGACCGTCTCTACACCTGGGGCCTGGTGGCCTGGCCCGGCGTCAAGCACATCGATGGCTGGGATTTCTCACCGGTGATCGCCAAGGCCCTCGAATGTCCGGCCCTGCCCGAGAACCCGGGCCAGGAGATCCTGACCGGTTTCGGTCACAACGCCGTGCTGGGCGTGGCTGACAAGGTAATCGATGCGGTCAAGTCCGGTGCCATCAAGCACTTCTTCCTGGTGGGCGGCTGCGACGGCGCCAAGTCGGGCCGCAACTACTATACCGAGTTTGCCGAGAAGGCACCCAAGGACACGGTTATCATGACCCTGGCCTGCGGCAAGTACCGTTTCAACAAGCTGGAGTTCGGCGACATCGGCGGCATCCCGCGACTGCTGGATATCGGACAGTGCAACGACGCCTACTCGGCCATCCAGATTGCTGTTGCCCTTGCAGGTGCCTTCAAGTGTGGCGTCAATGACCTGCCGCTCTCCATGGTGCTTTCCTGGTATGAGCAGAAGGCGGTCGTGATCCTGCTGACCCTGTTCCACCTCGGTATCAAGAACATCAAGCTCGGGCCGACACTGCCGGCCTTCATCACCCCCAACGTGCTCAACTTCCTGGTGGAAAACTTCAATGTCGGTCCGATTACGACGGTTGACGCTGACATGAAGGCCATGCTGGGATAATCTCCCTGCGCGTTGAATCAGTACCAGGCCTGCCCGGTTTCCGAACCGGTCAGGCCTTTTTTCGTTGAACCTCCGGCGGCTTTGCCGTAAACTTCCCGGTATGTCAACCTTCGAAGCCATAGCCGCCAAAGTCCGCAGCGCTCAGCGTATCTCCACCGACGAGGCCCTGACCCTGTTCGGGTCCAACGATCTGCTTGCCATCGGCGAACTGGCCGCCCTGGCCAATGAGCACAAAAACGGCCGTAACGTCTTCTTCAACGTTAACCGCCATATTAACCCCACCAATATCTGCGTCAACCGCTGCGCCTTCTGCGCTTTTTCCCGAACCTCCGGTGAAGAGGGGGCCTATACACTGGCACTGGACGAAATCTGCCGACGTGCCGGGGAAGCACAGGATGAGGGCGCCACGGAAGTACATATTGTCGGCGGCCTGCACCCGGACCTGCCGTTTGAGTATTACGAGGAAGTGCTGCGCGCTATCAGGACTGCCGCACCACGTCTGCATATCAAGGCCTTTACTGCGGTTGAGATCGACTACTTTGCCCGCATCTCCGGCAACTCCATTCAGCAGGTACTGGAGCGGCTTAAGACAGCTGGACTCGGCTCAATGCCGGGGGGCGGGGCGGAGATACTGGTGGAGGAGGTCCGTCAAAAGATCTGCCCGGAAAAGATCCCGGGGCAGCGCTGGCTGGAGATCATCCGCCTGGCGCACCGGGACGGGTTGAAGACCAATGCCACCATGCTCTACGGCCATGTGGAGACACATGCCGACAGGGTGGCGCACATGGATATGCTGCGAAGGCTGCAGGACGATACATGCGGTTTCCAGGCTTTCATCCCGCTGGCTTTCCAGCCGGAAAACTCCGATCTGAAACTCGATATCAAGGGCACCTCAGGGTTGGATGACCTCAAGACCCTGGCCATAGCCCGCATCTTCCTGGACAATTTCGATCACATAAAGGCCTACTGGGTCATGCTGGGCGAGAAGATCGCACAGGTCTCCCTGGCCTTCGGGGTCAATGACCTGGACGGAACCGTGGTGGAGGAAAAGATCGGTCATGATGCCGGTGCGCCCAGCCCGCAATCCCTGAGCAAGGAAGGTATCATCAGTCTGATCCGAAAAGCCGGCAGGATCCCGGTGGAACGTGACACACTCTACCGGCCGCTGCGCGTCTTCTGATGATCCGGTTTGCCCCGTCCCGCGACCCCGGAGATGCAGATCTTACACTCGCGACACTTGTCAATCCCCGCCTCAACCCGTTGCCATTCGCACAGCGCATCCAGAACCTGCAGCGCATCTTCTCTGTCTGCATAGCCGGCTGTCCGCCGCCCTGGCCCAGTCCTGATCTGCACATTACCCCCGAAATTGCCTACCGCAGCGAACACTGGCTGCCGATTGACCAGTTGCGCCCCCATTTTTTCAGCCTCTACCGACAGGCACTGATGTATCCGCCCGTATTTTCGAGTACCCCGTTCACACAGGGAGCAGGCTGGGCGACTATTGCGGCCGGTTTTCCCTGCTTTCTCAGGCGGTACACCAATCCGGCATGCCTTCTTCAGCAGCTGGTTGTCGATGAAGATCTGCGCAGGAGATTCCTGTTCTGGTCGTTCATGCCGGATCGCTACTACGGGGGCGGTTCTGACCGTTATCCGGGCCAGTCAGCTGTCATCGAGGAATGGATTCGCAACAGGCATGGTCATGGCATACGCCTGCGCTGCCTTGATGTGGCCAGCGGTGACGGTGCCAATACCTACGGTGTGGCACGATTGCTTGTGAGCCAGGGGTGGTCGCCGGACAGGTTCGAAATTGAAGGGTGGACTCTCGAGCCGCTGGAGGCATGGGCGGCCGCCCACGGACGTTTTCCCCACGACCCGGTTCGCGAATCGTTTTTCAGGGAGGAGACCGGAGATTTTTTTGAGCAGGGGTGCTTCGCTTCTATCCGCTTTTGCTGTGTCGACATCCTGACGGAGCCCGCGGCGGCACCGTTCGATCTGATCCTGTGCAATGGCCTGCTGGGCGGACCGATACTGCACCGGCCTGAATCAGTACGACGTATTGTGTCGTGCTTAAGCCGCTTGCTGGTTCCGGGAGGCCTGCTGCTGGCGGCGGACCACTTTCACGGAGGCTGGAAAAAGAACATCCCCGGGGAGACCCTCGGGGATGCGTTCAAAGCGTGTGGATTGTCAGTTGCAGAGGCTGGAGAAGGAATCTCAGGGGCTAGAATTTAATCAGCAGTCCGCCCCAGGTCAGGCCGCCGCCGAAGCCCATGGTCAGGACCAGATGCCCGGGTTTTATGGTGCCGTTACGCAGGTTCTCATCCAGTACCAGTGCTACCGAGGCTGCCGAGGTGTTGCCACAGCGGTCGAGATTGAGCAGAAAACGTTCCTTGGGAAAATCACTTTTCTTGGAGATGAAATCGATCATACGGATGTTGGCCTGGTGTGGAATGATGTAATCAAGGTCAGCCGGAGTGATGCCGGCTTTTGCACAGAGTTTGTTGATGATGTCGGGTATGACCTCGGTCGCGAAGACATAGACCTGCTTGCCGGCCATCTGGAAAAAGATTTCGCGGGCATCGATGGTTTCGGGTGTGACCGGCTTGCGGGATCCGGATGAAGGTACCTGGATCAGCTGCCAGCCCTTACCGTCGCTGCGCATGTAGGTATGCTGGATACCGGTCTGCTCGTCTCCGCCGCTGCTCAAGATGGCAGCCCCGGCACCGTCGCCGAACAGCGGACAGCTGTTCTTGTCGTTGAAGTCGAGGATTTTGGAATAGGTGTCGGCACCGATGGCCAGCACGGTTTTGTACTTGCCGCACTTGATGAAATTGTCGGCGACCTCCAGGGCATAGACGAAACTGGAACAGACCGCATTGATGTCAAAGGCGAAGGCGTTCTTGGCGGCGATGTTCTCCTGCACGATGCAGGCGGTGGATGGCAGGCTCATGTCAGGTGTGGAGGTGCCGACCACGATGCAGTCGATCTCATCAGCCGAGATTCCGGCGGCCTGCAGGGCGTTCCTGGCAGCGATGGTGGCCAGATCCGAGGTGGCCTGGTCGGCATGGGCAAAGCGTCGCTCGCGGATGCCGGTGCGCGAAAAAATCCATTCGTCTGCGTTTTCAACAAGATAGTCAAAATGGCTGTTGGGTATCACCCGATCCGGCATGCACGAACCGCTGCCGATGATTTTTGAAATGATCATATGCTCCCCGATTCCCTTCGTACTACTCCGCTTGTTTTTCATTAAGAATAAAGATTTTTACTTATCTCATAGAATAACACTGTTTGTCAAATGGAATGCTGGCTCAGTATGTATAAGGATATCGACGGCCGCACTTCAATAATAAACTGAATGTGAGGGAATTGCTTCCCGCGGGATGGACGGCTGCCTATGGTTGGCGCGCCGGCTTGGAAGCTGGCTGAATCGCTGGCCGCAGAAACACCACAAAGGCCCCGCTGCCTCCCATTTCGCGAGGTGCCGGCGAGAACTCGACCACCAGTTCCCGCCCGGCGTCCCTGAGCCAGGAAGTGACGGCCTGTTGAAGGACCGGCTCAGTGGGTGAATGATTGCCCTTGCCGGTGATGACAAGAGCCGCAGCCTGACCTTTCATTCTGGCTGTGCGCAGAAAGCGCGGCAGTTCTGCCAGGGCCTCGTCGCGGGTCAGGCCATGCAGGTCAAGCTGATAGTCGACCGAGATGATTCCCCGTTTCAGCTGTTTGAGCCGGTTACCCGAGAGGGGCTTCAACTCGTCTTCGTCGGGAAGGGACTCGCTGAATTTCACTTCCAGCTTCAGTCGCCCGATTTCCTGAAGAAAAAGCTCTGAGGCGGCGGTATCTCTGTGTGCCGGCACTGCACCGGTCCTGCCTGCTGAGCCGGCATCCCGCTTGGGCGCAGCTGCCGGGGTTTTTTCCATGCTCTGGCGGGAACCGTCCAACGGCTTGACCCCATCCATTGCCTGAAGGAAGAGGTCAACGCTGTCATCTGCGCGGGGTGGCGGGGCAGCGACCGGTGCGGGTGGCTCCGGCGAAGGAGAGGCTGCCGCAGCCACCACCCCTTTCAGGATGCCGAAGGGGGTGGTGCGGAACTGCGGTGGTTTGGCAGGGGTATCGGTAGGCTTCTTCTTTGGCATCAGTCCTTGGCCACCAGGGTGATTTCTATGCGGCGGTTCTTTGCGCGACCTTCTTTGCTGCTGTTGTCGGCCACCGGTTTGTATTCGGCAAAGGCCGCTGCAGACAGTATGGCCGGGTCAATGCCCTGCTGCTGGAGGTATCTGGCAACATTGATGGCCCGTGCGGAAGAAAGTTCCCAATTGGTGGGAAATTGTCGCGTGAGGGCTCCAATTATCTGTACATTGTCTGTGTGCCCCTCGATGCGGATAGCTTTGTCCTTGACGCCTTTCAGCGTGTCGATCATTTTCAGCAGGATTTCCAGCCCGTCATCCTTAACATCGGCCTTGCCTGAGTCAAAGAGAATGGCTGCCTCCATGTTGACTGTCAGCTTGCCCTTGAGTTCGGAAATGGTAACCTGCCCGAGTGCAATCTCGCTCTTCATATTCTGCAGCAGCTTCTCGTAGGTACTGCTTACCTCCTTGACCTTTTCTTCCTTTATTCTCTGAAGAGCGGCGATATCCTCCTTCAGTTTTTTATTCTCCCCCTCCAGGTTGGCCACTTTCTGGCGCAGATCGCTGATATTCTGAGAGAGTGTATCGGATTTGGCTTTCAGAACCGTCTCCAGTTCCTCCTTGTCCTTGCTGAGTGCCTGCTTGTCTTTGGCAAGCCCGGCGGCTTCGCTCTTCAGCTTTTCATATTCCGCCTTGAGCGCCGAGTTGTCAGAGGTCAAGGCGGCATGTTTCTGCTTCAGGCTGCCAAGTTCTTTTGTCAGACCATCGGCTTCTTCGACCTTCTGGAGGTATCTGCTTTCGGCTACCAGGCAGCCGCTCAGCGAAAGGGACACCACTCCTGCCAGTGCCAGGTACACGAGTCGTTTCATTGTAGGTTCCTCCTTGGGGGTGGTGGCGGTAAGAGATGGATGGCTTAAAGGGGCTGTTGCAGGTGCTCCGAATGTTAGGTGCCAGCGGATTTCTTCTGGAGAGAACTGAATATCATATCGAGCACGGCCTTCTGGCGGGCCTCAAACTTGTTCAGTACGGCCAGGCAGGTTCCCATCGGGCAGAGTTCGTGAAGGAAGTTGGCATCACGTCCCGAGAGGATCACGATCCGGTTCTTGTCCATCCCGGCCTGGGTGGCGAAACTCAATAGTTTCATGCCGTCCATGGATGGCATCTCCAGATCGATCAGCATCAGGTCGTAGCCACCCGCCTTGATGCGTTGCAGGGCCGCTACGGGATTGTTGCAGATCTCCACATGGAGAAGCGGAAAGGAATCACGGATATAGGAGGCAAGAAACCCGGAGAAGGCCCTGTCATCATCGATTAGCAATATTCTGCCCATAAGTTTGATAGTATAACCGATTTTTTACTGACCATGAAGAAAAAAAGCCGGATTGATACGGGAGAACGTTGCTCGTGTGGAGTGTGGAGCTACTTTATGATACGCGTAGCACTGCCCAGAACCGGGAAGGGGAGCGTAAGTCCCATTTCCCGGGCGATCAGCATATTGAGGATCAGGTCGACCCGCCGTGGTGTCAAAAGGGAGAGGTGATCCGGGGTGGCACCTTCAAGGAGACGGACAACAATATCTGCAGCGCGGTGTCCCTGCTCCTGCGGGCTGATTTCCAGCGACACGAGCGCACCCTTCTCGGCCGCATCGGGCATGGTGGAGGCAACAGGAATGTTGTGCTGCCTGGTGTGGGAGATGATCCGGTCAAAGCCGCGACAGGCGACTGAACTTTCCGTTGTAATGATGACGTCTGACCTTTCGATGAGTGTGTCCAGTCCGCTCTCCAGTGCTGCACTGTTTGCAGCATTCAACTCAGCGACAATTACCCCGAGCTGCAGGGCCAGCTTCCTTATGTCGTCGCGCTGGCGCTGCGATCCGGCTTCGCGACCGGTGTAGATGATACCGATTCTGCGGTACGGGCGGATATCCTGAAGAGCTTTCAACAGGGTGATCATCGGTATCCGGGAGCTGACACCACACATGCCTTTGGTCGGCTGCTCAGTGCCGTAGACATCGACTGACACCACCGGTATACCGTTGGATTCTTTCATGGCGGTCAATGCCGCCGGTGCACCGTAAGCTACAATCAGATCAGGTTTGTAGGCGTTGAACTTGCGAATCGTATTGGACCAGGAGAGCTGGTCAGGGTTCGGCGTCTGGAGTATGATCTCGGTGGTGCCCGGAGGGTAGCCTCTGTCGGTAAGGGATTTGACAAAGGTCCGGTGTGCCTCGCGGTAGCGGGGCTGATCGCTGCTCATGACCGCTGCGATAACCCTGCCGGCAGCATGGCAGTCCATGTGCCAGCCGGCTAGCAGGATGCCTGTCAAGGCTATGCAGATGAGTCGTACCCGCATCCCGTCCGTTACCACCTTGCCTTTAGTGTCGCCATCGTTGCGTGTACCGAGCCATCGTAGAGCGGTTGACCGGAGTCGTACTTCCTGAAGCTGTAATCCAGCGAACAACCGAGCATGGCATTGATGCGCCAGTCGGTACGGGCCGATACGCCGGTTTCGGTTGAATCGAGTCTGCTCAGGCTGGTGATGCCGGTAGTGTCGAAAACACCGGCAACCCCGGCCATGGTGAAAGATCTGGCAGGCACGTCAAATCTCGCCTGTGAGCGCACCTGCTGGAATGCCAGGGAAATATCCAGGGATTCCATAACCGCAACGACAGCATCGATACCGAAGACATGTGCCGATGAACGGTAGGTGCTGACGGTCAAAGGCGACGGGTCAGCGATGAGGCTGGAGAACAGTATGGAGTGATCACTGTCCGACTCAAGGTACGAGTAGTGGGTCGTTACCGTTAGACGCTCAAGAGGGCTGAACCACAGGCTCGCATTGCCCGAACTGCTGTGGCTCTCCCGCGGCAGTCTGTAAGCGGCAGCAGGGGCAGGGGCTACGGTAGACGCAATTTGTTCTCCTGACTCGTACTGGGCAAGGTAGCTGCCGGTCACTCCCCACTTCCCGCTGGCAGAGTAGGTCAGCAGCAGCTTGCCGGTATGCCGGTCAGAAAAAGATGAACCGTAGGATGGGTTGTCGCACGCTGCATAGCTGTAGGAGGCATTTACCTTGATCCCGTTGACCGGCCTCCAGTAGAAGACAGCGGTACCGCTATGGGTCTGGCGGTGATCAGAGTGGAGCGCGTTCGGAGAACCGGCCGGAGCCTGGGCGTCGAGCACATTGTCGCGCGACTCCAGTTCGGCTTTGTATTCCAGGCGATAGATCACCTTTGGTGCCGGGCGGAATGTGGCGGAAAAATTCAGGGTATCCCTGACCGTTGATGTGGCGGGTCGAACCAGCAAGAGACCGGGAACCGACGTGTAGACGCCTGGAGGTGACGCAGGTATCCGGGAATAGGGGTAGAAAATTGATGCAGGGGTGCTGCGGTCAATCTCCCGGTGACGGTATTTCAGTGCAAAAGAGTGCCGTTTTGAGGGTGTGTAGGTAACGTCTCCCGCTGCGGAGTGGATCACATCCGAGGGTCGTTCCGAGGGGACGGCTTCGCCGCGGCCTCCGCTGTTCTCGCGTTCGGTCAGGTTGTAGGAGGCCGCTGCGACAAGGCCGCCGCTCAGGTCTGAAAAGAGCTTGATGGTGTGTGATGTCACCCGGTTGTCGGGAATGACATCGTGGGCCTGTGTCCCGGCGTTCAGCGCACCGGCGGCAGTGTTTGCATATTCATACCGCGGATCTGCAGCATTGTTAATAAAGTCCCGGATGCTGAATCCGTAGGAAAGGTCGAACAGGCCCAGGTGGGCATCCATGCCGATGCTTCCTTCACGGGTATAACGGTCGACGCGTCTTGTGTCTGTTATGACAGAACTCGCTTCCGCCCCGAAGTAGTGATCGGAGAAGCGCAGCTGCTCGTAGCCCTCCCGTTTCAGTTCCCAGTATCCGAGGTTGAGGTGGAACGGGTTGTTGCCAAGCCTGATGCGGGTGTCAGCCTGGTTTATTGCGGTGCTGACGCCGTAGGTTACACCAGGGTCACGTGTGACAAGAGTCAGCGACCCCGGGTTTACCTGCTCGCGAAGCAGGTTGTGCCAGAACTTCCGGCTTTCGGCATGGAAATTCACCAGCCCTGCATAATCAAAGAACAGTTCGGCTCGATAATCGTCCTCGTGGAGAAAGTTGCCGTCAATCGTCAGCTTAAGGGCCGAGCCGAGAGTCCCGGCCGAGAGTCCCCCGATTATACCCGAGGTGAGTCGCCCGTACGGTGAGGCTGCCGACGCGGGGCCGTCAGGGGTTATAAAGCGGTACCCGCTGTGAACCGCTGCATGGCGCAGTGTCTCAACCGGTGTCTCCTGGAATTCTTCCGTAGCTGCTTCCGGAAGGTCAGCGGCCCTCTCCTCTGAACGTACCGGTCCGGCGAGAAACAGGAGCGTAAGCAACGACAGCAGGAAGATGGACGTGTTCCCCGGAATGGCTGTCTTTGTTGTGTACGAAGTCATGACCTATTTCCTCAGTGTGCCGTAGCCACTATTATCGGGGGTGTCGGAACCGTGGATGGCCGAGTGGCAGTCGGTACAGCGGTTTGCAAACAGCGGCTTTGTGTCGGGGCCCAGCGTGCTGCGGTGACCCGGGTTGTGGCACTGGAGACAGAGGAACGGCATGGCTGCTGATAACAACCGGCGGGTTACCGAGCCGTGCGGCGTATGGCAGGTACTGCAGGTCTCCGTTACATCGCCATGCTCATAGACAAAGGGGCCGTTTTTCTCCATATGGCAGCGGGTGCAGAGGTCCCGCTGGGAAACCCCCTTGAGCATCCTGGGCTGGTTTGATCCATGCGCATCGTGGCAGTCGAAGCAACTCATCTTACGCTCTTTGACCGGATGATGGGAGAACAGGCTGAACTGCGCCTTGACATCCGGGTGGCAGCTGTAACAGAGTTCGGCCATTTTCTCCCTGCTGACCTTTTGCTGGGGTCCTTCATGGAGTTTGTGGCAGGAAAAGCAGCTCAGGTCGTTCAGGGCATGGATGCTGGTATGCCAATAGGCCAGCGCCGGTGTGGATGCTGCGGAATGGCACCTGAGGCATATCAGGGACTGGGCCTGTGGGGGGAGGAGCTTGTAATCAAGCAGTTTGGACGAGTCGCATTTGTCGCCGGCTTCGCCCCGTGTGCGTCTGGTTTCTTCTACGTTGGCAATTGCCAGGCTGCCCGGTCCGTGGCACGATTCGCAGTTTACCAGCGGCAGCCCTGTCCCGACCTTGATCTGCTCGCCATGGACGCTGTGTTTGAAAAAGTCAGTGATTTTATCATGCCGGTGGCATTTGGCAACGCAGTTGTCGGTGCCGACGTACTCTGCATCCAGGCGGCCTACGACCATCTTCTCGTATTCGGCCACCGGCAGCAGCGGGCGCGACTGTTTCGAGCTGACGCAGCCGGTGACAATCAGTAAGATAATGAACGCCGCAATCGTAATGCTCTGCATGGGCACACCTCATCATTAAGCAAAACTTATCGTTTGCACTATTTATGCCGATTGACTCAGAACAGGTAGTTCGAACGGTTGTTGAAGAATTCCCGATGCCGGTAAATGAAGATTGTCAGCAGGATAATGGCCACTGCAACGGAAATGTTGTTCACCAACAGGGCTTGCGAGTCAACCGGCTGACCGGCGATTTTCTCCACATCAGCGGCGCTGATATAGCGCAGGTTGATCAGCGTATTGGCGATTTCAAAACAATTGTACGCGATTAGGAGGTACCAGGTAAGCCTCTGGCGTTTCATCAGACCGAGAAAGAGGTACAGGCAGATCATGCTGTCCAGGAAGACCATTACTTCGGCCGGCTTTCCCAGCAGGATCGTGCCCATGAAGGGAAAGGGGTGACCGAAGGTGGACATGGTCAGCAGAAAGAAAAACAGGTACAGTCCGCCGAGAAGAACCAGCCCCAGGGGGCGGCGCTGTTCGTTGTCCTGCCCGGTCTCCTCCTGATCATCCCTGGTCATGAATCGCTGCCTTTCTTCTTCTGAATCCATGCACTGACCGTGACACAGACGTAGATGACGATCAGGATAAAACCGGTGAAGATCCAGTCTGCGGTGCTGAAACCAAACATGTCTAACTCCTTTTGAAGGCCTCGGCGGCCTCGTGTGCCATGCCCATCTCCTGGTAGCAGGTTCCCAGCAGATAATAGATTTCGTTCATGGGAAACTGTTCTGCAAAGACCGGATCCGCCAGTATATCCTCGATTATGGCGGCAGCATCATCGTTACGGCCGGTGTGATGTGCCTCGACGGCTACCGAGAGGGCTGTAAGGTAGTCGACCGGCGGAACCAGCGGTAGTTTGCCGGCCAGTATGGCGGCTATGCGTGCCTCGATCTTTCTTTGATCGGCAACGCCCAGGCCGGTGGGGATGTCCTGCCAGGCCTGGGCAGCCTTTTCGTAACGGCCCAGTACATACAGAGCTTCGCCGTATTCGTAGGCTGCGTGATGGTTGGCGGGATCGAGCCTCAAGGCATTAGAGAGGGCTTTTTCGGCTCCGTACCAACTGCTGACCGCCTGGTGAAGCGTGGAGAGCCGTGAGCCTTTATCGGCCAATGTCCGTGCTATTTCCAGATGAACGCCGGCGTTGCCCGGATCGAGCAGGGCCATGATCTTGAGGGCGTTGATCTTGCGGTCAAGATAGGGCGTGTCCACCTCTTTGGCGTCCAGCATGATGATCTGTCCGCCAAGTTCGGAGATGATGTGGGGGTAGGCCTCTTTCAGAACCGAAGCATAGTCTGAGGCAAAAGAGCATTCCGGGTTGTGGCGCAGGGCCTGGTAGATGCCTCGGCCGACCATGTCGTAATCCGGTGAAGCCCCGCCCTCGACGGACGGGAAATCTTCTACCAGCAGGGGGATGGGTGGCCTGCCTTCCCAGGGCATATGGACCATCCCGTCGCGCCCGGTCAGTACAAAGCCCGGTTCGGGAGTGTAATAACGGATGCCTTCGAGTTTCGTCGGTTGTGGTGCTGAAGAGGTGCTCATCACTGCTCCTGTTGTCTTCTGGTGGTATGTCGGTGCAACTGCTGGGATTCATTCTTCCGTTCCCGCGGCGTTGATGGAACCGCACTGTCTGCCACGCCGCCTTAAAGGGCAAGTATACCAGGAAAAACCGTTTCCCTGAGCCTGGCAATGCTTTTTTCCACAGCGACCAGCGCAAGATTGCGTTCATATTCTTCCGACCAGTGCATCGCATCAAGCAGGGAACGGTGCGGATACCCCAACTGCCTGATCTTCCGGACAAACGCATCCGGCAGTCGCGGGTCGAGCCTGACTCCATTCATCTCAGCCCAGGCGATGGTCCATGCGCGCGCGGTGTTCAGCAGATCGTATCCGCCACCTCCCAGGGCTACCCAGGGAATCCTGAGTGCCTTGAGTTTGCGCATGATGTAGCTGTAACTGTGGGTCGTGATCTCCAGCCGGGTGAGCGGGTCGGTTCGGAAGGTATCGGCACCGATCTGGGTGACAATGATATCAGGATCATAGGCGGCGATCAGCGGGTAGGCCACCTCGTCAAAGGCCTTCATGTAGAGGGCGTCGTCGGTATGGGCAAGCAGCGGCACATTGACAGAATAGCCCTTTCCCGCCCCCTCTCCGATCTCGTCCTCGAATCCTGACCCGGGGAAAAAGTAGATGCCGCTCTCGTGCAGTGAGATTGTCAGCACGCGGTCGCTGTCGTAGAAGCCTTCCTGCACCCCGTCGCCGTGGTGAGCGTCGATGTCCAGGTATACCACCCGCCTGCCCCGGCCTACCAGCCAGTTGATGGCCAGGACGGCATCGTTCAGATAGGAGAATCCCGACGCCTTGGCGCGATGTGCGTGGTGCCATCCTCCCGCAAGATTGAAGGCTATGTCGAAACCCTCCTCCTCAACCAGCCGGGCGGCCTCGAAGGTCGCACCGGCTCCCAGAGCTGCACAGTCATACAGCCCCTGGAAGACCGGACAATCTGCATCTCCCAGTCCGAAACGAAAGTCTGCCCGCGGCTCACTCGAAGCGCTGAACTCCTTCAGTCTGGCGATGTAGGCAGGATCATGAAAGCTCAGCACCAGTTCTTCATCCACCGGGCGGCAGTCACGAATCTCCATACCGGGCAGCTTCAGCAGGCCGTAAGCCTCCATCAGGTCACGGGCCGCATGATAGCGCTGCAGCTTGAAGGGGTGGTCGTCACCGTAGCTGTAGTCTCCGAAGAGCGGCGAGAATATCAGTGCGGTACGGGCGGTTGACACGCTGACCTCAAAAGGTACCGGAGAAGTGGGATGCCAAATAATGCACGATTTTTTGAGGCTCGTCTACGGAGAAAGCGGGGATGGGCTTGAACTGCGGATTTGTCTGCGGCATGAGCCTGCCCAGCATGGTCTGGACGTGGGCAGCTGGTCTCCACTGCACTACATGCGGCATCGGTAAAAAAATGCTTGCAATCACTTTAAAATACATATATAAATAGCGGCTAGACTGTCTCACAGACAACGGCATGGTGTCCGTTGTTTTCATTTTGATCATCGCTTACCGACCCCTGATTCAATCCCCATTATTGAACATGGCATTACGTTTGGCAGGCGAAGATTACTACCGCAAAGCTTGTTTATGGCGGTAGTGTACAGCCTTTGCTCACGCGATACTGCCGTCTTTGCCCAGCGGATCATGGTGTATGATCCCGCGGCCCGTGTGCGCTCCAACCCTGACACCGCTCAGAAAAGGAAGACACGCATGACCTTCGAAGAATTCAATCTCAACCCGGCCATCATCAAGGCGATCACCGCCTGCGGCTACACCGTTCCGACCCCTATCCAGGAACAGTCCATCCCTGTCGTGATGCAGGGCAATGACCTGATTGCCACCGCCCAGACCGGCACCGGCAAGACCGCGGCCTTTGTGCTGCCGGCCCTTGAACGGCTGACGGTGCCCTCGACGGTTCCCGGAAAAGGACCGCGTATCCTTGTCCTTACCCCTACCCGTGAGCTGGCCGGCCAGGTCATGGATGCGGCCTGCAAATACGGCCGCGGCATGCGACTGCGCTGCGGCTCCATCCTGGGCGGTATGCCCTACCGCGATCAGCTGCGCCTGCTGTCGGCGCCGGTCGACATCATCGTTGCCACACCCGGCCGTCTGCTTGATCACCTGGAGCGCGGCAGTATCCGCCTGGATCGCCTGGAGATGCTGATTCTGGACGAGGCCGACCGCATGCTGGACATGGGTTTCAGCGAGGACATGGAAAAAATCGTGTCACGCGCTCCCAGCGCCCGTCAGACCCTTATGTTCACGGCTACCATGGAAAAATCCGTACTGGTCCTGGCGGAGAAGATGCTCAACAATCCGCTGCGCATCGAACTGGCTGTCAGGACATCTTCGCACGCCCTGATCGAGCAGCGTCTGCATGTGGCTGACAACCTGAGCCACAAGAAAGACCTGCTGCGTCACCTGGTCAGCGACACCAGCCTGACCCGGGCAATCATCTTTTCAGCCACCAAGCGCGATGCCGATGAACTGGCCCGCGAACTCAGCCGCTGCGGTTACCCGGCTGCCGCTCTGCACGGCGATATGAACCAGATCGCCCGTAACAAGACTATCGAGCGCATGCGCCGCGGGGCGATCCGCCTGCTGGTGGCTACCGACGTTGCCGCCCGCGGCCTGGATGTCAACGGCATCAGCCACGTCATCAATTTCGACCTGCCGCGCTTCGCCGAGGACTACGTTCACCGCATCGGCCGTACCGGCCGTGCCGGGGCAAACGGCATTGCCATCTCCTTTGTATCCTCTTCGGAATTGAACTACCTGGAGCGCATCGAGCGCTTCATCGGCAAGAAACTGCCCGAACAGAACATCGAGGGACTGGCGCCGCTGTCGGTACTGCGCAGGGTATCCGGTGGCAACGGGGCAAAACGTCCCGGGTCATCGGCCGGCAACCGCTTCGGCAAGCCGGGTGGCAAACCCAAGACCGCGGCGGGCCAGGGCAAAAGCTGGGGAGGTTCTGCCAAACCCGGCGCTGCCAAGCCGGCAGTCGGACGCTCCAGCCGCGGACCGGTACATCAGCCGGTGGTTGAATACCGCAGCCGACGCAATCCTTCAAGCTCGATCTGACACCTCATAAAACAGGCCTGAAACAAAGAACCTGCCGGATTTCAAATCCCGGCAGGTTCTTTAACTTTAAAACGACGAATAGCCACAAGGACACAGAGGACACAGAGAGCTTTCTACTGAAATCATTTTGTCAGATTTACCTGTCAGGGTGTAATCGGAATGTATCCAGATGGTCTGTTTTTCCTCTGAGAACTCTGTGCTCTCTGTGGCAAAATTTTTGCGCAGGGTTATTTCTGCAGTCGTCCCTTGAGCTGCCCGCAGGCAGCCGAGATATCCCCTCCGCGGCTGTCGCGGGTGATGACGGTCACGTGTCGGTCGATCAGGTATTTGTGAAAGGCGTCAATTGCCGCACGGGTCGGGGCCTTGAAGCCGCACCCTTCATGTTCGTTGAAGGGGATCAGGTTGACCTTGTTGGGGATGTCGCTGATCAGCCGCAGAAGTCGTTTGGCGTCCTCAAGGGAATCGTTGATCCCTCCCAGCATCACATATTCGAAGGTCACCTTGCGCCGCCCCGGCAGGGGAAACTCCCGGCAGGCCTGCAACAGCTCTTTCAGCGGATAGCGCCGGTTTACCGGCATGATCCGGTTGCGCAGTTCATCGGTCGTGGCGTTCAGGGATACGGCCAGGTTGACGTTGGGGACCTCGCGGCCCAGTCGCTCCATCTCAGGCACCAGGCCGCACGTCGAAACGGTCACCCGGCGGTTGGAGAGTTGCAGGCCGTTGCCGTCAATCATGATCTGGATGGCCGGGATGACGTTGTCCAGATTGTGCAGCGGTTCGCCCATGCCCATCATGACGATATTGCGGATATCGGCCGGCGACTCCGGAGTGTCGTCGTCACCGTCGTCCGGATCATCGGCTGAACTGAGAGCTTCACGGGCATCTGCAGCCAGAAAGGGCGGATTCCTGATCAGGTCACGCTTGACAGCCATGATCTGGTTGACAATTTCGGCTGTTGTCAAATTGCGGGTGAGCTTGAAGGTGCCGGTCAGGCAGAACTCGCAGGCCATGGCGCAGCCGACCTGGGAAGAGATGCACAGGGTGTTGCGTCCCTCGATCGGTATCAGGACAGCTTCCACAGCTTGTCCATCCGCCAGGTTGAAGAGGTATTTTCGTGTTCCGTCACCTCCCTGCTCCACAGCTTCCGGCTCGATATTGCTGATAAAAGCCGTCTCGGACAATTCCCTGCGCAGGTCCTTGGATATGTTGGTCATCTCCTCGAAGTTGCCGGCGTCCTTCTGGAAGATCCACTTGAAGATCTGGGTGGCGCGGAAGCGTTCCTTGCCCTGTCCCTGAAGGAACTGTTCCAGGGCAGGCAGGGTCAGGTTTTTAAGATCGGTTCCGGTCATGTCCGTCAGCGTTTCTCCGGCAGGGTCTGTTCGGTGGCCGGTTCAGTTTTTATGACAGGGCTTTCGCTGCTGCGGTCTCCTGCCGCCGGTTTGTTCGCTTCTGCCGGGGCCGCCTCCGTTTCAGGTTTGTCAGCCGCTTTCTGCTGTGCCGATGATGATGCGGAGAACACCGGCGCCTGATTCACGCTCTGGTCCACCTTGCGCTGCAGTCCGGCGATGTTGAGTTCCGAAGCCAGGGCCGCCTGATACTCGTCTTCCCCGAGCACTCCGTTCTGCCTCAGCAGTCTCAGGATCATGTCTGAACGTTTAAGCACCTTGCCGATGTTCTTGTAAGGGTTGTAGGCTATGCGCGGTCCGGGCAGCATGGCCGCCAGGAAGGCGCATTCGCGAGGAGTCAGGGCCGAAGCCGGTTTGCCGAAGTAATACTGCGCACCGTGGCCGATACCGTAGACCATCGGTCCCAGTTCAACGACGTTCAGGTAGAACTCGATGATGCGCCCCTTGGTAAGTTCCTGTTCCATACGCCAGGCAAGGTAGATCTCCTTCAGCTTGCGGGTGACCGTCTTCTCGCGTGACAGGAACAGGTTCTTGGCGGTCTGCTGGGTGATGGTGGAGGCGCCCCGCTTGAGACTCTTTTTCTCCAGGTCATACTTGATGGCGTTCTTGATGGCCTTGACATCAAAACCCTCATGTTTGTAGAAATTGGCATCTTCTGCCAGAATAACGGCCCATTTCATCTCCGGCGGAATCCGGCTTGAGGGAGTCCAACGCGGGTTTCGGGGGCCGACTACAAAGGGATGGTACTTTCCCTGCCAGTCCCGAACCTGAATGGTGGTGGAGAATTTCTTGTCCGCAAGGACGGAAACCGGTGGTTTCATCGCCAGCGAAATAGCGATATAGGCCAGATAGGCGATCGAAACCAGCAATGCGTAGAGGATGATTTTTTTCATGTGAGGACAGTTGTAGCAGAATCGACTGGTTGCGAAAACAATTTATTGCACGGAACCCTTGTCAGGCTGTTTCGACTCGGCTGACATAAGCTCGGCAGTGATTCGTCCGAGGGCGATCGAGGTCTCGACTTTCACCGGCACCTTGAACTGATCGTCACTGAGCCAGATCATGACATCGCCGTTTCGTCTGAAAACACCCTCTGTTTTAAGTTGCGGCTGAATCAGCAAGGCATGTATTTCCCGGAACAAAGGCAGATGAACCGTCTCACGGCGGATTATATTAACCGGGACCGCGGCATAGGTGTCGCTGTCATAGATATGCAGCATCTCAGTCATTCCGGTCTGCAGCGGTCGAGTGCGAAGGAAATAGAGTCCGGAAAGGATATCGACCACCTCGGAGTTCGGTAATGTCTCCTTCAGGCTGCGCTTTGTCAGCCGGTCAATCCAGAAAACGCTTTTGTCCCGCAAAAAGAGGGTAAAACCACGGTCGCCCCTGAAGGCACCCTCCTGTTGTTGAATCCTGGTCAGAATAAAATTGCCGTTGATGTGACGGGTTTCGATCAGGTCATCGACCGGGTAGATTGAGGAAAGCACTGTGTCCGACTTGACCCGCAGCGTGATCCTGACTTCTCCCTTCTCATTATTTGCCTCCAGTTCGGCGCTCCCGACCGGCAAACCCAGCAGACTGATCCGGTAGACCAGCTTTTCGTGAGTTGTTCCCAGAAATTCGCCGGTGGCCCTCAATGGCGGGTCGGAGACAAATGGCACCCGTGCGCAAGCTGCTCCCGCATGCGTGATGCCGGGCTGATCACGATGCATCGCTTCATTCGTGGCTGCAGCATCAGCAGCCGGAGGGATAACCTCATCGATTTTTGTTGGCTCCGTACCGGCTGCTGCAATACGGGATGTCTCTTCGTTGCGCTTCGCCTGCGGAAGACTGCCGTCGTCAACCGGTATCTTTGAAACAACTGTTTTCACGGGACCAGGCACGTTAAGGCCCGGGAGGGTTCGATAGTTAAGATCAATGTCAACAACCGGCAGTTTGTCTACGGGCGGCGCAATATCGAAATCCCCGATTAGCCCGATGGACGACAGGAGGAAGGAGTGGGCCGTTATCGATACGACAAGGCAGGAAGAAAGCAGTATAGTTCGTTGTATGTGTTTCACATTTTCAGTATAGCACGCTCAGTGCCTTTCATAAAAATCAGGGGACAGATATAGCAGGAGCCCCGGAATCTTCCCGGGGCTCCTGTGACTCGTTGTTACCGCAATCGCTATGGCACGTCACCTTCAGGGCAGGCAGGCTGCCCTGAAGGTTTCCGGATGATAACGGTTACGGTCGTACTGCACCCAGATACGTCTGGGCGTCGGTCAGGGTCTGACCTGTCAACAGTGTTGCCAGAGTGGCTGGCACTGAGTGATCCAGGATGCCGTTATCGATGAAGTCGATGGAATCCCATATCAGTCGCTTGGAGTAGAAGCGGTTGTGGGCGTAGCCGCCCGGATCGTGGATCAGCAGGTTGGCATTGAAGGCAGCACCCATGGTGTCTTTCCAGAAGTCAAACCCGTACACACCGGCCCAATTGGTGAAACCGGTATTGGAGCCGCCTGGTACATAAGTAGCGGTGAAGAAATAGGGGTGTGATTCACCGAAGTAAATCCCCTTCGAGGCCAGGGCGGCCTTGGCGCCTTCAAGTGCAGCCTTGTACTCTTCATGTTCAGTGGCCAGTGAGGCCGGAGTCAGGGCAAAACCACCGGTATGGCAGGTGGCACAGGCATTGCTGGTAATGGCGGTAATAACACCACCGCTGCTGCTGACGTTGGTGAATTTGTGCTTATTGGGGCTTGTCATGTGGCAGCCGGCGCATGGGCCGTTGGAGCCGGTTCCGGGGGCAGCAGCAGAGCCGATCTTGTCATGCCCGAAGAAGGCGGGATTGGTGTAATCCCTGCCGGCATAGGTATAGCCGGATTTACCGAAAAGCTGGCCACCGGCGGTCAGGTAGTGAGAGTTGACAAAACTGCGGACGCCGTCTGCGTCACTGTCGTTCTTGATGGTATCGCCGACTTCACGGCCGACATGGCAGGTCATGCAGACGTTTGAACCGGCGATGTCCGGATAGGCAATGGTAACCGGTACATCACCGGTGGTTGAAACAGCATAGGTCTCAACACGTGCACCGGGGGTATACAGCGCGCCGGTGCCGGCGTTGCTGTGGCAGCCCCAGCAATAGAGAAGTTCCTGCTGATCGGATTTCTTGTTGCTGCTGGTCCAACCGGCCAGGTGGGTAAAGCTGTTATTTGCCGAGTTATATCCAGCCGGGTTTTTCATGAAATTTGATGCGCCGGTTGCGGTGTGGCAACGCTGACAGGATTTTCTGTCAGTCGCTGTTCCCGTGCTGTCATCCCAGTTGTAATGTGACCAGGCCGGACCGCTGGCTTCGGTTACACCTGCCTTCATGACCGCGTCAACCTGGGCGGTACCGGACAGACCTGTTGCGGCAATAACTTTCTGGGTTAACAGCTTGCCTGCGTGCGCCGACTGTGCCCAGTCGGTAAAGGTCGTGGCCCCGCGCTCAGGCCTGTCAGCCACAGCACGTGTATTGGCTTTGAACTCGTGACCGTGGCAGTCATAGCAAGGGTTTTTTGTGTTTTTACGAACGACATAACCCTCTATTAGAGTCCCGGTAGCGGTTGTTCCTGATGCTGCCTGGTCCACGTGGGTTGAAGGCAGGGTGCGGAACCAGCGGGTGTTGTGGTAGAAGGCGGCAGTTGGAACATCGGTCGTGCCACCGGCGGTATTGGCGATAGACAGCGTGTTGCCGCTGCCAATTAATGTGCCTTCATTGGTGTTTACGTTGTGGCAGCTTGTGCAGAGGTCGAACTGATCGATAACTTTGTTACCATTGGGATCCCAGGTCACGATGTTTCCAGCGAGATCACGGGTCTTTGTTTGACGGATGTTGCCGCCATGCTCATGACAGGTGGCGCACTTGATGGTGCTGAAGGTCTCCGGGTCGCGGGGCAGTACTGGCTGATAAGCGGCGTTATTGAGAATTGATTATCGCCGGTAAAGCCTTCTTTGCCATAGAGGATTGCGCCTTCATGGCCGTGGCATCGTGCGCACTTTGCTTCTTTGGCCTCCTCGGCTCCGAAGGGGTTGGCGTGGTTGCCGTTAGTAAAATTAGCCGAGCTGCTCAGCGGTGCATCGGTGCCGTTGTGGCACATTGCGCAGCGTTGTGCTTTCTGGGCATCGCTTAATCCACTGTTTAAGGCATACGGGAAAGGACCGATGCCGTTGTGCTGAGCGCCTCCACCGTGGCAGCTTTCGCAGCCAAGAACGGCATGCTTCGAACGCTGATACTGTGTAATGAATGTCTCGCCTGTCAGCGGGTCAGCTGTCGAAGCATGACACTGGAAGCAGGCTGTATCGCCTACCTTGGCTACATCACCTGCAGAAATTGCACTTTCCTTGCTTGACGATCCGCAGCCGTTTAACAATGCGGCCAGTGACAACGCGCTTAACAGCAACATACTAAACTTCTTGATACTCATAGCTTTCCTCCTTTGTTCTGGTTTAAAATCAATATGTTCCCGGTATGTGGCACTTCAGGCAGACCTTGCCGCCGGACCTGTCCTTCATGTTGTTCGATTTCCAGCTACGCGGATGTGGACGAACTTTGCCGCTGCTGTGGCACTGGATGCAGACATCGCCGTCGGGGTGGCATGTCTGGCATGACTGCAGGTTGCGCCGTGCCTCGACCGTGTGGTCAGAATTCCAGTTGCTGGCAGCGTACTGCTGCGATCCGCTACCCAGTGGGTTGTGCGACTTGATCCGCAGCGACCCTTTCGGGAAGCGGCTGTGACATGCGTTGCAGTAGTTCTGGTCGTGGCATCGGTAGCATTGCTGTGGGTTGCCCTGGGCTTTTAACGGATGAATGCTGATAAAATCGCTGCGATGGCTCTTGGGTTTGAAGTCACGACCGGAATTTGACTGCGACAGGTCGTTGCCACTGCCGCCACCCTGATGGCAATCAAGACACCACGATTGGTCATGGCACTGGTTGCAGTTATTGCCGGCCTTGCTCGCCAAAACCCTGTGACCCCTTACAAAATCCGCATCGTGGTTGGGTGAAATGCCCTCACTCTTATGGCAGGAGTTGCATTCCCGGATCTCCATTCGGGCGTATTCAGAGTGGGACTCTTTTTTGTTGGCGTAGGACTGTTGCTGCAGGCAGATAAGTCCAACGCCAAGTACTGCAATGATGAATACAATTCTTTTCACGTATGTCCCCCCTTTCTAAAAGTCGTAGTTGAAGGCCACGCGACCGGCCCAGTCTTCCTCGTAGTGGGCATTCACGTTGTCTTCAACCCGGACGGACGCCGACATCTTGTTGTTTATCTTGTACTTGCCTCCCATCCAGTATTTGCGGGCGGTTTCTTCGCCTGTAGCCCTGTCACGCTCATAGACGTCGTAATGGATGCCGGCTGCAACCTCGATCTGCTTGGTTATGTCATAGAAGGCCTCTGCGATAGCGCCGTTCAGGTTGCCTCCGTAACCGTCCTGATAGTCATAGCTGAGGTTCAGACTCAGGTTCTCGATCGGGCGAATACGACAGCCGATCTTGAATACATCGGAATCACCGTCTTCATAAATCTGCCTGCTGTAACCGGCATTGACATTGATCTTGTCGTTGATGGTGTAATCAGCTCTGAATACGCCCTCCTGGTAGCGACTGACGGCAAAAACCGAGTAGATGGAGGTCGAGTCAAAGGTCGGGTAACTCTGGTACCACTCGCCGGTCAATACCAGATCGACGTTGGGGAAATACTTGACCCCTGCCAGTACTTCACTGAAGGTTTCGCTGGCCATATCAAAGCGAGTATTGCCGTAGACCTTGAGCGAGTTGAACAGGTGATGCTTGAAGGTTGCACCCAGCTGATCTCGGGCAACACCATCGTTATCGAGCTTCATGAAATAACTCAACTCCGCGTCGGTGTTGCGGTAGCCATACAGGTACGTTGCAACACCCCAGGCAAAGTCGCGATCATTGGTGGCCTCGCCGTCCAGGCTAAAGTAGACGTTGCGGCCGCCCATAACCGAGAAAGCCAGGTGTCCGACATTCTTCAATTCGATCTTGCCGCCGTCGATGAGGGCGCTTCCGGCGGCATAATTGACAAACTGGCGACCCAGTCTGAGATCAAGTTTGTCGAACAGGTTTGAATAATCGCCATACAGGTAGTAAAGCCTGCCGTTCATTCCCTGGCCGTTGCGGACGTCTTGGGTGATTCGTCCATACCCCTGGACGGTCAGCTTGTTGTCTTTGTCGAGTTTGGTTACGGACAGACTCAGATATTCGCCAAATTCAGCCTGTTTATTGCCTGTGTAAATGTCGTTGAACCAGATAAACTGGGTGGAACTTCTGCCATGTATTTCCGCCGACCAGGCTGCGCTCGACGTAAACAGCATGAGTGCGCCTGTCAGCAAGCAGAACATTCTTTTAAAAGCCATCAGAAACCTCCTTTCACAAGTAATACACATCGATTGCTGCCGACATACATAACTTTCGTAGTAGTTCACCACCTTTCTGCCAAAATTTAGTGCCCCCCTGCAAAAATCTTTTCATGACACGTCGATTCATAGCAACGCATCTTGCAAATCAGCCGTTTTCGTCCTCATGCCTCAGAGATGCTGATCTCTTTGTCCTGGATTCCGTCGGTCATTAGCCGTTCAAAAAATCAGTTATTTGGCTGAATGGCTTGATATGATGACCCGTAGAGGTTTAGTATTTAATGAGTAACAGCTGTATTCTTTGCGTGCTATTGTATCGGTTGTCTCAGTAAAGGCACGTTAAAGTACGGTAAATTGTCTATGGCCGACGGGAGTTCTTGTTTCTATTAATCAGACATTTGTTTTGCTGTGCTTAAATTTTTGCATAATTTGAGCCAATGCCTGGTAACAATCAGGGCCGATAAATTAATTCTGTCATGATTGACAAATCATACCATGGATTATTATAGTGTAAATGTATGTCTTGAAAAAAAGGAGTTGATTGACCATGCCCATGTACGAGTACAGATGTTCAGCCTGTGATCACCAGTTCGAGTTGCGCCAGAAGTTCTCTGATGCACCGGCCAGCGAATGTCCCGAATGCGGTGGACCGGTGGAGAAGATGATTTCAGCAACTGCATTCAGTTTGAAAGGATCCGGTTGGTTTAACACGGGCTACTGCCCGAAAACCGAGGCTCCCAAGCCGGCGGCCTGTGCTGCCGGAGGCGGATGTTGCGGCGGTGAATGACGCTTGATAGAGATAGTTGTGTAAATTCCCATGAGTCATGCCGGTCAAAAAGAAAACGCCTTTTCCATGTGAAGGGCGTTTTTTATTCATACAACGCCCTCTATCCGGCAGTCCGGCAACCTCTTTCGGGATCTGTGGTTTTGCGCCCCCGCGTCAACACGGGTTTACTGCTTTGCACAAGGCTCAGCACTATAGTAGCGCTGAACAGTAGAATAAAGTTGGGGTATTGCAAAAAGCCCGCCGATATCAATATTAAGCCCGGTTTATTTAAAGTATAATAATTCAAGCTAGATATGATTGTAAAAGCGGATAGCGATAGTGTAGTGCGATTTGTCCAGCCTCAGTATTCCGTAAATCCGCACTATGCTGAGGGGGTAGTGTTGTGGGAGAGTGGACAGGGCGGCCTGTTTTTTATCATGTGGTACTCCCATAAAGCTGAACCCGGATTCTTCGGGAAAGCCGGTTTACTCTCACCCGACCCTCTGCTGATGATATTCTGATAACGCTAAGCCAACAATCCCATAACGTACTTTACAAGCAGCCCTCCGGCGAAGTAGTATGCCACGCTGTAGCGGTTGGAATTAAGGAAGTATACACCAAGGTGACGGCATGATCGTTTCGACCCAGAAACCGCTGGACCAGATACTGCCTGCACTGGAGGGGGGCAATCGGGTCTTCATCATCGGCTGTGCCAAATGTGCCACGGTCTGCAAGGCAGGCGGTGAGGAAGAAGTCTTCCGCATGCAGGAAGAGCTGACGGCTGCCGGCAAGGAAGTGACCGGCACGATCATTATCGATGAGACCTGCCATATGCTCCGCACGGGGAGGGACCTGCGCTCCCGCAAGGAGCAGGTGGACGAGGCCGACTTCCTGCTGGTTCTCTCATGCGGCGCTGGCATCCAGTCCGTGGCCGAGGCGTCGGACAAAAAGGTCGTGGCCGGATCGGATTCCAAATTCCTTGGCAACATCCGCCGCTTTGGCCAGTTCGAGCAGCGCTGTTCCCTGTGCGGCGATTGCCGGCTCAACGAGACCGGCGGTATCTGTCCGGTGACGGTCTGCCCCAAGGGGATGCTCAATGGGCCCTGCGGCGGAATGGAGGATGGTAACTGCGAGGTCGACAGCAGCAATCGTTGCGCCTGGGTTACCATCTACGAGCGCCTGGAAGGTCAGGGGCGGGTGGAGAATCTTCGCCGGGCAACACCCTCACGGGATTTTTCGCACAAGCGTCACCCGCACAATCTTTCCTTGAAAAAGGAATAAGCCGGTCGCCAAATTATTTGTTACCCAATAAAACAGGTGTAATCTACTGAAACTGGAGAAATGAGCATGCCCACCATGCTGTCCCGGAAGATGGGCGACAACCATTTTATCATTACCGCCGAATTGGCTCCCCCCCGTGGCAGCGACATGAGCGGATTCATGCAGATGGCGGCTTTTGTTGCGCCCCATGTGGATGCCATCAACGTCACCGACAACCAGGGCGCCAATATGCGCATGAGCCCGCTGGCCGCCGCGGCGCTGCTGGTACGCGAAGGCATCGAGCCGATCATGCAGCTCACCTGCCGCGACCGCAACCGGCTGGCTTTGCAGAGTGACCTGCTGGGGGCTGCCGCTATGGGGATTCATAATATCCTGGCGCTGACCGGCGACCATATCACCTGCGGCGACCACCGCCAGGGTCGGGCCGTCTTTGACCTTGATTCGGTTGTACTGATCCAGACGATTCAGGGGTTGAACGACGGTGTGGATATCAACGGCAAGGCGCTGGACGGCCGGACGACCTTTTTCACCGGCGCCGCTGCCGCACCAGAGGTGGAACCGTTTGTCGTGACCCGCCCCAAGCTGGCGAAAAAAGCCGTTGCCGGGGCCCGCTTTTTCCAGACCCAGGCGGTTTTCGATCCGGAGCGGTTACGTATGTTCTGCGCAGCGGTCGAACCGCTGGGGGTGAAGGTCATCGCCGGGATCCTGGTGCTCAAATCGGCGAAAATGGCCGAATACATCAACCGAAACATTCCGGGTCTGAAGATTCCTCCGGCTATCGTGGAGCGGCTGGCGAACTCCGCTGCTCCGGCCGCGGAAGGGCTCAGGATCGCTACAGAGCTTGCCGTCGCGTGCCGCGATATCTGCCAGGGAGTTCATCTCATGGCTATGGGGCGTGACGAGGTTGTACCTGAAATTGCAGCTGTATTGACTTGAATCGTGGAGGTACTGTTGTGAACGTAAAAAAGGCAATTTTCCCGGTTGCCGGGATGGGAACACGCTTCCTGCCGGCAACCAAGTCCTCTCCCAAGGAGATGCTGCCGCTGATCGACACGCCGCTGGTGCAGTATGTCGTGGAAGAGGCCGTCGCGGCAGGCATCGAGCAGATCCTCTTCGTTACCGGTCGTGGCAAGCGGGCCATCGAAGATCATTTCGACATATCTACCGAACTGGAGATACACCTTGAGGAAAAAGGGAAAAAGAAGACCCTCAAGAAGATGCGCGAGATCGCGGACATGGTTGACATCTTCTACGTCCGCCAGAAGAAGGCCCTGGGCCTCGGTCACGCAATTCTCTGCGGCAAGGATTTTGTCGGTAACGAGCCGTTTGCCGTTCTGCTGGGGGATGATATCATCGACAGCCAGCGCCCCTGCCTGAAACAGCTGCTGGATGTCTTCGACGATCGCAACGGTTCCGTGCTTGCGCTGGAAAAGGTGCCGATGGAAAATATATCCTCCTACGGCTGTGTGAAGGCTGAACAGCTTTCCGAACGGGTGTTCAGGGTGACGGACATGGTTGAAAAGCCGGCTCCGGAGGAGGCACCGTCGGATATGGCCATCATCGGGCGCTACGTACTGACGCCGCGTATTTTCGATATCCTGGAGCAGCAGGAGCCCGGCAAGGGGGGCGAGATCCAGCTGACGGATGCCATATTGAAGCTCTCCAAGGAAGAAAATGTCTACGGATGCCTGTTCGAGGGGCTTCGCCATGATTGCGGGGACAAGCTGGGCTTTCTCAAGGCCACGGTTGATATGGCGCTCAAGCGGGATGAATTCAAGGTTGAGTTCGAGAAATATCTGCGTCAGCGGTTACAGACGGCCTGATACCGAGCGTCCGGCATCCCGTAAAAAAAAGGCGAACCATGTATGGTCCGCCTTTTTTCATGTTTTCGCTCTTCCCGGGGAATCTTCTATTTGCTATCCAGTGCAATTGGCGAGGTGTCCCGTTTAGGCTCCCATCCTTCCCAGACATAGGCCGGATCGATGGTTGGGTCATAATAGCCCGGCTGGGGCACGGCAAAGAAGATAGTCTCGGTGAGACCAATGAATGTACGGTAGAGAGTCATACCGATGCCCTTGAGAGGTCCGACGACAACATAACCGACCACACCCATGTCCCTGCCGGTCAGAATGGTCTGTTTAGGGAGTTCTGCAATGCCGGTGAAGGTGTTGGCAACACCGCGGCTGAGCTTTATGGCCATCTTTTCGACAATCATCTCCGGTTGTTGCTCAGCGAAGGCGGAAAGTGGCATAATAAGCAGTACTGCAAGTAACAAAAGGGGGACAAATGCTGTTCTTTTCATGGTGTCTCCTTTTCTGCGCAATATAATCTATTTTCTGTCTCATATCACAAAGAAATTTTACTTGCAAGCATCACAGGTCAAACAGGGTCGGCTCACGGGGCAGGAACGCTTCGAAACGCTTTTTGAGATGCCGGAGCTTCTCGATATAGTAGGCTACATTGATATCCGGATGGGCCGGGTCGAAGGCGCCTGCCGGCCGGCAGCTTTCATAGGCGACGGCATCCTTGGACGAACCGCTGACATAATAACTGATCTGATCTCCGGCACGATAGCTGCGCTGTGCTGCCAGAGCGATCTCGAAAGCCGCCGAGGGATTGCGTTTGCCGAGTCGCACCTTTTCGCGATAGGCAAACGGTGATTCGTTAATCGTTTCGGTACGGGCTACCCAGGCTACGTCGAGTTCCCTGGAACGGAGACGCGCGACGTAGCTTTCATAGAGTTGCTCAACCCCGGAGGAGTCTCCGGTAAGGAGCAGCGTGATCATTTCCCTCATGAACTCGCGCAGGTAGCGCTCGATACCGCGGGATCTGAGACTGCTTCCGCGAATTATGATCCTGCCGTCATAACCCAGTAGCGCGTAATTTTTGCTCTTGTAGGCGAACATCGATCTGAAGCGCCCATCCAGCTCCACATCGATCCCTTCCGGCAGCCCCGATGAAATACGTCCGACAAGGGCCTGTTCCTGCTCTTCCGTTTCGCACCCCTGCGGTGGACGGAAATAAACTCCGTCGGTATCGATCTCCACCGGTTCAGCCGCTTCCGCCTTCAAGAGATCGATCATGTTCCGGATGGTGACCCGCCCCAGGCGCGTCACTTCGGCCGCGGCTTCGGGGTCGGAGAAGTTGTGCAGAGCCGCGCCCAGATAGCCGAAGAACGAGTTGATCAGCACCTTGAAGACCTGCTGCAGCGCATCGAAATAGTGCCGTTCGCCATCGGCTGCAGCCTCGCGTGCCGACTGTTTGGCATTCAGGCGGAACCGCCGCAGTTCGGCCAGCATCGGCAGGAACAGTCCCAGAGAGTCTTTGCCCGGTCCCAGGCGGTATGTCAGCATCAGTGACGGATAAAGGGATGCCACGTCGCAGTGGACAATCGGGCCGCAGACACCCTCGCGGGCCAGTTCGGTGTAGCCTCCCTCGAAGGGGGTGGTTTCAGAGGTGCGGCCCGGTATGGAGTGCCCACGGTGCAGGTACTCGCGCAGGAACAGGGTGTTGATGCGAGTGGCGTTGCCGCGCAGCGGACAGTTCTGGAACGGGTAGGGGAAGATTCTGGTCTGCAGGAACCAGGGGTAGGCCAGAAGCCTGAAGAGCGCCTGTGTTTCACGTACATCGTCAAGGTTGTAGCGGAAGAGCCTGTCAGGATCAGTCAGGAAGGTCTCGCTGATCCGGTTGCCGTCGAGGTAGACCCGTTCATCGGAAGCGATGCCGAAGTGGCGGGCAACCTGTTTCAGGGAGTGGCTTTCCAGGCTGCGCAGGCCGATGTCGTAGAGCTGCACAAGAAAATACGTGTCGATGATATGGCGGCCATACACATCCCAGCGCGGAAAATCGATGACCTTTTCGGCCAGACTCCAGCGGGAGCTGGGGGTGATATGGGGCGGCGCTCCGTTGCGGCCCCAGTCCAGTACGATGCCGTGCAGCCGTGCACGCCTGCCGATGTAGTCCAGATCGAAGCGGAAGATGTTGTGCCCGATGATCACATCCGGATCACAGCGGTGGATGGTTTCGGTCAAGGCCCGTAACAGTTCAGGCTCGGACAGGACGTCTCCGCGCAGTAAGGTCTCATCACCGTGGGAGTCCTTGAGGGCGATGGATATGATACGGTCTTCGGGACGTTCGGGGTTGGAGAATTCATAGCCCTCGGCGCAGAAGGTTTCTATGTCAAGGGCCAGGCAACGCAGGCTGGTGAAGTCAAGGCCTTTGAAAAGGGTCGTTCCGGTTGACAGCAGATACTGGTGAGCAAGATCAGGGATGAACAGATAGGGCGCATCGACGGCACCGGGTGCCTTGCCGCTTTTCTTTGCCAGAAAGTCCCGTGCGGTCAGGCAGTCGCCCCACGAGTCGAACTGCAACTGATAACGGAATGTATCGTCACCGGCCAGGGTCCGAATGGAACAGGGCGTGCGGCTGCCGCCCAGCAATGCCGTGTCGCTGACCAGGATAAAGGGGTGAAACGGTTCGTCGTGAAAATGCACGCCCTGGTCTGTCCGGTAAAACAGCCGCACAAAATGACCGGCCGGTTCCACGGCAATAATCCCGGTGCGGGTGTCGTGACCGAAAAGGAGGGGGATATGTTCGTTCTCGCTCATCTGCATGGTAGCAATGTAATTCAGTCTCCTGCGCGTAGGCAACAGAAAAGGCGCAGCCGTCCGGGCTGCGCCTTTTCTCTTGAATCCGGACAGGGGATATTCTACTTGTTATGCTTGGCGAGATAACTGGCAACGCCTTCGGCAGTCGGCTTCATGGCATCATCACCCTGCTTCCAGTTGGCCGGGCAGACATCTCCGTGGGTTTCGTGAAACTGAAGCGCATCGACCATGCGCAGGGCTTCATCGACATTGCGTCCCAGCGGCAGGTCATTGATCACGGCGTGTCGCACGACGCCTTTGGTATCGATCAGGAACAGACCGCGAAGAGCAACGGAACCGCCGAAAAGTATGCCGTAGGATTTTGCGATCTCTTTGTTAAGGTCCTCTACCAGTGGATACTGGATGTTTCCGATGCCGCCATCTTCAATGGCGGTTTTTTTCCAGGCGAGGTGGGAGAACCTGGAGTCAACGGAAACACCGATCAATTCGCAGTTTTTCTCCTTGAACTCTGCAACCTTTCTGTTGAAGGCCAGTATCTCTGATGGGCAGACGAACGTGAAGTCCAGAGGGTAGAAAAAAAGTACGACGTATTTCCCTTTCAATGCAGAAAGGGTGATGCTGCCGAAGCTGTTATCGGGCAAAACTGCATTGGCGGTAAAATCAGGGGCCTGCTGGGTTACGAGAGTTGTAAGACACATGGGCTGTTCTCCTTTGAGTGTTGAATTAAATTCAATAACCAATATTTACCTGCAAAATGAGATGATGTCAATAGGATAAAAATAGTCTTTTAGTCTTTTTTGTGCTGAATTGTCTGTTGCCCGATGACAATAGATGTTGTCAGCGCGAAGCCGTTAGGATACTACTGGCGGAAGCAATGAAACATGAGAAGGGGAACGCCGGTGGTATCGCCCTGTCGTGTAAAAAGCGGGAACTGCCATGAGAAGCAACCCTGGAAGCAGGGTGACCTGCCGGAGTGCTCTGAAGACCGGCGGATAAAGAATGTGAGGAAGCCATGTCTCTGAAAAGATCCGCTGTTGGAGCCGTTTTCGCACTGTGTCTGGGCGTACCTGCTGCTGCGGAAATGTATACAATAAAAAATCCGGCCGAGAAGATCAACAACCCGGCTGACAAGATCTATAATCCTGCGACGCAGGTCAAGAACCCGGCGGCCAATATCTACAATCCAGCCACACGGATGAACAGTCCCGATCCGCTTTCACCGCCAACCCAGCCTGTTATCCAGCAGGCAGCACCAGAGACTCCATCCGCCAGGCCAGAAACACTGAGTAACAAAAAACCGCAACCCAAACCGGCAGTGCCTCACAAGAAGTATGACTTCAAAACAGTCAGTGCTTATATAAACGCAGCCAAGAGGGCATTTTCCCGGGATGACTACCGGGAGTTCATCGCGATCACGGAAGATGCCCTGAGGCGGATAGACGCCGGAACGCTCAAAGCCTCCAGAAAATCAAAGCAGCGGCTGTCCGGCTATAAGATCTTCGGGTATGGCCTCCTGGAAAAGAATGAAGACTGACGGTAGTTCCCGCAGGTGCTGCCTACACGCCGCCCATGCAGAGGTATTTCACCTCGATGAACTCCTCGATGCCGTACTTTGAGCCTTCCCTGCCGGTGCCGGATTCTTTCATGCCGCCGAATGGCGCCACCTCGGTTGAGATCAGTCCGGTGTTGATGCCGACCATGCCGTATTCCAGTGCCTCGGCTACCCGCCAGACCCGGCTGATGTCGCGGCTGTAAAAGTAGGATGCCAGGCCGAACTCGGTATCGTTGGCCATCCGGATCGCTTCGGCGTCGTTGCTGAACCGGAAGACCGGTGCCAGCGGACCGAAGGTCTCCTCGCGCGCTACCAGCATCTCAGACGTCACGCCGGTGATGATCGTCGGCTCAAAAAAACTGCCGCCCAGGGCATGCCGTTTTCCGCCCAGGGCGACGGTAGCCCCCTTTTTGAGGGCATCGGAGATATGCTCCTCTACCTTTTCCACTGCAGCCATATCGATCAGCGGCCCCTGTTGGAACTCGCCGGTCAGCCCATCCCCCACCCGCATCTTTCCCACCGCTGTGACCAGTTTTTCCACAAAGACATCATAGACACTGTCCTGGACGATCAGTCGGTTGGTGCAGACACAGGTCTGGCCGGTGTTGCGGTACTTGGAGGCCACTGCCCCCTCCACGGCGGCATCCAGGTCGGCGTCGTCAAAGACGATAAAGGGTGCATTGCCGCCCAGTTCCAGGGAGACCTTCTTGACGGTTGAGGCACACTGGGCCATCAGCTGTTTGCCGATCTCGGTCGAGCCGGTGAAGGTCAGTTTTCGCACGATCGGGCTGGTGCTCATCTCGTTGCCGATGGCGGCAGCCGATCCTGTAATAACGCTGAAGACCCCGGCAGGTATTCCGGCCCGCTCTCCCAGTTCGGCGAGGGCCAGGGCCGAAAAGGGCGTTGCGGTGGCCGGCTTGACCACCATGGTGCAGCCTGCTGCCAGGGCCGGTCCGGCCTTGCGGGTGATCATGGCGGCCGGAAAGTTCCATGGGGTGATGGCGGCACAGACACCGACCGGTTCCTTGATGACCACAATCCGTTTGTCGGCTGCGTGGCCGGGGATGGTGTCGCCGTATATGCGCTTGCCCTCTTCGGCAAACCATTCGATGAACGAAGCGGCATACGCGATCTCGCCCTTCGACTCGGCCAGCGGTTTGCCCTGCTCGGCGGTCATGATTATGGCCAGATCTTCCTGATTGGCCATCATCAGATCGAACCAGCGACGCAGTATGACAGAACGCTCCTTTGCTGTCCTGGCGCGCCAGGCGGGCAGGGCCCTGTTGGCGGCTTCAATGGCCCGGCGGGTCTCATCGGTGCCCATTCGGGGAATCGTGCCCAGTCTGGCGCCGCTGGCCGGGTTGGTTACATCGATAACCGAACCGCTGTCGGCGGCGCACCACTGGCCATCCAGATAACAGAGCTGCTTCAACAGGCCGGGATCTTTGAGTGAGAGCATTTGTGAGGGCCTCCTTGATGGGTGATAGATTCTTGTTAGCTTCCAGCTTTTTGTTTTAGTTACCCCTCCCCGGGAGAGAAGGAATTTGAGAAAGATCGCTGATTCACTACAGGTACGGCGTAAAAAGATGAAAAAAACCGTCGCGCAACTTAACCGGCAGTGTCCGGTTTTCTATTTCATCCAGCGTAATCTCATGGGCGTGGAGAAAAGCCTGGCCGAAATGCTGCCGGATACGGGCGGCAAAGGCGGCATCATACACGCTGAGATTCAGCTCGAAGTTGAGACGCAGGCTGCGTGCATCCCAATTGGCCGAGCCGACCAGAGTCCAGACATCATCGACCAGCAGGAGCTTGGTGTGCACAAAGGGCGGCAGCTGATAGTATACGCGTACTCCGTTGACCAGCAGCTCCGCCAGCATGGCGCGGCTGGCCCAGTGGACAAAGGGTAGATTATTTTTCAGAGGGAGTACGATGCGCACATCCACCCCGCGCAAGGCCGAGGTGATCAGGGCTGAAATCATGGGGCGGTCGGGGGTGAAATAGGGGGTCATGATCAGGACGGATTGCCCGGCACAGGAAAGCGCCCCCATGATGATTTGCTCAAGTTTTCTGAATTCACTGTCCGGTCCGTCGCTGATGCAGCGCACGACAGCGCTGCCCTGGGACTCGATGGCCGGGAAAAAGTGAGGATTGACCAGAATTTCGCCGGTTACGAAATGCCAGTCCTTGAGAAAGGCCCGCTGCAGGTCGTTGACCACCGGGCCCCTGACGCTGAAATGCATATCGTGGATGGCAGTGTCAGGGGAGGAAATGGTGGGCATGTGACGGCTGCGTATGTTCATGCCGCCGGTGAAACCATGGCGGCCGTCGATGATCAGAAGTTTGCGGTGGTTACGAAGGTTGATGTGGGCACCGTCGCTGAGAGGCAGGTAGCGAACGATATGCACCGCTGAGTGCACCAGCAGTTTGAAGGGCGAGGCACGGCTGTACCTTTCCCCCATGGCATCGATGATTACCCGCACCTGGACACCCCGTTCAGCGGCATTCTTCAAATGCCGGACAAACTCTGCGCCAATGCCGTCGGCATCAAAGATATAGCTGCTCAGGTTGATGCTGGTCTGCGCCTGTCCGATAGCCTCCAGCATGGCCGGATAGGCTGTTTCGCCATCCTCCAGAGGTGTAAGGCAGTTGCCGCCCTGCAAGCGGGTTTTCACCACCCGGTCGGACAATGCGCGCAGATCCCTCAAGTGATGGGCTTCAGGGGGCAGTTGGGCCGACTCCCACCTCTGTTCCTCGATGGGATAAATTCTGGTGCCGCTGACTCTGCGGCCACTCGTTTTCCATCTGCGAGCCTGGCGGGATATGCGATTGATGCCCAGGCACCAGTACAGAAACGGTCCAACCAGCGGCAGTGTCAGGGAAAGCCCCATCCATCCCAGTGCTGAACGGGAATCCCGTTTGTAGAGCAGCGCATGGCAGGCAGCCGCCATTGAAATCATGACGGCCAGGACTGCTATCAAGGTCAGCAGGACGTGGTCCAAGGGCTACCCCAGGTCGACCAGAATCTCGTCACCGCTCAGTTCAACCCGATAGGTCTTCAGCGTCAGCTCAGGGTGGTCGCTGCAGCTGCCGTCGGCCAGATTGAAACGGTAGCCGTGGCGGGGGCAGGAGATGGAGCCATCCTTGACGACAGCCGCATTCAGCGGACTCCCCTGGTGCGGGCACTCATTCTCTACCGCAAAGATGTTCCCCTTGATATTGACAAAGAGAAGTTCCTGACCGGAGATGGTGATGACTTTTTTCCCGAAATTCGGGATGTCGCTAATTTTTGCCGCTGAAATCATTGTAACACCCCCAGAATCGACTGCTAGACTGGATTAAACTACCCGAAAAAAACCTTCCGCGTCAAAGAGTTTCGTGTGATGCTTAAAATTAGTGCAGGCACTTGAGATATGTTAAACATCTGTTAATATTGAACGATGATTCCCTGGTTGCCGGGTGGAGTGCCGTTTTTTGATGATATAGTGCTTAAAAAGAATGCACATTGCAGGCGATTCGAGTCGCCTTTGGTGACTAAAATTTAGTAGAATTGGCTGCATATATCTAATTTATCTAGATTTTTAATAATTGGCACACCCTGTGCTAAGCAGTCATCAAGCAACAGGCGAAATAAAGTGAAGTACGTTGTGGCCAACAACATTTTACTCTACAGAACGTGCATGATGGGATCAACGAGGCTTTCATCCAATCACAGTTCAAAATCAACGATGAAAAGGAGAGGAAAGATGAAACTCGCAAAAATTATGGCAATGGCAGCAGTACTGGTAACACTGGCAAGTGGTTCGGCAATGGCGACTTTCACCGGTCAGATCTGGATTCCTTCAACCGACGTAAAAGGGTTCAAGGAAGTCAACGTAAGTATTGATAATTATGCCCGCTTTTCGTCGCAAGCCAATGCAGGTGCAAACTACTTCGATATCGGAGTTACAGCCGGTATTCTGCCTCTGGAGAAATTCAAGCTTGAAGTCGGTGTGGATTACCTTACTGATGGTTTAGGTGCTTCTGGTGCACAGCATCCCATTTACTTTAACTTCAAAGGCGGAGTTACTGAGGATGCATTCTTCAAAGGTATGCCCGCAGTTGCAGCAGGAATGTTCGGTATAAATACAGCTACAGCCGGAGATGTGCCTTCCTCTTCTACTAATGTTGTTTATGGCTTGATCGCAAAGACCTTCCCGGTTATCGGTCGTATCTCTGTTGGTGGGTACAATGGTGCTGAAAGAGCTCTGGGCCCAAAGACCAATAATGGTCTGCTCGCATCTTGGGATCGTGCCATGCCGGAAATTTCTGACAAGCTCTGGCTCGCTGTTGATTATCAGGGTGGCAGAAATAGTCTTGGTGCTTTCAGTGTTGGTGGCTCATGGGCTTTTACCCCGGTTGTATCACTTCTCGTTGGCGCCAATGTCTATAACCCTGCTCAGGAAGTTCTGATTGGCGGTAAGCCGACGTTTACAACCCAACTCGATATTAACTTCTAGGCTGTCCCTCCTTCAATCGGGGGTGGGATGATTCCACCCCCATTTTTTTTAGGAGTTCCTACATACAAGCACGTAAGGAGGCAGGCGCAATGAAACTCATCGAAGCAATCATCAAGCCCTTCAAACTGGATGAAGTCAAGGATGCCCTCAACGAGATCGGCATCGAAGGTATAACGGTCAGCGAGGTCAAGGGGTTCGGACGCCAAAAAGGCCATACCGAATTGTACCGCGGCGCCGAATATGTGGTGGATTTTATCCCCAAGATCAAGATGGAGATCGCGGTAAGCGACGATCTGGTCGCCAAGGTGGTCGAGACGATCCAGAATACCGCCAAGACCGGCAGGATCGGCGACGGCAAAATCTTCGTCATTCCGATCGAGGAAGCAGTCAGGATCAGAACCGGCGAAAAAGGCTCCGACGCGATCTAGAGAACCTCGCTCACAACCATTTTACGGAGGAAATACCAATGAAACTCAAACTCTACCTTGCAGCTCTACTGCTGGTTGTCATGGCAGGCCTGGTACCGGTTGCCGCCATGGCGGAAGAAAAGAAAGATGCTGCGCCGGCAGCAACAGCTCCGGCAGCTGATGCTGCCAAGCCTGCTGACGCAACCGCACCTGCTGCTGCCCCCGCAGTAGATGAGGCCAAGCCGGCTGAGACTGCAGCCCCGGCTACGCCACCGGATGTCAAGCCGGTCCTCAACACCGGTGACACCGCCTGGATGCTGGTTTCCTCAGCCCTGGTCCTGCTGATGATCCCCGGCCTGGCCTTGTTCTATGGCGGCATGGTTCGCCAGAAGAACGTCCTTTCCACCATGATGCACTCCCTGGTTGCCATGGGTATCGTCGGCGTGCAGTGGGCAGTAATCGGCTACTCGCTGGCCTTTGCGCCTGACATGGCCAAGATGGGTCTGATCGGTGACTTCAGCAAGTTCATGCTCAACGGCCTGGTCATCATGAAAGATGCGTCCAGCGGTGTTGTCGAGTACGCCCTGTTCCAGAACTACACCAAGGAGCCTGGTGCTATTCCCGAACTGGTCTTTGCAATGTACCAGTGCATGTTCGCCATGATCACCGTGGCCCTGATCTCGGGCGCCATGGCAGAGCGTGTCAAATTCTCGGCCTACTGTGTATTCGTCCTGCTCTGGACCACCCTGGTCTATGACCCGCTGGCACACTGGGTCTGGATGACCGAGGGCTGGTTGTTCAAGAAAGGCGCCCTCGACTTCGCCGGCGGTACGGTCGTTCACCTCTCGTCCGGTATCTCGGCCCTGGCCTTCCTGATGTTCCTCGGCAAGCGTCACGGCTACCCGACCGAGCGCATGGCTCCCCATAACCTGCCCCTGACCCTGCTGGGCGTCGGCCTGCTCTGGTTCGGCTGGTTCGGATTCAATGCTGGTTCGGCCATCGTGGGTGTCAATACATCTGATGCGGCAGGCGGCCTGGCCGGACTGGCCTTTGCCACCACCACCATCGCCCCGGCAGCAGCCGGCCTCTCCTGGATGATTGCAGAGTGGATCCACTCCGGCAAACCCAGCGCTCTCGGCTTCGGTTCCGGTGTCGTGGCCGGCCTGGTCGTTATTACTCCGGCCGCCGGCTTCGTACAGCCGGGCGCGGCCCTGCTCATGGGTCTTGCAGCCGGTCTTATCTGTTATGGCGGCATCCTGCTCAAAGCCAAACTGAAATATGACGACTCTCTGGATGCCTTCGGCGTACACGGCATCGGCGGCACCTTCGGCGCCATCCTCACCGGCGTTTTCGCCACTGTCGGCGCTACCGGCCTTATAGCCGGCAATGCCAAACAGCTCATGACCCAGCTGATAGCGGTCGTGGCTGCCGGTGCCTATGCCTTTATCGTCACACTGGTCATCGCATTTGTCCTTGAAAAGACCATGGGGCTGCGTGTCGAGAAGGAAGACGAGGTCAGAGGTCTCGACCAGACTCAGCATTCGGAGTCCGGTTACAATATGTAAGCAGTTTTCTTACCCACTGTAGGACCACAAGAAGCCGCCCCCGTGGGCGGCTTCTTTCCCTTCAATCCTGACAACGTCGTCCCGGAGCCCGCCATAATGACCAAACCGGCAGACAGACATATCGATGGCGTCATCAGTCACGAATTGCTCAAACAGCTGGCCTACAATGAAAAGATGGCTGAGTTGGGCCGAATATCCGCCGGGGTCGTGCATGAGTTGAATGCGCCGCTTTCCGTGATCGTCTCGGCTTCTCAGATGATTCTGCGTGAAGAGGACGTGCCTGAGTTCGTCAGGGAGATGATCGACCGGATTAATATTGAGGCGCAGCGCCTCTCACAGATGACCAGGGGAATACTGAGTTTCAGCAGCCAGGAAGAGGCCGGCGGCGATGCGGATGTCAACCTGACGATCGAGTTCGTGCTTGATTTTATTTGTTACGAAGCCGCACGGCGCGGTGTTTCGCTGATGAGAGATCTCGATCACCGGCTGCCGGCCGTCGGGGTTGACAGTAACGTGCTTAAGCAGATCATTATTAATATTGCCATGAACGCACTGCAGGCGATGGAGGCCGGTGGCGGCCGCCTGCTGGTGGAGTCTCGTGCCGGGAATAACTCTGAGGTGAGTATCGTTATTGCAGATACCGGCCCCGGAATAGCCGAGAATGCCTTGGCGCGGATCTTTGAACCATATTTCACGACCAAGAGACCGGGAGAGGGAACCGGCCTGGGGTTGTTTGTCACCAGGACGCTGGTGGAAAATCTGGGCGGCAGAATAGAGGTCAGCAGTTCCGTCGGAGAAGGAACCAGCTTTACGGTCACCTTGCCGGGTGAAGAGCCGGGGTGAGTTCCGGTTCACATGTCAGATAAGAAGGACCGCTCACCCATGAGCGGTCCTTTTTTGTCTGCGGGCTGGTGAGTCGGCTTGTTTTTTTCGCATGCCCTTGCACTTTTGCACGGCAATCATTATTATTCATCCAGGTGAGCTGCATAGATACCTATTTTGAGAGGCTGAACAATGAACACACTGAAAACGACATTTCTGATGGCTCTATTGACGGTATTGCTGGTTACCCTGGGTGGTGCCCTGGGCGGTCAGGGGGGTATGGGTATAGCTCTTGTGCTGGCAGCAGGCATGAACTTTTTTTCCTACTGGTTCTCGGACAAGATGGTGCTGTCCATGTACGGAGCCCGGGAGATCACAGAGTCCGATGATCCCCGTTTTTACAGTATCGTACGCCGCCTGGCGCTGCGTGCCGGACTGCCCATGCCCAAGGTTTACCTGATCGACACCGACACACCCAACGCCTTTGCCACCGGCCGCAATCCTCAGCATGCCGCCGTAGCGGCAACATCCGGCATCCTGCGCATTCTCAGCGAGGATGAACTGGCAGGCGTCATGGCCCATGAACTGGCCCATGTCAAGAACCGGGATATCCTGATCCAGACGGTAGCTGCCACCTTTGCCGGGGCGATCACCTATCTGGCTCAAATGGCCCAGTTTGCCGCCATATTCGGCGGTGGCCGACACGATGACGACGAGGGGGGCGGCGGTATATTCGGCATGATTCTGATGGCTATCCTGGCCCCGATAGCGGCAATGCTGGTGCAGATGGCCATCTCGCGGTCCCGTGAGTTCGGGGCTGACGCCGGCGGCGCCAGCATAAGCGGCAGCCCGCTTTCGTTGGCCAATGCTCTGCAAAAGCTTGAGATGGGCAACCAGCAGATTCCCATGGAGGCCAATGCTGCCACGGCACATATGTTTATTGTCAGTCCGTTGACCGGCGGCGGCTTGATGTCGCTCTTTTCTACGCACCCACCCATGGCCGAACGGGTGGCGCGCCTGCAGGAAATAGCCCGGACACAAAGCTATTGAGCGCCCCCGCTTCGAACCCGTCCAATCCGCGTCAGGCGGCCTGCGCCGTTCTTCTCCGTGTCATGAAAGACGGTTGCTATGCCGATCAGCTCATGGACCGCGAACTGTCAAAAGGTAATCTGAGCGGACCTGACCGTGGCCTGTTTGCCGAGTTGGTCTTCGGGGTACTCCGTCGTCAGGGCACCCTGGACCATGTCCTGAGCGGTCTACTGGCACAGCCGCTGGCGCGCCAGGAGCCACAGGTACTGATTTTCCTGCGTCTGGGGTTGTACCAGCTCATGTATCTGGACCGCATCCCCGAGTCGGCGGCCGTCAACGAGTCGGTCAATCTGGCCAAGCAGGCCCTGCCGCGTGCCAGCGGCCTGGTCAATGCTGTCCTGCGCAATTACCTGCGCCACAAGGATTCAGTCATCTTTCCTGACCCGGTGGCCGCTCCGGCGGCTTCAATTGCCGCCCGCCATTCTCATCCCGCCTGGCTGGTCAAGCTCTGGTTCAGCCAGATGGGAGAGGCGGAGACAGAACTGCTGGCCGAGGCCTCTTCCTGTCAACCTCCCCTCACGTTGCGTGTAAATACCCTCAAAACAACACGGGCCGAGCTGCTGGAAAGGTTCGCGTCTAATGGCATCACTGCAGTTGCGTGCACCTTTTCCGCTGTGGGAATCCTGATCGAGGGGCGCCACCATATCCCCGGCCTGCCCGGCTTTCGCGAGGGTTTCTTCGCCGTGCAGGACGAAGCATCGCAACTGGCCGGTATCCTGCTGGACCCGCAACCGGGAGAGCGGGTGCTGGACACCTGTGCGGCGCCGGGCGGCAAGGCCACGCATCTGGCCCAGTTGATGGACAACCGGGGGGAACTGCTGGCCATGGATGTCTCCGGCTCCAAGTTGCCGCTGATCCAGGAGGCGGCCCAGCGGCTCGGCATCACCAACATGCGCACCCGGGCAGCTGACCTGCTCCAGTCTGGTGCGCTTCCTGCAGACGCCTTTGACCGGGTCCTTCTGGATGCCCCCTGTTCCGGTTTGGGTGTTATCCGGCGTAACCCTGAGGCCAAATGGCGGTTGACTCCCGATGATATATCGCGTCTGGCGGCCACCCAGAAAACGATGCTGAAAAACGCAATCCGGATGTTGAAGCCGGGCGGGGTGCTGGTGTATTCCACCTGCTCGACCACGAGGGAGGAAAACGAGGATGTGGTTGTAGATTTTCTTACACGCCATCCCCATTGTGTGTTAGAGAATCTGAACGAAATCTTCCCGGATTACCGGGAGCTGTTGACAGAAGAGGGTATGTTCCGCGCCTGGCCCCACCGGTACAATATGGACGGCTTTTTCAGTGCGAGGATCAGGAAGAAATAAGCCCATCAAAAAAATTGAAACACAGAGCAACAGAGCAGCGGAGAAAAACCTGAAAAAGTCTGCTGGAAAAATAATTGTTGTGGGTAGCCTTGCTGCTGTCTCATATTGTTCAAAAAAGATTTTGATTCCTCTGTTGCTCCGTTGCTCTGTGTTAAAGAATTGTTTTTCTGGAGTCATATCATGAAGAAGATCGCACCATCCATCCTCTCTGCTGATTTCTCCCGCCTGGGAGATGAGATCCACGCCATTGAAAAGGCCGGCGCTGACTATGTCCACATCGATGTCATGGACGGACACTTTGTCCCCAACATCACCATAGGCCCTTTGATCGTCGAGGCTGCCCGCCGGGTGACGAAGCTGCCGCTGGATGTGCATCTGATGATAGAAAACCCGGACAGCTATATCCCTGATTTTGCAGCCGCCGGCGCGGATATCATCGTCGTCCATGCCGAGGCTGTCAATCACCTCCACCGGACCGTGCAGTTGATCAAGTCGCTCGGCAAAAAGGCCGGTGTGTCGCTCAATCCGGCCACGCCGCTCAATTGCCTGGAATATGTGCTTGAGGATCTTGATCTGGTACTGCTGATGACGGTCAATCCCGGCTTTGGCGGGCAGGGTTTCATCGGCGCCTGCCTGCCCAAGATCCACGCCCTGCGGGCCATGATGGACCGCAGGGGGAGTGAAGCCGAGCTGGAGGTGGATGGCGGTGTCAAGGCCTCAAACATCGCCGCCATATCCCATGCCGGAGCAGATGTCTTCGTGGCCGGCAGTGCCGTGTTCGGCAGCGATGATTATACAGCTACTATCGCGGAACTGAAGCGCCTGGCCCAGGAACCGCTGCTCTAGATGGCAACTTTTACCAGGGAATGGAATAACGTACATGGCCATCTCCAATAGTGTCCTCATAATAGATGATTCCGATGCCGTTCGTGAAAGGATCATCAAGACCCTCGAGTCGTTTGACCTCTTTTCTCGCTATTACGAAGCCGAAGACGGGCTTGAGGGATTCAAGAAGCTGCTCTCCTCGCCGGTCGACATTATCCTCTGTGACCTGGAAATGCCGCGCATCGACGGGTTCAAGTTCCTCAGCATGATGAAATCGCGCCCGGACCTGCAGGATACACCGGTTATCATGCTGACCGGCCGGGATGACCGTGACCTCAGAATCAAGTGCCTGGAACAGGGAGCCAGCGACTATGTTACCAAGCCGTTTGACGCTGAAGAGCTGGTGGCCCGGGTCAGGGTCCACCTCAAGATCAAGAACCTCCAGGATGATCTCAAGCGAACCAACGAGCTGCTGCTGGAACTGTCCAATACGGATCACCTGACCGGCCTTTTCAACCGCCGGTACCTGATGGAATCTCTGGGCAAGGAGGTCCAGCGCAGCCTGCGCAAGGGGGGCAACCTGTCCCTGATCATTCTGGATATTGATCACTTCAAGCAGGTTAACGATCAGTACGGTCACCTGCAGGGTGATATTGTCCTGCAGAAGGTTGCCCTGCTGCTGCAGAAGGAACTGCGGGCTTACGACACCGCTGCCCGTTACGGGGGGGAGGAGTTCATTGCCGTTCTTCCGGATGCCAGGCTTGACGAGGCAATTTTTGTCGCCGACCGGGTGCGCACCTCGGTACAGGCAAACAGATTCAGCGGTGAATTGTCAAAGCTTTCCCTGACCATCAGTCTGGGAGTGGCCATGTTTTCGAAACAAACCTGCAAATCGGAGGACGATTTCATAAAGCTTGCTGATGATGCACTGTATCGGGCCAAGTCCAATGGCAGAAACAGGGTCGAGTCCGCTGAATAGTGGTACGCAGAAACCTGCCCGTGGCAGGATGTCTCATAGCCCCGATTGTCGGACCTGATTCCCGGAGTGGTATCCCTGTTTGCAGAGTTCAATCTATCCTGCCTGCTCGTCGGAAAATCATGAGGAGATTGTGTGAAACGAATCATTTATCTGCTGTTGCTGCCTTTCCTGCTGTCTGCAGGGGTCTGCCCGGCGATGGCAGCGCCATTCAAAAAACTCGATAAACCGCCTCTGTCTGAGCAATGGTTCGGCATCTATGTTGATAATGAGCGGGTCGGCTTCTCCCGTCAAAAGATATCGGAACATGCCGACGGCTACCGGATAGAGGGTGATGGCAGCGTTCGCCTGAAGGTGATGGGCTTTTCGAGGGAGGCCTCCACGCGCGAGACCTACCATGTATCGAAGAATCTGACCTTGCGGTCATTCGACGTTGAGCAGACTATCAATGGTGTGTCATCGCGCGTCTCCGGCAGGTCCGGTGACGGCAGTCTGCGCGTGAAAAGCGAGAGCAACGGGAAGATCATAGAAAAACAGCTCAAGTTCAAGGGCGAGCTGTATCCCGGGCCGGCCCTCAATATCGTTCCTCTCATGCGCGAGGTAGCCCCGGGCAAATCCTATAAAACCTCAACCTTTGATGCGGAAGAGGTCAAGATCAAAGAGGTCAAGATCAACTTCCAGGGCGAGGAAACGACTCCGGATGGACATCCGGCCTTCAGGCTGCGCAACAACCTGTATCCCTTTGTAAGCAATGACATCTGGGTTGACGCTCAGGGAAACACCCTGATTGAGTCGGTTCGCGACGGCCTCGTCACCACGAAGGCTGAAGACCCCAAACTGCTGGGGCCGTTTGTAGGCGCCCTGGCTGTTTCAAAAAGAGACCTGATCTATGACTTCAGCATGGTGCGGGTTGATCCACCCATTCGCGACCTGGCGAAGCTCACCGGGCTGAAGGTTGAGATCAGCGGCTGGAGTGATGTACTGCCGCTGCTGCAGGAAGGCGGCCAGTCCGTGGTAAAAAGCGGAGATGGCCGCATCGTCGTGACAACAGGCACGGCGGTTCTGCAGTCGTCTGCGCAGCCAGCTGCTGCAGTCAGGGAAGCGTACCTTAAACCGGCAGAAAAGATTGAATCGGATGCTCCGGAGATTGCAGCTCAGGCAAAGGAATTGTCTGCGGGGAAGAAGGATGCGAAGGAGATCGCCCGGTTGCTGTCGGACTGGACAAAGGGTTGGCTGAAGGACACGGTCGATGACGGAGGGGGCGCCTTGGCCAGCCTTAAAGAGCGCAGCGGCAACTGCCAGACCCACGCCCGTCTTTATACTGCTCTGGCACGGGCTTCCGGCATCCCGACCCGTTTTGTTTCCGGACTGGTATACCTGGAAGGCAAGGGTTTTCTGTACCACAGCTGGGCGGAAAGTCTGCTGGACGGTTTCTGGATTGCCGTTGATCCCACCTATGGCCAGCTGCCGGCTGATCCGACCCACATCAAGTTTTTCGAGGGAAGCGCCCTGGAGGATATGGCCCCGATCATCGCCATCATCGGCAGGATCAGGATCTCGGTGCAGGAGACGAAATACTAGCAGCCCCGGGCCGCATACCCCGCGACCAGTTCCCGCACCCGCTTCTTCATCCCGCTCTTCCACGGCCCGACCGCTACCAGCCGCAGGTTTTCGGCTGCAAAAACGGCCCGGGCCGTTTCCTGAATATCCTCTCCCGATGTGGTACGCGCCTCGTGCTGGTCATCTTCGATGGAGCGTACGACCTGCATCAGCTCTCCCCAACCGTAGCGCCCACCCATTTCATAGGCCGAATCCCGGCTGTACTCCAGGTCAAAGATGTATGACTGCCTGACCCGCTCCAGTTCCGCGTCAGGAATCGGTTCAGCGGTTATCCGTGCAAGCTCCTGCAGTGTCACTTCTACCGCCTGGGCAAGAGTTTCCGGCGCGGTCGACAGATCCACAGCCAGGCAGCCGGTCTCGTCGTAGGCCCCGATGGCGGCCTCCACTGAATAGACAATCCCCAGTTCTTCCCGCAATCTGAGGTACAGGCGGGAACTGGCACCACCGGCCAGCAGCCGTCGCAGCAGGCGCAGGGGGGTAAACCTGGCGTCTCCGCGGCGTATTCCCAGGAAGGCAAGCTGCAGATTCATCTGGCTGTCGGAGTCATGCACAAAACAGGTCCGGGGTGTCGTATGCCGGTTGATGAAAGGTCTGGCTGCATCTGCACCACCAGCCTGCCACCCGCCGAAGACCTCTTCTGCGGCGGCAAAGACCTCATGGCTGCGCACCGGGCCGGAAACGACAACGACCGTGTTGCCGGGCCGGTAGAATCCCTGCAGATGAGAAAGCAGGTCTTCACGGGTTATTCCGGCAATGCTTTCAAGAGTCCCGATGGTCGGGCGTCCCAGTGGATGGCGCGGCCAGAGCAGACGGCTGGCAATGGTGTCGGGGTTGATCTCTTCACCCTGTTCGTTCAGGTCTTCCCGGGCCTCTTCGGTAATGATGCGTTTTTCGACATCGATCCCGGAAAGAGTCGGCCTCAGCAGCATGGATGCAAAAATCTCCATGCCGCGCCGGACATGATCCGGGTGAATCCGGGAGTAGTAGCAGGTCGATTCGGCGTCTGTGGATGCATTGGGTGCACCGCCGATGGCCTCGAAGGCGTTCTCGATCTCCAGTGATGAGCCGAAATCGGCTGTCCCGCGAAAGAGCATATGCTCGAGAAAATGCGAGAGTCCCGGCCTGGAAGGCGGGTCGTTGCGGCCGCCCACCTTGAGATAGACCGCCAGTTCTGCTGCGTGCAGATGGGGCATTTCCACGCAGACAACCCGCAGGCTGTTAAGCAGGGTATGGGTAAAGGAGCGGATCACGGCAGCTCCTGCCTGATCTGCCCGATGCGTTTCCGGTACTCTCCGGGGGGTAGCAGCAGTTCGGTATGTGGTTCGGCCCAGATCGGGCGTGGCCAGAGCGGTTCAGATGAATAGCGCGGCACCAGATGCCAGTGGATATGAGGCACCATGTTGCCAAGCAGTTCATAATTGATCTTGTCGGGCCGGAATGCGTTGAACAGGGCCTCGGCCACACAGCTGACCTCTTCCATCAGACCGCATCGTACGGTCCGGTCCAGATGAAACAGCTCGGTTACGTGCTCTTTGGTGAACAGCAGGGTATAGCCGGGGAGGTACTGGTCGCGATTCAGGACCACGAACGAATGCTCGAGTTCAGCAATCCGCAGGTCGGCGTCATCGTCCCAGCGGCGGCACATAGGGCAGGTGGTCATGGCTGTTTGATTCCTTTCCAGCGGGTTCTCAGGCGGGCAAGCTCGCGCCGGTCGCGGCTGTCAACGATACGGTGCAGACATTCTGCCTGTTCACCGGATTTTTTGACGCTGCATTGGGAGAGAATACTGTCCCCGTACACCGCCTCAGCGCGGAACGACACCTCCAGGCTGCTCAGGTGACCGGCAGCCACCTCGTCGGGCACGGTTTCCAGCGCCCAATCTGAATAGACGGTATTGTTGACATGCTGGTTGCTGTCCTGATCGCTGCGACGCACCAGAAAGGGGATTTCCCGAAAGGCATCATCAGGCGCGTCCGGGAATTGTGGCAAAGTGGAAAAATCATCATCCAACGCACGCCGGACAATCAGGGGATACTCCGGCAGGCACTCCTGCAGCCGGACCGGCCTGCGACTGGCAAGGCTGAGCACCGCCCATGAACTTGTGGCACGACTGAACAGGTTGCCGTTCCGGTCGAACATTTCAAACTCGCGGCATGAAAACAGACCTTCCCGGGTTGAAGGCCAGGTGCGGACATGGATGACATCATCGGCGTGGAGATAGCGGTCCACGGTCAGGTGGACGCGCGAGAGGACCCAGGTCAGTCCGCGCTGCCGGAGGTCTCTGACCGAAACCCCCAGCTGTGCGGCATGCATGCCTCCCGCATCCTGGACAAGGTTGAGCAGTGTTAGCGGCCGCAGGAGTCCATTGCTGTCAAGTTCGTGGTAGCGGATGGGAAATTCGTGTTCGAATATCGGGTCAGGAAGATTCATCGACATGTCGTATCAGGGTTGAGAATCCTCATCAGCAGCCTGTTCCGCACTGTCCTCAGATTCATCGGTCTCTTCGGTTGCTTCAGTATCATCGGTTCCTTTTTCCAGCTTGCGCTGGGCTTTTTCTTCCTTTTTCTTCTTCTTTTCCAGTTCTTTCTGCCGCTTGATAAAGTTAAAATTCGGTTTTGCCATGTGTCACCGCCTTTAGAATATGAATCCTGTTGTTAATCCTGAAAAAACATTTGAAACACAGAGCAACGGAGTAGCATCTGGTGAAAACAGACAAAGACATTATATAAGTCCAATTTTTTTGAACACGTATAATGATTACGTTAGGTTCCGGTTTCTCAGTAGCTCTGTTGCTCCGTGTTATTCCGACTTTGTTCTTGAGTTGCCATGTCCGTTTATTATTCGTAGCGCAGTGCGTCGATGGGGTTGAGCCCGGCCGCCTTCCTGGCCGGGTAGAATCCGAAGAAGACTCCCACAGCACCCGAGAAGAAGAAGGCCACTAAAATGGACCGGACCGAGATCAGTGTCGGCCAGTCAAGGGTGTTTGAAACTACCGTGGCACTGGCGGTTCCGAGAACTATTCCGATCAGACCGCCCAGCATGGTCAGCAGCACCGCTTCGGTCATGAACTGCCAGAGTATGTCGTTTCTGCGTGCACCGATTGCCATGCGGATGCCGATCTCACGGGTCCGCTCGGTCACCGAGACCAGCATGATGTTCATGATGCCGATACCGCCAACGATCAGCGAGATGGATGCTACTACACCGAGGAGTAACGACATCGCCTTGGAGGACTGTTCAGCCACGGCCAGTATTTCTGACAGGTTGCGGGTCGAGAAGTCCGGTTCCCTGCCGTTGGTGATGCGGTGACGCTGTTTCAGCAGGCTGTTGATCTCTTCTTCCGCTTTGTCCAGGAGTGACTCGCTCTTGGCCTGGACGATCACGGCGCCGACGGAATTGGGAAACGAGGAGCGCGACAGCTTGACCTGGGCGGTACGCAGCGGCACGAAGATGGCATCGTCCTGGTCAGTGCCCTGGGGGGATTGTCCCTTGCGCTCCAGTACGCCGATCACCGTAAATGGAATTTTCTTGATGCGGACGATCTTTCCGATCGGGTCATCGCCTCCGAACAGGTTGTCGGCCACGGTCTGACCCAGCAGGCAGACCTTCGCCGCGCCGTCCACATCCTGCTGGCCGATGCTGCGACCACTTACAACAGGCCATTCGCGGATGTCAAAAAGCTCGGGCGCGGCACCCATAATGAGTGTCGACCAGTTCATGTTGCCGTAGACCACCTGGGAGGTGGTGCGGGTCGTGCCGGAGGCACGCGAGACGGACGGGCATTCGGACATGATGGCCCGGGCATCGTCTGCGGTCAGGGTATGGCTGCCGCCGCTCCCCATCCGAAGCCCGCCGCTGGTCGTGGAACCGGGGATGACCAGGATGATGTTGCTGCCGATGCTGGCGATCTGCTGGGAGATGACGTAGCTGGCGCCTGATCCGACCGCCATCATGGCGATCACGGCGGCAATGCCGATGATGATGCCGAGCATGGTGAGGAACGAGCGCATCTTGTTGGTGCGCAATGCCCGCAGGGCGATCTTGAGGGTCTGGAGGAAATCCATCCGCTATCCCCGGCTGTCGGCGATGATCTGCCCGTCCTTGAAGGTAATCCGTCGGCCCGCATATTCCGCCACATCGTGCTCGTGGGTGACCATGATGATGGTGATACCCTGTTTGTTGAGGTTGCTGAAGAGGGTCATGATCTCCGCCGTGGTGGCGCTGTCCAGGTTGCCGGTCGGCTCGTCGGCCAGGATCACGGCTGGGTTGTTGACCAGAGCCCGGGCGATGGCCACCCGCTGCTGCTGGCCTCCGGAGAGCTGGCTGGAGTGGTTGAACTCCTTGCCGGTCAGGCCGACCTGCTCCAGTGCGGCCAAGGCCTTGACCCGCCGCTCCCTGGAGTGCAGCCCGGCGTAGACCAGCGGCAGCTCGACGTTTTCCACAGCCGGTGTGCGGGACAGCAGGTTGAACCCCTGGAATACGAAGCCGAGCTTGCGGTTGCGGATGTCGGCCAGCTGGTTGGTGTCCATGCCGCCCACGTCCAGACCGTCCAGCAGATAGCTGCCGGAGGTGGGCCGATCGAGGCAGCCGAGCAGGTTCATGCAGGTAGACTTGCCACTGCCGGACGCACCCATTATGGCAACGAATTCACCGGCGATCACGCTGAAAGATACCCCTTTGAGGGCCTCGAACTGCTGGTCGCCCATGATGAAGACGCGGCGGATATCGGTCAGGGAAATAACGTCACTCATGATCAGAACGGTCGGCCCATGGGCGAGCCGCTGGCAGCGGGCTTCTTCTTGCTGTCGCCGCCAATCTGCTCGATGATGACCTCGTCCCCTTCCTTGAGGGTGCTTTCGACCAGCTCGAGGTCGTTGCTGCCGGCGATGCCTGTCTTGACCGGAACGGCCACCGGTTTGTTGTCCCTGAGGATGTAAACCTGCTGGCCCCTGTCCTTGCGGCCTCCCGGCCTGCCGCCAGTCTCGCGTCCGGCACCTGGTGAGGGTGCGCCGGCCTGGCGCTTCTCTTTCGGTTCATCACCCCTGCTCTTCGGCTTGAAACGCAGGGCCGCCGGCGGCAGCTTGAGTACGTCATCCTTTCTGGCCACCTCGATGGAGACATTGGCGGTCATACCGGGCTTCAATCTCAGATCGCTGTTGTCAACATTCACCACGGTCACGTAGGTGACCACGTTCTGGTTGATGACCGGTGCGTTGCGAATCTGGACGACTTTACCCTTGAAGGCTTGCTCGGGATAGGAGTCAACGGTGAAGCTGGCATTCTGGTCCATCTTGATGCGACTGATGTCGGCCTCGTCGACGCTGACCTCTATCTGCATCTTGGTCAGATCCTGGGCGATGGTGAAGAGCGTCGGGGTCTGGAAGGAGGCCGCCACGGTCTGGCCGACGTCGATAGAGCGGGAGATGATCACGCCGTCTACCGGCGAACGGATAACCGAATAGCGCAGATTGGTCCTTGATTGCATCAGCGAACCGCGTGTCTGGGCAACGCTCCCCTCGGCAGCCTTGACGGAGGTTCGGGCAGACTGCCAGGCGGTCTCGGCCGCGTCGTAGTCACTCTGCGAGATGATGCCGTCAGTCAGCAGTTTCCTGTTGCGGCTGACGGTCCGTTCTGCGTCTGCCAGGACCACCTTTGCCTTTTGAAGGTTGGCTTCGGCAGAAAGGAAATTCCCCTGGGATTGTTCAATTGAAGCGTTGAAAAGGGACGGGTCTATCTCGGCGATTGCCTGGCCCTTTTTAACACGGGAGTTATAATCAACGTAGAGTTTCTGAATCGTGCCCGAGACCTGGGTGCCGACCTGGACGGTGGTCACGGCAGAGAGGTTGCCGGTGGCGGCCACGTTGGAGACAATGGTGCCGCGTTCTATGCGGCTGGTCTTATAACTGACTTCGGGTGTGCGTTTAAGATAAAAAAATCCGGCAATGCCGGAGATCAGAAGGACTACAGCCAGGATGATTAGATATTTTTTCATGCCGCTCTCGTATGGTAAGGTAATCGATTCATTTATTCAGACATCATAACAGATTACGTGTCCATAGGATAAAAAAAAAGCCCCGAGTCTTGAGACCGGGGCTTTCATTCGCAATGCCCGACCGCTGTTCAGGCGGCGGGCCAACTAGGGCAACCCTCTTTGCAGTGGGAAACCGGGCGAATCCTGAATCTTGAAGTCCACATACGATGGGTCTCCTTTCGTTGGTTATTTGTTTAACAATAGGACTAATCTTATCTTAAAGCATTCCCGGGATAAGTCAACCAAAAAAATAGAAAATATATTTGTTGCCGGACACGGCACGTTCCCTGCTCCGGCTTGACATGCTGCTGCTTTCGGACTACATAGGTTGGCAGCAATCTATCGTGCTGAATGTCAAGCAGACGGGACGAATATGGCATCAATTGTTTCTTTTGTCGGCGCCGGACCGGGGGCGGACGACCTGATCACCATCCGGGGCGCGCGCCTGCTGCGGCATGCCGATGTAGTGGTTTTTGCGGGCAGCCTGGTGGATCGTCAGCTGGTTGCGCGCTACGCCACCTCTGCCGATGTGTATGACTCCGCCGGAATGACCCTGCCTGAAGTTGTCGAGGTGATGGCGAACGCGGCACTGGCCGGAAAAAATGTGGTCCGCCTGCATACCGGTGATCCCTCGATCTACGGGGCCATTCAGGAACAGATGGAGGCTCTCGACGGTCTGGGACTCGAATATACGGTGGTGCCTGGTGTCACCAGTGCCTTTGCCGCTGCCGCCGCACTGAAACAGGAACTGACCCTGCCGGAGGTTTCCCAGACGGTGATCTTCACCCGTATTGAGGGGCGTACCCCGGTGCCGGAGAATGAACAGCTCCACAGGATCGCCGCTATCGGAGCTACGCTGGTGATCTATCTTTCGGTCGGCATGATCGCCAAGGTGGTCGAACAGCTCCTGCAGGGCGCCTATACCCCTGAAACTGCTGCTGCAGTGGTCTGCCGGGCCTCCTGGGATGATGAACAGATCCTTCGCGGCAGCCTGGCTGATATCGCCGCTGCCGTGCTCGATGCGGGCATCGACCGTCAGGCGCTGATCATCGTGGGGGATGTTCTGGCAGCTCGCAGGGAAGGGCTTAAGGCAAAATCCCTGCTGTATGACGGCGGCTTTGCCCACGGATTCCGGGGCGTTGCAACCTGAGATGCGCATCGCAATCATCGCCATAACCAGGAACGGGGCCTTGCTGGGAAAGAAGCTGCGAGAGAACCTGACCGGCGCCGAACTGTTTGTCTCCGGTCGTTACGCCGGTCAGGCCGGCAGGGAGCGGGTGACCTTCGAACCGGGAGACCTCAAGGTCCTGCTGGGTTCACTGTGGGGCACGGTGGACGGATTCGTGCTGATCATGGCCACCGGCATAGTCGTGCGCCTGATTGCGCCGCTCCTGGAATCCAAACAGAGCGACCCGGCCGTGGTGACTATGGACGATACCGGTCGTTTTGCCATCTCGCTCACCTCCGGCCACCTGGGCGGTGCCAATGAACTGGCCGAGCGCTGTGCCTTCATCAGTGGTGCCCGGGCGGTCATTACCACCGCCACGGATGCCAACAACCTGCCTTCTTTTGACATGCTGGCCCGGGAGCAGGGCTGGGTGATCGACGACATCAGCCGCATAAAGACCCTCAACAGCCTGCTGCTTGACGATGAAGAGATCGCCGTGGTCGATCCGGGCGGACAGACGCGCTGCTGGTTCCACGGTCGCGGGAAGCTCACCTTCCATGACACCTTTGCCGAGGCCATGGCAGGCAGGGCGCGGGGATTTCTGTTTGTAACCAACCGTCAGCTGCCTCCCCGGACGCAGCCGGAAAATCTGCTGATCCTGCGCCCTCGCAACCTGGTGCTCGGCATCGGCTGTAATCGAGGTACCCCGGCTGATGAGATCGATGCGTTCGTATCCGCCCATCTCAAGCGGATATTCGTCTCACTGAAGAGTGTGCGCTGCATCGCTTCGGCGGCTGCCAAGCGTGATGAGGCCGGGCTGATCGAATACGCAGGACGCTATGCAATCCCCCTGGAATTTTTTGAAAGTGAAGAGCTCAACCGGATGGCCTGCCCGTCGCCGCCGTCGGAGCATGCCCTCGCAGCCATTGGCGCGGTCGGCGTGGCGGAGCCGGCAGCCCTGCTGGCCTCGGGAGGTGGACGACTGCTGCTGAAGAAGGTCAAGTCGGAGAATGTCACCCTGGCGGTGGCTGAAATGGCGGAGAACGTTTCAAAGCGAGAGAGCCATGTCTGAAAAACCTTTGATAGCCATAACCATGGGCGACCCTTGTGGAGTGGGCCCGGAGATCATCGTCAAGGCGTTGCAGGCGCCTGAAATCTCCCGCATCTGCACACCGTTCGTCATCGGCGACAGAGGGGCAATGGAACGGGCGCTTGCGGTCTGCGGCGCGACTCTTTTAATTCATTGTATCAACTCGCTGGAAGAGGCTTCAACAGCTCCACAGGGTTCAATCCCGCTACTGGAACTCTCCCGGCTGACGCAAGCGGATCTTATCTACGGACAGCCTACAGACGTATCAGGCGATGCCGCATACCGCTACATCTGTGCTGCCGCCCGGCTTTGCCTGGATGGCCGCGTGGCGGCCATGGCCACCGCGCCGATCAGCAAGGAGGCCATGCATCGTGCCGGTCACAACTACCCCGGGCACACCGAGCTGCTGGCCGAACTGTGCGGGACGGATGATTTCGTGATGATGCTGGCCGGTGATGTGCTGCGGGTCAGCCTGGTGACCATCCACGAAGCACTGGCTGATATCCCGCGCCTGATAACCTTTGAGCAGGTGCTGAAGACGATCAGGATCACCGCCGCAGGTGTCGCCCGTCTGACCGGCCGGTCCCGTCCGCGCCTGGCGGTTCTGGCCCTTAATCCGCATTGCGGTGAGGGGGGCATGTTCGGAAGCCAGGAGCGCGAGATCATAACCCCGGCCATACAGGCCGCACAGGAAGAGGGGATCGATGCCGTCGGCCCGCTTTCTGCCGACACGCTCTTTTACTTTGCCGGGCAGGGGGCTTACGATGGGGTGGTGGCCATGTACCATGACCAGGGGTTGATTCCGCTCAAGATGATGCACTTTGATGACGGGGTCAATATCACGCTCGGGCTGCCGATTATCCGCACTTCGGTGGATCATGGTACGGCCTACGATCTGGCCGGAACGGGGCGTGCTTCGGAGAAAAGCATGCTGGCGGCCATCCGGATGGCAGCCGGCATGTTCTGTCATAAAACCTTTGAATAATGATACAATACAGAGTATCCTTCGCCCTCGTCAGACAAACGAAACCACGTTAGGAGAATACTCATGGCACGAGCAAGCGCCCGCCACATCCTGGTGGCCAGTAAGGAAGCATGTGAAGACCTGAAGACAAAGATCGAGGCCGGTGCCGATTTTGCGGCCTGCGCGAGGGAAAATTCCCTCTGTCCGTCAAAGAATCAGGGGGGAAGCCTGGGGGAATTCGGCCCGGGGCAGATGGTCAAGGAATTTGACGAGGTCGTATTCACCGGTGAGGTCGGCAAGGTGCTCGGCCCGGTGCAGACCCAGTTCGGCTATCACCTGATCGAGGTCACCAAACGTACGGAATAAAAGCGGTAGCCAGCCGCAACACAGAGAAGTTACGTCAGAAATCCATTTTTAGTTTCACCGCTCTGGTGTAAGACGAGTTAAACTTTATCGGTATGATTTTACTCTGAGAACTCTGTGGCCAAATGATTTTGTTGATCCTATGAGAAAGGCGGCCGAAATGGCCGCCTTTGTTTGTTTCAGTATCCACGTTTCCCGGTTACTTTTTCTCTTCCACCTTCGGCTTCAGGTCCAGTTCACGCACACGACCGAATTCAGACAGCGGCTTGTCGAATTTCGTGGCATCGCCGATCACCACCAGCTTGAAGGCCTCCGGCTTCAGGTGCTTTCGTGCCGCTGCCAGCACATCCTCTTTCGTCACCCGGGAAATCTTCTCCCGATAGGTCTCCAGGTAGTCAGGCGCATAGCCGTAATATTCAAGCCTCGCCCGCTGGATAACAACAGAGGCCGGACTGGTGAAACCGAACATGAAGGAGTTGATGATATACTCCCTGGCCGCATCCAGTTCCTGATCGGTAACCGGCTCCCGGGTCATGCCGGCGATGATGTCCTTCATCAAGCCGATGGCCTTGGCGGTGGATTCAGCCTTGGTCTCTGTCTGGGCGATGAAGCTGCCGGTAAAACGGCGCCCGATATCGAAGTGACTGCCGGCATTATAGGCCAGCCCCTGATTGGTGCGGATCTCCATGGTCAAGCGCGAGGTGAAGCTGCCTCCCAGTATATAATCCATGATGCGAAGCGCATGGAGTTCAGGGCTCTCCTTGGTTACGCCCAGGTGACCCATGCGGATGACCGACTGGTTGACCTCTTTGCTGCCATAGATGGTCTCGGCGGCAAAGACCTGTGCCGGCTGAGGGATCTCGGGCAGTGCCGGTGCCTTGGTCGCTGAGGGCCTGCCGAAAACGGCATTGAGTTCCCGTACCATGGCGGAGTGCTCAAAATCGCCCGAAACCGCCAGGATCATGTTGTCCGGCCTGTAGAAACGGCGGTGAAAATCCAGCATCCCCTGGCGGGTGATGGCCTTTGCAGTCTCAGGTGTGGCGGTATCGCCCAGTGGATGCCCGGCATAGATGGCCCGGCCGATCTCGCGACCGGCGATTTCTTTGGGATCATCGTTCTGACGGCGTAATCCTTCGATGAGGTGTTTGCGGGCGATGTCGACGCGTTTTTCACTGAAATCAGGCCGCAGCAGCACATCAGAGAAAATCTGCAGGGTGCGCCTGAAATTTTTTGTCAGGCTGGTAAACGAGACGGTACCCATGTCAGGTCCGATGCCGCTTTCCACTGATGAGGCCATGAATTCCAGTTCATCGTCCAACTGCTCCGGCGGCACTCCCGCGGCTCCGCCGCTGCGCATGACGCTGCCGGTCAGCGAGGCCAGTCCTGACAGGGAGGCCGGTTCATAGACTGAGCCGGTACGGATTATGGCGGTGATGTTGATGATCGGAAGTTCCGGATCGCGCAGCAGATAGACCGGCATACCGCACTCCAGAACGACTCGTTCGGCTTTGGGTATGTCGAAGCGCAAGGGTGGAAAGTCCATGTTTCTCGGGTTTGCACGGGTACCTTCTGCTGCAAAGGAGGTTGCGGCCAGTGTCATCAGGATGAGCAGAGAAAAGGCAAGTCGTTTCATTTCAGGTCAGCCCCCTTTTTTGAAATAAAGCCGACCATGCGGTTCTCGCGGGTGAAGTACTGCCGCGCCACCCGCTGGATATCGGCCGGAGTGATCGAGGCCACCTTGCGGCGGTAGTCGATCATGTAGCGCCAGTTCCCGGCAGTGGCTTCATATTCGGTAAGGTTGCGGGCCAGGCCGCCGTTGGTTCCCATGCGTCGGGACTCTTCGTATTCGATCTTGTTGAGAATGCGCTGCAGGTCGCGCTCGGCAACCGGCTCACTCTTCAGCCGTTCCAGCTCTGCAAGAACGGCCGCCTCGACCTCCTTGACCGTATGCGGTGCACGGGGATTGGCATTGATCACGAACAGTGCCGGGTAGCGGCTGCCGGGGGCATCGAATACGCCGACCTCGGTCGCCAGTTGCTTCTCTATCACCAGACCCTTATGGAAGCGTGAGGTGCGTCCATTGCCCAGGATCATGTTGATGACGTCCAGCACATAATCGTCGGGGGCATTGATAGCAGGCTTGTGGAAGCCGATGATCAGGGTCGGCTCCGCTTCAGCAACCAGTTCGATGCGCCGCTCGCCGCCCTGCTTCGGTTCTTCTGCAGGCACCGGCGTCACCTGCCTGCCGGGAGGGATGGAAGCGAAATAGCGCTCTACCAGGGCAATTGTTGCAGCGGGGTTGATATCGCCGACCACCGCTACGATGGAGTTGTTCGGGGCGTAGTAACTGCGGAAGAACTGCTCGGCTTTGGTACGGGACAGGTTCTCGATGTCCGCCATCCATCCGATGGTCGGCTGCCCGTAAGGGTGGGCCAGATAGGCCGAGGCCACGAACGTCTCCCAGAGCTTGCTCTCCGGATCGGCGTCGTAGGACCGCCGGCGCTCTTCCATTACCACCGCCCTCTCGGTGTAAAACTCACGCAGCACTGCATTCTGCATGCGGTCCGACTCGATGGCCGCCCAGAGTTCCAGCTTGTTGGAGGGAAGGCTGATCAGATAGGTGGTGCCGTCGCGGCTGGTAAAGGCATTGTAGCCAACGCCACCGTTCTTGGAATACAGCTCGAAGAATTCATCCTTTATGACATATTTAGACGCATCTGCCTCAAGTCCGGCCAGCTGTTTCTCCAGCCCGGTGATTTTTGTTTTGTCGGCTGAATCCCTTTTGGCTTTTTCAGCCATCAGCAGTTGTGCGGTCTGTTCGATCCGGTCAAGGATCGGCTTCTCAGCCGCATAGTCCTTTGTCCCCAGGGTGGTTGTTCCCTTGAAGAGCATATGCTCCAGTAGGTGGGCGATGCCGCGCTCATCACTGCGTTCGTCCACGCTCCCTACGCGGAAGCGGATCCAGGCCGAGACCGTCGGGGAGGTGTGGCGTTCCACCATCAGGAGCTTCATCCCGTTTTTCAGGGTGTGTTCAATGACCTTCTCCTCCAGGCCCGCCCGTGGCTCCGTCGAAACGGAAGCGGCATGGAGGGGAAGGGTGAACAGGCACATCATCGCAGCTATCAGCCAGACTATTTTCATATGCACACCTCTTGATTCAGATTTCATTTTCTAATCATACACAGGTAAGGGGTCTTGAATCAATTAATGAATAGCCACCCGGCCAAAATACTTGACAATGAAAGGACGGGGATGCTATCAAAAAAGTTCTCATTTTCAAGCCTTGCCCTGATAAATCAGGATAAGTGCGTTAACGAAGTTTTTCTACCAAAAACTTCTAACTTACTAAATCGGAGGAACGCATGGAACGTACATTCGCAATCATCAAACCGGACGCAGTCGAGCGCAAACTGGCCGGCAAGATCCTGGACCGCATCGAGACCGCCGGCTTTACCATTGTCGGCATGAAAAAGATCAAGCTGAGCAAATGCCAGGCCGAAGGGTTCTACTACGTACACAAAGAGCGCCCCTTCTTCAACGACCTGTGCGCGTTCATGTCACGCAGCCCGGTAATCGTGCTCTGCCTTGAGAAGGAGAACGCCATCGCCGACTGGCGCACCCTGATGGGTGCCACCAATCCGGCCAATGCCGAGCCGGGAACCATCCGCAAGGATTTCGCCGTCAACATCGAGGAAAACTCCTCACACGGTTCCGATGCCCCTGAAACCGCTGCCTTTGAGATTCCCTATTTCTTCAGCGCCCTGGAGCTGGTATAGTTCTCCTGAACCAGACCGGTCAAGCCGATTGTCAAAGCCCTTCTCGCGAAGGGCTTTTTTTTTACACACAAGCGTAGCCATCTCTTCTTGTTATGGATATTTTTCAAAAAATCTGCTAGAGATTGCTTGTGAAAAAGACCATGCATTCAGGTTGGTTGAAGGTTTTTATCATCAGGTCCCTGCTCCTGATGATAACGCTGCCGGCATTTGCGCTGACTGCCCGGGCGGATTTCTTTCAATACACCGACCAGGAAGGCACGGTCGTCATGGTTGATGACGAAAGCAAGGTCCCCGCTTACTACCGCAAGAAGACCAGGACGACCAGAGTGGCTCCGGCCGGTGAGAGCAGGACGACCTCCGTGAGGGCCAGGGGCAACCAGGCGATAGTGCCGGTCCAGATCCGCTATCGCAATGCCACTGTGGATGCCTGGCTGCTTCTGGATACCGGGGCGACAGTCTCGGTGATCTCGAAGAACCTGGCGGACCGTCTCGGCATCAAGCCGGACGGAGCCGAGAGCCGCCTGTCGCAACTCGCTGACGGAAGGGTGATTGAGACCCCGCGAATGCGGGTCGATTACCTTGCCGTCGGCCCGAAGCGGACGCATAACGCCGAAGTGGCAATCCTGCCTGCAAACGGGCCTGCCATGGGTTTTGACGGACTGCTGGGGATGAATTTTCTGGGTGAGTTCCGTTATCGCCTGGACGTGAATAATCAGATCATCGAATGGCAATAAGCCGTACCGCGCAGCAGGCAGTGAAACCAGTGAATCATCTACGTTCACGGCAGAGATATTCCCGCCGGCAGCGCGGTGGTAGTGTCGTTGATGCTGCGGGCGCTGACGTGAGGCGGATACTTTTTATGACTTGTTTGTTCGTTGCAGAAGTCAGCAGCAGCATTTCAGACAGAAAAGGAGAATCGCTATGGCATTGCCTGCAAAAGTGAAGGGATACATCAAGGACGCCGGTGGAGTCGGAATTGTCGGAGCTACCGTTACCTGTGCGGGAATCACCGCCAAGACGTTAACAGGAGGTGTCTATCTGCTTGCCGTGCCGGTCTCCGGTATCCAGACCGTAACCGGCAGCATGGCAGGGCGAACGTCTGCCTCGGTGACCGTCAGCCTGACAGCCGGCGGGTCAGCATCGGCACCGCAGATCACCCTGACCTAACCCCGTTTTTCAGAACGTTTCAACCTTTCCGCAGCGCCGGATGATTTCCCGGGATTCTTTCAGCGGGTCTCCGGCGCCGTGTACCCACTGGATCCGGATTCCGTTTCGTTCCAGCTTTCGAAACCAGTTCTCCTGCCGTTTGGCCAGGTCGTGTATGGCGCTGTTCAATCTCTGGAACATGTCGTTACGATTCAGCCTGCCCTGCAGGAAGGCTCCGATGTAGCGGTACTCAAGGCCGTAATAGTCCAGTCGTTCCCAGGTCACCCCTTCCTCGTGCAGACGTTGAACCTCTTCAATCATTCCGTTCTCCATCCGCTGCTGCAGGCGCAGGGTTATCCGCCGGCGCAGTTCATCGCGTTCCCAGCGGATGCCGATGGTCAGGGAGCTGACCTCCGGCGGCCTTTCCTGTAGACTCCCTGCATGTTCCCGCTCAAAGCGGGCGATCTCGATGGCGCGAACCGTGCGGCTACGCTCCAGCAGGTCGCTGGTGTTGTGCTGCCCCGGCCGCAATTGCTTGAGCATGGCTGCAAGTTCCTCTCCGCCCAGTTGTTCCATTTCGGCCCGCAGCGAATGGTTCTCGGGAACCTCGACCATCCGGTAGCCGCGCAGAACGGCATCCAGATATAGTCCGGTGCCACCGCACAGAACCGGCATTCGCCCGCGCCCGCTTATATCTTCGAAGGCACTCCGGAACATCCGCAGAAAGGCGAAAACACTGAATTCTGCGCCCGATTCAAGGATGTCGATCAGGTGATAGGGCACGTCACCGTATTCATGCAGGTCTTTGCCGGAGCCGATGTCCATGCCGCGAAAGACCTGCCGGGAGTCGGCCGAGATGATCTCGCCGTCCAGTTCCCTGGCCAGTGCAACAGCCAGGCGGGTCTTGCCCGAGGCGGTCGGGCCGAGGATAGTCAGCAGGTTGTAGGCTCCGGTCATGGGTTCTTCGTCTCCTGATGCAGGTTCTTATAGACTGACTCCGCCAGGGGCCTGGTCATTCCTTGTACGGCGGCAATCTGCTCCACACCGGCCTCCTTCAACCGCTGCAGGCTGCCGAAGTGCGTCAGCAGGGCTGTCCTGCGCTTCGCCCCGATCCCCTGGATCTGTTCGATACCGGAGGCGATACCCTCCTTGCTACGCAGGGTGCGGTGATACTCGATGGCAAAACGGTGGGCCTCGTCGCGAATCGCAGCCAGAAGCAGCAGCGCAGTCGAGTTCTGCCGCAGTATGACCGGGTTTTTCCTCCCCGGCAGGAAGACCCGCTCATCGCTTCTGGTGATGGATGTTGATTCCGTTCCACTCGCAACACGGCTCTTGGCCAGGGAGACCAGGTCAAAGCGTTCATTCAGACCCAGCTCACTGATGATCTCCAGGGTGGCATTGAGCTGGCCGATGCCGCCGTCCACCACCACCAGGTCTGGCAGCCCCTCTTTCAGAATAGTCTCCTCCCGGAAGCGGCGCGAGAATACTTCCCGCAGCATGGCAAAATCGTCCTGCCCTTCTACCTCGCGGATGCGGTAGTGGCGGTAGTTCCGCTTGTCGGCCGCTCCGTTCAGGAAGCTGACGCCGCTGCCCACGGAGAAACGCCCCTGGATCGTGGAGATGTCGTAACACTCAATGCGCCGGGGGCTGCGCGACAGGTGCAGCCGCTTGTGCAATTCTCCCAGCAGCGTCTCGGTCGAGGCCTGTTTCTCGTCGCGCTCCCGCAGGGCGGCCACAGCGTTCCTGCCGGCCAGTTCGACCAGCTCACGCCTGGTGCCCCGCCGGGGGTGGATAATGGAGACGCTGCGGCCTTTGGCGTCGCTAAGGACGTCGGCCAGTGACGCCCCGTCCTCGATTTCCAGCGGCAGGAGGATCTCCTCCGGGATGTAGCTCCCTTCCGTGTAGTACCGGGCCAGGAAGGCTGAGATCCCTTCGGCGTCGCCCATTTTCCAGGTCAGGCTGAAGACCCGGCTGCCTGTCAGTACGCCGGAGCGGATGAACAGCAGCGCCACTTCTAGGCGCTCGCCGTCGCGATGGTAACCGACCACATCGCTGTCGCCACCCCGCAGAACCATCTTCTGCTTCTCTACCGTGACTTCGATGGAACGCAGCAGGTTCCGCCAGCGTGTGGCCTCCTCGTAGCGTTCGTCCAGAGAGGCTTCCAGCATGTGGCGCTTGAACTGCGCCACCAGCTCCCGCCCCTTGCCTTCCAGGAACAGTATGGCCCCTTTGACGAGTTCCATGTAGTCGTCGGCAGAGATCAGTCTATGGCAGGGGGCGCTGCACTGGCCGATCTGGTGATACAGGCAGGGCCGTTTGCGGGACAGGCAGCTGGTGAGCGGGTAATGGCGCAGCGGAAACATGCGGGTGATCTGGCGCAGCACCTCGCGGGCGGCCGACGCCGAAGCGTAGGGGCCGAAGTAGCGGGCCTTGTCACGGGGGATCTTGCGCACGATGTTGAAGCGGGGAAACTGCTCCTGCAGGTCGATCCTCAGGGAGAAATAGGTCTTGTCGTCTTTCAGATCCAGGTTATAGCGGGGGCGGTGCTGCTTGATAAGGGTGTTTTCCAGCAGCAGCGCCTCTTTTTCCGTATCGGTCAGCATGACCTCAAGATCGGCGATCCTGGCAACCAGGAATTTGACCTGATAGCGCGAGTCTGCCGTTTCCTTGAAGTAGCTGCGCACACGCTGGCGCAGGTTGCGGGCCTTGCCGACATAGATGATCGTACCAGCGGCATCCCTCATCAGATACACACCGGGTGAGGACGGCAGCTGCTTTATTTTATCCTCCAGACTCATGCTGCCTATAGTAACCGCTTGTGCACAGAATGAAAACCCATCATTTTTACCAGACCTGCTGCACATATTTTAAGCAGCGTGCCTTGAAAAGGTGCATGTCCGGAAATGCCACTATAATAATTTAAGCTAGTTAGCTACGATACGGCTCTGGCTGAATTTTTGCTAGAGACACAGACTGCCCAACGACGGGCAGACTTCACAGATACCAACGGGGGTAGTGAGTATGGAGACCATGTCAACGGTGACTGGCCTGAAGAGTAGTGCCGATGTTCTTTTTCTGATGCTGGGGGCGGCAATGGTCTTTGCCATGCATGCCGGTTTTGCTTTCCTCGAAGTGGGCACGGTTCGTAAAAAGAACCAGGTTAATGCCTTTGTCAAGATCATCACCGACTGGTCCGTGTCGACGGTCGTCTATTTCCTGATCGGCTTTCCGATCGCCTACGGCATCTCCTTCCTCAAACCGGCTGAAGAACTGCTCGGTAAGACCCAGGGCTACGACCTGGTACATTTCTTCTTCCTGCTCTGCTTCGCCGCCTGCATACCGGCGATCATCTCGGGAGGCATCGCCGAACGGGCCAAGTTCTGGCCGCAGGTCATTGCCGGGGCGATCTTTGCCGGCATCACCTATCCGCTGTTCGAGTCCCTGATCTGGGGGCAGAACACGTCCCTGCTGCAGCCCTTCTTCAAGTCCATCGGCGGCGCCGAATTCCATGATTATGCCGGATCTGTCGTGGTCCACTCCATCGGCGGCTGGATCGCCCTGCCGGCCGTCATCATCCTCGGCCCGCGCATGGGGCGCTACGTTCGCGGCAAATCCCACCCCATCCCGGTCAGCAATATTCCATTCCTGGCGCTCGGATCATGGGTTCTGGCGATTGGATGGTTCGGCTTCAACGTGATGAGTGCCGGCAACCTGGAGAAGATCTCCGGGCTGGTGGCGGTCAATTCCCTGATGGCGATGGTAGGCGGCGTCCTGGCAGCACTGGTGGCCGGCAGGAACGACCCCGGCTTTGTCCACAACGGAGCCCTGGCCGGACTGATAGCGGTCTGTGCCGGCAGTGACATCATGCACCCGCTGGCATCCTTTGTTGTCGGCTGCATCGCCTCGATCATCTTTGTGTACGGCTTCCATTATGAGCAGGAAAAACTGAAGATCGACGACGTGCTCGGTGTCTGGCCGCTGCACGGTGTGATCGGCTCCTGGGGCGGGATCGCCGCCGGTATCTTCGGACAGAAGGCCCTGGGCGGCATGGGTGGCGTCAGCCTCATTTCCCAGGTGGCCGGCAGCCTGTCGGCTATAGTGTTCGCGCTCGCCAGCGGGTTCATCGTCTACGGTGTTCTCGGCAAGACACTCGGCATCCGGCTCAGTCAGGAGGATGAATTTGCCGGGGCCGATGTATCGATCCACAGTATCGGCGCCTACCCGGAGGATCATATCCGCTGATTCAGGGTGTCGCAGACAGCCTGTCGTAAGCTGTGGACAACCCCCTTAAAAACCTTTTCTTTCGTTGACAAGGGGGCGGAGAGATGCTATCTAACAAGCATTTTACCCAGACATTTCTCCGCCCTCCGTGCGCCTTTTTTCATGTGCCGGCCAAGATGAGGTTACCTACCGTGATATCATTGAAATTATGCCGTACTATCCTGATCAGGTTGTTTGCCGTTCTGGTCATAATTTCATCCTTTCTGAGCACCCCCGCCTACAGCCAAGAGTCGGAAGACTCCCAGATCTTCATTTCCGGTTTCAACGCCTTCCAGCAGAAGAATTATGGCACTACGATCACAAAGATGAACGAGGTGCTGAAAAAGTACCCTGATTCACCCCTGCGCGACATGGTGCTGTTCTGGCTCTCCCGTGCCTATTACAAGAACGGCAACCAGTTTGATGCCGCCAGATACATGTCACAGTTTTCTAAGGAGTATCCCGACAACCCCCTCAAAGGAACGGTGGATGAAGAACTCCTGGCACTGACCGCCCGATATGAAAAGGGCGAGCAGCTGCCGGGCGGCAGCGCGCCGGTCGTGGCACAGAGGGACTACCAGGAGCAGGCCCGCCTGGTCGCAGCACAGCGGGAGCAGGAGCGCCTGACGGCGGTCAAGGTAGAGGCGGATCGTCTGGTTGCTGAAAAAACCTCCGCGGACAGGCGTGCTGCAGAAGAGGCTGAACGGTCCCGCCAGGCTGCCCTGCAGAGGGAGCAGGAACGTATAGCAACGGTCAAGGCTGAAGAAGAACGCCAGTCTGCTGAAAAGGCTGTTGCAGCCAAGCGGGCGGCGGAAGAGGCTGAAAAGGCTCGTCTTGCTGCCATCCGGGAAGAGCAGGAACGCGCCGCAGCTGCCAAGGCGGAAACAGAGCGCGTGGCTGCTGAAAAGGCTGGGCAGGAACGTCTGGCAGCTCTCCAGAGAGAACAGGAACGGGCTGCGGTACTCAAGGCTGAAGAAGACCGCAGAGTTGCCGACCTGGCTGAACAGCAGAAAGCTGCGAGCGAAAAAGTTGATATGGAGCAGGTAGCCCGGGAGCAGGCCGAGATGGTCCGCCTGGCGATGGCTAAGACTGAACAGAAGCGTCTGGCGACTCTCAAGGCTGAAGAAGAGCGGGAGGCCGCTGCAAAGGCACTCAAGGCAGAGCAGAGACGGATAGCCGCTGCAAAGGCTGAAGAGGAGCGTATTGCTGCAGCTGCTGAAGAAAAACGATTGGCTGCACTCAAGGCTGAAGAGGACCGCGTAGCTGCTGAAAAAGCCGAACGACTGCGGGCTGCACAGGAAAAGCTGGAGCAGGAGCGTCGTGCTGCCGCTGCCGCCGAATCGGCACGCCTTGCCGGCATACAGAAAGAGCAGGAACGCATGGCTGCTGAAAAGTCTGCGGCTGAACGGCAGGCACAGGAGCAGATCGCCGTTGCCAGACGAGCGACGGAAGAGTCTGAACAGAAAAAACAGGCCATGCTGAAAGCGGAGCAGGAGCGTTTAGCCGCGCAGCGTGTGGAGAAGGAGCGCCAGGCTGTAGCCGCTGCCGCAGCTGTACCGGCCGGGGATACCGCACTGCAGGAACCGGCGCGCATCCCGTCTGCAAAGCCAGAGCAGGCACGCGATCGCGAGGGTGCAGAAAACAGGCGGGCAGCAAAGGCAGTGCTGCGTGAAAAGGCGATTGCCCAGTATAAATCAATCATCGAGAAATACCCGGCAAGTAAGGCCGCTGCAACTGCTGCTGTCAAGCTGAAGGAGCTGGGCGTTGCCGTTGCGCTGCCGACGGTCGCAGCAGCCGAAATACTTCCTGAAAATGCCCAGGTGCTTCGATTCGAGGTGGCCCAGTTTGCCGGCCTTGAATTCAACCTGACAGCCCGCCCTCTGGCCTACAATGTTTCGCAGCGTATCAGCGTCCCCTTTGAGATCACCAACCGCGGCAATGGTGCGGATTCTTTCTATCTGGAGTCCGGTTTCCCGGCAGAGTTTGCTGCCGGTTTTGCCGCGGCCGGACAGCCTGACCAGTCGATCAATCAGACTCCGGCCCTGGCGCCGGGCGAAGCCTTCAAGGGAATCGTCAATCTCGTGATTCCTCCGGCCAGCATCGATGGCCTGCGGATCAGCTATCCGGTCAAGGCCGCTTCCAGACTGCTGTCTGAAGCCACCCAGTCGCGCGAGCTGACGATAACTGCAGCTGCACCGCTGCTGCGGGCTCTCGTTAAAACCGACAAGGTTCAGCTGGCACCGGGTGAAAAAACGGTTTACCGTGTGACGATGCTTAATGTCGGCTCCACTGCTGCACAGGGCGTTACGCTCCGCCTGAATTTCCCGCCGCAGCTGGAAGCGCTTGATTATGCACCTGCAGGATTCAGGCAGGAGATGAAGACTGCTCTGGTCGTTGACGGCCTGCAGCTTAAATCAGGTGAGAGCAGGGAGTTCAGCCTCCTTTTTCAACTCAAGGAGGATTCGCTGGCAGGACAGGAACTGCTGACCCGCGCTGAACTCGTGAACAGTACTCTGAAAACATCAGCGGTATTTGTTTCTAACGCAGCATATGTCCAGCAGCAGCATGGCGTGCTGGTTCGTGCAGCCTCAGAGCGGCAGGTTGTTATTCCCGGCCAGGTAATCATGGTTCCCCTTGTTGTGACCAACACCGGCAATGTCCGTGAGAGGTTCAGAATCACCTCCAGTGTCAAAGGTGCCCCGGAAGCGATCATCTTCCAGGACCTCAACCGCGACGGGCACAGGCAGGCCAATGAACCGCTGCTCACCGAAGTCGGCCCTCTGGCGCCAAAAGAGGAGGCCAGTGTCGTTATGGAGATCGCTTCACCGCGCAGCGCAGCAGACGGCTCGCCGGGAAGCGCCCAGATTGTTTTCAGTGCGGAAGGGAATGTTTCCCGCACGTCGTCCTCCACCATCCAGTTCGTGTATTCACGCCCGGTCCTGCAGATGGCTATGACTGCGCGGGAAGGACGGCTCAAGCCGGGCGAGGTTGCATCATTCGACCTGACCATCACCAATCGGGGGTCCAACCTGGCACGTGTCGTCGAGCTGCAGGGTACCTGGCCTGAACAGCTGGAACTTATCGCAGCGGACCCATCTGTCAGTTCGTCAAGCAAAGGGAACATCCTCTGGAACTTCAAAGAGCTGGGGGCCGGTGAAAAGCGCGTCATCAAAGTATCTTTCCGGGTCAAAGCCGGCACAGGTGTCGGTACGAACATCCAGGTAAAAAATCTGCTGTCTTATGAAGACCAGCTGGGAAACAGGTACTGATATGACACACGCTCTTATTGCAATAATTGCAGCGACTGTTTTACTCTCAGGTGCCGCGCCGGGCTGGGGCCAGCAGTCATTCCTCTATACTCCGAAGCCGATCGGTTCGGAGGAAAAGGTTCAGAAAAAGGATGGAGTCCTGGTGCAGGAGGTCACTGTCAAAAAGGGTGATACGCTCTTCGGCATCTCTCGCGCATTCAGCGGCCACGGCACCTATTACCCTCAGATTCTGCTCTTTAACGATATCAAGAATCCCGACAGGATTTATCCGGGCAATGTCCTCAAGATTCCGGTCACCCGGGGTCTTGCGCCGGACCAGACGGTGAAGACCCCGGTGCAGGAAAAGGTGAGCGCTGTCCCGTCTGCCGGACCTGCCGCGCAGGTCCCTGCCGTTGAGCTGAAAAAGGCTGAAGGGGAAAAGGGCCGGGAACCGAGAATTAAAGCCGCTGCCCCCGAAGGTAAACGCGGCAGGACGGTAAAGCAGGCCACGGCAGGTAGTGCTGCAAACTCTGAACAACGACTTTTTGAACGGGCCATCAAGGCGTATCGACAGGACGACTATCGTTCGGCGTTGGAACTGTTCGACCGCTTTCTTGTGGAGTTCCCTGCCTCAGCCCTGGCAGCGGATGCCAGCCTCTACAAGGCCGAATGCTACCTGAAGCAGTCCAACCAATAACCCGTAGCATTCAGATAGTGTCGACTCCCTCGCAGCGGTTGCGTTGGAGTGATCCGGTCTGCCCCTCCTGTTGACCCCGAACTGTTTATCTTCGAAACCTGCCCGGAAAGGTGTCTCTATGCTGGATTCAGTCACAATCCATGAGCTTGCGTCAATCGTGGGTGCCGATAATATCCTCACTGAAAAGCAGGACCTGATCTGCTATAGCTATGATGCGACACAGATGGAATTTCTCCCCGATGCGGTTGTCCATCCGGCCGATGCTGCCGAGGTCTCGGCTGTTCTGAAGCTGGCCAATCGCCGCGGCTTTCCGGTCTTTCCGCGCGGGGCGGGCAGCGGCTTTACCGGCGGCGCGCTTCCCAAGGCCGGGGGGGTTGTTCTGGTGGTCACACGCATGGACCGCATTTTGCGCATCGATACTGAAAACCTGATCGCCGAGGTCGAGCCGGGTGTGGTGACCGAACAGTTCCAGCAGGCGGTGGAAAAGCTGGGGCTGTTCTATCCGCCCGACCCTGCCTCGCTCAAATTTTCGACACTCGGTGGCAATGTCGCCGAAAACGCCGGAGGTCCTCGGTGCGTCAAGTATGGCGTGACCCGTGATTTCGTCATGGGACTGGAGGTCGTACTTCCCACCGGCGAGATCATCCGCACCGGCGGTGAGACTTACAAGGCGGTGGTCGGTTATGACATGACCCGTCTGCTGTGCGGCAGCGAGGGGACGCTGGGGGTTATCACCAAGATTATCTTCAAACTGCTGCCGCTGCCGGAAGCCAAAAAAACCATGCTGACCATCTTCGACTCCATCGATGGCGCGGCCAAGGCGGTCTCCACCATCATCGGGGCCAAGATCATCCCCACCACACTGGAGTTCATGGATTACGCCACCCTGCAGTGTGTAGAGAAGCGTTTCAACCTGGGAATCCCCCCGGAGGGGAGGGCCGTGCTGCTGATCGAGGTGGACGGGGATCGTGACCTGATCGAAAAACAGGCCGCACGGATCCACGACCTGATTACCCCGCTGGGCCTGGTACAGTTTCGGGCCGCCAAAGACAACGCCGAGTCAGAAGCGCTCTGGAAGGTGCGCCGCCTGGTCTCGCCGTCGCTCAGGGACGTCAATCCGACCAAGTACAATGAGGATATCGTTGTACCCCGCAGCAAGGTGCCGGATGTGATCCGGACTATCGAGAAGATCCAGAACAAGTATGACATTCCGATTGTCAACTTCGGTCACGCCGGAGACGGCAATATTCATGTCAATATCATGATCGACAAGGATATCCCCGGCATGGAGGAAAAGGCCCACGAGGCTATTCGTGAGGTCTTCCAGGCCGCTCTCGACCTGAACGGGACCATGTCAGGCGAGCACGGTGTCGGGCTCTCAAAGGCGCCCTATATAGAACTGGAACTGTCGCCGGAGCAGATAGCGGCCATGAAAGCCGTCAAGCATGCCCTGGATCCCAACAATATCCTTAACCCGGGAAAGATGTTCCCCTGGTGATAAGCACCTGTTTATGCCGCATACTCTCTGCAATTCGAAGGACTTTTCATGAATAACGACAAGCAACGCCAGGAGGCCTCGCTTATAGGTCGCGTACTCTCGATGGAGGCACTGCTCCTGCTGATGGGGATCGTGTGTCTGATCTACGGCATTGTCAACGGCGATGTGATGAGTATCTTCTTCGGCATTATCATCGTCCCCGGGGTCTTTATCCTTTCCAAAGTCCGCAAAAAAGACTGGAAGAAGCACTGGGAGGAGATGGAGGCTGAGCAGATGGCCCGCGAAGCCTGGAAAAAGAAGCAGTCATCGCCCCCTGATACACCGCCGGAAGGGTGATTCATGTCCGGGCACGGAACGATCATACTTGCCTCTGCGTCACCGCGCCGCAGTGAACTGATGGCCCTGGCCGGCATCGAGTTCGGTGTGGTGCCGGCAGATATCAACGAAGACGTCCTGCCGGCTGAGCAGCCTTCGGAACATGTCATGCGCCTGTCACGGGAGAAGGCTGACGCCGTCGCGGGCACGACCAGGGGCAGGTTTTTCATCGGCGCCGATACGGTCGTCGTCCTGGAAGGCAGGATCATGGGCAAGCCGGCCGATGAAGCCGAAGCCTTTGAGATGCTGTCGGCACTGTCAGGCCGGAACCATGAGGTCATCACCGGATTCTGCGTGTATGACAAGGTCAGCAGCATCCATCTCAGCCGCTCCGTGCGCACCGAGGTAACCTTCAAGGAACTGTGCGAGCGGGAAATCCGGGCCTACATCGCCACCGGGTGTCCGATGGACAAGGCCGGCGCCTACGCCATCCAGGGCGGGGCAGTACATTTCATCCGCTCCATCTGCGGCTCCTATACCAATGTCATTGGCCTGCCGATGACCGAGCTCTACGAAACACTCTGTCAACTGGGTGCCCTGGATGTCGATAGCCTCTAATCTACAGGAGATTCAGGACCGGATCAGGCTGGCGGCCCGGGCCGCGGGCAGGGATCCTGCAGCCGTTCGTCTGGTTGCTGTCTCCAAGACCCGTCCGACGGCGGATGTGATGGAGGCCTGCCGGGCCGGCCAGTCCGTTTTCGGCGAGAACTATGTCCAGGAACTGGTCGCCAAGGCGGCTGATGTCCCGGAAACGGTGGAGTGGCATTTCATCGGACACCTGCAGAGCAACAAGGTGAAACAGCTTGCCGGCCTGATCGCAATGATCCACTCGGTCGACCGGCTTTCCCTGGCGGAAGAGATCAGCCGACAGTGGGGTCGGCTGGGCCGCTGCTGCGACATCCTCGTACAGGTCAATCTTTCGGGAGAAACCACCAAGTCCGGTACGACGGAAACAGAGGCCCTGCAACTGGTGCGCGACATCTCGGCACTGCCGTATGTCAGGATCAGGGGTCTGATGACCATGCCTGCTTTCTTTGATGACCCCGAGGCCGCCCGCCCCTTCTTTTCAGAGTTGAGGCGTCTCTCAGGGCGGATCGAGTCGGAGGGGATCCCCGGAGTCGAGATGCGGGAGCTCTCCATGGGCATGTCCGGGGATTTCGAAGCTGCCATCCAGGAGGGGGCCACGCTGGTCCGGGTCGGCACCTCCATCTTCGGTGCACGCTGACCATGGCAGACCGGCAGGCACAAACCGCCCGCTCAAAGCTAGCACGCATTGCGCTGCTCTCACTTGCCTCATTGCTCCTGTCCGCACTCACCCTCACTCCGCTTTTCTTCACCTTCGAACTCAAGGCCTATGATCTCCTCTCCCGTCTGTGCAATCCTGACAAGGGGCATCGGGATATTGTCATCGTGCAGGTTGACCAGACGAGCCTGGACAGTCTGGCTGCCGAGGGTGTCACCTGGCCCTGGCCGCGCCAGATTTATGCGCCGCTGTTTGAGCGACTTGCCCGGGCTGATGCGGTATTTGTGGATATTATCTTTTCCGAGCCCTCATCGTACGGCAATGAAGATGACAGCATCCTGGCGTCGTCACTGGCACAAAGCGGCAATGTGTTCCTGCCGGTATTCGCCACTGCCAATAAAAGGGCGCTGGACAGTGCCGGGCGGGACTTTCTGGACCGCCTGAAGATTCCGGACACTCAGGAACCGTCCGTTTCACTTCCCTTTGCCATCACTCCGATCCCACCGCTTGCATCTGCCGCCCATGGCGGCGGCAACGTCATGATCACGCCTGACAGGGACGGTGTCTACCGGCGCCTGCCGCTGCTGTTTCAGGTCGCAGACCGCACCCTGCCGCACTTTGTTCTGGGGCACCTTCTGGAGCGGAACCTCATCAGCGTCAACCGGGGCATCCTGCAGCGAAAAGGGGTGCCGCTGCCCCTGGATCACGGTGCCCTCCTGGTGCGATTCCCGCGTGGGGCACGGCCGTATGAGACCGTGCCGGCCGTGGACCTGATCAGCGAGGCCGGCGCTGCCCGCTATCCGGCAGCCTGGTTCAAGGGAAAACAGGTCTTCCTCGGGCTGACCGCCGCCGGTCTGTATGACCTGAAGCCGACAGCCGTCTCGGCGGTCTCCTCGGGCGTGACGGTGCATGCCGCCACCCTGGATGCCCTGCTGCACGGCGGTTATCTGCAGCGTGTCCCGACTGCAGCCGTCGTGCTGTTCATGGCTGTCATCGTGGTCATCGTATGCGGGTATGTCCTGACACACACCTCCATGCTTGCAAATCTGCTGTTACTGACTGCCCTCGCGCTGGCGGCGGCGGGACTGCCCGCAGCACTTTTTACAGCCGGGTGGTATCTGGCACTGATCCCGTCGCTGGCAGCCCTGGTGTCATCCTTTGCCGTTGCCTCCATCTACAGCTATGCCACTGAGGGGCGGGAACGGAGATTCGTGCGTCGCGCTTTTTCCCAGTATATGGACGAGACCATAGTTGCGCACCTGCTGAAGAATCCGGAACTGATCAAGCCGGGCGGTCAGCGACGCCGTGTGACGGTCTTTTTTACCGATATTGCCGGTTTTACCACGATAGCCGAACAGCTGCCGCCAGAGGAGACCGCGCTTATGCTGCACGCCGTGCTGAATGCGGTCAGCGAAGAGGTTATCCGGCATCACGGGGTGATCGACAAATACATCGGCGACTGTGTGATGGCCTTCTGGGGGGCACCTCTGGAGTCTCCTGAGGCACCCAGAGACGCCTGCCGCGCCGCGCTGGCGTCTCTTGATGCGCTGGAACAGGTCAACCGGACATTCAGGGAACGCGGTCTGGGGGCCATCTCCATGCGTATCGGGATGCATACCGGTGATGCCATTGTCGGCAACCTGGGGAGTGACCGGCTCTTCGACTACACGGTGGTCGGTGACACGGTCAATCTTGCCTCGCGCCTGGAATCGGCCAATAAATACTTTTCCACCCGCATCATGCTCAGTGAAGAGACCCTGCGGGGTGCGGGTGACGGTTTCGTTGTCCGCGAATTGGGGCTGATCGCCGTCAAAGGCAAGGTTCACCCGATACGGATCTATGAACTGCTGGCTGAGGCCGAGCGTGCCCCGGCAGAACTCCTGCAGTGGACAGCGGGATATCGCCGGGCCATGGAGCTTTTTCATGCCCGGGAGTGGCGTGCAGCGCAGGAGATTTTCGAAGCGCTGCTCATCCGGCGGCCTCAGGATGCTCCGACTGCCCGCTATCGTGACTGGTGCCGGGAATGCCTGACGTCTTCGCCCTTGACTGATGACTGGAATGTGATACATATGACGGACAAATGAAAACAATTCTCATCGTCATATTGCTCTGCAGCCTGTTCTGCCTGACAGCTGCAGCAGAAACCCTCAAAATAACCACTCGCGAGAACGCCGTGCGTGCCGATTGCCGGTTCTTTGCTCCGGTCAGGCTCAAGGTTTCGCTGGGAGACCAGCTGACTGTCAAGGGGCGCAAGGGGGACTGGTACCTGGTCAGTGCAAAGGGGTTCAGCGGCTGCATCCACAAGAGTGCTGTCGAGTCGCGCAGTTTTGCAGCAGCCGGAAGGGGGGCGGCATCAGGCGGCACTTCGGCCGATGAGGTCTCTCTGGCGGGCAAGGGCTTCAACCCGCAGGTCGAAGCCGGGTATCGCAAGTCAGGCAAGGGCCTGAACTATGCCGCTGTCGATGAAATCACGCTCGTCTCTGTTTCTGAGAAGAGCCTGGAATCCTTCGTGCTGCAGGGAGGGCTGATCCAGCCATGAGATACCCTGTCCCCACGCATAGTGGGTTCCTGGCGGTCATGCCTGTGATCCTCTGTCTGATAGTGACCGGCTGCAAGGTCAGCGACCTGACACCCGAGCGGATCGGCATGATTACCTCGTCGGTTCAAACCATCGGCAAGGCTGCCCGCCCGCTGGCCGAAGACGAGGAATACTACGTCGGCCGCGCCGTTGCAGCACGCATAACCTCTACCTATCCGCTCTACCGGAATGCCCGCCTGACCGACTATCTTAACCTGATCGGGCAGACAATCGCACTGCACACCGATAAGCCGACCACCTTCGGCGGATATCACTTTGCGCTGCTGGACTCCCCCGAGATCAATGCCTTTGCCTGTCCCGGCGGCATCATCCTGATCACCAGGGGCATGCTCTCATCGGTGAAGAATGAGGATGAACTGGCTGCTGTACTGGCCCATGAGATAGCCCACGTTATCCACCGTGACGGGATTGCGGCCATCCAGTCATCGCGCTGGAGCGAGGCACTGACTGTGATCGGCAGCAATGCCGCCCGTGAGTTCGGCCCCAAGGAAACGGCCCGGCTTGTTTCGCTCTTTGAAGGCTCCATCGATGATGTGTTCAAGACTCTGGTGGTGAACGGCTACGGCAGGGAGCAGGAGAAGAATGCCGACAGTGCTGCACGGGGGTACCTGGCAGCTGCAGGCTACGATCCCCGGGGGCTGACCGGTTACCTGAGGAGGTTGGAAGAGGCCGGTAAAGGTTCTCAGGGGGGCATATTCGCCACCCATCCCGGAACCGGCGATCGTCTGGAAAGTGTAAGCCGTTCGGAGGTTGCCCCCGTGGACACAACAGCACTGCCCAGGCGCACAAAGCGCTTCACTGAGATGACCCGCTAGGCGGCTCATCATCCGGAAATTTAAAAGCCCCGTTCGCTTCATGCGTCCGGGGCTTTTCATGTTTCAGGCGGTGCGCTCTGCCTGCGGGACCGGCCGGTTGCCCGCCGCCTGCGGCCCGGGCCGGTCCATTTCCTCGATATACTTCAGCACAAAGCGCTGGGCCGCTTCCACGGCCCGCGGAATATCCCACGTTTTCATGTTCCGTTCATCGACAAGGTTGCTGATCCCGCGGATCTCAAGACAGTCTATGCCGTAGCGCAGGCTGACCTGGGCGATGGCCGCTCCCTCCATGTTTTCGCAGATCCCGCGAAATCTCCGGGCAAGCTCCTCGCCCCGCTGGCGGGAACCGCTGCAGGTCGATACGGTGATGAAGCGGCCGCGCACAACTCTGACGCCGTAGTAATCGGCCAGCTGCATGGCCTTTTCGGCAGGGTGTTTTGAGAGCGGGATGGTGTTGTGATAGAGCCGGTTCGCATGTATCAGCGTCGGTAGTGCCATGAAGTGCAGATCCTTCCACCCTTCGGACGTCAGCACCCCCTCATCCCCCAGACATTCCTCGCTGGCAACCGCCAGATCGCCGACTGAGAGGCCGCTTATCAGGTAGGCTCCGGCGCAACCGGTGTTGATGACCAACCGCGGGTGATACCGTTCGATCATGGCTGTCACAGCGGCGGCTGCGTTGATCTTGCCGATGCCACCGGCGCAGATGACCACCGGCTGATTGGCGAGGTTGCCTTCAGCACAATTGAAGGGGCCGGTCCTCACGAGAGCGGTGCTGCCGAGTGCATGCTCGAGCAGGACGATCTCCTGCGGTGTGGCGGCCTGTATCAGGATCGGTTTCATGGAGGATTTCCTTGGGATGGGTTGGCTGCAGGCGTTACACCCTGCGATCTAACTCCACGGCAGCGTAGGCCGAGTGATTGTGGATCGATTCGAAGTTCTCCGTTTCCACTGAAAACCAGATGATATTGTCGATTGCCGCCAGCCGGGAGTAAGCCTCGCGCACCATGTCCTCAACGAAGCGCGGATTCTCGTAGGCCTGCTCGGTGACGAACTTCTCATCCTCACGTTTCAGCAGAGAGTAGAGCGGACTGCTGCCGCACTGCTCGATCAGTTCCACCAGGTCCTCGATCCAGATGAATTCCTTGTAACGCACACGCACGGTCATGACACTGCGCTGATTATGGGCACCGAAACGGGACAGTTCCTTGCTGCAGGGGCAGAGTGAGGTCAGCGGCACTTTGATGCCGAGGACGAAATCGAGGCTGTCGGTCATGGAGGCACTGAATTCACACGTGTATTCCATGAGGCTTCTGGCTTTGGATACCGGAGCCTGCTTGTCGATGAAGTAGGGAAACTGGATCTCCAGATGGGCGCTGCCGGAGCCGAGCTTGGCCTTCATCTCTTCGAGAATAGTCTCCAGTTTATCCAGCGCGATCTGTTCGCGATGCCGGTTAAGGATTTCCACGAAACGGCTCATGTGGGTGCCTTTGAAGTGGTGCGGCAGATCGACATACATATTGACGCGCGCCACGGTGTGCTGCAGCGAGCGGTTCTTGTCCATCACCACGATCGGATAGGTGATGTCCTTGACGCCGACCTTGGCGATGGGAATCTTCCGGCTGTCTGGGCGTTTCTGCATGTCCGGCATGGCGGTCGCCGGGGTGGTTCTGGTTCGTGGCATCTGAGTATCCTGGCGATTATATTTGAAATCAAATGTTACAGAGATGAACGGGATACCCGCTCCGCAACAGATTAAAAGGTGACGGAAAAAGTATCAAATGTTCCGCTGTAGTTGCCCCGGCTGATATCCAGCCGTTCCACCCGCGCCGCCGGTGGTCCGTTGCGGCACCATTCCACCAGCGACGCTACCGCTTCGTCACTGCCCTCGAAGATTCCCTCCACAGCACCGTCCGGCTGGTTGCGGACCAAGCCGCAGACCCCCAGATCAAGGGCCCGCTGGCGGGTATGGTGCCGGAAGGCGACCCCCTGGACCAGTCCGTGGATGATGACTGAAACTCTGGTCATGATTTCGTTTGTTCATTGATGCCCAATTGCTGCCTGATCTCCTGCCAGATTCCAGCCCGGCCATCTTTCGACAGAGCCGAGAACGGCAGCAGCATGCTCCTGTCCCGTTTGATGGCCGCCGCTATCAGCGTCGTCTGCTTGGCCCGTTCGGTCTTGGAGAGCTTGTCGCATTTGGTCAGCACGATGATCGGTGGTATGTTGTAGCGTTCCAGCCAGCCCAGCATATCCAGATCTCCGTCGGAGGGGATGCGGCGGATGTCCAGGATCAGCACCACCGCCTTGAGGTTTTCCCGTTTGGCCAGGTAGGTCTCGATCATCGGTCCCCACTGCTTGCGCAGTTCGGGTGGTGCCTTGGCGTAGCCGTAGCCGGGCAGGTCCACCAGGGTCAGGATGCTGTTGAGGTCGAAGAAATTGATCAGCTGGGTCCGGCCGGGGGTCGAACTTGTACGGACCAGCGCCTTGCGGCCGGCCAGCACATTGATCAGCGAGGACTTGCCGACATTGGAGCGGCCGACAAAAGCTACCTCCGGCAGTTCGGGGGGAGGAAAATCCTTGGGTTTTACGGCGCTTTTGATAAAAACCGCCTGGTACACATCCATGCTGTAACTCTCCTTGTGGCCGGCATTATAATGCGCCCGAGTTCTACGATACAAGCGCTTATTTCAGCGGCTCATTTTTATGGAGCACCGGCAAAAATCGCCATAGTTTTCAGAATCGTTTTGTGCTATATCAATAGCGTCTCGCTTGTGTCCCTTTACCCGTGTGTGCGAAGGTCTCAATGACGGCATCCTCTGTGGACATAGCGCTGTTTGCCGCCAAGGTCGGGCTGGTTTTTTTCGTGATCCTCACTCTTGCCGCCTACCTGGTATTTGCAGAACGCAGGATCCTGGCCTGGGTCCAGGACCGCAAAGGGCCCAACCGCGTCGGTCCTTTCGGTCTGCTGCAGCCCCTGGCAGACCTGATCAAACTCCTCACCAAAGAAGATTTTCTCCCTTCAGCCGCTGACAAGTGGCTGTTCTACCTGGCCCCGGCCATGGCTGCCATCCCCGCCATCATGATCTTTGCCGTGATCCCCTTCGGCGCACCGCTGACGGTCGCCGGACATGCGGTGCCCCTGGTGGTGGCCGATCTGAACATCGGCCTGCTGTTCTTCCTGGCACTCTCCTCCATTGCCGTTTACGGCGTGGCCATCGGCGGATGGGCCTCCAATTCCAAGTACTCACTGCTGGGCGGCATTCGCGGCCTGGCCCAGCTGATCTCCTACGAGCTCTCCATGGGATTGTCGCTGGTGCCGATCGTCATGCTGGCCCGTTCCTTCAGCCTGACCGAGATCGTGGATGCCCAGAGAACGATCCCCTTTATCATCTATCAGCCGCTGGCTTTCATCATCTTCCTGATCAGCATCACGGCCGAGTGCAAGCGGATTCCCTTCGATCTGCCCGAGGCCGAAGGAGAACTGGTGGCCGGTTTCCATACCGAATATTCCGGCATGCGTTTCGGACTGTTCTTTGTGGGAGAATACATCAATATCATCGTCCTGGGGGGGCTGGCGACAACTCTGTTCCTGGGAGGGTGGCACGGCCCCCTGCTGCCGCCGGTGATCTGGTTTACCTTGAAAACACTGGCCTTCGCATTTTTCTTCATCTGGATGCGCGGTACGCTGCCGCGCTTGCGCTATGACCAATTGATGCACCTGGGCTGGAAGGTCTTGACGCCGCTGGCGCTTATGAATATTCTGGTAACTGCATGGTGGCTGATGCTCAAAAATCATATGTAATCTACTGAAACACTATTGACACACGGACCGGGTTGTTCGAACTGTTACCACAACAAAAAGGAGGAAGCACACATGGAAAGTGTAAACGCCAAGGACCGTCACGGACACACACCACTGATTGCTGCTGCCAAGGAGGGTCAGAAGGACTTTGTCCTGGACCTGCTGCATCGCGGGGCAGACCTGACCTCCACCAGCGCCAAGGGAAAGACCGCCCTCCACTATGCAGCAGCTAATGGCCACACCGAGATCGTCGAGATGCTGATCAAGAAGGGGGCTGATATCGATGCCCGTGACAGTGCCGGCCATACCCCGTTGATGCTGGCCGCCATCTACGGCTGCAACAAGACCATCCAGAGCCTGCTGGATGGTGGTGCCAGCCCCTCGCTGATTACCTCCGCGGCAACAACAGCCGCCATGTATGCCGAAAACAACAGTCATCCGCTGGCCGCCGCCCTGCTGAAAAAGGCCGAGCGGGCCAAACATGGAAATGCCTGAAGCACTGCGTTACAGGTGATGAAGCAAGACGCCCTGCGAGGTAGCCGCCCGCAGGGCGTCTCTACAGTAAGTTACGAATCCAGAAGGCGGGATGTGCATGTCCGTAGTAGATGACATAAAGGCCCTGGTCGGCGGTTTTGGCGTCACCCTGCGCCATATGCTGCGCAAGCCGGTGACGATCCAGTATCCCGAGGAGAAGCGTACGCCCTATCCCCGCTTCCGTGCGCGTATCGTCCTGACCCGCGATCCGGAGGGCGGCGAACGCTGCGTGGCCTGTTACCTCTGTTCAGCAGCCTGTCCGGTGGACTGCATCTCCATGCAGTCAGCCGAACGTGAGGACGGCCGCCGCTACGCCGCATGGTTCCGGATTAATTTCTCGCGCTGCATCTTCTGCGGCCTGTGTGCCGAGGCCTGCCCGACCATGGCGATCCAGATGACGCCGGACTACGAGATCTGTACGCGGGATATCATGGACCTGGTCTACGAGAAGGAAGACCTGTTGATCGACGGCTGCGGCAAGGATGACAGCTACAACTTCTACCACCACGCCGGCATCGGGGTGACGCAGCCGCGCGGGGAGGGGATGGAAGAGAGCAGGCCGGTGGATGTGAGAAGCTTGATGCCGTAAAAGCTTGCTCTCACAGAGTTAGCAGAGGCACAGAGAAAAGAGAGTACAGACCTAAGCAAAAACGAACGTACACTGGAAAATAACTTTCGAATTTACAGCTTTTTTCCAATTGTTGTAACTCTTTTTGACTCTCTCCGTGCCTCTGTGAGCTCTGTGAGAGATCGATTGTGACCTTATGGAACAGACCATTTTCTACATACTGGCCGCTGCGGCGGTTCTCGCCACGGTCCTGGCCATCACCGAAAAACACCCGGTGCACGCCATCCTGTTTCTGGTGACCTCGCTGTTTTCCATGGCAACCATCTTCTACCTGCTGATGGCGCCGCTGGTGGCGGCTTTCGAGGTGATCCTCTATGCCGGGGCCATCATGGTGCTGTTCCTGTTCGTGATCATGATGCTCGACCTTGGGCACCCGGAGAAGGGGCTCGCTCCCCACTGGAAGGAATGGCTGCCGGCTGCTGTTCTGTCCGGAATCAGCATCGCTTCGCTGGTGCTGGTGATCGTTTCCCGCCACGCCGCTCCTGCCGCCCCCGCAGCCATGCCGACCATCCGCGAGGTGGCGGTCAGGCTGTTCCAGGAGCATGGGTTGGCGGTGGAACTTATTTCCCTCCAACTGCTCTTTGCTCTTGTTGGTGCTCTCTATCTTGGCAGACAGGCAAAAAGTGGTGATTCAAAATGATTGTCCCGTTCGAACATATCCTGGTCCTGGCGGGCCTGCTGTTCTTCCTCGGCATGGGCGGGCTGCTTGCATGGCGGGCCAACCTGATCATGATGCTGGTCTGCATCGAGGTCATGCTGAATGCCGTCATGCTGGTATTCGTGGCCGGCTCGGCCCGCTGGGGCAACCCGGACGGCCAGCTGTTCGCGATCTTCATCATGGCCCTGACCTCGGCCGAGGTCTCGCTGGCGTTGGCCATGGTGGTCTACCTGCACCGAAAGAAGCGGACGGTAAATACGGATATGTTCAGCGAGATGAAGGGGTAGATCGATGCAGTGGAGATGCGGTGTCTGCAATTCCCAGAGTCCGGTCGGCAGCGGCGGCATCTGTACCCGTTGTCGTAAATTCGCCTGCAACCGGCACCTCAACAGCGTGCTGGCCGATGAAAAGAAGGTCAAGGTCTGCAGTTCATGCCTGACGGCTGAAGACCGGGTACACAAAGGGATTTTCGGAAGATTATTTGGACGTAAAGCATGAAGCTCTACCTGGCCCTCATACTCCTGCTGCCTCTGCTGGGCGGCACCTTCAACGCCCTCTTCGGCCGCAGCCTGCCGCGCCGGGTGGTTGAGACGATTGCCTGCGGCGTGATCTGGGGCGCCTTTGCCTGCAGTATTGTGGCCTTCCTGCAGTTTACGGTCCCTGTCCGCATCGAGTACGCCTCCTGGCTCTCGGACTTCGATTTCAAGGCGCCCATCGCCCTCTACCTCGACCAACTCTCCCTTGCGCTGACCCTGATGATCACCTTTGTCTGCGGACTCATCCACCTCTACTCCGTCGGGTACATGAAGGACGACCCATCTCCCGCCCGCTACTTTGCACTGTTGAACATCTTTGTCTTTGCCATGCTGGTGCTGATCCTGGCCGAAAACCTGCCGCTGCTCTATCTGGGGTGGGAGGGGGTCGGCTTCTGCTCCTATGCTCTGATAGGATTCTGGTACAGCGACCCGAAAAATGCCACCGCAGGGCGTAAGGCCTTTATCGTCACCCGTATCGGTGACACCGCCTTCGGTATCGCCATGGTCTGGATGTTCCATCTGTTCGGCACTGAGTCTATCAGCGAACTCAATACTATGGGCTTCCTGATGCCGGCCGGGGTTATAACGGCCCTGGGGATACTGCTGCTGATCGGGGCGGCCGGCAAGTCGGCCCAGCTGCCGCTGTCGGTCTGGCTTCCTGATGCCATGGCCGGCCCCACACCCGTCTCGGCCCAGATCCACGCTGCTACGATGGTCACAGCCGGGGTCTACCTGCTGGCACGCATGTTCCCGTTGATCGGGGCATCGCCCTCGGTTCAGGCTGCCATCGCAATCACCGGCGGGGTAACCGCCCTTTACGCCGCCACCTGCGCCTGCGTACAACGCGACCTGAAGCGCATTCTGGCCTATTCCACGATCAGCCAGATCGGCTACATGGTTCTGGCTGTCGGAGCCGGAGCGTTGACCGCCAGTACCTTCCACCTGCTGACCCACGCCTTTTTCAAGGCCCTGCTGTTCCTGGGGGCCGGCTGTGTGATCACTGCCCTGCACCACCAGCAGGACATCTTCCGCATGGGTGGGCTGAAAGGGCGGCTGCCGGCGGTCTACTGGCCCTTTCTGGCCGGCGTGCTCTGTCTGGCCGGTTTCCCGGGCAGCGGCGGTTTCTTCAGCAAGGATGCTATCCTGGGCGCTGTCCTGGAGCATGGCGGGCCGCTCTACACGGGGCTGTTCGCTCTGGGGCTCGTGACGGCTCTGTTGACCTCGTTCTATACCTTCCGCATGCTGTTTGTGGTGTTCCATGGTGAGGCTTCGACTCCGCTCAGCCCACGGGCTGTAACTGAACATGAACAGTCGATGAGCGGAGACCCGGTCGTTGAGCGGAGTCGAACCGAACCGCTGCCTGCTGTCATGACCCTAACCCTGATCCCCCTGGCAATCCTTGGTCTTCTGGGAGGCCTCATCAACCTGCCGGCCTACCTCGGCAATCACGGTCTGCTGTCCGGCTACCTCGGGTCAATCGGCGGATTTTCACCGGCGGCGCACGCATCTGCTGTCACCGAGATTGCCCTGCAGATCATGGCCGCCACGGCCAGCATCATCGGCCTTGGTCTGGCCTGGTCGCGCTATACCGGTGACCGCCGCGCGGTCTCGCTGGCGACTGAAAGCGGCGAGGCGCCCTTTCACATCCGCTTCCTGCAGTCGGGATGGATGCTGGACGACCTCTACCGCCTGCTGATCATTCGCCCGTTTTTCTGGCTGGCTCGTTTCTTCTGGAAAGGGGTTGACGAGGCCGCCATCGACGGGACTCTGGATGGCCTGGCACGCCTCACTGCACGCCTGGGGGGGCTGCCTGCCGGACTGAGCACGGGCAAGGTTGCAACATCGCTGATCGCTATCGCAGGCGGGGTGGCGGTAGTGCTGGTTTACGTGGCGTGGATGGTGATGTCATGACAGACCTCCCTCTGCTGAGTGTCCTGATCTTTCTCCCCCTGGCGGGTTGTCTGCTGCTCCTGCCGGTCTGGAACTGCCGGGTTTCGGCGCGTCCGATCGCACTGGGCGTGGCGCTGATAGAGCTGGCGCTTGCAGCCTGGCTGTACGCTTCCTGGCGGGGTCTGTCGACGATCCCGGCACAGCTGCCCGGTTATCTGTTGCAGGAGGATGCCGCCTGGATTCCGGCCTTCGGTATCCGCTATACCCTGGGGTTGGACGGCATTTCGCTGCTGATGGTCATGCTGACCGCCTTCACCTTCTGCGTTGCCCTGACGGTGTCGTGGAACTCGATCACCGAAAAGACCGGCCTGTTCCTGACTCTGATGCTGGTCATGGAATCGGGCATCATGGGCGTCTTTCTGGCACTTGATCTGGCCCTGTTTTACCTGTTCTGGGAGGTCATGCTGATTCCGATGTTCTTCCTGATCGGGGTCTGGGGACATGGCCGCAGGATCTATTCAACGATCAAGTTCTTTCTCTTTACCATGTTCGGCTCACTGCTGATGCTGCTGGCGATCGTCGCCCTGCACCTGACCCATGCTCAACAGACCGGTGTGGCGACCTTCGGGCTACACGAACTGCTGGGAACGCAGATTGCTCCTGAAACCCAGCTCTGGCTGTTCGGCGCCTTTTTCCTGGCCTTTGCCATCAAGTTCCCGCTCTTCCCGCTGCACACCTGGCTGCCGGACGCCCACACCGACGCCCCCACCGCCGGCAGCGTAATCCTGGCCGGGCTGCTGCTCAAGACCGGCAGCTACGGTCTGATCCGCTTCGGTTATCCGCTCTTCCCCCAGGCGGCCCAGACCTTGACGCCGCTTTTGTATGCCCTGGCAGTGATCGGCATTATCTACGCCTCGCTGGTGGCCTTTGCCCAGGAGGATATGAAGCGGCTGATCGCATACTCCAGCATCGGGCACATGGGTTTCGTGGCCATCGGCATCGCAGCCTGGCAACCGGTGGCCCTGTCCGGCTCGATCATCCAGATGGCCAATCACGGCGTCACTACCGGCGCACTGTTCTGTCTGGTGGGGATGCTGGACGAACGGGCCCATACCCGTGATATCCGGGCATTTGGCGGCCTGTGGGGCAAGATTCCCCGCTATTCCTTTTTCTTCCTGTTCTTCTCCCTGGCATCCCTCGGGCTGCCGGGCCTGAACAATTTTGTGGGTGAATTCCTGGTGCTGGTCGGTACGATGAAGAAAGCGCCGCTGGTCGCGGCCCTGGCCTTTGTCGGCATCGTGCTGACCCTGGTCTACACCGTGCGTCTGGTGCAGGAGGTCCTTTTCCAGGAGGAGCGGCAGCCCCTGCCGCTGGCTGACCTTTCTCTGCGGGAGTTTTCCTTGCTGGTAGTACTGGCGCTGCTTGACCTCTGGATGGGTGTTCATCCCGCGCCGCTGCTGGATATGATCCACCTGCCGGTGCAGCTGCTTACGGGGACACCATAAATTCCCAGCATCTCTCACAGAGCTCACGGAGGCACAGAGAACGTACAGGAACTGAATTGCGAATCAGTAAACAGGGTAAACCGGTAACATCATTTTCTCACAAGGCCCACATTGGCACGAAGTCAGATCAAGAAGAAAACAAGAACTACAGTATTATTTGAAAGTTTCATTCAGGATGCGGTTTGTATTGAACTCCTCCGTGCCTCTGTGAGCTTGAGCGAACGAAGTGAGCGGGTGAGAGCAAAGATTATCAGGTATTGGAACTGATCTATGACCACTGCTGACATATACGCCATAATGCCGCTGATCATCCTGACGGCCGGCTGTGTACTCTGCCTGCTGGCCGGGTCGCTCAGACCAGGTTTTTACCTGTACCCGGCAGCCCTTGCTGTGGTCGGAGCCGCCCTGCTGTGGTGCGTATGCGTCCCGGCTGAATCGGTCATGCCGGGCATGACGGTAAACCGCTTCTCCCGTGCCAGTTCGGCATTTTTCTATGCAACAGGGCTGGTGGCCCTGCTGATGGCCTACGGCTACAACCGGCGACGCGGAATCGAAGGTGAGGAATATCCGGCCACACTGCTTTTTGCGCTGCTCGGGATGGGTGTTACCTGTAGCGCAAGCAACCTGTTGATGCTGTTCCTCGGACTGGAGGCCTTTACCTTTGCCTTCTACATCCTGGTTACCATAGAGCGCGATTCCATTCTCGGTGGTGAGTCGGGTTTGAAATACCTGCTTAACGGGACCCTGTCGGCGGCAGTCATGGGTATGGGGATGGCACTGCTGTATGCAGGCAGTGGAACGCTGAAGCTGGCAGAGCTGACTACCGTCGCGGGAATCCCCGAACCGCTCCTGCAGGCCGGTATCGGGATGATCCTGATCGGGCTGGCCTTCAAACTCTCACTGGTTCCGGCCCATCTCTGGACTCCGGATGTCTATCAGGGTGCACCGGCGCCGGTTACTGCGCTGCTCTCCACCGCCTCCAAGGGGGCAGCGGTTGTGGCCCTGCTGCTCCTGTTCCCGCTCCTGCAGACCTGGCAGGGTGGGCATGACCTGCTCTGGCTCCTGGCGCTGCTCTCCATGCTTACCGGCAACCTGGCGGCGCTGCTGCAGCCCGGCATCAAACGCATGCTGGCCTGGTCATCCATCGGCCAGATGGGGTATGTGGCACTGGCGTTTGTGGCCTTTCCCGCCGGCGGGGATCGTGCGGCACTCTTGTATGTTGTGGCCTATGCCGCAGCCGGACTGGCCGCGTTCGGGGCCGTGTCAATCCTGTCGGATACCTCCGAACGGGACGACATCGACAGCTATCGCGGCCTGGGCTATCGCAACCCGCTGGCCGGCGCCGTCCTGGCCCTGGCCATGTTCTCTCTGGCCGGGATACCGCCGACGGCGGGATTCATGGCCAAGTTTGCCGTTTTTGCAGCGGCGTTGCGCGCCGGAGAGATTACCCTGGCCCTGGCCGGTATTGCATCGGCACTGGTGGCGGTTTTCTTCTATCTGCGGATTGTGGTGGTGCTGTATATGAAAAAACCTGCGGAGCTGTCTGAAGTCCGTGCCCTGACTGTGGCGGAGATCCTGGCTCTGGGTATTCCCGGCGCGACACTCGTGCTGCTGGGGGTATATCCCCAACCGCTGCTTGACCTGCTGAAAGCCATTCTAGCCTGATTCCCGGGAGGTATCCTCAATGCTTCGTTACGGTCTGATGTCCGTAGTGCTCTTCCTGCTGTCCGCCTGCAGTACCGTCCCCATCACCGGCAGGTCACAGCTCAACCTGATCCCCGGGTCTTCCATGCTCTCCATGAGTCTGCAGCAGTATGACCAGTTCCTCAAAGAGAACAAGGTCAGCACAGACATGGCAAAGACCGCCACCGTCAAACGTGTCGGAGCGAATATCCAGCAGGCGGTCGAACGCTATTTCGCGACCAGCGGCCTGAGCCAGCATCTGAGCGACTACAAGTGGGAATTCAATCTGGTGGAGGATAAGCAGGTCAACGCCTGGTGCATGCCGGGCGGCAAGGTCGTAGTCTACAGCGGAATCCTGCCGGTGGCGCGGGGTGATGCAGGGCTGGCGGTTGTCATGGGCCACGAGATCGCCCACGCCATTGCCGAACATGGCAACGAACGCATGAGCCAGGGGCTGCTGGCACAGATGGGAGGGGTCGCACTCTCAACGGCACTCTCGACAAAGACCGCTGCGACCCGGCAACTCTGGATGTCGGTGTACGGAGTCGGTGCCCAGTACGGGGCGATCATGCCCTATGGCCGGATGCAGGAGAGCGAAGCCGATCATCTGGGGTTGATCTTCATGGCCATGGCCGGCTACGACCCCAACGAAGCGATTCCGTTCTGGGAGCGCATGTCAGCCCAGAAAGGCGGCCAGGCGCCGCCGGAGTTCCTCAGCACCCATCCCTCGGATGCCACGCGGATTGCAAACATACGGCGTCTGATCCCGCAGGTCGTTCAAAACTATTCGTCCCGCTGACAGGTCGCGCTCATCGAAAGGAGCCCATGAAAAAAAAGTCCTTCAAAACCGGCATGGAAGCTGTGGACACTGGAAACGAGAGGGGCCTGCTGGTTTTTCTGGCCCTGACGTCACTTGTGTGCGGTGCGGCAGTTATGATCATCGAGGTGCTCGGTTCACGGGTAATCGGCCCGTTTTTCGGCGCCAGCCTGTATGTCTGGACATCACTGATCACGGTGACCCTGGTGGCACTGGCCAGCGGCTACTGGAGCGGCGGCATCCTCTCGGACCGCTGTTCGCGGCCCCGGAGCTGGCTCTTCGGGATCATCGCCCTGGCCGGATGCTCGATCCTGCTGATCCCGGTCCTGAAAGCACCGGCCATCAAGCTGGCACTTCCCCTGGGGCTGCGGATCGGTTCGCTGGCCTCGTCAGGCATGCTGTTCGGCCCTTCGCTGCTGCTGTTGGGGATGGTCTCGCCCTTCATTATCAGGATCGCGGCCCTGGAGATGGCCAGTATCGGCCGGACCGTGGGACTCTTCTCGTCGATCTCGACTGCCGGCAGCTTTATCGGCACGGTCGGCACCGGCTTCGTTCTGATCGCCTATTTCCCCATCGACAGGATATTCATCGTGGTCGGCGGAGTCCTGCTGCTTGTGTCTGCCTGCTACGCCCTGCTGTATAGGCGTTCGGGACTGCTGCTGCCGCTGCTGATCCTGCCGTTCCTTGTCCCGGTCAGTGGCGGACCGAAGTCGAAACTGCTGCCCAACGGCACCACGTTGAGCCGGGTGTTCTTCAAGGAGTCGTTTTACGGAAACATTCAGGTGCATGAATACGCATCGGACAAGATTAATCTGCGTGAACTGGTTGTGGATGCCACCATCCAGGGGGGAACCGATACGATCAACAGGCAGTCAATTCACAGCTACACCTATTTCCAGCAGTTCATCCCGCGCATCATCAACCCGCTGGGAAAGGATTGCCTGGTGGTCGGTCTCGGGCCGGGAGTGATCCCGGTCTGGTACGAGCAGCAGGGGGTGCGTACCGATGTGGTCGATATAGACCCGGTGGTCTTTGACGTGGCCCGCCGCTTCTTCGGCTTTGCGGTCAGCGGCGAGACCTATGCGGAGGACGCCCGCTACTTCCTGAGCCGTCCCGGAAAACAGTATGACTATATCATCCTGGATGTGTTCAACGGGGATAACACCCCGTTCCACGTTCTGAGCAAAGAGGCCCTGCATACGGTAAAACAGCGCCTGAAGCCCGGAGGGGTGCTGGGCATAAACATATTCGCAGCCATTCGCGGAGAAACCTACATGACCGCTTCAGTTGTCCGGACACTGAAGGAGGTCTTCAAAACGGTTGACATCTTTCCGGGCTTTACCACGTCGGATCCGTCCGGCATCGGCAATCTGGAGCTTTTTGCCCACGACCGCCAGCCTGTTGTGATCAGACCCGACCAGTTGGCACACTTTCAGGTTCATCCGCTGGTCGCCAATGTCCGCACGCTGATGCTCGAGAAATTTGAATTCCCGGAACAGACACCGTCCATGGTTCTGACCGATTCATACAATCCGATAGATTTCTTTGATGTCAGAACCAAGGAATACAGCAGACGCCGGACGCTGGAATTCAGTGATATCGACTTTCTGCTGGGCTGAATCCCCGGCGGGCAGATGAGACATGCGAACGGCCGCCCGGAGATCCGGGCTTGTCCTTGATCTCTTCCTTTTCGGTGTCATAGCGTTTGACCTCGTCACCGTACTTTGCCAGGGTCTTCTCGAAATCGGCAGCCACCACAGAAGGCATGCCCTTCTGTGAGCGATACTGAAGATCCAGTGCGTTCCTGCCCATCTTAAAGGTGTGCTGTTTGATGCTCCTGGCCTGATAGAAGGCTCAGTGGCCGCTCGCCAGCCCCTGGTTCATGATGGCCCGCGACAAGAACTAGCGTAGTCAGGGCTGCCAGAACTGCCATAATGGCGGTTGACAGCGCCAGCCAGGCCTGGGGATCGGAAAGCCATTCCATGCAGTTACTTCTGTTGCAGCAGATAATTGAAAAAGATAAGGGACGATTTATTTCTCAGCAGGAGGTGGCGCCCAGCTGTCCTGTGGAACTATTTTGGGTTGATCAGGGTCACCAAGGTAGTGGGGGGACATAATCTGTACGCCGTACTCATTGAAAACATCCTGGATGTTTTCATGCAGGGCGCTCATCACCTCGGCCCGGGGTGTGGCGCCTGTCGGTACGGCCTGGCAGACAAGCCGGTACTGGGGATAAAAATCGGAAAGCGCTGTCTGAAATACCTGTGGAGCAGGATCGTACAGCACGCCGTTCGTGCGCTGGGCTGCCTCGATCAGCATGGCATGCACCTGGCGCCAGGGGGCGTCATAACCGATGGTGACCGTAGCATCGAGAATATAGCCCTGCCCCTGAACGGTGCGGGAGTAATTGCGGGTGATGTTGCCTATGATCAGCGCATTCGGAATGGTCAGCTCTTCCCCCAGGCCGGTGCGGATACGGGTGGCAAACATCCCCACCTCGACGACCGTTCCCTGTGAGTCAGAGATCTGTACAAATTCGCCCGGTCGCAGGGTGCGGGTGTACATAAGGATCAGGCCGCTGGCAGCCTGGCCTACCACACTGGAGGCACCCAGTGAGATCATGAGGCCAACCAGAACCGACAGCCCCTTGAAAGCCTGAGTATGCGAGCCGGGGAGGTAAGGGTATGCCATGACCAGAGCGAACAGCCAGACACCGGCCGAGACCAGCTGCCGGGTCGGACGCACTGTGTCCTGGTCCAGTCCGGCAATTGATATGTTATGCTGTTCGATCCGGTCGAAGATTCCGTTTAACAGACCGGTGCAGAGCCGGGCAAAGAAGAAGATCAGCACCGCTATGACCAGCCCCGGAAGAGCATGCAGCAGGGTTGCACTGCCCGATTTAGCTGCGAGTACCAGGTGGCCGGATAACTGCTCCCCCCATGGCCTGGTGTACGGGAAGCACGACAGGACAAAGCTGACCCAGTTATAGAGGAGAAAGGCAATGATCAGCCAGTTGCACGCGGAAACGACTGCGTTTGTCAGTGAAACGATGCGATCGTGGTGAAGCAGCGACTCGCCTTTGAAGGTCAGTTTTTCTGCGTATCTGTGCGCCGCCTCCGCCAGTCTTCTGCTACTCAGGGAGCGGACGTGATACAGCATCCACAAGGCGAGCAGCAGTAGGGCTGTCGCCGCGGTAGCCAGACCGGCTGCGCGCAACAGGGCGGACATGTTGTTGGCCTCTCTGGTTTCATGCACAACCTTTTGGATGGCCGCCATGGTATGTTCGGCCGCTTCGGTCAATGTTTCCTGGCGCAGCCAGTCGGCATCCTCCGAGACCATGATAAATGCCATGGCATCGTCGATCTTGATGGCATATCCTTGAGGCATCTCCTCCAGAGTTACTTTGCCATTGCCCCCCTTGCTGAGAAGTCGCTCCAGAATCTCCTGGGCCCGTTCGGCCCGTTCGACGGCCGATACCCCAATAAAACTACCCCGCAACACCGCTACGGTGCGATTAAAAATACGAACTTCTGCGCCGCTTTTGGCCTGGTCAGATGCTGGAGCGGATGTTTCCGCAGTGGCGGCATTGAGCATAGGTAACGATATGAAGAATATGATCAAAAAAACAAGATACAAGGAAGTTTTTCTCATCAGGCCCCTCCCTGAACTGTCACGAAGTATCAATCGCATGGTTTTGTCCTTAAAGATGTATTGTGTGCCACCGCGATTCTACTGATATTTCAATATTGAGAGCCTGGCCAGGTCTCGAAAAGTGCCTTCTCCGCATTGTACTCCCACACTTCGCCGTTCTCAATGTGATAAACCCAGCCATGGATTGTCAGGCGCTCTTCCTTCAACGCCTGCTGTACCGAAGGATGGGTGTACAGGTTATCGATCTGGTTGAGGACATTGAACTCAGTCAGGATCGGGAGCTGCTCCGCTTCCGGCAGGTGCGGATATTCTTCAAACAGTGCGGCCCGGGCCGGCAGACCAAACTCCATCCAGCGGGCCACTGCCGGCAATTGGGCCACCTTGTCGGGATGCAGGATCCCCTTGACGACACCGCAGTCGGAGTGGCCGCAGATGATCACGTGCTCAATCCGCAAGACCGAAACCGCATATTCGATGCTGGCCGAGACGCCCACCGCCTCTTCGCTGTAGACCGGCACCAGATTGCCAGGATTGCGCTCCACGAACAGTTCCCCTGGCCCGGTGTGGGTGATCAGGGACGGAACGACCCGCGAATCGGCGCAGGTCAGAAAGAGGGCCTTCGGTTTCTGGGCCTTGGCAAGTTTCTCGAACAGCAGCCGGCGGGTGGGAAAAACCTGCCGCTGAAACCTCGTCACCCCTGCTTTCAAGACCTCGGAAAAATCAGGTTCACTCATTGTCGCTCCTGCGAGAATCATCTGGGTAACCGGCGCGCCACCCCCGACCGGTTTCAGCGTGAGCTGAATCGGAGAACCGGCCCTGTTGTTCAGCAGTGACTCACGATCCACGGCAGTGTTGATTGTTTCATCATCAATGGCCGTAATGACCGCCCCGGCCGCAACGAAGAGAATGGCGCATGAAGCCTCCTTGAATTCAATTGTGCCGCGAACAAGGGGAAAACGGAAGATGAGCTTTGTTGCCAACACGTATAACTGTGCTAAAAGGATTTGCCATCATAGCCAACTATGCTATAAAAGACAATATCAATCCTATTAACATATATAAATTATGGAGTCGGTTGTGAACGTAGGGCGTGATTTTTACGAACGGGAATCATCGGGAGGCGCCCAGGAGGGGGCTTGATCCAAGCGTCTGGCTCAACAACGTGGAGATCGTGACTGCGGAACGTATCGGCTGCGAGACGACCGGGTATGTGCGCAACAAATATACAAGTATTACGCTGCCTGCAAGCTGATCACGGAGCGCCGGAAGGACAAGGAAAGTCACAACAGATGCTGAGTGAAGCAGACAACAGAATATGTTATGACGGCGTGAACTGGATGTTGTCCTGCATGCCACAGCCTTGTAAATCCTCCTGATATTCAAAAGGTTACCGGTTGGTTATACGTATGGGAAAGGGGTCCTGTATGGATTTCAGATGGCTGCTGCTGGCAGTGACCGCATTGTTGCTGAGTGCCTGTTGCTCGGCAGCTCCCTCAAACATGTCTTCGGTATTGTCAGGGACAGCATGGCGACTATTGTCCATTCAGTCCATGGATGACACGCAGGGCACGGTCCGCATTTCAGACCCGGCACTTTATACCATCGATTTTCAAGGAGACGGAAAGGTGGCGTTCAGATTGGACTGCAACCGGGCTTTCGGCACGTGGCAGGCGAACACTTCCGGAGCCCTCATCTTCGGCGATGTCGCCTCCACCCGTATGCTCTGTCCGCCTTCTTCGCACGATCAACGTATCCTGCGCGATCTTCCGTTCGTGCGATCCTATCTGATGCAGGACGGAAAGCTCTACATGTCACTCATGGCCGATGGTGGCATCTATGGATGGGAACCCATGCCGCGTTAAGAAAAAACTTGAAAGGGGAAGACGGTCATGAAGAAAATCATTGCGCTCCTGATTGTGATCGTAACACTGAGTAATCCGGATGCCGGTCGTGCCGATACGAAAAAAAATACGGACGGTCGCGTCGAGAGGGTCCAACTTGTGGGTGAAGTCGGTGACAAGGTCATCAAGGGGCGCCTGAAAGGGCGTCAGTATGTGGATTATCATCTGCATGCCGGTGCCGGTCAAACGCTGGCTGTCGCCCTGACCAGAACCCACCCGCAGAATTTCTTCAATATCCTGCCGCCTGGAACCGAAACAGCGATGTTTGTCGGGCAGAGTGGCAACAACTTCAAGGAACTGCTTCCGGTCGCCGGGGACTACACCATCCGCGTCTACCTGATGCGCCCCGCCGCACGCCGGAATGCCTCGAGCAGGTATACCCTGACGGTCAGCCTTACCGGTAAAACCCTTGAGCCGGTTGCCGCATCAATCGATGCACTGATACCGGGAACTCCCTTTCATGCCTCAACGACGATCGACTGCCCGCCGCGTTTCGATGGACAGCCTCAAAAGTGCGAAGCCTTCGTCATCCGCTACGGATTCGACGGTACAGCCACCGTTGAGGTCCGTGACGCTCAGGGCATCAGGCAACGCATCCTGTTTGTGAAAGGGAAGCCTGTCGCGTCTGACTCGACTGAGCCGGTGACCTTTTCACGTAAAGGGGATGTCAGCGACGTCCGTCTGGGAGAGTGGGAGAGGTTCGATGTCCCGGACGTGCTTGTCTTCGGAGGGTAGCGGCACAACAGAGTACAGA
>JADKKR010000006.1 GCA_016720395.1 Geobacteraceae bacterium | reverse complement strand
GCAGGAAGTCTTTTCATCATTCTGTACCTGTCAGGTCAAACGAAGAGGGCTTCTTTCGATGCCGGAATGATCCCGGCCCGCTCGGCCCGCTGCATCAGTTCCGCTATGGCCCGCTCCCCTTCATCACCCAGTTCTGTCGAAAAATCATTGACGTACAGCCCGATATGGGCAGCGCAGACCTCGTCGCTCATCTCCTGGGCGTGTTCACGGATATAGCCCGCAGCTTCGGCCGGGTGGCTGCGTGCATAGGCGACGCCTGCATGCAGGGCCCGTTCGATGGCGGCAATGGTTTCCGCACCCAGAGACCGGCGGGCGACGATGCCGCCCAAAGGGATCGGCAGGCCGGTTTCCGTTTCCCACCACTCCCCCAGATCGATCAGTTTGTGCAGGCCCAAGTCCCGGTAGGTAAAGCGTGACTCGTGGATGATCAGGCCGGCATCGGTCCGGCCGCTGAGTACGGCATCCATGATCTCGTTGAAGGGCATGGCGACGAAGTTGCCCAGATGCGGGTCGAGCAGCCGAAGCAGCAGCAGGGCCGTGGTGTACTGCCCGGGTACGGCGATGGTCTTGCCGCGCAACCCGGCCGGGTCAAGCCTGTCCCGTGACACCAGCAGCGGGCCGCAGCCGCGCCCCAGGGCGCTGCCTGAACGGAGCAGGGCGTACCGGTCGCGGATATGCCCGAGGGCGTGATAGGAGACCTTGGTAACATCCAACTCGCCCAGCAGTGCCAGCTTGTTGAGGGTCTCCACATCATCCAGGCGCTCCAGGAATTCCAGGCCGCCGGTGTCCACCAGTCCGTGCACGAGCGGGTAGAACATGAAGGTGTCGTTGGGGCAGGGGGAGAAACCGAGCGTCAGGGGCTGTTTCATGGCATCAGCTTTCCGTTGTCCAGGATGATCTCCTCGCTCCCGTCCGCCATGATCAGGGTCACCGTCGGTTGGTAGAATACGTAGTCCTCATGGAAGGGGGCGGCTACAACCCCTCCGAAGCCGGTGTTGTCCCCCAGGGCCAGATGGATCGTGCCCATGATCTTCTCCGCTTCCAGTACGTTGTCGGGTCGGCTGGCTTTGTCGTTGGTGCCGATGCCCAGTTCGGCAAGGTTGCGGCAGGCGTCGCTCTCTGCAAAACGGGCCTCCAGGCGCTGGCGATGCGGTTCGTCGCCGTCGATGCGCACGACGCGGCCATCGGCGATGGTCAGGGTCAGCGTCTGCTCCAGCTTGCGGGTCGGCCCCCATTCGAGCACCATCACGCCGTGGCTTTCCCCCTCCAGCGGGGCAAAATAGGCCTCACCGGCAGGCAGGTTGCCAAAGCAGCCCGGACGGGTCAGCAGGCCGTCATCACCTCCGGCATCGCGCCCCCGTTTGCAGATGTGCATGGCCGTGCCGTTGGGGCACTCCACATTGACCCATTCGGCACGGTTGACCGCCGCCACCAGGCGGGCGGTACGTTCTGCCAGGGTCGTCCAGTCCACATTCATGGAGGTGCCGAACATGTCGGGATCGAAGTGGGGCAGGGAGGCGAAACGGGCCCCGGCGTGGCAGGCCAGCTTGCGGTAGTTGGTGTGGCTTGAGGAGTTGTTGCTCATGGCGATGATGATCCGGGGCACGTCATCAGCATGTCCGGCCACGATCTCCCGGGCACGGGTCAGCTGTTCCGGTGTGACACACTTGTCAAACAGGTCGTCCAGGATGCCGCCCTGCTGCAAGCCGGACATGATGCCGCGGCCGAAGGTGGCCTCCCAGAGCATCTGGGGCGGCTCGACCCCCGAGGCGGCCGTGGCGGGGAAATCGACAAACTGGCCGCTGCCGTACGTTATGCCGGCAAAGTCTGCTGCCTGGCGTGCGGTCGCGTTCAGGCGCAGGCGCCGGTCGCGGTCCCCCTCGTCAGGGGCCTCGTCCTGGCGGATCCGGTCGCTGAACACCAGTACCGTTTCGCCGGGTGCAATGCCCATGTTGGTCTCGAAGAGTGATCGGAATGCATGGTCTAGGCTGCTCATATATTTGTTCTCCTGTCGGTAATTCCGTCTGTACGTGTCAGTGTATATCACAGATTGAAAACAGTTCAAAGACCTGCCGGTTCCGTTACGATTTTTCCCTTGATTTCTGGGGTGTTATTATGCTAATCATGCATACTGTATACAATTCCCCATCCATATTTTCCATAATAATAGCAAGCACTTATCCTTATTGTTCCCAAGGGTTTGGTTTTTGGAGGTTCGTGTGGCACAGGTAGTCTTTTCCACGTGGGGCAGGAATGTAGTCGATAACAGGAACGTCTCCGGTGAACCGCAGGAGGTCAGCTTCAAGCTGCCGGTGGCGTTTGACGGAGAAAAGCCGCTCAGGGCTTTCATGGGATGGGACGGCATCATCCTGTTCGACAAGTATGTGGATGTTCCGGCAATGACCGCCGAATACATGAAGCGCGTCCAGACCCTGTACTGCTGCGGCCGCTGCACTCCCGGCAAGAAGGGGACCAAGGTCCTCATGGACCTGTTCCAGAACGTGCTGGCCCGCAAGGCCACAGAAGCCGACCTGGATACGGTGGGCGACCTGGCCGAGCTGCTGAAGAACTGTAAATGCACCCTCTGCCAGAGTGCCACGGTGCCGGTCTTCGATGCGGTCACGCACTACCGGGCTGACTTCCTGGCCTATATCAACGAAGCCTGCGGACCGAATACCGAGAAGGCCGCGTATATCCACAAGATCACCGCCCCCTGCATGGACAAGTGCCCGGCCCACATCGATATCCCCAAGTATATCGAGGAGATCAAGAACTACCAGTACTCCGAAGCGCTGGCCACCATCCGCGAGAACATGCCGATGCCGTCCGTCTGCGGCCGGGTCTGTCCGCACCCTTGCGAGACCGCCTGTCGGCGCAAGAACGTTGATGATGCCATAAACATCATGGTGCTCAAGCGCACCGCCTCCGATTACGAGCGGCAGCACAATATCACCCCGCCCATGCAGCCCAAGCCGGCCAAGGGCAAGAAGGTCGCTATCGTCGGTGCCGGACCTGCCGGACTGGCTTGTGCCTACTACCTGGGCCTGGAAGGCTACAAGTCGACGATCTTCGAGGCACTGCCCGAAGGCTACGGTGGCGGCATGATCGCTGTCGGCATCCCGGCCTACCGCATGCCGCGTCCGATCCTGCAACGCGATGTTGACATCATCGAGTCGGTCGGTTCGGAGATCAGGTACAATACGCGGGTCGGCAAGGACATCACCCTGCCGGAGCTGAAACAGCAGTATGACGCCGTGTTCCTGGCGCCCGGCGCCCACCGCTCAAAGCCGATGGGTGTCGAGGGTGAGGACAAGGGCTACAAGGGCTTCCTCTCCGGCGGTATCGATTTCCTGCGCGAGGCCTATCTGGGGCGTCCGACCGGCATGGGCAAAAAGGTCTGTGTGGTCGGCGGCGGCAACACGGCCATCGACTGTGTCCGGGTGGCCCTGCGTGAAGGTGCCGAAGAATCAATCCTGCTCTATCGACGCTCCCGCAAGGAGATGCCGGCCGATGTCTGGGAGGTCGACGGTGCCGATGAAGAAGGAGTCCGTTTCGAGTTCCAGGTGCTCCCCACGAAGATCATCGTGGATGCCAACGAACAGGTCACCGGTGTGGAATGCGTCCGCATGGCCATGGGCGAGCCGGATGCCTCCGGTCGCCGTCGTCCCGAGCCGGTACCGGGCAGCGAGTTCATCGTCGAGTGCGACACGGTCATCCCGGCCATCGGCCAGGACCCGGACCTGAGCTTCATCCCGCCCGACATGGGCATCGACATCACCAAGTGGAACACAGTCGTCACCAAGTACCTGCCGCTGAAGGATGCCGCCGGCAAGGACCTCAAGGACGGCATGGGCAACATGCTCTCCCGTTCTCTGATCACCGACTGCGACGGCGTATTCGCCGGTGGCGACGCCGAGATCGGCCCGCTGACCGTTGTGGCCTGCATCGGCAACGCCCACCGTGCCGCCCTGGTCATCCAGCGCTGGCTGGAAGAGGGTAAGGCCTATCTCTCCGATCAGGATATCTTCGACGACCTGCTGACCTACCTGGGTGTCTACGACAAGAACGAGCAGGTTCCCTGGCTGGATTCCTGCGATCGCGCCAACCAGAACGAGATCCATGGCAGGGAGCGTGCCGCCAAGGGGAACTACCGCGAGGTGGAGTTGGGCTTCAGCGACAGCACGGCACAGATTGAAGCCGACAGATGCCTCCGCTGTTACAGGATGGCGATGGTAGCGGTGTAATTAAAATACTCGGCAAAATCAAGACATTACTCTCACGATGACACAGCGGCGCAACGAAGCAACGTTTTAAAAGCAAACTTCAAGATTGTGTTTAAAGTCTTTCGTTGCGTCGTCGCGTGAAACAAAATATTTTGGTTCCGGTTAGCCCGGTTTAGGGATGATAAGGAGATATACGTAAGATGGCACACACAGAGCCCAGCGACAAGAAGACGACGGCAACACTGACCATTGACGGAAATCAGGTGACGGTGCCTGTCGGCGCGACCATCCTGGAGGCTGCAGCGGAGCTGGGCATCAAGATCCCGACGCTCTGCTGGCTGAAGAAGGTCTCCACCACCGGAGCCTGCCGGATCTGCGTCGTCAAGGTGGAAGGTGTCGAGCGCTTCATGACCGCCTGCAATACACCGGTCAAGGATGGCATCTCGGTGACTACCTCGTCGCCCGAACTCGAAATTGCCCGTAAAAAAACCCTGGAGTTGATGCTGGTCAACCATCCGCTGGACTGTCCGATCTGTGACGCTGCCGGTGAGTGTGATCTGCAGGATACCTGCTATAGCCTGCAAGTGGACAAAAACAAATATACCGCCGAGCTGGAGCGCCTGCCGATCCGCTACGACTGGAAACTGCTGGAAAGCGATCCAAACCGCTGCATCCTCTGCGAGAAGTGCGTCAAGGTTTGTCGCGAGGTTGTCGGGCGCGAGGCCATTGAGATCGTCGACCGCGGTGACCGCACCATTATTGATACAATTTCCGGAGAGCCGCTGGACTGTGATTTCTGCGGCAACTGCATCAACGCCTGCCCCACCGGCACCCTGATCAGCAAGCCCTTCAAGTTTCGCGGCCGTCCCTGGACCTTCGAGGTGACCAGGGGGATCTGCAGCTTCTGCGCCTCGGGCTGCGAGATCGAGTACCATGTCGGCAACGGTCGCGTGGAGCGGGTCACCAGCTCCGATGACGGCTACAACAAGGGCAATCTCTGCGTCAACGGCCGCTTCGGCTATGCCGCATTCAATTCGTCCGGCCGCCTGACGGCTCCGCTGGTCAAGGATGCCTCCGGGAACCAGCAGAAGGCCGGCTGGGACCAGGCCCTGGCAGCGGTTGCCGGCAAGCTCAGAGAGATCGTCAAGGCCGGCGGCGGTGCTGCCGTGGCCGGCATCGGCTCGCCGCGGGTAACCAACGAGGAAAGCTACCTGTTCCAGAAATTCCTGCGCGGTGCTGTCGGTACCAACAATATTGATTCCGAGGCGCGCCTCGGCTTCTTTCCGGCCCAGGTGGTCCAGTACAGGATGCTTGGCTACAGCGGTGGGACCTACCCCATGGATGCCATTGAAAAGGCCACTGCGGTGGTCGTGATCGGCAGTGACCTCAAGGCGGAATCGCCCGGTTTCGCCTACCGTGTCATCCAGGCCGCCACGAAGAACGATGCCAGGCTGGTTGTGGCGTCATCGCGTGCCACCTCCATCAACAAGTACGCCAACGCCTTCCTGCAGTACCGTCCGGGGAGCGAGGCTTTCCTCGTTGCCGGCCTGAACAAGGCGCTGATCGCCGAAGGTCTCCAGAACACCGCTTTCATCGAGAAAAACGCAACGGGTCTGGATGCCGCCACAGCGGCCCTGGATGCCATTTCCTTCGAACAGGTCACCGCAGCTACCGGCATCAGCGAGGCAGCACTGCGTGAGGCTGCCCGACTGGCATGCAGCGGCGGGCGGACGGCGGTCATCTACGGAGCCGATGTCATCCGTTCGGCCGATATGGCCACTGCCGTCAAAAGGGACCGTCAACCTGGCGCTGCTGACCGGTGCCGTGGGCGAAGCCGGAGCCGGCATCTACCCGCTGGACGAGAAGAACAACACCCAAGGCATGCTGGATATGGGCGTCTGCCCCGAGTACCTGCCCGGTTACCATACCTATGAGCACATGGCTGCAAAATTCAGCACAGCATGGAACGCCGCCGTTCCCGCCGCTTCCGGCAAAGACCTGTTTCAGATTGTGGAAGGCATCGAGAAGGGCGAGATCAAGGCCCTCTACGTCATGGGCAGCGACCCTCTGCATTTCATGCCTGAGCGCACCCGCGTGATGAACGCCCTGCAGAAGCTGGAACTGCTGGTGGTCCAGGACCTGTTCCTTACCGAGACCGCCAAGCTGGCCACGGTTGTCCTTCCTGCTGCCACCGCTGCTGAAAAGGCAGGTTCCTTTACCTCGATCGATAACCGCGTGCAGTGCTTCGGACGAGCCGTCGCACCGGCCGGAGATGCACGCAGTGATGCCGAGATACTGACGAAACTGTACACCCTGGTCGCCCCGGTTACTCCCATCGCGCCGCTGGCCGCTGAGGAGCTACACCACGAGATCAGCGCCCTGACCGGTCTGTACACTGAAACCTGCGACCATGACGGCTGCCGCATGGGGCGCGTCAAGAACCGCGTGGCCTTCAGCGACAAGCCGGCCGCCTTTGCCGTACTGGCGCCCCGTGCCGTCGCTGCCGCTGATGCCGCCTGCCCCTTCAGCCTGACCGTCGGACCGGTTCTGCACCATAACGGAACCTACACCACCTGGTCGGAAAACAACCTGTCGGTGGCCGGCCAGTGTTATGTCGAGATCAACCCTGCGGATGCGGCCACAGCCGGTATCACCGCCGGAACGTTTGTCAGGATAAGCTCGGCAGCCGGCAGCGTCAGCCTGCCCGCCCGCCTGTCCGGCACTGTTCAGGCAGGCGCCCTGTTTGTGCCGGCACACTTCCGCGAGTCGCAGGCCGGGCTTCTGCTGAAGGGGGCTGCCGGCAGCGTTGCCGTCAAGCTCGAAAAGGCCTGATACTCCTGACAGATGAAATAAAAGAGGCGCTGCCCCGGCAGCGCTTTTCTTTTGTGCAAATCCCGCCCCCGCTGATATACTCCCCGCCATGAGTTGGAAAATCAAACAGAAACTTCGCACCCTGCTGGCCGCTGAAACCAACCTGTGCAGCACAGGTTTTGGCCGCGGTGGCGACCTCTCCGTCTGCCTGGTGTATCCCAACCGCTACGCGACCGGCATGGGCAGCCTGGGGTTCCAGACGGTCTACCGGCTGCTGGCCGGTTCGGCCGGGATCCACTGCGAGCGCGCCTTCCTGCCCGACCGCGACGACCTGGACGAATACCGCCGCAGCGGCTCCCCGCTGATGTCGCTGGAGTCGCAGCGGCCGCTGGCGGATTTCGATGTGATTGCCTTTTCCACCTCTTTCGAGCCGGATTACCTCAATATCCCCGTCATCCTTTCCCTGGCAGGAATCCCGCTCTACGCCGCTGAACGCACGCAATCGAATCCGCTGGTGGTCGCCGGCGGTGCGGCCTTCTTCATCAACCCCGAACCGGTGGCCGATCTGATGGATGTGGTCTGCATCGGTGAAGGGGAGGACATCATCCCCGGGGTTGTGGCGGCCCTGCTGTCACCGCGCCGGGACGAGACGCGAAGCGCCCTGCTGTCGGCCATGGCCGCCGTACCCGGGGTTTATGTGCCCTCCCTGTACCGGCCGGTCTACCATCAGGGGCAGGTCAGCGGCTGCGATGCTGCCGAAGGGGCGCCGTTCCCGGTTACCAGGGCTTCGGCCTGCCTCGAGCAGCACGAGCCTTCATCGTCACAGATATTGTCAGAAGAGGTCGAGTTCGGTGATATGTTCCTGATCGAGGTCAGCCGCGGCTGCCCGCGAGGATGCCGCTTCTGCAGCTCCGGCTTCATCTACGGGGCCTTCCGGCAGCAGCCCTATGAGCATCTCACGGCCCTGGTGGATAAAGGGCTTGCCCACCGCGGCACGGTCGGCCTGGTGGGGGCGGCGGTCTCGGATTATGCCCACATCGGGCGGCTCTGCCGCTCTATTGTCGACAAGGGTGCCAGGGTCTCGGTCTCATCCCTGCGCATCGACCGCATCGACCCGGAGATGCTGGATGCCCTGATCGCCAGCGGCCACAGGACGATCTCCCTGGCGCCGGAAGGCGGCTCGCAGCGGCTGCGCGACCTGATCCGCAAGAACCTGACCGAAGAGCAGATCCTGGATGCCTGCGGAATGCTGATCTCTCGCGACATCCTCAACCTGAAGCTGTACGTGATCATCGGTCTGCCGACTGAGACGGCTGCCGACCTGGACGAACTGGTCAGGCTGGTGGGTGCCATCCGCGAGCGGGTCATCGAGCGGGCCCGGGCCAACAAGCGGCTGGGGGAGATCACCCTCTCGGTCAACCCCTTCATCCCCAAACCCTTCACCCCGTTCCAGTGGTGCGGCATGGAGCCGCTCCCCTCGCTGGAGCGCAAGGTCAAGCTGCTGGAGTCCCGCCTGCGGCCCCTGTCCAACGTGCGGCTCAAGGTGGAGAGCCTGCGCGAGTCGTATCTGCAGGCACTCCTCTCACGGGGGGACCGGCGCCTGACGCCGCTGCTGGTCGCCATGGCCGGCGGGACCAGCCTCAAGAAGGCCGCCCGGGAATGCGGCATCGACACGGACCGCTATGTGCAGCGCACGATCGGGGGGGAGGAGTTTCTGCCGTGGAACGTCATCGGTACGGCGGAGACGGAGATGCTGCGGCGGGAGTACGAGCGGCACTTAATGATGGGAACATATAACCAACTTGTAACACAGAGCAACAGAGCAACAGAGCAACACTTAAAAAACATCTGAAAACTTAAATGCTGGACGTATTCTGAGTTACATTCATAATAAAAACGGCAATAAACCATCGCAAAGACGCTAAGGTCGCAAAGAAATAGCATCGTATTGAGTTAACGATGTTAACCAGAGGGGTTAACGGTTGTTATCTTGCAGCTTCCTGATGAATTTTCGTGTTCTTTGAGGCTCAAATGATTTTTCCAGGTTCATTTTTCTTTTGTATGGTTCCGTTTTCTCAGTTGCTCAGTTGCTCTGTGTTATTGCCAGGTTTGTTTTGATTTTTACTAACAGGATTGATGCCCATGAAGACCTGTACGATGTGCAAGAAGGATTATGACGAGAATGCCGCCCCGTCGGAGTATGCCGAGGCAGGCGAATGGCTGGCGGGCGAGGTCTGGAAGGATGCCGGGGAGCTCTGCCCGCAGTGTCTTGAAAACCGGGCCCGGCTGGTGATGATGTACTGCAGCGAGTTCAATACCTAGACCGTCCGGATCATTCGAACATGGTCAGGTTGATATACTCCTCGGTCATGATCTGGATGATGTCCTCGCTCGATTTCAGCGACAGGGTCATCAGATCCCTGTCCTGCTCGCTGCTGAACCTGACTGCATGACGAAAATGCACGCTGTTCAGGCGGTCCTCCATGGAAAGCGCAAATCGAAGCGCATCCACCACCGATGGCAGATTCGTCCTGTTCCCCGTCGGTATCGCCTTCATCTTCCCCAGGATATAGGTCGACTTTTCTGCTGAGACAGTAATCCCGCTGATCCCCTCGCCTTTGAGACGCAACGCCATCTTGAATGCGTCAGAGTGGTTGCATTTATCGATGGCCAACAGCCCCCATATGCGGGCTATCTCGCGATCATCCCGGTGAATATCAGACAGGTACAGGTAAAAACCCTCGGCGTGTCTGAAGATCTGCTGGCAGTGTTCCAGCACCGTCAAATGCTCCGTTCGAAGCCTGTGCGGCATGCTTTTTTGTGACGATTGTTTCATCTGTCTTTCGGACATTGTTTATTTACGGATGGTATTCCCGGCAGCACGGCTGACGCCTGCCGGTTAATGCATGCGTCACTTCTACAGGTACTCCTCGAAATAGTCCAGATCCTTGTGGAAGGTCTCCTGCAGCCGGGAGAGCGAGAAGAGCGCAATGGCGAGACAGATTACTCCAACCACGAGCGCTCCGTTCTCGATCCCGAGCGGTTTGCGAACCACCTGGAAGAGCATGGTGATCGGTACGGTCATGCCGCGCACAAAGTTGGGCACGGTCGTGGCTACGGTGGCCCGCAGGTTGGTGCCGAACTGCTCGGCCGCCACGGTGACGAAGATGGCCCAGTAGCCGATGCCGAATCCGAGAAGACCACAGATCACGTAGAAGGTGGCGGCCGTGGCCCCGCTGGCGCTGAAATAGGCCCCGACGGCCGCTACGGTCAGGACGAGGAACAGCAGGATCACTTTCTTGCGGCTCCTGAACAGCTGGCTCAGCAGGCCGCTGGCCAGGTCTCCCGCCACCAGCCCCATATAACAGTACATGACCGCGTTGCCGGCGCTGACCGGTCCCTGTATGTTCAAAACTTTGGCGAATTCGGGTGAAAAGGTGATCAGCACCCCTACCACGAACCAGGATGGCAGGCCGATCAGGATCGAGTGGAGAAAACGGCCGAAGCGGTCCCGGGAGGTAAACAGCGCCAGGAAGTTGCCCCGTGAGACGCTACGCCCCTCCATCCCCTTGAACATGCCGGATTCGGCCACGCTGAGCCGCAGGATCAGCAGCATCAGACCCAGTACGCCGCCGATGTAGAAGGCGGTGCGCCAGTCGAAACCCTTGGCGACGAAGTTGGCCAGGATGGCGCCGGAGACGCCCACCGAGGCCACGATCATGGTGCCGTAGCCGCGGATCGACTTGTGCAGCACCTCGCTGACCAGGGTGATGCCGGCCCCCAGTTCTCCCGCCAGGCCGACCCCGGCGATGAAGCGCAGCACGGCATAGGCCTCGATGGAGGTTACCATGCCGTTGGCCAGATTGGCCAGGGAGTAGATGAAGATCGAGCCGAACATGATCTTCAGCCGCCCCTTGCGGTCACCCAGGATGCCCCACAGGATCCCGCCCAGCAGCATCCCGATCATCTGCATGTTCAGCAGCATGACCCCCTTGTCGATCAGTTCCGGCCCGGAGATGCCGATCCCCTTCAGGCTGGGAACGCGGACGATGCTGAACAGCACCAGGTCGTAGATATCCACAAAATAGCCCAGTGCGGCCACGATCACCGGCAGGCTGAAGACCGTTTTCAGCGACACCGCAGACCTGTCGTTATTGGCAGAATTGTCAGGCATGCATCCCCCTGTCGTGAGCAAATACCGGCTATGTATGTATAGCGAAAGGCTGCGGTAAGTCAATATTGAAAACGTAGCAGTCAGTTGCCGTCAGCGGTCAGGCAGTGCTTGAAATTGTCCCTGATTTATTGTAGGTTGCCTGAACTTTCCCCTGAATCGACTCTGCTGTTTCACGGGACACTATCAAACCTGCAAGGAGCGGACATGTCAGACAAACACCGCATCATCGACAGCCTCAACGATAAACTGGCCACCCTGATGGAGACCGCCGCCCTGGTCAATTCGAAACACAATCTGGAGACCGTTGTTGCCCGCGCCGTGCAGTCGGCCTGCCGCCTGACCGGCGCCGAAACCGGCAGCCTGCTGCTGCTGGATGCCGCCGGCGAACTGCACTTCGAGATCGTCCTGGGGCAGCAGAACGACAGCCTCAAGAGCCTGAGGATTCCCAAGGGGCAGGGGATTGCCGGATCGGTAGCCGAGAGCGGCACCGCCACCATCATCAGCGATGTGCAGAATGACGAGCGCTTCTTCCGGGTTGCCGACGATACCACCCGTTTCGTCACCCGCTCGATGATCGTCGTGCCGCTGCACGTCAAGGGCAAGGTCATTGGGGTACTGCAGGCCATCAACAAGCAGGAGGGGGCCTTCGACCATGCCGATCTGAAGCTGGCCATCGCCCTGGCCAACCTGGTGGCCCCGGCAATTGAGGAAGACCGGGTAAAATAGCCGCTGACCTCATCTCAGTTACGAACCCCCTGTCGGTATCCCCGGCAGGGGGTTTTTCTTAGGTATTGCCAATAATTCCTTTGCAATAAAACAACGTATCTATTAATATGCACATCCAGTAATAAGTCTATATTCTGATATGTTATGAAATGTCTTCCCTCCATCAACCACCGTGCCACACCACATGCACATACAGCGTAGTGGGAGTCCGTTATGCTGAACAAATCTTTTGCCTGCGGAACCTTCCTGGCCCGACTTGAAAAGCTTCTGAATGGTGGTAAACAATAAACTGATATCTTCAAAATATGGGGGGGGTATGAAACCATCTCATCTGGGCAATCTTCTGGCGCTGTTCGCAGTTCTTATCCTGGCTGTCGCGGCTTTTGCGGGGGTACCGCAGACGATCAACTACCAGGGGTATCTGAAGAACACGGCCGGTGTGCCGGTTCACAATACCTCCGTCAATGTAACCTTCCGGCTTTACAGCTCCGGCAGCGGGGTCAACCCTCTCTGGAGCGGCACAGAGCAGAGCGTGACCCCATCCAACGGCATCTACAGCACGCAGATCGGGCCGACATCGCTGCCCTTCGACCGGCGCTACTATCTGGGAGTGACCGTAGACGCGGAACCGGAACTTCGCCCCCTGCAGCAACTGGATGCGGTGCCCTATGCCCTGAATGCCGCCTCATCGGAGACGAGTACGGCCATCGCCGGCCAGACGCTGACGCAGCTTGACAGCCGCTATATATCTCCCACGGAACCCAGAGCCACGCCCCAGCAGCTCGCCACCTTGAGATGGGATCAGGTGAATACCGGCGGAAGTTCCACCACTGTCGGTACCAATCCCCTGGCCCTGGTCTTTGACGGCGGCAGCATCTGGGTTGCCAACTACACCAGCAACAACGTGATGAAGATCAAACCGGCCAGTGGAACTGTTCTGGGTACCTATACGGCCGGTACCAACCCCATAGCCCTGGCCTTTGACGGCAGCAGCATCTGGGTGGCCAACTACACCAGCAACAACATCCAGAGAATAAGTCCGGACACCGGCGCTGTTCTGGGGACATATTCTGTTGGTGTCAGACCTTATGCCCTGGCCTTTGACGGCAGCAGTATGTGGGTGGCGAACTATGGCAGCAACAATGTGATGAAGATCAATCCGGCCAATGGAGCCGTTCTGGGCACCTATGCGGTCGGTGCCAGCCCCGTTGCCCTGGCCTTTGACGGCAGCAGCATCTGGGTTGCAAACTCCAACGGCAACAGCGTGACAAAGCTCAATTCCACCAGCGGCGCATTTGTGGGCACCTATCCTGTAGGTTCCAATCCCTTTGCCTTGACCTATGACGGCAGCAGCATCTGGGTCGCAAACAATACCGGCAACAACGTGATGAAGATCGATCCGGCCAGTGGCGCACTCCTGGGGACCTATGCGGTCGGCATCAATCCCCAGGCTCTGGCCTTTGATGGCGGTGCAATCTGGGTGGCTAATTTCAACAACGGCATCGTCATGCGGCTCGACCCGGCAAACGGTTCTGTATTGGGTGCCGTCGCTACCGGCAGCGGCCCCAGGGCTCTGGCTTTTGACGGCAGCAGTACGTGGGTCGCCAACTCCAACAGCAATTCCGTTTACAGGATCCTGCATGCCGGTTTGGTGTTAGGACCCGCTACGGTAGGGGCACTTCAGCTGGCAACAAACTCGGTCGATGCATTTAATATCATCGACGGCGCGGTCGGCACCCAGAAAATCGCTGACAGCAGCATTACCACGGCCAAGATTGCTTCCGGAGCCGTCACCGACGCCCAGATCAGCGGGGTCATCTCCGCCGCCAAGCTCGATCTGTCAGGTGTGCAGAAGAAGTACGCCAAGGTGGCGGTGGTCGCCCAGAGCGGCGGCGACTACACCAGCCCGGTCACGGCCATGAGTGCGGTCAACATCTGGTGTGCCCCTGCACCTTCTGTGAATAATCCCTGCCTGCTGAAGATCATGCCGGGGGTCTACAACCTGGCTGGCGGCACTCTCGTCATGCAGGAGTATGTCGATATCGAAGGGTCTGGGGAGTTGGCCACTACGATCACCAGTGCGCTTGCCGGTTCCAGCAACGGAACGGTCAATGGCGCCAGTAATGCTGAAATTCGATCTCTAACCATCAGGAATACCGGAACCGGTGGTGCCTCGACCCATGTCGTCGGGATGCATAACGCGGCCGCCTCTACCCGGATGACCAACCTTACCGTCAGCGCTTCGGGAGGAACCTTTGGATATGGCGTGGACAACCGCAGCGGATCAGCCTCGATTATGACCAACGTTACTGTGACCTCCTCGGGAACACAGACGACCTACGGTGTACTCAACGAAAATTCCTCGCCAATCATGAACAACGTTATATCGAATGTTTCAGGAGGATCTGGCGGAAATTACGCGATTTACAACTCCGCTTCTTCCCCGTCATTGTATGAATTAACGGCCACTGCAACAGGAGGAAACGAGAGTTATGGAGTATATAACCTCTCCTCATCTCCCGTAATGAATCATGTTTCGGCGAGTGCCTCTGGAGGATTAAGCAATAATTATGGAGTGCTTAATATTACAAATTCTTCACCAGCCATGACGAATGTTACTTCAAGTTCGTCAGGTGCAGGAGCAATCAATTATGGGGTATATAATATCAGTTCGTCTTCACCGGTTATGAAGACGGTTTCCGCCATTGCATCAGGCGGACTGTCAAGTTACGGGGTGTTTAACTCAATATCTTCATCACCGCAGATGACGGCTGTGCTGTCAAAGGCTTTCGGAGCGTCGAACAATAATATTGGAATTTACAATTCCAGTTCTTTCGTACCCTCCATGATTGATGTCATCGCAAGTGGTTCCGGTGGCACGAGCAGCTATGGGATGATCAACGCTGCGACTTCAGGAAGTTACACCATGAATATAGACCGTTCCAGTTTTGAAGGGACGACCAACAGCATACTTAACGACACCGAGTTTACTATCCGCATTGGATCTACCAAACTGATCGGCCCAAAAAATGCTTTGGGCACATATATTTATTCCGGGAGCTACGATGATGCCGGAACATTGACAGCAGCCGCATTTTCAGGAAATGGTGCCGGGTTGACTAACATTACTGCCGCCAACGTGAGCGGTATGGTAGCCGTTGCCAACGGCGGCACCGGGGCGGCGACCGCACCAACAGCTCTTACAAACCTGGGCGCCGTTGCCAAGGCAGGCGATACAATGACCGGTACACTCAACCTGCCTGCCAATGGCCTGACTGTAGGCACGAACCAACTGGTTGTAGTCGGTGGTGAGGTAGGCATCGGGACTGCATCTCCTAATGAACAGCTTGAAATAACGGGCAACCTGAGGTTGCCGGCAACAACTGCCACCACGGGGATCATAAAAAGAGGGGCGAATAGTCTCATTCATACCTATGGGGGGAATAGTTTCTTTGCCGGAGAAGGGGCCGGAAACTTTACCATGACAGGACTTGGCGGGAATATCGGCATCGGCCTGGCCGTTCTTAATTCAAACACTACAGGATATTACAATACGGCAATAGGAATAAACGCTCTTTATCCCAATCAGGATGGGAGTAGAAACACTGCCACAGGCTACTTCTCTCTTCGAAATAATACGAGCGGATCAGATAATGTTGCCAGCGGTGCCTACTCTCTTCACAGCAACACCTCCGGTATTAGCAACGTTGCCATTGGAAATGAAGCCCTATTACTGAATACTACCGGCAGTGCCAGTACAGCTGTCGGCAGATTTGCGTTGCGCTCGCAAGCATACACTAACAGCGGCACTACTTGGCCTACTTACAACACCGCTGTTGGGTTCGAGTCATTGTATTCCAATGCACCGACGTCAACCCTTTCCGGTGTTGTTAACACTGCCATCGGTGCAGAGGCGCTTAGGGGCAACACCATTGGTAGCGCCAACACCGCCGTGGGCTCATTCGCAGGCACTACGGATAATAGTAGCTACGCTAACACCACAGGCTCTCTTAACAGCTTCTTCGGCGCCTACTCCGGACCCGGTACGGCTACTCAGCTGAACAATGCGACAGCAATTGGTTATAACGCCAAGGTGAGCCAGAGCAACAGTCTTGTACTGGGAGGGACCGGTGCCGATGCTGTCAAGGTTGGCATCGGTACGACTGCCCCGGGTACATATCTTGATGTCACCAACAGCATGAGAGTAACAGGTGTTCCTATACCAACCTGGGCGACTACCGGGCAGGGCCTTGAAATGGCATATGACAGCGATAATATGAGAGGATTCATTCAGGCTTACAACCGAAACACTTCTGCATTTGAGTCGCTCGATATCAATGCTTCGGCGGTGAATATCGGGGGAGGAGGCAGCCTGACAGTCGCCAGTATTCCCTCGGCCTCATCCTCTTACACCCTCTGTTCAAGTGCAGTTAACAGCGGCAGGATTGAGCGCTGCTCCAGTACACGTAAACTGAAGGGAAATATTGTAGATATTCCGCTCGGCCTCGAAACAGTCAAAGCTCTCCGTCCGGTGACATTCACCTGGAACGCCAACGGGCTTGAAGATATCGGTTTCATCGCCGAGGAAGTTTCCCAGGTACAACCGGTACTGGCTATCTACAATGAACAGGGTGAACCGGACGGAGTGAAATACGCCAATATCTCAGCGGTGCTGGTTAAGGCGGTACAGGAACAGCAGGTAATTATTGAACAGTTGAAGAACGAGTTGGCCGAACTGAAAAAACTGATCAACCGCTGAGATAACAGGCACATGCCTGTACCCGAGGCCTGTAAATAATGCGCCCCGAGCGGCTTGCGATTTCCCGAAATGGTGGTAGACATTAGATAAAAATTATTAAACTTTAATGTGGCGAGGTCGTTATGAAACCATCCCATCTGACCACCCTTCTGGCGCTGACAACTGCGTTCGTTCTGGCCGTTGCAGCCTTCGCTGCTGTCCCCGGCACCATTAACTATCAGGGTTACCTGAAGAACACGGACGGCACGCCGGTCAAATCGCCGACGAGCATCCGCTTCTCGCTCTACTCTTCCAATCCACCCCGTAACGACAATTATGTCTGGCGCGAGACGCAGCCTGCAGTGGATGTGGCCAACGGTATCTACAGCACCCAACTCGGATCGGCCACGCCGCTCGCGGCGCCCTTCGATGTGCCCTACTGGCTGGGGGTCAAGATTGAAGGAGATGCCGAGATGGATCTGCAACCGCTCTCCAGCGTGCCGTACGCCTTGCGGGCAGGTTTGGCCAACGCGGTGCCTGCCGCCAGCATCGGCACACCTGCCTTATTAGACAGCAGCGTAACCACAGCCAAGATAGCCGCTGGCGCCGTCACCGACTCACAGATAAGCGGCACCATCTCCGCCGCCAAGCTCGACCTTTCCGGCGTTCAGAAAAAATACGCAAAGGTGGCGGTGGTGGCCCAGAGCGGCGGCGACTACAGTGACCCGGCGACAGCCATGGGTGATGTCGCCACCTGGTGCGGCACGCCGTCGGCAGCCAACCCCTGTCTGCTGAAGATCATGCCGGGGGTGTACACCGTAACTTCTGCCGTCGCTATGCAGCCATACATCGATATTGAGGGCTCTGGAGAAAAGGTGACGAAGATAACGTCAGTGTTGAGTTCTGATTTACTTCAAATCACAGTAGCAACATTGCGGGGGGCTGATAATGCAGAACTTCGCTCCCTGACAGTAGAAAACACCGGCACCGGAAATTATACCGTCGCTATACTGAATACATCAGTTTCACCATCGCTGCTTCACGTGACAGCCACAGCATTGGGGTCCACCAGCTATGGCGTCTACAACGTATCCTTTTCCTTTCCAACTATGACGCACGTCACAGCCAGAGCATCGGGGGGGGGGCTCAGCTACGGCGTCTACAACAGCTCATCCTCACCTACGATGATGAATGTGACGGCCACGGCAGAAGGGAGTGGTGGCAGCTTTGGCGTCTACAACGACACCTCCTTGCCTAAGATGACGAATGTGACAGCTAAGGCAACGGGAGGTTTACCGGGGGGGGCGGGCATTTACAACTCAGTTAGCAGTCCGACAATGATGAACGTGATAGCCATGGGGGAGCCTAATAACTATGGCGTCTACAACACCAACTCCTCGCCGACGATGACGGATGTGACAGCAACGGGAATTGTTGGAGTCTCTAACGGCCTATCTTCCTCTCCGACAATGATGAACGTCACAGCAACAGGATGGGAGGCGGGCGTCTCCAACCACTCATCCTCACCGACAATGATGAATGTGACAGCCACAGGTAACTTACATGGCGTCAAGAACACCTCTTCCTCACCGACAATGAAGAATGTGATCGCCATTGCAAAGTTGGAAGGCGGTCCTAATACTAATACATATGGAGTGCTCAACGATCAATCCTCGCCGACAATGACAGACGTGACAGCCACAGCAACGGGTGCTACGGCAAACTATGGTGTAAAAAACAACGCATCCTCGCTGGTCATGAGTAATGTCACTGCAAAGGGGAGTGGCGGTACCAGTAATTACGGGATGTATAGCTCCTCCCTACTTGGACCTTACACCATCTTGATTGATCGCTCCACCTTTGAAGGATCCACGAACAGCATTTACAACGATACGTACTCCACCATTAAGATCGGGGCGAGCAAACTGATCGGGCCCCGGAATGTTTCGGGAACCTACACTTATTCCGGGACGTACGACGATACAGGCACAGTGACCGCAGCCGCATTTTCGGGTGATGGATCAGGCTTGACGAACGTAGTGTCCACTGTCAGCAACGGCGTCTATACCACCGGCAGCTATGCCGATCCGGCCTGGATCACTTCTCTTGCTGGCAGCAAGATTGTCGGGCCGATCCCTGACGGAAAACTCTCCTCCAACGTCGCCCTGCTCGACACGTCCCAGACCTTCAGCAACTCGAAGACCTTCACCGACTCGGGACTCTTGCTGCGCAACAGCAGCTACACCTTCTCCACGACGCTGCGGGCGCCCAATGCAACAGTCGCCCGCACAGTTAGCCTGCCAGACGCATCCGGTACGGTCATCACCACCGGTAACCTGTCTGGAATCACCTCCGTCGGGACCATAACCTCAGGAACGTGGAACAGTACGGCCATATTACCTGCCTACGGTGGCACCGGTGCAACTACGGCAGCCGCAGCGCTGACCAATCTGGGAGCGGTAGCCAAGGCCGGCGATACCATGACCGGCATACTCAACCTGCCCGCCAACGGCCTCGTGGTAGGAACGAATCAATTGGTGGCCTCCAGCGGGCGGATCGGCATCGGGACGGCAACGCCCAATGAACAGCTTGAGATCACCGGCAACCTGCGCCTGCCGGCGACCACGGCAACGACGGGGATGATCAAGTCAGGGGCTAGCACCTTGATCCATACCTATGGCACAAATAGTTTCTTTGCTGGTGCCCTTGCCGGCAACCTGACCCAGACTGGCAGCAATATTACGGCAATTGGGAACAGCGCCCTCCACAGTAATACCACCGGATATAACAATACGGCTGTCGGGGCCAGTGCTTTAATGGAAAATACCACCGGTAATTATAATGCGGCAACAGGTGGTATGGCTCTTTATGGCAACATTGACGGTTCTTGGAATACTGCAAACGGCTTTTATGCTCTTCTCAACAATATCGACGGGAAATTTAACACAGCAGTTGGGGGTAACGCCCTCACATCCAACACCAGTGGCAGTTACAACACTGCTCTGGGGTATATTGCTGGTTCGACAGGCGCTAATGCGAATACCACTGGCAGCAACAACACTTTTATCGGCGCCTACTCCGGCCCCGGCACGACCTCTCAGCTCACCAATGCCACGGCCGTCGGTTACAACGCCCTGGTTAACCAGAGCAACAGCCTGGTACTCGGCGGAACCGGCACCGATGCAGTTAATGTGGGAATCGGAACGAAGGCTCCGGCAGCAACGTTGACCGTCGTGAATAGCGCTGCGGCAACCAAGGGAGTGACAATACAGGGAGCCGCAAGCCAGACGGCCAATCTCCAGGAATGGCAGAACAGTACTGGTGCGGCTCTGGTGTCAGTCAATTCGGCAGGCAATATCAGGAACTATAACAATGACGTATACTTCAGGGATGGCACTGACATCAACCACGGCCTGGGGTGGTATGGTACCGGCAAGACCTTTGCCACGGTAGCCTTGGACGGACCGGTGCTCTACGGTTGGTCCGGCGGTGTGCTCGGCACGACCAACGGGGGACAGAAGATCATGCTGAAATGGGATACCGGAGGATTCGACTTCTACGGCTATTCACGGTTCCGCGTGCTCTCAAGCGGATCTACATCAGCCTGCCTTGATGCCAACAACAGCATCTCTGCCTGCAGTTCCGATGCCCGCATGAAAAAGGATGTGGTGCCTCTATCGGAATCAATGGATGTATTGGGCGCCCTGTCGAAGCTGCGCGGCGTCACCTTCACCTGGGACAAGTCGAATGAAAAGGCGGCAGGCATGGCTGAAGGCCGCGACCTGGGTATGATCGCTCAGGAGGTTGAAGCGGTCTTCCCTGAGGTTGTCCACACGGACAAGGATGGCTACAAGTTCATGGATTACCCAAAACTGGTGGCATTCCTGATCGAGGTTGGCAAACAGCAGCAGAAACAACTGACAGGACAAAAAGAAGAACTCGGAAAACTCTCTCAAATCATAGCTGAAATGAACAGAAGGTTGTCGGCTGTCGAATCCAGATAGTGCAAGGAACCTGCCTGCATCCGGAGGCGTGCGAAGAGTAACGATCCAATTGTGATTGTATTGACCGGCAAGGAGGCCAGCATGAATGCATCTCGTCTAAGAGCTATTCTGGTTTTGTTCGCATTGTTCACCTGCTCCACCCTGGCCTTCGCCACGACACCCAAGGTCATCAATTACCAGGGCTATCTCAAGAATACCGACGGCACGCCGGTATCCACGCTGGTGAGCGTCACATTCCGTCTGTATACGCAACCTAGTGAAGGTACCCCCATCTGGGCGGAAACTATGGGTGTGATCCCTGAAAACGGAATCTATTCGGTTGTCCTCGGGAAAGATTCTTCGCTCGATTCCTCTGTCTTTGACAGCAACTCGCTCTATCTGGGTGTGCAGGTCGCCAGTGAGGCAGAGATGACAACCAGGCAGCAGATCACCAGCACTCCCTATGCCTTCCGGGCAGACATCGCAGATAACGTCAGCAGTACGGCCAGTCTGAGCACCGTAAATCAGATCATATCCAACGTTGCGACCGGAACCCCGCCACTTCAGGTTGATTCCACGACACTGGTCCCGAACCTCAACGCCGACATGCTGGACGGCAAACACGCTGCCGATTTTATCGATACCACTTCCGGGCAGATCATAGCAGGCACAAAATCCTTTTCTAGTACCATCGGCGGCAGCATTTCCGGCAACGCCGCCACGGTGACCAACGGCATTTACAACGGCGGGAACAGTGGCGCTGTGTCAGTCGGCACCAGCGACAATAATCCGCTTGAGCTTATTGCTAACAACGTTCAGGTCATGAAGTTCGATGCCGATGTCAACGGCGCCAATATCACTGCCGGTTATTCGGGCAACATAGTAACCCCTGGGGTAAATGGTGCCATTATAGGTGGTGGCGGCGGGTATTTGTCTGAGAACAAAGTTACCGACTCTTTCGGCACTGTCAGCGGAGGGATTAATAACCAGGCCGGAGACAATGCCGGCACCACATCAGACAATCTTTACGCAACGGTAGCGGGCGGAGTATCCAATACCGCCTCGGGATACGGTTCTGCTGTGGGTGGTGGAAACAGCAATACTGCTAGTGGAATATATTCATTTGTTGGCGGTGGCTATACAAACATAGCTTCCGGTCAGTCTGCTGCCATACCTGGCGGAAGTAATAACAGCGCCTCGGGAATGAACAGTTTCGCTGCCGGAAACTTGGCACAGGCAGAACATACCGGTACCTTTGTCTGGTCTGATGGGACGACATTTGCCTCAACCGCTCCCGGCCAGTTTCTGGTTAAAGCGTTCGGTGGCGTCGGCATCAACAAGAACAAACCAACAACGGCGCTTGATGTGGATGGAACGGTCACAGCCACAGCATTTTCAGGCAGCGGGGCAGCCCTGACAAGCGTGGACTCCGGCAATCTGACCGGTACTCTATCAGATGCGAGGCTTTCAGCTAATGTGGCCAAACTAGATACAGCACAGACCTTCAGCGCCGCCAAAACCTTCTCAACTGCGCCAAGCTTTAGTGCTTCATCAGGGACTCCGTTCTCAGTCATGTCATCGACAGCGGTTACCAATCTCAATGCCGACCAACTTGACGGTCAGCATGGCACATACTTTCTGAATGCTAGCAACTTGAACAGCGGCACTCTGAACGATAACCTGCTATCGGCAAATATTGCCAAGCTCGGTACCGCTCAGACTTTCACCATGCCCCATATCTTCAGCATCAACACTCTGGTACTGGCTGGTTCCGCTGGTGGTTTTACAACACTAAGCAACGCCGCATCAACGTCTCGATCCGTCACACTACCCGATGCGACGGGAACCGTGATCACCACCGGCAACCTTACCGGCATAACCGCGACAGGAAACATCGCATCCGGCATCTGGAACGGAACGAACATCGCTGCTGTCAGGGGTGGCACCGGTGTCGACACATCAGGAGCCGCCGCCGGTTCGATGTTGCGGGCGACCGGCATCGGCACGTGGAGTCTGCTTTCACCCGGATCGAATGGCCAGGTGCTCCAGATGAGCGGCGGTGCTCCAGCCTGGGGTAATACGTCACTGAGTGCCGGCACCGGGATAAGCTTGTCGCCGTCACCAATCACGACAGCAGGATTCATTTCGATTAATACCACCGTTGTGCCGCAACTCGCCGCGCCAAACATATTCACTGCCGGAACGCAGACCATCCAGACCGGTGCTGCTGGCACCACGGGGCTTGTTGTCAGGGGAGCGAGCGGCCAGACGGCAATTCTGCAGGGGTGGCAGACCAACACGGGTTCAACGGTCGCTTCGATCTCTGCAGATGGCGATATTACCAGCAATACCGGCAATATATATCTGCCAGCCACATCATCAGCTGCCGGAGCTGTCTATGTGAACAACAAAAGGCTCATGCACTCCTATGGTTCAAACAACTTTTTTGCAGGGTCAGGTGCGGGTAACTTTACTATGACTGGTATGTATAATACTGCAGCAGGTGGCCTCTCATTAGCTGCTAACACTACTGGGGAATCAAATGTTGCCAACGGTCATTCTGCCCTTGCTTCAAACACTACAGGAGGCTGGAACACTGCCATCGGGATTTACTCCCTCTATCATAATACCACCGCAAATCTCAACACAGCCGTAGGTGGCCGAGCACTATTAACACAGTCATTTGATAACGGTGGTGTTTCGTGGAATTCTTACAACACCGCAGTAGGATACGGGGCTCTGTATAATAATCAACCGACGATGACGAGTGAAGGGATATACAACACCGCACTGGGTGCCGATTCAGGAGGTTCCAATACGATTGGCTCTTTTAATACATTTTTGGGGTACAGTTCGGATGCCAATTCAAATAATCTCACCAATGCAACCGCAATCGGCTATAACGCTTCCGTCGATGTCTCAAATAAAGTGCGCATCGGTAATACCAGTGTAACGGTCATCGGAGGGCAGGTGGCGTGGTCAAACCTTTCGGATATCCGCCAGAAAGAGGACATCACCGATGTCCGGCATGGTCTCGAATTCATCAGGCAGTTACGTCCGGTTGAGTACCGCATGATTGAGGGGAACGGCAGAAAAGATTTTGGGTTCATCGCCCAGGATATTGAGGCATTGCTCGGTACTGACTACAATCTGCTCAGCATTGGCGGGGATGCGGAGCGGAGACTGTCACTGCGTTACACCGATTTCATCGCCCCGATGGTCAAGGCCATGCAGGAGCAGCAGGCGACCATCGACCAGTTGAAGGCCGAACTGGCCGAAATTAGGAAACTGCTTGGCAGATAATTCGAAAAAGATTACTTTATTCGGCATACAAGGAGGACACGCCATGAGGCTAACATCACTGCCGGGACATCTGACCCTGCTGGCAATCCTGTCTCTGTTCACCACACCGGCCCTGGCGGCCTTCAGCCAACCGGCATCAACCTTCTCAGCCGGGGGTGGTGTCTCAACCTCCACAGGCACAGGCTACGAAAACCTGGGCGTAATCGGCCAACCAGGTATTGTCGGCAGTTCCAATATTCCCGGAGGCTACACCGCTAACCACGGTTTCCTGCACGTGCTGGGGGACGGTTTCAAAATCCTTTACCCGGTGATAACGGCTACGCCGGGGACTCTGGTTTTCTCGGTCATGGCGGGCACCGCCGGCGACCAATCGCTCGGCATCAGCAACACCGGTGGCAGCAATCTGGCCTGGACAGTAACCAAGAACACGCCTGACAGCATCTTCGCCTTCACCCCGGGAACCGGCACTAACGGCGGCAGCGTAACCGTGACCGCCGATGCTGCCAGTCTGACCCCCGGCCCATACAGCAATATCCTGACCATCAAAGGCGCCGGTATCAGTCAGACTGTCGAGGTACTGATGAACCTGACTGTAACCCCGTC
>JADKKR010000005.1 GCA_016720395.1 Geobacteraceae bacterium | reverse complement strand
CCCAATATCTACGACCTGCTGGTGGCAATTTTGCCGGCGCGATCGGCGCGATCGCCCTCTGTACCCGCAAAAACTATCTGTTTACCACAACCGGCATTGCCATAGCCACGGCGGTCATACCCCCGTTGAGCGTGGTCGGTTATGGCATTGGAACGCTGCAACTTGGCATAGCAACCGGCGGTTTTCTACTTTTTTCACCAACCTGGTAATCGTCATCAGTTCCAATATTGTGTTTATGATGCTGCGCTTTCGCTCATCCATGGTCGAAGAGGCAATATACCCCCTGAAACTGCGGATTAAAATCCTCAGTCTTACCCTGGCAGTAAATCAATCCCTTGTTTACCACCCCTGGTGGGCGACATCCACGCACTCAAGCTTTCCAGAAGATGGAGCAGACTCTCAAAAGTCACCTCAACCTGGCTGGTCATTCACGCTGACAGGATTTTCCATCGGCCATGAGGAACGGGTGTCAAGGTGCTGGCATCAGGTCAATACGGTCGAAGGTATTGACGGCGCCACCGAAAAGAGGCTGATGAATGCCTTTCAGCGGGGATCGGACAGAAGGTAATGCTGGAACTGGAGCAGGTGCTGGTCAAGGCGGATACCATTAAATCGCCGCAAACATCTTTTGCCAAAACATCCTGGCGTCACCTTCCACACCTAAGGGAAACGCTTACGACCCTGCGAGGCAAAACAATGGGCGTTATCAAGGAAGGCTGTAATGAAGCGGCTGTCTTTCTCGCTCCCTGGCCGGTCAGAGACTGCATCATCAGCTTTAGCGGCACGGCGGGATCGGCATACCTCCACCTGATTGTCGGACGTGATTTCATCATAAATGATCAGGAACAGCGCTGGCTCGCCCTGGCGATTGAAAAAAAACTGAATCACCCGGTAACGTTAAAAACGTCAACCGTCCCGGCTCATCCCTGATCTGAAGATCGCCAGCGATGGGCTTCTGACAGCGTGAGCAAAGGAACTGGCAACGCTCAAGAATTTTGCCGCCGCGAAACATCCCGTTCTGGTGACACTCACCTATCCGCGAGGAAAGCAGAGGAAAAATGGCACGCCGTTGAAGAATGCGGTATTATTGAAACAGTATCTGATAAAAGAATGTGGAGTGCCTGCTGAATGGATAACTCGTAAGGCCGGCGGGTCTGAATATCGGGTTACGGTGGCGGAACAGGAGATGAGCCGAACAGACTGAGCTTGCATCGCAGCACCAGGATAATGAAAAACCTCTGACTGAAAATAAAGGACACCTTCCTGTTGAATACTATGCTGATCACACTGGTTATGTCCGGGTTCCTGGCCGCGCTGGCTGCGCCTGCCCTGTATCACTTCTTTCCGAGGTTTGCAGGGAGACTCTGTCCGCTGCTGCCACTGGCCCTTTTTGCCTGCCTGTTGGCTCTCGTTGGGCAGAGATCCGCGGGGACTCCCCTGCTCTTTCGCTCCCCTGGATTCCGTCACTGGGAATTTCCTTTTCCCTCTATCTGGATGGCCTGGGACTGCTGTTTGCGTTGCTGGTGACCGGTATCGGTTTTTTGGTGTTTCTCTACACGCCTGCCTATATGGGTAACGACGTCAGACTGGGAAGACTGTCCGGCTGGCTGTTCGCTTTTATGGCCGCCATGCTCGGCACTACCCTGGCCGGCAACCTGATTACGCTGTTTGTGTTCTGGGAGTTGACCGGTCTCTGTTCCTATCTGCTGATCGGCTTTGATCATGAGCAGGAAGAATCCCGACGGGCAGCACTCCAGGCGCTCCTTGTAACCGGAATCGGTGGTCTGGCGCTGCTGGCAGGCTTTATTCTGCTGGGAAACATCTCCGGCACGATGGAATTGACCGAACTGCTGGGGCGTGGTGATGCTGTGCGGGCACATCCCCTCTATCTTCCCGCCCTGCTGCTGGTCCTGGCCGGAGCCTTCACCAAGTCGGCCCAGTTTCCCTTCCACTTCTGGCTCCCCGCCGCCATGGCGGCTCTGACACCGGTCAGCGCCTACCTCATTCCGCCACCATGGTCAAGCTGGGGGTGTTCCTGCTGGCCCGGATGACCCCGGTGCTGGGGGGTACTGATGCCTGGCTGTATCTGGTCGTCGTGACCGGCGGGATAACCATGCTGACCGGCGGGGTGCTGGCACTGCTGCGTAATGACCTGAAGCAGATCCTGGCCTGGTCCACCGTCAGCGCCCTCGGCACCCTGATGCTGCTGCTGGGGATCGGGTCACCGGTCGCAACCACTGCGGCCATGGTCTTCCTGCTCGTCCATGCTCTCTATAAAAGCTCGCTGTTTCTGGCCACCGGCGCTGTGGATCACGGTGCCGGCACACGAGACATCACCCGTCTTGGCAGCCTGGTTAAGTCCATGCCCTGGGTCGCTGCCGGTGCGGGACTGGCCGCACTCTCCATGGCCGGCCTGCCCCCGCTGGCCGGTTTCATTGCCAAGGAGCTTTGTAGGAAGCAAACTCCAGGCACCTCTGGCACCCTTTCTGATTACCACCGTCGGAGTTGTCAGCAATGCCCTGGCCGTTGCCGCAGGCATCCTGGCTGTCTGGCTGCCCTTCTTCGGGCGGGGTGGCGACCCTGATCTGCGACCCCACCGGGTGGAGATCGGTCTCGGTGCCGCCACGGACCCGGCCTGCTGGGTTTGGGGATCGGACTGTTCCCCGCCCCTGTCGGGCAGTGGCTGGTGGCACCGGCTGTGGCCGCTACCCGTGGTGAGCCTGCCCTGGTAAATCTGGCCCTCTGGCACGGGTTCAACCCGGTGCTGCTACTCAGCCTGGTCACACTGGGTGCGGGATTCGCCCTTGCCGCCCTGCGCGGCCCTCTGCTCCGTAAACTGCCCGAACCTGGCAACAGACCGGTGTGGGGTCCGGAGCATCTTTACGGAATGCTGCTCAGCGGCCTGCAGGGAATTTTCTGCGCGGCTGACGCTCCCTGCAAAGTGGTCGACTGCGCTACTACCTGATGATCGTGGTAGGAGTTACCGTCGTCCTCGTCGGATTCACCTTCCTGACCGGCAGCGGAGAACTGCCGTCAAGCCTGCCCTGGGCCCGACGGCGGCATCCATGAGTGGCTGACAGCCATTGTCATTCTGGCCGCGGCCGTTATGGCGACGGTCACCCGTTCGCGGCTGGCTGCGGTTGCGGCCATCGGCGCGGTCGGCTATGGCGTGGCCCTGATCTACATCCTGTTCGGTGCGCCCGACCTGGCCATGACCCAGTTCTGTATCGAGACCCTCTCCATCATCCTGTTCGTTCTGGTTCTGCATCGCCTGCCGCAATTCACGCTGCTTTCCAGCAGGGCCACGAGGGTTCGTGACCTGCTGGTGTCCCTCTCCATCGGCGGCCTGATGACTCTCATGGTCCTGATGGCGGTTTCCCGGCCGCTCTCCTCCCACATCAGCACCTGGTTTCTGGAACAGAGCCTTCCGGCCGGTCACGGGCGGAACGTGGTCAATGTGATTCTGGTGGATTTCAGGGCACTGGACACTCTGGGGAAATTACGGTCCTGGCCGTGGCAGCCCTGGGGGTGTACAGTCTTCTTAAAAAACGGCACAAGGAGGAGAGCTAGGCCATGCAGTCACTGATTCTGTCAACAGCCATCCGGCTCCTGATGCCGCTGTTCCTTCTGTTTTCGGTTTTTGCTGCTGCGCGGACATAACGAACCGGGCGGCGGCTTCGTAGGAGGGTTAGTGGCGGCCGGCCGCCGCCTTTGCCCTCCATTCCCTGGCTCACGGTGCCGAGGCCGGCCGCAGGATGCTGCGGGTCGATCCGCGCCTGATGGTGGCTTTCGGCCTGATGACGACACTGGTGAGCGGCATGCTCCCTTTCTTCTCAGGGCAGCCCTTTCTGACCTCTCTCTGGAGCACATTCCCGGCACCGGTTATCGGTCATGCCGGTTCGCCACTCCTGTTCGATACCGGTGTCTATCTTGTGGTGGCAGGCATGTCGCTTCTGATTATCTTCAGCCTGATGGAGGACTAGGTGGAAAGCGTGCTGGCTGTCGTTATCGGAGGATTGTACGCCGCGGGCATGTACCTGATGGTGCGGCGGAGCATTATCAAGATGATCTTCGGCCTGGCACTGCTGGGCAACGCCGCAAACCTGCTGATTTTCACGGTGGGCAGGCTCACCCGCGGCCGGCCGCCCCATGTCCTGCCGGGCGAGCTCATGCCGTCCCTGCCGGTGGCGGACCCGGTCCCCCAGGCCCTGATCCTGACCGCCATCGTCATTGGGTTTGGTGTTCAGGCCTTTGCCCTGGTCCTGATCAAGCGTGTCTATCAGACCGTGGGGAGCGACGACCAGGACGATCTGGTCGCAGAAAACAGGCCGGGAGGTGAAGAGTGAGGCATCTGTTCCTGTTCCTCCCGTTGCTGATCCCGCTTGTCACGGCTGTCCTCGGTCTGCTGGCCTGGAACAAACCACGGCTGCAGAGAATGTTGGGTGTCTGCGGGACAGCAACGCTGCTGGCTTCCGCGGCAGCACTCCTGGTCACGGTGCTCAAGGAGGGTATCATCAGCGCCCAGGCCGGAAACTGGCCGGCCCCGTTCGGTATCACCCTGGTGGCGGACATATTCAGTGCCTTGATGGTTCTGGCAGCCGGCGTCATGGGGCTGGCCGTGTCGATCTATTCACTGGCGGATACGGACCGTCATCACGAGTCCGTCGGCTACTACCCCCTGCTGCAGGTGCTTCTGCTGCTCGGTGTGCGGATCTTTTCTGACCGGCGATCTCTTTAACCTGTATGTCTGGTTCGAGGTCATCTGATCGCCTCCTTTGTGCTGCTGGCCATGGGCGGACGACGGGAGCAGATGGAAGGGCCATCAAATACGTAGCCCTGAACCTGATCTCTCGGCTTTCTTCCTGGCGGGGATCGGCCTTTTGTATGGCGTCGTCGGAACCCTGAACATGGCCGATCTGGCAGTAAGGTTGAGGGCTGTGCCCCATGTCGGCACTGTGCCGGTAATTGCCGTGCTGCTCTTCTGCGCATTCAGCATCAAAGCCGCCGTTTTTCCCCTTTTTCTTCTGGCTGCCCGCCTCGTACCATACGGCGCCGGTGGCGGTCATTACCATCTTTTCGGCTCTGCTTACCAAGGTAGGGGTGTATGTCCTGATCAGGATTTTCACCCTGATCTTTATCCAGGAAACTTCAACCGGCCAGCCGGTCATCCTGGCAGCAGCCATGTTCACCATGCTGGCAGGCGCATTGGGAGCCACGGCCCAGCCGGAGGTGCGTCGCATTCTCACCTTCTGTGTCGTGAGCCAGATCGGCTATATGCTGATGGGATTGGGAATCATGACTCCACTTGCCCTGGCCGGCAGCATCTTTTTCATGCTGCACATCATCGCTGCCAAGTCGGCTCTCTTTCTGTCAACCGGCATTGTGTCACGCCTGACCGGCACAACCGAACTTGCCAGGCTGGGCGGTCTCTACCACAAGCGACCACTGCTGGCCGCACTCTTTCTGGTCCCTGCCCTCTCCGTGGCGGGTATCCCCCCCTCTCCGGATTCTGGGGTAAGCTGGCACTGATACAGGCCGCCCTGCGGGACGGGTCTACCTGACCGTGACTGTTGCCCTGGGTGTAAGTATCCTGACCCTCTATTACCTGGTCAGGGCCTGGTCCGAGATATTCTGGAAAAAGCGCCCCGGCACGGACAATGATGAGTACCACCCCGTTTCGCCAGCTCATCGGAGGCAGATGCTGGTACCGACAGTGCTACTGGCATCTGTCTCGCTGCTGATGGGGATTGCCGCCGAACCGGTTTTCCGGCTGTCACTGCTGGCAGCCCGCCAGCTTCTGGATCCGGGAAGCTATATCAGTGCGGTTCTGGGGTACGACCATGACGGCGTTTCTGGCTAATATCCTGCTGGCCCTGCCGGATGGCGCTGACTGGCACCTTCACCGTCGGAGGGATGTTTACCGGCCTTGTGTTCGGCTATTGTGTGCTCTGGATCGGTCGCCGGGACCGGAGCACCGCAGCCTACCGGTCAAAGATTGTGGCAGTTGCCGAATTTGTGCTGTTTTTCCTGAAAGAGCTGTTGATCGCCAACCTGCGGTGGCCCACGACGTCTCACCCCGAAGCACCGCACGACTCCGGTATTGTGGCTGTGCCGCCGAGCTTGAAAGTGATCTGCAGATCACTCTGCTGGCTACCCTGATCACTCTGACGCCCGGAACCTTGAGCCTGCATGTCGCCGAGGACCGGCGGACGCTGTACGTCCATGCCATGTACATCGACGATTCAAACATGCTGGTTGAGCGAATCAAGCAGGGCTTCGAGCGCCGGGTCAGGGAGGTTTTCCAATGACACTGGCTGACTTTGTTTCCCGGATCATCCTCCCGCTGCTGGGTGTCGGGCTTGTGCTGACCTTTTTTCGCATACTGCGCGGGCCGAGCCTGCCTGACCGGGTGGTGGCGCTGGATCTGACGGCGACCTTCATTATCGCGATTTCCGCCGTCTACTCCATCGCCAGTGGCCAACCATCCTACCTTGATGCGGCGGTGGTACTGGCCCTGATTACCTTTCTCGGCACCGTGGCTTTTGCTATTACCTGCACCGGAGGGGCGGCAATGAATGATACATTAATCGCCGTTTTGTTATGCTTTGGCACCTTTTTCTGTCTGGTGGCAGCCATCGGCGTGGCCCGCATGCCGGATATCTACATGCGCCTTTCCGCCGCCTCCAAGGCCTCATCCCTGGGGACAGGATTTATCCTGCTGGCGGTGGCCATCTTCTTCGGCACCACGGAGGTTACCGGCAAGATCATTGCCATCATCGCCTTCACCCTGCTGACCGCACCGGTGGCCGCACATATGCTGGGACGTGCCGCCTACTTCAGCGGGGAACCGCTCTGGAAAAGGAGTGTCCGCGATGAACTGGGGAGCGGCGGGGAGTGGTTTCGGTCTGCAGGCAGAGCAGCAGAAAACGCTGATCAGCCATTAACCATCACTGGCGAAAGAGCAATACATGATATCTCTGACACCAAAACAACTGAGATTCAGAAACAGTAACTGAATCGCTGCACACCGGAGTGACTGATCACTCCCGTCATATAGTGCAGTTTCTTTCAGTATGACGGGTTTCTATGACGGTATTTCCATAATCCTGAATGGAGCATTCAGAAAAACACGCATATTCAGCAGGATAGCAACTGTCATTTCAAAACTTTCTCAGGCGCGATACTTGCGATCAATACTAAGCCGACGAATTTCATACCTGTGACATATTTCATTGCAAAAATGTGCGTAGCATAAGTGACATGCATGTCTGATTCAGTTTCATACACATCATGTGCCGTTACAAGAGAACGTCCCGGGGCTTTCTTCTACACAGCAGCGACATGCCTGCTGCTCTGGCTCACGTTGGCCCTGCCCCTGCATGCCGCTGAACCGTTAGAAGTTATCGTCAGCGGCATCGAAGGCGCCGCGCTGAAAAATGTGCAGGAATCGCTGGGCCTGCCTTCCGGACTGGTACGCGACGGACAGGTGGACCGGCTCTGGCTGGAGCGGTTTGCCCGGCAGGCCGGGGATTCAGCCAGAACCGCGCTGGAACCGTTCGGCCTGTATCAGGCCCGGGTCACGACTGCGGTAGAAAAGAACGGAGAGCGCTATCGTCTACTGGTCTCGGTAGTGCCGGGTGAAGCGGCGCGCCTTACAGACATTTCAGTTGTGCTGAACGGAGCCGGTAGCGGCGAAAAACGCCTGCTCAGGCTGGTGGAACGGTTCCCCCTGCAGAAGGATGACGTCCTGCTGCATCAGAGCTACGAAGCGGCCAAGGCAGCGCTCATGTCGCGGGCCCGCGAACTGGGATACCTGGATGCGGATTTTTCGCGGCACGAAATCCGCGTTGCCCCGTCCGGCGCCACCGCCACGATCGGACTTACCCTGGATACGGGAACACGCTACTATTTCGGTACGACACAGATCCAGGGCGCACCGGACTATCCGGACAGTTTCCTCAGACGCCATCTGACCTACGACCCCGGGGAGGTCTTTTCCTATCCCCGGCTGGGAGAAACCCAACGCAACTTTGCCAATTCGGAACGGTTCAAGGAGGTGATTGTTTCTCCGGAAATACAGGATGCCAAGGCATCCCGGGTGCCGGTCAAGGTGCAGTTGACACCCGGACCACGTTTCAGCCTGCGACCTGGCATCGGGTACGGGACGGATACGGGAGGGCGCTTCACGGTTCGCTACCGCGATCTGAACATGTTTCACCTGGGGCATGAGCTGTATTCGCAGCTGTTTGTCGCTGAACGGCTCCAGGGGCTGGTAACGGGGTATGTGCTGCCCAGCCCGCGGGATATCAGGAGCTCCACCACGCTTCAACTGAACCTGCAGCAGGAGGACACCAGCAGCTACGCCAGCCGGATCCTGGCCCTGGAACTGGCCCGCAACCACAGTTTCGATCCCGGAAAGCTCGGTACTGCCTATGTCAAGGCCCAGTATGAAGACTATACCGTCGGTGCACAGACATCGACGGCCCGGCTTCTGCTGCCGGGCTTACGCTTTACCGACAATCGCTACAACAACCCGATCCGCCCCCGGCGGGGCTTCCGCTATGCGGTTGAACTGCGCGGCACCCATCAGCTGCTCGGATCGGACACGGCACTGATTCAGGTTCTGGCCGAAGGAAGCCACCTCCAGCCGCTGCCCTGGCGGTTTTCGCTGCGTACCCGGGCCGAGGCAGGGGTAACCCTGCTGAATGACCCGCTAAAAGACATTCCGCCGTCACTGCGCTTCTTTACCGGAGGGGACCAGACCGTGCGCGGCTATTCCTACAAGTCCCTCGGGCCACGGGATGCCTCGGGCAGAGTTGTGGGGGGCACACAGCTCCTGATCGCAAGCGTAGAACTGGAGCGGGCCCTGTTCAAGGATTGGGGGGTTTCCGTCTTTTATGATACAGGCAACACCTTTAATTCGTTTGCCTCGGTCCGGATGTTTCAGGGTGCGGGTTTCGGTCTGCACTACTATTCACCGGTAGGTGCCTTGAATCTTTCCGTGGCGCGGCCACTGCGCAGCGGCGACCCGGCCATTCATTTCCACTTCACCGTGGGGTTCGAGCTATGATCCGGCTCAGCAGACGCGTTTTCGGGGCAAGTCTGGTGCTTGCACTGACAGGATCAGTCCTGGCCATGCTGATCTGGGTCATGTCTACGACGAAGGGTACCCGCTGGCTGCTGACGACGGTTGCCCCGCTGGGTGGGATCAGCTTCTCTGCCCGGACCATAGAGGGGAGCATCGGCAGCCGTCTGCGCCTCACGGAGCTGCGGGTGGGACTGGCACGGCAGAGCGTGGAGATCGGAAAACTTGATCTGCGCTGGAAACCGCTGCTGCTGCTGTCCGGCACTGTGGCTGTCCAGGAGCTGATCATGGACAGGGTGCAGATCCGGGATGATAGCCCCCTCGACAACAAACCGTTGAATCTGGCCTGGCCGCGGGTGACCGAAAGCGGACAGCTGTTCGAAGGCAGGATTGCGCGCCTGAAGATAACGGAATTCAGCTACCGCCGGCTGCAGGAACAGCCGCTGCTGATAACGTCCATCACCGGTTCACTCACCTGGCAGGAGAGCATTCTCTCCATCAACGATCTCATGCTGCTGTCCCCTTCCGGGCAGATACAGGGCAGTGTTTCGGCCGGCTTCAGGCAGCCTTCCCTCACATCCGACCTGGCGATTGCCGTGACACACCCCCTGGCGGAGATGGACCGCTTCGTGCTGCAGACGCGCCGTAGTAAAACGTCCGGAAAGGAGCCGTTTGTCGGGAACATCACGATTGCAGGCAGCGCCGGCACACGAAAGCTGCTGGAGCTGAGCGGCGATGTGGGGATGGCACGGGATACCATCAACCTGCGGCATCTCGCCCTCTCCAGACCCGGCCTGAAAGGGAGGATTACAGCTGATGGCTCGCTGGTATTCCCGGCCGGAGAATCGCTGCTGACACTACAGGTCATGCTGGATGGCCTCGATCTGGACTCCGAACTGAACATACCGACGGATCTTTCCGGCACGCTTCGATTCGCGGGGACCCTGAACAGCTATGGCGGTGACTTCAGCTTTGCCAACCGGGTCAAGGGGTGGCAGGCGGCAACCGTCTCAGGCACGTATCAGGAACCCGAGACGGATGAAACTGGCGCCGTTCAGCGGGCGTCTGCTGGACGGCTCCTGACCGGTAACCTGGATATGGACTGGCGCAGCGGTTTTGCGCTGCAGGCGCTGCTTAACGGCAGGGACCTCAACCCGGCCGGGCTTGACCCGGCATGGAAGGGTGTTGCGAATTTCAATGCCACAGGCTCGCTGACCAGAAAGGGTAATGAACCATTCAGGGGCAGCGTCAGTGCTTCCCTGCTGGAAAGCCGTCTGCATGGCCAGGCACTGACCGGCGATCTGCAGGCGCAGAGTAACGGAGATACTGTTTCCTTAGATAATTTGGCGCTGCGGGGCAAGGGCTTTGACCTGCACGCCTCCGGGGAACTGCAGCAGCGCATCTCCCTGGCGGCGACGATCAGTGATTTTTCCCTGCTGGTCCCCGGAGCAGCAGGGTCTCTCCGTACACAGGGCTGGTTGCGTTGGCGCGACAGGCAGCTCAGCGGCGCAGTCACCGGTACGGGAAGCAGACTGGCCTACGGCGGCACACGCCTGGCAGCCATCACTCTTTCTGCCGGGCTTGATCCTGGCCCGGGCTACCCCGTGCACATCAGTGCTGTGCTCAAGGATCTGATCCATGACCGCTACCGGCTGGATGCCGTGACACTGAAGGCAGACGGGACCGTGCGCAACCACAGCGTACAGGCACACCTGCGTTCAGGTGCAGCCGATGCACACATGTCACTGAGTGCCGGCTACGATAAAGATACCTGGAAGGGGGAGATCGGACGCCTGTCAGGACGAGACGCTAGCGGACCCTGGAAACTGAACGCACCGGCGTCATTTACCCTCAGCGCCGAAACCTTCTCCCTCTCTCCGCTGGCCCTTTCCGCCGGTACCGGAGAACTGATCGAACTTGTCGCGAATCTGGGACGCACCCCATTGTCCGGCCAGCTCCGGGCCCGCTGGAGCCGAGTGAACCTGGCCAGGGCTAATCCCTGGCTCCGGGAGCTGCAGCTTTCGGGACGCAGCAATGGTTCAGCTCAGGTCGGATTCTTGCCGGACAAGCGGCTGACCCTGACGGGAAGCGCCGACATCAGCGGGACATTCAGCCATCAGGGGCGCAGTATAACGCTGCAGCGGAGCCTGCTGACCGTTGACGGCGGCCGGCAGGGCCTGCAGGTCGGGCTGGATCTGGCCATGTCCGACGGCGGCCGGCTGAAGGGGAGCTTCTCTTCGGCAGCACCGTTCAGTCTGGTTCTGCCCGAGCACGGACACCTGACGGCAGACGCCAGCAACATCGACCTTCTGCTGCTCAAGCCCTGGCTGCCGGGCGACACGAAGCTGAGCGGGCGAATCACCGGTCGGGCCAGTGGGAGCATGCTGCCGGGACAACGTTTTGATCTGTCCGGCAACGCCGTGCTCAATGGCGGAACCCTGCAGCAGCAAAGGCCTGACGGCGAGCTGAAGCTGGATTTTTCGACAGCCAGGGCCAGCTGGGATTGGCGCGGGGAGGCATTATCCGGTACACTTGGTCTGACCATGACAGACTACGGTCAGGTCAGCGGGGATTTCAGGCTGCCGCTGGCGGCTCGTTTCCCGGCGGCCTTCAATCCCGGGGGGCCACTGCGGGCAACTCTCAGCGGAACGGCCCGGGAAAAGGGGTTGATCACCACCCTGTTTCCCGGACTGGTGCAGGAAAGCTTCGGGGAGCTTGCTGTTGATCTGGCGGTCAACGGCACCTGGGAAGCACCGCAGATCACCGGGAAACTGCAGCTCTCCAAAGCCGGTGCCTATCTGCCCACCGCCGGCATCCGTTTAAGGGATGTCCAGCTCTCGGCACAGCTGGAAAAGAACCGCATCAGGGTTGAATCCTTCCGGGCGCTGTCCGGGGCAGGCCATCTGCAAGGAACCGCACTGATCACCCTGGAGGGGCGGCGGGTGACCGCATACACCGGCACCATCGCCGGAGAAAACTTCCAGACTGTCAACTTCCCCGAACTTCGCATCCTGAGCACCCCCAGACTCAGCTTTGAGGGTACTCCGCAGAAACTGATCCTGCGTGGAGAACTGCGCCTGCCGGAGCTGAACATCATCGGCTCACAATCCCGGACCGTTATCGCACCGAGCAGCGACGTCATCCGGGAGGGGGTCGTCGTTCCGGCCTCAAAGAATCCTGGCCTGGCACTGGATGTACGGGTAAAGGTCCTGCTGGGCGAGAGGGCCATTGTCAAAATTTCGGGTATTGACGCACAATTGGGCGGGGCTCTGGATCTGACTTTCAGCAGCCTCGACAGGATCACCAGCAGCGGTGAAATCAGGGTGGTCAAAGGCACATACCGGACCTACGGCGTCAATCTCAATATCGTTCGCGGTCGCCTGTTCTTCGCCGGTGGCCCCATGGACCGGCCAACCCTTGATTTTCTGGCACTGCGCACCGTCGGTGATGTGCGGGCCGGGGTAATCGTGTCCGGAACGCTGCAGAAACCGGTCACCAGGCTCTATTCCGAGCCGGCCATGCCGGACGTCGATGTCCTGGCCTATATTGTCCTGGGGCATCCGCTCGGCAGCAGCGGAGAACAGGCCAGCCTGCTGGCCCGTGCGGCAGGTGCCCTGCTCTCGTCCCGGCAGGCCGGGGCCCTGCAGGACCAGATCAAGGACAAGCTTGGCCTGAGCACGCTGGAGGTCCAGGGAGGAGTCGGAACAAGCAGCGGAGCCATGGGGTACAAACCGCTGCAGGTGACCGCCCCCGGTTCGATTCCGGAGGCGCAGCAACCCGGCATGACCGAGACCGTGTTCACCGTGGGCAAATACCTGACTCCGCAGCTCTATATCAGCTACGGAAAGTCGCTGTTTACCGGCAGCAACCTGTTCAAGCTTCGGTATGATATCTTCAAACAGGTGCAGATCGAAACCCAGACCGGCAGCGGCGAGAGCGGTGTCGATATCTACTACAAGCTGGAGTTCAAGTAGGCATACCCGGAGCATCTGACATTTGATTATCTTGAATTTTTCAATGAACCAGGGGATGTAAATGCTGAATACGCGTGGATGCGGAATACTGCTGCACCCGACCTCACTGCCGGGACCCGGTGGAATAGGGACACTGGGGGCTGACGCCCGGCGCTTCATTGATCTGCTGTGCGAGATGGGGATGTCCTACTGGCAGATGCTTCCGCTGACCCCTCCGGCCTGTGGCAATTCACCCTATTCCGCCTTTACCGCCTTCGGTGGCAATCCGCTGCTGATCGATCTGGAACAGATTGCCGGTGAGGGGGATCTTCCTCCGGGCTACTGCGACGCCAATCGTTATCCTGATGACCGTGTTGATTTCGCCCGTATCATCGGCCCGAAAATGGAACTGCTCTATCAGGCAGCCTCAACCTTTCTGTCGGGGGGGTGCACATCCCGAACGCTTGAATTCCGGCACTATTGCGACACAACCCCCTGGCTGCACGAGTATGCCGTTTTCATGGCCCTGAAACGCCACTACCACGGAGAGAGCTGGATTCTCTGGCCGGAAGAGGCTTCGTTCATTATGCCAGAAACGGCCCGAGAGTATGCGGTACAATTCAGCCACGAAATCGGCGTCCAGAAATATCTGCAGTGGCAGTTTTCGCGGCAGTGGAGAACTCTGCGAGACTACGCCAACGGACGTGGAATCGCTGTGATCGGAGATATACCCATCTTTGTCGCCTTAGATTCTGCCGATGTCTGGAGTCACCGTGACCTGTTCCTCCTGGATGCCGAGGGTAAACCGCAGGTGGTTGCCGGTGTTCCTCCCGACTATTTCAGCGCCACCGGACAGTTGTGGGGCAACCCGCTCTATGACTGGGATGTCATGGAACAAGACGGCTATCAGTGGTGGATCGATCGTTTCAGGACGATCTTTGAACTCTTCGACATTGTCCGTGTAGATCACTTTCGCGGTTTCGAAGCGACGTGGCATATACCGTCAGATGAAACAACAGCCGAAAAGGGAAACTGGATCAAAGTTCCGGGAGAACAGCTTTTCGACACCCTGATTGCCGCCTTGGGAAAGCTGCCCATCATCGCCGAAGATCTGGGCGTCATCACGCCCGAGGTACTGGCATTGCGGGATCGCTACAACTTCCCCGGCATGAAGATCCTGCAGTTTGCCTTTGAGAAAGAACCGATCAATCTGCCGCACCTCCATGCCAAAAACGGGGTCGTCTATACCGGAACGCACGACAATGACACGACCAAAGGCTGGTATGATTCGATAACAGATGCCGAACGTCATGAAATGTGTGAATATCTTGGCTGCACCGGAGTGGACGGCGTCGGCGACCTGATCCGCGCGGCTCTCATGTCGGTTGCCGATACGGTGGTCATACCGCTTCAGGACATTTTAAAGCTGGGAAGCGAGGCGCGCATGAACATCCCCGGCACTCCTTTCGGCAACTGGGAGTGGCGTTTTTCATGGGGCATGCTTCCGCAGGACCTGGCTGTTTCGGTTCGAAGACAGGTGGAACGTTACGAAAGAGCACCACAGGGAGAAAAAACTTATGCGCAATGATCATTCTATCCTGGATGACAATCCGCACTGGTACCGGGACGCCATAATTTATCAGGTCCACATCAAGGCCTTTGCAGACTCAAGGGCGGACGGAGTCGGCGATTTCCAAGGATTGAGCAGCAAACTTGACTACCTGCAGCAACTCGGTGTCACGGCAATCTGGCTGCTCCCCTTCTACCCTTCTCCACAGCGGGATGACGGCTATGATATAGCCGACTACTATAACGTCAACCCCATCTACAACACCCTGCGCGAGTTCAAGCAGTTTTTGCGCGCCGCCCATGGTCGCGGTATCCGGGTGATTACCGAACTGGTGCTTAACCACACCTCCGACCAGCACCCCTGGTTTCAGCGTGCCCGTCTGGCGAAGCCGGGCTCCGTGTACCGGGATTACTATGTCTGGAGCGACACGATCGAGAAGTACCGCGAAGCGCGCATCATCTTTCAGGACTTCGAAACATCCAACTGGACCTGGGATCCGCTGGCCAAGGCCTATTACTGGCACCGTTTCTACTATCATCAGCCGGACCTCAATTTCGACAACCCGCGGGTGCAGTCCGAAATGCTGCGGGTCATCGACTTCTGGATGCGTCTGGGGGTTGACGGCGTGCGGCTCGACGCCGTTCCCTACCTGTTCGAAAGGGAGGATAGCAATTGCGAGAATCTACCCGAAACCCATGCCTTCCTCAAGAAGCTGCGGGCGCACCTGGACAACTCCTTCAAAAACCGCATCCTGCTTTCAGAGGCCAACCAGTGGCCGGAAGACGCCTCTGCTTACTTCGGTGACGGAGACGAAAGCAATATGGCCTTCCATTTCCCGCTCATGCCGCGCATGTTCATGGCCATCGAGATGGAGGACCGCTTTCCGATCGTCGACATCCTCGACCAGACGCCGGCTATCCCGGAGGGGTGCCAGTGGGCCATCTTCCTGCGCAACCATGACGAGTTGACACTGGAGATGGTGACCGACGAGGAGCGGGATTACATGTACCGGGTGTACGCCTCCGATCCTCGGGCCCGCATCAATCTCGGCATCCGTCGTCGGCTGGCCCCCCTGATGGGTAACAACCGTCGTAAGATCGAGCTGATGAATATTCTGCTCTTCTCCCTGCCGGGAACACCGATCATCTATTACGGCGATGAAATCGGCATGGGTGACAATTACTATCTGGGAGACCGCAACGGAGTCCGGACACCGATGCAGTGGAACCCGGACCGCAACGCCGGTTTCTCCAAGGCCAGCCCCCAGAAGCTGTTCCTGCCGGTCATAATCGAACCGGAATATCACTATGAATCCATCAATGTAGAAAACCAGGAGCGCAACACGTCGTCCCTGCTCTGGTGGATGCGGCGAACGATCGCCATGCGCAAACGCTTCAAGGCCTTCGGCTGCGGCAGCCTGGAAATGCTGCCATCGGACAACCCGAAAGTCCTGACCTTCATCCGCAGATTTGAGGATGAAATAATTCTGGTGGTCATCAATCTCTCCCGTTTCTCCCAGACGGTCACCGTCGACCTTTCCCGCTACGCCGGCATGTTTCCCGAAGAGGTCTTCAGCCGGAACCGTTTCCCGATTATCCAGGAGTCGCGCTATCACTTCACCATGGGGCAATATGACCACTTCTGGTTTGTCCTGCGCAGTACGGAGGCACGCCGGGAACCATGTGATGATGAGTTACTGTCGCTCAAAGTAGCAGACGGTCATCCCTGGTGGGATGTGGTAAGGGGCAAGGTCGGAGAGCACTTCTGCTCCTCCGTCCTGCCCAACTACCTACAGCGCGTCTTCTGGTTTTGCGGTAAAGGGAGGGTTATCAGCCAGATCACCATCCTTGACAGCTGTCAGCTGAAACAGAATGATCAGCTGTTTCTGCTGACCTTCATCAGGGTCGCATACACCGAGTGGGATCCCGAGGTCTATCTGCTCCCCCTGGCCTGGATTTCCAATGAACGATTACAGAACGCGAAGGAGCGGCATCCGCTGGAGATAATCACGCCTCTTTCACTGGGAGAAATTGACGGGTTTCTCTGCGATGCGGCCTACTTCGAGGAATTTCGCGAGCTGCTCTTGAAAACGATACACGAACGTGCAAAAGTCACGGGTGAACTCGGTTCTCATCTGGTCGGCCTGGCGGGAAACGACGTGGCCAGGAATTTCCCTCCCCGGACAGAACTTTTTCCCAGCAGGGTAGCCACCGTTGTGCAGAACAATACCAGTATTCTGTATGGTGACCGGTTACTGTTCAAAATGTACCGCAAGCTGGATGAGGGGATCAACCCGGAACCGGAGATTCTTCAGTATCTGGGAGGCAAAAAACGGTTCCGGAATGTTCCGCAATATTCCGGAAGGATTGAATACCGGCCGGCCAGCGGAAAGCTTTATGACATCGGTGTCCTGCAATCCTACGTCGCCTGTCACGGCGATGCCTGGGGGAACACCCTTTCCAGTCTGGCCCATTTCGTAGAGTATCTGTTGACACACAAACAGGACCTGCCAAAACTTCCATCAAGCCTGCCGACGCTTCTGGAAGTCGTTGACAACGGGATTCCTGAACAGTTCCATGAACTTGTGCGCGGGCTGCATTTGGAAATGGCACTTCTGCTCGGCCGGCGGACCGCAGAGATGCATCGTGCACTGGCCTCGGGGTCGATGGAACACAGCTGGAGCATGGAAGAGTTTTCAACTCTCTACCAGCGCTCCCTCTTTCAATCCATGCGGGCGCAGATCCGAAGGACTTTTCAGGCATTGGAAAAAACCGTTCCCGGTTTGCCCGCTCCCGCCCAAAAGAGAGCAGAACTGATTTTGGAGGCAGAACATGAGCTTATCAGCTGCCTGAAGAAAATCACCGGCCGCCGTATTGCCGCCATGAAATGCAGAATTCACGGTGATTTTCATCTGGGACAGGCGCTTTTTACCGGTAAAGATTTTGTATTTATTGATTTTGAAGGAGAACCGACCCATTCGCTGAGTGAACGTCGTCTGAAACGTTCTCCATTGCGGGATGTTGTCAGCATGATTCATTCCATCCACTATGCAACCATGACCACGCTGGCTCACCACAGCGCCGGTCACCCGGACGACACGGCTCTGCTTCAAACATGGCTGGGAGCCTGGTATGTCTACGTCAGCGGTTCATATCTGAAAGCCTATCTGCATACCATGAAGAATTCACCTCTGGTACCGTCCAACAGAAAGGAACTCGAGGTAATGCTGCGCTGTTTCCTGATTCAGCGTACCGTTCACGAATTGGGACACGAGCTGAATAACCGCACGGACCAGATTGATCTTCACCTGCGGGGGCTCGAAATGTTGCTGAAGGAATGGCGCTGCTCATAGCCGGACAATCGCTAGAAAGGAATTAACAATGCGCGGATTCAGGTCACTTAAGCTTTCTTTACGATTTATCGTACCCCTGGTGGTAACCCTGGGGCTGCTGGCCTATGCAGTGGTTCCGTTTGTGGACAAGCTGAACAAGCGCTGGTTTATCAGGGATATGGATATCCGTTCCCGCCTGATTGCCAATACCCTGCATGAACCGTTGGCTGAACTTCTCCAGCAGGGGAACAAATCCCGGATCAACTCGCTGCTGCTCCGTTCCATCCAGGATGAACGCCTGCTGGCGCTCGGCTTTTGCAGTGACCGGGGAGAGTTGTTGTACCGCACACCGACGTTTCCCAAGAGCATCAGTTGCTCATCTGAGGTCAATGATAACAAGGAGGCAAGCCAGATACTTCAGCTACCAGAGGGCGCGGTGCACGTTGCACGTCACAAGATCACACAGGAGGGAGGAATCAACGGATCTCTGATCCTTGTCCATGATACGAGTTTTATGGAACGGCGAAGCGCAGATACCCGCACGTACGTCATTTTACTCTTTGTCGTGCTGGGAATTGTAACCTCGCTGGTAACCGTATTTGTGGCTCACCTGAGCTGGCGCGGCTGGATGGAGGGGGTCAGGGCGATGCTCAAGGGCGAAGGCCTTCTCAAGCCGTTCTCTGATCAAAAGGTCAATTCGGAGTTACAGCCGCTGGTGGGTGATCTGAAAACCCTGCTGCGCTCCATGGATGCCGAACGGCGCCTGGCCGATGACTCGACCATTACCTGGAGTCCCGATACTCTTCGAAATCTGCTCCATAAACAGCTGACCGGAGAAAAAATAATAGTTGTCTCCAACCGTGAACCATATATTCATAGCAAAGAAAATGGCGAAATAAAGGTACACCGCCCCGCTAGCGGCCTGGTGACCGCTGTTGAACCGGTCATGCGCGCCTGTTCCGGCACCTGGATTGCCCATGGCAGCGGAAGCGCCGACGGTGAAACCGTGGACGCCTACGACCGAGTCATGGTGCCGCCTGATAAGCCCGAATACAACCTGCGGCGTATCTGGCTCACGGAAGAGGAGGAAAAAGGGTATTACTACGGTTTCTCCAACGAGGGGTTCTGGCCGCTCTGCCATATAGCCCATGTCCGGCCGGTGTTTCGCACCAGCGACTGGGTTCAGTATGTCAAGATCAACCAGCGCTTTGCCGATGCGGTGGTAAAGGAGGCGGACAGCGACAATCCGGTTGTGTTGGTTCAGGATTATCACTTTGCTCTGCTGCCGGGGATGATCCGCAAGGCGCTGCCCAAAGCCACCATCATCACCTTCTGGCATATCCCCTGGCCCAACCCGGAGTCATTCGGCATCTGCCCCTGGCGTGAGGAGTTGCTGGAAGGGATGCTGGGGAGTACTATTCTTGGTTTTCATACCCCCTATCACTGCAAGAATTTCCTGGAGACGGTGGACCGCTACCTGGAAACCCGCATCGAGCATGAATCATCAACCATCGCCCGTCGCGGCCAGTTGACCATGGTGGAGAGCTATCCGATCTCGATCCAGTGGCCGCCCCCATGGCAGGGTACTCTGCCGCCGGTGGAACAGACTCGAGCGGAGATCCTGGCAGAACTGGGCCTCCCCGAGGATCAACTGCTGGGGATCGGCGTTGACCGGATGGACTATACCAAGGGCATCCTGGAACGTTTCAACGCGGTCGAGCGGATGCTGGAACTGCACCCCGAACTGGTGGGGCGCTTCAGCTTTATCCAGATCGCCGCTCCGAGCCGATCGGCACTGGAGGAGTACCAGGCCTTCGAAACGAGGCTACATGCCCTGGAGGAACGCATCAACGCGCGCTTTACCCGTGACGGACGCAAGGCCATCATCCTCAAGGCGGAGCACCATGAGCCGGACCAGGTCAATCGCTATTACCGGGCAGCCCAGGTCTGCATGGTCACCAGCCTCCACGACGGCATGAATCTGGTTGCCAAGGAGTTTGTGGCGTCCCGAGACGATGAACGTGGAGTCCTGGTCCTGAGCCAGTTTACCGGCGCTGCCAACGAGCTGTACGAGGCACTGATCGTCAACCCCTACCATGTGGAGCAGACCGCCGAGGCGCTCTACCAAGGGCTGACCATGCCGGAATACGAACAGCAGGAGCGGATGCGCAGCATGCGGTCACAGGTACGCGACTTCAATGTCTACCGCTGGGCCGGCAGAATGCTCCTGGATGCTGCCCGGGTCCGTCAGCGGGAAAAACTGGCTACAAGAATCGGGAGAGCATCATGAAATCAACGTACCTGTTCAGTCCTAAAGGGCTTTCTGATATGGCTCGATATGTAGCACCGGACACTCTGTTCGCTTTCGATCTGGACGGCACACTTGCTCCGATTGTCGAGGACTATTCGGCGGTGCGGGTATCGGAACCTGTCCGTGCCACACTCGGGCGGCTTGCAAAAGTGGCTAAAGTTGCTGTAATCACCGGCAGGTCTCGGCAGGATGCCATGGCAATTCTCGCATTCGAGCCACAGTTACTTGTCGGCAACCATGGTGCTGAATGGCCTGCCCAAGCAGGCAGTTTGGACTGTAAGACATCGAGTATTTGTCAGATGTGGCATGAAAAACTGCTCGACATACTCAGTACCGCACAGGGAGTGGAAATCGAGTTTAAGGGAGATTCTCTTTCACTTCATTACCGCAAGGCTGACGATGTGGAAAACACACTCTCGCTAATTGATGCTGCAATAGGAAAACTCGTACCGACACCTCGAAGAATAGGCGGTAAATTTGTTGTCAATCTGCTTCCGATGGAAGCGTTGACAAAAGGAGATGCACTTGTGGCCGCCATGGAGATGTTCGGGTTACAACGGGCGATTTTTATTGGTGACGATGTCACCGATGAAGAAGTCTTTAAACTGGTAAATGTCGATGTTTTTGGAATACATATCGGAAAGGATGACCAGACGGCCGCGCCGTATTATCTAAAAAGACAATCCGCATTGCTGGGGCTTCTTAATTCAATGGTCGGAATGCTGGAATAATACTGCCACACTAAAATACAAATCAAGCCGTCGTTGCCATTACATACTATAACGTTTACATTTACTACGCTTACCCAGTAAGACATTACTACATATGCGAATTTCCATAGAACAAAGGGAAATGTACAAATTGATATACCATCGCCTTGTTTTTTTCTTGTCGATATTGGTTACTGCGCTGATCGGCTACTATGACAATCTGACAGGAGCGCATATCTCTATGATGCTGCTCTACTCGGTGCCGATACTCGTTTCGGCTTGGTTCTGTGGCAAGTCGGAGGGCATTATAGTTGCTGCAGGTGCAGCAGCATGTTGGTTCATCGTCAATTTTATCAATAAACTCCCAGGGGAAAATGATGCAATACTATCCTGGAATGCCTTTACCCGCTTTGGAGTTTTCTCCCTGATTGCATACACCATATCATTACAGTCTCAGCTGCGCCGGGCACTTGAACGTGAACGCATGAGGGCTGATACCGACCGGTTAACCGGGCTCTTGAACAAAGGGGCTTTCCGCGAACGAGTGGAAGATGAAATGAACCGCGCCCGGCGTTATAATCACCCGCTCTCGCTGGCATTCATTGATCTGGATAATTTTAAAGAGGTTAATGACACAGAAGGGCACGCTCGTGGCGATAAACTTTTACAGCATGTCAGTGAAACCATCATCAACACAATCCGCAAGACAGACATCGCAGGCCGTATAGGCGGGGACGAATTTACCATCTGTTTTCCGGAAGCTGATGAAGTCAGTGTTCGAAATGCGATAGATAAACTGGTCAAGGCGCTCAATATTATGACCAGCCAATCAGGGTGGCAAGTGACTGCCAGTATCGGGGTTGTGACCTGCATGCAAATCAGTGGCACCTATGATGCATTAATTGGGAAGGCCGATAAGATGATGTATGTTGCCAAGGAAAAGGGGAAAAATACTGCGGAGTTTGAAACAGTCGACTGAAGACAGGTGAATGATATGATAAATGAAGGCGAGCTGTTTGTCCGACAGCAACTGTTGGCTATCATCAAACGTTTGGACGAAATGGATTGCAAGATTGACAAGATACTTATGTCTGAACAACTGATGCAGGAAAGTTGTACAACAACGACTGACGTGAACCAGATCAGCCAAGTGGTACGGGCAAGACTATCTAAAGCACTGGCTCGAAAAAGGGCTAAAGCGGTATCTGAGATGAATGAATAATCTGTAAGGATACTTTGTTTGTTCGATATTTTGGAACTGTTGACATGGCCCAATCATCCCCTGCTCCCGGATCGCGCCGATTAATATTTTCGGTCGTACTGCTGCGTTCACGAGCAACTGACCCGACGCCATCTCGAATGGATATTCCGACCACCGCACACGCTTCCGCACACCAAGCACTTTGCCAAGTACGATACCAATAACCGCAGCAGCAATAGTGAACATGGCTTCCATCTTGGCCGCTTCCATGACCGCGTGGTCTACAAACACCTGCCCGGCAACAAATATCGCAACCGTAAAGCCCGTTCCTGTGATGACGCAGATAACCAGCAGATCGCGTTTTCTGTCGCCGTTCGGCAGCTTGAAACCCAGAACGACTGCTAGGCAGTCGAATCCGAAGATAGCGGCGGTTTTTCCCAACATCAACCTGCCAGGTCACCGTAACGACGTTTGAGAACTCCACACCGGCGTTTGCCAGGCCGAAGTTAAACAGGCCGATGCGGAATGAATAATTCCCTGAGGAGGTTCATGCGCTGTCGTTGAGTGCGCATCATCGAATACCGGCCCAGGTGTGTATATGTCTGTCCACATCGAATTTTCGCCTGCACCCCTTGCTGTTCATATAGCGGATCTTGCCGAATACCGGCCGTTGGCCCCAGGCCCGGTCATGAACGCCGCCGATGCTCCAGGCTATGCCGGCGTAGCCGTTGGGATCGCGGCCGTCCAGCTGGTAGCGGTCGTTGAGATAGATGGCGGTCTGCATGGCTGCCTCGGGAGAAGGCGTCCATTCCAGGATCTTCTTGGCCCAGTACATACGCAGGTAGCCGTGCATCCGGCCGGACGTTCTCATCTCGGCCTGGGCGGAATTCCAGAGCGGATCATGGGTCTCCCCGGCTTCGAACTGCTCGCAGGAATAGGTGAATTCCCGGCGGTCGTGACGATGCTCAGCGATGGTCTTCTGTGCCCACTCCGGAAAGCCCTGCACCCGGTCATAGTTCATGTTGTACCAGCAGAAGTTATCAGAAAGTTCCCGCCGGATAACCAGTTCTTCCAGAAAAGCATCGCCGGACACGGTGCCCCCTGCGGCCCGACCGGCCTCCAGCGCCGCCCGCTGGGCAGAGAGCTGGCCAAAATGGAGCCAGGGAGACAGGCCGGACTGGCCGGCGGCATTAGGGTCGTTGCGCAGGCTGTCGTAACGGTCAAGTCCATGGGTGATAAAATCGAGGAGATGCCGGTGGGCTGCCGCTTCACCCGCTACAACTGACGCCACTTCCCCCACCCTGCCATCTATGGATAATGAGGAGAGAATTGATTCAGCCCCACCCTCTTTGGAAAAGTGCGCTTGAGAGAGGTTTTGCCAGTCAGAGGGATGCCGCACCGGTTGTGGAAAATCCGTCAGGAACTCCGGCAACAGGCGATGAATCTTCGGACGGATGGTATAGGCCCCGTATTCAAGCTTTGGCGATGCAATCCGGCAGGGAACAATGTTGTGGGAATCAACCTCGATGCAGGCCACACCTGAATCGATTGCCACCTGATCTCGCCAGGCACGCTTGATGCGCAGCGGGTCGAAGTCGCAAACCAGCGCGCCCGGGTTATGCTCCCGGGTAAACCGGCAGACCTCGTCAGGCGGGTTGCCACGCAGAAGAATGAAGGGGATATTCAGCTCTTGGAGACGCGCCGCAACCTGGTCAAGACCGCGCAGCATGAAAGCGTACTGCCTTACGGTCGCTCCGAGAAAGGCAGGTGCCAGTGCGAAGACCACCGCCAGCGGTACGTTCCCCTGCAGGGCCAGCTGCTGGGCATGCAGCAGGGCCCAGTTGTCGGCCACGCGCTGGTCGCGGCTCATCCAGTAGACAACAGGGCCGCCGGAAACGGGGATGTCATTGAGATTAAAGATGCGGCGCTGATCGACCGTCATCAGCGCTTTACACGGGGATCAAGCGCATCACGGATGCCCTCGCCCAGCAGGTTGTAGGCCAGCACCGTGATCAGGATCGACAGGCCGGGGAAGAGCGACAGCCACCAGGCAAATTCGATGTAGTCCTTGCCCGAGGTCAGGATATTGCCCCAGCTGGGGGTCGGCGGCAGGACGCCGATACCGAGGAACGACAGGGCCGATTCGGTCAGGATGGCGCCGGCGACTCCCAGGGAGGCTGACACCAGCACGGGCGAGATGGCGTTGGGCAGAATATGACGGAAGATGATGCGGGCATCCGAGCAGCCGATACAGCGGGCCGCCAGGATGTAGTCCATCTCCCGGATGGAGAGCGTTTCGGCGCGCACCAGCCGGGCGACCCCCATCCAGCCGGTCAGACCGATGACGATCATGATATTCCAGATGGATGGTTCACGGACGGTAATAACCGCCAGGATCAGGAAAAAAGCCGGGAAGCAGAGCATGATATCCACGAATCGCATCAGTGTGGCATCAACCAGACCGCTGTAATACCCGGACACGAGTCCCACTACCGTACCGATTGACACCGCAATCCCCACTGCCACGAACCCGACCTTGAGCGAGATCTGCGCGCCGAAAATGATCCGGCTCAAGACATCACGGCCGAGTTCATCAGTGCCGAACCAGTGCTGCCAGGAGGGGGGTGACAGCACCGACCAGGCGTTGATGGCGTTAGGTTCCCAGGGTGCGATTACCTGGGCCAGCAGCGAGATCACAAACAGCGCTGCCACCACGCAGGCACCGGACATGGCCAGGTGGTTGCGCTTGAAGCGCTGCCAGAAGATTGCATAGAAGTATGTGTGTTTAAAGGCCATAAATCATCTCTCACAGAGCGCACAGAGGCACGGAGATAATTCAAAAAAATGGATAACTCAAAATATGACAAACTTAACACTGAATAGGCGGTATTTTCAAAAACTTAGACCCTTATCAATCTGCAATTTCAACTTATTTTGGGGTTCCCTCTGAGCCTCTGTGAGCTCTGTGAGAGACCGCCTCTACTAACTTTGCCGGATGCGCGGATCAGCCAGGGCGTAGCACACGTCGGCGATCAGGTTGCCGATCAGGGTCAGGAAGGCACCGATCACCAGGATGCCCATGACCACCGGGTAGTCACGGGACATGGCTCCCTGGTAGAAGAGCTGTCCCATGCCGGGGATGGCAAAGATAGTCTCGAAAATGACACTGCCGCCGATCAGGCCGGGTATGGAAAATCCGAGCAGGGTGATCAGGGGCAGCAGGGCGTTGCGCAGGGCATGCTTGTAGATAACAACCCGTTCGGAGAGCCCTTTGGCCCGCGCAGTTGTGATGTAATCCTGGCCGATGACGTTGAGCATGGTGGAGCGCATGTAGCGTGACAGCCCGGCCAGACTGCCGAAGGAGGCCACCATGACCGGCATGACCAGGTGTTTGGCCAGGTCCCAGAGATAGCGCAGGGTGCCGAAATTGTCGCTGCCGAGCGAGTGCAGGCCGGAGATGGGCAGCCAGTTCAGCTTGACGCCGAAGAAGTACATCAGCAGCAAGGCCAGCCAGAAGGTCGGGACCGCAAATCCGACGAAGACAAAGACGGTTATACCTTTGTCCAGCCAGGTATCACGATGCGTGGCGGCCATGATGCCGATCGGAATGGCCAGGCCGAACTCCAGCAGCAGGGCGATGATGTTAAGCGACAGCGTGACCGGCAGGCGTTCCTTGATCTTGTCCAGCACCGGACGGTTATCGGGCGAAAAGGAGCGCCCCAGATCGAGGCGGGCCAGTTTGCCGACCCAGGTAACGTACTGTTCGTGCAGCGGCCGGTCCAGGCCGTAGAACTTGCGCAGCCGTTCACGGGCATCCTTGCCCACCTTGGGGTTCATGGCCATCTGCATCTCCACCGGCTCGCCGGGCGCCAGATGGATAACCGTGAAGGTGATCAGGGTGATACCCAGCATCAGCGGGATCAGCATCAGTATGCGTTTTAACAGATACATTTTCACGGCAATCTCTCACAAAGGCACAAAGGTCACAAAGAAAAGCATTCAATTAATAATGCGAGTAATTCCATCTTTCATCAGTTCAGTGCCGAAGTTAATCAATAGACCAAGCTTTTTATCTGCGATTCGTACATATGTTAGAAGCTGTTTTTTGTGAACCGGAAGTACATTTTCAACTGACTTTAACTCGACTATGACAAGTTCAGAAACAATCATGTCTGCCCGAAATCCAACCTCAAGGAAAACATCTTCGTATTTGACTGGCAGAGGTACCTGAATCTTTACGTCCAGCCCCCTGTGCTTTAACTCATACGACAAAACAGATTCATATACGGACTCCAAAAGGCCCGGACCGAGTTTTCTGTGAATTTTCAGACACGCATCAACGATTTCCCTGGCAACGTCATCAGCAGTCATTGTTTCACCAATCTTACGCTTGATTTCCCTTAGTGCCTTTGTGAGCTTTGTGAGAGCCGCCTTTATTAATACACCTGCTCGTTCTTGGGCACATACCACTTGATCTGGTTGTGCCCGATACCGGCCGGGGCCGGCTCTACGCCGCGGATGCGGGCACTGACCACGGGCAGTGCATCGGGGACGTACAGAAAGGTATAGGGCTGTTCCTCGGCCAGGATCTCCTGGATGCGAAAATATGCCTGCTTGCGTTTTTCGATGTCAAAGGTGCCCCGCCCCTCCACCAGCAGGCGGTCTACCTCGGCGTTCTTGAAACCTATGAAGTTGAGCTCTCCGGCGTTGGTCTTGCTGGAGTGCCAGACATCGTACATATCCGGGTCCTGGGATATGTTCCAGGCCAGCATGACTACCTCGAATTTCCCCTTATCGATGTACTCCTTGAGGAAGGTCGCCCACTCGACAATCCGGATTTTGACGTCGATACCGACATATTTCAACCGCTGCTGGATGATCTGGGCGGACAGCAGGCGCTGCTGGTTACCCTGGTTGGTCAGGATCGTGAACTGAAAGGGCTTGCCGTCCTTGACCAGGATGCCGTCAGCGTTCTTTTCTTTCCAGCCGGCACTGGCAAGCAGTTCTCCGGCATGCTTCGGATTGTAGTCGATATCCTTGACATCCGGGTTGTAGGCCCATCTGCCCGGCACGATCGGTCCATGTGCCTTCTGCCCCATGCCGAAGAGCACGCCGTGAATCAGTTCCTTCTTGTCGATGGCTGCGGTTATGGCCTGGCGGATACGCTTGTCGCCGAAGAGCGGATGCCTCAGGTTGTAGCCCATGTAAAGGTAGCCGGAAGAGGGGTAACGGAATTTGTTGAAGCGTGAGGTGAACAGGCGTGACGTAGTCTGCCTGGCATACTGCACCGGCGTCAGGTTCATCAGGTCGATGGCCCCGGCCTTCATCTCCATGTACATGGTGGAGGTATCCGGGATGATGCGGTAGATGTAGCGGTCAAGGTAGGGACGTCCTTCGAAATACGCGGGATTGGCATCCAGTACGATCTTCTGCCCGGCGATCCACTCCTTGAAACGATAGGGACCGGTTCCGACCGGCTTACGGGCCAGCGGGCTTTTGGTAATGTCCTGCCCTTCCAGGAGGTGGGCGGGAAGGATATTGGTGCCCCAGGAAGCCAGGGCCGGGGCAAAGGGTTTGTCGTAGGTCACCCTGACGGTGAAGTCATCGGGGGATGAGATGCTTTTGACCTGCTTGAAGTCTTCGGCATAGGCGGTCGGGGTCTTGGGGTCGATGATGACACGGTAGGTGTAGAGGACATCGCGTGAGGTAAAGGGAGCGCCGTCGTGCCAGGTGACCCCCCTGCGGAGATGGAAGGTGATCGTCAGTCCGTCGGCAGATATTTCAAAAGACTCAGCAAGATCTCCCGTAATGGTCAGGTTCCTGTCATATTTGACCAGCCCGTTATAGATCTGCCCTGCCACGGCATGGGACGCCGAGTCTGACGCCAGAATCGGGATCAGGGTGGAAGCCTCGCCGATGGTGCCTTCGACTATCGCATCGCCTGCAACCGGAGAAGAGGCAACCTGCGAAACAGGGAACGGAGCCTGCTCACCGGAGGAACACGCTGCCAGAAGGCACGCTGCCAGAAGGAAGACGACTGCCCTGCCCCCCCGGGACATGCTCATCGCTCGACATGCTCCCCTTTGAGCCTGCGAATCTTCTCAGCCAGTTCCTTGCGGTCCGGTTCAATTTCAAGGGCCTTGCGGTAACTTGCCAGCGCCTTTTTGTACTCATGCCGGGCCTGCTGAACATCTCCAAGATGTTCGACTATCGCCGAGTCGTCCGGTACCAGGGCAACCGCCTCTTCCAGATACCTGATCGCATCGTCATATTTCTTCAGCTTGAAATACACCCAACCGAGGCTGTCCAGAATAAATCCGTCATTGGGGCGGATCTCGACCGCTTTTTTCAGGTATGAGAGTGCCTCTTCCAGATTAATTCCCAGTTCGGCATAGGTATATCCGATAAAATTAAGCGCCTGGGCATCCCGCGGATTGAGTGAGATGACATTTTTCATCCGCTCGATGGATTCCGCTTTTTTGCCAAGTTTATCGTAGATGACACCGATGCGGAACTGCAGACGCGCATCTCCTTCGAAGCTCTTTTCTGAATTCAGCAGGAGCGCCAGCCCTTCTTCTGGTTTTTCGAGGGCTTCGTACAATGTGGACAGGTTCAGGTACAGCTCGAGCTGCCGGGGGCTTTCATCAATGGCTTTCTTGAGCGACTCAACTGCCAGTTCCGGCTGTCCCTTTTCCTTGAGGAGAAAGGCGATATGGCCGACGGCGTCAACATAGACGCCCGAATCCAGAGGTATCTTCATGAATTCGGCATAGGCCGAATCATGATCTCCCTTTTCCTCGAATGCCATGCCGAGATAGAGCCGGAGCTGGTGGGCGGCGGGATCCTTTTCAAGCATGGCACTGAACACCTTGATGGCATCATCAAACTGATCAAGCTCCATATGGATCAGGCCGATTTTGCGCAGGGTTTCCTGCCCGCCATAGCCGGAATTTACTGCAACAGCCAGATATTCAAGTGCCTCGTTGAATCGACGCTGCTGGATCAGGAGTTGAATAAGACGCTGAAGAACTGCTGCCTTCATGTCCTCCTCACCGGTCAGGCCTTTGTAGATCTGTATCGCCTGGGAATAATCACCCATGGCTTCATAGGCAGCGGCCATATCTATGGCCGCCTGATCAAAGTCAGGCCGCAGTTCGAGAGTCTTCCGGAAAAAACCGACAGCATCCCGATACAACTTCATCTGTCCATAGGTCTTGCCAAGATAGTAGTAACCAAGGATCGAATCACTGTTGATTTTAACAAGTTCCTTGAGTGTCCCGACCGCCTCCTCGTATTCAAACAGGTGCGTCAGGGAAACCGCCAACTGAAGATAGGCATCTTCTTTAGAAGGGTCGAGCTGCAGCGCCTTGCGCAGATAGACGACCGCCTCCGAATCCTTACCGGAGGACGCCATGATCGAGCCGCCCATGAGATAGGGCTCCCGATAGGTCGGGTCGAGCTTTATGGCCTTGTCTATGTAATCCAGAGCCTCCTGGACCTGACCGATCTTAAGCTTTATCTCGGCAAGGGAGGTATGCAGAAATGCAGAATCAGGATCCAGTTCAATGGCGTTCCTCATGGTATTCAGGGCAGCCGGATAGTCTCCATCGATAACGGCAAGCCGGGCTCGTGAATACAGATACAGAGCACGTGCCTTGCCGTCATGGTCTGCTCCTGTCTGCAGCAACGTCCCTGGAGCAGGCCCCGGTACAGCGGCACAGGATGAAAGCAATGTGACAAACATAAGAAGTACTAAAAGATAAGGCATTGGCAAGCTCGATTGGGAGAGAAAATGTTCAAAAATCTAGCACACAACCTGCATCTGCGTCAAACGATTATCATTTCGGCTCATAACCTTGCGGACTGCCGGCATTGATGGTAAAATGTATAAACTAAAGAGGAAAAGATGAATGATACGAAGCACCCTCAAATCCCTGCTGAAACCTGACGCCTACCCGGAAGAGACTACCTCGGTGGAACTGGTTCAGACGCATGTCTCCTTTATCTTTCTTACCGACAGGCATGCTTACAAGATAAAGAAACCTGTTGATTTCGGTTTCCTCAATTTTTCCACCATCGACCGTCGACGTTTTTACTGCAACGAAGAAGTCCGTCTCAACCGCCGTCTCTGTCCTGATATGTATGAGGGTGTGGTGGAATTGCGCGAGACGCCGACAGGGGCGGCGTTTCACGGGACAGGGGCCGTTATAGATTATGCGGTAAAGATGAAGCGCCTCCCGGCAGAACTGATGCTGGACCGGCTGGTGGACACCGGGCGGGTGACAGCCTCTACCTTGCGGGAGGTTGCGGCGGTCATCGCAGAATTTCACAAGAAGGCGGAGACATCACCGGCCATAGCCGAATATGGCCGCCTGGAACGGATCATGTTCAACTGGCAGGAGAACTTTGAACAGACCGTCATTTTTGAAAACATGACCCTGCCTGCCTATGATCGGGAACTGATCCGGTCATGGGTTGTGGAGTTCGCCGCTGCGAATGAGGACCTCTTCCAAAAAAGGGTGGACGAGGGCTTCATCCGTGAATGTGATGGCGATATACATCTTGAAAACATCTGCCTCGACGAGGATGCTGTCCACATATTTGACTGCATCGAATTCAACGATCGCTTCAGGTGCTGCGATACCGCGGCAGACATCGCTTTCCTGCTGATGGATCTCGATTTTCATGGGCGCCATGACCTGTCAGATGATGTGATCGATGAGTATATCGTGCGTACGGGTGATCATGGCCTGGTGGACCTGGTAGACTTTTACAAGATATACCGCGCCTTTGTCCGCGGAAAGGTAGAGAGTTTTCGCCTGAATGACAGCGGAATCAGCCCTGAAGACCAGGCACTGGCCCGGCAGCGGGCTGTCAGATATTTCCGGCTGGTACGCGGCTATATGGAGCGAAGGCGGCTCAAAACCTCTCTGTATATCACCTGCGGCCATATGGGTTCCGGCAAAAGCACTCTGGCCACGCAGCTCGCCTTTGAACTCGGCATCTCTTCTTTCAACTCCGATACCATCCGCAAGCAGATCAAGGGGATTGCGCCCGACACACCGGCACGGTCAGCGTTCGGCGAAGGTATCTACGACCAGCAGTCAAGCCGGGACACCTATGCCGAACTGCTGCGACTGGCTGACAATCAGCTGCAGAACGGCTCTTCGGTGGTTATCGATGCAGCTTTTATGCACACATCACAACGCACCCCTTTTGCCATGCTGGCGAAGAGCCTGGCGGTACCGCTGATAATTCTTCATGTCACCTGCAGTGAAGCAGAGGCAAAGCGCCGTTTGCAGGAGCGTGAAACGGCAGTAAAATCCGTTTCTGACGGCCGCCTTGAACTGCTCGCCCTGCAGGTAGACGGCTTTGAAGCGCCGGACGAATCAGAGGGCACGCTCATCCGGCTTTCCGCCAGTTCCTCACCGGCAGATCTGATCAATGAAATATACCGGGGTCTCGTACCATGATCAGCCGTTTCCGTTACAGGCTACTGCACCGCTTGCAGCTTCGGGAATCCTGGGTCATATTCTTCATCATGGGCATTATCATGCTTAATTTCCCCTTCCTGAATATTTTCAACAAATCCGATGCAATCCTCGGAATACCGCTGCTGTTTCTCTATTTCACCGTCGGCTGGGCCATCTCTATTTTCGTGATCTATCTGTTTACCCTGGCCATACGACAAAGCCCTGATACGCATAACGGTACGAAAGAGCCGTGAACAACGGTTTCGCCTCTGCGGCGCTCATATCTCTGATCTATACCCTGCTGATCTTCCTGATCGCCTGGTACGCACACCATCGAAAAGTTACCGGCAGGAGTATCGTCGGGAATCCCTACATCTATTCCCTTTCCATTGCAGTCTACTGCACCTCATGGACCTTCTACGGCAGTGTCGGCAGGGCAGCCACAACCGGGATCGACTTTCTGATGATCTATGTGGGCCCCTCACTGACCGCTTTCACCTGGTTTTTCATCCTGCGCCGCATGGTCCAGATCAGCAAAGAGAACAACATCACCTCCATTGCCGATTTTATCAGCCTGCGTTACGGCAAATCACTCTGGCTGGGCGCTCTGGTAACCCTGATAGCCATCCTCGGCATCATGCCCTATATCGCGCTGCAGATTAAGGCCGTCTCAACCAGTTTCTACCTGATCAGCGGTTTCCAGGGTGACAGCTTCCGCATTCCCCACGGCAGTTCCGAACTGACTGTGCCCAGCGGATTCATCCTGGCGCTGATCCTGTCAATATTCAGCGTAATTTTCGGAGCGCGGCGCCTGGTTTCGTCTGAGCGACACGAAGGCCTGATAGCTGCCGTGGCATTCGAATCACTGATAAAACTCGTCAGCCTTCTTGGTGTGGGAATCTTTATCACCTATCAGCTCTTCGACGGGTTCAGCGACATTTTCACACGATTCCAGACGCTTAACCCCGAAAAATTCAGGCAACTCTTTACTCTCGGCGCCTCAAGCGGCAGCCCGGGGGCTATTCCGCCGTTTACCATGCTGTTCCTCTCCATGGGCGCCGTCATGCTGCTGCCGCGGCAGTTCCACGTCATGGTCATCGAAAACTCCGACGAGCGCCACATCACCAAGGCCATGTGGATGTTTCCGGTCTATCTGTTTCTGATCAACCTTTTCGTAATGCCCATTGCCCTGGGAGGCATCCTCACCACCGGCAGCAGTGCCGGAGCCGATTTTTTCGTCATCAGCGTCCCGCTGGCCACCGGCCACTCCGGTATTGCCATGCTGGCATTCCTGGGCGGGCTTTCCGCTGCAGCCGGCATGGTCATCGTTGAATCGGTCGCCATTTCTACGATGCTGCTGAATCACATCTTCATGCCGGTTATCGTCCGCTTCACACCCCAGGCCTGGTTCCCGCTGCTGCTGATCAACCTCAAGCGACTGGGAATCTTCCTGGTGATCTTTCTGGGCTATTTCTACTACCGCATTGTGGGCGACTCCTTCATGCTGGTCAATATGGGGATGATCTCCTTTTCGGCAGCCGCCCAGTTCCTGCCGGCCATGCTGGGAGCCCTGTACTGGCGGCGCGGCAACAGAGCCGGGGCTATTACGGGAATACTGCTCGGGTTTCTGACCTGGTTCTACACACTGCTGATCCCCTCTTTCAGCAACTCGGGCTGGATATCGAAAGAACTGCTGACGGACGGTCCCTTCGGCATGCAGCTGCTCAGGCCATCTGCGATGTTCGGCTTGAACGGCATGGATCTCTGGTCTCATTCCCTGTTCTGGAGCATGCTCTTCAACATCAGCGGCTACCTCATCTGCTCGATCCTGCTGCGTCAGGATGAGAGTGAACGCGAACAGGTCCGAAAATTCATCGGCGCATACGAATTAGAGCGGCGGCAGCACCACCATACCGAGGTCAAACGCCTCTCCAAACCGGTCACAATTTCCCAGTTTGTTTCCCTGATGACAAAATTCATCGGTGAGACCGAAGCCCATCGGGCTATCGAATCCTACCGCGGAAATCGCGATCTGGATGCCGATGGCAATGTCTCGGAATTCGAACTCCCCAACCTGAAAAGATTTACGGAGAAAAGTCTGGCCGGATCCGTGGGAGCAGCGGCAGCGGGCGCAATTGTCGACAGTTTCCTGTCCGACATGGGGTCGCGCATGGAATCGGTCTACGACATCTTCAGCACCGTACGCACCTCCCTCGATCAGAGTCGTGAGTCACTTTTCGTCCGCCTGAAGGCCTCAGAGATCATAAACCGCACCCTTGACCTGCAGATCATCATGGATGACCTGCTGACTCTCCTGCTGAAGGAATTCAAACTGGACGCAGCCATCATCCAGCTTACCGATGAAGACGGAACCTGCAGCGTCAAAAGCTATCAGGGGAGCAATCGCCACCCGATTACCGACCGGCACTGGTACATGGAAAGCAGGCCCTACTGCGAAGCGGCTCTTGCCACCTGCAAGGCACAATTCATAAATGACACCGGGCTGGCGCCGGCAGCATCTCTCGAACGAACCATCGCCGAAGGCTTCATATCCTGCGCCCATATCCCCATCATGCGTGAAGGTGAGCCATCCCTCGGCGTCATGTCGGTTTTTTCGAAGTCAATCAGCGGGCTGTTTACCGAGGAGTTCATCAGCCTGCTTTCCAGCCTGACCGGCCAGTTCGCCCAGGCCGTGACCATCGTTCACGAGATCGAGGCCAGGGAGCATGAGCGGGTACAGAAAGAACAGGCCTTACTGAAAAACGCACGCGTCATGCGGGATATGGAGATCGCCCAGCAGATTCAGATTTCGTTTCTGCCCGAATCTCCACCGGAACTGTTTGGAATCGAGATGGGGGGACGCTGTATGTCTGCAGCGCACGTAGGGGGCGATTACTACGATTTCTTCCGCCGTGACGAGCAGACCGTAGACCTCCTGATCGCAGATGTATCAGGCCACAGTGTCGGAGCAGCACTCGTCATGTCGGAGGTCCGGACACTGCTGCGGGCACAGGTAAGTTCATCACACAACACCAGCTCGATCCTGCAGAGCCTCAACAGCCAACTCTACGACGACCTGACCAGGGCAGAGCTGTTCATCACCATGTTCTATGCCAAGTATAATGCCACCACCGGCCGGCTTTCCTATGCCAATGCCGGTCATAATCACCCCCTTATATTCCGTAATGGTCAATCGCCATGTATCGAACTGGATGCCGAGGGTCTGATCCTCGGAGTAAAGCGATCTGTCGTATTCGAAGAGCGGTCCGTTGAACTGCTGAAGGGAGACGTTGTACTGTTTTACACCGACGGGTTGACCGAAGCAACCAGCCCGGACGGCGACATGTTCGAGAACGGCAGGGTCTGCAGCCAGCTGGGACGGGTTTCTCATCTGCAGGTGCATGAGATCATCGACTCATTCTACCGGGCGGTTACCGAATTTACCGGTTCGACAACCCTGCAGGACGATATATCCATAGTAGTGCTTAAAATCCTGTAACATGAAAGGAAAGAACAATGAACCTTAAGACAGAGCCGAACGGGAAGGTCATGGTGGTGATGGTTCGTGAAGAGCGGCTTGATGCCCACAATTCGAACGAACTCAAGGTCGAGATGAATCGATTATTCGAAAGCGGAACCAGAGATCTGCTGGTGGATCTCAAGGAGGTCCGCTTCATCGACAGCTCCGGACTGGGTGTCCTGGTTTCCGGATTCAAGAACGCATCGACACATCAGGGCAGTATCAAGCTCTGCGGACTGCAGACCCAGGTAAAGTCAATGTTCGAATTGACGCGCCTCCACAGGGTGTTTGACATTTTCCAGACCATTGATGAAGCACTGGAGAGCTACTGATACCCGGCAGCCTCTTGATTTTTTCTTCTGCATACGACTTCATATTCCGGGGCATGGGGAAATAATGAAAAATCATATCGATATAAAGATCACGGTACCCAACCAGACCCGCTACCTGAGTCTTATCGGCAGGATCGGTGAAAACATGGTCCATGAACTGGACAGTTTCCCCGGCGACAGAGAGGCCCTTGGGCAGCATATCAATATGGTGCTGACCGAGGCTCTGGTAAATGCCATCAAACATGCCAACAGCACCGATCCGAACACAGAGGTCCAGATCAGCATCAATGCAGACGACAAAGAACTTGTCATCCGGGTCTATGATAACGGTCAGGGGTTTGATCTGGATCTGGTGCCGGGCTGCAACTGTCCCGACCCGCTTGAAGAGCAGGGGCGCGGTATTTACATCATCAGATCGCTGATGGACTCGGTTGTGTACAGGAAGGCCAATGGAGGCAATGTGCTTGAGATGAAAAAGGCACTGGGATGATGTGTCTACCCGACACTACGTGAATAGCTGACACCAATATTGTTGAGTTCTTTAAGTACGTTATCAATAAGCACCTGAAGCACTGCCTGAACCTCAGGCGTCAATTCGGTATCCATCTCGATACTGCCCGGCTGTACACCGATCAGGATCATTTCTCCCGGAGAATGGCCCAGCAGCTGCGCTACCGACAGCAGGTCCTTGAGTCCCATCTGGTGGGGGGAGACCTTGGTTTCAAGGGCGATCGGCAGCTCTTCTCCGGCCAGCCTGACACAACTGCCGGGCTTTTGGCCGGTTTCGACCGCATCCACAACGATCAGATGATCGATCCCCTCCAGCTTCGGCAGCAGGTCAAGACCCAGAGTACCACCATCCAAAACCTCGACCGAATCAGGAAACAGATACTCCTGCTGCAGTCTCTGAACGACCTTGACCCCTACCCCGTCATCACTCATCACCAGATTGCCGATACCGAGCACGAGCACTCGGGGGCCTGTTTCTGCCAGTACACTCATTCATTCTCCCGGTTAGCAAAAAAAAGGGCGCACGCCATTGTGCGCCCACAGATATATCACATCAGTATGAATATCACTCTTTCTCTTTATGCACCGTGAACTTGTATCCGCTGAACATGCTGGAGATCTCGCTGCCATGCTCCTTGATGTCCATCAGCCAGGCGCTGTAGATATGATTGATGATGAATCCGAAGATCAGATACATGCTGAAGTGATGTGCCAGACGCATCCCCTGGTCACTGAACAGGGAATACATCAAGCCGAGGGACCTGTGCATCACTCCCTGGGGGGCATGCTGGGCATACAGTGAGAAGCCGGTCAGGATCATCAGCATATAGAGAGCAAAGAGGGCCGTGTAGGCGGTGGTAGCCAAAGGGTTGTGTCCTATTGTTTCGGGGACCTCTTTGTCAACCAGCATGTAATAGCGCAGCATCTTGATCATCTTTTCCCGTCCCTTGGCGGTGAAGAAGGGAAAGAATGCCCTCCATCCGGCATATTCATTGCCGATCAGCGACCAGAGTACACGTGAGGCCAGACTTACCGTAAAGAGATAGGCAGCGGTGAAATGTATAAACCTGATCCACCCCATGGCAAAGGAAGAAGCTGAACTGCCGAAGGAATAGGGCCTGCCGATCAGGAAACCGGTAACAGCCAGCGTCACGATGCAAACCATATTGATCCAGTGGCACCAGCGGACCGGAAGCTCCCAGACATAGCGTTTAAATTTGCAGGATTCACTCATACGCGTCTCCTTTTAGTCATTTACATTGAAAAGATCACATCATCTAAAACCTTACTCACGCAACGAAAGACTGGTAAACTCGTTCTGTATCTAGGGTTTTAAAACGTCGCGTCGTCGCTTAGAAGCGCCTACCTTTGGTGCGTGAAACTTTTTTTCCGACTTGTCCGGTTCAGGACACCTTGACCTTGACCAGCTCGTTACCGGTTGCATCCACGACATGAACAGCGCAGGCAAGACACGGGTCAAAGGAATGTATGGTGCGCAGGATCTCCAGCGGCTTGTTGGGATCCGCCATGGGTGTGCCCACCAGGGCAGCCTCGTAAGGTCCGCGTACCCCCTTGGCATCCCTGGGAGATGCATTCCAGGTCGAAGGAACCACTGCCTGATAGTTCAGAATCTTCTGATCCTTGATCTTGATCCAGTGCCCCAAAGCCCCGCGCGGCGCCTCGTGCCAGCCGTAGCCTTTCGCCTCAGCCGGCCACTCGGAAGGATCCCATTTTTCGTTGGCATGGATACGATAATCACCTTTTGCGATATTTCCGATCAGCTCGTCCAGGAATTTGGGGGTCTGCTGGGCCACGAGCAGACAGTCGATTCCGCGTGCAGCGGTACGCCCCAGGGTTGAGAACAGCGCTGCGGCACCTACGCCCAGCTTGCCCAGAACAAGGTCTACCACCGCCTTGGTCTCTTTATGTCCCGATGCGTAGGCAACCAGCACCCGGGCCAGCGGACCGACCTCCATGGCCTTCTCGTCATAGCGCGGAGTCTTGACGAACGAATACTTGGCATTGGTATCGAGATGCTCATAGGGGGCCTTGGGACCGGTGTAGCTCACCTCTGTCTCACCATCAAAGGGATGCAGGCCCTTGCCCGGTCCGGCTGAGTTCTCGAACCAGGAATGATCGACATATTCAGCGATCTTGCCCTGATCCACCTTGATGATTTTGGACAGGTCCTTGTTCAGGATTGCACCGGCCGGAAACCAGAGGTTCCCTGCTGCATCGGGAAACTCGCCGTAACACATGTAGTTTCCTACCCCGCCGCCGATTGCGGCCCAATCCTTGTAGAACGAGGCCACGGCCAGAAGATCGGGGATATAGACCTTTTCGACAAAATCCTGGGCCTTTTTCAAAAGGCGCTTGATCTCGATCAGCTTGTCTGCATTCAGTGCATTCTGGGAATCCGGGTCGATGGGGATCGCCATGCCGCCCACCAGGAACGTCTGGGGATGGGGGTTCTTGCTCCCCAGAATGGCGTGGATCTTGATAACATCCTTCTGCCACTCAAGGGCTTCAAGGTAATGGGCGGTCGCCATCAGGTTCGCCTCGGGCGGCAGTTTGTAGGCAGGATGACCCCAGTAGGCATTGGCAAAGGGTCCCAGCCGGCCGGAGGCTACAAACGCTTTTACCTTGTCCTGGACAGCCTTGAAATAGGTAGCCGAGTTGTTAGGCCAGTCGGAAAGCGAGGCAGCCAGCTTGGAAGTGGCGGCAGGGTCTGCCTTGAGGCCGGACGTGATGTCGACCCAGTCCAGCGCATGCAGATGATAGAAATGAATCACATGATCCTGAACGTTCTGTATGCCGATAATGATATTGCGGATCAGCTCTGCATTGGGAGGTATCTTGATCTTGAGGGCATCTTCAACAGCACGCACCGATGCAATGGAATGAACCGTGGTGCAGACACCGCAGAAGCGCTGGGTCCAGAACCAGGCGTCACGGGGATCACGCCCCCGAAGGATCTTTTCTATGCCGCGGAACATGGTGGCAGAACTCCAGGCATCAGTGATCACACCGTTATTCACCTCGGCCTCGATGCGCAGATGTCCTTCAATCCTGGTAATCGGGTCAACTACTATCTTCGCCATATCCTAACCCTCCTTTGCTTCGTCGGTAGGTTCTTTGTCTTTCCTGAGGGCATTCAGCGCACCATGGACTGCGAAAGCCGCAGCCGCGCCTGCCACCAGCCCGATGCCGATCTTGTCGGCAGTCGCTTCAATACCGAAACCCGGCACATTCGGCAGGCGTTTGTACATCGGCGACATCGTATCCCAGAAGTTGGGTTCGGAACAGCCGGCGCAGGGATGGCCGGCCCCGATAGGCCAGCTGGTTTTCTCATTGTAGCGCTGGGTCGGGCAGTTGTGGAAGGTAGCCGGCCCCTTGCAACCCATCTTGTAGAGACAGAAACCCTTGCGATGTCCGTCGTCGCCCCAGTGTTCCACATATTGACCGGCATCGAAATGCGGACGCCGCTCACAGTTGTCGTGAATGCGCTTGCCGTAAGCGAACAGCGGGCGTCCGTGGCCGTCCAGGGCGGGGATTTTGCCGAATACGAGATAATGGACTATCGTGGCGGTCAGGTTGTCGGCATTGACCGGGCATCCAGGCAGGTTGATGACGGTCGCTCCCGGTACAGCCTCCTTGACGCCGACGGCACCGGTCGGGTTGGGAACAGCAGCTGCAATGCCTCCGTAGGAAGCACACGTCCCGACTGCAATGGTGGCAAGAGCACCGCCACAGACCTGGCGGGCACGGTCAAGATGCGACTTGCCGCCGGTACTGCCGTAGACGCCGCCGTCCTTCATGGCGATCGACCCTTCGATGACGCAGATATACTTGCCCTTGAAGGTTGCGATGGTCTTGTCCAGGGCTTCTTCGGCCTGATGACCGGCTGCGGCCATGATGGTTTCATGATAATCGACGGAAAGGATATCGAGGATGATCTCGGCCACGGTCGGGTTGGCAGAACGGAGCAACGCCTCCGAATCACCGGTACAGCTCTGGAACTCCAGCCAGACCAGGGTCGGTTTCTTGGACTCCTCCAGAGCCTGGGCCACCCGTGGGGCAAAAGAAGCCGGCAGCGCCATTGCTGCTGTCATCGCTGAACAGAACTTAAGGAAATCGCGGCGAGAAACACCCCGCTTACGGAGACTCTCGGCAATCGAACAGAACTGTTCGCCTAAACCCTGTTTTACCGAACCATCGCTTTCTTCCGGCTTGTATTTACTCATGCAATGCCCCTTTCTGTGCTGGAGTAAAAGAACATGGATCTATTGTAGGTCACTACAAAATTATGCGATCGAGTATAATATAAATGCGTTTTATTGCAATTATTATTTTCTTGATAATTTTAGTGCGACAAGCGGATCTGGGAGTTGGCATACGCGATTGCCGGCTGCTTGATGAACAGCCGGCACATGGCAGGAAAACGGGTGGAAAGCGTGTTATGAAATCTGCGGGCGGACTTTGATCTTGGTTTTTGTCTTTTTCTTCTGTTTGAGCGACTCTTTCAAACGCTTCACCGTCCGGTCGATCATCCGGTAATGACTGCCGCAGGGCAGTGTTTCCGAGGTTGGAACGCGCTGCACATAACTGCCGTCCGGCTGCATGTCCCAGGCCGAACATTGATCGGCAAGGTGTGTGTCAAAGATCTCCCGCAGCTCCTTCTTCAATTCCGATGGTTCGACCGGACAGAGCACCTCCACTCTGGCTTCCAGGTTGCGCTTCATGGCATCAGCCGAGGCGATGAAATAATCATCGGACCCGCCGTTCCGGAAATAGTAGATACGGGCATGCTCCAGGAAACGCCCGACAATACTGACAACGCGGATGTTATCGGACAGGCCGGGGATTCCCGGTCGCAGGCGGCAGGTATCCCGAACAATCAGGTCAACGGTCACACCGGCCATGGAGGCACGATACAGGGCCTTGACAATATCGCCATCCTCCAGGGCGTTCATCTTGAACTGGATCAGCCCGCCAGCGCCCTTTGCATGCTGAGTCATCTCGCGTTCGATATATGCCAACAGGGCTTTCTTCAGCAGACGGGGCGCAGGCAGTATCTTCTGATAATTGCGCTTGGCCGAAAAACCGGTGGTCAGGTAGTTGAACAGTTCGGTAACATCCTGGCCGATGGTCTGGTCGCAGCTCAGGATGCCCACGTCACTGTAAATGCGCGCAGTATCTGCATGATAGTTGCCGGTACCGATGTGAACATAGCGCCGCAGTCCGGAATAGTCCTGGCGCACGACCAGGATTACCTTGCAATGGGTCTTCAGCCCAACCACCCCGTACGTCACGTGGATGCCGGCCTCCTCCATCCATTCCGCCAGCCTGATATTGGTGGCCTCGTCGAAACGGGCCTTCAGCTCTACCACCACCGCAACCTGCTTGCCATTCTGCGCTGCCAGCACCAGCGCATCGATGATGCGGCTCTGCGCAGATGTACGATAGAGGGTCATCTTTATCCCGCGCACCTTGGGATCGACAGCCGCTTCACGCAGGAAGCGCTCTACCGACGTGGAGAAGGATTCGTAGGGATGCTGCAGCAGTATCGAGCCGGCATCGCGGATTATATGGAAGATGTTGCGCTGCGACTGCAGCTGCGGGTGGTCAACAGGATGATGGGGAGCGTCATGCAGTCGTGGGTAATCGAGACGGGTCAGCTCAAACAGATCGCGCATGGCCAGCATGCCAGAGACTTCGAAGACATCGTTTTCCTCATCCAGTTCCAGTTCGGATGCCAGGCGCCCGCGATGAGTCGCAGACATCCCCTCGATGACCTCCAGCCGGACGATCGGAGCAAACTTGCGCTCCTTCAGTTCCGACTCGATCATGGCCATCAGATCGTCGGCCTCTTCCTCATCCTTTTCGGTATTGGCATTGCGGGTGACTCGAAACAGTTCACAGGAGACAATCTCCATCCCGGGAAAAAGCATATCCAGGTTGCTGACCATTACGTCTTCCAGTCTTACAAAATGGTCTCCCTTGCCAACCCTGATAAGGCGGGGCGTACCGAGACCCACAGGGACTTTGACCCGCGCCAGGGAAATCGAGCGGGATTTGGGGTAGCGCAGCGCCACCAGCAGGTTGAGGGACAGGTTGGAGATGAACGGGAACGGGTGGGCAGGGTCGATGGACTGGGGTGTCAGCAGCGGAAAGATATTCGTGTAGTAAAACTCGCGGAGGGTCTTTTTCTCCTTGGACGTGATTTCACTGTAGGACTCTATCAGGATGTTCTTTTCTTCAAGCAGCCCGAGAATGGTCAGGAACATCTGCTCTTTGCGGGCCTCAAGTTCTCGGATGACGGCATGGCACTCGGATACCTGCTGGCGCGGGGTACGTCCGTCCAGGGTCCGTTCCCTCAAGCCGGCGCCGATCTGCTGTTTAAGACCGCCGATACGCTTCATGAAGAATTCATCCAGATTGGCGCTGACAATGGCAATGAACTTCAGGCGTTCCAGCAGGGGAGTGCGCGGGTCCTCGGCCTCGTGCAGGACGCGCTGGTTGAATTCCAGCCAGGTCAGCTCACGGTTCAGGTACCATTGGCTGTCGCACAGGTCGAATTGAAGGGGTGATACAACACCGGCAGCCACTGTCGGAGGAGCGGTCGCTTTCTTTTTAGCAGTGCGTTTACCGGCAGAAGAAACCGGCACAGGCGCTGCCTGCGGTGCAGATTTCAATTTCTTGACGGCCTGTTTTTTGGTGCGTGGTGAATCCTTCACTGCAGTACCTCCGAATAATCTCTGGGACGACCTGAGTCAACCATACCAGAGATCAGCGTTAACGCAACTATCTACTACGCTCTGATCAAAGCGTGTTCCAGCAGCGTCACCAGCATCTCCACCCGGGGCATAGCCACCCCCCGGCGGGTGCCGTAATCCAGCGGAGTCACTAATATGGCAGAAATCTCAAGCTGGCGGCCCTCCTCACGATCTATCTGCATGGACGGCCGGTAGACCCCCATGTTGTCGGTGAACTCCAGCATCGTGTCGGCATACCCATCCGGAATCAGCCTGGACAAATCCTGGGCATTGGCGGCCCGGATCACCTCCAGCATGATCTCCCGCACCAGCCGTCTGGTCGCCGGAACAGTCAGCAGCCGGTTAACCGGCTGCTGCAGCAGGGAGCAGAGTCCATTGAAGGGGATATTCCAGACCAGCTTCTCCCAACGGGCGCGCCTAAGATCGTCCGTTGCCCGGCACTCGATACCGGCCGCCGCAAACATGGCTGCCAGTAGCTCAACCCGATCTGGGTTGATACGACGATACTCTCCAAGGATGATTCGACCGGCCCCCAGGTGATGTACCTCGCCGGGCTCGCCCCGGTTGGAACAGAGAAAGGCAACCCCGCCGACGATCCGTTCTTCGCCGAACAGGTCCGCCAGCGCCTCCTCATTACCCAGCCCGTTCTGCAGGGTCAGGATCTGTGTCCCCTCTCCCACCAGCGGCCCGATAAGCTCGGGATACGAGCCGTTGGCAAAGGTCTTCAGCCCGACCAGCACCAGGTCCACCGGGCCAATCTCCTGCGGGTCCCGATACGCCTGAACCAAGGGAAGACAGAAATCACCCTGTATGGAATAGACCATCAGGCCGTTGCGGAAAATTGCATCATAATCCCGCCGCAGCAGGAAATGCACATCCTGTCCGCTGCGCTGCAGCAGCGCCCCGTAGTACAGTCCCAGCGCACCTGAACCGACAATCGCAATCCGCACGGTACACTCCTTGCCCGAAATAATGGAAACCAACCGATTTCCTGCCCGACTAATCAGGACTCAGCAGACGGGCCGGGTCACGAAGGTAGATGTGCTCCATCACCAACGTTCCATCCGTAACAACCAGTTTGCCGGGAAAAGTAGTCAACCCGCTCCGTTCAACAAATCCTCCGGCATAACCACCCTCCAGCTTGATATCCACGTGCCTGTCAAGACTGATCTCCTCTCCGAAAGTGAGCCCACGTATCTTTATGACAGCTCTGCTGCCGGCCTGGACTGCGGCGTAGCCTTCGGCGAAGGTTTCAAAGCAGGAGCCATCAACCAGGATCATGCAGGGCGGCGCAGTCGTGTCAACCGTCCAGTCGTAGGATGCCGGGGATGACTCCACATTTCCAGCCAGATCAGTAGCCCGAACACTGAAGCTGTGGCTGCCGCCGGCTAAACCGGAAAATGCAAAGGGGCTCGTGCAGGGCAGGAAATCGCCCGTATCCAGACGGCAAACGAAATCGGCGGATTCATTGGCGCTGAAGCTGAAACTGCCTGCGGTCTTACCGGAAAAAGACGCCGGAAATGTCCTGATCGTGGTGACCGGCGCGGTCAGATCCGGGAAACGTATATCGGCGGTCATGACCATGGCGGAGTCACTGATGGCGCTGATAGTGAACCCTGCAGGCAGGCCGCTGTAAAGCGTACCGGGCGGGGTAGTGACGGAGGAAATGGAGCGGTTATCCGTGGAACCGGGGAACGGGTCGCCCGCATCACCACGGTTCAGCTTCTTTTCCAGGTGGTACTGGTTGTCTGCCTGAATCAGGGCAACCTTGTAGTGGGAGGTGCAGTTCGTACAGCCGGGGTACGATTCGTAATTGTTCCCGGACCTGGTTTCATCGATATGCCACAGCAGCAGCCCCGATCCGGGAAGTGCCGCATCGAAACCGGTCTGCTGCCGGTTCTCCAACAGGTAGTATTCACCCGTCCCCCCTTCAGATTGAATGCCCAGGAACTGGCAGACATCTCCTCCCGATTCCACCGCGTCCATGGCCTTGCCGCTCACGTCGTTCATTATCCTGACGGGGGTAACCCACCCCAGGGTGGACTTGCTCCACGGGTCCGGATGGGCGGGACGATCCCCAAGACGATTGACCCCCAGCCAGGAACCGGATGCCATCAGGCTCCAGTTGCCGATACCTTCGGAGATAAAGCCCGTACGGCCGTTATCGTAGAGGTCGATCAGGCCGAGAGAATGTCCGTATTCATGAGCGAAAACTCCGATTCCGGCAATGTCGCTGCCGTATCTCTCCGGCATCATGATGTACTTGTCCACCACCACGGATCTGGACGGGTCCGATGCACAGCGGTCACTGGTCGTATAGGGTCCGTAATGGCTCAACCCGTAGGAGTATGTTACCGAAAGCGACCAGCTGTGTGACCAGATATCAGTTGCAAGCCCGCTCCCCTCCTGAGCGGTCCCCTGATGGATGATGGCCGCCAGATCCACATAGCAATCTCCGTCGTGATCGTAGTCCGCGAAATCTATCGCTGCATCGGATAATTGCACCGCCTCGTATGCCAGGTCGCCGGGCCAGATATCGGGCGGCCCCCAGCCGCTGCTGATGCCGTAATAGTCATGGGGATTGGAAACGGTCACCCATCCGCTGACTCCGGAGCTGCCGGGTGAAACGCTGAACCTTCCTCCGGAAACCTCTTCGTAGTAATCCTTGAGGGACCAGGTGCCACTACCGAAGAGCAGTCCGGTAAAATCTGCGGGTGAATAGACTGGAGTCGTGTCGCTGAAATTGACCAGTATGACCGGTATGTTCCGTGTTTCAAGTACGGCCGGCGCTGTCAGGGCCCCCACAAGAGACCTCGACGGAATATCTGCCGACAGGTTATCCTGAGCGGCAGCTTGCTGCATGCCTGCGGGAAATCTGCCCGTTGTTGTTTTTCGTTGTGGTCGAATCCTTTTCTTCACCCCTGTCGGCGGTGCCTCCCGGTCAGCACGCCGCCTGGAACTGATCAGGTTCCCGGCCTGATCATGCTCGGCATAGGTCCAGTTATAGCCATCCGCATTGAAGATAATCGTATAACCGTCACCTGTTTCCCAGCCCGACAGGAACTCATCGCCCCACTGACGGGCGGGAAACCTGGCACCGTCATGCTGCTGCAACAGATGAAGAGCCGGCGAGGCAGGCATGGCGGGAGAGAAGCGCGGCGTCAGGGAGATGACGGCAATAATCAGCAAAAATGGCACATTCAGGTACTTCATGGGCACACCTTCCCTGTTTGTAAACATAGTTGGAAAAGGGTGGTAGTTCACAGATGATAGACCGGACCTGCCTGCTCAGTAAGCTTGAAACATTCTAACAGACAACATTTTGCTGACCAGCTCAACATCAGCGGGATTCAGCGGTCTCGACGGCATAAGCGGCATAATGCAGATCGCTGCGCTGTTTATAGCCCTTGCAGATCTTCGCCGCGATCAGATTCAGGAGCGGGTCGCTGCAGCCGTTCAAAAAAGCGTAACCGTTGTTATCCTGCAGATGGTGCCTGGCATGGTGGCGCTTGGACAGCAGCAGGCCGCAGTCCCCCAGAAAACCTGCCGTGGCGGATGTGGATGCGTGGCACAGGTAATGGGACACCTCGGCCACACAGGAAAGGATACCGATATAGACCAGGGTGTAGAGAACCGTCGGATCGATGACCGTCATGCTCAGCATCAGCTGGACCAGCAGCAGATACGGAACCAGCCAGACCTTGGAACCGGACTCCATGAAGTAGACCACCAGCAGGTTGCGCTTCCGGTACTGCGGTGTTCTGTGATGCAGGTGAAAATTGGCGATCAAGGGACCGTCAAGCGACTCGTAGCGGTCGTTGTTATCCATGTACATGTGGACCAGACCGTTGATGAAATCGGTGAGAATATAGGCCGCAACCAGGGCAATTATCTGGCGGACAACGCCGATAGATTGCGGCCAGACCTTGTACAGCAGATAAAACTGCAGGAATACATTCAGGCCGGACACCAACAGGCCCAGTACTCGATAACGTACCTTTCCGGTATACAGCTCCATGGCGGCATTAAACTGTTGCTGCTTGGCTGACAACTCCACGGGTGTGGTCTCCTGAATGGCGCAGCTGATCGTGCCTTCTCAGTAGACATGTACCAGAATAGCACTCATGTTTCCATGAAATCTTCATGCTCCGGAATATGCCATATATGCATCCAGCGCTCATCCCTGTTTGCAACTCACGCAGTTCATGTGCTACACAATAAGGTATGAAACGACTCAATCCACCGCAGCGACAGGCGGTCAACCATACCGAAGGCGCCCTGCTGATACTGGCCGGGGCCGGTTCCGGCAAGACCCAGGTCGTTACCACCCGCATCGTCCATCTGCTGAAGGATAAGCGCGTCCCGGCCGAGAATATCCTGGCGGTGACCTTTACCAACAAGGCAGCCAAAGAGATGCGCGAACGGGTGACCGGCATGGCCGGGTCACTGGCTGACGGCATCGTGGTCTCCACCTTCCACTCCCTGGGGGTGCGCATCCTGCGCCGCGATATCCGCACCCTGGGTTTCAAACCCAACTTCTCCATCTATTCCTCGTCCGATCAGGCCGGCGTACTGCGCCAGGCCATGCGGGAACGGGACATCGATCCCAAGGTCACAGACCCGGACCGCATCCTCTGGAAAATCTCCGGGCTGAAGAACCGCCTGATCGGGCCCAAGGAATTCACCCCGACTCCCAGTGATCCGCTCGACTATGCCGTGGCCGTGGTCTATCCCCGCTACCAGGAGCTGCTCAAGGGCTTCAACGCCATCGACTTCGACGACATCATCATGCTTGCGGTCGGCCTGCTGCAGTCCTGGCCGGATATTCTGAGCTTCTGGCAGGAGCGCTTCCGCTATATCATGGTCGATGAATACCAGGATACCAACGCCTCCCAGTACCTGATGATCTCTCTTCTGGCGCAAAAATACGGCAACATCTGCGTGGTGGGCGACGACGACCAGTCCATCTATGGCTGGCGCGGTGCAGAGGTGCAGAACATCCTCAACTTCGAACACGACTACCGCGACTGCAAGGTCATCAAGCTGGAACAGAACTACCGCTCCACCAGTTCGATTCTGGATGCCGCCAACAGTGTCATCCGCAACAACACGCTGCGCACCGACAAATCGCTCTGGACAGCCAGCGGCCAGGGGCGGGAGATCGACCTGATCGTGGCCGACAGTGAAGAGGAAGAGGCCTCTAAAATCGTCGAAGGGATGATGATGGAACAGTTCCGCGACAAGCTTTCCTGGTCGGATTTTGCCATCCTCTACCGATCGAACGCCCAAAGCCGGGCCTTTGAGGAAAAGCTGCGCATGGAGCGCATCCCCTATGTGGTCATTGGCGGGCAGCAGTTCTACGAACGCAAGGAGGTCAAGGACGCCATCGCCTACCTGCGGGTGATCGACAACCCGGGCGACGAAGCCTCGCTGCTCAGGATCATCAACTTCCCCCGCCGGGGCATCGGCGATACGACGCTGGTACGTCTCAACCAGTGGTCTATGGAGCAGGATGTACCGCTCTTTGAGGCGCTACGGCGTGCAGGAGAAATCACCGGCATGACAGAATCGTCGCGCAAGACGGTGACCGCCTTCTATACAATGATGAAAGGTGTCATCGACGGGTTCGACAGCCGCTCGCGGCTGGGAGCCCAGACCAATGCCCTGTTCAACCGCCTGCGCATCGAGGACGAAATCTATCGCACCCTGAACGACGTCAGCCAGGCCAGGAAGCGCATCGAGAACATCGAGCAGATCGTCAACTCTCTGGCGATCTTCGAGGAACATAACCCGAAGGCCGGGCTGTCGGAGTTCCTTGAGCGCATCTCACTGATGGACGAACAGGAGTCGGACGACGACAAGGAGCACGGCAGGAACTCGGTCACGCTGATGTCGCTGCACTCCAGCAAGGGTTTGGAGTTCGACCATGTCTACCTGGTGGGTTTGGAGGAGGAGCTGCTGCCCCATAAGCGCTCCATCGAAGAAGACCCGGGCGTAGCCGAGGAGCGTCGGCTCTGCTACGTGGGGATCACCCGGGCCCGCAAGCACCTGACCATTTCGCGCTGCCTGACCCGCCGCAAATACGGCGCCGTGGAGGAGCGCAAGCCGAGCCGCTTCCTGGCCGAGATTCCGATGCACCTGCTCAACGACACTTCATGTGGTGCTGTAACGAGAGAGGAAAAATCAGCTAATCTTGCAGATGATTTTTTTGCCAGAATGCTGGGAGATTAATATGCCGACGTCCTGTTTGAAACGTATCTCCATTATCCCGACTTTCGCAGCGTTGCTGCACCTGTCGGCTGTATCACCTGCGCCGGCCTACAACACATCACACCTTTCCCAGATTAAGACCGTCAAGAACTGCACACAGTGTGACCTGAGTGAAGCCGACCTGCGTGGACTCAGCCTGGCCAGTGCGGTCCTGAAGGCTTCGAACCTGGAAGCAGCCAACCTGAGTCGCGCCGACCTCAGTGGGGCCAACCTGAGCGGTGCCGATCTGAGCGGAGCAAACCTGAGCGGCGCCAATCTCGAGATGGCAAACCTGACCGGGGCCAGGCTGATCATGGCCGTTCTGCGGGGAGTCAACCTTACCGGGGCCAACCTGAGTGGTGCCGTGATGAATTTTGCCGACCTGAGTGATGCCGATCTGCGCGGAGCAAAGCTGGATGGTGTTCAACTGTCCGGGGTAATCATGCGCGGCGCGAAGCTTGTCAGGGCTGACCTGAGCAGGATGAACCTGGGCGGCGCTGATCTGAGCAGGGCCGACCTGAGTGAAGTGCGCTTTACCGGCACAAACCTGAAGAAAGGCGACCTGTCCGGAGCCGTGCTGACCGAATGTGACTTCAGCGGCGCCGACCTGTCCGGATCAAACCTCTCTTCGACAAACCTGACCAGGGCACTGAATACGAGCGGTCTGAAGCTTGCCGGGGCCAACCTGAACAAGGCCAACCTGAGCAGGAGCGACCTGAGCGGTTCAGAACTCAGCGGGGCCAGCCTGGCAGCCGCCCAGCTGAACAACGCCAACCTGAGCGGAGCGCGACTGAACCTGGCGGATCTAAGCGGCGCAAACCTGAGCGGCGCGTTGCTGACCGGTGCCGACCTGACCGGGGCAATCCTGACCGGGGCAACGATAACAGGATCGACCAGGCTGGACGGTGCCAGACTGAATGGGGCTACCTGGATCGATGGCCGGAAATGCTCAGAAGGATCGACTGGGGTGTGCGGGAAGTGACAATTTCCTGTTTGAGGAAAAATGGAATACGCCCACTGGCTTCAAGCCAATGGGCGTATGTTCGGTCATATGGAGATGTTTCAGTACAGCGTAATCAGGAACCTGGCCAGATTTTCACCGATTCCTTTGGCCTGATGCGGGAACAGGTCCTTGTAGCTCTCAAGCCCTACTGAACCGCGGTAACCTGTTTCACGGTCTTCGAACAAGGCCAGTTCTTTGCCGGTAGCACCGTCGATGAAACGACCCTTGAATTTCAGATAGGCCTTGCCGGCGCCGAAACCGACGAAGAACTTGAGCGCCCTGCTGCCGGCATTGAACTCGCTGAACCTGCCTTCAAGTATGATTGTTCTTCCTTCGGAATCCTTATTGCGGACGATCTTCTTGAAAATATTTTTTGTCTTCAGTTCAGCGGTCAACGAATCGGCAATATTATTCATGAGCATGGGCATCATATTCGTAATAACTGTTTTCTCTTCATCATCCACGTTTGAGTATTCGGCTCCTTCAGCGGAAAAGTCCATAATCACAAGCGTATCATAATTTGCCGAGATCTTTTCCGTCAGAAAGACTGTCTCTTCACTCAAGGCTTCGGGCGGTGGCAAGGGCTTGTCACCCGCAGTTGCAAAGGCTGAACAGCTGATGACCATCAGGATGGCGAGCAGTGTCTTTTTCATATGTTCCTCCGTTTTGATGGATTTTAACGCAATCATACAGGGAAATAACGACTTGTCCAGAGTCATGTACAGGATTGTTTATTGCCTCATTCATGATTTTCTGGATTCAGAGACGACTTTCTGTAATAAATATAACGCGAGGCTGACTTTGAAAGATACTGAACCGATCGCCAGCCCGCCCGTACCGGAGGATATACCGTGACATCCCTGAACAGGCATGACAGCCGCGCCCACCTGGCACAACTGATGGCCATCGATAAGAGCACACTTCCTTCAGACGGCGGAGAACGTTACAACCGGCTGATCTTCGCCCGAAGCCCCTACCTGCTGCAGCATGCCGAAAACCCGGTGGACTGGTACGAATGGGGTGACGCCGCCTTTGAACTGGCCCGGCGCGAGGGTCGACCGATCCTGCTCTCCATCGGCTACGCCACCTGCCACTGGTGCCACGTCATGGCCCACGAATCCTTCGAGGATGAAGAGGTCGCCGCCCTGCTCAACCGCCACTTCGTCTGCATCAAGGTCGATCGCGAAGAGCGCCCGGACATCGACGATTTCTATATGACCGTTGCCCAGGTGCTGACCGGCAGCGGCGGCTGGCCGCTCAATATCTTCATGACCCCTGACAGGCGCCCCTTCTTTGCCATGACCTATCTTCCGAAACATGACCGCCAGGGTATGCGCGGCCTTATGGGGCTTCTGGGAAATATCGCCGTGCTCTGGCGACAGCAGCCTGAAAAGATAGAAAACAACTGCGATGCCATCATGGAAACGCTGGAAAACATTGCCCAGCCGATCCCTCAGGAAATTTCCGACCTGGATGAGCTGAACCGTGAGGCCTTCCGGCAGCTCTCCGGCATCTACGACCAGGATTCGGGAGGCTTCGGCACGTCACCCAAGTTCCCCATGCCGATCAACCTGAGCTGGCTGATCGAACAGGGCGCAACCGGCAACCCCGAGGCGCTGGAGATGGCCCGGCACACGCTGCGCAGCATGCGTCACGGCGGCATCTGGGACCAGCTGGGGGGCGGACTTCACCGCTATTCCGTTGACCAGAAGTGGCTGGTGCCGCATTTTGAAAAGATGCTCTATGATCAGGCCATGCTGGCCATGGTCTCTCTCGAAGCTTTTCAGGCATGCGGTGATTCACACTTTCTGGATACGGCCCTCGATATCTTTGCCTTTGTCGCCAATGATCTGACCGCGCCGGACGGAGGATTTTACTCGGCTCTGGATGCCGATTCCGAGGGTGAGGAGGGAACCTTCTACATCTGGAACAAAGAGGAGATTGACACAATTCTGGGCACAGACGCCCCTCTGTTCTGTAGATTTTACGATGTCAGCAGCTACGGCAACTTCGAAGGGAGCACGATTCTCAACATTCCAACTGATATCGATGACTTCTGCACGGTTGAGAGCAGGGACCGTGACGAGCTGGAAGCGGTGCTGGAGAATTGCTGCGCACGCCTGCTGGAACAACGCGAAAACCGCATGCACCCCTTGCGGGATGAAAAGATCATCACCGCCTGGAACGGACTGATGATAGCTGCTCTGGCCAGAGGCGGGGCCATCACCGGAGCCCGTGACTTCATCGTCCGTGCCGAACGTGCCGCCGGCTTCGTACGGGATAATCTGCGAAGAAGCGACGGAAGACTGCTGCGCAGCTTCATGGGGGAACCGTCTGCCATACCGGCGTTCCTTGAGGATTATGCATTTCTTACCTATGGCCTGATAGAGCTGTTTGAGGCAACACTCGACAACACCTGGCTGGACCAGGCACAACAACTGGCGGACGAGACCCTGAGGCTGTTCTACAGCAGCGAAACGGGTGTGTTTTCCAAGACCGGATTTGAGGCCGAGCAGATGCCTGTCCGTGCCTCGCTCGAGCATGACGGCGTCCTGCCCTCTCCCTTTTCACTGGCTGCCAAGTCTTTTATCCGGCTGGCCCACATCTGCGACCGCCCCGACCTTCTCGACCATGCCCATGCATTGCTGGCTGCCTCACTGGATGATGCCCGACGCCACCCTACTGCGCACCTGGGATCGCTTCAGGCATTGGCAATGCTGGAACATGAACCGGTGTTCGCTGCCTTCCGGGGCGACCCTGACTCAACTGGCCTGCGCGACCTCCTGCAGCACATCAAGGCCTGCTATATACCGAACCTGGTAGTCACCAGCGAGTGCGGCAACGGCTCAGAAACCTCGGTATCCATCTGTGCACGCGGTACCTGCTTTCCACCTGCCAGTGATCCTGCCAGTTTAGGCGGTATTCTGAAACAGGTGGTGATCCCGCTGCCCGGCCCCGGCGACCAATAGAAATAGTACGGGCACCGGCAAGATCGCTCCGGCACCGGGAGTCAGAAGTCGAGGCAATCAGGCCTTCAGCTCAGCCTGCTTCAGATGCCATACCGTTACACAAACAGGCCAGAGGACCATCTATCATTTTAACCGATCATACAGATTATCTTTATAAATACAGCCTTATTATCAGGCATTTAAATTGAGCAGCCTTGCCGCAGCCAACATCTGCAGGGCCCCTGCCGGAGTCCAGCGGAACACATGCACCTCCCGACCATCGCTCTACAGAATGAAACAAAGGATACTGGCAGAAAAATACCGTTGTGGTATAGTCGCACAAACTGCTGCAGAAGAATGCGAGAGTCACTATGATCGGGACATCATCAGGCATAATGAATCGTGCGCTGCGACAGGCCTTGATCCTGTCAACCCTAGGCTGGACGCTGCCCTGGAACGCTCAGGCCGTTCAATGGGTCCCCCTGGCTCGCACCGCGCAGCATGATGTGGCAATCGACACGGAGTCCGTCAGGCTGACCAGCCTGAGCCGGCTTGCGGTCTGGCTCAGATTCACACCGTTTGACGAACAGCAGCGCAGGCAGGCTGCCGCAGAGAACGGGCACAAGGGCTACCGGCTCCACCTGGAATATTACGAGATTGATTGCAGCGAACAGAACGCTGTGCTTGGGCTGGTCGATATCCTTGGCCCGTCTGGTAAAAGGCTGGCACGTACGAAGGGCGGAGGCCCTCCGGAATTGATCATTCCTGGATCGGCTCTGGACATGGCATTCCGGAAGGTCTGTCCCGAACTGGAGGAAAACAGCGTCAGCACAGAAGATGACAGTGAACCGCCCGAGGCTGAGCCTCCACCGGAAATACCCGAGGAACGGAGGCCGACCGAAGAAGCACAACAGCTGATTACAGGGGCTCTTCAGAAAACCGAGTCGGACCCCGGGGACCTTGAGGCATGGCGTGAACTGGGAAACGCGTATTTTGACGCCGATCTGCCACTGCAATCAATTGCTGCCTATTCCCGGGCCCTGACAATCAAACCTGATGACACCAATATCCTCAATGACCAGGGAGCGATGTATCGTCAAGCCGGCGATTTTTCCAGGGCCCTGGCTAATTTCGAAAAGGCGCGCCAGATCGATCCATACAATCTTGAGAGTATCTACAACAGCGGTTATGTTCTCGCCTTTGACCTGAACCAGATTGACAAGGCGATAGCCATGTGGCGCAGCTATCTGAAGATGGACAAAACCAGTGAGACCTCCCGCCAGGTACAGTCGTTTATTGACCGCTACGGCAGTTCTGCCGCAGACAATCCTCGGAAGTGACACCCGTCAGGGGAAATCAAAGTGGTTGTAACAAAGAAGCTGACATGCTACAAAAACAGAAGTAACTATATACGCGCCCGTAGTTCAGCTGGATAGAGCGTCAGGCTTCGAACCTGAATGTCGGGAGTTCGAATCTCTCCGGGCGCGCCACTTAACCCCTTAGAAATAAGGGGTTTTTTATTTGTCAAATTACCTGATTGTTGCGTTCTGCAAGCATTCTGAATAGTTACGATTCCTGTTTGTTTCCGGCATGATAACTGTATTTATCTGTATCCGATTGCACCTGACTGACGGTGACGGTTGTAACTAAACTTGTAACCGTCTAATCTACCTGTCTTCCCGAAGGTTTTACCCGCCTGGTCGGAGAGGCATTCCAGGGATCGTCCGGCCAGGGATGCTTCGGATAGCGCCCCTTCATCTCCTTCTTGACCTGGTGGTAGGAACCATCCCAGAAGCCCTTCAGATCCTGGGTCACCTGCAGCGGCCTCCCGGCCGGCGACAGCAGGTGCAGCAGCACCCCTACCCTCCCCCCGGCCACGGTCGGCGTTTCTGCCAGGCCGAACAGTTCCTGCAGTTTAACCGCCAATACCGGATGTTCGCCGGCGCAGTAATCCAGCCGGATGCGAGAACCGCTGGGCACCGCCAGATGAGTCGGCGCCAGTTCATCCAGCTCCCGTGCGCGGCGGTACTCCAGCCGGGCGGACAGGGCAGCGGCACAGTCGACCCTGGCCAGCTGCTGTTCGTTGCGAACGCCTGACAGCTGCAGCGTCAGCCACTCCTCCAGCGTCGCCAGCAGCGCCCGGTCGCTGACATCGGGCCAGCCGTTACCAGGGAAGGCCTGCGATACGAGCATGATGCGGGCCTGCAGCTGGCGAAAACGGTCGTCCAGATTCAGCAGCCCCAGATTGGAATCTCGAACCGCTGCCACGATGGCATCGATGAATCTGGCCGGGTCAGGGGTCACTGCGCGACTGGCGAGTACCAACGAGCCAAGCCGCTCCTCCCGCAGCGCTGTCATCCGACCCTCGCGGCTGTCCCATGAGACCGATTCTCTCGTCTCGATCCGCTCCCCCAGACAGCCCCGCAGCATCTCCTCCGAGACCTCCGCCGCCAGGTGGATGACCGCCTCGCGCCCCGCCCCGCCGGAGAGATTCGGAACCACCAGCAGGTGACAGCTCGAGAGGGTGTTCGCCTCCCGGAAGAGTGCGCCGCTGCCGTTGGCCAGCAGGTAGCGGCCGGAGCCTGCCTCCCGCTGCAGAGCCACCCGGTCCGGGTAGGCGGCCAGCAGCAGCGCGCCGGTCAGTTCATGGACACCATCCCCGATGATCTTCTTTGCACCGGATGAGTCAAGCATTCTTTGCAGCTGCGCAGCGACCCGCTCCACACCCTTCAGCGCGGCAATATCCACTCCCGCTGCGGCCCGACCGGATGCGCGCCAGTCGGCCAGGATCCGGACCCGGTCAGCAATGTCGCAGGAGTATGAACCGCCGCCAGCGGGTCCGCTGCGGATGATGTCCCGCTCGGAAAGCAGCGCCGCCAGGTCGCACCCCAGGCCGCTGCAGCCCAGATCGCGGGACTTCAGCAGCAGGCGTGCCAGGCGGGGGTGCAGCGGCAGCCCGGCCATGGCGCTGCCGGCCGGCATGATCCTTCCTGAAGCATCCAATGCCCCCAGGTCCAGCAGCAGAGTTCGGGCGGTTGCCACTGAACCGGCAGCGGGCGGGTCGAGCCAGGCCAACGCCTGCGGCTCACTGCAGCCCCAGGCCGCCAGTTCCAGCAGCAGGCCCGACAGGTCTGCCTCCAGGATCTCGGGGGGAGAATGGGGAGTCAGGGCCAGGAACGTATTGCGACCGAACAGGCGGTAGCAGACACCCGGTCCGAGCCGGCCGGCTCGTCCGGCACGCTGGATTGCGGAAGATCTGGATTCTCTGACTGTCACCAGGCGGTTCATGCCGCTGGCCAGGTCATGCTTCATTCTGCGTGACAGGCCGCTGTCGATGACAATGCTGACCCCTTCGATGGTCAGGCTGGTCTCGGCGATACTGGTGGCCAGGATGACCCGGCGCTGCTTGCCCGGGACGATGGCCGCCTGCTGCCGGTCAAACGGCAGGTCACCGTAAAGCTGGTGCACGGCGATGCCGCGTTCACCAAAGCCGGCATCCGCCAGCCGGGCGTCACAGGAGCGGATCTCACCGCTGCCGGGAAGAAAGGCCAGGATGTCCCCTTCTCGCTCATGAACGGCCCGCATGATCGTTGCCGCCATCTGGTGCGGCAGCGGGGCATGGCCGCGCCCTTCGATGAAGATCTCCTCCACCGGGTAGGACCTGCCAACCGAGGTCAGCAGCGGGGCATCTCCCAGCAATCCGGCCAGGGGACCGGTTTCCAGGGTGGCGGACATGACCAGGATCTTCAGGTCAGGGCGCACCTGGCGCTGAACATCCAATGCCAGGGCCAGGCCGAGGTCGGCCTGCAGGCTCCGCTCGTGGAACTCGTCGAAAATCAGCATCGCCACCCCTTCCAGCAGGGGATCAGACTGGATACGACGGGTCAGGATGCCTTCGGTGACCACCTCAATACGGGTTGACGGGGAGACTCTGCTGTCAAAGCGAATGCTGTATCCAACAGTCTGCCCCACCTCCTCCCCCAGACAGCGAGCCATCCAGCGGGCGGCCGAGACCGCCGCCAGTCGGCGCGGTTCGAGCATGAAGATGCGTCCATTTTCGGGTGCGATGATTTCCAGCAGGGACAGCGGGACGCGGGTGGTTTTTCCGGCCCCCGGGGGAGCGTGCAGGATACAGTTCGGGTTGGTGCGGACGGCGTGCAGCAGTTCGGGAAGGATGTCGTCGATGGGGAGTATCGTCATGGTCAGAGGCGTATCAGGTCCTCATGCTCCTCATCGTGGGGGTTGATATGAATCATCACATCGCCCACATTGGGAAAACCATCGAAGATCAGTTTCTTGACCCTGGTGGCTATGTCATGGGATTCTTTGACCGTCATGGACGGGTCCATCTCAAGCTTGAGATCTATGACCATATACTGCCCGGTGCGGCGGCCGCGGATATCGTGAACATGCTCCACGCGCTCGACACTCTCTGCCAGACGGGTGACCTCGGCAATAAAATCAGGCGGAGCACTGCCGTCCATCAGATCATGGGCGGCATCCCTGAAGGTCTGGTAGCCGATATGCAGGATGAAGAATGCCGTGATCCCGGCCGCCAGCGGGTCAAGGATGCCGAATCCGAACCAGGCCCCGGTGACACCGGCCAGCGTCGAGATGGAGGTGATGGCATCCTTGCGGTGGTCCTTGGCTATGGCAAGGAGTGAGGGGCTCGCCAGTAGCGTACCGGTTTTCTGGGTGAAACGGTAGAGCCACTCCTTGATCAGGATGGTGAGAAAGGCAGCCACGACAGCGATCATCTGCGGCGACTGGAACTTGCGGTCAATGACGGAGTGGATCGAGTTGTACAGGATCCAGGCACCGGTTCCCAGAATCACCATCGACACCAGCAGTGCGGACAGACTCTCCGCCCGGCCGTGGCCATAGGGATGTTTTTCGTCAAACGGCTTACGCCCGAGCTTCAGAGCCACCATCGTGGAGAAGATGGCCACGAAATCACAGGCACTCTCGATACCATCGGCGAAGACCGCTTCCGAATGGCCCCAGTAGCCGGCTGCCAACTTAAAGATCATCAAAACAGCATTGATCCAGAAACCGATCTTTACGATCCTGTCGGCACTGTCGAATCGTTCGTTTCGCTGCATGATCACTCCGCTGTCCTCAGGTCTTTCACCCGCAGTTGCAGGGTGGAAGAACCGTTCCATTCATTCATTTCAGGATAAAAAACCACGTCGATCGATCCGGACACCTCACGGTCAGCCAGATTGAAGGCTATGGCGACAAACGAGAATCCGTCCCTTTTCAGGCGCAGGCGCAGATGACCCTCTCCCACAGTCCTTCGCTCCACGACCGTCATCCTTCGCAGTAGCAAGAGCGGCTCGGGGTTGCCCATCCCGAAAGGTTCAAGCAGCTTCAGCCCCAGTGCCAGCTCTTTGGTGACATCTCCCGGTAAAACTTCGAAGTCAATTGTCAGGCGGGGCACAAGGTCGCTCCCGGTAAGAGTTCGCGCCGCTGCTGCCTCAAAAGCCTTGGCGAAGGCGGGCACCTCACTCTCCGTCAGGCCGAGACCGGCAGCATAACGGTGCCCTCCGAAACGGGCCAGATGCTGTGAACAGGCCGTGAGAGCGTCCAGCAGATGAAATCCCGGAATGCTGCGGCCGGAACCCTTGCCCTGACCGTCCTCCGTCAGGGCGATCAGTATCGTCGGACGATGATAGCGCTCAACGAGACGCGATGCAACGATTCCGATAACTCCCTGATGCCACTGGTCAGACGCCAGTACGATGCTGAAGATTTCGGGATAGCGCCCGCAAGATTCGACCATGGCAACCGCATCGTCAAAGATCCGTCGTTCCACGGCCTGCCGCTCCGCATTGGCGGTATCGAGTTCAACTGCAATCTGCAGGGATTCTTCAGGACTGTCACTCATCAGCAGGTCAACGCCGGGGACAGCGCTCTCCATGCGGCCGGCGGCGTTCAGGCGTGGCGCAAGCCGGAAGCCTACCTGGCCGCAGCTTACCGGTCCGTCCTTGATGCCCGCAACACGCTTAAGCGCTGACAGGCCGGGCCGAGAAGGCTCTGCCATCTGCTTGAGTCCATAATAGGCATAAATCCTGTTCTGGCCGGTCAGCGGCACAACATCGGCAATAGTGCCCAGCGCAACCAGATCGAGCCATTTCCTGAGATCAGGTACTGGGCGACCCTCGAAGGCTCCCGCGTGCCGCAATGCAGAGCGCAGGGCAACCAGCAGATTAAAGGCCACACCCACGCCGGCCAGCGACTTGAAAGGATAATCGCACCCCGTCTGCAGCGGATTCAGGACTGCACAGGCATCCGGCAGAACCTCTTGAGGTGCATGATGATCGACAATGATCAGGCCGACACCCCGGCGGCGGCAGAGGAGTGCCTCATCCACTGCAGTGATGCCGCAATCCACTGAAACGATCAGTGTTACACCGAGCCCGATGATCGATTCGATCGACGCAGAATTAAGACCATAGCCGTCATCAAAGCGATTGGGGATGAAATATGAGCAGTTCCAGCCCGTAGCACGCAGGAAAGAGACCAGCAGGGCGGTGCCGGTTATCCCGTCCACGTCATAATCACCATAAACGCAGATCTTCTCTCCGGAACTCCGGGCCGCCAAAAGCCTTGAAACAGCACTGTCCATGCCGCACAGGAGTGCTGGGTCCAGCATATCCGACAGCGACGGGTTGAGAAATGTGATGACGTCTTCAACTGTTACGCAGCCCCGGACAGCAAGTATGCTCACAACAAGCGGATGAACCTGCAGTCCCTTAACTGCTGCTACCTTGCCGGCATTGAACGAATCTTTCAACTCCCACTTTTTATTCATTGATCTCCGTTGCATCTCTGAAGCACGATAAAAAAAATCCCCCGACCAGCGGGGGATTTTTACGTCTATTTGGTGGCTGGCTGTGTCGGAGGCGGTGACAGCATCATGCTCTTGATCTGCATGGCGGTCGGGCTGTTAGGGTCCAGCTGAAGATATCTTTTCCAGATCGGACCTGACTTTTCGGGCTGTTTCAGGTCAACCGCATAAACGACACCGATATTGTAAAGACTCTGCAGATGCTTCGGATCCAGCTTCTGCGCTTTCTCGAAATTCTCGAGCGCCTTGTCATACCATCCGACCTTACGGTACATGACCCCTTGGTCTGTCAGGACATTCGGGTTGTTCGGCTCGATTTCCAGGACTTTGCCATAGGCATGAATCGACTTCTGGGCCTGTTCCGTGTCAAAGTAATCATTGCCGAGCGACAACCAGGCGTTGAGGTTCTTGGGATCTTTGGCTACAATCTTTTCCGCTTCGACAATGCGACTGGCATAGTCAGTCGGTGACCCGGATCCAACCGGTATCATGGCAGCAGGCTGCTGATTCTTACCGACCGAACTGATGCTGAAAACCAGAAAGCCACCCAGCAAACCGACAATTAATGCTACCGCAGCAATTAAAATGGATTCTTTTTTCAACGGACCTCTCCTTGAGTGGACTTGACTTCCTGTTATGCCTTTTCACCCTGTTTTACCAGGGCACGGTTCTCAAGAATCACCACGATCGGGCTGGCAACGAATACGGATGAATACGTCGCTACCAGGATACCGACAACCAGCGCAAATGAAAAATCATGAATAACCTCTCCGCCGAATACAAACAACGATGCTGCTGCCAGGAAGGTGGTCAGTGATGTGACGATCGTCCGGGAGAGCACCTCGTTGATGCTCAGGTTGAAGATGTTGTGCATGGCGCCTTTGAGGTTCTTGTGCAGGTTCTCGCGAATCCGGTCAAAGACGACCACCGTATCGGTCAGCGAGTAGCCGGCAATGGTCAGAACGGCGGTGATGAACAGCAGGTTGATCTCTTTGTTCATCAGGTAGAACACCGCAATCATGGCCAGGCAGTCATGCATCGTAGCCACAATGGCACCGATACCGAACTTCAGGTCAAAGCGCCAGGCAACGTAGAGGATGATACCGAGCAGCGAGATGAATACCGCCACCAGGGTGTCCTGGCGCAGCTTGTCACCGATCGAAGGACCGATCTCGGTAGAACTGTCGACAATAAAGGTATTGTCGGCAAACTCCTTCTTGAAGGCGGCCTGAACCGCCTCTGCTGCCTTGCCCAGGGCCAGGGAGGTGTTCTTGTCGATCTTGATCAGCAACTTGTTGCCGTCCTTGATCTCCTGGAGCTCGGCCTTGGCAATGCCGTTTTTGGAGAGCGCAGCCCGCGCATCGGCAATGGGCAGCGGCTTGGTGAACTTGAGCTGCATCGAGGTGCCGCCGGAAAAGTCAATTCCCATATTGGCGGCACCGCGGCTGATCTGGATGATGCCGACAATGCCGACTATCGAGATGATTGCGGATATGACAAAGGCAATGTTACGCTTGCCGATGAAATCTATGTTGGTCTTGCCGAGTAGTTCCATGTACGGTGCTCCCCCTATATGCTCATTTTCTTGATGTTGCCTTTGTGAAGGGCAATATCGAATATCACCTTGGTGCCGATCAGCGAGGTAAACAGGTTGATCATGACACCCAGGCTGAGTGAAACGGCAAAGCCCTTGACCGGACCGGTGCCGAACTGGAACAGCACCGCCGCAGTAATCAGCGTGGTGATATGCGAGTCCATGATGGTCATGAAGGCCTTGTCGTAACCTGCATCCAGAGCGGCCTTGGGGGTTTTGCCCAGCTTGAGCTCCTCCCTGATGCGCTCGAAGATGAGGACGTTGGCATCAACCGACATACCGATAAGGAGGACAATAGCGGCAATGCCGGGCAGTGTCAGGGTGGCACCCAGGGCAGCCAGGGCCCCCATCAGGAAGAGCATATTCAGTACCATGCCCCAGTTGGCCACCAGACCGGACAGCTTGTAATAGATGGCCATGAACACGACAACCAGCAGAACACCGATCAGGCCTGCATACAGCCCCTTGTTGATGGAGTCCTGTCCAAGGGATGGTCCGACGGTCACGTTCTGGATGATCTTTACCGGCGCCGGCAGTGCGCCGGCACGCAGGATGATGGCCAGGTCGGCGGCGGTCTTCTCGGTGAAGCTGCCGGAGATCTGGGCACTTCCGCCCGAGATGCGTTCTCGGATGACCGGTGCAGAGTAGATGTTGTTGTCCAGCACAATCGCAAAACGCTTGCCGACATTTACAGCCGTCGCCTGGTCGAACAGCTTGGCGCCCAATGAATTGAATTCGATGGCCACGTAGGGCTGGTTGAACTGCGAATCGATACGCACCTGGGCATCGGTCAGCAGGTCGCCGGTAATCAGGGCTTTCTTCTGAAGGACATAGGGAACCTCGCTGACCGCTCCGGTAGTCTGGTCGACAATGCGCTCCTTGAGAAGCTCGGCATCCTCAGGAATGCTCCCTGATGTCGGGGCGATATCCTCCCGCACCATCTTGAATTCCAGTCGGGCGGTTTTGCCGATCAGGTCAATGGCCCGCTGGGGGTCCTTGATACCGGGAAGCTGTACGACGATATTTTTGATCCCCTCGCGCTGGATAGTCGGCTCGGAAACACCGAACTGGTCAATCCTGTTGCGAATCGTCTCCAGGGCCTGCTGGACCGCCTTGTCCTTGCGGTCCTGGGCATCCTTATCATTCACCCGCAGATCAAAGGCGACAAAACCGCCGTCATCGTGGGCGGGACTCTGTTCATACCCCGGATACTTTTCTTTGACCAGTTTCTGAACTGATTCAGCCGTTCCCTTTTCGTAGAGGACAACCGAAACCTTGTCAGAACCGCTGCGTACGATCCGCTTGAAGCGCAGGTTCTTGCTGTTCAGTGTATCTTCCAGATCGGTTGCGACGATATCCAGCGTCCCTTCAACCGCCTTTTGTGTATCCACCTCAAGCACAAGGTGTGTGCCGCCTTGCAGGTCGAGACCAAGATGAATCTTGTCTTTTGGTAAGAGACCCTTCCACCATGATGGCAACGTGGTCACCAGTGTCGGAGTCAGGTAAAGAAATGACAGCAAGACAAAAATTCCTATCAAGCTGATGCGCCATCCGGTTCCTTTGGGCATGAAGCTCGTTCTCCCTTCAAAGTAATTAAATCAACTAAATTATTCTTAAAAAGCAGTCAGTTCTAATCTTTCTTTACAGCAGCGATATAACTCTTGATGATCTTGATATTGACGCCTGTGGCAATCTCAAGGGTCACGATACTGTCATCGACAGCGGTTATCTTGCCATGCACACCACCGGCTGTGATAACATTGTCACCCTTCTTGATGGCCTCGAGAAGCGCCTTGTGCTCTTTGGCCTTTTTCTGCTGCGGACGGATCAGGAGAAAATAGAAGATGGCAAACATGAACACCAGCGGAATCACCTGCTGAAATGCCGCCATTCCTCCGGCCGGTCCTGCAGCCCCGCCGGGAGCCCCACCCATCGCAAAAGCTAATCCAAACATGTAACTACCCCCCTTTGATACTCTGGTTTTGTGATTGACGTACTAAAAAATCCCTGCGGAATTCTGTGAAGCGATTGTCTCTGATGGCCTCTCGTGACTGACGCATAAGATCAAGAAAATAATACAGGTTGTGATACGTATTCAGCTGCGACGCCAGGATCTCACCTGCCCGGTAGAGGTGGCGGAGATAGGCCCGGGAATAGGTGCGGCAGACATGGCAGCCGCATTCCGGATCAAGCGGCCCCCCGTCTTCCTCATAAATCTTGGCCTTGATATTGATCCGGCCCTGACTGGAAAAGAGCATACCGTTACGTGCATTACGGGTCGGCATGACACAGTCGAACATGTCATACCCGTGCCAGACCGCCTCGAGCAGGTCCTCAGGGGCCCCGATTCCCATGATATAGCGCGGTGAGTCCTGCGGCATCAACGGAGCACAGGATTCCATGACACCGTACATCTGCTCCTTTTCTTCACCGACGGAAAGCCCTCCGAGCGCGTACCCGTCAAAGCCTATCGAACAGATATCATCTAAACTGCGGGCCCGAAGGTCGTAGTGCATCCCCCCCTGAATGATGCCGAAGAGCTGCTGGCCTTCCCGTTGGTGTACATCCTTGCAGCGTTGCGCCCAGCGCGTGGTAAGCTCCAGTGATCGCCTGACGTACTCGTAGTCGGCCGAAGCCGGAGGACACTCATCAAAGCACATGATAATGTCGGCTCCCAGCGACTCCTGAATCTGCACCGCCAGCTCCGGCGTAAGAAAATGACGGGAACCGTCTATATGAGACTGGAACCTGACGCCTTCCTCACTGATCTTGCGCAGTTCACCGAGGCTGAAGACCTGAAATCCGCCACTGTCCGTCAGAATAGGACGTTCCCAGTTCATGAAGCGATGCAGTCCGCCCAGCTGCTCTATCAGGCGATGGCCGGGGCGCAGATACAGGTGGTACGTATTCGCCAGGATGATCCGGGCATTGACCGCCAGAAGGTCTTCAGGTGTCATGGCCTTGACGGTTGCGTTGGTCCCCACCGGCATAAATATGGGAGTTTCAATACAACCGTGAAGAGTTTTCAAAGAACCGAGTCGTGCACCGCAGGATGTATCCTTGTGCACTATGCTGAAGTTAGCTGACACGCAACCCCTTATCCGATCAGCATGGCATCGCCATAGCTGTAAAACCTGAAACCGCGGATGACCGCCTCACGATAGGCTGCCATTACGTACCCATGTCCGGCAAAGGCGGAAACAAGCATAAGCAGCGTTGACTCCGGCAGGTGAAAGTTTGTTATCATGGCATCCACAACCTTGAACCGGTAGCCGGGGATAATGAATATGTCGGCTTCTCCGGAACCGGCAGGTACGTTCCCATCGCTGTCTGCGGCATATTCAAGCGTCCTGGTTGTGGTTGTGCCAACGGCAACCACCCGGTTTCCGCGGGCCTTCGCAGCCCTGATCTCTTCTGCCGTAGCAGCAGGAATAACATAGTGCTCGGTATGAATCCGGTGGTCCTCGATATGTTCCACGCGAACCGGCTGAAAGGTTCCCAGCCCGGTGTGGAGGGTCAGGTAGGCGACTCTGATTCCCTTTGACTCGAGCTCCGCCAACAGCTCTGTCGTAAAGTGCAGACCGGCGGTAGGTGCAGCAACAGCTCCCGGGTTCCTCGAAAAAACGGTCTGATATCGCTCGCGATCATCAGCATCATCCTCTCGCTGCAGATACGGCGGCAGCGGTATGTGCCCTTCACGCTCCAGCCACTCTTCAAACGGTTCCTGACCTTCAAATTCAACCAGCCATGACTCGCCGTCCGCCCTGCAGCTCACCGTAGCCTTCATGCCGCCTGCAAGGTGAATAACCTGGCCATCGCGGAATTTCTTTGAGGCTCGCAGCAGGCATACCCAGCGCCGACCGGCATCTTCAGTGCGCCGGACAAGAAAGATCTCTGCCTTTCCTCCGGTCTCCCTGCTGCCAAAAAGACGTGCCGGCAGCACCCGCGTATCATTCATTACCAGCAGGTCGCCGGACTCGAGATATTCGGAGAGATGCCTGAAGCGACTCTCACAGATTCGCTTCGAGTTCCGATCAAGCAGCAGCAGCCGGGATGCATCCCGCTCCGGAGCCGGGTAGCGGGCTATCAGCTCTGCAGGGAGGTGGTAGTCAAATTCTTTTACAAGCATTACCGTGCCATATCAACGAATGTCAGAGAGCTTTATGAGACCGGTACCGGGGTAGTAATAGGAAAGGATTTCGTCGTAACCGAAACCATCCAGTGCACGCTGTTTGGCCCCCCACTGACATAATCCCACTCCATGGCCGTTGCCGAGGCCGGAAAAGACCGCTTCACCGTTTACAACCTTTACCGTAAAATCAGTACTCTTGATAACACTATACCCGATTGCCTTACGAAACTGATCGCCCGGCAGTGAAGATTCCCCCCGTGACGATATCACCATGACATTCTTCAATCGCCCCCGGCTGTTTCGGGAACCGGCTCGTATATCGGTCACACCCGAGACTTTGTATCCGGCTGCTTTCAGCCGTTCTTCCAGTTCTGACACGGCGATCTTCTGGTCCCAATAACTGGAGGGTGATGACAGGCAGTACCTGCAATCCACCCCGGTCAGATAGGGGAGGTGCCTGCCCCATACATGCTCAGAGGCCTCCGTCCGACCGCCGCAATTGGAATGATAAAACGCCTGAATGACTGCATCACCGTAACGCAGCACCTCACCGGCGGTATCAGTAACACCGCGGCGGGCCCGGCTGTCCTCTATCTCGCATCCTTCGTACACCTGGTCGATAACCGAGGATTCCAGATGGTAGAAAGATGTGCTGCGAGCCTGTTTTTTATGTATGGCATAGGTCCGTGCTATAACCGCCTGGGCTTTAACCGCTTCCATAGGCCATGCTGAAGATATTTCACAATTGATCAATCCCACCAGATACTCTTCCAGTGGAAGCTCGTTGACAACAAGGACACCCTTTTCGCCGGGAGAGACCTCTGCCACGCCGCGATAGGGCTTGCCGTTGACCTGTACGGCGGATGAACCTGCAAAGGTCAGGCGCCGGTATGCCGTCCCGTCAACAATGACAGAATTTCTGCCGTACCTGATCAGGACCGGTGGGGAGAGTGCAACTGCAGAGCCATTCTCTCGAATTGCGATGATCCCCTCACCATCCACGGTGACACTCGGTGCATTCTTTAGAATGGCAACACGAATTGTTTCGCCTGGTATGGCGGCATTACTCTCGCCAAGACAGGCGAGAGAATGCAGCGAACCAAGCACCAGTCCCGTCAGGAATATGCGTATGAATAGAGGGCTCAAAACCTAATGATACAAACACAAAACGCGACTGACGTCAATTTTTTTTGCGATAAACTGCGCGGCATCACAGCCTCAGGCTTTAATTAAGAGCAGCAAATAGCTAACTTGGCACAATTACTGTATATTTTAACTGGCTCTCCATGATACTCATGAAGACAATACCAACAACGTCAGGCTGGACGGGCACTTTACCGTATACACTGCCTGTACTGCAGGGTGGTGGTTTGACGAGCTTCTGCGCAATCAGGTGATGCCGTATTCGTTATTATTATTAGATTACAGTCAGTTAACACCATATATCACAGCAGGTCTGTTTCGTTTTTTAACGTGACAAGTCGCATGCCGGTCGGAGATTGTACCCTGTGACAAATTCGCTGAAAATTAAAATAGTCGGACTGGTGGCAATAATCGTCATCATTACGATCAGCATTTCTTCCTGGGTCAACTTTTCTAATCAGGAGAAGATTCAGGAAGAGATGGCTCAGCAGAGTTCGATCGTTCTCGTGGAGAGCATCCTCACAAGCATACACTCCGCAATGAAGCTTGGGCATTCTACTGAAGTCAACGACATACTCTCCCGTGTCAAGTCACACGAATATATCAAGGAGTTAAGAATCGTCAGTTCGGAAGGAAAGATTCTTCATTCCGCTGATAAAAAACAGATCGGTAACTACCTTCTGCCTTCAGAACAAAAGATATTTCTCGATTCCATAAAAAAGGACTCTTTTTTCTTTATCGACAGGCATGATGTTTTTGACTCGTATTCCCGTATCAACAACAGCCCGGAATGCCATGGCTGCCACCCCGCCTCACAGACAACAATCGGTTTTCTGGAAACTGAACTCTCTCTCTCCAAGCATGTGCAGTTCCTCAAGACAACTCAAAAAAATACCATATATTCGTCAGTCCTGATCATCACCCTGATTATCGGGACGCTTTTCACCTTTCTCATACTGTACGTCGACCGCCCCGTCAAGCAACTCATCACATCAATGCAGCGCGTGGAAGCTGGCGATTTTTCTTCCACGACCGATATCACCAGCAGTAATGAGCTTAAACTGCTTTCACATCATTTCAATCTGATGACCGCCAAGCTCAAGGTACTGATGGCAACAACGGTCATGAACGAACGTGAACTTGCCCGGGCAGAGGAAAAGCTGGCTCACCACCACGAAACGCATCAGATGAACCTTAAACTGGAGGAGCAGCTCAAAGAGATCGAAAATCTTAACGTTTCCCTTGAGGAGCGCATCGAGGAGATCGAACTGGCCAACTATACCATCACCGACCTGGCCAGCGAGCTTGAACAGAAAAATCTTCATCTGGGACGCGCGGTTGAGCGGCTTTCCACAATTTACAAAATCGGCCTGGCCATCAACTCAACCATGGACATCGACCGGTTGTTCAACCTGATCGTGCGTACGACGACAACAACACTCAAGGCAAATATCGGGTATATCATTCTGCATGATGCCGAGAATAACTGCCTGAACGTCACGAATCTTATCGGCAGCGGTAAACTGCTTGCACCAAAAACAGCCATCCCCATGAAGGAGTCCAGCGTATCCACCTGGGTCATCAGGAATCGACAGCCGATATTGATTGCAGACATCAATGAGACGCCCCAATTTGACCGTTTCAGCGATCTCGGCTATGAACGCAGGTCTCTGATCTGTGCCCCGCTGATGGTTAAGGATGAAATCATCGGCACAATCAGCGTTGTCAACAAGTGTGACGATTCCCAGTTCAACACAGATGAAATGGAAATGCTCAGCACAATCGCCGCCCAGGCGGCCATATCGATCAAAAACGCAACCCTGTATGACGAGCAGCAGCAAACCTACCTGAATACCATCCAGGCACTGGTTTCAGCCATTGAAGCCAGTGACAGCTATACCAAGGGGCATTCCGAGCGGGTAACCCGCTATGCTCTGGAGATCGGCCGGCGCCTGAGCCTTTCTGCAGACCGCCTGCAGATTCTTGAGCGGGCGGCCATCCTGCATGACATCGGGAAGATCGGAGTCGACCTGAGCCTGCTTCACAAGGAAGGCAAGCTCACTCCCAAAGATATCAAAGACTTGCAGCAGCACCCTTCAATCGGCATGCATATACTCGAACCGATAGAATTTCTTCATGACGTGCGGGTTTGTATCGGACAGCATCATGAAAGATTCGATGGTATGGGATATCCGAACCGGATCAAGAAAGACGAACAGCTACTGGAGGCGCGTATCCTTGCAATTGCCGACTCTTTTGATGCCATGACCTCTGACCGACCCTACCGGAAAGCCCTTTCACTTGACGTCGCCATTACTGAACTTCATGACAATGCCGGAACCCAGTTCGATCCCGAAATTGTCTCTGTGTTTTCACGAGCCATTGAAGAAGGCACCTTTTTTCGCTCCAGATCCTCCTCACTCCAGCATGTCATGGTAGTTGACTCAGCCGGTCACGCCTGATCCCTCTTCAGCAATCACAGAAGGAATTCATGCAAGCTCTGCTCTCCATCAATGATCTTCACACCTGTTTCGAAGGAACAGCGGGGGTGAACCACGCCGTAAACGGAGTCAGCCTCTCCATACAGAATGGACAGACGGTGGCACTGGTGGGCGAATCGGGATCCGGAAAATCGATGACGGCGCTCTCGATCATGCGTCTGGTGCCGCCTCCCGGACGAATCATCTCAGGCACCATACTGCTGGAGGGCCGCAACCTGCTTGACCTTTCCGACAACGAGATGCGAATGACCCGCGGCAGCCGGGTATCCATGGTGTTTCAGGAACCGATGACCTCGCTAAATCCGGTACTGCGTATCGGAGACCAGCTGACCGAACCCCTGATCCTGCATCGCAGGCTTTCCCGGAATGATGCTGCCGATCAGGGCATCGGGCTTCTTCAGAGCGTCGGCATCCCTTCCGCCAGCGAGCGCATGAGTGACTACCCGCACCAGTTGAGCGGCGGCATGCGTCAACGGGTCATGATCGCAATGGCGCTGGCCTGCAATCCGTCCCTGCTGATAGCCGACGAGCCGACCACCGCCCTTGACGTTACCATTCAAGCCCAGATTCTGGAACTAATCGGCGACCTCAGAGAGTCCTCCCGGATGGGGATCCTGCTCATAACCCATGACCTGGGAATTGTGGCCGAACGCTCCGATCATACCGGTGTCATGTATGCCGGAAGGATTGTTGAAGAATGTTCAACCCGTGAACTTATTACAGATCCCCGCCATCCCTATACCCGGGCGCTGCTGGCCTCGTTGCCGCAGAATTCGGAGCCGGGCAGGCCGCTGATGACCATCCCGGGGCAGGTTTCGGGACAGTCCGCCGCCCTGCCCGGATGTGGTTTCTGCGAGCGCTGCCCGGTTGCCAGGCCTGAATGTCGAAACGAAGTGCCTGACCTGCGTGAAATATCGCCCGGGCATCGTGTGAGATGCTGGTTATGACCACCCATGAGACCGCAATACTCTCAGGCCTTGGTCTGCACAAACAGTTCAGGCTGGCCTCGACAGCCGCAAAAGGCGGTGTCCTGACTGCCGTGGACAACCTCAGCCTTGTCCTTGCCAGAGGCGAGACCCTGGGGATTGCAGGCGAGTCCGGCTGCGGTAAATCAACCCTGGGCAAGATCCTGGCGGGACTCTTGAAACCGGACCGGGGTGAAGTTCAGTTTCAGGGGGCACCCCTGTCGTCACTTTCGACTCAGGACTACCGGCGATTCCGCCGCACGACCCAGATGATCTTCCAGGACCCGTTCTCTTCGCTCAACCCGCGCATGCGCATCTCTGACATCATTGCAGAACCACTGGTTATCTCCGGCAGGACAGGGGCTGATATCCGCGATGCGGTTACTCACCTGATGGAGACCGTCGGCTTGAATCCGGAACTCGCGCAGCGCTTTCCCGACGAATTTTCCGGAGGTCAGCGTCAACGTATCGGCATTGCCCGTGCGCTGGCAGCAGCCCCCGACATACTCATTGCCGATGAGCCGGTTTCATCGCTCGATATATCGATTCAGGCCCAGATTATTAACCTGCTGCAGGAGATGAAAGACAGCTTCAAGCTGTCGATGATCATCATCTCCCATAATCTTTCCGTTCTACGGCACATGTGCGACAGGGTCATTATCATGTATCTCGGCACAATCGTCGAAGAGGGCTCTGCAGCCGGGCTGTTCAGCCAATGCCTGCACCCCTATACAGAGGCGTTGATAGCTGCCATTCCGATGGTAACTGCGGAGCCTCGAAAGACAGCGGTCATTTTGAGTGATGACCTGCCCTCGGCACTCAATATCCCTTCGGGATGCCGCTTTCATCCGCGATGCCGCTATGCCGCCGCGATCTGTAAAGAACAATCCCCGATGCTGATGGAAATCGAGCCGGGGCATGCTTCTGCCTGTCACTTTGCCAGGACGCTCTTTCCCCGCAAGGCCGATTGACCCGCCGGCATCAAAACACCGTTACAATATTTCACATTTTCATTGACTCAGCAGAAATCTATATATATATTTTTTAAAAAACACGGGGCGGTTTTATGGAATTCGATATTACAAGAAAATTCAATGCAGAAGCAGAGATCCTGAAGGTACTCGGACATCCGATACGGCTGAAGATTGTGGCCGGGCTCTGTACGCGCGAGTGTAACGTAAAGCATATCTGGGAGTGTCTCGGCCTGCCCCAGGCGACTGTTTCCCAGCACCTGGCGCTGCTCAAGCATAAAGGGATCATCGAGGGGAAACGTGAGGGGGTCGAAGTGCACTACAGTGTGATAAACCCGCTGGCAAAGAAACTCATCTCCCTGCTTGACTAGAGCCTGTCGCGGCGTTGCGCGACAAGATATACCACCTCATAGGTAACAGGAATCATCCCGTCTTTGCCGTAACGTTCCCGGTAGTGACGGGATGTTTCGTTCAGGACGCTTCTCCACCCCAATCCTCCGGGCCTGACCTCCTGAGCAGATGCCCCGGCCCCGATACGCTTGATGGAACGGAGCAGATTGTGAACGTCGGGATAGTAATCCATCTCAATCTCGCTGAATAGCAGCACACTGCTGAAAGAGCTCCGTCCCAGGGCCTCCTGCACTGCAGGAATCTCCTTGAAGCGATGCAGCCTGTCCAGATACCCGCCTGCACAAACTTCCCGACGGGCCAGCACCGCTTCGCGATAGCACTCCTGAAGCTCCTGCATGGTCCGGCCTCCGAAAAATGCGATGCACAGCAGACCGGCGGGGTCTAAGACACGATGGCACTGCCGGAAGAATTCATCAAGGTTCTCTACCCATTGCAGAGTCGAAGTGGAAACCACCAGATCAAAGGCACCATCCCGGAAGGGAAGATGTTCGGCATCTCCGTTTACCAGGATTGCGCCTGAGCCGAGACGATCGGAAGAACAACGGGTCATGTTATATGCCAGATCGAGCCCGTACAGACCTGTCTTCGGGAAGCTCCTGCCCAGAGCGGCGAGCAGCTGGCCGGTGCCGCACCCGATATCAAGTACAGTGGCAGGGGCCGAATCGACATGACTGTGTGCCAGCTCCATCAGTCGATCAACCACTCGCTTCTGCACCGTGGCATGCCGGTCATACTCACCCGCCTGCAGATGGAATGCCCTGCCTACCTCGTCCCTGTTAATTCGCACGTCCACACACCACCTCTCTAAATTCCTCCAGACATGCGTTGAAACGGGCAGCTTGCGTAAGAAACGGTGCATGGCCGCAGCCATCAAAGACGGTATGCCGGGCCGTGGCTATCCGCCGGGTCAGGTAGTCGGATACCTGCGGAGGGCAGATCAGATCACAGTCGCCGTTCACGATCAGGGTCGGCAGTCCGATCGAAGCCAGACCGTCACGCAGGTCACTTTCAACCAGGACATCCAGCGCCTGAAGCGCCACATCAACTGACGGCAGCGGTACGGCTGACAAAATTTCACTGATCGTCACGGCCAGCACAGGATCATCCCGTTCACCGGGCGCGAACATGCGCTCAGTGAAGCCATCCCGGGCGCGCCGGATGTTGCGCTGAACCTTTCTGGACATGCCGTCCACATCGATCCGTGACATACCGTATGGAAATCCGTCGCCTTGCGTGAAGCGGGGGGTCCCGGAAATAAGAACCAGGCCGCAAAGCTGTGCTCTCAGATACGTGACCGATTCTAGAGCAACCAGGCTCCCCAAGGACCAGCCCGCCAGCAGGGCACTGTCGAGCTGCAGGTGGTCAAAGAGTCCCGCAATGTCACGGGCACAGCCTTTGAGATTAAAACCGGCAGAATCCGGCGGAGACTTGCCGTGTCCCTGCAGATCTACCGCAATAATCCGGAACGAGCCGGCCAACCCCTCCTGTTGCAGACGCCACACGGCAGAGGACATGCACCAGCCGTGAATGAAGACAATCGGTGTGCCGGCCCCCTGGTCCTCATACCAGAGACGCTTCCCGGAATCAGCAGCAAACCAGGCCATCAGATAACTCCCAGACGCCTGCCGACATCCGCTATCCGTTCGGCGGCCCGGTCCAGGTCACGCAGGGTGTGGGTAGCCATGACCGTACAGCGCAACCGGCAGGCACCCGCAGGGACCGTAGGCGGTCGAATCCCCTGGGCGAAGATCCCTTCTTCGAGTAGCATCTCTGAGAAATGCATGGCTGTCTCTGCCTGACCGGTCATAATCGGAATGATCTGGGTCATGCCGTCAGGCAGATCAAAGCCCGCCTCAGACAGTAGCGACCTCAAACGATCTGCATTGGCTCTGAGGCTCTGTCGAAGCCTCGTTCCTTCCGGAGATCGGACAATCCTGAGGGCCTCCAGCGATGCCCCCAGAACAGCAGGAGGGAGAGACGTGGAAAAAATGAAGCTCCGGGCACGGTTGACCAGCAATTCCCGGAGTTCTGCAGACACCGCCGCGTAGGCTCCGAAGCTCCCCAGAGCCTTGCCAAAGGTGCCCATCAGGATGTCCACATCATCCGATACCCCGAGCAATTCAGCCGTGCCGCTACCGTCATCTCCAAGCACTCCGCTGCCATGCGCATCATCCACCATCAACAGTGCGTTATAGGTCTTCTTCAGACCGACAAGTTCACGCAACGGAGCAATATCTCCGTCCATGCTGAAAACTGCATCCGTAACAATGAGGGCCCGACCGGTGCCTCGATGACGTTTCAAAAGCGATTCCAGGGCAGTGACGTCGTTGTGGGGATAGCGTATGAGACGGGCAGAGGAAAGCAGTGCTCCGTCGACGATACTGGCATGATTAAGTCGGTCCGAGAATATGACGTCTCCACGGCCGACCAGTGCCGCTATAATTCCGGTATTGGCGGCATAGCCGCTATTGAAGACAAGGGACGACTCGGTGCGCTTGAAGCGTGCGATCTCCGCTTCAAGACGTTCATGAAGCGCCATGGTTCCGGAGACAAGCCGGGAGGCTCCGCTTGAAGTACCATAGCGTTCAGTGGCCTCGACCGATGCCTGTACCAAGGCAGGGCTGCCGGCCAGGCCCAGATAGTTGTTGGAACAGAGCAGCAGCACCTCACGCCCGTTCAATTCCACATGTGAGTCCTGTCTGCCGGAGACCATACGGGTCGAACGGTACAATCCGCGCTCCCGGATCTGCTCAAGTTCCTGCTGTATGGTTGTGCCCACGCATCCCCCAGATGTCAACCAGCCACATCACTGGAGTTGACAATACGGATAAAAAAAAGACTATTGATCAATCGGCAGGGAAAAAGAAAACACCGTGCCTTCCTCGAGACTGCTCCGGAACGTGACCCTGCCCTTCAGGTAACGCTCCCCGAACAGCTTCATGCTGTAGGTGCCGATACCGCGCCCGGCGGTCGATTTCGTGCTGAATGACCTCTTGAAGATCTGAAGCTTGGTATCCTCGGCCATTACAAGGTCGTTATGAACTTCAATCACAACCACTGGACCTTCAGCCCGGGCTGAAATGGTCACCACTCCTCCGATCGGAGTTGCCTCAAGGGCATTGATGGTCATGTTGCCGATGATCCTGAGTATAACCGAGGCATCACTCCTGACGGTATAATTTCCGCCGTCCAGGATCACCAGATTTCTGCCGGGGGTCTTGTCGTACTGATGGTAAAGCTGGTAGATCTCGCTAAGGATAGAACGGATATCGACCGAAGTGACCTCCGGTAAAAACTCTCCGTTTTCTGCCGCCAGAAGTTTGCGCTGGCTGCGAACCTCGTCCACCAGAGTGCCGGAAAGCCGTACCAGCCAGTTTTTGTATTCGGTCTCAAGATGAGCAGGAACACCGCCCTGCTCTACGAGTATCGAAGCGAGTCCATGAATACTGCCCGCAGTATTGATAACATCATGGAAGAAAACACGTTCAAGAACTTCGCGGCGCTTCTCGCTGCTGATATCCTGCAGAACGAAGACGGTGAACTTTTCACCGCGAATCTGAACGGGAGTCGCTGTCGCCTGCATGTCAAGGACCGCTTCTTCGTCACCGCTCAGGGTCACATGGCATTCACGCACTGCCTGTCGACCGGATTCCTGGCTCTCAATGATCGCCAGCACGGCCCCGCATACCGAACAGTGCCGGCCGGTGCCGCAACCTCCCGGAGCATCACCTGCGTGGATACAATTGAGTGCTTCGCCCGGTCGTTTTCCGATCAAGGCGCCGCTACTGTGAAAACCGGTGATACGAAGCAGACTGCTGTTCACGGCCACGATCTGACGCTGCTGGTTGATAAGCATGGCGTAGCCCGGCATAGCCTGCATAAGAGCATCGGCCAGATCATCAGCAAGGTAGCCGGCACACTGTTCTTCCAGCTTCGCGGGACTTGACCGTTCCGCCGGCGCAAAAAATGTCGATTCCTGAACAGGTGAAATGTGCGTCAGATCCATGATCTATCCCGTTACAAGACCGAACTGCAGCCTTGTTTTCCAAGCTCTTCAACAATCTTCTTCACATCCTGGGCACGACCACGGTCACATATCAGGAGGGCATCAGGCGTTGATACAACTATCAGGTCATGGACACCGACCGTTGCAACGACTCTGGCATCGACATAGATCAGGCAGCCGCTTGAATCAAGTGAGACATGTCCGTTTGCATTGACACATACCGTCCCGTCAGCATCCTCTTCAACGACTTCCGGCAAGGAACTCCAGCTGCCCACATCGCTCCAGCCCATCTCGACCGGGACAACCTGCACCCTGGACGACTTTTCCATGATTCCGTAATCAATGGAGACACTGGCAACAGAGTCGTAGACTGCCGCGATCTGTTCATCCAGGTCAGACAGCTCCCACACATCGCATGTGAAGGTTATCCGTGAGAGCGATTCCGCCAGCTCCGGGAGAAAAGAATTGATCTCTGCCATGATAACATCGGCGCGCCAGATGAACATACCGCTGTTCCAGAAGAAATTGCCGGCGTCCAGATACCTGACGGCTTGATCAAGCGGGGGCTTCTCCACAAAGCGGCGCACCGGGAAAGGCCCCGTGCCGCGCAGTTCCATATCAGCCTCGATATAGCCGTATCCGGTTTCAGGGCGTGAAGGCATGATCCCCAGCGTCACGAGATAACCTTTACGGGCAGCATGGGCGGCGTTGACCAGTGTCTGCTGCAGTGCCTGCTCGTCCTTGATAAAATGGTCGGCGGGCAGCACAACCATAACACCTTCGGGGTCGTGTGCCGCAATAATGGTGGCCGCCAGGCCGATGGCCGGGGCGGTGTTCTTTGCCGAAGGCTCGGCGATTATGTCGATGGGGATTTTGCGGTAATGGGCCAACTGGCGTTCGGTTTCTTCGGCCTGAACCCGGTTGGTTATGATCAGGATACGTTTCGGCTTGAGTGGCAGCACCCGTTCAACGGTACGCTGCAGCATGGTCCGGTCGCCGGTGATGGATATGAGCTGTTTAGGGCGGGCTGCACGGGAAAGCGGCCAGAAACGGGTGCCGGATCCGCCGGCCAGGATGACAATGTACATCGGATTCTCCGCTATTTGTATTGGATGCGGTCAATAAAATCTGCCACCTCGCGGGAGAGCAGATTGATAGTCTCGGTTGTGTCGAGGACGTCCCATAGTGTCTGACGAAAGAATGCCACCTCCTGATCACTCTCGCCGTCATGCAGCGTGCCGACGATGGATATCCTGAAGCGACCGACCCTGGTGAACCGACCTTTCAAAACAAGTGCCGTTGCAGACGGCTGTCCGCTTCTCGATACACTCCGGTAGGTCTGGCGGGCCTTGACATAGCGTTCTATGTTCTCAGCCAGCAGTGCCGGAACCTGTGCGTAGCGAAGTTCCCTTTCGCTCATCTTTTCAGCAGGCACATCGGCATACAGCTCTCTTTTGAGTTCGAAATCCCGAATGATCAAGGATTTGTAGCTGGCCATGTGTTTCTGGTTGGTGACCACCTCTTCGTCCATAATCGTCGTGGATGTGGCAGCACAACCGGCCAGAAGAACACTCAGCACCATGACAGCCAGCAGACCACTCAACGTGCGGGAACCTTCCCGCCACGCACTAACCCTCATCAACCTGAACGCTACTGCGGTTATAGTCGTCATCAAAGCGGACAATATCGTCTTCCCCCAGATACTCGCCGCTTTGAACCTCGATAATTACCAGAGGTATTTTCCCGGGATTTTCCAGACGATGGTTCTGGCCGATAGGGATAAAGGTGGACTCGTTGACATTCACCACCTGCTGCCCCTCCCCGCAGGTAACCAGTGCAGTACCGGATACGACAATCCAGTGTTCGCTGCGATGATGATGTTTCTGCAGCGACAGTCGCTGGCCGGGCATCACTTCGATGCGCTTGATTTTGTAGCTGCTGCTTTCATCAAGCACCAGATATGAGCCCCACGGACGCTCTCCCCGTTCCATAATCTGTCTCCTAGTATGTGATTTGGTTTCTTATCTGCAGATACGCCTTCAGCGCCGAGCGCCACGGTTGAGGCCGGAAACCGGCTTCCTGTTCAAGCTTGCTGCAATCAAGGGTTGAATACAGGGGTCTGCGGGCTGGACGGTTCAGTTCGACCGTCGTCATCCCCTTGACCTTGACCGGCAGGCCGGACTCCTGGAAAATCTCCTGTGCAAATTCATTCCAAGAGCAAAAACCGGAATTAGCGGCATGATAGACCCCACGGTGGCCGGTCATCAACAGAGCCGCTATGGCATGAGCCAGGTCCACGGTCCAGGTTGGAGAACCGATCTGGTCATCGACAACCGATACCTCGTCCTTTTCAAGCGCCAGCCGCAGCATGGTCTCGACAAAGTTCCTGCCGTGAAGACCGTACAGCCACTGGGTTCGTACGATAAGGTGGTCAGGATTGAATGCAGCATTCATTTCGCCGGCCAGCTTGGATTCCCCGTAGACGCCCAGCGGACAGGGGGCATCATCCTCCTGGTACGGACTCCCCTTGCTGCCGTCGAAGACGTAATCTGTGCTGACATGAACCAGACGGGCCCCGATTTCACGGCTGGCCATGGCCAGGTGGGCGACCCCTTCACCGTTCACCTGCATGGCCTTTTCCACGTCTGTCTCGCAGCCGTCCACATCGGTGTAGGCAGCGCAGTTGATGACTATCTCCGGTCTGAGAGTCCTGATTATCCGCTCAGTCGACTCCAGCGAGGTGATGTCGATCTCGTCGATATCGACACCACGCGCGGAATCTCCGATACGTGTCATCATGTCACGTCCCAGCATGCCATTGGCACCGACAACCAGAATCATTGCCGACCGCCGTACTGAATCTCGTAATATTCACGATAGGATCCGGAGGTGACATCGTTCACCCATTCCTGGTTGGCCAGATACCAGTCGATGGTCTCTGAAATGCCACTCTCGAACGTATAGGAGGGCACCCAACCGAGGTCCTGTTTGAGGCGGGTGGCATCGATGGCATAGCGGCGGTCATGGCCCGGTCGATCCTTGACAAACGTGATCAGCCGGCGGTTCTCGCCCGGATCTCTTTCGAGGCGCCCGTCAAGCAGGTCGCAGACCAGGTTGACGATATCGATGTTCTTCCATTCGTTGTTACCGCCGATATTGTACACCGATCCCGGCACAGCCTCCTTGAGGATTGTTTCAATCGCCTGGGCATGATCGAGGACATGCAGCCAGTCGCGGACGTTCCGGCCGTCGCCGTAGACCGGCAGAGGTTTTCTGTTGATGATGTTATGGATCAGCAGGGGAATCAGTTTTTCAGGGAAATGATACGGTCCGTAGTTGTTGGAGCAGCGCGTGTTGAGTGTCGGAAGCCCGTAGGTCTCGTGATAGGCGCGCACCAGCATGTCCGCCCCGGCCTTGCTGGCGGAATAGGGAGAGTTGGGAGACAGCGGCGTCTCCTCGGTAAAATAACCGGTATCGCCAAGACTGCCATAGACCTCATCGGTAGATATCTGGAAAAATCGGAAATCGGGCACAGCGCCGGATTGCCAGTGTTTGCGGCTTTCTTCAAGCAGAACCTGGCTTCCGAGCACGTTGGTGCGTACGAATATCTCCGGTCCGGTGATGGAGCGATCAACGTGGGACTCGGCAGCAAAGTGCACGACGGCATCAATCTTTTCTCCCGCAAGTATTTCAGCAACCAGGGCAGCGTCTCCAATGTCCCCCTTTACAAAGCGATACATCGGATTCCCGGCCAGAGCTGAAAGGTTTTTCAGATTGCCCGCATAGGTCAATGAATCCAGGTTGACAACCCTGCATGCCGGATTGTTGGCCATAAAGGCATGGATGAAGTTGGAGCCGATAAAACCGGCACCACCAGTCACGGCAAGGGAAGCGGGGGAAAATGTCATGGGGAATACATTCCTTTCTGTGCAGCCAGGCGAGGATCAGAGCATTTTCTTTTAGCATATTTCCTGCTAGAATGTGAACACATTTACTGGCCGGAACACATAATAGAACACGGGGTGGCACATGGCAGAAGAAATGAAATGCACCTGCGGAGCGGCTCATCACGGGCATCTGTGCATGTTACGCAGCGCGGGGAAGCTTGATGAGATCGCCAGGATAAGCACTGATCCCGAATTTTACTGTTTCACCTGTGGTGGAGAAGCGGATTGCGCCGAGAACCTCTGTGAACCGGTAAAGATTGAATGAGGATTCCGGCTGTAACGGCGTGGTCGTGATGATCGGGGAAATGAAGGGACGGCAGCATCAGTCCAGTCTGAAATCCTTATCGGAGAGACCGAGGTTACGGCGGACTTTTTTGAAGGTCATGGTGGCCAGGTCTCCATTCTGTTCCAGAATGGTCAGGCGGCGGACGGTACCATCCTCCTGAAATACGATGGTCAACTCCTTGACCTGCCCCCTCCCCTGGGGAGCAATGCCGAGTGTGTACATGCCGTTGGTGAGATCGGCATGAATGGTCACCCCCTCCGGCAGGGATGTAAGCGGAGCCGTCAGCCGGGAGAACCAGTGCCGGAGCCCCTGTTCAGGGGGGAGGACCATCCTGCTTTTCTCCCCTTCCCGACCGCTTGTCTGCTCAATGATCACATCCCGCAGCAGCATTCGTGCAGCATACGGAGGGTTGATTTCCATAAAAAACAGGTCCGGCTTTCTGAATCGCACCGTTCCGGTCATGACCATGCTGCGCTTCATCAGCTTCAGTCGTTTTTCCTGCGTGATCTCGGCAGAAAAGTCTCTGATACCTGAGAAACCCTTACGCAGGGCTTCCAGACCCTCCAGGGGGGAAATTGGCCGGGCCTGTACGGAGCCGGCAGAGAGTGAAAGCAGACATACTGCCGATATAATCAGTCGAAACATGCGGCAGCTCACAGCTGTCCTGCCCCCAGCGTAAGCTGAACCCTGAGCAATGGCATTCCGCCGCATAAGACCTCTCCTTCGACCAGGAACAGGCGACCAAAGGCCTTAAGCACCCTGGCCGTAACGGTGAGAACATCACCGGTCACCGGCAGCCTGCCGAACTCGGCGCGATCGATTGCCGCCAGAAAGCCGCCCTTACCTTCCTGCTGGATAGTTGCTATCCCGGCCAGCTGCGCGACAGCCTCGACCAGCAGCACCTGTGGAAAAACAGAGGATGCGGAAACGGATGCCCGGGCAACCGCCCGGGCACCCGGTTCCAGTTCGATCACCCGGTCAAGCAGCAGAAACGGAAAGCGGTGCGGGAGGTATGTTGCAGGGTCAGGGTTGAACAGGCGGGCCTCCTCGCAAGCGTATGGCATAGTAGGGGCCATCAGGGGAAGCGCCCAGATGGAGGCCGTGCTGACCAGGTTCAAGGGAGGCCAGCAGCACCGCCAGTGCGGTACCACCCATGGCAAGCGATCGGCCAATGGCCACCCCGGAGTCGATCAGCTGTCTGCCGGCCACCCGCTGTATGAGTGCAGGCAGGTCGGCGGCGGTTCCGGAGAGCGAGACGAGAGAGCAGCCCGCCGCATCATCTGTAAGAAGCTCGAGGCCCTCTGCCTCACGGCCGGGGGCAAGCATGCCGATCGTCGTGATCATGTCAAGGGTGGCTCGAACGGTCGCCCCGCGCCGGGCGGCATGCTCAGTGCTCTCCAGAACGAGGATGCCCCCGCCTTCACCGTATGGTGTGTAGTCTTCCTTCAACTTACCCAAAGCGGAGAATCCCTTCAGCATTAAAGGTGTCAGTTCATCTATCCCGCCGGCCAGCATGATATCCGCGCGCCCCTCCTCGATGAAACGACACGCCAGCATGACGGCCGACTCAGCCGAACAGTAACGCTGCACCAGCGTGGTATTGGGGCCTGTTATGCCGTGTTCGATAGAAGCGTTGCTGGCAGGGGCATTGGCAACTGTGTTGGGAAAGATCATCGGCGTCAGCCCCTCGACACCATCCCTGAAATACCCTGTCAAAAATTCCGCCGAATTGGCAACACCGCAAAAACCACTGCCGAGAGCGATACCGATCCTTTCAGGCGCAAGTGTCTTCAGGTCGATCCCGGCATCCTTAAGGGCCAGCCCGGCAGCAGCAACGGAAAACTGGCTGCAGCGGTCCATCTTGCGGGCTTTCATGGGAGGCATGAACACAGAAACCTTGAAGCCATCGGCCTTACACCACCTGTGCCCGTCTGCGCCGAGCACATCGAAGGGAACGGCCGTGCATGCATCCCCTCCGGAGCGGACAAGCTCCAGAACGGCATCCACTCCGGTACCGCACGCTGATATGACTGAAGAACCGGTAATGACAATATTCGTGAATTGGAGTTTCATAGCGACAGCACCAGCGAGGTGATATTTCCGCCAAAGGCAAAGGAATTGGACATGGCAACCCTGCAGTCGGTGTGACGACTGCCGTCATGGCAGTAGTCCAGATCGCACTCGGGATCCCGACCACGGTAATTGAGTGTCTGCGGAATGATCCGGCGGTTGAGGGCAATAACCGTCGCCACGGCCTCAATGGCACCCGCAGCGCCCAGGCAATGTCCGGTCATGGCTTTGGTGGAGATGAGCGGTACCCGGTCAGCCCGCTCATTGAATACCAGTTTCATGGCGTTCGACTCTACCACATCATTGAGCGGCGTGCCGGTACCATGAGCATTCACCCATCCAACCTGAGACAGGTCAACAGCGGAACAGGCAAGGGCTTCCCGCATCACCCGGGCGGCTGTTGCTCCGGAAGGGTCAGGCGCGGTCATGTGATGCGCCTCGCCTGCCAGGGAATAGCCGAGCACCGCCCCGTAAATGTGAGCACCCCGTGCCAGAGCATCCTCCTCCCGCTCAAGCACCATGAAGGCTGCCCCCTCCCCCAGAGAAATACCCTGACGTCCAAGACTGAATGGTGCACAGGGCTCAGGATCAACCACTCTCAGTGAATTGAAACCGGTAAAGGTAAGGATCGAAAGGGTGTCTGCCCCTCCGGCTACGACCATCTTCTGCCGTCCGCTGGCGACCAGGTCGGCGCCCCACCCGATAGCGGTGGCAGACGATGAACAGGCGGTCGTTACCGTAGCCTGATAGCCGGCCAGCGAGAATGTTCGTGCAATGTCCGTTGCTGTCTGGTCCGGAAGGACTCCCCGCAGGAGGTATGGATGTTCACGTTTCCCTTCAAGGAGCGCCTTCAGCCAGCGCTCGCCCTGGAACATGCCGGCAGCCCCGCCCCCCATGGAAACACCCATGTCATAGGGGGAATAGAAACCGAGAACACCACTGTCGCGCAGCGCCTCTCCGGCGGCAATGACGCCGAACTGGTCGGAACGTGACAGCCTGCGGGAGGAATGCTGATCAAAATAATCCAGCGGGTCATAACCTTTGATCTGTGAACCGATAGTAGACGGGAAAGCAGATACGTCAAAAAGATCCAGCGGCTCGATGCCGCTTCTCCCCGTGCTGAGCGCATCGGAGAATTCCACGACACTCTTGCCGACCCCGCAGAACATCCCCAACCCGGTAATAACAACGCGTTTTCTGGTCATACAATACCACCATCGACAACAAGAGCCTGTCCCGTAATATACGAGGCACGCTCCGACGAGAGGAACAGAACTGCATCGGCAATCTCTTCGGGTGTACCGATTCTTCCCAACGCCGACCCCTTGAGGACCTTTTCGACCAGTTCCTGCTTCAGGGAGGAGGTCATCTCCGTCTTGATCATTCCTGCTGTGACGGCATTGACACGTATCCCCATCGGCCCGGCTTCACGGGCCAGCGATTTTGTGAAACTTACCACTGCTCCCTTGGACGCGGCATAATTGGCCTGGCCCGGGGTCCCGATCAACCCGGAGATCGATGAAATATTGACAATGCTGCCGCGACGGCGCCCCATCATCTTGCGCAGGCCCCATTTGCAGCAGTGGAAAAGCGGGTTGATGTTCGAACGGATAACAGCCTCCCAGTCATCCTCTGACATCATGGCCAGGTAACAGTCCCTGATAATACCGGCGTTGTTGACCAGGACATCGATATGCCCGGATAACGCCGCGGCAGAATTGATCAGACCGATCGCACCCTCGGAGGTCGATACATCCGCCCGGAAGACGGAGACCGTGCCCGGCAGCCCTGATGCTTCATCAATCAAGGAGCGGGCTGCATCGTCGTTACAAAGGTACGCTGCATGCACGGCAGCACCTTCACGGGCAAAAGCGAGGGTGATGGCCCGCCCGATGCCCCTTGTCCCTCCGGTAACAACCACCGTTGAATCCTTGAACTCCATACACTGCTCCGACTTATTTATTCAGGTTCCACTATACGAGTCGGACAACAAAATGTCCAGCTTGTGCCGTATTCGAATTGTTTCCGCAGTAAACGAACAGCACCGGCAGCCGGAAAGCCGGCTCCGTTAATTCAAGTGAGCGGGCGATGGTGACTGCGCCCCAACCCCTTGATCATCTTCCACAGTGGTCCCTTGACCTTGAACAGGCGCATGGCGTCCAGCATGGCAGAACTGGCATTGATCTCCAGGCCCGGCGCAATCCAGTTTCTGCGTTTCATGGCCTCAGAGGTTATCAGTTCGGCGAAACAGTCACGGATGGGCGGCGATATATAAAATACCGGCTCCAGCAAAGAGGTGGATTCGTCAATGACCCCCTCCTCGATGGCAGTTCGATGCAGGGCGGTATTCGGATAGATGCGGATTCCGGTCATAGTGATAACCGCTGTCGGCTCCAACTCATCCATCAGGGCAAAGCTTTCCAAGATGGTGTCGCGAGATTCGCCCGGCCCGCCGAAGAGCATATAGTGGGCAAAATCCACGCCCAGCTTCCTGCAGAGGCTCGAAGCAGCGCGCAGGTCTTCAACAGTGAAGGATTTACGAAGATTTTTCAACATCCGGGGCGATCCTGAGTCGCTGCCGAACTCGACTGCATCACACCCCGCCGCCAGCATATCCTCCATGAGCTCACAGGTTATGAAATCAGGATTGATAAAGGCCGACCAGTTTACCGGGAGTTTCTCGGCCGCCATGGCACGACAGAGTCTGGATGCAAAATCGGGCGGGTAATTGAAGATGTCATCCACAAAATACAGATAGGAGACGCCATAATCGTGCACCAGGGTGCGAATCTCGGCGAGAATGTCCTCTATTGCACGGAGCCGCATGACACGTCCTTCCAGAAGCGGATACGTGCAGTAGCTGCAGGAGAACGGGCAGCCACGCTTGGTCTGTACGCTGGCCATGCCGCCTTCGCTGTGATAGCGCATCACGTTGAACATCGAGCGGTCCGGAGTACCGATTCTGGAGATCAGCTCCGGCGGAACAAACGATACCGCCCCTGCCGCCACAACCCCTGGAAGTCCCGAGATATCCTCACCCGATTCGATGCGCCCCAGCAGGAGCGGCAGCACCTCTTCCCCCTCACCCGTCACACCCGCATGGGCACCGACATATTTCAGAATTTCCACCGGCATCAGGGAGAATCCCGAGCCGCCGATGATCACCGTTGCCGACGTGCGGCACAGATGAACGATGTCCCTGACCCCCTCCAGATAAAAACGACTGCCGGGCCAGGTAACATTGTCCAGATTGCGCAGCGATAAGACAACCGCGTCCGGACGATGCGCGGCCAGTGCTGCGGTTACTGCATCCTGAGGGGCCTCCTCGAAACAGAGGTCCAGAACCGAAAGGGAATGTCCGGCATCAGTCAGGGGTACCGCGAGAAATGAAAGACCTATGGGGAACACCGGATACGGGTCGCGTTCACGGTTTGCAGAAATCAAGAGCACTTTCATCCTGTTACCAACCACTTCTTCATGTTTTCCAACCGATCGGAAAGAACATCCGGCAGCTTGAACAGCAGAACACCATTCTTGTCGGTCAACGCGTGAGTTGTTACGCCGCTTGCCAGTTTGCGACCTGAAGCGGTGACGATCTCGCTCAGAAAGACCAGGGTTGCAGTCTCGGTGGAACGCAGGCTGGTCCTTACCAGTATATCGTCCTTGAAACGGGCCGGGTTCAGGTACTTTACCTCCAGACTGACAACAGGGCCAAGAAAGCCCAACTCTGACAGCTGCTCGGCATCAAGCCCGAAACGACCGGCAACATCGTTGCGGCCGATTTCCATCCAGGCCACGTAATGGCCATGCCAGACGACATTATAGGCGTCCACCTCGTTAAAGCGCACCCTCAGGGGGGTTTCGTGAAATCTCATAGTTCGCTGTCTATCCATCGGTTGAATTTTGCGAGGGCCGAACCGGCCCCCGCCTCGTAAAAACTCTTCACACCTTCAGACCGGAGAACACCATAGGTCTTATCCCAGTATACCGGGCGGCACAGTTCATTCACCAGAAACAGCGGAATCCCGGGAGCCGTCAACCGGCGCTGCTCAAGATGATCGATTAACGTGATGCGGGGTTCGCAGAAGGTGTATTCCGCGACTATCGAATGCAGCTCATCTGCGACGTGCCCGACAAGCGGAGTGTGCAGCGGGGCATCACAGGGGAAAATACCGACGGAATAAGCCCCGGCCGCCTCGGCTTCTAGCGCAGCAGCACACACCTTCTCCCGCGGGCCTGCCAGGAGAAAATGGCGGGAGGTATTGAAATTGGCAATATGGACGTCATGGTGGGTCGCAATAATCTCCAGCACATCTCTGGCAAGACCGATGACGCTTCCCAGGGCATACTCGCGCTCTGCCCCCATAGAGGCCAGTGTGACGCCGATCCGCAGCGTCAGTTCGAAGGCGGTGGTGGAATCAATCGAACCGCAGGCTGAAAGCGCCGGATAGATCCCCATACTGTGCTCGGCAATTATATCCGGCTGGCCGTGCTGCCGCAGCAGCACCTCGGTGCGATACAGGCTCATGGCCGTCCCGAACAACTGCATCCGCACACTTTCAGTCAGATGCAGGGCAGACGGTACGCCATCCAGCGGATTGAAACCGCTGACAACCTGGCAGCGTAGGCACAGCTCCCGGAATACCGGGACATCTGCAGGCAGGTTGTCCAGAGCCATCGGTTGGCCCGGAAACATGAAACAGTTCATGCCGGGTTGCCCTTTCTACGGATGGCACTGCGAAACCCGATATTCATCGGTGCGAACACCTGAACGGACCTGTGCAGTTTGAATATTCTGCGATACATGGAGGGAAACGAATAGAACTCTTTGCAGATAGTGGTGTAGCCCTCCTGAAGCTGTTCTGGCGTCATACCCCGGGGACGGAAGGTAACGTGTTCCATATCGTAATCACGCCAGTCATTTGAGATGATGCGTCCCTCGTCTTCCAGGCGCTTGCGAACAGCAGTACCGGGATAGGGTGTCAGTATCGGGAAAATGGCGGCTTCCAGACGGGCCTCTTCACAGAATCGCAATGTTTTTTCAAAAACATCGGGAGTATCCCCGTCGTATCCCAGGACAAAGGAACCGAGTATTCCGATGCCGTGATCACGGAAAGTCCCGGCCTCTGCCAGATAGGACTGGGCCCGGTTTGTCTGCTTGCCCATGGCGGAGAGCGATTCCTGGTTGAGAGATTCAAAACCGACAAACATTCCGTAACATCCCGATTCTCCGGCCGCCTTCATCAGTTCGAGGTCCTGGGCAAAATCGATCGGAGCATGGGAGAGCCATTTGAATCCCATGCCCTTCATGCCGCTGAAAAGATCAAGCGAGTAGGCACGGTCCGCAACGATATTGTCATCGACAAAGAATACGAAGGAGTTCGCCTTGCGGAGTACTTCCAGTTCCTGCAGTACGAGATCGACCGGGCGTTTGCGATATTTTCTGCCGTAAAAGGCGGTCACGGAACAGAATTCGCAGTCGTAGGGACAGCCGCGGGTCGTCTGGATGGTGTTCGTGAGAAGATAGCCTTTGCCTTTGAAGATGTCCCGGCATGCTGCAGGAATCTGTGCCATCTCCATCAAGGAGCCGGTCTTATAGAACGGCTGCAGCGTGCCGGCACGCCAGTCGGCCAGAAGCTGCGGCCAGACCAGTTCTCCCTCCCCGATCACAACGGCATCTGCATGCAGGCGGGCTTCATCAGGCATGTTGCTGGCATGGAAGCCGCCTATCACAACGGTCTTGCCTCTGGCACGGAACGCATCAGCAATCTCATAGGCCCGGGTTATCTGGGCGGTCATGGCCGTCAAAGCCACGATATCGGCATCTGTCGATAAATCCAGTGCTTCAAAATTGTCATCGCAGAACTCAACCCCCCATTCGGAAGGCGTAACGGCAGCGATGGCCGCCAGGGACAGTGAAGGAAACTTGAATGCCAGCTCTCCCCAGAGACGCTTCTTGGGCCACCCCGGAGAGATAAAAAGGATCTTCATCATGCTGTGGTCCTCTTTCCGCGTGTTACGTCCGGGCGGGTTGCCAGGTGCTCCTTGAGATACTCGGCAGGTTTCATCATACGCTGCGTCCTCCAGAGCACACGGATAATATAGGGTATCTGGCTGGGGCGCACCTGGCGGATCCAGTCCATGATCCCTTTGTCACCGGCAGTATTAAGGATCGAACGGCGCCAGGTCTCCGCATACAGTTCAAAGAAGCGTTCGGCACCGATACACGGCTCCCAGAGCAGGTGATGCATGTCATAGTTGGACCACTGCTGCCCGGCAACCCGGTCGGACATCTGGCGATAGTAGTCGGTACCTGGCAGAGGGGTGCGGATGGTGAACCCGGCCCGCTGCAGACCGTGCTGTTCGATAAAATCCCACAGTTCCCGGAAATCGTCCTCCGTCCAGTCCGTATCAATCAGGAAATTGCCGTTGATACCGTACTTCAAGGAGCGGGCAATGCGAACCGCTTCGATGCTGTCTTCCAGGCCGGCGCCCTTGTCCAGGCCATCCAGCCCTTTGTCGCTGGCGGCCTCAAGCCCGAGAAAAATGTCGAAGTCTTTGGCCAGCGGACGCCAGGCCTCCATCAGCTCCGCACTCCTCCGGATCAGGTCGGTTCGTGTCTGTACCAGGATCCAGCGCTTGAATACACCGCGGCGTTTCAATGCAGCCGCCAGAGCCAGGCTCCGCGCCGGGTTGTACCAGAACAGGTCGTCTGCCACGAAGACCGCGTCTCCGCAGGCGGCAAAATCCTCAACCACCGCATCCAGATTCCGTTCCCGGCACGTGCGGTCGTAGAGCTGCCAGACCGAACAGAACGAGCAGTTATGAGGGCAGCCGCGGGCGGTCTCGATCAGCCAGACCGGTTTGAACAGCAAACAGTGATAGCCGCCGCGATGGCGATCAACCAGGTGGCGGGCAGGCAGGGGAACAAGGTCAAGGCTCGTACGCTGGGCCAGCGGAGGAGTACTCATCCAGCCGTCGCGGGTTCTCAGGCGCAGGCCGGGAACGTCCGCCAGGCTCAACCCTTTCTCGACAGCCTCGGCAACGGCTGGCACAATCTCCTCGCCGTCGTCTACGGCTATGGCGTCGATATCATCGCACTCGAGGGCATCCGGAAAAGCTGCTGCTGCATGGCCGCCGACCAGAATGAAAGCCTCCGGGCTCGTCCGGCGCACCTCACGTGCGGTCGAGACAATCCGGTCAAATTCCAGGGCGTGCAGACAACCGATACCGACCATGCGGGGACGGGTCCGTTTTACCCATGTGACAGCACCGGGGCGGAAACGCAGGTCGGCAATGGTCACCTCGTGCCCCTTGGAGATAAGAGCCGCACCAAGGTATTCAAGTCCCAGAGGTTCGACACAGAAAAAGGGACCGAGACCGAAGAGATCGTTGCCCGGATGGGGTCGGAGCAGGAGAATATTCATCGTTTCGCCCGTGTTTTCATACTACGCATTCAGAGCAGGCGCTGCGATCTGGTTAAGAATTTTCATGAGATCCCGGTGATCCTTTTCCGTGAGAACCATATCAACCTTTCTCCCCTTGAAACCGAAATGATGATAATCGATCCTGGTCATCTTAAGTGGTTTGGCGAAAAGTTTGAAGGTCTTTCTTGAACGCGTCACCAGCGGGACCATGATTCCGGGCAGCGCACTGGTGGTAATCAGAATCCCCTTGATACTTCTCTGCATCACCCGTATTACCGGGGAATAGCTTTCATCAGGCCAGTAACAGAATATGCTCATTCTTTCCAGGAGGACCCGCATAATCGACGGCAGATCGTAACAATTGATCGGCGCAGAAACAATGACACAGCGGGAGTCAAGTATGGACCGGACAAGTTCACCCATGTCATCGCTCATAGGGCAGGTGCCCAGTTCCTCGCCTGGCGACTGCATGCACGAACGGCAATTAGTGCACGGCCTGATCGTCAGATCGCGGGTCGTAATGTAGCGGAATCCGACGTTTCTGGCGGCAAGACCTTTCTGCAGAACATCGCAGATCCTGTCATTGATGCCATGTACCCGCTGTGAAAGATTAATTATCGAGATCAAGAAGTCTCCCTTGAGATGTTTTCAGCAACCTTCCCGGGAGGATCAGTGTCGACCGGCAGCGGCATTTCAGCCTGCTGAAACTGCTGCATGCCGGCATCATCCCCGTAGACCCCGCCACGGCGCAGGCAGTTGTATGCCAGATTAGTAAAGTAGGCTGAATTTCCGGCCATGACCCGCGAGAAAATGGACGGCCAGCGGTAGACTTCCCGACGAGCCGCAACCCATCCCCGGTAGAGCCGTTCAGGACTCATCATCTTGGGCCGGAATACGACCTGATTGTGGTCATAGCGCTGCCAGTCCTTGTGAAGCAGCCTCCCCTCCTGCTCAAACTGTCGGTAGAGAGCCGTTCCGGGATAAGGTGTCAGGATGTGAAAGGTCGGTATGCTGGGGCGGCACTCCTCCATATAGCGGATTGTGGACTCGAAAACACCCTCATCATGGTCGTCGAAACCGAAGATCATGGATGCCTCCAGAACAATGCCGGCATCCCTGACACGCTTGATGAGTTCGGACTGGGAGTAGCGGCTGCCGGTCTTGGGATGGTTGGCCTGGCTGCCGGCGACCGATTCCAGTCCGACAAAGATGCCGATGCAGCCGGAATCAGCCAACAGCCGGACCAGTTCCGGGTCTTCCGCGAAGCGCAGGTTGGCCTGCCCTCCCCAGCGAAGACCCAGCCCGGCCATTCCCTTCAGGATCGGCCGGGCACGCTCGGGATCACCCAGGATGTTGTCATCCAGGATAACCGTCAGTTTCCGGTCGAAGGTTCGCATCTCTGCCAGGATATCTTCGGTGTCCCGGTAACGGAACGACCGGCCGAAATAGGGGGTAACCGTGCAGAAGGGGCAATCATACGGGCATCCGCGGCTGGCTTGCAACGTCTGGGTGGTGAGGTATTTTTTACCGGCCAGAATATCCCTGCGGGCCCAGGGGATAACCAGCTTCTCTCCGGACGGAACGGAACTGTATCGAGGCGCAAGCCTTCCGCCCTTCAGGTCTTCCAGCAGCTGTGCCCAGACCGGCTCTGCCTCGCCGATGACAACCGCATCAGCATGTTGAAGCGCTTCATCCGGCAGAACCGTGGCATGCATGCCGCCCAGGATTACCGGAATACCCCGCGACCTGAAACGGTCGGCGACCTGGTAGGCCCTGACCGCCTGATGTGTCATGGCGGTTATGCCGACAGCATCAAAATCCCCGTCAAAGGGGATCTCTTCGTGAAGTTCGTCAGCAAGGACGATATCCCACTCCGGGGGAGTGGAGGCGGCCACGAGCTTCAGGGACAGCGAGGGGAGCTGAAACCGGCGAACCCAGCCCAGCTTGTGGGTGGATGGGTACACCAGAAGAAGACGCGGACGTTTCAGCATCTCATTGAGCCTGAGGACAAAGCCGGAACAACTGGTTTACGCTCAGATTCATTTGCCGTTTTCGGAAATAAATGCCGCCATGCTGCGAACAGAGGCAAAGACTTTGGAACCGGTTGCCGCATCCGGCACAACCGTCCCGAATTCCTTTTCCATGGAAACAACCAGCTGGAGGGCATCAATCGAGTCCAGGCCCAGTCCCTCACCGAACAGGGGGGCGTCAGTGTCGATCTCATCCGGCGACATCCCCTCAATACGCAGGCTGTCGATAATCATCTGCTTGACCTTCACAATATGTTCTTCCGACATATATACCTCTCTTGTTAAAATATGGTTCCTGCAGGCGTAATCCGGGATCAGTGGCTGTTGTCCCAGAATTCATAGTAATTGTACCATTGGTCGGGGTAGGCCCGAATATACCGCTCGAACACCGTCAGAAGCTTTTCCATGCCGCTCCGTATGGCGTCGTCGTGTTTCCCGTGGCCACCCTGGAAAAAGATCGGATCTTCCATGACGGTGGCATAGAGGCCCTTCTCCAGCAGCACAAAAACGGGGATCACCGGGGCACCGCTTGCAAGCGACAGATAGGCGGCCCCTACCGGGATATTGGCCGGCCTGCCGAAAAAATCAAGCCGGATGGTATGGGAGGAGCCGTCTCGGTCGCCGAGTATCGCCAGCACCTCGTTGCGTCTCAGGGCATTGACCGCCTCGACTATGGCAAGCGGCGAGGCGTCATCCCGGTCCACATAGATAAAACGGATGCCGCGTGCACTCCGTTGCCGCTCCCTGTCACTGTTGAAGCGCTCATCCGGTTCACGGAACGTCAGTACATTTACCGGATACCCCATGTCTGCGAGGCCCAGACCGCCCAGCTCCCAGTTCCCCAGATGAGGTGACACCAGTATGGCACCGGTACCGGCCGCCAGTGCATCATCCACCGGTTTTGAGTTGCTGCGTCGCCCGATGAGGGAGTGCAGTCCCTTTCCGGAAAGACGCGTCATCAGCATGATGTCGCACCAGTTAAGGGCGAACTTGTAATACGACGAGATGATTAACGGCTCTACCCAGCGGCGTCCGGTAACGACGCGCAGATTAGAGCGGGCCCCCCGCCGCTGGCTCCCTGTAAGGAAGTAAACGATGACCGCCGTGACAAAAGCCAGCGGCGGAAAACACCAGCGCGGAACCAACCGGGTGAACAGGTTGATGAAAGCCAGGTTTATGCTGTTATAAATTGCCATGAATTAAAAGAAAAGATCCCACGCGCAGACCATCATCTTTTTGAAAGAAGGCCGGTTACGTTTGGCAACGTGATTAAATCCTTCAATCGATTTCCGTGACCGGCGATAGAATCGCATAAAGGCTGAAAGAAGCAGCATCTGGAGTATGTGCCGGTTTATCTTCGGGTGCCGGAATACCAGGTGCAACCCGTCGTAAAACTTCCAGCGATGCTTGAAGATACGGTCTTTAATTTCCTGATACAGCTGAGTCCCTGGATATGGAGTCAATATAGAAAACTGGGCGGTACTGGTATCAAGCCTGATCGCCAGCTCAATAGTGCGCTCGATGTCGGCGCGGTCCTCGCCAAGACTGCCGATGATATAGCTTCCGAACACTTCGATATTGTTTTCCTTCAACATCAGGACGGCCCGTTCAACGTCTGCAACAGTCGTATTTTTTCCCAGAGAATTGAGAGTGTCCGCACTGTCGCTTTCAATTCCCAGGTAGATGGTACGCGACCCGGCCCGGGCAAGCTTCCTGACCATGCCGGGATTGTTGACGATAGTGTCGACCCGCGAGAAGTTCCAGAGCCTGAGATCGTAGCCACGTTCAATGATACCGTCGGCAATCTTTTCAACGCGCTCCGGCAGAAGGGTGAAGTTATCATCGAGGAACGCCACGGCCCTGAAACCATGATGGTTATATATATCGTCCAGTTCGAGGAGAACCGATTCGGCACTCCGGTAGCGCCACCCGCGACCGAAAAAACTTGACGATGAGCAGAAATGACAGGCACCGGGGCAGCCGCGGCTGGTAACAATCGGCGTAAGCGGCATTTCGTCCACGCAACCGGAGTAGCGTTGGAGATCTACCAGGTGTCGCGCGGGCCAGGGCAGGGATTCAACATCAGGTCGAACGGCATCAGGTGTCTCGATGATCCGGCCGTGCTGCCGATAGATAAGGCCCAGCACCGAAGCCGTGTCCTCGCCCTTTTCCAGCGCTGCCAGCAAAGCCGGGAATACCGGCTCGCCCTCCCCTTTGACAATATAGGAAACAGCTCCGCAGGCGCAGATCTCGTCAGCCAGAAACTGGGGATGCGGACCGCCCATGACGACCGGAAGACCTGCCCTGGCCGCCTTGCGGGCAACAGCCATGGCTTTTTCGATTCGGGTGCTGTCACTGGAGATGCCGACGATATCGGCACCCTTCAGGTCCGCGGCGGAAAGCTTCTCTCCCTGCAAAGAGAGGTCACGCACAACCACCGTATGACCTGCCTGCTCAAGAGAAGCGGCGACGTACAGCAGTCCCATGGGCGGAAGATTGATGCCGAATGTACTGAAAACACCCGTTGACGGGGGGTTTACCAGAAGTACATTCATTTCCGTCGGGTAGTTGTATTCTGCTTGATCCGATGGTCAACAAACTCGGCATCCCAGACCCGGTCGGCGATATCGCCGTAGGCGGTGGAGTATGCGTCCATTTTATCTGCCAGACCGGTAAAAATCTCTTCAGCGCCTTCATGTGTCGCATAGGCACCTTCGCTGGCAAAAATCTCCCTGCCAACCTCGGGGTGATCGATCAACATACAGGGCCGCAGCAGGTTGTCGTGCTCACCCTGCTTTTCCCTGATTTTCCTGAAAAATGATGACGCCAGCGCATCCCGCAGAGTGGTCCGGCGAATGTTATCCACCGCCACATGGCAGAATACGCACGGCTCGATATCTCCGTTGGCGTTGATGTGGAAATACTTCCTTCCACCGGCAAGACAACCCGATACTATCGGCCCGTCATTCCAGAAATCGATAAACAGCATCGGTTTGCTGTCACGGAAACCGGCAACGCTGCGGCGCAGATGGTCACGCTGTTCCGGCGTAGGCATCAATCCGGTGTCCGGTTTTCTGCCGACCGGGACATAGGAGAAGAGCCACAGGGCAAAGACACCCTTGGAGAGAAGCATGTCAATATACTCACCATTGTTTATTATGTGGGAGTTTTTGCTGGAGTGGGTAAACGAACCGCAGAACGACAGCCCGCCTTCACGCAGCAGATCCATGGCCCGCATGACTTTCTTGAAATGACCCGCACCGCGTCGCTCATCGGTTTCCTGTTCGTAACCTTCCAGCGAGAAGGATGGCATGACGTTTCCAACCTCGGTCAGTTTCTCGACCATCGCTTCGTCGATCAGGCCGCCATGGGTGAAGACCAGAAAAGCCATGTCGCTATGTTTCTTGAAAATATCAAAGATCCCCTTCATATAAAAGGGTTCGCCGCCTGAGATGACGGCAAAGTAAATGCCCATCTCCTTCATCTGCATCAGGACCGAATCGAGTTCTTCCAGCGAGAGCTCCAGTGATTTACCGTAATCTCCGGCATAGCATCCGTAGCACTTCAGGTCACACTTCATGGTGGGGCTGATCACAACCGTAGACGGCGGGTAGAACCCGTTGACATCTGCCCATTCCTTGCGCTTGTTGGTGCCGTTCAACAGGTGGTTGATAGCCAGATTGCTGATCCACTTGTCACGCTGGTTGGGATGCAGGTCACGCAGGATGCGCCGGGGAAACTCGATGCTGGGATGCTTGTCGCGGACAAGTCCCCTGATCCAGCGGATTCGCTCCTTATAGTAATCCTTTTTGGGGATCATCTCCATCAGATGGGTCATCTTGATCAGTGTATCATCGGAGGAGTTGGTCGCCATCGACAGAAGATAGGTCAGAACCTTTTCCTTGGTATAATCTTTCAACGACTTGATCATCTAAAGCTCCTGTTACATGTAGCGTAAAAATATCTTGCAGATATTCCAGGTATCGCGCACCGGACGGAAATGACTGGTGGCGCGCCCATCGGCAACCCGAGCCGCCACCGGCAGGGAGGCGACACGGAAACCCTTTCTCCAGGCCTTCATAAGCACTTCCATCTCAAGATCATAGCCGTCTGCATCCAGCGTGACGGACGTGAGCAGACCTGCTGAATAATATCGAAATCCGGACTGGCTGTCTGTTATTTCGAATCCGGTCCTTTTCTGCATGCACCAGACACCAAAACGGTTCCAGGATGACCGGAGCCCGGCCATCTTTTCAAACTGTGTATGCCGCGATGCGATCAGCAGGTCCGTTCCACTGTCCCGGGCGGCTTCGTACAGGCGTGAGACCGCTGAGACATCATGCTGACCATCAGCATCCAGGGTGACCACTGCGTCAAATCCCTGCTCCAGGGCCCAGGCAAAACCGGTACGTAACGCACGGCCCTTACCCTGATTCCGCCCGTGCTTCAGAAGCGTGACCGGCAGACCTGCAGTCAGCGCTGCCGTTCCATCCGTTGATCCGTCATCTACGACCACAACCGGAACATCCCTCTCAAGGCATTCCATAACCACAGCGCCAAGAGTCTTTTCGGCGTTAAACGACGGGATCAGAATGCAGTAGGACATCGGCAGCCAGTTCTTTCAACGTAGTGAAGCGAAAACGATCCAACAACCTCCGCACCCGCGGCAAAGCATCATTCCTGGTTCCGTATGCCGCAAACCGTTTCAGCGGAGGAAGGCGCAGTCGGGGGCCATCCGGGTCAACATCCCGCGGATGCAGATACAACACCGCCGGCTGACCGGATGCATTCAACTGTCGCACCGAGAACTCGATCAGCGCAGGGGGGAAAAACCTGAAGCCCCATCCGCCACCTGTCGGCATGTTCCCGAACCACGTCGGCGTGACCAGTGGCGGAAACTCAAACAGCGTCCCGGCCGCAGCCCTGATCCGGTAGGGGACCCGCGATCCCCTGCGGTCACCGATGAAGGGCAACGGACTCAGGCTGGAATCATAACAATAGCCCCGCTCTGCAAGAATATCGTGCACCCAGGGCGTCCTGTCGGACACCGACCACTGTGGTGCGCGGAAACCGGCAGGCAGGTAACCGGCCTGCTCCTTGATGACAGCCTCGGTTCGGGCCAGTTCATCGCGAAACTGCTCCGGTGTCAACTCATGGATCAGGCTGTGTGACCAGCCATGTGAAGCAACCTCATGGCCCCCGGCGGCGATACGTTTCACCACGTCAGGCTGCCGGGCTGCCACTGACCCCAGAACAAAAAAAGTGGCTTGTACCTTGTATTCATCAAGCAGCAGCAGAATCCGTTCAACGGCATCACATATCCGCCAGCGGCTTTCAGGTACAGCGTGCCCGGGTTCATATCCGCAAACGTGGTACCAGTCTTCCACATCGATGGTGAGGGCATTACGAAACAATTTCACCCCGCAAAACAATTCTAAATTTTAGCATTTTACATGGATGTGCCCGGTACGTCAACCACACTGGATATCAGGCTCTTTTAAGAAAAGCTGCAGTCGGCCAGGCATGAACGATTGCTTTCATTGTAATGACCTCTGCCAATAAATCGTGTAATCGACATCAAAATTTCCAAAGAGCAGTAACGTCTTCATCCCGGAGTTTAAAAGATTGCTGAAATTCCGGATGTTAAGCTGAAACGGTTTATTTTTGAGATATCGTATGCAACGACCATGATCAGCATGAAGAATGAACCGCAACTAGCGTGCCAGATACACCAAACATCAACAAAGAGCCTAACAGACTGTTATAACTTGAATACTTACAATATTATTGCGACAGATGGCCAGACGGAAACCGGCAAAACTGTCATCTATGACGCAACCGCCATATATGGCAGTCCGGCTTACGGCATACCGCACTCACCGACATGAATCGGGGGATATAGAATGCTGGACGAACAGCTCTGTCTGGGGTAGGGTATCCTGTCTGACAGGATTTACGAGAATCACCATATCCGGAGATTGCATGAAGGTACTGTTCCTTCACCCCTATGGCAGCAACTTCATCAAGGGTGTGACTGATATCACCACCATTTTCAACCTGATGCCGCCATTGGGGATCCTGAGCATCGCCGCCTGGCTGGAAAAGCATGGCATTGAGGTCGAAATCATCGACGGATACGCCAGTCGCGAATCACATGAGGTGATGGTCGCAAAAATCATTGCCTCCGGCTGCAGCGCAGTCGGTTTTTCCTGCACTACCTCATCATTTCCCGAAACAAACCGCATTGCCACCCTGCTGAAGGGGAAGGCTCCGAATATTGTCACCGTACTCGGGGGAGCACACGCCTGCACCATTGGTGCCCCGCTACTGGACTCCTACCCTGCCCTGGATTTGCTGGTGATCGGCGAGGGCGAAAACACCATGCTGGACCTGGCCCGCGCCGGATTCAGCAACGTGGAGAACATTCCCGGCGTTGCCTATCGGGGCAGCTCCGGCACAGGCACGCTCACCTCGCAACGTGAATTGATCACAGATCTGGACAGCCTCCCCTTTCCTGCCTACCACCTGCTGCCTGATTTTCCCCGCCGCTACAAACTGCCGCTCTTCAGCTACCCCACGTCGCCCAACACCAGTATCATCTCCAGCCGCGGCTGCCCCTATTCCTGCTCCTATTGCGACCGCTCGGTCTTCTCGCGCGGTTTCCGCTTCAATTCGCCCGACTACATACTGGAACATGTGGCCCTGCTGAACAGGAATTTCGGCATTCGCCATGTATTCTTCTACGATGACCTGTTCACCTTTGACCGCAAACGGGTAGCCGAATTCTGCGAGTTGAAGGCGAAAAAGGGGATCAGATTCAGCTACAACTGCATCGCCCGCCTGGAACATGTTGATGAAGAGCTGCTGAGGCTGCTGAAAGGTTCCGGATGCTGGCAGGTAAACTTCGGCATCGAATCAGGTGACCCGGAGATTCTGAAGAAGCACCGTAAGTTTTACGGACTGGATGAGGTGGGACAGAAGCTGTTGATGGTCAAAAAGGCCGGCATGCGTGTCAAGGGACTGTTCATGGTCGGCCTGCCGGGCGAGGACGAAGCGGCTATCCGCCGTACCATCGACTATGCATTGTCACTGCCGCTGGACGAGATTAACGTCACAAAATTCACCCCCTTTCCCGGCGCACCTGTCTACAAGACTATTCGTGAATTCGGAGAATTCGATGAGAACTGGGAGCTGATGAATTGTATCAACACCGTCTTTGTCCCGACCGGGATGACCAAAACTCAGATAGACGACCTGTATGACGAATTCATCCGGCGCTTTTACCACCGCCCGCATATCAACCTGGGCTACGCCAAGATGCTCTGGAAGTCACCCCACAGTGTTTACTCATTCCTGAGCCACCTGCCGCAGATACTTGCCTTTCAGATGAAACAGAAATGGTGAACGATCCGTATCGTCATGCAGCATAAGAGCGTATTGTACAGAGGAGAGCCCTGGTTATGTTGAAGACCGTGTTGCCGCTGCTGGTAGTACTGTTCATTCTGATGCTGCCGCCTGCCGTGCATGCCGACCATCCGGTCTCCTCAGCCAATGGCGAGATCGGCATCCTGACCGGCTACGGCAGCTCGTTTGTCGGTTTCGGAGAAACCCGCCACAAGGTTCAGACGTGGGATACGATTCTGCGAGCCGGCTTCTTTCTGTCCGACGAGGTAGGCAAGGGGAGCTGGTATCAGGGGAGGCACGAACTGCTGCTGGAACTGCCCTATCATATGGCGGTTGACTATGGCGGGCGTTCCATGGTGGGTGGATACGGGCTGGGGCACTGGCGCTTCACCAGCCTGGAAAGAGTGGTTCCCTATGTTCTGGCAGGTGGCGGCGTTCTGTTTGTCGACCTGGGCCTGCCGACCATGGGTACGAAGCTCTGCTTCAGCTACCAGGGGGGCACCGGCGTGCAGTATTTTATCGACCGGAACACGGCTCTTAACCTGGAATACCGTTACCATCACATCTCTAACGCCGGCACCGCCAATCCCAACGAACCGATCAACTCCAACAAGCTGTTGATGGGAGTCTCTTTTTACTACTGAGTGCAGCATACATCAATCAGGCAGGCCTTTTCCATTGCTGCACCACATCGCGACCGTATCGTACCTGCAGAAAAGCCCACCCCTGATGTCCACCGACCCACGACAAAGGCCGTAAGCAGTGCGAAACAATAAGCACAAGGCACACCGTTAAACCTGAACCAACCCTCCCGCTGATCCCTTCCTCTTATTACATTTTTCTATTGTACATTAGAAAGATATTCTATATACACTTCTCAACAAATTCTACACTTGCGAGTGTGACAAATGATCAAAGAGTATGTCAGTGGCCTTGCCGCACAAACAGGAATAGAGCTGTCAGGGGTTAAGTTTGTAGAAGGCCGGACCGTCGGATGTATTGATGTGCATCTACTGCATATGGCAGCCGACAAGCACCTGGTCAGTACCTTGGTGAATCAGTCCGATCTGGATGCCCTGCAAAGCGGCTCAAGCTGCGAACGGCTCGATATGAAAATCCGCACGGCACTGTCTCGATTGCAGATGTTGATGGAACCCTGAAAAGCAGCAGGAGAAGACTTTTCTCCCTCAAATATGAACGCGAAAAGGGTTCACAGTTTAGCTGTGAACCCTTTTTAAATCTATGGTACCGGAGGCCGGACTCGAACCGGCATGCCCTTGCAGGCGGCAGATTTTGAGTCTGCTGTGTCTACCATTTCACCACTCCGGCGTAGAGTAGTTTTATATCTGCAAAGGCTGCCCGTCGTCAAGTAATAATCCTCTTTTTTACCCAGCAATACCATGGAAATACGTAAATAGTGTTGACATGCTTTTTTTCGTTTGGTATATAGAGATTTCATTTTTTGGGGGTGTAGCTCAGCTGGGAGAGCGCTTGACTGGCAGTCAAGAGGTCAACGGTTCGATCCCGTTCATCTCCACCAAAAAGTCAAGGACTCACGAGAGATCGTGAGTCCTTTTTTTGTGCAGTTTACCTGCTGTATCACTGAACTACGGGGACCAATACCGCGGTTTCCGCTTATCGAGAAACAACTGCCATGCCTACTGCACCCAAACGCCCCTCCGCCAAATATCAGCCCAAAGGGCTTCCGGTCATCTACGAGGACAGGGATATCATCGTGGTTGAAAAGCCGTCCGGCCTCCTGTCGATCGGAACCGACCGGGATAAGTCGAGAACAGTCCACAGCATCCTCAACGAGTATGTCCGCAAAGGAAACCCGCACTCCCGGAACCGGGTCTACATCGTCCATCGCCTGGATCGGGAAACCTCAGGTATTCTGATCCTTGCCAAGAGCGAGACTGCCAAGACATTTCTGCAGGCGCACTGGCAGGAGACCGACAAGCGCTACCTTACGATCGTGCATGGTTCGCTAGCACCGAAAGCAGGGACAATCAGCAGCTACCTGGTCGAGAACAGTGCCTTGCATGTCTACTCCACACCCGACCCGACACTCGGCAAGCTGTCCCATACCGAGTATACGGTCCTCAAAGAGACCAAAGGCTTCAGCCTGCTGGAAATCAGGCTGCTTACCGGACGCAAGCACCAGATACGGGTACACCTGTCTGAGAAGGGACACCCGGTTGTGGGGGACAGGAAATACGGCAAGGGAAATGATTCCTATGGCACTCTGGCTCTGCATGCCAGGTCAATCTCGTTCACACACCCGGTCAACGGCAGGCGGATGAGCTTTGAAACCGGCATACCGGATTTTTTCACCCGTCTGGTCGGAAATTTCGAGGTGCCGGAAGCCTGATTCAGGACCGGTTGCTCCCGAAGGATCCAGCGTGTAGCCTGTGCGGGCACCATGCGCTTGAACGTGCTGTAAAGACTGGTATACTCTCAGCTGACAAACCGGAAACGGGAGGACACCATGAAAGAGGCCATGTTTTACGAACCGGCGGGCGCCAGGCAGGTACGCTGCGGCCTCTGCCGCTTCCGCTGCCTGATCAGCGACGGTGCCCGGGGAATCTGCGCCGTGCGGGAGAATCGCGGGGGTACCCTCTACAGCCTGGTCTACGGTAAACTCTGCGCCGAACACGTCGATCCGATCGAGAAAAAGCCACTCTTTCACGTCATGCCGGGCAGCAAAACCTACTCCATCGCCACCGCGGGATGCAACTTCCATTGCCTTCACTGCCAGAACTACAGCATCTCCCAGGTCGATCGCAACGGTCCGGTCCGGGGAAAGGTACAGACTCCTCAGGAGATCGTGCAGCGTGCCATGGACAGCGACTGCCGTTCGATTTCATACACCTATACCGAACCGACCATCTTCTACGAGTTTGCCTACGACACCGCCCGCAGGGGACGGGAAGCCGGGCTGAAGAACATATTCGTCACTAACGGCTATATCAGCCGCGAAGCCCTGGCAGCCATAGCTCCATTTCTTGATGCAGCCAATATCGACCTGAAGGGTTTTTCCGAGGGGTTTTATCGCGATGTTGTCCATGCCCGCCTCTCCGAGGTTCTCGACTCGATTGTCGAATACCGCAAACAGGGAATCTGGCTGGAACTCACCACACTGATCATTCCGGGGCTGAATGACTCGGATGCTGAGCTGCAGGGCATCGCATCGTTCATTACGGCCAATCTGGGGGCTGACACCCCCTGGCACGTGAGCCAGTTCTACCCCACCTACAAACTGACCGACCGGCCACGAACACCGCCAGCGACCCTGCGCAGGGCTCGCGACATCGGTCGCGCGGCCGGCCTTCGATACGTCTACGAAGGCAACGTCCCCGGTGAAGGTGGCGAGAACACCTACTGTCCGTCCTGTTCCAGCCTCCTGATAAAGCGCTACGGATATGCCATCGAGACCGCCAGAATCAGCAGCGGAGCCTGCCCCGACTGTGGTGCCGCCATAGCCGGTGTCGGGATATAAACAAGCATTTTGGTGTAATGGCGGTATAACTTCCCGTCATAAAGAAAAACAGCCACTCAGGAAATATCCTAAGTGGCTGTTTTATATGGTCGGGGCGACAAGATTTGAACTTGCGACCACTAGACCCCCAGTCTAGTGCGCTACCAGGCTGCGCTACGCCCCGAAAAAAACTGTTATATGCGTTTCCGTATTTCCTGCAATTCCGACTTGATCTCTCTCAAAAGACCGGAATAGTCAACCACCTGCGGCGGCAGGAGGTCTTCCGAACTAATGAGCCTTCCTTTGGGTGAAATCCTTTTCTTGACGCCTTCTATCGTGAACTTCTCATCGTACAGAAGACGACGGACCTGCAAAACAAGATCAACTTCTTTTTTTGAATACAGCCGTTGCCCTTTGGTGCTCTTTTCCGGCCGCAAAAAATCGAATTCTGTTTCCCAGAACCTGAGCACGGATGTTTTGACACCTGCCATCAGGGCCACTTCGCCGATCTTGTAATACAGTTTGTCGGGAAAGTTAGTGCCCATGAGCAAGTGTTGTTATTTGGCCTCTTTCAATGGAGTGTTGATGGCGTTCTTGAGAACCTGACTCGGCTTGAAGGTGAGGATACGACGCGCTGCGATGGTAATCGTATCACCGGTTTGAGGGTTGCGGCCACGGCGGTCGGCTTTCTGCTTGACGACAAAGTTGCCAAATCCGGCAATCTTGATCTTTTCACCGGACTCAAGAGTGTTCTTCAGGATACTGAAGACAGACTCAACCATTTCGGATGATTCTTTCTTGGAAAAGCCGATCTTCTGATGAATTCTTTCAACGATGTCTGCCTTGGTCATAACAACCTCTATGTGTACGATTTACTTATTGAAAACGAAGGGAAAAACTTATAACACAGGGAATTCCATTTCGCAACAGGTTTTTATCGTATTGCGACTTTCAATTTATTCACCAGGGCAGCCAGTACCCTCGCATGGATGACTCCGATTTCGTCATCGGTAAGCGTACGCTCGTAGGAACGATAACGGATACGGATGGCAATGCTCTTGAATCCTTCCTGGATCCCGGCTCCACGATACAGATCGAAGATCTCGACCTGCTCGATCTCGCGGGCCTTGACCCCGTTCACACAGGCAACAATCTGCTCGGCCTGCACGCCGTCTTCAGCAAGCATGGCAATATCCCGGGTGCTGTCAGGAAAGCGGGAGGGTGCGCTGATACTGCGCTTTTGATGTGAAAGGGTAACCAGTTTTTCAAAATCCAGCTCAAAGGCATAGACCGGTTTCTCGATCTCGAAGTTCGCCTGAACCATCGGATGGATCTCGCCTAACGTCCCGATCCGTTCCCGTCCGGACATGATGCTGCATGATTTTCCCGGGTGGTAGTATGGCTCGGGGACGTCGGCGACCCAGGAAACCGACCGGATATGGAGCAGGTCGAGCAGGTTTTCCAGGGCCCCTTTTACATCATAGAAGTCCACCGCTTCAGAGGAAGAACTCCAGCTGGCAGGAACCCGTGAGCCGGTGAAGGCGCCGGCGATACAGAGCGGTTCGTTCGGCATCTCGTCAGAGGTCGGAAGGTAACGGCGGCGAATCTCGAACAGCTTGAGATCCATGGTGCGGAAACTGGTATTGCGGGCTACCGTCTCGAGGACACCCGGCAGGAGACTGGTGCGCATGACTGACTGTTCGGCGACCAGCGGATTGGCAAGCTTGATGGCCGTTCTGCGGATATCGTCTCCGGCCAGCAGCAGCTTGTCTGCCGCGTCCGGTGAGGTGAAGCTGAAATTAATGATCTCGTTCAGGCCATGATTGACCAGGATATCCCGGACGGAACGTTCCATCCTCTGATGAAGTGTAGGAAGGTCGGATACGACACGGGCAATCGGCATGGTGGCCGGTATGGAATCAAAGCCCTTCATCCGCGCAAGCTCTTCCACCAGGTCTATCTCGCGCTCTATGTCGATGCGGTAGGTTGGCGGGACAACCTCAAGATTCCCCTCTGCGGTCTCGCGGACACTGCATTCCAGGCGCAGCAGAATATCAGCCGCCTCCTGCTTCGACAGCTCGATACCCAGCAGAGCACCAGCCCGGCCGGGACGCAGGGTGATAACGGGCAGTTCGACCCTGCCGGGGTAATCATCCACGATACCGCGGGCTACCGTCCCGCCGGAGAGTTGTGCAATCAGCAGAGCGGCCCGGTCAAGTGCCCGGGTGACCATGCCGATGTCTGCACCGCGCTCGAAACGGTGGGACGATTCTGTGTGCAGGCCGAGACGTTTGCTGGTGCGACGGATAGAGGCCGGCCGGAACCAGGCGCTTTCCAGCAGGATATTGGCAGTGCTGTCGGCGATCTCCGAATTGAGTCCGCCCATGACCCCGGCCAGTGCCACCGGTCGGGCAGCATCGCAGATGACCAGATCATCGGCCGTCAGGGTGCGCTGCTGATCATCGAGGGTGGTAAACAGCTCGCCCTCTCCTGCCCGGCGGACAACGATCCTGCGCCCTTCCAGGCGGTCGCAATCAAAGGCATGCAGCGGATGGCCAAGTTCCATCATAACCAGATTAGTGACATCGACGACATTGCTGATGGATCGCATTCCGACTGCGTTAAGGCGCTTGACCAGCCATTCCGGAGAAGGAGCGATACGGCATCCCGAGATATAGCGGGCGGCATAGCGCGGACAGAGGTCGGCATCTTCAATGGTAACCGAGATAGTTGCCTCGGCCGCTTCGGACCCCTCCGCAATAGCCGTATCGGGATAGCGCACGCTCGTACCGAGTTTGGCGGCGATTTCGCGAGCGATCCCCGCAACGCTCAGACAGTCGGCACGGTTGGGAGTCAGTCCGATCTCAAGCAGGGTATCCTTGAGCCCCAGGGCTTCAAACAGCGGGGTGCCTAAGGGGAGACCAGCGGGAAGCACCATGATGCCGGCACTTTCTTCTGCCAGGCCCAGCTCTTTCTCGGAGCAGAGCATGCCGCAGGATTCCTCGCCGCGGATCTTGGAGCGCTTGATCTTGAAGTCTCCGGGCAGGGTCGCGCCGATCTGCGCCAGGGCGACCGTATCACCCTGCTGGAAGTTCTGGGCACCGCAGACGACATCCAGCACCTCGCTGCCGTTGTTTACTCTGCAAAGCGAGAGTTTATCGGCATTGGGATGCTGATGTTTCTCCTCAACCCGGGCAACGACTACATCGTCCATACCGCAGCCCTGTTTCTCCATCCCCTCGACTTCAAGGCCCAGCATGGTGAGCAGATCAGCCAACGCTTCGGGCGAAAGATCGAAATCAACGAATTCCTTGAGCCAGTTATAGGTTACTTTCATATCAATGCACCATGTATCCGGATAAATTCAAAATCGGTCTGCCACAGAGGTCACAGAGTTCACAGAGAAAATCAAAACCTGAAGGCTTTCGCACGTAAACCCCAAAAAAACAATAAACGCTTTCCGCCTTTCTCTGTGCCCTCTGTGTCCTCTGTGGCAAAAAGCTTTCAGTTTTCAGAACTGTCGCAAAAATCTTACGTCATTCTCGAATAGTAACCGCATATCGTTAATGCCGTACTTTAACATTGCAATGCGTTCGATCCCCATGCCGAAGGCAAAACCGGAGATCTCTTCGGCATCGTAATTAACATGGCGATAGACCTCGGGATCGACCATGCCGGCCCCGAGAATCTCCAGCCAACCGCTCTGCTTGCAGACCCGACACCCCTTGCCGCCGCAGATCACGCAGGCGATATCGACTTCGGCCGACGGCTCGGTGAAGGGGAAGAAGCTCGGACGCAAACGTACACCAGTTTTCTGGCCGAACAGCTGGTTGGTGAAAATCGTCAGCATACCCTTCAGATCACCGAACGTGACCCCCTTATCCACCATCAGGCCTTCGATCTGGTGAAACATGGGTGAATGGGTGGCATCGGAGTCGCAGCGATAGACCGTACCGGGAGCGATAATACGCACCGGAGGCTTCTGCTTGAGCATGGTACGGATCTGCACCGGTGAGGTGTGGGTTCGCAGCAGCAGGCTGTTTTCCACAAAAAAGGTGTCCTGCATATCACGGGCAGGATGCTCGGGAGGAAAATTGAGCGCCTCGAAATTATACCAGTCGTGCTCGATCTCCGGCCCTTCGGCAACCGAGAAGCCGAGTCCGGCAAAGATATCGCAGACCTCTTCTATCACCAGGGTTATAGGATGTTTTGTTCCACTGCACAGGCGCCTGCCCGGGAGCGTGACATCGATACGCTCTGATTGCAGGCGCTGCTGAATCTCCTGATCCCTGGCCGCGGCGAGGGCACACTCAAGACGGGATTCGATCTCATCCTTGATTGTGTTGACCAACTGCCCCACAACCGGACGCTCTTCTGCCGAAAGTGTACCCAACCCCTTCATCAGGCCGGTAAGTTCACCTTTACGCCCCAGAAACCTGACCCGGATATCCTGAAGAGCTGTTTCCCCGGAGGCCTGTTCGATAGAGCGCAGGGCCTCGTCTTTCATCTGTTCGAGCTTTTCCCGCATGACTTGTTACCTTTACAAAAAAAGGAATGGGAGTGTTTCATCCCATTCCCCCGTGTTTGAAATACAGCGTACGCTGTTAGATGCCGGCTTTTGCCAGACTTGCAATCTCCGTGAACCCTTTCGGATCGGAGACGGCTATGTCGGCCAGAACCTTGCGGTCGATTTCGACATTGGCCTTTTTAAGGCCGAAAATGAACTTGCTGTAGGACAGCCCGTTCAGACGTGATGCAGCATTGATGCGGGTAATCCACAGACTGCGGAAATCACGTTTTTTGACGCGACGATCACGGAAGGCGTAATTGAGTGCCCTGTCAACCGCTTCGGTAGCACTGCGGAACAGTTTGCTCCGTGCGCCCCGGTAACCCTTGGCAAGTTTCAGTACCTTGTTACGTCTGCGTCTCGCTTTAAAACCTCTTTTAACGCGTGGCATGTTCTACTCCTTCGTTTTTAAATTCGCCCGATCCGTAAGGGGAGACAATTTCCTCACGGTTCTTGGCATTGGCCCGTTACATGTACGGGATGAGCTTAGCAATGTTTTTCTGATCGACATCAGCTACCATGCCGCCCTGACGCAGGTTGCGCTTGCGCTTGCGGCTCTTGTGGGTCAGGATGTGGCTGGTAAAGGCCCCGCCGCGCTTGATGCGTCCTGAGGCGGATTTTTTGAAGCGCTTGGCAGCGCCGCGGTTGGTCTTGATTTTTGGCATTGGTTCTTCTCCTTCTGAGTGGTAAGTAATTACTTATAGTTGACAGATACGTTATTTTTTTACCTTGGGAGCCACGATCATGAACATCTGGCGACCATCCACGCGGGGATGGGATTCGATCACTGCAATATCGGTCAAAGCTGCCGCAAATTTCTCAATTACTGCCCGACCGATATCCATGTGGGTGATCTCCCGTCCACGGAACACCAATGTAACCTTGGCTTTATTGCCTTCTTCAAGGAAACGTCGAACATGCTTGATCTTGAAATCCAGGTCGTGGTCATCGGTCTTGGGACGAAGCTTGATCTCCTTGACCTCGACATGCACCTGCTTCTTACGCGCTTCCTGCAGTTTCTTACTCTGCTGATACTTGAACTTGCCGTAATCCATGATGCGACAGACCGGCGGCACCGCGCTGGGGGAGACTTCCACCAGATCAAGCTGCTGCTGTTCGGCAAGCGCAAGAGCCTCGGACGTCGGAATGACGCCAAGGGCTTCTCCATCTGCTCCGATCACACGAATTTCTGTAGCACGGATGGTGTTGTTGATATTCACGGTCGGCTTTGCTATGACTGCACCCCCTGGATGGGACGGCTTAGAACGCCGTCACTTCGATAGCATACATACTATTTGAACTGCTTTGATTCCTGTTCAACAAAACTGACAAATTCGTCGATCTTCATGGGCTGAAGGTTCGTGCCGTCACGGAAGCGCGGCGTCACCGTCCCCTGTTCAACCTCTTTATCCCCGATGACCAGCATATAGGGAATCTTCTGCAGCTGTGCTTCGCGAATCTTGAAACTCAGCTTTTCGTTACGGAAATCGCCCTGGACTCTGACACCTGCCGCCCGTAAAGCAGCATGCACGTCCTGACCATAGGGGATCTGATTATCGGTAACCGTGAGAACAATTGCCTGAACCGGAGAAAGCCAGAGGGGGAAACTGCCGGCATAGTGCTCGATCAACACTCCGATGAATCGCTCGATGGAACCGAGTATGACCCGGTGAACCATGACAGGACGTTTTTTCTCTCCGTCAGAGGCGATGTAGTGCAGGTCAAAGCGCTCTGGCAGGGTAAAATCGCACTGGATAGTAGCACACTGCCACCTCCTGTCAAGACAATCACGCAATTTTATGTCGATCTTCGGTCCGTAGAATGCCCCGTCACCTTCATTGATCTCATAGGGGCGGCCGGTATCCTTGAGAGCGGACTGCAATGCATTGGTGGCCAGTTCCCAGGAAGCGTCGTCGCCGATGGATTTTTCCGGACGGGTGGAAAGCTCCATCTCATACTCGAAACCGAAGATCTCCATCACGTCACTGACAAACTTCAGGACACCCTTGATCTCGGCATCAAGCTGGTCAGGAGTGCAGAGGATGTGTGCGTCATCCTGAGTGAAACAGCGCACACGCATCAGCCCGTGAAGCACGCCGGCCCGCTCGTGGCGGTGTACGGTGCCCAGTTCGAAATAGCGCAGCGGCAGGTCACGGTAGCTGCGCAGCTGGGACTTGTAGATCATCATGTGGGCGAGACAGTTCATCGGCTTGACGCCGAAACTCTGCTCATCCACCTCGGTGAAATACATGTTCTCGCGATAGTTCTCGTAGTGGCCGGAACGCTGCCACAGGTCAGTCTTGAGTATCTGCGGCCCTACAACGATGTCGTAACCGCGCCTGAGATGTTCACGACGCTCGAAATCCTCGATGATCGTCCTCAGCATGGCCCCCTTGGGATGCCAGATGGCAAAGCCGGCGCCGACCTCGTCCGAAAAGGAGAACAGGTCCAGTTCCTTGCCCAGCTTGCGGTGATCGCGGCGCTTGGCCTCTTCGATACGCAGCAGGTAGGCCTCCAACTCCTTCTTGTCGACAAAGGCGGTGCCGTAGATGCGCTGCAGCATGCGGTTCTTTTCATCACCGCGCCAGTAGGCGCCGGCGATGGAGAGCAGCTTGAAAGCCTTGATGCGGCTTGTTGAAGGGACATGAGGGCCACGGCAGAGGTCGGCAAAGCCACCCTGGGTGTAAATGGAAACCGTCTCGGCACCGATGCCCTCGATCAATTCCTTTTTATACGGTTCACCCATGGCCTCAAACCTGCTGATTGCGTCGGCGCTGGAGAGCACCGTTCGCTCAAGCCTGATATCGGCTTTGGCAAGTTCTGCCATCCGGGCTTCAATGCGTTCAAGATCTTCGGGTGTGAAGGGCTGCTCAACATCGAAGTCGTAGTAGAATCCGCTTTCGATGGCCGGGCCGATGGTCACCTTGGCAGCCGGAAAAAGCTCCTTGACCGCCTGGGCCATGAGGTGCGAAGCTGAGTGGCGGATGATTTCCAGCGCTTCCGGGCTTTTCTCGGTGATGATCTCGACCCTGGCGCCTTCATGCAGGGTGGTTGCGGTATCTACCAACTCACCGTCGACCCTGCCTGCCAGCGCAGCCTTGGCCAGACCTGCGCCGATAGAAGCGGCAAGATCATACACCGAGGAACCTGAAGGAATATTTCGTACTGAACCATCGGGAAGAGTTACATGTATGTCAGACATTCAGAACCCTCATTGGTGAAACAGAAAAGGCATCGAACCCATCGATGCCCCGTGCACTGCTTTAAATGGTAGGCGCGGACGGTCTCGAACCGTCGACCTCTACCGTGTCAGGGTAGCGCTCTCCCCCTGAGCTACGCGCCTTCATCAAAAGGAACAGTTTAATTACCAGTATCTGCTCTCCAAGTCAAGCAGATTTATCATCTTTTTCCAGCCGGGCCACATTTTCCACATGCACCGTCTGGGGGAACATATCCACCGGCTGGATTTCGCGGCAGACATAGCCCAGTTTTTTCAGGATATCAAGATCGCGCATCAGGCTCTGGGGGGAGCAGGAGACATAGACAATCCTGGAAGGCGACAGCCCGGCGACTCTGCGCAGCACCAGTTCATCACATCCCTTACGAGGCGGATTGAGCACGACGACATCCACCTTCTCTCCGTCATCGGCCAGCTCTTCCAGGAGTTCCGCCGCATCACCGGCCTCAAACCGGCAATTGTTGAAGCCGTTAAGCCTGGCATTTTTCCGGGCATCAGCAACCGCTTCCTCAACAACCTCGATCCCGATAACTTTTTTGGCCTGTCCCGCCAGGAACAGTCCGATTCCGCCGATTCCGCAGTACAGGTCAAGGACCGTCGAATTTTTGTCAGGAGCGGCCCATTCCCGGACCTTTTCATAGAGCAGGCGGGCGGCACTGCTGTTGACCTGAAAAAAGGAGCGTGGGGAGATCTGCAGGTAGATATCGCCGATCTGCTCGGTCAGGTACTGTTTTTTGGACAGAAAGGTGTCTTTCTGGCCGAAGATGACGTTGCCTTCGGAGTTATTGACATTGCTGGCGATGACCTCGACCTCCGGCAGCGCCTCGCGAATGAACTTTGAAAGGTGGTGGATCTCGTTATAGCCCTTGTCTGCCGTCACCAGCACCACCATGGCCTTCTGTTCGAACTCGGTGACCCGGACGACCAGATAGCGCAGCAGCCCCATCTTGCTGCGGGGATTGTAGATCGGCACCTTGAGCCTGCTGATTCCACGCCGGACGGTATCCATGACGCGGTTGATCAGCGGATGGTGGATCGGGCACTCCTCCAGGTCGAATACGTCATGGCTGGCACGGCGGTAGATGCCCAGATACGGCTCGGAATGTTTGCCGGCCACGATCAACTTGGCGGAGTTGCGGTAATGAATCAGCCGCTCGGGCGACAGCAGCGGGTGGACGGTAGTGCCGGCCAACTCCGGATAGGCGGCCAGTTCGTTCAGGACCATGCCGCGCTTCCAGACCTTCTGGTCCACATAGCGCATGGCGATCAGCGGACAGCCGAGACATTCTGCATTTACCCGGCAGGGAGGGCGCTTGCTGCGCATAGTTGATGACTGTAACAGCTTGTGCAGACGGGCGATGACTGTGCCGAAGGAAACATGCTCGATCCTGGCCAGCACCACGTCGCCCGGCAGGGCGCCACCGATCTTGAAGGTCATCCCCTCCACCCTGGCGGTACCGTAGCCGTCATCGTCAATACCCAAAACAGGCGTCTCCACGATCATGTTGCGTACGAATTTCGTCCGCGTCCGTTCCTGGACGTCTGTTACAGGTGCAGGCTCGTCGGCCGGGCCGGTACGCCTGGGTTTCTGATTACTGAGTTCTTTTTTCACTTATCGTTCCTGTTCCAGAAATGTTCTGAATAACTGCAAGGCCTGCCCGCGATGGCTGATGGCATTTTTTTCCGACACGCCCAGCTCGGCCATGGTGCGCTCATATCCATCCACCAGAAAGAGCGGATCGTAGCCGAAGCCCCTCTCCCCGCGTGGCGCAGTCAGGATCGTACCGCCGATTCTGCCGTCAAAAAACTGTTCCTCCCCCTGTGGGGTCACAAAAGCCAATTGACAGACAAAGGCGGCCTGACGCTGCCCGGGCGGAACATCGGCCAACTCCTCCAGCAGGCGGACATTGTTGTCCGCATCACCGGCCCCCTCCCCTGCAAATCGGGCAGAGTAAACACCGGGACGACCGTCCAGCACCTCCACCACCAGCCCGGAATCATCGGCCAGAGCCGGCAGGCCGGTGTGCAGCATCGCCTCGCGGGCCTTTTTCAGGGCATTGGCCTGAAAGGTGTCACCATCCTCGATTGTGTCGGCCAAGTCAGGAAAATCAGCTGCGCAGCGTACATTCTCTACAACACCGGAAAGAAGCGCCTGAATCTCCTTCAGCTTGCCGCGGTTGCGGGTTGCGACCACCAGCTCCTTCATTGGCCGAGGGCCTCGCGCTGGAGAGCGAAAAGGCGGCGGATCCCCTCAGTGGCCAGCACGCGCATGGCATCCATCTGGGCGACGGTAAACGGCTCGGCCTCGGCCGTGCCCTGAACCTCCACAAAGCGGTCACTGGAGGTCATAACGAAATTCATGTCCACCTCGGCAGCAGAATCCTCGATGTAATTGAGATCAAGCACCGCCATACCGCCGACGATGCCGACACTGACAGCCGCCACGGCCTCCCGGAGGGGGATTGCGGAAAGCAGTTTTTTATTCACAAGCGACGCCAGAGCGTCGTACAAAGCGACGTAGGCGCCGGTAATGGAGGCTGTTCGTGTACCCCCGTCGGCCTGAATCACATCGCAATCGATCGTGATCGAGCGCTCGCCCAGAGCCGCCAGGTCAGTGACCGCACGCAGCGATCTTCCGATCAGGCGCTGTATCTCCAGCGTACGGCCGCTCTGCTTCCCTTTGGCCGCCTCGCGGGATGAACGGGTATGAGTTGCCCTCGGAAGCATGGAATACTCCGCTGTCACCCAGCCGGTTCCTTTGCCGCGCAGAAACGGCGGGACCGACTCCTCGACCGATGCCGTACAGATCACCCGGGTATCACCGAATTCGACCAGCACGGAGCCTTCGGCATGCTTTGTAAATCCCCTGGTCAAGCGCACCGGCCGCAAGGCATCGTTTTCCCTGCCGTCATTTCTCATTGCAGACTCCATGGACACGTAGTGTGACGTTTCATACACTGCAGAAACGGATAAATTCAATAGCCCTTCAGTACTGTTCCTGTCAAACAAAAAGGGAAATCCGCAGGCGGATTCCCCTTGAAACTGTTAATATTCAGATGTTGCCTGCTAATCAGCCAAGATGAGTATTGTTGCTGCGGGCCCGATTGGCGAGGATCGTTGAATCCAGTACCTCTCCACAGCAGGTGCATTTCCAGGCATCAAAGGAACGGACAAAGTCATAGAATTTCTCAGCAAACATTCGGCCCTTGCAGCGTGGACATTGCATGGTAACCCTCCCGACAGTGTGATAGCAATCATGCTACAATGTCGTAGGTATTACATCATACGTGCCAAGACCATGCATTAGGATTAATTTAATTATAATAACTCCGGGAAACATCATAAACACGCGTGATTAAAAGAGCTTGCGCAGGGACATGAACTTCTTCTCGCCAACGCCATCAATCAGTAACAGGTCCTGGACATCCATCCGCCCGCCATTATTTTGACGGAACTGGAAGATATTTCGGGCCAGAACGGGCCCGATGCCGGGGACATTATCGAGTTCCGCCTCACTCAGAGCATTGATATCCAGAGGCATGCCCATAACAAGACGCTCGGAGGCGGGGACCGTCCCCAGGGTTACAAGGGCTCTGCCCCCGCTGTTGATGACAACATGAAGCGCGGCTCCTGCACCGAGCGGAACGGATCCGATACCTGCCGGCTCCAGCATTGAAATCGGCTGCAAAGGCGCTGCCATTAAAATGGCGTCTATCGTCATTTTATTGGCGCCCCATAAATACATGCCCGGATGCCTGACATCCCCGCTGATACGCACATATCCCCGGGCAGACGAAACCACGGAAAAAGCCGCCGGCTCCTGAAATGTTTTCAGGTTCCGGCGGCCGGTAACAAAAACTGGTATGGCGGCGATCACCGCAAGCAGAACGAATATCAGGTGCCGGCACCGCTCCATTCGATCCGTCAGCGGTTATTCTTCCGTCTTGTGAAGCTTGAAGTCGATACTGTCAAGCAGTGCCTGATAGGAAGCATCAATAATGTTGTCCGACACACCGACGGTTCCCCAGCGTGCATGCTTGTCTCCGGATTCAATCAGAACACGAATGGCAGAGGCGGTGCCGAGACCTGCAGGAAGTACGCGAACCTTGTAATCAAGGAGCTTGAGTTCCTTGAGCTTGGGATAGAACTTTTCCAGGGCCTTGCGCAGGGCATTATCCAGGGCATTTACCGGGCCGCTGCCTTCAGCGGCAGTATGCTCGATCTTGCCGCCGACCTTGACCATGATGGTTGCTTCTGCCATCGGCTTCTGTTCTTCGCCGCGCTTTTCGTCGATCACGCGGAAGCCGAGTACGGTGAAAAACTTTTTGTGGGTCCCCAAAGCCTTTTTCATCAATAATTCGAAAGAGGCCTCCGCACCCTCAAACTGGTACCCGCGGTTCTCCATCTCCTTGATGTTGTCCAGGATCTCCAGAGTAACCGGGTCCTTACTGTCCAGGTTGATGTTGAACTCCTCAGCCTTGGCCAGAATGTTGGAGCGGCCGGACAGGTCAGAGATCAGCACGCGGGTACAGTTGCCGACCAGCTCGGGACGCATGTGCTCGTAGGTCTCCGGATGTCTCTGGATGGCGCTGACATGCACGCCCCCCTTGTGGGCGAAGGCCGAGTTGCCGACATAGGCCTGGTGTTTGTTGGGGGAGAGGTTGGCCAGTTCATAGACGTATCGGGAGAGATCCCGCAGGTGGCGCATCTGCTCATCGGTGATGCACTCCCTTTTCATCTTGACCTTGAGAGCCGGGATGATAGAGCAGAGATTGGCGTTGCCGCAACGCTCGCCGAAACCGTTGATGGTCCCCTGCACCTGCACGATGCCCTGCTCGACAGCAATCATGGAGTTGGCGACGGCACACTCGCCATCGTTATGGGTGTGAATTCCGAGCGGAGTTTTGATATGCTTCCTGACCGCCTTGATGATCTCAGCCACCTCGTAGGGCATGGTGCCGCCGTTGGTGTCGCAGAGGATGATGCAGTCGGCCTTGGCGGCCTCAGCAGCCTTGAGGGTTTTGATGGCATACTCGGGGTTGGCCTTGTAGCCGTCGAAGAAATGTTCAGCATCATAAAACACTTCCGGTGCATGTTTCTTGAGATATTCCAGGGAGTCGAAGATCAGCTCCAGATTCTCTTCCAGCGGTATGCGCAGCGCTTCGCGCACATGAAAATCCCAGGTCTTGCCGAAGATGGTGATGGCATCCGCCTCGGACTTGATCAGGGTAATAATGTTATTGTCCTTGTCCGGCGTCACCTTGGCACGGCGGGTGGAGCCGAAGGCCGCTATCTTGGCATGGGACAGTTTTTCCTTTTTGATATCCCTGAAGAAGCTGACGTCCTTGGGATTGCTCCCCGGCCAGCCCCCTTCGATATAATGCACACCGATCTCGTCCAGCTTGTGGGCGATGCGGATCTTGTCCTCTGTCTGAAACGAGATATCCTCGGCCTGGGTCCCGTCACGCAGGGTCGTGTCATACAGTTTAACTAGGCTCATCGCTGCCTCCCGATTACATGCGCGTGCTGCTGAAATGAAAATGTTTTCTCTTGTAGCCGCTTTGCTGTTTTTTTTCAACAAAAACCGCACACTGCTCTCCTGTGCGCACCAAAAACCCCGGTCTGATAAAATGCGTACCTCGCCAGGCAAAAAAATTATGCTATAAGTAGTTCTTGAGGACACCATTCAGTTGTGCCGCGGAGCCCCCCATGCCGAAGAAGAAAAAGATCCTGCTGATATGCCTCGCTTCAGCTCTGGCACTCCTGCTCTTCATTGTTGCCGTTCTGCCGGTCATTGTCAGAAACCAGGCCGTGAAGGCCATTGCCGACGAGACCGGCAGGAAAGTCCGCATCGAGAAGATCTCCATCAACCCCTTCACCCTGACCGTCTCCGTCAAGGGCTTTGCAATTGAAGCCAGAGAGGGGGGACCGTTCATTTCCATCGCCAGCCTGCGCGCGTCACTCAGCCTGGCCTCCCTCTACAAGCGCGCCCTGATCGTCTCCAATGTGTCCGTGGAGGCCCCGTCCGTCTCCTTCACCCGGCTGGCCGACAACAGCTACAGCTTCAGCGACATCATCGAGCGCCAGCAGGCCAAGCCCAAAAAACCGAAGAGCGAGGCCCATTTTTCCATCAACAACATACTTCTCAAAAACGGTTCCGTTGATTTCGACGATCAGGCGGTAGAGGACGGCAGGAAACACACCATCCGCAATCTGGATTTTGCTATCCCGTTTATCAGCAATATTCCCTACATGGTCGAAAAATATACCGATCCGCGCATCTCGGCTCTGGTCAACGGGGCACCGTTCAACTTTTCCGGCAAGGTCAAGCCGCTCAGCAAGTCCATGGAAACCTCCGTTCACATCAACCTCAAAGAACTCAGCCTTCCGGAATACGTGGCCTATTCTCCGGTTAAACCTCCGGCGGATCTGGCCTCCGGAACATTGAGTATAGATTCTGACATCACCTACCGCATCCATTCTGACGAAAAACCGCAACTCCAGGTCAAGGGATCGGTCCGCTTTGAGAAGATTGCCGTCAATCTTAAGAGCGGTGCGCCTCTTGTCAGAATCCCCCTGTGCGAGCTGAAAGCTTCGCTCCTTGATGTACTTGCCGGAAAATTCGCATTTGAGTCCATCCTGTTTGACCGTACGGAGCTGTTTGTGAGCCGTGACGCCAAGGGTCAATGGATGTTCAGCCAGCTGTTGAAACAACAGGGCAAAGAAGTGAAAGATCAGGTTCCCGTGACTGAATCAGCCGCAAGCACTACCGGCAGAAGCAAGAATAAATCGCCACTCGTCCAGATTGCCTCATTCAATTTCAACAATGGACTCGTTCATTTCAGCGACGCCTATCCGGCTGGAGGCTTCAAGGGAGCGGTAAGCGAAATAGACGCAGCGGTGAAGAACTTCAGTACAGAAGAACGTGCATCTGCGGGGTTCGACCTGTCGATGCTTTTTGACGATGAGGCCACCCTCACTGCCGACGGCAGCTTCTCCCTGACCCCGTTGACGGTCACGATCTCAAGCGCATTGAGCGGCATGAAGCTCCAGCGCGGCTGGCCGTATCTTTCGCAGATCCTGACAGCACCGGTCAAAGGGACAATTGATATATCTTCCGAGGCGACCTACAACAAGGAAGACGGGCTGGCGGTGACGGAAGGAAAGTTTCTGGCCAGCGGTCTCTCGGCGCGCTATGGTGACAAGGATGGCTTCGATCTGTCCCGTTTCGAGGTTAACGGATCCACCTACAGCCAGAAGGACAGCTCCATCGGCGCTGCTGAGATCAAACTGTCCAAAGGGAACATATCCCTGTCGCGCGAGACTGACGGCAGCCTTTCAGTTTTATCGCTGCTTAAGAAACAGAAATCCCCCCCGGCTGCCTCCTCCAAAGAAGGCAACCTCCCGACAGTATCACCTGCACCCTCGCCGGCATCGAAAAAACCCTCGATCCCGGCGGCTAAGGGACAAAAACCTAGCAGTGAATTCTCGTTCCGATTTAAAAAAATCCAGGTGGACAAACTCACGACAACGTTCACCGACAAAACCTTCGAAGAAAAACCGCGCTTTGTACTCAGCAACACCAGCCTGAGCCTGTCGAACCTGAACGGCCCCAGGTTCACCCCGGCTGCGCTGCGCTTCTCCTCGACCTTCAATAAGGACACACCGCTCAAAGCAAGCGGTAACATCACTCCGGTCCCCTTCCGTTACAAGGGAAGTGTGACTATCGGTCGCCTGCCGCTGCGTGATTTCGAGGCCTATTTTCCTGCAAACCTGAATGTCTTCGTACTGGGAGGTACAGCCGACACGAGCATGAGCCTGGATATAGCGCTCAAGAACGGCAAACCGAGCGGCACTTTCAAAGGAAGTGCCGGGGTACGGGCCTTTCACGTCATTGACTCGATTGCCGAGGAAGACCTGCTCAAATGGGAGAGCCTGCAGCTTGACGACATCCAGGGGAATCTGGAGCCGTTCAGCCTGGCCCTGCGCGAGATTGCCCTCAACGGCGTCTACTCGCGCATCATCATCCGCAAGGACGGCACCCTCAACCTGCAGAACCTGGTGCAGAAGGAGGAGAAAAAGGCCGTGGCCCAAACGACAGAGGGCACAGCGGTACAGCCGTCTGAACCGCCGCCCGCCACAATTGCTGCGGCAGCCTCACCGGCTCCGCCGGCAAAAAAACAGATCCGTGTCGATGCGGTCACTATTCAGGACGGGACCATCGCCTTTACCGACAACCACCTGCCGCAGCGCTTCAACAGCACCTTTTACAATCTCGGGGGCCGGATCAGCGGCCTGTCATCCGAAGATGCCAGGTTTGCCGACGTGGACCTGCGCGGCAACCTTGAAAACCATTCCCCTCTCCAGATCACCGGAAAAATCAATCCGCTGCGTGAAGATCTGTTCGTGGACCTGAAGATCGCCTTCCAGGACATCGAGCTGTCGCCGGCGACACCATATACCGGCAGATTTCTGGGATACACGGTGGAAAAGGGCAAGCTCTCCCTGGACCTGAAATACCGGATCGACAAGAAGCAGCTTGATTCGGAAAACAGGATCTTCATCGATCAGTTCACCTTCGGCGAGAAGGTCGAAAGCGACAAGGCCACCACGTTGCCGGTCAAGCTGGGCCTGGCACTGCTCAAGGACCGCAAGGGGGAGATCCACCTGGACGTGCCGGTCACCGGGCGCACCGATGATCCGAAATTCAGCATATGGAGTCTGGTCTTCCAGGTCCTGCAGAACCTGCTGATCAAGGCGGTCACATCGCCGTTCGCCCTGCTTTCCTCCATGATGGGCGGCGGTCAGGATTTCAGCGCCATCCAGTTCGAACAGGGTCGGAGCACCCTCACAACAGTGGAAGAACAGAAACTGGGAGCGCTCGCCAAGGCACTGCTGGACCGTCCGGCCCTTAAGGTGGAACTGAAGGGCTACGTTGACCGGGAAAAGGACGCAGAGGCCTACCGCAACGAACTGTTCAACCGCAAGCTGAGGAACGAGAAGTTCCTGGCCCTGAGCAAGGCCGGTACGATAAAAGAGGGAGAGAAGTCCGAATCTCTTCAGGTTCAGCCCGATGAATACGCCACCTACCTGAAGGCGGTCTACAAAAAGGAAAAGTTCCCCAAACCGCGCAATGTCATCGGCCTGGTCAAGGACCTGCCACCGGACGAGATGAAAAAGCTGATCATCACCAACATGGTGATCGGTGAACCGGAACTGCAGACCCTGGCCAAGGAACGGGTGGTCGCCGTCAGCAACCACCTGGTCAACAAGGGCACTGTGCCCGCCGAACGGGTCTTCCAGAAGAACGATAATATCTTCAAGGCGCCGGAAAAGGATACACAATCAAAAAGCCGGGTGGAGCTGAATGCCATCGCGCAGTAAATCATGACATCCGACCTGACAACCGCTCCCGTACCGGCCCTGATCCGTCGCCTGGCAATCCCGGCCGGTACCGGTTTCTTCTTTACCACCATGTTCAACGTGGTGGACATCTGGTATGGCGGACGGCTCTCCACCACGGCGCTGGCGGCCATGTCGCTCTCCTTCCCGGTCTTCTTCATCCTGCTGGCCATCGGCACCGGAGTTTCCACCGGCGCCACCGCCCTGATCGGCAATGCCCTGGGACGCGGAGAACGCGACGAGGCCCGCACGTTCGTTCTGCAGGCGCTTTCCTTCGCCCTGCTGCACGCCCTGGCGCTGACGGCTCTGGGCCTGGTGTTTCTGCCGCACATCTTCCGCTTCATGGGAGCCCGGGGCGAGTACCTTTCGTTGGCACTGAGCTACATGAACGTCATCTACGCCGGCGCATCCTTCTTTCTGCTCAACTTTGTCATGAGTGCCATCCTCAATTCCCACGGCAACACCCGGACCTACCGCAACTTCATGATCAGCGGCTTTGTCCTCAACCTGATCCTGGACCCCTGGTTCATGTACGGCGGCCTGGGTGTACCGGCCATGGGGCTGGCCGGAATTGCCTTCGCCACGATCCTGATCCAGTGCATCGGGAATTTCTTCCTCTTCAGCCAGCTCTCCCGAACAGAAATCATGCCGGATTTCAGCCTGCGTGAACTGCGCCCGCGTTGGCGCTACTACCGGGAACTGTTCGGGCAGGGCATGCCGGCCGCCATGAACATGATGACGGTCACGCTTGGTGTCTTCGTCATAACCTGGTTTGTGGGTAAATTCGGGCAGGAGGCGGTGGCGGCCTACGGCATAGCCACACGGATCGAGCAGATCGCCCTGCTCCCGGTCATGGGGCTCAACGTATCCACCCTGGCGCTGAGCGCCCAGAATTTCGGGGCCGGACGGATCGACCGCATCCGGACCGTGCTGACCGTATCCCTGCGCTACGGTTTTCTGCTGGCCTTCTGCGGCACTGTGGCTGCGCTGACCTTTACGACCGGACTGATGAGTATTTTCACCAAAGACCCGGAAGTCATAGCGATCGGGACCCGTTTTCTGCGCATCGAGGCCTTCGTCTTCCCGGCCTACGTGCTGCTGTACATCTGCACCTCGGCCATGCAGGGCATCAAACAGCCGGTCTTTGCCCTCTGGGTCGGCCTCTACCGGCAGATAGCCGGACCGTTTCTGGTGTTTCACGTTTTGACAACCGTCATGGGATGGGGCATCATGGGCATCTGGTGGGGGATATTCGCGGTAACCTGGTCGGCCGCCGCCATCGTCGTCATCTATGTAACCTGGATCATCAACAAACTGCGCAAGGACAGCTCACCTGCATGAAACGCGTTGCCATAGCCACCCTGGGCTGCAAGACCAATCAATTCGAATCAGCCGCCATGACCGAACAGTTCGAACAGGCCGGCTACCTGATCGTCCCCTTCACCGGGTCGGCTGATATCTATGTCGTCAATTCCTGCACCGTCACCGCAAAAACAGATGCCGAGACGCGCCGCCTGATCCGCCGCGCCCGGCGACTCAACCCTGATGCCCGCATCGTCGCCACCGGCTGCTATGCCCAGGTTGCGCCGGGCGAACTGGAGCAGATGCCCGAGCTGGACAGCGTGCTGGGCAACCGGGAAAAGCAGGATATTATCGGGATGGTCGAGACCGGGGAGAGCCAGGTATCGGACATCGCATTCGAGACATCTGCCGGGCCGCTCAAGCTGGAAAGTTTTGCCGAACACACCCGTGCTTTTCTCCAGGCCCAGAACGGCTGCAATTCATTCTGCGCCTACTGCATCGTCCCCTATGCCCGCGGCCGGAGCCGCAGCGTTCCGCCGGAGGATGTGCTGCAGGGGGTGCGGGGTCTGGCCGCCAACGGCTACAAGGAGGTGGTGCTGACCGGCATCCACCTGGGTGCCTACGGCCTCGACCTGACCCCGGCGGTATCCCTGACAGAGCTTGTGCGGCGTATTGACGCCGGGCGGATCGTTCCGCGCCTGCGCATCGGCTCGGTGGAGCCCAACGAGCTGAGTGATGAAATGCTGGCACTGATGGCGGCCTCCGACATCATCTGCCCGCACCTGCACCTGCCCCTGCAAAGCGGTTCCGACACCGTGCTCCAGCGCATGGGACGCCGCTACAGCGCCGCATTCTTCCGCGACCTGGTCGGGCGGGTCAGTACGGCACTGCCGCAGGCCTTTATTGGCGCTGATGTCATCGCCGGCTTCCCGGGCGAAAGCGATGCAGAGTTCAACGAGACCCTGCGGTTGGTTGAAGATCTGCCCTTCTCCGACCTGCACGTGTTCCCCTACTCCAGCCGCCCGGGAACAAAGGCGGCGAAAATGCCCGGACAGGTTCCCGCCAACACCGTCAAACAGCGGGCAGTGTTGTTGAGGAATATTGCAGCGGAGAAAAAGGCCGGTTTTCTTTCACAACAGGTTGGAAGAAAGCTTCAGGTATTGGTTCAGGGTTATAATGAAACAAGCCAGATCTGCAATGGAATTTCAAAAAACTATGTTACCGTGAAATTTTCCGGTGACAGGGAGATGATCAATAGCGAGCAGATGGTAAAGATTGACAGGGTTATCGGAGATCATGTTACGGGAGAGAGGGTCAACTAACTGATTCCATTCAGGTGATGCCAGTGATGGCGGACCCGGCGACGGGGCGCAAACAAGCGCACGTAAGCCTAAACCTTATAATACATAATGGGTTCTCATACGAACAAGTGATACCAATTACTGACCTGTCTGCTGATCATCAGGAATATGTTTTGTCACAAAAAAATAATGCTGACAAAATTGTCATCGAAGCCGTTTATGAAATGGATTCAAAATCTTACGAAGCATATTATTATGAAAATCATCGTTTAATAAAGAAAATAGAATTTGAATAATTCCACATCCGCCGTCGCCGAAAAGACCTGATACCACCCTGGAAGCGATTTATTTTAAAACTCTTCGTGGAAACTTATTTTTTTTAGTCAACTTCTTGCCGGGCACCTTTTTTTTACCAACACGCTTACTTTTTTTGTGAATAATCTTTTTCTTGAGTTTTGAACTGCTTTTGATGCTGCTGAGAAGCAATTGCGGCTCTGCTAACGTCGGGTCAGCTTTGCTGGCCTCCTCAAGTATTTTGCGCGATTCTGATATTCTACCCGATTTTTGGTAGGTCCGGCCGAGAGCCAACAGCATTTTGGCGTTACCCGGTTGTAACTCGACCGCCTTTTTGTATTCAACAACTGCCAGACCATAGTCTTTCTTTAATTCGTAGACTATTCCCATGCGGTAGTGACGTTGAGGGTCGTCGGGTGCCTTTTCCAGCCACTCTCTTACAAATGTAGTCAGGTCATCGTAGCGCCTCTGCTTGAAATACAGTGTAATCAAGGCATTGCGGGCCGCATCATCCTCATCGTGCAACCTGATAACATCCTTGTAATGCTGTTCAGCCTTCGAAGCCTGAGCCATTCTCAGATAAATTCTTGCCAGCTCCCGGTGCCCTTCAATATTATCCGGATCAAGCCGGACCGCTGTTTCATACTCACTTACGGCATTTTTAGGATCTTTCATCCGGTCGTATACTCGACCCAGATTCAGGTGATAGAGCGGATTATCCTCCCTGAGACGAATCAGTTCACGGTACTGGTCAGCTGCTTGATCGAAGCTGCCCCGCCAGGTAAATATCTCAGCCAGCCTGCGATGGGCGTTAACATTGCCCGGTTCGTGAATTATGGTCAGACGATAGGCGGATATCGCCTCATCCAGCTGGCCGGACCGTTCACGCAGCAGCCCCAGATCATAGAACGCAGAACCTTCTTTGAATCCTGTCTTTATGAGAGCAGTAAGCGTTGCCATGGCGTCATCATCACGACCGGCTGACATCTGTGCCTTACCCAGTTTATAGTGAAGCTCCTGCCAGACCGGACGTCCCTTGAGTGCGCTCTGGTAGGCACTGATTGCCTGACCGAATTCCCGGGCTTTCATGAACGCATCGCCTTTGCGGGCAAATTCATCAGGATTGCTGACGACATCTACCCCTGCCAGCAGGTATTCATTACGTGCAGCCTCCCGTTCACCCTTTTCCATCAGCACTTCTGCCAACAACCGATGACCTTCCCTGTCCGATGAATTGTTGTGAAGATAAAACCTCAGCTCTTCAATCGCCCGGTCAAGTCGTCCGGACTTGCGGTACACATCCGCCAGCCCCAGCTGGAACTTAGCTTCTGTGGGTACAAGCGTTTTTAACCTGACAAACGCTTCCTCCGCCTTGGCAAACTGCCCAAGCAGTACATATGCCTTTGCACGACCGACATGGCTCTCTACGTCATCGGGTAAGACTTTGAGTGCTTCGTTATAGTGGAAAAGGGCCAGCGCGTGGAGAGAGCCGTTACTCATAATTCGTGCTATAGCCCGGTGATAGCGGGGATCGGGATACCCCATGAGTCCTTTGGTCAGTTCAACAGAGGCTTCTCCTATAAGGCCACGTTCACTCAGGAGAAGACCCAGATTGCCATGAGCCGCAGCAATGGAAGTATCCTTAGCCAGTACCTCGCGATAGAGAGTAATTGCAGCATCAGTTTGTCCGGTTTTCTCTGTTTGTCGGGCCTTTAAGAACAATCCGGCTGCACCATTCGGACACGCAACAAGAACGGCTTCTTCCAGCTTTGATCTTTTAACGGGGTCGGGAGTATCTAAAAGTATATCAAGGGTAGTGCGCGTCTCCACACAGGGATCGGTCTTCCCAAGTCCCCAGCTAAATCCGCAACAGAACGGAATCACAGCTAACATCAGCACGATACGGGAGACCTTTGATTGCCGGCAGTTCATAGTTCTCTCCCGGTAAACTGAATAAAACGATTCAAGGTTTCCCTGACTTTATCAAGCAGGCTGTCATCGTTATGTCCGACATTAACTTCCTGATCTGCAGGAATATCGGGCGACCAGACCTGTTCAACGGAATTAAGTGATATCTTTTTTCGTATACTCCGCTGATCATATTTTTTAGTGACCCCACAACAAAGCGCTCTCTTCCACTCACCCGCTTCATTTGCGTGCCAGCGTTTTTTGAACTCATCAAGGGATATCTGTCCGCCCAGATTCATTTCACTTACATCAATTGCAGTCGCTGCACCCTGACCATCCTGGTGTACTTTTTCTACATAAGCAACGTGCCAGATATCACCTAAATCGAATATGGCAACATCACCTTCTTCGACTTCCGCGGTGACCCGATTATTGAGGGCTGTAATCTCGGCTTCGGTTTTCGGGATCGGGAAAGACGGTACTCTGGTTTTGACATAATCAACGCAGTATCCTCCTCTGCTCATCCAGTCATCACAATTGCAACGGGCAAAAGAATTCCTACTCACAACCAAGAGGGTCAAGATCGTTATAATTTTAAGGCAAAGCTTCATAAAATCTCCATCAGCGTCCCATATTCAACAAGGAACAGGAACATGGTTGACAATAAGGTGTTAAAATTTTTGCCTATACCTCCCTCAATATTTCTACAGGTCAAAATCAGGGTCGGCAGGCATCACCGACCCCTCGTGTGTTTTAGACTTACTTCGTAAGTACAACAAACTCATCGCGACGGTTTTTTGCCATAGCGGGCTCGTCACTTCCCTGAACTGCCGGCTTTTCCTTACCGTAGCTGATTATTGAAAGCCGGTCCGGCTTTACACCAAGTGTCTGCAGATACTGCTGGGCAGATTTGGCGCGGCGCTCACCAAGTGCCAGATTGTACTCTGCCGACCCACGTTCATCACAGTTGCCCTCAATTCTGATTTTTGCCGAAGGTTCCTTGATCAGTACTGAAGCATTTTTTGTCAATGTGGTACGGGCTGCTTCAGACAGGTCTGCGGAATCAAAATTGAAGTAGATCTTTTCCAGCGCGGACTGAAGTTGTGAGGTAGATGAACTTTTATCTGCCTGCTGGCCGTCAGCAATGGTCTTCGGCGGGGCAGCCTGCGAAGCGTTGATTGCAGCTGACTGACCATATGAAGTTACGGCAGGCTTTGATTGTTCCGTTGTTTTGACGACCGGGGCAGGAACAATACTCTCCTCCTTTTGTACAGCATTCTGCGTTGCACAACCGGCAGACATGAACAGAGCAAAAGAAAATGCGGCAGCAACGTAAAACGATTGGCGCTTTATCATGGGTAATACTCCTATAAATATTTAATTGTGGAATACAGGCGCACTGCTGCGTCATATTCAGAGACAGATTGATTTCTGGATAAAAATGGTTTTTCTATGCGAGAGGGTTTGCTGCCGGGGGAGCTCGTGGAGGTAAAGGGCTCAGTGACAAGAGAGGTACGGGTAAATAAACGGGATGTGCTTCAGGAGAAAAATGAACTGCAGGTAGAAAAACGAGGTTCGTTTGACTTATTATAACAGGCGCTACATCAACCTTTACAACTGCCTGGACTATTGTACGGGCAGATGACTTATCCAACACCGCCCGCCGCATTGGCTTTGGCTTCTGGGGGCGGGAGAAATCAGGCACCCTCATTCCCGCAAAGACCAGAAACAGCGGGATCAGAAGGATAATGAAGCGTACAACCTGACTATGTTTGGCAAACAGACTCATGGCATCAACGTACCAGATTCTTTAATTCAATACAAGCTGGTTTGATTACTGCGTTCCATGCGCAGCATTTTTGCAGGAAACCTGATTGTGCCAAATTACCGTTTAAATGGTTGGATATTATATGCGGCAATCACTTTATTCCCCGATGATCTTGACCAGCACCCGCTTGCGGCGATTGCCGTCAAACTCACCATAGAAGATCTGCTCCCACGGGCCGAGGTCCAGCCTGCCGCCGGTCACAGCAACGACGACCTCACGACCCATGATCGTTCGTTTGAGATGGGCGTCAGCGTTATCCTCGCTGCCGTTGTGCCGGTAGCGCGAATAGGGTTTCTCCGGCGCCAGCCCCTCCAGCCAGACCTCTATATCCTGATGCAGCCCGGACTCCTCATCATTGATGAAGACGCTGGCGGTAATGTGCATGGCATTGCACAGCAGCAGACCCTCGCGGATTCCGCTCTCCCGCAGGCAATCAGCGATTGTGGCGGTGATATTGATCAGCTCGCGCCGCTGCCTTGTCTCGAACCACAACTCCCTGCGAAACGACCTCATTGCTCCACCTCCGCCAGACCGCTCTCCTTGGCACGCGAACGCAGCCAGACCAGCAGTACATTTCCGACCGTGAAGACTACCGCCCCCGCCAGGGCCATGCCGGCACCCGGCTCACGATGGATCTCCAGCAGGGCCCGTTTATAGGGGTAGACCTCGGCCTGCTTGATATACACGCCGTACCCGCCGGCAAACCAGGGGTGGTTAGGGCTGATGGTGCTGCGTTCTACCGGATTACGAAGATCCGTCACCAGTTCGCTGCTGTAGCCGGTCGGCATCCCCATGGGAGACATGGTGACACCGATACCGGCGACACCGAACTGCCTGCCGTCCGGCAGCTGCGCCACCATGCCCTCATTCACCACAATCTGTTCCACATAACCGCCATAAGCGCTCTGCAGGTGAGCCAGGACCATCAGCAGAAAACCAACGTGGATCAGCTGCGGTGCGAACAAGGATATCCACCCTGCCCTGCCCCAGCGCGACCAGAGCGTATCCGATGCGCAGAAGATCGTATTCAGGACCAGCAGCGCCAGAAGTACCACCGTCAGCCAGAGCCACCAGGAAGCTGCAAGCGGGACCTCCCGGAGCCAGACGAGCAGCGGCATACCGTTGATAGCCGCAGCATAATCGCCCTTAAGCAGAAAAGAGCCGGCGCCCATGAACACGCAGACCAGAGCCAGCAGGCCGAGGCACAGTTCAATCGATATGCAGAACCGCCATAAACTTTTCAACGACATATCCCCAACACCCGCTCCGAACCCCCACCTATCTTTCCTTTTCTTGTTGTTTGTTTTTATAAAAAAAAATATTTTTTTCCCCCCCCCCCGGTTCTTTTGGTGTGGTTTTTTACTTTTCGGCGCCCCCTCCAGGTCTGCAATGATGTCGCGAGCGATGATGCCCGGTTCGGGGAGGTTGTCCGAATTTTCCAGACTCTCGTCCCGCAGCCAGAAGATGTCCAGGCTGGCCTTGTCGCGCGCCACCAGCTCGGTGTAGTCGTAGGAGCGCCAGCGTCCGGCTGGGTTCTCACCGCTCCAGGTGGCACTGCGCTCGTGGCGGTTGGCCGGATTGTAGAGGGCCACAAACTCGTCCAGGTCGGAACGTTTGAGCGGGTTGGTCTTGAGGGTGAAGTGCAGGTTGGTGCGCAGGTCATAGATCCAGAGCCGCTTGGTCCAGGGCGTCTCACTGGCCGGCTTCTTGTCGAAGAAGATCACATTGGCCTTGACCCCCTGTGCGTAGAACAGGCCTGTGGGGAGGCGCAGCAGGGTGTGCACGTCGCACTCCTGTAGCAGCTTCTTGCGGATGGTCTCACCGGCACCTCCCTCGAAGAGCACGTTATCCGGCACGACCACGGCGGCCCTGCCATGCTGCTTGAGCAGGGTTTTGATGTGTTGGATGAAGTTGAGCTGCTTGTTGGAAGTAGTGGCCCAGAAATCATCGCGCTCGATGGTCTCTTTTTCACTGTAGGCCTTGCCATCCGGGCCGATGATCGTAGTCGAACTCTTCTTGCCGAAAGGTGGATTGGTCAGGACCATCTCGAAGCGCTCGCCGGGGTCGGAGGCCAGCGAATCTCCCACCGTCAGCGGCAGCTTTTCACCACCGATGCCATGCAGCATCAGGTTCATGGCGCACAGCCGCGCCGTGGCGTGCACCAGCTCCCAGGCGCGCAAGGCTTTGATGTCGAGAAACAGCTTTTCGTCCCGGTCCAGCTTGTGGTGTTTGGTGACATAATCGTGGGCCGCCAGCAGGAAGCCGCCGGTGCCGCAGGCCGGGTCGCAGACCGTCTCCTTCGGTTTCGGCGCCATGACATCCACCATGGCCTGGATCAGCGGGCGCGGGGTGAAGTACTGGCCGGCGCCGCTCTTGGTGTCCTGGGCGTTCTTCTCCAGCAGCCCTTCGTAGGCATCCCCCTTGACGTCGGCGCTCATGATCGACCAGTTTTCCTTGTCCAGCAGGTCCACCAGCAGCCGGCGCAGCTTGGCCGGGTCCTGGAACTTGTTCTGGGCCCGGCCGAAGATCAGCCCCAGCAGCCCCTTCTCCTGCCCCAGCTTCTCCAGTGTATGTCGATAGTGGTCAAAGAGTTCGTCGCCGTCAAGTTTCAGCAGGCTGGGCCAGTCGTAGCCGGCCGGAACCGGGCTTGTCTGGCTGTAGGGCTTCTTGGTCCGTTCATCGGCCATCTTGAGAAAGAGCAGGAAGGTGAGCTGTTCGACATAGTCGCCGTAGCTCATCCCGTCGTCGCGCAGGACATTGCAGTAGTTCCAGAGTTTTTGTACGATTGCGGCAGAGGTCATCTATGGTCTCGTTTCATGGTATTTGATAATAGAGCAACGGCCTTCTAAACCGTAGGCCATTGGCGCACTAGACTGGGGGTCTAGTGGTCACCGACCATCGGGCTCATAACCCGAAGGGCACTGAGCGTCAACAATAATTGTTGACAGTTAAATTTTATCAGGTATACAGTCCTAACAGACGGGTAAGTCCTGTTACGTGCCTGGGGTGCTCCCCTCCATCAGTTGTTCAAGAGCCCGGGATAATCAACGTAACAGGGCCGTCTTTTTATTGCCTTTATTTCCAGATATTCCGTCTCAAATGCTATTGCATCCCCGGTAGACATCGTACCACTCCGAATCCCCATCTCGTACTTCCTGAATATCCCCAGCAAAACAGGTCCACAACCTGTAACCTGATTGTCATGCGACCGCTCATGGTAGATGTTAGTGGAACGTTCAACGGCAACATCGCTTCAATTGATTCGCAACGTATGAGTTGAAATCCTGGATTTCTTCACGGTTCTTGCATCGGTCAGTAACCAGGGTAACCGCAGGTTCTGCGTTATTCAGATCGATTTTTCAAGGATGAAGCGGGCCAGGAAATTGTACAGTTTCTTTTGGTGTGCGGCTTGCGCAGATCGTCATTTACACGTGTCTTGTTGAGTACTACCGAATAAAGCTGCCAACCGTCTCGGGAGCAGATGCCGTTAAAAATATTGTTTAACCTCAATGAGGTCTTTCCGGTGCCTTTCAGCTCCTGCACCTTCCGGTCACCTTTCTTGCGGTTGAGCTTGTTTTTCAGGTTCTACTCACAGCTTTCCGAAAGCAATCGAGGACATCGCGGTTCTGGCACCGGCAAGGATTATTACGAACTTTTTCGATGTTTTCGGTTTGTTGAAATCAAGCCCAGATCTCCAGATTCATCGAGTAAGATGATCATGGGCGGTGTTTTTCAGAATTATCGAGCTGAGATATCCTCTCAGCATCTCCTTGTTCGGATGAAACCACTTCCCTTTCACCGACGTCGGGCGGTCGTTAAGCTTCAGAGCTACGGCCAGCGGGTTACAATCCAGCACATGCACATCTTGAATCAGCCAGCTCAAGTCAATATCCGCTGTCCGCAGAGAACCGAGTACCGAACGATCCGTATTCCGGTCAAACTGCACCGGCCCAGGGCCATGAGCTACGCGACTCAACAGCGACTCCGTTTCGTTACGACACCAGTGTCGCCAGAAACAACTCCCGATGCAACTGTCCCATTTTGGCGAAATCGACCTTGACCAACCCCGGCAGAAAGAGGCAGTACCGGCTGTCATCGTGGCAAAACATCACGCATTGGCGGCGGTCGTAGGTGTAGAGGTGGGCGTGCCAGCTCCCCAGTGAGCTCGTTTCGGCAAGCAGTGTTGTCGATACCCCCGGAAGCTTGGCGGCTAGTTTTTGGGTGCAGTGGAGGAGCATAGTTGAGCCGTTTCCATCAGTTGTTCAAGGAGTCGAAATAAATCTTGAATTCGTAGCAACGGTTGCGTATAACTTCAATCATTAGCTGAATTGCTACGCTTTAAATATACTTACATCCGTTTCTGACCACTTTTTACTCACATTTCGACTCAATTTGAGGTATAGTCAGCTCTATGAAAAAGTCACTTCTTGAAACCAATCCCTACCTGAAAGACACCAAAAAACGGGAGGAAGCGATGGCGCGTAACATCGAAACTTCTTCGGCGATCGAAGGTATTTGGGTTAAGCGTGATCCCAAAGCCGGCTGCTTCGTACATTCTAACGACATTAACTCTCTTCCCAAAGCCAAACGGACCGCTCGATAACATCACTAAACATTTTCTTCATCGGCTGATAATTTCTATCAAGGCCGGCACGTACAGAAGCAAAATACTCTTCTCTCCGGAATCCTATCATCTCGCTGAATTCAAGCTGCGGTAAGCCTGCCTGAAGTGCCATCAGCGTTGCCAGCATCCTCCCCAACCGACCATTACCTTCACGAAACGGATGGATCAGCATAAGTTCAACGTGTACCTCTGCTAAGGCATGTGCAATGTCATCATGGCTGTCAAAGTGACTTAAGGGTGTATTTCCGTGATTGCACATTGGGAACTCGTCAAGCAGCGTCGGGATCTTTTGGGCTACAGCGAAGTCAAAGCCGCCCTTACTGAGATTGACACCTCGTGGAACTCCTGCCCAAGTATATATTTTGCCCAGCCATTGCTTATGCATCTGACAAATGTCATTGACGGTGAATGACTGATCAACGGAGATTTCTTCAAAAAGTTTCCCCTGAACGATCCATAGGTCGGCTGTTTCGTGAATCTCCATCTCTTCTGGACTGGTGATACCGAGCAGATTACGCAGAACCGTGCCGTCGGAATCAGGTTCGTACTGGTCTTCGATTTGATTTGATGTGTCGTAACGGTCAGTCATAAGTTGTCTCTGGTTAACAGCCACCTGCTCTACCAACTGAGCTAAAGGAGAATAGGCCATTATCATTACGAGTGATGTGTTCTACCATCTGAGCTAAAACGGCAGAAACTACCACTCCTCCGGATCGAAATCGCGCATGTAGAAATTAATCCCGTTTATCGAGGCTGACCCACGGAAAGCGCCTTGCCGCTCAAGCTGATGAAACGGACCTGTTTGGCTTGCAGCAGTGAACTTATAACCGGCACGGCATCAAAAGGAATCAACGCGCTAAAATCCCGATGTTCTCCCGGATGGTAAGACCTCCGATTGAGTGCGGTTGTGGATCAAGGTATTTCTCTCCGGCAAAATTGCAGTCAACTTCCTGTCACCGAGCAAGAGAACCTGAATCTCCTTGCCGTCAAACTTGAACGGATATCTCAGGCACCTTTGATCTCAAGGTGGAGATGCTCTCGATACGACCCTGTAAAAGCGGTCATCGCGGTTAACCGTGAATGAATAGCTTGTTTCCCAATCGGCAACTTCGATTATGTACGAGCCGTACGCTTCTTGAACTTTTTACGTGCCTTCCTGGATTTCGTTGCAGCGCCAGTTTGACCATGTGCGCCCTCCTACACCAGCCCACCCGAAAACGCCCGTTGTAGGATCGTCTGCCGCAACCGCTCGGCACGTTTGAGGTTGGTTTTTATGGTGGTTTCAAGCTCTTCCGCAATAGAGAATGAGCGGTCGATCTGTTCAATCAACTGCCATTGCTCAGTTATAGACGGAAGCGGCACCGGTAATTCCTTCAACATAGAAAGGTTCAAAATGTCCATCGTCCCGCCGTGTGAGCGGGTTGAAAAAGAATGCCTTACAGCATCTGACTGAAGATACGCCTTAACAAACTCTGGAATTACATAATTTTTGTTCATGGATAACTTCACAAGGCGTGGATTGATTATTCCTGACTCGATACCCTCTGGCAAAATGAGAACTTTACCAATCGTACCAACCAGACTTATGAGAATGTCTCCTGACTTCACTGCACATGACTTCAATGAATCGAATCGATCCTGATCAATGTAGTAATCACCGTAGAAGGGATCTCCGCTGATTACCTGTTCTTGTCCATAAACCTTATATCCGTTGGGTACGTAATACTCTTTCTTTAACGCTGAACCGAACGGGCCAGCTTTTAAGGCATTCGGTGATGCTTCCGCAAGCTGTTCAAAATTTGTCCACACCCACCCCTCTGGCAATCCCGGCAGATTGGTCGTATCCGGCCCGGCAGGTTCCTTGTATTTCTTCTTCCACGAATCATCCTTCGGCTTGGTCCCCTTGGCCATTATCTTCGCCAGCTCTTCTGTCTCCCACTTGGCGCGGCGCTCGGCGAGGATCCGTTTGAGGAGTTGATTGGCGGGTTCGACGCCGGGGTGATCCTTGCGCCACTGTTCGGTGAGTTTGCCTTCCACGGCGGCCTTGAGGACTGCGGCCTTGTAGCGTTTGAGGTTAGCTTGTATCCGTTTGAGTGCGGCAACGGCCTCATCAAGGCGTGAGAACTGCTTTTCGATTTCAGCAACTACGGCTTTTTGTATTTCAATGGAAGGCAGGTATGGAGCAGGCTGACTCAAAACATCCTCATTACGGACCGCAGGGTAGCTCACACCTCGTTGGAGAGCATAAACGCCTCTGAGGAAGTCGTCGGTTTGGACGAAATAATAGAGATAGCGGCTAAATATACTCGGACTAGGCCTAAGGACACAGAAGCCAGTAGAGGCAACTTCGTCATGAAGTGACTCAGGCACATAAGCAATATTTTTCAGATATGGCCGAACCGTGGAAAAGACAACGTCTCCATGCTGTACGCGTTGTCTTGCTCGTGACGGTGCATCTTTTCCTGACAGCCTCTTTGTTGCGACAATTTTCAGAGAGGCATTGTCAATACTTGATATGTCAATGTACTCAATTTCATGATCTGGGTTGTCCGCGGGATTAACTTTATCCACCGGCACCGTGACGTCGCCGAGAGTGATTCCAGAGGTTTTTCGAACAAGTTCACTCACGCCGCAAGCACCTCATTCAACTCCTCCAACATCCCCCACAACTCCTCCCCAAACAACTGATACACCTTGCCGATCCCGCCGTTCTCCTTAAACGGGGTAAACTCGAAATCGTCCCGGCCTATCTCCAGGCTGGCAATGACATGGTCACGTATCCGCTCCAGCCACCAGCGCTGCTCGTCGTTGAAGGCCTTGCCACTGGCCTCCTGCTTGGCAATCCAGACGGCAAAGCGCTCGTGGACATGTTCCTCGAACGGCTCCAGCACCGGTTCCTGGTGCAGGGCAAAACGGACCAGCGAAACGATGTCAGTCCAAAGGCGCCTGCTGCCTGCACCTTTGACTTTGGATGTCTCCAGCGCCGCATAGGCGTCCCACAAGCGGTCTATCCGCCAGAGATACGGCGGCTTCTCGATCATCTCGGCCAGCCCCTTGATCTCGTCGTACTTCAAGCGCTGGCGGTAAGGGCGGCTGTAAAGGATCTGCAAAGCGGTGATCTCGTCCTTGTTTTCCTCAATAAACTGCTCGAAGGAATGCACCAGCCCCTTGGCCTTGTCCAGGGCATCGGCGTCGAAACCGGCCTCGATCACTTCGTCGGCGCTGACCGTATCGATGATCTGGTCGGCCTTACGCTGCAGCTCCAGGATCTTCTCCCTGAGCTTCGGCTCGCAGAGCGGCATTACCGCCTGCTGGATCAGTTTGACAGCGGCCTGTCTGACCTGCTCCACCGTCGGATCGCTGACACCAAAATCACCCCGGGCCTGCTCGATCTGCCGTTCCGGGTCGATTGACTCGATCAGATCACCCGTCAGTTCCTTCAACCCCGTGCCACCGGACAGCCGTTCGATCTCCGCCCTGCCGGCCGCATCAAGCTTGCGATCCAGACGGGCAAAGCGCCCGGCGATGGAGGATACCACCTCACTCTCCGTATTGCCCAACGCCACGGCCTGCAGCAGTTTTTCAAGAGAGAAGGTCGGCTTCTTCTCCAACGGGCGGGAATCAGTCTTGTCCTCCTCGCAGACGCCCACCGCATCGACGATGACGAAATGGGTCTTGGAGGCGGCATCGGGGGTGACCGCCTGCAGGTCCGTGTCGTTGATCACCCGCACACCGCGTCCTTTCATCTGCTCGAAGAAGGAACGGGAACGGATCATGCGCATGAAGAAGACACATTCCAGCGGCTTGATGTCGGTGCCGGTGGCGATCATGTCCACGGTGACGGCGATGCGCGGCATGGGGCTGGTGCGGAACTCGGCGATCAGCTCTTCCGGCTTGCGGCCGGTGGTGCGGTAGGTGATCTTCTGGCAGAAGTCGTTGCCCTTGCCGAACTCCTCCCGCACGATCCGGACGATGTCCTCGGCGTGGGAATCATCCTTGGCGAAGATCAACGTCTTGGGCACCCATGTGCGACCGGGAAAAATCTCGGTCAGCACCTTGTCGCGGAAGGTCCGGACCACCGTGCGGATCTGATCCACAGCCACCACGTCCCGGTCCAGTTGGTTGGCCTCGTAGGTCAGCTCCTCGTCCAGTTGTTCCCAACGCACGGCCCGCGTCTCACGCTCACGATGGTCCACGAAATGCCCGGCCTCGACGACCGAGCCCCCCTGGGTAATCTTTGTCCGGATACGGTAGACATCGTAGTTGACGTTGACCCCGTCGGCCACGGCCTGCTCGTGGGGGTATTCCATGACCAGATTCTGGTTGAAGAAGCCGAAGGTCTGCTTGTTGGGGGTGGCGGTCAGCCCCACCAGATAGCCGTCGAAGTACTCCAGCACCTGGCGCCAGAGGTTGTAAATCGAGCGGTGGCACTCGTCGGTAACAATCAGATCAAAGGTTTCCAGCGGAATATCCGGGTTGTAGACTACCGGCGGCGGCTCCCGGAAGAGACTGAGATGGTCGAAGAGCGACTCCTCCTCCAGCTCCGGGGCCAGATCCTCGCCGCGCAGGATCGAGTAGAGCCGCTGTATGGTGCAGATGCAGACCCGCGCCGTGGTGTCGAGACGACTTGATTGAAGATGGTTGACGATGTACTCTTCGCTGAATTTATACGGCGTGTAGGGTGATTGGTACTGCTGGAATTCTTTCAGGGTCTGGCGTCCCAGGTTGGCCCGATCCACCAGGAACAGCACCCGTCGGGCACCGGCAAACTTGAGCTGTCGGTAGATGAAGGAGACCGAGGTAAACGTCTTGCCCGAACCGGTGGCCATCTGTACCAGCGAGCGGGGGCGGTCGGCGGCCAGCGACTTTTCCAGGTTTGTGATCGCCGTGAACTGGGCCGGCCAGAGCCCCTCGGAGTGCAGCGGCGGCATACGGCGCAGGCGCTGGCGATAGCAATCCGGTGACCAGATCAGACCCGGTTCAGCCACCTCACCCGTTTGGTATGTTGCGCCCTCCACGCTGCGGCAGGCCGTATCCAGCCACTCAGCCAAAGTTTCGGGACGATGAAAGGAAAACACCGGACGGGAACGGGGGTCGGGATCGAGGCCGCTGGTAAAGCGGGTCTCAATGCCGGTGGATTGATAACGGAACGGAAGCGGACGGAACCAGGCCGGCAGCGTCAGCGGCAGTCCCTGGGTGTAGCGGTCGGATTGGATCTCGACGCCCGAGAGGGTCACACCGGCCTTCTTGGCCTCGATCACCCCGGCGGCACGACCATCGATATACAACAGATAGTCGGCGAAGCCGAAGCCCCGCTCCAGTGGAAACTCGCGAATAGCCACACCCCGTCCGGCATGCAGATTGACGTTTTTCACGTCCTGCACAAGCCAGCCGGCATCAATCAGCATGCGATCAATTTCGATCCGCGCTTCCTGTTCGGGTGCCAGTGCCATCAACTCTCCATCAACAAGGGTCTCGATTAAATCTTTGACTAACTTTGGGATACCCATCAGGGCCAGGCTTGACTTTCTGCTATTCTCCTGAACAACACTTTATCGCCGGCAAGAAACATCCCCTACGGCATTCTATAAACCCGCCTCACACAACGAACGCGCGACGTAACGAAAGATATGGCCACTGCTGCCTTGTCTCAGATTTTTGAAAACAACAGTTCTCTACGAGTGGACCGTAAAAGGTCTGCAACAGTCTGAACGGTTGGACTTCAAGGCCTTTGTGGAGGATCACGTTGCGCCTTTGCATGATCAACGGCCGTATGAGGTCTTATCTATACGCAGAAAAAAATGAGTCGTCAAACAGGGAATGGTTAAAATACAAAAAAGCCCTGATTTCTCAGGGCCTTTTTATCCAGTCCGGACATTGCCGGATATGTAACTGGTGCGGTGGAATGGAATCGAACCATCACGGAGTTGCCCCCGCCAGCCCCTCAAGCTGGTGCGTCTACCAGTTCCGCCACCACCGCAAACAGCGTGCAATCAAGACTGCACACAACTGTTATATTTTTACTTTTCCGTTACTGAAGAAACGGGAGGTTTTTCTACCACACCCTGCCCGTCATATCAAGCATAAATGTTACTTGTTCGGCTGAGCAGGCGCTGCCGGAGCTGCCGGAGCGGACGGCAGGTTCGTCGGCGTGCCCTGGGCCGGTGCTGCAGGAGCTGCAGGAGCCTCTTGAGCGGGTGCTGCCGCAGCAGGTTTACTTTTTGAAGACATGATCGAGGACGAATTCGGCTGTCCGGAGAGATAGGCCAGGGTCAGCGATGTCAGCATGAAAATAACCGCTGCACCGGTGGTCATCTTGCTGAGAAACGTGGATCCGCCGCCTGCGCCGAAAACCGACTGGCTGCCGCTGCTTCCGAAAGAAGCGCCCATCTCGGCCCCTTTGCCGGACTGCAGCAGTACAACAGCGATCATGAATATGCTTACTACTATGTGCAGCATGGTAAGTACGATTGTCATTCAATATCCCCTGGCTGGTAAATTAAGAATGAATTAAGTACCACAGGATTCATTATATTGTAAAGTTTTTTTGCCACGATCCTATTCACGCCCGTGGATAAAGACGCTTCAGGAAGCAAAATTGGCGATGGCCGCAAACGAATCCGCCTTGAGGCTGGCACCGCCGACCAGGGCCCCGTCGATATCGTTCTGCGACATCAATCCCTTTACATTATCGGGCTTTACACTGCCACCATAGAGAATGCGCATAGCTTCGGCCGCCGACTGTCCGAACAAATTTACCAGCAGACTGCGGATAAAGGCATGAACCTCCTGCGCCTGGGCGTCGCTGGCAGTCTTTCCGGTGCCGATCGCCCAGACCGGTTCGTAGGCGATGACCGACTTCGCCAGCTGATCAGCAGAAAAACCGGCCAGACCACCTTTCAGCTGCGTCTCGATGACGGTAAAGGTCCTGTCGGCTTCACGTTCGGCCAGGGTTTCACCAACGCAGACAATCGCGGTCAAGCCGGCACTTATTGCGGCTTTGGCTTTTTTATTGACGGTTTCGTCGGTCTCCCCGAAGTATTGCCGCCGCTCTGAATGCCCGATGATAACATGGCTGCAGCCTGCATCCACCAGCAGTTTCGGCGCCACCTCGCCGGTGTAGGCACCCTCCTCCTCCCAGAAGCAATCCTGGGCTGCCAGCCTGATATTGGAACCGGTCAGCGAATCGGCCACCCGGCTGAGTGCCGTAAATACCGGGGCAACAACGATCTCAACACCTGCCGTCGCGGCCACAAGCGTTTTGAGTTCTTTTACCATACCGGTTGCTTCATCAATCGTCTTGAACAGCTTCCAGTTTCCTGCAATTAGCGGTGTGCGCATTATCTGTACTCTCCTTATGGGGGTTGCTCAAAAAAAGGACTGATCGTCGCACCCGCAGAAAACCGCGCGGCGGCGTAGCAGCGCTACGCCGCACAAGAGGGCTTTTGAGGACAGCGGCGAAATGGCAGTTTTTCAACGACCCGTTATTTTTTCGTTTTGATATCGAGGGCCTTGACACCCGGCAATATCTTACCTTCCAGCAGTTCCAGAAACGCACCGCCACCGGTGGAGATGTAGCTGACCTTGGAGTCGACGCCGGCCTTGCGGACCGCGGAATCCGTATCACCGCCTCCGATGATGGTAGTGGCAAAGGCACTGCCCACCGCTTCGGCCACGGCAAACGTGCCACGGGCAAAGGCATCCATCTCGAATACCCCCATGGGGCCGTTCCAGATGACGGTCTTGGCATCACGCAGCGTCTCGGCGAAAAGCGTTGCAGACGCCGGTCCGATATCCAGCGCCATCCATCCTTCCGGGATCTCCTGGACCGGTGTGATGAAGTTGGTGGCTGTTGCTTCAAAGGCATTGGCAACAACACAATCCACCGGCAGATAGAACATGACCCCCTTTTTTTTGGCCCGGTCCATAATCTTCTTGGCCGTCGGAATCAGCTCATCCTCGACCAGCGACTTGCCAACGGGATACCCCATGGCCTTGAGAAAGGTGAAGGCCATGCCGCCGCCGATGACGACCTTGTCGACCTTATTAACAAGGGTCTCAAGCACTTCAAGCTTGCCGGAAACCTTGGCGCCACCCAGTATGGCAACCAGCGGCCGAACCGGATTGCTCATGGCCTTGTCAAAGAAAGTCATCTCGTTACGCATCAGGAAACCCGCCGCAATAACGGGGATCACCTTGGTGATGGCTTCCACCGAGGCGTGGGCCCGATGAGAAACGGCAAAGGCATCATTGACATAGATCTCGCAGCCGTTGGCCAACTGCCGGGCAAACGCGGCATCGTTCTTTTCTTCTCCCGGGTAGAAACGGACATTTTCCAGCATCACGACCTCGCCCGGTTTCATGGCGTCGATCAGAGCAGTGACTTCCGGTCCGAAGCAGTCAGGTGCCTGCTTGACCTTCCTGCCCAGAAGTTCTCCCAGGCGCTTGGATGCCGGGGCCATCGTGTACTTGGCTTTCTTTTCGCCCTTGGGGCGCCCCAGATGGGATGCCAGTACGACCTTTGCACCCTGCTCAACGGCATAGCGGATAGTCGCCACGGCACCGGCGATACGGGTGTCCTCGGTAATGCAGCCCTTATCGTCCTGAGGGACATTAAAATCCACCCGGATGAATACCTTCTTGTCCTTCAGGTCCTTGATCTGGTCAATATAGCGGATCGGCATGAGTCTCTCCTTCCATGAAACTGCTGAGATGTAAAAAAAAGAGGGGGAACTGAATTCCCCCTCACACTGCGGTGCAGAGACCGGCTATTTTTTAGAAGCGATCAGCCTGAACAGATCGACCACCCGATGGGAGAAGCCGGCTTCATTGTCATACCAGGAAATGACCTTGACCATCGAATCGCCAATCACCTTGGTGCATGAGGCATCAACGATAGAGGAGAGCGGGTTCCCGTTAAAGTCGATAGAGACCAGCGGTTCTTCACAGAAGCCGAGTATCCCTTTAAGCGGTCCTTTAGAGGCTTTCTTGAGGGCGGCATTGACCTTGACGACGTCGGCCTTCTTCTTGAGCGTGACGACCAGGTCCACAACCGATACGTTCGGGGTCGGTACACGGATGGCCATGCCGTCCAGCCTGCCCTTCAGCTCCGGCAGGACCAGAGAAACCGCCTTGGCGGCGCCGGTCGTGGTGGGGATCATGGATACGGCAGCAGCACGGGCGCGACGCAGGTCCTTATGGGGCAGGTCGAGGATGTTCTGGTCGTTGGTATACGAGTGAACCGTTGTCACGAGTCCCTTTTCGATTCCAAAGGTCTCATGCAGCACTTTTGCTACCGGGGCCAGGCAATTGGTCGTGCAGGACGCATTGGAAATGATGGTGTGCTTTTTTGCGTCGTACAGATGATCGTTTACGCCCATGACAATGGTGATGTCCTCGTTTGTTGCCGGGGCAGAGATCACAACCTTTTTGGCGCCTGCCTGGATATGCAGTTCTGCCTTGTCCTTGGAGGTGAAGAGACCTGTGGACTCGAGTACGACATCGATCTTGTCCTTTTTCCAGGGCAGTTCCGCAGGATTTCTGACGGCATAGATCTTGATTGACTTGCCGTTGATAATCAGGCTGTTGTCGGTATGCTCTACCTTGCCGGGAAAGATACCGTGAACCGAATCATACTTGAAGAGATGCGCCAGGGTGGCGGCATCGGTCAGATCATTGATTGCCACGAACTCGATATTCTTGTCCTTGCTTGCCGCCCGTAACACCATCCGGCCAATCCTGCCGAAACCATTGATTGCAACCCGTAATGCCATGAAATTCCTCCTCGTATGGATGTTTGATTACCTCGCCTTCTGTCGGCAATGCGCTTCCAGAAAGATTTCAAATAATAGAACATATAATCAAATCGTCAACTATAAATTTGCGGTTTATCTTTCCCGGGACACAGATGCGCTGTCAGAAAAGTGCTTCTTCTTTGGCGTGAATGTGATAAAAGAAAAAAGTGTGTTTCCAACGCCTCTGATTCTTTGGCCACGTAATGAAACAATCCCTTGAAAAACGCATAATCCTTTTTTCCTTCATCATCCTTTCGATGACAATCCTTGCAAACACGGCAATGGAAATTGCCATGTTCCGCCGCGAGTACGTTCAGGAAATCATCCTGCGCTCCCAGAGTCTCGGCATCTCGCTGAAGTCATCCATGGAAAAGGTGCTGTCACTGGGAATTGATATCCGCGATATCAACGGGCTGGCTGAAAAATGCCGCGAAGTTATACAGACCGACCCGGAAATGTCCTACTGCGTTATCTCGGACAACAACGGCAAGACCCTCTTTGCCAGTGAACCGGAATTTGCCACATACGATTTTTCAAAAGCCCGCACCCCGTCGTCCTACGGTGATTCACGCCAGCGGGACGTCGGAGTCATCAAGACACCCACAGGCAGGTATTTCGATATCAGGGTACCGGTCCATTCTTTCGACAGCGGGACTCTTGCCTCCATTCATATCGGATTCCCTTTAAACTCGGTCGATCAGAAGGTTAATACCATCATCCTTCGGTCGCTTATTGTTTTCCTGATATTTTTTTCTATCTCATTTGCCCTGGTTATCCTGTTTGTCAAACGAAGCATCATCACCCCCATAACAAAACTGCTGGAGGGGGTTACCCGCATCGCCCAGGGCGAATTCAAGACCACGATTGAGACGCTGCCCATATACGAACTGGATCAGCTCGGAAACAAGATCAACACCATGTCTGTGGCCTTGGAAGCCCGCGACAATGAGCTTCATAACAACTACGCCGAATTGTCGAACACCCATATGCAGCTTCACAATTCCTACCTTCAGCTGGAGAGGATGAGCAGCGATCTTGAAAAATCGGAAGAGCTCTACAAAAAACTTCAGGAAGAAGCCGGGGACACCATTATCATTCTCGATGATTCAGAAAAGATCATCATAGTCAATAAGATGGCAGAGACTTTTCTGGGTCTCCCTGCAAACGAGCTTGTTGGGCAGCACATATCCAACCTTCTGGTGCGGCTTAATTCCGAGAACATCCCCCAGCTCCTCAAGAAACTCAAAGAGGCCTATGCTGGCTCCCCGGTCGATGACGAGATAACTATAAGCAACAGTATGCATGAACAGCGGGTAGGAAGAGTCCACGCCAGCTGCGTCAGTCAGGGAGAAAAGACTCTGCTGCAGATCATTATCCGCGATGTCACCAAGGAACGTGAGATTCTGCAGAACCTGGAGAACAGTGCCGCCGGACTGGCGCGGCTCAACCGCATGAAAGATTCTTTTCTCGGGTTGGCCTCTCATGAACTGAAAACACCTCTAACCGTGATCATGGGATATTCAGATCTCCTGTTAACAGACATGAAAGGCCAACTTACCGAATCCACCGAGGAGATGGTTCAGAACATCTCGGCTGCAGCGGTACGACTCGATAATATTGTCAAAGACATGATCGACGTATCCATGATCGACCAGAAACGGCTGGAACTGAAGCTTGATCAGGTTGACATAAATGCGCTCATCGAATCTGCCGTCAAGGAACTGCGTTTTTTTCTGGTGTTGCGCAAACAGGAGATCACGACTCATCTGGACACGTCACTGCCCATTATTCGTGGAGACCATACCAGGCTGATGCAGCTGTTATCGAATATCCTTGGAAACGCCATCAAGTTCACACCGGACGGAGGCAGTATTTCTGTTACAACTGCATTGATTCAGGATGACCGGCACCGGCCGCTGCACGAGGTCGGCAGTAGCGGGCTGAATGCCTATTCCAGCCATCGGCCGTTTATTGAAATTGTCATCAGCGACACCGGTATCGGCATTGACAAGGAAGACCAGCGCCGCATCTTTGACAAATTCTATGAAGCGGGCAATATTGAAGAGCACAGTTCAGGAAAAGTGGCCTTCAAAGCACGAGGTGCCGGACTCGGACTTTCCATTGCCAAAGGTGTCATCGACATGCATGGCGGCCACCTTTGGGCTGAATCGGCAGGTTACGATCCGCAGGCCTGCCCCGGCTCTTCTTTTTACATTCTCCTGCCGGTTGAACAGTCCCATTCATAATCAGAACAAGGACGTATAGTGAATCTGCCGATCCTGATCACGATTCTACTGGTTATTCTGTCACTGGCGCCAGACAGGGCATTTCCATCTGAAATTGGTGATAGTACATTCAGCGGAGAAATTTCCGCTGCTGCACGCCGCCTTGGTAATGAGGGTGCGGATCTGCTGGCAGCTCCGCTCCGGCTGGAAAACGGCAATATCTTTATCACGCTGGGTGTTGCAGGCGCAGTCGGACTTACCTACGCCTTTGACAGACAGATCCAGGAAAAGCTTACCGCCCGGCCGAACAATTCTCTTGGCACAGCAGCCGACGCCGGCTCACTCATGGGAGACCCCTATCTTCATCTGGGTTTGGCGGGCCTGGTCTACGGCGGAGCCATACTGGCGGATTCCCCTAAATGGAAGGAGGTGGGGGAGATGATGGGAGAAGCATTGATCCTTGCTGACGCAACCACTTTATTGATCAAAGAGGCCGCTGGTCGCGGTCGGCCGGAGGCCACTTCGTCAAAGGGAGATTTCAAGCCATTCGGCTTTAAGAATAATTATGATTCGTTGCCGTCCATGCACACCTCAAGCTCTTTTGCACTGGCATCCATACTGGCGGCAACCTCGGAGAATTTCACCATGAAGGCTGTTTACTACACTGCTGCAGCCTTTGTGGGCTTCTCCCGCATATATAACAACAAACACTGGGCAAGCGATGTGGTTTTAGGAGCCGCCCTGGGAGAACTGTGCGGCAGGGTGGTGACCAGCTACCATGCCGGCAGGAACAGGGTGGCACTGGCACCCCGGACGTATGATAACGGCGCAGGCCTGGCATTGGTGGGGACATGGTGAAATTTTTAAACGGATTGCAGGCTGAGGCGGTTATCTTCGATTTTGACGGGGTGATTGTCGATACGGAACCTCTTCATTACGCGGCATTTCAACGCTTACTGGAACCACGTGGACTCGGGTTTTCATGGGAACAGTACGTTGAGACCTACATGGGCTTTGATGACCGCGATGCATTTATCGAAGCTTTCAAGGCAAACGGTACGACCCTGTCGGCCGCGAATCTCCAGAACTTCATCGACCGGAAGGCGGACCTGTTTCAGGACATAATCCGTGACGGCATAACCGCCTATCCCGGGGTCGTCAATCTCATCAGACACATTCAAGCCAGCCGGACTCCACTGGGAATCTGCAGTGGAGCCCTGCGATCGGATATCGATCCGATACTTGAAACGCTCGGCATCGCAGACTGCTTCGATATTATTGTAACGGCCGAGGATGTCAGCAAGAGCAAACCGGACCCGGCATGCTACAGACTTTCGCATGCCAGGCTCAACGAGTTCCGGGCAATGGAGCTTACTCCCGGGCAGGTACTTGCCATAGAAGACACGCCTGCCGGGATTGAGGCGGCAAAGGGCGCCGGATTGCAGGTCATCGCAGTAACCAACAGTTACCCTGCCTCAAACCTGGCCCGGGCCGACCACATCGTGGAACTGCTTGACCCTGCAGAAATCCTGAATGTTACCTGACATCAGCCCTCAACAGCCTTTTCAACCCGTCAGATAGAATGCGGGCACCGATTGCCGGCTTACGGTGATGTTGTCTCATGGAGCAGGCGGGTTCGTGACTCCGACAGGCAGCGCTTGACATCCAGACTACTGCGGCAGGCCAACACCCTGCGAGCCAGCTTGCGGCACTCTTCCAGGCCGTGCCCGCGAATGGCCCGCTTGACCACCGGTATGCTGGGAGCCGAAAGGCTGAATTCACGAATCCCCATACCCATGAGCAACAGTGCATTGAGAGGGTCAGCGGCCATTTCGCCGCAGACCGAGACTTTTTTCCCGGCCTTGTTGGCAGCATCCGCAACCCGTTTGATGGAATGCAGCACCGCCGGATGATGCGGGTCGTAGTATTGCTTCACCCGGGGATTATTTCGATCCGCGGCCAGAGTGTACTGGATCAGGTCGTTGGTGCCGATGCTGACATAATCCACCTCGCGCACCAGGAATTCGATGATCTGGACAGCAGCGGGCACCTCGATCATGATCCCCAGCGGCAGATAGCCGGGCACGGCGTGCCCCTCCCTGATAAGTTCTTTTCTGACCGAGGCCATAATCTCCTTGATCTGGCTGATCTCTTCAAGACTGCTGATCAGCGGGAACATGATCGTCGCCTGGCCGGAGCCTGATGCCAGCAGAATGCCGGCCAGCTGTTCACGAAAGATGTCCTGCCGTTCCAGAGACACCCGAATTGAGCGCCAGCCGAGAAACGGGTTGTCTTCGTGGGGATAAGGGAAGTACGGCAGGCCCTTGTCGCCGCCGATATCAAGGGTGCGGATGTTGACATTCTGGCCGGGGAACCCCTCCAGAATCCTGCTGTAGATAGAAGCCTGTTCATTCCGGTTGGGGAAGGCCGTACGGGCCATGTAGGGGAATTCGGTACGGTACAGCCCCACACCGGATGCGCCGTGCATGTTCGCTACCCTGACGTCCGAGATCAATCCAATATTGGCGCTCAAAACAATCTCGATCCCGTCACGTGTCACAGCAGGAAGGTCGCGCAGTCCCTCCAGCTCCTTCATGCGCCCGGCATGGTCCTGCTCGAGGCGGGCATATTCTTTTATTATGGAACTGTCCGGATTGAGATACACATGCCCGGAATTACCGTCCACGATAATCCCGTCCTTGACATTGGCCGCCTTGATCAGTCCGTTGACCCCGAGAACAGCCGGGATACCGAGCGACTTGGCCATAATGGCCGCATGTGAATAGACATTACCCTTCTCCGTTACGATGGCCTGGATTTTTTCGTGATCCATCATGGCCAGATCCGACGGGAATATCTCATCCGCGACAATGACACGCTTTTCCTTCAAGGTTACCGAACTCTGGTCAGTGCCCTCCATACAGTCAATAATTCGCCGTCCGATGTCCTCCATGTCAGCCGATCGCTCACGCAGGTAGGGATCTTCCATGGCTGAAAACGCCTGGACATAATGCTGAACGACATCGTATACCGCACGGATGGCTCCCATGCCCTGGTCAACCAGATCAGTCACCTTGCTGGAGAACCCCCGATCCTCCAGGATCATCAGGTGGGTATGGAAAATGGATGCATCATCTTCAGAAAGTGTTTCGCTGACGCGCTTTTCCATATAGATGGTCTGGATTTTCGCCTTTTCCAGAGCTATGCTGAATTTTTTGTGTTCTTCGGACCTGGTGCCCACCTTGGCCACCTTGAGGACCTTGTCGCTGAAGCGGTCAAGGATATAGACCCTGCCCCTGCTGAAACCGGGTGAAACGGCAGTCCCGGACAACATGGCGGCGACAGGTGCCTGTTTTCCGGACTTGCGCGACACTGCACCGCCTCCTTCATTCCCGTTCTTTACCTTGGCCAGTTCCTGTTCGAACCAGGCACGCTCCTGTTCTTTATGCTGGATCGAGTCAAGCAGCCGGGCGTTGTGAACGATGCTGCCGATCTGAAAGGTGATGGTGCGCAGGGCACTTATCTCGTCTTCGCTGAAACGCCGGGCCTCACGGGTCTGGATGACGATCACGCCCATGGGGGCCTTGTGCTCGAAAAGAGGAAACCCCAGAAATGAGAGGAATTTTTCTTCCCGGGTTTCCTTGAAATACTTGTAACGCGGGTGTGACGGAGCATTGTCGGTCATAACCATGCCGCGACTCTCGACTACCAAGCCGGACAGACCTTCGTGGACTTTCATCGATATCCGGTCAACCGATGACTTCGAAAGGCCTTTGGTAGCCTTTAGCATCAGCGTCTCGCCATCCTTCTCCAGCAGGTAGATCGAACAGACGTCGGTCTTCATACGTTTTGCCACTATGGCAACAATATTGTCGAGGGTCTCGTGCAGGTCATGGGAATGCAGGATGACGGAGCTGATGTCTTCAAGCGTCCGAAGCCCAATGGAGTGGTGACTTTCTTTCATGGTTGATGCCCCGTCAAAAAGAATTGGGAGAGTATAGTTAAATTTGCTCAAAAAGTAAAAACCATTCATCCATTAAACGGCAGTTGAAACACAGTGACACAGAATACACAAAGAAATCATTGAAGAAAAGGTCTCTTCATCTCACTTTTAGTGGAAATGTCTGAACTGCCAAAATCCAACGGTAATTAAATGTTTTGTTTTCGATATTATCTCTGTACCCTCCGTTTAACTGCGTTAAAATTATTTTTGGGTACATTGTTTGGATATAATTTGGAGAATAGACCGTAGGTCTGCTATCTTCAAAAAGATATTTTATACAGAAATGAGATGGAGGACATGTCAATGACGGACAGAGTACTGGATGAAAATCTACGCATCGGCATCGAACAACTTGATGCAGGAAACACAAAGGCTGCGATCACAACCCTGAAGGATTATTGCCAGGCCCATCAGGACGACCCTGACAGCTGGTTTTATTTTGGTGATGCCCTGGCTGAAGACGGCCGCATAGAAGAGGCCATTGAACGTTACCGGGAAGGTCTTAAGAGGGCACCGGAAGATCTGGATGCCCTGACGACCCTGGGAGACCTGCTGTTCGAAGCCGGTAAACATAAGGAGGCCATTGCCAGCTACAGTCGCGTACGGGAGCTTGACCCGAAGGATGCCGATGCCCTGGTCAGTATCGGACTGGTTTATAACAGCCTTGACCGCAGCGATGACGCCATCCGTGCCTACCGTGAAGCCCTGGAGCAGGAACCGGACAACGTCTTTGCCTGGAATGCTCTGGGTGATGCACTTTACGGCCAGGGGGATGCCCAGGGTGCTGTAGATGCCTTCCAGAAAGGTGTCGAGATTGATCCAAACGATCCCGCTGCCCACTATAACCTGGGTGAGCTGCTCTACGACATGGAAGAGCTGGAAGAAGCCGAAGAGGAATGCCGTGAAGCGGTGCGCCTTGACCCGACGTACGGCATGGCCTACCTGACCCTGGGAGGCATCTGCATGGACCAGGACCGGACACAGGATGCGGTCACGTATTTCGAACAGTACCTGAAATTCGAGACCTCACCGCAGGCGAGTGACATGATCGCCGAAGTCAAGGCGGTGATTGAAGGACTCAAGGAAGAGTTGAAGTAATTAATTATATAGCTATGAAATAACAGGCTTTAATATTTATTAAGCATAAATGACCGTTACTGTTCCTTAGATGAAATCGATGAGTACCACTATGACCCTGATAGACTCACACGCCCATATCTATTACCGCGACTATGCCGGAGACTTCGACGACATGCTGCAACGCGCAGCGGACTCCGGCGTGGCGGCCATACTTGTAGTCGGCACCGACATTGAATCCAGCCGCGAGTCCGTGGAACTGGCAGAAAAACACCCCCAGCTCTATGCGGCGGTCGGCATCCATCCGCACGATGCGGGGCGCGTCACAGATGCCTGTTTTGGCATTATCCGCAATCTGGCCCTCTCCAGTTCCAAAGTCGTGGCAATCGGTGAGATCGGACTGGATTTCTACCGTGACCGTTCCCCCCGCGATGCACAGGATCGGGTCTTCCGCACTTTTCTGCGCATGGCCGGCGAACTGGGCAAGCCGGTCATCATTCACGACCGCGACGCACACAGCCAGGTGCTTGAATGTCTTCGTGAGGAAGATGTCCGGTGCGGTGTACTGCACTGCTTCTCCGGTGATGCAGCCATGGCCGCAGAAGCTCTGTCTATGGGTTTCTACATATCCGTACCCGGCACCATTACCTACCCGGCCAACGAAGCACTGCGGGAGGTGGTACGGACTGTCAGCATCGACCGGCTGCTGGTTGAAACCGACTGCCCCTACCTGTCGCCGGTGCCGTACCGCGGCAAGCGCAACGAGCCGGCCTATGTCCGGCTGGCAGCCGAACGAGTTGCAGAGGTCAAAGGACTTTCCCTGGAGGATGTTGCCCGTATCACAACCAAGAATGTTCGTGACCTGTTCGGTATCCGTCTCTGGGACCAGTCAACCAAGATCGCCTACGAAATCAGGAATTCACTGTATTTAAATATCACCAACCGCTGTTCCAACCGCTGCAGCTTTTGTGCAAAGTTCGACAATTTCACGGTCAAGGGGCACAACCTGCTTCTGGATGGCGAACCGACATTTGAAGAGATCATGGCAGCCGTAGGCCAACCGCAGGGAATTGACGAGATAGTTTTTTGCGGCTACGGCGAACCGCTGATCAGATTGGACCTGGTCAAACAGGTGGCTGCGGAGCTGAAAAGACGCGGCTATACCATTCGCGTCAACACCGACGGACAGGCGAATCTTGTCCATGGACGCAACATCATTCCCGAACTGGCCGGACTTGTCGATAGCATTTCAGTCAGCCTGAACGCTCCCGATGCCGCCACCTACAGGGAAATTTGCAACACCCCTTTCAGTGACGCAGGCTTTGATGCGGTCTGTGCCTTTATTCGAGAGGCGCATCAGCACATTCCGCAGGTTGTGGCCAGTGCTGTCACCGTTCCGGGAATCGATATTGAAGCATGCCGCAGGCTGGCAGTCTCGCTGGGTGCGGAATTTCGTGTCAGGGAGTTTGCGGAGGTCGGATAACGGTATCGGGTTTAAGCGTTGAAAAATAAAAAGCCGCGTCCTGGGACGCGGCATTATTTTTTTGGGGTGGCCAGAGGGGATCGAACCCTCGTATGTACGAGTCACAGTCGTAAGTGTTAACCGCTTCACCATGGCCACCATAAAGAGGAATATCTAAATAGCCCAAACCGACCTTCAAGTCAAGCTGTATTTCCTACACTGCATTCGGCGGGATCGATCTGAAACAGGAATGTCAGCCGTGTCACTCCAGGACAGCAACCGACTCACGATCCATTAATAACTGATTGAGAGGATCATGCCTAATCTCCGGATGGGAAGCGGCAGGTTCCTCTCCGGGCTCTCCAATGTATCCGCCCATTGCAATCCGTCAGATTTGACAGAAATGTTAATCGCAACGGTTTTAATTGACGGTACTCCCTTCTCCCCGCACACACAGCATCATTTTCCTCACACAATCAGACCGTTGCAGCCACAGTTTCCGTCAAGCCTCCTTGGCATATTGATTGCTTTATAACTGTACTAAACCACCGACCTTTCATGAGCAGGTGAAAACCGTAACGATTGGACTGCTGTACGCAATTCCGCGTTCAGTTTTTGTTCGACATACAGGACAGGAGATTAATGATGAGATATCTTATTTTAGTCGCAGCACTTTCCGCGCTGGCCTTGAGCGCATGTGACCGCCAGACAGCAGTAGCACCTCCCCCCGCAATAGTAGTTGTTCCCGGCCCTGCCGGACCTCAAGGTGCACCGGGAATACAGGGCGCCCCGGCTGAAAAGGGCGCAACCGGTGCAACTGGTGCAACCGGCACCGACGGCGCAAAGGGTGATCAGGGCAAACAGGGGCAAACAGGAGGCGACACGATCGTGGTTATTCCTGCACCGGAACCGAAGCGCTGACCGGATGCATCCGAGGCTGCCCGGAATATCCCTGCTGCAGCCTCATTTTGTAAACTCAGTGCATGAATCTATACGAACGTTTCCGGAAAATTGCCGACGAGGTTTGCGGTTCAATAAGATCTACCGTAACGAGCATTCTGCGGGCATAAACATCCCGCTGTCTTTTTATGCTCAAGATACAGAAAGGGCGAAGCATAACGCTTCGCCCTTTTTCTATCTTCAATTATCGCAACCGAATCCTACTCGGCGATTTTTGTACCGTCAGGATTCAACCCGAGCGCTTCTTTACGGGAAAGCTTGATCTTGCCGTTCTTATCCACCCCGATGCACTTGACCAGAACCTTGTCACCTTCGTTGAGCACATCGGTAACGACCTTGACCCTGGCGGTGTCGAGCTCGGAGATGTGAACAAGTCCGTCAGTACCGGGCATGATTTCAACAAATGCGCCGAAGTCCATGATCTTTTTGACAACACCCATGTAGAGACGTCCCTCTTCGGCGTCCTCTGTCAGACCGCGGATCATCTGAATAGCGAGATCACAGGCCTCCTTGCTGGTGCTGGCGATATTGATGCGCCCGGTATCATCGATATCCACCGTAACGCCGGTGGTCTCGGTGATGTTGCGGATATTCTTGCCGCCGGTACCGATAACGTCACGGATCTTGTCGGTCTTGACCCAGATGGTGGTGATGCGCGGTGCAAAGGGTGACATCTCCGGACGGGGCGCAGCCAGCGTCTCAGCCATCTTACCCAGGATATGCAGCCGAGCGTCACGGGCCTGACTGAGTGCCTTCTGCATGATCTCGCGGGTGACTCCGCCGATCTTGATATCCATCTGCAGTGCCGTAACGCCATCAGCTGTTCCGGCCACCTTGAAGTCCATATCGCCCAGGTGATCTTCATCGCCCAGGATATCGGACAGGATGGCAACCTTGTCACCTTCCTTGATCAGACCCATGGCGATACCGGCCACCGGAGAGATGATCGGTACACCGGCATCCATCAGTGACATGCAGCCGCCGCAGACGGCTGCCATGGATGAGGAACCGTTGCTCTCCAGGGTTTCTGAGACGATGCGGATGGTATAAGGGAAATCATCATGTTTGGGCAGAATGGCCGAAATAGCACGCTCGGCCAGCATGCCGTGACCGATCTCGCGACGTCCGGGTCCGAGGCGGAAACTGGTTTCGCCGACCGAGAACGGAGGAAAGTTGTAATGCAGCAGAAAGCGTTTTCGATACTCGCCGTACAGTGAGTCCATACGCTGTTCGTCGCTGGAGGTACCGAGTGTGGCGGTAACCAGCGCCTGAGTCTCGCCTCGGGTGAACAGGGCCGAACCATGGGTACGTGGCAGAAGACCGGCTTCGGTGGTAATGGGACGGATAGTGACCGTATCGCGGCCGTCGATGCGGATACCGGTGTCAAGTACGTCAGCACGGACCCGCTCATATTCGAAGTCACCCAGAAAGCCCTTGATCTGCTTGGCGCAGCCTTCGAATTCCTCTTTGAGCGCTTCAATGGTCTCGGTCTTCACCAGGTCCATCTGGATGTGGCGTTCCTGCTTGGACTTGATCTTGACAGCATCAGCCATGCGATCATAAGCCAGTGTACGTACACGGGCCAGCAGTGGCTCATTAACAACCACCGGCGCAATCACGCGCTTGGCGACACCGGCCTTTTTCTGAAGCTCTTCCTGGGCCTCGATCAGCGGCAGCATCGCTTCCTTGGCAAAGAAGACTGCATCCAGCAGGTCGGCCTCGGATACGAATTTCGCCTCTCCTTCGACCATGATGACCGCATCGCGGCTTGCTGCAACTACAATTTCCAGATCACTGTTCAGGAGTTCTTCGGCACTGGGGTTACAGATCAATTTACCGTCGACACGGCCGACCTTGCAGCCGGCGATCGGTCCCTGGAAAGGGATATCGGAGATCATCAGGGCTGCCGAAGCGCCCAGCATGGAAAGAATGCCGGGGTCGTTGTCCTTGTCGGCCGAAACGACTGTTGCCATGATCTGGGTGTCGTTGAGGAAGGTTTCAGGGAACAGCGGGCGGATGGGACGATCGATCAAACGGCAGATCAGTGTCTCAGGATCCGAGGGCCGTGCTTCACGCTTGAAAAAGCTTCCGGGAATTTTTCCGCCGGCGTATGCCTTCTCGGTGTAATTGACCGTCAGAGGAAAGAAATCCTGCCCCTCTTTGGCATCTTTTTGTGCGACCGCAGTAACCAGTACCATCGTGTCGCCGCTTCTGACCATCACGGCGCCGTTAGCCTGCTTGGCCATCTTACCGGTTGAAATGGTAACCGTCCTGCCTCCGAACTCAACGTTCACAACATGTTCCATACAATTTCTCCTGTCATTGTTGCGTTGGGGCCGTCGCTACAACCCCATGCCATTACTGCATGGGACTCTACCCACGTCCCCAACAAAAATAAAAGGGCCGTAAAAGCCCTCTTTCACATACAGCATACTCAACAAAGGAAAAGGCACTCTAGCGGCTTCAAGCCGGTAGAGTGCCTATCCATTACCTGCGTATGCCGAGTCGCTCGATCACCTTTTTGTACCTGTCTACCTCTTTACCCTTGAGATAGTCCAGAAGCCGACGCCTCTGGCCGACAAGCTTCAACAGCCCTCTGCGGCTGTGGTGGTCCTTCTTGTGGATCTTGAAGTGCTCGGTGAGATAGGTTATCCGCTCAGTGAGAATGGCGATCTGCACCTCGGGAGACCCTGTGTCGCTGTCATGTTTTTTAAACGAATTGATGATTTCCTGCTTCTTTTCGGTTGCCAGCACTGCTAACACCTCCTTGTTATGTACAATCTGCGTTTATAGTGGTCACAAAAACCATGCTCTTACATTACCGCAAGCTGAAATTGATACCACACCGGCTTCTCCATGTAAAGCATTAACTTACATGAAAACGCGCTTCAGAATAATGCGCGGCAGTTCATCGCCACAAGGGCTGCATCCGGCAACAGCAATCAGGGTAGCATTTCTCGTAAGCCGGACGAGGGTTTCACCGTCGCAAACAACCGGAGCACCTGCTTCCGTATCATCCCATCCCGGAGACCGGCCATGCCTGACGAGATCCAGTCCGGTATCGTTAAGCGGGATATCAGGCAGGTGTGAAAGCGCTGCAGAGGGACTTACAACGAGGTCTCCAATCGTCCCGAGCCGGACAGCCTCTTCCAGCCCTTCCAGCGTAACCGCTGAGGAAAGATTAAAAGGACCGCTGGCGAGCCTGCGCAATTCCTTTAACGCGCATCCACAACCGAGTATTTCACCCATGTCGTCAGCCAGTGTCCGGACATAGGTACCTCGCGAACAGACGACTCTGAAGCGTACCAGCGGGGCGGCAAACGACAGCAGTTCAAGGGAGTGAATCTCTATCTCACGCGCCGCCCGCTCGACCACCTGGCCCTTGCGAGCCAGCTTGTACAGAGGCTGCCCGTCCTGCTTGATGGCCGAGTACATGGGAGGTATCTGGCTGATGCGGCCGATAAACTGCCTCAGAACAGATTCGATCTGCTCACGGGTAACCGCACGCCAATCCGCTTCCCGTACGACCGTTCCGGTCATGTCAAGGGTGTCGGTAGCCACCCCCAGCTGCATCACAGCCTCGTAGCACTTGATACCTTCATCAAGGAACGGAATAGCCTTGGTGCCTTCGTTGACGGCTACCGGAAGAACACCGGTGGCAAAGGGGTCGAGAGTACCGGTGTGGCCGACCTTCCGTGTGCCGAGAATCCGCCTCACACGGCTAACCACATCGTGGGACGTGATACCGGCAGGCTTGTCGATAACTACGAATCCGTTAATCAAAGAACATCATCCACCAGAGCATACACCCGGGCCTTGACCGCATCGATGGCTCCATCAACGGTACATCCGGCAGCGTTGTGATGACCGCCGCCGCCCAATGCTGCAGAAAAAACCGCTACATTGACCTTGCCCTTGGAACGGAAACCGACCTTCACCCTGTCCTCTGCTATCTGGCGGAAGAAAATGGCCACCTCCACCCCTTTTATGGAGCGTGGGTAGTTGACAAAGCCGTCTGTCAATTCGGCATCTGCTCCGGTATCGGCATACATGTCCAAAGTGACCGTTACCGAGGCAGCCAGCCCACCCTTGATTATTTCAAGCGTAGGAAGGCAACGGGCCAGCAATTCAAGCCGCTTGCGGGGCTGGTTTTCATAGAGCTGTTCGGCCACGTCCCAGGCATTCACTCCGCACTCGATCATCTCGCCGGCTATGGTAAAGGCCTCACGGTTGGCATTTGAATAGCGGAACGAACCGGTATCGGTAATGATGGAGACATACAGGCAGAGCGCAGTTTCAGCATCGAAGCTGTAACCAAGGGCACTGGCAATACGGTAGACAAGTACACCGGTGGCTGCGGCGGCGGGATCGATCAGATTAAGGGTGCCGAAGTTTTCACAGGCAAGATGGTGGTCAAGGTTAATGGTTTTTCCAATACGGCCGAAACGGCAGAACTCTTCACCTGCACGCTTAACTTCACCGATATCCAGCACAAAAGCTATATCAAAATCGCGATCGGGGATATGGGCTAAAACAGCTTCTGAACCTGGCAGGAAACCATACAGGTCGGGAACCGGGTCACGATAATGCACCACAACATCCTTACCGGTTTTTTGCAAAAGAGAGGCAAGAGCGAGTGTGGAACCAACCGCATCTCCATCCGGCCCTTCATGGGTCGTAAGTAGAAAAGAGTGATTGGTGCGTATCTCTTCAACGATTTTCTGAATCGTCTCCGTCATGCTCTGTGTCTATCTCCCTGAGGATGGAATCGATCCGGTTGCCATATTCCTGCGAATGATCGTACGTAAAGACGATGTCCGGCAGTAAGCGCAGAGAAAGCACCTTGCCCAATTCGCGCCGGATATATCCCTTGGCGCTATTGAGACCGGCTTCACTATTCTTCTTGGCAAGATCGTCGCCGATAACGGTGAAGAATACTTTCGCCAGTCGCAGGTCAACAGTGACATCCACAGCTATAATCGTGACAAACCCGATTCGCGGGTCGTTGAGACCACGCGAAAGGATGGAAGAAATCGTTTCGTGGATGGTCTCGGCAACTTTATCGCATCGTTTATGCTTCATAGTAGAGTATTCCGGACTGCTAGAGCTTGGTGGCGAATTTTTCTATTTCGAATGCCTCAATGATATCGCCGATTTTGATATCGTTATAATTCTCGATTCCTATGCCGCATTCATAGCCGCTGGCGACCTCTTTCACATCATCCTTGATACGACGCAGCGAAGAGAGTTTGCCTTCGTGAACCACAACATTGTCTCGCAAGAGGCGTATCTGGGCATTTCTCAACATTTTGCCGTCGAGTATGTAGGAACCGGCAACGTTGCCGATTTTGGGTACCGAGAATACTTCGCGTATCTCGGCACGTCCCAGGAATTTTTCTTTCAGTGTCGGTGCCAGCAACCCTTCCATGGCCTTCTTCACATCCTCGACCGCATCGTAGATAATGCTGTAAAGGCGTATATCGACTCCTTCCTTCTCTGCCAAACCCTGGGCTTTGACTTCGGGGCGAACGTTGAAGCCGATAATGATGGCATTGGAAGCTGCTGCCAGATTGACATCGGTCTCCGTAACCGCTCCGACTGCCGAATGCAGGACATTAAGCCTGACCGCATCGGTGGAAAGTTTGCGAAGCGATTCACCCACCGCCTCGATCGAACCGTGAACATCACCCTTGACGATAACGTTGAGGTCTTTGACTTCACCGCTCTGGATCTTCTTGTAGAGATCCTCAAGCGACAGCTTGGTATGTTTGGCCAGCTCAATCTCACGATGCTTGATCTGTCGCAGGGTTGCGATCTCTTTGGCCTGCTTCTCGTCTTTCATGGCAACAAAGACATCCCCTGCATCCGGAACGCCGGAGAGACCCACAAGTTCCACCGGCATCGACGGCCCGGCTTCAAGAACTTTTTCACCTCGATCGTTCTGCATAGCACGGACGCGGCCGGAATGGACACCGACCACACAGTAATCGCCGTTTCTCAGGGTACCTTCCTGAACCAGGACGGTAGCGACCGGGCCACGGCCCTTATCCAGTTTAGCTTCTACAACCGTTCCTTTGGCCTGTTTATTGGGGTTCGCCTTTAAATCCATCACGTCAGCCTGCAGCAGAATCATTTCAAGCAGTTCTTCAAGATTGGTGCGCTTCTTGGCAGACACTTCCACCATAGTTGCGTCGCCACCCCATTCAGAAGAGACAAGGCCGAACTCCATCAGCTCTCTCTTTACATTTTCCGGACGGGCGTCCGGCTTGTCGATCTTATTGACGGCCACGATGATAGGAACTTCAGCAGCCTTGGAGTGATTGATCGCCTCGCGTGTCTGGGGCATGACGCCGTCATCGGCAGCCACGACCAGAATAACGATATCAGTCACTTTGGCCCCGCGGGCACGCATCGCGGTAAAAGCTTCATGACCCGGCGTGTCAAGGAAGGTGATCTTGCGGCCGTTCAGCTCCACATCATAAGCGCCGATATGCTGCGTAATACCGCCGGCCTCACCGGCGATTACATTAGCCTCACGGATGGCATCCAGAAGCGATGTCTTGCCATGATCGACATGTCCCATGATAGTAACGACCGGAGGACGTTTCTCCAGCGTTTCAGGGGCGTCAGGAGCCGACTCCAGGATTTCGTCCAGATCAACGGCTACGTTTTCGACCTCGTAGCTGTACTCGGCAGCCAGGATAACAGCAGTATCAAAATCGAGCGGATGATTGATAGTAACCATCATGCCCATCTTCATGAGTGACTTGATCAGGTCATTGGCTTTGATGCCCATTCGCTTAGCCAGCTCACCGACACTGATGGTTTCAGAGATCTTGATGATACGCTTGATAGCCTTGGGAATAGTGATTTCAGTCGTCCGGGTTGCCGTCGAGGTACGCTCTTTGCCGCGTTTTTTGGATCCTTTGTACACCGGATCAAAAACACGTTCACGTTTTTCGAGAATTTCCTGTTTTCTGGGCTGTTCTTTCTTTTTGGCAGGAACAGGGCCCTTCTTGCCTCCCTTTCCGGCATCAGGTCCAAAGGTCGGTCCGTCTTTTTTGCCGCTGGGACGTCGGCTGTCGCCTACCGCGGGAACAGGTGTCAACTGGACCTGCTTCATGCGTGAGCGATCCGGTTCAGGGGCGCCGCCTGCCGGAGCAGGTCTCCTCTGGGGCGTATCACCGGGGCGGGCCGCCGATGGGCGGGTTTCACCGGGACGTGGCGCAGAAGCCGGTCGAGCTGTCGCTGGACGCTGCGTCTGTGCTGCGGGGGCATCCTTCGAAACCACCCGGGTCGGGCGGTTTGTCACTCCGGGAATTTCCATTCTGCCAAGAATACGGGCCTGGTTGGGACCGGGCTTGTTCGGTTCTGCAGGCAGCACGGGCTTCTCGACAGGTACGTGCTCTGTCTCGGCATCGACTTTGCTGACGACCTCAGCGGGCTTCTCTTCCGAGGTGCCCGGCATTTCAGCGACATCAGATTTTTTTGCCTTTGGAGTCTCCAGTGAAACGGGAGCCTCTGCAACCGGCTCGGCTGATTCAACCGGGGCAACCTTGGCACGACGACGGATAATGGTGGTTGTCACCCTGACCTCATCGGCACCGCTCCCTATTGATTTGGGAGCCTCCAGCTTGCTGATGACATCCTCATCAACCTTCGAGGTAGCAGTTTTGGCCTCAACTCCGATATCTTTCAGCCTGGAGATAACCTCCTTAGCCTCTATTCCCAATTTTTCCGCCAGACTGCTCACACTGATTTTACTCATAGGCTCCGCACCTCCCCCAGGAAGTTTCTGTATCGTTCAATTTCATGCGCCAGCTGTGCCACAAATCCACCGACCCGTATGGCGACCGCGCTACGGGGCGCCTTGCCGAGAATGGCACCAAAGTCTTCTTTTTTCATGATGCGAAAGCACACTATACGGTTGACGCCGGCAAGCAGTTCGATCTTTTCACCGATGCTTTCGGACACATCCGTGGCAACCAGGATCAAACCGGGCTTGCTGCCACCCCTGATGGCATCGCTTACCAGAGAACCTCCCGAGATCACCTGACCAGCTCTGTTGGCCAGTCCGATATAACCCAGGATCCGTCTCTGCATAATTCCAACAACCTGCCCAGCCATCTCATCCGGTGCAGCGGTCACCACTTCCTGCTTGAATGCCCTGCTGAACTGACGCTGTTTGAGAGCCGCCTTCAGGCATGGCTCGCTGATACAGGTGTATGCCCCTCTGCCCGGCAGTTTCGCCTCGATGTCAGGTACAAGTTCTCCCTGAGGTGAAAGCACAAACCTGATCAATGCATCCCTGTCGCGGGTAAGGCGACATCCCAGGCAACTGCGCTGCGGTTTTTCCAGCTGTTTCTGCCGGACCATACGTTAGTCTACTCGGCCTGTTTTTCAGCAGGTGCCTCATCGGCAACGGCTTCAGATACCTCAGGATCCGCCACCGTAGCTTCCGCATCCACGTCAGCATCTTCCTCGGCCACATTGGTCCCGTCAAAGGAGGCGAATTCCTGAACTTCAGCTTCGTCGGCTACCCTGGACTCACTCTTTATATCGATACGACAACCCGTCAGGCGAGCCGCCAGACTGACATTCTGCCCACGCTTGCCGATAGCAAGTGACAACTGGTCGTCAGCGACAATAATTTCCAGCGTGCGGTTGTCCTCATCCACAAACACCTTGGAGACCTGAGCCGGCGATAGTGCATTGCAGGCAAAACGGGCAATATCCTCTGACCACGGAATGATGTCAATCTTTTCGCCGCGCAGTTCGGAGACGACATTCTGGACACGCGCTCCACGCATGCCGACACAGGCGCCGACCGGATCGATGTCTCGATCATTGGAGGACACCGCCACTTTGGCGCGACTTCCCGGATCCCGCACAACAGCATTGATCTCTACAATGCCCTCCGCGATCTCGGGGACTTCGGCTTCAAACAATTTGGCCAGCATGCTGGGATGTGTGCGCGACAGTATGATCTGCGGGCCCTTGGTGGTCATGCGAATCTCGGTGATGATGGCCCGGATCCGGTCGCCGGGCCGGTAGACCTCGCGTGGCATCTGTTCTTTGGAAGGAAGCACCGCTTCAGCACGACCAAGATCGACCAGCAGTTCACCTTTTTCAAAACGACGCACCATGCCGGTGATGATCTCCCACTGACGGTCACTGTACTCGTTAAAGATTGTCTCGCGCTCGGCTTCACGCACCTTCTGGATAATCACCTGCTTGGCAGTCTGTGCGGCAATGCGCGTAAAACCACTGGCATCAAGCTTTTCCCCCAAAGAATCGCCCACCTCGACTTCCGGGTCGATCTCGCGGGCTTCCTCAAGGTCAATCTCCTTGTACGAATCCTGGACCTCTTCTACGACCGTCACAAATTCGAACAGCTCTACCTCTCCGGAATCCGGATTGTATCTAGCCTCGAGATCACGGGTATTACGGTATTTCTTGTTGGCTGCGGTAAGTACAGCCTGTTCCATGGCCTCGATAACCACACCCCGGTCAATACCCTTTTCTTTTACAATCTGTTCTATGGCATGCTTGATGCTGATGGTGGTTTCCACGGTTGCTTCTCCTTGCTGACGTAAATGAAATCAGATCAAAATTCGAATTCCAGATTTGCCTTGGCAACGCGCTCCAAAGGTATGGATGCCGTCTGCCCTTCTTTCAGTGTTATCTTGACAGCGCCATCCACAAGACCTTCAAGAGTCCCGAGAAACGTCTTGCGTTTATTGCCGGCATCATCAAGAAACGGTTCATAGGTCCGGATCTTTACCAGACGTCCCGTGTAGCGTTCGTAATCCTGTATTTTCTTCAACGGCCGATCAAGGCCCGGCGACGAGACTTCCAGGGAATAGTTTACCGTTATGACCTCTTCCACATCAAGTATGGCCGAAAGCTCGCGACTTACATCGGCACAGTCATCCAGCATAACACCGCCATCCTTGTCTATAAAGAGACGCAGCACCGCATCCCTTCCAACCCGGCCAAACTCGATGTCAACCAGTTCAAGCTGCATCGAATCGAGAATAGGCTGGACAATGCCAGTAACCTGTTCGCAAACATCACCTTTATTCTTCGCCATACGGTCTCTCAAAAACAAAAAAGTGAGCCTTGAGAGCTCACTTTTAATGTGAACAAAAATTTTATGTTTTGTAGCATGGCAACCTGTTGAATGCAAGCATTTTTATGGCAGTACGTTACTTGATGCACACTCTCCGCACTTCGTGTATATCCGTCAGTCCCTTGAATACCTTCAGGATACCATCCTGTTTGAGTGTGGTCATGCCATCGAGCATCGCCTGTTCGCGGACACTGTCCGTGTCGGCCCTGCGCTTGATAAGACCTCTGAGTTTGGTGGTACACTCCAGAATCTCGAAAACACCCAGCCTGCCACGGTACCCTGAATGACCACAGCGGTCACAGCCGACAGGCTTAGAGATGGTTATGTCGCTCCTGGAGATTCCCGTAATGGCGAAATCAGCTTGACCGTACTCCTCGATCAGCTCGTCAATCTCAGCGTCTCCAGCGTGTGAACTCTCTTTACATTCGTCACAGAGGCGTCGCACCAGCCGCTGGGCAAGAACACACAACAGCGAGTCAGAAAAACTGTAGGGATCAAGTCCCATTTCCAGAAGGCGGGTAACCGTCTCGGGAGCCGAGTTGGTATGTAAGGTTGAAAATACCAGGTGACCGGTCAATGAGGCCTCAACAGCTGTGCTGGCTGTCTCTTCGTCACGCATCTCGCCCACCATGATCACATCCGGGTCAAGCCTGAGGAATGACCGCAGGGCGGCGGCAAAGGTAAAACCGATACGCGGATTGATCTGGACCTGACGCAACCCGGCCTGGGTAATCTCAACCGGGTCCTCTGCGGTCCAGATTTTACGATTGCTTTCGTTGATGATCGCCAGTCCGGAATGAAGGGTCGTTGTCTTGCCCGACCCGGTCGGGCCGACCACCAGAATAAGACCATGCGGGCTTTTGAGGGCTTCTTCAAATATCTTCATATTCCGGACAGATAGTCCCAATTGATCGAATGACAGCGGGTCACCGCTTGTGAGCACACGGATGACCACATCCTCAAGGCCACCCACCGTCGGCATGGTGGCAACACGTAACTCAATGTCCAGAGGCCCGAACTTCTTGAAATTGATCTTACCGTCCTGTGGTTTGCGACGTTCGGCGATATCCAGGTCCGCCATGATTTTTATTCGGGATGGTATGGCAAACTTGTATTTATAAGGGATTTTCTGATAGATGGAGCACTGTCCGTCAATTCGTGTACGGACGACTACATCCTTCTTTCCGGGATACGGCTCTATATGAATATCGGATGCTTTGCTCATATAGGCATCATAAACAATTTTATTGACCAGCTTGACAATGACACTGTCCTTTTCAGTTACCTTCTTGGTCTCTTCCTCAACGTCGGGCTCTTCGTTGGCAGACGTCCGGCTGAGCAGCTTGTCGATGCTGTCCGGTACGATATCCAGGTTGACCTCATCACTTGCAGAGACGGCATCGACGGCAATATCAATGTGATAGAGCCGCCGGAGCGCAGAGTAAATGCTGGTTTCCGTGGCAATGGCCGGAATAATCCTGAGTCGGATGCTGTCTTCCAGTTCCCTGATGACATGTTTGCTGAGAGGTTCAGCCATTGCCAGCGTGAGTGTGTTGCCGATTTTTGAGATCGGGACAATCCGTTGTTTTTGTGCATAGACAGCACTGATATAGTTCGACAGTGACATATCGATGTCAAAGTTCTTGATCGACACGTACGGCATATCAAACTGACTGGCAACGGCTTGGGCCATCTGTTCCTCGTCGACATAGCGAAGCTTGAGAAGGGCTTTTTCGAGGGGTATGTTGTTCTGCTTGCTGACTTCCCGTGCATGGGAAAGCTTCTGCTGGTTTATCAGAACCCCCTTCAGGAGAATATCCGTCAGCTTGCGGCGCTTGTTTTTCTGATCCAGGACAAAACTGAGGTCACTTTCCTTGACAAAACCGAGCTTACAGAGCAATTGACCTATCGGAAGATCGGGAAAAACCTTCTGCAAGTCAAGTGCCTCCTGCAAATGCTCCAGGGAGATCAACTGCTGCTCTATTAACAGCTCACCAACTTTTTTAACACTCATGCGTCAGCAGCTCCGTGTGCATGTATTTGCAGATTGAAAAAACGCCCGTACGATTGAGCACGAGCGTTTATAGCAGAAATCCGATAAAATTGAAATTGTTCACTTGGTGATGATACTGTAACCATTATCCTTGAGAAGATCACGAATTACACGATCCAACCCAAGATTTGTCAGGAAAACACCGGAAACAGGATAATCAGGGTTCTCAAGCTTGAAGCCCGTCATGTGAAGTGAATAATTACCCCCCGTGTCCGGATTCAGCTTGTGCCGGGCAAAGGCAGCCGGTATACGCAAACGTGTCAGCATCTTCTCGGACACCGTTTGAAAATCGTCACCGGCCTCAAGAATCGCAACCTGATATCCTTTGGTTTCCAGGAGACGGTAGAGAGTATAGGTGACCGGATCGCCATCAAAGCTGGTTACGATATAGTGCTGTCCACCCCGCTCGAAATAACGCTCAGCTTTGACTGAAAGAGAAATGCCATTATTATCCGCCGCAAACACATCCAGTCGACGATCCTTATCCGGGACAATGGAGATCGATGAGAGTAGAGCATCGACGATGTCGGTCTGTTTTCTGGAAATTATCTGATGAACCTGACCGGTGGCAACTGCTACAACCGGCGTTTGAGACGCAAAGGGCTCATATACCGTAAATCCTTCCTTCTTCAAAAACTCGTTGATGGTTCCCGGTAAAGGTATCTGACCTGCATTCATCAGCACAAGATCCTGTTTGATAAGACTTTCAGGCGTCTTCTCTATCTTAAAATCTGACTGTATCGTCAACTTAGGGTCTGTGCCGAAATCCATGCTGAAGTTTTCCTCGACGGAATAGAATCCGGCAGATTCCAGCATTGCTGACAGGAAGCGTTTCCCGTTGACGGGAGATTCGGAAACGATGTGGACAGAAGGGTCCTTTTCCGTAATCAGGGCCTTCACCAGCGGGGGGAGGGAAGCGTTCCTGTCAACCAGGATTCTGCGATTCTCCATCGCTGTAAAGACCGGATAGCGTTGCGGATCAATAGTCAGAGAAAATGTGGGTGATTGAAAATCGATCGGCGCCAAACCGCCTTTAGGTGGCGGGAGCAGCTTGTCCCAGGTCTGCCGGATCTGGACGCTGGCTTCCAGTTCGGAAAGAGCGGCATCCGGGGAGTCCAGCCTGAATCTCTGGGCGCCTTTCAATGGTGCGGTGGCAGCTGAAAGCGGTGTCTGGGCTCTCTTGTCCGAGGCAGCCCTTCTAGTGGTCAGGGGTGGGATAGATATCTTTTGGCCGATTTTGAGATGCCTGATATCAACAATATTGTTTTCACGACAGATCACGTCTATGAAGCTCTCTGCCTCACGGTTGCTGAGCCCATAATCCCGCATGAGAATCTTGAACAGGTTGTCCCCCGGCTTGATGGTATGGACAAAACCTTCCTCCGCACCGCCTCTCAAAGACCTGGGCGTACGGCGTTTCTTGCTGTGCATGTCGAGCTTCGCAGGCTGCTTTGATGCAGCGGAAACACCCAATGCCTGAGGGTCAAGCTCAAAACGTGGATCCATTGCGGCATGTACCGGCAGCACCGCACACATGATGAACAAAGCAGGCAGCGATATGAAGGCCCTGCAATACCTATCTGTAGTAAACATTCAGACTCCGCGCAAGATTGGTATGACCTGGGGTTGCAGCTCCGCCGGCAAACGACTCAATGATGAATAATGCCAGGATTGCCGGTTCAGTCAATAGAAACAACAAAAGCATGCACAGCTGATTGTTTTCGATACATCATCAGCTCAGCCTTTCGGCCTGCAGTGGCATGTGAAACCTCAAATCCTGATTTGTTTTCAACCGAAGTGACCCGGTATTCGCTGGTCCCGGTGAGTTCGAGAACCATCGACTTCAAACGTGCCTCGCTGATTACCTGGCCCTTGGCCGCCAGGACTTGAATGGCTTTGAGCTTACCGCCGGAACGGAACACCCGATATTCCGAATCGGCTCCTGCATATCGCTCCCATCCGGGCTTTTGAGACGCGAACGAGCTGTCATAACCTGCACGTGGTATGAAAGAGGGCAAGTCAACCGACCCGGACTGGTGTGAAGTTGAAAACGGCTTCTGAACGACAGCTGCCGGCGTAACAGGCTGCTGCAATTGCGCCGCCCCCCCGGCGACGGTTGAGCCGTTTTTACTGACCGGCAGGCGCGGTGTATATTTCAGTAGAAACCACCCCCCCAGCAGACATAGCACCAGCAACAGCACAATAAACCGGTACCATTTCCTGGTGGCTGATTTCACGTGGTAATTTGGTTCAAAGACCTTCTGAGAATCTTCCGGTGCAGCCTCCACAGATGGTGGCTGTCTCACAATCTTGAAATCAGCCGGCGAAATTGCAGGGGGTTGCACTTTTACCGGCACATCAGGGACTGTGGGCACCGGGTGCTTTCGTACGGGCGATGCAGCCCCCCCGGAGGGAATAGACTTAGCAACCGGGGCCTCCGGACCGATTACAGCAGCAGGCAGCACCGGCTTTGCAGAATCTGATGAGGTCTTGGATGGAATATTCATTTCAGAAGGTGCAGCGGAACCTGCAGGAGAACCTTCCTTTTCAGTTGGGGTACTGCTAGATGCATCAGTTGCTGTTGCCGGTACAGTATCCTGTTTCCGGGCGGCCTCAGAAATAATCTCCGATAACTGGTCCTGTTGTGATGAGATGAAATCGAAAGGCTCGTCATCGGGGATGTCCGGAGCTCCGAAATCAGACAGCGGAATGCGCGCTGTAAAAGGCCCGGGACTGGCTTCTTCAAGATCGGTGATAAATTCATCCACCAGTTTATCAGCGCTGATTCGCTGGTCATCGGGTAGAGTCAGGGCAGTCTTGACAACTGATGAATCAGCCTTCGGCGGAAAATAGATCTTTTGCCATTCCGGGCCGAGGAGTGATTTAAGTGCTGCCTGAATGTCTGCCGCTGTTTTCGCCTCGGCCTGCGACAGGTCAATCAGATACTCATACAGGCCTTTAACCGGCTTAGCCTTGTGATTCCCCTCATGCATGAAGATGAACGAAGGCGTTCCAGAACCGAGAAGCATCTGAATATGGCGGGCTACACTCTCACCCGTAACTCCGGAAATCTGATCCTGAATAAAGACCACGGAAGGCCGCTTTTCAAAAACCTCCTTGAGTCCGTAATCAAAATCGCCAACTAAATCAATCTTGACGTTTAACAAAGACTGGAGATCGCTTTTGATGGCGGGCATCCTGGAACTGTTCGATATGATTAACAAGTTTACCATGAATGCCTGTGTGGTAAGTCCCGGGGATTATTACGCCAACGGTATTTCAGCACCATACATACCATAACATTAGAGTAATGTAGAAGAGAGTTATTTCTTTACAATTGTTACGCCGGACTGTCAACTGGAAAGCATGTGATAAACCATGCAGTTAGGAATGTTTCACTCCGTAAACGCCCGTGAGATTATTTCAGTCTGCTGCCGCTGATGAAGGTGATGAGAACCTACAGCGGGGCAGGAGTCCGCTGGACGTCCGACATACCTGACAGAACCGCACAGCTCGGCAAGCCTTAGCTGGAGGTGAGGCCAGGCACCCATATTTTCCGGTTCCTCCTGCACCCACCTGTAGCATACATCATTTGAAAATCCGGCAAGCACCTCAATGAGGAGATCATCCCGTAACGGATACAGCTGCTCGATACGGACAATCGCGGTATCATTTCTGCCGAGTTTGGCGCGAGCATCATTCAGGTCAAAATAAATCTTGCCGCTGCAGAAGAGTACTCGCCGAACAGTACCCGAATCGATAACGTCAGATATGACTTCAACGAATGACCCGTTGCACAGATGATCAACCGTTGACACGCAGTCGGGATGGCGCAGCAGGCTTTTAGGCGTAAATATGATCAACGGTTTCCTGAATACCTGTTTGACCTGTCGCCGCAGCAGATGAAATATCTGGGATGGTGTCGTCGGGTTGACAACTAACATATTATGATCAGCACAGAGCTGAAGAAAGCGCTCGATACGGGCGCTTGAATGCTCGGCCCCCTGCCCTTCATAGCCATGGGGCAGCATGAGCACCAGACCGCTGGCACGGTTCCATTTCGTCTCTCCACTGGCAATGAACTGGTCAATGACAACCTGAGCACCGTTGGCAAAATCGCCGAACTGTGCCTCCCAGACTGTCAGATTCTTGGGTGATTCAAGAGAATAACCATATTCGAAACCGAGCACAGCGAACTCGGAAAGCGGACTGTCCCATACCTGAAAGACCGCACCATCTCTGCTAACAGACTCCAGGGGAATATAGGTGCTGTCATCATTCATATCATGCAGAACACAATGGCGGTGACTGAACGTACCACGACGCGAGTCCTGACCGGAGAGGCGCACCGGAACACCCTCGTCCAGTAGTGAGGCGTATGCCAGATTCTCGGCAGTCCCCCAGTCAATCGCAGTATTTTTGAGAACCGACTCAAAACGCTTCTGCACTAAGGCACGTATCTTCGCATGGGGATTAAACGCAGGCGGCAGCTCGGCAAGACGCCGTGAAAGCAGCAGAAGCTTTTCAACTGAAACTGCTGTATCGACATCTTCGGTACTATATTCACGGGAGACAGAACTCCACGCTTCACGAAAACCGATGCTCTTTTCCTGAGAGGTCCTGTCAAAGCCCGTTTCCAGGCGCTGTGTCACTTCATGCTCGATGTTTTCCAGCTGATCGGCAGTGATTCCGGATTCAAGAAGCACATCTGAGTAAATCCTGTTTATCCCGGGACGTGTAGATATGCTTCGATACATCAGCGGCTGGGTAAAGGCTGGCTCATCACCTTCATTGTGGCCATGGCGGCGATAGCAGATAAACTCCATGACAACATCCCGGCCGAATTCCTGACGGTATTCCAAGGCAAGCCGGACAGCATGCAATGCTGCTTCCGGCGATTCTCCCTGAACGTGGAAAACCGGGCACGCCAGCATCTTTGCAACATCAGTTGCATACAGCATAGACCTGGCATCCCGGGGCAGCGTAGTAAAACCGATCTGATTATTAAGAACGATGTGAAGAGTACCACCAGTAGAATACCCATCAAGTCGTGACAGGTTGAGTGTTTCCATGACACTTCCCTGCCCGGCAAAGGCGCTGTCGCCATGAATCAGAAGCGGCATGACCTGTCGGGCATCGGAGCAGACGGATCGATCCTGCAGAGCACGGCATTTGCCTTCCACTACAGAGTTGACCGCCTCCAGGTGGCTGGGATTTGCGGCCAGCGTCAGGTGGACAGTACCGTCGGAAAGCTGTATATCGGCAGAATACCCCTTGTGGTACTTGACATCGCCATCGCCGGCAAAGCCAACGGCCATCTCGTCGCGGAATTCAGCGAATATATCCTCGTAGGGTTTGCCGAGAATATGTGCCAAAACATTCAAACGACCGCGATGTGCCATCCCCACTACAATCAAATTGATACCCGATGCAGGACTACTGCGTATAAAGGCATCAAGAACCGGAATCAGGATTTCACCACCTTCCAGAGAGAACCGCTTCTGACCAATGAATTTGCGTTGCAGAAAAGACTCAAACAAAGCAGCTTCGTGGAGCTTCTCCAGGAGATGCAGACGGACTTCTGCAGATATATCCGGTCGATTTCGACACGGCTCCATTCTGTCGATCAGCCATTGACGCTCGGCCGGGTCCTGAATATGCATGAACTCTACACCGATCTCCCGGCAGTAGGTCTCCTGCATCGTGGATAATATCTCACGCAAGGTGGCGTTGGGCTTCATATAGCGCCGGCAGGTGAATGATATGTCGAGGTCGGATGTATCGAGACCGAAGTTGGAGAGTGATAAAAGAGGATGATCCAGTTGACAGGGCGAGAGTGGATCGGTACAGGCCTGAAGATGGCCGAGAGAACGGTAGCGGTAAATGAGAGATTGAACACCGGATAACTTTAATGATTCGAAGTTGTGCCGCGTTGTAAACGGTGATGTGGAAACAGGTGCGCTGTTGCCGAGTTCAAATCCGGCAAGGAAGAGTTTCCATTCGTCATTGACCGATTCAGGATCCTTGATCCACTGCTGATAAAGTGAATCCAGCCACTGGCCGGACACGTTCGACATTTGTAACGCATTGTGAACTGATTCAGGATGCGCCATGTTGTCACCCTATCGCTAACGTAAAAGGATTTCAGCTCAAATAACAAAGGACGCATAGAATGCGCCCTTTGAGAAAAACCTAATAATATCTAAGTTACTGGAAATAATTGACCGTAATTGTTGTGGTTGCTGCTGCAGCGTCTGTCACAGTCACCGTTGCAGTAAATGCATCACCTGGCAAAACTACAGCGTTTACTAATCTGATATCAACGACATCAGCACTAGAAAGCGTGGCAGAAATATCTGCAGGGACACTGGAAACGACAGTATATGGTGCAGTTCCACCTGAAATTGTGACTGTTTTTGAAGTATTGGCAAGATCCGTTGCAACAAAATCGACTGTAGCTGCAGAAACTGCTAGAGGCACTACAGGTGGAGTAAACGCCGGGATAGTAATACCAACGGAAGTAGTCATGCCTCCTATAGATGATACAATTGACACACGATTAGTAACACCGACATGCTGAGCGACAAGAAATGAGTATTTAACAGAGTTACTGCCTGATGTTAGTGTTGCTTTGTCTGTTATAACAACACCAAAACTATCTGTAGCGGTGGTCGTAATAACAACACCCTGAGCAGACTTACCGGATGGAGGAGTGTACGATACGGTGGTTGTTACAGAAAAGGTCCCATCACCATTATCTATTGAAGCTGCTTCAGTCAGCGTTAGAGATCCCGCTGTATCAGACGTTCCTCCTTCACCACAACCCTGCAATACCATTATTAAAGTCATTGATACAAGTAGCGATAGATAACGTAATACTTTCATGAAGCCTCCAAACAGATATTTATATCGTGTTTAAAATTCGAGGAGTTATAAAAATCAGCAATTCAGTTTTAACTTTAGTTTTAAGGTTCGATTTAAAGAGCTTGCCAAGAAATGGAATATCCATCAAATAGGGAACGCCATCGTCCGACTCATTATCACTGTCTACATAAATCCCACCTATGACTGTTGTCTCACCATCGCGCAGTAGCATTTCAGTCGTAGCCTGCTTTTTGTTGATTGCCGGAGCAGTACTGCCACCGGTAGCCTGACCAACAGAATCGTTCTTGGCGTCAATCTTCATGCCGATTGTACCATTGGCATTGATGTGAGGTGTGACTTCAAGTGACAAAGCCGCTTCAACGAATTTTGTTTCAACCTTGTCGGAGGTTGAAGATGTATAGGGCACCTGCTGTCCCTGAGTTATCTTGGCGGTTTTATTATTAAGCGTCGCCACCTTGGGTGTGGACACTATTTTGATCAAGCCTGCGCTGGCTGCCGCATTCAGGCGAAGATCCAGTGAAATATTGCTGGTAAGCGTACCGAAAGAAATACCCATAGCCCCGCCGGACTGACCGCTTAAACCTGATGTAGGCGCCGGAGTTGAGGCCTGCCCTCCAAAACTTGTATCCAATTGGTTGATGCCCATGAAGGAGCCCATGCCGTCACGATAATGAAGACCCCAGTTTACCCCAAGACTTCTGGTGAATGTTGATGTTGCCTCCACAATTCTGGCCTCGATCATGACCTGCTTTTCGGGCACATCCAACTGATTGATCAGTCTGCGCATATCATCCAGAGCCTGGGGGATATCCTTGGCGATGATCTTATTGGTACGGATATCCGGGGTGATAACACCACGGTCTGGGGTCTTGATTTTCTCAAGCTGTGTGACAATTGCGCCAATATCAGAATAATTTATATTGAACAGTTCCGTTTTGAGTTCGATTGCCTTGGACTGAGCTCTTTTGAGTTCGAGATCTTCGTCTGCCTGGGATTTGAACTTTCCTTTTCCTTTGATAATAATTATGTTGCCGTCTTCGCGCTTGTCGAGACCTTTGGTATCGAGGATGATATCCATGGCCTGATCCCAGGGAACATTCACAAGCTTGATGCTGATAGTGCCGGTAACATCATCTCCCAGGACAAAGTTCTTGTTGCTGACTTCAGATAATAACTGAAATATCTTACGGACCTCTGCATCAGCGAATTCCAGTGTTACTTTTCGCCCTTTATATACCCGGGCTCCATCTGCAGATCTAACAGGGGCATCCATAACTGGTGCAATTTCTGAGGCTAGTTCGTTTTCTTTTGCGTTGCCGTTCTTTACCGGGCGTGCAGACGGTGCCTTAGCATCCATAAACGCTGATGGAAGCTTGTCTGCGCTCAGACCTTCAGGATTCTTGAAATCCACGAAAATCATATCGCTTTCCTGCCGGAATACGAAAGGAGCAGCAGCACGCATGGCGATTCGAATCTTCGTGTCTGTACCCTTGCGGGTCTTTACGAGCAGCGGCGTGATACGCAAGACCGGAGAAATGAATGACTTCGTCTCCAATGACCGTTGGAGCTGCTTCGAAAGACCGGCATTTTTTACGGTCAGTGTAACAAAACCGGGTGACTTGACAGGTTGTTCCACCGTTACATCGCCCTTAACCTTTACAGCGACACGGGATATGTTTTCAACTACCTGGAAGTCAATCATCTCAACTGTCGGCAATTCTACTACAGCAGCTTTGGGTACCGTCTTTGGAGCTTCTGTCTTTACTGCTGCTAATTGCGGCTTAACTACTGGCACCGGAGCTGCAACAGGCTTAGCAGGCGCAGGCACAACAGTCGGGACAGCCTGTGCGGTCTTTGCAGCAGGCACAGTGGCTTCAACCGGCTTTTCAGTGCGAGTCGCGACGAGTTTCGTATTTGGATTATCATTCGGATTTACACTAAGAGCAACGGTAATTCCCTGGCCAGATTTTGTCGCAGTAGCCTCAGGGAAATCACCATTGACAGAATCAAGGACTATACGGACTTTATCCGGGTAGAGGCCTATGCGGGCGGAAGCAACACCGGAAGTATTGAGAGGAATCATTCGTGAAGTCATGGCAAGCTGTGTGTCCATGATATCAACAACAAAACGCTCTGGCTTGCTGAGACGGAAAGAATTAAAGTCTGCGACGCCACCTTCTACGCTGAATTCTATTTTGTCCTTGCCGGCTGTAATGGATGTCAGTCTCCTGAGGGATGCAGCAGGTGCAGGTGATGCACCCTTGGTGGCTGGTGACAGAACAGTTGGTGTTGGCGCTGCAACTGCCGGCTTTGGCAGAGTCTCTCGTAAGGGGGCTACGTCTTTGACAGTAATCGCGGGAAATGAAACACGTAATTCACCCGGGTTTGAGGTTGACGCTGTGATTACTGCTTCAGCATCTTTGTTCAACTCAATGTCTATACGTGTCAGCACTCCGGCATCAGTATCGAAGCGGGTAGCAGTAACGGTTTTGAAATTACCTTTGTTAATTACCTGGGGAGATGTAATGACTCCCTGGGAGGCTTGTGATAAGTCAAGTACGAGACGTAAAGGAGCTGTCGTTTTGTAGCTTGTATAGGTAGCTGGTGACGACAGCAATATGACAAGCTCAGTTGCAGCACCTTCACCAGTCACATTTATCGACTTGATCGCAACAAGCTTGCCAGAAGATGCCTTGATGCCTTCCTGCGCAGCTATAGACCTGTCAGGCATAACCGTTGCTTTGCCTGCCGATACAAGAAAGGCAAGCGCAAGAACCATCGATGTCTTTGTCATCCACTTCATGCGGAGCTCCTTATTGTTTCCTGGGAAGGGTGATCTTTATATTTTCTTTACGCACCCTGCCATTGTCATCCTTGAATTGTTCTACGACATCAACACCATTTGCATTGATGGCAGTGATCCGTCCGTCATTTTTACCAATAGTCATGCCTACTTTAAGTACATACCCTTTGCCGCCTGGGTCGACTACCATTGCCTGATTTTCTTTACCACCGGAAATAATTCCGATCAGCTTGAATTGATTTACATCGAAACTGTGAATCGGCAGACCGCCCTTCATAGCTTTGTCGATATCTGATTGAGATCGTGACTGAACAGGCTTTAAAGTACTATCCGGCTTAAAGGGGTCTTTTTTGCCGCTGAAATCGAACTGATTCGATGCGGGAGCAGCAGGCAGCTTAACCGGTGCAGAACTGATCGGTTTTTGAACAGCTTGAGCCTGTTGCTGGGCTGGTTGTACAGTCGCTACAGGCGCTGCAACCGGAGCAGGCTGTTCCTTCTTGCTACATCCGGAAACCATCAAAGAGATGGTGGCCAGAACAACAAATGTAGCAGCAGGATTATTTCTTTGGAGCTGGTTTCTTGTCATCCTTAATCTCTTTCTTATCAAGGAAACGGAACGTGGTGGCAAGGCACGTTACCTTCGTCATCATTCTGTTATTGACATTTTTAATATCGGCAAAAGCTACATTCGAAATATTGACTATGCGTGGCAGACCGCCAACTGCAGCAAAGAAATTAGCCACACTGAAGTACGAACCGGAGACCGTAATATCAACCGGAACTTCTGCATAGAAATCCTTGGGAACTTCTGCCTTTGGCTTGAATACCAGGAAGTCCAGTCCTGCATTCTTTCCAACGGTCGTAATGCTGGTAAGCAATGACGGAATTTCCTTGGAGTTGGGCAATTCGGTCAATGCCTGAGCAAGCTCGACATTCAGCTGATCATACTCCTGCTGCAACCGGGGTAAATTGTTTGCTATTCTGGTCTTTTCTTCGATTTCAGATTGAAGCTTGGATAGTTCCACCTTAAGCCCGGCCAGTTCCTTATGTTTCGGTAAATACAGGAACCAGATCAAAGCGGCGGCTTCAATGATTACCACGAGGATAAGAATCAGAATCTTCTGTTTTGTAGGCAGCTTGAGTATTTTTTCTACTTGAGGATTCATAATCAATCCATCCCGAATGCTTAGACGCTATTTTTTTGGTTGTTCAACTGCCGTGACAGCAGGAGCAGCGGTCGACTTAAGCTTGAATGACAACTCAAAACCTTTGAGTTTCGTACCGGATATTTCTTTTTGCTCTGAAACGATCAACTCTACTCCGGTATAATCGTTAGATGCCTGGATACTGCGCATGAACTGTGCAATCAAATCCTCTGTAAACGCGATACCAGACAACTTAACACTCTCACCAGACTCGACATATCCAGTCAACCACAACTTATCGGGGGTAATGTCACTGAGGGTGGCCAGTCGCTGGGCAGGTCCTGTTTTATTTTTACGTAGCTGCGTGAGAACATCCAGTTTTTTCCTGACCTGTTCCTTAAACTTTTTAAGCTCTTCAAGCTTGCCAATTTTGGTTTTCAACTCATTGATTTTGGCATTGGCAGCAGAAATATCGTTTTTAGCTGATGATATCTGCCCTAATTTAAGCCCGTACAGGGCGATCAAAATCAGACCGACCACTACAATCGAAATGCTGAAAATCGATATCTGCTGTATTGCAGTTTCTTTCTTCTTGGCGGCTCTGACCGGTAAAAGATTGATCTTGATCATTTGTCCCCTACCCTCCTGATAGCAAGCCCAACCGTAACTGTCATGAGCGGGCCGATTTCCTGCAGGTATTCAGGGTCAAAATCCTTTTCATTATATTTCAATTTAGCAAACGGGTTGATCGTCTCAACCGGGATACCTACTTTATCACCTACTGATTCAATAAATTTGTATCCTTTTGAACTTCCGCCACTCACGAATACTTTCGCAATCCGGTCATCGCTCGCGGTAGAATTGTAAAAATCAAGGGAACGCCGTATTTCCTGTGAAATAGTCTCGTTTACTTTTACAAGGACTTCAAACAACTCCGGGTCATTGGTTTCAGAAGCAAGAAGCTTCATCGATTCAGCATCGTAACTGCTGACACCGAGCTGTTTCTGGATTTCTTCCGTATAAAGGTTGCCGCCCACCTGAACATCACGGGTAAACAGGGAGATCCCGTCCTTTACCACATTTATGTTCATAACACTTGCACCAATGTTGATAAGAGCCACTACATCCTCTGAGCCCACATCGTGATTGATCTCGAATGCATTCTGCACAGCAAAGGAATCAACATCAACAACTGAAAGCGCCATGCCGGCTTCGTTGAACACAGCCACATAGTCGTTAATGATATCTCTTTTGCTTGCAACCAGCAGAACGATCATCTTGGAAGGATCTATGCTATCAGGGGAAAGAATCTGGAAGTCCATATTGACATCATTGATGTCGAAGGGGATGTACTGCTCTGCTTCCCAGGTGATCTGGTCTTCAAGCTCTTCAACAGGCATCATCGGGAGGGTTATTTTGCGTATGATGACTGAATTACCTGAAATCGAGCAGGCAGCATCCTTCGCCTTTACACCGAGACTGGTAACGAGGCTTTTTATAGCATTCACAATCGTAAGGCTGTCCATGATTGTGTTGTCAACAATCGCCTCAGGCGGCAGGGCGATAATGCCAGCGTTCAGCAACTGATAGGAACCCTTAAGATCCTTAAGCTGTATAAGCTTGACAGAGCTGGACCCGATGTCTATGCCGATAACTTCTTTTTTCTTGCTAAAAAGAAACATATCTCATTCCTGTTCCGTCAATCCTGAAATACTTTTTCTTTTTCATCCAACGAATAGCCAAGGGCCAAAATTATCTTGCGCATGGTTTCCAGGCGGCATGGCTCACCACGTTCTACCCTGTCTATGGTCAGAGAAGAGACACCCGCTTTGCGGGCTAACTCGGCTTTACTCAGGAGTCGTGACTCTCGTATAGATTTTACTTTGTTCCTCGGCTTCATATATATATCCCTATTTTCCATGATACATGGGATACATATAGAGCAATTATTATCAATGTCAAGCACTTTATATAATATTATATGTTTTATTATTATTTTTTATTTGTTTGCTTCGTGTACCATATCTCAGCAACCAGGAATGTGCCCCCTATCACACAAAAAAAGGGTCGCCAATATCTGTATGGTTCGGATATTTCGGCGACCCGGCTGTCTCATGAGACCCAATGGGCTTTCCGTCCCACCCTCGCGGATGGTTTAGTATTATCGTATATCGGTTATTTCAATTGAGTGATTATCAAAGCATAATTCATGCCTTCGATTAGATCGATGATAACAGCATGATATTATGAACAAATCAACAACAGGTCTGACTTGCTGCCGGTATATTTCTGTCAATTGACATTTATGCTATAAGCGAAAGACCTTAGAATATCCGTTCAATACGTGTGGGTGATTGACGCAATGTCATCTTTAAATTTCGGTAAATTGGGAATGTTCAACAGCATTCTTGCTTACGCTGATAATTTTATCTTATTTAATAAGCATACTGTACAGAAATATTTGCCTTTTCTACCCTGCTTTGCTGACGTTCACCCTGAATTTCTATCTTATACATAAAAGGATAGTGGGGCACCGTTGGCGTGCTGTTTACTATAGTGCCACCCTTGCTTAAACTGTTAGTGCCGCTTCTTTCCGAATTACCTGCAATTTTTTGTGAAACAGCAACCGGTGTACCGACTGCATTTGAAGAAAATGATATAAACCGCCATTCAGTTGTATCTACGATTTTCGAGTACACATTAAACGAAGAACCGGTTGCTGCATTTACGGGGAAAATTATATCGGGGGCATTATGAAGATCTCCATCGATCGAGGCGCAGGCACCAGTCCATGCAGTTCGCGGATTATTGAGCCGCATCTGAAGGCAGTTGGAAAAAGTCGGCGAAAAGCCGGCCATACGCCCCTGAAGAAATGAATTGAAACTGCTGGATTGATTTTGAAATGCAAGGGCATTGGCAATAAGGTCTTTAGTAATAATTTCAGTACCGCCATATGTTGCATCAAGCACGGATTTGTATCTTTTCAACTGGCCTGATGTCCTCGCACCAACTGTCACCATATAAAGCAGCGCCATGCTGATGACCAAGGCAAGCATCGTGAACATCAGAGATGTCACTAAAGCTATGCCGTCTTCATTACGTAGCGTATTCATAAACTATACCCTCTCTTTATTGATCAGCGCTGATTGCTCACTAAATTCTTGGGACGAACGATTATTTGATATAATTTCCAATGAAACTGGCGCTGATCTGCCGAAAATACATATCTGCGACTCAAGCTGACAGATCCATAACGAGGATCTCCAATTAAGTCTATAAATGATTGGGGATAGGTATAACCGCGGTCACGTTTTCCTTCCTGAGCCAGAATATAGACCTTGATCAACTTGAGGTGTTCACGGACCCCTTGAGGGTCCATTAACCATTCCTTAATTTGGCTTGCTACTGCGGGTGTGGAAGCTGTGACGGTATAATCGGTCTCCGGCATCGATGAGTATTCATGCACAGCATCTTCGGATTTAGACTCTCCCGAATTCATACTCCAGCCCAGTACTATTTGCATGTCAGCGACGCAGTCCATCATCGGTATGAATTCATACCTTCCATCTGCATGCTTTACACTGCCTTTTGTAAGTACACCGGTACGCGGTGCACAAAACGGGGGAACGGCTCCTGCAGGATTATTTATGAAATAATCAACTCTGTTAAACGGCATACGAGGAGATGAACCGTCGGGACTTATGCCGTAGACCATGTGCATCTGGAGCCCTTGTGGATCAGACGGTAAGAAATCATCGTGTATGCCGCCACCTGCATCGTAATTAAAAAAGAAGGACCCTCCGGAATCCAAAAGAATCCGGTCCTCGGATGAGTTATTAAAATTATTTCGCACAGCAATTACCCGGTCGTCAGCCTCAGGACCTCCGGAAACTTGTGTCACAGGTCGCGATTCTTTGGTTGCGGCACTATAGTTTAAATATGGAATATACGTCCAGCGTTGCGATGCCGTATTTCGACCTACCGTCGTTGCTTTAATACCGATAAAATCCGATGTGAAGTTGGAAAACCCGTTAAAACCCACGAATGCCCGCGGCACCGGTGGCGATGCCCCCGAATCATTCATTTTTGCATAGTTGGTTGTATCGGCTGGCCAGTTGACGGTATCTGCCTCATTATACGCACTCAATGTCGGCAAGACTCCCCAGAAGAGACCGAACCCCATCTGTTCGAGATCATGACGCATCATCTCGAGTCCAATAATCCCTTCGATATTGGTTTCCTCTGACTTTGAGTACTTTAGAGCCTGCGTTACTACAGAGTTAAACGTTTGGCCTGCAATTACCATGATGACGATAAAAACCGCCATTGTTACTATCAACTCCACCAAGGTGAAGCCCTTCCTGGATTTTAATGAATCTGTAAGTTTCACGATTCCCTCACCTGTTTAAAATGTTGAGACTACAGATGAAATTGAGTGCCTAAACTGCGCATTCTTCTTGTTCCAGACAACATTAACAACTACCTGCTTGGAATTCCCGGTTGGCTGAGAAACAATCTCCTGGACCGAGTAGTTTTTGCTTACACCGCGTATTGTTCGCTGCACTTGCATTGAAGCAGGGTTTGCCACCGTTGTAGACAGAGAAGAAAAAGTCTTTGCACGCTTCATCATCATCAGATCATCGGCAAGCATTACCGCTTCTGTACGAAAGATGTTGTCAAGATTTTTGTCCATGGCAACGTTGATAGCCTGAAGCATCCCGAGCAGTCCTACCATAAGAATAACGATAGCAACCAAAAACTCTACCAGTGTAAATCCGTTCCGATTACCTATCATTGCACGCCCCTCCGATAGTAGCGCTAAAGCCAGGATTAACACGTGCTGTATGGACGGTCAGGCAGTTTAAAGCTGTTGAGGTACCCTCCGTCTCCACATAAATTGTGTCAGGAGTGCTGATCAATAATCCTCGCTGATCGATCTCAAGCATTGTACCTGCAAAGGGTGTAGATGCATTGCTCATAAGTGGGTAGGCAACAGTCTTTATCCCCCCGTCAACAGCTCCGGAACCGAGAGGTACCGCATCAGAACTGTAGGACATGAAGATATAGCTGTTTGCGTTAAGTGTAATGCTTTGCCTTTGTTTTGTTGTCATGGCCTTCAGCCGGAGTTCGCTGAATTCCGTAACCATGGTTCTGACCTGAGATTCGATCTTATACTTCCGCATCCAGCCATTATAAGCGGGAACAGCGATTGCCGAAAGGATGCCGATAATAACGAGTATAAGAACCAGTTCTACAAAGGAAAAACCGGCACAGCCACTTGGTTGGGTTCGATCACACGTTTTCACGGTCTATCGCTCCATGATGTTCATCATTCTTTTCACCGGAGGTGGCAGAGTAACAGATGGCGGAGGCTGTGGCGGAGGCACGCCTTGCAGATCATTGGATATGCTCGCATCAAGCTTGCGGCCGCCTCTTTGGGTAAAAGCCCCGCTGATATTTATTGGCTTCGCTATCGGCTGGTCGGAAGTCGTCATGATTATTTTGCCCGACATGGCCCGAGCCGGAGGTACACCGCCAGTATTGTAATTAACCGCCCACTGGGAGGGCATACCACCCGCCTTGCAGAGATCGTTACTGGGTATGAATGTCGTAAAAAAGACGACCCCGTTAATATTGGCCGAAACCCCGCCTGTCAGCCTCTCGGCAGAGTTGGCTCCAGATGCAGGGTCAAGCGTGATATACCAGCCCTTGTCAGTTGATGAAAGTCCGTCGTTGGGGGTATTTGACTGATCTTTCAGGTTGCCGAGAGTAACTGCAGGACAGTTTGCAGCGGTGGTGCTGTAGGTGTTGATATGATCCAAGTCATAGTTATAGCAGGGATCAGCGACACCAAAGATACGCCGCGAGGTTGCAGAATCGTCTCCGTTAAAGAAATAGCGGCCTTCACCAAAGTACACCCATACTTTTTTTGACACCCTGTTTTGAACGATATCCACTGATCGGGTGACAGGCCCGATATCGTCAATCAACTTACTGGTAAACCAGTTAATCGGGTCGGGATCATTATTGGTCAGAAGCCGGATCACCCCTCCCTTATCCCAGGCCGTAGGATACGGTCCGGGTGAAGGGCTTGAATCCAGAGCGGCTTTTGTATATGTGATGTAGACGACATCATCACTGTAGTAACCGTCGCTGTAGGCATCCCTTTTATCGGCGTCGAGGCTGGAGTTTATCAGTGCATTGGCAAACGCATACTTGATACCGGTGTCAATGACCCAGTAGTTACAGTTAATCTCGCCGGCAGTGGTGCATCGGACAAACTCCCAGTCAGGAGTTGAACTATTAGCGTCTGTGCCGATATCGACGACATAAAGCTTGAGGTTCTGATCGGACCGTCCGAGAAACTGCTTAGTTCCTGCGTCAATTTTTCCAGTAGGGCCTGATGCAAACACGGAAAACCATCTGCCGTTGGTCGTTTTGTCGGCCCGAAGAGGGGTACCGGACACTGAATTAATCCTCACGGCTACAGGACCCGGCGTGGTAAGGCCAAGACCCCTGTCGGCAACAGGCAGGGCACCGTCGGAGAACTCCCACATATGCACAGGTGCCAGCGGGGCGGTAACATCGAGAGCGAAATAGGAGGAATAACCACTGCCGGCAACCGGTGTCTTGATACAATCAGCGTTATTGGTAGCATCTGCGTCGGGCGAAAGAGTCTCATTGCAGTTGCCTTCGCGATTAGCTCCGCCCAAACCCATACTGCCAATCATGATCGACCTCCAACTGGTCTGGGAGGTATCAAGATTGGTTGTAATACCGCTATACGTGGTTTTACGCTTGCAATCCCAATAATTGGTTGCAGTGCATCCGGAATATAAGTTGATCGATGCATCCAGCAGGAATGGAGTGCCGTCAACCAGGTACTGGTGACAGTAATTGCTGTCAGCGCAGTTTTTTAGATACGGTCGGGCATTCTTCGGAATGAAAGCCCATTCCTCCTTGCCAAGATCGGTTTCATCGATGATTGAAGCTATCCTGTAGACGTTGTCAGGGTCATTTATACGCTGTACCTGGCCAAGACGAAATGCGTGCAGCATGCCGTCATTCGAGCCGGCATAGACAAAGTTTCTGGCTTTGTAGTTCGTGGATTGGATATATTTCTTGTATTCCTGATCTCCATAATCCAGATGGTAGTTATTGACCGGCTCTCCCGCCTGAATCTGTGGTGTCGAATTAATGACATCCCCCAGCTTCCAGACTCTTGTGATGCCGTTATTCAGGACGGTACGGGAGCGATACGTACCACTGTCTACCCCGCGGACATAGTTGATCACCGCCTGGGCATCGGTGTCTGTCAATGAACTGATATCCATCAAAGGCTTGAGACCAGCTGTGTTTGCTATTTCAAAACTGTTGGCTGTGTTGGTAAGAGCCATTTCAGTGGCACTTAACAGCGTGTAGATATTACGGGTGGATGCCGTCCTGGCATGAAGCTCAGGTCCGGCCTTCCACAGGGCGTTCACCGTGGTGGCATCAGTTCCTGGTGTCCGGTCAGCGGCAAGGTTCAACTCCCGGTCATGGTCGCTATCCTCGAAAATACCGCTGAATTTTACGATCGGATCAAGGTAGAACCAAAGTGCCTGAACATCCCCCAGCCACTTTATTCCCATGTCAGACGGCCATTGAGGATAGAACAGGGCCTGAATGATGTTAGCTCCGCGCTCGCCGCTGCGATTGTTGGCAACTGCTGCTGCTGTGCCGGAGGTAGCACGATTGAGGATACTTGAAAACGCCTTGTAAAGACTTGTCTCGACTTTTGCTGAATCCGAGGCAAAGAAATAATTATCCGGCGAGCCATCGTTGTCAGCATCCCACTCTGAACAAAGGACATTCGGGGAGGCGCTGACGCCGCCGCACGAGGCATTCAAATAGGGGCGTCCATTTTCGTCCTTGTCTTCAAATCCTCCGTATTTTGCAGCCAGATAGAGCATGTTTCTGGGACCCACCACCATGTTGTTCTGGGGTTCCTGGGTATCGATCATGTAGGTGGTCAAATTCTGCTTTGCTGCGAGATCGGGACGCAGGTCACTCATATGTGCATAATATGACAGACCGGCAACGAGATAGGAATTGTCTCTTCCCGTCTGGATAACTCTTCCGAGATTGGTTACAGTATAGGCAGTACCCATGGGACTTGTGCATGTCCCGGCTGCAGTAACCTGGCAGCCACCCAATCCAAGGTTTCTTCCGGTTAAGCCTTCAATATCGCCGACATTCTTTGTCCACGTTTCAACACTGACCTGCACGCCGCCATCCGTAAAATCCGTGTCGCAGGAACCTCTTGCGGAACCGCACCAGTCGCCGGCCCCTGGTTCGTTGCTGCCGGCCTGTGCTATGAATGATGTGCCCGGAATGCGCTTGTCACTGTGCGGATTGGCATCATTAACCGCAATTACGAAATTCTGGGAACAGGCGTAGAGTGACGGGTCCCGCCATCCCCGGGCATGGGTTTTAGACGAATTGCAATATAAAGGAAAGTTATCATTAGGTTCAGTAAGTCCGTCGCAGTATCTGCTACCGGATGGGGTCTGGTTACGGAAATAGCGAACCACCTCGTAGTACATTTCACTGATCGGATCGATATTTTTATAACCGGAAGCATACGCAAACTTGTTAATGTAGTTGATTAGTCCACTATTGCCGGTCGAAGCACCATCAGGGTTGTAAACGAACGTACCGTCGGTATTCACTTCTTTTTCAGGATTAGTGCATCCTGCGTTTGTCGAGCACGTTACAACCGTATTACTTGCATCATGGAATTTGAGCCCATTGCCAACCAAAGGGCCGACCCACTTCATTTTTTCCCGTAATACACCGCCGTCGCGCTCCCTCGCATTGTCCGCTGCGTAGGAAATAAGACTGAAGCGCATCTTGTCCATATACTTCTGGATAGTGCCTTCCGGCTTGTTTGTCGTAGTATTGCAACGGCTCTCCACACCGCCGGTCGAATCACAGGCCTTTATACGCAGGCTATAAACGTTAGCGGTATTGGTACCGGCTGTCGGCCACTGGGCCTCCCCGGAACCGGAGCGACCGACGGTACAATTGTTGACTCCATTATTGCAGACTCCAAAACCGACACCTGCTCCCCTCCTCATAATGGTGCGGGTATTGCCCGTGCCGGTCAAACCGGGCATGTATTGTTCTGCGTTGGTGATGGTCGGGTTGGCCGGGAACCAGTTGCCATCGTTAACCGCACCCAAGAGGACGGTCTCCGTTGTCGAATCGACAACCCTATTGCCACCGGTAAAGGCCTTGCGGAAGGCGTCTACCGCCAGCATCGTGGACCAGTTGAGCATGTTTCCGCTCCACCCGGTACCCCCGCACTGATGGTTGGTAGCCACACCGGAGGGGGTGAAAAGACCCGAGGCACCGCTGCCCGAATAGGTGTAGCACTTGTAGTTTTCAAAGTAGCCGTAATAATTCCGTGAATTATCGTAGGTACCCAGACCGGAGGAATTGCAGGTATAATTGATTGCTGACGGAGTACCTGTACAGGTTACCGATGGGTTGGCGGCCCCCTCCATCGGGGACTCTACCGACAGCATCAACATGACGTTGGGAGGAGCCGGAGTTGTAATAAAGGCCGGCACGGCACAGTAGGTACTCGGAACCGGTGCATCGATAAATATGACCTCGATACTATGGTCGGCTGCAATATTCGTGAAGGTGTACGTAGACACTGCTCCAACGGACGTTCCATCAATCAGAACATCATTGACCCGAAAACCGGAATCGGGACTGAAAGAAAAGTTTCGGGATGTGCCTGCATCGACAGCCACGTCACCAATCGGTGATATTGTGCCGTTGGGGCCTGCAATCGCAGTGATGTAGTACACACGCTTAAATGTAACCACAACATCGTGTGGTCCGGTGACATTGGTGATGGTGTAGGGTGAGGTATTACCCTGGTCAACTCCGTTGTCAGTGATGGACAGGATGCGGTAGCCGTTATCAGGGACAACATCAAAGGTGACTGCCTGTCCCCGCAGCACGGCCGTTGTACCTGCCGGGGATATTGTTCCGCCGGTTCCGGCGCTGGAGGTCACGTTGATATATGGCAGGAACGATGCCGTCAGATTTACGGTTGCTCCGGTCGTAAGTGTCAAAGGCGCGGTTGACCAGAGAGTCGTCTGACCGAGCGGCACGCCCTGATCAACCCCGTTGATCAGAACCTGTTCGATGCCGTATCCTGCGTCCGGCACCACATCGAATATGTAGGTACCGGTGACGGTCGGATAGGAGTACGTGGTGCCCCCAGCCCATGGCGGAGGACCAAGGGTCGTCCCGGGACAAGCACCATATCCCTGAACGGTGATGCACCCGCCGGTTCCCGGAGCAACGTTGAAGCTTCCTGATGCCGCCTGGAACTGGACATCGATGGTGTGATTGGACCGGACGCCGGTAACAGCAGGTCCGGTATAGGTAAATGAGGTCTGACCGACAGCGGCAGGCACAGAAACTCCGTCCACCGTGAAAGTCAGGATTGACTGCCCGGCATTTGCAGTGGCAACATAGGTCTGGTCCGATTTGTAATCAACCGCTGCGGTTCCCGGCGTGGTCGCCGGACCTGAGATAGTCCCGCCTGCTCCGGCGGACGATACGATATTAAACTTGATGCCGACATTAATATACGACTCATCGCCTGTATTGCAAAGGATGCGACCGTAGTCACCATTGTTGTTTGGCCTGAAACGGACCTGCATCAGCAGCAGATCACCGGCAGGCAACGTATAGGCAGCATTGGAGAAAGCAATGTCCCTGTTGGTATTATTCGTTGCACCATTGACGGTAACTGTGTTGCCAAGTTGCGCCACTTTGGTTCCCGCTGCACTGTAATGCCACAGTTCAACATCAAAACTGTCAGTTGTTCTTGAAGTTCTGACTTTCAATCTCCCGGTTGCATTGGCTTGAATCTCTGCCGTGGTTGCGAAATCAGGGCGATAATAGACATTTGCAAACGGATACCATGTGCCAGCGGTTGCGTAGGTATCCTGCATGGTAGTACTATTTTCAGCCGGTGGTGTTTCGCTGAACAGGGTGACATACTTGAAGTTGGCATCTCCGGGATTCGAATTGTTTCCGGTCGGCAGGTTGGTATTGATATCGCCGGGGATCGCCGTACCAGTGTTGAACTTGATGTCAAGCCTGATGGCGTGGGCATCGGTCGCACACATAAACAGCCCGCACAGCAGCATAATTGCTGCCACCATGAAACAACGTGACCAATCCGTTATCCGCGTCCAGACACCAGTTTTCATATCTCACCTCGCTTGAGCAAAAAAACGCTTCAGATGTTATACAACACGACGATTTTTTCGACCTTGCCGCCCAGGATATATATCCGGGCCAGGTCGATCTTGCCTATGTTTACAACCAGATGCAGGGGTATCTCCCGCCCGCTCAGGCTCGCTTCAAACACCCTGGCAAACATGGAGATGGGGTATTGCTGCCCGTCTATCACGAGGCTGCGGGTAATTATCTGCGTCACTTTCCCTTCTGCTACGAGATACGGGCCCTGCTTCTGGATTTTCTGTTCTGCAGAGCAGAGTGGAATTGACACAAGAAATTGAAGCGTCATGCACATGAGAGCCATGCTTACCAAGCGTTTCATAGAAGTATCTCCTCTTGATAGATGAATCTGTTTCTCAAAACGTCTACTTGCCTTCCAGCATCTTTTTCATCGTTTCCGCATCCCGCATGCCGACTTCGATCCTGCCGTCCGGCATGACCATGGTAGGGGTGCCGGAGATGCCGTTGGCATTGGCAAACTTGATGATCTCTTCGATGGCTGCCTTGCTGCTGTCTTTTGTCGGTTTGGGGATGTCTTTGCCGTCAAAGGCCTTGTCCATCAGCTCCAGGCTCTTTGTCTCAAGGACCGTCCGGCATTTGTCATAGGCACCGGGGTGCATGGGCAGGGGATAGAGCATGACGTGAATGGCAACATCCGGTGCTATGGCGGCCAGCTTTTTCAGTTCGAGGTGCCCCTTTTTGCAGTAGGGACAGTCCGGGTCAGTGAATACGTAGATCTTCTTGGAACCCTTGGGATTACCCATGATCACGGCTTTGTCGACCGGGATCTTCGAGACATCCACCGAGGTGACCTGTTTGGGTTGCGGCAGGTCCTGGGAGTGTGCCGATACCGGCTGCAGGGTGTCGAGGCTGACGATCATGCCCTGCATGAGGTGCTTTTTGCCGTAATCGATAAAGATGATGCCCTGCTTGTTGTCCTTCTCCACCAGAAGTTCAAAAAGCCCCTTAGATGGCGCCTCTTTAACCGATTTTACCGTAACACCGATATTCTTGAGGAGTCCGGCGGCTTCTTTTTCAGTCAGTGTGTGGCAGACGTTGCAGGCGCCGCCGCAGCCATCCTTGGCCATGGCAAACGATGGTGATGCAACGATGAGAGAGACGGCGAGGGTAAAGATCAGTTCCTTGAACATGGTGAATCCTTTCGAGGCTTGGCATTCGTGGTTTCTTATGCATGCAAAAAAAGTACCTTAATCATGACACTGGCAACTATCTGATATTATTGATCTGAAACTGGCCAGAAACAGCAACTCCGCAAACTTTTCATAGCTGCGGCGGTTACTGTCCCACAACCTTGCAACTTTTGCCGGGCGCAGAACGATCACCGGATACTATTCTATGCCGTATTCTTTGAGTTTGTAGAGCAGTGAGCGGTGGCTGATCTCAAGAATCCTGGCGGCCTGGGTGCGGTTACCGCCGGTCCTGGTCAGCGCCTTGCGGATCAGGTCGCGTTCAATGGCGTCTTCAGCCTTCTTGATGGAGAGATCTTCGCCCGGGGACACAACTACGTCGTCCCTGGTACCGGCATGAAGAGACGGCGGCAGACAGGATGCGGTGATGGTCTCGCCATCACAGAGGATCATGCCCCGTTCTATGACGTTTTCCAGCTCACGGATATTCCCGGGCCAGGCGTATCCCAGCATCAGCCGCATGGCATCGGGAGAGCAGCGGACAGGGGCTGTCTCTTTGCCGGTGGCATATCTGCCGGCAAAACAGTTGACCAGCTGGGGAATATCTTCAATCCGTTCGCGCAGCGGCGGCAGCGAGATGCAGAATACATTGAGCCGGAAAAAGAGATCTTCGCGGAACCTTCCACGCCTGACATCGCTTTCCAGGTCCCGTGACGTGGCAGAGACCACCCGCACATTGACCTTTCGGGACACGGCCGCTCCGACCCTGCGAATCTCCTCTTCCTGCAGTACGCGAAGCAGCTTGACCTGGAGAGACAGGGGCATCTCGCCGATCTCGTCCAGGAACAGCGTCCCCCCGTCGGCCTGTTCGAAGAGTCCGGCCTTGTCACCCGAAGCATCGGTAAACGCGCCGCGAACATGTCCGAACAGCTCGCTCTCCAGCAGGTTCTCCGGGATGGCGCCGCAGTTGACCGCGACAAAAGGTTTTCTGGCGCGGATACCACTGCTGTGAATGGCACGGGCGACCAGTTCTTTGCCGGTTCCGGATTCGCCCAGTATCAGGACCGTCGTCTTGAGGTCGGTTACCTTGCGGACTTGAGAGAAGATCTCCTGCATGGATGCAGTGCGGCTGATGATACCGCAGAAGCCATCCCCCCCGGAAACCACGGCGCGCAGCTGGCTGTTCTCGGATTTGAGGCGCTCCCGTTCCTCGGCCTTTTTGAGCACCATCACGATCTCGTCCTTTTTGAACGGCTTGGAGATGAAGTCATACGCCCCCATCTTCATGCACTCAACGGCAGTATCGACCGATCCGTATGCCGACATCATAATCACCGGTGACGGTACCTTCTCCTCAAGTGCGCGGGTCAAAAATCCTTTGCCGTCCATCTCAGGCATACGGATGTCGCAGAGGATGAAATCATAGACCTTCTCCCGCAGCCGCTGCAGCCCTTCGGCGCCGTTGGCAGCCGTGTCCGCCTGGTAACCCTGGCGTGCAAGCATGGCAGAGAGCATGTGGCGAAGATTCTCTTCGTCATCGATGATCAGTATCTGGGACTGTGCGACGCTCATGAGGCGGATTCCTTTTTCCTGCATGCCGGGAACCAGAGAGAAAAACAGGTTCCCGTCCCCGGCCTGCTCTGGACCTCGATCCTGCCTCCAAACCCCTCGATGATGCGGGCCGATATGGCCAGCCCCAGGCCGGTGCCCTTACCGGGTGCCTTGGTGGTAAAAAACGGGTCGAATATCCTTTTCAGGTGTTCTTCCGGGATGCCGCTGCCATTATCCATTACATCGACGCGAAGACAGGAAACTGCCTGACCCGGAAGCCGGCGACCGGCGTCAGCCTTCACCCGTACTGCAAGTCTGCCGCCGGCTGACATGGCGTCCCGGCTGTTGAGCAGGAGATTGATCAGCACCTGCTCCAACTGATGAGGGTCGACACACACCTCGGGCAGTATGTCGTCATAGTCGGTCGCCAGCCTGATGTCCTTGAAGGCCCCCTGCTGTGAAAGCATCTTGATAACAGCCGCTACCAACAGACGTATGTCGCACGGTTCTATGGTTGCGGCACGGGGTCGCGAGTAGTCGAGAAGCCCGCGTACGATGCGGTCGATGCGGGCACAATCCTCCGAGATTCGCCGGGCGTAATCCTGAACCGTGCCGGTGTCCAGCTGCTCGCCGGCTGCCAGTTCGGCGTAGCCCATGATGGAAGCAAGGGGGGTTCCGACCTCATGGGCCATGCCGGCCGCCAGGAGACCGATGGAGGCCATCTTCTCAGTACGTATGGCCTCTTCGCGGGCCTGTCGAAGGTCGGCGTTGGCTTTTTCCAGGGCGGCCACATGACCGTTGACCTCCTGCTCCTTCTGCTGCAGGGTGGCGGACATGTCATTGAATGACTCTGCCAGACGGGCAAGTTCTGCGCTACCCGAAATGCGCACCTGCTGTCCGTACTGACCTCCGGTGATCTTCTCGGTAGCTGCCAGCAGGCGGCTGATGGGCGTTACGACAATGCGCGACAGGATGAAGGATCCCAGGCCGAGCAGCAGGATAAAGTCGATGGCAAAATAGGCCATGAACAGCTTGCGGGAGCGATCCAGACGAGCCTTTTCCGCAGCAAGCGAAAGTACCAGGCCGGCGCTCCCGGCGGTAATGCCATCGCGAACAACCTTGGCTGTACAGATAATAGCCGCCCCGTCAGGCGCTAAAAAACTCCCCTCACGCAACTGCCCGCTGCCTGCAAAAGGCTGGTAGATATCCCCGCCATCCCGACCGGCACTGAAGACCGGCTTGTTATTGACGTCCAGCAGGGTCAGTCGGATGAAGGAGGTCTCTTCCGAGAGCTTGCGGGCATAGATGGCAGCCGGTTCCTTCATATCGAGCATACCGTTCGGGTAGACGGGAAGCAACTCCGGCAACTGGCTCGTGAAGGTTGCCAGCAGCATGCGGGCATGCTCCCCCTTCTGGGCATACAGGTCATTGGCGGCAGTCTTGAATGCCAGCAGGCTGAAGAGCAGCCAGGTCAACAGCAGCAGGCAGCTGAGAAAGGCAAGGATGGAAACGGTGAGGTTCAGGCGGAATTGGCGCACAGGCTTATCCCTTCACAAAATTTCCCATGCTGAGATACCAGTGAATAATCTGTCTGCCGTAGAAGATGTACAGCACGGCTCCAAATGCCAGGTACGGGCCGAAGGGGATCGCCAGCTTGGAGTCCTTTTTCTGGATAAGCATCATGGTGACGCCGACCACCGAGCCGACCAGGGAACTGGCAAAGACAATGAACAGGATCGATTGCCACCCCAAAAAGGCCCCCATCATGGCCAACAGCTTGATGTCACCGCCCCCCATGCCCTCTTTTCCGGTCAGCCACTGGTAGCCATAGGCAACCAGCAGCAGGCTGCCGCCGCCCAGCAGGATTCCCAGCAGGGAATTCAGCCAGGAATGGCCCTGCAGAAAAAACGAGCAGATGAAACCGATGACGATTCCGGACAGCGAGATTTCATCAGGTATGATCTGGTGTTCCAGATCGATGAAGGTGATCACCACCAGGGCCGAACAGAAAATAAACAGCACGAAGAACTCCACTGTCGGACCGAAGCGGATGAACAGTGCCAGGGTCAACAGACCGTTGAGCAGTTCGACCAGTGGATACTGGATGGAGATACTCGTACCGCATCCTCGGCATCTGCCGCGCAGCAGCAGGTAACTGGCGAGAGGAATATTGTCATACCAGCGGATGCGGTAATCACATTGTGGACAGTGAGAGGGGGGGGTAACGATTGATTCGCCCTTGGGCATGCGGCAGATGCAGACATTGAGGAACGAACCGACAACCATGCCGGTGATCAGGGCGAACAGGGAAAGGATCAGGTAGGGGGTCATCAATCGAAACTCTCCGCAAAATGGCTGGTGATCTCGCCCTTGAGGTAGCTCTCGACCTCGGCGGCGGTTGAGAATGTTGCACAGGTTGCAGCTATGGCAACCGCCTGTTCACGGGTGCAGCGGCGCAGGATCTGCTTTACTCTCGGTATGGAGGCACTCGCCATGGAAAGCTCATCGAATCCGAGCCCCAGCAGAATCGGGATATAGAGGGGGTCGCCGGCCATTTCGCCGCAGATGCAGGCGTCGATTCCGGCGGCGTGGGCTATGTCAACCACTCGACGCAGGGAGCGCAGTACCGCCGGATGCAGCGGCTGAAAAAATTCCGACAGGTGTTCATTGGAGCGGTCTACAGCCAGGGTATACTGGATGAGGTCGTTGGTGCCGATACTGAAAAAATCAGCTTCAGGAGCCAGCAGATCAGCCATCATCACGGCCGAGGGAATCTCGATCATGATCCCGACCTGCAGTTCCCTGTCAAACGGGATACCGGCAGCAGAGAGCTCCGATTTGCATTCCTCCAGGAGCACTTTGGCCCGTCGCAGTTCGTCAAGCCCGGAGATCATCGGGAACATGACCCGCACCGCTCCCCGTGCACTGACCCGCAGGATTGCGCGCAGCTGCTTCTTGAACTCATCCGGCATACTCAGTGAAAGCCTGATGGCACGCATACCCAGGGCCGGATTTTGCTCCGTAAGGTGCTGCAGCCCTTCCAGCAGCTTGTCACCTCCTGCATCCAGGGTCCTGATGGTGAGCGGGTGCGGCGCCACAGCCTGCTGCATGGCCGCATAGGCGCTGAACTGTTCTTCCTCCTCGGGCATCTCCCGGCGATTCATGAAGAGCATCTCGGTCCGGTACAGCCCGATACCGGCCCCGCCGTGACTGAGTACCGAGGCCCCTTCTTCGGGGATCTCCACGTTGCCCTTCACCTGCATGAGGAAACCGTCGAGCGTTTGCGCAGGCAGATCCTTCAGCTTGAGCAGCTCAAACTCGATGTACTCGTAGCGCCGTTTGCGCTGCAGGCTGTCCAGGAACGTCTCGCGGTCGGGATTGACCGTCACACTGCCGTTCAGTCCGTCCACGATAACTGCGGCACCATCCAGGGACAGGGCGGTGATTCCTTCGACCCCTGTCACGGTCGGCAGCTGAAAGGCCCGCGCCAGAATGGATGCATGGGATGTCCTGCCGCCGACCTCCGTCACCAGGCCGACAACATGCGTGCGGTCCATCTGCAGAATATCCGCCGGTGTCAGATCATGTGCTGCAATGACCGTCAGGGCTTCCTCGGGCACGATAACCTCATGGTTCTCACCGGTCATGGTGCGCAGAATCTTTTCGATGACCGTCTCAACGTCGTTGATACGCTCACGAAGATAGGCGTCTTCAATAGCAGCGAATGTACTGCGGTATTTTTGGAGGGTGCGGTTCAGGGCCCCTTCGGCATTGATCAGGCCTGATTCAATGATGGAGGCTGTTTCGATGATCAGTCGTTCGTCCGCCAGAATCAGCAGATGGGTATCGATGATGAAGAGGTGTTCGCTACCGGTCGTCTCTTCCAGGTCTGACTTGAGAGACTCCAGACCGGCACGGGTTGTTGCTATTGCGCTCTTGAGGCGGGATATTTCTGCAGCAGCAGCATCAGCACGTATGGAATATTCGGAAACCGATACCCGCTGACGGTCGACAACCTTGAGCCTGCCCACGACAATCCCGGGCGAAGCCGCGATTCCCGTGAAGACACGCATGTCATTCCTCTCCGAATCCATTGGTAATCAGATCACCGATGGCCTGGAGCGCCTCCGCTTCGTCAGCGCCCTCCAGTGACAGGGTAACGGTGGTGCCTTTGGAGGCGGCCAGCATCATGATCCCCATGATGCTCTTACCGTTTACTTCGATATTCTCCTTGGCCAACCAGACTTCAGAGGCGAAACGGCTGGCCGTTTTCACAAACAGGGCTGATGCCCGTGCATGCAGCCCCAGTTTATTGATTATGAGATAATCTTTCTTGAGCATCTGTTTTTTGTCCCTCTATACTTTTGATGGTTCCGGACCACATCCAGGAAAGATTACTTCAGGAATTCTCCAGCTACGATAATTCCTTCCCTGCCGGATCGCTGGAGTTCGCCAGCCAGTTCGACCACCGACATTCGTGCACGTTTAGAGCAGAATTCAATGAGCATGGGCAGGTTGACACCGGTCAGCACCTCTACCCGCCCCTCTTTGAGAAAAGACATGGCCATATTGGAGGGTGTCCCGCCAAAAAGATCGGTCATGATAATAGCTCCATCTCCACTCACCGCTTCAACAGCGGCCACGACACGGGCCATGATCCCGTCGGCATGTTCTCCGGGGGCAACCTGCACGGAAGCGCACCTGTCGATAGTTCCGACGATCATCTCTGCCGCGGATATCAGCGCACCAGCCAGGCCGGCGTGTGTCACAAGAACCACTCCTATCATTGTTTCCCCTTTTCAATATCACGGTGAGTAATACGAACTGATGGCCAGATTGTCTGCAGGTGCATGGCAGTGATCTCCGCCAGGGCAACCGATCGATGCCTCCCGCCGGTGCAGCCGATGGAAATGGTCAGGTAGGCCCTGCCTTCCTGTTGATAGGCCGGCACGAGCATGTCCAGCATCGGAAAAAAGTAATCGATGAATGCAGCGGTCAACGGCTTGTCCACAATATACTCGCGCACGGGATCATCAAGTCCAGAAAACTCCTTCAGTTCTGGCACAAAAAACGGGTTGGGAAGAAAGCGTACATCCATGACGATACTCGACTCCATCGGTATCCCGTAGCGGAATCCAAAGGATTGAACCTCCAGCGAGAATGGATTGACCCCTTCATCCCCTCGAATGATCCGCAGGATATGATCCCTGAGCTGATGAACATTGAACTCGGATGTGTCGATGATCCGGGTCGCCATCTGGCGTAGACCGGAAAGCCTCTCGCGCTCGATTCTGATACAGTCGGCTACCGAGCAGTGCTCATCGGCCGGATGCCGCCGTCGTGTCTCAGAAAACCGCCGCAAGAGGGTTTCGTCCAGGGCATCGAAGAAAAGGATATCGATGCTGTGACCGGCTGCACGGATCTTCTGGAAGGCGCTTTCGTATCCCTTGAAAAACTCCCGGCCGCGGATATCCGCAACCAGTACAATTCCCTTGAACGTCTCACCCGATTTGCCGATCAGGTCGACAAACCGCTTGAAGAGGCGCACCGGAAGGTTGTCGATACAGTAATAGCCCTCATCCTCAAGAGCCCTGACCGCAGTTGATTTTCCCGATCCGGACATGCCGGTGATAACGATGATCCTCACAGACTATTCCACCTCATTACCCAACGGCCGGACCTCCATCCGGGCCATCAGGCGCTCCTGAAAATCACGGGCTGAATGGTACCCCATCCCTTTGAGCAGAAAGTTGCGCGCGGCAACTTCGACGATTGAGCCCAGGTTGCGTCCCGGCCGGACCGGGATACAGATATGCGGAAGCTCGACACCAAGGATGGTGACGCGGCGGTCATCGACCCCCAGTCGGTCGTATTCATGATCCGGATCCCATTCCACCAGCTCAAGCTGCATATCGATGATTTTTTTCTCACGGATGGACGAGACCCCGTACAGGTCTTTGATGTTGATAATGCCCAGACCGCGGATCTCCATCAGGTGTTGGATCGCTTCTTCGGATTGTCCGACCAGGGCCGCCGGCATCTTCTTCTTGATGAAGATCATGTCATCGGCTACCAGACGATGTCCGCGAATAATCAGGTCCAGTGCACACTCGCTTTTGCCGATACCGCTCTTTCCGGACAGCAGTATTCCGACACCCAGCACATCCATCAATACGCCGTGCATGTGGGTGGTGGGGAGAAGGCGTTCCTCGAGGAACTTGGTAATCAGCGAGATAAAGGTCGAAGACTGGTGCTGGGTACTCAGCACCGGGATTCCGGATGCCTCGGCATGGTCAAGCAGGAACCGCGGCGGGACCAAACCCTTGGTGATGATGAAACAGGATATCGGAAACGAGCAGAGTTTCCGGATGCTCTCGGTAGCAAAATGGTCGTCAGACTGCTTCAGGTAGGAGATCTCAGTATTACCGAGCACCTGGATCCTGGAGGGATGCAGGTGCTCGGTATAACCGGCCAGGGCCAGGCCGGGCTTCTGAATTCTGGAACTCGACACACGGTGAACCAGGCCCCGCTCACCTGCCAGAAGTGTCAGCCCAAGTCCGTATTCCGAATCATTCAACAGTTCCTGCAGGGACAGACTGATTCCATCCACGGGCGCCTCACGAATAATGCAAGTATCAGCCGCGTTGCGGCTCGATCAGTCCGAAATTACCGTCTTTGCGGCGATACAGGACACTGATATCATTGTTGACGGAATCAGTGAAGACAATAAAGTCCTTGTGCAGGAGGTCCATCTGCATAACGGCTTCCTCGACCGACATCGGTTTGACCGTTTCGGTCTGGGCCCTGATAACAACCGGTTCGGAACTGGTTTCAAGGCTTTCGGCTTCAAAGATCTTTTTGGAGTACTGGCGGCCGCGGTCATCGCCATTAGGCTTGTGGGCCTTGATCTTCTCCTTGTAGCGCTTGAGCTGGCGCTCGATCTTGTCGATGACGGCATCCACGGCAGCATACATGTCGTTGGTCGCCTCGGAGGCCTTGGTGCTGATACCTTTTGCGGCGATGACAATTTCAACAATATGCCGGATCTTTTTTTCAACAGCAAAATAGACCTGAACATTGATCGGCTCGTCGATATATTTTGTTACCCGATCAAGTTTTTCCTCGGCATAAGATTTGAGGGCGTCGCTCTGCTCCATGTGCCTGAATGTTGTAGTTACCTGCATACAATACCTCCTGTGAGTTCGTGCGAAATTCGCCTCTCGCCTGGCAAGAGACGCTAAAAATGTCGTTTGCGCTCCGATGATGATCCGAGCTTCAATATTTCACGATACTTGGTGACCGTCCGGCGGGCGATATTGACGGTCTGCCCGGACAGCATATCGGCAATTTTCTGGTCCGAAAGCGGTTTTTTTGTATCTTCCTTTTCGATGATTTCCCGGATGCGGTTCTTGACGCTTTCCGAGGCGACAAAATCACCTTCACTGGTGGAAAGTCCGCTGTTGAAGAAGTACTTGAGCTCGAACAGCCCCTGGGGAGTCTGCATGTACTTGTTGGTCGTAACCCGGCTGATGGTGGATTCGTGCATGCCGATGTCATCGGCCACGTCCCGCAGCACCAGCGGCCGCAGGAACTCTATCCCCCGGTCAAGAAAATCCCGCTGGAACCTGATGATGCTCTTGGCCACCCGGTATATGGTCCGCTGCCGCTGCTGGATGCTCTTTATCAGCCAGAGCGCCGAACGCACTTTTTCGTTGATGTATTCGTCGGCCCGGGAATCAACCAGGCCATTGGTCTTGGCTTCAGCGTAGTAGGGGCTTATCTTGAGATTGGGCACGCCTTCTTCATTCAGCATGACCAGATATTCATCTCCGACCTTGTAGACGAAAATATCAGCCGAGATGTAGTGGACATCTTCGGGGCTGTACATGCTCCCCGGCTTGGGGTCAAAGCCCCCGATGATCTTTGCAGCCATCAACACGTCATCGATATCCACGGAAAGATCACGGGCGATCTGTTTGTATTTGCGGGTCTCAAGATCCTTGAGGTTATGCATAAGGATCCGCTCGACCACACTCCCCTGCATGCCCATGAAGCGCGCCTGTATCAGCAGACACTCCTGTACATCGCGGGCGGCGATGCCGCAGGGATCGAACTCCTGGATTCGCTCCAGCACCGGAGATACGCACTCTGCCTCTTTTGAACAGGCAACTGCGATTTCATCCAGCGAAGCCCGCAGATACCCATCGTCATCGATGTTGCCGATGATCTCTTCACCGATACGGACCTCTTCTTCGGAGAAATGCCCCATGTTAAGCTGCCAGAGCAGGTGATCGGCAAGGGTCCCGCTTCGGGTGAGCAGGCTTTCCAGTGACGGACGGTCGTCATCATCGCGGTACTGTTCACCCGAACTGTAGGTATAGCCATCCAGGTAACTGTCCCAGTCACGCAGGGTCTCGTCGCCCGCTTCCACCTCTTTGAAATCCTCCCCGGGAGATTCGGGAGTCTCCTCGCTCTCGGTAAGTTCAGCCTGTTCGCTCTCGCGAATCTCATCGGCCTCAAGCGTCTCTTCCAGCAGCGGGTTCTCCTCAAGTTCCTGGCGCACAACGTCCTGAAGCTCCAGCCGTGTCAGCTGGAGCAGTTTGATGGCCTGCTGCAGCTGGGGGGTCATAACCAGCTGCTGCGTCATCTTCAGTTGTTGGCGCATCTCCATAGCCATGGAGTTTCTACCTCGCAGGAATCAGATTTCAGAGACGGAAATCGTCTCCCAGATACACCGCCCGGGCTTTGCTGCTGGCGGCAATATGGTCGGGTGTGCCGTACTCCAACACCTCGCCGTTACACAGGATATAGGCCTGATCACAGACCCCGAGCGTCTCGCGCACATTGTGATCGGAGATGAGCACCCCGATGTTACGTTCCTTCAGCGAGACGATCAGGTTCTGGATATCCGCCACAGCAATGGGGTCGATACCGGCAAAGGGCTCGTCCAGAAGTATAAAGGCCGGTTTCGTGATCAGCGCCCTGGCGATCTCGACCCGACGGCGCTCACCCCCGGAAAGCGAGTAGCCTTTGACACCGGCGATGTGCGTGATGCCGAATTCTTCAAGCAGCTGTTCCATCCGGTGCTGCCGCTGTTCCCGATCAGGCTCCGCTGTTTCCAGAATTGCCAGCAGGTTGTCGGCCACCGTCAGCTTGCGAAAGACGGAGGCCTCCTGGGGCAGATAGCTGATACCTTTTCGGGCCCGCTGGTACATGGGCAGGCTGGTTATTTCATCGTCACCGATAAAGACCTGACCTCCATCGGGTTGTGCCAGACCGACCACCATGTAAAAGGTCGTGGTCTTCCCGGCTCCGTTAGGCCCCAGCAGACCGATCACGCTGCCTGCTTCGATACTGAGGTCGACTCCCCGGACCACCTGGCGGTCTCCATAGGTCTTGGTCAACCCCGTGGTCCAGAGGCGAAGTTTATCAACGTTTGTCTGCATTGCCTTTTTTGGGTCGGGCATCGCTCTTGGGCTTTGGATGGATGACCGCTTCAACACGGCCGCCGGTTACACTGCTCCGCTCATCATCGATGAAATAGGTAATGACCTCTCCGGAAACGGTGTCTTTCCCCTGGATGACCTTAGGGTTGCCGCCGGTCAGCGTGATCCTGCCAAGCTTACTTTCATAGACTGCATGGGAAGAGACACCGACCCGGTTTTCCTGGACAATGCGCACGTTTCCGTCCGCCTCAATCTTGTCAACATCCCCCTGGGTAGCGCCATAGTACACCGTCATCCTGTCACAGAATATGGTCACATCTCCCTGCTTGGCGACAACCTTGCCGGTGAAAACAGCAGTTTTTCCCTTGTTATCAGCTGCAAGTTCGTTCGACTTGACCGTAATGGGCTGGTTCGAGGTGTCCCTGCGTGTTTCCGGAGCAGCCTGCGCCACAGAAGCCGTGAGCCCGCATGAAATAACCACAGCGGCCAGGATCAGGGAGCGTTTCATGGCGATATCCATAAACCTTGATAATGCCCGGTAAATATTCAATGTACCCCTACGCCTTCCACAACGGCATCGATAGAATTGAAGAATCTTGATTTCTCTGTTTTAGCATCGAGTTCCATCCCGGTGGCTGACAATGAGAGCCGCTCATGATGGAAGTCCACATGTTCGACCGTCCGGAACAGTGAGGACGCGGCCAGATAATCCAGCGACTCCGTGTCAAAGACCATCCCGGTCTCGGTCACGACATGAACCCTGCCGCGCAGGTGAATGTTCCTGCTGGTATTTGCATACTCCCCGGTAGCGGCCGTGAGCGTGATGGCTCCGTTGGTACGACTCTTTGCATAGACCATTCTGATATCGGACAGGTAGGCCACATCTCCGGTTTTATCATATTCGGCACGCTCGGCAACAAGCTCCCAGACAGAAGTACCCTCGCGCATTTCAGTGAAACGGGCTTTGTTCAGGGCAACATCAATGTTCTGGGGAAGCTGCTGCGAAACGTGCGCCGCAGGTGTCGGGCGAAAGCCATTCAGGGAGATGGCCGCCACGATGCCGACAATCGCCGCCGTGACGAGCAGGGCCAGTGCAAACCTGATGTTCCGAGGCGATACCATATGGTGGTTACTATAGCATTGAGGGGTGGGAGTGTCCAGCGAAACGTGATTTAATTTACAGGATTGGCATAGAGATTGAATGATACTTAGAGTTCGTAGCGTTCGGCGATCTCACCCCATGCTCCGCGGGCCTTGAGGATATGGTCGCACAACTCCCGCACGGCCCCGCACCCCCCACCGCATGAGGCCACATAGTCGACAACGGCGCGCACTTCGCAGAGACCGTCAAGCGGAGCAGCCGAGAAACCGACCCTGCGCAGGACCGGCACATCGATGACATCATCACCCATGTAGGCAATCTGATAGTCCTCAAGCCCGGTCTTGAGTTTGATGTCTTCATAACTTTCCAGTTTCTTCAGGGCCCCCTGGTAGACCAGGCTGATGCCGAGCTCATTGGCTCGGTTATCAACCACAATCGAGGTGCGGCCGGTAATGATGCCGACTTCGATACCATGACGCTGAAGCATCTTGATACCGTGACCGTCCTTGACATTGAAGCGCTTGGTTTCCAGACCGGACGCATCATAGATGATCCCGCCGTCGGTCATGACACCGTCCACGTCCAGAAGCAGCAGGCGGATATGTTTCAGTTTGTCTTGCATATCAGGCAATCCCCGCGCGGAGGATGTCATGAAGGTGAACGATGCCGCACGGGGCGGGATCACTATCGTCCTCAAAAACGAACAGGGATGTGATCGAATAATGCTCCATGACCTGCAGCGCCGCGGCGGCCAGTTCATGTCGTTTGATGCGCCGCGGGTTGAGCTTCATGAGCTCGGCGGCCCTCTGACCGAGGATGTCGTACCCCTTTTCCAGCGCCCGTCGCAGGTCGCCGTCGGTGATTACCCCCCGCAGCGCACCGTCGGCCGAGGTTACACCGGTAACTCCCAGACCCTTGGCGGTGATGATGAACAGGGCTTCTTTCATGAGCGTGTCTTCCGATACCAGCGGCACGGCATCACCGGCATGCATCAGGTCTTCAACCCGCAGAAGAAGCTTCTTGCCCAGCGAACCGCCCGGATGGAAGATGGCAAAATCCTCGGCCCGGAAGCCGCGCTGCACAAGCAGGGCAACCGCCAGGGCATCCCCCATGGCCAGCGCAGCCGTAGTCGAAGCGGTAGGCGCCAGGCCGAGCGGGCAGGCCTCCTCCTTGACGGAGACATCCAGGAAAACGTCACTGCTGCGGGCCAGGGTCGAAGAACCGTTGCTGGTCATGGCCACCACATGTGCACCGATGCGCTTGATGGCCGGTAGTATTCGCAGCATCTCTTCGGTCTCACCGCTGTTGGAGATGGCAATGACCACATCGCCGGTCATGATCATTCCCAGGTCGCCGTGAATCCCCTCGGCGGGATGCAGGAACAGGGCCGGCGTACCGGTGGAGGCCATGGTGGAGGCGATCTTCTGCCCGATCAGGCCCGACTTGCCCATGCCGCTGACGACCACCCTGCCCTTGCTGGCCAGGATCAGGTCGACTGCCCGCTCGAAGGAGGCATCGATGCGTGTCGCCATCGCCTGAAGCGCGTCGGCTTCCACCTGTATGACCCGTTTGGCCTCAGCAATGATACTCATTGACCCACCTGTTTCACGACCGCATCGATCGCCCGGAGTTTCTTCAGCAGCACCGGCAATTCACTCAGGGGAATCGAATTCGGCCCGTCACAGAGCGCCTTGTCCGGGTCCTCATGAACCTCCATGAAGATACCGTCGATACCCGTTGCAACGGCAGCACGGGACAGGTACTCAACGAATTCCCTCTGGCCGCCGGAACTTTCGCCCTGGCCTCCGGGCAGCTGTACGCTGTGGGTGGCGTCGAACACCACCGGATAACCGCTGGCGCGCATGACCGGAAAAGAGCGCATATCAACCACCAGGTTGTTATACCCGAAGGAGACGCCGCGTTCGGTGAGGATGATGTTTTCATTTCCCGAGGCAGCCAGCTTGCCGGCCACGTTTTTCATGTCCCAGGGGGCCAGGAACTGCCCTTTCTTGACATTGACCACCCGGCCGCTGCGGGCCGCGGCAATCAGGAGGTCGGTCTGGCGGCAGAGAAAAGCCGGAATCTGCAGCACATCCAGCACCTCGGCGGCGGGCGTGATCTGCTCTATGGAGTGGATGTCTGACAACACCGGCAGCCCGAGGGATTCCTTGACCTTGGACAGTATCCGCAGCCCCTCTTTCATGCCCGGCCCGCGGAACGCCCCGATAGAGGTGCGATTGGCCTTGTCGTAGGATGCCTTGAAGATCAGCGGCATGGAAAGTCCGTTGCAGATCGTCAGCAGTCTCTCGGCATGTCGCAGGGTTGCCTCCTCGGACTCGATGACACAAGGTCCGGCTATCAGAACCAGCGGACGACCCGCGCCGATCTTGACGCTGTCGATGGATATTTCTCGTGTCATGGGTTACCTCGTGTTGCGGTGTGACAGGGCAGCGCCGATAAAGGCACGGAAGAGCGGGTGCGGGACCAGCGGCTTGGATTTGAACTCGGGATGGAACTGGCAGCCCAGGAACCAGGGGTGATCGGGGATTTCGATGATTTCAACCAGATCCTTCTGCTGGTTGATGCCTGAGAGCACCAGGCCTTTGGCGGTCAGCATGTCGCGATAGCTGTTGTTGAACTCAAAACGGTGGCGGTGGCGCTCGGAAATCTCCGTCTCTTTGTAGGCATCAAACGCCCGGGAACCCTCGGTGACCGTGCAGGGGCAGGCTCCCAAACGCATGGTGCCCCCTTTTTTGTTCACGGACTTCTGCTCTTCCATCAGGTGGATGACCGGCTCGCCGCAATCCGTCTTGAACTCGGTGGAACAGGCCTGGACAAGACCGCAGACATTGCGGGCAAACTCGATGGCAGCCATCTGCATACCCAGGCAGATACCGAAGAACGGTATCTTGCGGGTGCGGGCAAATTCGATGGCCTTGACCTTACCCTCGGTCCCCCGTTCGCCGAAACCACCCGGCACCAGAATGCCGTCCACATCGTCCAGTTGTCCGCCGATTCCTTCCAGCTCGATCTTCTCTGAGTCGATATACTTGAGATACACCCGGCAGTCATTGGCAATTCCGCCATGGGTAAGGGCCTCGGCCAGTGACTTGTAGGACTCGGTCAGGTCAACATATTTGCCGACAATGGCAATCCGCACCTCGCCATGGCCGGGATGGCGCAGGGTCTCCACCACGTTCTGCCACTGGGTCAGATCGGGCTGCTTGGTCCAGATATTAAGCTTTTCGACTACCTGTTCGTCCAGCCGCTCCCTGTTCAGGGCCAACGGTACGGCATAGATATGTTCGGAATCAACCGAGGGGATGACACTGGCCTCGTCAACGTTGCAAAACAGGGAGATCTTTTTCTTCATGTCCAGGGGCAGTTCGCGGTCGCAGCGACAGAGCAGGATGTCAGGCTGGATACCGATCTTGCGCAGTTCCATGACCGAGTGCTGCGTCGGCTTGGTCTTCAGTTCGCCGGCGGTGCGAATGTAGGGCACCAGGGTAACATGGACATACAGTGCGTTGCCGTGGCCGCGGTCGAAACGTAACTGGCGGATGGCCTCCAGAAAGGGAAGAGACTCGATATCGCCCACCGTACCGCCGACTTCGACGATCGCCACGTCGGCACCCTTGGCATTCTCGATGATCTTGGACTTGATCTCGTCGGTTATGTGCGGGATGACCTGCACCGTGCCGCCCAGGTAATCGCCGTGGCGCTCCTTGTTGATGACGGAGAAATAGATCTGGCCGGTGGTGAAGTTGCTTTTTTTGGAGAGCACGGCGCTGGTATAGCGCTCATAGTGGCCCAGGTCCAGGTCCGTTTCGGCGCCGTCATCGGTCACGAAGACCTCGCCGTGCTGTAACGGCGACATGGTACCGGGATCGACGTTGATGTAGGGATCCAGCTTCTGCAAGGTCACACGCAGGCCGCGGGCCTCCAGCAGGGCACCCAGCGATGCGGCAGCCAGTCCCTTGCCGATGGACGAGACAACCCCGCCGGTAACAAAGATAAACTTGGTTTTCATATGATCTGCTCCCGGTGCTGAACTGGATGTTTTCATAACATAACCTGCCGATAATATTCCTGGGCTTTGTTCAGGTCCTCGGGCGTATCAACACCGATGGAGGTAAACTCCGTCCCCACGACCCGGATGCGGACTCCATTCTCGATCGCTCGCAGCTGTTCGAGCTTCTCCGAAATCTCCAGGAAGGTCGGCTTCATCGCGGCAAACTCAAGCAGAAACGGGCGGCGATAGACATACAGCCCGACATGTTTGTAGCAGAGCATCTTGCCGCAGACAAAGGATTCGTCCTTGAGATCCTTCCATTTGTCACGGAAGAACGGCAGCGGCGAGCGGGAAAAATACAGGGCATAGCCGTTGACATCGGTGACGACCTTGACCACGTTGGGTGAGAGAAAATCGTGGAGGCAGAGCACCCGTGTCTTCAATGTGCCCATCTGCAGATCAGGGTCGCTGAGAAAAGGTTCTATGGCCTGATCGATCATGGCGGGATTGATCAGGGGTTCATCGCCCTGGACATTGACAATCAGGTCGCAATCCAGGCCCCGGGCGACTTCAGCCAGACGGTCGGTGCCGGTTTCATGGTCGACAGACGTCATAACCGCTTCACCACCGATCCGCGTAACAACATCGGCAATGCGCTGGTCGTCTGTGGCCACGATAACCCGGGTAACCAGTGATGATTTGCAGGTGCGCTCATATACGTGCTGGATCATCGGCTTTCCGCCGATATCGGCCAGCGCCTTGCCCGGAAAACGCGTTGACGCGAAGCGGGCGGGGATGACTGCTGTGATCTTCATGTGGAAAATAGCCTTGAAAAGAGGTGCCGTAACGCGTACGCCAGGCTGTCCTGTGGTAGGACGTGTAAAGCTACATCAAAAGCCCCGGGGTGTCAAGAATGGAAAGGATGAGTCCACTTGTCCGCACGTGCTCCGGAACAGCCGGTGAGTTTCAATTCCTTGACCCCGGTCATACAAAATATTCCAGGGAGGTCTTATCATTCAGACATACAAACCTGATCGGAGGCTGGAGATGGAATTCAACGGCGGTATCGGAGACAAGGCAATACAGGATGTAATAACGGAGTACCCTGAAATCGGCGAGATCCTCAACCGCTTCGATATCGGCTGCGTGACCTGCAAGGTCGGCATCTGCCTGCTGAAGGACGTCGTCAGCATCCACGGACTTTCAAAAGAGGACGAAGCACGGATCGAACAGGAAATCAACCAGCATCTGGCACACAAAGGAGAATAAACCATGGGAAATCTTGGATGCGGCTGCCCCGGCAGCATGGCAAAAGTAATTGAACGTACGGAAACGACAGACACGGCACAGGGAAAGGCACCATCTGAGCTGCGCCAGTGGCCGGTGCAGCTCCACCTGGTCCCGCCGACAGCGCCCTATTTCCAGGACGCGGATATCCTGATCTGCGCCGACTGCGTGGCCTTTGCCATGGGGAGCATGCATCAGGACCTGCTCAAGGGCAAGGCGCTGGCCATCGCCTGCCCCAAACTGGATGACACCACGGCCTATGTGGACAAACTGGCTCACATCTTCAGCGCCAACCGGATCAAAAGCATCAGCGTGGCCATCATGGAGGTACCCTGCTGCCGCGGTCTGGACATCATGGTCCGCGAGGCGCTGCAGAAGAGCGGCAAAGATATCCCGCTGGAGAGCATCACCATCGGCATCAACGGGGAGCGGAGGAACTGATGAAAACGAATATAACACAGACACTGGTAGGGGAACACCGACTGATCCTGAGGATGATTTCACTGCTGGAGCGTAACGCCTGCCGTACGGCAGAGGGCAGCTATAGCAACTGGCAGTTTTATCTCAACGGCGTCGAGTTCATCCGTACCTATGCCGACCGCTTCCACCACGCCAAGGAGGAGGATGTACTCTTCGAGGCCCTGGTAAAAAACGGCATGCCCCGTGAGAACAGTCCCATCGCAGCCATGCTGATGGAGCATGACCAGGGACGGGCCTATGTGGGTACCATGGAGGCTGCCGTCCGGGAGGCTCTGGCCGGGCAGGATGGACGTGAAGGCATCATCGCCGAAAACGCCCTGGCCTATGCGGAACTGCTGCGCGAACACATCGGCAAGGAGGACGAGATCCTCTACCCGCTTGCGGAACGGGTAATTCCTGATATCATGAGAGACAGCATCATTGCAGGCTATACAGCGGCTGAGGCACAGACTCCGGCCGACTTCACAGCCCGCTACGAAGCAGTGGTGGCAGGCTACGAAAACGAAGTCTGAACAGACAAAACGGGGGCGAACATGGGCGACATAATTTCAGCAGAGCAGTTATCCCACAGAATTATTGCCGACAGCAACGACGCCATCATGTTCTCCGACCGTACAGGGATAATCCGGCTCTGGAACAGCGGTGCCGAGCGCATGTTCGGCTATACCGAGACAGAGGCCATGGGTCAGTCGCTGGATCTGATCATACCGGAGAACCTGCGCGGCCGGCACTGGGATGGCTACTTCCGGGTCATGGAGAGCGGTTCCAGCCATTACAGCGTGGATCTGCTATCGGCACCGGCCCAGCGCAAGGACGGTTCACGCATCTCGACGGAGTTTTCGATGGTGATGGTAAAGGACATCGAGGGGAAGATGCTCGGTGTGGCGGCCATCATACGGGATGTGAGTGCCCGCTGGCAGAGGGAGAAGGACCTCAAGGAGCGTATCCGGCTGCTGGAGGCCGCACAGGCCGGCTGAAGTCTCGCTTCTTTACATCACCTGCCCGCCTGTGCTAGCCTGTGAAAAATTCGGTCCTGTGGCAGGGCACCTCTCAGACAAGATCGGCCATGCCATGGAGCCCCAGGAGCTTCACATGAAAAAACGCAAGGCTCTCGCCCTCCTTTCCGGAGGACTCGACTCCACACTTGCGGTCAAGATGATGCTCGACATGGGAATTGACGTCGAGGCCCTCAACTTTACCTCACCTTTCTGCACCTGTACCGGCAAAAACCGCGGCTGCAAATCCGAAGCGATGCGCGTCGCCGAGGAATTCAACATCCCCATCAAGGTCATCCACAAAGGCCTCGACTACTTGGAAATCGTGCGCAATCCGGTGCATGGTTACGGCAAGGGTGTCAACCCCTGCGTGGACTGCCGCATCTACCTGCTGCGCAAGGCCAAAGAGTACATGGCCGAATGCGGCGCCGACTTCATCATTACCGGCGAGGTGCTCGGACAACGGCCCATGAGCCAGAAGCGGGATTCTCTGCGGATCATCGAGCGGGAGAGCGGACTGGAAGGCCTGCTGCTGCGCCCGCTCTCGGCACAGCATTTCGACCCGACTATCCCGGAGAAGGAAGGCTGGGTGGATCGCGACAAACTGCTGGCCATCAAGGGGCGCTCCCGCAAGGAGCTTTTTGATCTGGCCGAAGAGATCGATGTCAAGAACTACCCCTGTCCGGCCGGCGGCTGCCTACTGACCGAACTGTCCTTCGTCCCGAAGATGCAGGACCTCTTCGACCACTCTGATGAGCTCGACCCGCGCGACTTCCGTCTGCTCAAGCTCGGCCGGCACCTGCGCGTGGGTGAGCGGACCAAGGTGATTATCGGGCGGGATGAATCCGACAACAATCTCCTCGAGAACGCCAGACATGAGGGTGAGGCGGCCATAACCTGGATGGACGGCAACACCCCGATCGGTGTCATCACCGGGCGCCAGGATCAGGAAGCCATCCAACTGGCAGCACGCCTGCTGCTGCGCTATACCAGGGCCGAAAAAGATGCCGACTGCCGGATCAGCGTCCGCCAGGGCAACACGGAACAGGTAGTGACCGTCCGCAACAACCTGGACGAGGAGGCGGTCAAGGCATACGTCATCTCCCTCTAGCCGCCCCGAACAGCTGGAACAAAAAAACGCAACCCTCTGAATGAAGGTTGCGTTTTTATTTTCGGAACAACTATCTGAAAAAAAAGACAATTCTTGTTTCACGCAACGACGCGACGACGCAACGCAAACCAAGATCTATTTTGTTTTAAAGCCTTTCGTTGCGTCGTTGCGTGAGAATCAGGTTCTGTTTTGAATCTGAGCCTAACCATCCTACCCCAGGTTCAGTTCATCCAGCGACAGGCGATACCCCGGCAGGAACTTCTCCATGAAATAGCGCACCTCGGGTAGCGGGCTGTTAGACAGATTTTCCTCATGTTCTGCGCGGGCACGGCGGAACTCCAGGTTGCCGGATTTCTCCTCCTCGATGCACTTGGCCAGCGCCGCAATCTTATCGGCCGCCTTGACCAGGCTCACATACTCCGTTTCACCTTCGAAAAAGAACAGCGGTTCGTACTCATCTGACAACTCGGGCGGCAGCATGGCCAGCAACTTGCGGCGGGCCCGGTCCTCCAGTTGATGGAAAGAACGTTTGAAATTAGGGTTGAAGTGCTTGACCGGCGTCGGCATGTCACCGGTAAAAATCTCGCTGGCATCGTGAAAGATGCCGAACAGCGCAGCGCGGGAAGCATCCAGTGTGCCGTTGAAATAGGTATTACGGATAACCGCCAGGGCATGGGCGATCACGGCCACATCCAGGCTGTGCTCCTGGATGTTCTCCGGGACGGTGTTGCGCATCAGACCCCAGCGGCTGATGTAGCGCATCCGGGAAAGAAACGCGAAAAAATCGTATTGTTCGGGCTGTGCAGCTTTCTGTTTCATGGATTCCCTATCTGTTTCATCGGACAGCACATTCTTCCACTCCTCTAACGGCAGAATGTCACGTCAACGTGCCATGCGCAGCGTAGACCAACCTGGCACGGACATTCTTCCCCTCAACCACCCCTTCAAAACGAAGTTCGACTATTTCACCTTCCGCAGGAATCCTGAGTGAGCTGTCGAATGGCTCGGCCAGCAGTTCCAATAGCGGCATCCGGTCGTTGTTGACCGCCATGATGGTATAGGCGGCATTCCCCGGCCATTTTTTTACCAGCTCGGCACAGGTCTTGATGATGCCGGCCTGAGCCTTCTCGACAGCCTGGGCATAGAAACTGCCGGCAACATCTTTCCAGACATCGAGCGTAATCGGCGTCTTTTTTACAAATGCCGTCACCCTCTTCTGCATCAGGGCCATGTCTGCGGGAGGGACCAGGCCGATGCTGCTGAAACGGCTCGTTGAAATGATATTCTGGTCTTCTTCGATCTCAAGGTCCGCTATGATCTCCGACACAGTGTTGAGGCACATGGCATACGGCAGTGTATAGATAACATCGAAGTGCAGCCCGATCAGCTTTTTCATGCAGCACTTCTGGATGACATCCAGCTCCGCTGCCTTGACCAGCCAGATGATGAGATTGATTTTTTTGGGTGCCATTATATGCCTCCGATACGATTGCGACAGCTGTGACCAGTCCCGTGCCAAGGGAATTCAGACACGCTCATAGGGTTCAAACAGGCGTTTATATTCATCCAGGGCAAAACGGTCCGTCATCCCGGCGATATAATCGCACACCGTCCGCTCCAGACCGAAGCGCTCCACGCGCAAACGGAATTTGGGCGGCAGCAGGTTGGGGTACTGCAGGTAGGTCTCAAACAGACGCGTAATGAATATTTCGGCCTTGACCCGCATTTTGTCCACCTTGTGGTGGCGGTAGAGGTTATCGAACAGGAACCGTTTCAGCTCCAGGTTGAGAACGGTCAGGTCACTGCTGAAGTGTGCCAGGGGCTTGTTCACTCGCCTCAGATCATCCAGGGAGGCGATGGACAGCCGTTGCAGGTTCGCTGTAATGGTGCTGCAGATGTCACCGATCAGAAGCCCGATCAGGGCGCTTATCGTCTGATATACCAGGCGACGGTCGTCGATGGCCGGGTATTTCTCGCGGACACCTGCGCTGACCTTCTGCCAGAGTGCTACCTGCGCCAGCATGTCCAGCGTAATATATCCGGATTTCAGGCCATCGTCTATGTCATGGTTGTTGTAGGCGATTTCGTCGGCGTAGTTGATAATCTGCCCCTCGATGGAAGGGACCACGCCCGGCAGGAACTCGGCCAATGCCTCGGTGGGGACATCGTAGGGGCTGGCGTGCTTGATGATCCCCTCGCGCAGCTCCCAGGTCAGGTTGAGTCCGTTAAATCCCGGATAGCGTTCTTCAAGTTCATCCACCACCCGGAACGACTGCAGGTTATGCTCGAAGCCCCCCCTCCCCTTCATCAGGCGGTTCAGAACCTCCTCGCCGGTATGACCGAAGGGGGTATGTCCGAGATCATGCGCCAAGGCCAGAGCCTCGGTCAGTTCCTCGTTCAGGTGGAGCTTTCGGGCAATGGCCCGGCCGATCTGGGCCACCTCCAGCGAATGGGTCAGCCGCGTACGATAATAATCACCTTCATGGTTGACGAATACCTGGGTCTTGTATTCCAGGCGCCGGAAGGCGGCACAATGGATGATCCGGTCGCGGTCGCGCTCGAAGGCCGGACGCTGGTCGCGGAAATCCTCGTGGTGTTTACGACCGCGTGACAGGGCACTGCTGCAGGCATACCCGGCCAGGTCGGTGCGTTCAGTGGATTCGGTCATAGGGGGAAAACTCCCAATCGGATTTCGATACCTGCGACACGATTCAATCGTGCGGCAGGATGGTCATCACAATTCTTATAACATCCAATGAAAAATGACAAAAGAATCTTTGTATTCTGGTGCGAACAGAGGTGGCCCATGAGCCATCCCGGTACTGCAAAAATATTTGCACCCTTATCAAATCAAAAACAAGTTGTCGTGTCCAGCTAACTACCAAGGAACAAACGTATAACTAAGTAAGAAAGGTTCATGGCATGAAATGTGATTGCATAATTTTTGAGAGTCTTTCGGTCCCGGCATATTGTCTCGTTCGTGGTCGTGGCTGTAAAAGATGAATCATGACCTTGTGGCTAACAGACAGAGTAAACAGGAATTGTTTTGTTTCACCATTCCTGACTCTTCATTGCTTACCACCACTCGGGCAGATGAAACGGAGGGTGAATACATAATGTCAGCTCATTGCCCGCCAGGTTCCAAAGGGTTCTGTCCGGAAAGCATTCAGTTTCGCCTGCTTTCTGGAAATAAATACGTTAAGGGCATGCTGGTACTGATGGTTGATGTGGCGATGATAGCCATTGCTTTTTCCATGGCGTTTCTCTTGCGATTCGATTTTCACATACCGGTGAATGAACGCGAACTTTTCCTGAAAGGGCTCTGTATCGTCCTGATAACAAAGCCGGCAGTCTTTCTTTGCCTGGGATTCTACCGAAACATCTGGCGATATGCTTCCATCCAGGATGCGGTGAAAATAATCAAGGCAGTCAGCCTCTCCTCGGTGATTGCCGCATTCGTGATCGCATTTTACAATCATTTTGCCCCGTTTCCCCGTTCGATAATCGTGCTGGACTGGTTTCTGCTTCTGACACTGGTTTCGGCCAGCCGCCTTGCCTGGCGACTCTGGCGTGATACCAGCCAGACGTCCAAACAGGTCAAAGGACGCAGGGCTCTGATCGTCGGTGCCGGTAAAGCGGGCAGCCTTCTGTTGCAGGAGTTCAGGAGAATGCAGGTTTGCGCCTATGACATCATTGGATTTGTGGATGACGACCAGCAAAAGCAGGGGATGTACCTGAACGACGTTCCCGTGATCGGGACGCAGGAAGATATTCAGGCACTCGTCAAAAAGTTCGGGATCGAGGAGATCATCATCGCTATTCCGTCTGTGCGGGGTATGGCGTTACGCACCATCGTCGAGCGATGCTCAAAAGCCGGGGTTTGTTTCAAAACTGTTCCCTCCATCGGTGAAATTATTGACGGCAACATTTCGATTTCGCAGATCAAGGACGTGGAAATCGACGATCTGCTTGGCCGGCCTCCGGTCGTTCTCGATGAACGAAGCATTGGCAACTATCTGACAAATATGACGGTGCTTGTTTCAGGAGCGGCCGGCAGCATCGGCAGTGAGATATGCCGGCAGGTGGCCAGATTCATGCCTGAAAGACTGATTATCCTGGACCATGCCGAGACGCCGTTGTTTTATATAGAGCGGGAACTTAGGGCAAAACATCCCGGCATGCGCATAATTCCGGCCCTTTGTGACATACGAAATAAAGAAAAGATCGAGATGGTCTTTGCTGAATTCAACCTGGATGTGGTGTTTCATGCCGCAGCCTACAAACATGTATCCATCATGGAAGACAACCCAATGGAGGCGGTTTCAAACAATATTGGCGGGACAAGAATCATGGCGGATGCGGCAAACCGCTTTGGCGTCAGGGATTTTGTCATGATCTCAACCGACAAGGCGGTAAATCCAACCAATGTGATGGGAGCAAGTAAACGGGTAGCGGAAATATACGTCCAGGCACTCTCCAGAAGAAGCGCCACAAATTTTTCGACGGTACGATTCGGCAACGTACTCGGCAGTAACGGGAGCGTTATCCCCCTTTTCATGGAACAGATAAGAAAGGGGGGACCGGTGACCGTTACCGATCCCGCTGTTGTCAGGTACTTCATGACCATCCCGGAAGCGGCCCAACTCGTGCTGCAGGCAGGCTGTCTGGGAAAGGGCGGGGAAATTTTTGTCCTCGACATGGGTGAACCGGTCCGCATCATCAATCTTGCCGAAGAACTGATCAAGCTTTCCGGATTGATTCCGTACGAGGATATTGATGTGGTATTTACCGGCCTGCGGCCCGGGGAAAAACTTTTCGAGGAGCTCCTGATTGCCGGGGAAGGGATCATGCCGACAATTCACGAAAAAATCCGGATTGCAGCCGCCGTTGCCAAGAATCTTGACGTGGTAAACACTGAACTGAACCATCTGTTACAGAGAGCCAAAGAAGCCGATATAGCCGGCATTGTTAAATGTCTGCATCGAATGGTCACCGATTTCACGCCGAGCCAGCAGTTGATCAAATCCTCTGTATCGGGTGTGCAGTTGCTCCGCACTGAGTCTCTCCCCGAAAATAATATGGCTCCGTCTTCAGCAAAAATTATCTATTTTCATGCCCGTAATGCCACTCAAGATTCCACGGCGGCGAATCTTTGAACAAACCGCCGGACAGACGGATCGAACAGGCAGCCCCCCCTTGGCACGAAACGCTGTCCTTTCAGTGCATTGATGAGAAATCTCCACCGAATTACGTACCCTCCATATTTGCGTCCGGAATTGATCAGCCGCATAAAAATGTATTGCAGGGAGCTATAATATTGCGTAATACCTACCAGATAGATGATGCAGCACCAGGTGCAGATTGATGGATTACCTCACAACCAATTACACGAAAAAAACGCAGGAGTAACCGGATGAATAAGTTTCTGCTCTCTACTGTCATGACGTTGATGTTGTCAGGTGTAGTTGCTCCGCTCTCACCAGCCTGTGCAGCGGACCAGACCATCGATGACCTCGTGCGGAGAACCTCTGATTCCGGGGCAAGCCTGCCAGCTCCGTCATTCGTCCCACCCCGGATGGTGCCGGGTTCCTCCCAGTTATCCAGAGTTGAACATCTGAGAGCCCCCGCCGCGGAGAAGATCAAGCCTCCCGGTGACGACCAGCCACCGCTCGTCGTCAAAGAAATCATCTCTTCTTCTATTGAGCCGTCAACCCCGTCGCCTCTCGAACGACAGATAACTTCGGACGATATCCTGGGGGCCACCAAGGTCAGCGACATCAACCCGGCCAGGACGCTCACACAGTTCGGGTACAACTATTTCAAGAATGTCACCTTTTATCCCCAGACCGATGTCCCGGTCAGCGATGACTACCTGACCGGCCCGGGCGATACCCTGGTGTTGAATGTCTGGGGAAGTGTCGAGGGCACCTATGAGCTCCCGGTTTCCCGCAGCGGCGAGGTATTCCTCCCCAAGGGGGGGCCGGTCAGGGTGGCGGGGGTGCCGTTCGGCAGGCTGGCGGAGGTCTTCCGCCTCCGTCTGGCCAAGGAATACCGCGATTTCGACCTGTCCGTCAATATGGGCAAGCTGCGTACCGTCAAGGTCAATGTCGTCGGCGAGGTGGCCGCACCCGGCAATTATTCCCTGAGTTCCCTCTCCACCCTGCTGAACGCGTTGAGCGCAGCCGGAGGCCCGACCAAGAACGGCAGCCTCAGGAGCATAAAACTGCGCCATGCCGGACAGGCCGAAGAAACGATCGACCTGTATGACTTTTTCACCAGGGGTGACAAGAACCGCGATATCCGGCTGCACTCCGGCGACACGATCTTTGTGCCGGTTATTGGCCGGGTGGCGGCAATCGCCGGAGATGTCAAACGGCCGGCCATCTATGAGCTCAAGGACGAGACCAGCCTCAAGGACCTGCTGGGCCTTGCCGAAGGGATAACGGCCACCGGATACCTGCAGCGGGTGCAGATCTCCCGGGTCGTCGCCAACGACAAGAAGAAGGTTCTCGATCTGAACCTCGATACCCTTGCCACCGGCAAACCGCTTGACCAGCTGGCAGCCGCGATCACGATACAAGACCTGGATGTCGTTCGCATCTTTCCGATCAATAGTCTCCTCCGCGATCATTTCCGGATCGAAGGGCACGTGGACCGGCCAGGCTCTTTCGCACTCAAACCGGGCATGCGACTCGGAGACGTACTGAGTCGTGAACATCTCCTGCCCGAGTATTTTCCCGATTTCCTGGAAATAACCAGGCTGATGCCGCCCGATCTCATGCCGCAGAAGATTGTGGTCAATCTGGAGGCGGCGCTGACCCGCGACCCTGCTCAGAACCTTGAAATCAGGGAGTTTGACATCATCCGCGTCTTTTCCCGCCTGGAGCTGGAGCGGCAACCGAGGGTGAAAGTGGCCGGAGAAGTCCAGAAACCCGGCGAATACCGCCTTTACAAAGAGATGACCATCCGGGACCTTCTTATCCAGGCGGGCTACCCCACGCCCAGCGCCTACCTGGCCAGTGCCGATCTTAGCCGCCTGAAAAAAAACAACGACACGGTCAGCACCTTTCCCCTGAGCGTTAACCTTGCTGAAGCACTCAAGGGTAATCCGCAGGCCAACATCCTGCTGGAGCCCTTTGATGAACTCACCATCAAAAAACTACCCGACTGGGCCGAGGAAACCGGTCGCTATATCTCCCTGTCCGGCGAAATACGGTTTCCCGGAGTTTACCCGATTTACAAAAGTGAACGGCTCTGCTCCGTAATCGAGCGGGCAGGAGGTCTTACCGACAAGGCGTATCTGCGCGGTATGAAATTCACCAGGGAATCTCTGCGTCAACTGCAGCAGAAACAGATGGATGAGTCTCTCGCCAGAGCCGAGGAGGAGATCGTCAGGAAACAGGCACAGCTTGCGGAGGTTGCTTCATCCAAGGAAGAGTTGGAAGCCGCCAGGTCGGATCTTGAGGGATTAAAAAGAACCATCGGCCTCCTCAGGAACAAGCGGGCGGAAGGGCGATTGCTGATTCAAGTTCCCTCCCTTGAAGATCTGCGACGAGAGTGCGCCGGCCTGGAGCTGCGGGGCGGGGACAACCTCTTTGTCCCGAGTGACCCTAAGGCCATCAACATCCTCGGCCAGGTGTACAACCCCGCCAGCGTCATCTTCGCGCCAAATGAGGATGTCGACTATTATCTGGGCAAGGTGGGGGGCCCCACCGATAATGCCGAGGAGGATGAGATCTACCTGGTAAAAATGGACGGCACGGTCTTCAGCAAGAAGCAATCCGCTGGTTTCCTGTTTTTTAACCGGTTCATGGCGCACAATGTCGATTCCGGTGATTCCATAATTGTGCCGCAGCGCTACGCGAAGACTGCCTGGATGCGTGACATTAAGGATATTGCTACCATTCTCGGTCAGATCGCCCTTACTGCGGGCGTGTTGATAGCTGCGGGGCTGTGACAAATCAGGATCGAGTTTAATCCATAAATCCGGTATCCCGACGGGTGGATGCGGCAAATCCAGCCAACCGCGGGACACGGGGACAAGTCAACATATCGAATCTTTGGGCATTGAGCATTACCACGGAGAATGAATGCAAAAAGAAACCGGACAGAATTCCCCGACGCAACCGCAGACGGCTGCGGACGTTGGCATACAGGGCTACCTCCCGGCCATTGTCAAACGCAGGAAGTTGATCCTCTTCATCACGGTCACCGTTGCGGTTGTAACGACCATCGGCAGTATGCTGCTGCCCGACATCTATACCGCCCGTGCAAAGATACTGCCCCCGCAGCAGCAGGGGGGTCTGTTCTCCGCGGCCATGATGCAGGGAGCGCTGGCGGCCATCGGTGGTGACCTGCTCGGAGAATCCAAGACCGCCAGACTGTATGCCGAGATGCTCAAGATCGAGAGCCTGCGCGACCCGGTTATCGAGCGGTTCAAGCTGCATGATGTGTACGGGAAAAAATACCGGGAAGATGTTTACAAGACCATGGGCAAGAAGATCCTGATCACATCGGTCAAGGAAGGGATCATTACCATCAACGTGGATGACAGTGACCCGAAGCGGGCCGCAGAAATAGCCAACAGCCTGGTGGAAGAGCTGAAAAAGCTCACCACCGGCATGTCCATGACCGTGGCGGCAAACAACAAAGGATTTTTTGAAGAGAGGATTGCCAAGGCCAGGGAGGAATTGACCCAGGCTGAACAAACCCTGAAGTCTTTCCAGTCCCGGTACAAGACCGTCGATGCCGGCCAGCAGGCCGCACTTTCCGTCACCGCCATCTCCCAGCTGACGGCACAGCTCAATTCCCAGGAGATAGAACTGAGTATCCTGCGGCGCACCTATGCCGATTCCAGCCAGAAGATCAAGGCCGTACAGCAGGCGATCGCGGTGCTGAAGGACAAGATCGGCTCACTGCAGAGCGCAGGCGGTTCGGTGGCGCTGCCGGGCTTCGAGAAGATCCCCGAACGGGGGCAGGAATTCCTGCACCTGATGCGCAAATTCAAGTCTGCGGAAGCGGTGTATGACATGCTTGTGAAGCAGTATGAGGTGGCCAGGCTCAATTCGGAAAACGACGTATCGACCATTCAGGTTCTCCAACAGGCGAAGGTTCCGGACAAACGGAGCAAGCCGAAGAGGGGGTTTCTGGTCGTCATGACAACCTTCACGGCCTTCCTTTTTTCCCTCGTGTACGTTCTTGTCACGGATCGTTTCGGCAGGATCCACGGGAATGACTAGTGACTCTCTTGAGTCGTCACTGTCGATCCCGGTTCTCCGTGCAGTGCTGGAACAACTGCATTCAGCGTTCGGTCACGGCCCGCTCAGCCTATGAACATACCGTCACATGATTCCCGGTCGGAGCTGAAACGGGCCTTTGTAGGGTTCATCTCCCTGCTGGGTTCGAGCGTCATTTCCGCAATCGGGTTCATAATCATCGCCTCCAATCGCTGGGTTTCCTTTGACCCGGCCAGCGCAGTCTCCCTGATCCTGTTCGTTCAGTGGCAGACGTTGGGGCTTACGATAGCCAAAACCGGCATAGAGCAGGTCGTATTTGCCCTCGTGACCGGGAATGACAAGGCCTTCCTGGATCCCGTCCGCTACGTTTTCAAAAAGGCGCTCCCCCTGGCGGGGGTGTTTTCCCTGGTGGTGATGTTCGTGTTTTCGCCCTGGGCGGCCTGCGTCGCCTTCTGCACGATACTGCTGGACACCTGGTCGCTGATCATCATGGCGGACCTGAATGCCCGACAGAGGTTCAAGACGACCGCCCTCTCCAACCTGTTCAATTATCCCCTGTTCTTCATCGTCATCTTTACGCTCAATTATTATGGACGATTGAGTACCGCAGTCACCCTCACGGTATTCCTGGCATCGAGCTGCCTGCGCTGGCTCTGGCTGTGGTGCAACCAGACCGACCGGGCCGGCAGGCACGAGGTGGACTGCACGGCCAACCTCCAAATGGGCCTGCAGCAGGCGCTCAACTACCTCCTGTTCAGGGCCGACCAGATCGTTCTGGCTGTTCTGGGCCTGAAGATGCAGATGAACGACAGTATCGGCATGTATGTGTTCCTGGCCAAGTTTCCGGAACTGGTCTCAGGCGTCATGGTCGTTGCCGGGGCCGTGTTCTTTCCCCGGATGTATATCAGGTACCCCTTTGACCATCAGGCGCTCCTCGGCACGATCAGGGGGTATTCCGGGTATATCGCCGGTTACGTCGCGGCCGTATCGGTCGCGCTCTTCGCCTACCTGTTCCTCTGGAGCGGAACGCCCATCCCGGTCTATCTGGCAATCCCGTTTCTGGTCCATTCGCTCTGCATCGTCCTGGTCAACAACATCACCTACTCCACGCTGCGTCAGGGGTACCTGCAGCGGCTGCTGGTCAACCTGACCTGGGCCGTGCTGGCGGGTGTCGTGATCTTCCTTTTTCTGCAGCATGACTTCAGTGTCGGGACCCTGTCCTGGATCGTGCCGACTCAACTGCTCCTGTTCATCGGCATGTCCCTGACACTGGGTTGGGGCCGCAGCAGGGAACTTTATGGCTGACAAAACTGCGTTCAGCGACATAAAATACCTGTTTTTCATCCCCAGCTTCTATGGAGCACTGACCTGGGGCGCCTGGCTCGTACTGTACCTGTTGAAGCTCGTAGGAGTCGATGATCCCGGCAGTACGGCCATGTCTGTTTTCCTGTTTGCGGAAGCAATGTTCATCCTGTCGGCATACGTTTCGTACCCCTATTACCGTAGTATCCTGCAGGCGAGACCGGCTGAATCTATCGGCGAGAGACAGGAGAGCCCGGTCGGGATAAAAACAGCCATCCTCCTGCTGCATGCCGTCGGGTTTATCGGCGTGATAAAATATGTCATCGATATTTCAAGAAATCTCGGTGGTATTGCCGGATTTCTGCTTGCCCTGGTCAATGAGGCCTATGCCATCAGGTGGGAAAACGAAACGACCATCTCGATCGGCACGCAACTCACCTACGTCGGCTGGATTGCCATCGCACTGACCGTCTACCAGCTTCAACGTAAACGGATATCGGCATACTGGCTGATTCCGGCACTTTTCCAATTGAGCGGGAACCTGCTGTACATTGACAGGACACGGCCATTCTGGATTCTTTTCACATCCATACTCATGATCCTGCCTGCAGCGAAGACACTTCATCCGGGCAGGCTTTTCAGATTGGCTGCCGGCACGACGCTGATAGCGGTCATGATTTTCTGGGCGGTTGCCGAATGGACCGGCAAGACCACCTATGAAGGTAAATTCGAGGAGTCGGTTCTTCCCGGGATCACACAGGAGATCTATGTGTATGGTGTGAGCGGTTTTGCCTATTTCAACAAGATGCTGGATGGAAACGAGCAGATCTCCTCTGTTCCTGAAAGATTCCTGTATCCCCTGATCAAGTATCTGGCCAAACTGGGATTTACCAAAGAACCGCCCAGCCAGGTAATAGATTTTTATGATGTACCGTTTTCAACCAATGTCGGCACATTCCTGGAGCCATTTTACCGGGATGGCGGGTTACTGTTCGTGCTCTGCGGGATCATAATCTATAGCTTCGGTATCGACTTTGCCGCGAATTTTTTCTTGCGGCAGAATACGCCGGTTGCACTGTTCGTCTGGGCGAATCTGTGCTTCACGAGTCTGATCGGATTTGCAGTGCCGAAACTATCCAGCTTTCCGGTCTGGCTGTTCGCCATACTAGGTGTCGGCGGCATGTTACTTACTTCAGCACAGCGCCTGGCTGACCAACCTGGCCGGCCGGAGACCTGACCATCAAGCCTATGAATATTCTTCTTCTCAGCCGTTACGGTCGACTGGGTGCCAGCAGCAGGGTGCGATTCTACCAGTATATCCCCTATCTTGAAGCCCATGGCATCCGGATAACCGTGTCTCCCCTGCTGGACGATGATTACCTGCAGCGGTTGTATGCACAACAGGGGCGGCCCGCGTTCAGCGTAATCCGGTCCTATGCCCGACGATTCGCCCGGCTGATCGACACGTCCGGGTACGATCTGCTCTGGATTGAAAAGGAACTCTTCCCGTTCCTGCCTTCCTGGGTCGAGACCCTGCTGCATGCCCGCGGCACCCCCTCCGTCGTCGACTATGACGATGCCATTTTTCACGGCTATGACCAGCACCCCCGGAAACTGGTCAGGACTCTTCTGGGTGGGAAGATCGGCCGGGTCATGCAAGGGGCGGCACTGGTCATTGCCGGCAATGGCTACCTGGCCGAGTATGCCCGCAGTGCCGGCGCAAGACGGGTGGAAACCCTTCCGTCGGTGGTCGATATCGACCGCTACCGGCCAGAGCCGGCCAACATTAACCGTGTCTTCACCATCGGCTGGATCGGTTCACCCTCCACCACCGGCTACCTGAAGCAGATTGGACCGGCATTGGCGGATGTCTGCAGAAATGGCCGGGCGCGGCTGGTTCTGGTCGGGGCGGGTGACATCTCCCTGCCGGGCGTCCCGCTGGAGATACGGCCGTGGAGCGAGGAAACGGAGGTCTCCGCTATCCAGTCGTTCGATACGGGGATCATGCCGCTGCCCGACACCCCCTGGGAGCGCGGTAAATGCGGCTACAAGCTGATCCAGTGCATGGCCTGCGGACTCCCGGTGGTTGCGGCCCCGATCGGGGTGAACAGGCAGATCGTGGAACACGGCATCAACGGTTTTCACGCGGAGGACCTCGATGATTGGACCCGGGCCCTGACCGAGCTGCGCGACAATCCTGAAAAACGGCGGGTCATGGGACAGGCGGCCCGCGAGAAGGTCGTGGCAGAATACAGCCTGCAGGCCAACGGACCGCGGTTGCTCGGGATGTTGCAACGTGCATTGCAAGGAGGCCGGTAAATGTGCGGCATCGCCGGTTTTATTGATTTCAAGCGCCAAACCGGATTGGACAGCATGCAGGAGACGGTCCGGCGCATGTCAGACGCTCTCATCCATCGCGGCCCCGATGACGGCGGGGTCTGGTGCGATGCGGCCACGGGTGTTGCCCTGGGACACCGGCGCCTCGCCATCATCGACCTTTCCCCGGCAGGGCACCAGCCGATGCTGTCTGCCGGCGGACGTTATGTACTGGTGTTCAATGGTGAGGTTTATAACCACCGGGAGATCCGCCGGGAACTGGACCGGCTCGCAAGCCCCCCTGTCCCCTGGCGCGGGCATTCCGATACCGAGGTCATGCTGGCCGCATTCGAGGCCTGGGGGGTGGAGGGCTCAGTCAAGCGCTTCACAGGCATGTTCGCCTTTGCCCTGCTGGACAGGAAGGAACGCCGGCTGCACCTGGTGCGCGACCGGCTTGGCGAAAAACCGCTCTATTACGGCTGGTCGGGAAAGACGTTCCTCTTCGGATCCGAGTTGAAGGCGCTGCGGGCGTATTCCGGTTTTAACAACGAGATAAACCGCGATGCCATCGCCCTGTATCTGCGGCATAACTGCATACCCGCCCCCCATTCGATCTACCGGGGGGTGTTCAAGCTTCTGCCCGGCACGGTACTGACGATCGACTGCACCGGAGAACCGGGACCGGGGGCGATCCCCCGGCCCTACTGGCAGGCCAGAGCGGTCGCCGAGGCCGGAGTGGCTGCTCCGTTCCCGGGCAGCGAGAAGGATGCCGTAGCACAGTTGGACGGAGTGTTGCGCGAGGCGGTCAACCTGCAGATGACGGCCGACGTCCCCCTGGGTGCCTTTCTGTCCGGCGGGATCGATTCGTCCACCATAGTGGCCTTGATGCAGGCCCAGAGCCCGCGACCGGTGAAGACCTTCACCATCGGCTTTCAGGAACAGAGGTACAACGAGGCCGAACACGCCCGGGCGGTGGCGCGCCAGCTGGGCACCGAGCATACGGAACTCTATGTAACCCCCGCTGATGCCCTGGCCGTCATCCCGCGGCTTCCCTCGCTGTACGACGAACCATTCTCCGATTCCTCACAGATCCCCACCTTCCTGGTCGCCCGGATGACCCGCACGCATGTGACGGTAAGCCTCTCCGGCGACGGCGGTGATGAGCTCTTTGCCGGATATACCCGGCACTACCTTGGAAGGGATATCTGGCGCAAAGCGGAGCTGCTGCCGGGCGGTGTCCGCAGACTGCTGGGCGGCTCACTGCTGGCGGTGTCGCCCGACCGCTGGAATTCCGTCTACCGGTTCCTTGCCCCTTCTCTGCCGTCACGGTTCCAGGTTCCGGTTCCCGGACACAGCATCCACAAGCTGGCCGAGATCATCTCCGCCAGGAGCCCGGAAGAGATGTACTACCGCCTGGTCTCACACTGGATGGAGCCGGCAGCAGTTGTCCGGGGGGCTGAGGAACCGCTGACGGTCGTGACCGATGCCGCACAGTGGCCGTCTCTGGATGATTTTGCCCAGAAGATGATGTACCTTGACACCATGACCTATCTCCCCGATGATATTCTGGTGAAGGTTGACCGGGCCGCCATGGGGGTAAGCCTGGAGACCCGCATACCGTTTCTCGATCACCGGGTGGTCGAGTTCGCCTGGCGGCTGCCGCTGTCCATGAAAATCCGCGACGGTCAGGGAAAATGGATCCTGCGCCAGGTCCTGGACAGATATCTTCCCAGGGAATTGTACGACCGCCCCAAAGGGGGGTTCGGGGTCCCGATCGATGCCTGGCTGCGAGGCCCGCTGCGTGAATGGGCCGAGGCATTGCTTGACGAACGTCGTCTCCGTAGCGAGGGTTTCCTTAATCCTGAGCCGATCCGCCGGAAATGGGAGCAGCATCTGTCAGGGGACCGCAACTGGCACTATCACCTCTGGGACGTGCTGATGTTCCAGGCCTGGCTTGATGCACAGTAACCCGACAACAATCGGACGGTAAGTCCTGCAGACCATTTCTCAGCGCAAAGGAGCGCAGCATTTGAAGATAGTAGTCCTGGCCAGCTTTACCAAGTCGCTGGTACATCTGCGCAGCGAACTGCTTGCCGGGCTGGTCGCGGCCGGACACGAGGTCATCGCCTGTGCCCCCGGTGAGGAAGAGCGCTTCGTCAGCCGCGTCAGATCCCTGGGGGTTCGCTATCAGCCCATCCACCTTGACCGGACCGGTACCAACCCGCTCAGCGACCTGGGTTATCTGCGGGAGATGGTCCGCTTCTTCCGCCGGGAACGCCCGGATGTGGTCTTCAGCTATACCGCCAAGCCGGTCATCTTCGGCTCCCTGGCCGCCCGCCTGGCCGGAGTGCCGCGTATATTCTCCATGATCACCGGCCTTGGCTATGCCTTCGCCTCGAAGCAGCTCAAGCAGCGCCTGGTGAGTATCGTCATGCGCGGCCTTTACCGCCTGGGGCTGGCGGTGAACCGGAAGGTATTCTTCCAGAACCCGGACGATATGGCCCTGTTTACCGGCTGGGGCCTGGTGCCGGCGGAACGGACCGTGCTGATCAATGGTTCCGGGGTCAACCTGGACCACTACCGTCTGGCACCGCTGTCCCTTGACCCGCCGGTGTTCCTCCTGATCGGGAGGATGCTCAGGGACAAGGGGGTGCTGGAATTCGGCGCCGCCGCCACGGCACTGAAGCAGCGTTATCCCCGGGCGCTATTCCGGCTGCTGGGACCGCACGATGACCACCCGGCATCGGTCCCCTGGAGCAGGATCCAGGGCTGGATCGACGAGGGGATCGTGGAATACCTCCCCGAAACCGAGGATATCCGGCCGGCCATGGCACAGGCGGGGATTTATGTGCTCCCCTCCTACCGCGAGGGAACTCCCCGTTCGGTGCTGGAGGCCATGGCCATGGGACGGCCGGTGGTGACCACCGATGCCCCGGGCTGCCGGGAGACGGTCGTGGACGGCGACAACGGCTTCCTGGTGCCGGTGGCGGATGCAGAGGCCCTGGCCAAGGCGATGGAGCGCTTTATCCTCGAACCGGGACTGATCGAGAAGATGGGGAAGCGGGGGCGGGAGATCGCAGAGGAAAAATACGACGTCAGGAAAGTAAACGCCGTCATCATGAACACCATGGGGTTGGCCGGTGAAACGGGCCTTTGATATCTGCGCGGCACTGTCCGCGCTGCTGCTGCTCTCCCCGCTGCTGCTGTCCACGGCCCTGCTGGTGCGCATCAAGCTCGGCTCGCCGGTGATTTTCAGCCAGCCACGACCGGGGCGGCACGGCCGGCCGTTCAGCATCCTCAAGTTCCGGACCATGACCGACCGGCGGGATGAGGCCGGCAACCTGCTGCTGGATGCGGAGCGTCTCACCCCCTTCGGCCGGATGCTGCGCAGCACCAGCCTGGACGAACTGCCCGAGCTGATCAACGTGCTCAAGGGGGACATGAGCCTGGTGGGACCGAGGCCGCTGCTGATGAGATACCTGCCCTATTACACCGAGCGGGAAAACCTGCGGCACACCATACGGCCCGGCATCACCGGCTGGGCTCAGATCAACGGACGCAACTGCCTCGGCTGGGACGACCGGCTGGCCCTGGATATCTGGTATGTGGAGCATCGCTCCTTCCTGCTGGATCTCAGTATCATATTCAGGACTGTGGCAGCGGTATTCAAGCGGGAGGGACTGGTGGCCGACCCGCGCAGTATCATGCTCAATCTGGACGAGGAACGGGCCGGGAGACAGGAACTGTCGAGACAGGGGAGTGACAGCCATGGAACATGATATCCAAATCAGGTTGGCGCGGAAGGACGAAGCCGGGGAGATTGTCTCGCTGATCCGCAGCAGTTTCAGCAGCGAGTTGCAGAATGCCATGATCTACGGCTGCCCCGGTATGGAGCGCTTTATCGGGCAACAGATCGAAACCCCCGGGGGGCTGGCCGACACCATCTACCTGGTGGCGGTTGCCGGGGAGCTGGTTGTGGGCTGCGTGGAACTGCGCTGGCTGCCGGAATCGCTCTTTCTAAATTACATCTGCACCCGCCCGGAGGCGCGCAGCAAGGGCCTGGCCAGGAGGATCCTGGCCGAATCCATCCGCATCGCCCGCCGGGACCACCATCGAGAGATGCTCCTGGATGTCTTCGAGGACAACCTTCCCGCCCGGACCTGGTACGAACGGCTCGGCTTCCGGCACGACTATTCGACCCAGTGGTGGGACTGTCCGCTCCCAGCCTCTGATCTGCCCGTCAACGGCCGGATCTCCGGGTATCCTCAGGCACGTGCCAGCCAGGAACAGTATGGTTTTTCCCTGTTCAAACTGGTTACCACCCAGCGGGAGTATGCCGTCGGCCGCCTGGGCAGCGACTGGTTCAGGGTGACCGGGGCGGAACTGCTGTCCGATCCGCAGGCACTGGCGCTGCTGCAGCGCATAGACGGACAGCGCAGGATCCTGGCCCTGATCCCCGAACAGGATCTGCCCGAAGCGCAGCACGGAGAGGCACGCCGGATCGTCACATCTCGAAGAATGAGCATGGACCTGGACCGGCTTTTCGAACAGCTGGCCGACTGAGCCGGCCGCGTCAATCAATTCAGCTTACAGGGTCCTACCATGAGCATCAGCAAACTTGCACAGGATTACAATCACTGCCGAAGGCCGTATGTGTCGTACAAAAACGCCCGTTCGGCCTTCCGCGCCTTTCTGCAGGCACTTCACTGCACTTCGTCCGACCTGGTGCTGCTTCCCTCGTTCATCGGCTGGTCGGCGCGGGAGGGATCGGGTGTCTTCGACCCGGTCACTGAACTCGGCCTCGCCTGCAGGTTCTACCGCATGGACGAGCGCCTTACCATCGACCTGGATCACCTGAGAGAACTATTCAAGGCCGGTCATGTCAAGGTTCTGGTGCTCATCCATTATTTCGGTTATGTGGATCCGTGCTGCCGGGAGGCGGTGGCACTGGCCAGGGAGTACGGGGCTTTCGTGTTGGAGGACGAGGCCCATGCCATGTTCACCGATCTGGTGGGGGGAGTCTCGGGACGCCTTGGGGATGCGGCCATCTTTTCACTGCACAAGATGCTTCCGCTGCCTGAAGGAGGATTGTTGATCGCGAACCGGTCGAGTGGCTTTGAGCTCGACGGGATTACGTCGGACGGAGAGCGGATCACCCTCCCCTGGGAATACGACCTGAAGGCGATCGCCGCAAGAAGGGTTGCCCACGCCGGACACCTTTCCGACCTGCTGGAGCCGCATGGAGATCTGCTGGAGCCGTTGCGGAGAGAACTGGCTCCGGGCGAGGTCCCGCAGACCTTTCCGGTCCTGATCCAGGCTGTTTCGCGCGATACCCTCTACCAGCGCATGAACGATGCCGGCTACGGGGTGGTGACCCTCTACCACACCATGATCGGGCAGATCTCCCATGCTGAATTCCCGGAGTCACACGCCCTCTCCCGCCGGATCCTCAACCTGCCGGTCCATCAGGACACGGACCTGGCGGCACTCGGTCGGATGGTCGAAACGCTTGTCGCCGAGATCCGACGTATGAAATCGGCAGAATGAAACGGGAAACTCAATAATATCCTACCGTCAGGCAAGGTATGCGGGGAAAAAATCTTCTCGCGGCTTCCAGTTATTTTTTTTTGCATGTTCGTATCTCATGCGTTTCCAGGTCAGCTGATCATACCTTTCAGGGGAATGCTGGATCCTTCTCACAAAAAACGGATGGATTCCGGAAGGATCAAAGGCCCTCTTGTAGGTAAAGATACCGTCCCCCGCCGAGATCCCGCCGCCAAGGACATAATGCTTGAATCCGCGGGCAGCCCCCCATTCGATAACCTCATGTTTCAGCAGATCGTTCGGTCTTTTTTCGAAACAGGAAGACAAGGTCCCGCCCAGAAAAGAGTAGATCGTGTCTGGCGAGAGCAGGAGCAGTTCAGTGGAAATCATCTTCTCTCCATCGAACACATGCACATAGCTCAAGCCGCCGACTGCACCAAGAGTCTGTCCGAGCAGTTCAAACTTATCCTTACCCAAAAAAAACGATTCCGTAGCGCCTGTTCTTGCCATGGTGTCGTGATAAACACCCAAAAACTGATCCAGATACGATCCATGTGGATCGAAAACGACCCGCAGTCCATTTTGACGAGCTCTGTTGACATTTTTCCGGACCTTGGGCAGGTAATCCCGCCAGATCTGCCCCGGCCCCCGGTCAAGATTGACCACGACATTCGATTGCTGTTCAATTCTCTGCCCTTGGGTTCGGATGACCAATCTGTCTTCAAAAAGATCCTCCCTGACGAATTCAGACAATGCACCACGGCGATGCAGTTCATCGCCAAAACGGGCCTCGAAAGCTTCCGATACTGCCACCCGGTTAATTGTCGAACCTTCGTAAAGTGGACCTCCATAACCGTAGGGGGAAACCATGTGGATGGCCGGGTCATCACTCCCTGAGAAAAACGGCAGGTCATTGAGGGATTTCCAGTAAAAAGAGTAGATGACTCGTGCCCCGGACGGGTGATCAAAGACAACCATTGCGGGAGTAAACCCTGCAGGTTTCATTACTCTCAGAAAACCGGGGTGGTCATGAGGGCGTCGTGACGTGGTACTTTCCCAGATTTGGCACCAGGTCTCGAAATCACGCTCATCGTCACCATCCAGCCACCTGAATTTTGATTGGGCAACGTCATGTACGCAACCGGTAAAAACGGCATAGTTATTTCTGAACTGCAGAAAATCTTCTGCAGTCATATGGTTCAAGTTCCCGGTTTTAAGCACCCTTGCAAACGCGTCAACGCCTTCCAGTGTGAAATGCGGCAACTGAGGTTGCTGGCCGATCCTTGCATTGTCGATATCCATCAGGTTGTGCATCATAACTAATCCCTTTCATGGTCCAGCGAACCATCGTCGATAACCGGAGTTAAGAATCCGGACATCGCTCATTCAAGACGGACCGGTGATCACCGGTATCAGGGTGAACAATCCATCGTCTTGTATTTCCGTGCGTCGTGCTGTTTGACACGGGAATCGACAACGGCCATGTGGCGTGTTCTGAGTCTGAGATTGGCCCGTTCCGGGGAGCATTCGATCGTAGCCCTGGTGAGTACAGTTTCCACAGCACGGCACATTTCCACGATATTTGCCCTGCTCAAGGTAGGGTGGACCTGGAACATGAGGCTGGTTTTTCCAAGCTCCATGGCTGTCGACAGACGGCCTTCAGGCTGCAGCCCCTCGTTTTCAAAGGCCTTCTCCAGGTAGATCTCGCTGCAACTCCCGCTGAAACAGGGAACCCCCAACGCCACGATCTCTTTCAGTACCTTGTCCCGATCCCACCCCAGTTTCAGATGTTCAGGTCTTACAAAAACATAGTATTTGTAATAGGCATGCTCGATCTCGGGTGGCGGTGGTGTAACCCGTAGGGCACTGAACCCCGAAAAGAAGCTGTTCAAGGTCTTCGCGTGCTGCTGGCGCTGCTTCCTCCATTCCGGCAGTTTTTTCAACTGGATCCGGCCGATGGCGGCCTGCATCTCGGTCAGGCGCCAGTTGGTGCCGAATGAGTCATGTAGCCAGCGAAATCCGGGAGGATGCTGTTTGCTGGATACCTTTTCAAAACTCTTGCCATGGTCCTTATAGGCCCAGGCCCTTTCCCAGAGGGCTCTGTCGCTGGTGGTCAGCATTCCCCCCTCGCCGCCGGTCGTCATGATCTTGTCCTGACAGAAAGAGAATGCGGCCAGGTCGCCGAGAGAACCGACCGGCCGTCCCTTGTACATGGCACCGTGGGCCTGTGCACAGTCTTCGATGACCTTCAGGCCCTTTCGCTGTGACAGTTCCAGGATCGGGTCCATATCGCAGGGCCAGCCAGCCAGATGTACCACGATCACGGCCCTGGTTCTGCTCGTCAGAACACGCTCGATGGCGGCCGCGGTAATGTTCTGGCTGACCGGGTCCACATCGGCCATCACCGGCGTCGCACCGCGTGCAAAAACGCTGCTGGCGGACGCGATATAGGTGCGACAGGGAACAATCACTTCGTCCCCCTGACCGATGTTCAGTGCATAGAGAGCTAATTCCAGTGCGACCGTCCCGTTGGCAAGGGCAATGGCATGTTCACAGCCAGTGAAGGTGGCAAACTCCTTTTCAAAGAACCGGACTTCCTCTCCGGTCCAGTAATTTACTTTGCCGGAACGCAACACTGCCGCCACCGCATCGATCTCATCCTGCGAGAAAACCGGCCAGGGAGCGAATTGACCTGTTCTGGAATTCTCGATGACCTTCAGGTTGTGTTTCATAACTAATACCTTTCATGGTCCAGCTAAGCATCGTCGTGAACCGATGTTACGAATCCGGACATCGCTCATTCAAGCTTTCTGAATACATGCAATCCGTCCTTCTTATGGCTGCTTACATCATTTCAAGAACTATACCTAACCGACACAATAGAATTTTATCGATATATTTAAGGTAGTTATGAATGCACAGCTCGTTTTGAACTGATGACGGCCATGCAAGACACTGGTAGAGGAAAAACATCCTCAAGCTATGCAATATGCTGTTTTACATAACTAATCAGCAGAGGACCACGAGTGTGTCCCGATTTGGGTGCCAATATTTTTTCAGCAGTGCGAAATCAGGACCACCCTCACCTTGCAGGGATCTGGATGCTTTCAGAAATAACCCTTAAAAAAGCGGGGGCCCCCTAAGAGACCCCCGCTTTTAACTACTGTTTCGTTGTCAGCTGGCTACTTCTGTTTCCTACTGAATCTCGTACGTCACGATACTGTTAAAAGCCTCCCGGTCCACAAGGGAGCCGATGCTGCGGGTTTCCACAAAGACATCATAGTTGCCGGCGATGATCGGCGTGAAAGTCCAGCTGTTCAGGGTGCTGTAAGGCTGCACCAGTGCGTATCCCGCGCCGGAGTTGATGTAGAAACGGTATTCATAACCGCCAGACCCGCCGCTGGCACCGGCGGTGAACACCACCGGAGTCAAGGTTGCCTGGGGGCTCGTCAGGTTTGCATTCAAGGAGACGCTTGCAGCTGGCACCGGTGTTATCCGGTAGACCAGGAGAGTATTGAACGCATCCCTGTTCACCGATGTGCCGGCGGTCCTGACCTCGACGAAAACGTCATATGCACCCGGAATGGTCGGATTCCAAATCCAGACGTTATTTGTGCTGTACTCTTGAACCACTTGATAGGTCCCGCCGACATTGAGCCAGAAGCGGTACTCATAGGAACCGGAGCCACCGTTGCCGTTTGCGGTGAAGGAGATGGGTGCCCCGACCGCTTGCGGAGAAGGATTATTGACATCTATGGAGACGCTGGTTGCGGGCGCGGTTATCCGGTAAAAGTTGACCGAAGCAAATGTATCGCGCAGTGCTGCCGAACCGGCACTTCTCGCTTCCACAAAAATGTCGTAGTTACCCGCACTGGAGGGGGTCCAGGTCCAGCTGGTGGCGCTACTGTATGGCTGAATGAGGACATAACCGGAACCGTCGTTCAGGTAGAACTGGTATTCGTAGCTGACGCTGCCACCGGTAGCGGACGCAACAAAGGTTATCGGCGTTCCTGCCGCCTGCGGGCTGACAGCAGTCGGCAATACGGTCAGGCCGGTCGCAGGTTCAGGCTGAACAGGTATGAACGTTACAACCGGTTCGGTTGCCGAACCGCCCTTGGCCGATTTGACCGTAATAGTGCTGGCAGGGTTGCTGTATGTCTTGGGTTGTGGGCCCGAATTGTCGGTAACCGGGAATGTGACGTTGAGCTGGCCGTTGGACAGCGTACCCAGCGGGTTCGTCATGCCTGGCAGATATGCCTGGAGATCCGGATTGGCGACCCTGTCGAAGGAAGACGCAGTAATCGACAGTTTACCGGTCGCCTGGTCGTATGCCGCCTGGTCGATGACCACTTCATCCACGAGAGGAACGGATTTCACCACGGGCGGGGTATCGGAGGTATTAGTCACCGTGACGTCTGCCGGGATAGCACCCGGAGTTGTGAACAGGCCGCTGGCCGAGAAAAACGTGCCGTCGGCCGGGTTGCTGGTCGCCATGTTCTGTGTTGGAATGCCTGTCCCCGTGAGCTGGAGGGAGGAGAGCGCCCCGGTCAGGGCGAAGTTGGCCGGAAAGGGCAGTGCGCCATTGACCTGGTTGGATAATGCCTGGGTGGTGGCAAATGCGTTCACCTGCATGCCGGCGGTGTCAAGCGCATAGGTGACCTTATCCACCTTCAGGGGAGTCGGTATGACCTCGGTGTAGAGTTTGCCCGTTATAAGAAAATCAGTAGTTGTCACGGTGCCGAATCCGGCCGGCCCCTGGACGCGGAAAAAGTTTGACGGATTTTGTGTGCTGGGGAAGGTGCTCCCCAGTACCTTGCATGGTGTTCCGTTATGCCCGATGTAGGATCCACCGGTTCCGTCGGTGGCCGGAAACGGTGCATCGGTGCAATAGAGGAACGGACCGATACTGCCACTGAGAGCACCGGCGAAATGGCCGTTCGGCCCTATCCCGATATCCTCGGTAAAATTGATCCCCCTGGTGCCAGCCGGGACATTGGTGAACGTGTACTGCTTATAGGGCGTTGTCACAACATACGTCCCGGCCACGTTGGTATCGACCCTGATTCTGACCCTGGCGAAGCTGACCAGGGTGAGTGAACCATCAGTCTCGGTGAGGATATTACCCTCCACCCCTGTGATCAGATCCGCAGTACCAGCGGGTGTGGGCATGCTTGTATCTGCCGAATGAAAGAACACCTCGTTCGGCATGTTGTCGGGAAATCTGGCCGGCTGCAACGGATTGGGCAGGGCAAACAGGCACATGGCTGTGTTTGTGCACAACTGAAGCGGAACGCGATTGGTGTCCCGGTACCAGAGCGGAAAACCGTGACCGAGCGTCGGCGGGGTGCTGCCGATCACCGCCGGGACAGTCGGCCCCTCATCGAGAAGCGCGGCATAGGCAATGCCGGTCATCAGCACCGCAATAAGCAGTAGCGGCAGCAATATTCGAAACAATGTAACGTGTTTCATGTATTGATCCTCCTAGTTTTTTTTATGTTATTCAACGGTCGCCCTACACAGGCAGAAAATATCGTTCTTTTCAAAATGTACATCTACAATATATGTGCCGCACTGAAAGAACCCATAATTTATACTTATTTACCAATATGTTATGGCATTTATATTCATAAAGGAGGTAATGCGGCCGGATGATCACTTCGCATAGAGTAAGAATTATTGTTAATTCAACCATCTGTTATTGTTACGTTCCAGGTGCAAGCACACTTCTGAACAATGCCAAATGTTTTGCATAGTCAAGCTGGCATGCATACAGGCTCCTATTCTGGAGTGGGAAACGATTCAGAGAGGTTACTGCATGGTTTCTATGGCAGCCGCAATGCCGGGTCCACCGTCACCCCGTTTTTCAGACCGGAATCATCGATCCGTCGATCCCTGCGCTTCAGGTTGACGAAGCTGTTACTCCCTTCGATCCGAACTCCGCTTACAGGACCGGGCCCCTGGACATGTATCCCGCCCATCTCTGCAGCCAGGGGCAGGCTGTTTTCGATCCGGTTGCCGGAGATCTGCACCTGCTCAAAGTGTCCCTGACCGTTGTTGACCAGGTCTATGGCGTAGGGGTGGGCGCCGAATCGGTTGAAACCGGTATCCCGGATACTGTTGCCCTGTATCTTGATATTACGGTTATCGAGCGGTTTGCCCGGAACGCCGTAGAGGAGGACACCGGCTCCCGCGATCCGCTCGATGACATTATTCTGAATGACGGCATTCCTGACTGCAGTCAGTTGAATGCCGTTCCAGACCGTCCCGGAGTGTACGTCGAGGCCGGAGATGTTGTTGTTGCTTACCCGCAGGCCGTCGATTCCGACGGTCGTGTCGGGCGGGTAGATGGATTGGAAGATGCCTGCCACACCCTGGTCCAGCGTTCCGTTGAGGGTAATCATGTTGGAATCAATCAGGACATCCTCCACCGCGCTGACCGACCAGATCGATATGCCCAGTTTGGTCATGTTGACAAAGCGGTTGCCGGTCCACTGCTGGTTTCTGGCGGTCACAATGCCGTCCCCGACGATATAGCCACCGGTCCCGTAGTTCTCGACCCGGTTGCCGGATACCAGCATGTCGTCACCGTGCATTTCGATCCCCGCCAGCACGGCGGCCGGCGGTCCGTTCTCATCGAAGGCGGCGGGATTGGACAGGTGGTTGTCGCTGACCCGCACGTTCCGGCCGCTGACATACAGGGTGCTGTGGTCGCTCTGCCGGCGGTTGCCGGGGATTGCAGCCCCCGAGGAAGTGAAGGTGCAGCCGGTGATGATGGAATCCGTGACCAGAGAGGACAGGCTGTCGCTGCCGAATTTCACCACGTTCGTGCCCGGATGGTTTTCGAACCAGACCTTCTCGATGCGGACATCCTTCCCCGCAAACAGCCAGATAGCCATCGCTCGACGGACTGCGCCGGCCGAGGTCCCCGTGACAAGATTCCGGCTGCCGTTTCCATCGATTCTGAAATTTCTGAAGGTAATTGCGGAAATCGGCTCGGCTTTGCGGGGTCCAAAGACGACATAATCTCCGCCGGCGGTAAAATTATCGGCGACTTTCAGGACACTGCCGTATCCCTCGCCCCTGACATTGACGCCCGTCTTCGGTATCAGGATGGCATCGACGGCATCAGTGCTTCCGACAAGGGTGATTCTCGTGCGGCGTTCCAGTTCATAGGTCCTGCCTGACAGGAGCACATCACCCCGGGTGATACTGTCGATCGCACTCTGAATGGCAAAGACTGCCCCCTGACCGCCATCGACATCCCACCACTCGGGATGCACCCCATGAATAGAATCCGGACCGAAAGCGACCAGGCCTCTGCCTCCAAATACGGGCTTGAGCGGTGCGCTGAAAGGACCATTGATCTGCAGCCTGTTGCCGGCTGCAACGTCGAGACGGCCGGCCCCGACGACCTTGAGGCTGATATTGGCCGGAACCGTGAGCGTAGTGACCGTCTGGGGGGTGTCGATCGTGATGGTGGCGGCAGCCAGGCCGATATGCGCCTTGGCGGACGAGAGGTTGCGGAAAACCGCGCCCCCGGCAGTGACACCGGCGAGGTCTGTGCTGCCGGCGTCCACCCTGTGTGGCGCCGAGGGGATCAGACAGGTCGCAACGGTCAGAACGAGTTTAATAATAAATCTGCTTGGTTTCACAGACCGTCTCCCGGAGTGAGGATGTTATGACCTTATTGTTCCTGAAAAACAAAACGGAGCCCCGCGAGGAACTCCGTCTTTAATCCTAGAGCTTGAGAGGGTTACTGGATCCGGTAGTAGTACAGTGCGTTGTATGCGTCCCGCAGTACGCTGGAGCCGGCCTGCCGCACCTCCACGAATATGTCGTAGTTGCCGGCGGCGGCAGGAGTCCAGTTCCAGCTGTTCGTCGGGGAGTAGTCCTGCTGCTGCACAAACCCGGCACCACTGTTCAGGTAGAAGCGGTACTCGTAGGGACCGCTCCCGCCCTGGCCGGCGGCGGTAAAGGTGACAAGCGTGCCGGGGGTTTGCGGGCTGACAACATCGGAGACCAGATTTACTGCTGTTGGCGGAGTCACAGCCGTGATCCGGTAATAATTGATCAGATTGTAGGCCTCCCGCAGGCTCGTCGAGCCGGCCAGTCGCGTCTCGACAAATACATCGTAATTGCCTGCAGCGGACGGCGTCCAGATGAAGTCGCCGGACGGGCCGTAGGGCTGGGCGACAACGTAGCCGGCACCGCTGCCGTCGTTCAGGTGGAAACGGTATTCACAGGGGCCGCTGGCGCCCTGGGCGGCTGCGCTGAAGGTGACCGGCGTGCCGGGGGCCTGCGGACCGGCAGGATTGGCGGTCAAAGTCACGCTGGTCGGCGGGATATTCACCTGGAAGAAATTGATCGCAGCATAGGCATCCCGCAGAACCGTCGAGCCGGCCAGGCGGGTCTCGACGAACAGGTCGTAGTTGCCGGGGACGTCCGGAGTCCAGACGAAGGTTCCGGACGGGCCGTAGGGCTGGGCGACGACGTAGCCGTTACCGCTGCCGTCGTTCAGGTAGAAACGGTACTCGCAGGGGCCGGTCCCGCCCTGGGCAGCGGCGGTAAAGGTGACCGGTGTGCCGGGTGGCTGCGGGCCGGCGCTGCTGGCAGTCAGGGTCACACTGGAGGGCGGTATCACCGACTTGACCTCGTAGGAATTTAGCACCGCAAAGGCATTCCGGAGAACCGTTGTCCCGGCGTATCTCACTTCGACGAATATATCGTACCTGCCGGAGGCCTCCGGAACCCAGGTCCAGCTCTTCTGTGCCCCGTAATCCTGTTGTAGAACGAAACCGGTACCGGATCCATCATTCAGGTAGAAACGATATTCATACGGGTCGATTCCAGCCTGAGTGGCGGCGCTGAAGGTGACCGGCGTGCCGACGACCTGTGAACCGGCAGGATTGGCAGCCACGGTCACGCTCACCGGGTAGAAATCAAACAGCGCCCCGCTATCGATCCAATTCTTGATGAGATTCTGGCTGGTCAGGCTCAAGGGAGGCCTGTTCAACGGCATCATGGGAAGGGAGGGAGGATCGTTTATAGTTACCCGCTGGTAAAAATAGCTCGCAGCGGAATCGCCCGGGACCAGGCTGGTGAGCGCACTGGCATAGGAAAACCCTGACTGCAATGACATGGGGGCATTCCCGCCGACCACGTGACAGAATGTAGACCGGGCACAGCTGGCAGTGAAGATCGGCTGAATATCAAGGCCGAAAGAAATGCCCGGTGCAGGGGTGACCGTGACCGGCGAAGTGGTGGTCAGGGCGACCAGGGCTGGTCCGGTGGTGGAGACGGGACCTGAATGGAGATTTGCCGCAGTGCCGGTGAGACCGTCGGTCTTCACGCTGCCGCTCAGCTGCCCGGTGACAGAGTTCCAGGCCAGCACCCCCGAGCCCGTGGCCAGAGTGGACACCGGTGGAATCTCCTTGGTGCCGTCCAGGCCGGCTGTCCCGATCCTTACACTGGATTTCATGATTTGGCCCCGAAGTTCACCCCCGGGATTGTCCTGGGTATGGATGTTGACATAGAGCGCGTCATTGTTGAATGCAGCTACGATAGCGTCACTGACTACCGGGTTATTGAATGCCGGAACCGACCAGATGCCGTTACCGCTGGTAACGAGATTCAAGATGCCGGGTCCGTTCGTCACTGCGTCGCCGAAGCGGAGAGCTACTGACGTTACGGCACTGCCGAACCCGCCGGCCTTGACAAATCCGGAAAACTGCCTGGTAACCGGGTCAAGCGCAAGTATCCCGATCCCGCTGGCGCCTGAAGCGACCGGCGGAATTTCATGTGCTCCTTTCAAGGCCGCAAATCTGACCTGCTGGTTTAACTGCCCGCGGATTTCCCCGTTGGAGAAGGCGTCGCTCTGGACATTGAAATAGTAGGCCCCTGCAGTCAGGCGGGCAATTTGCGCATCAGTCAGGACCGTAGTTGCCGGAACGGTCCAAACCACGGGCCCGCCTTCAAGCGTCAGGACAACCGTTCCATTGTTACCGGAGAGACCGTCATGGATCTGAGCGGCGATTCCGGCAATCCCGGAAGTGACGATAAATCCGCTGAGCTGTTTGGTAAGCGGATCGAGCGTAACCGAACCGTAACCGCTCGCCCCGGTGATCACATTGCGTGGCCTGACCTGTTCGCCCCCCAGGAGAGCCGCAAAGGTCAGCGGGTTATTGGCCGGGTTGGCTGCAAACGGGTTACCGGCATCCGTTTGGTAGATAACAGGTGCCGGGGTGACATCTCCCCTGATCTCACCATTGCTGTTGGTTTCACTCTGAACATTGAAATAAAGCTGGTTCGTATCAAATAAGCCCGCCATTTGGGTGGCGGTCAACGCTGCCCCATCGGGAACGAACCACGCGGCGGTGGGTACGCCACTCCAGACGAAACTGGTGATGGCCAGGGTAGCAAGCACCAGTACCATCATACGCATAACGACAGAATGTAACTTCAACATGTGAATATTCCTCTGAAACAGCTGGTAAAATCGCATCCAATGGTCAGTAGATCACCCAGTCGCTCTGTCGGACTACCTTGGGATTATCCCCTTTGGTGAGCGTGACGATGTAGCACCCCTTGGAGGCGTAACGCTGCCCCGGACCAAAACTGAGCACCGGGTAGGTGATCGAAGTCTGCTGCTGGTCTCTGCTCTGATCCACGTTATCCAGGAAATACTCCCGGTAGAACTCTCCCGCCGTGCCGTACATCGCCTCTGAAAAGACGTTCCTGAGCAGAAAGACCTGCGAGGCGATTTTCAGGTTGTTCATGGGGAGTTTTTTGAATTTCATCCAGTTACTCAGGATCGTCCTGCTGTATTCCTCGCTATCAGGAAGGCGGGTCGGATACGTGATCAACGAGGCATCGCGGACCGAGTCGGGCAGTGCCGAGAACTTGCCGGCAAGCAGGGTCGAGGAGAAGAAGAGCGGCTTGTTCCCGGAGTCGGCAAGCGTGCCGATGCCGGCCAGATCTTCCGGACCAAGCCAGACGAGAAAAATTGCTTTCGGATGTGCACTGGAAAGCGTTTTCCAGAATTCCGCACCCGCTTTTTCGTTGGGTTGCACAATCCTGTTGACCAGTCTGGCTGCTCCAAGTTTTTCCCAGGTATCGGTGAATCCACGGCCAAGCGCCCGACCGCGAGCATTCTCCCTGAACACCTGGACAATCTCCCTGTCGGCAGGCAGGGCAAACACCCTGGACAGGTATTTAGCGGCTGCCTCCCCCTCCTGGTAGACTCCCTTTGACATATAGACGGTGTAACGGTCGGATTCCGAGATAACCGGCAGATCGGTGGTCGGAAGTATGCAGGGTATCTTGTGCTTTTCGCTAAATTCATGCATCGGAGCCCACGTCCCGGTTGTCATCCCGCCCAGTAGAGCGAAGACCGGCTTCTGCCGGTAATACTCCTCCAGCTGTTTTTCCCACGAAGCGGGGTTCCCCTTCAGCGTCCAGACATCGAGTTCAATCCTGCGGAAGGCCTTGGGGGTATCAGGGGTGCGTTTCCACGTCGCATCCCATTGGTCGGAAACAAGTTTTACCCGTCCATTCCAATCCTCGCGGATATACGCGTCGAGCGGCTGCAGATATGCATCCCGGTCGGCAGGACTCACCTCATCGGTGATGATTGTGGCAAATCTGATCGTGTCGGGAGTCAGTCCGGGGGAGTATTCCGACGAGAGGTTCTTGAGGTAGTAGACCAGTATCTCATTATCCCTGTCGCTCAGGTCATAGCGGGGCATTACCTCACTCATGGTTCTTCCCGCCGCGTCGACACCGTTAACGAGCGACCGGGCGAGCGACTCATCGGTGTAGGCAGGCCGGGGAGTGCCGGTGAACATGGAGCGTTTCATAGTCGGCCCGGGGACGTCGATTGCCCCCCGGAGCGGTGCGTAAAGCTTGATGCCGTTGGTAGGTGGCGTAAAAATGCCACCTTCGAAGGAACCCAGGCCGCTGGACATGTGACAGTTGGTACAGGTGCACATGGTGCCGTCCATCTCGATGCCGCCCTGTACGAGCGCAGTCATAGGCTCGCCGGAGGGTAGCTGTCCTTTATGGTACATGATCCCGCCCAGGCGGAGCGCTTCCGCTGCCGGAAGACCCGCAACCATCCCCCGTCCTTCCGCCGCCAAGGGCAAGGGCTCCAAAGAGTGACAGGCACAGCAGCACTACCCCGATTCCCATCCTCATACGCGTGATCTCCCGGAATGTCATTTTTGTTCAATCCTCCTCAGCTCTCTCAGGAGATCATTCTTGTTGAGCAGTCCCTTGATACGAATCCATTCGTCCGATTGCGGTGCGTGCATGATGTAAAGCGGCTCATGGGCCATCTTGTCAATGACGGTGGCGTCAAGCGCTCTCAGAACCCTGTCGATGTTCTCGCGGCTGCCGGTAAGAAAATCCCATCCCTTGCCGGCCCTGTAGCGTGAAAGATATTTTTTCATCTGTTCCGGCCGGTCGTGCTCGGGATCTATCGAAAGGGAGATGAGTTGAACCTTGTCGGCATCCTCGCCGAGCTGCTTTCTCAAATTGGTGAAACTGGCGGAAAGTACCGGACAGATGGTGGTGCAGGTCGTGTAAATGAAATCGAAGATGACCGGCTTGCCGGAATCAACCATCTCCCTCAGATTCACCTTTTTCCCGTCCTGGTTCAGAAGCGTCACATTCGGAATGTTGTAGTGCTGAACCGTTCTGGCATACTTACCCCTGGGCAGATCGATATCCTGACTGGCAGTCGTTCCCTTGCCCGAAACATCGAAAGCAAAGACCGCCTGATCCTTGAGGGCGCCTTTGCTGACATCGATCTTCAGCTCCCAGCGGCCATGTATGGTGGTAACTATATTCCGGACCTCGTACTTCCCCCCACCCCGCTTCGTCACCACCGGTTTGTCCCAGACTCCCTGGCCCATGGCAGGCAGCCATGGGGTGACCGTGAGTTCAGCCCCATCGACAACCTTGCCGCTCTTGTCGCGTAAAACGAATTCAATAGTGTTGGTTCCGTTCTTCAGTTCGCTTCCACCGGGCACTATCTCAAGGGTGAACACACCCTTTCCTGTCGGTTTCGCAACCGGGGTCCTTTCGGCGGCGAAAGCTGCAGAGCACACGAGCAACATGCATAAACCGGCAATGAATGATTTCATCTAATGACCCTCACATCTGGAATTGGGATACAACGTACGTGGCTATGCATAACTCTGAAAGTCTTTACTGATCTGCTGCCTCATAACTGCGCTCTTCGCAGCCAAACGGAGCCCTTTCGGGCTCCGTCTCTTGATACAATTCGCAAGGGTGCCGGAGGCCCGTACAAACCCTGTCTCCTAATCAATCCGGTAAAAATAGAGGGCTTTGTAGGCATCTCTCAGTACCGTCGAACCGGCCAGTCTGACTTCTACGAAAAAATCGTAGTTGCCGGCTGTTGTCGGCGTCCAGACGAAGGTGTCGGCCGGACTGTAGGACTGGACTGTTACGAAACCGGTGCCTGACCCGTCATTGAGATAGAACTGGTATTCGTAAGGTCCGCTGCCACCCACCCCGCTGGCGGTAATGGTGATCGGCGTAGCGACCGCCTGCGGGCTGGGAACACTCGCAGACAGGTTCAGGCCGGTGGCCGGGAACGAGTCCCTGACCTGGAAGAAATTTACCACGGCGAAGGCCTCCCGCAGTTCTGTCGAACCGGCGGTACGCACCTCCACGAAGATGTCGTAGTTCCCGGTTGCGGAGGGCGTCCAGTTGAAGGTGCTGGATGGTCCGTAGGGCTGTACGACAACAAATCCGGAACCGGAACCGTCGTTCAGATGGAATCGGTATTCAAACGGGCCGCTGCCCCCCTGGGCCGCTGCAGAAAAGATGACCGGCGTGCCGGGTGTCTGCGGACTGGTCACGCCGGGGGTCAGGGTCACGCCGGTTGCGGGAATCGACGATTTAATCTGGAAGAAGTTGATTGCGTCAAAGGCGTCCCTTGTCACCGAAGTGCCCGCATTCCTCACCTCGACGAATATGTCATTGTTACCTGAAGTCGCCGGGGTCCAGTTCCAGGTATTCACCGGGCTGTAATCCCGCACCATAACAAAGCCTGCGCCGCTGCCGTCATTCAGGTAGAAGCGGTATTCATATGAACCGGCCCCGCCGCTTCCACTGGCGGTAATGGTGATTGGAGTACCTGCGGCCTGCGGGCTGGGGAGACTGGACGTCAACGTAACGGTGACAATCTTGCCCAGGACACCCGTTGCCGGCAGATGGGTCATGTCCGTATCGTTGACGGAATCACCGTTGGGGATGAACAGTTCCGGATGGTCGAACGGGGCTTCCTCATTTCTGACCCGTTCATCGGTCATCGATTTCATGAAGGCGACCAGTGCCGCCTGAGCTGTCGGCTCTCCCTGCAATGCCGGCAGTTCGACAATATTGATGTCAAGATCGGCCTTGTTGGCGGTGGGGAAGTTACCTCCGCGGGCATAGAATTCCACCACATCCTCAAGGGTCATTATTGACCCGTTATGCATGTAGGGAGCGGTAAGTTCCACGTTGCGCAAGCCGGGCACCTTGAATGCACCTCCATTGGCGACCGGGAAGGTAGCCGGAAGGCCGGGGACCAGAACAGGGACGGCAAAGGGGACTTTGTTCAGTGCCTGCAGTTCGGCCAGGTCGGAAAAAGAAAGCGGAAAATTAATGCCGGTCAGCGGGTTGTTGAACGGCGACAAAGCGGCCCTCCCGATATCTTCTGCTGTCGGGCGCACTGCGGTGTTATTGAAGCCGTTGTCGTAGAGGATCTGCCGTCCGCTTGCCACCGGCATCACTTCAAGCAGGGCATTGTTTTCATTGGAGATGAAACGGGCCACCCTGACCGAGGCGTTCATGAGTTCGGTGCCGCCGTGACAGACATCGCACCTGCCGGCGCCGAAAAACAGGGTGAATCCATCCTGCTGCTGGGGGGTCAGGGCGGTCTGGTCGCCACCCAGAAAATGGTCGAAAGGGGTATCGCCTGAAACCAGGGTCGCCTCGTAGAGCTGGATAGCCAGTCCCCAGTACAGGGAAAAGTTGGCCTCCATCTGACTGAACCCGTCCGGGGTAAGCAGGTTCGAGTTCCAGAGGTTGTTCTGGAAGGCATCCCGGATCATCTGGGTGTAACTGGTGTTCAGCCCTTTTGAACCGCTAATGGTTCCATCAGGCTGCACAGTGGCATTGGAGAGATTGCCCAGTTCACTGTCATCGATGTGTACGGTCTGCTTGCCCAGCGGCGTCAGGCCAAACATCTTGCGGCCGAGTTGCGGGAAGGTACGTCCACGGAACGACATCTCTACATCGCTGAGCGGCGGCCCGGTTGCCTGGGATGCAAGGCTGGCGAAGCGAAAGGAGACGGGCTGTTTCGTCAGGGTATTGTTCACGTTGTACCAGACACCGGCACTCTGATCAAGTGGACCGAACGGGCTCGACCCGTTGAAAAAGGAACTGGCCCGTCCGTCCCAGAAATTGGAGAAATTGAAAATTGCATTGATGACTGAAGGGGTATTGCGGCCGGTAACCTGTCGTGTGTTGACCCCGTTCAGATTAAAGATTGCGTCTGCTAGTGAAAAACCGTTATCAACCGCAGAACCTGGAACGATATCTACGAACTGGTTGAGGCGGACACCCTGGGAGCCGACGACATCATTGCTGTCGCGCAGGACCGGGGAGGCTTTGAAATCGGCCGGGGCCTGGCGTTCATGAAACGGAAAATCGGACGGCAGCAGGGTTTCATTCGGGCCCCGCACCTCAAAGAAGGAATCACCGGCATTTGAGCCCGGATTCATGGTGTTCTTGAGGCGGTTATCCGTACCGGCAGAAAAATGGCAGCTGGCGCAGGCGGTCACTCCGTCACTACCGACCTGCATATCCCAGAATAACGCTTTTCCCAATCTGATGGCTGCAGCCTTGTTCTTGACGAACTGGAAAAGGTTGGTCGGCTCCGGCACCGCTATCTGGTTGAGTGGCTCCAGAATGGGCGGCGGCACGACCGCGCCCAGGGCCCCGACCGGCACACAGGTGCAGAGCATAACAAAAACAACCAGGAGTACGGCTCGTCGCGAGGTAAAAGATCTCTTACTTAGAATTGGCATGTCGTACCTTTCCCTGTTTTAGAACCTGTATGTGTCGCGGAGTCCATCCACGGACTCCGCGACTGGTAATTACCTGCGCCAAACTTCCCGGTCTTACTGCCTGTTAGAGTATCTGGTAGAAGTAAATTGCCTTGAAGGCGTCCCGCAGGGCCGACGTTCCCTGAAGCCTGACTTCAACGAAGAGGTCGTAATTGCCGGTTGCGGCCGGTGTCCAGGTCCAGGTATCGACTGTGCTGTAGCCCCGCGTCTCGATGAATCCTGCTCCGGATCCGTCGTTCAGGTAGAAGCGGTATTCAAAAGTCCCGGATCCGCCCACGGCGGCGGCGGTGAAGCTGATCGGGGTGCCGGGCGCCTGCGGACTGGCAACGTTGGAAGTCACGTCCAGGCCGGTGGGAGGAACTGCCGACATGATCTGGAAGAAATTAACCGCCTTGAAGGCATCCCGATCGACTGCTGAGCCCACAACCCTGACTTCCGCAAATACATCGTAGTTGCCGGTAGCAGCCGGTGTCCAGGCGAAGGTGTTGGACGGTCCGTAGGCCTGGGCCAGCACGAAACCGGCACCGGAGCCGTCATTCACGTAGAAGCGGTATTCCATGGTACCTGAACCGCCCTGTTGCGTAGCGGTGAAGGTGACAAGGCTGCCCGCAGCCTGAGGACTGGCTTTGTCTGACACCAGGGTCAGACCGGTGGCCGGGGTTGAAAGGATCTCGTAGGCGAAAACCGCCTTGTAGCCGTCGCGGAAATTGGGGGAACCTGTTGCACGCACCTCGACGAATACGTCGTACGATCCTGTTGAGGCCGGGGTCCAGGTCCAGGTGGCGGCCGGACTGAAATCCTGCTGCAGCACAAAGCCGGCGCCGGTGCCTTCATTCAGGTAGAAACGGTATTCGAAATAACCTGTGGTCGGTGCCTGACTGCCGGGATTGCCGGTCATGGCCGCGGTGAAGGTGATCGGGTTATTTGCCGGCTGCGGGCTGGCCACGCTGGGTGTCACCGTGACGGTCAGCGGCGAGATGTTGATCGGTACCTGGGCGGTGAAGGTGACCACCTCCTGGCCCGCAATCTGCGCACCGCGTGTATCGATGAATTTGCAGGTGGCAACCGTGCTGACCGGCGAGAAAACCCGGATCAGGGCATCGAAGCGCCGACCGACCGAGACATAGATCGGGGTGTTGGCCGGGACCAGGTAGGCCTCGTTGAAGCCGAAGGGGGGCACGCCGAGGGCGCGGCCGTCCCAGGCGACGATGACGATATCCACCGGAAAGGAGTACTCGCAGTTGTTATAGGCCGCGTCGAGGCAGCGGATCAGGATGGTCTGGCCCACGTAGGCCTCGATGGAAACCTGCGAGCCGCTGATGCCGCTGTTCAACTCTGCCGGGACGACAATCCCGGGCGGTATCGCTGCAGTCTCACCCTTGTGGCCAGGTACCGGCACGCCGGTAACGAACCAGTAGTCGGCACCGTAGTCGTTGAAGGCCAGGAAGCCGTTGACACCCGGATTGCGGGCAAAATCGTCGTCATACCCCGGTGTATTGCCGGCCCGCGGGTACCCGTTATGGGCGTGGGAGGCATTCTGGCTCCAGTTGGAGTCACGGTCATCGAAGACCCACAGCCCCTCCACGTCGTAAGGCACGGTCTGGGCGTGGGGATCGGTAAGAAACGCGACGGCCTGATTTTTCGTTGGGTCACCCTTCCAGGGATCCGCGGCATCGCGGGGATTGCTGTTCCAGCCCGGGAACTGCGGGAATCCGGCCGGATTGGCTGTGGTCGGGGCCAGATTGGCGGCAATCCTGCGTTTCCCGTCACGACAGTGGCCGATGGGGATGCTCGGGTCAGCCAGGGTGGCGAAATAGGTGTCCGCCGGTTCCACCAGCAGCAGGCCGTAGAGACCGAACTCGAAGTGCTGCATGGTATTGCGGTGGCAGTGGTAGAAGTAGGTCCCGATGAAGTTGGGCTGCCACTGGTAGGTATAGCTGCCCAGCTCCATCGAGCAGTGGCCGACGCCGTCGTTCATGGGGGTCGGCTCCATGCCGTGCCAGTGGATCGTGTGCGGGGGAGGTCCCTTGCCGGAGGTCGCGCAATGAAAGACGCAACCGTTCGGCATCCGGACGGTGGTGCCCGGAAACGTGCCGATAATGGCGGCAGGGATGTCCGGATTGGGTATCGTGAAGTATTCGAGCACCTTTGCACCTGGTTGCCCGACGGGCACCGGGCTGTCCCAGGTGGCAATGGTTATGCCGTGCATCACATCCAGCGACATGGTGTGCGGGGCCGTCGGGGCGATGTTGGCGATCCCGGCTGCAAACAGGACCTCCGGCACCGGGTTGGTCGGTGCGACCATATCAGGCGTAGCCGGCGATTCCGTGGGTGGATCCCACATCTTGACCCACATCCCCTCCATACCGGCGATGGACCACCGGGTAATTATATTTGCTGGCGTTGTTGCTGACATATACGTTCTCCTTTCCAGACTATGGTAACATTACGACGTTAATGGTCAGACGGGCGGCGTACCGGGGGCCGGCAGGGTGCCCCGCTCTACGCTGACGCCGCGGATGTTGCGGTACATCATGGCGAAGTCAGGTTCCATGGGGAAGTCCATAAAGCCCGGGGTGTTCCGGTCGCCGGTGCAGTAGGCCCCGGAAATCAGGCCGCAGTTGTAGTTGCCCCCCTGGGAGGTCTGGCTCGCCTCCGCGTGGTCGTGCATCGGGTAACAGAGGGGTGACTGCAGCTGGTCGAGTGAGACGTCGTTGCCGTTAATATCACTGGCCTTTTTATTAAAGGGCATATGGATGGCCATCTCCTCGATGGGCGGCCAGCAGGGATGCCCGTTGATCGTCTGCATCGGTGTATCAGGGAGGCCGATCCCGCGGACATTAGGAACGTTGGGTGGGCGCTGGAACGGCAGGGTGTAATCCACCGTGTCCATGGGGTCGACGTTGTAGATATCGACCCAGAAGGGGTTTTGCGAGACACCGTTGTCGTAGGTCACATAGAAATGGTTGAAGTGGTAGTGCATGGAGTGGGTCCAGAGTCCGGCGTTCATCATATGGATCACAATCGGTTCACCGACGCGTCCGATGGGGGTGATGGTCGGGCTGAAGTGCGAGAAAAAGCCGGACTGGCCGTTGATGGTAAAATACTGCGGTATGTTGTTGGCCCGCGTGAAGCTGAACGGGTCGCGCAGGAACTTCTGCTGGAACAGTTGTGCATCATAAATCTCGCCGGGCGGGAGATCGCCCACCTCGGCAAACAGGTTGGGGCTGGCCTGGTGCAGGCACCAGACGTACTGACGGAAAGCGGGGGTATTGGTGGCCGGGTCACCCTGCTCCCATTTCAGGCCCGGGAAGAAGGAGGATCCGAAACTGTCGTAGAGAGCCTGTACATGGGGAGACGGATTGTCGTAGGGGGTGAAATTGTGGCCGGGCGCTGCTGCTGTCGGGCGGACCACCATGCCGCCGTGCAGACCCATCACACGGTTGACCGGCGCGTTCAGGTTGTCGTAGTACAGGTGCGCCCCCGAGACCGATGCCGTCAGCGTCCCGCTGAAGGTGTCGCCCGGGGCGATCGCGCCGCTGTCGAAGATGCCCGGGATATAGAAGGAATGTGGCTCATCCAGATTGTTGGTAATCGAGACGTTGATCGTGTCACCTTTCATCGCACAGATGGTCGGCCCGGGACAGTCCGGGGGGAGGTCCACACCGTCAGCGGTCATCTTGTAGACCCAGAAATAGCACTGTGCCGGTACCGGGTTGGGATCAACGATCAGGGCACTGACAGCATTCTTCGTCACCATGTCCTTGCGACCGTCGGTTATGCTGATGGTCAGATTCTGGACGGCCGCATAGGCATTGGTCACCCCCAGCCCGGGAATACGGCCTATGGCAATCGTCGCTGCCCCCGCAACACCCAGCTTGAGAAAAGTACGTCGTTTCATCGCTCTCTCCTTCGCTTCATATATTTTTTAGACTCGCGGCTAACTATTCCAAGAACAGCTAAAACGACTAGGTTTCCCTGTTATCGCTTTCCTTTTTGGCATTGATCTCGATCTCGTCCTTGCCATTTGCAGCTTTTTTGAAATTCGTGATGCTCTTGCCCATTGAGCTGGCGATTTCGGGCAGTCTTCCCGCACCGAACACAACAAGTACAATGGTAAGCACGATCAACATCTCAGGTAATCCGAATCCGAACATTACATACCTCCCTAAAATTTTCTAAAAAACTAAAAAGCATGAAGCATGCCACATCATGGCACGTCTAATTTACTGTTTATATACAGCATGTTATGCATAATTTCGCTACACTGTTTCTTCTTTTCCACTCTATGCAGCGTTTAACACCCATTGAGAATCCATGACTGTATCTGTATGATTTTATAGGATTTTTAATACATTTCCGCCTAATGCTTCTGCCAAATTATTTGCAGACGCGGCAGACGATCCTGTGTCCTGTTTTTGATTGGCGTGACTCGAGAAAATCGTACGCGGGCGGGCAGGTAAAACGGAGAGCTTTGATCCTGGTGCAGGCTGGTCCAAGGGCGGTTGCCGTGATGCATCGATTCCATAAAAAATGGGCCCTGGCAGATGCCAGAGCCCACTTTTCAGGGTCACATACTCCCCGGAGAATTTATTTGCGCTGTTCCTTGGCTTTGAGGCGCATGTTCAAGGTCTGGCGTTTAAGTCCCAGCATGGTTGCGGCGGTCCCCTGGTTGCCTTGTGAAGCCTTGAGGGCATAGTCGATCAGGAAGCTCTCTGCCTCACGGAGGGTGGGGAAATGTCCCCAGACCTCCTCCAGCATGCCCAGGCGCGGATCCTGACCCGGGGTGCCGGAAGCTGTTGGCACGGCTATCTGCGTACGGCTGTCGGTCATTACCTGGCGAAAGGGTTCCTGTGACAACTTGCCGGCTTTACTGCGTGCGACCGCATCGAAGACAATCCCCTGCAGTTCGCGTACATTTCCGGGAAAATGATAGATTGCCAGGAGATCAAGCAGCTCTTTCGGATAGGAGGGAGGGCTGATTGCGAGGGCTTTGGCAGCCTGTCGGATAAAGTGCTCCAGAAGAAGCGGGATATCCTCCTTGCGGCTTCTCAGAGGGGGCAGCTCAACATGGTGAACGTTCAACCGGTAGAAGAGATCGTTACGGAAGCGCCCCTGGGCGACCAGTTCCTTGAGATTCTTATGGCTGGCACAGACGATGCGGGTCTCTGATTTGCGCGGCGTATCCGAACCAACCGGATAGAATTCGCGCTCCTGAATCAGGCGCAGCAGCCTGATCTGCGAAGACTCGCCCAGATCGCCGATCTCGTCCAGCAGAATGACACCTTTGGACGCCTTGACGATCAAACCTTCACGAATCTGGTCAGCGCCGGTAAACGCACCCTTCTTATGGCCGAAGAGTGTATCGGAGAACATCGTATCATCCAGGCCGGCCAGGTTGACGGATACCAGTTCCCCCCTGCAGCCGCTCAGGCGGTGGATGGCCCGTGCCACCAATTCCTTGCCGGTGCCGGATTCTCCGGTGATCAGCACCGGCTGGGGAGATTTTGCAATCACTTCCAGATACTGGAAGACCGAGCGCATCTTGCGGCTGCAGGAAACGATATCCTCGAACACATCGGGATGATCAAGCCGGTCTTCCACCAGATGGTCGCGCAGGCTGGCCACCTGGTCATGCAGTGTGCTGCATTCAAAAGCCTTCTGCAGAGTGATCATCATGCGCTCAGGTTCCACCGGCTTGACCAGATAGTCAAAGGCTCCCGACCTGATGCACTCCACGGCCCGCTCCAGTTCGTAGGCGGCGGTCACTATAATGACCGGTACCTGCGGATACTGTTCCCGCAGGAGCGGCAACAGTTCCATGCCGCTGATATGCGGCATGAACAGGTCAAGCATGACGACATCGACGCCACCGGCTTTCATTGCATCAAGTACGCGGCGGCTGTCGGATTCTGTCACGACATCACTAAAGCCGTTCATTTTAAGTATCGTTGCAGAGGCCTTGAGTGTGTTGATCTCGTCATCCACAATCAGTACGCGGCCCGGATTCGTTCTAAACATGATTCACCTCGTTATGCTGCGTGTCGTGTAGTGATGATGCCGTCCTGCTCAAACGAACGGTGAAGGTCGTCCCCCTGCCCTGCTCGGAACTGAATTCGATGCTGCCGCCATGTTCCTTGACGATAGTAGAGCTTATGGCAAGCCCCAGGCCGGTTCCACCCTTTTCCAACCGGGTGGTGAAGAACGGTTCCATGATCCGGGCGGCGATCTCCGGCGGTATGCCGCTCCCCTCGTCAGAGACCATGATCAGCACCTGACCGCTGTCAGGGTCAACCCCTGTGGCCACCCGTACCCCATGCTCGTCATCAGGCAGTGCCAGGAGCGCGTTCTGGATCAGGTTTATCACGACCTGTTCCAGTTGTCGCGCACTTCCCCTGGCCGGCGGAACACCTTCGGCAAGTTCGAGCGTGAACCTGCGGGTCGAACTTGAAATCAGATGACTGAGAATCGAGGCTGACAATTGCACCACGGCATTCACATCAGCCACTGATTCACGCTTGAAACGGTCATCGCGACCGTACTCCTTAAGGTTTCCCACAATATCACTGATCCTGAGGGCCCCCTGCCTGAGGCCGTCGATTGCGTCGGGGATAAAGGTGCGCGCCTCGCTCCACATTGATTTTGCAACGGGAAAGTCACCATTGCTGTCGAAATGTTCTTCCATGAGCGGAGCGATGTCATCCCAGGCATGCTTTATGATTCCGGCATTCATGAGCAGAAAGTTGTTCGGGTTATTGATTTCATGGGCAACACTGCTGACCATGGTCCCCAGCGAGGTCATCCGGTTGGCATGGATCAGTCGGGCCTGAATCTCCAGCGCCTGTTCCTCCAGGCGGATACGGGTGGTGATGTCGCGGAAGGTCGTGTAAATGACATCGGAGCCTTGAAGCGGGATCTTCTTCCCATGGAATGAGAGAACGCGTGATTCTCCCGAGGCCAGAAGGCATTCGAACTTTTCAATCATACCGGGACAGTTATCCAGGTTGATCTGGTCAAGTGCGGGCACCAGGTGTTTATAGCTGCCCATGCCGCACAGCACCGGCAGACCGCCAGCCAGCAGATCTCCCCGATTTTTCCGGAAGATGCGTTCGGCAGTGGGGTTGACGTCGATAATCGCATTGTTGAGGGGATCTATCAGGACAATGGCATCTTCGCTCTGTTCAAATATCTGCCGGAAACGATCTTCGCTCTCGAGCAGCGCCGTCTTGGCCTTGACATTCTCTTCATTTTCCAGCTTGAGGCTATGAGTCGTCTCTTCCAGATCCCGCGATCGCTCCTGTACCATCTTCTCAAGTTGATTCTGATAGAGCCTGAGCTCTTCTTCCGCGCGGATGCGTTCGGTGATATCCAGGAATACCCCGACACCGGCCACGATCTCGCCAGTTTCATTCCTGATCGGCGCGGCATTAACGATGACTGTCCTATCATCATCCGGGCCTCTCCGGATAATGATCTCCCTGCTGCATGTTTCGCCGGAGTGTATCACGCGTGCCAGAGGGGTGTCTTCAGGTTTCAGCGGAATCCGGTCAATATCAAGCAGTTGCCAGCGGTCAACATACTCTTCGATGGAAACACCTTCGACCAGAGTCCTGCGGTCAGAACCGCGAATGAAGAGTCCGGCATCGTTCACATAGCGCAGCGACCCGTCGGGAGCATTGGCAATTGCAATGCCGGCAGGGCTCTGGTCCATGGCAGCCTGAAGAATGGCCTTTGTTTCATTCAGTGCCGCCTCTGACCGCAAACGTTCCTGAATCTCGTCTTCGAGGTATTCCTGATAACTTTTCAGCTCGATCTCTTTGAGTTTATAATCTTCAACCAGCGCAACAAGAGGCTTGAACAGGGTGTAATACAGAATTACAAAGAGTGTGGCTGTCAGGACCCATGAATCGATCAGGGTCTCCTTCCACCCCACGGGTTCTTTATCTTCGAGTACGATCATGACGAGCGTTTCGATGACAAAGATGGACAGCAAAAGGGTTGTCATAAGGCGAACCGGCGACAGGACAAACTGCCTGTTGCTGTCACTCAGAAAAACAACCGTTTTTTTCAGCGGGTCTTTGCTCTGTTCACTCTCGGAATTCATGCCACTCCTTTCTCAAGCAGCAATGCTGCGCATACAAAAAAAACAGCCCGCACTTCCTCACCCGGTTCGGATCGACCCCTGCCAATATCCAAACATCCGAAACTATTGCAATGAACCGCCAGCGAGCCCAGTACACGCAAGCCTGAGCTGTTTGCGACACCAATCAGCCTCATCTATCACCATACAAACAAGTTACCGAGTAAGTCAATCAGCAATTCACGGACATCAGCTGATTATTCGATATGTTAAGTCTGCCATTAGAACATGGCACATATAATGTATAAGTATCAAACATTATTTAGCGCTCTGTAGTGAAAGTGGCGGGTGGCACCATGCAAGATTATTCGTTCTACTCAGCTATTCTCGGCCTTTCTTCCACCTGGCGCATACTGAATATAACCGTGGACGAGCGAAGCGGAGACATAGAACTTCATATTCGCAGCCGCAAGGGGAGCAGATTTTCATGCACCACCTGCGGAGCGCTCAAACTCCCTTCCGGTTCAAGCAAGGCCCGTTGGCTGCATGAAAACCACCTCAACATCCGCTTCTACATCTCGGCCCTGATACCGCTCATTACCTGCGACCGCTGCGGCGATACGCATGCAGAGATACCGTGGAAACAGGCGGCGTTTCTCTGTGAAGATCAGGGGCTTGACGACTCACAGGGCGAGGACAGATCTGCTCCCCTGCAGCTTTTCTGACCCTGTTTCCGGCTGTCGGGCACCAGCACCCTTCCCTGCTGTCATCATCCTCAAAAAAAAGCGCCCCATAGATGACAGTAATGTATCAATGGGGCGCCGGAATCAGTTGCTACTTTCAGGGATTTCTCACCACTGGCAGCAGACGTTCTGCTCGCGGGCGGCCTTGGTCTCATCCAGACGTGATATCGGCATGGTCAGAGGGGCGTCATGCAGCGCCTGGGGATCGGTCTCGGCGGTCACCGCCGCTTCGATCATCACTTCGATAAAGGCATCCATGGTGGCCTTGCTCTCCGTCTCGGTCGGCTCGATCATGATGGCTTCCTTGACGATCATCGGGAAGTAGACCGTGGGAGGATGGTAACCGCGATCGATCAGAAATTTGGCGATGTCTATGGCGTGGACACCATGGGCGAGCTGCCGGGAGGCCGAGAAGACGCACTCATGCATGCAGGTCTGGTCGTAGGGCAGGTCATAGTATGGCTTCAGCCGTTCCATGATGTAGTTGGCATTCAGAACCGCCTGCTCGGAAACCCGGATCAACCCCTCGCTCCCCAGCATGATCATATAGGCGTAGGCCTTGACCATGACCCCGAAGTTACCGAAGAAGTTGGCTGTGCGCCCGATAGAGGTGTCGTGCTTGACATCAAGCTGGTACCGGCCCTGTCCGTCCCTGATGATGCGCGGCTGCGGCAGATAGGGGATCAGTGACTTCTTGACTCCCACCGGCCCGGAACCGGGTCCTCCGCCGCCGTGGGGCGTGCCGAAGGTCTTGTGCAGGTTAACGTGGATCACGTCGAAACCGACGTCGCCCGGCTTGACCTTGCCCATGATGGCATTCAGGTTGGCACCGTCGTAATACATCAGGGCATCGTGCGAGTGTGCGATGTCGCTGATCTCTTTGATGTGGGGATTGAACAGTCCCAGAGTATTGGGGCAGGTCATCATGACCGCCGCCACCTCGTCGGTCATGGCCTTTTTGAACAGCTCCAGGTCCATGTCGCCATAAGGCGCCGTCGGTACGGTGATGATCTCGTAACCGGCAATGGCGGCCGAAGCGGGATTGGTGCCATGGGACGAATCGGGAACCACCACGTATTTCTTTTTGGCCTTGTTGCCCCTGGCCGCATGGTAGGCCGCGATCAGCAGGATGCCGGTCATTTCTCCGTGGGCACCTGCCAGCGGCTGTGTAGTAACCTCGTCCATGCCGGTGATGTCGGCCAGCATCCCGCCCAGGTCATGGAGCATCCCCAGCGTACCCTGGCAGAAATCCGAACCTCCCGGCAGCAGTGCCGTCATGGGATGAAACGGTGCGAACAGGACGGCCGCGTTCTCCAGCACCTTGGCGTTGTACTTCATGGTGCAGGAGCCGAGCGGGTAGAAGTTGGTATCCACCGAGAAGTTGCGACGCGACAGGTTGGTGAAGTGCCTCACCAGATCAAGCTCGGAGACTTCAGCCAGTCCGGCAGCTTCGGCCCGCAGCAGACCGGACGGAAGCGCAGCGGCAGCCGGCACGTCGGAGGCCGGCAGCTTCACACCGCGACGGCCGGGAACGGATTTTTCATAGATCAGTTGCATAGCGCCGCCTCCAGAAGTCCGGCAAAGTGGTCAATTTCCTTTTTGCTGCGTTTCTCCGTCACCGTCACCACCAGGCAGTTGTCGCTGCCGGAGTAGTACCGTCCCAGCGGTACACCGGCTGAAACACCTTCCTTGAGCATGCCGCAGACAACTGTCTCGGCTGACACGGGAAGCACAAGGGTAAACTCGTTGAAGGTCGGCGCAGTCTGAAGTACGGACACGCCGGGGATGGCTGCCAGCCTGGCCTTGGCGTACTCGGCCTTGTCGCGGTTGAGAAGGGCCATGTCGGCCAGTCCCTGCCTTCCGACGGATGAGAGGAAGATCAGTCCGCGCAGGGCGCACAGCCCCTGGTTACTGCAGATGTTGGAGGTTGCCTTGTGGCGCTTGATATGCTGCTCGCGGGCCTGCAGGGTCAGCACGAAGCCGCGCTTGCCGTTGCGGTCGACGGTCTCACCGACGATGCGCCCCGGCATGTTGCGGATAAAGGTTTTTTTTGCGGCGATGAAGCCGAAGGACGGCCCGCCGAAGGAGAGCGGATTGCCCAGGCTCTGCCCGTCGCCGACCGCGATATCGACCCCCATCTCGCCCGGGGATTTAAGAATTCCCAGGGAGACCGGGTAGACCGAAGCGATCAGCAGGCCGCCCAGTGAGTGCACCGTATCCGCCAGGGCGGTGAAGTCATCGACTGTTCCGAAGAAGTTGGGGTTCTGCACCAGCACCGCTGCTACGGTCTCATCGAGCACAGCAGCCAGTCCGCTGCGGTCCAGGGCCCCGCCCAGCGGAGCAATTTCTACGATATCCACGTCCAGGTTGAACAGGTAGGTCTTGAGCACCTGTCGCGAAAAGGGATTCACGCTGCCGTCGATGATGATCCGGTTGCGGCCGGTCACGCGCAGGGCCATCATGGCAGCCTCGGCACAGGCGGTGCCTCCGTCGTAGAGCGAGGCGTTGGAAACATCCAGCCCGGTCAGGCGGCAGATGGCGGTCTGGTACTCGAAGAGCGCCTGCAGCGTCCCCTGGGAGCATTCAGGCTGATAGGGGGTGTAGGCGGTATAGAATTCCGCACGGCCCGAAAGATGATCGATGACGGACGGGATGATATGATCATAAAAACCACCGCCGATGAAATGGGTCATCCCCTGGGTATTTTCTCCGGCAATGGCCTGCATCCTGGCAAGGGTCTCAAACTCGGACATACCCGCAGGAATCGTGAGTGCTTTGGCCCGAAGCGCCGCCGGGATCGGGGCGAAAAGTTCCTCGACACTGGCAACGCCGATGACAGAGAGCATCTCGCTGATCTCTTCAGGGGTATGGGGGCAGTAATGGCTGTCGTTCATGACTTGATTCTCCAAATTCTTTGCTCTCACAGAGCGCTCAGAGCTCACGGAGCAAATAACATAATTTACATTGAACGGCGTAGGGTTTCTCTGAGAACTCGCTTGGAAGCGCCTACTTTTGGCCGTGAGCTTTAGCGAACGAAGTGAGCGAGTGAGAGAAATATCCTATAAGGTTTTCAGGTAGGCATCGTACTGTTCTCTGGTCATCAGGTTCTGCAGCTCGGCGGCATCGGCAATCTCGATCTCGGCCATCCAGGCAGCTTCTTCAGCGCTCTCGTTGACAAGCTCCGGAGTCACATCCAGGGCACTGTTGACCGCGACCACCTTACCGGAGACCGGTGCATAGATATCGCTGGCAGCCTTGACCGACTCGATGCTGCCGAGAAGACCGAACTGTTTTACGGTCGCGCCCACCCTGGGCAGTTCGACGAAGGTCACATCCCCCAGTTCGTGAGCGGCATGATCACTGATACCGACCTTTCCCTTTCCACCGTCCACATTGACCCACTCGTGTTCTTTACTGAAATACATGGCTGCCATTTCTATGTTCTCCTTTCCCCGTGGGGATTCAAATTTGAAAATGTCCGCAGACTTTAAAATATTTGCCTGGCAAAGTAAACAGACAAGTCGCCTGCAGCATATAAATGCGAAAGCCCTCCTGTGCAAGCGAGGGCTTTCCTGTTTCATGGCAGTAAAACAGTGCCGAAAGGCTGATCTATTCCGCTGTGAGATGTGAACCGGTGGCCGCGGGAGCCGCCGATGTATCAGGTAACCCTGAATTCAGGCTTCACACGGATCCGTTCCTCTTCAAGCCCGGCAAAAACACGCAGGCCCAGCTTGAACTCGGACCAGAACTCGTCCCACTGGGAAGGAGCCTTGGATTCGGCAGTGGCTGGCTTGAGTTCGGCCAGGAAGATGGTCAGGGCCGCGCCACCGGCCAGCAGCAGACCTGACAGCATGAATGACTTGCCAAGACCGCCCGGCTGGGCATTGATCATCTCGGATACCTTGCCCATGACGAAGCCGCCCACCCCCCAGGCGGTGAACAGGGCGCCGTAGTTGAGGCCGTAGTTCTTGGTGCCCCAGTAATCCTTGGCAAAGGAGGGGAAGAGACACAGGTTGGAACCGTAATTGAAGCCGATGAACGTTGCCAGAAGCACCAGCAGCACGGCGCTGCCGGAGTTGACCACCGCCATGGCGACGAACATCATCACGGCCTGCATCGACAACATGATGAACAGGGTGGCGCGACGGCCGATCTTGTCGGACAGCACCCCGGCCACGACACGGCCGCCGGCGTTACCGAGCGCCATGATGGCTACCGCCACGAAGGCCATTGGGCCCATGCTCTTCTTGGCCAGACCGGCCACACTGCCGATTACCATCAGGCCGGCGCCGGAACCGATAAAGAAGGCAACCCAGAGGACATAGAACTTGTAATTGCGCAACATCTCGCTGACCGTAGCGTTCACCACCGGTTTGGAGGCGTTCAGCTTGGCCAGGGGACCGGGATCGGCCGGTTCCGCCGGGACATAACCCTTGGGCGGGTTGACCAGCAGAAAGGAGAGACCGCAGACCGCAATCGTGAAACCGATTCCCAGGAACAGCATGGATTTCTGTATGCCGAAGACGCCGATCAGGTAGGACGCCAGAGGAGCGATATAGACCGGGGCGATGCCGAAGCCGGCCACAACGATGCCGGCGATCAGTCCGGTCTTGGAGGGTGAAAACCACTTCAGCGCCGGAGGGGTGGCTGCCGAATAGCCGAAACCGAAGCCGGAGCCGGCCAGGATTCCGAAGCCCATGACCCAGGCCATGTAGCTGTTGGAAAAACCCATCATTGTAAAGCCGGCACCCACCAGCACACCGCCGATCAGGGCGGTGCGGGCCGGGCCGATCTTGTCCTGGCATTTGCCGGCCAGGATCATGGAGAATGCAAAGGCCAGGCAGCAGACAGCATAGGGGTCATTGATCGAGGCGATATCCCACTGGAAGGCGCCCTCGCCACCCTTTTCGATGGAGGCCTTGATGGCCCCCTTGAAGATACTCCAGGCATAGAGCACACCCAGGGCCAGGTTGATGGCCAGTCCGGCGCTGACAACGCTCCAGCCTTTGTTCTTGATTGCTTCAGTCATATCAGCTATCCCCCTTGAAATTAATACTTCTGGACAACGGCCTTCCTGCTCGGGCCGTTCATCCTGATTGCAGTTGCAAACTCCATCCAGAATACAAGGTAGATGGATACCATCAAGGACAGGCCGACGTTCTGGTTTTCAGCCCCCAGGGCCTTGGCCAGGATCGGCGAAGCAAACCCGGCGCCCAGCGTTCCGGTGACACGCTCCAGCATATAGAACACCGGCAGGGTCAGCAGTGTACCGACCACCATGATGGCGATCCCGGTCGGACGCTTGATCCAGTATTTTGGGGAGAAGCCGTACATGCGCATGAAGATGACCACCCAGATAATCCAGACGGAATAATCCACGGCGGCATCCGGCAGGGCCAGCTTGTTTTTGACCAGGACGATCTCCAGCACTGTGACGACGCCCAGCAGGGTGAACATCCAGTTGAATTTCTCATTGGCCTGGGTCTGCCAGTTGCGGCTGTCCGGGGCCTGCACTTCGCTGAAGGAATGGCTGTGGGTGCCCAGTGCCGAAAAGAGGATCGCGAACCAGATGCCGGCATTGTGGAACAACAGCGAGGCATGATTCCCGGCCACATTGGCGATGCGCGACATCGGCTCGCGGGCAAAGTCACCGGCGATGCGCATCAGGAAGAGGTTAGCGACGACCGAACAGCAGATGATGACGGCGATGGTGAAGATCTTGCGCGGCAGCAGGTAGGGGTCGACCTTGTCGGGGAAACCAATGATAAAGGCGAACCAGATCAGGTACATGATCAGCGGGATGCCGAAGCAGATGCCGTAGACCGATTTTCCGGCAAAATCACCGCTCTGGGCATAGATGATCAGGTCGTTCTTGGGATCTGCATCGGTATTGAGGGCCTTGACCTCGTCCTTGGGCATCTTCTTGACATGGGGCAGCAGGCCCATGGCGTACCAGCCGTGGTCACCCTGGGTCTGGTCGACGATCCAGTACTGATCGCCCATCATTTCGTCGAGACCGCCAAAGAGCTGCATATTGAACGCTGCACAGACTACACAGACCACCAGCAGCAGAATTGCATTGGATATTTTCATCGGCATTGTTTTATTCCTCCAAAAGAGTAATGAGTGAAATTTTGGGGATGTCGATTTTGTGCAAGGTCAAGGCGACCGAGGCTGAACGCGGAGGCGTACCAATTGGTACGTCGCACAAGTGAAGCCGACGGGCAACGCCGAGATTGCGCAAAAGCGGCGTTCCCACCTATTCTTTGTGGGTGGTCCAGAACATGGACACCGCGTTGGCGGCAAAAAGGCCGTACAGCCACATGGTGTTCCAGGCCGGGCCGGACCAGTTACTGCCGCGCCCGCCACCGACGACTCCCGATGCGACGACGATGCCGATCAGCGCCGTGAAGGCAACCATGGCAACCGAACGCAGAATAGCGCTGTTACGCCAGGTGTGGCGCTCCAGGTCTTCGATTCTCTGCATCAGTTCAAGCTCTCTTTCGCTCATCTTTTCTCTCCTTTACAAGTGTGATAACGATAAACAGCATAGTGACAGTAAGGGCCAGACTTGCATGAAACCCGTCGAAGTTCAGTGCCAGATTGTAAAACATAGCTTTCTCCCTCCCAGCTGATGGGGTATATTCCGTATCAACACTTGACCAGGCTGTGCAGTTCGCCGGGAAACCGGTCGGCCAGCTCCATGTACTTGATGCACTCGGCATGGCGCCCGCTGCAGTAGCGGATTATCATGTTCACATCGTGGGTGGAGATGTATCCGCATCCCACATCACAATAATCATCGTTTTTACCGTAAAACGGACAGATGTCTGGGTTAGCCATTGGTGTCCTCTCGAAACTTCTTGAGTTCGTATACAGCATTGAGTGTGCCAAGTTATGTGTATCAATAATTTAAACAATAATTTCAGTGTGTTATGATTTTATTTCTACTCATATCCCCGTCCCGTCAGCCCCAGCATTCGCAATTTTGCAAGTAAAAGTTTACGGCTGGCATTGTCCATTGTATACATTGTGTATACAGACGTCAGGACGGTCGGAGCAATAACCGTTGTAATATCGTAATGTTGAAAGTATTAATTCGTCCATTCGCGCATTCGCAAATATGCAAATGCCGCTTTGGAACTGTTTCGCATATTTGCAAATAGAAGGGATTCAATCGTGGAAGCTGACCGGGTCAAATGGAATCAACGCTTTGCTTCGCAGGACACGTATCTGGGCGAACGCCCGTCACCGATGCTCTCGCGGGAGATCGAGCGGATATTGCAATTGTCGCCCGGCAGGCGGGCACTGGATATTGCCTGTGGAGAAGGACGCAACAGCGTTTTTCTGGCGCAACAGGGCTTTCAGGTTACGGCTCTGGACATCTCGGAGGTGGCGTTGTCAAAAGGGATTAAACGGGCTGCAGACGCGGAGGTAATGGTGGATTTCCGGCGGGTGGACCTGGATGAATACCACTTTGCAGAACAGTTTGACCTGATCATCAATTTCAATTTCCTGCTGCGCGGGCTGATCCCGGAAGCGTTTCAGGCGCTGTCGCCGGGGGGGCTTTTGATCATCGACACCATCATGGAGTCGAAGCAACTGCTGGCATCGCACAATCCGGCCTACCTGCTGCGACGGGGCGAACTGCAGAAGATCTGTCAGGATCTGGATGGGGAGGTACTCTTTTCAGAAGAAAGCTTGGAAGGGGATATGCCGACTGCACGGGTACTGTTCAGGAAGGCGGCATGAATCTGTATTTTATTAGATTTTCACATATGCATCTGTACATTCAATTGGTCCAAATCTGCTCCAACTACCCTCGTTCAAAGACAGTAAGTACCTTTTTTGATTCATTGCAAATAAAGAGCGTTTTTTCTATACTGCTGGCATGTTGAAGCAGCTTTGTCCACCGTTTATCATCTACGCCATCATTGCAATGCTCTGGATGCCTTCCAGGGCGATTCCGGCGAACTCGCCAGTCAGTGTCTTTGCATCTGCCAGCATTGACATTTCCAACCTCACGACATTTCTTTCAACCCTCCGTCCGGATGAACAGGAGGAACAGTTGCGTGACTGGGCCCTGTATGGACTCAGGAGCGACCTTGGTTTTCCGACGGATGAGGCGATTCCTGTCCGCAGACCGGTACCTGCTGATGTACAGGAATACGAGGTATCTCCCGGCAGGGTGTTCCAGCTTTCGAAACAGGAATGGGGGATTCTGGTTCCCAGAGAACTTCTCCAAAACAGGCCGTTAATTGGCGGCCTCGTCGACAGGCAGTACGCGCAGTTGAATGTCCTCCCTGAAAAACTCTCCCTGTATACCTATAGCTTTGATACAACAACAGCTGTTATCAGTATCACCTACCATCATTCGATCACTGCACAGGAAATATTTTCTGCTGAATTCGGTTATTATTCCGCCTCGGTCAGCACGCTACAGGATTTTATAAACTTCACCCGGACCATTGACGATATCGTTATGATCCGGTGGGGATCGATCAACCTTGAGATAGGCGGCAGAAAATACCGGCAGGACTCCCGACGGTCACTGACTATCGAAGAAATTGCGGCGCTGTACCATGCATATAATCCGACTGACACACCCGGTAACAAAAAAGAATATGAGACGTATATTCGCGGGAAATACTCGGATATGCTTCGGAAAGATAAAAATCTGCGCACCTCTATCCAAACGGGCAGAGTGAGCAAATCAGATTGTTTTGAAGAAAATCCGGCGACAATTCCCGCCCGTGTCAATGCATACCCGGGAAGTGGATATCAGCTTCTCACTCGATCCCGCCCGGAACATCGTGGCGCTTGCCGATGATATTTCCACGTTATCCCGTGAAATGTCTATTGCCTGGCAACGGCACGCGACCGCGAATTCCACCGGTATTTCTTCACTGAGCGCTGAACTTGCTGCGGTCGCCAGGGATTTGAAACGTCAGAACGATATGGCCCCCTTCCTTTCGTTGATGCGCAGATATGCCAACTCATCATCCCCCATTGCTGAGGGCATCAGCAGCGCACTGCACCGCATTGAATTACGGAACACTTACCAGAAAGCGAATTACAAAGGAGATCTGCAGGGCACCCAAACCGGCATGATCCTGTTTTATACCGATCTACTTGCGAAACTCTGGGCGCTTGATTACAAGGGGAGTGCTCCGAAGAATCTGATCAAAGGCTTCCGTAGCATACAGGAAACCACCGTACCTAAACTGTACTGGGACGATTTTGTGCGCCTTTCTCAAACCCGGCTCTGGTTTGCCCTGCGACAGGACGGCTTCGATGTATATGGCGACAAGGTGCTGTTCCAGCCTATAGCAACAAGGGTGTACTCTGCCTCATCTGACCCTCTTTATCCCGGAAAGGAAAGTTTAGCCAACTACCAGAGCAGAGAGTTTCTCGGTTGGTGGGACAGGCATTTTGATGCGGTCGCGGATTATGAACCTTATTATCACAAACTGAACCAGGTCCAGAAGTGGAGCTGCATTTTCATGCTGTTGAGAGAAAAAAAGTCTCAACATCTTGATTATCTTTTGACTGTTCCAATAGTGCGAACCATCGATTTCGAAGCATGGCTGAAAGACAACGAAAAACTGAAATCAACCATGGATATTCAATTTCTGGACAGGCGCAAGTTTGGCCATACGGCAGAATGCCTGCCGCTGTTGAGCTCTGATAGCTACAGGATAATGGGCAGGGATTTTGTTGTGCGCGGGGGTGTGTCACTGGCTTCACGAAAGGATATCCTGAAAAAGCTTCATGAACATGCCGGCGATTCTTTCGCAGCATCCAATATTCCATTGAAAGAACACGTACCATCACCGGCAGACAAGAGCGGGGCACAACGGCCTCTCATGGCAGATCGTCCCCCGGTTGCTGCACCGGATCATAAGAACCGGATGGGGAGGCAGCAGAAAGCACAGAGCTCCGGGCAGATAGAACCTGAAAACCTTTCATCCCCCGGGCATTCACTCAACGACTCTTTAAAGCGCGGAATGTCCGCTGGGGATTACGGTACCTTCAGTGCGGACAAACAGCAGGGAGCAATCAGGTTGAAATGGAATAAAGGGCCGGCTGTTGCAGCGGATGAATTTGTAGCATCACTTGCCGCCCTGCAACAGGCAAAGGCCCAGGCGGTCAAAGCCGAGTCGATTTTCAGCGCAATTCCGGGCATACAATCAGCTGTGAGGGTGAAAGAGGGGCAAACCTATCTGATAAAAACTGCCGCTACCGGTAATGAGTGGATTTATTTGAGTATCAATCCTTCCGAGATTGCACAATACCCCGCAAAAGCATCTGCCTCCTTCCCGGAAGCCGACATTTTCTGTGCCCGTCTTGTTTCGGATGTCAATGCCAGGCAGCTTGCTGCCGGCAAAATGTTGATCCTGGCCAAGTAGACTGTGCATTTGTTCAGCTGCTCAGCTGTTCAGGACAACGTTCTGAAGCTGTCAGGCGGCAGACCTGAACCCTTTAAGAATCATCCGGCTGAGCCGGCGGTATTCATCATCTGTCAATTTTTTGTCACGATAGACCACCCCGGCATAGACATCTGCGAACTCTTGCACATGCTGGTTCCCGGTCAGATCGGCCAGTTCGAACAACCCCACCCTGCCCCGCTCCACCTTTTGACCGCAGTCTCGTTCTACCCTGCGGTAGAAGGCACGCAGCAGACGCTCCTCACGGGGTGGGAAGAATCGTTTCCGGCATGCCGGGACGCCACACAGCCCCGCCAAAACTGCAGCCAGCAGCAGATACGGCAACATGGATTTGAACGCTGATCGCGCTTCAATCCCCTGCAGCCGGGTGCCTGCCGTACGGGCGATTTCGATCTGGCGTTCGAAATCATAGGTTATGACCGCACTGTTCCAGGTGTGATTGAGTGAGTCGAACAGCAGCCGGATCCTGAGCGCCATGCTCTTGGGGGGCTTACTCCCCCACACGGCACCGGCATTTTCGGCAAACCCGCTCGGATCGACCCGTATCCACCCCCTGCCCGAGATGAATACCTCGACCCAGACATGGGCCATCTCTTCACTTACCAGGTAGTAGCCGCCAAGATCATTGTACTCCCCCCCCAGGTAGCCTCCCACCAGACGTGCCGGCACACCCGCCGCCCTCAGCACCAGGGCGAAGGATGCTGCAAAAAACTCACAATTCCCCTGTTTTGTCTCGAACAGAAACTGCTCCAGGGCCCGCTCCCCGGTCGGCATCCCGGTCAGGCTGTAACGAAAGCCACCGTTACGGAAGTAGGTTTCAACTGTTCAAGCCGCCTGGCGTCGCTACCGGCCATGCCTCTGATTTCAGCCGCAAGCTCCGTGATACGGGGTGGCAGATCATCCGGGATAGTCAGGTAAAAGGATCTGCGGATCGTGCCGGCCACCGGCAGGAGAGCCGTCATCACCGACTCGGCACGGTAGGTGAGCCGTCTTCCGGGGCGCCCCTGAAGTTCGTAGACACCATCGGCGGATTTTCGTGAGTGCAGCAGGGAAAGGACGGCTGGCGCGTCAAGAGCCGGAAGGACGCGGGAGGAGGACGGTTCCGGATAAACCGTCTGGATGGTTCGCTGGCCCGTGTAAAGAATCTTTTCAAACGGTGGCTCTACCCGCACCCAGCGACGCCCTTCGACACGGTTGAAAACAGTTCCTCGCCAGTAAAGCTGCTGCTGGGTCTGGCGCGGCATCTCTGCACGAAAGGCAGGCGTTCGCGACTCGCCTACGGCAGCACTGCTTCCCGGTTCGACCTTGTCACTGAAACCGGCCGGGCGAACAGTGGGAGCAGCCAGCAAATTCCAGAGCGGCATCTGAGTCCGGGGCAGAAGGGGGAAGAACAGCAGCAGCAGCGGCAGTGAGACAAGCGGCATAGCCACACCTGCCAGCAGAACCTTGCGAAGGTCGGCCCGGCTCAGCTGCATGCGCCGGTCCTGGCTGTAGAAGGTCACCAGCACCAGCAGAACAGCGACCATCAGCAGCATCAGGACCAGATAGACAAGAAAGAAAGGGCTCAGATCAAAGAGGGAGGATGAGGCCAGACAAAACAGCGACAAGGCGGTGATCTGCAGATAATGACGTGCGTTCTTGGAGCCGGCAAGACGAACCGCCAGCATGATCGCAAGGACACTGACAACCGGCTGGACAGGATTTTCCCGGCTGAACTGGGCTGCGTAGAACAGAAAAACCGGGACAATGGCAGTGTTGTATATCCAGTTTTTGATCGGCCAGGCGCCCCGGATATCCTGCCAGATACCGGCGGCAATCCCGGCTGCAAGGATCAGGCGCGGTGCCGTTTCAAGCCAGGGGAAAAGCGGCACGACACCGCAGAGTGTAATACCGTAGGCCAGTAGGGCAATTAATGAGCTAAGTGAGGCCATAGAGTGCCAGCTCTTTCAACAGCAGGGCGCCATGGATTCGACCGGACGCGGGAGGGATTGTCCGGCCGGCCAGACACAACCCCACCGGTCGCTCATGGACCTTGCGACGCACCAGCCAGGCCGCCTGGGAAACACGCTCCTCCAGAGAGTTTCCGGAGAGTCTGTCAGGATCGATAACCAGCGGAGGAGCGGATTGGCGGCCGAACTCCTTGACCAGCAGCTCATCGACCCGCGCCGAAAGCTTCCAGTGGATCATCCGCAGAGGTTCATTACCCGAATAGCCGGCTATCCGCTCCAGTTCACCATCCTGGCCGCGATCCCGCCTCGTATCGCTGCCGATCCGGCGCGTCTCCGGTCCGTCGCCGACCGCAGTCCCCTGCATCAGGCGGGGATACACGAGGAACTCATCCTGTATGCTGAATGACCAGAAGCGGTTGAAGAAATTGACCGGGAAGGGTGAACTGATCCTGATTGTGCCGATACGTGCGAATCCTCGCCGGGGAAATAACATCTGCACGGCGGTTTCGACGGCAGAGGCATGAGACACGACAGGCAGCGTCACACCCTGGCCGTTCTCGCACTCGACACGGATCAGGAATGAGGGCAGCCGCTGTTTTTGATTATGGAGACGGAGCCGGAACGGGGTGACTGTGCCGGCAAAGATCTCGGCCGGCGGCAGCAGTTCAGGGGTAAGGCCTTTCAGATTGATCATCCCGGCCAGTCCGGTGACCGACATGAACGCAAGCAGACCTGATACGACCAGAAACAGCAGGTTATTGCCGGTATTGACGGCGGCGAACCCCAGCAGAAGCGTCATGGCGATGTACAGGGCCCCGGCTTTGCTGATCTTCAGACCAAAGGCAGTGCTATGTCGCTGATGAGTGTGCGTAGCAGTTCCCCCCTGTGGGTGGTCTCATGTTCCGGCCTCATGACCAGGCGGTGGGCACAGACCGCTGCGGCAATACTTTTGACATCCTCAGGCGCGACAAAATCACGGCCTTCCAGAAATGCTGCCGCTCTGGCGGCCTGTGCCAGGTTGATGGCCGCACGCGTGGAAAGCCCGGTCTGGATCATGGCGTGGCTGCGGGTGGCTGCAACGAGTGCATAGATGTAACCGACCAGCGCATCCGAGAGATACACCTCCGACACGGAGCGCCTGGCCTCACGGATTTCCTCCCCCCCGACAATGGCGGGGATGTCGGCAATCCGCTCACGTATGCCGCCACCGGAGATGATGCCCTTCTCCAGGGCTTCGGCCGGATAACCGATGCTCGTGCAGATCAGGAAACGGTCAAGCTGGGATTCGGGCAGCAGGAAGGTGCCGCTCTGATCGGAAGGATTCTGGGTGGCAAAGACCATGAACGGATCAGGCAGGTGATGGGTGACACCCTCAACCGTGACACGCCGCTCCTCCATGGCCTCGAGCATGGCACTCTGGGTACGCGGCATGGCCCGGTTTATCTCGTCCAGCAGGACGATGTTGCTGAAGATCGGTCCCGGCGTAAAAACAAAGCTGCCGTCCTCGCGGTTGAACACCGAAAGCCCGGTGATATCGGAGGGAAGCAGGTCACTGGTGCACTGAACCCGGCCGAAACTGAGCCCGGTGCTGGCAGCAAGGGCCAGGGCGATGGTGGTCTTGCCCAGACCCGGGAGATCCTCGATCAGGATGTGGCCTCCGGTCAACAGGGCGATCACCGAAAGGCGCAGCACCTCTTCCTTGCCCTGCAGGTACTCGCGCGAAAGGGCATCAAGCATGGCGTTCATGTTTCTGGCAGTGCGGGGTAATGTCACGGCAGCCTCTCATTCAGCACAGGTATACACGGGACGGGTCGCCCCGCCGCGTCATCTGTGGAAACATACCACAGTCAGCGACCTTTCTCCAGCCATACCTGCTTGCTTTACGCATGCTGTTCGGGTATATCATTGAAAACGTGAATGTATACATCATGGGGGCCGGGTGACGTCTTTTCTCAATAAACTCAAGTTACGCTGGAAACTGCTGTCACTGGTGCTGCCGCTTGTCATCATACCGATATTCATAGTCGCCGCGATGATCGGCTATATAGCCAATCGGCAGGCTTATCTGGGTGTAACCCAGACCAGCAAGGATGATCTTCAGCATATGGTTTCCTTCACCATTGACCTGCTCGACACCCACCACCGGCATTTTCTTGACGATACGAACCACAGCACGGTTTCTGCGGATGAAGAGCGGAGTTCAAAGGCTTTTGACGCACTGAAGAAAAAAATCAAGAGCAAGAAGGTCGGCGACACCGGCTATATCTTCTGCATGGACAGCACGGGCACCCTCACCCTCCACCCGGATGCCGAGGGAACCAATGTCATCGATGCCCGGGACTCCAGCGGTTTCCCGTTTATCAGGGAGATGTGCGAGAAAAAGAACGGCTGGATCCGTTATCCCTGGAAAAACATCGGCAGCCAGAATCCGCGGATGAAGATCGTTCACTACGAATATTTCGAGCCATGGGACTGGATCGTTGCCGTCGGCTCCTACGAGGACGAGTTCTACCGCGAAGCCAACAAGATCAAGGAACACATCATTTTCAGCATGGTGCTGCTGATCCTCGTGGTCGGTACGGTGGCAACAGTTCTGGTTATCAAGGCCTCCACCCTCCTGACCCTTCCCATCACGCACATGATCGAGGTTATCCGACGGGTCAAGCGGGGCAACCTGGAAGAGCGGATGGCCGTTGAAGGGCAGGACGAACTGGCTGAGATGGCGGACGCCTTCAACCGCATGACGGATATCATACGCCACAACAAGGATATGGAGGCCTCCCTGGCGCAGCAGGGTAAGATGGCCTCCTGGGTGTACTCTCTTCGGGGGTCGCCCACGAGATCAACAATCCCCTGGGGGTTATTCTCGGCTATGCCGGCTACCTCGAAGGGAAGATGACCGAAGACGACCCGAACTACCGCTACATCCATGAAATCAAACGCGAGAGCAAGCGCTGCAAAAAAATCGTCCAGGATCTGCTCAGCTACGCGCGAACACCGCGGCCGTCGCTGGAACTGATTGACCTGAACCAGCTGCTGGCACAGATTGCTGATTTTGCAGCCAATCACACCGACATGCGCAACGTCATCATCGATACCGATTTCACTCCCGGCCTTCCCCACGTGATGCTGGATGGCGACCAGATGCGCCAGGTGGCCATCAACCTGATTCTCAACGCCGGGGGTGCCATGCCGGACGGCGGGCGTCTGATCATACGGACGGAAACGGTCGAGGGGGGGCGGGTCGAGGTATCCTTCATCGACACCGGCTGCGGCATCCCGCAGGAGAGCATCGAAAAGATATTCGAGCCGTTCTACACGACCAGGGAGCGCGGTACCGGCCTTGGCCTTGCAATCACCCGCCAGATCATTGAGCAGCACCACGGTGAGATCGCGATAGAGAGCGCACCGGGCCAGGGCACCACCGTGCGGGTGACCCTGCCCATTGAACACGAGGAGCTGTAGATGTCAGAAAAAAAACGCATCCTGCTGATAGACAACGAGGAGGGGCTCTGCCGCATGATGGAGCAGATCCTGCTGGACAACGGCTATCTGGCCAAGGCCTACACGTTGCCCCGCAAGGCTGTGGAGGAGTTTCAACCCGGCGCCTGGGACCTGGTCATCACCGACATCAAGATGCCCGGCATGAGCGGACTGGAGGTCCTGCAGAGCATAAAAGAACGTTCGAAGGACACCCCGGTGATCATGATCACCGCCTACGCCACGGTGGACATGTCGATCCAGGCCCTGCGCAAGGGGGCCTACGACATGCTGACCAAGCCCTTCGAACCGGAGGAGTTGATCTACCGCGTCAAGAATGCCCTGCAGCAGTCAGAACTGCTTGAGGAAAATCGCGAGCTTCGCAAGGAACTGGAAGGCAAGTTCTGTTTCGACAACATCATCGGCGCATCGGGCGACCTGAAAAACATCCTCGGGAAAGTGGAAAAGGTCGCCGTGCGTGACACATCCGTCCTGATCACCGGTGAATCCGGTTCCGGCAAAGAGTTGATCGCCCAGGCCATCCACTATAACTCACCGCGCCACGAGCGAAAATTCATCGCCATCAACTGCGGTGCCCTGCCCGAGACCCTGCTGGAAAGCGAGTTGTTCGGTTATAAAAAAGGGGCCTTCACCGGCGCAAAGGAAAACCGGCAGGGGCTTCTGGAAGCGGCAGACGGAGGCACGCTCTTTCTGGACGAGGTCGGCAACCTGCCCATGAATGTCCAGAAGACGCTGCTCCGCTTCCTGCAGGAAAAGGAATTCAACCGCCTGGGGGACACCTCGCCGACACGGGTTGACGTGCGGGTCCTCTCGGCCACCAACTCCGACCTGAAACAGGCGGTCAAGAACGGGACCTTCCGCGAGGATCTCTACTACCGCCTGAACGTGGTCAACATCCACCTGCCTTCCCTACGGGAACGGAGAGACGACATCCCGCTCCTGGCGGCTCACTTCATCCACCTGCAGAACCAGAAGTTCGGCACCACCGTCAAGGGGTTCGACAAAGAGGCCATGCAGGCCCTGTGCGACTTCGACTGGCCGGGCAATATCCGCCAGCTCAAAAACGTGATCGAAGCCTGTATGGCCATGGTGGGAGAGGACTTCATCTGCCGGGAAACGCTGGACCAGTTCATCGAGGTCGCTGCCGTCACCGGCACGACCCTGACGCCCGATCCCGCAGATTCCGGGGAATGCACCTTCAATGCAGCCCTGGACAGGTTCGAATCCGACCTGCTGAAAAGCCTGCTGAAAAAGCATCATGGCAATGTGGAACATGCCGCCCGCGAGGCCGACATGAACATGGCCACCATCTATCGCAAAATCAAGAAGTACGGCATCAGGAAGGAAGAATACTGCTGAACCGTCCCGCCCTGTCGCAGCCTCACATTACCTCTTGACAGACTCACCGTCACCATGATAGGTATTCAAATAAATACCTATCATGGTGACGGCAATGGAACCACTTACCGCACGACAACAGCAGGTACTCGGGCTTATCTCAGAGCACATCCAGCGCCACGGTTTCCCCCCCTCCCATCGCGAGCTGATGCTCAGCCTGGGGCTCAGGAGCCAGCTCGGCATCCTCAAACACATCCGTGCCCTGGAAAGAAAGGGGCACATCATCTGCCAACCGGGAAGCTCCCGCGGCATCACCCTGGCTAACCGACCTCCCCGGCCGGTTATGCTGCCGGTCCTGGGACGGGTCCGCGCCGGTCGGCCCGGAAGAGGCGCTTGAGGACATCCTCGGTTACTGCGCCACCGACCCGGCCTGGACCAGGGGCGCCGACTGTTTCTACCTGCGCGTGGCCGGGGACAGCATGATCGAGGCCGGCATCCGGGACGGCGACCTGGCGCTGGTCCGCTCCCAGTCCACCGCCGAAAACGGCCAGATCGTGGTGGCCCTGATCGACGGCGAGGCCACCCTCAAGCGCTTCTACCGCGAAGAGGGACGGGTCCGCCTGCAGCCTGCCAATGCCGCACTGAAGCCGATTATCGTGGAAAGAGACCGCATGGCCGGCCTCAGCATCGTCGGCAGGCTGCTGAAGACCGTCCGGGATTACGAGTAACATGGGCATGAGCGGCAGGAGGATACGCCTGGCGGCCATCTTCGAACCGGGCAGGCCGGTCAAGCCGGTCTGGTTCGAGCTGGACCGGCAAAAGCACACCCTGCAGGAGCCGACCTACCGCTGGCAGGACCGGGTCGGCGGGGTCACGCTGCTGCACTTCGCGGTCAGCGACGGCGAGGCGCTCTACGAGATCGTCTACAACCCTGCCGACCAGAGCTGGACCCTGCACGAACAGAAGGCGGCCTGAGCATGGACGGCAGGCGCACCATCATGCACGTGGACATGAACGCCTTCTTCGCCTCGGTGGAGCAGCAGGCCAACCCGGCCCTGCGCGGCAAACCGATCGCCGTGGTCGGCAGCAGCCACCGCACGGTCATCACCACCTCGTCCTACGAAGCCCGCGCCTTCGGCGTCAAGACCGGCATGGCCCCCTGGGAGGCCCGGCGCTGCTGCCCGGAACTGATCTTCGTGGTCGGCGACAACCGCAAGTACTGCCACACATCAAGCCGGATCATGGAGATGATGCAGGAGTACACCCCCGAGGTGGAGGTCTTCTCCATCGACGAGGCCTTCATGGATGTCACCGCTTCACTTACCCACCTCTAGAATCCCCCGAACGGATCGCCTACCTGCTCAAGGCCAGGATCAGGCACACCTTCGGCATCACCTGCTCCATCGGCATCGCCCCCAACAAGCTCCTGGCAAAGCTGGCCTCGGACATGCACAAGCCGGACGGCCTGACGGTCATCAGGCAGGAGGATGTGGCCCGGATCATGGAAACCCTTCCGATCAAGGATCTGTGCGGGGTCGGCCGGAAGATGGAGCGGCACCTGAACATGATGAGCATCTATACCTGCGGTGAGCTCGGCCGCTGCGACGAGGCACGCCTGACCCGACGGTTCGGCATCATCGGCAGACGGCTGAAAGAGATGGGGCTGGGGATCGACAGCAGCCCCGTGACCCTGCACGGCGAGGATGACGAGGTCAAGAGCGTCGGGCACTCCATGACCCTGACCCGGGACATTTCAGCCCGTGAGGAGATCCTGCGCTACCTCCTGCAGCTCTCGGAGATGGTGGGCAGACGGGCAAGGAGATACGGGGTCAGCGGCAGGACGGTGAGCCTCTACGTGCGCTATGCAGATTTCTTCTCCAGCTTCGGCAAACAGGAGACGCTGAAAAGCTACATCAGCACCAGTGCGGACATCTACAGGGCGGCCACCGCCATACTCGACACGGTAACACTTGAACAGCCTGTGCGCCTTCTGGGAGTAAAACTGTCGGGCCTCAAGTACCATTCCGAACAGCTGCCCCTGTTTCCTGACGAGCGCCGGCACAACGAGATGGTGCGGAGCATGGACAGCATCAATGACCGCTTCGGCGAGTTCACGGTGACCTTCGGCAGCCTGCTGAAAAACAGGGATAAGGGCAGCAAAGTCATTTCGCCCTCCTGGCGGCCGAGCGGCATACGGAGCGTGGAGGTCAAATGAAAAGCGCCGCTCCCCTGATGGGGAAGCGACGCTATCATACAGATCGAGTCGTTATTGTTACAAAAGGATCATCAGGTCAGGTTCCAGACGAACATTTCCCAGATATCCTTCCAGCTTTTGCCGATCTCGTTGACCACGGTCGGCTCGAAACCACAGTGCATCATGCACTGGGCACAACGCGAATCCCTGCCGACACCGTACTTGTCCCATTCGGTCTTCTCCATCATCTCCCTGAAGGTGGGATAATGGGCATCGGTGATCAGGTAACAGGGTGCCTTCCAGCCGACCGTGTTGCGGGTCGGGTTGCCCCAGGGGGTACACTCCAGCTTCTTCTCGCCTTTCAGGAAGCGGAGATACATGGGCGTCGAGAAAAAGCGGTGCTTCTTGCTCATCTCAAACACCTCGGCAAACTTCTTCTCGATATCACGCCGCTCCAGGAACAGCTTCTCACCGACCGCCTCGTAACCGAAGCCGGGCGCCACCAGCAACCCGTCAACACCGATTTCTTCCAGAAGCGTAAAGAGCATCTCGATTTCAACCAGATCGGTTTCATTGAAGATCGTGGTGTTGGTGCAGACCCGGAAGCCGAGTTTTTTGGCCTTTTTGATGCCTTCCAGGGCGATCTTGAAAGCACCCTTGCGCTCAAGGATCCGGTCGTGAGTCTCCTCAAGACCGTCCATATGGACGTTGAAGGTAAAGTTGGGATGGGGGGTCATGTTATCAAGCGCTTTTCAAGCAGGATGCCGTTGGTGCAGAAATAGATGTGCTTGCCGCGGTCGAGCACCCCACGGACCAGATCATAGATGGGCGGGTACAGGAACGGCTCTCCGCCGGTGATGGTGACCACCGGAGCCGGACATTCATCCACGGACCTAAGGCAATCCTCGAGGCTCATCATCTCCTGCATGGTGTCGGCATATTCACGGATACGACCGCAGCCGAGCAGGCCAGGTTACAGAGGTGCGTCGGTTCGAGCATCAGTACCAGCGGGTACTTCTCCACCTTGTTAAGCTTGTTGCTGATGATGTATCTGGTCAGGTCATAGTTGAGACGAAACGGGAAACGCATGGTTACATACATCCTTTCAAGTTAAAACTGCAGTATCGGACATCAAAAAAACCGGCTCTCACCCGCTCACTGCGTTCGCTCAAGCTCACAGAGGCACGGAGAAATACATCCAGGAAAATCAAAAAATCAAGGGGTTCTCTCTGTGAACTTCGTGAGCTCTGTGAGAGGCCGCCTTTGGTCTTATCGTTTTAAGAATTCCTCGGCAGCAGCAGCTATCCCTTCGGCGTCGATACCGACATCCTTGCGCAACTGTGCCTGGCTGCCCTGCTCGATGTAGCGGTCAGGTATGCCGAGTCGCCTGATCTTCACATCCTGCAGGCCGCTGTCGTAGATCATTTCCAGAACAGCACTGCCGAATCCGCCCTGCAGTGCGTTCTCCTCAACGGTGATCAACCGGCCGGTCTTGGCAGCGACAGACTTGATCAACTCTGCATCCAGGGGCTTGACGAAGCGGGCGTTAACCACCCCCACGCTGAAGCCCTTCCGGCCGAGCGCCGCGGCAGCCTCCAGCGAAGGATAGACGGTGGAGCCGATAGCAACGATGCACAGGTCAGTACCGTCCAGCAGCAGTTCGCCGCGTCCGATTTCCAGTTCCCGGATTTCGCTATCCATCTCGACCCCGTATCCGGCACCGCGCGGATAGCGAAGGGCCATGGGGACACCGGAATAGATCGCTGTCTTGAGCATGTGACGCAGTTCGTTCTCATCCTTGGGGGCCATCATGGTCAGTCCCGGCAGGTGGCGCAGGTAGGAGATATCGAAGACACCGTGATGGGTCGGGCCGTCGTCGCCCACCAGGCCGCCACGGTCCATGGCGATGGTGACCGGCAGTTTCTGCAGGCAGATGTCGTGGAAAACCTGGTCATAGGCCCGCTGGACGAAGGAAGAGTAGATGGCGGCCACCGGACGGAAACCGTCGGCAGCCATTCCGGCGGCAAAGGTCATGCCGTGCTGCTCTGCAATGCCGACATCGAAAAAGCGCTGCGGGAAAACGCCCGCGAAGGTGTTGAGGCCCGTACCGTCGGGCATGGCGGCGGTGATGGCGACGATCTTGGGGTCCTGCTCGGCCAGCGTGACAATGGTCTCGCCGAAGACATCCGTATAGGACATGGCAGCGGCCTGGAAGCAACGTTGCCGGTAGCAACATCAAACACACCCACACCATGGTACTTGGCGGGTTTCTCTTCAGCAGGCTTGTAGCCTTTGCCCTTGGTGGTCATGACATGAACCAGCAAAGGACCATCCAGCTGGTTGATGTTGTTGAAGATCTCGACCAGTTGCGGCAGGTCGTGGCCATCCAGAGGCCCCAGATAGTCAAAGCCCAGCGCCTCGAACAGGGCACCCGGAGTCAGGAACCCCTTCAGCGAATTCTCGGCCTTGCGGGCAAAGTGCAGGATATCCGTACCGATGGCCGGTATGCTTTTGAGCAGACCCTGCATCTCCTTTTTCTTGTACTGGCGCTGGGTATGAAACGCGTCACGCCGGCCGGTGAGGATCTTGTGGGTGTAAGCCTGGTGCCACGTCCCAGATGATCTTGTCATTGGGGAGTCGAAACAATAATGCAGGGCAATCGTCAACTCGACCGTCCCAAGGTTTGAGCCCCAGGTGCCCCCGGTACTGGAAACCGTTTTCAGCAGAAACCGGCGCACCTTCTTCTGCAAGCAGCGGCAGCTGCTCCGGTGACAGTTTTCAGGTCCGCGGGGCTATTGATAGATTCAAGCAACATACCTACACCTCACTTCATTGCGTGCGTGCGTAACCGTTCCGGCGAAACCACTCCACCGCCCGCTGCAGGGCATCGCGTACCGGAGTCTGGGGCAGTCCCAGCTCCCGTACCGCCCGGGATGTGTCGAAATACATGAATTTGGCAGCCATCTGCACCCCTGCCAGCGGGATCAGCGGTTCCCTGCCGGTGATCCTCGACAGCCCCTCGTTGACATAGGCGGCCAGCAGGATCGGCAGGTAGGGCAGGCGCACTCCGGGGGCCGGCAGTCCGGTGATCTCCTCCAGGACAGCAAAGATCTCACGCAGCGTCAGGTTTGTGTTGCCCAGGATATACTTCCGGCCGATGACGCCCTTCTGTTCTGCCAGAATATGTCCCCGGGCGCAATCCTCGACAGCGATGATGTTCAGCCCCGTATCCAGATAGGCCGGCATCTTCCGGTTCAGAAAATCCACGATGATCCTGCCGGTCGGGGTCGGCTTGATATCGAGAGGTCCGACCGGCGTCGACGGGTTGACAATCACCAGCGGCAGCCCTCGCGCGACAAACCTTTCGGCCTCGCGTTCCGCAAGGAACTTGCTTTTCTTGTAGTGCCCGACCATGTCGCCCAGACCGACCGGAGCATCTTCGCTTCCCGGGGGTGCCGTCACCGGGGTTGCCCCAGTACCGACACTGCTGGTATAGACGATCCGCGAAAGACCGTTGTCCTGAGCAGCTTCCAGGATGGCCGTGGTACCTCCACGTTGATGCGGTACATCTCGGCAGGGTCGCGGGTCCAGAGCCGGTAATCAGCGGCCGCATGATACAGCGTATCGCAGTCTTTCAAGCCCTGCTTCAGGCCGGCATGATCAAGTAGGTCGCCCTGCCAGAACTCGACATCAAGTTCCGTCAGATTGGAGGTGTCGGAAGCTTTGCGAACTAGGGCCCGCATTTCCCGGCCGTCCTTCAGCAGCTCCCTGACGATGCTCGCACCTATGAAACCGGTCGCACCGGTGATAAAGGTCTTCATATACCGCTCATCCGCACTGCATTTCCCCGGTAGAGGTGAATCATGCACCAACGAAGCTGTTTTGCGGGAGGCATCGCCGGAAGCAGCTTCTGACGTACTAAAAAAGTGGAAAGCCCCGGACCGCAATACGGGGCTTCCATGAGGTTATCGACTAAAAAGGCCCGACTGTTACTTCTGTTCTCCGGAATCAACCGTCAGACGGCGGTATTTCCCCAATGCCGTCAGTGGAAAACAGTTGCGATAGATATGGTACTTGATCATGAAAAACTTGGGAAAACCGGTGCCGGTAAAGGCATCCTCATCCCAGGTCCCATCCTGCTTCTGGGTCGCCAGCAGGTACTCGATCCCGCGTGCGGCAGCATTGGAACCAACCTCACCGGCCGCAAAGAGCGACAGCAGCGCCCAACTGGTCTGGGAGGCGGTACTGGATCCGCTTCCCATCAGGGAACGGTCACAGTAGGACTCGCACACCTCACCCCAGCCGCCGTCCATGTTCTGTTTGGACTTGAGCCAGTTGACGGCCTTCTTGATATAGGGCTGGGACATGTCCTCACCGATGGACTCCAGGCCGCACAATACCGACCAGGTGCCGTAGATGTAATTGACCCCCCAGCGCCCCCACCAGGGGCCCTCAGGCTCCTGTTCACTCTTGATGAATTCCAGGGCACGGGCAGCTGCGGGATGCGTCGGGGGATACCCGAAACTGCCCATCAGCTCCAGCATGCGGCCGGTCAGGTCCGCCGTGGGGGGATCGATCAGCGCCTCCAGGTCGGCAAAGGGGATCTTGTTGAGCAGGTGCTTGGTGTTATCCTTGTCAAAAGCACCCCAGCCGCCGTTCTCGCTTTGCATCCCCAGACACCAGGCGATGCCGCGCTTGATGGCCTGCTCCTTGTGCTTTTTGTCAGGGGCCTTGATGTCCTTGATGGCCATGATGACGAATCCGGAGTCATCCACATCCGGATACCAGTCATTGAGGAACTCGAACGCCCAGCCCCCCGGTTCCAGATCAGGGGATTTGATCGCCCAGTCCCCTTTACGACGCACCTCCAGATCCAGCAGCCACTGGGCCGCTTTCACCAGAGCGGGGTGGTCCGTAGGTACTCCGGCCTCCTTCATGGCAACCAGGGCCAGCGCCGTGTCCCAGACAGGAGAGACACAGGACTGCAGCACGAGGCACTCGTCATCTTCGATACAGAAGTTGGCCAGAGCCTCCAGCCCCTTGATCACGGCCGGATGGTCGTTGGCGTACCCCAGGCAGTGCAGGGCCAGGATCGCGTTGAGCATGGCCGGCTGAATGCCGCCCCAGTCACCGGTAGGCTCCTGGTGTTCAAGAATCCATTGTTCTGCCGTGGCGGTGGCCCGCTTCATAAAGGGGCGGATCGGGCTTGATTCATAGACCTTGAGCAGATGGTCGACACCGATAAAGAAGTTCTTCCAGGTCAGGATGCCGTCTTCCTTGGTGAACGTATAATCGGTTGGACGCGGCGGACGGACATACAGCTCCTGCACGCGGGCCCATGGCGGCAGCTTGCGCACCGGCCGCTCGGACATGACCACCGACAGCGGGATGATCGTCGCCCGTGCCCAGCTGGAGAATTCATACATGTTGAAATATGCCCAGTTGGGAAGCAGTGTCAGCTCGATCGGCATGGACGGCACGCCCAGCCAGGAGAATTCTCCGAACAGTGCCAGAAAGGTCTTGGTGAAGACCCGGCTCTTGAGGATGCCGCCGTTTGCCAGGATAAAATCCCTGGCCTTGAGCATGGACGGGTTTTCGGCAGAATGCCCGGCCAGCTTGAGGGCAAAGTAGGCCTCTATGGTTGTCGAGAGGTCACCCGGCCCGCCGTGCCAGATCGTCCAGTAGCCCTCAGAGGTCTGCTTGCTGAGGATATAGCCGGCCATCTTGCGCTCACGGACCTTGTCGACCATGCCCAGAAAATGGAAGAGCATGATGTACTCGGAGGTGATCGTTACGTTCGACTCCAGCTCGGCCCACCAGTACCCGTCGGGCAGCTGCTCCCGGAAGAAGAAATCCCGTGTCCGCTCTATGGACTTTTCGAGCGGACTCTTGGCCTCTCCGACCATCTTTTTCCAGATGGAGGGCGGCAGGTGATGGACCTTGGCGGCGGATTTTTTAGCGGGATCTATAACCGGCTCAGCGGTTTCGGTATTGAACGACGTCAATGCCGGGGAAATCTGGTATTTACTCGGGTTCATTCACAAAGCTCCTGATGGCCGCAAAACGGCAGTGCCTTGGCTGCACGACTGCTAAATTGATCTTAAATACCACGGAAATCAAAAATTGTATATCCATTTTTACTATCAACAGAGACCTGAAATCAGCAGCCCGGGATTGGAAATCCGACAGCCGCAGCCAGCAATTGTGGTTTACCGCCACGTCCCCGCTGTGGTATACAAACAACACTGCAAGAGGCTGATTATTCCAATTTCAAATCAAGGATGAAATCAAGGCGGCGAGGATTGAGGAGACGAAGGCGTACAGCCACGTACGTTGAGGAGCCGAATACGAGCTAACGAAGAGAGCGCCTTGATTTGGAATTGGCCTCATACCCTGATTGAATGCAAGGAGTTACCCTACGTCATGCTTACCGGAAAACAGAAACGCCACCTGCGGGCCCTTGGACATAAGCTCAAAGCGGTGATCCAGATCGGCAAGAAGGAGATCGAGGAGGCCCTGGTCAACGAGACCAATGCCGCCCTCGACCATCATGAACTCATCAAGGTCAAGCTGCTGGAGAGCTGCATGCTCGACAAACAGCAGGCATCCGGAACGCTGGCAGACGCCTGCGGAGCCGAAGTGGCCCAGATCCTCGGCAGGACCTTTCTGCTGTATCGTCCGGCCGACCCGCCGGTCATTGTCCTGCCATCAGCCGATAAACCGGTTAAAAAATCGCCGTCATGACGGTCTCCGTTCTCCTGTTCGATCTGGACGGAACACTGGTGGATTCCCTCGATGACCTGACCGATGCCGTCAACCATATGCTGGAACACTTCGGGCGACAGCGGCTCGAACCTGCCCGGGTGCGGCAGCTGGTGGGCAAAGGGGCCCGCAATCTTGTCCAGCGGGCACTCGACACGACCCTCCCCGGGGAGATCGACCGGGGACTGGCGCTGTTCTCGGAATTCAATGCGCAGCATATCGCCGACAAGAGCAGGCTGTATCCCGGCGCCCGGGAGCTGCTGCAGCAGATGACGGACAACGGTATCCGCATGGCGGTCATATCGAACAAAGAGGAAACCCTGAGCCGCCTGATCCTGGAGACGCTGGGTGTAGCCGGTTTTTTCGGGATCATCGCCGGCGGCGATACGTTTACCGAAATGAAGCCGTCCCCCCTGCCTCTGCTCAGGGTCATCGAAGAATTTGCCTGCAGCCCCGCTGAGGCGGTTATGGTCGGTGACAGCATCAACGACATCCAGGCCGGCAACCGGGCCGGAATCGCCACCATCGGCTGCAGATGGGGATACGGCAGGAGCGAGGAATTGTGCTCGGCAGATTTCCAGGCGGCAACACCGGGGGATGTATTCGGCATTATCACCAGAGCAGCACAACCCAACCAGGAAAGGAGACACGTCATGACACAGCAGCCATCGGATCTCTATCTCAAGATCAAGGAGCGCCATAGCGACCTGATCGAGGCCGTCGAGGCACTCAGCAAGACCGCACGCATGTCCGGCCCGCTGGACGAGAAAACCGGACACCTGATCCAGCTGGGGGCAGCGGCAGCCATCCATTCCATCGGTTCGGTGCGCAGCCATGCCGCGCGGGCCCTGGCTGCAGGCGCGACACGTGAGGAGATCCACCACGCCATCATCATCCTCACCAGCACCATCGGTTTTCCCACCGTGGCTGCCGCCCTCTCCTGGATAGACGAAACTGTCGGGAAAAGCGCCTAGATGTCTCTCGGCTGGACCGGCAGGATACTCAGGGTTGACCTGACAGACGGCGTCTCACAGTGTGAAGACATTCCCCGGCAACTGCTGGAGGAGTATCTGGGCGGCCGTGGCCTGGGTGTGCGTCTGATGCGCGACTGTTTCCACCTGGACCCCTTCGATCCGGCCATGCCGCTGATCTTCGCAGTCGGTCCGCTCTGCGGCACATCGGCGCCCACCGCCGCCCGCCTGTCAGTGGTCTCGCGCTCCCCACTGACCGGAACGATCTACGACTGCTCGGCCGGCGGCCGCTTTGCCTGGCGACTCAAGGCAGCCGGCCTGGACGCCCTCTTCATCACCGGCAGAAGTGCAACCCCCGTGGCCCTGGTGATCGGACCCGACCGGGCTGACATCATCCCGGCCGGGCATCTCTGGGGCAGCGAGATCCCCGCCACCGTCTCGGCACTGCAGGAACACGGCAGTGTTGCCGCAATCGGGCCGGCCGGTGAAAACGGCGTCCTCTTCGCAAACATCATGATGGGTGAAGGCAACTCCGTCGGCCGCGGCGGACTGGGTGCCGTCATGGGTGCCAAGGGCCTCAAGGCCGTTGCGGTAAACGGCGATCGCACGACGGAGATTGCCGATCCTGTCCTGTTCGACAAGGCCCGCCAGGACGTGATGCGGCTCTTCAGGGCCTCGCCGGTGGTCTTCGGCCCCCTGGGGATCGCCGAGTTCGGCACACCCGTACTGGTCGACCTGATGGCCCAGCGCCGCATGGCCCCCACCGCAAACTTCAGCAAAACCTACTTCGCACAGTCCGGCAACTATTCCGGACCTGCCATTCGCGAGGCCTGCGGGGCAAAGAAGGACGGCTGCTACGGCTGCCCGATCCAGTGCAAGAAATCAGACCGCGATAACAGGCACCTGCCGGAGTACGAGACCGCTTCCCATTTCGGCGCACTCAACAACGTGGACGACCTGCGGGCCATCGTCACGGCCAACAACCGCTGCAACGAACTGGGTATGGACACCATCACCGCGGCAGCCACCCTCTCGGCCCGGGGAGAGATACAGGGCCGGTTCCCGACTGCCTCAGAGATCCCCGGTCTGCTGGAGGATACGGCCCTGCGCCGGGGCGACGGGCAGCTGCTGGCCCTCGGTTCACGTCGACTGGCGGAGCAGATGGGGCGGCCGGAGCTGTCCATGAGCGTCAAATCCCTGGAGCTGCCGGCCTACGACCCGCGCGGAGCTTACGGCATGGCTCTGGCCTACTGCACCAGCCCCCGGGGCGGCTGCCATCTGCGGGCCTATCCCATCTCCCACGAGATCCTGCGCAAACCGGTACCAACCGACCGTTTTTCCTTCTCGGGCAAAGCCCGAATCATCTCCATCGCCGAAGACAGCAATGCCGCCATCGATTCTCTTGTGGCCTGCAAGTTCTCGTTCTTCGGGGCCAGCCTGGAGGAATACGCCGAACTCCTTACGGCCGCCACCGGTATCGGCTATTCCCCCCAGCGCCTGAAAGAGATCGGCCGGCGCATCCTGCTGACCGAGCGATTCTACAACTGCGCCAACGGATTCTCCCGCCCGGAGGATATACTGCCGGAACGCTTCTTCTGTGAGGCAGGTTCGAGCGGTGACGGCATCGATATCCACCCTATCGACCGTCGGCGCTTCGAGGAAGAGCTGGATAAATACTACCGCATCCGCGGACTGAATGCGGATGGCTGCTTTGAGGACTCCGCCTTTCTGGAAAAACAGCCGTGAAATGGTTCGGCGGGAATGCCGGAAAAACGGCACCCGACACCCAGGCACCCGGCAACAGGGGCACCGGCGACCGGGGAGAGGAAATCGCCACAGGCTTCCTCACCGTCCGTGGCTACCGCATCCTGGAGCGCAACTTCCGCTGCAGGGGGGGCGAGGTTGACGTCATTGCCCGGGACCCGGACGACAAGAGCATCGTCTTTATCGAGGTCAAGACCCGTCGCGGCCTCTCCTACGGCGTGCCGCAGCTGGCGGTGACCCCCTTCAAGCAGCGCCAGATATCCAAGGCAGCCCTGACCTGGCTGTCGAAAAACCATCTGCATGACAGCAACGCACGCTTTGACGTGATCGCAATTCTGTTGCATACTGATAGGGAGCCCAGCATCGAACATATAAAAAATGCCTTTGAACTGGCGTATTGAGTTTCGGACCCGGTCTACTATTTCACATCCAAAGGAATCTCCCATGAGTGATTTCACGGTCGTACTGGCCCAGATTAAACCCAAACTCGGCTGTGTTTCCGACAACCTGGCACTGATCGAGGAGCGCATCCGGCTGGCGGTCGCCGGCAAGGCCGATCTGGTCGTTTTCCCCGAACTGGCCCTGACCGGCTATTTTCTCAAGGACCTGGTGCCGGAGGTGGCGCGGCGGCTTGATTCGCCCGAGATTCTCAGACTGGTTGAGCTTTCGCGGCAGATCTCGATCGCCGTCGGTTTCGTGGAAGTCACCGACGACTACCGCTTTTTCAACTCGGCGCTCTACCTGGAGGACGGCGCAATCCGCCATCTGCACCGCAAGGTCTACCTGCCCACCTACGGCCTGTTCGACGAACAGCGCTACCTGGCACGCGGGGAGCGTTTCCGCGCCTTTGACACGAAACTCGGACGCATGGGCCTGCTGGTCTGCGAGGACATGTGGCACCTGTCCGCATCCTACATACTGGCCCTGGACGGAGCGACCACCCTGATCTGCCTCTCGAGCAGCCCGGGCCGCGGGACCGAAGGTGATTCGCTTGGCTCGGCCGACGCCTGGCAGCAGCTGACCTCCACCACCGCCCTGTTCCTCAACTGCCGGGTGCTCTACTGCAACCGGGTCGGCTATGAGGACGGCATCAACTTCTGGGGCGGCTCGGAATATGTTGCCCCGTCGGGAGCGTCGCTGTCTCGAGGGAAGCTGCTGGAGGAAGACAGCGTAACGGCAACGGTTGATGAAGGAGTCCTGCGGCGGGAACGGATCTTCTCTCCCATGCTGCGGGATGAAAACCTGTTCGTCACCATGCAGGAATTGCGGCGCATCGAGCGGGAAAGGGGCCTCTGATGTCGGGTTTACAGGTAAATACCGGACTGCTGCGGCAGATACTGGTCGGTTTTGTCCGGGACGAAGTGCGCAAGGTCGGTATCAGCAGGGTGGTGCTGGGGCTGTCGGGAGGCATCGACTCGGCGCTGGTCGTTTTTATCGCCGCCGAAGCGCTCGGCCCCGAGAACGTCCATGCCATCTGCATGCCCTACAGGTCCAGCAATCCGGAGAGCGAGGCCCACGCCCGGCTGGTGGCAGACTCCTGCGGGGTGAACTTTTCGGTGGTGCCGATTACGCCGATGGTGGACGCCTATTTCGAACAGTTCCCCGATGCCGACAACATGCGGCGCGGCAACAAGATGGCCCGCGAGCGGATGACGATCCTCTTCGACCACTCCGCGCTGCTGGCGGCCCTGGTGCTGGGCACCAGCAACAAGACCGAACTTCTGCTGGGCTACGGTACGCTCTACGGCGACATGGCCTCGGCGCTGAATCCGATCGGCGACCTTTACAAAAGCCATGTCTGGCAGCTTTCCGAGGCCATGGGTGTGCCCAGGGAGGTCATCGAAAAGAAACCCTCCGCCGACCTGTGGGCCGGTCAGACCGACGAAGAGGAGCTGGGCTTTTCCTACCGTCAGGTTGATGAGCTGCTCTACCGCATGGTGGATCAGCGCATGACCCGGGAGGAGCTGGTCGTGGCCGGCTTCGAGACAGAGTTCATCGACACGATCTACCGCAAGATCCAGAACTCGCATTTCAAACGCCGTCTGCCGGTGATTGCCAAGGTGTCCAACCGGACCATAGACCGGGATTTCCGCTACTCCCGCGACTGGGGTAAGTGAAATGGTCTTTTTCCGCAATCTCTGCGTTGGACATCTGTCGGACTTGTGCAGCGTACTTTGAATGTACGCGTCCGTCCTCGTCCGCCTTGACCTTGCGAAAAAATCCACATTTCACATGAGGCAATCATGAAACCTTCTGATACATCCACCCTGGTCTATTCCTCGGAAAGCGGCCTGGTCAAGCAGCCTGCGACCCCGGCCAAAGGCAAGCCCCGACAGAGCCCTGTAAAGCCGGATCCAGCCGACGGGACCGTCCGCCTGCGGCGCGAGACCAAGGGGCGCGGCGGCGGGACGGTGATCGTCATCAGCGGCGTCCCGCTTGCAGAGGCAGCCTTGAAAGAACTGGCCGGGGCGCTGAAAAAACGCTGCGGCTGCGGCGGGACCATCAAGGACGGCATCATCGAGATTCAGGGGGACCATCGTGACAAACTGCTCCTGGAGTTGCAGAACCGCGGCTTTCGCGTAAAACTGGCCGGAGGGTAGTATACGGTTACAGTTAATTAATTGCTTGACCCGATGCTCATTTTCCCATATTTTTGGTTATTCAATTTATTTCTTTGCAGTACCGGAAATGAAGACAGTATTTTTTTGTGCGAGAATGGCGGAATTGGCAGACGCACCAGACTTAGGATCTGGCACCTCAGGGTATAGGAGTTCAAGTCTCCTCTCTCGCACCATGTAAACACCCCTCAACAACAACCGTTTGAAACTATATCACCAGGAAAGGTCACACCAATGCAGGTTACCGTCGAAACCATCAGCCCCGTTACCAAGAAAGTCTCTATTGAAATCCCGGCCGAGCGTGTCGACGCCGAGATTGAAAACTCCTATGCCGGCATCCAGAAACGGGCAAAACTGCAGGGTTTCCGCCCGGGCAAGGCGCCGATTCAGCTGATCAGGCGGACCTACAGCGACGCCATGCGGGACGAGGTCATGCGACGCTTTTATGAGCAGACACTGTTCAAGGCCCTGGACGAGCACAAGATCGAGCCGATCGACTCACCAACCATCGAAAGCGAGATCCTTGCACAGGGTACTCCGTTCAAATACAGCGCACTCGTGGAAATCATGCCGGAGATCCTGCTGAACGAGTACACCGGTTTTGAGATCAGCAAAGAGAAGTTTGTCCTCAACCCCGAGAACATCGAGGGCGAGATCAAGCGCATGCAGGAGAACATGGCCCAGCTTACCCCGCTGGATGAAGGCGCTGCGGTCGAAAACGGCCATACCGTCACCCTCGACTATACGTTTTCCGTAGAAGGCTTTCCGGAGGAGAGCACTGCCGCCGAAGACGCCGAACTCGAAGTGGGATCGAACCGGATGGTTCCGGGCTTCGAAGAGCAGCTGGTCGGCATGACGTGCGGTGAGCAGAAAGAGATCCGCATCACACTGCCGGAAGGTTACCGCACCGCGGAGGCCGCCGGCAAGGAGGGCGTCTTCCAGGTAACCCTCAAAGAAATCAAACACAAGGATCTTCCCGAACTCGACGACGACTTTGCCCGGCAATTCGGTGAGTATGACACCATGGACCAGCTGCGCGCCAAGATGGCCGAGTATCTGGAAAAGCAGGAAACCGAGCGCATCGAGAATGAGTTGAAGGAGCGGGTCATCCAGGCCTTGATCCAGAAGAACCCTCTGGATGTTCCCCAGTCCATGGTTAAGCGCCAGCTGGACCATATGCTGGAGAACCTCAAGAACCGCCTGAAAGGCCAGCGCATGTCCATCGAGATGATGGGACTCGACGATGAAGGCTTCCGCCTCCGTTTCCGTGATTCGGCCGAAGACAAGGTCAAGGGTGGCCTGCTGCTGATGGCGCTTGTGGAGAAGGAAAACATCACAGCCGGTGACGACGACCTTGCCGAGCGCTTCGAGCAGATCGCCGCCGGCAACCCTGACATGCTGGGCCGCATCAAGGAGTACTACTCCTCCAACAAGAGCGCCCGGAATGCCCTGATCTCGGAGATCAAAGAGGACAAGGCCATCCGCTTCCTGCTGGACAATGCCGTGGTAACCGAAGTCGATGCCGCCGCAATCAAGGCTCAATAGGCTGACGCAGTTCCCGTAACGCAGCATCCAAGAAAGGTCATCATGTATATCCCGATAGTAGTCGAGCAGACCGGACGAGGCGAACGATCCTATGATATCTACTCGCGCCTGCTCAAAGAGCGCATCATCTTTCTGGGGGGCGGCGTAGACGACCATGTCGCCAACCTGATCATCGCCCAGCTTCTTTTCCTGGAAGCCGAAGATGCCGACAAAGACATCCACCTCTACATCAACTCACCCGGCGGCGTTGTGACAGCCGGCATGGCGATCTTTGACACCATGCGCTACATCAAGGCCCCGGTTTCAACAATCTGCGTAGGTCAGGCCGCCTCCATGGGCGCATTCCTCCTGGCCGCAGGCGAAAAGGGCAAGCGCTTCAGCCTCAACCATTCACGGATCATGATCCACCAGCCTCTGGGCGGTTTTCAGGGACAGGCTACCGACATCAACATCCACGCCAGGGAAATCCTGCGCATGAAGGATGAGCTGAATGCCCTGCTGGCCGAAATGACCGGGCAGAAGGTCGAAAAAGTCGAGAATGACACCGAGCGCGACTACTTCATGTCCGCAGCCGATGCGAAAGAATACGGACTGATCGACGCCATCGTGACCAGGCATACGGCCGGCGGAGGTGCAGCATGACCCGCCGGGATACGAAACAGGAAAACCTGACCTGTTCCTTCTGCGGCAAAAGCCAGGAAGAGGTCAAGAAACTCATCGCCGGACCGGCGGTCTACATCTGTGACGAATGCATCGAACTCTGCAACGACATCATCGCTGAAGAGATGAAGATGGAGGAGACCCTGGGGCCGGACATGAAGAAGCTGCCCAAGCCCCGGGAGATCAAGGACATCCTCGATGAATACGTCATCGGCCAGGACAAGGCCAAGAAGGTACTCTCGGTAGCGGTCTACAACCATTACAAACGCATCGAATCCGGCCAGAAGCCGGGTGAAGTGGAAATGCAGAAAAGCAACATCCTCCTGCTCGGTCCGACCGGCTCGGGTAAGACCCTTCTGGCCCAGACTCTGGCGCGCATCCTCAAGGTCCCCTTTGCCATGGCAGATGCCACCAACCTGACCGAGGCCGGCTACGTGGGCGAGGATGTGGAGAACATCATCCTGAGCCTGCTGCAGGCCGCCGATTACGACGTGGAACGTGCCCAGAAAGGCATCGTCTACATCGACGAGATCGACAAGATCGCCCGCAAGAGCGAATCACCCTCCCTGACCCGCGATGTCTCCGGTGAAGGCGTTCAGCAGGCCCTGCTCAAGATCATCGAAGGCACGGTGGCCAGCATCCCGCCCAAAGGGGGGCGCAAGCATCCCCAGCAGGAGTTCATGAAGGTCGACACCACCAACATCCTCTTCATCTGCGGCGGAGCCTTTGCCGGTCTGGAGGGTGTCATCCAGCAGCGTATCGGCATGAAGAGCCTGGGGTTCGGCGCCGATGTCAAGAAACGCGCCGAGAAGAAACTGGGCGAACTGCTCCTCAACGTCACGCCCGATGACCTGCTCAAATACGGCTACATTCCGGAGTTCATCGGACGCCTGCCCATGCTGGCGACCCTGACCGAACTGGACGAGGACGCCATGGTGCAGATCCTCAAGGAGCCCAAGAACGCGCTGGTCAAACAGTACCAGAAGCTGTTCGACCTGGAAGGCGTCCGGCTGCGTTTTACCGACGGTTCGCTGGTGGCCATCGCCAAGGAGGCGCTCAAGCGCAATACCGGCGCTCGCGGCCTGCGCTCCATCCTGGAGAACTCCATGCTGGACATCATGTATGACGTACCCTCGCAGCCCAACGTCCGCGAGGTCGTCATCAGCGAAGACGTCATCTACCACAAGGAAAAGCCGATCGTGGTCTATGAGCAGCAGGTCAATGACGCTGCCTGACCGGGAGAAATGAGATAATGCCTGTGAAACAGGCAGGTTACCGGTAACGTTTTGCACCAGGGCAGACAGACTGAACCGGGAAAATTGCCGGCAAAAGGCTCTCACACCCCGTAAACTGTGCGTTTGCGAGTATTTTTTTCTTGACAGTTCCCGATAGAATCTGATAAACACTGACTCGCTTTGGATTCACATACAAATTCAGGAGGTGTATCATGACAAAAGCTGAACTGATTAGCGCTGTAGCCGCAGGAGCCGGGCTGAAGAAGGTAGAAGCAGAGAAGGCGGTCGGCGCTTTCATCGCCACCGTGACTGCAGCCCTCAAAAAGGGTGACAAGCTGAGCCTGGTCGGCTTCGGGACCTTCTCGACCGCCAAAAGGGCTGCCCGTAAAGGCCAGAACCCGCAGACCGGCAAGAAGATCAACATCCCTGCTGCAACCGTACCCAAGTTCAAGGCCGGCAAAACCCTCAAAGAGGCCGTAAACAGCAAAAAGTAATTACACAGATCCGTCTGTGTTTGCGGGGTTGTAGCTCAGTCGGTTAGAGTGCCAGCCTGTCACGCTGGAAGTCGCGGGTTCGAGCCCCGTCAACCCCGCCATACAATCAGGGCGAATAGCTCAGCTGGGAGAGCGCCAGCCTTACAAGCTGGATGTCACAGGTTCGATCCCTGTTTCGCCCACCATCCAGACAGGGAAAAGAATCCTTTTCCCTGTTTTTTTCACCGTATCACGAGATTGGGGTTGTAGCTCAGTCGGTTAGAGTGCCAGCCTGTCACGCTGGAAGTCGCGGGTTCGAGCCCCGTCAACCCCGCCATACACAACAAAGGGCATCTGCTGAATCAGCAGATGCCCTTTGTTGTATCAACCGCTCCGGTTCGGCTTTTATCTTCAGCTGTCCATCCCCATGCGCCGCATCTTCTCCACCAGGGTTGTCCTGTTGATTCTCAGCAGCGAAGCGGCACGCGCCTTGACCCCTCCCGACAGTTCAAGGGCCCGGGTGATCAGGCCCCGCTCGATCCCGGCAACGGTCACCGCCATGTCCAGACCGCTCTCGGTAAGCTCCAGGTTGATATCACCCTTTAAGCTCCCCTGGCCGCTCATCTCTGCAGGCAGGTCCTCGAGGTGAATGACATCCCCCTCCGTCAGGGCCACCAGGCGTTCAACGAGGTTCTCCAGTTCGCGCACATTGCCGGGCCAGGCATGCCCCTCGAGGGCTTCCAGCGCCCGTTTGCTGATGGTCATCGGCGAATGCCCCATCAGGCGGCAGAATTTCTCCAGAAAAACCCCCACCAGCGCCATGATATCCTGGCGCCGTTCCCGCAAGGCAGGCAGCTGCAGAGGAATCACATTCAGGCGGTAGTAGAGGTCCTCGCGGAACTGGCCCTGGCGAACCTGCTGTTCCAGGTCGCAGTGCGTGGCGGAAAGCACCCGGACATCCAGCTTGATCGGCTTGTTCGAACCCACCCGTTCCACTTCCTGCTCCTGGATGACCCTCAGGAGCTTGGTCTGAAGGTGCTGAGGCATGGTGCCGATCTCGTCCAGGAAGATGGTCCCGTGGTTGGCGGCCTCGAATTTGCCGGCCTTATCCCTGATGGCACCGGTAAAGGCCCCGCGCACATGGCCGAACAGCTCGCTCTCCAGCAGCGACTCCGGAATCGCCCCGCAGTTGACCGCCACAAAAGGCTTGTGCCTGCGCGACCCGTTATAATGAAGCGCCCGGGCGACCAGCTCCTTGCCGGTGCCCGATTCACCGGTGATCAGAACCGTGGAATCGGTCTTGACGATGCGGGTCATCCGCTCGAAGACCGCTTTCATAACCAGTCGAGGTACCGATAATATTGCTGAATTCGAAGCGGCCCTGAAGCTGTTTGCGGAGATAGACATTCTCGGAAAGCAGCTGCTGCTTTTCCAGTGCCTTGGAGATCACGATCTTGAGTTCATCGAAATTGACCGGCTTGGTGATATAGTCGAAGGCACCCTCTTTCATGGCGCGGACAGCCGTCTCGGCCGAGGCGTAGCCGGTCACGACGATCACCTCCGTCGTCGGAGAAAGCCGGCGGGAGTGCTGCAGCACCTCAATGCCGCTCCTGTCGGGAAGAAACAGATCCGACACGATCAGGTGAAACGGTTCCCGCTCCATGATCGCCAAAGCCTCTTCGCCGGTCGCCGCCGGAACGACGACGTAGCCGGAAGAGCTGAGCAGGAGTTCCAGCGCCTCACGACCGGAATCATCGTCATCGATCAGCAGGATATGGATGTCGGTAATTTGGTCCATCGTCGGCTTCACCTTGTATTCCGGATTTTCATGGAGCATTTAATCGGCAATTGGCCCTAATTGCAATCATAAATTGATTCGGCGGCTGACGCAGAAACAAGAAACCCACCTTGTGGGTGGGCCAAATACTCTTAACGCCTGTACGCATTATCGTGCTGTGTGTGAAGACTGACCAGCACAATAGTCGGACCCTTCAACAGGCACGACACTGCCCGGGCACTACCAGTCACCCGGAGAGAATACAATTGCTCCCCGGATACCGGTTCAAACATTCCGTGTAATTTTTCAAAATTCATCCCGGGGTGATTCCAGAGCTTGACCAGATCCAATGATTGCAACATCTGAAGCATTTTGGCCGCGGCTTTTCGCACAGGCAGTTCTGCCTGCATGACGGCCTCGTCGAAGGCGGGACGAATCTCAACCCTCATCCAGCCACCTCTGTGCAACGTCTCCTGCCTGGCCGGAGGTTTCAACCACAATCGATTGTCTCGGATCTGCCATCGATGTTTCGATCAGATGTTTACTTTCGACCGTCCAGGCCCAGAGCTGATGCTTTGGTATCGCCTCTACCGGAATCAGCATGATCCTTCCGTCCTCTAGGATTTCAAGGTCGATTGCATCGCCAGGTTTAATGCCGGAATTGGGGGGAAGGGTAATTCTCCGTCTTGTGTCGGTTTGCACTAGCATGGTGTCACCTCTTAAACAACAATACCACAATATTGTCCAGTGGGTAAAGCCCCTTTGCGGCAGTCTGCGCGATTTTTAAGCGACTTTATTCTTCGACAACATTAATTATCGCCTGTTCCAGTCCGTCCAGCAGCAGTTCCAGCTCGTCAGGGGTAATGCTCAGCGGGGGAAAGACCACCACGGTGTTCCCCAGCGGCCGGGAGAAAATCCCCAGCTTGCGGGCCTCCAGGCAAACACGCACCCCGGTCTTCAGCTCCCAGGGATAGGCCCGTTTGGTGGCCTTGTCTTCGACCAGTTCAATCCCCGCCGCCATACCGCACTGGCGGACATCACCCACGTGGGGCAGACAGGCAATCTCTGCCAGCCGTTCCTGCAGCCGCAGGATTTTGGGCTGCAACGCGTCCAGCAGGCGGTCGGACTCGAACAGGTCCAGGCTCTTCAGGGCAACGGCGCAGGCCAGAGGGTTGCCGGTGAAGGTGTGGCCGTGGAAGAAGGTCTTGAGTTCGGCATACCGGCCGAGAAAGGCTTCGTAGACCTCCCCGGTCGTCACGGTGGCGGCGATCGGCAGGTACCCGGCCGCGATGCCCTTGGAGAGCGCCATGATGTCAGGCACCACCCCTTCATGATCACAGGCGAACATGCGGCCGGTCCGGCCGAACCCGGTGGCGACCTCATCGGCGATCATCAGCAGGCCGTACCGGTCGCACAGATCCCGCACCCGCCGCAGGAAGCCGTGGGGCTGCACGATCATTCCCCCGGCACCCTGCAGGAGCGGTTCGATCACCAGGCCGGCACAGCGGGCGCCCTGCTCGATCATCAAGGCCTCCAGGGCATCCAGGCACTTCATGCCGCAGGACTCGGGTCCGGAGCAGCCCATCTCGCAGCGGTAGCAGTAGGGAGACGGCGCCTGGATGGTCTCGAACAGCAGCGGCCGGAAGGTGCTGTGATAGATATCTATGCCGCCGACACTCACCGCTCCCAGTGTGTCACCGTGATAGGCGTTACGGAAGGTTATGAAGCGTGAACGTTCCGCCCTCCCCCGGTGCACCTGGTACTGAAAGGCCATCTTGACCGCCACTTCCATGGCGGTGGAGCCGTTGTCGGAATAGAAGAAGCGGTCAAGACCGGCAGGGGTGATCTCCGCCAGCCTGCGGGCCAGGATGATGCTCTGCTCGCCGGCCAGCCCCAGCAGGGTGGAATGTTCCAGCCGGTCGACCTGGGCCTTGAGCGCCTCGTTCAGTTCGCGGCGGCAGTGGCCGTGGACATTGGTCCACATCGAGGCCACCCCGTCCAGGTAGCGCTTGCCCTCAGAATCGATCAGCCAGCTCCCCTCGCCCCGGGTGATGACGATCGGCTCCTCCTGCTCCCAGTCCTGCATCTGGGTGAAGGGGTGCCAGACATGCTGCTTGTCCCACTCCCGCAGCTGGCTCGTCGTATATCCGCTCACAGCCCCAGTTCCCGCAGCACGATGTCAGTTTCAGCCTGACCGTCCAGCCAGTCCGCCAGACCTTCGACCAGCTCCAGCTCATCGATATCGTCACGGTGCGGCCAGATTCCCAGCACCGCGGCACCGCACAGCGATCCGATATGGTGCGGCGCACTCCGCTCAGCCAGCCCCGGATCATCGGGATAATTGTTGATGATCACACCGGCGACCTTCAGATCCATCTGCCCGGCTGCAAAACAGGTCAGGACCGTATGGTTGATGGTCCCCAGGCCGGGACGGGCCACCACCAGGAGCGGCAGATCCAGCAGCCGGGCCAGGTCGGCCACCAGCAGGCCGCCGGCCAGCGGGACCATCAGGCCCCCGGCACCTTCGACGATCACAAAATCGTGGCTGGCTGCCAGGCGCTCGAACGATTCGCGGATCCGGGAGAAATCTATGACGACTCCGTCATGTTTGGCGGCCTCGGCCGGCGCGACCGGCTCCCGCAGCAGGTAGGGGGCCACATCATCCGAGCATTCCACTCCGGCGGCCTGGCAGAGCAGCAGGGCATCGTCAGAAATCAGCCTGCCATCCTCTTCACGGCAGCCGCTGGTGACCGGCTTCATCACTCCGACAGAAAGGCCGCGCATGCGCAGCAGGCGAGCCAGCACGGCAGCAACTACGGTCTTGCCGACACCGGTATCGGTACCGGTTATGAAGATTCCACGGCTCACCCGCACACCCCGATCGCCATGCCCAGATCGGTCAGCATCTGGCGGTCCTGGAGCGGGTCCCTGCCCGGCGTGGTCAGGTAGTTGCCGGTCATCATGCCGCTGGCACCGGCCAGGAAAATCCACGACTGCAGTTCCCGCAGATTCTTCTCGCGCCCGCCGCATACGGTCAGGTCCCTGGTTGGCAGCATAAACCGGTAGAGCGCTATGATCGTAAGACACTCCATCGGGGTCAGGAACGCGGCATCAGCCAGACGTGTGCCCTCGACCGGGTTAAGGAAATTTATCGGCACCGTGTCCACATCCAGCTCGCGCAGTGTTTCGGCCATCTCCACACGGTGGCTGAAGGTCTCGCCGAGGCCGAAGATCCCGCCGCAGCAGGCCTTGAGTCCGGCCCGCTTGACAGCCCTGATCGTCTCCAGATCGTCTTCATAATCGTGGGTCGTGCAGATATTCGGGAAAAAACTGCGCGAGGTCTCCAGATTATGGTGGTAGGTGACCATGCCGGCCTCTTTGAGCTGCATCGCCGTAGCATAATCCAGGATCCCCAGCGAGCAGGAGGGATCGATGCCGGTCTCCGCCTTGATCCGTCGCACGGCGCGGCAGATCTTCTCCAGCTCGGCACCCGGCCGGATGCCGGTCCCGCTGGTGATGATCCCGTAGCAGCGGGCGCCGTTCTGTTCCGCGCTGTGGGCGCAGCGGACCAGTTCGTCCTCATCCACCAGCGGGTAGACCGGGACATTCGTCGCATGTGCCGACGACTGGGCGCAGAAGGCGCAGTTTTCAGGGCAGCGGCCCGATTTTGCGTTAATGATCGAGCAGAGCGACGCCGAACTCCCCTTGAAATGCTCCCGTATGCGGGACGCCTCGGCAAACAACAGATGCAGGTCGGTTCCATCGGCATCCGCCAGCCTGAGGGCATCCCCGGCGGAGAGTATCTCCCCGGACAGTACCCTTTCTGCTGTATGGTTAATATAGCTGCGCATAGTCATCTCACACCTCCGGCCCTTTCGATAGCATAAGACCCCTGGCATTGTCAACCACCTCTGACTTTACAGTTAACAATCCACGGAGCCGGCTCAGTGCATCTGTACCTGTCTTCAACCCGTCAGACAGGCATGATTGAGAGTTTTTACATAGACAACCGGCAGTAAGCTGTATTATTTTAAAGGGTATTTTTAAAGAATTTGAGCCCTGCACGTCCGGCCTTCATCCTGGTGACCATGCACAACCGTCTGGCTAAATACGGCTACCTGTTCATGCTGCTGACAACCGTGGCAATCATTGCTGCCTCAGGTTACGGTTTTGTCCAGCAGCAGATTCATCTGGCTGTCGCAGAAACCCGGCTCGACATTGCAACCATTGCCGATCTCAAGGTTACCCAGATTGTGGAATGGCGCAAAGAACGCCTGCTCGAAGCGAACGCGATACATTCCAACACCATGGTATCCAACCGCATAAAAGGCTACCTCAATGGCAGGGATGCGGGTGCGGCTCTCAATGAGATTCAGAGTTGGATGGCCAACCTGAAGGATGCGAACAATTACACCAACCTGATCCTTTTCAGGCCGAACGGAGAGGTACTGATCTCAGCTTCGCCGATCACCAAGCCTCTGGCAGGAGACCGTGACATCATCAAGGCCGCCGTCCAGAACAAAGAGGTCTCCCTGTCTGATCTTCATATTCACAAAGACGCCGGCGAATTCGACATCAACCTCATAATACCGATTCTGGATCCGGATGCTGAAGAGCCGGTCTGTATCGCCGTGATGGCCATCGACATTAATCCGATGATCCATCTGTACCCGCTGTTACGAAAGTGGCCGACACCAAGCAGGACCGGAGAGAACCTGCTTGTCCGGCATGACGGCGATGAAGTACTCTACCTGAATGAGCTCCGTTTCAGTGGTGACTCCGCCATCACCCTGCGCCAGCCGCTCACCGAGAAGAATATGCCGGCTGTCCGTGCGGCTCTTGGCCAGGAGGGGGTCTTCGAAGGTCACGACTACCGGGGAGAGGACGTCATCGCCGCCGTTCGAATCGTAACCGGATCCCCCTGGGCGATGGTCTGCAAGATCGACAGGCAGGAGGTCCTTGAGCCGGTTTCAAACCGTATCCGCTACGTTGTGGGCACCTGCGTGCTCGTCTCACTGGCAGCCGGCATGGCCTTTTACCTCTGGTGGCGGCGCAAGAGGGAGTCCTATCTCCTGCTGCAGTATGATTCCGAACTGAAGTTCAACCGTGAACTGAGGCTCGCAGAACAGTCACTGCAGGAGGCCAACAATCTCCTTGAAAACCGGGTCGCACTCCGGACGGCGGAACTGTCCAGCTCAAACACCCAGCTGAGACAGGAAATCGCCGAACGGAAACAGGTCGAAGAACTGCTCCGCAAACATTTTGAGGCCATACAGCAGTCCCCCGTTGCCATTGTGATCACCGATCTTGAAGGGACCATAGAGTTCGTCAACCCCAAGTTCACCGAATACAGCGGCTACCACTATGATGAGGCCATCGGCCAGAACCCGCGCATCCTGAAATCGGAACAGACACCAACCGGGGTATACCGGCAGCTGTGGGAAACGCTTACAGCAGGCCAGATCTGGGAAGGGGATTTCTGCAACAGGAAAAAGAGCGGAGAGATCTTCTGGGAACATGCCAAGATCCTGCCCATCAAGAACCAGAAGGGGACCGTCACCAATTTCATGGCGTTCAAGGAAGATATCACGAAACACCTGCAGCTGGAGGAGAAGCTGTCCCAGGCCCGCAAACTTGAGACCATCGGCCAGATTGCAGGCGGTGTCGCCCATGAGGTCAGAAATCCGCTCAACGCGATCCTCTCCATAACAGAGGCCCTCTTCAGGGAGGAGGAGTTCGACAACAACCCTGAGTTCACACCCTATATCCAGCACATCCGGACGCAGGTCAGCCGCCTGGCAAACCTCATGAACGACCTGCTGGACCTGGGCAAAACGATTTCGACCAACAACCTGCATGCCGTCGCGCTTCTGGATCTGTGCCGGCAGACCGTCGAGCTCTGGAAGGTGTCAGGAATGGCCGAGAACAGGAACGTGGCCATATCAGCAGCAGCGGGAGCCGAAGCAGTGCGGGTGATGGCTGACGCCGGCAGACTGCAGCAGGTCATCTTCAACCTGCTGGAAAATGCCGGCAACCACAGCCCAGCAGGAAGCACGATCACCCTGCAGCTGAAAGAACCCCTGACCGTTTCCGCTGAAGCGATCGTCCATATCATCGACTCAGGCCGCGGAATTCCTGAAGAGAAACTATCGCGCGTGTTCGATCCCTTCTACAGCGAACGGAGAGGGGGGACAGGCCTGGGCCTGTCGCTCGTCAAGCACTTTATCGAAAACATGGCCGGAAGTGTCCGGATCTGGAACAATGACCCGCCACCCGGCTGTACGGCAGAGATCAGGATTCCGCTGGCCGTTGAGGAGCAGACATGAAACCGAACGTTCTCATAATCGAGGATAATGACGCAAGCCGCTTCGGGTTTGTCCGTTATTTTTCAAAAGACGGCTATGTCATCAAGGAGGCCGCCGACCTTGCCGAAGCCTCCCGGGCCCTTGCTGCTCAGCCCTTTGACGCCATCATCATGGACATCAACCTGCCCGACGGCAACGGAATCGATTTCATTGAGACGATCCGGGCCACGGACCCCACCATACCGATCATTGTCATTACCGGTGCCGGCAACATCCAGCTGGCGGTGAATGCCATGCAGCGCGGTGCCGACAACTTCCTCACCAAACCGGTCGACAACTCCGCGCTGGCGGAATATCTGCGCAAGACCCTGGAAGTCGGGATCTTAAAACGACAGGCCTCGGCTCGGCAGCGTCTCGAAAAGAAAGACGAAACCTTTTTCGGTGGCTCGGACATCATGCAGGAGGTTCTCAACCTCGCCAGCATCGCCGCATCAGGCAACAATCCGGTGCTCTTCACCGGTGAGACCGGGACCGGAAAAGGGATGATCTCCCGCTGGATCCACCGTCAATGCACCCGCTCCAAAAATGAATTCGTAGAAATCAACTGTTCCGGGCTGCGCGGCGAACTGCTTTCCCGCGAGATCTTCGGCAACTCCCGTGGCGCCTTCACCTCGGCCGACCAGGACCGCAAAGGGCTTCTGGATATCGCTGACCATGGCACCCTCTTCCTGGATGAGATCGGTGACATGGGCATGGAGGTCCAGGCCCAGTTCCTCAAGGTTCTGGAGGATAAGAGTTATCGCCGGCTCGGGGATGTCAAGCTCTTCAAGAGCGACTTCCGCCTGATCTGTGCCACAAACCGTGATATCGAAAAGATGGTCAATGACGGCACCTTCCGGCAGGACCTGCTCTACCGCATCAACCTGATGGTCATTCACCTCCCGCCGCTGCGCGAGAGGAAAACCGAGATTCCGCAGATCGTCGGCCACCTGCTTCAACAACTGGGTTCTCCGGAAAACGTGATTTCGGAAGAGGTCATGGCCATACTGAAATCCTACCCCTGGCCCGGAAATATCCGCGAGCTGAAAAACGTCCTCGAACGGGCACTGCTTTTGACCCCGCGCGGCGCAATGCTCCGGGTGGCACACTTCAGCGGTCTGGGCAACATCCGCACCACACCGGCGGCTGCCGGCCAGGGGACCGTTCAGGAGGTGGAAGAGGCGCACATCAAGTCGGTACTTGACCTGGTGGGAGGAGATATCAACCGGGCTGCCAGAACCCTCAACATCTCACGGGCAACCCTGTACCGCAGGCTCAAACAGATTAATGAAAACCAGACATGACCCGTGTGGAGTTACGCAAATAACCTCATAAAACCAAGCATAACCCTTCGCACTTCTCCAATAGTTACGCGTAGCTTTGTAACTCACTGAAACCATATGATTTCATTATTCGACAAATTATATCATATGCCTTCGCACGTCTTCGTGATTCCAAAATGAATACAGGAGTGATCGATTTTGTGGATTGGCGGCCTTAAAAAAGCATTGATATGACCTTAATTATGACCTATATTAAGTATCATATTAAGGTAAGGAGTTTGATATGCAGCGTATACTTGCCCGTTCGTCAATAAGTATTAGCGATTTGAAAAAAAATCCGTCCGAAATTATCAATCAGGCGCATGGCGAACCGGTTGCCGTACTTAATCATAATCGACCAACGGCGTATTTGCTTCCCGCAGCTACATTTGAAGCCATCATGGAACAACTCGATGACCTCGATCTCGTCCGCCTGGTACGTGAGCGCTATGCTGAAGCTAGTATCGGAGTAACTCTTGATGAGTTATAGGCTTGAATTTAAAGAGTCAGCTCTCAAGGAATGGCATAAGTTAGACAGCAGCATACGAGAGCAGTTCAAAAAGCGCCTCGCTGAACGTCTTGAAATTCCACGAGTTGAATCGGCCCGACTTTCAGGGATGCCAGACTGCTATAAGATCAAATTGAGAAGTGCAGGATATCGATTGGTGTATCAGGTTTATGATGACCGCGTAGTGGTTGTGGTTATTGCCGTAGGCAAGCGTGAGAATGACCTGGTGTACCGGCTTGCGAAAGAAAGAGTCTAGCACTCAATGTAAGTATAATTTTCGTTACTCGTTTTAAAGCATAACTCTTCGTTTGCGAAATGTTATGCTTAACTCCACAACAACCATCCGGGAGATCTCTCCCGTCTCACAATGGCGCAACAGCAGTCTCATTACGAGACGAATGTAGCGCCATTCGCTTTACTACCAGTTGATTTATATACGTTTTTTATTTTTGAACATCGGCATGATTCTTGATTTAGTTACAGGACATGACCTCTTTTCAACCTCCATCAAATTCACGGCAACCAACCGTGAATTCCCCGAATCTCGTACGGGTTCTTGTCGTCGATGACGAACCAGCCGTCCTGTTTGCCTATCGCAAGCTGATCGAGAAAGACGGTATGACCGTCGATATCAGTGAGAACATGGATGATGCCGTCAGGAATATCCGGGATAACCGTTATCTGGCCGTGATCGCAGATCTTCGGCTGGCCGGGACGGACAACAGTGACGGCCTGGAGATCCTGCGGATCGTCCGGAATGAGTATCCCGGCACAAAGACCATCCTGGCAACCGGCTTCGGTGACAGTGATATAGAAAAAACTGCACGAGCCATCGGGGTCTCGTATTATTTCAAAAAACCGGTGAAACCATCCGACATACTGATGGCCCTGAGGGAGTTTCATGTCGGCGGCACCTTCCCGCCAGCCGCAGTGTCATCATAGCCAACCGCCCTCGCCCGCTGAACGCTCCGCTCTCAGCAACCCCGTGATGCACATGATTCCAGCCGTTACAGTCTGTTTCCTTGTTGACCGACAGAAGATCCAAGGCCACGTTCTCTCGCCTACCTTGCAGCCCCTTCACCCCATGAACAGCCTGTCGGTTCCCGGCGGTCGATCGCTAACGGAACCTGGCGACCCTCACCGGAGTCAGTCTGCACCCGGGGTCTTCAGCGCAGCGTAGTCAAATCACAATTACGTGTATACCACCCCAATGCTTCCGACAATCCCTGCCCTATCGTATGGGTCGGCTGGTATCCCAGCAAGCGCGTGGCCTTGCTGATATCCGCCAGGGAATGCATCACATCACCGGCCCGAAAATCGCGGTAGACCGGCTGAAAGCCGGCCAGTTCGGGATGATTGGCTGCGAGTCCATCGCGAAGCAAAGCAAAGAGCTGATTCAGATCCGTTCGCGCATTGACCGCAACATTATAGACCTGGTTGACCGCCGCAGCGTTCTCTACGCTTGCAGCCAGCAGGTTGGCCTGCACGGCATTCTGCACATAACAGAAATCACGGCTGGTCTCGCCCGTCCCATTGATATAAACCGGCTCATGACGCAGCAGTGCGGCAATCCATCGGGGGATCACCGCGGCATAGGCGCCATCCGGGTCCTGCCGGGGACCGAAGACATTGAAGTAGCGCAGTCCGATCGACTCCAGACCATAACTGCGGGCGAACACATCGGCATACAGTTCATTGACGTATTTGGTAACCGCATAGGGTGACAGCGGCCGGCCGATGGTATCCTCGACCTTGGGCAGAGCGGGATGATCGCCATAGGTCGAACTGCTGGCGGCATAGACAAATCGCCTGACAGAGGCATCCCGGGCGGCAACCAGCATATTCAGGAATCCGCTGACGTTAGTGGCATTTGTGGTGATCGGATCATCAAGGGAGCGCGGCACCGAGCCGAGCGCCGCCTGGTGGAGGACAAACTCAGCACCGGCGCAGGCCTGGCGGCAGACAGCAAGGTCACGGATGTCGCCCTCTATAAAACGGAAACGAGTCCACTGTTCCTTCGTGACAAGGGTTTCGACCTCGTCCAGGTTGCGCTGTTTACCGGTGGAAAAGTTATCCAGGCCGACAACATGCTGGTCGAGCTTCAGAAGCTGTTCAAGGATGTTCGAACCGATAAACCCGGCACAGCCGGTAACCAGCCAGGTTTTGGGGGAGGAGAGTAATGTCTGCTTCGTTATTTCATATGCTGTCGGCATTGTGGCATCCTGTGGATATAATTAATTGTTCAATGTTCTGCGTTCTATGTTCTGTGTTCTACGTTCTATGTTGACAACCTTGAACCTGAACCTTGAACCTTGAACTTTGAACGTTAAACCGCAGTTATTATTTTCATTTTGTTCTTTCCGAGTTTTTGAGATATCGGATAAATCCGTTGATCAAGTTTGATAATTTGTGGCATTTAGCATTAATACTTTCGAAGGCTATTTGATCAACATACTTGAGGTCCATCGCTGCATAAGCGAGGCTTTTTACTTCGGAAGCCGATCCGCGGGCAATAACAAGAAACTGGCAAAACTCTTTGTTGGTGCCACGGTCAAAGCCCTCGGCGATATTCGTCATTACGGAAATTGAAGCACGTTGAATCTGGTCACGAAAACCGAAGTCTTTGTTGGAAGAAAAAAGACAATATACTTCCCTGACCAGGTTTCTGGCTTCCTTCCACGCCTCAATATCCTCAAAGCTCTCAATCTTCACAACAATCCCGCCTAAACATAATCAGTTCAATGTTCCGAGCTCAACGTTCCAGGTTTTGAACCTCGAACCTTGAACCTTGAACCTTGAACCTTGAACATCGAACCTTGAACCTACAGCCTCCACAGCCGTATACCCGCCTGCTGCACCTTATCCCGGTCGTAAATGCACTTCACATCGATCAACACCGGATCTGATCCCATCAGCTTCTGCAACCGGGCAATCTCCAGCTCCCGGTATTCCTTGTGCGCCACAGCCAGCACCACGGCTGCGGCCGGCTGCAGCTCCGTAAGCGGCAGCAGCTTGACACCGTATTCATGCTCCGCCTCCGTTACGTCCGCCAGCGGGTCGCTGACCTGCACCGTAACACCGTAGTCCTCCAGTTCGCGGATGATGTCGATCACCTTGGAGTTGCGCAGGTCGGGGCAGTCCTCCTTGAAGGTCAGCCCCAGCACGGTCACCGTCGAGCCGAGCACACAATGGCCGGCATGAATCATTTCCCGGATCGTGCGCTGGGCAATAAAGGCGGCCATGCCGTCATTGATGCGCCGGCCGGCCAGGATCACCTGGGGGATATAGCCTATTTTCTCCGCCTTGTGGGTCAGGTAGTAGGGGTCAACCCCGATGCAATGGCCACCCACCAGTCCCGGAGTGAACCTGAGGAAGTTCCACTTGGTGCCGGCTGCTGCCAGTACGTCGCTGGTATCGATCCCCATCCGGTCAAAGATCAGGGACAGCTCGTTCATCAGGGCAATGTTCAGATCGCGCTGGGTGTTCTCGATGACCTTGGCAGCCTCGGCGACCCGGATGCTGCCGGCGCGGTGGACACCGGCCGTCACCACCGATTCATAGACACCGGCCACGATATCAAGCGTGGCGGCATCCTGGCCGGAAACGACCTTGGTGATTTTAGTGAAGGTGTGTTCCTTGTCGCCGGGATTGATCCGTTCCGGTGAATAGCCCACGGTAAAATCAGTGCCGCAGCACAGTCCCGAACAGCGCTCCAGCACCGGAACACACTCCTCTTCCGTCACACCGGGATACACGGTGGATTCGTAGACGACGATGTCGCCCTTCTTGAGTGCCTGCCCGACGGTCTCGGAAGCACGCAGCATCGGCGTAAGATCGGGCTGGTTGGCATCGGTGATCGGCGTCGGTACGGCCACGATATGGAAGTCTGCCTGACGTAACGCCTCGATGGAATCGGTAAAAATGATGTCCGCCTGCCGGAGATCCGCCGGCGAAACCTCTCCGGTGCGGTCATGCCCCTGCTTCAATTCTGAGATACGGGCGGAGTTGATATCAAAACCGACGGTCCGGCGGATTTTGCCGAAGGCCACCGCCACCGGCAGACCGACATAGCCGAGTCCGACAACGGAAACGATTCTTTCAGAGGACATAAGCGAAAACTCCTTAATCAATAGTATGCGGGCTTTACAGGGTAGTGACGGCTAGCACATGTTGTGAGCTGATCAGAAGCAGCACGGAAGCGCATTCAGAACAGCCGGCAACACCCCAAAGCGACCGTTATGCCGCACCACATTACACCAGCCGGACGCTGAGTGCAACCAGTTCACCTGCCTGAACTTTCATTAGAAGTTAAGGCGTTCATATATTAATTTTTGCAACTCCCGTCAGAATGCGCTATAAAATATCCCCGATACACCACATCATATAAACGGAAAGGAATACCACGCAATGTCCAGAATCATGACCATGCTCCTGACGATCCTGATCGCCGCACCTTCATTCGCTGCCGAGGTGCCCAAGACAGAAGAACAGAAGACCCTCTATGCCGTAGGGATGTCCATCTCGAAATCACTCTCGGTTTTCAACTTCACCCCGGCCGAACTCGAATTTGTCATGCAGGGCCTGTCGGACACGCAGTCCGGCAAAAAGTCCGACATCGACCCCGCCCAGTACACCGCTAAAATCCAGGAACTGGCCAAGACCCGCCGCAAGGCGCTGGGTGAGAGTCAGGCAGCGGCCGGCAAGGAGTTCCTGGACAAGGCCGCCAAAGAAAAGGGAGCGGTCAAGACCGCCTCCGGTATGGTGTATACTTCAGTCAGCGAAGGCAAGGGAGAATCACCCAAGGCGACCGATATCGTAAAAGTCAATTATCGCGGAACGCTGATCGACGGCAAAGAATTTGACAGTTCCTACAAACGCGGTAAACCGCTCGAATTCAAGCTCAGCAATGTCATCGGCTGCTGGGTCGAAGGAGTCCAGAAAATGAAGCCGGGCGGCAAGTCCAAACTCGTCTGCCCTCCGAACATGGCCTATGGTGACAGCGGAGCCGGCGAGATGATTCTGCCGGGTGCCACCCTGTCGTTTGAGGTCGAGCTGTTGGAGATAGTACCACCCGCAGCGGCCACACCGGCCATTCAGACGGGCACTCCCGCGACAGCCAAACCGGCAGACGCGGTCAAGAAATAAACACTGATTCGATGCGTCAACCGCCGGGTAAGGCAGAAGCAATCTCGACAATCAGCTCTCGCAAAGCCGCAAAGGCGCTAAGAAAGCTTAAAACCATAGCTTAGAGGTAGACCTGAACAGGTATGCGGGTTTCCTTGGCGTCTTGGCGGCTTGAGTGAGCAACGCGAACGGGCGAGAGACAAGACTTTTATCACGCAAAGCCGCAAAGAAAGATTAAGGCAAGACTTACTGGTTAACCCCGAAAAGCTTTAAGGGTTTCCTTAGCGACTTGGCGGCGGGGGCCAGCGCCGGCGGGCGGGAGACAAGGCTTTATCACGCAAAGCCCAAGATGCGACTTGGCGGCTTGAGTGAGCAACGCGAACGGGCGAGAGACAAAAAGCCTCTATCACGCAAGGCCGCGAAAGCTTGAAAACAATTGCTTCGGGCTAAACCGGAAAACATGGTCAGTTAATCTGCGGCTCACAACTTGTTACGGCTCAAAAGGTACCAGATGAAAAGTCCACTCACCGCAACTGCACTCTTTCTGCTGATCCTGTTCACGGTCTGGGCCCTGCCGGTCGGCACGGCCCGGGCCGACAACAAAAAATACAAACGTACGGTAGAAAGATACACCATGCCCGATGTCGTCCTGATCAACCAGGACGGCAAAAAGGTTCGCCTGACCGCGCTGCTGAAAAGCGACCAGCCGGTGGTCGTCAATTTCATCTACGGCACCTGCACCACCATCTGTCCGGTTCTCTCGGCCGGGTTTGTCAACCTGCAGAACAAATCGGCTGCCACCGGGCAGATGCCGAAACTCGTCTCCATCACCATCGACCCGGAAAACGATTCCCCCAAGGTCATGAAGGATTATCTGAAACGCTACCGGGCCAAACCGGGCTGGGATTTCCTGACCGGCAGCCGCACGGACATCGACCTTGTCATGAGAGCGTTCGACGCCTATATACCGGACAAGATGTCCCATTACCCGCTGAATATCATCAGTTCCCCCAAAGACGGCACCTGGATCAGGCTCTTCGGCATCATGAGTTCCCGGGAGTTGATGGAGGAATACCAGGGTGTGCCCAGAAAGTAACTGTTCAGAAAGCCTACTCACGCAAAGACGCAAAGAAATCTTGAAAACCATCGCTTAGGAGTAAAATTGGAAAGGTCTGCACGGCTTTCCTTGGCGACTTAGCGGCTTAAGAGAGCAGAGCGAACGGGCGAGAGACAAGACTTTTATCACGCAAAGCCGCAAAGACGCTAAGAAAGATTAAACGCAATACGGTATGGGGTAAACCAGAAGTGCATGCCGGTTACCTCAGCTACTTTGAGGCTTAAAAGAGCTACGTCGTACTTCAACAAAATACTTATTGAGAAGTTTATGTAATGGATGAAAATCAGATAGCCACAATTGTCGTTGACGCCTGTTTCAAGGTTCATACTGTATTGGGACCAGGATTATTGGAATCAGTATACGAAACGGCACTTTCCTACGAACTTCAACAAAGAGGGCTTTTGGTGTCGCGTCAACAAATGATTCCGGTTGTATATGAAGGAATAGTGTTGGATGAAGGATTTCGAACCGATCTGATTGTTGAGGACAAAATAATTCTGGAACTAAAATCATTAGAAGCAGTATCACCTGTACACAAAAAACAGCTATTGACCTATTTACGTCTTTCGGGAAAACGACTTGGATTTTTGGTTAATTTTGGTTCAAACCTCATAAAAGATGGCATTACCAGGGTAGTTAATGGTCTATGACTTTTTTACGTCTTGTAGTCTTGAGAGATCAGAAGCGGACAGGCGAGAGACAAGACTTTTATCACGCAAAGCCGCAAAGACGCTAAGAAAGCTTAAGGCAAGGCTTACTGGTTAACCCTGAAAAGCTTTAAGGTTTACTTGGCGACTTAGCGGCTTAAGAGAGCAGAGCGAACGAGCGAGAGACAAGACTTTTATCACGCAAAGCCGCGAAGGCACAAAGAAAGATTAAGGCAAGACGTATGATTAACCCTGAAAAGCTTTAAGGTTTACTTGGCGACTTAGCGGCTTAAGAGAGCAAAGCGAACGGGCGAGAGACGCTTTGTTCGACCGGAAGAGGAAATACTATCATGAAGTCCGATACAACCCTGATTCTGGCCTTGTTGCTGTTCTTCTTCTGTGCAGTATCTGTTCAGGCCGCCGCCCCTCCCCCGCCGCTCGACCTTCCGAAATCAGAGATCATGCGCCTGGGCGAACTCATGTACCGCAACGGAATACTCCCGTCCGGCCAGCCCATGCAGGCTTTCATCCGCGGCGACGTCGAGGTCGACAGCAGCGCCTTTTCCTGCTCCAGCTGCCATCTCCGTGCCGGGATCGGCTCCTATGAAGGCGGGGTCGTCACTCCGCCCACCACCGGCAACAAACTCTACAAACCGTACCGGCGGCCACCCTCCCTGGGCGACACCACCGACCAGGCCGGGCGCTTCATCTATGCCAAAACCGTCATGGAACGGCCGGCCTACACCCGCGAAAGCCTGGCCAAATCCCTGCGCTTCGGCATCGATCCCGCCGGACAGGAGTTTAATGATGTCATGCCGCGCTATCCGCTCTCGGACCGCGACATGTCGATCCTGATCAGCTACCTGGAAGAGCTCTCGGCAAAACCTTCTCCGGGAGCCAGCAGCACGGAATTCCGTTTTGCGACCATCATCAGCGACGACGTCAGCCAGGAGGACCGTCAGGCCCTGATGGGACCGCTGCAGATGTTTATCGCCAAAAAGAACCAGCAGATGGCGGTCTACAAGGATTTTATAAAGTTCGGCTTCCCCCCCACCCCCGAAATGAAATACGCCTTCCGCAAGGCATCCCTGGATGTCTGGGAGCTGAAAGGGGCGCCCGAAACCTGGCAGAGTCAGCTGGCGGCCTACCAGAGCGCCAATCCGGTATTTGCCGTACTGGGAGGCATCTCCAACAACGACTGGCGGCCGGTCCATGAATTCTGTGAGTCGCAGCGCCTCCCCTGCCTCTTTCCGGTCACCGATTTCCCGGTCGTCTCCGAAAACGACTGGTACACCTATTACTTCAACAAAGGCTACGCCCAGGAGGGCGAAGCGGTCGCCCACTATCTCAATCGCCTGGAGTCCCTCCCCGCTGAAACGGTCATGCTCCAGATTGTTCAGGATTCCCCGGCCGGGCGGACGCTGGCTTCCGGCTTTCAAAAGAGCTGGGCCGGGCTCGAGCGCCCCGCCGTAACCACCCTGACGCTCACGGCCGCCCAGCTTCTTGATCAGGGTGCGCTGGCCAAGCTGCTGGCGCAGCACAAGCCCGGAGTACTGCTGCTCTGGACGGACGCCGGCCTGCTGCCGGAACTGCCGGGCCTGGCAGCAAAGCTGGCGGCACCGGGGATGGTCTTCGTATCTTCCACCTATCTGGGCAGAAAGACGGCAACCATCGCCGAGTCGGTCAGGGACCGGGTCTACATTACCCACCCCTACCGCCTGACACCCTATGTCGGCCCGAAGGCCGGCGGCTATGACGCCAGGGTGCCGATAGTGGCCACCGCGAAGGATTTCGGCAACCGCAGGATTTCGTCGCGCAGCACGACCATGCTGCAGCAGGCCACCCTGCAGGGGCTCAACCTGATCTACGACAACCTGTACCGCGATCACCTGCTGGACGTCATGAGCATGCAGATGGACGTCACCGTTCGTGATTATGAACGCTTCAGTTTCGGCCCCGGACAGCGTTATGTTTCCAAGGGCTGCTACATCATCCAGCTCGGACCGGGCACCGAACCGGCCCTGCTGCCAAGAAGCGAATGGGTTATCCATTAAGGCCCGCAACCGCCGGCAAATGAGGCGGTTACGATAAACTCAAGTGATCAATGAAACCGATGAGTTACGCAGATGTACGCAGAGAAAACCGGAAACAGACAAATAATGATTTCGGGGTTGCCCAAAGAATCAGGTTTTGCCTTACTCGGCGTACATCCGCCTTTCTCGCTTAAAAGCGCCTACTTCTGGCGGCGGTTAAAAAAGCCTTTTAACCATATAACCGCCGAGTTACGCAGCCAGAAGTAGGCGCTTCTAAGCGATGCACGCCGAGAAAACCGGAAACAGACAAATAAAGATTTCGGGGTTCCCCAAGAAGCCTTGCCTTAAGCTTTCTTAGCGCCTTCGCGGCTTTGCGTGATAGATGCTTTTTGTCTCTCGCCCGTTCGCACTGCTCACTCAAGACGCCAAGTCAAAGGGCAAACATTTCAGGGATGCAGTGGAAGGACCCCCAATGTTTGGCCTATGGATTTAACTGCAGAATTCATAATTCTGAATTTCAGAAGCGGTCGCCAAAGGCTCTCTCCTGGAGGTAATACATGAAACATAAAAGTCGTATTCTTGAGGCGGTACATGATACTGCGCAGGATTTACATGAGCTTGGGTTTATCGATAAACGTGCTATGAATCGCTATGATGTTTTGTGTATCGAGCCGGTACAGGAATATTCACCAGAGCAGATTCGAACTCTACGGGACCGTTACCGAATTAGCCAAGCGGTTCTGGCCTCTGTCCTGAACACCAGTCTATCAACTATCCAAAAATGGGAGATTGGCGAGAAGCACCCAGGTGGACCATCTCTGAAGCTTTTGAACATTCTTGACCGCAAAGGAATTGAGGCCCTGATTTAAGTCTGGCAATTTGTGCAACGGGTCGTTGCACGAATACCCTGGGGGCATATGACCTGCCTTAATATTTCTTTGCGCCTTCGCGGCTTTGCGTGATAGATGCTTTTTTCTCTCGCCCGTTCGCTCTGCTCACTCAAGACGCCAAGTCGCCAAGGAACCCCACCTAAAGCTTTCAAATTTATTCAAAAGAGTCAGATTTTGCCTTACTCGGCGTGTATCCGCCTTTATCGCCTAGAGGCGCCTACTTCTGGCGGCGGTTAATAATAAAGGCTTTGAACCAATGGAACCAAATAAACCCATAGACCTAATATAGCAAATACGCTATACTGACACCATGGCTTGGACAATCACCTATTACGACAAATCAGTTCAAGAAGGAATCCTTGCAATGCCATCAGGGTTTCTCGGTCGCTATCTTCGCTATGCCGACAGAATGGAGATTTATGGTCCAGATCTCGGTATGCCTCATACTCGCGCAATGGGAGGGGGACTTTTTGAATTGCGGCTGAAGGCTGCGGAGGGAATCGCACGAGTATTCTACTGCACAATGGTTGGCCGAAAGATAGTGATGCTGCACCAATTTATCAAGAAGTCAGATAAAACCCCGCCAAGAGAACTTGAAACTGCACAACGAAGAATGAAGGAGTTCAAAAATGCTCACTCACAAAGAACTTAAAGCCCGCGCCCTTGAAAGGGCAGATGTAAAAATTGAATATGATCGACTGGACGAAGAGTTCAGATTTCTTGACGAATTTCTCAAGGCTCGTGCTGCCGCAGGTGTCACACAAGCTGAAGTTGCAGAGCGTATCGGCACAACTCAGTCTGCTGTAGCCCGCCTCGAATCTGGTAAAGGAAAGCATTCTCCGTCAATCGCTACTCTGGAAAAATACGCACATGCTCTCGGCTGCCGCTTGGAATTGCGATTAGTAAATGAAATGGTATCCAGAAAAGTAGATGGTCAAACAACACGCTCAACCGGACGTACAAAAAAGCTGCATGCCGCTTAAAGTCTCGCCTCCAAAACGAAATCAACACCGAGAGGAATATCATGAAGGATGAACTTTTTCAGGAACTGTTGGCAAGCGTGAAACAAGGCGCGGCGATCATGAAAGGCACAATGCAACCCTCTCGATCATTTGAATTCCCGGAAACCGAGGTTCGCGCTCTACGTGAGCAATTCGGTCTTTCACAAGATAAGTTTGCAGACCTTGTGGGAATCAGCGTAGGAACATTGAGAAACTGGGAACAAGGCCGACGTAAACCGGAAGGCCCCGCACGTGTGCTTTTGCAGGTTGCCTCCCGTCACCCGGAGGTCCTTCTGGATATTGGAGGCGAGCAACCAAAAAGAGTAGATCGCACAACTCGCTCAACTGGACGCCTAAAAAAGCTGCAAACCGCTTAAATCCACATTCCGCCTCACTCTAATCAAAAGACTTTCAGGTTTAGCTGCCTGGTATTACGTTGCGTCGTTGCGTTCGTCGCGTGAAAATGCTTTTTCCAGGTTCATTGGTTTTAAGCTTTCTTTGCGCCTTCGCGGCTTTGCGTGATAGATGCTTTTCTTATCTCGCCCGTTCGCTCTGCTCACTTAAGCCGCTAAGACGCCAAGGACCCCCTCAAGCTTTTAAGGGTTAAACGAACAAACCACTCTTACGAATGCTGTGGTATCAGCCGAATCTCTAGTTTGCAGTTGACAGCAGCAGCATACTTGCGGAGCATCTCAAGAGACGGAGAATGACGGTGAGAGCCGAGTGACGCTTCTACTCTCGCCAATGAGGGCTGAGAGACACCCATTTTAGCAGCTACCTGCTCTTGGGTCATCCCTGCTTGTCGACGTGCTGAAAGCAGGGCATCCAGAGCAGCAAATTCATCATCCAAGGCTTCCCATGCTTCCTTGAAAGCGAGGTTTTGAAGTTCATGCTCCAATTTTTTCTTTGGATCGTACGCAACTGGTTTATAGCTCATGACTGATTACCTCCATTTGCCGGGTGAGCGCAAAATGCCAGCTTGAAGTTAACGAAATAGACAAGAAATAAAGTTTACAGCCCAATTTCGCTATGAGAACCAAGACGAACCAAATCGAGAAAATCGTCATCCGGCTTCCGGTAAATCAATATCAAATCAGGCTTGACGTGGCAATCCCTGTGATCTGCCCAGTCACCGGAAAGCGGATGATCGAAGTTGCGACGGGGTAAAGGTTCATCGGCGGCGAGAAGATTCACAATCTCCATCAGGGCTGCATCGAGTGTTTTTCCATGACGTCCAGACTTTTCCCGTTTGTAGTCGCGCTTGAAGCGACCGACATATCTAATCCCCCGCATTTAGCATCTCAAGGAGGTTGTCTGCGGAGCCAACTGCAACAAGATCACCACGTCGGGCTGCCTTCATCGCTTCAATAGTTTCTTCATTAGGAACAAGCGGCGCAAACGGTAGCTTTTTTTCTTTTGCAATGCGCATCATCAGCATGCGGAAAGCATCAGAGGCTGTAAGACCGATAGAAGCGAGCACTGCCTCAGCCTCAATTTTAATACTTCCGTCAATCCTTGCTCGAACAACAGAGTTATTAGTTAACATAATTGTTTCTCCTTTGAGCTACATTGTAGCCCAAAGATTGTATGGGGACAAGATTATTTCCATTACGAAAACGAAAGCCAAATAATACTTCTGGCGGCGGTTAATCAAGCATTTAAAAACAATGGAACCGCCGATGGACGCAGATGCACGCCGAGAAAACCGGAAACGACCAGCGAATACCTGATTCAGGGTTAAAACCGACAAAGCTTTCTGGGTTAAACCAAAAAGAAGCCCGGTGTCCAAGATGTATCCCCTTCATCCCCTCCATCCCTGTAAAATAGCTCTTTGTTTTCGGTTACCCCGTATGCTTTGTTTTAATCTTTCTTTGCGCCTTCGCGGCTTTGCGTGATAGATGCTTTTTGTCTCTCGCCCGTTCGCTCTGCTCACTCAAGCCGCTAAGACGCCAAGTAACCCCTGAAGCTTTTCAGGGTTACCCCATACGTTTTGCATTAAGCTTTCTTTGCGCCTTCGCGGCTTTGCGTGATAGATGCTTTTTGTCTCTCGCCCGTTCCCCTTCATCCCTGTTAATGAAAGCTTTTGATTTTAAGATGTAACGGTGTCATCCCCTTTTGTGAATCCGCATTTAATTTCACCAACATTCATTCAGATTGTTATTCAGAAAATTATCTGTCATCATGCCGCCCAAAGTGAGACGCAGATTCTCATACTGAGACAAAAACAGGGCTTTCTGCCCGACCATCGCTCACGGCATCTCTTAAATTCCGGCGTCTTAGCACTTCTCCGGCTTAGGCTCATTTCTTGCTATACCTGACAGGTCAACAATAGAATTCATATTTCATAGCCACGCATATATTCCCTGCTCAGAAACATACCTCAAGATCTCGAAAGGAGAACAACATGAAAAACCGGACACTCGCTACCATCACCATGGCAGCACTGATGACCGTCCTGCTGACGTTTGCCGGCGGAGCGGCCTTTGGCGCCCCCTTGACCCCCGAACTGGCGGCCAAGAGGGAGATGGTACGCAAACAGCAGGCGCAGCGGATCACCGACGCTGACCGCAAGGCAGCCGCCGATGCCCTCAAGGCTGAACGAAGCAAGATCTATAAAGCCAAGCAGGAGCATGAGCAGGAGCTGAAGAAACAGAAAGCGGGCCAGCCTCTGTTACCGGCCGGTACTGAAACCAAATAGTCAGCCTATTCATACCAAGGAGTCTTTATGATCACCTACAGAACTATGATGACAAGATGGCGGTTTGGGCTGATGCTGGCCCTGCTCTGCCTGATGAGCGTTCCGCAGCTGGCCGGAGCGGGAACAGCACTTTCGATCCCGACCGGGCCCTATTCGCACGGTGTCAATACCGTTCCCGACTACTACACCACCGCCAACTGGGCCAACAGCCCGCCGCTGGCCAAATTTGTCGACACCCTGCCCGGCCTCACCGCAGGAAATCAAAACAACCTGCAGCAGTACCTCTCGGTTGGAAAGCCCGACATCACCAGCTATCCCGGGTCGGACTATTATGAGATCGACCTGGTCGAGTTCCGCCAGCGCATGCACTCCGACCTGCCTGCCACCACCGGCCCCACCACCGGCACCTGACCGGAACGCTGCAGCGCGGTTATGTGCAGGTCAACATGGGGACCGACACCACAAGCTGCGTCGACCCGTCACTGGCCCAGCCGGGACAGACCCCCTGCACCAAAGCCGACAACACCCTGAGCCCCGATCCGGTCAAATCGCTCGGCCCGACGCTGGTCACCCAGCGTGACCGCCCGGTGCGCATCAAGTTCACCAACAAGCTGCCCATCGGCCTGGCCGGCGACCTGTTCATCCCGGTCGACACCTCCGTCATGGGTGCCGGAACCGGCGCTGCCGATACCTTCGGCAACCCCTGCAACAATACCCTCGAGATCAACAACTGTGCCAGCTACACCCAGAACCGTTCCGCCATCCATCTGCACGGCGGCCGCACCCCCTGGATCAGTGACGGCACCCCGCATCAGTGGATCGTGCCCGCCGGTGAAAACACCCCCTTCAAAAAAGGGGTCAGCCTGCAGAACGTGCCGGACATGCCCGATCCGGGTGAAGGCTCCTCAACCTACTACTACACCAACCAGCAGAGTGCCCGTCTGATGTTCTACCACGAGCACGCCTGGGGCATCACCCGCCTGAACCCCTATGTCGGCGTTGCCGCCGGCTACCTGATCACCGACCAGTGGGAGCAGGACCTGATCACCCGCGAGATCCTGCCGCCCTTCCTGGACCAGATCCCGCTGATCATCCAGGACAAGACCTTCGTCGACGCCACCGAGGTACCGCATCCGATAACCGGTGTGATGACCCCCAAGGTCCGCGTAACCGATCCGCTCTGGAACTGGGGCAGTGCACCTCCGACCCCCAACGCAGATCCGGCCCTGAACAACGCCCGTCCGCCGGTAACCGGCGACCTCTGGATGCCGCATGTCTACATGCCGGCCCAGACCCTGGCCGCCGGCTTCGGCGGCGTCAACCCTTACGGCCGCTGGATGTACGGTCCCTGGTTCTACCCGGCCACCGTTGTCAGCCAGGGTCCGATCGACAACCCCTACTACGATAAGGACTGCAGCAGCCCGTTCCCTGCGGTCTACAAGAACTGCACGACAGCCGGGCAGCCGACCAAGATCCCCGGCACCCCCAACGTCTCCATGGGTATGGAAGCATTCCAGGACAGCGCTGTCGTCAACGGCACCGCCTTCCCGACCCTGACCGTCGATCCCCGCGCCTATCGCTTCCGCATCCTGAATGCGGCCAACGACCGCTTCTGGAATCTGTCCTTCTACAAGGCCGACACGGCCCTGGTCAGCCCGGCCCCCTATTTCGACCCGGCCGACCCGAAATACCGTCCCGGCCTGTCCAACAGGACCGAAGTAAAGATCGTACCGGCCTCCGCCCAGCTTGCCCTGGATAACAACTGGCCGTCACTCTGGCCGGTCGATGGCCGCACGGAAGGCGTACCTGACCCGGGCAGATGCACCGGCGCAGAACCGAACCTGTCCTGCCCCAACTTCGGACCCAACTTCCTGCAGATCGGCACCGAGGGCGGCTTCCTGCCCAAGCCGGTCGAGATCAAGCCGCAGCCGATCGGCTACAATACCGACCCGACCGCCTTCTGGGTCGGCACCGTCAAGGACATGGGCCTGGCCCTCGGACCTGCTGAGCGCGCCGATGTCATCGTCGACTTCACCGATTTTGGCGGCGAGACCCTGATTCTGTACAACGACGCCCCGGCAGCCTGGCCAGCCAGGGTGGCCGGTTATGACTATTTCACCGGCGCACCGGATATGCGTGATTCCGGCGGCTACGGCGACGGCGGCGTGTACGATCCGGCCACCGGCGCATTTATCGTCGATCCACAAAACCCCCTGAATAAACCGCACGGGCCGCTGCCGGGCTTCGCCCCCAATACCCGTACCGTCATGCAGGTCATCGTAAACAAGTCCGTTACCGGCATACCCTATGTATTCAGCAAGACCAACCTGGAAGCCGAGTTTACCGCCGCCGCACCGGCCACCGCCGTAAACCCGATCATTCCCGACTCCGTTCCCCCGCGGGCCAAGACCCTTTTCGAGCGTTCACAGGAGCCGATCATCGTCGGCCAGACCGCCTATGAGACGGTCTACCCCGATTCCTACTTCCCGCCCAACTACCCCTGGGAAGGCATCAACCAGATCAACGACCATTTCCTCAATTTCGTAACCCTGACCGGCGACCCGGTCACCGTCCCGACCGAGCCCAAAGGCATCCATGACGAGATGGGCGCCTCCTTTGACCCGGTCTACGGCCGCATGAGCGGCAACCTGGCCATGCAGCTGCCCAACCCGACCACGCTCAACGCGGTACTGGTACTCTACGGCTATTCCGACGTTCCGACCGAGTTTGTCAACAACTCCACCACGCTCAACGTTACCGTCATACCCGACGCGTTGACCGGCTACAACAAAGTCAGTGACGGCACCCAGATCTGGAAGGTCTCGCACAACGGTGTCGATACGCACCCGATCCACTTCCATATCTTCGACGTCCAGCTGATCAACCGCGTCGGCTGGGACGGTCAGACCCTGCTGCCGGAACCGAACGAACTGGGCTGGAAAGACACCATCAAGATCAGCCCGCTGATGGACACCATCGTAGCCGTACGGCCGCGGGCACCGATTCTGCCCTTCGGCATCCCCAACAGCCTGCGTCCGCTCAACCCGGCCATTCCGATCGACTCGACCATGGGCTTCAACGGCACCATCCCCCCCGGCAGCGACTGGCCGATGCCGCTGAACAACAACACCATGGGCTCCGGTTTCAGCAGCATCGACTGGCAGACCGGCCAGGCCTATATCGGTACGGATGTGCCCCCCTACCCCTATCCGAATTTCAAGGGTGTCGTCACCAACATCCTGTATGACTTCGGCTGGGAATACGTCTGGCATTGCCACATCCTGAGCCATGAAGAGATGGACATGATGCGTCCGATCATCCTGAACGTCGTCACCACCGCACCGATTGCACCGGTTCTGTCGGCCACCGCGGCCGGCGTTCTGACCTGGACCGATGCCTCACCGCCCTCGATCACGGTAGCCAACCCGGCCAACGAGATCGGTTTCCGCATCGAGCGGGCCACCGACGGCGGCCTGTTTGACACAAATTACGCCAAGGCGCTGGCCAATGCCACCACCTTTACCGAAGCGATCATACCGGCAAACACCACCTACGCCTATCGCGTGTTTGCCTACAACGCCACCGGTGATTCACCGGCATCCAACACGGTCTACGTATCGACGTTCCCGCCGGTCGTCGAGCTGACCGCACCGGCAACCGGCTATGTCTATGCCGAAGGCGCTGTCGTTGAGCTCACTGCGACTGCACAAGCCGTGGCACCCCTGGTGATCACCAGGGTCGAGTTTTACGCCAACGGTGTCCTGCTGAATACGGATACAACAGCACCCTACAGCTTCACCTGGACCAATGCCGCCAGCGGCACCTACGACCTGACGGCGGTGGCCTACAACAACGCCGCGCTCAGCACCACCTCGGCTGTCGCCAGCATCACCATCTATCCGCTGACGATCACCACCAACAGTCATCTGCCATTCACCGTCGGGACCTTCTTCGACCAGACCCTGGCAGCTGATTTCGGCACACCTCCCTACACCTGGACCGGTGTCGGCACACTGCCGCCGGGAATCAACTTCTTCCCTGCCGCCGCCAGACTGACCGGCTTCCCGACCCTTGCCGGACGCTACACCTTCACGGCAACAGTCACCGACAGCCTGGGCGCTACGACAAGCAAGATCTTTGTCCTCAGCAGCCAGCCGCCGATGGCCGTCACAACCTCCACCCCGCTGCCGTCCTACACCCTGGGCAGCGGACCGTTCAGCAGCGTTACCTTTGCGGCCACCGGCGGCAACGGCATCTACACCTGGACAAAGACTTCCGGCACACTTCCCGCCGGAACGGTCCTGAGCACAGCCGGCGTATTGTCCGGCACACCGACGGCAGCCGGCACGTTCACCTTTGACGTAACGGCAACCGACAGCGCCGCCCCGGTCAACGAGACCGCGGTCAAGACCTTCACCATGACCGTAGCACCGGTTGTACCGCTTGAGATCACCACACCCAACACACTGCCGTCCTATCAGTTGGGCAGCGCTCCGTTCACCGGCTTCACCTTTGCCGCAACCGGCGGGTATGTGGGTTACACCTGGGCCAAGATACTCGGCACACTTCCCACCGGCACCAGCCTGACAGCAGGCGGTGTGTTGACCGGCACACCGACGACAGCCGGTACGTATCTGTTCCAGCTTCAGGTAACCGACAGCACATCTCCGACTCCCGTGACAACTTCTAAATTGTTCGGCATGGAAGTATTGCCTGTCTCAGTATCAATCACCACCACCCCGGTCAGCCCGACGGCAATTTCCACCTACGCACTGGGTTCAGGTGCCTACAGCGGTATAACCTTTGCGGCAGCCGGCGGTAATGGTTCCTACACATGGTCTTCGACCGGTACGCTTCCAACCGGTACGAGCCTGACCACAGGCGGCGTATTGACCGGCACACCAACTGCAGCTGGTACGTTTACCTTCAACGTAACAGCAACAGACACCGTGACACCGGCACTGACAGACACCAAGTCATACACGGTGGTTGTCACTGGTGTACTTCCAGCAACTTCCGTGTCGTTGGTACCGAGGGTGTCGAGCCCACAACCTGCCAATTCATCAATTATATTTGATGCTCTTGCAACTGGTGGGGATGCCGGACCGTATATCTACCAATTCCGCTATCGTATTGCAGTGGCTGGCACAGCCTATACAATGGGTCAAGCCTATTCAGCCAGCACTTCATACACGTGGAATACTGCCGCATTAGCACTGCCGGCAGGTACCTACAACGTGCTTGTTGAAGTAAGGCATGCTGGTAGCAATAAACTTGAAACACAGAAATTGATTAATTATACTTTGAGTCCGGCGAGCCCCCCTGTTGCAATCACCACCATACCGGTCAGCCCAACCGCAATTTCCACTTACGCACTGGGTTCAGGTGCCTACGCTGGTGTAGTCTTTGCAGCAACCGGCGGTAATGGTTCCTACACGTGGTCATCGTCCGGCACGCTTCCGACCGGCACAAACCTGAGTACTGCCGGAGTATTAACAGGTTCACCTACTGCAGCGGGGACGTATACATTCAATGTAACGGCTACAGACGCAGTGAATCCCGCATTATCAGACACCAAGTCGTATACGGTGGTTGTCACTGGTGTACTTAGGGCAACCTCCGTTTCGTTGGTGCCAAGGGTATCAAGCCCACAGCCTGTAAACACATCAGTTATATTTGATGCACTTGCTGCAGGGGGCGATTCCGGACCGTATATCTACCAATTCCGCTATCGTATTGCAGTCGCTGGCACAGCCTATACAATGGGTCAAGCCTATTCAGCCAGCACATCATACACCTGGGACACGGCAGCATTAGCACTGCCGGCAGGGACCCACAACGTGCTTGTTGAAGGTAAGGCATGCTGGTAGTAATATACTTGAAACACAAAGACTTGTAACGTATACACTAACACCTTAATTTAAGGACGTATTTGAATTTTATTCGGCGGGGCTACAATGCCCCGCCGTTTTTTTTGATCTGAAATAATGATATCAATAGCTTCTGAAGAATGCTTTCTTTGTTACTACGACTTATGCTCAGGAGTTAATTCGTCATCCCGCATCCCTCATCCTCACCCATGACCGGCCTTTAAACCGGCCTTTAAACCTGCATTTAAATGCCACCACCCTTCCCTTTTGACATCCATAATTAAGGTCAGAAAAATGATTCGCTGATCCAACAGGAACGAAATGTTCTTCAGGTACCAATCGTCAATCTAAACCTTCACAGGAATCAGTAACTCGTCTCGGCCATTGATCTTGACCCAGCCGGTCAGACCGGGGTCAGGTGGTAGACGTTTTTCAGGTACCAGAGAAATCAGGCCCTCCTGGTTGTATATATGAGTCTTCAACCCAGCCATCAGGCAATGATCACACCTGGACCCATGGCATCCCCTGCAAAATACTTGGCATTACACAGAACGGGTTTAAAAGAAAAATCAAATAAATTCAGGCAATTGATCAATCTCGCCCACCGACCTGCAGCAAAAATATCACGCCGGCACAATTCGAACACACCCGACTAACAAGTCACAACAATTTAATATTACTCAGCTTTTAACGTTGGCAGCCATATGGCACAAACATTGTAAACAATTTTGATAGGGATTTATTTCTCAAAAGCAGGCTGCCACAGAACACACAGAAACATAGCGATGTAATCACACGTGTCTGATGTCACTGGCACAAAAAAAGGAGGAAAAATATGAGGCGATGTAAACTGATTCAAATGTTGTTGTCACTGGCGGTTATGGTGACGCTGCTGACTGGTACAGCTCAGGCTGCACTGCTCGACTTCGGGCCTATTGTCCCGGAGGTGGTCGGCAGCACTCCGCCTAACCTGAGGACTGGCTTTCCGGCCTGGTTCCGCGACACAAACCGTGTGCCGCTTCAATTGTGCCTGGAAGAAGTCCCGGGATGTTTATTTGCAGCAGTCGACAGGCCGAATCTGTTGCAACCGCTCGCCTTTCCCAACATCCCAGACGAGCTATTTTACTATTCGGCTACCGCAGTCATTGGTGATCAATTGTTATTCGCTGGAGTCGAGATGAACTTCTTTGACAATGGCGACGGCACCTATCAACAGATCGGCTTCACCAGGGTCAGAATCAGAATTGACTCAAATATTGCAGGGCGTTACACTGTCACCACACCCTGGAAACAGTACTTTTTCAACGTTGACCAGGCTACTATTACTGCAAATGCAGGCCGCAAAGTAATCAACGCTACCGAGGATATCGGCTTAGGACCAGACGGCGTTTTTGCCGGCGCACTTGCTGGAACAATCGGACCGTACGTTTACAGTCAAGGCGCACCGTTTGTAACCGCCACCGGTTCCTACCTCGGTGACAGTGCGTTTCGTACCGTATTGGGCAGCACCTTCCCGGACCCGGGTAACCCCGGACAGATGGCTAACATCTTTCGCATTGAGGGTCCTCCCGGTTTTACAACGGTTTCCACCAACCAGTTCGCCATCACCGGCAAACTTTACCTCGACCCCATTCCCACACCTCTGACGGTAGACAGGGCCACCTACGCACTTAATGCCAACGGAATGCAGATAGACACCTTTGCCACCACCCAGGCATTTTCCAACCAGACAGTTGGAGGTTCAGCAATCCCCGGCCAATTCGCCCTCTCCAACGTGCCGTCTGCACTTCAGATCACAGGCACCGGCATCACGATGAAAGATTTGGAGACCAACAGCCCGGTTGACGGGAAGTTCTTTGCAACCGGCATCACCCTCCCCGCACCGGAAACCACCCCGGCCAGCATTACGTTCACCAACACCGCCGACACACCAGATACGGTCAAAACTGTTCCTCTGGTGGATGAGGTGGTTATCGACAGCGCGATATACAACCCGCTGACCAAGATTCTCTCGATAACAGCAGCTTCTCTCGACGAGGTTGCACCACCGGTCCTCCAGGCTTTCATGCCCGGCATGATTCTACCTCTCGGGACGATTTCCGGCGGACTGCTTGCTATTGAGTTCCCCTTTACTGACACGAGTGTGCCCAAAACCTACAACATTCCGCCGCTGTCGGTAAAGGTAACCTCCAGCAAAGGCGGGTCTGCTACGGTACCGGTAAGTATTACTACCGCTAACACCTCAGCACCACTCAGCATTTCAGTACCGACCAGCAGTGTCACCGGTTCCTACAACATATCATGGGCAGCATCCACAACTCCCGGATCTACTTACATACTCCAGGAAGCCACCAGCCCGGATTTTCTCCAGAATCTGGTTGAAACCGTTGGGGCGACTTCACCTGTTGCTTACACCGGCAAGGCCAGTGGTACGTATTACTATCGCGTCAAGGCTCAAGCTGCAGGTTTTTTTGATAGCGGGTGGACAAGCGGTGTGAACGGGTGTGTTGTTGCAGTCCCAGCAAATTCCGTTTCATTGATACCAAGAGTAACTAGCCCACAGCTTATAAATTCATCCATAATATTTGATGCTCTTGTGGTTGGGGGTGACGCCGGTCCTTATGAATACCGATTCCGCTATCGTTCTGCAGTTGCTGGTACACCCTATATAATAGCTCAAGACTATTCTACAGAAACGACATTCACTTGGAATACAGCAGCATTGGGACTTCCGGCAGGTACCTACAACATAGTTGTTGATGTACGTCATGTTGGCTCTACAAATTTTGAGGCACAAAATATTCTTTATTATACTTTGAATACAATTGTAGTACCGGCAACTTCCGTTTCATTGGTGCCAAGAGTATCAAGTCCACAGCCTGTCAACACGTCAATAATATTTGATGCTCTTGCGGCTGGGGGTGATGCCGGACCGTATCAATACCAATTCCGCTATCGTATTGCAGTGGCTGGTGTAGCTTATACAATGGGTCAACCCTATTCAGCCAGCACTTCATACACGTGGGATACTGCAGCATTGGCACTCCCGGCAGGCACCTACAATATGTTGGTTGAGACAAGGCATGTTGGGGGTAAGCTTGAAACACAGAAACTGATAACATTCACGCTCACTCCATAGTTGTAGAAGGAGTTTAATAAGATTCGGCGGGGCTACAAAGCCCCGCCGTTTTTTTATTGAGCGAGAAGTATGAAGTTGTTGGTCAGACCTACGGCGGATTTTACCAAAGGACCCCTCAATTGGCAGAGTGCCATAGCATCTTGACCTTAGTTTTCAGTGTAATCTTTTCTCAACATAACTCAATTCACAACAAATCAATCAATAACCCTGTTGATTTTTTCAATAAGTTCATGAGAAAGTTTTTTGTTCATGGTGTTTACATTCCTCGTCAGATTTTCAGGCTTCGTTGTGCCAGTAACAACACAGGAGGCCTTGTCATGGAGTGCATAAAGCAATGCTATTTCAATTGCTTGGAAAGTTTCATCATGGTTAATCCAATGATATTTGCGCCCTTCTAACAACTGTGATCGATAGTTTTTTAAAACACGCAGTAAATACCAGATATCGCTTAGTTTTCTGATTTTAAAAATATCATTACAATAAAGCGTATGACAAAGGGGTGATTTGATGAGAATGCCGCAACCCGCTACGTGCGCCAATAGCAATTGCCTAACGGCTTGTTTTTCAATGAGGTTGTAGGTCATCATAACTACATCTAGCTGATTAAAACTGAGGGCTTTTTCTAACACCATATTGTCACAAGAGGCTCCAACCGCGCGAACCTTGCCTTGTGCTTTCAATAACCTAAGAGTTTCAAATATATCATCACTTAGGTCTTCCAATCGTGGGGAGTGAAGTTGCAACAGTGGAAGTTGCTCCAGACCCAAATTGCGTAGACTGTTTTCCACCTGCAGAAAAACTGATTTTTGAGTGAAATCCTTACGAAGACGGCCATCTTTACAAATGACGGTCCCTGCCTTTGAGCCAATCACAAGCTTGGTTGAATCCATACTTTTTAGTGCTTTTCCTAAACGCACCTCTGCTTGCCCACCACTGTAACTCGCGCCAGTGTCAAAAAATGTCACTCCTTGGTCATAAGCTTGATGAATTAATGCGATAGCTTGCCTCTCATCAAAAAGACTTAGGCCCCAAAAACCTCCACACCCAAACCCAAGCGTTGAAACGATCATTCCTGTTTTACCAAGCGGCCTGTATTGCATGTGGGTTACTCCCCTTCAATGATTGCCTTAATACTATGAATCGGTTGAAAACAGTAATGTAACTTAATGTTTCACTCCATCACATTTAATCACTTTCAAAAAAGTAAGAAATATTATCTGCGTATCTAACAAAAATGATCGGTTATTCAAATAGTATTCATCAAACGTCACCTTCACCGGAATAGGTAGTTCATCCCTTCCATTGACCTGCGCCCAACCGGTCAGACCTGGAGTCAAGCTATGGACTCCTTTTTCAGTTCGTAAGGCGATTAGATCATTCTGGTTAAAGAGTGCAGGACGTGGGCCAACAAAGCTCATGTCACCGACAAGAATACTCCATAGTTGAGGGAGTTCATCAAGACTTGATTTGCGCAGGACTTTGCCAACTGGTGTTAGCCAAAAAACCGGGTTGCCCAGAAGATGGGTGGCAAGCGCCGGGGTATCAGTCCGCATGGTGCGGAATTTTGGCATTTTGAAGATTGCGTTGTTGCGCCCCACACGGTCAGACCAGTAGAATATTGGACCGGGAGAAGTCAGTCGCACAAATAAAGCGATGAGTAGCATAGGAATGCTCAGGAAGAAGCCCGCAAAAAGAGAGCAGACTATGTCAAAGATGCGTTTCAATCATAACTCCATTCATGGCCACGCACGAAATTTTCCGGCATTAGGCCACGGTTCAACTTTTTTTTGGATTGGAGCCGTTAAGGTTGCTATCCGAAAAAGACCAATTAGGACTCCAGATCCATGACAAATATGAAACAAAAAAAATCCGAATGGAAGAAGTATAATGTGATACCAATTCTTGTAACGTAGTGCTTGTTGAATTGAGGCTATTAATCCGAAAGTGAAATACAGAGCCATCGTTATATAAAATAGAGTTCTGAAATAAATGTTGAAAATAGACAGAGAGAGACCGATCCAGAAGAAAAGTGAAAAACAACCGGTAATGGCGTGACGAGGGGTGAAGGAGTAAGGGGCAAGGTACCACATGTATGAATTGTATGGCCCCTGCTTAAATAACTGCTTCTTCAAAAAGGAACTGAAACTAGGGAGGTTGAAATAAGTTGATTGAATTTTAGGATTAAGAAAGATGCTACCCCCTGATTTTGCGAGGCGCCTATTAAATTCATAGTCCTGAGTTCTTACCAAACGCTCGTCAAAGAAAAAGATTTTCTTAAAAACGCTTTTGCAGAAAAAAAACCAAATGGGACGGTGTCACGAGGCCCGGCTTTAGCACCGGTACGAAAACCGGAATTTCCGACACCGAATATATGTGTAGTGAGCGCCTGAACTAACTGCGCTTCGTACTGTTCTCCTCCTGGATATGTTATGCAGATTCCGCCAACATTATCGGCTCCGGTATTAAGTGCCGTTTTATAACATAGCATCAAATAGTTAGAAGGATAATGGGTATGAGCATCTAAGCGCATAACCCAGTTGCCTTTCGACTTGATAATTCCTATATTTAAAGCACATGACTGTATTCGTCCGGGGTTGTCGATGAGTCGAATCCTAGAGTCATTGGTAGTAAATTTGGCAACAATTTCGCGAGTGCCATCCGTTGAACCACCATCTAGAACGAACACTTCAAGCTGTATACCATCAGGGATCTCAAAATCAAGAACAGAACAGAGACATTTATAAATATATTTCTTCTCATTGAGACACGGCACAAGAATTGAGACGATTTCAACATGCATCATGAATTTATTAAGATGATGATTACTCACTTGTGCTTTTGTCTCCAGAGGTTAGCATAAATTGTGTACTTTAATTAATCGTCAACGGAAAATGACTTAAATATTTGTTCAAGTTTAAGCATATTTTTATTGACATCTCCTTTGTCTTTAACAAGACTAAAATTAATATCCTGATAATGAAACTCAGTTGAAGAATTAGCAAACTTTTCAATACTACATGCAAGATCTGCCGGATTTCCAACTTCGTATAGTAAGCCATTTTCCTCATTATTAATAAAGGATCTGTTAGCAATAATATCGGTAACAATAGGAAAAAGACCTGCTGCCATTGCTTCGAAAAGAGATAAACTAGCACCGTCCCATTTCGAGGCAGAAATGTAAACATGATGTCCTATTAATAGATTCGGAATTAGATGTTTCTCCATTTGACCGACAAAGTTTATGTATTTTCTAACGCCTGTTAATTCAGATTTATTTATTATCGTATCAAGAAGAGGACCGCCACCAACAAAAGTCATTTCAAAATTTAATCCATTATTAGCAAGGATCACAAGCGCATCAATAATGCAGTCCGGATCATAAACTGACTCCGCACGCCTCGTTGAAATCAGACGAAGTGGCTCACTATCTCTGTTATATTTTTTACATTTAATCTTATACATATCAGTGTCAATACCGACACTTATTGTGTTTATATTTTCGCTCGAACCAATAAGTTCTGTCGCTATTTCATATAACTGTTCAGATACTACAACAACCTTTGAAGACCGACTTAAAATACGAGAAAGTAAAAATCGCCAAATCGTATTTTTATAGTTGCTGATTAAATCAGTGCCATGCGCCGTAATAACATAAGGTTGATAGCCAGATAATATCGCCGCTAATCCGCCACTAGTTGCATAATGGGCATTTATAACAGTTGGTTTATAATTCTGTATAAACCATTTAGATTTTAAAATGGAAAATAAATATGATATTTTTCCAGGGAAAAATGAAGGAAACCCTCTAAAAGAATCATATAACTGAATTCCTTCTGGGATCGGACCATCTGCAAGACGGACAAAAACAACTTCGTGGCCACGATTTTTAAAATATTCTAAATATGTGGCAATATGGGTAAAATTCCCATGAGCAAGAAAGCAAATTTTCATTATACTCTAAGCCTTAGAACTTTTGCCGGATTGCCACCAACGATTGTATAAGGTGGTACATCTTTAGTAACAACTGAAGCTGCTCCGATAACTGCGCCATCACCGATTATAACTCCGGGCAAAATAATTGCTCTTGTTCCAATCCAAACATCGTTTCCTACAACTATCTGCTCGACTTCCGCAAACCCTTGCAGATTCATGGGAGTATCTACACGATCAAATTTATGATTTTTTGCAAAGAAAAGAACCTCTGGTCCCATCATAACATTGTCACCGATAGAAACCGACCCATAAAGGTGACAATTTACACCAATTCCCGAATTATTACCTATAAAGATACCATTGCCCCTGCCAAAAGTTGCACCTTTTTCTATATTTAGATTTGAACCTGATTTCTCAATAAAAAATTGACAAACAAATGACCTTATTCGTCTAATTGTTAGGTAAAATGGAAACCGTATATTTGTTGCGGGTAAGTTCTTAATAATAAGATAATAAAAGACCATGAAAAATGTAGCTAAATAAGATTTATTGAACATTACGCACCTCGCTGGATAACTTTTCTATAATAACTAAAAGTCTCTCTTGCCACATTATCGGATTTATGCTTCAAAGAACTATTCAAAGCACAATTTCTCATCGAGATGTAAGTTTCCTCGTTATGATATATATGCATCAATAATAAAACAAATTTATCTATGTTTCCATGTTCTACAACAAAACCATCCTCTCCTGACTTGATCATAGAACCAACCCCACCAACATCATATGCAACAACAGGAAGGCCGACAGCCATAGCTTCAGAGATTACAAGCGGGGTACTTTCTTGAAATGACGTCATTAAAAGCGCAAACGAATCTGCAAATAATTCTGCAACTTTATCTGAATTAAGATACCCATGAAACCTAACTTCTTGTTCAAGACCAAATTCTTTTATTTTCACTTTGCATTCATCATAATAATCGTTTTCAATTACTGGCCCAACGATATCAAGACAATAAAAGAATTCTTTTACTTTTTGAAAAATTTCAATACCACCTAAGATATTCTTAATCCGTCTTATCGACCCGCAAATAATCAGTTTTTTTTGGGGGGTTGATTGATAATGTCGTTGAAAATAGACATCGTCAATTGGATTTGGAATATAAATCTTGTCAATATATTTGGGCATGTATGTATTGACGTATTCACTGATATAAATAAAATTTTTGAATTTTTTCCTTGCACGGGTCTCAAAAAAACCAATAATTCTTGAAAGAAAAGACTTCATAGGTTTCTTAGAAAATAAAATATCTAGCTCTGGAATCCCGTGCATTGTAAGTATCTCTGGACCATTAAAACAACCAACCCAGACCGAGATTCCATGATAGTGAACAAGGTCGGGTTTAAAGTCATATATTGCCGATATTATTCCAAATCTTAGTGTAGTTAAATTAGCAAAATAACCTGGAATTTTCCACGGCTTAATGCCATAAACCAAAAATCCATCGACTTTATTTTTGAAACTATCAGACGGAAAATTAGGTGCGACAACCGCTAATTCAAGGTCATTATTTAAAGCTCTAAGTGATATGACCAACTTTGAAACCGCACCTGAGACCCCTCCAACAGGTGAATCAATAGCATCGGGAAAAGGAGAAACCATTAACACTCTCATTCTGATTGGCCTTTTTAGTACTAATTACACTTTATTTTCGAGTTTTACAGTTCATATAGCATATTGGTACAATTAATATTATCCATGTCGTTTTGTTATATTCCCATGACAATCCCTGAACTCCAACAAACCAAACACTAATCGTTATTAAACAGAATATTTTTTCATATAGCTCTAATCTAAATGAATTAGAGATTGTCCTTCTAATTATCAATATAAATAAAACAAAACCAACAATACCCAATTCAAACAAAACAGAAAGGAAAGTATTATGAGCAACAATCTCCTTGCCATAATAAGGTCTAATTGCTACTGGGAACGCTCCTGAACCGACTCCCAACATCAGGTTATTTTTGAATATAATTAAACCTGATTTCCAAATATCACTACGATGCGTTAAATTACCGCCTTCAACCTCATTTTTAATTGACATAATCCGATCAAAAGACATAGTTGGCGTAAAATTGACTATTAAGAAGCCCATTACAAGTATAACTGAAACAATGCTGAACAGTTTTTTGCTCTGCTGGGTATTCGTGTAAAGCGGAACTATCAACAGGGATATTAGCATTGCCAAAAACGATCCTCTCGAACCGGTCAATACTATGGCAAAAACAGCTATAGGCAGGAAAAATTTGCATATCAAAACTGAAAATGTATTCTTAAATTGAAACGATAAATACCATGACATTGGAATTGCAATCGATAGAACCAGAGCAATATCGTTAGGATTAAACCCTTCCGCTGAAAATCGGCCATATTCGGAATATTCAGAAGTGCCTCGTATATATCCCCAGAACAGACTGGCAAGAGAAACGTAGGCGCCAAGAACATAGGCAAAAAGAAGCCTATTGATTCTATCGTGGGTATCCATCTGTTGATAAATCAACCAGAGCATCAATGCAAGTTGTATGAACTGCCTTGATCTGGACCATGTCTTTTCCACGTCTAACGTCCATATATTACTCAATAATATTAGAATGACAAATAAGACAATCATGTAGAAAACAGGTGCGGAGTGGAGAGTCTTGCGTGTAAAAGCCAGGTACAGCATAGACATAATAAATGCAGCTGCTCCAATTATGCTACTGGCACCAAAACCAGGAAGAGTCACAGAATTTTCCCATGGTATGGAAAAAACAAAAAACCAGATATATATGTATGGATTTAATAATGACATAGTTCGATAGTTATATGCCGAGCGTTTTGATGATGTTTTCGACCCGTCTGGTCATTGTATGATGAGTAGACACGGTTATTTGCCCGGTTTTAGCAATATGTAGCCTGTATTCATCATCCTTAAGTAATTTTTCTATAGATTCTAAAAAGTTTGAGTCCTCAAACTCCTCATAATCGCTTCCGAGTTTCAACCATTGAGCAAAATACGTACTCTTTTCAGCAAGTTGACATGAACCAGCACCGCCTATTGCAAAAAACATGGGGTTGATCGATTGCAGGCCATCATCTTGGTGAATGTTAATACATATTTTAGCTCTTGAGACGTGCCCAGCCAATTCTGCGATAGGAACACGATTTTTCCACAAGATGTTAGATCGACTTGAAAAACGAAAGGCCCAATCATTTAAACGAGATCCTGTAGTTCCTATGAATGTGACTTTTTGTTCAATTGCAAAACGTGAAGCAACCAGTTCCCGCAAAAAAAATCTCCTTCTGTCATACATTAAATTTTTTATTGATCCCACGAACAAAATATCACAATCAATTGCAGAAATATTTTGGTTGGAAAAAATTGATTCGTCATATCCGAGTGGTAGCCAATGAGCCCGTTTGTCTCCAGGAGGAAGATCTCCACCATCAACATAAAACGAATAATCAGCTAGTTCTAAAGCGCTTTTCTGGTCTGGCCACCGTTCCAGAGAGTCGTAGGTCCAGGTAACAATCGGTATGGAAGAGTTTTTTAAATGTTGTATATTGTCTTTATCAACAAGACTGCCTTTTAGTATCAGTAGCAGTGAAGGTTTGTTAGCAGCAATAAAAGGGAATAACAACTTGCCGCAACATTCGGTTAAAATCAATAGCTGCGAATTTGGTACCGAGAGGATCGCTGACCCTGTCATAAATTCGTCTACTAAATGAAACTAATGGCAAATCTCCGTAATTGAATAGTTTAGTTTTCCAGCAGAGTCGGCTGAAACCTTTTTCAACACTTTTGTCGAATCCACCAAATGTAGGAGCCAGCATGACAACAGACTTTTTTGCGTGCATCAGAGAGTCCAGAGGTTATAGAGTTTTTGAAAATTGTTTATTGATGTTTTTATATCGCTCAATAAATTCATTAATATTATTTGAAGAAAGGAGGTTGACAGCCTCTCGGATATTTTTCTCTTCCCAATTCCACCATTGAATGGCCAGTAACTTTTCGATAATTTCTTCGTTGTATCTGAACTTGATTATTTTTGCCGGGGATCCCGCAACTATTGCATATGGAGGAATATTTTTTGTTACCAGTGAACGACTTGCAATGATTACCCCGTGGCCTATCGTCACTCCGGAAAGGATCATGGCTTCAGTCCCTATCCAGACGTCAGAACCTATGGTCACGTCACCTTTCGTTGTCGGCATCCCATCTTCATAAGCCCCCGGCAATTTAAGCATGATACGGAAAGGATAGGTAGAAACCCAATCGGTAGGATGTATACCCCCCAATATAATGGTTACATCTCTGGCGATAGAACAGTAGTCGCCAATTACAACTTTGCATTCACTTCCACGATATGTATCAACATTGGGTGTACCGTAAGAATGCATTCCAATTGTAAGGACGTTATTTTTTACTAAGAATTTATGTCGTAAAAAACGCGACTGCTTCTGTAGAAAATTGAATAGGTCTGCACACGTATTTTGAATTAAATCCTTTACGAGCAATCTCATTATCCCCCCTTATACATTAAAATCTTGATGCTATATCGGTTGAAGATAGCTCTTTAATATTTTTAGCAATATTTATTGTCGCTTCAGATCCGAACGCGGCGCAAAAAAAGTAATAAATTCTTCTGCTTTTAAAATTATATTTGCCCGATAGTCAGACTCTTTCTGCAATCGATTGATAATTCTTATTAGTACATTCGGAGATCTAACAACAGGTAGTGTCCTGCAATAACTGTTTTGTCCGGGTAAATTTGGCCTGATTCTGCAGGAACAGGTAAAAAGAACTGATCAGGAGTTGAATCTTTTGCTTTATACGAGTCACAATGATTTACTCCTTTCCAGCAGATTGCTTTGTATTCAAATCCCTATCCAATATCAATTTATTCAATTCACAAATTATATTATCTGTAGCTTCTTGGCCGTAGGCAGAGCAAAAAGAATGAACATATTTATTCGCTTTTATTAGTAAATCATTTTGAATTTCTTTGTCATTAAGAATGCGCCTGATTTCCGCAGCCAACTCTTCAGCATTTTTTACTGAGGGGCATCCGGCAAGAGAAATCAATTCTTTTCCATTTTTTAGAGGCGTATGCAGAACGTCCATTACTATAACCAATTTTCCTTTTATAAGTGCATCATTTCCAAAGCCGCTTTCCTGATTCACCACAATATCTGTCGCTGCAAGTGCTTCGTCTTGCGTACATGCGGTGTTTTGCAAAAATGTAACGTTAGGAAAGCTATCAATCAAATCCTGGTACTCCTCCAGTCGTTCAGCCGGATGTATTCTAACAACAGCAGATATATTATCTACATCAGACACCGCTGAGCAATAAACGAAGGCGATATGTTTTTTATCTAAAAGATCTATTGGGTTGGTGGCTAATAAGATAACGGGTTTATTCGTAGTAAGATTTAATTTATCTTTTGAGAATGTCCGATCTGACTCAAGTGTACGTGAAAGTCGTTGACAACCAGTTGTGGGTAGCTGTTCCAGCACTGATGCCATACTCCATCATTATTGTTTTATGCCGTTCCCCCCAGCAACATGCGATATCAGCCAAAAGAGGAGAAAAACCATACGCCGGGTATGGTTCAAGGGCCCCATGGATCATGGTTAACGTCGGAATATTTTTTTCTTTTGCGGCTAGAATCAAACAGGATGCATAAACATGTCTGTCATACTCTGTAACAATTGCTTTAGGTCGAACTTGATCAATAAATAGCTTGCTGGATAAAATTCTTTGTGTTTGAAGCTGCAAGTTGTCCATAATGAAACTAAGCACGAAACTTGGGATTTCATGGCGTTTAAACACATCCTTTAATTTAAATCGCCATTTTATTGAACAACCATCAAATTCCTTACGCCACATGTTCATATCTATTGCAGGAAATTCATGCCACAAACCAAACTCAGCACCGGTAGGAAGTTGAGTTACCATAGAAATGTCAGGCCCGAAAACGAGCGTCTTTTCAGCACCAATCGTATTAAGTAAGGGCATAACAAATCTTTTAATATCATTTCGGAGAGCCAACCACGTAAAAACAATGCGACCCTCATATTGAGAAAAGTCTCTATAAATAGTTTTGGGGGTTCGAAAACGGTGATAATAGTAACGTAAAAAATCGGTAGTGATTGTTTTCCTATTCCAAACACGATTGCTGGTATAGAACTGCGTGATTAAAATATCATTGTTGATGGTTGATCCAACCGAAATACCTGCAAAAGTAGGATACTGCAGCGCCTCTTCAATTTCTAAGAGAATTTCAGCGGAAAGAATGAGTTTTCTATCTATCATGTGCCAATTTCCGAATGCTTTTGTTTAACCAAGACAAAAACCATTACATATGAGAATATAATGTAGCATATTCTTCCACAAAGCATTGCTTGAGGAAAAGCTTTCAAGGTCACTCCCCCGAGAGTTAAGGTGTAGAGCGATACAGAATACATAATTATTCCAACAACAACTGCTGCCAGATACAAATCAAGCCTCTTTGTTACGCTAAAAATATCACAGACCGGGGCAAGCGATAATACGGCTGCTGAGCAGAGCATCCACTGGGCTGCAGGAACTGCCTCAACATATTTAGGGAGGAGTATGTTTACAATGGAAGGCAACGCAAGCCAGACTAACAATATAAAAGGTACTATACCTGCTGAAAGCATAAAAATAGGCCTACGAATGATCTTTAAAATGCCGCTAATGGAGTTGCTCCTCCCATATTCCTCAGCAATTCGTGGATAGCAAATCTGAGCAAGAGCGCTCGGGAGTACCTCAACAGCCGAACCAGCCATGTTTGCCAATTGGTATAATCCGAGTCCTTTAACACCGGCGAATTTTAGTACCAATAATGAGTCCGTTACCATCCACCACCCATATATTTGACCCGTAAAAAATATGGGAGCTCCAATTTTCAACAACTGGTTGAAATTATGGCGATTCCATTGTGGTTTAATCTTAAGTGGCCGCCATATCCAGAGCATAGTCAAGTTAATAACCGCAACTATTATGGATCTCAGGCAGAGCCCATAAAAGCTAAACAGATAAACCAACCAGACCAACATAAGAGCCAAAGCATTTTGTACAACGTTGACAATTGCGAGTCGGGAAAAGTCTCCTCCGGTTCTATATGTTATCTGGAGATACATTTGTGCGCAAAAAATAAAAAAGCACCTACAGCATTGGTAAACCACCCAGCAGCAAGATCCATGCTTCCGCTGGCCAAGTGCCAGATGCTATAAATAAGAAGACCCGCTGTAGTTACACTGCCAACAATTAGTGCCCAAGCTTGCGCGGTCGCAGCAAGGGCATGAGCATGTTCTTTGTCACCGGACCCAATGTAATAGGGAAGTTCGCGGTTGAGACCATTAAGGACACCCAGTTGCAGAAACGGGACATAACCAATCACAAGGCCAATCCCGTTAAATAATCCCAGTACCGCAGGATCACTCAGTCGGGCAGTTAAAAAGCCTCCGCTAAGCCGTATTATCATGCTTAAAAAATTACCACCTGCAAATACGGCAGTAAGTTTTCGGAGGGAAGGCAATTTACTTTCACTCAATTTCTAATACCGAATTCAGCCACTTTAGTATATGTCCTGCTTATACCTTTCCTGCTCTATCTGCGTAAGGTGAACCGGTCCGTAAATAGAGGATTCTTCCCACAAATTCTGTTTCCACCATTGCCCATCCTGAATCCACATACACGGGGATCTCGGAAAGTGTCAGCTACTCGATCGAACTTTTCTTCCGTCCAACCTACATACTCAAGCCAGCGATAAAGGTCTTTAGACTTAATCGGATCCATCTTCCTGACGATCTCGATCCCCTGCTCACGGGTCATCAGGCCGGCACGGATATCTTTGCAGACATGGTCTGTAGCCCTGCCGTAACCGAACTTTACGAATTTCATGTAGTCATGTATTCCGTTTTCGTGCATGTCGTCCAAATTAGACATGGTCCTATAGGTCCGCTCAAAGGGCTCTTCCGCCTCTTTGAAGCCATACTTTTCAACCATCAGTGGTCCATGCTCATTAGCATCCCACTTAAAATAATTTGATATATATATCCCTCGTACACCAACACGGTCGATCTCCTCATCCGTGGGATACATCCATGCGAGAAGGTCTCGTTTTGAGAGTTTTTCACCATATTCTGGTGCCTTTTCGATAAAGTCATGCCATTCATACCCGCGTAAACAGTGCTCATGGCGATAGCGATAGGGAAATTCAACCAGGTCATTATAAGAATGCATACCACCCAGATCCATGAAACCATGCTCCCCCAGATCATCAGGGGGATATTCTGTTGCACTGCTACTCGAATTGGATATGTGAAAATGCCGGCATGCCCATGCCAGTTCATATCACCCATTATCAACATGCCGAGCCGATTCATTGTCTTGAGTACATCGATACTTGGAGTGAAAAAGACGTGGTCGACACCAAATGCCTCTCGCATATTAATGAGATTCTTCATTCCGGTCGGTGTGTAATTATTGCCGTGATAGGTAACAAGTAGCGGATTAAGGCCATAGAGCGTCTTAATGACGTGAATCTGATAATAACTGTCCTTGCCGCCACTTACCGGAATCAGGCAATCGTAGTTAGATCCATCCTTGCAACGATACTGCTCAATTAGTCTTTCGAAACGTTTTGATCTGGTATCCCAGTCAATTTCAACCTTCATTTGAGTTGATGTCCTGCAACCGGAACAGACACCATGATCATCAAATGCCAACGGTACGGCTGAACTAGCTGGATAGACGCATTTTTTGCAATATTTCATTTCTGACATGATGATTGAACTATTCCTCTCTTATCTGACGTTGATGCCTTCTTTTTTTAGAATTTGCTTGGATCTCGGATAGCTGCGTTCAGTAAAATGAAACATGTTCCCAGCTGCGATTGCCGATACTTTAGTCAGTTTGGCAAGTTCAACAAAGTCATACATTTCTCCAGCACCCCCGCAGCCAATGACTGGCAAGCGGCTTGCCTCGACAGCATTTCCAATTGTTTCAATATCATATCCCATTGCCTTGCCATCTCTGTCTATCGCATTAAGGAAGATCTCACCGGCCCCGATACGCTCACATTCTTTGATCCAATCAAAGACGGAGGTGCGCGTATTTTTTTGTCCAAATTCAGTGTAAACAATTGGCTTGCCATCAACCAGACGGTAATCTACCGAAATTACCACACACTGGGCACCGTATTTATGCGCAACAGTCCTGATCAAGTCAGGATTATCGAAGGCACCTGTATTTAGCGTAATTTTATCTGCACCATTCTGGATTCTGACATCCACGTCTTCAATGGAGCGGATGCCCCCCCCAAAGGTCAGTGGCATGAAACAAACAATAGAAATGTCTTTGATAATCTGGTCAATAGTGTTGGTCGATTTGATCTTGTGGTCATCGCGACGCATGTCATACTGTTTTTCCCTGCTGATATCAATATAGACTAGTTCATCCACGTCCCATTCGTTGTAGCGGGAAGCTTCATTAATGACATTGCCGATATTTTGATGGTAGGAGAAGTCCTCACTTCTTACGATCAGGCCATTCTTGATATATAAGACAGGTATAAGGCGCGTTTTCAGCATCAGAGCGTACCGAAGTTGCGCAGCAGTGCAAGGCCGCTTTTCTGGCTTTTTTCTGGGTGAAACTGAACGCCGTATATATTGCCGGCTTCAAACATAACGTCAAACTCAAATCCGTAGCAGACTTGCCCCGTTGCTGTCGAACGTTCCGTAACTGTACAATAGTAGCTGTGAACGAAATAAAAAGACCTGTCAGGAACAGGAATGTCCTTCATCAGTCGCAAGTTATTCGCCGAGCTGACATCATTCCAACCGATGTGAGGTATAGACAGGTCATAAATTTTATCGCTGAGATGTCTCACCGAGCCCCCTACAAAACCAAGCCCCGTAAAATTCCCATATTCAACACTCGACTCTAGTAGCAGTTGCATACCGAGACATATTCCAAGTAGTGGTCGTTGCCGCACGAGAGCGAATTCTTGAAGTTCCTCTTTGAAACCTGAACTGGCGATCTTGTGCATGGCCTCGCCAAAAGCACCGACGCCAGGTAAAATCACCCGGTCACACAGACGGATGTCAACTGGCAATTCCACCATACGGTTCGGTATCTGTAGGTAGTTCAGCGCATTCTGCACCGAGGCGAGGTTCCCCATGCCGTAATTAATAATACCAAGCATGAAACATCCTTAAATGAGGTGTCAGAGAACAAGGCCAATAATAACCTTGAGCTACAGTTCTTTTGTTTTTCACTGCAGAATATCCCACGTTATTGGTGTGCCCTTGGCAACAGTCCTGTTGACCTTCCTGCCAAGGAGAAGGCCAAAATATTTAGGAGGCAAACCCAATCCTGGCCTGATAGTTCGTAAATTCTCCGATGTGAAAATATCTCCTTCTTTCATTTCCTGCACAATATAGAGCGAGCGTCTGAATACTAGAGACTTTTTTTCCAACTCCGTAGGTCCGTAACTTACCTTGCCCAGTGATTGCCATGCCCGCTCCGTCTCAATGACGAGGTTGCGCATTTCATTGGTCTCCAACGAAAAGGTGGAATCGATTCCTCCATCGGAGCGTTGGAGTGTGAAATGTTTTTCGATAACCGTAGCACCTAGAGCAACAGCGGCAACTGAGACCCCAATCCCCATAGTGTGATCGGATAGTCCCACTTCACAATCAAACAATTCCATTAAATGTGGAATCGTCAATATGTTAGTATTCTCCGGTGTAGCGGGGTAAGTGCTTGTGCATTTAAGAAGGATTAGGTCATTACACCCTGCTTCACGGGCAGCGCGTACAGTTTCATCCAATTCAGCTATGGTTGCCATGCCGGTTGAAATGATAATTGGTTTGCCAGTAGCGGCTACTTTACGAATAAGGGCAGATCAGTATTTTCAAAAGAGGCGATCTTGTAGCAGGGGCATCAAGTCCTTCAAGAAAATCAATGGCTGAATCGTCAAAGGGAGTGCTGAAAACAGATGATGCCTTGCTTGTGGCAACGATCGAAGATCGGTTTGTGCCACTCCCCCGGGTATGGGCCTCTTGATAGAGGTCATACAATGAATGTCCTTTCCAGAGGCTTTTTGGGTCTTCAATGAGAAACTCCCTTTCATTGATATCAAGGGTCATAGTGTCTGCGGTATAGGTCTGTAATTTCAATGCATGTGCGCCAGACGCCGCCGCCGCATCAACGATTTCAAGGGCACGCTCTAATGACTGGTTATGGTTGCCAGACATTTCGGCAATAATTAACGGAGGATATTCCAAACCAATTTTTCGATTGCCAATAGATATCGAGAGTTTATTGTTCATTACAGAGCCTCTTGGAACATCAAGTGGTGTTCTTTATAACCGGCCGATTCAAAAGCGCGTAACGATGCAATATTATCTCTAAATATTTCGGCATTTATAAATTTAATGTGGGGATGATTTTCCCGAACCCATTGAGAACCACAGCGAAGAAGTTGTGAACCAATACCCTGTCCTTGAACACCAGGTACGAGATAAACTGAAACCAACGCTTCATAATCTGCGAGATCATACCTTAAAACACCAACCGGTTTGTTGTCTGTTTCGCCTATAAGCAGGATTCTTCTAGAGTCATTAAGTGTGCTGCAATACCATTTCCGGTGGGTATCCAGTGGAATTACTTCGGCATCAAATATATAACGTCGAGTTTCTTGCGCATTGCGCCATTCGTAAATGGCGTCACAATCTTCAAATGTTGCACTGCGGATAGTAATCTGCGGAGGACTGATTAAATTAATCACCCTGTTAGAACCTTTTGCATCTACTGTTAATAGGCCGTTTGCAGAGAAATATTGCAGAGTCTCAGGAAAGTTTAAAGAAAACTGTATTGCATGTAATAACTTCTCAGGTGAAGAAGCATGCAATTCACCAATTGAGAAGAACAGTCCATTTAGTGCCCCAGCTTCTGCCAGTTCTTTCTGATTGTCGGCAACCGCTATGACGATAGAAGGAGTTCCCACAGAACATCTCTCCCACGTTGCTGTCCCTCCGGCTCCGATTGCTAGATCGGCAGCTGCCATTAATTCAGCAATGTTGTCGACATTGCAATGGTAATAAAAACCACTATGCATCGTGCAGATGGATTTAACTCGTTCTTTTTGAAGGTTCCCGCCACCGACAACTACGTCAACTTCAAATTTTCTGTCGGTGATTTGTGATAGAGTCTGCAAAAACTTTTTCTGTTTCGTTGGCGGTGTCTACTCCGCCAAAAAATACCAGTATCCGCTTTACGTACCCATCCCGATGGCGCAGTTTTTGCGGGCTGTTACAAATTCAGGCCGGAACAAAGCATATTTGGGGCCGAGTAGCCTTTTGCATGATTCTGAGATCAATTTATCATAGCGCGTCTCTATTGACTGATACAGATTCTGGTCTAGCAACAGGTCACAGTCATGAGAGCGATCCGCAAGGTCATCAATTACCATGATCTTTTCGACATAAGGACGAAGTTTAGTTTCCCAACGGGAGTCAAGTGCGTAATTATCTATAATCAGTAGCTTTGGGTGTTTTTCACCGAATGCGTCAATCGTATCTACAGCATCTTGCTCCCATGACACACCCAGCCATGCCGCATGAGCAACATCTTCAGCAGCAGCTATATATTCAGTTTCCGGCTGCTGCAGACGAACAACCGAATAGCCTTTGTCTTCAATTAGTCCAATTAGGTTGCCGAGAAGTATGCGACAGATAAAGATTACATCTGCACCACGCTGCCGCAGTTCATCTGCTAAGGTCAAACAGCGCATAACATGGCCGGAACCGATCACGTCTGATGCATCGGTACGGATACATACCATCATGCAGGTCGAGTCCCTTCCAACTGCCAGGCTTTGAACATCATTTCTGCTCTCAACCAGTCTTCTGATGTATCAATGTCTTGCACCCGATGGCGTGGCAACATCACCGGAGCCGCATCCATTGAAAAGATTTTTTTCTCCGCAAGCCAAGCGCGTGCCAGCCCCCAATAAAACTGACCGGCATCATGGTATGCTTCTTCAAGGTCCTGCGAACGGGTGTTGAACTGATGCGGGTTAAACATCTCAACCCTGCCACCAAGTGTAATCCGGATAGCCCGTTGAATTGGAAAGGGATAACTGGTGACGGTGAAAGCGTATTCACTGCCAGTGGTAGTAAGAATTTCTAGGCCGCGTTGGATATCAGTTGAGTTTATAAATGGGGCGGTAGCGTATATGCAGCAGATCTGCTCCGGGTGCTGACCTTGCAGGTTGAGCCATTCGACGGCATGACGGATGACCGGGCTCGTTCCAGTATAGTCATCAGACAACGTCGTAGGTCGGAAGAACGGAACTTCTGCACCATATTGTTTAGCAACGTCAGCTACTTCATCATCGTCGGTTGAGACTATAATCCGGCTGAAGCAGCTGCTTTGCAAGGCCGCTTCAATTGACCAGGCAATCATAGGCTTGCCACAGAACTCCTTAATATTTTTGCGGGGGATACGCTTGCTGCCGCCACGGGCGGGTATGATGGCAACCTTCATTGAAGAACCTCAGTAACCGAGGCTATTACCCGTTCCTGCTGGACGTCTGTCATGGATGAAAAAAGCGGCAGTGTTATCGCTTCACGGTAATATGTTTCCGCTTCAGGAAAATCGCCCCATTTGAAACCTAGTCGTTGATAAAATGGTTGGGTGTGGACGGGTATGTAGTGAAGATTCACAATTATTCCCCGTTTCCGCAACTCTTCAAATACTTGAAGATGCGTCTTAGAAATACTGTCCAGTTTCAGCCGGATAACATAAAGATGAAAGGCCGAATGTGTGTTCGGGTGTTGCCATGGCAAGACAAGTGGAAGCATTTTAAATGCATAATTATATTTACTAACAATTTCATGGCGTTGCTGAATGAATTCATCAATCCGCGTCATCTGGTTTGTTCCCAAGGCTGCCTGTATGTCCGTCATACGGTAATTAAAACCTAGCTCTATCTGTTGATAATACCACGGACCGTGAGATTCCCCCTCCATTAAAACTGGATCACGAGTAATTCCGTGACTTCGTAGTCGAACAAGCCTTTCATACAAGTCTTGGCGATTTGTAAGAACCATACCCCCTTCTCCCGTAGTGATGATTTTTACCGGGTGAAAACTGAAAACCGTCATCTCGGAAAACCGGCACCCGCCGATAGGGGTCTCCAGATACTTTCCCCCAATGGCATGGGACGCATCCTCAATCACGGCAAAGCCATATTCTTTTGAGAGTTCGAATATTCTGTCCATCTCGCACGATTGGCCGGAGAAATGGACGGGAATCACCACCTTGGGCACAGTACCCTTCACGTGTGCAAGTTCAAGCTTCTTTTCCAACTCGCCAACGCTCATATTATAGGAGCTCGGATCAATATCGACAAAGTCGACGCTAGCTCCACAGTACAACCCGCAGTTTGCTGAAGCAACGAAAGTATTGGGGCGGTCCAAAGGATGTCACCCACTCGAGACCCGCGGCAAGGCAGGCAATGTGCAAAGCGGACGTTGCGCTGTTAACAGCAACTGCATACTTGACTCCGCAATATTGTGCAATTGCCTTTTCAAATAGTTCAATTGCTGGACCCTGAGTAAGCCAGTCCGAACGGAGGACGGAGACAACCGCCTGTATGTCTGCTTCGGATATGGACTGTCGGCCATAGGGTATGAATGCATTATTCAATGGGCTAAATCCTTAAATTACGAAGTCATGATCAACGTGGGCTTTGATTAGTTCACGTATCTGCCCTACGGAAAGCCATTCGCTGTTTGTCCCGCTATTGTAACAGAAGCCGTCGCCACAATGCTTGCCATTAAAAGTCGAAGTAAATTTATCAACATCCCACAATTGGATGGAGGGAAGAATCACGAAATATTTGTCAAATTCCACCGTGCACAGGGCATCCGTCAAGGTGATCATCTCTTCATGGAGCTTTTCGCCGGGGCGAATACCTACATTCTTTCTTTCAGACATAGGAGCTATTGCCTCTGCAACATCGGTGATTCTGTAACTGGGGATTTTGGGCACGAAAATCTCGCCTCCCCACATGTTTTGGAGGGAATAAAGGACCATATTCACCCCCTCTTCTAAGGTGATGTTAAAGCGAGTCATCCGCTCGTCAGTAATCGGAAGAACACCTTCAGATCGTTTATTGAGAAAAAATGGTATTACACTACCCCGACTACCCATAACGTTGCCGTATCGGACAACAGAGAAGTTAATTTCATGACTCCCCTTGAAATTATTGGCGGCTACAAAAAGCTTGTCCGAACAGAGTTTTGTTGCACCATACAGGTTGATAGGAGCAGCGGCCTTGTCTGTACTAAGTGCAACAACCTGCCTAACACCTCGATCGATAGCTGATTCAATTACATTCTGGGCGCCTATGATATTAGTTTTTATTGCTTCAAAAGGGTTATACTCACAAGCAGGCACCTGCTTAAGCGCGGCAGCGTGTATAACAGTATCAATTCCCACCATAGCCTGAAGCAGACGATTCTTATCTCTAACGTCACCTATGAAATAGCGAAGTTGTTGATAGGTTTCAGAAGGGAATTGTTGTGCCATCTCAAATTGTTTCAATTCATCACGCGAAAATACAACAATCCTTTTAACTTCCGGATAACTAGTCAGGATGGTTTCGACAAATTTTTTACCAAAAGAGCCAGTTCCGCCGGTAACTAGAACTGATTTACCATTAAGCATGAGATCTCCCTAAGATACTCTATAATAGACAATTTTAACTGATATTCGAGTGTGATTAATAACTGATTAGATAGTAATTTATAACAACATGTTAGTGTTTTTTATTTAAGTAAGTAATTTAATTCATTAAACTAAATATTACAACAAAATTCCCTCATGACATCTGGCGACTACCTAACTATCAACCATTGTCAACCTCGATAAACCCCTAAACTGATTATTGCCAATACATCGAAGACGAAAGTTATCTTATAATTGAATAGCCACCACTCCAAGCTGTGAACACTTTATTTAATTTGGAGAAAGTGAATGGAAGATAGGATTGCATCCAGTCCGATAATACCATGACGGTCTTTGGAAGTCCGTCGCATCCCCGTGGTATGACCGCTTATTTGGCTTTGCCTGTAAAGCATTGTTGAACCTTGTTACTTACAAATGGCTAAAACATGGAGAAACGCTATAATCGAAAACTGCAAAAAAAAACGGCGGGGCACATTAGCCCCGCCGAATTTAATGTAATACTTTATTCAGTTATGGAGTGATTGTATACGATATAACTTTTGATGTTTCAAGTACATTAGTACTAGCACGCCTTACTTCAACAAGAATGTTGTAGGTCCCAGCCGGGAGGGCTAATGCTGCCGTGTCCCAGGTGTATGATGTGCTGGCTGAATAGGGTTGACCCATTGTATAGGCTGTGCCAGCCACTGCAATGCGATAGCGGAATTGGTAGATATACGGTCCGGCATCACCTCCAAGGGCAAGAGCGTCAAATATAACCGATGTGTTAATTGGCTGTGGGCTCGGTACTCTTGGAATTAACGAAGCTGATGTAGCGGGAACTGGCCCAGCAGCAGGATTAACAACCACCGTAAACGGTACAGTAGCTGAATCCACACCGCTTGTTGCCGTTACGCTGAAGTTATACGTAGCTGCAACAGTTGGTGTACCGGACAATACTCCGTTTACCAGGGTTGTACCGGTAGGAATTGTACCGGTTGACGACCATGTGTATGTTCCATTACCACCAGTTGCGCTAAAGGTAACGCCAGCGAAGGCACCGGAACCCAGTGTGTATGAAACCGGGCTGGCTGGTGATGCACTGAGTGCAACCGGAGGAGCAGCGGCAGCATTAACCGCCAGAGTGTAAATAGCGGTCTGAGTCAACGGCGGAACAGAACTATCAGTTACCGTTATTGTGAAGAAGTTAGTTCCAAGCGTAGTTGGTGTACCGGACAGCACATTACCAACGAGGTTGAGACCAGGTACTGTGGCCACTCCCTGTGTCCAGGAGACGTATGGTGGAATGCCGCCTGTTGCATTAAAGGTAAAGCTGGCTGGTGTTCCTACAGTTGCTGCCGGCAATGGACCAGTTGCAGGGGTGATAGTCAGCGCCTGAATGGTCGATACCGTCATGGTGAAGGTCTTGGAATCTGTTATCGGAGTCGGGGAAACCGCGTCCGGGAAATCAGATGCCGTCAGGGTGAAGGTATACACACCGGCCTGGTTAGGCGTACCGCTCAACAATCCGCCATTTACAGGAGGAACTACGGTGCCCGGGTCCAGGGTAAGGCCCGGAGGAAGTGCGCCGCCTGTCACTGCCCAGGTGTAAGGAGCTATGCCACCTGTGGCATTGAAAGCGATCGGCGTGAAGGCACCGGAGCCGAGGATGTACTCGGGCAGCTGTGCGGGGGTGGTGATAAGTACACCATTGTAGGCGGCGGTGACGTTACCGGGTGTCCAGGCACTCTCAGGTGCGGTCAGGACATGGACATTCTGAATTGCAGGCTCAACAAACTGAGCGCGGAATTCATATTCACCAGGACCACCGACGGCGTCAACGTTAACCGACTGAAGGCTTGTGGAAGCAAAGCTTGTGCTCCAGAACGGTGTGCCGACTTTCCGCATCTGTACAACATGCTGAATCGGGGCAGCCTGTGCAGGCTGAACTTCAACCGAGACCATGCCGTTTGCTACGGCGCCGACCAGAACAGCAGTCGGAGCGGTCAGAGGATTTTTATTGGTTACGCGGAACGGACGCATCATGTCATGCTCTTCGTGTGACAGGATGTGGCAGTGCCATACGTAATCGCCAAGGATGTCGAACATGATCTTGTTGCGGACGACATAACCCGGAGGTGTGTTGATGGTGTCTTTCCAGCCGGCATCATATCTTTCTACCGGGATTGGAGAGGAGGCCGGATCAACAACGTACTGTGAAGGGGTAAATACATACTTGGAACGGGCTGCATCGGTTTTGTCGTGCTCGGTCACATCATAGACAAGACCGCTGTTGTAGGCAGCCTTGAAGCCGGAAGCGAGCGGAACGCTATTTGCGTCCAGGGCTATTGCCTGACGGTAGATCGGCAGGAACGGAACCTGGTGGATGTGCATGGGATGTGCATCAACGGTTGTGTTGACGATATCCCAATACTCGGTGTCGCCAGCCTGCATTACTTCGGTGGTGCGGATACCGGGGGGAACATACCCGCGGGCATCAACAGTCGGCATGGTGCGACCATACTGATCGGTGATCTCGATCAGGGCGATGGTCCTTGTTACGGTAGGTGTACCAAGGAAAGGAGCAGCCTTCAGCACGATACCGTCAGCCGGTGTCTGTGCACTTACAACCGGAAGAGCCGGAGCAAGAGGTTTCTTGTTGACGACGAACTTCATGATCTCCGGAATGTTAAGGGAGGTCGGCTGGCGGATGTCGATGTTGTCGAAGTCAAAACGACCCGAGTAAGGAGCATCGTCGCCCAGGTTTTTCATGGTGACGGTCTGGCCGGCTACTCCAGAGAAGTCTACGAGTACGTCAATACGCTCGCCACCCATGATATCGATTTCGGTACGCTTGACCATGGTAGGCAGCAGACCCTGCTCGGTACCAACCTGGTAGAAAGGAATGATCGATGTTGCAGGATACACGGCACAGCCGTTGGGTGCGCCGGCTACCAGGGTATCAGGATCGATACCACCGCAGTCGACCATGGAAGGAGTCGGATTGCCTTTGACCAGCTGGGCGATCCAGGCGCGTGAGTCGGTACCGCCGATGAGACGGATACGGTAGACGGTCGGCTCGACGGTGTAGGTTGCATAGGTCACGCCGTTGACTACCGGCATGTTGCCGAAGTACTCGAGCGTGGCGGACTGTGCCGGGAACGGGGCACACTGGGTGAATAGAATCCTGGAGCCGTCTACCGGATCAACACCGGCAATACCTTCGAAGGTGTTGCCCAGGTTGACCTTGCAGTCGGTCGGGAAGTTGAGTGCGTAGTCTGCCTGCTGAGCGGCAGTACCGATCTTCCAGGCATCAAGAGTTGCCTGATTGAAAGGTATCAGACGTACTGCCGGAGTCGGGTCCTCAACCTGCGGTCAGCAGCGGGTTGCCGAGCTGCTTCATCCAGTGCAGACGGGCACAGGTGCCGGGCAGGGCGTTGTTGTCGGCATCCATAACGCAGTTGATGTCATTCTTGTCATAGACTGCGGATGCCGGGAAGACCATCTCGCCGTCGACACCGAAATGACGATCCTGCAGAGCGAAACCGAGCTCGAAGTCGCCGGTCGGCAGTACGGCAGGTACGGCAGGTGATCCGGCAACGGGAGGAACGGCAAGGGGATCCGCAGGAATCGCTGGGGTCGGAGTCTGCAGAGCGATTTCGATGCTGTCGGTCAGCGGGAAGAAACCGGCCATACCCATATTGGTATTGAGGTGGGTGGTGCCGATGGCATGATCATGATACCAGATCGTACCGGCTTCCTGGGTCATCGGGTAGTAGTAGAGCGGTGCGCCCTGCAGTGCTACCGGAACCTGGCCTGTTGAACCGGCGCCAAGGGTGTAGAGGTAGCCGTCGAGGGGAGCTGTTCCGGTGAATTTGCCCTCACCAAACAGCTTGAAGTTTTTGTTGTACCATGCTACGGCCAGACCGTCGCTCTCAGGGCCGACATGGGCGCCGTGAACGTGGGTTACGATACGGTCGTAGGGATAGCAGAACTCGGCAACTTCACCGCAGTCCACTGTCGGATCGTGACCAACCGGTTTTTCATTGGGCAGGTCATTCTGCCACAGGACCAGTACGGGGCGCGGCGGATCTAACTGAGGATTGAGGTAATCATGGGTGCCTTTACCCTTGATGGTCGGGGCCGGGAAATGCCAGATACCGGTTACGCCGGCGCCCTCACCGGTTGTGAGGCCGATGGGGGTGTTGGCAAATACAGCCGGTGCGTTACCGCGTGCAAGCGTCGGACCGGCTGCGCCGAAGGGCTGCCAGTTGTTACCGCCGGAGCCGTAACCCCAGGCTGATGTCATGCCGCCGGCAGATGCCAGCAGATTGGTTACGGTCGTCGTCTGGTTGACGAAGGGTGTCAGGCCGTCAGCCTGGAGCAGACCGGGGCCGGGGAAAAGATTGGCACCTGCAGCGGCAGATATGCCGGTGAGGTTGAGGAAGTCCAGCGACATCGGCTGGATGAGTTTCTTGACCGTAATGATGTAGCAGTCAAGTGTACTGGCCTGATCAGCCGGCAGTGCTGACGCTTTGTCACCGCAGGTTGCCGGGAAGCCTGCAAGCAGGGCATCGGCATTGGTCAGGGGTTGATACGTGTAATAGCTCGCCAAGGCATTGGGAGCCACGTTTTTCCAGGCGGCTGCGGCCTGGGAAACCGGTGTCAACGTTTCGACTGCAAACGTTGGGAGGAACTCGGTGTTCGGCGGAGCCGCAAACACCGAGGAAGCGACGAGCACGAACATCATAATGCTACTGATGAACGTGATCAGACGCTTGGTTGTACTGCCTCTGGTTCTCATATTGAACCTCCTTTTAGGTTGTGCCCTGATGTTCCGGGCGTTAGTAATGGGATAACTACTTAAATTAAAAGAATTTATCCAGGCATACGCTTGTTTGGCCATGTTAAATTTACGTTAACTTATTCAACTAGTGTGCCAAACGGCTGTTTTGTAATTTTGTAATGATTGCAGTGTATTACAAAATGTTAAACATTCCCTACAGTCTCACAATGAGACATTTGTCTCATCGCAGGGTGGTGTGAATGTGAGAAAACTATCATCAGCGGGGAACCCAAAAATGCGGTTTAACACAGAGACACAGGGTGCACAGAGGTAACATCACAACACGTCAGATGGTTGGGCCAAACCTGATCTTTGGGGTAAACCAGAAATGCTAGAGGGGCTCCTTGGCGTCTTGGCGGCTTGAGTAAGCAGAGCGAACGGGCGAGAGGCAAGACTTTTGTCACGCAAAGCCGCGAAGACGCGAAGAAAGCGTAAGGCACATGATTCAAAGTCTTTTTATTAACCGCCGCCAGAAGTAGGCGCCTCTAGGCGATAAAGGCGGATGTACGCCGAGTAGGGCAAATCTTTTTATGGGGTAAATCCGAAAGCTTATTGGGTTTCCTCGGCGTCTTGGCGTCTTGAGTGAGCAGAAGCGAACGGGCGAGAGGCAAGACTTTTATCACGCAACGCCGCGACGCCGCTAAGAAAGCGTAAGGCAATCATTTTGGGTTAACCCCGAAATCTTGGCCAAAGCTGATCTTTGGGGTAAGTGTGAGGATGGTCTTGAAAATTCACCGCCGCAGAGAACATCTGCTTGATTCTAATATCTTTCCCTTGTATGATTATCATCGCATGATAATCATATTCTGAGGGAAACTCATATGCCAAGCCCTCGCAGAAACCTGCATGAAGGTCTGGAGACCCTGCTTGATCTTAACAAGACGACCTACCGTCTTGATAACGGTTACTGGGTGAAGTTCGAGGCTTACGAGATAACGCCGAACGGGCAGGTACCGCACGGGATTTCGTATTGCATTACTCTTCACGACCGCAATAACAGAAGGATTATAGGTTTTGATAACGCCCATGCAACTCCGTCACCTCGCCGGAAGAAGTTTGGGGGACGAAAGACAACCTGGGACCATAAGCACAACAGGGAGAAAGTTACCCCGTATGAATTTGAGTCGGCCGCGCAACTGATAGAGGACTTCTGGGCTGAAGTCGAACTTATTGTCTAGATCCAGCGGATTGAGAATCAAAGGAGATTTATATGAATGCCATGGCAGATAACAGAAGCATCAAAGTAGGAATAATGACGCGCGAAGAATTCAAGCGCCGTACAATTGCTATAGCAAAGGGTGAATACAAGCCCGGGAAAGATGAGCCCAAGATCTGGTTCGAATCGCTGCAGTCTTTCGCGCAGGTGTTGAGTGACGACAACAGGACATTGCTGCGCATCATTGATGAACAGAAACCGAATTCTTTGGGTGAACTTGAAATCCTGTCCGGACGGAAGAAAAGCAATCTGTCCAGGACGCTTCACACAATGGCTAATTACGGGATAATTGACCTGACGAGGCCACGTGCTAAAGAAGTAGTCCCTAGAGTAAGGGCTACGCGTTTCAATCTGGAATTGAATGCATAGGAAAGATATTCATCAATAAAAAGCAGTTAACCGCCGCCAGAAGTATTATTGGGTGTTGTTTGTTCGTTTTTGTAACAAACATACAGCCAGTTAGTTGTTACATCAGGCGCCTCTAGGCGATAAAGGCGGATGTACGCCGAGTAAGGCAAAACCTGATTATTTGGAAACAAAGAGCACTTTTACAGGGATGGAGGACCCCAGTGGGCCTAAAGGGATGAAGGGGATACATCCTGGACACCAGGCTTCTTTTTTGGGTTAAACCCGGAATTCAGAAGTATGTGAACCTCTTGCAAAAGTCCAAAACATTCCCTCCCCCTTGGCGGGGGAGGGTTAGGGTGGGGGGGAGGTTGCCATGAAATCAGCAAGTTGCAGCTTCACCCACCCCCCAACCCCCTCCCGTCAAGGGAGGGGGAGTCAATTTCTAAGACTTTTGCAAGAGCCTCATGTTTTTGCTGTTATCCCCTGTATCCCCTTCATCCCAGTTAAACTGCCTTTGACTTGGCGGCTTGAGTGAGCAGAAGCGAACGGGCGAGAGGCAAGACTTTTATCACGCAACGCCGCGACGCCGCTAAGAGCAATCGCTGAGGGGGTAACCGAAAACAAAGAGCTATTTTAGATGGATACATGGTTAACTTTGTGACCGCATTAATTATCTACTTGTAAATATGTTTCCCAAAGGATACAATTTGGCATGGTCGATACACCTTACCAATTGGAATATTATCTCGAAGATGATGGAAGTGCACCGTTTACGGAATGGTTATTAAACCTTCGAGACCGTAACGCACACGCCAGAATCAGCGCGAGACTTAACCGCGTGAGGCTCGGTAATTTTGGTGATGTAAAGGCTCTGGGCGACGGGGTAAACGAGTTGAAGATAGACTATGGCCCCGGCTATCGCCTTTATTATGGGATGAATGGTAAAAAAGTTGTTCTGCTCCTTATTGGTGGTGACAAGTCCACTCAGAAGCAAGACGTCAAGCTTGCGAAAGCATATTGGAAACGACAACAGAGAGGATAATGGATATGACACGCAAAACAGGAAGCTACGATGAGTACCATCATGAATGGCTGAAAGATCCTGAAAACGCAGCAGCATTTCTTAATGCCGTAATTGAGGATAATGACAGAGAAGCGTTTTTGCTGGCATTGCGGGAAGTGGCACACGCACAGGGTGGCATGACGGCTATTGCTGAAAAGACACACGTCAGCCGGTCAAGCCTCTACAAGACATTATCGAAAAAAGGAAATCCTGAGTTCAATAGCATATCAAAGTTGTTGCATGGCATGGGGCTACGTTTAACGGTGGAGCCGGATATGCATGCGCATGGGGCAACCTAAAACCCCCGGAATTCTGGAGTATGTTTTTGCCGTTATCCCCTGTAACCACGGTCAGAAGTATGTTTTTGCTATTATCCTCTGTATCCCCTTCATCCCTGATAAACTGCCTTTGACGTGGCGGTTTGAGTGAGCAGAGCGAAGTGGGATGACACCAAAAACAAAACCTTACTTTTACAGGGATGGAGGGGATGAAGGGGATACATCTTAGACCCCGGTTTCTTTTTGGTTTAAACCCGAGAATTCAGAAGTATGTTTTTGCCGTTATCCCCTGTATCCCCTCCATCCCTGTTAAATTGCCTTTGACGTGGCGGCTTGAGAAAACATATACGATGTCGTCTTGCGACTAAAAAAATGGCCACTCTCCTTTTCAGGTGAGTGGCCATTGGCGTTTGCCGCGTGCGGCGCTGGTATCTTTTTAAGGTTTTCCTAGTAGATAACCCAGTCGCTTTTCTTGATCAGCTGGGGTTTCGGTCCGGCGGAGAGCTGCACGATAAAGCACCCCTTGGACATGTAGCGCTGTCCCGGGCCGAAGCTGAAGCGCTCATAGTCCAGACTGGGGCGGTCGCCGAACATGCCGATGACATCGAACAGATAGTCGCGGTAGTAGTTGCGCTTGACGTGCATCAAGGTCTCGAACTGTTCTTCGATGATGACCCTGCCCTGCCCCTGCCCGGCCGGATTGAAATCGCGCTTGACCACCTTGAACGGGTCAAGCAGGACATTCATCAGGGCATAGAGCCGGGTCGAGATCCGCGATTCGCTGATCGGGACATTGCGCTTTTTCATCCAGGTCTTGGCATCGTAGGTAAAGAAGTCAGATTCGGCATCCACCCGGTACGGATAGCTGATATGCGTGATTCCCCGTGCACGCTCGGGAATGTTCCAGATGTCTTTCTTCAGCAGCGTCGCCGATACATAGACCATCTTCGGTGCGGCTTTGTCAGCGGCCAGCACATCGAGGGCCCGGACGGTGCCGGCAGCGGTCCAGAGCAGGATAGCGGCCGGTTTCTTCTGCGCCATCAGCTTTGCAGGGTTGAACGATTCACCGGCTGCCAGGTTGATGGTCTCCGGGGCGCTTCGCCCCAGGTCCTTCCAGGTTTCCTGAAAGCCGCGGGCCAGGGCGCGGGCGCGGGGTGAATCCTCCACAACCTGCAGCACACGGCCGTCTTCGGCTGCGTCCAGATTCAATCCAAGGAAGCGGGCAGCACTCTCGCCCTCCTGATAGATCCCTTTGGAGAAATAGAGGGTATACCAGTCCGTATCGGAGATCACCGGCAGGTCGGTGACCGGCAGGAGACAGGGGATCTTGTGCTGTTCACTGAACTCGTGCATCGGCTGCCAGTCACCGGCGGACAGGCCGCCCAGCAGGGCAAAGACCGGCTCCTTGCGATAGTATTCCTCCAGCTGGGCTTTCCAGGTGTCGGGAGGACCGTTTAACTGCCAGGGGACGATCGTGAATACCGGGTAGTTGAAGGACGCCGCCTTCATCTTCTTGCCCATGTTCTGATAGCGGTTCTTGATCTGTCCCAGACGGTTGTGGTGCTTCATAACCGCTTCCAGGAGCGCCATCATCTCCTTGCGCTCGTCTTCAGGCACATCACCGGCGATGACCGTGGCAAACCTGATATACTTGTAATCCTTGCCCACCCCGGGCGAGGGCTCGGCGGAGAGGGTTTTCAGGTAGGCGATCAGAATCTCCATGTTTTTGTCATCAAGCTTGTAGCGCGGCATGGCGGCATTGAGCTCGACTCCCTGGGGATCGACGCCTCCAAGCAGGGCCTCTGCCAGGGTCTTGTCGGTGTAGGCCGGGCGGTAGACGATATTCATGACCGGGGCATCCCACATCCCCTTTTTCACACGACCGTACTGGGGATCCAGCAGCGGCGGATACTTATAGTAGGGTTTGTAGAGCTTGGCTCCGTTGGTCGGCGGCGAGAGGATCTGGCCCTCCATGGAACCGATTCCGCTGCGCAGGTGGCAGCTGACACAGCTGAAGGCATCGCCCTGGATCTGTACGTCGTCCCTGATGGTTGCCATCATCGGTTCGCCTGAGGGCAGTATCCCGTCACGATACATCCGTTCACCCAGACGCAGGGTTTCGGAATTGGCGGCTGACACAGCAGCGGTCTCAGCTCCCCATCCCGGCGCAGTGAACAAACAGAGGCTGACCATTATCGATGCAAGTAGTCCCCTAATCATGATGTCTGTCCTTATGTTTCTGAATTTTATCATCCTCAACCGCTTTCTTCGGCAGCACCCGCTGCGGATTCACCGCCAGCAGCTCGATGTCATAGATCAATACCGCATTCGGACCGACGTCGCGTCCGGCGCCCTTTTCACCGAAGCCGAGTTCGGAGGGTACGAAGAGCTGCCATTTGGAGCCGGCCGGCATAAGCTTGAGAGCCTCTTTCCAGCCTTCGATGGTGCTGTCCTTGACAAAGAAGGTGACTGACATCCCCATGCTGTCGGAATTATCGAATTCTGTACCATCGAGCAGTTTGCCTTTGTAGCGGCAGGTGACCGCATCGTTCTCGAGCGGTTTTTTGCCGTCTCCGGCCTTGATGACCTTATACTGCAGGCCGCTGGGCAGGGTCACGATACCAGCCTTGGACTTGTTGGCTTCCAGAAAGACTTTGCCGTCATTCATATTTTTATCTGCTGTCTGCTTTCTCATCAGGGCCTGCTTGTTTCGCAATTCGTAATTGTAGTTTTTCAAGGTGACGGCTATCTCCGTCTCGCTTAACTGAAGTTTCTTTGCGGAGCTTTCGTCCTGCATGCCCCGTACGACGGAGGCCAGATCAGTATCCATGCCCTGGCGTTTAAAGTTCCTGATCAGGTCGACCCCGACCGCATAGCTGGTTTTTTCATTCTGTGTCAGAGGTTTCTGCTCTTCAGCCTGGACCTGGGCAGTGATCAATATGGTTCCGAGTAACGTAATCAGTAGTCGTGTTCTCATTATTGCTCCTTTCTAAAATCTGGTAAGGACATGTAACCGCCGCCAAAAGTAGGCGCTTCTAAGCGAGAAAGGCGGATGTACGCCGAGTGTGGCAAAAACGATTTATAGATACTTCATAGATTCTGTAGTTTTAACTTTTTCAACTCTTCCAACAAAACCGGAATATCGTCCCGGATAATACTCCAGAGGATGTCGTTGTCTATTCCCAGATAACCGTGAATCAACCTGTTTCGGGTTGCCACAACCTGACGCCAGGGGATTGCCGAAAATGAATCACGAATAGCATCCGGGATGTGAGTTGCAGCCTCTCCTATCAATTCCAGTTTTCGTAATGTTGCATCATAAGCTTTTTCGTCAGCCTCAAAATCTTTCTGATCAAGACCTTCCGTATAGGTCAGAACGCTTTCTGAAAAACTGATCATATCATCCAGATAGAAACCCCATTCTCGCTCAGACATTGATCGCCTCCTGCTCGATATATGTCCGAAGTTCAGATCGTAGTGCCTTTTCAGTCACCAGGTCGACGCTGCAGCCGAACAGATCTTCCAGCAAGAACTGAACACCAAAGTATTTCGCGGATGTGGCAGGCCCATCAAAGGCCACCAGGATATCAATATCGCTCTCACTGACGGCAACATCGCGGGCCGTAGATCCGAACAGGGCGAGTCGGGTCACCCCAAAGCGGCCGACTAATTCAGGTTTCACCTTGACAAGTGTGCTTATGGCATCTGCGCGGTTCATGTTAAATTATATCCCGCCGACCTTTTTGTATTCGTTCATGAATTCCGAGGTACTGGTCAGGCCGAAGACCCTGACCCATTTGCCGTTTTTGGGGTCGAGGATCAGTGTCAGCGGGTAATGGTACATCTTGTTGGGGATGTAGGCATCAAAGGCATGCATGACCTTGTCGATATCCGCACGGCTGCCGGTAAAGAAGTCCCAGCCCGGCTGGGCGCGGTAGCGCTTGAGATATTCTTTCATGACCTTGGGCGTATCGTTCTCCGGGTCGATCGAGATCGAGATCAGATGCACGTTGCCACTGTTCGGGCCGAGCTTGCGCTGCAGATTGACATAACCGGCCGAGAGCACCGGGCAGATGGTGGTGCAGGTACCGTAGATAAAGTCAACCACCACCGGTTTTTTCGAATTGAACAGGCTCTTGAACTTGACCCGTTTTCCGTCCTGGTTGACCAGGGTCACATCGGGCATGGTGTAGTTCTCGATCGTACGCTTGTACTTGAGTTCCTCCGCACAGGCCGGCTGGACGGCAAGCAGCGGCAGGGCAAGCAGCAGTAGAGACAGGATTGTCAGACGGGTGCGAATCATGAAAATCTCCTTGGGTGATGTGCTGAAGAGTCCCCGGCACTCCCCGGAAGGTCCGGGGTGCCGGAGGAACGTGCACTGCAGCAGAATCAGATGTATGCCCGGAACAAACAGGGCAGCGACGGTGCTTCAGTTATCTCGGGATTGTGTTGATCAGGTCGGTCTGTTCCTTTGCCTTCAGGTTCCGCAGATTCAGGTTGCGTTTATCGGTACCGATATAGGTCACACTTTTTCCTGAGGAGGATGTTATCGTTGTCAGGGTGGACGTACCTCCGGTTTTGCCACCGGTTGTGCCGCCGGTTGTGCCACCGGTCGTTCCACCGGTTGTGCCGCCGGTCGTGCCACCGGTCGTGCCGCCGGTCGTGTCGCCGGGCGTGGTCGTAACAATGGTCGTTGTCGTGTTATAGACACCACCGCCCGCAGCTGCAGGAGCAGAGGAACCGGATGAGTACATTCCTCCCCCTCCAAACGTCAGCGGAGCATCAGACGGCTTTTCCGCTGCAGCGGCGGCACCTTTGGCATTTTTTTCAAGGCTTCGCTGGAACTGCTCCGCATCGGCCTGACTGGGTACCAGTGAAGTGCGGGAATCTTTTGTCGCTACAACAGGCTCAGTAGAAGGATTCTGCTTGTTGAACAGATAATTGGCGGTGAAAATGTAGTCATCCAGATAATCGCGGCTGCCATCGCCGTTCAGGTCCTGAAGAGGCTTTTCGGGTGGCTTGGCGCCTCCCAGAAACGCAAGGAAACTCTTTTCGCTGAGGTCAGTTCCGGCAGGCAGCGGCGGTGCGACTGACAGCGGCATTTCAAGTACGGCACCATTGGACAGCAGGATCATATCGGCCTTTGTGACGCCGGTCTCGGGCAGAGCGACAATCAGCCACTGGTCCTTGTTGACCTGTGCCGACGTCACCAGGCGTGCACCGTTGAAGGCGAAGTTGGGAGCCGTTGTTCCCTGGGCGGGGATCGAGACAGCAATGTTGACCGGTACCGCGCCGTTGCTCAAGACGACCTCGGGCAACTGTCGGAGAGTTGCTGAATAGGGAGCGTTGAACAGCGCGCTCAAGGCGGCCGGTGTACGCGGCCCGGAATAGGTCCGGAAGCGCTCGAGAACAGAGGTCGGGGGCGCGGCGGGTTTTTCGGTCTTTGCTACGGCAAGTGTGGCGGTTGCAGTTGCTGGCGCGCCAGGTGCGCCAGGGCCGGCTGATACGGCGGCAGCGGGACCGGGCTTGATACCGGGCGAAGCTGGAGCTGCCGACGGTGCTGCCGCTGCTGCGGCAGGCTTCACAGGCGGTGCTGCAACCGGCGGGGCTGCCATTTTCACAGCCGGGGCACCTGCCACGGGAGCAGCAGGGGCAGCGACAGCGGGACCGGGCTTGATGGCAGGCAGAGCCGGCGCTGCAGCCGGCGGGGCTGCCATTTTCACAGCCGGGGCAACCGCTGCGGGAGCAGCAGGGGCAGCGGGACCTGCTGCAGGTTTCACTACCGGCGCTGCAGCCGGCGGGGCTGCCATCTTCACAGCCGGGGCAACTGCTGCGGGAGCAGCAGGGGCAGCGACAGCGGGATCAGTCTTGATGGCAGGCACAGCCGATGGTACGGCAGGTGCGGTGACCGGTATGTTTCCGGGCGTGGTCCCTGCTGCCGGAGACTCGGCCAGGGCTGTCAACGGGATACCGGTAGATATGACGAGCGCAGCAGTAATGGTCATTGATTTGATTCGCATACATATTCTCCTTTACCAGCATATTTCTGACGATACGTTCAGCAACGGACCGTATTCCGGCCCCTCTCAGCTATCCGGTCGCGACATTGATTGGGGATGTCGGGAGAGACACGGACGCCTCAGATGAATAAACTATCATAATAAGGGTGGATTGTGCAACGGGGATTGTTTCGATGGATGCATGCGGTCAGCTTTCTCTCGGGCACTCTGCCGCCGGGAAAGGCGGATCCAGGCCGTTTGAGGCAAGGTCTAAATTCAAAATTCCCTCGCGCAAAGCCGCGAAAAGGCGCTAAGAAAGATTAAGGCAAGGCATCTGGGGTAAACCAGAAACAAAGAGCACTTTTACAGGGATGGAGGGGATGAAGGGGATAAATCTTGGACCCCGGGCTTCTTTTTGGTTTAACCCCGGAATTCAGAAGTATGTTTTTGACGTCATCCCCTGTATCCCCTTCATCCCTGTAAAAGTTTTCCGTGGTTCAAAGCTGTTTTTTAACCCGCCGGCGGACACAGACGTCGACCACCCAGTTAAATTGCCTTTGACTTAGCGTCTTGAGTGAGCAGAGCGAACGGGCGAGAGAAAAAAAGCATCTATCACGCAAAGCCGCGAAGGCGCAAAGAAAGATTAAGGCAAACACTTTGGGTAACCCGGAAAGCCTGGTGGGGCCAGTGGGTAAACCAGGTCCGGTTTGCCCGGTCGTCTTGGTGCAGTTAAAGCGACTGGCGAGAGACAAAATAACTCTATCCCGCACCGCAAACATTACTTCAGAAACTTGCGCCACCAGGGCTTCTTGTGTGCAGACTCCTGCTCGTCGGCGCCGTAATAGGAGTAACCGTAGTAGCGGCGACCATAGGTGCCCTGGCCGTAGTAGCCTTTGCCGTAATAGCCGTAGGTATCGGCAAAAAGCGCCGTGCGGTCGTTGATCACGAAACCGGCGACAGGTGCCTGTACGGAGGTGAGCAGCTCCTGCATGCGCTTTGCGGCAGCGACCGGGATACGGCCGGCTTCGATGACCACCACCACCATATCGGTGAAGCTGGACAACAGGGGTGCATCGGTGACCGGGATGACCGGAGGGGCGTCGATTATGACGATGTCGTAGGTTTCGCGGAGCAGTCCCAGCAGGTTCCGCATACTTTCGGAACCGAGCAGTTCGGCCGGGTTGGGCGGTATGGTGCCGGCAGACAACAGGCTGATGTTCTCGATGCCGGTCGTATGCAGCGCAGCGTCCAGGGGGATATCCCCGGCCAGCACCTCGGTTATGCCGGGGGTGCGGGAATGTTTGAAGAGCGTGTTCAATGACGGCCGGCGCAGGTCGCAGTCTATCAGGATGACACGGTTACCCGCCTGGGCAAAGGTCAGACCCAGATTGGCGGCAATGGTGGACTTGCCTTCGCCCGGGAAGCTGCTGGTGATCATGATCACCTTGGTATCGCGATTGACGGAAGAGAAGTGGATCGCCGTGCGCAGACCGCGGAAGGCCTCGGATATGGAAGCTTTGGGATTGTTGATGACGACCAGCTGCTCGGCGACCCCGGTGGTCTCACCGGCAGCGCCACCCGGTTCAATGGCCGGGATCATGGCCAGCAGCGGCCAGTTGAGGGCCCGTTTGGCCTCCTCTTCATTTTTGATGCTGTCATCCAGATAATCAATGAAGAAGGCCGCTCCGACAGCAAACATCAGGCCGACCAGCAGGCCGAGTACGAGGTTTTTCTTTTTCTGTGGTTTGATCGGGGCATCAGGGACAATCGATGGATCGACCACATTGATATTGCTGATGGTGGAGGCCCTGACAATACGGGCCTCTTCGTGCTTCTGCAGCAGGAACATATAGATGTCGGCATTTACCTTGGACAGGCGCAGCAGGCGGGCCAGATCGCGCTCGGCTGCCGGCAGCATGCGCATCTTGGCTTCATACTGCAGCAACTGCTGCTGGATGCTGGTTTCCTGCTTGGCAAGGTTAAGCTGGGCGGTTTCATAGGTAGACTGGAGCTTCTTCTGGACCTGGTCGATCTGGACCTGAAGCGCTTTGACCTGGGGATGCTTCTCGGTGTTTTCGGACACCAGGGCCCGTCTCTGGACCTCGAGTTCGGTCAGGCGTGCGGCCATGCCCGAGACCAGCGGATCATCCTTCAATACACCGGACGGCGTGTAGATCTGGCCCTTGCGGCGCGCCTCCTGCAATGCGTTCAGGGCGAACTCGACCTGCTTGCGCTGCAGAACGACCCCGGCACGGTCCCGTTCGATTTCGGACAGCCGTTTGATCAACTCCTCGGCTTCGGTATCAAGCTTGACAACACCGCTGGAAGACTTGTAGGTCTGCAGGTTTTTCTCTGCGGTGTCCAGGTCATCACGGGTGCCCTTCAACTGGTCCTCGACAAACTTGACCGTGCGGCTGGCCTCTTCGGTTTTGAAGGAGATCGTCTGATCGAGATAGGCCTGGATGAGGGTGTTGACCACCTCGCTGGCCAGAACCGGATTGGTGCTTTTATAGGTGACCTTGATGATGTTGGTCTTCTTGCCGACTTCGCTGGCCTTGATCCCGGCCCGCAGGCCGGCGGCGGTCCGGTTGAAGTTGGCCTGCTGCAGACGGAAGCTGTCGCCGCTGCTGCCCTTGATCTCGCTGATCAGCAGGGTCAGGGTGGGTGTCTTGATCAGCTGACCGGTTCTGCCGGTGATTTTTTCAGAGCCGTCTGTCGGGGTGACGCTGAAGCTGTCCGGCCCGGAAAGCTCGATGCGGTAACCCGGGTCCGGCGAGGACGATGAAAATTCAGCGATCTTGACCGTCATCCCCTTGCTCTTTTTGGAGATCTTGCGGGTGAGATTAAGGCGCTTGACAACCTCTTCGGCATTGGTCCGGGATTTGAGGATTTCAATTTCGGCATCCACCGGGTTAGAGGAGTTGATCATGGCCAGATCACCCAGAATACCCGACTTGCCTCCCCGCTGGTCCTTGACGTGCAGGGTTGCGCTGGCCTCGTACACCGGCTTCATGGTGAAGGTATAGAGGGCGATTCCTATGAAGATGGATATGAACGAGATCAGGAAAATGCGCCGGCGGCGCAGGATCACGTTGAGGTAATCGGTGAGGTGGACCTCTTCGATCTGGGGCTGCGTGTTTGGGGGGGGTGTTGGAGGCATTGGTTATCCTTAAATACTGTGAAAGGTGAAACGTGAATTTGGAACCTGTGAATCAGAAGACTGTGAATTTTGAACCTGTGAATTAGAAGACTGTGAAATGTGAATCTGGAACCTGTGAATTAGAAGACTGTGAATTTTGAACCTGTGAATTAGAAGACTGTGAAATGTGAACCTGGAAGACCGTGAAGTTTGAACCTGTGAATCTGAATCTGAACCTGTGAATTTGTAGGCCTGTGAACGTTTCACGTTTCACGTTTCACATTTCACTGTTTTATTCACCCTTCACCAATTCACGCCCCTAATTCTGCGTGAGATACTTGATCGTGACGAAGGGCTGCATGACCGCGCTGATCGCCTGCAGGGTCGGCAGGAGTTCTGCCAGGGCGTCGTTCCAGGTGCCGAACATATTCTTGGGAACGTAGATCACGTCGCCGTCCATGAGCTGCATGGGCAGGGTCTCGCCGCGCCGGATCCTGGCGACGTCGACCACCAGGAGCTCTCCGCTGGTGGTGGTCAGGGAGCGGATGATGCGGACGTTTTCTATGTCGCTGCCGACGCTTTTCGGATCGGCAATGGCGAGTGCCTCGAGAAGGTGCAGGCGCCCCTGGGCCATGGGTATCTGGCCCGGCTTGTTGACGGAGCCGAAGACGAAGACGTTCTGGGTGCGATTATCGGGGATGAATACGGTGTCGCCGGGCTTGAGCCAGACATTCTGCTCGATGCGGCCGTCCAGGATCAGGGAGTAGATGTCCACCGGGGCGATCTTCCTGTCACGCAGCAGACGGACGCCACGCAGGTTAGCGGTGCTGTCGAAGCCGTTGCCCAGGCTGATGCCCTGCAGAAAGGTCATCGGGCGGTCCATGTAGTAAACGCCGGGGGTCCGGAACTGCCCCATCAGGTAGAGCGGCTTGCTACGATACTCCGTTACCTCGACGACAACAGACGGGTCCTGAACGTATGTCCGGAGGGACGCCTCCACATTTTCACGGATGGCGCTGACGCTCAGGCCGGCGGCCTTGACGGCTCCGATCAGCGGCAGGTGGATGTTGCCGTTGCCGTCAACACGACTGCCCTTGACGACTGAACCGCCGGTGGAGGGAGAGCCCGACGAGAGATCGGGGCGCGCATAGACCATGATCGAGAGCACGTCACCGTGGCCGACCTGGTAATCCAGTGAGGCTGGCGGCGGATCGGGGGCGACGGGGTCGACGGAGACCCGGATCTTCTCGATGACCGGCGGTGCCAGGGTTGTGACAGATTTTCGCAGCCCTGCCTTGAGGCCTTCATTTGTGCCGGTACACGAACTCAACAGGAACATTCCGGCAAGGGCGACAAGACAGACAACTCGTTGGAAGTGAGGCATAGTGGGGATTCACCTGAAATTTATTTTAATGTTCTTTATACCGTTAATAGGGTTCGTTAGTCAAATTATAAAACTGCGGCAGGGACGAGAAAGCAGGCTGGAGAAGGAGTGTTTCATTCAGGCCGTTACGTTCCGAGAATAGCAGGAGCCTGCGCCGGGGCATGCAGATCACTACCATAACGGTCGTATATCCCCAGACGGCGCAGTGTCTCTGCCACCTGCCTGGAGCGGCTGCCGTAATATCCGTTGAAGCTGCCCAGGTTGCCCTGAAAGGAACAGCCCAGGTCACGGAGGTAGTCAAGCAGCGGATTACCGCTCGCATCGGGTGAAGGCTGCTCAGGCCGGGAGCGCTGTGCACCCGTAAACATGTTTCTGATAAACCCCGGCAGGCCCCTGCTGTCGCCGGGAATCAAGGATGGCTCCAGAAGGCGGCAGCGCTCGGGATGGGCGATCACCGGGGTGAATCCGGAACGCACGACGCTGTAGAGCACCTGGCGCACCATGTCTGCGGTGATGCCCGGCTGGATCTCCACCAGGATCAGCAGACTGTCCCCGAGGGGGAGCGGGTCTTCCAGCGAGGTCAGCAGGTATTCATCCAGGCAGTACTCACGCCCGGTATGCAGCTTGAGGGGTATCCCGCGGACGGCAAGGAGCTCCTGCAGTGCTGCAACCCCCTCACGCACCGCTGCGTTGCCGGCATCGTAGCAGCCGCGCATCAGGTGCGGTGTGCAGTAGACATCGCTGAAACCGGCCTGAGCAAGCAGTCCGGCCATGGACAGTGACTGCTCCATCTCCGGGGGGCCGTCGTCGATGCCGGGCAGTATGTGGCAATGCCAGTCGATCACAGATAGTTCCCTTTCGCAGCAAACGGATGGTGAAGGTGGAAGTTCAGGTGAACACCGATACAGATAACGCCCCTAAAAACCTCGCAGAGAAACGCAATGCCCGTTCAAAGGCATAGAGAATAAACCGCCAAGAAACCTGAAACTGAATATTTTGAAGATCCAGAGTCCTCTCTGGCGCCCCCCGCGCCCGGCGGTGGTTTTTGGATAAAAACTCCCCCGCCCGGGGGTAACCCGGGGGCCCCCCGCCGTTTTCTTAGCGAATTGGTCTGGAGGGGCTGCGGTGATAGACAAATGCCCCGTTTACCTAACTCTGGCTGGTACACGGCGTCATGATTTTTATTAACCGCATGAAGCCCCGAGGTGTTGACCCGGCTTACAGCTACTTGATTCTGAACATTTGCACGTTGACCCGGCCACTCTTGACCGTCAGCGGCCCTACCAGGGTTGTGTAACCGCCGATCGAGTTACCAAAGCCGGGCGCCGTCTTGCCTCCGTCAATGGAGAAGGTCACCGTCCGGTCGAACGTCAGCGGACCTTCCGGAAAATCCATCGCCAGGGCCGAGAATGCTGCCGTGGTCCAACCGGGCGACTGGTAGGCGCTCAGCAGTGTCGGGTAATACAGAGGTGTCGCCGACTGCAGCATGACGTTCTGCTGCGAAGAGAAGGAGGCCGAGACACTGCGGTTCTGGGTCAGAGCCGGTGAACAGGTACCGGTACCGCTGCAATCCCCGCCCCAGCCGACGAAGGTGGCATACCAGGCCTGCGATGCGGTCAGGTTGATCGGCGTGCCGTAGGGGAGTTGAAACGAGCATGTTCCGCTCAAGCAGCTGACCGTACCGTTGACGCTGCCGGGGCCGGCAACGGTAACATTCAGGTTAAGCAGCGGTGCGGTGAAGTTAGCCGTGACGCTCTTGGCGGCATCCATGGTGACGATGCATGGCCCGGTAACGTTGGTGCAGGCACCGCTCCAGCCGAGGAACCCGCTGGCCGGGGTTGCGGTGAGCTCGATGGTGGAGCCCGGTACGAAGTTACCGGTACCGCCGGTGAGCGTACCGGGGAAGGCGGAAACGGTACCGTCGCCGATCGTGGTGACGGTCAGCAGGTTGGTTTTTTCATGGAGACGCAGGGTCAGCATCGATGTGCTGCCGACAGGTATGGATGCAAGCAGACGATTGGCTTCACCGATTCCTGCCACGATAATTTTACCATCCGGCTGCAGCGCGACCGCTTTGCCCGTGAATTTGGCACCGATACCGAAGGCATAATCGTAGTTGCCGTAATTAAAGGTTGTATCCAGCAGGGTTGTGGCCAGAGTGCCGCTGTTGTTGAGGCGGGCCGCAAAAATGGATGTCAATCCACCTCCGAAATCATAGGTGCCGGCCACGACGATTTTGCCATCGGCCTGTATAACGACGGAGCTGCCGAAACTAGCAACCGGACCGTCCAAAGCAACATCGCCCACAAAATTGAAGGTCGTGTCCAGCGTTCCGTCAGGATTGAGCTGCAGCACCCAGGCCTGTGAGCCATTGTAGGTACCGACAACGACGATCTTGTGAGAAGTCGGGTCGACGGCCACGGCGTTTCCGCTGTGCTGGCCGTTCGAGCCGAAGAAGTTATGGCCGGGACTGCTTCCGGCAGGATTGAACGTGGTGTCCTGTGAACCATCGCTGTTAAGGCGCATGACCCAGGCCGATGTACCGGTGGCCCCGTTATCATAGGTACCGGCAACGACGATCTTGTGGTTGAGGGGGTTACTGGTGTCAAGAGCTACGGCATTGGCCTGGCCACCCATAAAGGCGATATCGCCCTGAACGGCGAAGGTCGTGGTGTCTTTTGTTCCGTCGGCGTTGAAGCGGAGCACCCAGGCAAAGGGAAAGGCGCTGTTATAGGTGCCGGCCACAACGATTTTACCGTCGGCCTGGATAGCAACGGCATTGCCGCTGTCCTTACCCGATCCTATATAATCGACTCTGCCGGCTATGCCGAAAAAGGCATCCTCTGTGCCGTTGTCGTTCAAGCGCACCAGGAAGATGTCGGTCACACCGGCGCTTCTGCTGACGGTGCCGACGACGACGATTTTTCCATCAGGCTGAATGGCTACGGCATTAGCGCTGTCGATCCCGACATGTTGGAAAACATACTGCATATCCAGGGTGCCGTCCGTGTTGTACCTGAGGACCTTGATATCCGTATCGCCGTTTCCATTATCGAAGGAACCGACGGTAACCGTCTTGCCGGCGTGTGCCCCGGCTGTGTAGACGGCAACTGCATTGGCGGCGGTTGCCGGGGAAAGGACGCTTGCCGTGTTGGCAAAGTTTGCAGTGCCCGGGTAGCTGGCGCTGGCAGCGTTAAAACTGGTGTCGATTATGGAATCAAGAATTATTGTGTCCCTGTACAAGGGGTCGTTGATATTTGTCGTGATCGTACTTGCGTTCCTGAACTGCACTTTAACGGTTTTAATGCCGTCAACGGCAGACATGGTCCAGCGCTTGCTAGTTGCTACAGGTTCCCATGCCGAAAGGGACAGGGAGTCTGACTCGTTCTGGAAGCGCATGTCAATATAGCCAACGGGTGGCGTGATAGCGAGAGTCACCTGGGCATAATTGGCAACCTTTGCATCGCTGTTGATGGCAATTGCAGCGGCGGATGCAGGAGTGATTGCGCCGGCAGCTCCCAGTATGGCAAACGCACCCAGAAGTATGATGGCTAGGGTTATAATTCTAGATGATCTTATATTCATGAAAGTCTTCCTCCATATTCGTCCAGATTGGTATCAGCCACTGAGAGGGCTGAAAAGCAGGTACATGTATCCATGGTACTTTTCAATGCGCTAGAACCCGCCGCCTGTGCCGCCGCCGCTGCCGCCGGTACCGGCTGAACCGGTGATGGTACCGGGAATGGTGTTGACGAAGACGATGAAGATATTTGCGGGACCATAGGGACTGGGGGTCGATGCCGACGTTGTGATCAGGCTGGAGATCTTGGCCATGGTCGGATTGACGAGCGCATCCAGCGCCTTTGCAAACGTGGCAGCGAACGTTCCGGCACTCGCATTGGCAAGGTCAATTTCACTCTGCACCGTGGAAGCACTCAGTGGCACCGTGGAGGTAAGCGTCGTGCCGAGCACCGTTGCAGCAGCATCAACCGCATTGTCGGCAATAGAGGGTGCCGCGGTCAGATCGATCACGAGGTTGCTTTTGTTGGCTGCCGCATCGGCATTGATTTTTTTGATCCCTTCTGCAAGAGCCGCCTCCAGGGCGTTCCTGAGGCCCGCAGGGGTGGCCAGGTTCTCGGTTGTGCCTGCAAAACCGAGGGCAATCTGTTCGAGGGCCCGGAACTGGACATCGGCGATCTGCTGATCGGTAATGGTGTATCCGGCTTTTACGGCTTTGGAAATGACCGTGTCCGTAATCGACTGAACGGCGATCTCGACGGATTTGACCAGCAGCAGGGTTGCCGGGGTTGCATCTTTTGAGACATCAAAATCGAGGGGAGCCTTGACCGGCTGCAGCGCCTGAAGCTTTTCAGAGAGCTTCGTGGTTTTGCTCGAATCGAGGGTCAGCAGGGTGGTCAGGATGGTTATGTTTATGGAACCGGGCTGGGCAAGCAGCTGGATGGCGGGGAGTCCGGTGAGTGTGTCCGTGCCGCCCTTGGAAACAAGCACATAGTCATAATTGGGCACCGACGGCAGCTTGTAGTTCCCGTCGGCATCGGTTACGTCTTTGATTTCGTCCGTATCCCAGACAAAATTGCCCCGGGTGCCGACGATTCGGTCAGCGAAAACGACAGCCCCGCTCACCGGACCCTGAGCCAGCTTGCCGGATTGGACGGCAGGCGCAGCAGCTGTCCCGGCACTGCCGCCGCAGCCGGCCAGCAGCCCCGTAAGCACCACGAGCAGTAATGAATGGAGCAGTGTCGATCGTCTAGTCATGTTATCCTCCTATATGCTGCCTATGAAATTAATTATATGTGGTCTCTCATAATTACGCTCTAAAATAGAGTGAGCTGGCATCAAATGTCAACAGATTCTTAGCAGCACAACCAGATAGATTCATTTTTTTTCAATAGGTTTTGTGCGATAGCGTTGCCAGGCTTCCCGCAGGCGGTCGAGGTGCTCCGAGAGATACCCTGCGCTGAGCCGGTCGCGGTTGAAATACGAACGGTACAAAGCCGTGGTCGGCTGGGGGTTTATCGCCAGGGCCTGGGTGAGCACGTCATTGGTCTGCTGGCCGCCGATAGCCAGGGTCGTCTCCTGGGCGTAGCTCCACTCATCTGTGCCGCGTATCTGCAGCGGCCCGATTTTCAGATCCTTTCGCGGCGTCAGGGGAAACACGAACTGAACACCGGCCGCCTGCCAATGTTTACCTTCGAGGGTCGTTGTATTCTTGTAATAGGCAGAAACAGCGGTGTCAGAGAAGAAGCGCTTCAACTCCAGGCTGAATCCGCGATCCTGGCCCCAGAATCTGCCTGCGGTGGCCTCCAGGGAGAGGTCGAGCGGTGCATGAAAATAGCGGTATGACCCCAGATACACATCCTTAGTGCGACGGGTATCCTGATCACGGGCCCAGGACTGTACACCCCTCAGGCGGTGGGCACCCTCTCCGGGACTCCAGGTAATTTCATTCAGCATGCCGAAGGTATGAGGGAGTACCAGGCCGGCGCCAAGGTTGGCCATGAGGCCCGGGGCCAGGCTGACCCCCTGAAAAAGCATGGCCCGATCCATACGGGGGTCGTTTCTGCTGTCGCGAAACGTTTTCCCGTCATCGAAGTTTGAACTCCACAGCAGGGGAATGTCCCAGCGCGCCTGGAAGACCCCTCCTTTCCAGAGGTTGGAAAGGATTTCCGGCCTGAAGGAGAGGACATAGTCAAACACACCGGCTTCGGTGCCGACAAAGGTTGTCAGGCCGGGGGCCAGGATCAGTGAGGTATTCGGAAACGGGAAACCTTCATCGTGCGGAATGTAGTAGGTATCGTCCGCGATGCCGGTGTCGTAGGTGAAGGAGAATGACTCCCTGAAAGCGCGGACGTCCCCGGCCTGCTTCATGAATACCCGCAGCGTGGCCAGCGGCGCCGAGACGACAGCCACCCGGATGCCCTTGCGCTTGATGACGATGCGAACGGTTTCGTAGTCCTGCGTGGCATCCTCGGAGACGATGCCGGCAACCACCCCCAGGGCATCCAGTTCATTGTGGTTGAAGATCGTGTTCTCGTATTCGACGACCAGTTCCCCGGTGTGGCGCTGGCCTGCCCGCACCTTGATGAAACCGGCCTCCTCGAGCCTTCTCTGCAGGGTGGCAAGGTTTTCGAGCGCAGCGGCAGAGACCGTGTTGGTTGCCGCACTGCCGGCAGGATTCGTTGTGACGGGGGCCGCAGTCCCGGCAGATGCCGGTGCCGCGGGCGCAGCAGGCACTGCCGGGGCCGGACGCACAGCCAGCGGCGCCGGTATTCCTGCCGCCGGGGAAACGGCAGCCGGGTCAAGCGGGGTGTGCCCTGCCCGCTTCCTGAAATCCAGCGGAACTGTCAGCCCGACAGCCACATCGATCGTTCCCGGTTTGTGGCTGAGGGTGGATTTGAAGGTGGCAGCCAGCCGGAGCGGGGTCTTCCAGATCTCGGGCGTCACCAGGCGGATGCCGGCACTGGTGTCACTGGTGTCGTACTCCCCCAGCAGGGTCACCCAGTCATGGGCCCGGAATTCGATCCCGCCAAATCCGCCGCTCATCCGTTCGGAACTGAAGCCGTAACCGGCTGAAAGCCTGAAGCGCCAAAGATCCTCGGAGATGACCAGGTAGCGCGACTGCAGGTTGTTGGCACCGCCGCCGACATCCTGGATGCCGGCCGCCACGACCGGCCAGTACGGGCGGTCCTGTGTCAAGGGTGCCGAGGTGACCTTTATCGAAGCCGACAGGTCACGTATACCCATTCTGCCGTCCTGTTTCGGCGCCTCGGTCAGGCGGCCCCCCAGTTCGAAAAAGCTGAACAGGCCGACAGACATGAGATAGTTATCCTGACGTTTATACCCGGAGGTGCGCCAGATGTTTTCGCGCTGATCGCTGTACATGAGATGGATGCTGCCTTCCGTGTTGACGTGGGCGCTCGGGGTATTGAGGATCCCGGTGAACCCCTGAAAAGAAAGCATCGGATCGATGACGGGTTCTGCTGCGTGCCCTGCAACGGCAGACAGGAGGAGGACGGCGGCCAGTGATGTACGGGTGAGCAGCTTCATGAAAACCTCGGCACAGTATGGGTGGTTACAGGTTGTTACAGAATCTTCGGGGCTGTTTCAACTCTTGGCCGCGCGCCCCGGTGGCTCCACAGGCGGTAAGGCTCTTATTAACCGCCGAATCAGTTAAACACAGAGACACAGAGGGCACAGAGTAAACATCACAACACATTAGATGGTTAGATCCTGTCATAAGCATGTTGTGATTAACCTGAAAGGCGATACATGCACGTGGGTTTTCATTATGTATATCTCAGTGTCCTCTGTGCCTCTGTGTTTAATTGCCGTTTTCTTTTCGGTTTTCTCTGCGTGCATCGCTTAAAAGCGCCTGATGTAACTACTAACTGGCTGTATGTTTGTTACAAAAACGAACAAACAACACCCAATAATACTTCTGGCTGCGTACATCGGCGGTTCCATTGTTCGTAAGCTTTCAGGTGTTTTAGCCGTGTCCGCTCACTCTTCAATCTGCAGGTCCGGCCGCATGCGGCGGAAACTGGCCGGCACCACCCCGTTGAAATGGTAGGTGGGGGTGTATTCGGGGACCAGACGCCGCAGCCCGTCGGTAATGCCGACGATATCATTGGCGCAGGCCGAACGGTAGAGCTGGTCAAGCTCGGCTTCACAGGCCGCCCTGTCGATCGCTACCGCGGCAAGGACCCTGATCTTTTCATGGGAGGTCGGCAGGATATTCTCTCCGGCGATCAGCAGCTCCTCAAACATCTTCTCCCCGGGACGCAGACCGGTAAAGGTGATGTCGATGTCCTCGTAGGGTTCCAGTCCCGACAGCCTGATCAGTTCCTCGGCCAGCTCCAGGATCGGCACCGGATCACCCATATCCAGAACGAAGATCTCTCCGCCCCGGCCGAGGCAGCCGGCCTGCAGCACGAGCTGGCTGGCCTCCGGGATGGTCATGAAGTAGCGCACCACGCTCGGGTCGGTCACCGTCACCGGTCCGCCGTTTTTGATCTGCTCCTTGAACATCGGGATCACGCTGCCGTTGCTGCCAAGCACATTGCCGAACCTGACCGTGGTGAATTTGGTGGAGCTGGTAACGGCAAGGGACTGGATGCAGCACTCCGCGGCCCGCTTGCTGGCACCCATGATATTGGTCGGATTGACCGCCTTGTCGGTGGAGATCATGACAAAGTTTTTCACGCCGAAGCGGTCAGAGATCCCGGCCAGGTTGCGGCTGCCGACGATATTGTTGGTAACCGCCTCGACGGGGTTATACTCCATCATCGGCACATGCTTGTAGGCGGCGGCATGGAACACCACCTCGGGCATGAACTCCTCGAACAGGCTCTCCAGCCGCCCTCGGTTGCGCACATCGGCCATCACCGGCACCAGCATCAGTTCAGGGAAAGCGGCAGCCAACTCCCGCTCGACATGAAAGAGCGGGGTCTCGGCCGAATCCAGCAGCACGATCTTGGCCGGCGCATAGCGGGCTATCTGGCGGCAGATTTCGCTGCCGATGCTGCCGCCTGCTCCGGTCACCAGCACCCGTTTCCCGGTGAGAAAGTCCCTGATGGCCCGGTCATCGAGCACTGCCGGCTCCCGTCCCAGCAGGTCGTCGATCTCCACATCCTTGATCTGGGAGACCTCGACCTTGCCGGTGATCAGGTCGGCAAGACCGGGCAGGATCTTGAAGCGGACATTGGCCATGGTGCAGCGGCGGATGATGGTGCGAATATCCCTGCCCCGGGCCGAGGGTATGGCGATGATAACCTTCTCGATCGCCATTTCTTTAGCCAGCCTGGTCAATAAGCGGGTGTCACCCAGCACCTTGACCCCTGACAGGAGCATACCCTGCTTTTCAGGGTCGTCATCGACAAAACCGAGAATATTGTAATTGGCCGTTCTGTTTTTCTTGATCTCGCGCAGCAGCTGGTAGCCTGCTTCACCGGCACCTATGATCAGGGTCTTGGGGCCGGTCTGGCGTTTCGAGACCACATAGATCTCCCGGTAGACCCGCCATGCCAGCCGGCTGGTCATCATCAGGCACATCAGGATACCCCAGTCCAGGAAAAAGATCGCCCGGGAGAAATGCTCGTGCTGGCGCAGCAGGATCAGGACGAACGGCACCACCACAGAGGCCAGGGTGACGGTTTTGAGGATCTCGATGCCGTCGGACAGCGAAGCGTATTTCCAGATGCTGCGGTACAGGCGGGAGAAAAAGAAGACCACTCCCTTGCACAGCACGACGATCAGGATCGTATGAGAGAAGCGCTCCATTTCGGGGTTGAAGGTGAAGTCGAAGCGCAGGGCGACGGCCAGGAGATATGAGCCGCTGATCAGCAGCAGGTCCAGCAGGAAGACAAGATAGCGACGGGAAATCGTAGACATAGTTCTCACAGATGCATGAATATTTTGTACAGCGAATACTGCGTGTTTGGCAAAACTATGTCAAGGGGTTTGAGATGTGAAACGTGAATTCGGAGCCTGTGAATCAGAAGACTGTGAACTTTTCACCCTTCACGTTTCACTCATTTTCACTCATCACTGTCTCTCCTGCTTTTCCACTCTTCACCCGGTCATGGAGATGACCTCTTCATAGGTCGTGACCCCCTCGAGCATCTTGTGGATCGCGACCTGGCGCAGGGTGACCAGCCCCTCCTCGCGGGCGGCGGCGGTCAGGTCGGCAAGCTCGACCTGGCCGGTGACCATGGACTTGATGCGGTCGTTCATGTCCAGCACCTCGAAGATGCCGGTACGCCCCCGGTAGCCGGTGCCGCGGCACTCCTTGCACCCCTCCCCCTCCCAGACCGTATGCAGTTTGTCCTCCAGCTGCAGATAGCTGCACTCGTCGTCACTCAGTCCGCGCTCCCGCTTGCAGTGCGGGCAGATTTTACGCACCAGCCGCTGGGCGATGATGCCGAGCACCGTGGCCGAGATCAGGAACGGCTGCACACCCAGGTCAAGCAGGCGGACGATGGCCGAGGCCGAGTCGTTGGTGTGCAGGGTCGAGAGCACCAGGTGGCCGGTCAGGGCGGCCTGGACGGCATTTTCGGCGGTCTCGCGGTCGCGGATCTCGCCGATCATGATGATGTCCGGGTCCTGGCGCAGGATGTTGCGCAGGATCGAATCGAAACCGACGCCGATGGCCTGCTGGACGCCGATCTGGTTGAACTCCTCCATGACCATCTCGATCGGGTCCTCGACCGTGACGATGTTGACCTCGGGCGAGGAGAGCGAACGGAGGCTGGAATAGAGCGTGGTGGTCTTGCCGCTGCCGGTGGGGCCGGTGACCAGGATGATGCCGTTGGGGCGGCGGATGAACGAGTTGTACAGCGACAGCTCCCGGGGGTAGAAGCCCATGCTGTCCAGGTCCTGCAGCAGGATATCCGGGTCGAAGATCCTGACGACGACCTTTTCGCCGAAGGCCACCGGTACCGTGGAGACACGCAGCTCGATGTCCTTGTTGTTGAAGTTGGTCTTGATGCGCCCGTCCTGGGGGCGCCGCTTCTCGGCCAGGTCCATGCGCGAGAGCAGCTTGATGCGCGAGACGATCGGGGCGTGCAGCGGCTTGGGGATGACATGGATATTGTGCATGACCCCGTCGATGCGGAAGCGGATCAGGGTCTTTTCGCGCTTGGGCTCGATGTGGATGTCGCTGGCGTGCTGTTCGAAGGCGTAATGCAGCAGGAAGTCGACCGCCGAGATGACATGCTTGTCGTTGCTCTCGATCTCCTGGTGCCCCTTCATCTTGAAGAGCTGTTCCAGGTTGCCCAGGTCGACGGTCGTGGAGGATTCGGCCTCGGCGGCCATGACCGAGGCCCGGAAACCGTAGAACTCGCGCAGGATCTTGAGGATGTCACTCTTGGAGCTGAGGACGCGCCTGATCTCCATCTGGCGGGCGCTGGCCAGTTCGTTGATGATGGCGTCATTGAACGGGTCGGCCACGGCCACGGTGGTCACCCCGCCCCGCTCGCCCACGGCGACAATCAGGTTCTTGAGGGCAAAGGGGCGCGGGATGTGCGAGGTGACCACCCCCAGGTCCAGCTTGAGCGGGTCGATCTTCAGGTAGGGCAGCCCGACCTCTTCGGAGATGGACTCGGTGATCATATCCTCGGTCAGGAACCGGCCCGGTGTGCCCTGCAGTTCGAGGTTGAAGGAGGCGATGACCTCGGCCGGGGAGATGATGTCGGCGCTGCCGGACTGGACCCTGCGGGAGCCGCCCGACTGGTGGTGGGCATACAGCCGGGTCTCCTGGGCCTTGCCGCGGCCCAGTACGTCACGGAGCTGGTCGGCAGAGATCAGGCCCCGCTTCTGGAGCAGGCGGGCGCAGTTTTCGAAGGTCAGTTTTCTCGGTTGCGGCATAGGTTCCTCGTAATCCTGCTCCCGGGGGAGCAGATGAAGCGTGAATAGTGACTGGTGAATAGTGAATAGTGAAACGTGAATGGTGAAGCCAGTGTCCCCTGACCCTTCTCCATGAGGGAGAAGGTGGCCGAAGGCCGGATGAGGGGGAAACAGTTCAGAATAAATCCAACACCGCCCCCTCACCCTGGCCCTCTCCCTCAGGGAGAGGGAACTGGTCTAACCGCCTTTCTTCCGAACCTCAGAACAGCCCAGCCCTGCATGCGGTCCATGTAATAGTAGACCACCGGGGTGATGTAGAGCGTCAGCAGCTGCGAGACCAGCAGTCCGCCGACCACCGCCAGGCCCAGCGACCGGCGCGAGTCAGCCCCGCCGCCGATACCGAGGGCGATCGGCAGGGTCCCCATCAGGGCCGCCATGGTGGTCATCATGATCGGCCGGAAACGGACCAGGCAGCCCTGGTAGATGGCCTCCATGGGCGTTTTCCCCTCTGAACGCTGGGCCTCCAGGGCGAAGTCGATCATCATGATGGCGTTCTTCTTGACGATCCCCACCAGCATGATGATGCCGACGAAGGAATACAGGTTGAGGTCCTTGCCGAAGATCAGCAGGGTGATCAGGGCTCCGAACCCCGCCGAGGGGAGCCCGGACAGGATCGTCAGCGGGTGGATGTAGCTCTCGTAGAGGACCCCCAGGACGATGTAGATCACCAGGATGGCCATGATCAGCAGCAGGGCCAGCCCCTTGGTGGAGGCCTGGTAGACCTGGGCGGTACCCTGGAAACCGGTGGTGATGGCGGCCGGCAGGCTCCTGGCCTCCTTCTCCACCGCCGCGACTGCGTCGCCCAGCGGCACATCAGGTTTGAGGTTGAAGGAGATGGTCACGGAGGTGATCTGCCCCAGATGGTTGACCGAGAGCGGCCCCAGGCTGTTTTTGAGGGTGCCCAGCGAGGAGAGCGGCACCAGCGAGCCGGCGTTGGAGCGGATATAGAGCAGCCCCAGCATGGAGGGGTCGGACTGGTACTGCGGCTCCAGCTCCATGATCACCTTGTACTGGTTGGTGGGCGAAAAGATGGTCGATACCTGGCGTGCGCCATAGGCCGAATACAGGGCATCCTCGATCTGCGCGGCGCTGATGCCGAGGGCCGCGGCCCGGTCGCGGTCGATCTCCAGGTTGACCTGCGGGTTCTTGATCTGCAGGTCACTGGTCACGTCCTGCAGCATGGGCAGGCCGCGGACCTTCTGCTCGAAGGCGGCCGCCTGGCGGTAGAGTTCCTCCGAATCGGGACATTGCAGCACGAACTGGTAGAGGGCCTTGCTCTGGGTTGTGTCAAGCTGGATCAGGGGGGGATTGCGCATGAAGACCATGATCCCCGGTATCGAGGACACTGCGGGGCGCAGCTTCTGGATGACCTGGTCGGCGTTCAGGCTGCGTTTGTGGCGCGGCTTGAGTTTCATGAACAGGAAGCCGGAGTTGGAGCCGACCCGGCTGCCGCTGGCGCCGACCGAGGACATGAAGGCCTCCACATTGGGCTCCTGCAGGACCTTCTCCACAACCTTCATCTGCTGGGTCTTCATCTCCTCGAAGGAGGTCCCCTGGGCCCCCTCGGTGGTGGCAAAGATGGCGCCGATATCATCGGTCGGCAGAAGCCCCATCGGCATGCGGGTAAACAGCCAGAGCGTCACCGCAGCCATGACCAGCGTCACCAGGACCGTCGTGCGGCGGTAGGCCAGGACCCGTGTCAGGCTGCGTTCATAGGCGTGCAGCAGCCGGTCGAAAAAGCGCTCCATGAAATTGTACAGCCGGCCGTGACGTTCCGCTGCCGGGGGCTTGAGGAAACGGCTGCAGAGCATGGGGGTCAAGGTCAGGGAGACCACGCCGGAGATCAGAATCGCCACGCTGATGGTCACGGCGAACTCGTGCAGCATGCGCCCCAGCATGCCGGCCATGAAGAGGATCGGGATGAAGACCGCCACCAGCGAGATGGTCATGGAGAGGATCGTGAAACCGATTTCCTTGGAGCCGCGGTAGGCGGCATCAACCGGGTTCTCGCCCTGCTCCATGTGCCGGACGATGTTCTCCAGCATGACGATGGCGTCATCGACCACGAAACCGACCGAGAGGGTCAGGGCCATCAGGGTGATGTTGTTGACCGAGAAACCGAGCAGGTACATGGCGGCAAAGGTGCCGATGATCGAGAGCGGCAGGGCCAGGCTGGGGATGACCGTGGCCGAGACGTTGCGCAGGAAGACGAAGATCACCATGATCACCAGGGCGACCGTCAGCAGCAGGGTGAACTTGACCTCCTTGACCGATTCACGAATGGACTCGGTCCGGTCGAAGAGGATGTTCAGCTCCACCGACCCGGGCAGCTGGCTGCGGAAGGAGGGGATCTGCTTCTTGATGCTGTCCACCACCTCGATGGTGTTGACCCCCGGCTGGCGCTGGATGGCCAGTACGATGGCCCGGGTGGAGACCCCTCCGGTGTTGTACCAGGCGGCGATCTTGTCGTTCTCGACGCTGTCGGTCACAACGGCGATGTCCTGCAGGCGGACCGGTGCACCGCCGCGGTAGGCGACGATCAGGGATTTGAAGGCCTTGGCATCGTAGAGCTGGCCGCTGGCCTGGATGGTGAAGGCCTGCCGGGCCCCCTGCAGCCCGCCGGTCGGCATGTTCACGTTCCATTTGTCCAGGGCTGCGGCGACCTCATCGATGCCGATCGAGCGGCTGGCCAGCGCCCGGGGATCGAGCTGCACCCGTACGGCGTATTTCTGGGACCCGTAGACCAGCACCTGGGCCACGCCGTTGATCATGGAGATGCGCGGGGAGATGACCGTGTCGGCGAACTCGTTGACCCCGGACAGTGGCAGGGTCGGCGAACTGAGGGCCAGGTAGAGCACCGGCTGGTCGGCCGGGTTGACTTTCTGGTAGGAGGGGGGGGTCGGCATGTCCCGGGGCAGCTGACGGGCCGCCTTGGATATGGCCGCCTGCACATCCTGGGCGGCCGAATCGATGCTCTTCTCCAGGGTGAACTTGAGGGTGATGATCGAGAGCCCCTGGCCGTTGGTGGAGCTCATGGAATCCAGGCCGGCGATGGTCGAGAACTGCCGCTCCAGCGGTGTGGCCACCGCCGAGGCCATGGTTTCGGGGTTGGCCCCCGGCAGGTCGGCCCGTACCTGGATGGTGGGGTAGTCGATGTTCGGCAGGTCGTTGACCGGTAGCAGTTTGTAAGCGAACAGGCCGAAGATCATCACCGCCAGCATTATCAGGCTGGTCATGATCGGACGCCGTATGAAGAGTGCGGAGAGGTTCATATCATCTCAAGGGACAGTGATTTTCCGGTCATGTCCCTTACATTTAAGTTCGTTTTCAGCTTTTTCATAGATAGCTCACGGTCCTGATTTCTACCCGATTGAAAAACTCAAACCGGATTAACCGCCGCCAGAAGTAGGCGCTTCCAAGCGATAAAAGCGGATGTACGCCGAGTAAGACAAAAGCTGATTCTTTGGGGTACCACAGAAAGCATGGTTGTCTGTTTTCCGGTTTTCTCTGCGTGTATCGCTTAGAAGCGCCTACTTCTGGCGGCGTACATCGGCGGTTAACTGTTCTTATTTGGGCTTATTTTTCCCATCTGCCGGCGGTTTGATTTCGACCTTGCCGCCCGGGACTACACGCATCTGGCCGTCGATGACCACCTGTTCACCCGGCTTGAGACCCTGTTCGATGACGGTCATTCCTCCGGCGACAGGCCCGGTAACCACCGGGCGGATCTCGGCCGTGGCATCAGGCATAACCACGAGGACGTACTGCCCCTTCTGGCCGGTCTGTACGGCCTGGCCGGGAACGACCACCGCATTGTTCTTCACCGCCAGGGTGAGCGAGAGGTTGACGAACTGGCCGGGCCAGAGCTGTTTTTTGGGATTATCGAAGGAGGCCTTGAGCCGGATGGTGCCGGTGGCCGGGTCGACCGTGTTGTCGAAGAAGGATACGACCCCTTTTTCCCGTATACCGGGACTCCCCGGAACCTCGGCCTCTACCGTCAGCCGGCCGGCGGCCAGGTGGCGCTTGACTTCGGGCAGCTCTTTTTCGGGGATGGTGAAGCTGGCGTGGATCGGGGTCAGCCTGTTGATGGTGACCAGGGTGGTATCGTTGGCCTTGACCACGTTGCCGCGATCGACCGACAGGACGCCCAGGCGGCCGCTGATCGGAGCGGTGATCGTACAGTAGGCCAGCTGCTCACGGGCATTGTCCAGCGCGGCCTGATCGGCGTCCAGGTCGGCGGCGGCGGATTCGGCCCGGGTGCGGTAGCCTTCGGCCTGTTCCTGGGTGACGATGCCGTCCCTGACCAGCTGCGCGTAGCGTTCATAATCCCTGCGGGCGTTGGCCAGGACCACCCGGTCGCGGGCCAGGGTCGCCTCGGCCTTGCGGATGGCCGCCTGATAGATGCGGGGATCAAGCTGGAAGAGCAGCGCCCCCTTCTGCACGTCCTGTCCCTCGCGGAAGGCCACCCGGATCAGCTCGCCGCTGATCTGGGTCCGGATGGTGACGCTCTCGGAGGCTTCCATGGAGCCGATGGCCTTGAGCTGCACCGGCACATCCTGCTGCGTGGCAGCGGCGGTGACCACCAGCGCCGGCGGCCGCCCCCTGGGCTTTTCGGCCTTTCTGGCGCAGCCAGACCCCGCCAGAAGCATACATATGCAACCTGCTATCATGGCAACCTGTACCGCCCGAAATCTACCAGATGTCATACGCTACTCCGTTTGAGTCCAACATCATGAATGTAAGTAATATGTGAAAATTTTACGAGCGGCTACGCCCTGCATGCCAGTGCATGTTCCACATCACCATGACCGGCTGTATCCACTCCTGACTGGCATTTACCAGAGAATTTTCAACCCGAGTTTCTGGTAGTCGACAAACGCCCTGTCCTGGGAGATGAGTTGAAGTTTGCGGGAAATGGCCTGCCAGATGATCAGGCGGTCAAACGGGTCCTTATGTTCCATACGAGGCAGATGATGAAACGTCGCCGCATCTGCGTCGTCAATCGGCAGTATCTCCAAACCTGATTGCCGTACAATGGCAGGAAAATCATCTGGAGTAACGTTAGACAACTCCAGCTTTCCGGTAGAATATTTGAGGGAGATCTCCCAGAAGGAAACCACACTCACAAAGATTGTCACATCCGGGTTCCGGATATTTTCGGCAGCCTTGCAACCCAATCGGGAAGGGTCAAAAAGCGACCAAAGTAGTGCATGGGTGTCAAGCAGGCAACTCATAGTGACAGCAACTCTTCGTCACTGATCTTGAAATCTGGTGAGATTGAAAACGAGGCCTTGCCGGACAACACGCCCAGGTTGCGTTTTGGTTTGTCTTCGTAGCGGTCGAAGGGCACCAGAACGGCTATTTTTTTCTTCTTTTTACCGTAACTGATAACAATATCCTCGCCATGCTGAACCAACTCCAGCACGTGGGAAAAATTCGATTTGAAGTCCCCAACAGTCATTGTCTGCATGTTTGTATACCTCCACTCTGGTTCAACTATCGCTTTTTCGTGACATGTTGTCAAGTAAAAGCAGGACAGGGACGACACAGAACGATCTCTCTGAAAAACAGCGATTGGAAAACAACAAAGCCCCTCGTCTCCAAGGGGCTTTGTGTATGCAGCTAAAAAACCGGTTTGAGATCTACTCCCGGACGTAGGTGTCCATGTCCGATTCGTGCACCATGCCCATGATGCGGGCATATTCGGATTCGATCAGCAGGTAGTGGTTGTGGGTCTCCTTGGCGTTCAGCTCGAAGATCGACTTAACGGCAGGCTCCTCGATCTTTGCGGCGGTTTCCAGCAGGGCCTCTTCCAGGTTCTTCTCCCGCTCCATGGCCAGTTCCATGGCTTTCTGCTCGCTGAATTCACCGTCGACCAGACGCGTGATGGATGCCATCCAGCTGGACTCGTTGTCAGGCGGCGTATCGAGGAAGGCATCCAGCGAAGGGATATCGCCCCCGGTGTAAATCTTGAAGAACTGGCCGGCATGTTCACGCTCTTCCCGGGCCAGCACCTCAAACGTCTTGCGGGCCTCCGGATTCTTCATCCGCAGGGCGCCCAACTGGTAGAAGTTCATGGCGTTCTTTTCGGTCTGGATGGAGCGCTTGATCGCTTCCTGCACGTCTATACTCATTGCCTGATTCCTTTCTTGATAGATATGGTTTCCAACATACCAGTTCACTCTTTTTTGTCAAGCAAAGACAGGCAGCATACATATTTAACATGAAAAAACAGATCGGTATTCATCGAGATCCTCCTGGACCGAATCACCCATCATTCCCGCCAAAAACCTCCTTGCCTCAGCAGACAATCCAAAGCGGTTGACAGCACCGTATGGCGGCGTGTAAAAGAATCAGGCAGTTTACTTGAGATTACACGAGGTCCGGCATGGCAGTGGAACCGAACAAGATCATCTATTCGATGATGCGGGTCAGCAAATTCTACGACAAGAAACCGGTTATCAAGGACATATCGCTCTCCTATTTCTACGGTGCCAAGATCGGCGTCCTGGGCCTGAACGGTTCGGGGAAGTCCTCCCTGCTGCGGATCATGGCCGGCGTGGACAAGGATTTCAACGGGCAGGCGGTGCTCTCGCAGGGATACACCGTCGGCTACCTCGAGCAGGAGCCGCAGCTGGATGAAGGCAAGAGCGTGCGGCAGATCGTCGAGGAGGGGGTCCAGGAGACCGTCGACCTGCTGGCCGAGTTCAACGGCATCACCGACAAGTTCTCCGAACCGGATGCAGATTTCGAGAAGCTGTGCGACCGGCAGGCCGAACTGCAGGAAAAGCTCGACCACCTGGATGCCTGGGACCTGGACAGCCGCCTGGAAATGGCCATGGATGCCCTGCGCTGCCCGCCGGGCGAGTCGCAGGTCTCTGTCCTGTCAGGGGGAGAAAAGCGCCGCGTGGCGCTCTGCCGCCTGCTGCTGAAAAAGCCGGACATCCTGCTGCTGGACGAGCCGACCAACCATCTGGACGCCGAATCCGTGGCCTGGCTGGAACATCACCTACACTCCTACCCCGGCACGGTCATCGCCGTGACCCACGACCGCTACTTCCTGGACAACGTGGCCGGCTGGATCCTGGAGCTGGACCGGGGCGAAGGCATACCCTGGAAGGGCAACTATTCATCCTGGCTGGAGCAGAAGCAGGGCCGCCTGGCCGTTGAGGAAAAGACCGCCAGCGAGCGCCAGAAGACGCTGCAGCGCGAACTGGAGTGGATCCGCATGTCGCCCAAGGGACGCCATGCCAAGGGCAAGGCCCGCATCACCTCCTACGAGCAGCTGCTGAACGAGGAGAGCGAAAAGCAGGCCAGGGACCTGGAGATCTACATTCCGCCCGGACCCCGCCTGGGCGGCATCGTCGTGGAGTTCAACGATGTGGCCAAGGCCTATGGCGACCGCCTGCTCTACGAGGGGCTGACCTTCAACCTGCCCCCCGGCGGGATCGTCGGCGTGATCGGTGCCAACGGGGCCGGCAAGACGACCCTCTTCCGCCTGATCACCGGCCAGGAGCAGTGCGACAAGGGTTCCATCCGCATCGGCGATACCGTCAAACTCGGCTATATGGACCAGTCCCGCGATGCACTCAAGCCGGAGCAGAGCATCTGGGAGGCGATTTCGGGCGGCGACGAGCAGATCCAGCTCGGCAGGGTCACGGTCAATTCTCGGGCCTATGTGTCGCGCTTCAACTTCTCCGGTTCCGACCAGCAGAAAAAGGTCGGCATGCTCTCAGGCGGCGAACGCAACCGTGTCCACCTGGCGCGGATGCTGAAAGACGGAGCCAATGTACTGCTGCTGGACGAGCCGACCAACGACCTGGATGTCAATACCATGCGGGCCCTGGAAGAGGCGCTGGAGAACTTCGCCGGCTGTGCCGTGGTCATCAGCCACGACCGCTGGTTCCTCGACCGCATCGCCACGCATATCCTGGCCTTTGAAGGGGATTCCAGCGTCGTGTATTTCGACGGCAACTACTCGGAATATGAAGAAGACCGCCGGAAGCGTCTGGGAGCGGCGGCGGACCAGCCCCATCGCATCAAGTACCGCCAGCTGACACGGGCTTGAGCACGCTGCAGACATCCCACACCTGAACAAGAAAAGGATTCCTCCCCATGTCCTTCACCGGAGACCTTGAACACCTGCCGATCGTTGATGTCATCCAGCTGATCTATACGACCAGGAAATCCGGCACCCTCAGTATCATCAGCCAGAAAGGGGAGAGCCAGCTGGTCTTCAGCGACGGCTATTTCGCCAGCGCCAACCATCTCAACAACAGCGTCCGCATCGGCCAGATCCTGATCGAGAACAAAGTTATTTCCGTCGAATCCCTCGAGCAGGCGCTCCTCGAGCAGAAAAATGCCGGCACCGCCCGCAAGCCTCTGATCGCCACACTGATCGAGGACGGGTCCATCAAGTCCGAGGATGCCTACAAAGGCCTTGAGACCCTGATCGAGATGACCATCGTCGAAGTCCTGACCTGGACAAACGGTACCTTCGTGATGGATGTGAACCGGACCGAACTGTGTGACGAATACCGCTACTTTCCGGAGACGCTCAAACAGGAGATGCTGATGAATGCGCAGAGCATCCTGATGGACGCCCTGCGCATCTATGATGAAAAGATGCGCGACGGCACCCTGGAGCACATCTTCTTCGCATCCGGCGAAAACGATCCCGGCGGGACCCCGGCCGACATGAACGGCAATCAGCCGATCACCGCCGACCTGCTCGGCCTGGACGCCCTCGACACACTCACCAAGAAAATACCCGACGTCTTTATCGGTCTCAAGGACAGCGACTGCTCCGAGGAGCATCGCCGGATAATCTCGGAACAGCTCGGCTCCCTGCCCCCGCACGGCCAGGATCTGCTCTGCTCGTTCCTGACACAGCTCTCCTCGAAAACAGCTCCGCCAGAGGCAGGCACGACCCCCGGCGCTTTGCCTCTGGCAATCATCGTGTTCAGCAGTGACCCGTTCATCAAGCACGCCATCACCACGATCTGCCGCTGGAAGAACTATCTCGTATTCACGACTGACGACGACTCCAGCCTTGACCTGATCATCGAGCAGTCGTTTTCACGGGACCTGCTGCCGCTTTTGATCATGGACGACCCGGCATTCATCGGAGCAGGGTACACCGAGGAAACGCTGGCGGCACTGCTGCAGCAGAAACGGGACAGGTATCCGCGCATCTCCATACTGCAGATGAGCAGCTCGCCTGACGTCAAGACGTTTCCGCCCCATGTGCTGGACGAGGGGACCGAGGCCATCTTCCCGCGCCCGGTGCTGGGAGAGTGCGCCGACAGCTTTGTTTCCCATATGACCGGCTTTTTGAAGTCTTTCAGCTCCGTGCTGGATAAATCGTTCACGCAGACAGACCGCCAGGCCTCACGTAAACTCAAGGAATGCATCGAAGTCCTGAGCAGGCTCACGGAACCGCCGGAGGTGGCGCGGGAACTGCTGAAGTTCGCATCCGGCCTGTTTGAACGCTCGATTATTCTTGTCGCCGGTGCGACGGAACTGACGGCTGAAAAGGGGATCGGCGTCACCGCAGATAAGGGCGCGGGGCCGACCGGGCCCCTGATGTTCAAAATCCCGCTCCTTCAGGGGTCGCTGTGCAGGGATGTCATCGAAAAACGGCGCCTGTATTACGGGCTCTGTTCCGACACCACCCTGAAGACGCACCTCTACAGCGCCATACCTGCGCCCCGGAACTCAAAGATCATGATCCTGCCGCTCGTGCTGTCCGGCAATGCAATCGCCCTGATCTATGCCGATTTCGGCCAGGCGGCACCCGCTCCGGTCCAGACGGAACACCTGGAGATCCTCGCACGCTATTCCGGCATCCTGCTGGACTACTCGTTCTACCGGAAGAAGTTCGAACGCCTGACACAGGCGCGCTGACACGGCCAACAACCTTCAAGGAGAATCAATCGTCATGGATATAAACCTACTGCATCAGATTCTGGATATCGCCTTCCAGAAACAGGTTTCCGATATTCACTTCGAAGTGGACAATCCCCCGTTTTTCAGGGGCAAGGGACAGCTGATCCGGGCAAAGATGCCCAAACTGACCCCTGCGGATACCGAGTTGATTGCGGGTGAAGTACTGGGGCAGAACAGTCGCCGACTGAGCACAGACCTGAAAGAGGCAGATGCATCATACGCGCTGGCCAGTGGCGGCCGCTTCCGCGTCAGCATCTTCCGGCAGAAGGGGCATTACGGTATCGTCATGCGCGTCATCCCGCCGCATATCGGCACCTTTCAGGAGCTCAACATCCCATCCGTCCTGGCGGAGATCGCCGAGGCCCCCAACGGGCTGATCCTGGTCACCGGTCCGACCGGAAACGGCAAGTCCACCACCCTGGCTGCGATGCTCAGGTACCTGAACGAGAACCACAGCTACAACATCATCACCATCGAAGACCCGATCGAGTTCATCTTCACCTCTGAAAAAAGCTGCGTCATACAGCGCGAGGTGGGCATAGACACCGAAAGCTTCAGCCTGGCCCTCAAATCGGCGCTGCGCATGGACCCCGACGTCATCATGGTCGGTGAGATGCGTGACATGGAAACCATCGATGCCTGCATCAAGGCCGCCGAAACCGGGCATCTGGTCTTTTCCACCCTGCACACCAACGGAGCCGTTTCCACGATCAGCCGCCTGATCGGCCACTTCCCGCCCGAGTCCCAGGAGATCATCCGGCAGCGGCTGGCCGATATCCTCGTGGCCACCGTCTCCCTGCGCCTGATCAAGGACAAGACCGGTGAAAATATCCTGCCGGTGGTCGAGATCATGCGCGCCACGACGACCATCCAGGCCTGCATCCGCGACGGCCGGCTGGACGAGATCGAGAAACACATTGAGAACGGTGCCAGCCAGTACCAGATGCAGACCCTGGACATGCACCTGCTGGAATTGTACAAGCAGGACAGGATATCCATCGAGGATGCCAAGCGCATGACCCACTCCATGGATTTCGAGCGCAAGGTGATGTTCGAGAGCGATTGAGCCTTTTCTGGAAAGCGACGCTCAGCGTGGACCGCGCCACAAATCTGTCAGGGATGCCTCATGTTGGCATTGCACATGCTTACACGGGAACAACGGCGCCGCTGACTGCAACACGTTCATGAGCGGTCCGTCAACACCACCCCACAAGGAGATACACCTTGAAATGGCTACCCTTTTTGCTGCTTCTCTCAGCGACATCCTCGTTCGCAGATGACGGCCCGGCAGTCCTCTCGCTCAAGAACGGCGTCAGCTTTCCGCACCGGGCCCACCAGGGCTACATGAAAAGCGAATGCAGGCAGTGCCACAAAAAAGAGGTCGGGACAGGCCGTATACCCGGCTTTGGCAAGGATGTCGCCCACAGGATGTGCAGGACGTGCCACGCCATGAAGCAGGCCGGCCCCGCTGCCTGCCGGGACTGTCACAAAAAATAGCCGGAGGCGGCACGCTGACAACAGCGCGCCTTTGGGACCGCTTTCGCGGGCTTCTTCACAGCTTCCCGCTATCCGTATCGCTCCCACACCTTGACTGTTCGGCGAGGCCGGGCGATTGCTACGGGCGCTGCCGCACCTTAGAACAGGTACCGGCGTATATGCCGCTTCGTGCGTCAAAAACAAAAGTTCCCGCATAAAAAATGCGGGAACTTTTGTTATTTTTGGCACACAATGTGCTGATAATTTGAAATGTTTAATTTTTATGGCAGTTACGCTGAAATAGCCGTCATATCCCGTTTTTAAAGGAGATACACCGTGAAATGGCTAATTCCTGCACTTCTAGCTTTAGCAGCTACATCTTTTGCAAATGATGGTTCGGATATTATCAAAATGAAAAACGGCGTCACCTTCCCGCACCGGGCTCACCAGGGCTACAACAAAAGCGACTGCAAGCAGTGTCACCGGAAAGAGATCGGATCAGGGCATATCCCGGGATTCAGCAAGGACGGAGCCCACAGGATGTGCAGAACCTGTCACGCCATGAAACAGGCAGGCCCTGTTGCCTGCAAGGAATGTCATATCAAGACGGTCGCCAAGAACTGATCCCGAACCGGGTCAGCGTGTACCGGCATCCTGGAAGCAGGCCTTCATCAATGCAATGAAGGCTTCACGGGTTTCAGGATCAACAATATCGGCTGACTGTGCGTCAATGCAGGCTGACTGACGTGCCGTCAGCTTTTTCTTTCCGGGGACCTCTTCCGGAGGCACCTCTGCAAACTGTTCAACCCTGCCGGACTTGAGCACAATCTCCTTGACCACGTCTCCACCCAGACGATCATTCAGCTTTTCCCTGATCATGCCCTTGAGAAAACCGAGCTCCTGCTTCCATGGACCGCTGGAAACAGCGACGGTAAGCGTTCCCTTGATGATGCGTAGCGGCATGGCCCGGGCTGCAACTGCCGGCCCGACCACCTCGGGCCAGAACTTCCAGATATCGGCCTCACGCAGACGGTCAGCCAGTCCCAGTGCACTGAATTCCTGACGTGCAACATCTCCGAGGGGAAGCGGAAAGCGCATCCTTGACCGCCTGACCACGTCAGTTCCTCCGGCGGCTGACAATCCCGCCAACGATCTGACCGGCTATCGATCCGCCCAGGGTGAGCGGTATAACCTGCCAGCCGAACCCGGCCTTGATGCGCAGCAGAATGATAAACGGAATCGGCAGGTGAATCAGCAGAAACCACATGAAGGAGTATTTCTTATAGTTCTGCCGCAGGTATCCGCAGGGGACACTGACGACGAACGCGAGAATTGTGAGTCCTGCAATGCTGATGATGGCTTGCATGGTCTGCTCCTTTTGGGCATACTAGAAACTCGCATGGAGTTTGTCAATCCGCTTGTTGGAGACCAGGCCGTAATATGGAGAAGAGATTGATGGTACAAGAGGGTGACTACCTGGCAGTATTCAATTCTGCCCACAGGGTTATGAAGGCCGAACACCTCCTCAAATCACGGGATTTCGCCATACTGCTCATTCCGGCACCGCGCCAGATGATGACCGATTGCGGCCTGGCACTGAGGATCAGCCCTGAGATCAAGGCCGAGGTCCTGAAGGTGCTGGAAGAGGAACAGCTGCAGCCGGCCTTTATCAACAGATTTGTCGGCGGCGTCTATCGCAACGAAGAAGATCTCCAGGAGGATACCTGAGATGAAAACGATTGACTGCAGAAACCAGCCCTGCCCGGCGCCGGTGATCAACGTCAGGAAGGCGCTGCAGGAATTCGCTGAAATCCGTGTAATGCTGGATGACGGCGCCCCGCGGGAAAATGTGAGCCGCTTCTCGCGCAATCGCGGATGCCGGGTTGCTGAAGAGCGGGACGGCTCCGGCTGGGTTCTCACAATCACCGCACCCGCAGACACATCGAGCCCGGCCGCCGGCGACGACAGACAGGGCCGCCGCGTGGTGATGATCACGTCCGACCGGCTTGGCGAGGGCCCCGAGGAGCTTGGCCGGCTGCTGATGAAGAATTTCATCCATACCCTGCTTGAAACCGGCGAACTGCCCGGCCGGATGCTGTTTCTCAACAGCGGGGTTTTCCTGACCTGTGAAGGCTCGGATGTCCTGGAAGCCCTTGAAAAGCTGCAGGGCATGGGAGTCGAGATATTTTCCTGCGGCCTGTGTCTCGATTTCTTCACCATCAAGGATAAACTGAGGGCCGGAACCACCACAAACATGCTGGCCATTGCGGAAGATCTGCTGTCCGCAGACCTTCTGATAAAGCTCTAGCAATCCAAATAGTTCTTGACAGTTTTCAGGACCGTACTTTATAGTGATCCCCTTTTAGTAGGCAAGAAATTGATTTCTGCACCCTTTGAATACGTCAGAAACCTTTTCTGCAGCGTTTTTAGGGACATGAATCTGTGACCTGATGATCGGGGCCTGCTTGAATTTATTTCATGTACCTGCGTGTCCCGTATATCGGGATCAGAATATTACGCGCGACGAGACGATGTAACCAGCGATGTTTGACAGCCTCTCAGAAAAACTTGAATCGGTCTTCAAGAAGCTCCGCGGCCAGGGGCTGATGACCGAAGACAACATCAAGGACGCCTTGCGCGAGGTGCGCCTGGCGCTGCTTGAGGCTGACGTAAACTTCAAGGTTGTCAAGGACTTCGTCGAGAGCGTCCGCACGAAGGCAATCGGGGTCGAGGTTCTCGGCAGCCTTTCTCCCGGTCAGCAGATCATCCGCATCGTTCACGATGAGCTGGTTCTTGTCATGGGCGGCGGTAGTGACAATGCCCTGGATCTGGCGGCGAAACCTCCGGTGGCCCTGATGATGGTCGGCCTGCAGGGAGCCGGCAAGACAACGACCTGCGGCAAGCTTGGCAGACACCTGAAAGGCTTGAAGCGCCGCCCGCTGCTGGTGCCCGCCGATGTCTACCGACCGGCGGCGATCGATCAGCTTACGACCGTCGGCAGACAGCTCGGCCTGGAGGTGTTCAACTCCTCGGCAGACCAGAAACCGGTCGACATCTGCATCGCCGCAATGAAATACGCCGAACTGAACGGCTATGACACTGTCATACTGGATACAGCCGGCCGGCATCAGATCGATGATTTCCTGATGAACGAACTGGCGGAGATCAAAGCCGCCACCCAGCCCCGGGAAATCCTCTTTGTGGCGGATGCCATGACCGGCCAGGAAGCGGTCAATGTCGCTGTCGGCTTCAACGAACTGCTCGACATCACCGGTGTGATCCTGACCAAGCTGGACGGCGATGCCAAAGGCGGCGCAGCCCTCTCCATCAAAGCGGTCACCGGCAAACCGGTCAAGTTCGTCGGCCTGGGCGAGAAGCTCGACGCTCTGGAGGTGTTCCACCCGGATCGTCTCGTGTCGCGTATTCTGGGCATGGGCGACGTACTCTCGCTGGTGGAAAAAGCCCAGTCTGTCTTCGACGAGAAAGAAGCCGCCCGGCTCCAGCAGAAACTCAAGAAGAACCAGTTCGATCTTGAGGACTTTCTGGCCCAGATGCAGCAGATCAGGAAGATGGGCTCCATGGAATCGATCATGGGCATGATCCCCGGCATGGGCAAGATGATGAAGCAGATGAAAGGCGCCCAGCCGAGCGAGAAGGACATGGTGCGCATCGAGGCCATCATCCGCTCCATGACGCCGGGCGAACGCGCGAACCACGGCATCATCAACGGCAGCCGCCGCCTGCGCATTGCCAAGGGAAGCGGCACCAGCGTGCCGGAGGTCAATCAGCTGCTCAAGCGTTTTACCGAAGCACAGAAGGTTGTAAAACAACTGCAGAAACTCGGGCCAAAGGGGCTCCTCAAAGGCATGGGGGGACTCGGCAAGGGCATGCTGCCGTTCGGATAAAAAACAGTATCACCGTTTTCATACAAAAATCGCAGAAGGAACAACTCAGGAGGAATCACCATGGCAACAAAGATCAGGCTTGCCCGTGCAGGCGCCAAAAAAAGACCGTTCTACCAGGTCGTAGTAGCAGACGAGCGCAGCCGCAGGGACGGCCGTTTTATCGAGAACATGGGCACATACGACCCGACCAAGAACCCGGCAGCCATCAAGCTGAACGAGGTGAAGATTCTGGAATGGCTCGGCAAGGGCGCACAGCCCACCGATACCGTACGCCAGATCCTCAAAAAAGCCGGGATTCTGGACAAGGCGGCTGCACCGGCTGCTTAGTACCCTACTCCATCCCGGTCCGCCGGTCATTCTACGATGAGCAGAGGATACCGTCATGAAAGCACTTGTTGAAACCATCGCGAAGGCACTGGTCGACAACCCCTCACAGGTAGTAGCTGCCGAAGAGACGGAAGAAGACACTCTGGTCATTAAACTGACTGTCGCTAAGGAAGATATGGGTCGCATCATCGGCAAGGAAGGGCGCACCGCCAAGGCGATCCGTACCATTCTCAACGCTGTGTCCACCAAGGACAACAAGAAAGCGATGCTCAAGATTGTGGAATAATGCGTGATCCGGAAGAACTGATCCCGGTAGGCAAGATTATCGGCACCCACGGGATCAAAGGACAGATGAAGCTGCACTCCTACTCGGGCAACGCCGACAGTCTGAGGGCGGCACGCTGCATAACGCTGAAATCGCCAGCCGGAACTCTCAGGGAGTTCACGATTACCAGCTTCAAGGCCAATTCCGGCAAATTCATCATCAGCCTCCAGGGTTTTGATGACATCAATCTGCTCGATCCCCTGATGGGGAACGAGGTCTTTCTCAAACGGGGCCAGCTTCCCGGATTGGATGAGGACGAGTATTACTGGAGCGATCTGCTCGGCCTGCAGGTCTTCACCGATGACGGAACCCTTCTGGGCAAGGTCGCGGATATTTTCGAGACCGGAAGCAGCGACATCTACGTGGTACGGGGAGAAGGGCGCGAGTATCTGATCCCGGCCATCGCAGATGTCATCAGGAATGTAGACCCGGCAGGCGGCAGGATCGTCATCACTCCGCTGGACGGCCTGCTCGACCTATGAGATTTGACATACTTACCCTGTTTCCCGGCATGTTCGCCGGACCGTTTGATGAAAGCATCATCAGGCGCGGCATAGATAAACAGCTCATTGACATTGCCATACACAATATCCGCGACTGGGCGACAGACCGGCACCAGACCACCGATGACGCCCCCTATGGCGGCGGCGCCGGCATGGTCATGAAGGTCGAACCACTGAGCGCCTGCATCGAATCTGTCAAGGAGCGCCACCCGGCTTCGACCGTCGTGATGACATCACCCCAGGGGCGCCGGCTTACCCATCGGGTGGCATCCGAGCTGGCAGCACGCGAGGGACTGATTATCGTCTGCGGACGCTACGAAGGCATCGACGAGCGGGTTCGCACCCTCTGCATTGAAGACGAAATCTCCATCGGAGACTTTGTTCTGACGGGCGGGGAGATCGCAGCCATGACCATCGTGGACGCTGTGTCACGGCTCATACCGGGAGTGCTCGGCAGCGAGGAGTCGGCTGAAAGCGATTCATTCTGCGACGGGCTGCTGGAGTATCCCCAGTACACGCGTCCCCCCGAGTTCCGGGGACTGGCCGTTCCCGATGTCCTGCTTTCGGGAAACCATGAACTGATCAGGAAGTGGCGGCGGCGGGAATCACTGCGCACAACACGGCTGCTTCGTCCGGACCTGATGGGTGAAAACGAATTGACCAAGGAAGACCGCAAGCTCCTTGCAGAACTGGATCGGGATGAAACCGCCGGCAAGAGCTAATCTGGCCATAGCACTGCTGCACTACCCGGTGTACAACAAACTCCGCGAGGTAGTCACCACCGCCCTGACCAACCTGGATCTGCACGACATTGCACGGTCATCCCGGACATTCGGACTGGACCGCTTTTATATCGTGACACCGTCGCAGGACCAGCAGGCGCTGGCCCGGCGGATAACAGGACACTGGCAGCAAGGCTGGGGCGCTACATACAACCCGGATCGCAAGGAAGCACTCGATATTGTCAGGATCTGCGACACGCTTGATGATGCGCAGACTGAATTCCAGACCGGTTTTTCTCAGCGGGTCAGGACCGTCATCACCGGGGCAGCCAACCGGCCGGGCAGCATCACCTGCCATGACTTCAGGCAGATGCTCGGCAATTCCGAAGACCCGTTCCTGCTTCTCCTGGGTACCGGATGGGGCCTGACGGAAGCATGCTTTGAAACTGCAGACCACATCCTGGAACCGATTGCAGGCGCAGGTACATACAATCACCTTTCGGTACGATCGGCAGCGGCTATCATGCTCGACCGGCTGAGGGGAACACCATAGAAACACACATCCATGAACAAAGAGAGACATACGAGGAGGATCAAACCATGAACACCATCGATTTTCTGGAATTTGAACAAATGAGGAAGAATATCACCCCCTTCAAGGTCGGTGATTCGGTTAAAGTGCACGTCAAGATCGTCGAGGGCGACAAACAGCGTATCCAGGTTTTCCAGGGCGTTGTCATCGGCCGCCAGAACGGCGGGATTCGCGAGTCGTTCACGGTCCGCAAGATTTCCAACGGCATCGGCGTTGAGAGGGTTTTCCCGCTCCACTCACCCATCCTTGAGAACATTGAAGTCATAACCCGCGGACACGTTCGCCGCGCCAAGCTCTACTACCTGCGCAAACTGCGCGGCAAAGCCGCCCGTATCCGCGAGCGCAAGTACGTCAAAGCAGCTTAACAGGAAAAAGCCCCGCTCTGCGGGGCTTTTTTTTAGTAAGTTAGAAGTTATTTCTGCGTGGCTCAGGCAGAAATAACTTCGTTAACGCACTTATCCAGTCTATCTTGGCCAAGGTGCACTGCATGATCCAGACAGAACTCTTCAGTTCCCCGCCGGCTGACCTGCTCGTTTTCGAGCGCCTGGCCTGCAACAAAGGGTTTCAGCTGGTCGCCGGCATAGACGAGGCCGGTCGCGGCCCGCTGGCCGGACCGGTCGTCGCAGCGGCGGTTATCCTTCCTGCAGGCCTTGTCATCCCGGGAGTCAATGACTCCAAAAAACTTTCCCCGGATACGCGCGAACGACTCTTCGACATAATCATGGCACAGGCACGGGCCGTAGGAGTCGGTATGGGTTCTCCGGAACTGATCGACCGCATCAACATCCTGCAGGCCACGCGGCAGGCCATGCTTACGGCTGTCGCACAGCTCGATCCGCAGCCGGATTACCTCCTGATTGACGGTATCAGCACCATCGACTCTCCTATCCCCCAGAAGACTATCAAAAAAGGTGATTCACTCAGCCTCTCCATCGCCGCGGCATCGATCATAGCAAAGGTAACCCGCGACCGTCTGATGCGCGAACTGGACCGTGTCCACCCCGGGTATGGATTCAGCGGCCATAAGGGCTATGGCAGCGCAAGCCACATGGAAGCCATCCGCCGACTGGGTCCCTCTCCTGCCCATCGCCTCTCGTTCGGAGGCGTAAAAGAGTACCTGCCATGTACATCTTCCTGATCACATTCCTGTCGCTGTACGGCGGACTCCACGTCTATGCCTTCACCCGTCTGCGCCTGGCATTTTCGATGGGCGCGCCGGCAGGCGCGTTCCTGGCTCTCTGGATGTTGCTGATGACGGTCGTTCCCCTGCTCGTCCGTATGGCAGAAGGCGCCGGGATGGAGCGGACCGCCCGATACATCGCCTGGCCCGGATACATCTGGATGGGGGCAGTCTTCATCTTCTGTGCTGCCCTGGTGGCGGGCGATTCCCTGAGGCTGGCCGCATGGCTGTCACAGCGGTTCTTCGGCAGCGCCATACCCGGCCTCCTGACGGCGCCCCTTATCTACAGGACGGCACTGGCCCTTGCACTGATTGCCAGTGTCTACGCTGTTTATGAAGCCGGCCGTATCAGGACCGACCGGGTCACTATCCTCACGGACAAGCTGCCGCCGGCGGTTCGCAGCATCAGGGTCGTGCAGATCAGCGATGTCCACGTGGGACTGCTGGTCAGGGAGGCGCGGCTTGAATCGATCCTGAAGGCGGTCCGGGCTGCGCAGCCCGACGTTCTGGTGTCGACGGGAGACCTGGTGGACGGCCGTCTGTCCCGGGAGGATGTCACGTCACATCTGAATCGCATGGCGGCAATGACCGCCGCAGTACCGGCAAAAGCGGGAAAATACGCCGTGACCGGCAATCATGAGTTTTATGCCGGCCTCGATCAGGCGCTGGAGTTCACCCGGGCTGCAGGATTTACGGTGCTCCGCAACCGTTCCGTCGAACTTCCGGGGGGTATCACGATCAGTGGTGTCGATGATGCTGCCGTGCGGAGAGGCAAGCCGGAAGGTCCGCCGTTCGAATCAGAGGTCCTGAAGAGCCTTTCTCCCCGACAGTTCCATCTGCTGCTCAAGCACCGACCGATTGTTGCTGACACGGCCGACGGCCGTTTTGACCTGCAGCTCTCCGGCCACGTTCACAAGGGCCAATTGTTCCCCTTCAACCTGCTGGTGCGCCTGAAATTTCCGATCCCCTGCGGCACGACCACCGCAAAAAACGGCTCGACCATCCACGTCTCGCGGGGCAGCGGCACCTGGGGGCCGCCCATGCGGCTCTTTGCCCCGCCGGAAGTGACCGTGATCGATATTGTCAGCAGGCCTCCCGGCACCTGACACTTCTACGTCTGTGACGCCTTTCGATGATCCGGCAGGCCGGCTATTTCAGGTACTTTTGCACCGCGCGGTTGTGCTCGTCGAGTGTGCGGGAAAACTGGTGGGTGCCGTCCTGGCGGGCGACAAAGTAGAGGTACTGCGTGACAGCCGGATGCAGCGCCGCTTCCAGCGCTCCGGCGCCCGGGTTGCCGATGGGGCCCGGGGGAAGTCCTTTTATGAGATAGGTGTTATAGGGTGAACGCCGCTCGATGTCATCCCGGGTGACCTTTCCGGCAAAGGCCCGCACTCCGTAGACCGCAGTCGGATCGCTCTGCAACGGCATGCCGATGCGCAGCCGGTTATGGAAGACCGAAGAGATCAGCGGCTTCTCCTCGGGTGAGACCGCCTCTTTTTCGATGAGTGATGCAAGGGTGACGAGCGCATGGCGGGAAAGGCCTCCCCCCGCTCCCTCCTGTACTGACAGTTCGGCATACTTTTTTTCGAACTGGGCCACCATCTGGCTGATCAGCTGTTCTTCGCTCCCGCCCCGTGAAAGGTTGTAGGTGGCAGGATACAGGTATCCCTCAACCGAGGACACGCGAAGACCGAGACGGTTCAGCAGCTCGGGATCACGACATTTCTCAAGGAAGCCATCCCGCCTGAAATACCCCTTCTGTTCCAGCAGCTCAGCAGCCTGATGAATCGAATACCCCTCGGGAAGCGCAAACTTACGGTAGTCAACATCACCTGTAACCAGTTTTCTGAGAACCACGGCCGTCGTCATACCGTCATTGAAACGGTAATCGCCGGCTTTCAGGCGGTGCGATTCACCTCTCAGCCGCGTCACCATGATGAAGTGCCAGCTGCTGCGGATGATGCCTCCTGCTTTGAGTTCTGAAGCAAGCCTGCGGATCCCGCTGCCCGGAGGGAACGAAACGTCACGCACGACGGAGCCGTCTCCGGCCGGGAGATACAGGCAGAGCAGATACCAGATCAACAGCAGGCTCAGACAGATACGGACAGCGCTCACAATTATTTTTTTCCGGGATGCAGGGGCGGGAAACATTGCGGTATTATGTGGTTAAACAGGCTGGGAGTCAAGTCCGCTCAGCATTGCGGATGAATTCATGCTATACTGTAAAAATACAGTATTTCGTCAGGACAGAACCTGATAATTGAGATAAGGAGCAGCCGGTGGAATCAACGAACTATCCTGAAGCAGTCAACCTGGCATTCAACTTTTCTTCGGTGAAGGCTGACTTTGAATTCCGTACGCCCGGAACAGACATGCCCACGGAAGACGGGTACTGGGTCATCATTCAGGGAAACAACGCCATTCTCGAAGAAACAGACAGCGGACCGCATCTGCTGCACGGCACACTGCCCGGGTGGCTGATTCCTCAACAGCCCGTCCTCTGCATCGGAACCTGGCGCGGCAGGCCGTTGCGGGCCCTGACCATCAGCAGCAGCCTTGAGCTTCAGCCGCCCCTGGTATCCGAACCCTTCAACGCCACATCAGATCGCCTCGACATCCAGACCCTGACACTGGCCGGACTGGGGAAACTTGTCCTGCACTGGGAAAAACAAAGCCGGTATTGCTCGCGGTGCGGGGCACAGAATGCCGACATCAACGGCAGCTGGGGCAGGCGCTGCACTGCCTGCAACGTTGAGCATTATCCCCATATCCACCCCTGCGCCATTGTACTGGTAAAACGCGGCAACGAACTGCTCCTGACCCGCAAGGCGGAATGGCCGGCCGGAAGATACAGCCTGGTGGCAGGATTTCTCGATATCGGGGAATCGCTCGAAGAATGTGCCGTTCGTGAGGTAAAGGAGGAGACCGGCATCGACATCTGCAATGTCCGCTATGTGGGCAGCCAGAACTGGCCCTTCCCGGCCCAGCTCATGGCCGGTTTTGTCGCAGACTATGCTTCCGGAGAGATTTGTGTCGAACAGGACGAACTGGAAGATGCACGCTGGTTCAAGCCCGATGACCTGCCCGGCCTTCCGACCAGGCGCAGCATCGCCCGCTGGATAATCGACAACTTCAAATAGCTTCGGCCGCACCCCATTTGCGGTATGTGCCGGAACGGCCATGCAATAAAGTGCATAAATACAGCATGGTTACAAACGGCACGCTCTTTGCGATTCTGAAGAGAGACTGTTTCGAGATTGGTCGCCCGAATCCGGGCAGGGAGGCTCCTATGAAAAGAATCATCCTTATATGCCTGCTGTTCCTCATTGCATTGCCTGCATGGTCCTCCGCGGCCGCCATAGGCCCCGCCCGGGTCAGCTACGTCGACGGGGATACGCTGTTCCGTGCCCCTGACTCTGACGAGTGGCTGCCGGCCGCCGCCAACACGCCGCTTGATGAGGGAGATGCCTTCTGGTGCCCCGAAGGCAGCCGGGCGGAAATCCAGCTCCCGGACGGCTCCGTAATACGCCTGGACGGCGGTTCACAACTTGACCTCCTTGCCAATGAAGACGGCTTCGTGCACCTGCATCTTGCCAGCGGGCATCTCTATCTCCGGACCATACAGACCTTCAGGGAAAATTCCCTCCAGATCGATGCAGACGACACGACCGTCATCCCAGCCGCTCGAACACGCCTGCGCATCGACATGCTGGAGAACAGCCTGGAGGATGTAGCCATAACCAAGGGGGCGGCCTACGTGGAGGGCAACGGCAACCGGACACGAGTGCGCGCGGGAGAACACATCCTGCTCGAAGAAGGACACAGTGAAGTCCTTCCACTCAACCCGGCCGACGAGTGGGAGGTCTGGAATGTGGATCGGGACCGGTCACAGTCCCGATCAGTCAAGCCTGATTCTGCTCTCCCCGACGAACTGAGGGGACATGCTGCAGAGCTGGATGCAAACGGCACCTGGGTTACTGTGCCGGAATACGGCACGGTCTGGCGACCTACCGTCATAGTATCGGACGGTTGGGCCCCCTATCGTGACGGGCGCTGGTTCTGGAGAGGTGACGACTACATCTGGCTCTCGTACGAGCCCTGGGGCTGGGTGCCCTACCACTTTGGCAGATGGGCCGTTGTGGTCGGCTTCGGGTGGTGCTGGGTACCGCCAGTCAGGGGAGACGTTTACTGGGGCCCCGGATACGTTGGATGGTATCGCACCGGCAGCTACGTCGGCTGGACTCCACTGGCACCCGGCGAGGTTTTTTACGGTCACAGGAACTACGGCCGCCACAGCGTGAATATTACCGGCGTCTCTATCAGCACCAGCACGATTGTCTACAGAAACCGCAGCAACCCCGGCGGCTTGACGGTCCTGCCGCACAACGATTTTCTGAGGGGTAGGAACGCGATTCGACAGCCGTCCAGGAATTCATCCGTCTCGGTATCGGTTTCAATCGGCAGTCCAAGAATTAAGCCGCTGCGGGAAACGCGCATGCCGATAATCAAGCAGACCCCGCCGCGCGTGGCCCCGCCCCGGATAGAGCACCGCGACAGCCGTGAGCTGCGCAGCAGATTCCCACGGGTAGTCCCTGAGGCATCAGCAGAGCGTCGCCGGCAACAGCAGGCACCGCCCAGGACCTCACCGGCCTCGCCGTCAATACGTCCGCAGCAGGACAGGGAGAAGAAGACCACCTACCCGATCGTAGCACCGGCCGGGCGGGCACCAGAAAAGGACAGGCAGCCGTCTCAAACGACGCCTACCCGGCGTGATGAGCGCCGGCCGGGAGAACGGCCGCCGCAAGCTCCCTCACAACCTGCAACGAAAATCCAGCGACCAGAGCAGCCGGTCCGTGAACAGCGTGAAGAGCGCAGACAGATAACAAGACCGCCGCAGGCGGCTTCCCAACCTGCAGCTCCGGCTTCGCCGAGCCAGCCGTCCGTTTCCGTCGGTGGACAGCAACGTACCGGGCAGCCCCGAAGGACTGCTGTTCCTGCTGAGAACCAGAACCGTCCGGCGGTACTTCCGTCGCGCGGAGAAGGCCGGCCGGTCACGACAAACGTTCCGGCAGCGGTTCCACCGAAACCTGCAGTTCCTCAACGGGTTGAACAGCCACGAATCGAGTCAGCTCCGAGAGAGATCCAGCAGAGAAAAGTCTGGAAGATCACAACACCGGAAAACGGTAGCGAGCGAGATGTGCGGGGAAATGACAATCGAGGAAGAGAGCGCAGGGAGAGATAGTCGCAGGCCAGCCTGCTAGCGTTTTCTGGAGGATAACCGGCAGGCAGGCCGTGTCGTCAATCAGGCATGGTTTTCGTGGACAGGATGCCAATGGAAACTAAGCATACATATCCCGCCCAGGAATCCCTTTCCTGGGCGAATGAAATATGGGGCGGGCTGGCGGCCATGCTGGTGGCCCTTCCCTCATCAGTGGCCTTCGGAATCCTCGTCTATACAGCCTTCGGCCAGGAATACGCCGGCCAGGGAGCCATGGCCGGCCTCCTGGGTGCGGCCGCTATAGGGATCGTTGCTCCTCTCTGCGGCCGGACCGGCGGGTTGATATCGGCACCCTGCGCACCCGCGGCCGCCATCCTGACGGCCCTGATAACGGGGCTTGTCTCCGGTGCGAACGGATCCCGCATAGAGCCGGCCGCCATCATGCCGCTGATGGCGCTGACCGCACTGCTTGCGGCACTGTTTCAGACCCTGTACGGCATCATCGGCGGCGGGCGCCTGATAAAGTTCATTCCCTTCCAGGTGGTAAGCGGATACCTTTCAGGCGTCGGCCTCCTGATAGCCATCGGTCAAATTCCCAAACTGCTCGGCCTCCCCAAAGGTATTGAACTCTTTCAGGGCATCATGACACCTGCACTCTGGAAGTGGCAGGGACTCGTGGTGGGGATCGTCACCATGGCGGTAATGGCCCTCTCGCCCATGATAACCAGGAGGATACCCGCTGTCATCCTGGGTCTGTCGGGTGGAATACTTGCCTATTTCTGCATGGCCCCCTTTTTCCCCTGGCTTCTGGAACTGCGCGGCAACCCCCTGATAATCGGGCCGCTACAGACCTCAGGCTCATTCCTGGAATCCGTCACCGGACGGGCACATTCGATGCTGGAGTTGGACAGCAGATCCCTGAGCCTGGTGATTGTCCCTGCTCTGACCCTGTCGATACTGCTTTCCATCGACACCCTCAAAACCTGCGTCGGCCTGGACGCCCTGACTCGCAACCGGCATAATTCAAATCGCGAGCTTATCGGCCAGGGCCTCGGCAACCTGGCATCGTTCCTGGTCGGGGGGATACCGGGTGCCGGAACCATGGGTCCCACGCTGGTCAACGTCAGCAGTGGTGGCCGGACCCCGCGTTCCGGGATCATCGAAGGCCTCTTTGTCATTCTGGCCCTGGTGCTTTTAAGCAGCCTGATCGCCTGGGTGCCGATCGGGGCCCTGGCCGGAATCCTGCTGATGATCGCCTGGCGGATGTTCGACAAGAACATGTTCCGGCTGCTGCGCTATCCAACCGGACGGCTTGACTTCTGCGTCATCGCCGGCGTGGTCCTGGTGGCGCTGACCGTTGACCTGATCGCCGCTTCCGGCGTCGGCGTAGCCATGGCGATCCTGCTCTTCATCCGTGACCAGGTGCGCGGATCCGTCATCCGCCGCAAGCGCTACCTCAACCAGATGTCCTCGAAGACCCGCCGCCTGCCTGCTGAACGCGAGATTCTCAGTCGTGACGGCAACCAGGCCGTATTCTGCGAATTGCAGGGCAACCTGTTTTTCGGGACTACCGACCAGCTCTTCAGCCAGCTCGAACCGGACCTCAGGACCTGTCGCTTCCTGCTCCTGGACATGCGTCACGTACAGTCCATCGATTATACCGCTGTTCACCTGTTCGAACAGATGCATGCCCAACTGGCTGAACGCGGCGGCCAGCTGCTGTTCAGCGGGATGCCCTCAGGGGTTCTGGAACAGCGGGATTTCGAGCGTTACCTGGCCCAGATGGGACTGGTTCGCGACGGTGACGGGGTCATGATCACCGAAACCCAGGACAGTGCCCTGGAATGGATGGAAGAGCGCATATTGGAGTCCGCCGGATTTGTAAAAAGCGACGAGGAAAGACTGCTTGATCTGAAGGACTTCCGGCTGTTCCGTGAATTCAGCCGGGAGGAGCTCACAGCGCTGTCGGCCTATATCAGCCAGCTGACACTGCGTAAGGGTGAAAAGGCCTTCCGCAGCGGGGATCAGGGGGATGAACTGTACCTGGTGCGGCGCGGTGTGCTTCAGGTACTGCTACCGCTTGAAGGGGGCAAGTACCATCATCTGGCGACCATCTGCCAAGGCGGCGTAATCGGTGAACTGGCCTTTCTGGACCGGGGCGTCCGTTCAGCCGATGTGGTGGCAAAGGTCGACACCGACCTGTATCTCCTCTCCCGCTCCCGCTTCAATGAACTGGCCCGGGCCAATGCCGCCATGGGTGTGCAGGTTTTTGCCCGGCTGGCCCTGTCCATCGCCGAAAGCCTGCGCCAGACCGATGCGGAATTAAGCATTCTGGAGGAACGCTGAGCAGCACCTGCCACCGTGAAACGAGACCAGGCTTACAAAAAAGGGCACCCGTTGTGCGGGTGCCCTTTTCGTTTTCAGAGAGGTTGCCTGCTATCCGAGCAGTTCCCTCATCAGCTTGTGCCCTTCCAGCACCAGACCGGTAGCCGCAGCCTGTGTCTCATCATATGAGGAGGCGCCGTTGCCCTGACCTTCGCCGCCACGGTAGATGATGAACGGCACCGGTGCAGAGGTGTGTGTCATCAGCTTCACCGGTGTAGGATGATCCGGGGTGCAGAGGACGGCATAGTCTGCGTACTTTTTGATCCCCTCCAGGACCGTCCCCACCACCTGACGGTCAAAATCCTCGATTGCCTGGAGTTTGTGCTGCATGTTGCCGGCATGGGAGGCCTCGTCAGGCGCTTCCACATGCACATAGACAAAATCGTGGGTTTCCAGGGCCGTCAGGGCTGCCTGCGCCTTGCCCAGATAATTGGTATCGATATAACCGGTGGCACCCTCAACATTGATCACATCCAGGCCTGCACAGATGCCGATCCCCTTGATCAGGTCCACCGCCGAGATGACCGCGCCTGACAGGCCGTACTTTTCTCGGAAGGGGGCGATCTTGGGAGTCTTGCCATGTCCCCAGAGCCAGATGGAGTTGGCCGGCAGATGACCGGCTTCCTTGCGCCTGACATTGACCGGATGGTTGTGCAGCACCATCTGGGCATGATTCATGATGTTGTTAAGGGTATCGGCACCGTCCCCTTTGGGAAGGTAGTCCAGGATCGACTTTCCGGTGATGTCATGCGGCGGGGTACCCTTCATGCCGTCTTTGCCGCCGCGCCAGACCATCAGGTGACGGTAACCGACTCCGGCGTGGAATTCGATCTCGGCACTGCCCAGTTCCTTCTGCAGGGTTCTTACCAGCTCTCCCGCCTCTTCGGTCGAGATATGCCCTGCCGAGAAGTCCTTCATGTAGACCGAACTGCCGTGCGGGTTGAGCGTGACGAGGTTCATGCGGAAGGCGACATCTTCAGGGCCGAGCGTGACGCCCATGCTGATGGCTTCCAGTGGCGAGCGACCGGTGTAACAGTTGCGCGGGTTATAGCCGAAGACCGAGAGATTGGCCACGTCACTGCCGGGCGGCAATCCCTCGGGCACGGTGTGGGCAAGCCCGACCCGGCCATGCCGGGCCATGAAGTCCATGTTCGGGGTATGTGCCGACTGGAGTGGCGATTTGTTTCCCAGTTCACTATAGAGTTCGTCCGACATTCCGTCGCCGAGGAGAATGATGACCTTCATACAGACCTTTCAAATTGAAATGTCAGACATATTAGTTTCCGAATCATAAGATTGTCAACCTTACAGAATTTAGGAACCGTTATTTCCTGACGAAAATCTCTCTGGCCAGATTGGTGTCGATGGCAAATTCGGAATAGCCCACCCGGAATATATAGGAAGGAAAGGCCTGGACCAGCACGATACGGTTCCCCGGCAGGACCCCCATGGCCATCAGCTTCTGCATCTTCTTGTTGTCCTCGGTCAGGATGTAGGCGATCTCCCCTTCCTGGCCTGATTTGAACTCGGTGAGCGGGACGATCCCCAGGTCCCCCTGGGCACGGGCTTCATCGCAGCAGGCGCCCGGCGGGATCGGCTTGCCATGCGGGCAGGTCGAAGGATGGTTGAGCATGGTACAGACCTTGACGTCCGCGCCTTCATTGAGCAGGTGCTCGAACTGGCAGGCCTTGTATTCACCCTCATCCCCACGGATGTTGAGCACATCCATCATCAGGCGTTCTGCCAGGCGGTGGCGGCGGATAGTGATCTTGCCTTCCTCACGCCCTTCGGGACGGAAGTAGACCATCCCCTGGCGGAGCTCTATCAAGGCGTGTCCGGTCAGCTCCTTATAAACGGGGTCATCAGCAGGGATACCCAGCACATCGGGATCGAGGAATGCCCGGCCATCTTCTTCCACCGCCACCCAGAGGGCTTCCAGGACCTCTTCAGCTTTTTCAGTCAGCTTCATTACTCGTCCCCCTTATGAACATCATTTTTAGAAAATATTTTACGCAGCGACCTGATCAGGTCGGGTTCCAGAGGGTTCTTGTAGTTGCAGCGCGGACAGTGGACACTGTGGCATCCTCCGGGACAGCCGCCGCAACCTTTTTTCCCCTGTTGCTCGTCGAACTCATGACCGCAGAAACCGCAGATCACGCCAGTATGCCTGTCATCAAGAGCAATTTGTTCAGGACATACCCACTGGCATAGGCAAACAGGCTGACAAACACCCCGATAGCGCTGGCGGTCTTCCAGCCGCGCTCGTTCTTCATCACCAGGAACTGGGCGATGCAGGGGATAAAGAGCGTCAGCGTCACCGCCGCCACGGTCAGCTGGCGGGCATCCATCAATCCCTTGCTCTGCAGATCATAAAGACCGGCTGCTCCATAGTCGCGACGGAAGAAACCGAATATAAAGGCTACCGCCGTCTCCTTGGGCAGGCCGATGGACGCCATCACCGGAGTCATGGCTGTGATCATCTTTTCAAAGAAACCGGTCACCTTGCCCAGCCAGAGCAGCACCGAAGCCAGGATAAACAGCGGCAGGATCTCGAGAAAGTACCACTGCATGCGGGTGTAGGTCTTGGTCAGCACATTGCCGATCTGCGGCAGGCGCATGGGCGGCAGTTCCATGTAGAACATGGGCGGCTCTCCCGGCAGGACCCTGGAGGCCAGCAGGCCGACGATGATAAAGAGCAGCAGCATGCACAGCCCCCATACCAGCAGGGCACCCTGCGCCTTTGAGAGGAGTCCGATGATGACCCCCAGCTGCGCCGAGCAGGGGATCGCCAGGGCCAGCAGCAGCGTGGCTATGACCCGCTCACGCTTCGTCTCCAGAGTCCGTGTCACCATGGTCGCCATGGTGTCGCAACCGAAGCCGAGGACCATCGGGATGACCGCCCGTCCGGTCAGGCCGATGTATTTGAAGAGACGGTCGACCAGCAGCGCCAGACGGGGAAAGTATCCGGTATCCTCCAGGAAGGAAAAGAAGATGAAGAAGGTCGCCACAATCGGGAGGATAATGCCGACCGCATAGCGGATTCCCAGGGTGATGATACCGTACTCACCCACGATAAGTTCCTGGATGATCCCCCAGGGAATCAGGTCCTTGATGACCGCAGTGATCCAGGGATTGACCCGTTCCACAAAGATCTGCTTCTCCAGGAGGTCGACCAACGTCCCGGCGCCAAACTCGCCCACGAATTTGTACAGCCCGAAATAGAGCACGATCAGCAAAAGCGGCACACCGGTCAGGGGTCGCACTGCAAGGGTCGAGAGACGTTCACCGATGGTGATGACCCTCTTTGCCGGTGCCACGAGTACGTCCTTGATCAACGTCCTGACAATATCCTTGCGCTCCAGCGAGAGGTCCAGGTGGAAGGATTCACGCCGCTCGAAGGTGATCTGCCGGACCTTCTCGGACAGGGCTTCGTAGCCCTCCCGGTCCCATTGTTTGAAAAGTGCCGTGACCTCGTCGTCCTGCTGCAGCAGGAGCAGGGCCAGGGATTTGGGCGACATGATGTAGGAGCCGCTCATGTGCTGCGTGACCTGGGCGATATCCTGCTCCAGCAGCCGGCTGTAGCTGAACTGCCTGGCTGCAGTACGCCGGTAGGCGACCACGGCGCTGCGGATCTCGTCCACCCCGCGCTTTCGAGCTGTCGCAGCGCCGATGACCGGGATTCCCAGACGTTGCTGAAGCAGTTCCAGATCGATCGAGAGCCCCATCCGTTCGGCCTCATCCAGGATATTGACCACCAGGATCACCGGCAGCCCGGCCTCGATCAGCTGGATCGTCATGGCCAGCATCCGCTCCAGGTTGCGGGCGTCCAGCACATGCACCACTACATCGGGCGTCTCGTTCAGGAGGATTTCACGGGCAACCCGCTCCTCTTCGGTAATGGTGTGGATCGAGTACATGCCGGGGGTGTCGATCACCTGCCAGATCTCACCTTCCAGGGTTGCGTTGCCCCTGGATACCTCCACGGATGTGCCCGGATAGTTGGATACGGTGACGTAGGCGCCGGTCAAGGCATTGAACAGCACACTCTTGCCCACATTGGGATTCCCCACCAGGGCTACCCGCTTGACGCCGTCCTGAGCGACTTCCGACTGATTGTTGCTGCTTGATGCCATTCACTGCGTCCTTTCCTGCTTTTGATACTCATTTTCATTTTTAGCGAAAAAAAACTCCCCTTACCTCATACAGAGTGAAACAGGGACTATGTCCTGCATCTGGAGCAGAGACCATAGATTTCAAGTTTGTGACTTCTGATCATGAAACCGTGCCGTGCGGCAATTTCATCCTGCAACTGCTCGATGGTCTCGTTCTCGAACTCTATGATGGAATTGCATCCGGTACAGACAAGGTGATCATGATGTTCACCGGCCAGAACATGTTCATAGCGCGTCTGCCCGTCATGCAGCAGGATCTCACGGGCCAGCCCGGCCTCCACGAACAGCTTGAGGGTACGGTAGACGGTAGCCTGCCCCACCCCCTGGCTGACCGCCTTGACCTTGAGATACAGTTCTTCGACACTGACATGCTGGTGGGTAGCGAGGAATACATCGAGGATGTTGTCACGCTGGCGGGTGGAACGCAGGCCCTTGCTGGCGGCGAATACGTTGAACGTACGTTTCTTTTCCTGAATCATCCCGCCCCTCCTTAATGAACTTGAAATTCAATATAAGGAGAGACCCTGAGATTGTCAAACAGATTCTAAGCTGCATCTCGCTGAGAAACGACGCTTTCCAAGTAACTGCTTGACATTCATGGCTGTAAGCTGTTATTTTATGAAAAGTAAAGTGCTGTTCCCGGAAAATAACGTCAACGTAAGCCCCGGAATTACTCCGGGGCTTTTTTTATGCAGTCCTCTAAAAAAGAAGGAGTAACATGGATTTCAAGAATTTCAATTTTCATCCCCAGGTCGCTGCCGGAGTCCTCGCAGCAGGTTATACCATACCGACACCGATTCAAGAGCAGGGAATCCCGCCCGTCATGCAGGGCTTGGACGTCATGGGCCTGGCCCAGACCGGCACCGGAAAGACCGCCGCATTCGCACTGCCGATACTGAACCGTCTGATGCAGGGTGAGCGCGGAAAAGTCCGCGCCCTGATCGTCGCACCGACCCGCGAACTGGCGGAACAGATTAACGAGGCCTTCACAGTGCTGGCCAAACAGACCCGGCTGAGAAGCATGACCATCTACGGCGGTGTGAACGTAAACCCGCAGATCAGCAAACTCAAACAGGGAGTCGAGATCATCGTGGCCTGTCCCGGGCGCCTGCTTGACCACATCGGCCAGGGGACCGTCGACCTCTCTCATCTGGAAGTGCTGGTGCTGGATGAAGCCGACCAGATGTTCGATATGGGATTTCTCCCGGACATCAGGAAGATCCTTAAAAATATCCCCGATAAACGGCAGACGCTCCTGTTCTCGGCCACCATGCCCGATGATATCCGCCGCCTGGCCAGTGAGATACTGACAAAACCGGTCACGATACAGGTCGGAAGCATAGCACCGCCGGTCACGGTGGCCCACGCCATCTATCCGGTGGCACAGCACCTCAAAACGGCACTTCTGCTGGAACTTCTGCAGCACACCGACACCGAGTCGGTACTGGTCTTCACCCGCACCAAGCACCGTGCCAAGCGCCTGGGAGAGCAGCTGGAAAAGGCAGGATACAAGGCCGCCTCGCTGCAGGGAAATCTCTCGCAGAACCGTCGTCAGGCAGCTCTGGACGGTTTCCGCGACGGAAGCTACCAGATTCTGGTGGCAACCGATATCGCCGCCCGCGGCATCGACGTCTCGCAGATCTCCCATGTCGTGAACTACGACATACCCGACACGGCCGAGGCCTATATCCACCGCATCGGGCGTACCGGACGGGCGGCACGCAGCGGCGATGCCTTTACCCTGGTAACAACCGACGATACGGTCATGGTGCGGGTCATCGAGAAAAAGCTCAACTCCCAGATCGAACGACGGACCATCGACGGATTCGACTACAGCGTTCCGGCGCCGCACAAGGACAGCGAATTCGCCCGCCCGCCGCAGCCGCCCCGGAACCATGGCAAAAAGGGGACCGGCAAACCGGGTACCTCATCAGCCGGCAACACCCATCCCGGAAGCCCGCGCTCGGAATCTGCCGGCAAACCCCGGCCGGGCACAGGCAAACCGGCCCATCCGGCAGCGGCACCGGCGGCACGTCACCCGCAAAGGGCCCCCCGGGCGCGCTGAGCACATCTCTGTTTCACATCATCTCTCAAAAGGACCGGCACGCTGCCGGTCCTTTTTTTAGTGCGATAGAAGTATTTCTGAGGCCTTTGCAGAAAACTTCGTTAATGCACTTATTCTGCGTAGCAGGGCTGCCTGTTTGACTTCTGTCCGGACCATCACTATACTTCTGAAACCTTATCTGACCGGGAGTCTTTATGCACAAAAACATATATGTCATCGGACACAGGAATCCCGACACCGACTCGATAGCGTCGGCCATCGCCTATGCGGAGTTGAAAAAACGTCAGGGGCATTCGACCGTCCGGGCTGCCATGACTGGTGAACCCAATCCCCAGACCCGCTACATCCTGCAGCGACTGGGCCTGGAGACACCACTCTTTCTGGCGGACGTCCATCCCAAGGTACGCGACATCCTCAACCGCCAGCCGGTCACGGCACGATCCACCATGCCGCTCAAGGAGGTTCTTGAGCTGTTCCATCGACATACCATACGCGTGCTCCCGGTGGTCGATACTGACAATGCGCCCATCGGCGTTGTTTCGCTGTTGAAGCTGTCGGAGAAGTACCTGGTTGCCGGCACCGACCGCAAAAGGGGCGTGGACACCTCGCGGCGCTCCCTGAAGGAGTGCCTCGAAGGAATTTTCCTGACCGGCGAACCGTCTGAAACGGTGGAGCACCTGCACCTCTTCATCGGAGCCATGGTGGAAGGTTCGTTCACCAGCCGTATTGAGGGGTATGACCCTGCAACGCTGCTGGTCATGACGGGAGACCGCCCCTCGATACAGCAGGCCGCCATCGACAAGGGAGCCCGGATCCTGGTGATAACCGGTGGATTCGCCGTTACCGACGAACTGCTGGCCGCAGCGCGTTCCAACGGCACGACCGTCATCTCCACTCCACACGACACCGCCACTGCGGCCTGGCTGGCCCGGCTCTCCACACCACTGGACTGCTTCGTGGACCCGAAGTTCGAGAAGATCGGCGTAGCCGAATCGCTCGAACACCTGCGCCTGAAACTGCTCCATTCCGGCGAACCGGCCGTGATCGCAGTGGAAGAGGACGGCAGCATCGCCGGCATCGCCACCAAGTCGTCGCTGCTCACACCGATCCCCTATGCCCTGATCCTGGTTGACCACAATGAACTGGCCCAGGCCGTTCCCGGTGCCGAGTCGGTTGAGATCCTTGAAGTCATCGACCACCACAAACTCGGCAATCCACCCACCAGCCAGCCGATAACCTTTATGGCCGCCCCGGTGGGCAGCACCTGCACCGTGGTCGCCACCCTGTATCGCGAACGGGGCATCGATCCTGAACAGAAGATAGCCGCACTGCTCCTGGCCGGGATACTCTCGGACACCGTCATCCTCAAATCACCCACAACTACCGGTCGCGACCGGGAGATCGTCTCCTGGCTGGAACAGCAGTCAGGACTCGACCATGTCACCTTCGGCAGGGAGATTTTTTCATCCTGCAGCGGATTCAGCGCCTATGGCAGCCCTGAGAAGGCTCTCCGGGCCGACTTCAAGCATTTCAGCACTGCCGAAATGCTCTTCGGGGTCGGCCAGGTGGAGGTGGTCGGTTTCGATGAGTTTTATGAAATCAAGGAGGAGCTGCGTACGGCACTGAAGCGGGTCAAGGAGCAGGACCGGCTCGTCCTGGCAGGCCTTATGGTGACCGACATCTACACGGAGACATCGCTTTTTCTTGTTGAAGGGAAAAATGAGCTGGCCCACGTCATGGGGTACACCCAGCTGGAGCCGCATCTGTATGAGCTCAAGGGCGTCATGTCGCGAAAGAAGCAGATGGTGCCGCATCTCTTGAAGGTTCTGGGATCCCTCTGATGGAGAACGTCCGGCGCCGCGCCAGAATACAGAAACGGGGAAAGGCCGGATGGCCTTTCCCCGTTTCTGTATCAGCCTGTTACGCGTTCTACTTGGCTACATCAAGCAATTCCACATCAAACAGCAGCGTGGCATTGGGCGGAATGTCACCACCTGCTCCTCGCGCACCGTAACCGAGATTGGACGGGATGATCAGCTTGCGCTTGCCACCGACCTTCATGCCCATGACACCTTCGTCCCAGCCAGCAATGACCTGCCCTACCCCGATGACAAAACTGAAGGGGCCTCTCCCCACAGAACTGTCAAACTGCTTACCGTTCTCGAGGGTTCCGGTATAGTGCACCTTGACCTGCTTGCCCTTGACCGGAGACGCGCCGTTGCCGACCGTGACATCCGTGTATTTCAGGCCCGAGGCCGTGGTGACCGTCTTGGCAGAACCCGTCTTTGCCTTGGCACCCAACTCTTTTTGCGCTGCCAGGGCCGATGCGCTGCACATTGCTGCCAAAGCGGCAGCTACAACCAGACTTTTTCTGATGTTCATCCTGTCATCTCCTTACGATAGTTTAAATTCCGTTCAGTACCTGACATTCTCTTACCACATCGACCGGAAAAAGTCAGCCGCCAACGACAAAAATGTTGTTATGCATTTGATGTTGTCCGGATAGCTGCTATACTCTTATCCATTACAGGTTGCGATGAACAGCGTGCATCTCGAAACACGTCAACAATCGTAACTGAATATTATCGCATGCGGAGGATCATCATGAAAGCGTATCTAATGGCACTTGCCACCCTCACCATCTTCTCCATCCCCTCACTCGGTGAAGCCGCAACCAGCCGGCCTGGCCCCTACTTCTCCGCCTTCCTCGGCGGCAGCTTTGCCAGGAACGCTACTGTGTCAGTCTTTGACGGCATCTCCTCGTTCAGCGATGAGGTCTCGTACGATTCCGGAATCTACACCGGCGGCACCGGCGGTTATGACTTCGGCTTCATGCGGCTTGAGGGCGAGCTGTCCTACCGCTATGCCGACTTAGATACCGTGGCCTGGACAAACGGCGACCTCATCAGCATTGATGAAGGCAACATCGGGGTTTTCGCCACGATGTTCAACGTATTCTTCGACCTGCAAAACAGCTCCCCCGTCACACCATATCTGGGAGGCGGCATTGGCTTCGCCGGCATATACCTGAGTGACACCTTCGGGCGCGGCCAGTTCGGATACGGCCAGATCTACGGCGAAAGCGATGACACGGTCTTTGCGTACCAGGCCGGCGCCGGTCTGGATATCGCACTTAACAACCGATATTCACTGGATATCGGCTATCGTTATTTCGGAACGGATAAGGCAGACCTGGATTCATATTTAGGTACGAACGAATTGAAGTTTGAAAGCCACAACGTGCTGGTCGGATTCAAAATGAAGTTCTGAGATCACTTCCACGCTCTTACCAGCAAAAGCCGCTACCATTTTCAGGTAGCGGCTTTTTTGTTTCAGGGTAAAATCGATTTTTCTACTTTCAGGCCCCTGCCTTGGTCAGCAGGTAGCGACCGACCCAGTTCTTGGCAAACTGGTAGGCGGTACGGCCGCAGCGCTTGCTCTTGTCGTGGGACCACTGGATGGCATCCCGTTCCAGTTCCTTTGTCCAGGGGATTGTCAGGTTGCGCTGGCGGGCCTCACGATCCACCGACAGCCTGACAGCTTCGACATACCGGTCCTGGGAAAAGGCATAGAAGGCGACCCAGATGCCGAAGCGGTCCGAAAGGGAGACCTTTTCCTCCGTAGCCTCGCTCTGCTGCAACTCTCCCCTGACGAACTTTCCGCCGATGTTATCGCTATCATATTCCGGAAGCAGGTGACGGCGGTTGGACGTGACGTAGATGAGGACATTTTCCGGCGGTGAATAGACCGAGCCATCCAGGGCGCTTTTAAGCATCTTGTAGCCCAGTTCGCCGACTTCGAAGGCCAGGTCGTCACACAGTAGGATGAACCGGTAGGGCTCGTTCTCCACCGCGTTGAAAATATCTGACAGATAGACCAGGTCTTCCTTCTCAATCTGGATCACACGCAGCCCCTGCGGGGCGAATTCATTAAGCAGGGCCTTTACCAGCGAAGACTTGCCGGACCCGCGCGAGCCCCACAGGAGGGCGTTGTTGGCCGGCAGGCCGGCCAGGAACTGGCGCGTGTTGCTGACCATGATTTCTTTCTGCTCCTCGACTCCCAGCAACTCAACCAGGGTGGTGGAATCAGTGACCTTCACCGCTTCCATATAGCCGGAAAATGAATGGCGGCGCCAGTTGGCAGCGTGGCAGGCTGACCAGTCGATAGGTGCGACTGCCCTGGGAAGCAGCATTTCAACGGAACTGAGTACTCGTTCGAGCTGGGCGACAACTTCGGGTTTCAAGGTAAACATCGGTTCTCTTTCTCGTGCAGTAGTTCGATCTCCCGCGGGGGGGGTCAATGTAAAACAAATCAGCTACGTTGGCAATACTGAAACAGCTTACTCACGGCAGCAGACGGAGTAACGGCCCCTGGCATCGAAGCGGCCCGACGCACAGCCTATTTTTTGTTCCTGTTCATCCTGGCCTTCAGCAGGTCTCCCAGTGTTCCCATACCGGCAGGCGCTTCCGAAGACAGGCGCCTGAATTCGGCCAGGGTAGCCTCTTCCTCATCCGCGGCTCGGGCAACGCCGGCCAGGGCCAGGGAGAGCCGTCGGTTGGCGCGGTCGAAGTTCTCGATCTTCACCTCGACGCTCTCACCCTCCTTGAGGACCTCGCGGGGATGATTGATGCGCTTGCCCGCACCCAGCTTTGAGATGTGCAGCAGGCCATCCACACCCGAAGCCAGGGTGACGAATGCTCCAAAGGGTGCCAGACGCGAGACGGTCCCGGTATGGAATGAACCTTCGGGATACAGCTGGGACACCTGATCCCACGGGTCCGCCAGGGTGTCCTTGAGACTCAGGGAGATGCGGTCCTTTTCCCGGTCAACCGCCTTGACCACGACCGTGACCTGCTGGCCGACGCTGAGCACGTCACGGACGTCCTTCACCCGGCTCCAGCCGATCTCCGAGATCGGGATCAAACCCTCCAGGCCGCCGATATCGACAAAAGCGCCGAAATCCTGCAGGGAGATAACCGTGCCGGCAACGGTCATGCCCACGTCAATACCTGCCTGGGCCTCGTCCTTGAGGCGGCGTTGCTCCTCTTCCAGCAGTGACCTGCGGGAAACGACTATATTACGGCCGTTTTCGGCGTAATCCGTGATCCTGAACGCCAGACGGCTGCCGATCAACGACTCGGCGCTGTCCATACGACGCAGTGCAATCTGAGAGAAAGGGCAGAAAGCTCGGGCAGTCCCTCCCAGCTTGATTTCGAAGCCGCCCTTGATCTCTTTTTCGACCAATCCCTCCACCGGGACACCTGATCGCCAGGCATCCTCAAGCTGCGCACTGCCGGAAGCCCCGCCGCCGAGCCTGGTGGTAAAGCGCATCTCGCCGTGGCTCGATGACATGAAATAAGCGGTTATGCTGTCGCCCTCTTTGACGGTGATGTTACCATCCAGATCCAGAAACTCCTTACGGTCAACGACCCCCTCTCCCTTCTGGCCTGTATCGATGAAGATCCATTCGGCAGAAACCTTGAGGACCCGTGCCGTCAGTTTCTGTCCCGGCTCAAGCCAGTTGGTCCGCGTGGCACTCTTTTCAAACAGATCGGCAAAGTTTTCACCGTCGTTCTCCTCATCTGCTGCCATATCCCGTTCGTCGTTGTCTATCATGGGTCGATTTCCATTTCTCGTGAGATGTATGCGGTACATTTTGCGTACAATATTGACGCACCCGTGTCAAGCAGTCTGACACACCGGATGCCGGAATACCAGCAGTCATGCGGCAACCGGCCAAAATGCCCTCCGGTGTCCTATCATTGAGGGCTGCCCATTAGCTATGGTAATACGTCACACCTCATGATACATACATAGAATGCTTACTTATTCAGCCGGATAGTCACTGCAGCTCTGCCGGCCTCCTTGCCTCTCAACAGTCGTCTGTTACACAGATTCAACACCATAGAAAGGAAACCCCATGAACAACCGGAAACAGGAGGAATATCTCAAGGACTGGCGGGGTCTCGAAGAGTATGCCGAGTGGATGCTACCCCTGATCGGACGTCTCTACCGTGACAACAACATCGTCACAACCGTTTACGGCCGGTCACTGGTCCGCAGTTCCACTATAGAAATTCTCAAGGCACACCGTTTCGCACGCCTGATTCTTGACCACGAACTCTCAGTGCGGGACACCTTCCCGATCCTCGAAGCGATAACCCGGTTGGACCTGGCCCCAGCACGGATCGACATCGGGAAATTGACCGTACGCTATCAATCCCGGTCAACGGAGTTAAGCGTCGAAGAGTTCGTACGGCAGGAACTGAGCAGGTTTATTACCGGCCGTGCCCCGATCCTGGAAGAACCCCGCGATATCGTGCTCTACGGTTTCGGGCGCATCGGGCGCCTGCTGGCACGCATCCTGATAGATAAATCCGGCAGCGGTGAAAAACTTCGGCTGCGGGCTGCCGTCGTGCGGAAAGGTGGCGCGGACGACCTGGTCAAACGGGCCAGCCTGTTACGGCGCGACTCGATCCATGGCCAGTTCCAGGGCATCATCACCATCGACGAGGAAGAAAACGCCATCATCGCCAACGGCAACATGATCCGCATCATCTATGCCGACGCCCCTGAGAATGTCGACTACACCCCTTACGGCATCAACAACGCCATCCTGATCGACAATACCGGAAAGTGGCGTGACCGCGAGGGACTTGGACGACACCTCAAGGCGCCGGGGATCAGCAAGGTGATCCTGACTGCGCCCGGCAAGGGCGATATACCCAACATCGTCGCCGGTGTGAACAACGAGTTGATCACCCCGGAGGAACAGATCTTTTCCGCAGCAAGCTGCACCACCAACGCAATCGTTCCGGTTCTCAAGGCGATCAGCGACCGTTTCGGCATCGTCAGCGGACATGTGGAAACCTGCCACTCCTATACCAACGACCAGAACCTGATCGACAACTACCACAAGAATTCCCGGCGGGGCCGCAGTGCACCGCTGAACATGGTCATCACGGAAACAGGGGCTGCCAAGGCGGTCGCCAAGGTCATCCCTGAACTCAGCGGCAAACTTACCGGCAACGCCATTCGCGTGCCGACGCCCAACGTCTCACTGGCCATCCTCAACCTGGAACTGTCCCGGAACATTGACGTTGCAACTCTCAACGGCTACCTGCGTGACATATCACTTGACTCGCCGCTGCACAACCAGATCGACTACACCAACTCCCCCGAAGTCGTTTCCAGCGACTTTGTCGGTTCCCGGCATGCGGGAGTAGTCGATTCCCTGGCAACCATCGTGCAGGGAAACCGCTGTGTACTCTATGTCTGGTACGATAACGAGTTTGGCTACAGCTGCCAGGTGGTACGCATGGTCCAGAAGATGGCCGGCCTGGAGCTGCCTTCCGTACCCGACTGAAAAACAATCCCAGGTTGCCACACAAAAAAAGGCACCCGACAGGGTGCCTTTTTTGATGCTTGAAAACGAGCTGTTATCTGAGCCTTAACAGAGTGAAGACCTTGCCCGCCACAACATTGATCACATGATCACGCGCCAGCGAATTTACGAAGGGTGGTTTGCGAATGCCGAGATTTTTCAGTTCCTGCATGATTCTGGGATCCTTGCGTATCCGCAGGCCGGCCTTGAATATCCGTATGGCAGGAGCTCTCTTGTTCGCCAGGATATAGACACGCCCCAGGTTAAGGTAATGTTCCGGCTGATTCGGATTCAGCGATAAGGCTTTCTCACAGAGTGCTATAGCTTCTTTTAACCGGCCGGATTCCCTGGCAAGGGAATAGCCCATCAGTGAGATCATCTCAGGAGTTTCAGTCGCTGCGTGGTCATGCTCTTTCATGTGATAGATCCCTCACAGGTTAGTATAAACATGCTCCGCTACTCACCTGTTCATTAGCATAAAATGTACCATGTGCCGGTTTACGGTTCAGGCTCTGAATCTCCCGTAGTTCATGACCATCCTGCAGCTGCTTTGACATGGCCGGCCAGTTTACTCTCAAACCTTTTGGGGGATTGCATGGTTGTCTGCCTTAAACTATACCACTAATTCTGCAATGCAAAACCGGGTGAGGTTATTTTATACAGCAGATTCCATCGAAAGGCGGGGCGTGCAGACAGGTGTGGAACGGCGGGTACGGCAAAAAAATCCCCGGCCGCTCATGCGGCCGGGGACCGGTCAACAGGGTCTGAACAGTATTACAGGCCTAACTGCTTGAAGAAATCATTACCCTTGTCATCAACCAGGATGAAGGCCGGGAAGTTCTCTACTTCAATTTTCCAGACCGCTTCCATACCCAGTTCGGGGAAGTCGATACACTCGACCTTTTTGATGTTCTCCTCAGCCAGCACGGCAGCCGGGCCGCCGATGGAGCCGAGGTAGAAGCCGCCGTACTTCTTGCAGGCGTCGGTCACCTGCTGGCTGCGGTTGCCTTTGGCGATCATGATCAGCGAACCGCCCTTGGACTGGAGTTCGTCCACATAGGAGTCCATGCGTCCGGCAGTAGTCGGGCCGAATGAACCGGATGCCTTGCCCTTGGGAGTCTTGGCCGGCCCGGCGTAGTAGATCGGATGGTTGAGCAGGTACTCGGGCAGCGGCTGGCCTTTGTCCATGATCTCCTTGAACTTGGCGTGGGCGATATCACGACCGACAACGATGGTGCCGGTCAACAGCAGCGGCGTGGATACGGGGTGCTTGGTCAGCTCGGCCAGCATATCCTTCATCGGCATATTAAGGTTGATCTTGACGCCGTGCTCGTGCTTGCCGCGGTACTGCGGCGGGATCAGGCGGCCGGGATTGCGGTCCATCTCCTCCACGAACAGACCGTCTTTGGTGATCTTGGCCTTGATGTTGCGGTCGGCCGAGCAGGATACCGCCATGCCGACCGGGCAGGAGGCACCGTGACGGGGCAGACGGATCACCCGCACGTCGTGGGCGAAATACTTGCCGCCGAACTGGGCGCCGATACCGAGTTTCTGGGCGGCTTCCAGCAGCCGGTTCTCCAGCTCAACGTCGCGGAAGGCCTGCCCGTGCTCGTTCCCCTGGGTGGGCAGCCCGTCCAGTTCCTTGGCGGTGGCAAGCTTGACGGTCTTCATGCACTGGTCAGCCGAAGTGCCCCCGATGACGAAAGCGATATGGTAGGGAGGGCAGGCGGCGGTTCCCAGGTATTTCATCTTCTCGACCAGGAACTTGTAGAGTTTATCCGGAGTGAGCAGTGCCTTGGTTTCCTGGTAGAGCATGGTCTTGTTGGCAGAACCGCCGCCCTTGGCCATGAAGACAAACTTGTAGTAGTCGCCGTCGGTAGCCAGGATGTCGATCTGGGCAGGCAGATTGGTTCCGGTATTGATCTCCTCGTACATATCGAGGGCCACGGTCTGGGAATAGCGCAGGTTTTCTTCGGTGTAGGTCTTGTAGATTCCTTTTGAGAGCCATTCCTCGTCCTTGACACCGGTCCAGATCTGCTGGCCCTTCTTGGCAGCCACGGTAGCGGTGCCGGTATCCTGGCAGACCGGGAGGTCAAACTGGGCGGCTATCTCGGCGTTGCGCAGGAAGGCCAGGGCCACCCCTTTATCGTTCATGGAGGCCTCCGGGTCGCCAAGGATCTTGGCGACCTGCTCGTTGTGAGCCGGACGCAGCAGAAAGGAGACATCCCGCATGGCCTCGTTGGCCAGGATCGAAAGCGCTTCGGGACAAACGCGGACAACGTCCTTGTCGGCAAATTTCTCTACCAGGATGTATTTTTCGGAGCCCTCAATCTTGCGGTAGACGGTCCCGTCCTTGCCGAGTGGAAATGGATCCTGATACACGAAGGGTTTTGTGGACATGCTCTGATTCTCCTTTCATTGCTTTCAAATAGGCCGCACTGGACCGGGATTGTGTATACAAAGCCATGGCATACTAGTGAAAAAATTGAGCTTTGTCGAGAAAGAAGTTGCCATGCCGCAATGATTGAATTTGACAGAATTGCTAGGGATATGATACGTCTCAAAACTACGACTACTTACTGAACTACGAGGTACGCTCCATGCTCAAAAACCTCCGCGAGGATATCAATTCGGTCTTTGAACGGGACCCCGCCGCGCGCAATGTCTTCGAGATCATCTTCTGCTATCCCGGCCTTCACGCCCTCTGGATCTATCGAATCGCCCACTGGTTCTGGGTCAATGAGTTCTTTTTTCTGGGACGCTTTATCTCCCACCTCGGGCGGTTTCTGACCGGTGTCGAGATTCATCCCGGGGCAAAGATCGGACGCAAGTTCTTCATTGACCACGGCATGGGCGTCGTCATCGGAGAAACCGCCGAGATCGGCGACAACGTGACACTCTATCACGGAGTGACCCTTGGCGGGGTAACCTGGGACAAGATCAAGCGGCACCCGACACTGGACGACAATGTCGTCATCGGATCAGGGGCCAAGATCCTGGGTCCGTTTACCGTCGGAAAAGGTGCCAAGATCGGTTCCAACTCGGTGGTGGTCAAGGAGGTGCCGGAAAACGCGACCGTCGTCGGCATCCCCGGCAGGATTGTCATGGCGCAGGAGAAAAAGGAAGAGGGGCGGGCCGACCTGCAGCATGGCCAGCTGCCTGATCCCGAGGCCAAGGCTATTGCCTGCCTGTTTGACCAGATCCGCGAACTCGAACGAAAATACGACTCGCTGGCAAAGGAACATGAAGAACTGAAGAGTCGCCTGGAAACGAAAGTCACGTCATGATCAAACGCCAGACAACGATAAACCGCATCTTCAAGATCACCGGCATCGGCCTGCATACCGGGCAGCCGGTCACCCTTGAGTTTCTCCCTCGACGGGAATTCGGCATCGCCTTCGTCTTCAAAGGCACCATCATCCCGGCCCGTTACGACATGGTGGCCGACACCCGCCTCTCTACCCTTATCGCCAGCGGGGGGGCTACGGTTTCCACCATAGAGCACCTCATGGCGGCCTTCTATTTCTCCGGCATCACCAACTGCCTCGTCTATATTGACGGGCCGGAGGTGCCGATCCTGGACGGTTCGGCCTGGGAGTTCTATCAGGGCATGTGGAAGGCCGGCATCTATGAGTTCCCGGAAAGCGGCGTTTATCTCAAGGTACAGCGACCGGTGGAGGTCACACACAACGACGCCTGGGTGCGCATCAAACCGCACAACACCCTGGATATCACCATGACCATCGAGTTCCGCCAGCCGGTTGGCAAGCAGAAGAAGCGGGTCACGGACGTGGAAAACGCCTTCTCGATCATCAACTCGCGGACCTTTACCCTGCTTGAGGAGATCGAGGCCATCAAGAAGGCCGGGCTGGCCAAGGGGGGATCGCTGGACAACGCGGTGGTGATCGGCATGGATGACATCGTCAACCCGCAGGGTCTGCGCTATCGCAAGGAACTGGTCAATCACAAGATCCTCGACCTGATCGGCGACCTCTACACCAGCGGCTACCGCATCCTGGGCAAGGTAGAGGCCAACAAGACCGGCCATCATCTCAACAACCTCCTGCTCCGGGAGCTTTTTTCGAATCCTGACAACTACGGAGTCTACTAAAAGAGCCGATCGCTTCATTATCCAGCTTCACACACAACGCCCCGCGAGTTTCCTCACGGGGCGTTTATTTTCATGCGGCGGCCTTCCAATCGGCAGGTCTGTAGCGACGCACTATTTTCCCAGTATCACCTCACCCGTATCAGTGAACAGGCGCACCGGCAGTTCGAATACACGCCTGAATACGTTCAGCACACCCATTCCAATAGACTTGACCGGGATCGCTGAAACTGCGGGGTCCGACCACTTCCCTTTTGCCTCGAAAAAGACGGTCAGGAAATCCTTGCCCTTGCCGGTCAACAGCCAGCCCACCACCGGGATGCGGTTGACGATCTTGTCAACCGTCTGCAGCGGCTGGACACCGATGGTGAAGTTGAGATCCTCCCTGACCATGTTGGCGTTTCCGATTACCGAGATATTAATGGCGTCGCTGGCGATGAACAGGTCCTGGGTGACGATGTTGCCGTCACTGATGGCAAAGCTCCCCTTGACTTCATTGTACGGCATGCCGTTTGAAACCATGTCCGGGAGCTGGAACTTGAGCAGCTGGGACACATTAAGTATGGAAAACACCTTTGAGAGGACACTGAACTTGTGCAGCGAACCGTCCTCAAGCCGCAGACGGACATTGCCCAGGGCGGTCTTTTTGATATCGGCAATGGTTTCACCCTGGGCCGTAACATCGCCCTGGGCATTCAGGCTCCCGGTCACATCACGGCTTATATCCAGGGCTTGCGTGAACTTTTCGGCATCCACACGCTCAAGGTTGAAATTAATGTCGTAGCGGCTTCCCAGATCGCCACCCGGAGCGACCCTGCCCTTCGCAGAAAGCCTGCCGCCGAAAACGCCGGCATCGAGACTCTGCAGATAGAGGGCACCTGTATCGTGGTTGGCGGTAACATTGAGCTTGCTGAAAGGAATCCTGCCGTATTTCCCTGCTTCAGCAGTCAATCTGAGTTTCAGGTCACCCTTCGGCGCAGTTTTGCCGGAAGCCGCCCCCGGGGTGCCGAAGCGTGCAAGCAGCAGCAGGTCGTCCACGTCCAGGTTGGAAGAAGTCACGGCAAAATTTGCCTCCGGCGAGGACCCGCCGGCATAGATGCCGCTGACACTGAAATTCGAGCTGTTCAGGAGCCCTGAAAAACTTTTGATCGTGTATCTTCCGCCCCGGACAGAAAACGAGCCGTTCATGCGGCGAATCGCGGTGTCTGAGCCGGGGGCGGCCAGGTCGATATCCCGCAGGAGAAACCGTGGGGAGGAAATCTCGATCTCTGCCTCGCCGTTTTTCAGGCTCCTGACCTGGCCGGTGACGGTCAATGGCGAATCACCGTAGCGAACAGTGGTACGGGAGGTTTCCAGACTGTTGCCCTTGAAGGTAACACTGCCGTTTATGCCGCTGACGGTCTTGAACTTGCCGTCCGGCTGGAGGGAGAATGAATTGAGCGCTATCGTTCCGGCATAATTCATTGCGGCAAAATCTTCCGGATTACCGGTGCCGGACAACTGGGCCTTGACCCTGCCCCTGGGCCGGTATTTCTGCCATTCCGTAAGAATGGGCAGGGCTTCGCTCATGGCGAACTGATTGGTCTGCAACTCAAATCCCAGATAAGGCCGGTCAGCATACTTCAAAAGTGCCGTTGCCGACAGCATCAGGGGAGACAGGTTGTACGCAAGGCTGGTCAGCCTGGTTTCCCCGGCACTGATCACAGAGGTGAAGTTCAGGTGATTGTTCATGCCGGACGGCTTGCGGATTGCCCCCGGGAATGAGTAAACAGCCTGTTTCAGATCCCAGCTGCCGTTCAGGTGATAGGCCGAATAATGGCCGCTGCCGTTCAGTACGAGTGAGGAGGTTCCACCGAACTCAAGCTTGTTCGCACCGGCTATCCGCGCCAGCCAGGCGACTTCCGGCGTGTGCGGGGTGATTTCCATACGGACCTGATAATCTGACGTTTTATCGGTGTTATATTCGGTGATAGTCCCGTCCAGCTTGAGGGGTGACTCGCCGAATTGCGCGGTCATGCCTATCAGGCTGAAGTTTTTATCCTTGAGCTCGATCGTCCCTTTGATGTTGGAGAATACCGGTGCCTTGGGGCCGTAGCTGAGGACAGCCTTTTCGACCGGTCCGCGAATCAGCAGGGTCTTGTAGTTGTCAGCCACTTCCATATGGGCGATCTGGCTGACGCGGCCGTCCAGAACGCCGGTGTCCAGCCTGAATACACCGGCCTTGATCTTGTGCTCGATGTAGTCGGAGGTGTCCGGCGGAATGATGCCGTAAGGTACATAGCTCCTGACATCCTCGTACCGGAAGGTGGCGGGGGTGCTGGCCTTTGCAACGATACGCGGGTCCGGGCCGGCATAGTCATTCATCTGGAAGCTGCCCTTGATGCGGAAGCCGTCAGTGGAAAGCTCCAGAGAAGGAATATCAATCAGCGAGGCGTTCAGGCGCAGGTCATAGTTCAGCTGAAGGTAACCGGGCGCAACGGTGTAATGGAATACCTTCGGCCAGACCACAGAGGCCCCGCTCACACGAATCTTGCCTTTGGCTGCGAAATCCTTGAGTCGTCCCTTGAAACTGGATGCCAGGTCGACTCTTCCGCCCGGGTTGGCAAAGGGTATGAAACGTTCGTAATACGACCAGAACCGGCCAATCTCAAACTGTTTGATATCCGCACTGCCGTTCAGTTCGGTCTCAGTCAGCGAGCGCCCCTCCGCAGGCAGTTTTGCCGAACCGGACAGTGCGATCAAAGCGGCGCCCCCGGATACAGCCGGCAGTTCACAGGACAGCTTGAAGCCTCCCTTGCGACCACGCTCCATATGGTCTATGTTCAGGGAGATGTTCCGTGCAACCGCACGAAAGCCTTCTTGCTGAACGGACACATCCCGCCACTGCACGGTGCTCTGTCTGAGTTGCACCATTCTGAAGTGAACCGGCACCGAATCCTTGGATGGCGTGAGCAGATCATCTATGTTCAGCTTTCCGTCACTGCCCCGGATGAGGTTGATCTCTGCACGGTCGGCACGAAGATCCTTCAGAACCACCTTCTTTTCCAGCAGGGGCAGCAGCGCCAGTTTTACGGTGATCCGCTCGGCCTTGAGGAAATCTCTGCTGCCATCAGGCTCTTTCACGGAAACGGTATTAAAGACGAAGGATGGGCCGAAGTGCCAGGCAAAGGTTCCACTGGAGAAACTGACCTTGCGATTGAGGGATTGCTGCAGGGTGGAGAGAATTTCATCACGGTAGGCGTTGACATCCAGCAGGCGCGGCAGAAAAACTGCAAGACCGATCGTGAAAGCCGCGGCTATCAGCGCCAGTATTCCGGATAACTTTATGTAGGATCGTATTCGCATCGGGACCGTCAATGTCGTGGGATGGATGAGTCGTTAAAAGGATAGACCATTGTGCAGGCCGCCTGAATCTCAACAGCTTAGGTCCTCAACGTTCGACGGACTTCTCTTCCGTAGCCACCTTGATGATACGCACCTTGAGGATCGAGGTGGGTGTCACCTCTTCACAGATGATGCGGTAGCCGTTCCAGATTATTGACTCACCGCACAGCGGAAACCGCCCCAGCTCATGGAGAATCAGGCCGGCCACTGTTTCATAGGGTACATCATCGACCATCTTGAACTTGATGGCATCGGCAAGCTCGAATATGGAGAGCAATCCATCCACCAGCTGGCTCCCGTCTTCCAGTTTCTGAAAGTGCACCGCCTCGCCGGCATCATGTTCATCCCTGATCTCCCCCACCAGCTCCTCGATCAGGTCTTCGGTCGTCACCAGGCCGCTCAATCCGCCATACTCATCCACAACAAAAGCCATCTGGTTGCGAGTCCGCTGCATCTGCTTGAGCAGGCGGCTGACCTTCTTACTTTCGGGAACAAATACCGGGGGGCGCATGATCGAGGCAAGATTGAACTCATCACCGGCCACCAGTCGCCCCAGAAGGTCTTTTCCATGCACAACCCCGATGATATCCTCGATGCTTTTCCGGTAAACCGGGTAGCGGGAGTACATGTTTTCCAGCACGGTCGCCACCACCTCTTCACGCGGGGATGAAATCTCGAGTCCCACAACGCGGGTACGTGGCATCATGACTTCACGCACCTCTGCATCGGTGAATTCAAACACGCGATGCAGCAGGCGCTGTTCATCCGGTTCAAGGGTTCCGCTTTTATGGGATACGTCGATAATCTGGCGCAGTTCATCAACCGTATAGACCGAGGCGACATCACCCGTGGAACGAAGGCCGAATATCCGTACCGTAGACGATCCGGCCCAGTCCAGAAGCAGGATCGGCCAGCGGAAAACCTGATGGAACATGCGCATCGGCCAGGCGATCGCCAGAGCGACCCTCTCTGCGCGTTCAAGGGCAAGGGTCTTTGGAGCCAGCTCTCCCAGCACGATATGCAGAAATGTAATGATGGTAAATGCGGCGATGAAAGAGATGGTATGCCGGAGCGAATCGGACACCCTTCCGTGCAGGGGGGCTTCAAGCAATCTTGCAAGTGCCGGTTCACCGATCCAGCCGAGAGCAAGAGACGCCATGGTTATACCCAGTTGCGTAGCAGAGATATAGGCGTTGAGATGATCAAGGAGACCCAGCAGCATCTTGGCGCGACGATTGCCGGACTCGGCCAGTGCCACGATGCGGGAGCGGCGGACCGCTACGAGAGAGAACTCTGAGGCAACGAAAAACCCATTTGCTGCTACCAGAACAATCACGGAAACTATGTACATGGCAGACACGGTCATGCCGGTATATTCCTTTATGGATTCGTTAATGTCAATCCCTAACCCGCTAAACAGAACAGTCAGTCAGCAGATTCACCACAGCAGGAATACAAACGGCATTGCCGGGATACACGAAGAGCCTGCCGGAATATCCGGCAGGCTCTTCGATGCAGAGAACAGATGACAGGACGGTGAATCAGGCGGCCGAGACGGTCACCTTGAGGGTCGCAGAGACTTCAGGGTGAACCTTGACCGTTACATCGAACTCACCGACATGCTTGATCGGTTCAGCCAGCAGTATGGTCTTGCGGTCAATTTCAAAGCCTTTTCCCTTGAGGAAGGCAGCGATTTCCATGTTGGTGACCGAACCGAACAGTTTGCCTTCTTCACCGGCCTTGTGCAGCAGAGCGATCGGCGTTTCAGTCAACTTGGCAGCCAGGTTCCTGGCGGTCTCGAGGGCCTTGTCCTTGCGGTAGGCCATCTGGCGTTTGACGTGGTCCAGGGCTTTAGCATTTTTTTCCGTGGCTTCAACCGCCAGCCCTTTGGGGAGCAGGTAGTTACGGGCATAACCGGGAGCTACCTTGACGATATCACCGATGTGACCGAGAGTTTCGATATTTTCCTTCAAAATGACCTGCATAAATACTCTCCTTTCAAGCCTGTTTTACAGGTTTTCCTGTTTTCTGGGGGTGCGAAAATCACCCCACAGGTCAAATATTCCGATTGCCGCCACCAGCGCAGCCAGGTACGGCTGCAGCAGCAGCATGACATACAAGCCGGCCCTCAATACACCCGCAATGCTCTGTCTGGCTATGACAGTTAAAATGACTGCCAGACCCTGCAGGAAATAGAGGCCGACAATAATGGCCAGCACATTGATGGCCGGGGTCGTAACGATCCTGTTGTCGGCCAGCAGTGAGAAACCGGCTGCTATAAGTCCCCATACGAGTATTTCAGGGTTCCTGTAGGTGCTGAATTCATCAATGTTGAGACTGAATCCCATGCCGGCAGCAAAGCGCCGCAGCAGGGCCAGATTGCAGCCGACCATACCGATCAGCGTAATGACTATCAATGCCGGATACATCCTGATTACCAGATCGGCAGCAGCGGCCATAGTCTGCTTCAATACTGCAAGCTCTTCACCCTTGACCCCGCTTTTTTCATAGATGGCAACCGCCTGGGCTACACTTTTCTGGATCTCTGCAACAGCCAGCTGATGGACGTTCTGACCGCTGGTTACACTGAAAAACACCACCGCCGCGGCCAGCAGGAGCACACTGGATGCCGTTGTCCAGACGATGGAGCGGGTGGCGCTGAAGCCCCGCAGCAATAACTCCGGCAGCAGGAGGGCGATCAGTCCGCACTGGACCAGATAAAACGTTCCGGCACTGATGCCGAAATACGCGGTCATGGCGGCAGTAGCCCCCAGGATGATGATGATGCCTGCCCCTCTGCCATGCCGTAAGCGGAAGTACGCTGCCGGAAACGGCGCCAGCAGTCCGGAAAATATTCCGGCAGGCGGAATCACCAGGTACGCGGCGAACAGAATAAACGAGCCGGCCATGCCTACCAGCACCGCGAGAATGCGGGAGTCGAGGGCATGTCCGGCCTTGTCGGTCAGGCTCATGAAGCGTGGATCAGGGCAGCGCGTGGTTTGATGCAACCGGCAGCAGCGCTATATTCCGGGCACGTTTGATGGCCTCGGTGATCTCGCGCTGATGTGCCGCGCAGTTTCCTGAGATACGACGGGGAACGATCTTGCCACGCTCCGAAATAAAATAACGGAGGGTACGCGGCTCTTTGTAATCGATCGCAAGATTCTTCTCGGCGCAGAAACGGCAAACTTTACGGCGCTGGAACGGGCGCTTCTTGCGCGGTCCGCCCGGGCCGCCCGAAGGGCGCTGGCCAGGTCCGGATGAAGGGCGCTGATAGGTGCTGGTTGGTCTTTCGTCACTCATGATATTTTATCCTCCAGGGAATTATTCAGTTGCCGTCTCGACGGGGGCCTCTTCAACTTCAGCAGCTTCATCCAGTTCGGACTCGACCACAGGTGCCTTTTTCTCGGGCACAACCTTTTCGGGCTCATCGGTAATGTTGACAGTCTGGTAGCGAAGCACCTTCTCGTCGAGCCTGATGCGGCGCTCCAGCTCGGCGATCATCTCTGCGGGACCGTCATAACGGACATAGTAGTAGCGCCCGCGTGCACATTTCCTGATGGAGTAGGCCAGTTTTCTGACACCCCAGTCATCCATCCGGTGCAACTCACCCTTGAAGGACGTGATAACGTCCTGCACCTTGGTGGTGACGACAGTGATGTCGTCTTCGCCAAGTTCGGGCTGGAGGATGATAATTGTTTCGTACTTCCTCATAATGATGCCTCCTCACGGTTTACGAGCCCCGGTCCTACCCGGAGCAAGGAGATACGACCATAGGCCGTTTCTAAAGAACGAGTTTTGTACTATATTTTACCGGCCAGTGCAATCTTTTTCTTTACCCCGCTGCAGCTTGAATTTCCTGATCATCTCCACCGGATGGTACGAAAGCTTGGCATTACGCAGTCCTGGCTCGCCCAGATCCTGTTCGCGGTTAACATACCTGCAGTCGGTGAAAAGCGATCGGGCAAACTCCCGGTTAACCAGCTGCGACAGGCCCTCCATGAAATGGTCGGCCTTCTCGAAGTGGCAGACCGCCGTTTCCCGATTGAGGCGCTCTCCCATCGCAAAGGCCCGTACAGAACCCTCCACCGCCACCACGACTCCTTCCAGCCGCAAGACATCCGCCTGCGACAGAGCCTCGACCGTGGCATCCATCTCCAGGCTGAAGGATCTATTGCCCTCGACCTCGGCCGCCCTGCCCCACTCATCCAGCAATTGCAGGCATCCGCACAGGTGCTCTGCCGAAAACCTGTGGACCTCGAACGTATGGCGGGCGGTAAAATAACTGATCCGGTTCTTCTTCTTGTGGAAGCGGTTGCCCGGCAGGGTCGCCAGATCATCACGCAGATACAGGTAGTCAAAGGAGTCGCGGTCCTCGATCAATTCGGACGCGACCTTCTCGAGATACCGGGAAGCATACTCCTCTCCGATGCCGTACAACCCCATACCGGAATCCAGCAGCAGCTCGCACGCAGCGGTCACATCACCACCCAACGGCGGCAGGCAGTAGCATGCTCCGTCATACCCCGTGCCCAGCAGCACAAGCGAATCCCCGATCAGGGAGACACGATAGTCATGTGCCCTGCGAAACAGGTACAGGCCCGCGAAGGTCAGCTCGGAGACGCGTGGCTGCAATTCTTCGAAGATGCTGTCAAAGCGCGGCTTGTCACTGATATCAAGCGGCCGGGAGGCGGGCCAGCAAGGAATTTCCATTGAGTTCTCCGCAATTTGTTGTAGTATTTCGACGTCCATCCTATCAGAATTTATCCCACGGAGGAAACAGCAATGGCTATCGCCATGAAAATCGCCAGTCATATTTCCAAATCATCCTGGATCCGCAAGATGTTCGAAGAGGGCGAGCGGCTGCGCCTGGAATTCGGCGCCGATAAAATCTACGACTTCACCCTGGGAAACCCTGACGTGGAGCCTCCCGAAGCCTTCCAGCGGGAACTGCTTGAACTGGCGCAGAACCCTCTGCCCGGCATGCATCGCTACATGAACAATGCCGGCTATGCCGAGACCCGTGCTGCCGTTGCCGCCAAACTGGCGAAGGACTCAGGACTGGATGTGACCGCCGGGTATGTCATCATGACCTGCGGCGCCGGCGGAGCCCTGAATGTGGTGCTGAAGACCATCCTCAACCCGGGTGAAGAGGTCATCATCCTGGCTCCGTTTTTCGTGGAGTACAAATTCTACATCGACAACCACGGTGGCGTACCGGTGGAAGTCTGGACCAATCACGAGACATTCCAGCTTGATATCGACGCCATCAAAAACGCGATAACCTCCCGGACCCGGGCCATCCTGATCTGCTCGCCCAACAACCCGACCGGCGTGATCTATCCCGAAGACAGCCTGCGGCAACTGGGGGCGGTTCTCAAGAAGATCCACAGCGACAACGGCCACCTGATCTACGTCATCTCGGACGAGCCCTACGCCCGCATCGCCTTTGACGGCAAACACGTGCCCAACATCTTCCCGCTGGTGGAGAGCTCGATCATCGTCACCTCCCACAGCAAGGACCTGGCCCTGCCGGGCGAGCGCATCGGCTATCTGGCTGCCAACCCGCGCATGGATACTGCCATGCAGTTCATGGAGGGCGCCGTCTTCAGTAACCGCGTACTCGGCTTTGTCAATGCCCCGGCCCTCATGCAGCGACTGGTGGCCAAACTGCAGGACGAATCGGTGGACGTCAACGAGTACCAGGCCAAACGGGACCTGCTGGTGAATGAACTGACCGGCATGGGTTTCAGCATGGTCAAACCGGACGGTGCTTTCTACCTGTTCCCGAAATCACCTCTGGCCGATGATGTGGAGTTCGTCAAGCTGGCGCAGAAGCACCACATCCTGCTGGTGCCAGGCGCCGGGTTCGGTGCGCCGGGCTTCTTCCGGATCGCCTACTGTGTTGACAAGGGGATCATTGAGCGCAGCCTGCCGGCTTGGAGAGCGCTGGCAAAAGAGGTGGGCTTGAAGGGGTGAGGGATCGGGCGATCAGGCTGGAGGTGTCTTGTCCGGCCCCGCTGCCTTTTTCTCCAGAAACTCGATAAACTCGATATTGCGGGTGACAAACCGCAGGTTGAACGAACAGCGGCGACAAAAATGAAGCGGCTCTCGTACAGCAATAGCGCAGAGGCGACAAACAGGAACAGGCCGCCGGATAGCGCGATCAGGGTCGGTATCCAAGCGGTGTTGGGGCCGCCATACGCAACGCTAAAGGCAATCGCCAGGCTGGAGGCAACAAAGAGCGCCGTGGCGGTGTAGAGCGACGACATGGCTTTGTGGATCACGCCCCCCGAGTGGCCGACCGCCTCTGGACCAAACATATCTGCCAGCCTTTCATCTTGCGACCGGCCTTCACCTCCCCTTCCCGGTCGAAGATTCTCCCCAGGCGTGCCGAGGTTGAAAATATCAGCGTTCCGCAGGCCGAGATCAGAACCGCAGGGGTAATCATGGAGGTCAGTATCCGAGAACTGGAGAGGGCTTCCAGGGTTTCTTTATCGAGTAATGCCATACATTCAGTCCCTGTAACGTTTTATGATATCGCCATAGGCATCGATCCGCCGGTCACGCAGAAACGGCCAGATGCGCCGGACCGTTTCGCTTCGCTTCAGGTCCACATCCACCAGCAGAATCTCTTCCTTTTCCACTGAGGCCTCCGCCAGGATCTCGCCCTGGGGACCGGCGGCAAAACTGCTCCCCCAGAACTGAATACCGTTTTCAGGATGACCGCTTGACGGCTCGAAGCCTACCCGGTTGACCGCCAGCACCGGCAGGCCGTTGGCCACGGCATGGCCGCGCTGGACGGTGACCCAGGCATCCCGCTGACGTCCCTTTTCTGCATCCGTGTCAGCCGGGTCCCATCCGATGGCCGTCGGATAGATCAACAGGTCGGCACCGGACAGTGCCATCAGGCGGGCCGCTTCGGGATACCACTGGTCCCAGCAGACCAGCACCCCCAGGATACCAGCCGAGGTCTTGATCGGGGTGAACCCCAGATCACCCGGGGTGAAGTAGAATTTCTCGTAGAAACCGGGGTCGTCCGGGATGTGCATCTTGCGGTAGGTGCCGGCGATGGACCCGTCGGTCTCAAACACCACGGCGGTGTTGTGAAAGAGGCCCGGCGCCCGGCGTTCGAAGAGGGAGGCAACAATGACGGCCCCCAGATCCCGGGCCAGGCCGGCGATGAACCGGCTGGATTCGCCCGGTATCGGTTCGGCCAGGTCAAACAGAGCCGGGTCTTCAGTCTGGCAGAAATAGGGGCCGGCATGCAGCTCCTGCAGCACGATCAGCGTGGCGCCGGAAGCGGATGCGCTCCTGACCATGGCGGCCGTCTTGTCCAGGTTGGTCTGTTTGTCTGTGCTGCAGCCCTGCTGGATGAGTGCGGTACGAAGAATCGTCATGGCAGTACTCCTGCGGGAAGCTGCATGGTTACGCAGTGCAGCGAACCGTGCTGCTCGATCAGCGGGAGACAGTTGATGCCGATGATCTCGCGTCCGGGAAAGGCCGTGCCGAGACAGGCCAGCGCCTTCCCGTCATTCTCCTGGTCACTGTAGGTCGGCACCAATACCGCCCCGTTGATAACGAGAAAATTGGCATAGGTGGCCGGCAGGCGATGGGCCTGGTCATCAAAACGGGCCTTGGGCCAGGGAAGCGGCAGCAGGCGATAGGGTGAACCATCCGGAGCCCGGAACGCCTTCAGCTCCTCTTCCATCCGCTTCAGCCCCTCATAATGTTCGTCCAGCGGGATGTCGCAGGCCTGGTAGACGATGGTGTTGTCCGGACAGATCCTGGCCAGCGTATCGATATGCGAATCGGTATCATCGCCTGCCAGCCAGCCGTGGTTGAGCCAGAGCACCCGCCGGGCGCCCAGCATCGAAGCCATGGCCTGTTCGATCTCGCTCTTGTCCAGCTGCGGGTTGCGGTTGGGCGAAAGCAGGCATTCGGCTGTCGTCAGGATCGTACCGAGGCCGTCACTCTCGATGCTGCCACCCTCAAAGATCAGGCCGACCGTATTGATGTTCGGGGCAAGGGCGCCCTGCTCTTTCAGCCGTCTGGTGACCAGATTGTCGTGATTGGCGGGAAACTTGAGTCCCCAGCCATTGAAGCCGAAATCCAGCAGCACCGGCTGATTGTTGTAGATCACGGTAATCGGGCCAAAGTCCCGCGCCCATGTGTCATTGTTCGGCATCTCACAGATCGTCACCTTCGCCTGATCGACGCCGGCATCGGCCAGAAAGCCGGAGACGTTGACAGCATCGGGTGCAGTCAGCAGTACCCGTTCAAAGCGGGTGATCTGTCTGATTATCTCAACGAAGACCGGGCGGACATCATCCAGCATGTAGGCCCAGTCGGTGCCTTCGTGGGGCCAGGCCATCAGAACGCCGTCCTGCATCTCCCACTCGGCGGGAAGTCTCGGATTCACGGTATATCTCCTCCTGAACAGTTTCAGATCAATGCAATACGGCACAGTATAGATGCAGAACAGGCACTGCGCAAGCCCCCTGTAGGGCGTCGCGGCAATGCTGCAGTTTTGCCTTGATTTATACTCCTGCTTGCATTAGAAAATTACCTTCCTGTTTGCATCCAACACAACGACTGCCGGAGACACCGTGAAGAGCATCACACTCAAGGCGCCTGCCAAGGTAAACTACCTCCTGGACGTTATCCGTCGACGTCCGGACGGCTATCACGACCTGCGCATGGTCATGCAGCGGGTTAACCTGTGTGATGAGATCACGATAACACTGACCGGCGCCCCCGGAATCTCGGTCATCTGTGGAAAGAACGGCGTGCCCGACGGTCCGGGGAATATCGCCTGGAAGGCGGCCAATGCCCTGCTTGAGCTGGCCGGTGGTTCGCAGGGCGCCGAGATCTCCATCGCCAAGAACATCCCGGTGGCAGCCGGACTGGGCGGCGGCAGCAGCGACGCCGCCTCGGTCTTGATGGGCATGAACGAGCTACTGCAGCTGGGCCTGCCCGATCAGCGCCTGATGGAGATCGGCGTCAAGCTGGGTGCTGATGTACCTTTCTTCATCTTCAAAACGACCGCCCTGGCAGAAGGGATCGGTGAAGCACTCACCGCCATGCCGAGGATGCCCGCGGCCTGGGTACTTCTGGTCAACCCCGGGGTGCATGTATCAACCGCCTGGGTCTACAACAATTTGAAGTTGACAAACAGGGGGGAGCTGGCTAAACTGCCTCCCTTTTACGAGTCTGTGGCGGATATCTGTTCGATCTTTGCCAACGATCTCGAATCAGTTACCATACCGGCCTTTCCGGTCATTGCAGAGATAAAGGACACCATGCTTCGGCACGGGGCAGTGGGGGCCATGATGTCCGGCAGCGGCCCGACGGTTTTCGGCCTGTATCAGGACAGGGAGACCGCCGAGCAGGCCCGGGCAGCCATCACAGGCAACAGCGACTGGTTTGCCGCAGTTGCGGAAACATTGTAGGTCACACAGGTCAGCATCGTCTTTTCAGCCTGCTTCACAACACCATGATGGGGCGTCGCCAAGCGGTAAGGCATCGGATTTTGATTCCGACATTCCCAGGTTCGATCCCTGGCGCCCCAGCCACTAACACAACTAGCTAATTATGCTATTGAAAACATAGCTCTTGCCTTAAGTGAGACCTTTAATGGGACCTTTTAAGCAAGGGCTATTTTCATCTGGTGTTTTTCTGTAATACTATCAAATAAACACTTGGCAGATACGCAAAGCAGATACGTTAAGGCTGAGAGTATAGATTTAATAAAGGATGAGAGAATGCCCAATAAATGCGATCTGCTGGAAACATGCGGATTTTTCAATAAATTCAACTCAAACCTCGAAGTAATAAACCAGCGCTGGATCAGGCTGTACTGTGAAAATCTGGATCATTCCGAGTTGTGTGAGAGAAAAAAGATACGAAACCAGACCGGCAAGCCTCCAGCAGACAATATGGCCCCTACGGGAGTCCTGATGTAATGTATCGGTTTCACGCGATTCCAAACAGACCAACCAATAATACAAGGCACTCAGCGTAACAGCTCGGTGCCTTTTTTATTTGCATCGCTAAATTGTCGCACGTAACGTCGCCCTGTTGACAATCAGATTTTTAGAAGTATCTTATAATTACAGTAACGTAATCTTGTGCGCCCATCTGCATCATTCGTGAAAAATCTGCCGGAGGAGAATTGCGATGAAATGTATAACAAGCTCTTTCATTGTTGTTTTATGCACACTTTTATTCGGGTGTTCGGATAATTCTCCTTCCCAGACCAGTGACCTGCCCGTGCGCGAAGATCCACTGGTCCGGATGCCGGGCACCCAACCGGAGCAGGTGACTCTCGAGAGTTCGACAACCTGCTACGCCTGCCACGGAGGCGGAAATGGCCCGTGGGTGACATTGACACCGGACCTGCGCGGCCGGACAGACTACAATGAATACGATATCTACAAGGCCTGGCAGGGTTCGATGATGGGCAATTCAGCGAGGGATCCGCTGATGTTCGCCTGTTTCACCGTTTCCGCCCAGGACTCCATCTTCGCTCTGGGCAATCCCAATGCCGTGGATATCTGCCTGCGCTGCCACTTCCCGAAAGGATGGCTGGAAGGCCGGTCCAGCACTCTGAATGCGTCGGCCATGACCGGAGAGGATTACGACGGCATCCAGTGTTCGTTCTGTCACCGCCTGACCGACCCGTTTTACCGGACGACCTTTGACGGCACGCGTGAGGGAAGTGACTGGACAATCAGCTGGGACGAACAGAACAGTGCCCTTGTGCTGCCACAGTTTCGCTCACAGCCGAGAGCTCTGCAGACCTTCCTGATCGACCAGATGTTCGCACCCCGTATAGCACTGTTCAGCGGCGATCCGTTCTACGCAGGCGATATTCCGGTCAGCGCCCTCTACACCGAAAGCGCCGGGGGACAATATTTTGTAAGCCCCACGACCGAGCGGCGCGGCCCCTATGCCGATGTGTTCTCAAACGGGGCTGCACAACCGCATGCCACTCAGTACAGCCGATTTCACAAGGGAAAGTTTTTCTGTGCCACCTGCCATGATGTCTCGAACCCGGTCATCGCCAACATGAAGTATAAAAACACTCGTCCCGGCCAGAAGGTCCTGCTTGACACGGAAACACTTCCGGCATTCGCCTGGTCGCATGTGGAACGGACGTATTCCGAGTTCCGTCTCTCCGCCTACAATGCTACCGGAGGGGCCGACGGCAAGGGTAATTTCAGACCCAACACCCCTGTGGGCACCTTCCCTGTCAATGGCTGGGAAACAGACCAGCCCGGCAACAAGATCAGCAAGTGCCAGGACTGCCATATGTGCTCCCGCTACTCAACCGGTTCAAGCCAGCCGGACAGCCCGGTACGTCCTGAAGACAGCAGTGAACACCCGAATACCTGGATGCCCTGCCATGCCATGACCGGGGGGAATGTCTGGATGACCTCCATCCTCAGCAGCATCGCACCTGACAATCCCATGCGGGACCTGGCAAATGTTTCACTCCTGGTTCGGCCGGACATTCTCACTATGGACGTCATGCAGGGCACGTGGCAGACACTGCGGCCTCCCCAGTTGAACCCTGCGCTTGTAACACCATCGATCTCAGGAGCCCTCGACCTGGCCGCTTCCCGTATTCGCGGCGTTCTGGGCAACGCTGCCAATATTTCCGACCTGAATTATAACAACGTCACCGGCAGCCTTGGCTTCCGGGTCCAGAACAACACCGGCCACAAACTCATCTCGGGCTTTCCGGAAGGCCGGCGGATGTTTGTCAATATCCAGGTGTTTCAGGGAACCAGCCTGGTGTACGAAATCAACCCCTACGACTACACCTACGGTACTTTCAAAGGCTTTCCCGGCGCACAGCAGCTCAGCATGAGTGAAGCACATCTGGATCCGCTTGTGTATGAAGCCAAGTTGGGCAGCACGATAACCGGAGAACGGGAGACCTTCCACTTCGCCCTGGCAACACACCGCTATAAGGACAACAGGATTCCGCCCAAGGGGTTCAACATTGCCGGGGCGGCTGCAAGGCTCAGCGAACCGGTCTGGCAGGGACAGTCCTCTCCAGCCTACTTTACCGGAGAGGAATATGCCGGCGGCTACGACGAGGTTTCTCTCCAAGTCCCCCCGGGGGCAACATCTGTTGCGGTCAATCTGTATTACCAGACCACCAGCCGGGAATACATAGAGTTCCTGAGAGACGAGATCAACGGCACCGGAAACCTGACGCTGCCCGCCAGTGCCTATGTGGCACAGACTCACCCCTTCTTTGCACGACTCAAAGCCTGGGGCAATACCATCTTCCAGTTGTGGGACCGGAACAAGAACGTGGACGGCGGAAAGCCGTTCCTGATGACCCAGGGGATATGGAGTGTGTTGTAATCTTTAAGAACGCTTGACATTAGCTGTTACCATAGTAAAATAAAACAAAGTTTCCCATCGAAAGAGCAAACCCCGGGCGACCGGGGGACGCAAAGCCACCAGCCTGATTCAGGCGGCGGGGCTGCCGAAGTGGGGCAATCATCCAGAAGGATCCCGGACGCCCATTGTCACTTTGACGGTGGGCTTTTTTCTTTTCACCAACTCAAGTTTATCGGCACGTATAACGAGGCCAAAATGGTTGGGAAACACTCAAAAAGGCATACCCCATTAGCTCAAATCACGCGGCCTGTCACCAGGAATGGCTTAATCGATAATTTAAAACAAGTCATCGGATACATGGAAAATCTTAACATTCCGTTTATTTATTTCGTCCTTACCTTTGTGGCAGCCATAACACTCAGAAATTTCATGGAGATTATGGTCGCCCAGAATGTTGTTAGAATATTCTGGTACACACCGGTTCATTACTCACTTTTCTACATCAGTCTTTTGTTCAACATTACATTAATACTCAGGGCACTCTCCGGAGAGCGAGTCGAACGAATATTAAAAGTTGTCATGGCATGCTTCCTTGTGACCGCAACAGTACCGTTAACAGATTTGCTGTTTCAATTAATCTGGAGCTACGACATTAAATATCTGTACATGGTTCCCGAAAAAACAAAAAACATCTGGCACAACTATTTTCTGTTTTTTGGTTCCCACAAGGGCGCTACTCCCGGCATGAGGATCGAGATACTTGCAGCCATGACGGGAGCGGCATTGTATGTATATACCAAGACTGATTCCAAGCTCCGCGGGTTTGTCACCGCTGTCCTCATATATTCGCTGATATTCTGGTTGTATGGAGCAATCATCTTCTTGATTCTCGGGCTGGAACGACTAGCGGGACTACCCTATGACACTTCATATAAAATGATGATCCATGTTTTCCTGTTCATGTCATTTCATTCATTACTGCTGGTGGCCTACTATTACAATCCCCAGTATTTTAAGGCAATTCTCAAGGACTTTCGTCTGACCAGAATCCTCCACTATGAGTTGATGGTGTTGTTCGGAATGGTAATCGGCTATTCGGGGACTGGCGCCACCGTTTTGCGACTGTCAAATTTCATAGAGCTCTATTTCATAGCTGTCTCTGTTATGTGTGCCTGCGTTTTTTCAGCAATCACCAATAATCTGGCAGACGTCTCGATTGACAGGATTACAAACCCTGAAAGACCCTCAGTAACCGAGTCAATCCCGCAACAAAGTTACGAGCGGATCGGATATATACTCTTAGCAATTTCTATGACCTGTTCCCTGGCGGTCGACTATTTGACGATGTTCCTGATTGCCTGTTTTATCGGGAACTACTTCTTGTATTCCATGCCTCCGTTACGGCTAAAAAGAGTACCTGTCTTCTCCAAGGGGTTGATCGCGCTAAACTGCCTGATCGTAATGCTTGTCGGATACAATTTTGTCGGTAAACAGATTCCCCTGTTCCCACCTGACTTGGCTGCTTTCGTGCTGATAATGTTCACCGTCTGTATCAATTTTATCGATATAAAGGATTATGAGGGAGATAAGGCAGAAGACATAAAGACATTGCCGGTGCTAATAGGACTTGAGCGAAGTAAACTGTTGATAGGAATTTTCTTCATGGCCGGTTATGCGGTTACGCCATATTTCCTGAAACTGCCGGGACTTTATTTTCCTTCGGTTTTAAGCGGTATGCTTATCTTTTACCTCATAACGAGAAAAAATTACCGGGAGTGGCCGGTATTTTCGGTTTATCTGGCAAGTGGAGTTTATCTTCTCGTGTATCTTGTTTTCAAAAGCAATGTTGTGTGACCACTTAGTAAGTTTCTGATTTATCAGTGCAGTGGAACGTAATTGTTTGCCGGGAGGGCATCATGGGAGCGAATCAATGCAAAAGTAACATTGCACATGTTCTTTTTATCGTACTGACGCTGCTCTCAAGTAATTTGGCATACAATCGGGATGCATACGCTCTGACAATAGATAGCGGATCAAGCTACACCAACACTTCCAGCGTAATATTACAGTTGAACAAACCCTCCGGCACTTACCAGGTTGACATATCAAACGAAAGCGGTGCGGTGACGAGTGTCAGCAGCCCGGCCGCGTCCATTCCGTGGACATTGTCACCAGGCGACGGACAGAAAACTGTAACCGTCAAATATTATTATACATACTATTACAGTTGTCAGGTTGCCTGCGGAACTTACTGTTGTGGTGGTTATGATACTTGGGGAAACTGCAATGGGTACTGCACTCAGTATTGCACATCGACCTGCTCTTCAAATTCATCAGCCACAGAGTCCTCAACCATCACCGTTGATGCAAGATCAATCAACACCGGTGCAACCCCTGTAGCAACCGCAACGAATCCTGTTACTAACAAGATCTATGTTGTGAACCAAGGCAGCAACTCGGTAACGGCTGTCGATGGCGCCACCAATGCCTCAGTAACTATTGCTGTTGGCACGGCCCCGCGCGCAATTGCTGTTAACCCCTCCACTAATAGGGTCTATGTCGCGAACTACGGCAACAGCACGGTTACAGTAATTGATGGTGCGACCAACTCTACATCATCAATAGCCGTCAGTGGGAACCCTTATGCAATTGCCGTAAACCCGGTCACAAACAGGATTTATGTTGCAAATCAGGACAGCAGCACCCTAACGGTGATCAACGGCGCAACAAATGGAGTAATAACAACGATCGGTGGCTTTTCAGGCGTGATTGCCATCGCGGTAAATCCGGTCACGAACAGGATCTATGTTGCAAATCAAGGCAGCTATGTAACCATGATCGACGGAATAACCGGCGCTCCTGTTGTTGTTAGTGTCCCGGGGAACCCGGTTGCCATTGCGGTGAATCCGGTTACGAACAAGATCTATGTTGCAAGCCAGGGCAGTAACACCGTGACC
>JADKKR010000004.1 GCA_016720395.1 Geobacteraceae bacterium | reverse complement strand
CACCGCCTCGGCCCCGCTCTCCGGGTCCCCATGACCTCTCCAGGATTATGCGCGGGAAGTTACTGCTGTTTGATGCAGCACCTTCAAATCGTTTCATGCATTTTGCCCTTCCCTTTGAATCACCATACCAGCCAAGAATTACTGCCTACGCGGGGCAGATGACATCATTCAAACCCCGACTTTGCCATGCTGGCCCAGCGCCAGCCTTCACTACGATTCCTCCGCTCTTCAAAGGCACCACGTCCTCTGATGTCACCGGCGAAGCGACGCGAATGAACTTCACTACGCCGACGCTGATCGTGACGAAGAGCATCCTGACCCTGCAGTTCATCGCCCAGCCCAGTGATTACTAGTCCGGCGGTCGCCAGACTGCAGCTGGAATTACCCTTTACCGCTGGGCACTGAACGTGCTGATGCGGATGATCCAACGCCTACAAAAGCGCGACGAACCGCCCTGATGGCGTTCCGCCACGCCTCGATGCCTTTCAGCAGTGCCGGGCCAAGATGCTGATCGGGCCCCGGAGTCGAACTGGGGAAGAGTCCGCCGTCATCAGCATCTCCCACCGATCCGGTCAAGACAGTCCATCTCGGCGCTGCTTTCCCGGAACTGAGCCGTGGATGGAATGGCTCAATCGCTTCAAGAAATAGGATAACTCTTTGATTCGGCCCGCCGCATGTGACTGCTTTGTTGTAACGTCCAAAAGCTATGCGATCAATTACAAGCCCGGAGCTTGCCGGCGTACGAGCGAAAATAGATACATTCCGAAATACGATCAGTTAAAAAAGGAGTCGTAATGAATAAAAAGTCAATCCTTGCCTTGTTGGTAATGACCGCAGTCACCGCCACCTTCAATCCCGGCGAGGCCAAGGCCGGACTCCCCGGCTGCCGGGACTGCCGGGGCTGCCGGGCTGCCGGCACCCAACGTGAATGTCCGCGTCAATGGCTCGCCGGCACCTCCCGGGGTACACATCATGATGGACTCAGGCCGTCCGTACTATATCCAGAGGGATCGCCGGGTGTGTGGAACGGAAAGGCCAGTCAGGCATTATAAAAGCATAAGAAACATCACAGAGACCGCGACCGCGGGCACGGACGAGGACACGGTCGTGACTAGGACCACGGAAGTCTGAGGTGGCCCCTTTGCGCTGTATGTGCGTGGATCGGGGCGCTTGCGGGCCTGCAGCCGATGACGAACTGCCGGCTCTGGCCAACGTTACCTGCGGGTAGTACGGCGTCAGAGCTTACACACAGGCATACCATCAACGCCCTTCCGGAATACTCCGGAAGGGCGTTGATGCGTGGAGCTTCCGGCAGGTGTGGTTCAACCCTGCGGGATCGCAGCCCACGGAAGGGTCCCTGGTATAAATAAGCTGAAAAAGGGAGCCGGATCGCCATGCTGCACCCTTCTCCGGGATCTCCCTGCATATGTCACAGTTCCGTCAAATATTGTGGCGTGGCGACCTGTTGCAACGGATCGGCTGGCCGCACATTTTTCGCTAACATGCTGTTATAAAGAGATAATTATACCTTGAAGCGCACGTGAGCTGGTTGGCAAGGCACTTGCTCTTACTGATTTTATAATCCTGGCCATGTCACCCACGAGCGGTTTTCCGGGAAGAGGGTGAAGGATGCCGGGGTATCTGGCTGGTACGATGTGTAACAGCACTGAGCAGAGGCAGGAGCAGCACGTAACAGGCATTCCGATCGTACCGGTTATTAAAAAAGGAGGATTTATGAAAGGATTTAAATTACAGAAAGCGCAGCTGTTGTGTTTCGTTCTCATGGGTGTCCTGATCAGTATCCTGACCGGTTGCGGCGGGGGCGGGGGCGGGGTCTGGATGGTCCCTGCTGCAGAAAAGATCAGGCCGACGGTGACTTCTACCGCACCGGTACTTGGTGCTGCAGACGTCTCTCTCAACGCGCGGGTCATTACCGCAAACTTCAGTGAAAAAATGAACCCGGCAACAATCACCGGGACTACCTATACCGTAAAACAGGGAGCCACAGTTGTCTCGGGCGCGGTAACCTATACCGGTGTATCGGCGGTTTTCACGGCCTTCGGGGATCTCTTGCCCGGTCTTACCTATACCGCCACGATCACCACCGCTGCCAAGGATCTGGCCGGCAATGCACTGGCAGCTGACTACACCTGGACCTTTAGCACAGGCGCAGCCGCTGACATCATCCTGCCCCTGATAACCTCTACCGTCAATGCCAACGGCGCCACCGGTGTAGCGTTCAACACCAAAGTCGGTGCAACCTTCAGTGAGCCGATGGATCCTTCTACCATCAACACAACAACGTTCAGCTTAAAACGGGGGGCCACGGATGTCCCCGGCACACTGGACTATACCGGCGTGAACCTGGTCTTCACTCCGACCAGCCTGCTTGCTGCCGGGACCGTCTATACCGCCACAGTTACCACCGGCGCCAGGGACCTGGCCGGCAATGCCCTGGCAGCCAACTACGTCTGGAGCTGGACCACCGGTGCAGCAGCCGACATAACCAGGCCCAGGGTGATTGCAACCATCAACAGCAACGGTGCCATTGATGTGCCGACCAATACCAAAGTCGGTGCGACGTTCAGCGAGCCAATGGACCCCTTAACCATCACCACGGCTACATTTACCCTGTCGAACGGGACAACTTATACGAATGTTCCTGGTACGATGCTCTATTCCGGCGTGGATATGGTTTTTACCCCTTCAAGTCCGCTTGCTCCCAACACCACCTATATTGCCACGATAACCACCGGCGCCAAGGACCTGGCCGGAAATGAGCTGGGCGGAAACAAAGCCCCTCTACCCCTGGCAAGTGACTTCGGATGGTTCTGGACCACCGCCGCTGCTCCGGACACCACCAACCCCACCGTTATCCTTACGGCTCCTCTTAATGGCGCCATCAATGTGCCGACCGGCAGTACAATCAACGCAACCTTCAGCGAAGCCATGGACCCGTTGACGATCACCAACGCAACCTTCTCGGTTGCCGGCGTACCGGGGCTGGTCACCTATGATGGTGTGAACAAAATCGCGACACTGACACCATCCAGCCCGCTGGCAGCCGGCACGACCTATACCGCCACGGTGACAACCGGAGCCAGGGACCTGGCAGGAAATCCGCTGCTGCTTAACAAGGTCTGGAGCTTTACCACCGCAGCAGTTGTTATACCCCCGCCCGTGGTTCCCCTGGGTTCCGTCGCACCCTTCGGCACCTTCGGCGGGAGTGCCGGTATGACCAATCAGGGCACCCTGACGATCATCAACGGCGATATCGGTACGATCGCTACGGCGACCTCTACCGTGACCGGATTCCACGATACGGAAGGCGATATCTTCACGCAGACCGGCTCCAATATCGGGGGTGTGAACGGTACCATCTACACCTGCACCGTCTCCACGACCGGTCCCAATAGTACCGTTGTCAACGCGCCTTATTGCGCGATTGCGACCCAGGCACGTCTGGATGCGGAGACTGCATTCAACTTCCTGGCCGGAATGCCTTCCAGCGGAGTTCTGGCCGGCAACCTGGCTGGAACGACGATCTATCCGGGTGTCTATACAAACTCCTCTGCAGTCATGATCGAGGGCGGAGATCTGACCCTCGATGCCCAGGGGGATGCAAATGCGCTCTTTGTCTTCCAGATCGGGAGCACCCTGACTGTCGGCGGACCGGGAGCGGCATTCCCGCAAAGCATCACCCTGATTAACGGTGCCCAGGCAAAGAACGTCTTCTGGCAGGTGGGCACCTTCGCCACGATCAATGCCGGTGGCGGCGGCACCATGGTCGGGACCATTATCGCCCAATCGGGAGTTTCATTCTCCACGGCCGGTAACGTCGCATTGGTAACCCTGAACGGCAGAGCGCTGTCTCTGGTTTCTTCCGTTACGATGGTGAACACCATAATCAACGTCCCGGCACCCTAAGGAACTCTCCGTCGGGATGCAGGACAGGAAAAGGGGAGGCAGATAGTATCTGTACTTCAGTCTGCCTCCCCTTTTCCTCCCTGCCGATGGCAGACAGGTTGGTGCATCGGATAGGATTATTGCCGGAACATGCCAACGATACGCTCTAATGATCAAAAGGAGGTTTCAGATGAGAATAAAACATTCAATACTTTCTCTCGTGATGAGGATGGCGCCGGTGCTGCTGGTCTCTGTTTTTATGCTCCCCCTGTCTGCCCGTGCCGAGATCAAGGCCGGCAGCGTGGAGCTGACACCGTTTGTTGGTTACAACTTCTTCGAACACAGACAAAATCTGGAACACCAACCACTGGTCGGTGGGCGTCTCGGCTATAATTTTACCGAACATCTGGGTATTGAAGGCACCTGGGAGTTCATGAAAAGCTATGTCAAGGATAAGTCAATAAATGCGACGATGGAAGGCCAGTTCGCAAGCCCCATCAACGATGTGAGCATTACTCAGTTCCATGCCGACCTCATCTATCATTTTCTGCCCGAGACACGTTTCAACCCCTACATCGTTGGCGGGTACGGGGTTGTTCATTATTCTCCGAAGATCAATAACAAAAACATGTCTGTGATTAATTACGGAGTTGGAGCGAAATTCTGGGTGGCAGATCATGTTGCTCTCAGAGCCGATGTCCGGAATAACATGATCGTTGACGAAACCATTCACAGTCTTGAAGGCACCCTGGGAGTCGTCTTTGCGTTCGGTGGTAAGTCAGCGAACCAGCCGACCCCGGTCGATAGCGACGGTGACGGTGTACTCAATCCGGCCGACAAATGCCCCGGCACCCCTGCCGGTGTTGCCGTTGACAGGGATGGCTGTCCACTGGATTCCGACGGCGACCTCGTACCCAATTACCTCGACAAGTGCCCCAACACCCCTGCCGGTGTGACCGTTGACAAGGATGGCTGTCCTCTGGATTCCGACGGTGACGGCGTGCCTGATTATCTCGACAAGTGCCCCGGTACCCCTGCCGGCGTAAAGGTGGACAAGGATGGTTGTCCGCCGGTTGTGGAGAAGGTGGTTATCCTGGCCTCCGAGCCGAAGAATGATGAACAGGTCGTTGCCGCAGTGGCGCAGACAGTGGTAAGGGAAAAGGTCATAATTCTTGCGTTTGAGGATGTACATTTTGATTTCGATCAGTCGACCCTCAAGCCTGAAGCGAAGCAGATATTGAAGAGAAATGTCCAGACGTTGAAAGACAACCCCAGGGCCAAGGTCCGCATTGCAGGGTACACCTCTGCTTCCGGTACTCGCGAGTACAATCAGAAGCTCAGTGAAAGGCGTGCCGCAGCAGTTGAGGAATACCTCATCAGTGAGGGTGTCATTAAGCCGGGCCGACTTACCACGATCGGGTATGGCGAGACACACCCGGCAGAATACGAAGCCGCGCCTTCAGACCTCTACTCAGATGCGGCAAAGGCGAATATACGTGTGCTTTTTGAAATAATCGTCCAGTGATGAGTGATGAGTGATGAGTGATGAGTGATGAGTGATGAGGAGCAACCGGGTTGTTGGCCTGAAATGCCTTGCGCCTACCGGATGCCGGTAAAAAAAGTTTAACCGGGCTTTTACACAAGCAGCCTGCGACCGAATACGGTTGCAGGCTGCTTTTCTGTTCTGCTGCTGTCAATCAAGACTGTCTGCTACTGACCACTGACTCCTTCAGTCCATTCCTTTTATACCCCACGTCCACATCAAGGTGATGAATCACCCATCACTTATTACTCATCACCCATCACTCATCACTCATCACTCATCACTTATCACTCATTGACGCTCTGTCGCCCTCCTTACGCTCCTCACGGTAGCTCTGAACCGGCAGCATCACCCCGATCATTAATGCCTACTAAAATACTATACAAAATTGATATTATTAACTTTTTACTACCTGTCACATGTGGTGGTTTTTGTTGTATGCGGTGGTCAGCCCCCACAACTTTTTCCCGGACCAGTGCGCATAGATCTATATTATCCATCATTATCGGTGCGTTGCAGCCCACACTGCCCGCAACTTTTCTTGGCACGTTAGATGTAATCCTCCTTCAGTGACAAACCGATTGTGGTTTGCATACGAGTAAGAAAAAAGGAGTCACATCATGAGTAAGAACATTTTGAGCAAAATCTGGATTATGGGGTTATTGACAGCCGTTTCGCTGGCAGGATGCGGAAGTGATGGCGGAGGCGCAGCGTCGGTAAGTGCCAAAGACTCTGGAGCAGCCACTGTCGGGGCAGTCAGTACGGAAGCGGCAGCCGTGCCTCTCGGAACGGCAGCCAATTATGCAATTCTGGCAAAGTCAGGTGTCAAGACGATTCCGACTTCTGCCGTGACCGGTAATGTCGGCCTGAGTCCCGCTGCCCAGACCTACCTGGAAGGATGGGCTCTGACAAATGATCCCACCGTAACCTATGCCACATCAGCTCAAGTGCTTGGATCCGGGAAATTATACGCTGCCGATAATGTTGGCGGTACAACAGCCGCCGACCTGACCAAAGCTGTCGGCGATATGGAAACCGCGTACACTGCCGCCACTGCAAAACCGCCTACATCCGCCGCCACGACGGACCTGCTTGGTGGAACGCTTACCGACCAGACTCTCACTGCAGGCGTATACCAATGGGGCAGCGCTCTTAACATTCCGACCGATGTAACCATCAGTGGCACAGCAACAGATGTCTTTGTCTTCAAGGTAACGGGCGCTCTTAACATGGCCGCTAATAAAAAGGTTATCCTGAGCGGCGGCGCACTGGCCAAAAACATCTTCTGGCAGGTTTCCGGCGCGGTTACCCTGGGGGCCGGCTCGCACTTTGAGGGGATAATACTCTCTAAAACTGCGATCACGATGCAGACGGGCGCATCGATCAACGGCAGACTGCTGGCGCAGACCAGGATAGATATTGATGCCACGACCGTTAAAGTTCCGTAAGTCATGTAAGGTAGCTTGAACACAAGATAGGAAAAAAGGCGCTGGACTGATTTTGTGTGTAATAACCAGGATTGTGGAGGATATATTGAAGAATCGCATCACGACGAAGACGAATATTTTTGACAGGCTTACGGTAAGATTCAGTGCGATTGCATTGTCCGCAGCACTTCTGTCCGCAGCTCCGTTTAACACGGCATACGCGGCGGCACCGGCTCTGGGTACGGCGGGGAGCTATGCCGTCCTGGCCGGCCCGGCGGTGACCCTCACCGATTCCAGCATCACCGGAGACGTGGGTTCCGGCCTGCCCTTCAGCATCATTACCCAGACAAACAGCACGGTCAGCGGGACGCTCCATCAGGGCGATGCCGGCGCTGTCACGGCTTACGCCGACTTTCTCAACTCGTATGATGCGCTTGCAGCCGAGCCGTGCAACGTAACCCTGACCGGCACTCTTTCAGGTCAGGTGCTTGCTCCCAATGTCTACTGCTTTGATGCTGCAGCGACCCTCACGGGCCAGCTGACGCTCGACGGCCCCTCGAACGGGATCTGGATCTTCAAGGTCGGCAGCCTTGGCACCGGTGCCCTGACAGGTACCAACTTCTCGGTAGTCATGGCCGGCGGCGGGCAGCCGTGCAATGTATACTGGTGGGTTGCCGAGGCCGCCACGATGACGACCTCCAACTTCCAGGGCAACATTCTCGCCGGTATGGATTCCACCTTTACCGGTGGCAGCCTGATCGGGCGTGACCTGGCCAAAGCCGCTACAACCTTGACCGGCACTACGGTCTCCGCCTGCGGCGCGGGACCGGTACTGCCACCACCGGTAGATCCCGGCAAGGATGACTGCAAGAACCACGATCATGGCCACGACAAGGACCACGACCATGAAAAGGATCATGACAATGATCACAACAAGGATCACAAGCATGGTCACGACAAGGATAACGACAAGGACCATAACAAGAAATAATAATGACCGGTCGTAAGCCGGGCTTCATTCGCGATGGCCTGCAGGGCATGCGGCTGACGTGAAAAACCACAGGTTCCCGGTTTTCCGGGAACCTGTTCTTTTTGTGTCTATGAAGCAGCACCGGCAGGTACGCAAAAGGATTTCCTGCATGTGATCCCCCTGCATACATCACCCGCCATATGTAACGGTTGTGCCAAATACGACGGCAGCTGTTGATTCCTCTGCCGCTGGGCCGGCAGCATGATACTTGAATTGCCTTTTGAAATAAGCATGTTATCCGCGACGCAGCCGGCCAGTGTCTCTCGGCACGATAGTTGTAAACTCTTTATAGTACTCATAAGTACCACCTTCTTGTTATTGCCGGACGGTCCGCCGTCCGGCCCTTTTTTTCATGAACAGCTATCGGGCAATAAAAGAATCCGCTCTGCCTGCAAAGTCTGATTTTTCGGCTATACTTGTAACAACAGCATCTGCAGTAAGCAGGGGACCGGGATCCGGTCGACGGCACTGAACCTGTGGGATAGAATTCCGCCGAAGGAGGACAACATGCAGAAAATTCGTTTCGGAGTGATTGTTGTGATCATGTCGCTGTGTCTGGTGACTGCTGCTGCAGCCCAGGTGAGCATCGGGATCGGGCTGCCCAACGTAAGCATCGGGATCAATCTGCCGGTGTTTCCGGTACTCACCCGTGTGCCGGGGTATCCTGTCTATTACGCCCCTCAGATGTCAGCCAACTATTTCTTTTACGACGGCATGTACTGGGTCTACCAGGACGATACCTGGTACGCCAGTTCCTGGTACAACGGACCCTGGGGGCCGGTAGAGCCTGAATATGTACCGCTGTTCATTCTGCGCATACCCGTGCGCTACTACCGCCAGCCGCCAGTCTACTTTCGCGGGTGGCAGCCCAGCGCCCCCCCCCGCTGGGGACAGCACTGGGGCCATGAATGGGAGCAGAGGCGAAGCGGATGGAATACATGGAACCGCAGGACTGCTCCTGCCCCCGCGCCGCTGCCCTCCTACCAGAAGAGGTATACGGGTGACCGGTATCCGCGGGTGGAACAGCAGCATCAACTGCGAGGGCAGAATTACCGGTATCAACCGCGCGACAAGGTTGTTCGCGAGCACTTCAGGGCGCAGCCGGCACAACAGAAAGGCTCCCCGCCTGCCCAGCGGGTAAGACAGGAGGCGCCTCCGGCGAGGAACCCCGGTCAGCATGAGCAGCGCCCGCAGATTGAACAACGGCAGCAGCGAGAGCAGAAGCAGCAGGTTGAGCAACGCCAGCAACATGAGCAACGCCAGCAGACAGAGCAGCGCCAACAGCGTGAGCAGAAGCAGCAGATAGAGCAGCGCCAGCAGCGTGAACAGCCGGCGCCCCGGGTTCAGGAGCGTGAACAGAGACCGCAGGAACGGGGTGAATCGCAGGATTCCGGCCGCGGTCGCGGTCAGGGGCAGAACAAAGATGAAGAGCGGGGCCGGGGACGGGACAGGTAATCCGCTGCCGGCAGGCGTGTACCTGGTTCCCTCTCCCGCCGGCGGGAGAGGGAACCAGTAATAATACTTATCGCTGACACGGAACAGGTGCAGATCCTCCATGACGGATCCCGCTGATCGAAGCCTTCTTGCAGGGGTATCCATGCAGACACTGATCGACCTTTTCTCTACGTTTGAAACACGGGGCGAGAAAACCGCTTTTGTGGACCGTACCGGTACACGACGACGGGTGGTTTCCTACGGCCAGTTTCGCGACCGTGCCCTGAAGATGGCCAGCCTTCTGGCCGCCAATGGTGTGGCAGCCGGGGACAGGGTCCTGCTCTGGGGGCCGAACTCCTCCTGGTGGGCGGCAGCCTATTGGGGCATCATCATCCGCGGAGCAATCGCCGTCCCGGTCGACTTCATGTCCGATCTGGCCCGCGCAGAATCCATCCGCAGCCTTACGAAATCCAGGCTTGTCCTGCAGAGCCGCTTCAAGGCCGTGCGGATGACCGAAACCCCGGCTCTGCTGCTGGAAGACCTTCAGTACCTGCTGGAAGACATGCAGCCGATTGACGGGCTTGCAGCGGTGACACCCGAAGATACGGCGCAGTTGATCTATACCTCCGGTACCACCGGCAACCCGAAGGGGGTCATCCTGACCCACAAAAACCTTGTCGCCAACATGACCCAGATACACCTGCAGGTCCCGATTATCAACGCCCGCTTCGGCTTCCTCTCCCTGCTGCCCCTGTCCCACATGTTCGAACTGATGGGCGGATTTTTCACCCCGCTCTACCGCGGCGCGTCCATCGTCTATCTGCGGACGCTCAAGCCCTCCGCGATTATGGAAGCGCTGGGCGGGGAGGACATCTATGTCATCATGTCCGTGCCCCGCCTGATGCAGCTGCTCAAGACGACCATCGAGCGTGAGCTGGATGAAAAACACCTCTCCGGCCTCTTCCGGGGACTGGGCCGGCTTTCTGCCGGGCTGCCGGGCGGCATGCGCCGGTTGCTCTTCTACCCGGTGCAGCGCACGTTCGGCAGCAACTTCACGGTCTTCGTCTCGGGCGGCGCACCCCTGGACCCGGATGTATTCAGGTTCTGGAACAGCATGGGGTTCACGCTCCTGGAGGGCTACGGCCTGACCGAGACCTCACCCGTGCTCTGCGTCAACACCATGGAGCGCCAGGTGGCCGGCTCGGTCGGCCCGCCTCTGCCGGGGATCGAGATCAGGATCGAGGAGAAGGAGGTCCAGGTACGCGGGGACAATGTCTTTCCCGGCTATTACGAGAACGAGCAGGCCAGCCGCGAGGCTTTCACCGGAGACGGCTGGTTCCGCACCGGCGACCTGGGGGAGATTGACGCGGACGGCTGGCTGGTCATCAAGGGCAGGGGCAAGGAACTGATCGTGACCGGATCGGGGATCAATGTCTATCCTGACGAACTGGAGGCGGTGCTGAACAGGGTCGCCGGGGTGAAGGAGTCCTGCGTCATCGGTGTCGACCGGGGCGGCGGTGAAGAGGTGCACGCCGTCCTGATCCTGGACGGAAGCGGCAGAGCACCCGAAGAGATCATCGGCGAGGCAAACAGCCGGCTGGATGCGCTGAGCCGGATTGTCGGCTTCACCATCTGGAACGAAGCGGAGTTCCCCAAGACCACGACGCTCAAGATCAAAAAGTTTTCCGTCAAGGAGGAGGTTGAAAAGGGGCCGCAGGAAGGCGATGCAGCCGTCAGCAAGGATAACCTGCTCAACCTGATCGCCAGGGTAACCGGTGCCGGTGTGGCACAGATCCGTGAGGAATCGCTGCTGGTGACCGACCTGGGACTCACCTCCATTGACCGCCTGGAGCTGGTCAGTTTCCTGGAACAGGAATACCGCCTCGATATCGAGGATTCCCAGATCGGCCCACAGACGCGGGTCTCCGACCTGCGGCAGATCATCGTGAAACGTGAAAAGCTGACCCGTCACGACCATTTTCGCTTCTGGACCACAAACCGTTTCTTCATGGGCCTGCGCCGGGTCTGGGATACCATTTTTCACGCTCCCCTGTTCCGAAGTTTTGTCACGCTTGAGGTTCAGGGTCTGGCTGAACTGGAACACCTGGATGGCCCGGTCTTTTTCGTGGCCAACCATCTCAGCTACCTGGACCAGCCTTCGATCATGTTCGCGCTGTCGCCCAGGCTCCGCTACCGGTGCGCCACTGCGGCCTGGGAAGAGTTCTTCTTCGGGGAGTACCACGGGATCAATCGAATCCTGAGGCGCCTGAGCTACGAGTATGCCAGCGTCCTGTTCACCCTGTTTCCGCTGCCCCAGACGCAGGGTTTCAGCGGTTCGCTCCGGTACATGGGAAGGCTCGCCGATGCCGGCATGAACATCATGATCTTCCCGGAAGGAGGGCACGCCCGGGACGGCAGGATGCAGCCCTTCCAGCTGGGGCTCGGTATTATGGTCAAGGAGCTGGGGATTCCGGTGGTTCCGGTAAAGATCAGCGGAACCAACCATGTCCTGCCTCCCGGGGCCGGTTTTCCAAAACCGGGGCGGGTGACCGTTACCTTCGGAAAGCCGCTGCGCTTCCGTTACGAGGAACCTGCCGAGATCGTGGAAATAGCGCGCCAGGCGGTGGAAAAACTCTAAGAAGGATTACAAAGCCCTACCACGGAGGACACGGAGAAAAGCTGGAGGAAAACAAAAAATATATTGAGGCTCTTGCAAAAGTCTTAGAAATTGACTCCCCCTCCCTTGACGTGAAGCTGCCAACATGCAGATTTCATGGCATCATCCCCCCCCCATCCTAGCCCTCCCCCGCCAGGGGGGAGGGGACTCTTTTGACTTTTGCAAGAGGCTCATATTGATTCTGGTTTACCCCCTAATCTTTAAGATTTTGATTTCGACTTTCCTCCGTGTTCTCCGTGTCCTCCGTGGTAAATGCTGTATGGTAGATGCTTTAAGATTTGCTTTGAATCAGATGGTTGTTGGATATTTTGGAGGATTCACCGCATGAGCGCTGTACCGATCTCACAAGCCTACAGACGCTACGCCCTGGCTCTCCTTCTGGCGGTCAATCTGCTGAACTACATCGACCGGCAGGTGCTCTTCGCGGTATTTCCGCTGATCAAGATCGATCTTAATCTCACCGATACGGCGCTGGGGTTTCTGGGCAGTGCCTTCATGCTCAGCTATCTGCTCTTCGCTCCGCTCTTCGGCTGGCTCGGTGACCGCTGGAGCCGGACCCGGCTCGCTGCCGGAGGTCTTGTGGTCTGGAGCCTGGCCACGGCCCTGGCAGGCTTCGCCCCCGGCTACCGGACACTGCTGGCCGCACGTGCCACCGTAGGCATCGGCGAGGCCAGCTTCGGTACGGTGTCACCGGGGCTGATCTCCGACTTCTTCCCGAAGGAGCGGCGCGGCCAGATACTGGCCTGGTTCTATGTCGCCATCCCCGTAGGCAGCGCCCTGGGTTATCTGCTGGGCGGATTGCTGGGACAGCACTTCGGCTGGCATGCCGCCTTCCTGATTGTGGGTCTGCCGGGCCTGCTGCTGGCTGTCCCCATCGCACTGCTGCGAACTCCTCCGCGCGGTGGCGATGATGCTGTGCAGCGGAAACCTTCGGGAAATGCTTCGGCGGGATACGCGGCCCTGTTCAAAAACCGCTCCTTTGTCAGCAATACCCTCGCCATGGCGGCCATGACCTTTGCCATCGGAGGACTTGCCCAGTGGCTTCCCTCGTTCTTGTACCGCGCCCACGCCCTTGATGTGGCCCGGGCAAATACCCTGTTCGGTGCGACCACGGTGCTGGCCGGGATCCTGGGTACTCTGGCCGGCGGCTGGCTCGGCGACCGCTGGCAGAAAAAAAACAGGCAGGGCTATCTTCTGCTGTCCGGCTGGGGCTTCCTGCTCGGCACGCCGTTTGCCGTCTGGGCTATCCTGGCCAGCGGCCTGACCGCCTGTCTGACCGCGATCTTTATCGCCGAGTTCTTTCTCTTTCTCAACACCGGCCCGCTCAACACCGTGATCATCAATGTCACCGATCCGTCAATCCGGGCCATGGCCTTTGCATGCAACATCTTCTTTATCCATGCCCTGGGTGATGCGGTCTCTCCTTCGATCCTCGGTTGGCTGTCCGACCAGTGGGGCCTGCGCAGTGCCCTCCTGATCACCCCCGGCGCCATGCTGCTGGCCGGCATCCTCTGCTTTGTCTGTGCCCGGTTCGTGGTGCAGGATATGGCCAGGGTCGAGGGATGAACAACGTCACGAGCAAGGATGAGAGCTGTTTCCCGACCACTATCCCGCACGACACCAGCAAGGAGATATCATGAACGCACCATACCTGCTCATTCCCGCCGCCGGACTCCTGCTGCTCTGCTCATGCAGCGTTTTTTACGGCAGTCCGGCGTCTTCGGCCCCGGCGGCGCAAGGGCCCCGGCCGCTCGCAGTGCCGGTCGGCAAAAACTGGCAGATTGTTGAAGAGGCCCCGAAGCTGAGCGATGAGCGGGGTCGGCTTCCCTTCCAGACGGAGCAGTCCCTGGAGCCTGACGGGGCAAAGTCCGCAGCACCTGCGGACAGTATCAGAATCGAAACGGATCGCTGATCTGCGGCTTGTGTTCACAAGAGCACTGCACAGGCACAGCCCGGCCAAGGAGAATATCATGAGATATCTGAAACTGCTGTTCATAGCCTGTCTCACCCTGCTGCCTGTGACAGGCCATGCGGCAGATGACGGCTACGGCTACCCGATCCCGGGGGCGCATGAAGCCACGATCCTCGGGACACCGGCAGCTATGATGCCCACGTTTCCGGCAAAGATGCGCACCCGGCAGCTTGTGCTTGATGTCATTCCTGACCGGGAGAAGCCGCCGGTCTTTTTCTATGACGAGGGACTGCGCTGCACCTTCGCCTACCATAAGCAGAAAGCGCCGCTGATCTTCCTGATCGCCGGTACCGGTGCCGGCGACCGGTCGATGAAGCTGATGACCATGATGAAGGCCTTCTATCAGGCCGGCTTTCATGTCATCACCCTGCCGTCGCCGTCCCATGCCAATTTTATCATCTCAGCCTCGCAAAGCCGCATCCCCGGTGACCTGAACGAGGATTCGGCCGACCTGTACCGCGCCATGCAGGCCGCCTGGAAGGCTGTTGAAGGGGAAATCGAGGTGTCCTCCTTCAATCTGTGCGGCTACAGCCTGGGGGGCACCCAGGCCGCCTTCGTGGCCAAACTGGACGATGAGCGTCAGGTGTTCAATTTCCGCAAGGTGCTCATGATCAACCCCCCGGTCAGCGTCTACACTTCTGCGATGAGGATCGAGGAGCTGATGCAGCAGATACCCGGCGGATCAAAGAAACAGGGCGTCTTTTTCAACAGGATGCTGTCCAAGTTCAGTGAGTTCTATCGTTACGGCAATTTTGTCGCCATCAACGATGATTTTCTCTATTCGATCTACACCGAAAAACTGTTTTCTCATGAGGAGACCGCCGGGCTGATCGGGCTCACCTTCCGTATCAATCTGGCCGGGCAGATCTTTTCTTCCGACGTGATGACCAACAGCGGGTATGTGGTGCCGAAGAACCGGATTTTGAGTCCGCGCGATTCAGTTTTCGACTATTTCCTGGTCTCCACCCACCTGAGTTTCATCGACTATTTCGAGGAATACCTGTTTCCCTATTTCCAGAAACAGCAGCCGGGACTCACCAGAAAGGCCTTCATCGAATCCATGAGCCTCAGAAGCATCGAAGGGTATCTGAAACAGTCCGCAAAATTCGGCGTCATGACCAACGAGAACGATTTCCTCCTGACCAGGGAGGAGCTTGACTATCTTCGTCAGCTCTTCGGCGGGCGGGCCAAAATCTATCCGCGCGGCGGCCATCTGGGCAATCTCGAGTACACCGACAACCTGGCCTACATGGTCAATTTCTTCAATCTTTAAGGAGGGAGACACGATGACTGTTGCCCGATACCATACCAGCACACTATTCCTAGCCCTTCTGCTCTGGCTGTCCCTTGCCGGGTGTGCCGCTACACGTACCGTCAACAACCAGGCGGAGGTCCCGGCGAGGCATTCGATCAGCGAGTTCAGGGATCAGAACTTCGCCGAGGTCTCAGACCCATGGGAAGGCTTCAACCGTGACGTATACCGCTTCAACTACTACTTCGACAAATACATCTTCCTCCCCCTGGTGAGCGGCTACGAGTCTGTTGCCCCGGTGTTCGTCCAGGAGCGGGTCTCCAATTTCTACAACAATATCGGAGAGGTCCGCAACCTTACCAACAGCCTGTTCCAGTTGAAGGGAAAGGAGTCCGTGACGACGCTCGGCCGCTTCGTGACGAACAGTACCCTGGGGCTTGGCGGCCTGTTCGACCCGGCAACCAGCTTCGGCCTGAAGCGGCATAGCCAGGATTTCGGCAAGACCCTCGGCTACTGGGGTGCGGACTCCGGCCCCTATCTGGTGCTACCGGTCTTCGGTCCGTCGTCCGTGCGCGACACGGGCGGCCTCATTGTGGATAGCAGCATCTATTACGGCCTGTACACGCTGGTCGATCCGTTTGCACACACCGGCCAAAGTTTCGCCCTGGATTCGGCGGTGACGGCCCTGGGAGTCATCGACACGCGCCATCAGCAGAGTTTCCGCTATTATGAGAGCGGCTACCCCTTCGAATACTACATGGTGCGCTTCATCTACCATGAGAAGCGGGAGATCGAATCAGGCCGGCCGCTTCCCAAGCTGTGACACGCTGCAGTGATGACACATCATCCGCTGGTTGGTAACATAAGGCGCCATGAAATTTCCCGGAGCAGCACGACATATCGGTAAAATTCTCCTTGTGCTGGTGCTGGTTGCCTGTCTCGGCGTCTGGCTGGCATATGCCCGCCTGACAGGCCTGGTTCAGGCCCGGCTCAAGACCATCATCGGCCCTGATACCAGCGTGGGGAAGGTCATTGTTCGCTGGAACCGTATCGAACTCGATCAGGTCCGGATCGCGCGCCACGGGTCCGGGCCGTTTGCCGAGCGCCTGGCCTGTGAACGTATCGTTATCCGCCCCAGCCTCCTCTCGCTCTTTAGCGGGCGCATCGACATCAGCGAGATCCTGCTGGAGAAACCCTACCTGCTGCTTGAAATCCAACCGGACGGCTCCTTTGCCAGAATCCTGGCGGCGCGTCCTGCTGCCCCCCGCGGATCTTCGGCCGCCGCCATGCCGGTGCGCATAAACGCTCTCCGCATCAACCACGGGGCTGTCGATCTCCTGGACTGGCAGATCGCCCGCAAGGGGGGCATAGGTGTGAGTAATCCTCGCGAGCGCTATCATCTGACAAGCCTGCAGGAGCTGTCCTTCTCCGCAGGGGCATTTACCGTCCCGGCAGCGGAGCAGGCAATGCCGGTGCGGCTTGAAGTGATCGGCAAAGCGGGCGGACAGTTGCTGATCACCGGGGAAATCGCCCCCAAAGGTTTCGAAAGCCGTCTCAAGCTGAACCTGACCGGGCTGAACATCATTCCCTACCGTCCCTATTTCCTTAAACAGGGCGATCTGGATGTAACAGCCGGCTCTCTTTCCGCCACCTGCTCGATTACCATCAGCAGGCGCATCCTGAATGCCCCCGGCTCAATCTCCCTGAAAGGGCTGACCTTCGATCATGCCAGCGCCAGGGGCACGCTGCTGGGGGTGCCGGCCTGGGCGCTGCTGGCATTTCTGTCGGATAACCAGGATCAGGTGTCGGTCCCCTTCACCGTCAACGGCAGCCTCGACAATCCGCGCTTCTCGGCCCAACAGTCGCTGGTAGATCAGGTTGCCACGGCCCTCTCGTCGAAGATCGGTGTTCCGAGTGTCTCGAATGTGGGCAAGGGGATCATGGGAATCGGGGAAAAGGGGTTCAAGGGGCTCTTTGGCATTACGGACAAAAAGAAATAGTCTTTTTCAAGCGGATACCGCAGAGACTGACCGAACAACTCCAGCTGTTCACCACGCTTGACAATCCAGACCAAAAAGATAAACTATTTAGTAAAACAAAACGGGAGGATAAGCCAATGGGAAATTGTAGAGAAGGGCACGACAAACACATCTGCCAGATGAAGGATGACCTTGAGAAAGTGAAGAAGCTGGTCAAAGATCCGGAATATGTGTGCAAAAGTTGTGGCAGGGCGGCAAAGAGCGAAGTAAACCTCTGCAATCCGACCAAGCTTTAGAATTTTATCAATGAATCGAGTGGAGAGTGGGTAAGTCCCACTCTCCACTCATCGGACCCTGCTCTTGCGTTCCCTTCTTCGACTTCCCCATCTGCCTGCACTACAAATCCAGTCATGGTATGGCCCTCATTCCTGAACAAAACAGACTCAATTGAGGTTTGTATTGATCACTTTAAGGTAGACATATCTAGAGTATCTTTACCCCATGCCAAATAAACTCAATTATTACGGGCTGATATGAAAAATAATACGTGCGGCACAGGTAATGCAAAATATCAGGGAAAGATCAGATCGTCGTGATGACAAACTGACATTGAATGGAAGGAGTAACGTATGAAACGGATAATTCTGCTGGTGGTATCGATGATGGTGCTGGCTCTTGCCGGCTGTGGAAGTGAAGTTTCTGTTGTTATACCAATCCCTGTTCCGATTATTACCCCGCCATCCATAACATACAGCCAGTACACGCAGGATACGGTGAATCGTTTCGTAGATGGCAGTGTGGATTTCTATGCGCCATACAGCGACATTGATACCATCACAATTACTGTCGTGGACTCCAGAGGATTTGTTGTAGAACGGGCGGTGACTCCGGTGCCGGGCTTAACCGGTATAACGACTGGTACGATATCGTTCTCCATAGATTACCTTTTGTATCGACCGGATACCTACACCTTCTCTGTGTATCTCACTGACAGGGCTGGATACTTCTCTAATGTGATATATGGGACATTCAGAGTGTAGGCGGGGTTGAAGCCGCCTGCCGGCCTTTCGGTCAGGTGACTCTTCCCGGTCAAAAATTTGCCTTGCTACCCGATTGGCAGCAGCCGATATATGGACGGAAAGTTGCGCTCGAGAAGTGCCTTTAATTTGCTGATGAGGCTTTGCTGGCTATCCTCAATTGATAATGCCCTGCCTTCCAGTTGGGCTTGCAACCGATCCGCCCGTTTTTCAGGGTCTGGATGACTGGAAAGGAAGGAGTGTCCTTTGCTCAATGTAGCTATTTTCCTCAGAGCCGATACCGCATCCGGCGTAGAATATTTCTCCCGCTTCAGGAAGACCAGCCCGTAATCATCGGCCTCCTTTTCCTCCAGCTGTGAAAACTGTGCATTCATCAGGGTTTCGGCAAGACCTCCTACCGCAGATCGGGCTACTTCTCCAGCAGCACTGTTCTGCGATGCGGCCCCCTTACGGACTGCGCTCGCAGCATAGGCAAGCTGGATTTTCTTTCTTATATGGTTTTTCACCACATGACCCATTTCATGCCCGATCACAAAACGCAACTCGCCGTCGTTCAGCATATCCATTAGTCCGCTATATACCCTGATGGTACCATCGGCCATCGCAAAGGCATTGACTTCAGGAGAGATATAGACTGCATAGTTGAACTTAAGATTACCATCCTGAAATTGTTGCGCCACCAAACCATTGAGTCTTTTTGCATATTTGTTATCAGGTGGTGCAACTACGTGTTGCTTATCTGCAAGTTGTGCTGATTTTGCGGCGATATCAGAGACTCCCTGATCGGACAGCGTAATGGCTTTGACTGCATCCCTCCCCGCATCAAGAGCGGTCATAACATCAGTATTTTCACAACCGGACAGCAATAGAACGAAACAAATCCATAGAGCAAAATAACTCGGCATGATTCTCTCACGTCCTTTCATTCTCAGTGCCTTAAAGTCAGGCCCAGGTTGTATGCAAGAGGTTCTATGAGGCATCAGCTTACAATGTCCACCATAGCGTTTGCTACCTCTGCAATCTCTTCATCATCGTACCCAGACTTATTCAAAATCTCATAGAGCATAAAGGCAACCTTGACAGTCCTGTCATGGGCATTTAATGATTCCGCGAGTTCACCCAGTAATGGCTCTAACATGTAACTCCTTTGTCCAAAGGTCATCTGCCCAAGGAATAATGCCTGATGTGTCACAGTCTCCCGAAATTCGAGTAGGTATCAGGAATGGTCACGACGATAAAAAGTACAACTTTCACACAAACAAACAAAAAGGCACTTTCAGCAATCGCTGTAAGTGCCTGTAATGTATGGTCGGGATGACTAGATTCGAACTAGCGACCCCCTGCTCCCGAAGCAGGTGCGCTACCAGGCTGCGCTACATCCCGAAGAGTGCTTTTTCTAACGCCTCCGGGGTTTTTTGTCAAGGAGAAAGGCACCGGGTGGTATTCAAACCATGTTGTTTCAGCTCTTGTTGACAATCTTTCGACACATGATGTATAAAGCCGAAACTTAATGGTAATTGTGAAAATTATGAAAATTACATCTCTAATCTTAATCTTGATATATCTTCTGCTTCCGGTCCTATGCCTGGCTCATCCATGTTCATCTCTTGGCGAGCTTGCCCATCAGGATACAGCGATAGAATTTACATCCGGCCAATCTGATGAATGCCCGGTAAATCATAATAATGATAATGATAATTGTGAGACAACCTGCTGCTGTGCCGAGCAGATCATTACATCGACGCTGTTGAAAGTTTTATCCCCCACCTTAACGGACAGAATACTACCCTACGAACCGCACCTTGCGCTTCCCGGATTCATAGACCGGATATTTATCCCTCCTCAGAATATTTCCTGATGTATCCCCGTTAGTAAACTGTTGTAACAAGCTCAATCAGCAATATCCCCGTCAGGACTTTTGACTTCTCGATGATTTGGTTGCTCGAATTCTGAAGCGACTGATGGCTAACAGCCTTGAATGAGTTGTTGATATTCCAAGACGAGGAAGGTCTTTGTGAAGACCCTCACGGTGATTAAAGCACGTATTGATGCATACGGCAGTTGATGTGATGAATTATTGCATCACGGCAGCCCCAGAATATTCAACTGCCTATCAGGCAGAACTTACCCAAAAAGGAGATGGAGATGAAAAGATCAATTATCACCATGGCAGCACTCGTAGCTTTTGCAGGTACCGCTTTTGCCGCAGACGTCATCGATATGAAAAAGGGTGTGAAATTCAATCACAAGGCCCATTCGGAGGCACTGAAGGATTGCACAAAATGCCACGCCAAAGCCGAAGGAGGGAAAATCGAGGGATTTGGTAAAGATTTCGCCCACAAAAAAGGATGCAAACAATGCCACGTAGAGATGAAAAAAGGGCCGACCTCTTGTAAAGACTGCCACAAATAAACCACAAAGCTGCAAGCGTTACATCTCCTCAAGCCCCATTGACCTCCCCGGTCATTGGGGCTTTTCTATTTTCCAATATTTGCAGGGGGACCGGAAAGATCCTCTCCGGAAGTATGCAAGCAATTCCTTGTTCATTAAAAAATTATTGCGTATACATCTTAGCTATCCACCGGATGCTGGTACGAAATGTATAAAATATTAAAAGGAAGACCATATGACCAGATTGCTGATGTCAATTATTTTCCTGCTCTGCTGCAGTGCCGGCACTGCCCTGGCCACGAATATCTCGGTCTTGAGCAATCCTTCAGAAGACCGGATACAAGTCCTGCGAGGGCAGGCTGAGATTCTCATCAGGGAAAGCAGGGAGCACATCACCGTGCATGAAGGTGAGGAGCTTGTTGTGAAAACCGGGGGTAGAACAGAAAAAATAGAAATTGATATAGACCGTGAACAGACAAAGTTGCAAGCAGAGCTTGGCAAACTGGGCGATACCATCCAACTGGGAGAAATTCAGGATACCCTCTTTCAGATGAGGGAGAATGAAGCTGAGAATTTCAAGAAACTGCAGGATGCATTCAAGGCCCTTTCCAATAAAGAAAGTGTTTCAGATGCGGAAGAACAGGAACTCCGAAAAACGTCCGAGAGATTAGCGGGTGTTCTGTTAGAAGACGCACTTATCATGAATGCCATACAGAAAAAGCTCGAGAAAGCTCTTGCAGACCCTGGGACATCTCCGGCGGAGAAGTCCCAGGTAGCAGGCTACATGAAGTCGCTTGCAGCTACAAAAGCTGTGTCACAGGGCTTTCAGTCGGAAATCTCGAAAATCATGAAGGTAGAGTTTCGTGCCCCGACTGCCTCAATCAAGCCTGAAGTCGAGGTGCTCAAAGCTGAGCTGAAGAGCAGCAAAGAAAGCCTGGATAACATACTAAGAGAGGTTTCAGCCGGTACCGGTCTGAGTCAGGACTGGTTTGCCTCATCACAGGACGTCGTGAACGGAAATGTACAAGCTCTGTCTGAAGCCATGGTAAGAGTCACCGCACTTCTGGAAAAGAACCCGACAGATGCTGAACTGATCGCACTGGTAAAAAACCTGCAAGCCCAGCAGAGTCAGTTTACAACTCTTTTGAAAGGTCTGAATGTAAAAACCATTGACGCTTCGATCCTTACAGAAATGCAAGACTCTGAAGGACAACTTGGCGATATGATACTCAACTTTAAATCACAGCTTGAAGCGGATCGGGCGCGAGCCGGGAAGGCAGATCTTGCCGACACCGATTATTCGCCCACCACGTTGAGAGATCTTGCAAAAATTATGCAGTTGTACAAAAACGCCCAAAGATTGTACGAGTCAGAAATGAAAGGCTCTTCCGGGCAAAGATTTCGTACCGCGGAACAAGAGGAACTACTAGAGCTTTACGAGCGGATAGCCAACATATTCCACAGCATTGGACTTGATTTTGAAAAGGTCCGCTTGGTGTGGGAAAGAAGGCTGGCCGGGTATGGTATGTTTGACGATAAAACTACGCCGGAGTGGCTCTGGAATCACTTGAACGATGTCACATACGACAGCAACACGGGGTTGACGCTCATATTTGATGCCGGATACGACGGGCCCGGCCGGTGGAAGTACAGAATCGATTACTACTCGGTGAATTTATGTCTTGTACATATCAACGACTTCAGGCCTCCCGGCTCGCCTCCTGTGCCCGGGACGTCCACCCTGCTGGGCAGTTACAGCCACTTATCCTGGGGAGAATGGAGCAGCCAGACCACCATACCGGATCTGGTCAATTTCACGGAAACCCACTGGATCAGCGGCAGCCTGACCCCCGGCATCAATATTCCGGTTCAGGGCGGGGCAAGCTACAACGGCCAGGTGCTGGGCAGTCTCAACGAGGCGGGCGCAGTATCCAGGATCTCCGGCACCACCAATCTCTTCGCCGACTTCTCGACACGCAGCCTCAGCGGAAGCTTTGATATGGTCAGGAACAATGGCAATCCCTGGACAAACGCGAACCTGAATGCCGCGTGGGGTGCCGGGGTCAATGCTATCAGTGGCACGCTCAGCTCCAACAACGGCATGAGCGGTACGGTCAGCGGAAACTTCTTTGGGCCTGCGGCGGAGCAGGTCGGAGGTAAATGGAACATGCAGGACAATAATAATCAGGCCACCGGCATCTTTGTCGCCACACAGCCGCAGCCGAATTGAAAAGGATTATCTCCATGCCGATCAACATACTCATATGCATCTTAGCCTGCCTGCTCAGCCTGGCATCAGGTCTCCCGTTGTATGCCGCCGGACCTGAACAGCCCGATGGAAAGGCCCGGGCGGTGAAACTGCTTGACCAGGGGCGTTCCCAGGAGGCATACGACCTGCTGAAACAGATGCACGAGAGCGCCGGGGGTGACACGGAGACAGCTTTTATGCTGGGACAGGCCGCCATGAAGCTGAACCGTCCCGGCGAGGCTGCAAAACTGTATGAGGATATTCTCGCGAAGGATCCAAAGCTTCCCCGCGTCAGGCTGGAACTTGGACGGGCCTATACGGCCATGGGAGAGACACAGAAGGCAAAAGACCAGTTCCGCAGCGTTTTGTCCGAATCCCCTCCACCGGCTGTTGGAGAGAATATTCTCAGATACATCAGCTCGCTTGAATCACGGAGGCCGTGGAATCTGAGACTCAGCGCCGGATATATGTATGACAGCAATGTAAACGCCGGACCAGCAGGGAACACGATACTTATGTTCGGCCTGCCGTTCCAGCTCTCTGATGCCGCGACAATGGCCGACGACCACGGCTACACTGTCAGCCTCGGTATCGGGCATCAGCTGCCGCTTCTGCGCAATCTGCTCCTGCAGTCAGACATCCAGTACAACCGTACCGAATATGCGACGTTGAGCGCCTATAATTCCGACGTGCTCTCGATCAGCAGCGGTCCCACGTTCAGGAATGATTCGTTTATCGTCTCGCTGCCGGTTGTCTTCGAACACGCTTGGGTGAACCAGAAACGGTACAGTCAGGCTGTCGGCATTGGTCCGCAGATCATGGTGCCTCTGACCCCGAAGCTGTCGGTACAGGCCTCTTGGACCGGCCAGCTCAAAGAGTATTATGTAAACAGCGGCATGCGTAACGGCCACAGTTGGTCAACCAGCGTCGGCACACGATACGATCTCTGGAAAAGCGGCTATGTGCAGGCATCCTGGCGTCATACCGACGAGAAGACAAAACATGACTATCTGGACAACCAGTCGGACGGCGTACACGCAGGCCTCTACTCCGGGCTTCCTGCCGGCTGTGCCCTCTTCATCTCATCAGGATTCTCCCTGACCGGCTACGATGCACGGGAAGCCGCTTTCCCGTCCCCCCGGGAGGACACCCAATACACGGCAGTTGTTAATATCTCGAAGGAGTTCGGCACCACGGGACTCTCTGCGGCGGTCGGCTATAACTATACCCGCAATGACTCCAACCTGAGTCTGTACGATTACAAGCGGAATCAGGTGACGGCACAGCTTTCCTATTCCTACTGAGACGGTTTTCCGATAAACCAACACCGCTGGAGACATAACAACATGTGCTTCCAAACAAGCCCCTGTCCATCCCGATCAAGGGGCTTGTTTGTTTTTACTACATAGAAAGGAGGTTATAACTGATCTGAAGAAAGCTACGGCAGGTGTATCTGAAATGCTTGATCGTGCTCTTGAGCTTTAGGTTATCACGGGGTGGGAGGGAAACACTTGACACCGGATGCAGCTGGCTACCATGTTTGAGTAGCAGACTCAATGGTGACGGCCAGCGTGGCCCGTAGCCAATCAAACTTCGCTTTCATAACGTCAAAATCCGGCCCTGAATTTATAAATGTTGCTGTTCCCTTTATCAAAAGCCAGCACCGGGGCCATGGTTACCTGTTACTTTGCTGCTACCCAGGGTAATCAGCACGTTGCTGTTATACGCAATATTTGCTTCTGTGCGATGCATATAGCCCGCTGGAATAAATAAGCGGCCATCAGCAGATATTTTGATGTAGCTGTTCCAGGTATTAACCATGTGTGGTCCTTCCTGTCCCACTGTTGCAATAGCAACAACACCGTCCTGTTTCAGTATTTCCAGCAGTTTTTCGGGAATCATCGTACTACCTCCAGTTTTGTTGGCTATACAAACCGATTGCAAAAATTTTCTCTGTCATTCAAGACGAATTCAAGAGATACCATATACCCATTTGCGTATCATGGGAACAGTGCATGCTTACGTTCATCTTTTTCGATGAGTTGCAGATGTGCACCGGAGGGCCGGATAACGAACCTGACGGTGTTTCGTACCCAGGCGAGCCCTGCCACTCGACACCCCCCCCCGGAAAAAGTGTAGGCTCCCCGCCTGATGACGGTTTTCCCGTCCCCAGGAGAGACCATGCCCGAAGCACCCGCCACACCCGCCGGTTTCCTCACCCGTTGGGAGACCAAACGGGGCAGCGCCGTGCGCGGCACCAGGGGCTGGGACCTGGCCATGCTCAAGGCCAAGGGACAGGCCCGAGAGGTCGAGCCGGGCAGCTACGCCGGCTAACACACCGCCACGTCCATAATGCCGTGCAAACCGGCAGCAGGTAGGCGAACAGAATTGAGCTGGAATGCCGCAACATAAAAGATACATGGGTAATAAATAATGTTGACACGATAGAAATATTCTATATGCTAACGAAAATTTAATAGTTTACCTCTCAGTAAATAGCAAACCTATGGTGACGTAGGGACGCAAAGCCACGAGTCCTGAAAATGGATAGTCGGGTTGCCAAAAGAGGGCTAATAACATGTTCAAGCCCTTCTTACAAAATGAGAGGGGCTTTTTATTTGGCATGTTTTCAGTGAATCTGGCCCATAGCAAGTTAAGCTTCTGAAAGTGGCAGGAGGAACGTATGACTCACCTGGATAAATTAAAGGAACTGGTCCCGAAGTCATCTCCCGACAGGTTCAAGTACGCCTATCTTGCCCTGGCCTTCACCTGCCTGGTGCTGATGCTGTGTATCGCCATTTTTGTCATACGCAAACAATCCTACAATGATTTTATGATTTACATTGAGAACAATTCCCAGAAGATCGCTGATGCCATCTGTTATACGGAAACCGAAGCGATCTACATCAATGACCATTTGAGCGTGCCGGAGCATGCCTTTGGTTACCTTGACGCCAAGCTGCGGGATACCTATGACTCTCTGGATATTTTGAATGTGGCAATTATATCTGCCGACCGCACGGTGCTCTACAGCAACAATAAAGGCATCATACATACCGTCAGTGCGGACGAGGGATTGAAGGAGTTTTTCAAATCAGACCGGCTGCTGTCAATCTACAAGACCAACCAGAATATTGTGGATCTGCTGGGAGAGAAACGAGAAAAAATAGACGTTGTTACCGTGTATGTGCCGATAAAGAATGTCAAGGGCACCGTAATCGGCGCATTTTCCCTGTCTTCAAACGCATCCGAGCTGAAGACACGCTACACCCATCAAGTGGTATCATCGATCACGGTTTTTTTCATAACGGTACTGCTGCTGTCTTCGTTTTCATTAGTAATCATAGTGCGTGAGTCAGATGAACTGAAGCGGGCCTACGACCTCTTGGAGTCTCTCGCCTCAACCGATGTCCTGACCGGACTCTATAACCGGACGTTCTTTGAAGCCGAACTGGAAAGGCTGAAATCCAGCCGGCGTTATCCCGTAAGCGTCATCATTGTTGACCTGGACGGCCTTAAAGAGACCAATGATACTCGTGGGCATGCTGCCGGTGATTCGATGATCTGTAAAGCCGCCGATGTATTCAGGGCGTCTGTCAGGGCTGACGACCTGGTGGCGCGGACAGGCGGTGACGAGTTTACCATCCTGCTGCCGGATACCGATGCTGAAGGACTGAAGATCGCGGAAGAGAGAATCGAGAGATGCCTTGGTGATGCCAACAGGATCGATGACGGTTATGAAGTCAGGTTCTCCATGGGATCAGAAGTCGCTGAAACCAGTGATAAACTGTTGAGTGCCCTGAAGGTGGCGGACATCAACATGTATCAGAACAAGACAGCCCGGAAGAATACAGCCTGATAATCAGCGGGGGTTACATGAAAAAACTGGTCGTGATGCTTGTCATGGTTCCGTCTGCAGCCTCTGCAGCTGATATCGTCACCTTAAAAAACGGCATGACATTCAATCATAAGAGCCATCAGGGTGAAAGGGTGGGCAAATGTTTCGTGTGTCATGACAATATTTCCGTTTCAGAGGACGGGAAAAAAAGTTACTACCGAGCAGCCGGGCAAGATTAAAGGTTTCGGCAAGGCCTGGGCCCATGAATACTGCAAGGACTGCCATGAATTATTCGGTGAAGGTCCTGTCTCATGTTCCGGTTGCCATAAAAAATAAGCAGGGGATAACATGGTGCATCGCCCCCGGATTACTTTTCCGCGGAAACTCCACCCGTGACACCTTTTTCCAGGAGTTCCTGCTCGGCTGCTAGATAACGGACAAGCGTCGAACCGGCACTGAAGGTGCATTTCGCTTCTTCAATGTGCAGACCGATACCCTCCAGTCCCCGATTGAGTACCGCAACCAGCGGTTTCAGATACTCACTGAGGGTTTCGTCATCCTGCAGGGGAACCGGTGGGCAGACCAGGTGGATGGAGCTCTGCAGCAGCAATCTCCTGACTTCCACTGACAGCCTCTCCTGGTGCAGGACAAAGCTGTCATAGGCCTTCTGCCAGGCATGTTCCTCCCTGAGATAATCGAGCTGCAGCACCAGGCGGCAGGAATACAGCCCCCCCTCATTGTCCGGTGAAAATATCTCCAGCTTGTATGGCCGGTCCAGCAAGCCGTAATGCGGCAGTTCGACAATGGTCTGACTGCGCGATACAAAGTCGAACCGGTTGCGAACGGTCGTTTCGGGGATGAAAAAGACCACCCTGCCGTCGCGCACGACAACCGAATCTGCCGGGATTTTGAGGCAGATCACTCCTTTGTAGAGGGTGAGGATAAACAGGATCCCGAAGATCAGACCTGCCAGCATCTTTTCGTGCGAAAGTGTATAGATGACGACGGCCAGAAGCAGGAACAGCAGGGCATAGGTCAGAATGCGTCTCAGAAGCCAGATTAATCGCTGAATCCTCATAGGTTATCTCCTGTGATCCAAAGAAAGGGTCCATGGTGCCGGAGTCCTGGATTGCTGAACAGTCATTCAAGTCTACACCAATTCCGGGAAAATTAAACGAGAGACCTGTCGTTAACTCAGAATAATGGCCCTGTTGTCCTTCCTGGCTCTACCCTGAACATATCACGTTACAAGCGGAGTCGCAGCGGCGATGAAGCCCTTGGCGGGTGATTTGCCACTCAGCCGACCTGCGGTGATGATACTTGCCAACCGCCCTCTTTTCCTTCAATAATGGCTGCCATGCGCATTGCACTCATCGCACCCTATTCCCGCGGCCCCTGTCCGGGGCAACATCACGACCGTCATTCGCATCGCCCGGTCTCTCGGACTGGCGGGTGCGGCAACTATCATCCTGGCCGCCGACTCCCTTTCCGTTGGCGAGATGGAGCGGAGCCTGGCTGATTTCCGCCCTGACCTGATCCATGGTTTTCATGCCCGGCACTGCGGGACCATCACCCGTTATCTGGCAGAGCGTCGTAATCTGCCGTTCGTGATCACCGTTACCGGCAGTGACATTCATGACCCGCTGCTGCGCGAGCATCCCGAGACGCTCACGGTTCTGCGCTCAGCACAGGGTGTTGTCTGTTTCGACGAAGGGGGATGCAGCCCTGCTGGCGGAGTACGTCCCGCGTCCCGGCGGCCGGCTTGCCGTGGTGCCTCAGGGGGGTTGAGCCGCTTCCGGCTGTGGCTGGCGAGAGCTTTGGTCTGGCGGATGATGCCTTCGTGCTGCTGCTTCCTGCCGCACTCAGACCGGTCAAACGGATCGACTTTCCCCTGCAGGCGCTTGCGCCGCTGATGCAGCGGATTCCGGCTCTGCGCCTGATCATAGCAGGCGGGATCATCGATCAGGATTATGCCGCCATCATCCGCAACATGCTCTGCACGGCGCCTTTTGCCACCTGGCTCGGGGAAGTGCCCCATGAACTGATGGGCAGCCTGTACCGTCGTGCCGGTCTGGTGCTGAACTGCTCCCGTTCCGAGTCCATGCCCAACAGCCTGATGGAGGCCATGGCGCTGGGGCGGCCGGTGCTGGCGGTGGACATCCCCGGCAACCGTTCTCTGGTCAGCCACGGGCAGACCGGCTGGCTCTACAGCAGCGAGTCCGGTTTCCGTGAGCAGGTTGCACTGCTTGCCGGGGATGCTGCCCGGCGTGACGAATGCGGCCGCCGCGCCCGGGATTACGTCCTGGCGCATCACTCGCCCGCGCTCGAGGCCGGCCGCCTTCTGGCGCTGTACCGTGAACTTGCCTGAGCACGACACCTCTCGACAAGCTCCTGCCCGGTATGGTATTTTGAAGCTGATTCTCCCGGTACAAGGAGCACGCACATGAGCGAAGCTGTCAAACAAGAGATCAGGAACCTCCTCAAAGAGCACAATGCCGTGCTTCTGGCCCACAACTATATGCGCGACGAGGTTCAGGAGATCGCCGATATCACCGGGGATTCCCTGGGGCTCTCCATCGAGGCCGCCAAGACCTCGGCCGATGTGATCGTCTTTTGCGGTGTGCATTTCATGGCCGAATCGGCTGCCATCCTCTCCCCACAGAAAAAAGTGCTGCTGCCCCGGCCGGATGCCGGCTGCCCCATGGCCGACATGGTCACGGCGGAGGAATTGGAGGCACTCAAGGCCAGATACCCCGGTGTACCGGTGGTGACCTACGTCAACTCGTCGGCGAACGTCAAGGCCTGTTCCGATATCTGCTGCACCTCGGCCAATGCCATCAAGGTGGTCAGGTCACTGAAGGAGGAACGACTGATCTTTGTGCCGGACCGCAACCTGGGGCGCTGGGTCGCACAGTTTGTCCCGGAGAAGGAGTTCATCTTCTGGGAGGGGTTCTGCCCGACCCACGAGCGCATGACTGTGGAGGCGGTACGGCAGAAGAAGGCCGAGCACCCGGATGCGCTCTTCATCTGCCATCCCGAAAGCGCTCCGGAGGTAACGGCCCTGGCCGACCATGCCTGCTCCACCTCCGGCATGTACGATTACTGCCGCACCAGCCCGGCCACAAAGTTCATCATCGGAACCGAGGCCGGCATCCTCTACAAACTGCGGGTCGAGAATCCCGGCAAGGAGTTCATCCTGGCTTCGCCGGCCCTGTTCTGTCCCAACATGAAACTGACCTCGCTGGAGGACGTGCTGATCTCGCTGCAGACCCTGTCGCCGGTGATCAGCGTGCCGGAGGATATCAGGATCCGGGCGAAATCGGCCCTGGACCGGATGCTGGCCGTGCCGCGGGACTAGTTCCCCGGCGCGAGGGGGGCCTCCGGTTCCCCTCGCGCCTGACCTTCACCCTCCCCGCAATTTTCTCAAGAAACCATCCAGCCCTGTGGTAGACTCTAAACGGAATCTGTACTGAAGATCATCCCGGAGGAGCGCCGTGCCGAAAAAAATATTCATTGTTATTGCGATCATCGCCATGGCTGCCGTGGCGGCCCTGATCATAAGCCGTCGAAGCAGTGCCGTAAAAGGGGAGATCAAGCTCTCCGGTACGATTGAGGTCACCTCGGTGGAACTCTCCTTCAAGGTCGGCGGGCGGCTCTCCCGGCGCCTGGTCGACGAGGGGATGCAGGTGACGGCCGGTCAGGTCGTGGCTGTACTGGAGGATGATGAACTGAAACAGGAACGCAGCGTCCGGACTGCCGACGAGCAGGCGGTCCGGGCAGCCCTGGCCGACCTTGAGGCCGGCAGCAGGCGGGAGGAGATCGCCCAGGGCGAGGCCGCCCTGAATCGCATGAAGGCTGATGCGGACAAACTGTCCCGCGATGCGGAACGTGCCGAAAACCTCTTCACCCTGGGTGTCATCCCGCGGCAGGAGCTGGATGCCGCCCGCGCCGGCCGTGACGCATCGGCCGCGGCCCTGCGCGAGTCCGAACAGCGCCTGAAGCTTCTGAAGGCCGGCCCCCGCCCGGATGCCGTCCGCCAGGCCCGGGCCCGGGTGGATGCCTCCGCCGCCGGCGTGTCTCTAGCTGAAACCCGCCTTGGACAGGCGACCCTGACGGCGCCCATGGCGGGCCTGGTTCTGGCCAAACATGCCGAGCCGGGGGAGATGCTGGCGGCCGGAACACCGGTGGTTACCATCGCCCGGATGGATGAGGTCTGGCTGCGCGGGTATATACCCGAAAGTGAACTGGGCCGGGTCGCTATCGGGCAGTCGGCACGTGTCACGGCAGATGCCTGGCCGGGACGGAACCTCGAGGGACGGGTGAGCTTCATATCATCCGAGGCCGAGTTTACCCCCAAGAACGTTCAGACCGAGAAAGAACGGGTCAAGCTGGTCTACCGGATCAAGATCACGCTCCCCAATCCGAAGGGAGAGTTGAAGCCGGGCATGCCGGTGGATGCGACAATTGTAACGACGCCATAATTCAGCCCTGCCGGCGTTAGCTCGTTGAAAGCTCCTCAACATGGCGCTGCCATGCCTCCGTCGCTTTCGCCTCGCTGCCTTGGCATCATCTGAATTCTGACGCCGCCGGGACATTTCAATTTTATGAATACCATCACTACCCACAACCTCACCCGCCGTTTCGGCGACATGACTGCCGTTGACCGGCTTGACCTGGAGATTCCCGCGGGGGAGTTGTTCGGGCTGGTCGGTTCGGACGGGGCCGGCAAGACGACGACCCTGCGCATGCTGGCCGGCATCCTCGACCCGCAGGAAGGGGAGCTGGAAGTCCTTGGTCATCTGTTCCCGACCGGTGCGGAACGGGTCAAGGGGCAGATCGGCTACATGAGCCAGCGCTTCGGCCTGTATCCGGACCTGTCTGTCGCGGAGAACATCTCCTTTTACGCCGATATCTTCGGGGTTTCCGGTGTGGAACGCCGTGAGCGCACCGCTCGCCTGCTGGACTTCAGCGGCCTGGCCCCATTCAACGACCGCCTGGCCGGCCGCCTCTCCGGTGGTATGAAGCAGAAGCTGGGACTCTGCTGTGCCCTGATCCACAAACCGAAGCTGCTGCTGCTGGACGAGCCGACCAACGGCGTCGATCCGGTCTCTCGCCGCGATTTCTGGCACATCCTGCGCGAACTGCACACCGAGGGGGTCACGATTGTGGTGGCCACCGCCTACCTGGATGAGGCCGGGCGTTGCGACCGGGTCGGGCTGATCCACGACGGTCGCATGATCGCCTGCGACACCCCGTCAGCATTGACCGGTAACGGAACCGTATCGCTGGAGGAGCTCGTGATCAGCAGGATCGGCCCTTCGAATAGTTCCCTCCCCCCTGGCGGGGGAGGTTCAGGGAGGGGGGGCAGCTGCCACCATGGCAGTACATTGCAGCTTCACCCACCCCCCGGCCCCCTCCCGTCGAGGGAGGGGAGGGAGCCAGCCGTCGTACTCGACCGTCTTACCAAACGCTTCGACTCCTTCACCGCCGTGGACAGTGTGTCCCTTTCCGTTCCCCGGGGACAGATCTTCGGTTTCCTGGGACCCAACGGCGCCGGCAAGTCCACCACCATCCGCATGCTGTGCGGCATCCTGGCCCCAACATCGGGCAGCGGCAGCGTAGCCGGGTTCGATATTGCCGGCCAGCCGGAGCGCATCAAGGAGAACATCGGCTACATGAGCCAGAGGTTCTCACTCTACGAGGATCTGACCGTTGACGAGAACATCGCCTTCTACGGCGGCATCTACCGCATCCCGCCGCAACGTTTGAAGGAACGGACCGAATGGGTGATCCGGATGGCCGGTCTGACCGGGCGCCGGCATTCCAAGGCCGGCGAGCTCTCCGGCGGATGGCGGCAGCGCCTGGCCCTGGGATGTGCCATCCTGCACGAACCGGCCATTGTCTTCCTGGACGAGCCGACCTCCGGCGTCGATCCGCTCTCGCGACGTACGTTCTGGGAGTTGATCCGTACCATGGCCGGCAACGGTGTTACGGTCTTTGTCACCACCCACTACATGGACGAGGCCGAGTACTGCGACCGTCTGGCCCTGATCTACCGTGGTGAACTGGTGGCGGTGGGAACGCCGCAGGAGCTGAAACAGGAACGGGCCCGGGATGGTGTGCTGCCGTCACTTGAGGATGTTTTCATCGGGTTGATCGAGGAGCGGGATCAAAAAAGCGATTAACAAGAAACCGGTCTCACGCGACGACGCAACGGAAGGCGATTAAGATAATCATTTTTTTGGTATAACGCTGCGTCGCCGCGTTGCCGCTTAGAAGCGTCTACTTTTGGTACGTGAAACAAGATTTGTTTGGTTTCAGCATGTCCGGCACAAGGTTTATCCAGTCCATCCTTGTAGGTATGGATTATTGATTTTCTCTGTGTTCTCTGTGGCCTCTGTGGCAGAAAAGGTTTTATGAATCTCCGCCGACTGAAAGCCGTTGCCAAAAAGGAGTTCCTGCATGTCCTGCGCGATCCGCGCAGCCTGATGATGGGCATCGGCATGCCCATGCTGCTCCTGTTCCTGTTCGGCTACGCCCTGACCCTGGATGTGGACCGGGTGCCGCTGGCGGTCTGGGATCAGGCCGAAACGGCCCGCAGCCGCGAGTTCATCAGCCGCTTCTCCGGGTCGCGCTATTTCGATCTCCGCCAGCAGGTCTCCGGCTACCGTGCCATCGAGGAGGCCGTCGACCGGCGTGAGGCGCTGATCGCCCTGGTGATTCCGCCTGATTTCGACAGCCTGCTGTCGCAGGGGGAGCGCGCCCCGGTCCAGACGATCCTGGACGGCAGCGACCCGACGACAGCCACCATCGCCCTGGGTTATGCCGAGGCAACGGCTGCCGCCTATTCCCGCGACATAGCGCTGCAGCAGATGCAGCGGCAGGGTCTGCAGCCGCGGGTCCCTTCACTGGAGCTTAAGCAGCGGGTCTGGTTCAATACCGACATGGTCTCGCGCAACTTCATCTTTCCGGGGCTGATCGCCGTCGTGATGATGATCATGGCCGCTATCCTGACGTCGCTCTGCATGGCCCGCGAGTGGGAGACCGGCACCATGGAGCAGCTCATCGCCACGCCTGTCTCCGGCCCGGAGCTGATCTTCGGCAAGCTGGCGCCCTATTTCTGTATCGGTGTGCTGGATCTGATCCTCTGTGTCTGCGTCGGCGAGTTCGTCTTCAATGTGCCGCTACGGGGCAGCCTCGGCCTCTTGGCTGCGCTGGCGGTGCTGTTCCTGTTCGGTGCGCTCTCCTTCGGCATCCTGCTCAGCATCATCACCAAGAGCCAGCTGCTGGCCAGCCAGCTGGCCATCGTCACCACCGTGCTGCCGGCCTTCCTGCTGTCAGGCTTCATCTTTCCCATCGAGAACATGCCGCTGCCGATCCAGGCTGTGACCCGCCTGATCAGCGCACGCTATTTCGTGCTCATCCTGCGGGGGATCTATCTCAAGGACGTGGGTATGGCGGTCCTCTGGCCGGAGGTGCTCTTTCTGGGGGTCTTCGGGACGGCCGTGCTGGTGGTGGCGGTAAAGAAGTTCAGAAAAAAAATTCTTTAGCCACAGAGGGCACAGAGAACACAGAGGAAACCTAAAAAATGTTTGAATTAAACCCCGAAGTAATGTCTGGTTTTACCCCAAAAATATTTCTGGTTTTGACTCTCTCTGCGTTCTCTGTGCCCTCTGTGGCAATAGCTTTAAGTTTTTAGGATGTAAAAAAAAATACGTTACCAAAGGTTATATAGCGTACACAGAGGAAATCCTATGAGTGACAAGCTGACGGAACAGATAATTGCAGCGGCCATCGAGGTACACAGAATCCTGGGGCCGGGGCTGCTTGAGTCAATTTACGAGGAAGCACTCTGTCATGAGCTTGGCCTACGGGGAATTCCTCATGAAAGACAGAAGGAAATTTCTGTTATGTATAAAGATGTCAGAATCAAAGGGCAACGTATTGATCTACTGGTACATGGTGAAGTAATCGTAGAAATTAAATCGGTTAGGCGGCTGGAAGATGTGTTTTCCGCTCAGGTCCTTTCCTATCTGAAAAGTACCGGCCTTAGCCGGGCGTTATTATTGAATTTCGGCGAATCCCGTCTCGTAGACGGTATAAAAAGATTTTCTCTGTGACCTCTGTGTCCTCTGTGGCAAAAAGGGCTTAGCCATGTTCGAACGTCTCCGTGCCATGCTGATCAAGGAGTTCATCCAGGTCTTTCGCGACCCGCGCATGAGAATCGTGCTCTTCGTCATCCCGGCCCTGCAGACGGTTATCTTCGGCTATGCCGTCAATATGGATGTGAAAAACATCCCCACCGCGATCATGGACCGGGACAACAGCGCCGAAAGCCGTGACCTGGTGGCGGTGATGAGCTCCTCCGGCTACTTCAAACCGGTGGCGCGTATCGAGCGTTACGACGAGGCCGCTGCCCTGCTTGACCGAGGGAAGGTGCGGGTGGTGCTGGTGATCGGGCATGGTTTCGCTGCGGAACTGCGCGGAGGCTTGGCTGCGCCCGTGCAGGTGCTGCTGGACGGCAGCGACTCGAATACCGCCGGGGTGATCAGCGGCTATCTCGGCCGCCTGGCGATCGCCTACAATACGCGTCTGCAGTCTGAGTACGCGGCACGGCACCTGGGGTCTCCCCCCCGCATCGGCCGGGTCGAACTGGTCAGCCGGGCCTGGTTCAACGACAACCTGGAAAGCCCTCCCTTTTATGTCCCGGCGGTTATCACCAACATCCTCTTTGTCATCACCATGCTGCTCTCATCGCTGGCCATCGTCAGGGAAAAGGAGATCGGCACCATCGAGCAGGTTATCGTCACGCCCATCCGCAAGGGGGAGTTCATCCTGGGCAAGACGCTTCCCTTTGTGCTGATCGGCTATATCGATGTGGCCCTGATCAGCATGGTGGGTGCGCTGGTCTTCGATGCGCCGGTGCGCGGCAGCCTGTGGCTGCTGCTTCTGGCGACGACGCTGTTCCTGATGAGCTCCCTGGGGCTCGGACTGCTGATCTCCACGATCAGCCAGACCCAGCAGCAGGCCATGATGACCGCCTTCTTCATCATCTTCCCGGCCATGCTGCTCTCCGGCTTTGCCTTTCCCATCGAGAACATGCCCGAGCCGGCGCAGTGGCTGACGCTGCTCAATCCGCTGCGCTACTATATGGTGATCATCAGGGGCCTCTTCCTCAAGGATGTGGGGATAGACATACTCTGGCCCCAACTTGCGGCCTTGGGCGGCCTGGGTGTTGCGCTGCTTGCCCTGGCGGTGAGGCGCTTCCACAAGACCCTGGCGTGACAGGAGTCGCGGCATGGTGAAAGGACAAATTGTTTTGTCACCCTCTTCATGCAGCAGCAGGGAGGCCGGCCCCGGGAATTGCGGCACACATGTCGACATGAAATTTCTTTACAGAGCCATGATTTTTATGTCAACGTAGCGAAACGTCAAATCATAACCAGCACCAGAGAGCGGTGTATATAACGTTCATGAAATCAGCACCCTTCCGCATAGCAGTCGTTTCCTGCGTCGTTTTCTTCCTGATGTTCCTGGGTATGCGTCTTTCTTTCCTTGACAAGACCAGCAAACCAAAACCGAGACCACGCGCGGTTCTTAACCTGTTTGCGAAATCAATGTCCAGCAGTACCCTGTTCCAGAAGGCCACGTTCGCCCCCTCGTTTGATGCGTTCTGCGGCTCACAATCTACACCCGAAATCCACCGCCCTTATGTGCCGGTGCGTTACATAACACTGCAGACTTCACCCGTAGTATCCCCCGACGTGTTTCTCCCCAAAGGACGTTCACCACCCGCCTGTTGACAGCTGAATCCCAGGTATCTCCAATTCAAACAGTAACGATGGCTCTGAATCAGAACCGGTGTTGATTGGCGTTCATCATTTTTGAACGTTGATACTCCGGCCTGGATTTTCGTGCCCCATATATGCGTATGAGGAGAGTCCATGACGTCTCTTTCGATAGTCATACCGGTCTTCAATGCGGAAAAAACTATTGCCGCTCTTTGCAACGAGCTTATAGCGCTGCTTTCGGACAGCTTCAGGCTCGAGATCATTCTGATCAACGACTGCAGCCATGACAATACGGATGCCGTCTGCAAACAACTGCATGCCGAACACCCCGGAATGGTTGTATATGTCCGTCTCTCGCGTAACTTCGGTGAACATAACGCCGTCATGGCCGGCCTTAATCAGGCGCATGGCGACTATGTCGTTGTCATGGACGACGACTTCCAGAACCCTCCCAATGAAGTGATCACTCTGGTGACGGAAATCCGGAAGGGTTTTGACGTGGTCTACTGCTCCTATCCGGAAAAGAACGACAGCATCTTCCGCAATTTAGCCAGCTACCTGAACGGCAGTATGGCGCGGGTTGTCCTCAACAAGCCTGCCAATCTCTACCTGTCCAGCTTCAAGGCCATGAACCGTTTTCTCGTAGACAAGATCATCACCTACACAACCCCCAGCCCCTATCTGGACGCCATTATACTGGGGATAACACGCAATATCGGGAAGGTGGAAGTATGTCACAACCAGCGCCGGGATGGCCGGTCCGGCTACACCTTGAAAAAACTGACCGCACTGTGGGGAAACATGATTGTTAGTTATTCGCTGATCCCGCTTCGGCTTGTAACCATATCCGGAATAATCCTGACGCTGCTCGGGACATACTCCGTGGTCACCATGATGCTGGGTTCTCTCAGTCCTGTAATAACAGATCCCACCGATCTTGAGGAGTTGACGTCCGTAACAATGTTCTTCAGGGGAATACAGTTGTTTGCCGTCGGAATTCTCGGGGAATACGTGGGACGTATCTATCTCAAGCTCAATCAGGAGCCGCAGTTCATTATCAGGGAAAAGCTTGCAACCGTTCCGGCGGGATGCACACCAGGAGACTGCAGCAATGGGCAATAATCATGAATCAGGTGAATATGCGACTTCCCTGGCCGTCAGCCCTGCCGATATATCCGCCGTCATCTGCTCTTACAACAGTCAGTCTGCGCTGCATGATGATCTGTCTGTGGATGACTGGATCCGGCAGGCCCACCGGAAAGCTTCTCTTGACACGATGCTTGTCCCGCTGGATGCCGTGGACGGCTGGAGGCGTGATAGTACAAACGGTAATATCTGCCACGAGAGCGGCCGCTTCTTCAGCGTCATCGGCGTCCAGGTCCGGCACCGGATCGACCGTGAAGAACTGGAATGGGACCAGCCGATAATTGAGCAACCGGAGATCGGCATTCTCGGCATAGTGGCCAGGCAGATTGACGGTATCCTGCATTTCTGTCTGCAGGCCAAGGAAGAACCGGGCAATATCGGTGAGATCCAGCTGTCACCGACTGTTCAGGCGACGTACAGCAATTATACCGGTGCTCACGGCGGCACAAGCCCGCAGTTTCTGGAGCTGTTTACCGGCCCCGACCGGTCAAGGACCCTGTTCGCACGTCTTCAGACGGAAGATGGCGGAAGGTTTCTGTATAAATCCAACCGGAATATGGTCGTGGTTGCCGGGAACGATTTTCCGCAGACACTTCCGGATGGTTTCATCTGGTTGACCATGCGCCAAATCGTCCGTCTGATGACCCGGGACAACCTGGTGAACGCCTGCACCCGCAGCATTCTGTCAAGCCTGGTCTTCGCAGCACAGCGGGGGTGCAACAGCGCTACTGCTGCGGCAGAGGGGAACCAGCACCAATCACGGATTCACGAACAGGCTGACGGGATGCGGGCCACGCTTCAATGGCTCGACGACCGCAGGGCCGTCAACCATATGCTGGCACGGCGGATCGGTCTGAACGAGCTTCAGGAATGGGGCATCGATCATAAGGGCTTTTTCTCGCACCGGGAAAAACGCTTTTTCAGGATCGTAGGATTGAAGGTTTCGTCAAGGGCGCGGGAAGTGCGTAAATGGAGCCAGCCGATCATCGAAAATCCGGCCGCCGGGATCATCGGGCTTCTGGTCAGAAACGGCACCCATGGCGTTGAAGTGCTCATGCAGGCCAAGGCGGAGGTCGGCAACCGGAATACCGTACAGGTCGGCCCGACGGTCCAGTTTACCCAGGGGAACTATGAAGGCAGCCGGAAGCTGAAAAAACCTTTTCTCTACGAGGAGTTTCTCGAGCCGACTCGCTATAGTCTTGTTCACGAGAGCCGCCAAACCGAAGAAGGTGCCCGTTTTTACCGGGAATACCACCTGCACCGCATTTTGGAGCTGCCTGACGGTGCAACACTTGAGCTGCCTGATGATTACCATTGGCTGCCACTGGAGCAGGTGATTTTCCTGATACACCTGGGTGAGCAGGTAAACTCCTGTGCGCGGAGCATCCTGTTTTGTCTGCTGTGTCAGGATGTCGCATGATCCGGGTCGGCATCCTCGGATACTCTGATATCGCCCGGCGAAAGTTTATTCCCGCCCTGCTGAAAAGCGGCCGGGCGCGTCTGGAGGCATTGGCGAGCCGGCAACAGGATAGATCCGCATTCCCCAACAACGGGCTTCCAGTGGAATGGATGACGTATCAAGAACTTGTCCGCAACCCGGCCATCGATCTGATCTACATCTCTCTGCCCAATCACCTCCACGAAGAATGGAGCATACGCGCTCTGGAGCAGGGCAAGCATGTCATCTGCGAAAAACCGCTCGGTCTGTGCACCGCTTCGGTCAACCGAATGCTGGATGCGGCAGACCGGCATGGCCGGTTCCTCTATGAAAACCTGATGTACCTGCAGCATCCACAACATGCTCTGGTGAAGACGCTCATCGAAAGCGGCCGCATCGGGCAGCTTGTCTCCCTGCACAGCGAGTTTGCCTTTCCCGGACCGGCCGCAGAGGATTTCCGGCTGGATCCGTGCCAAGGCGGCGGAGCGTTCCATGACATGAACCGCTACCCGCTCAGCGCGGCACAGTATTTTCTGACTGGCGAACGGCACCGCTTCACCCACGGAAGCAGTGAAATGCGGAACGGCCTGCTACGATCGCTGCAGGCCGGATCCCTCACTGAGTATGGGGAGCGTTTCACGTTCATGACCGCATTCGATCAGCCCTACCGGTCGTTCTACGAGATAACCGGTACGCAGGGGGCTCTACGGGTCGAACGGGCCTATACCACCCCGGCTGATGCGTTTAACAGGGTCGCCATGACGGTGGACGGCAGAGATGGATCGTTCGTTGTGCCGCCCTCCGATCATTTTCTCGGCACCATCGATCATGTCTGCGGATTGCTCCGCAGCGGCACGTGGACCAATGAACACCTGCGCTCTAGAGAACTGGCCGGACTGGCCGATATGTTTCTTGATGGGTGCATGCGAAAGGAGGATGGCCATGAAACAGGATAATGCGAAGGTACGTTACTGGGACTATCTTGATGACTACAGCAGCCACCGCGAAGAGTACCTCGGTGTCTGCGATGAGGTGTTCGCCTCGGGGCGTCTTGTTCTGGGCAGTCGGCTGACGGCCTTCGAACGGAAATTTGCCGGCTTCTGCCGCGTACCGCATGCCGTGGGGGTCGCATCAGGTACGGATGCCCTCTTTCTGGCATTGAAGGCTCTGGGTGTCGGAAGCGGTGACGATGTCATCACGGTTGCCAACACCGCCGTTCCGACCGTTGCCGCAGTACGGGCCACCGGCGCCAACCCGGTATTCGTGGATGTGGAGGAAGATACCTGCCTGATGGACGTGTCCCTGCTCGACCAGGCCATGACCCGTCGCACACGCTGTATCCTGCCGGTTCATCTCTTCGGCCAGACGGTTGATATGCTGCCGTTGCTGGAATATGCCAATGGTTATGGCCTGTCGGTCGTGGAGGACTGTGCCCAGGCCTGCGGTGCCACCTATAACGGGTTTCATGCCGGCAGCCTGGGTGATGCGGGAGCTTTTTCCTTTTATCCCACCAAGGTGCTGGGTGCCTTCGGGGACGGAGGCATGGTGACCACCTGTCGGCCGGATCTGCATGAAAGACTCCGCAGGCTCCGTTTTTACGGAATGCAGTCCGGATATCATGCCGAGGAAGAAGGCTACAATTCTCGACTGGACGAATTGCAGGCGGCGCTGCTTGACAGAAAACTTGACCGGCTTGGCGAATCCGTCGCACTGCGCCGGCGAATAGCAGGTATTTATGACAGAGGTCTTGCCGGCGTGGGAGATGTCGGTCTTCCTGCTGTCAGGCCACACTGCGGTCATCAATACTATCTCTACACCATCCGGACCGGACGACGGGATGAGTTGATGAATTATCTGGCCGACCAGGGGATAGAATCCAAGATTAACTACCCCGACCCGATTCATCTGATGCGGGGCTACCGCTTCCTCGGATACTCTCCCGGCAGTCTCCCGGTAACCGAGCGTCTGGCAGACACGATCCTCTCGCTGCCGATCTACCCCGGGCTGCCGGAAGAACACGTCGCCCGGGTCATAGCCGCCGTCAGGCGTTTCTTCAGCTAAATGGTGACAATGCATGAACCCGATCGAATATACCCGCATGTTCGAAGCCGAAGACCGCCACTGGTGGTACGTGGGGCTGCACGCCCTGGTCCTGTCGGTCCTCCGGCGCGAATCGCGGCGCCTGGGGCGCCCGCTGGAGATATTCGATGCCGGCTGCGGAACCGGTAGACTCGTTCAACTTATGCAACAGCAGGGGCACCGGATCGAAGGGTGTGACGCATCGGAGGAGGCACTGCGTCTCTGCCGGCTGCGCGGAATCGATACCATGGCCCTGGCAGATCTGAACTCAGTCGAGATCGAACCGGGAAAATACGACGTCATCACCTCCATTGACGTCCTCTATCATGTCGATGTCATCGACGACCGCACGGTCATGCGGCGGCTGCAGAACGGCCTCAGGCCCGGCGGCATGTTGATTCTGAACCTTGTCGCCCACGAGTTTCTTCGCAGCACGCACGATATTGCTGTCCACACCAGGGAACGCTACACGCGTGGCATGCTCTGCCGACGGCTGGAAGAAGCCGGATTCGAGGTCAAATTCGCCACCTACCGCGTCAGCCTCCTGTTCCCCGTGATCGCGGTCTACCGTCTGTTGTCACGGTTTGCTGCCGGCCGGGATCTTGATCCGAAGAAGGTCGCATCGGACGTATCCTCTCCACCGCACCGCTTGATAAACGCCCTGCTGTTAAAAACTGTTGAGCTGGAAAATGTTCTTCTGAGAGCAACTTCGCTCCCTTGTGGCAGCTCAGTATTCGTGGTGACCCGTAAACAGCCAAATAGTATCGGTGACATGGATGGGTGCAATGAAAAGGACTAAAAAGATCAGTGCAACGGCTGCCGTCAGTACAGAGACCGGGGGTGTTAAACCGTTACTGCCGGAGCCGGGCAACAGAAGTCTCTGGCAGGATCCTTTTGTGCATATTCTGCTTATACTTGCCGCCGGATTTGTCGTTTATTTCAATTCCATAAATGTACCGTTTATGTTTGATGACTATGATTGTCTGGTCAAAAATCCGGTAATCAGGAGTTTCGACTGTTTTCCGGACACTCGCAAGGTATTCGAATACGCCATTGATCAAGATATCAAAAACAATCTCATTCTGCGCCCCGCAGCCTACTTCACCTTTGCCGTTAACTACGCACTCCATGGTTTAGACCTGTTTGGCTATCACATAGTCAACCTGCTGCTCCATATCGGTTGTGCCATGCTCGTCTACCGTTTTTTTGTACAGCTGCTGGAAATCCCTGCAATGTCAAATGAAGAAAACACCAGCAAGGCCTGCGGGCTGAGCAATTCAGGCTACCTGCCACTGTTTGCGGCACTGTTGTTCGTCTGCCATCCGCTTCAGACCCAGGCGGTTACCTACATCATCCAGCGCTTCGTTCCGCTGGCCACATTCTTCTATCTTGCCGCGCTGGTTTTGTATGGAGAATTCCGGCGTGCAGCTACTTCGGGGGCACGGATCCTGACCTATTTACTCTCATTGGCTGCTGCCGTGTTAGCCATGGAGTCAAAAGAGATCGCCTTTACACTTCCGATACTTATCTGCCTGGTTGAACTCATGTTCTTTCGCGGGGATATTCTGCCAAGGGCCGTCAGGCTGATACCGTTCCTTCTGACTATGATGATCATTCCAGCCAAACTGATGCACCTGTCGTCACCGGTAACCCCCGAAAAAACCGAGAGCATCTCCAGTGCAATCAACCTGGTTAACTTTGGTGGCATATCGTCTGGGGATTATCTGATGTCCCAGTTTGGCGTCATCACCACCTATCTCAGACTCCTCTTTCTGCCGATTAGACAGAACCTCGATTATGATTACCCGCTGCAACAGAGTTTTTTCAAATCTGAGGTGCTGCTTCCGTTGGCCCTGCTTCTCATGGTCGCGGGGATTGGGTTCTCTCTTTTGAAGCGCTCCGGAAGAAACCCTTTCTATAAAATTATTGCGTTCGGCATCTTCTGGTTTTTCATTACTCTGTCGGTGGAATCAAGCATTGTACCCATCAATGACCTGATATTCGAGCAACGCGCCTATCTGCCGTCCATCGGGTTTTTTATCTCCGCTCTTGCGGCGGCGGCGGTCATATTCCATCGATGGACCAGGAAATCAATCGAACAGTCAAAGGTTGCAACAGGTATATTGCTGTCGATTTTGTTGGGGCTGTCATCAGCCACCATTGACCGGAACATGCTCTGGCAGGACGATGCTGCCTTCTGGCGTGACGTCGTAAAGAAGAGCCCAAACAAGGCCAGGGCCCACAGGTGGTTGGGCTGGTCATTACTGCAGCAGTCACGATATGTTTCAGATGACAAGAGCATGCTCGAAGGTATGATGTTGCTGAAAGCCGGGAGTGAGAATCAAATATCTGCTGCAATCAGCGCATTTAATGAGTCGATCCGGATCGAGCCGAATAATCCAACCACTCACCGCCTACTCGCGGAGGCGCTGATGCTCCAGAAAGACTATGATGCAGCGCTACGCTCATTAGCGACCGCCGCCGAACTGCAACCTAAAAGTGCACTGCCGTATGCGATGCGTGGTGAGGTTTTCGAGGCCAAGAAAGACATTACACGCGCACGTCAGGAGTATCTTGAGGCGATTAGAATAGACCCTTCTTATCATATGCCACATCTTAAGCTTGCAAATCTTTATACCAATGAAGGTAACACACGAGCCGCTATCAAAGAGTTTGAATTTGTCATGAGGGTTTTTCCCGATGAGTCCGTTCGCAAGAAACTTGAACGTTTGATGAAGAGGTAGATCACGTATGTACGTTACAGAAGAAAGCCAAGATTAATTTAATATAAATTCAGGAAATTCAAAATGAAAATTCGACACAGGGAATATTTGTTCAACAGTTTATTATTTTTAGTTGCCATACTAATCTATTCACCATCGCTCTCATGTGGCTTCGTTGGAGATGATCTCATATATTTTATTGGTAATACGTACATTAAATCTTTTGATATCGGGACTATTGTACATCAGGGTGCCAGCGGCGTGGATTACGCTCCGTTCCGCGACATCAGCTTTGCGATTGACTATCTACTATGGGGAGAGAATCCATTCGGATTTCACCTGACGAGTGTGCTTCTCTTTGGCGTTATAGTTGTTACAGTCCGGTATGCTTTTGTTTCACTGAACAACCTCATATGTGACAGTACGACATATGTCAATGTTGATACATCCTCCTTCTTCGCTGCCCTTATCGTTGCAGTACACCCGAATCATCGTGAGGTGGTCTATGCGGTATTTAACAGGGGGGCTTTATTAACGGTACTGTTTTCTCTTTTTTCAATAATCACGTTTGTCAGGTTCCTGCATACCGAAAAAAAAGAGCGCTGTTTTTTCTATGCTGTTTCTCTTGCTGCATATAGTTCTGCGTTGATGTCGCGTGAATACAGTCTTACCCTTCCGCTTGCAATCACCTTGCTGGTTATTTTCGACAAACATTCCAATGATAAAACCATGAAAGTTTTAAGCCTCGCGCCATTTTACAGTATTGCAGTGATATTTTTCAGTATATTCAGGGAGTACGCCATTGGTGGACAGATTATTTCACAGGATTACTCTCTTATATCGGACATCCCATCAAAAGCTTCTCTGGCCCTCGAAATTATTTTCTTCTATCTGGTGAGAATGTTTACCAGTCTGGGGCAATTTGATTTCAATGGTTCAGCCGGCCTCACATTTCTGTCCGGATTGGTTATCGCTGGACTACTTTCTTTAGGATTCTGGAAAAGGGAGCGGTATCCACAGCTGTTATTCGGTCTGCTTTTCTATCTTGTCTGTTTGCTTCCCGTCCTCAATTTTTACAAAACACTGCCGATTGTTTCACCCCGCTATTCATTTCTTTCCTGCCTTGGGCTATTTTTTATCACGATGTGTTTACCGTTTGTCGGTCGAATCAGGTTTGCTCCCATACTGTTCGTTGGTGCAACGTTTACATGGTCGATGATGACTCTGTACAAAACGGATTACTGGAAAGACAACAGAGCGTTCTGGAAATTATGGGCCGCACAGGACAATTCAGCTTTTGTCGTTACGCAGCTTGGCTATGCTTACTATGACAGCAAGCAATATGGTAAGGCCTTCGAAGCGTTGCGCTCCGTACAACCAGCACCTTTTGACCCAAAATATTTTGAAGTGCTGGGCAATGCATGCTTTGAATTACGGGACTATCCATGTGCCATTCAATCGTATGAAAATCTGATGACGTTTGATGTCATCAGCACCCGTGCGCCGTCCTATCTTGCTAGAACCTATCTGAAAATGGAGGATCCGTCCAATGCTGCTAAATACCTTGAGATGTCAAAGAAGAACGCTTTTCCGATAAAAGAAAACCAATTTAATTCGAATGTACCTTAAACCTCAATCATGACTGTTCATCCCGATCACGTGCTGTTGTTCCGCCCTCCTGACCCGCTGCAGGATTCAGCGCTATTAAGCCACACCCGCCCCATGAACCTGGCGTATCTGGCGGCCATGCTCCGCACGGCGGGCTTCGAAGCCGTGATCGTCGACTACGAGACCACCCCATACGACGAACAGCATCTGCGTCAGCTCATCCGGCACGTTCGTCCTCTGGCGGCGGCCATCACCTGCACGACCCCCACGGTCACGTCGGCTGCACGACTGGCAGCGGCGATCAAATCATCTGCACCGGAGATAGCCACCGTTGTCGGCGGTGCCCATGCCAGTGCCCTGCCGCAGCAGACCATGCAGGATTTCCCGATGTTCGATTACCTTGTGTACGGTGAGGGGGAGATAACGCTCAGGGAGCTCTGCATCCGGCTCCGGGACGGCGGCAGGGACGATTCTGTCAAAGGGCTCGTCTTTCGCGAGAACGGGGCCGTCTCAGCAACAGAAGCCCGTCCGCTGATAACGGACCTGGATTCGATCCCCTTCCCGGCACGGGATCTGATCGACTATACCACCCAGGCCGGGCATTCCAGCCGGGGCTTCTCCAATAAACTGCTTTCGACCGAACTGTTCACATCCCGCGGCTGCCCGGTCGGGTGCTCATTCTGTGCGATCCAGGCGACCTTCGGCAGAAGCGTGCGCTTTCGCGAGCCGCTCTTCATCGAAGACGAGCTGCAGCGCATGGTCCGGGAGCAGCGCTTCAACCATGTTGTCATTGCCGATGATACCTTTACGCTGCAGCCGGACCGCGCAGCAGCAATCAGCGAGATACTCGGCCGGAGCGGTATAGCGTCGTGGAACTGCGACACCCGGGTCAATACCGTATCGCTGGAACTGCTCAAAACCATGAAGCGCTGCGGCTGCGAGAAGGTCGCCTTTGGCGTTGAATCGGGCAGTCAGCGGCTGCTTGACCTGATCGGAAAAGGGATCAGCGTCGACCAGGTTCGCAGGGCGGTTTACTGGGCGAAACAGGCGGGCATCAGGCATATCGAAGGGAATTTCATCATCGGATGTGACCCTTCCGAAACCGCCGGGGACCTTGAGATGACGCGAGAGCTGATAACAACGTTGCCATGGACGTTCGTTTCGGTTGCCGTCATCGTGCCCTATCCCGGCACACCGGTGCGGGAGCAGATGCTGTCGGCCGGGCTCATTGACCGCAGCGTCGGGTGGGACGATTACGTCATCTTCGGAAAACGCCCCGGTTGGCGTACGGAGCATTTCAGCGCGGATGATCTGCTGCTGCTGCAGCGTTCTCTCACCCGCTCATTCTACCTGAGGCCGTCCTATATCATGTCGCGACTGGCCTCGATCCGCTCCCGGGGAGAGCTCGGGTACTGGGCAACAGCAGGTGCTTCCTACCTGAAATGGTACCTGACGGGTAAAAACTGAATATGGAATTGGAGGGAACTTGAACAGAGATCCTGATCCAGTCGAGACCCCTGCCGGGGGTGATGCTTCTCACAAACCGTTGTTGACATGGGGTATGCTGCTGTTTACCTTCGTGGTCACGGGCCTGTACCTTTCCCGTCCACTCTACGACCCGGACTTCTACTGGCATCTGAAAACTGGGCAATGGATCTGGCAGAATACGTCACTTCCCCTCCTGGACCCCTTCGGCGTGCCGCCACTGGCAGAGCCCTCGCCACGCACGGCGTTCATCCTGACCTCCTATTGGCTTGACCAGCTGATCCTGTACGCGTTCTATTCCCTGGCCGGGATGCCGGGGATCATCATGTTCCGATGGATGGTTGCAGGCCTGTCACTTCTGATATGCTGCGCCTGGACGAATGTGCGCAATGCTGCTGTGACTGCAGTGATTGCAATCGGGACCATCCTGCTCCTTGAGTTCTACTTTATCGAACGCCCGCAGTTTGTTTCTTTTGTCTGTTTCGGAGCCCTTCTTGTAATCCTGTTCCGCTTCCTTGAAGCGCGTGCCGGCGGGTCGGTATGGAGCACCATGGCTCCTCTCACGCTGGTGATGATCCTCTGGGCAAATATGCACGGTGGATTTCTGATCGGCCAGGCGGTTCTTATATATTGTGTCATTGCAGAGGGGATTAAATTCTTCCACAGTTCACTTGCACCACTGTCTGCAAGAAACTACAGGATTCTGCTCATCTCTTCAGGCGCGGCGCTGCTTGCATCATGCATCAATCCGAATGCCGGTAACCTGTTCGGATATCTGCCGACAATCTTTGACTCGGATAATTACGCGAATAAAAATATTTTAGAGGAAATGCCATTACTTCACTATTTTGCAGAGACACGCGACTACACAATCTTCATATACATTGCTTCGATAGTGCTGACAGCTGGTTCATTATTAGTATCCAAACAACGTAAGAACATCACCTGGGTCGGTATACTTGCCGGCACGGCCTTTATGGGCTCACAACACATGCGTCTCATGCCGTTTTTTTTGGTTTCAGCGATGATCTTCATGACAAGGTACTTTGAAAAGGAACACGCTGCCATAAAAGGGAGGGTCATTCTCGTTACGATGCTCGCCGTCACCACGCTGTATTGTGTCGGTGACGAGATCCCGCGTATTTTTGAAGTAACAAAGTCCGGTTGGGTCCCCGGTAGCCACTATCCGGTTCAGGCGGCGGATTTCATTGCAGGGGAAAATATCCGCGGGAATATCTATACGACCATGGACTGGGGCGGCTATATGGTCTGGCGGGCGGGGGCTGAAACCAGGATCTTTCATGACAGTCGCCTGCTCAATATCCAGCGGGCGTGGGAGTATAATAACAGCAGAGTCATTGCGCTGAATCAACGTCCTTACTGGAAGGGGCTCATGAATGTGTATAACATCCAGGCCGTCGTGCTGCCCATATATGAAGCCAACGGGACCCCGACCCGCTGACCCGATCAATTTCTGCTGACAGGGAATGGGTAATTGCTTATGCGGCTGATAATGAGGTGGTTTTTGTGCGAAACGGGTCAAGCGTGGAATCGTCACTGGCAGACTGAGACAACGTCAGATTCATTCGACAAGCCTGTCCAATCATGGCAACTCCAGCCTCATGACGGGTACTTATGATCCAGGCTTGTACGTTTGGGTAACAGAATGTAATGGTATCTCACCGTGCTGTGACATGACATTGTTTATGGTCATTTCACACTGATTTCAACCCCATATCCGGCGGTTTTACAAAACTATTACACAGTCGTACCCCGATCAACTGGTAAGATGCGGGCAGTATTGATTTCTTCCCGTGAGAGAGAGGCCATGGTTCATTCATTGAAGATTGGCAAGCATGTGGTGCGCTACCCGGTTATCCAGGGTGGCATGGGGGTTCGTATTTCCGCCGGCCGCCTGGCAGGCAACGTGGCCAAGTGCGGCGGAGTCGGGCTGGTGGCGGCTCCGGGCATCTGCCTCAACAGCCCCTTTTATAACGGCAGGAACTACTTCCAGGCCGATGCCGACGCCTTCAGGGACGAGTTGCGCAAGGCCTATGAAATTGCCCCGGACGGTATCATCGGCGTCAACGTCATGGTTGCGCTGTCCGACTACGAGCAGCTGGTCAAGGCGGCCATAGAAGGCGGCGCCAAGGTTATCGTGTGCGGTGCCGGCCTGCCCATGAACCTGCCGGAAATAACCTCCCATGCCCCGGACGTGGCGCTGGTCCCGATCGTGTCGTCCCTGCGGGCGGCGCAGCTGATCGCCAAAAAATGGCACAAGTCATTCAACCGCCTGCCTGACGCGGTCGTGGTGGAGGACCCTGATACGGCCGGTGGTCACCTAGGCGAGAAGATGGAGAATATCGGGACCGGGGAGTACGATCAGTACGCAACCGTCCGCCAGGTCAAGGAGTTTTTCATCAGCGAATACGGCACCCATGTACCGGTCATCGCCGCCGGCGGAATCTGGGACCGTGCCGATCTGGAACATGCTCTGGCTGAAGGCGCCGACGGCGTGCAGATGGCGTCCCGCTTTGTCTGCACGGAGGAGTGCGATGCCGATGACGCCTTCAAGCAGAGATATATCGACTGCCGGCCCGAAGACATCGGCCTGATCATGAGTCCGGCCGGCCTGCCGGGACGTGCCATCCTCAGCAACCAGGACAATATTCGCCAGTATGACCTGGATCACCACACCCCCTGTCGCCTGGGGTGCCTGAAAAAATGCTCCTACAAGGAATCGGGCGAGCGCTTCTGCATCGTGACATCGCTGGACCGTGCCCAGCGCGGGGATGTGGAGACCGGTCTCGTCTTCTGCGGCACCAATGCCTGGAAGTCGGAGCGGATCACTACCGTTCAGGCGATCTTCGACGAACTGTTCGGGGCTGCGGAAGAGCAGAAGCAGGCTGCCTGAAAGCTGACGGTATACCCATCACAAGCCGCTCCGGGACACCCGGGGCGGCTTTTTCCGTATTGGAACTGACGGGGGTTCGTGCTACAAAGAAAGCTCTGCTGGAGATTCCTAAGCACTCTGGAGGCCGCCGTCATGACCAACGCCCCTGTCCCGCGCACCCCTTCGGCCTATGACTTTCCCCTGCTGATCAAGAACCTGCTCTTCTGCCCGGTGGTGGAGGCCCCGGATCAGGAGATCGTGTATCGCGGAACGTTCCGCTACACCTATCGGGACCTGCACCAACGGATACAGCGCCTGGCCAGCACCCTGACCGCGCTGGGCGTCAAGCCGGGCGATACGGTGGCGGTCATGGACTGGGACTCACACCGCTACCTGGAATGTTTCTTCGCCGTGCCGATGATCGGGGCGGTGCTGCACACGATCAACGTTCGCCTCTCGCCGGAGCAGATCCTCTACACCGTCGACCACGCCGAAGACGACTTCCTGCTGGTCAACAGCGAATTCCTGCCGATACTGGAGCATATCCGGGGGCGCCTGGACATGGTTAAGGGCTTTGTGCTGCTGAATGATGAACCCATTCCTCCGGTTACGACCATAGCGTTCTGCGGAGAATACGAGGCCTTGCTGGCGGCTGCGTCCCCTGTCTTCGATTTCCCTGATTTCGACGAGAACACCCGGGCCACCACCTTTTACACCACCGGTACCACCGGGATGCCCAAGGGGGTCTATTTCAGCCACCGCCAGCTGGTGCTGCACACCATGGGGACGCTGGGAGTGCTCGGTTCGGCCCTCGGCCACGGCCGCTTCCACCGTCAGGATGTCTACATGCCGATCACACCCATGTTCCACGTCCACGCCTGGGGCGTGCCCTACGTGGCCACCATGCTGGGGGTCAAACAGGTCTATCCCGGGCGCTACGTACCCGACCTGCTGCTGGAGCTGATTGAAAAGGAGGGGGTCACCTTCTCCCACTGCGTCCCGACCATTCTGCACATGCTGCTCAAGCATCCCCACGCGCAGCGCATGGACCTTTCCGGCTGGAAGCTGATCATCGGCGGGGCGGCCATGTCGCGCGCGCTCTGTATCGAAGCCATGTCGCGGGGCATCGATGTCTTTACCGGCTACGGCATGTCCGAAACCTGTCCGATCCTGACCCTGGCGCACCTGACTCCGGAGATGCTTGAGCTGCCCCCTGAGGAACAGGCGGAAATCCGCTGCCGGACCGGTCGTTCGCTGCCGCTGGTGGATCTGCGCATCGTTGACGGACAGATGAAGGAACAGCCCCGGGATAATGCCAGCCCCGGCGAGATCGTGGTGCGCGCCCCCTGGCTGACCCAGGGATATCTGAAGGACCGCAAGGCGTCGGAACAGCTCTGGGAGGGCGGCTATCTCCATACCGGCGACGTGGCTGTCCGTGATGAGCTTGGTTACGTGCGGATCACCGACCGGAGCAAGGACATCATCAAGGTTTCCGGTGAATGGGTTTCGTCGCTGGAGCTGGAGGACATCATCGCCCATCATCCGGCGGTGGCCGAGGTGGCGGTAATCGGGGTAACCGACGAGAAGTGGGGCGAACGCCCGCTGGCGCTCGTCGTGCCCCGCCCGGGCAGCAGCCTGTCCGAGAAGGATATTGCCCGTTTCATCAAGGGCTACGCCGATAAGGGCCTGGTCAACAAGCAGGTGGTGCTGCTGAAGGTGCGCTTTGTCGAGGCCATCGACAAGACCAGCGTGGGAAAGGTCAGCAAGGTCACCCTGCGGGAGAAGTATGCCAGCGGATAAGACAAAGGAGTTTGTGTCTCGTTAACAAGCGCAGCTTCAATCCGGAAAATGACCGTAGTTATGCGAACTTTGTTTACTGCAAGCACCCGGCCCGACGTTTTTTTGCCGTGATTAGCCGAACCTGCCGCTCCTGAAACCAGTACGCATATGTCCAATTCATCATAACAACCATGCGATTCCGGAATCCGATCAAATAATACAGGTGGAGCAATAACCAGGCAAGCCAGGCAATATATCCGCTGATTTTAAAACCTGCGGCAGTTGCTACTGCAGAGCTCCTTCCGATAGTCGCCATAGAACCCTTGTCAGCATAGTGAAAAGGCGGGAGAGACTTACCCTGTTCACGTGCAAGTATCATCCTTGCGGCATAATCCCCCTGTTGATTCGCTACCGGAGCCATCATTGGCAAAGGTACTTCATTATCAAGACAATACGCCATGTCTCCCACGACAAAAACCTCCGGATGCTCTTTGATGCTGAGATCGGGCTGAACCACAATCCTGCCGGAAGTGCTTCTTTCAACTCCTGATATAAAATCTGCCAGCTCTGCAGCCGCTACCCCGGCCGACCAGAATAACGTATGTGCAGCGATCACAAGACCATCAGCCAGTTCGACTGATTCAGCCGTCGCTCCAACTACCCGGCTCTCCAAAAGAACTTCCACTCCCATTGAGTAGAGTTTTCGACATGCGTACTGGCGCAACTCAACCGGCATGGCAGTGAGCAATGAATCAGCAGCCTCAACCAGAATAATTCTGGTTTCTGTTGCGGAAATTGCAGGATAGTCCTGCGAGAGTACGTAAACAATCAACTCTCGCAAAGCTCCGGCAAATTCAACCCCGGTAGGCCCGCCACCAACAATCATAAACGTGAGCATAGCAGCTCTTCGCTTTTGGTCAGGTTCCCGGGTGGCCTGTTCGAACATCATCAGTATATGGTTACGTAAATCTTCTGCCTGATCCAGCCGCTTCAAATCAAATGCGTTTGCTGCAACGCTCTGCATACCGAAAAAATTAGTACGACTGCCAGCTGCAATAACCAGGTAGTCATACGGAACTTTTCCCGAATCGGTAAAGACACATCTTGTGTCCAGATCAATTCCGCTGATTTCAGCAAGCGTAAACGAAGCACCCTGCCAGCGACGGGTTAAACCACGCAGAGGATAGGCAATGGCTTCCTGTTCAAGTCCAGCCGTTGCCACCTGGTAGAGAAGTGGCTGGAACAGGTGGTAATTATTACGGTCAATCATGATTAAATCAATAGTGCCATTCGCCAGGACTTTAGCAGCTTGTAACCCGCCAAATCCCATACCGGCGATGACAACCCGTTTTTTTGACATTTTCCATTCCCTTGTAATATATCTATTTTTTTAAAAGTGTATCGCCATTCTTTCTAATTTCAACTATCTGCCGGTTCATACGAATAATATCATGTAAATAGAGAGATACAGATTCATTGTTGTTTGAACACCTGAATGCTGACTTATTCCCCGATTTCCAACAGTAGTGCTTACCTGCAGTTGATCGACGACAACCCTTGAAATATCCTTGCCTTTTGTCGCGGCTTCGTGATATATCAAGAAAAGTTGATTTATATAAATCAGGATATTTGATATATCATGCTCGAAACCTTCAAAGCCCTGGCCGACCCCTGCCGTCTGCGCCTGACCGCTGTGCTGCTGTCCGGTGAATTCACCGTGCAGGAGCTGACCCGCATCATGGGCATGGGGCAGTCGCGGGTCTCGCGGCATCTCAGGATTCTCTGCGAAGCCGGGGTGCTGGCCGTCAAGCGACAGGGGACCTGGAGCTATTACCGTGCCGGCGAGGGGAGTGGTTTCTTCAGCTCCATCCGTCCGGCTTTCGAGCAGGAGCTGGCCTCGCTGCCCGACCGGGCCCATGATCTGGCCGCCGTAGGTGAAGTACTGGAAGAGCGGCGCCGGCGCAGCCTGGAATTTTTCGACCGCCATGCCCGCCAGTGGGATGAACTGGCCCGTACGCTTCTGCCGGTGCCCGAGTACCGCCGGCGCCTGCTGGAGCTGGTGCCGGAGGGAGTCGCGGTGCTGGAGGTCGGTATCGGCACCGGAGGCCTGCTGAACGAGCTGGCAGCGCGGGCGGGGCAGGTGATCGGCGTGGACCACTCCCCGGCCATGCTGGAAGAGGCCCGCCGGCGAACGACAGCAGAAGGGATTGCGGGCATAGACCTGCGCCTGGGAGAGATGACCCACCTGCCGCTACCGGACGCCTCAGTGTACTGCGTGGTGGCCAACATGGTGCTGCACCATGCCGCCGATCCCCCTGCCGTGCTGGCCGAGATCCGGCGTGTGCTGGCCCCCGGAGGCCTGCTACTGCTGGCCGACCTGGCCCGCCATGAGCGCGAGGTGGCCCGGGAACAGCTGGCCGACCAGTGGCTGGGGTTCGAGACGGCGGAACTGAACGGCTGGCTGGAATATGCCGGATTCATTGACGCAACAATTGAACGGATCGCTGCAGGGGCAGGGCAGGAAAATGTATTGCTGATTCACGGGACTGCTCCCCTCCTAGTTTAGGAGGGGCCGGGGGGTGGTAGAGGGCTTTATGAAAGATGCTCCCATTCATAACAACCCTAACTTGAAACAGCTTCGCACATCATTGCGTAACGATGCGACGCCTGCCGAGCGAAAGTTATGGATGCTCTTGAAACAGAGCCAACTTGGTTTCTGTAAGTTTCGCCGTCAGCATAGTGTCGGAAGATATATCGTTGATTTTTACTGTCCTTCAGAACGGCTGGCTATCGAACTTGATGGTGATTCTCACTTCACGGACGAAGCGAGAGAGTACGACCGGGAGCGGACGGCATTTTTGAATGCGCTTAACATACGGGTTCTCAGGTTTCACAATACTGATGTGTATGAGAATCTGGCTGCGGTGTGCGAGAAGATTTTGCATGAGTTAAAGACTACCACCCCTAGCCCCTCCTGAACCAGGAGGGGAACTGATACCACCCCTAGCCCCTCCTGAGTCAGGAGGGGGACAAAACAAAGGAGATTGAACAATGTCACAGGATTACATCGTAGCAGACCTTGGCCTGGCCGATTGGGGCCGCAAGGAGATCAGGATCGCAGAGACCGAGATGCCGGGCCTGATGGCCATCCGCGAGGAATTCGCCGCGGCACAGCCGCTGAAAGGTGCCCGCATCACCGGTTCGCTGCATATGACCATTCAGACCGCCGTGCTGATCGAGACCCTGACCGCCCTGGGCGCAGAGGTTCGCTGGGCCTCCTGCAACATCTTCTCGACCCAGGACCATGCTGCCGCCGCAATCGCCGCCTCGGGCGTGCCGGTCTTTGCCGTCAAGGGTGAGACCCTCGAGCAATACTGGGACTACACCCACCGCATCTTCGAATGGAACGACGGCGGTTTCTCCAACATGATCCTGGATGACGGCGGCGACGCAACCCTGCTACTGCATCTGGGCGCCAGGGCCGAGAAGGACCTGTCCGTACTGAACAACCCCGGCTCGGAAGAGGAGACGATCCTCTATGCAGCCATCAGGGCCAAGCTGGCCGTTGACCCAACCTGGTACTCGGTCCGTCTGGCGGAGATCAAGGGTGTGACCGAAGAGACCACCACCGGCGTGCACCGCCTGTACCAGATGCATGAGCGCGGTGACCTGCGCTTCCCGGCCATCAACGTCAATGACTCGGTCACCAAGTCCAAGTTCGACAACCTCTACGGCTGCCGCGAATCTCTGGTGGATGGCATCAAGCGCGCCACCGACGTGATGATCGCCGGCAAAGTGGCCCTGATCTGCGGTTACGGCGATGTGGGCAAGGGTTCGGCCCAGGCCATGCGCGCCCTCTCAGCCCAGGTCTGGGTGACGGAAGTCGATCCGATCTGCGCCCTGCAGGCCGCCATGGAAGGCTATCGCGTGGTAACCATGGAATACGCCGCTGACAAGGCCGACATCTTCGTGACCTGCACCGGCAACTACCACGTCATCACCCATGACCACATGGCCGCCATGAAGGACCAGGCCATTGTCTGCAACATCGGCCACTTCGACAACGAGATCGAGGTCGCTGCCCTGGAGAAATACCAGTGGGAGGAGATCAAGCCCCAGGTCGATCACATCATCTTCCCGGACGGCAAGCGCATCATCCTGCTGGCAAAAGGACGTCTGGTCAATCTGGGTTGCGGAACCGGTCACCCCAGCTACGTCATGTCCTCCTCCTTCGCCAACCAGACCATCGCCCAGATCGAGCTGTTCACGCGTAACTCGGATTACCCGGTCGGTGTCTATGTGCTGCCCAAGCACCTGGATGAGAAGGTCGCCCGTCTGCAGCTGAAGAAGCTGAACGCCCAGCTGTCCGAGCTGACCGCCGAGCAGGCCGCCTACATCGGCGTGCCCAAGGAAGGGCCCTACAAGGCCGAGCACTACCGCTACTGATCCGTTGCTGCATTCCGGATAAACAGAACCCCCGCCGGTATTCCGGCGGGGGTTCTGTTGTCTGGTTCCTCTGAAGATGTATGCGCCGGGCGGGACCGGGCAGATGCGCACTATGCTCAAACCCCCGGTGTCAGCGGAGGCATTGAAAGACCCCCATGCACCACAGGCATGAACCGCAGGGAACACTTCTGATGTGGCAGTCCTGCTGGAACTCATCGGTCTGCACATAGTCGCACGGAGCCAGACCGCAGCTGGAGCAGGACGGATAGTCGTAGGCCAGCACATCCCTGCGAAACGTGGCGAATTCCGGACGGTTCCAGACCTGCAGGATGTCCTGATCAACCAGGCTGCCGAACACTTTGGGTTGTACAGTCTGATTCCAGCCGCTCGCAAAACAATCGTAGCGATGCCACAGAAAGTAGCAGGGAGAAATATCGCCGCTCCACGATACGAAGGCACTTCCTTCTTCAACGAAGCTACAGTTCCGCTGTTCCTTGAGTGCTGTCTCCGGCAGTCTCAGTTCCATGCCGGTCCTCTTTGCCACAGCCTCTGCGGCGGCGAAAACCTCGGATACCTCGTCCAGCCATTGGTTCTCGAACTTCATGAGTTTTTTTATGTCCAGCATGATGCCCATCTGCTCCGCCTCGGCCTTCATCGCTTCCACCATATCAACGATCGCCTGGTCCCGGGGTGCCCGGTTCATGGCCCTCCAGCGCACTTCCTGATAGCGCTGTAAATCGATGCCGGCTGCGTCCGCCTTGTGGCGCCATGAATTGTACAGTGTCAGCGCCTGGTCAGAAATAGTGCAGAACACCGCTTCATGGGCATGCTGTTCGTCGTAGGGGAGTACGTGGGTGACGATGGCAAAGCTCGCCCCGCGGCTGGCCGCCCACTCGAGGGTTTCGGGAAGCCCGCGGAGATTACTACGCATCGCCACGAACTCGATGCCGACCTCTACCTCTGGCCGGTTACACAGCGCCTTGGCATTTTTCAGGGCCGACAAGGCCATGTCGATCCCTTCAACCTCGCCGCCTTCACGCAGGTTTCTGAACTGCTCGGGAGAGACGGCATCGATGGAGATGCAGACCTTGTCCAGTCCGGCGTCAATCAGGGATACGGCACGAAGGTGCGTCATCAGGAGGCCGTTTGACTGGAAGCCGATCCATCCGGAGGAGGGCATCAGTTTCCTGGCCCTGCGGATGAACGATTCAAGGTGGGGATTCAAAAGCGGCTCGCCGATGCCGTTAAGGATCAACGCCTCCAGATGCGGAAATGCCGCCTCAAGCCGAGCGAACAGTTCCGGTGAAAAGTCGCCTTCACAGACCTGGCTGCCGCTGTTCTGCTTGACGCACATGAAGCAGTTCAGGTTGCAGCGGGTGGTTGTTTCGACGAACAGCTTGGCGGGATGATCACGCAATGCGGCCGTGGACGTGGCCGGATCTGAGATACTGCTTGAGGGGGGATTTATGTTCACCGCACATTCACCTGAATATACCTGCCGGCTGCTGGTGCTTTACCATATGCAGCGCCATACGCATGACATCAGTATAGCGTGTAATTTCCAGATTTCTCATGATGTTGTCAATACGTTCTTTCTCTTCATCGGAGAGGCGCACGGTAACGACCGACAGCAGAGCCGGCTTGTCGGACCTGACGCTGCGCTTGAGTTTCTTTTTCCTGCTGTTCTTTCTGGCGGCGGCCATTTCAATGCTCCATGAACAAGAGAGAGTGCCCTGTCTGCAGGTCCCGGCCACAAGCCGGAGCCTTGCCGGCAGGGCTCAACCCGTATGAAATAGCAAATGCCGCGCCAGATTTATAACTATTTGATATTATTGGTATTATTTGTTGATGGATGGATGGGGGCCGCTGGTTTGTACTGGCTGTCGGGGAGAATTGCCCCGCTTTCGACGCGGTGTGGGGAGATTGTCGGCACCCGCGGGTGCCGACAATCAAGGGTGCGGTACTCAGAGTCCCAGTGACTCCGGTTTCTTTCCAGCATCGGGGAAGAAGAGCGGAGCGCCGAACTTTTCAACGCCGAAGCGGCCGATGGTCTCCTGTGTCTTCTTCGCCACCATGAAATCGGCAAAGGCCTTGCCGCCTGTGGCATTGACCTTGGGCCACTTTGCAGCATTGATTTCCAGCACGTGGTAGACGTTGAGCAGCTTGCCGTCGCCCTCCACCAGGATTTCAAGCCCCAGATTCTTCTTGAGCGCCAGATAGGTGGCCCGGTCCGTCAGGACATAGCCCTTTTTCTCGGCAGCCACATTCAGGGTCTGCCCCATGCCCAGGCCGGTCTGCTGGTACCATTTCTGCCCCTCCGGGTTGATTGCGGCAGCCTTCCAGAGTCCTTTCTCCTTGGCGTGGGTGCCGGAGTTGTCACCGCGGGAGGCAAAGATTGCGCCGGATTGGGCGATACGCTTCATGGCGTCAGCGGCAGAAGCACCTTTGACTTTAGCCGGGTCTGCGGCCGGCCCCAGAATGATAAAGTCGTTATGCATCACCAGGCGGCGACTGGCGCCGAAACCGTCGGCCATGAATTTCTTCTCGGCATCGGGCGAGTGCACCAGCAATACATCGGCCTCCCCCTTCTCCCCCATCTTCATGGCCTGCCCGGAACCGACCGAGATGGTCTTGACCTGGAGGCCGCTTTCTTTTTCAAACTGCGGCACCAGGACATCCAGAAGCCCCGAATCCTGCGTGCTGGTGGTGGTGGCCAGGATAACTGTCTTTGGCGAAGCCAGAGCTAACGTTCCCCAGAGAAAGATTGCGAGTGTTGTGGCGAGTGCCGTTAGGCGGGTAAGCATGTGTCTTGAAATCATGGAGCCTCCATTATGAAAATTATTGTTGCTGCAATAGTTGATTATGTCCGAACCGCGAGAATTACGCTCGAAGCCTTGAACAGCGCAGTAGCTGTGTCGCCGGCCTTTAATCCCATTCCCTTTAGGCTTGCCATGGTAATGACGGAATGAAGCATTACGCCGCCCCTCAACTCAAGACTCACTTCGGCATTGACGGTACCGTGCTCCACGTGTTTCACCGTTCCCTCGAGGATATTCCGGGTACTGAACTTCATGTCAGGTTTCCCTTTTGCAAGAATAACCAGCGGGGCTTTGATGATCGCAAACACTTCACTGCCGACCTTGAGTTCGAGATGTCTTACACTTTCGTTGGTGATGACCGCGACTATGGACTGCATTTCAGTCAAGGACAGATCGATCTCAGTATTCACTGACCCCGGTTTGATTGCAGTTACTTTTCCGGATAATAGATTCCTTGCGCTGATATTCATAACAGGTTCCTCGTTCCTTTGATCGTCTGCTTGAGATGAGTCTACTACCAATTCGACGAAAATTCAGAGACTTTCATATGGCTGCTTACGGTAATGTCAACAGGACCACTATATTCGGGCAGACAAAGGGCATCAATGTTTCTGCTGTTTGTTCCATTCCCGCGAATCAGGGAAAAAGAGGGCGGCACCGAAGCGGTCTTTACCGAATTCGGCAACGATCTTCTGACCCTTGGCTGGGGATGAGAGCCAGCGCACGAACAGGGCAGCATCCTCAGAGTTGACCCGCGGAAATTTCTGCGGGTTGACCGGTATCAACGAGATCCTGTTCAACATGGCTTCATCGCCTTCGACGAGTATCGCCAGCTTGATTTCCTTCTGTATCGAGAGATAGGTTGCACGATCGATAAGTGTGTAAGAACCTGAATTACTGGTGAAACGCAATGTCGGCACGTTTCCCTCGCTGCCCTTCTCGTATGTTTTGTACCATGTGCCTGATGGCTTCAACCCGGCTTTACCCCACAGCTCCATCTCCGCCACATGGGTGCCGGACTTGTCGCCGCGGGTGACGAAGGGCGCCGACGTTTCGGCTATTTTCCTGAGTGCGTCTGTTGCAGATTTTAATCCGCGAACCCCGGCCGGATCGCCGGCCGGCCCAACGAGGACGAAGTCGTTGTACATGAACGGGATGCGCTCTGTACCGAACCCTGCAGCAATGAACTTCTCCTCCAGCGAACGGGCATGCACCATCACCAGATCGAAATTCCCCTTTTCCGCCAACTTCAGTGCCTCGCCGGTGCCGGCACCAACATGCCGTACGCGGATGCCGGTCTCTTTTTCAAAACTCTCTTCCAGGGCCGACACGATCCCTGCGTCGATGGGGCCGATGGTACTGGCCAACAGGATGAATCCTTTTTCTGCATGTGCTGCCGTTGCCATGAAACAGCATAGCGCAGCAATTGCCAGCGGTAAACCGGTCAGTAGTCTCATTCACGTCTCCTTTCTGTTACGGGGTTTCGGCAAAGTTTTCGGCCTTGCGTATGGTTGACATCTTTTTCAGGCGGTTGATCCCGTGTCTGCAGGCCTCGAAGGCATCCTCACTGTTGGGGGAGCTGGCAGCGACCAGAGAGATGATCTCGCCGACAACCAGGCAGCCGGTCCTCCGGATCAGCAGGACATCCTCCAGTTTCCAGGAACGCTCAAGTTCCCCGGCAATACCTTCCAATTCCTGGAGAGTGTCACCTTGAGCCTTATATTCAATGGAGGTGGTGGACTTGCCTGAGCCGGCCTGTTTCTTGACTACCGCATAGTGAAACACCACGGAACCGGAGAAGGCCGAGCAGATGGAGTTGTAGACCGATGCCGGGTCAATGGTGCTTTCGACAAGTTTGACCATGATTCGTATCCTTTTCTTGACGCTGTGAAAACAAAAAGCCCCTTCTCGATGGAAAAGGGGCGCGGACGGACCACTGGTGGTGTCACGTCAAGCACGAGTTCCCCTTTTCAAAGGAGGGCGGCGCTGTTTCCGGCGACACCCGCAGGTTGTGCGCCATGAGGATTTTTCCCTGGTAGGCGCAGCAACTCGGAGACTGGCAAAATGTGGCGGGACTATAGCGGGAACTGATTATTCTGGCAAGCAGAAAAATTTATGATGATCTGTTGCTACGTTATCGGAGCTGTTGGTCTGACAAGCTCTATTCACGATTACCTGCGGGAGGGGTGCGTTGTGCCCCTCCCACATGAATATACGATCTGTTTCAGTTCGCCGGATTTCTTCTGGCCAGCCTCTTGATGTTGAGCAGGTTCTTGTAGCCGACGTTCTCGGTGGTGATGTTGCCGCCCATGGCGCCGCATCCCAGGGTCAGCGAGGGCACCAGAGAGTTGTACAGGGCGCCGATGGTACCGTGAACAGAGGGCTGGTTCCAGACCACGCGGTTGGCATGCACCTTCAGTGCGAACTCATGGGCCACCTCCTCGTTCTCGGTGAAGACCACGGCCGAGTGTCCGGCGCCGCCGAATTCCAGCTGCTCAGCGGCGGCGTTGATGGCATCTTCCTTGTTGTCTGTGATGAACCATCCCAGGACCGGTGAAAGCTTCTCGCGACTCATCCAGTCATCACCGTGGGTGGTAGTCAGGGGTACCATCAGCAGTTTCCGGTCAGCCGGAATCTTGAAGCCGGCCAGTTCGGCGATGACCTGGGGGCTCTTACCGACGATAGCCATATCGGGCACGCCGCGCTCCTTGTCGAACATGACTGATTCCAGCTTGTTTCGCTCTGCCTGGGTGCAGATGTAGGCGCCGCTTCTTTCAAAGAGGATCAGGGCCTTTTCGGCGATGTTGCGATCGTCGAAGATCACCGACTGGTCCGATGAGCAGATTGTGCCGTTATCAAAGGTTTTGGAAGCGATGACGTCATCAACGGCCATGCGCAGGTTGGCGGTCTTTTCGATGTATACCGGCACGCCGCCGGGTCCGACGCCCAAGGCAGGGTGGCCGGAGCTGTAGGCAGCCTTGACCATGGCGCCGCCGCCGGTGGCGATGACGATGGCGATGTCGGGGTGTTTCATCAGCGCATCGGTGGCCTCGATGGATGGCTGGGTGACCCACTGGATACAATTTTTCGGTGCTCCGGCCGCGACTGCAGCGTTCAACATGATCTGTGCGGCGGCTTCACTGCACTTCTGGGCGCGGGGATGAAAGGCAAAGATAATCACGTTGCGCCCCTTGAGCGCGATCAGGGCTTTGAACATGGTGGTGGAGGTCGGGTTGGTCGTCGGCGTGACAGCAGCGACGATGCCGAACGGCTCGGCAATCGAGATGATGCCGTCGGTCTCGTCGATGACGCCGACCGATTTACCATCTTTCATGTAATCGTAGACCACCTGGGTGCCGAAATGATTCTTGATGACCTTGTCCTCCACGTTGCCGATGCCGGTCTCCTCGACCGCAAACTCGGCCAGGTAGCGCTCGTTAAGGACGCCGGCCACGGTCATGGCCTCGCTGATTTTGTTGACCTGTTCCTGAGAGAAACCCTTGAAATCCTCCAGTGCGGTGAGTGCCTTTGCTGCCATTCGGTCGATTGCCTGTGCTGCTGTTGTCATGTCTCTGCTCCTTTTTGTGTGATGGGTGATGAAGTACCCTCTGGAATATCGATACTGGTTTGTATGTCCAGAGATAGAGCAGTGTGCATGCCAATAAATAAAACCTCTTTATAAACTAGATAGCTGCCAGGGGGTATATCTGTCGTAGTACCGGATTATCAGCGTGTTGGCCGATGTTTCTGGCAGGTGTTAAAATTCTAACCGGGCTTTAAGACGCCTTAAACATGGAATGCGGATCTCAGGGATGTGTTCCAAGTCGAGACACACGTCATCGGTAGTGCTCCAGAATGGAGCTAAAAACACTGTTTTGTGGCATGGAAATGGCAAAGGCATACCAGTTGGATTGATTACAGGGCAGATGGTTCGAGTCGATCTATCTGTAGTGGGGGAATAAATGGGAAGTCTGGCAGTCGATAAGCTCAATACTATCCGGAAGGCCCGTGAGGAATTCCTGACTCATGGCATACTCCCGGCGGGGGTCGTCAACGAGACCATCATCCGCTCCTGGCAGAGGTCCGCGGAACGAGGGATCGGCATGGAGCGGGGTGAGACCCGCTGCACCCCCCGCCATGACCTGATGCGCCGCCGGGACGTGAACAATACACTGCTTCTTCGCTCGCAACCGGTGATGGAGAACCTGTATCACGAGATCTGCGGGACATCCAGCATGGTGCTGCTGGCTGATAGGGAGGGGGTCGTGCTCCACTCGATCGGTGACCCGGATTTTGTGGACCAGGCCCAGAAGGTCTACCTGAAGCCGGGAGGCATCTGGTCCGAAGGGGTCAACGGCACCAATGCCATCGGGACTGCGCTGGAGGAGCAGACCGCGGTTCATGTACAAAGCAGCGAGCATTTCATCGACAGGAACCGCTTTCTGACTTGTTCCGCCACGCCCATATTCGATCCGCGGGGTGCGGTCCTGGGTGCCCTTGACGTGTCCGGAGATTACCGCGGCCATCATCAGCACACCATGGCCCTGGTGCGTTTATCGGCACAGATCATCGAGAATCAGATGTTTGCCCCGGAATTCCCCAATGACATCGTGGTCTGTTTTCACCTCAAGCCGGAATTCATCGGAACCCTCTACGAAGGCATCGCGGTTTTCTCTCCACAGGGCGATTTCATCGCCGCCAATCGGAGTGCCCTGCTGCAGTTCGGCCTGGACCGCTTCAGGATGACTGGCCATAGCTTTGCTTCACTGTTCAGGCTCAGTCTTGCGAAACTGCTGAAGATGGACAGCCTGCAGCATCATCCCGTGCTGAAGCTGCAGCTCCAGTCCGGCGCCGAGGTTTACGGCCGGGTCTGGCCGGGAGCCTCCACCTCGCCGGTTACGTTTCTTCCGATCGCCAGGTCATCGTCAAAGGAAAACAAATTGCAGTCGCAGATGGCAGGGAATCCTGCTCTGCTGAAGGAACTGGAACTGGGTGACCGCAGGATGCAGGGGCTGATCGGCAAGGCCCTCAAGGTCGTAGGCCATGACATACCGATCATGATCGAGGGGGAATCCGGCACCGGCAAGGAGATGCTGGCCCGCGCCCTGCATATGGCCGGCCCGCGCAGAAACGGCCCGTTCGTGCCGGTCAACTGCGCCTCGATACCGGAAGGTTTGATCGAATCCGAGCTCTTCGGCTATCAGGAAGGTGCCTTTACCGGGGCGAAACGCAACGGGCATATCGGCAAGATCCGCGAGGCGGACAAGGGTACCCTCTTTCTGGACGAAATCGGGGAAATGCCGCTCCTGCTCCAGGCGCGGCTGCTGCGGGTGCTGCAGGACCGCATGGTGTCGCCGCTGGGTGGCACCGGGAGCTACAGGGTTGAGTTGTCGGTGATCTGCGCCACGAACCGGCGTGTCCGGGATGCAGTTGCTGCCGGAACGTTTCGCGAGGATCTCTATTACCGTCTGAACGGGTTGCTGCTGACTCTGCCCAGCCTGAAGGAGCGGGAGGACAGGGTGCAGCTTGCCAGAAAAATACTTGATGATCTTGCCGGCCCGGAGCGCACCGTCAGTATCAGTCCCCAGGTCCTGCTCATCTTCGAAAACCACCCATGGCCCGGTAATATCCGCCAGCTGCATAATGTGCTGAGGACTGCACTGGCGCTGCTTGGTGAAGGTTGTGAGATAACCGTTGACGAGCTCTCGGAGGATTTTATCGAGCAGGCCGGCTGCATCGAAGGCGGGGACGAGGGCACCGCGCCATCCGTCGAGAGTGGCGGCGAAGAGCTACTGGCAGACGTCGAGGCCAGGCTTATCTCTTCGACGCTTGACCGGACCGGTGGGAATATTGCCGCTGCAGCCAGGCAGATGGGGATCGGCAGAAATACGTTGTATCGGAAGCTGCGAGGCCGAGCAGGCAAGTCAGCAGTTTAGTGATTTGTGTATGTATTATCTTGATCAGGCCTTGAATTGCATGGATTTCAGGGACAGAAACTCCTCCAGCCCGTAGGCCCCCAGTTCCCGGCCGTAACCGGACTGTTTGCAGCCGCCGAAGGGGGCCAGGAGATTGAAACTGCCGCCGTTGATATCCACCTGACCGGCCCTGAGTCGTCGCGCCACCCGCTCCGCCCGCTGCGGATCGCCGGACCAGACCGCTGCTGCCAGGCCGTAGGCGGTGCCGTTGGCGATCCTGACAGCCTCCTCCTCGTCCCGACAGGCCATGATCGACAGGACCGGGCCGAAGATCTCCTCCCGGGCGATGGTCATATTCGGGGTGACTCTGCCGAAGACGGTTGGACGGATATAGAAACCGCTGGTCAGGCCGTCGGGCGCTTCAGCACCGCCGGTCAGGAGTTCAGCTCCTTCTGCGACACCCTGCCGGATGTAGTCGCGAACCCGTTCCCGCTGGGCTGCAGAGACCAGCGGCCCGAGTCGAACCTGTTCATCCAGTGGGTCACCCGGTGCATAGGCGGATGCGGCTGCCACTGCCAGTGCTGCGGCCTCCTGGTAGAGCTGCTCCGGCACTAAAAGCCGCGTGTGTGCCGTGCAGGTCTGTCCGGAGTTGATGAAGCAGGCGCCTACGGTTGTCTTGACCGCCGTCGGCAGGTCGGCATCATCGAGAATGACCGCGGCCGATTTGCCGCCCAGCTCCAGGGTCACCCGCTTGACCGTTCCGGCGGCCAGCTCCGCCACCCTGCGACCGGCTCGTAGCGAGCCGGTGAAGGAGACCAGGTCCACATCGGGATGGCCGGCCAGATGTTCTCCGACGCTCTCCCCACTGCCGGTTATCAGGTTGAACACCCCCGGCGGAAGCCCGGCTTCGTGGATGACCTCGGCCAGGATAAAGGCCGAGAGCGGCGCCACCTCGCTCGGCTTGAGCACCACGGTGCAGCCGGCGGCCAGGGCCGGCGCCAGCTTTGCGATCACCTGATGCAGGGGATAGTTCCAGGGGGTGATGCAGACCGCCACTCCGGCCGGCTCCTTGACCACCAGCGAGTTGCCGATACGTTCTTCAAATGCGTAGTTGCCCAGAAGTGTTATATAGCTTTCCAGGACTGCGAGCGGCAACCCGGCCTGGATACGGCGCGAGAGCTTGATCGGCATGCCGACTTCACCGGTGATGGTGCGGGCGATCTCCTCTGCCCGCGCCGTCAGCCCCTGATGGATCCTGGTCAGATATGCCGCACGCTCGGCAACCGGAGTACGCCTCCAGGCCTCGGCTGCCGTTCGGGCGGCAGAAACCGCCTGCCCGGCCTCTACAGGGGTCGCAGCCGGGACCCGACTGATCACCGCTTCGGTGGCCGGATTGCTGACGGAGAAATACTGCTTCCCTACCGGTGCGTACCAGTGGCCATCGATATAGAGTCGGTCGTGTTCGTGCATACATAGCCCCCTTGCTTTTTATCGTCAGGTACCCGGAAACATATTCACAAATCATGCCGCACAATAGCCCGGTCCGCAAGCGACTTTAGGAAGCAACAGCAAAAAAAAGCCGTCCCAATCGGGGCGGCTTGTTACGTTCATGATAGAACGGACGAATTCGGTCTGGCGTCACGCTGCTTTTTTCATTGCTTCTACTTCAGCGAAGGAGTCAGCGTCGTTGTTCAGGCACTTGGGGCATTCAAGAGCGGCAAAATTGGCACTGACCGTAATGGGGGTGAAGTTCTTGGCCAGACTCTGATAATAGCAGACTCCGCATTCAAACGAATTATTCGTTTCCATAGTGATCTCCCTTTTTATTCCGGTTGTGGATGATTGGTGGTTTTTCGCCCGGTGCATACTTGCATTGAAAAACTGCACAGTCAGGGTGGGCGCGTCAATCAAACGTTCGTTTCTTTGGTTGTGAAAAAAAATAGCAGCGCCATTATTTTAGAATCCCCCGTGAGAAGATATCCATGATGTGGCGGATCAGTTTTTCATCACGTTCGGGTGTGTGATCGACCAATTCCGCTGTTGCCGGTTCGAGGAGAAAGTAAAAGTTTATCATACCGGCCAGGGCCAGTACGGTGTCTGCAGGGTCAAGGTCCTCCCGGAACTTTTTATGGGAAAGACCGTCGGTAAAGTTATCAAGGAGCATCTGCACGACTTTATTGATCGCCGGCTTTACAATGGTCTCAAAGCAGGCGGTAGGATTGGTCAGTTCACTGGTGTAAAAGCGCAGCAGGTATGGATTTTTGCGATAGCGCGAAACCGTGGCGCGGACGTACAGTTCGAATTTTTGTAGCGTATCGATCTCCATCTGATCGATCTCGTCCAGCGTTCGCAGGATGGCAAACTGTTCTGTCAGTATGGCGGCATACAGTCCCTCTTTACCGCCGAAGTAGTACGAGATCATGGAAAGGTTGACACCGGCCGCACTGGCCAGTTCACGCACGCTCACACCGTTCAGCCCCTTGGCGGCGAATAAGGGGACGGCTGAAGCAATAATATTCTCGCGGCAATCTTTGTCAGCCACGCCAGGCCTCCCGGTAGCCTCTATCGTAACTTATTGTTCAAACGTTTGATCTAAAGTAAGTATACTCGTAAAACCACAAAATGCGAACAATTATTATCATGCCCTGTTCAGCATCAAGACAAACGGGCAACGGATCAACAGCCGCGCAACGGCCTAGCCGAGTTTACTCCAGAAGGAGAGATCAACCGGTTCGGCCAGCATATCGGGGGCCTTACCCAGAAATCCCTGCAGATAGGGCGTGGCAAGATGCTCATCAAGGTCCCGGCGGCTGCGCCAGGTCTCATACAGGCAGAACAGCGCCGGGTCGTCCTGGGCGCGGTGGAGGTCATAGGTGATACAGCCGGCTTCGCTGCGGGTCGGAGCGATCAGTGACACGATCTCGCGCAAGACCTCCTCTTCCCGGCCTGCTTTGGCCCTGATGCGGGCCAGTACGGTAAGTTTTTGTGACATCACACTGCCTCCTTGTGGAGCGTGGTACTGATTATATTCTGAGCTGATCGTTACCTGTTTACCGGGAACAGCGCGAAAACCATTCAAATCCCGTTCAAAATCTCAAGGCGCTTGGTTCGGAATTCATCCTCGGTTATGAGCCCCTTGTTTTTGAGTTCGTTGAGAATGGTCAGGCGCTCCGAGGGGTTGCGCGGTTCGCTGGCTGTCTTCACGGGTTGCGCAGCTGCGGCCGGCACCGGCGGTGTTTTCTGTTCGACAACTGGTGCCGGCGCGACGGGTGCCAGCCACTCGTCGCTAAAAGTCACCCAGTCCTTCCTGACCAGGCTGAAGCCACTTCGCCCGGTTTGTGGCAGCAGCGTCCAGTCTCCCGGTGCGACCGCACTCCTGCTTCCGGGTGTGAAAGGAAACAGGCGACGGTCATCACGGTCCCTGACTTCCTGCTGGACCAAACCGAAGATGATACTAAGCCTGCCGTCCTTGTAAAACACCCTGCCCGTGGTTACCCTTGGGCTCTTGGCCAGGCCGTACAATGCACTGTGTAGGCCAATGACGGCAAAGGTGACATCCTCAGTCGGAGTTGCCAGCCTGAGTCCGTTTAACAGCTCCGGGACAATTACCTCGACCGTCGCTTTCGTGAAGAGTGCTTCCGGTTTGCCTCCGGCCGAAGCACGTATGTCGATGGACTCAAGGATTGCGGTCAGTTTCTCCAAAGTCAGCTCGACCGGGTGGTCGTTGGTCTGCATCGACCCGGAGGACGGTTTTTCCAGCGGCTCCAGCGCCACGAACTGCTCACGGCTGTGCCAGAGCTGGCGGCTGCCTGCAGCCTGAGCTACCACTGCAAACGACAGGGAAACCACTATTGCGGCGACTGAAAAGAGCCGGACGGCCCGTGTGCCTTGATACATGTTCATAGATCCTCCCCGGACTGATTTGAATTGCTGATACACCTAAACAGTGGATTTTTACGCAATACTCGGGCCAATAATACAAAAAAAACAAAGTTTTATGACAGACACCGGATTGCAGCGCCGAAGCTTCTGAACAAAAAAACAGGGGCACCATAGGTACCCCTGTTCCAGTCTCGTTTCGCGATAATTTTGCAGCTTTGCCGCTACGCTTGCCATGCCGTTACGGGGTTCTGGCCTTTTGTTGAAATTACGCTTTCGAGTACGGATCCTGTTAACCTGCAGTTTGCTTAATTACATTCAAGCCTTTCAGACAGGATAGGTTCGTCAGAGAGGCACGTCCAGCGCACTAAAACGGAAGCTTGCCGTATCCCATAAGTGCGAATGCCGGAGTCAGCAGGCAGGTGAACGTCAGCACAATGAACATGTAGGCAGCAGCCTTGGGGTTGATCTTGCCGTAGGTCACGCCGGTCACGGTAAAGCAGATCACGACGAATGTCAGGTTCATGAACGCCAGATACGGGGTGACGCCGATGATGGTCGTGCCATCGGGCTTCAGTCCGCCGCCGGTGGCAAACAGGTAGGCATACACGGCGCAGACGATGCCGACCAGCAGAGCGCCGTTGCCTACGGTTCGCAGGTCTTCCACCCCCGTCATAAGGGCGTGTCCGGTCTGCAGGTAGAGGACACCGAACACAAACAGCAGTCCGGCGGTAAAGGGGTCGGTAAAGACGGCGGCCTGGAGGGTCGCACCGATGACAACCAGGATGCCGACAACCGCACTGACGAAGCCGGTGCTTTTCGCTTCGCCGTAGCCAAGGAAGAACAAACCTACCGGGATCCACATGATACCAATCAATACAAGCAGCGCTAACGTCATTTCTTCCTCCTCAATTAAATTACAGTCCCTCTCCCGGCGGTAACCGGGAGGGGAGCAAAAGAATACTTATTCGGCTGTGGTCGGGTCAATCATGGTCCTGATTTCTGCAACGCTGTTGGCGGGGAAGCCGCCCTGCTTGGCATGCTCGACAACCATCTCCTTGTTGGGAGCGATGTAGATACAGTAGATCTTGTCGTCGGTCACGTAGCTCTGCACCCACTGGATCTGCGGGCCTAGCCCCTGAAGGACGCTGCATGATTTCTGTGATATTGCCTGCAGGTCTGCCGGGGGGATTGCGCCGGCGCCGGGTATTTCTCTCTCGATAACGTATTTAGGCATGCTAATCTCCTCTCTTAACGTGGTTCAGCAGTTTACCAATAGAACATGGTCCCGAGGGCAAACTGGTTGGAGTGCTGCTTGGCACTGTCATGCCAGGTGTTCTGGGCATAGGTGTACTCAGCAATGAACTGGGTGAACTTGTTGAGGTTGTAAACCGCGTTTACCGTTGCCGATTCCTGCCTCTTGACCAGAATAGCGCCTGCTGATGTTCTGGTTGTTGTATCAAGTTCGGTTTCTTCCTGACGGGACTGACCGTAGTTGGCACCGATCTTGACCGACGGTGTCAGCTGATAGGTTGCCTGAAGCAGGAAGCCCCAGTCAAGACGCCCTGTACCATCAGCATCGGTTGAGCCTCCGAACAATCCGGCGACTTTTGGGGTGCCATCCTGTACACTGACCGTACCGAGTCCCCGGCCGCCGTAGCCGGAACCCAGGAGGTTCAGGCCGCCGATACCGACTCCCAGGCCGTAGGCACCGCCAATGGAATCTACGCTGGCGCCCGGGCGGGTTGTAGCTGCATTGCTTCGTGTAGCGTTCTGATATAGTCCGGAGAGCCATGCTTGAACCGAGGTGGAACCGTAGGTCTTGGCGTAGGATATCTCTGCTTCGACGCGGGGTGAATTCGTTTTGTCTCCACCACTAATGTCGTAGGGTTCACCTACCGCAAGGGCGACCTTGACGCCGGCCATATCTGGTGTGGTGTAACGGAATTGTGGGCCAAAGCCTGTATACAGATACCCGTAGCCGATATGCCCAAGGGTGACGGTGTGTGCGCGCAGGCCAACGGTGCCAGCGGTAAGGAGTGTCATGTCGTTCAGAATATTCTTGGCCTGGTACAAGTTCAGAGCGCGGCCTGCCAGCAGTTCGCCGTAGGCCCCCTTTGCTGTGTAGAACATTTCACGGAAGTCGATGTTTGGACCGACTGAAAAGCGGTCGGAGGATGAAAGACCTGGAGAGCCAGCAAGACTTGCATTCCCCGTATTTCCAAGACTAGGATAGATGCCGATCCTGACGGTCGAATCAATGCCATTGGTTGTGGGTGCCTTGATGTTGAAGGCGACTACTGAAGGTAGCAAGCCGACGTCGACCCCGAAACGCTGATTGTAGTCAGACCCTGTGTTATCCAATAGACTTAAAGCATGACTCCCGCCAGGATGTGGAGAAGTTGTGTTGTAGGTAGCAAACACATCCACGATACCATCCGTGCTGATCTGCCAGCCGTTCTCGCCGCCGATTACAAACGCCGCATTGCACGGCTTGCTGACGGTCAATGATGCTGCCACTACAAGTCCAAGTGCCCATACGATACTCTTCTTCATACTTTTTCTCCCTTCTTTCAATTAAATTTAAGTCCTCACACACAAATTCCATAAACAGTGAGACATCACGAATCTGCTGCATCACAATTTCTGTTCAGGCATCACGTCTAAACCTCCCGCCTCTCCTTTCTGTGCATAATGTCGTTTCGTGCATCGGTCATCCGGGTCCTGCATGCAGCCAAACACGATCCTATCCCTGATTCTTTGTATGTTCTCAAAGCTGCTGCCCGTAGAGTCCCCACTCACCATGTGCAGCCGCACCTGTCTTTACTATCGGTTGATAAAGCATGTGCAACCACGGTGCCAAAAATAAAACAATGGTTTTTTTGTTTATTATCAGCATGTTATGTGTGCGTCGTTGCCGAAGTGGGTGTCGGAGACAGGTGTGGACAAAAAGGACATATTTTCTAACATGCCGTAATTGTTATGTGATATAGTAATGAGGAAGAGTTCTACACCGTAGAGAATTGTCCCATCCTTTCCCGGGAAATGCTGGATAGGCGGTCCCGGCAGAAGCTGAATGGAAATTAATCAAGGAAGGGTCAAAAAAGGGTAAAATCTAAAACCTGGTTTTGTATTAGGCACGGGCATTGCTTGTAACTATAAGGATATGCCGCCCGGCTGACGCCCCACATCAGCGGGGGGGGGCTGAGAGCGGTTGATCCGCCAGGGAAGGCCGGAAATGGAAAAACATCAGGACAGCACGCTGCATCATTATAAATTCGAAGTCCCTGAAATTATTTTCGGCAGAGGCATGCTGAACCAGGTGGGTGCCTGCGCCCGCAGGCTGGGAGGCAGAAAGATCTTTCTGGTCAGCGACAAGGGACTGTTCAATGCAGGCTGGGTTGACCAGGTCATGCGCAGTCTGCTGGATGCCGGGCTTGATTTTGTCTACTATGACGGGATAACCCCCAATCCCAAGGACCACGAGGTCGAAGCCGGGGTCAGGGAATATCTTCGCCACGGCGCTGATGTGATTGTCGGCCTGGGCGGCGGCAGTTCCATGGATGCGGCCAAGGCGATCGCCATACTCGTCTCCAATGGCGGCCGGATCCGTGATTTTGAGGGGCCGGACCGGATCATCCGCCCCCTACCGCCGCTGGTGCTCTGTCCGACGACCTGCGGGACCGGCTCGGATGTATCCCAGTTCGCAATCATCAGCGATACGGAACACCTGCGCAAGATCTGTATCATGAGCCGCTGTGTTGCCCCGGACATCAGCCTGACCGACCCGGACACCCTGACCACCCTGCCGGATGAATTTGTCGGCACCACCGCTACCGATGCCCTCAGCCATGCCATGGAGGCCTTTTTCTCGATCGCCTCGACGACCCTCACCGATGTGCATGCCATCAAGGCGCTGCGCCTGCTGTCGGGCAGCCTGGCAGACGCCGTCCACGAACGCAGACCGGAGGATCTGGAAAACCTGGCGCGTGCCAGTCTGCATGCCGGCATGGCCTTCTCCAACTCCATGCTCGGCATTGTTCACGCCCTGGCGCACCCGATTGGCGGCCTGTATGATGCAAACCACGGCAGCATCAATGCGATCCTGCTGCCGGAGGTGATCCGCTACGATATCCCGGTGGTTACCGAAAAGCTGCAGGAACTTGCCTGGGGACTGGGTCATCGTGCCAACGGCGATATCAGTGCTGCCAGTGAAAAGGTCCAGGAGACTCTCGACTCGCTTCTCGAGGCCAGCGGAGCACCGCGCAGCCTGCGCAGCATCGGGGTTCTCCGCAAGGACCTGCCGGAACTGGCGCGCCAGGCGCTCAAGGACGTCTGCATCGTCACGTCACCGCGTGAAGCTGATGAAGAGGACCTCCTGCGCATCCTGGAGAGGGCGTACTGATGGACAAGATCGCCATCCGGACAAAGCTGGATGAATCCTCCCTCGAGCGGCTGCTCGGGCTGGACAATTCCAAAATCGGATTCTATGCCGAGGTCAAACAGAAGATCCACGAACTGGAGGCCGCAAATCTCGGGCTGCGCAGTAAAAGCAGCGAACTTCAGGCCATGTTTGACTCGATCAGTGACGGCGTTATTGTGTACGACAGCAGCGGTATCGTACAGCATCGCAACCACGTCTGCCCGCAGTATTTCCCCCAGCAGACCCTGCCGGGCTGTTCGTGCCGAGAACTCTTTCATCCCGAGCATGAATCGGCTCCGCACGAATGTCCCGTTGAACGGGCCCTGGCCGGCGAGCGGGTCGAGATCTCGATCACATCCCTGCCCGCGGAGGGGAAAGCCCGCTACTTTGACGTTACCGCGACACCGATCGAGGACAGCAAGGGGGGGCAGAACAGAACACTCCTCTTTCTGCGTGACGTAACAGAAAAGCGGCTTCAGGAACTGCAGCTGATACAGGCCGAGAAGCTGTCCAGTATCGGGGTGCTGGCTGCCGGCGTCGCCCACGAGATCAACAATCCGCTCTCGTCGGTTGCCGGCTATGCCGAGGCCCTGCTGAGGCGCTTCAAAGAAGAAGAAGGGCTGGCCACGGATCCGAGGCTGGATGCCTTTCCGAAATACCTGCAGGTGATAGTCCGGGAGTCCTACCGCTGCAAGGGCATCATCGATTCGCTGCTCTCCTTCAGCCGCAAGTCGGACGGCTCTGTCAGCAACATCAACGTCAATGAGATTCTGACAGAGGTTCTGGAGCTTGTCCGCTATAAATCCCACTACGACAGGATCGAGATCCAGACCAGCCTGCAGAGCGATCTTCCTGATGTCATCGGCGACCCGACCGGTCTCCGCCAGGTCTGCATGAACCTTCTGATAAATGCGCATCAGGCGATTCAGGGGTCCGGTCTCGTGGAAATAACCACCAGGGTGACAAGGCAGTCGAAGGTCATGTTTCAGATCAAGGATTCAGGCTGCGGGATACCCAGGGATGCCATCGATCAGATCTGGGACCCGTTTTTCACCACGAAGAATGTCGGGCAGGGCAACGGTCTCGGGCTGGCGGTCACATATAACATCATCAAGCGGCATGGCGGGGACATCAGTGTCGAAAGCCAGGTTGGCAAGGGATCGAAATTTACCGTAAGGATACCGGCATGCCAGAAATAGTTCGTAATGATACCAAGGTACTGGTTGTAGAGGACGACAAGTCGCTCCGCGAACTGCTGCAGATGGAGCTTGCACGTTCCGGGTACAAGGTGACTGCCACGGCGAGCGGTGAAGAGGGGCTGGCGGTGTACCGGGAGGAGATCTTCAACGTGGTGCTGCTGGACGTCCGCATGCCCGGTATGGACGGGGTCGAGGCCCTCAAGCAGATGCGGGCGGAATCGACGATCCCGGAAGTCATCATGTTTACCGGACACGGAACGATCGAAACTGCTGTGGAGTGCATCAAGCATGGCGCCTATGATTATCTGACCAAGCCGATCAAGCTCGAAGAGCTGGAGATGCTGATCGATAAGGCCTGTGACAAGAACCGCCTGCGGCTGGAAAACATCAACCTCAAGCTCGAGATAAACCGATTCGGCAATCACCAGATTATCGGCAGGAGCCAGCCGATACTGAAGGTTCTCGAAACGGTACAGCGCTGGGGTGCCACGGACGAGCATGTGCTGATCGCCGGTGAGAGCGGTACCGGCAAGGAGCTGATCGCCAGGGCGGTACATGACGCCAGCCGTCGCAGCAACAAACCTTTTGTGACGGTCAACTGCGGAAGGTTCGATGCCAACACGGCGGAGAGTGAACTCTTCGGGCATATGCAGGGAGCGTTCACCGGTGCCAGCAAAGGGCGTGCCGGTCTGTTCGAGCTGGCCGATACCGGGACCCTGTTCATGGACGAGATTTCGGAAATGCCGCTCGATGTCCAGGTCAAGCTCCTGCGCATCCTCGAAACCAGCACCTTCCGCCGCATGGGGGGCAATCACGACATTCGCGTCAACGTGCGTTTTGTCTTTGCCTCCAACAAGATCCTGGCCGACTGCGTCAGTCGCGGCGAATTCAGGGAAGACCTGTACCACAGGATCAACCTGCTGCCGATCCCCGTGCCGCCACTGCGCCAGCGCCCCGAGGACATCGTCCCGCTGTCCTGGTACTTTATCCAGCAGTGCAATGAAAACGATTCCCGCAGCTGGGAGATCACCGATGAAGCCATGGCCTCGCTCTGCGCCTACCAGTGGCCGGGTAATGTCAGGGAGTTGAGAAACACCATCCGCAGGGCCTGCATTCTTGCCAACGAGCCGGTCATCACCCCGGACCTGTTTCCCTTTGCACCCCAAAGGGCAGCTTATTCGACGGTGTCACCGGCTGTACGCAGCGAGGATACGGCCTTTACGGCCTCACCGCTCTGGGCGGTGGAGCGGGATCATATCCAGAAGGTCCTTGAGCTGGTCGAGCAGAACAAGAGCCAGGCCGCCAAACTGCTGGAGATCGACCGTAAGACCCTCTACAGCAAGCTTGAACGCTACGGTCTGGAAGTCTAAGGGGCGCAGGATGCCGCTTCTCGACCCTCTTGGCAGAACCATCAACTAACCGTTCCCGGAGTTGTTGCTTTATGCCACACCCAAAACAGCTGTCCACCCCTCACCAGTGCGATTCTTCTGCTGAAATCTGTTTTATCCAGCCATGTAAGATAGTTACTGCCATGTTTCCCGGTAGCAGTGCGCTGTGTAATAAATACACATTGTGTAATTTCTCTACACCATGGTGGCCGGCGGTACGATTCAGATGACGGGACCGCGCTCAGTACGAGCGGGGGAAAAAATGCTCAGGGAGCCGGCAGAGGCTGTGCAGTCTCTGGTTGAGGAGGGGCTGCGCCCGCCCCGGTTCCTGACACTTGCCGTCACCGATGGATGCAATCTTGACTGTTGTCATTGCTGGGTCCGTGCAGGGAAGGCGTCATGTCATTCCCCTGTGCCGCTGCAAAATATTCGCAGGCTGATGGAAGAGTTTGCCGCGCTTGGCGGGCACGGGATCAGGATTACCGGCGGTGAGCCGCTGTGCCACCCGCACTGGCTGGATATTCTTCAGCACGCCTGTGCATATGGCTTCAAAGAAGTCGCTCTCCAGACCAATGCCATGCTCTTGAAGGATGTACACCTGCCTGTCCTCCGGGAGCTTGACTTCCCGGGCCTGTCGATCCAGGTCAGTCTGGATGGGGCCACGCCCCGGGCGCACGACACGGTGCGCGGGGAGGGTGCCTACAGCGCAGCGCGGGAGGGCATCGCCCGGCTTGTGCAGGCAGGCCTTGCCGCACGGGTCTCTCTTTTTTTCACGGAAATGCGGCATAACCTGGAAGAGATCCCTGAACTGCTCGATCTTGCCGACAGGAGCGGTCTCGCCTCTGTTGCCACCGGGACCATGGTGCTGTGCGGACGGGCTTCTGAAACGTCGCTGGTTGCCCCTCCCGGGGTGGAGCAATACCTGGCCCTGCTGGAGCGTTACGAGAGTGATGCCCGATTCCGGGAGCTTTACAAGAAGATCGGAACCGTGGCTGCGCTGGAGTGGCGGGCAGGTGATGCCGTCCGTCAGGATTGCTGTAGCTTCATTGAAAATCCGTATCTTACTCCCTCCGGCAGGCTCTACCCCTGCCTGATGTGCCATGCCGATGAGTTCTCCGTCAGCGGTGTCTTCGAAAAAGGTCTTGTTGCCGCTCTTGCTGAAGGGTGCCCTCTCTGGTCATCGCTGCGTCGTATCAGTTGCTCCCGGAGTGAGGGGTTGCCGGAATGCCGTGACTGCCCGGGAAGGCAATCCTGTGCCGGGGGATGTATGGGGCGTGCCTGGGCAAGTTGCGGAAACCTCCGAGCCGCAGACGACCGGTGCAGGGTGAGACGGGGCATCTATCAACAGCGCTGTAAATCACAAGAGCCTTCAAGCTGAAACCTGACCACCCCTAACCCTTTATGCCCCTGAGGGTACTCCTGCCAAAAGCAGGCGCTTCCATGCGAACCGGGAGGAGGGTTTTATGCTCTACTCCTGAACCAGAAAGGACTTTAAGCTCCGCTCCTTGATAAGGAGGTGCTGAGGGCGGTTGCTTTTAAATCTGACGAAGCACTCTTCCGCTCCCGCTCAGTGGCCTCTTTGTCCCGTTCCCGTCGACTGGGTGGAAATTCCCCACTGTAGACAAAATCCATAGCCTCAAAAGCACACAATCCCGACATAATTATATAAAACTGTTTCATATCACCCCGCCACCTGTGCCTGCCCGCAACCACATTTTGGTAAAATAATCTCAACTATCTGAAATAACTATATAAATAAAATTGGCATCCTACTTGCTAATATCATGGACAAGCGGGTCATTATGAGCCTAGACGCATTGATAGCCGGCTCTTTTGTACTATAGAGATATGAGTGTAAAACCAAGTTATGAGGAGGTGGTGGAAACGTCCGGAACGGACGATGGAACGGTGATCGTAGAATTCAATGCAATCAAAGCCGGTTAAACAACAAACACACCCAAAAAGGAGGAAGTACCCATGTCTCACAACAAAGACGTAAAACGGACCCTGAAGAATGAAAGACTGGAATACCCGATCAAGATGATGCACGCATATCCCTCTGTAAACGTCGGCTGGGGTGCACATACGATGGTAGGCAATGATGCCAGAGCTCTGGGCATGACCAATGCCCTGATCGTAACCACCGGTCTTCGTGGCACCGGTATCGTTGAGACGATCCAGGGCGTGCTGAAGGCCGCCGGTGTGGCCTCCGAAGTGTTTGATAAAGTAACACCCAATCCGAAAGACCATGAAGTTATGGCCGGTGCCAAGGTTCTTGCCGCTGGTAAATTCAACGGGATCATCAGCCTCGGTGGCGGCAGCTCCCATGACGCCTGTAAAGCAATCAAACTTGTACACAGCCATGACGGCCAGGATGTCAGGACATTTGAAGGCGCATTTAAAGCAACCAAGGCCAACACGATTCCCCAGCTGGCCATCAACACGACATCAGGAACCGGTTCGGAGGTCTCCTGCTTCTCGATCATCAATCATACCGACAAGAAATACAAGATGGCTCTGTTTGATCCCAACTGTACACCCAGCAAGTCCGTCAACGATCCGTTGATCCATCAGTGTATGCCCGGCGATCTGGCTGGTTACACCGGCATGGACGCACTGGCTCACGGTGTCGAAGCTATCACGTCCCGTCTGGGTGTTGTTTCTGCCTATGGTCCTGGCTTGAGCGCAATCTCCCTGATCTTCGGTAACCTGCGTCAGTCGGCAATGAACAGAAACAACGACAAAGCCATCGAGGCAATGGTCTGGGCTGAAATGGCAGCTGCCTACAGCTTCAACAGTGCCGGTCTCGGACTTATTCACAGTATGGCCCACGCCCTGGGCGGTATGTACGATGCTCCCCACGGTCTCTGCAACGCCATTGGCCTTGGTCCGGTCATGAAGTTCAACCTGCCGGCCTGTCCGGAGCGTTTCAGGATGATGGCACAGGCTGCCGGTATTGATACAAACGGCATGTCCGATATGAAAGCCGGCGAAGCATTTATTGATGCATGTCTGCAGCTGAAAGCCGATCTGGGCATCACCAAGACCTTCAGGGATCTCGGCCTGCTCGAAAAAGACATCGAAGGACTGTCGCGCTTCTCGGTCAATGATATCTGTACAGAAGGCAACCCGACAGATACCGGTCTGCAGGATATGATCGGCATCTTTAACCAGTGCCTGTAACTTTTAATGTAACCCAGTGTGCCTCACTGCTGTAATGTTATGCCGCTGGCCCCGAAGGGATGATTTCCCACACCGGGTGCCAGCGGTTTTTTTGTGAAGTAACGCCACTGTCCGGTAATATCCGACAGTTTATTCTCGCACAGGCTCAAAGATTGCAATGAACTACTCTGCTTGTGCGCTGTAACTTTAAATTCAACGATACGAGGCCATCATGATTACCGAACAAGGGGTTAAGGAGTTTCTCCACGCAGGCGGCTATATTGCCGATGATGCCATTGCTACTGCTGTTTTCCTGGCACTGCGTATGGAAAAGCCGATATTGATCGAAGGTCCTCCCGGAGTCGGCAAGACCGGTCTGGCCAAGGCCCTCTCTTCAGCCTTGGATTTCCCCCTGGTGCGACTGCAGTGCTATGAAGGGATTGATGAAGGAAAGGCGCTCTATGACTGGGAGTATGGCAAACAGCTGCTCTATACCCAATTGCTGCGCACTCAGCTTGATAACTATCTCTCCGTATCGGCTGACCTGCGTGAGGCTGTCGAGCGGCTTTCCGCCGAAGAAAGCCTCTTTTTCTCCAAAAATTTTCTGGTACAGCGACCGATTCTGCGCAGCTTCCTGTCCGAGAAACGTTCACTGCTGCTGATCGATGAGATCGACCGCTCCGACGACGAATTCGAAGCACTGCTGCTGGAGTGCCTGAGCGATTTCCAGGTCTCGATCCCGGAACTGGGAGTGATCGAAGCCAAGAGAAAACCGCTGACGATCCTCACCAGTAACGGTACGCGCATGATCTCGGATGCATTGCGCCGCCGCTGCCTGTATCTGTATATCGGGTACCCGGAGCTGGAGCGTGAAGTCGCAATTGTTCGAGTGAAGTTCCCCGAAATCTGCGAGGATCTGGCACGCCAGATGGTTGAATTCCTGCGTAAGGCACGGGAACTGAATCTGCGCAAACCGCCCAGTGTTTCCGAAGCGCTTGACTGGGCCCAGGTACTTTCTATCCTGAAGGCTACACAGCTTACGCCGGAGGTTGTCGCCAACACTGTCGGCGTGATCGCCAAACACCAGACCGATCTGCAGAAGGTTACAGACCTGGCAATGCAAGAGCTGAGCTGATCATGGAACGGATAATCGCCGGCTTCGTCGCCGCACTTCGTGAAAGTGGAATCCGTGTCTCACCCGGTGAAAGCCTGGATGCGGTTCAGGCACTGGGGCTCTGCGGAATGAATGGCCGCAGGTCATCCCGACAGCTCTTGCGCCTGACACTGGTGAAGAACGTCAACGATATTCCGACCTTCAATGAGGTCTTTAACCGCTATTTCAGCCGCTTCCAGTTTGTTGACCCGGAGAAGAATATTCCCGAGATCATGGACGCTGCCCTCATCGACATGGAGGGGGAATTCAGTTATCTGAACCAACAGCAGGGTGACGACCATGACGAGGGGGGCCCGCTGCTCAAGTTTGACAGTGAGATTAACCCGGAAGATCTGCAGGAGCTGAAAAGCCTGACGGAAATTGATCCAGACGATTCGGACGGAAACGAAATCATTGTGCAGATGAAAGGCTATCGCGGAAAGGCAAAGAAAGCCCCACGACCGACGCGTCGATACACTCAGAATCCGCTGACGATAGAACTCAACAAGAGCAACAGCATCCAGCCGGGCATCACCTTTTCTGCTGAAGAACAGGCCGCCATGCAGGATGTGGTGTCCCGAATGATGCTGCGTCTCCGCAAAGACATGAAGCGGATGAAAAACAATCAAAATCGCGGTAAGCTGCATGTTATCAAGACGATCCAAAAAAATTACCGCCATGACATGGTGCCGTTTCAGGTGGCTCTGCGGCGTAAACGACGCGAAAAACCGCGTCTGGTGGTGCTCTGTGATGTCAGTTATTCCGTGAGCCATGCGTCCCGCTTTATGCTGCTGCTTCTCCACACCTTGCACAATCAGATGCTGGATGTCCGCAGTTTCATCTACAACCGGGATATCGCGGAAATCACCGAAATGCTCGCCAATATGCCGGTTAACGACCTGATGGAAACCATCGATACGGGGGACATTGTTGACCTGGACGAAAACAGCAGTTTTGGTCAGGTTTTTCTGAAATTCAAAAAACAGTACCTTGAAAACCTGCGTGGTCGACCAGCTTTTATTATCCTCGGAGATGCCCGAAATAACTATGGCGATGCCAACGACTTTGTGTTGGACGAGATCCGCGAGAAGGCCCGCTACATGCTCTGGCTGACTCCGGAGGATCGTGATTCGTGGAGCCGGGGCGATTGTTTGATGGATCTCTACGGTTCCTACTGCGACCGGGTGGAGGTCGTAAAAACGGTTGATGAATTGAGCCTGTTTGTCGAAGATCTGCTACGCGACATCTATGCCGACAAAGCAGAACCGGTTGACCGGGAAAAGATTCTTGCCGCCAAAGCAGCGGAAATCTACGATTCAAGTGACTATTATCATCGGGGCGTAAACGCCGGCATTGTACCTACTTTTGACCCGAGAGGGCGCAGTGAATGGTCTTTTCACCCGGATGGGCGCAGTCAAGGGTGACGGACCGGAATTGAGAGAGAAAAGGAGTGAATATGAGTTGCGACGATAAAAATCACCAGATGCATATGTGTGCCCTCAAGAGGCAGGGTTTGGATGACTGTATAAAGAAGTTTTCAGACAGGCCTACGGTCGAATGCAGAAATTGCGGCGCCAAGGCCAACAGCTCGAAAAACCTGTGTGCCGCCCATCTGGGCGATTGGGCACCCAATGTTGAAGGCGGGCACGGGACAGTCGACATCGAAGATGTCGGAAAACCGCACGAGGGGTAAATCTGAATTGTTATCAACAGAGCACCTCAACCAAGGAGTAAGCCATGTCTACTCAGGACCCTGCAGCACTTGAAAAAACCACGGAAGGATTCAGCCTTGAAAAATTTCTTGAAACCAGAGCCAAAGCACAGGAGGCGGTGAGCAGGATCGCTGCCCAGGTGCAGGTCGGGATGCTGGAAGAAGATGCCAGTAAAATGTTGGCTGCAACCCTTCAGGAGATGGGCGCCACGAACGTTTTCCATAAATCCTATATCCGCTTTGGCACCAACACCGTAAAAACATTCGGGGCCGACTCTGACCCGGGAATCTGTTTGGGCGAAGACGACATCTTCTTTATCGATGTCGGACCGGTATGGGATGGCTACGAGGGTGACGCCGGCGAAACGTTTGTAACCGGAAGCAATCCGGAACTGAAGCGCTGCGCAGGTGACGCCAAAGCAATTTTTCAAGCAGTAGCAGAAAAGTGGAAAACGGAGCCGTCGACCGGTGTGGAACTGTATCAATGCGCTCAACAGATGGCAAAAGATCTGGGATGGGAGTTAAACCTCGACCTGGGTGGCCACCGTCTGGGAGACTATCCCAGTGGCGACCATTATGAGGGTCCGTTGTCTGAAATCTCCTTCCATCCTTCGCCCGACCGCTGGATGGTGGAAATACATATTCGCCACCCAAAACATCTGTTTGGAGCTTTCTACGAAGACCTGCTCATGGGAGCAGAGGCCGCCAAGGAACCGGAGATTGCCATCACACAGGTCCCTATGGATGGTGTCTGTGGAGGATACTGATTTTTGGGTTTCCCGTTGGACCACACCTAAAGGAGAAATACTCTTATGAGCACCAAAAAGAATCTTGCCGATGCCTTTGCCGGAGAAAGTCAGGCCAACCGCAAATATCTTGCTTTTGCCCGACAGGCCGACCTCGACGGCTTTCCCCAGGTAGCCAGGTTGTTCCGCGGTGCGGCGCATGCCGAAACAATCCATGCCCTGGCACACCTGAGAGCCATGGGAGGAATCAAGAGCACTGCCGAAAACCTGGCAGCCGCTGTTGAGGGCGAGGGGTTCGAGTTCCAGCAGATGTATCCCCCCTACTTGCAGCAGGCCAAAGAGGAGGGAGACCAGCTGGCGGAAATCTCATTCCGTAATGCCCTGGCTGTGGAAGAGATCCATTTCGAGCTTTACAGCGATGCCCTTCGAGCGGTCAAAGCGGGCAGCGATCTTGTGAATCACAGTATATATGTCTGCGAGATATGCGGTAACACCGTGTATGATGAAGTTCCCGAGCGTTGCCCGGTCTGTGGGGTTCCGCGTGACAAGTATACTGAGATAGTCTGACGTACCTACGACGAGGCAGAGCGGAGTTCGCCGTGAATACTCCAGAAAAGCGATGGGCCTGCACGATATGTGGATATGTTCATCAGGGTACGGAACTGCCTGACTGCTGTCCGATCTGTGGAGCCACGCCGGACCTTTTTGAACTCCAGCCCCAGGTTTCACTGCCATCAGAACAGGATGCTGTCACCCAATGGGCCTGTCTGAACTGTGAATATATTCACCTCGGCTCCAGCCCTCCTGAAAACTGCCCGGTGTGCGGCTTGCCCGCAGCCCAGTTTGAGCCCTACAGGTGCCCACCCGCCGTCACTGTTTCAGAGCAGGGACCTCTGTCCATCGTTATCGTGGGCGCCGGAATCGCAGGGGTTTCGGCGGCCGAGACTATTCGTCGGGATTCGCCTGCGGCTGTGATTACCCTGTTGAGCAAGGAGTCTGACCTCCCTTATTTCCGGCTTAATCTGACCCGCTATCTCGCCGGAGAGATTACTGCTGATGACCTGTTTATTCACCGCGAAGAGTGGTATCGACAACACAACATCGACCTGCGGTTGGTCACCGAACTGCGGGATCTTGATCCGGACAACAAGGTCCTGACCCTGTCGCACGACGAGATTTTGAACTACGACCGCCTGATCCTGGCCATGGGTTCTCACCCCTTCGTGCCACCCATCCCCGGCAGCAATCGGGAAAATGTGACCGTTCTGCGCACATTGCGGGATGCTGATGCCATCCTCGCACAGTGCCGACCGGGACTGCCGTGCGTCATTATCGGCGGCGGCGTCCTGGGTTTGGAAGCCGCAGGCGCGCTGGCACGACGAGGCGTGAGCGTCACCCTGTTGGAGGGCTTCGGCTGGTTGATGCCCCAGCAGCTCAACCAGACTGCCGGAGACCTGCTTGCCAGGTATGTTACGGAGCTCGGTATCAGTATCCGAACCAATGCACGCATCAATCAGATTGACGGAGATGATCGGGTTCGGAGCGTTATTCTGGAAGGCGGTGAAAGCATCCCGGCGGAACTGGTGATTGTCACGACGGGTGTCCGCTCGAACACCTATCTTCTGCGCCGGGCGAATCTCGAAGTTAACCAGGGTGTTGTTGTTACCGATACCTTGCAAACCAGCAGGGAGGAGGTTTTTGCTGTCGGCGATATTGCCGAACACCGTGGGGTGGCCTACGGAGCCTGGGCCCCGGCACAATTCCAGGGTGCCATTGCCGGTTTGAATGTTCTGGGAAACAAAGCCGAATTTGCCGGAATCCCACGCTCCAATACCTTGAAGGTCCTGGACTTCGAGCTGTTCAGCATCGGTCAGGTGCACCCCCATGACGGCAGCTTCCAGACCTTTGAATCCAAGGAGAACGGTCACTACCTCTGTTTCGTCTTTCGGGATGGACAACTGGTCGGGGCCATTCTGCTGGGTGAGATGAGTCTGGCTTCCGCCATAAAGAATTTGATCGAGAAAAAAGCATCCTGTACCGATCTGCTGCACACAAATCCTGGAGTTCAGGAAATCATCACCTATGTCGAGATGTCCTTTCGCTCGTAGTTTCGATCAGGCCGTTCAACGGCAGAAAGGTACATCATGAACCGGATGCTGCTTTCGGTGCGTCGCTCTGGGTGGACAGAAACGCCAACCTGGGATATGTGATGAGGTTACATGAAATCGAATCTACCTCTGCACCTCGCTTTTAGGGCCTTACGGTACCGATATCTCAAGTCTACAGGCAGGCCTGCTCAGCCAGAGGCTTTGAGCATTGAAATAACCCGTCGTTGCATCGCACGCTGTGTCATGTGCAACATCTGGCAGGTACCCGATGATCTCCCGGAACTCTCTGTGAATGAGTGGCTGGACGTTCTTGGGTCGCCGGCCCTCTCAGAACTGAAAGAATTGGATGTCACCGGTGGTGAGCCGTTCCTGCGGGACGATCTGGTTCAGCTTCTCCTCGGCATCGGCAGGCTGAAAGCGGACCGCCTGCCACACCTGCGATCTATTGCGATCACCACTAACGGGTTCCTGACACAAAAAATCCTGGATGAGGTGAACGCTGTCATTACCCCCCTGGAACAGGCGGGGATCTCTCTGGTATTTGCCTGCGGCATGGATGCCGTTGGCGAGGTCCATGACCGTATCCGGAACTTCACAGGCGGGTGGAATCGGCTTAAAACGACTATCGAAGGACTTAAAAAAATTCGGGAACAGCACCCGAGCCTGGTGATCGGGATCAAAACAACCGTTACCAGGCACAACATCAACGAACTGGAAAAAATTTGCCAGTACGCAGAAGAGCAGGGGCTTTTCACTATCGTATCGCCGTATATACTTACGGCGAACCGCTATGCCAATCTCGAACAAGAGGATCTGCTGGCGCTGTCTTCCACAGACAGGGAGAAGCTCAGGGTTTTCTATGCATCACCGCAATTCCGCTGGAGCTACTATCGTGAAGAATTGCTCCGGTTCCTGGAGACGGGGCGGATGGGGAAACCGTGCTCGGCTGGATTTAACTATTTTTTCATCAGAAGCACAGGAGAGGTATACTCCTGCCCGATTATTGCCGCCCCACTGGGAAACGTAACCCGGACGCCTCTGGAGGAGCTCATCCGTTCAACGGCAGCGGCACGTTTTCGCCGGAGTGTCAGTAATTTTACCGAATGTGCAACGTGCACGGAACCGGGGCTGGAGCGCTACGCCCTCCCGTTTGAGGGTAGTCATTACCTGCGCCTCTATTTCACCATGTCTCACAAAGATTTTCTTACCCTGCATGACCATCTTGGACTGGAAAAGTACTTTCCGTAGGTAGCCGTGATGCAGGTAGCGCGTTTCATCAAACAGAGGAGGGACATCATGAGCCGGATGCTGCTTTCACCAAGTCGCTATGTTCAGGGGGCCGGTGCCATTAAGGAAATCGGTTTGCACACATCACGCATCGGCACCTGTGCCCTGGTCATCGGGGGGAAAACCGCCCTGTCCCTGTGCGGGCAGGACATTTCAGACAGCTGTGCCGAACAGGGTATCCCCTGCCATCAGGAACCTTTCCAGGGGGTGTCTTCGCAGGGTGAGATCAGGCGATTGACGGGAATTGCCGCAGCAAACCGGGTCGATGTAATCATCTCCCTGGGGGGGGGCGCTTCCATCGATGCCGGCAAGGCGGTCGCTCACGAGATGAAGCTGCCGGTGATCGTCGTCCCGACGGTCATCTCCACCGATGCACCCTGCTCGGCGTTGTCGGTTGTGTACACCGAGGCGGGGGTCTTTGAACGCTACCTGTTCCTGCGAAGGAACCCCGATTGCGTCCTGGTCGACACAACACTGGTGGCACAATCTCCGGTCAGATTCCTTGTGGCCGGGATGGGGGATGCCCTGGCCACCTTCTGGGAATCCGACACCTGTTTCCGGAGCGGCAAGCCCAACCCGCTTACCGGCGGGGCTCTGCCCACGCTGGCGACCAAAGCCCTGGCGCGGCTCTGCTACGAGACCCTTCTGGAGTCCGGCCTGCAGGCCCGGCTGGCTGTGGAAAGGAGTGTTGTTACACCGGCGGTGGAATCGATTGTCGAGGCCAACACCCTGCTGAGCGGACTGAGCTCGGAAAACGGGGGACATGCCGGAGCGCACTCGATTCACAACGGCCTGACGACCTTGAAGTCGGCGGGACAGAAACTCCACGGCGAAAAGGTGGCCTTCGGGGTCCTCGCCCAGCTTGTACTGGAAGGGCGACCGTCCAGCGCCATCGTACAGGTTCAGGATTTCTGCTACAGTGTCGGACTTCCGCTCTGCCTGGAAGACCTGGATATCGTGGAGCCCGCCCCGGATGACATCCGGCAGGTTGCGGCCGCCTCGGTCGCTGAAGGGGAGACCATCCATTCCACCTGGTTTCCCGTGGATGCAGCAATGGTAGAGGCCGCCATCCGGACCGCCGATGCCCTCGGGATTCGCTACAAAAAGGACCGCCGGTGATGAGTCGGACTGCTCCTCCTGTTGCCGGCAGGGCTGAGGATACGGCCAAACTCATCCAGGAACTGCAGGTAGACAGGCATGAACTGGAGATGCAGATCGAGTCGCTGCGTGATGCCAACCGGGAACTGGAGGCCTCGCGGGACAAGTATGCCCTGCTCTACGACTGTGCTCCGGTCGGATATTTTTCTTTTGACGGAGAGGGAAGAATCCGGACTGTTAACCTGACCGGTGCCAACCTGCTGAAGACAGAAAGTACCGGCCTGATAGACCTGCGTTTCGAGTCGTTTGTCGCCGAGGAAGACAGATTTGTCTTTACTGATTTTCTGCGGATGGTCTTTCAGGGGCGTGACAAAATGACCTGCCGGGTGAAGCTGTCGGTCAAGGGGTCCCAGCCGGTGTATGTCAGGATCGAGGCCATGGCAACCGGATCGGGAGACGAATGCCATGCCGCGATGGTGGATATTACCGAGCGCAAACGCTGGGAGGAGTTCCTGCGGGAGAGCGAATACAACCTGGCCAAGGCCCAGTCCATGTCCCATGTCGGTTCCTGGCGCTCCGACCCCCTGACAGGTGAACTGCGTGTTTCGGACGAACTGCTCCGCATCATGCATCTCAGCCGCGAAGAGGCTACATCGGAAGCTCTGGCGGGGCTGATCCACCCCGAGGATCGCGAGTCGGTTATGGCCCTTCTGCAGCAGGGTTCCGAGCATGGCAACAACTACGAAATCGAGCATCGCCTGCTGCTGAGAGACGGTTCCTCCAAATGGGTCTCTACGATCGTCGAACCCTCGGTCAATATCGCCCGGCAGGTCGTGAAGCTGTACGGCACGACCCAGGACATCACCGAACGCAAGCAGAGCGAGGTGCGGCTGCGCAATAAATCAAACGAGCTTCAGGCCATCTTTGACGCGGTCAATGATGGAGTCATCGTCTTTGACCACAACGGCGCTATCCAGCACCTCAATCACATCTGCCCGCAGTTTTTCCCGCAGGAGGTCCTTTCCGGCGGGAGCTGCCGGGAGGTCTTCCACCCGGACAAGCTCTTTTCGCCGCTTACCTGCCCGGTCGAACGGGCCCTGCACGGCGAGCGGGTAGAGACGTCCATGGTCTCGGAACGGGAGGGGCACAATACGCGCTATATCGACGTCACGGCCAACCCGATCAAGGATGAACTGGGGGAGAAGACCCGTGCGCTGGTCTTCCTGCGGGATGTGACGCTGAAGAGGCTCGGCGAGATGCAGTCGATCCAGACCGAAAAGATGTCGAGCATCGGGGTCCTGGCCACCGGGATCGCCCATGAGATCAACAACCCGCTGACCTCGGTTGCAGGCTATGCCGAGGCGCTCCTGCGCCGTTTCCGCGACGAGCCCTCGCTGGGTAGCGACTTCCGGCTGGATGACTTTCCGAAGTATCTGGAAGTCATCGTCCGCGAAGCCTACCACTGCAAGGCGATTATCGGCAGCCTGCTCAACTTCGGCAGGAAGTCGGACGGCCTGATCGGCAGCGTGAATCTCAACGCCCTCCTGCGGGAGATTCTCGAACTCTTGCGGCACCAGCCGAATTACGGAGATATTGAGATCGTGGCCGATTTGAAGGAGAGTATACCCGGCATCCTCGGAGACCCGTCCGGCCTGCGCCAGGTGTTCATGAACCTGCTGGTCAACGCCTGCCAGGCTGTCAGGGATGGTGGTATCGTCACGGTGTCGACGAGCTGCTCCGATAAGGACCGGGCCATTCTGGTCAAGGTCAGCGATACAGGCTGCGGTATTGCGCAGGATGTTATCGAACGGATCTGGGACCCGTTTTTTACGACCAAGGAGGTCGGCAAGGGGGTCGGACTGGGGCTGGCGCTCTCGTACAGTATCGTCAGGCGCCACAGTGGCGAGATCAGCGTAAAGAGCACCGTCGGTGAGGGGTCGCAGTTCACGGTGCGGCTGCCGTTGCGCGGTGAACAGGAGTGTGGCGGGGCGGAGTGAACGATGGCAGTGCTATCCGGCGGACCGTTTTTTCATGTCTAAATTATGAGACCGCAGTCCTGCCTTTGGAATGACTCCGGAAAAAGAGGAATGCCAACGGCGGCAGTATGATCAGGAAGGCGTACAGCAGGTAGTGAAAAGCCCGGGCCACCCCGGTCCGGTCGGCCAGCATCCCCACCAGCGGCCCGCTGCAGACGAACAGCAGCCGGAAACAGAGCGACTGCAGCGAGAGGATGCCGGCCCGGTTGGCCGAGGGGCATTCCTTCTGGGTGATGCTGAGCATCATCGGACCGCGCAGGCCGCGCATGGTTGTAAGCAGGTAGTAGAACAGGAATCCCCAGAGCCCCCCGATGATCCCCAATCCCAGATATCCCATCCCGACCAGCAGCAGGAACAGGATCACCATGAAACGCTCACCCAGATAGCCGGACAGGCGATGGCTGGCAAGGGCGGCCGCGGCCACGGTAAGGTTTGCCACGCTCCAGACCGGGCCGAACCAGGTCAGCGGCACTCCGGACTGCTGCATGTAGGGCTGGATCAGCCAGACCGGGTAGAACGAGGCCAGCCCCAGAAATGAATTGAGCAGGATGCTGTAGCGCAGGCGCCGGTTCTCCACAAAGGCGTAGCGGGCCGTGCGGAGGGCCTCGACAAGGTGCCCGGCGTGCGGCGCGATCTCCCGGCGCGGTTCGACCATGGTACGGGTCAGGAGGAGCGCCAGCAGCCAGACCCCGATCTGCAGGATGAAAGGCGCCAGCGGTGCCGCCGCATACAGAAATCCGGCAAAGACCGCCCCCAGCGCTTCGCCCCCCTGGGCAAAGCCGCTCATGCGACCCTGGTGCCGGGAGTAATCCTGCTCCGCTCCGTCCGCCTTGAGGGTCTCGTACAGCAGGGCGCTGTCCGAGCCGCTGATAAAGGCCAGTGAGGTCCCCAGCAGTATCTCGGCGAGCATGACGTGGGCGAAACTGCTTGCCACCGTATAGATTCCCCAGCCGGCCAGACCCAGCAGCGAGGCCAGGCTGAGCGAGACGCGGTAGCCGATGCGGTCGCTGATGTAGCCGCTGGGATATTCCATCAGCACCATCGTGACCGACAGGATGCCCTGCAGCAGCAGGATCTGGGTCAGTGACAGGCCGATGTGGTCCTTCCAGAACAGGGTGATGATCGCCATCGGGAAGAGGGTCATCTGCAGGAAGGAAAAGGCGTAAAGCTTGCGTATGTTGGATCGGGTGGTTTTCATAAAGGACTAAGCCAATCTAAATCCTTATAAAGGCGGTTAGCCACAGAGGTCAAAGAGCGCACAGAGAAATTCAATTAGATCGAGTAGTACGCATCACATTTTTGATGGGGAAACAAATCCATGTCTATCTGTTTTTTCCTCTGTGAACTCTGTGTGCTCTGTGGCAAACGTAGTTATTAGTTTTAAAGAGGTGCAGATCGCTGTGCTTTTTCGGCAAAGTATCTCCGGATCAGCAGGTTGTGCAGCGGGAAGCCGAGTTCGACCGGACCTTCGATCAGGGTCACTTCCTGCGTCTCCGGCGAAGAGAACGGCTTCAGGCAGCTGAGCGGCTGCGGCGCTGCAAGGCCGCTGATCACGAGCGTGTTATCCAGGCCGTTCGAGACATCATACAGGCTGATCCCGCTCGCGTTGACCTCAATGCCGGTCTCCTCCAGAAATTCACGTTGCGCCCCTTCCTGCCAGGTCTCGCCCAGGTCCAGGTAACCTCCCGGCAGTACCAGCGTCCCTTTTCGGGGTTCGATGTTCCTCCGGGCCACCACTAGCCCATCACCCATCGGTACAAGCAGCACAACCACCGGAACGGGGTTCAGATAATTCGTGTTACCGCACGCCGTGCAGGTGATCGGCCATGGCTCCGCGGCCGGGTATCTGGCACCGCAATGAGAACAGCAGGAATTTTTTTCAAACATGGGAGCCTTCCATTCAAGAGTATTCTGCCATGCAGCAGCATGTAATCCATGCAGACTTCGTTCCCATTACCAGATGACCGCAGAGCGCAGAACGCAGGTTTGAAATAGTGTAGATAATGTCCTCAGTGGGGCCATTCGCTACAGAATGCTGGTCAAGGACTTCAATCCGTGGTTCTGATTATGTACATTTTCTCCACACTCGTCTGTATACAGAGTGATGGGCCTGTTCTGAACTGACTGAAATTATTATGTAAATCAGTGTTATATTTATTGGCATTGCCGTTGCAGTAAAAGCGACATATCACAGCGCATCCTGAAACGGAGGCGACACAGAACGAAAGGAGAATAACATGGAAACAGAAGTTCAGGCAGTTGAAACATGCAGCACTGAGGAGCCGCGCATCCTTGAGGAAATCCAGGTTGAAGAACTCGCAATCGACGGCATCTGCGGGGTTTACTAAGATGGCTGCGGCAGGCATACAGCTGCATCCGTCCTGCCGCGCGCGGCAAGAGGGGTTCGGACTCCTGTTTTATGACTGCAGGGGCCCGCGCCTTCTCTTCGCTGCTACTGGGACGCTCCTTCCCGCCGACTATTACGGAACCGTACGCGCCAGGGATGAATTTCCCGCCGGTGTATCGGACTCCCAAAAGCAGGCCTTGCAAAAATTCGTCACCCAACTCCTGGAAAAAGGATTTCTCCGTGAGCAATAAATATGTCGAAATGGGGATGCGATCCCCGGTAAATCTGACCTGGGAGGTTACGCTGGCCTGTAACCTCCGCTGTAGTCACTGCCTCTCCTCATCCGGAGAAAAAGCCTGTAATGAGCTTTCCACGGCCGAAGCACTCGACCTGGTGGAGCAGTTGCATACAGCCGGTGTCTTCCAGGTCAATTTCGGTGGAGGGGAGCCTTTCATTCGTCCCGACTTCGAGGAGATTCTGGCGGCCTGCCACTCCCACGGCATCATGACCTGCATCTCCACCAACGGCACCCTGATCACACCTGAACTTGTCGCGCGATTGGGCTCGAACCGCCTGGTTGCGATCCAGGTCAGCCTGGATGGCGCCAAACGTGAGACCTGTGATGCCGTGCGCGGCGACGGTGTCTTCGATGCTGCTATACAGGCCGTCAAGCTGCTGGCTGCCACCAGGATCCCTACCAGTATCAATACGGTATTGACCACTCAGAACGCCGACGAGATACCGGCCATGCACGATCTGGCCAAATCTTTGGGCGTGTCGCTCAGGGTCAGCCGCTTCCGACCTTCAGGCCGCGGCGCTGATAACTGGGAATCCCTGCGTCCTTCCCCGAGCCAACTGATCGCGTTTTCCGACTGGCTTGCCGCCAGTGGCGACGTGCGTACCGGCGACAGTTTCTTCTCGCTGACGACGCAGGAGCGCCAGGGGCTGGGGCTCAATCTGTGCGGTGCCGCCAAGCTGACCTGCTGCGTCAGCCCGACCGGTCACATGTACCCCTGCGCCTTTCTGCAGAGTGACCGTTTCGAGGCCGGGGACCTCCGTACCAGCAGTTTCCAGGAGATCTGGGACACGTCAGAGATTTACGCATCTTTCCGTAGTCTGCGCATACATTCCTGCGAGGAGTGCACCCGCTTCGACCAGTGTCACGGCGGCTGCCCGGCGGTGGCCTGGCATCTCAAGAACGATATCAACGGCGGTGATCCCGAGTGCCTTGAGCGCTGCGTGACCTCCATTGCTGACAACCAGCTGAAAGAAGCTGCTTGAAATTCAGGAAAACATGCATCACGCGACGACGCAGCTTTTTAAAATCAAGATTATAAGTTTGTAGTAAAGCCTTTCGTTGCGTCGTAACGGCGTTGCGTGAAACACAATATTTTGGTCCGGCATGTCCGGTTTAAGGAGCAACCCCATGATGTTTCCGAATCTGTTCTCGCCGCTCAAAATTGGAACGGTCGAAGTAAAAAACCGCATCTCTTTTCAGCCTCACCTGACCAATCTGGCGGTAGGTAATCTGCCGAGTGACCGGCAGATGCACTACTGGGGGGAACGGGCCAAAGGCGGCGCCGGGCTGATCATTACCGAAGAGTTGACGGTTCACCCGACCGACATGGCCTACGAGAAGCTGATCGACGTTTATCATGCGGAGGTGATCCCCGGTTTCAAGAAGATCACCGACTACGTGCACCAGTATGATTCCAAAATATTCGCCCAGCTGAATCACAACGGCCAGCAGGGGGATGGAAGCATTTCCCGGCTGCCGGTCTGGGCACCGTCGCCGGTTCCGGACATTCTGTTCAGAGAGGTGCCCAAGGCAATGGAGCCGGAGGATATTGAGGAGGTGGCCCGCTACTTTGCGAGGAGCGCCATCCATGTCCGTGAAGGCGGCTTCGACGGCATCGAGATTCAGTTCGGCCATTCGAGCCTGGCCCGGCAGTTTCTGTCGCCTCTTACCAATTATCGCAGCGATGAATTCGGTGGTTCCCTGGAGAACCGCATGCGGGCACCGCTCAAGTTTATCTCGGCGGTACGCAAGGCGGTCGGCACGGACTTTACCCTCGGCATACGGATGTGCGCAGACGAGATGATCCCGGGTGGCCTGGATCTTGCCCAGGTTCAGGAAATCTGCGGCCTCTTCGAGGCATCGGGCCTGATCGATTTCATGGACCTCTCCATTGCCACCTTTTACAACCTGTACCTGGTGGAAGGTTCCATGCACACACCGCTGGGCTATACGATTCCGTTGGCTGCCGGCGTGCGCGAACGCATCAAGCTGCCGGTCTTCTGCACCGGTCGCATCAACGACCCGGTCATGGCCGAGAAGGTTCTGGCCAGTGGCCAGGCGGACATGATCGGTATGTGCCGTGCCCTGATCTGCGATCCCTTCCTGCCCAAGAAGGCCCTGGAAGGGCGTATGGACGATATACGCTACTGCATTGCCTGCAATCAGGGGTGCATCGGCCGCATCGGGATGAACAAGACCCTCGGCTGTGTCCAGAACCCGGCTGTCGGCCGGGAGAAGGAGTGGGGCGAAGGTACCCTGGTGAAGGCCGGTGTCAAGAAGCGCGTTACCATCGTCGGAGGTGGACCGGCAGGCATGTGGGCCGCCAAGATGGCCGGCCAGAGAGGGCACAGTGTCACTCTGATCGATCGGGGCGAGAACCTGGGGGGCCAGGTGATTACGGCCATGAAAGGGACCGGCCGCGATGAGTTCGGTGTCATCATCCGTAATGAGAAGAGCCAGATCGACAAGACCGGTGTGACCGTGAAGCTGGGTGTGGAAGCGACCAGTGATGAGTTGCTGGCCGATAAGCCCGATGTGGTGATCGTGGCCACCGGCAGTGTCCCCAAAAAGCATCCGGTGGGCGGAGCCGACGGTCCGGCGATCTTCAATGTGGTGCAGGTGCTCAACAACGAGGCCGAACTGGGAGATAACGTCTGCCTGATCGATTATGACGGCCATCAGCGCGCTACCGCTACGGCTGAATTCCTGGCCAACCAGGGCAAGAAGGTCGATATGATCACCTCCAGCCTGTTTATCTGCGCTGAGCTGGGACCGACCCAGGACCTGTACTCATCACGCCAGCGGCTCCTGCAGAAGGGTGTGACCTTCACACCGGATATCGCCGTGATGGAGGTCGGCGGCGAGCGCGGCGGCAAGACCGTCAAGGGATTCAATGTCTATTCCAATGTCTGGTACGAGTGGGGACCCTATGATTCCATCGTGCTGGCCATGGGGCAGCAGGTGGATGACGATCTGTACATGAGCCTGAAGGGAAGGGTCACAGAGCTCTACCGCATCGGTGACTGTGTTGCCCCTCGCCGGGTTGATATGGCCATCTGGGAAGGGCACAAGATCGGGAGGGAGATCTGATGGGCAACAGCGGCAAAATCCTTGTTTTTGTCGATCTTCCCGGTGGTGAGCTCGACGAGACCGGCAAGGGCTTGCTTTCCTACGCGGCCCGCCTGTCCGGCACGCTCGACGCCCCCTGGGGGGTTGCCGTTGCCGTCATGCCCGACAGCGATCACCTGAAAACGTTCGGCGCCTACGGCACCCCGTCGATCACGTGCCTGGCAGACGGCGAGGCCCTGCTCGACACTCCTGCCCTGCTGGGTAAGGGCCTGGCCAGGCTGGCGCTTGATGAACCGGCGACGGTTGTTGTCCTCCCTCATAATGACCTGGGCTCGACCCTGGCGCCTGTCGTGGCGCAGGAGCTTGATGCCGCAATCATGACAGAACTGGTTACCGTCAGGCAGAGTGCTGACGGGGTGAGGCTCTCCCGCAGGGCGCTGGGCGTCAGGGTTGCGGAGACCAGGTTCTGGGACTGCAGGCACCCTCTGGTGGCCACGGTCCCGTTGCGCTCCCTGAGCCAGGTGCTCATGGCCACGGTACGTCCCAGTTCGCCCTCTGTGTCGGTCTGGCGGCCTGCCGCGCCGCTCTCGGGAGCGTCCGTATCCGTGATCGGGCGAATCCCTCCCGATCCCCAGACGGTCGACCTGACCGATGCGGAGGTGATCTTCAGCGCCGGCAAGGGGTGCGACCCGGTTACCTTCGATCAGCTCAAAGAGTTATGCAGACTGCTTAACGTATCGTGTGGCGTCACCCGACCGGTTTACGACCTGGGCTGGACCGGTTTCGAGAGAATGGTCGGCCAGACCGGGCGCACGGTGACCCCCCGGCTGTATGTTGCCCTGGGTATTTCCGGCTCCATGCACCATGTGGGCGGAATCAAGGACTCCCGCCGGATCGTGTCGGTCAATTCGGACTCCAGGGCCCCGATCTTTCCCAATTCCGATGAAGGCTTCGTGGCTGATCTCAAAGAGTTGCTCCCGCAGCTTCTGGACCGTGTCAAAGCCGGGATCGGAGGTGCACCGTGAGCAAATCCTATCAGGCCATCGTCGTCGGCGCCGGCCCGGCCGGATCTTCGGCAGCGCTGACCATGGCCCGTGCCGGGCTGGATGTGGCTTTGGTCGAACGCGGCTCATTCCCGGGAGAAAAGAACATGTTCGGTGGTGTTCTGCACCGGATGCCTTCTCTGGAGAAGATCTTCCCCGATTTCTGGGAGCGGGCCCCGCTGGAGCGGCATATTGTCAAGAAGGGAGTTACCTTCATGACCGGCGAGTCCTGCTTCAGCACGACTATCGAGGCCGGGAATTACGACCGCCCGCCGTATAACGGCTATACAATCTTCCGCCCAAGCTTCGATCGCTGGCTGGCTGATGAGGCTGTGGCTGCCGGGGCCACCCTGATAACCCGCGCCACGGTAGATGACGTGGTGCGCAAAGACGGCAGGATCAGCGGTGTTTCTATCGTAGGCCGCAGCGGCCAGCTGCATGCGCCGGTGGTGGTCGCTGCGGATGGTGTTCTTTCTTTTACGGCACAAAAAGCGGGCCTCCGAAAGGCGACCTTTGACCCGGCACAGATGGCGGTAGGGGTCAAGGCCTTGATCGATATGCCCCGTGAGATGATCGATGACCGCTTCGGCCTGGTCCGGGACCAGGGCTTTGCCAACGAGTTCGTCGGTTGTACGGAAGGTGTGCGCGGCGGCGGCTTCCTCTATACCAATTATGATTCACTCTCGGTCGGCCTGGTCTTCCATCTTGCAAGCCTGCGTACCAGCGGCAAGACTCCCTATGACCTGTTGAACGCGTTTCTGGAACAGCCCCAGATGGCGAAAATGGTCTGCGGCGGACGGCTTCAGGAATATTCGGCTCATCTGATACCCGAGGGTGGCTACGACATGATACCGGAGCTGGTCGGTGACGGCATCCTTGTGACCGGAGATGCTGCAGCTTTCTGCAACGCTACCGGACTGAACCTGGAGGGCATCAACCTGGCATCCCACTCCGGAGTCGTGGCCGGAGAAGCGGTTATTGCCGCCCATCGGGCCGGTGATTTCAGCCGGTACGGCCTGAGCTCCTATAAAAAAATGCTTGAAGAGAGCTTTGTCATCAAAGACCTCAAGCTTTTCCGCAACGCCCCGCACATGCTTCATAACAACCGCATCTACCAGGAGTACCCGGAGATGATGTGCAGTTTTATGGAGAATATCTACAAGATTGAAGGTGCGCCCAAGCAGAGCGTGACCAGACAGTTCCTGAAATCGGCCAAAGAAAAGGTCGGCCTTGGCAAGCTGCTGGCAGATGGGTTCAGCGCCTGGAGATCACTATGAATATCGATGAGATTTTTGACAACACCAGCTTCACCATTGATCGTGAAGCGCATATTGTTCTCGACTATGATGTCTGCACCGGCTGCGACAACCGCGGCTGTGTGAACTCCTGTCCTGCCCGCTGCTACAGCTGGAGTGAGGATGAACAGAAAATGACCTTCGTGCATGACGGCTGCCTGGAATGCGGTACCTGCTATGTCGTCTGCCACCGCAACGCATTTACCCGCTGGCGCTATCCCCGGGGAGGGTTCGGGGTCGCCTACAGAATGACGTAATTACTGCTGTTGAATGTTGAGAGTTGCGGGTTGAAATTCTCAGCCTTCAACACTCAACCCTCAACGTTTGGAGTTTTACATGCTCGACAATAAACTCGACATCCTCGTCCTTCTCCGGGAGACCAGCGATCCCCGGCCGCCGGCTCGTGTCACTACACGTGGAGCAGCCATCAGCGACCGTGGTTTGCGCCGTGTGCCGAATCCGGCCGATCTGGCGGCATTGGAAGAGGCACTGCACCTCAAGGACAACCTGGGCGCGCGGGTGACAGTACTTGCTATCGGCCCTGAACGGCTTGACGATACGCTTCGCCTGGCCTTCTCCATGGGTGCTGACAGGGGCGTTCGTTTCTGGGATCATGGCCTTGAAGGAGGAGATGCCGTGGCCGACTCCCGGATTCTGGCCCGGATTACCGGCATACTCCTGCCGGATCTGGTCTTCACCGGTACCCGCATGCTGGATCGCGGGGATGATCCGGTCCCTGCCCTGGCGTCTGCTGCGGCCGGCATGCCCTGCATCTCGGCTGCCGTATCTTTCACCCCGAAAAAGGAGTGGGTCGAGGCAGAGCGCAAGTCGGATCGCGGAGCGCGCCAGACCGTCACGGCTCCGTTCCCGAGTACGGTCCTCTTCGAGGAGGTGCGTACCCCCCGCTATCCGGCAGTCACGTCGATTGCGCAATCGTTGAATGCTCCGATTGAAAAGTGGAACCTTACACATCTGGGGCTGCCTTTCTGGACGGTAGGGGCCGGCGGTGCCCTGCTTGACGCGGCTGATTATGGAGTTCAGCGACCGGATCCTGTCCGTGTGGTGACCCCTGATCCGAATCTTCCGGCCTTCGAGCGGATACTTTCGCTGCTTTCCGGTGGTATCAAAGCCCGTGAAGGGAAACTGCATACGCTTTCAATCGATGATACGGCAGCAGGACTCATGCGAATTTTCCGTGAAGAGGGCCTGATGTCATGAACTATCGCCTGGCGCGGAACGTGGAACTGGTGGAGCGCACGGGGGGGATCTTCCTCCTTTCCAAGGTTCCTCTCTGCGCACTGCGCCTCAACCGCTCCCTGGCGGACCTGGTCGGACGGGGGGCAGGAGGGGCGATTATCGAACCCTCCGGATCTGAAGTCAGGGTCATGGAACAGCTGGCATCGAAAGGCTTCGCGGAGCGGCTTCCCGGTAAACAGCAGCCGCCTGCCGCGCTGCCGGATATCAGTATCGTGATCCCGGTCAAGGACCGGGCCGACGAACTGAAACGCTGCCTGGCGTCGATCGCCGGTCTCAGCTATCCGCAGGAGAAGCTCCAGGTGATCGTGGTGGATGACGGCAGCAGCGACGACTCTGCGCAGGTGGCCCGGCAGTTCGGCGCGCTGCTGGTGACATCGGGAGGCACCGGAAGGGGCCCTGCTGCTGCACGCAATGTCGGTGCCGCCAGGGCCGGGGGAGAAATTCTGGCCTTCATCGATTCAGACTGCTCTGCTTCGAAGGAGTGGCTCAACGAACTGATTCCCGCCTTCAACAATCCAGCCATGGCTGCGATTGGAGGGCAGGTGGACGGCATGTGTTCGGCTTCGATCGTTGACCGATATGAGTCGGTCATGTCCAGCCTTTCGCTCGGTGCCCATGAGCGGGTCGGGAGCAGCGGCAGTGACACCTTTTATCTGCCCAGCTGCAACCTGCTGGTCCGGCGCAGTGCGTTCCGGAGTGCCGGTGGATTCAAGGACGGGATGCATGTCGGTGAGGACGTTGACCTGACCTGGCGCTTGCGCGACATGGGCTGGACCATATCCTATCTTCCGGCAGGCAATGTGCTGCACGAACATCGCAGCACGATCCGTTCCTTCATGTCCCGGCGCTTCGATTACGGAACCTCCGAGGGTATGCTGCAGGTGCTGCATCCCGCACGCCGGAAGCAGATGGTCATCCCGCCTGTTCTGGCGATAGTGCTGCTGCTCTGCCTCGCGGCTCCTTTTGGCGGGCCGTGGCTGCTGCTGCCGGCGTTTGTTCTGCTGATGGTCGACGCTCTGGCCGGCAGGCTGCGTTTCTTTCGCCGCCAGCTTCCCATCGGCCTGCTGTCGGTCCTTGGCGGTCGCCTGCGTGCGCTTGGAAGTCTGATATACTATGTGAGCTATCATCTGGTGCGTTACTATGCCCTGCCGTTGATCTTAATCGCCCTGCTCGTGCCGGGATTGTGGTCCTGGGCTCTGCCGGTTGCGGCCCTGCTGTGCGCAGCCGGGGTCGACCATGCGGTCAGGAAACCGCCGCTTTCGTTCTTCCGTTTCTGCGGGATTTATCTGCTGGAGCATATTTCATACGGTGCCGGTGTCTTCTGGGGCTGCCTCAGGCGGAGATGTTTTTCCAGCTATCGGGTCGTCCTGCTCCGGCAGATGGAGCAGTCAGTTTAGTCTCACTCATTTTACTCCGAGCTCGGCCGCCTAAAGGGACTACCCTACGGTACCGGGCCATTGGGTTGTACGGGAAACGGTGCAGCCTTCCTTTGAAAAGGAGAATTTCAACTGTGCCAGTCACAGAACAAGGGGAAGGAGAACACGTATGGACAAAATCGCACGGATTGACATGGGGGCCGCAGGCGGCCCGAAGGTAACAGTCGGCGACCTCGGCGAGTATGCCGGACTGGGCGGCAGGGCGATGACCTCACTGGTGGTCGCAGCCGAGGTGCATCCACTCGCCCACCCGCTGGGTGCCGAGAACAAACTGGTTATCTCACCCGGCATGCTCAGCGGCACAACCGGCTCCATGACCGGCCGGCTTTCGGTCGGCTGCAAGAGCCCGCTGACCGGCACTATCAAGGAGTCCAACGCCGGCGGCCAGGCTGCCCAGGTGCTGGCGAGGCTCGGCTACGCCGCCGTGATTCTGGAAGGGAAGCCGGAGGGTGACGACCTCTACAAGATCGTCATCAACAAAGATGGCATTCAGGTCATCGTGGACAACAGCCTTAAGCTGATGGACAACTACCCGCTGGTGGCCAAACTGCGCCAGGAGTACGGTGACAAGGCGGCCTATATGTCCATCGGGTCGGCCGGTGAGCGCAAGCTGCTGGCGGCTTCCATCGCCTGTACCGATCCGGAACTGCGCCCGACCCGCCACTGCGGCCGCGGCGGCGTGGGTGCCGTCATGGGCGCCAAGCGGGTCAAGGCGATCATCCTTGATGATGCCGGCATGAAGATGCGGCCCCCCAAGGACCCGGACGCCTATCGCGATGCCAACCGCAAGTTTGTCGAAGGGCTGCGCAAGCACCCGGTCACCGGCGAAGGCCTGCCGGCCTACGGCACCAACGTCCTGACCAATGTTCTCAACGAGGCTGGAGGTTATCCAACCAACAACTTCAAATCCGGACAGTTTGCTGATTCTGCCAAACTGAGCGGCGAGACCCAGGCCGCCCTTGAAATTTCGCGCGGCGGTTCGGCTACCCACGGTTGCCACCGTGGCTGCGTCATCCAGTGTTCCGGCATCTACAATGACAAGGACGGCAACTACGTCACCAAGCAGCCCGAGTATGAGACGGTCTGGTCCCATGGCGGCCATTGCGGCATCTCCAATCTGGATACCGTTGCCAAATTGGATTACATCGATGACAATATCGGTGTTGACACCATTGAGATGGGTGTTACCATCGGCGTTGCCATGGATGCCGGTCTGGCAGAGTTCGGTGATGATGCCGCCGCCATCCGTCTGATGGAAGAGGTGGCCAAAGGCACACCTTTGGGTCGCGTGCTGGGCAGCGGCGCCGCCATCACCGGCAAGGTCTTCGGTGTCGAGCGCGTTCCGGTGGTCAAGGACCAGGCCCTCCCGGCCTACGATCCGCGTGCTATCCAGGGAATCGGCGTGACCTACGCTACAACCACCCAGGGCGCCGACCATACGGCCGGTTATGCCATCGCCACCAACATCCTCAAGGTGGGCGGGGACGTGGACCCGCTCAAGACCGAAGGGCAGATCGAGCTGTCGCGCAACCTGCAGATCGCCACAGCGGCCATCGACTCGACCGGCATGTGTCTGTTCATCGCCTTTGCCATCATGGACCAACCGGAGACCTTCCAGGCACTGCTGGATATGCTCGGTTCCTTCCATGGCATCACCATGACCGGTGACGATGTCGTGGCGCTGGGCAAAAAGGTGCTTTCCGCAGAGCGCGACTTTAATGCCCGGGCCGGTTTCACCAAGCATCACGACCGGCTGCCGCGCTTCTTCTACAACGAGCCGATCGCGCCCCACAACCAGACCTTCCTGATGAAGGACGAGGAGCTGGACGAAGTATTTAACTGGTAGTACGGCGCATATTTTCGCCATCTCGGCCCCGTCCTCCTGCCTCTCTTGTGCGGCGTAGCGCTGCTACGCCGCGTAGCGGAGACTGTTTGGACGGGGCCGACTTGACGCAAATCTGAACGCTTTGGGAATGGTATTTCATTGGAGACGATTATGCCACGCAGCATACCTGACCAGTCAAAGTTCGCCCCCGGACTGACCTTGCAGCTCGATGCCGACCAGCTGCATGCCTTCTTCCCCCTGCTCCAGAAGGGTGTTGCGGTCCCTGCCACGGTCGGATGCACACTCAAATGCCTGCTCTGCGATCAGTTCTCCATCCCCGCCGATTACGTTACCGACCGGATAACCACCATATTTATGGATAACCGGCCGGTTGACGATCTTGAGCATACCATCATACAGGATGGCTCCCGGGTCACCTTGTCGGCGGCAATGCCCGGTCTGGTCGGTGCCACCATGAGGCGCGGCGGGTTTTATGCCGCTCTTCGCCAGGGCATCAGCCATGTTTCGGGAGGTGCGGCTGCTGCAGATCAGCACGGGACCGTCCGGATTAAGCTCTTCAATCTGCTTTTGGCTGAACTGGGGCCGCTTGTTTTGGCGCGCGGCCTGATACTTGAGCCGGCTGAACTGGCAGATCTGCTGAAAAGCATCCCCGACCGACCATTGGATTCATCTCCCGGCACGAGCCGGGTACTCTTAACTGTCCGTTTCAACGAGTGAAAAAATGATCGTAACCGTAAAGCTGTTCGCATCATTCCGCACCGGTCGTTTCGATATCGAAACTGTCGATTATCCTGCCGGAACCACCGTTGCAGACGTGGCCGATCGCCTGAGACTGCCGCATTCTGAGCTGGGCATCATGATGATCAACAGCCGGCATGTAAAACTCGACCGTGAACTGGCTGAAGGCGATACCCTGGCTCTCTTTCCGCTGCTTGGCGGCGGGTGATATGGATACCCTGCCGATATACGTACGCGATCATGCCGAAGGACAGCTTCTTCCCTGGAATAATCAGCTAGAGGCCGCCGAACGATTCGGTGTGAGCCTGGCACAGGTGGAAGATGTGGCGTTGGAGCGGGGCATTCTGCCTGCCCGCTATCAGCGAAATCGCAAGACTCTTTCCATCAGTGACCAGTTGTCACTGTTCCGCAGCCGCGTGGCGGTGATCGGCTGCGGGGGGCTGGGAGGCTACGTCGTTGAGGAGCTGGCCCGTATGGGGGTCGGAAACATTGTTGTCATCGACCCGGATGTGTTCGAAGAGCATAACCTGAACCGGCAGCTGTTCAGCAGTCCGGCGAACCTTGGAACCGCCAAGGTGGAAGCAGCCTCTCGACGCATCAGAGAGATCAACCCGGCAGTAACCCTGGTACCGGTTCAAGCGGCTTTTTCAGCCATGAACGGCGAAGAACTGCTTGCCGGGTGTCAACTGGCGGTCGATGCACTGGACACAATCAGCACCCGTTTGGAGCTCGCGGAAGTCTGCGCTTCACTGCGCATCCCTCTTGTGCATGGTGCCATTGCCGGCTGGTTTGGCCATGTCACTACCCAGTTTCCCGGAGATGACACGCTGCAGACCATCTATGGAACCTGGAAAACCGGTAAGGGTGTCGAGCAGACGCTGGGTAACCCGTCTTTCACGCCTGCAGTGATAGCCAGCCTGGAGGTTGCCGAGGTCTGCAAGCTGTTGACCGGCCAGGGGACGCCTCTGAGGGGAAGGCAATTGATGATTGATCTTTTTTCAATGGAGATGGACATACTTAATGTACCTGAGGGTCGCAGGGAAACGAAATGAAAGCCGTTGGTGAAAACTGCATAATCCAACCGTGTCGTGAGCCTTTGATCTGTTTGAGCCGTTTTGAGAGGCAGATGCAGAGCTTGGTATAAGTAAAAAGGGTGTTACGAATTAACGTAACACCCTTCGATTATTGGTGGAGATGGACGGGATCGAACCGACGGCCTGTACGTTGCGAACGTACCGCTCTCCCAACTGAGCTACATCCCCGACTCAGGTTTCAGTCGTCATGTTTCTTGTGCTTCTTATGTTTTTTGTAATGCCCCTTGTGCTTACCGTTGTCTTTCTTTGCTTCATGCTCATGCACAACAACCCTCTCCCTCTCGATGACCCTGACCTGCGGCGGAGGAGGGGGTTGGGGAGTGCCGACCTGTACCCTTACGTTGGGGGTTGAAACGTCTACACCTACTGCAGCAATGGAAAGGCTTGTGGTTGCCAGGACGATTATCATGCCTGCTGTCATAGTACGGACCATTTTTTTCTCCTTGTTCTTTAGAACTGACTCTAATTTATAACTATACACGGATATTTTTATTTTCGACAGACTGTAATTTCAAGTCTCGGATGATATAGTAGTACCAGAAAGCAAGAAGTGATAGTTGGTCAATGGAGGAAATGTATGGAAGATACTCCGCCCGACTGGGAACATACAGATTGAAGATTCACCTCTTCGGATACTCTCCGGAATGAGACAACCTTGAAAAGGTTGCACAGTTTGAACCGATAAAAGAAGCCCGCCGAAAGAAACCGGCGGGCTTCTTCGTTGGGTGTGTAAGCAAGAGGGCAGCTCGCTCATAGATGAGAACACTGATTAATCATGTGCCTGAGTCGCAAACTGAACCAGAGGCACATCCTGCTTTTGAGTCATTGACAAAATAGGATAAAAAAGGTATTATTTATCCCAGAGGTGATCAAAAGGGGGATTCTATATGCTGATACAGGTCAATTACCCTGATAATCGTTTCGATTATGTGAATGAAAGAATTCTGGATGGATTGATCGAAACGAAGAAAATAGCAAAGTTCAGGCGCTCAACGGGCTGGGTTACGTTGGGCTTGGACCCGGTAAGGGTTGTGAAGCGTGAATATACCTATAAGGCCCCCAGTGAATTGAGAAAACTTGCACTCTAGAATTGCAGCCGGTCGAGAATCAGAAGACAGATACAGCTGATAAGGGTCAGACACTCTCATCAGGGTATTGAATATGCGGGGGCGACAGGGATGTCGCCCTTTATGTTTTCGCGGGAGCGGCCAGGTATGAAATCATAAAACGGAAGTTGCGGGCAGGTTATTGCACGGTTTCCGCAAGTGGCAGCGTAACGGTGAAAACGGCCCCTGAGCCGTCATTGGCGGCTGTGATGCGCCCGTCGTGATTCAGAAGGATACGGTTGACGATTGCCAGCCCCAGTCCGGTTCCATGGCGCTTGGTGGTGAAAAAAGGGTTGAAGATCTGTGAGAGCATCTCGGTCGGTATTCCCCCGCCTGTGTCCGAGATTCGAATCGTTATCACACGCTTGCTCCTGGGTGATATCTCACTGTGCACACGGAGCAGGCCTCCGTCAGGCATGACTTCGCAGGCGTTCAGTATCAGGTTGAGGAAGACCTGCTTAAGCTGGTGAGCGTCGCCAAGCAGGGGCAGGTTGGACTCTTCAAGATTCGCTGAAAGACGAATGCCCTGATCTTCCAGGGTGGCGGCACAACTGCTGAAGCAATCCTGAAGAATTTCAGCGAGGTTGCAGGCGCTGTAGCAGATGGTCGGTTTGCGTGAAAAAGCGAGGATGTCTGACAGCATCTTTTCAAGCCGGCCGACCTCTTTGACAATTGTGTCTGCGTAGGTATGCTCACGGGATTGATTGGGCAGACTCTTCAGGAGACGTCCCGCAAAACCACCGATTGTGATAAGGGGGTTTTTCAGTTCATGGGCCAGATTAGCCGCCATCTCACCGATAGCAGCCAGGCGCTCACCGTGAACCAGGCGTTCACGGGCCTCACGCAGGCTGGAGTGGGCCTGTTCAACACGATTATAGAGCATGGAATTCTCGATTGCCATGCCGGCCTGGTTGGCGAACAGCTGGAGGAAATGCAGGTTGTCCTGCGTGATCATTCTGTCGGATTGCGGATTGTCAACAACGATTATACCGAGTGATTTCCCGCCGGCAACAAGAGGAGTGGCAGCGAACGATGTGGCACCAAGATGTTTGATGAAGCTGCAGGTAGTGCATTCGTGGCAGCCCGCATCCTCGATGAGACAGAGTTTCTGCTCGCTGATGACACGCTTGATAACCGGGCAGTCGTTGTCCATGTCTATACGGGTCGACCGGACAAGTGAGCTGAATTCCGAGGCAACCTGGAGTGCAATTATCTCTTCACTGATATCCCAGTGGCTGCTCAGGGCATCCTCGCCGCCGATGATCTGAAGTCCTTCGGCTGTATTCCGGGTGACGCCGAGCATTCCCTGCAGCACGTCGGTTTTTTCATTCCGCAGGAAAAGTATGGCCCTGTCGAAAAGCATCGCCTTACCGGATGTAAGTGCCGTGAGGACAAGGTGTGTCAGCTTGTTGAGCCGGATGGTGGACAGCATGGTATTACTGAACTGATACAGAAGCGTCAGTTCAGTAACCTGTTTGGTGGATGCAGCTTTCTGGGAGGGAATGCGGTCTGTCATAGACATGCACCTGCTGCGGGAGGCGGGGTAACGGGAAAAATCAGGGTCGGCGTTCTTTCTGTTCCGCTTCCATTTTACAGTTGATGCACAGCGTTGTTACCGGACGGACCTTAAGTCTGGCCTCACTGATCTCATCGCCGCATTCCTCGCATATCCCGAAATCTCCACTGTCGATGCGATCAAGGGCGTCTTTGATCTTGTTGATCAGCTTGCGTTCACGGTCACGGATGCGCAGTTCGAAGTTGCGGTCGGATTCCTGGGTGGCACGGTCGGTCGGATCGGGGAAATTGGAAGAGTCAGAGGTCATCTCCGTGACGGTCTTGCCCGCCTCGCCCAAGAGGGCCTTCATCTCATCAGCCAGAACGTTTCTAAAATACTCAAGTTTACCAACTTCCATTGCCTGCTCCTGAAGTCATTTAAATGTTCAGATTTTAGAGGTTACGGCGGTGCAAGTCCAGCAAAAAAAACAGCGCCGAACTTCAGCGGTCAAAGAGGAGCTGCATGGCATCCTGAACGGAGCTGACGCCCTCGACCCTGATAGTCCCTTTTTTGAGGCGTTTCTTGCTCCCCGCGGGGATAATGCAGGTACTGAATCCCAGTTTTTCCGCCTCGGCAATGCGCAGCTCCGGCTGGGTGACTGCCCGCACCTCGCCGGCCAGGCCGACTTCACCCAGAACCACGGTCTGGGGGTCGATCGGCTTATCCAGATGGCTGGAGGCAACGGCCATAATCATGGCCAGGTCGGCTGCCGGTTCATTGAGCCGCACACCGCCAGCGGCATTGAGGAAGATGTCCTGACCGGCCAGGTGCAGGCCGACCTTTTTTTCCAATACAGCCACCAGCAATGCAAGGCGGTTATGATCAACCCCGATGGTGGTGCGTCGGGGGACGCCATAAGATGATGCGGTGACCAATGCCTGCAGTTCGACCAGCAGCGGCCTGCTTCCCTCCAGGGAGGTGGTGACAACCGAGCCTGACACACCCAGCGGCCGTTCGGACAGGAACAGTTCCGACGGGTTGGCAACGCCGCAGAGGCCCTCCTGTTTCATCTCGAACACACCGATCTCGTTGGTGGATCCGAAGCGGTTCTTCACCGCCCGCAGGATGCGGAAGGGGTGGCTGCCGTCCCCCTCGAAATAGAGCACGGTGTCGACCATGTGCTCCAGCACCCGCGGACCGGCAATCGAGCCGTCTTTGGTCACATGGCCGACGATGAAGACCGGGATATTGCTCCCTTTGGCCAGCAGCATCAGTTTGCCGGCAGACTCGCGCACCTGGCTGACACTGCCGGGAGCCGACTCAAGTGCAGATGTCCAGACGGTCTGGATCGAATCAACAACCATGACCCCCGGCTTGAGCGTGGTCGCATGCGCCAGAATCGCTTCCAGGGAATTCTCCGCCAGGACCAGCAACCCTTTGTGTGAAACCCCTAGGCGTTCGCCGCGCAGGCGGGTCTGGGAAGCCGATTCTTCACCGGAGACGTACAGCACGGGCCCGACGCTGACCGCCAGGTTGAGCATGGCCTGCAGCAGCAGGGTCGATTTGCCGATGCCGGGGTCGCCGCCGATCAGCACCAGCGAACCGGGTACGATCCCGCCTCCCAGCACCCTGTCGAGCTCCCCGATGCCGGTAATGACCCTGGTTTCGGACTGGGCAGGCACATCACAGATTGGCACCGCCCGGGCACGCTCCCCTGGAGGTGCTCCATGAACCGGTTTGACGGAGGCCTCCTCGACCATGCTGTTCCACGAACCACAGTCAGGGCATTTGCCCAGCCATTTGGGAGATTGGCTGCCGCATTTCTGGCAGGCGAAGATGGTTTTGTGCTTCACGGATTCTCCTCGATTGAACCGGATTACATGTGAGATGATCGCATGCCGGCGGGCATTGTCAATCGGCCGCGGAGCGGGCTTAATGGTTTGACAAAGCCGATTTTCTGTATATTATTACACTCTGGAATCTATTTGTACAAGGAACGTCAATGGAGTTCTATCGTCCACCCACACTCCAAGGGGTCCTGGATGCCCTTGGCAGTATCCACAGGGCACTAAGGGCGTGGAAGTTTTACCCTCCCGGGCACCCGTCCCGAAAGACACGAATCAAACAGGCTCATTCCGCCATGCTGAGTATGCTGGATGGCAATGATCTCTCCCTGAACAGCGGCCGGAAAAACTTCAGTTTCCCGGACGGTGAAGTTCTTAAAGACACTACCCACATCTCTGCCTCCCTGTCATACGAATTCTTTATCCGGCGCGTCCAGAAAATTACCTTCCTTCGTGACCTCCGCGAGGAAGACCTGCTTGACTTTCTAAGAATCCTTACCATAACCCCCGAAGCGGTGCAGAAATCCGGAGGCTTGGATAAGCTGCTGGCAGAACATGGCGTCAGGACGATCTGGGTGAACGAATTCGATCTGGCTATTATTACCGCCAAGCGCGATGATATCGAATCCAGCGGGAAGGCTCCCCAGACGGTGGATGAGGTCGAGAGCGGCCTTGGCCAGGAGTGGGCTGAAGACCCGCAACAGCCGAATGACAAGCTTGACGACCTCGATGCCAACGATGAACTGCTGGCGCTGCTCGGTCGTCTGGCTTCAACGCTGGACGCAGACCTGTATCAGATGGCGGTCCGCCAGTCAATAACCTGCTCCGATACCTTTAAGGCCCGCAACGACCTTGCGGCCCTGTCTCCTCTGGTGGAGCTGCTGGCAGAGCATGCCAATGACACGTCCCGGACAATCAAGCTGAGGGAGTCAGCCCGCTTCGGGCTGGAACATCTCCTAACGGGAGATGTGCTGCTTGCATATCTCCTGGATCACACGGAGGCACCCGACGCCCTTTCCCGTGAGGCTATGCTGGCGGTTTTATCTGCCGCAGGACCGGCGGGGATCACGCTGACCATAGCCAAAATGGGCTCGACCGACAACCTGGCAGTGCGCAAGGAACTGAGCGCGCTGCTGGTCGGGCTGGGCGGGGCCGCCGTTCCTGTCATACTTAAGATGATGCAGGATAATCGCTGGTACATCGTTCGTAACCTGTCTGCCATTCTGGGAGATATAGGTATGCCGGAAGCGGTCCCCGAGCTGCTGGTGTGCCTGCGGCATACGGACATCCGCGTCTGCAAGGAGGCCATCCGCAGCCTGGCAAAAATTGGCGGCAGAGAGGCTGAATCCGCCATTATCGGGGTACTGCACGGCAGCAACACGGTGCTCTTCCCCCAGGTTATCGCATCGCTGGGAGGTATGAAAAGCAGGAAAGCACTGGCGGAGCTGATGAAGATTGTCTGCGAAGGCGACCTGTTTCTCAAGAACATATCGCTCAAGATTGACGCCCTGGGTGCCATTGCCATGATCGGCGACCGCCAGGCTGTTCCGATCCTGATGAAGATTCTCGCCAGCCGGCATATTATTGCCCGCAGCCGCTGGGAACAGTTCAAAATCGCTATTGCCGGCTGCCTGGGCCGCCTGGGGGATCTGCGGGCCGTGCCCCTTTTGAAGAAAAAAGCATCCGGGTCCGATGATCTCGGCAGAGCCTGTGCAGAGGCTGCTGAAACCATAGAACGAATGAGGGGTGAGCAATATGGAGGCGCTTGACAACCAGGGAGCTTTGAGGATAGTTACCCTATTCTCCGGTGCTGTCAAAGGCATGGCTTTCTACCCTGCTTCGCACCCCTCAATCCGCCAGCCCCTGCTTGAGCTGGACAAGATTCTGGCCCAGGCGCTCGGTCGGGTACCTGAGGTCTCCTGGGGCATTCTTGATGGAGCCATGTTCTTTGAGGAACATCTCTTCGTCAATCCGTCAACTGCAATCGCAGATCTGACTAATCGCATGCTGGAAAAGTATATCGGCAGGGTCGTTGTGACCGCAGGTCTTACGTTCGAGGAACTGCAGGCTTTTATCCGGCTGTTTTCTGTCAAGGGTGCCGAGATTGAAACACTCGTTGACCGCATGAAGCAGGAGGGCATCGTACACATCCGGCTGGTGCGTCTGGGTGAGGAAACTTTCGAAACCCCGGATAAGGAGTCGGATGAGCAGGAAGACGAAAACGACCATCAGGCTACCTATGGTAACGCTCTGAATGCAATACGCGGTATCTGTCGTGATATCGAGCGAGGGCGCATTCCAAGCAGTGCTCCTGTTATCAAGGTGGTTGACCGGATGGTCGGCATCACCATGCAGGAGCCATCAATCCTGGTCGGCCTGACCATGATCAAGGATTACGATAACTACACGTTCAACCACTGTGTCAACGTGGGGATTCTGGCCATGGCCCTGGGTGCTTCACTCGGCATGGATGTCATGGCCGTCAAGTCTCTGGGGATTGCCGGAGAACTTCACGATATCGGCAAGACCATGATTCCAAAGAAAATCCTCAACAAGCCCGGCAAGCTTTCCCGTGATGAATATGATGAGATGAAGCGCCATTCGGAGCTGGGATCCAAGATCATCCGGGAGATGGAGGGGCTCGACCCGCATATCGCCCAGATCGTGCTTGGACACCACTTGCACTTCAATCGCAACGGCTACCCGGAATGGGCTCAAAAACTGCCCTTCAACCAGATGATCGATATCGTAGCGATTGCTGATACCTATGACGCCATCACGACCCTGCGGGTCTATCAGCACCCGATAAACCCCCGCGCGGCGCTGAACGAAATGCAAAAACTGTCCGGAACATTTCTGGATGGTTCACTGGTGGCCAGATTTATCGAAATGATGGGCAAGTTCCCGGTGGGAACACTGGTCAGGCTGGATACGAACGAGGTGGCGGTGGTTTATCGTCCCAATCCGCTTGATGAGGAGGCGCCGATAGTCAGGATCCTGATTGAACGTGACGGAACCCGCCTCTCTGTACCTCGGGAACAGTCGCTGATCGAGCCTGACGGGTCACATTATTCCCAGATTGTGGCGGTGGTTGATCCGCTCCTGAAGAATATTGATGTGGCCAAGTTTGTCGTCAGCGGACACTACTAGAGAGGGAGCAGACTCAGAGCCGTGGCGGCAGCCTTGCGGGTTGAAGGGTGTGGTGAGTTCAGCAGGGAGATAATGCCCGGTGTCGCGGAACGGTCCTTGAGTCGTGCCAGGGAAAGGGCCGCTTCTGCCTCCAGGTCACCGTCGTTTGCTTCAAGGAATGGCCGCAGGCGCTCGCAGAGAGCGCTGGAGGCAGGGAAATTGCTCAGTGCGGTGAGGGCTCTACTCTGAATAGCCGTATTCTGATCATTCAGCCGCTCGAGCAGTATCGGGAGTGTGGATGGGTCGGCCAGTCGTCCCAGAATCTCGACTGCAGCGGAGCGGATGTCAGCCTCGGGCCGGCCGGCGCAGTATACCAGCGGATTGATGACCTCCTGGCCGCCGATCTCTCCCAGGGCGTAGATGGCAGCAACACGCCCCCCAGGTTCCCGCTCTTGAGTGCCTGCAACGTTTCTTTGATATCGCTTGAGGCCTCCAGATGCTCAATGGCATGGGCCACCATTGTGCGCACTTCCGGGTCCGGATCCTTCAGCAGCGGGATCAGAGCATCAATTCTCTGGCGGATACTATCATTCATGATTACTCCGTTGTAGCAGATTGCCGGTTTTCAGACAACCCCCTTTATTTGTGGCTTGTGAACAGTTTTCCACTTTGCTATAGTACAAGACAAAACAAGTCTGGAACAAAGCTGCGACGGTTTAGTCGTTGGACGGTTCATACCCCGACGAAAAGGAGATTTATTACCATGCTGGGACCTGTTGAAATCAAGCCTGGACTCTACTGGATCGGGTCTGAAGACCCGGATCTGAGAGTGTTTGACGACCTCTTTCCCACGGAACACGGCACATCATATAATGCCTACCTGCTCAAGGGGAACAATAAGACGGCGATCATCGACACCGTCGAACACAAGAATGTAGACGAATATATGGACAAGGTCAGATCACTGGTTGATCCGGCTGCAATCGACTATATAATTGTCAACCATACGGAGCACGACCATTCCGGATCGCTGGCCTTTCTTCTCGAACATTCTCCCAACGCTGTGGTTTATTGTACCACCGCCGGCAAGAATTTTCTTGGCAACATCCTGCACCGGCCGATTACCTGCCAGACGGTCAAGGATGGTGACACGCTCGATCTGGGGGGGCGCACACTGCGCTTCATAACTGCTCCCTTCCTGCACTGGCCCGATACGATGTTTACCCGCCTGGAGGAGGAAAATATCCTCTTCAGCTGTGATGCCTTTGGAGCTCATTACTGGAATGTCGGGCACATCTTCAACGATGAATGCGACGACTTCACCTCGGCCCGCCACTTCTACTTCGACTGCATCTTCCGCCCCTTCAAGGACAAGATCCTGACCGCCGTGGAGAAGATCCGCCATGACGTGATCGACATGATCTGCCCCAGTCACGGACCGATCATCCGCCAAGACCCCTGGAAAGTCATCCAGCAGTTTGAAAACTGGAGCAAGCCCCCTACACAGAACAAAAAGATCGTCATCCTGTTTCTGTCACCGCACGGCAGCACCGAGAAGATGGCCCACGCCGTGGCCAGCGGCGCAAATTGCCACGGTATCGAGGTCAGCAGCTATCATATCAACAGCCTGACCGCCGGTGAACTGCGCAACCTGATGGAAGAGGCCAGCGCCCTGATCTTCGGCATCCCGACCTTCAACCGCGACATCGCCAAACCGATGTGGGAGGTGCTGGCCTACCTCAGCACGGTCAAGCTCAAGACCAACCTGGCCGCCATATTCGGCAGCTATGGCTGGAGCGGCGAAGCCTGCAAGATGGCAGAAGAGCGCCTGAAGAGCCTTGGGTTCAAGCTGGTGACGGAATCGGTCCGGACGACGTTTTCGCCCACGGAGGAAGTACTGGCCAAATGCGAGGAACTGGGCAGGGCCGTTGCCGAGGAAGTGCAGAACAAGGGCTGATCTGGATCTAGGATTCTGCTGATACACGAAGGGCGGCTATCAGGCCGCCCTTTCTTTATTCACCCCACCTCTTGAAGAGTTCATGTTCCACCCCCAGTTGGTCCAGTACCTTGCCCACCATGAAATCTACCAGGTCGATGACCGAATCAGGCCCGTGATAAAAGGCCGGCATGGCCGGGACTATTTGGGCGCCGGCACGGGAAAGCCGGAGCATGTTCTCCAGGTGGATTGTGGACAGGGGTGTCTCGCGCGGGACCAACAGCAGTGGCCGGCGCTCCTTGAGCATGACGTCGGCCGCCCGCTCGATGAGGTTGCCGGAGATGCCGGCGGCAATGCGCGCCAGGGTGCCCATGCTGCAGGGGATGACGATCATGGCATCCGGTGCGGCCGAACCGCTGGCGGCCGGGCAGAAGAGGTCGTCGGGATGCACCATCTGTACGCCCGCCTCCACCTCCAGGTGGGTATACAGGCGTTCCGCGGCCTTGGCCGGGTCGCCGGACAGATCCAGCCCGGTCTCCTCGTGGCAGACCTGTGTGCCGCTGTCGCTGGCACTGAAGATGACCTCGATCCCGCTCAGGCAGAGCTGCTCCACCAGTCGCAGGCCGTAGACCGAACCGGATGCACCGGTCATGGCGACGAAAATTTTCTTAAATCCCATATTCACCTCACATGTACATCAAGCGCCGTGAAGATCAGGATGGCGACGCTGATATAGCCGTTCATATTGAAAAAGGCGGCATCCAGTTTTGTTAAATCCCCGTTGCGCAGCAGCCAGTGTTCATAAGCCAGCATGGCGGCGACGATCACGATCCCGGCCAGAAACCAGAACCCCAGTTGCATGACGGTTGTGAGCAAGATCAAAAATCCCAGCATGACCAGATGGAACAGGCGCGCAGCCCAGAGAGAGCCGTTCACCCCCAGGGCCACGGGGATGGAGTGCAGCCCCGCGCCCCGGTCAAACTCCAGATCCTGCAGGGCATAGAGGATGTCGAAGCCGGCTACCCAGAACAGTACGACACAGCCCAGGACCACTGCCGGCAGATCGAGGGTGCCGCGAATGGCGATCCAGGCTCCGATGGGTGCGGCGGCCAGGCAGATTCCCAGTACGATATGGGCCAGTGCCGTGAAGCGCTTGCAGTAGGAGTAGAGCACGAGGAAGAAGACTGCGACGGGTGCAAGCTTGAAACAGAGCGGGTTGAGCCGGGCAGCGGCAAGCAGCAGCAATGCCATCGAAGCGATGATAAAGCCCAGCGTCATACCCTTCCCGATCAGTCCGGCCGGGATAGCCCGCACGGCGGTGCGGGGGTTGCGGGCGTCGATATCGGCATCGATCAGGCGGTTGAGACCCATGGCCGCGGTCCGGGCTCCGACCATGGCCAGCACGATCCAGATCAACTGGTACCCTCCGGGTAGTCCACCGGCTGCGAGGAGCGCTCCGGTCAGCGCAAAGGGCAGGGCAAAGACCGTATGGGAGAATTTGATCATCTCCAGGAATATGCCCAGCTTCCTGATCAAACTGTTGGTGGTGATTGTGCTTGTCATTTCAAGGGGATCCCGTACTCATGCCAGCGCTGCTGCACCTGATGCTCCATTGCAGGATCATCTCGCAGTGAGTGACGCGGCAGCCTGCAACCGGTAGCATCCAGTGCGCTGCGTCGCCCTGTAAGGTCGTGAAACAGGTCGTGTTCGAATTTGGTCAGGTTGATACAGCGCCAGGCGATGTCACGTTCATCGGCAGGTACGCCATCTGCAGCAACAAAAACAGTCAGGCGCGCATCTTTGAACCAGGGAGTGTTCCAGAGCGCGGCGGCAATCTCCCTTACCATGCCGGGATCCGGATTTTCAAGGGGCGTGGCCGGGATCATGGCCCCCGGACGGTGGCTGACGGAGGTCACCCGGAGCAGTGACGCCGGGGCGGCCGGGGAATAGGAGCCGGTATGATTGCCGAAGGGGCCCTCAAGAACCGTGTCAGCAGGGTCCACGAAGCCTTCGATTACCACCTCGGCTGCGGCTGGTACCAGCAGCGGAACGGTCCGGCAGGCGGCCATTTCGATGGATTCTCCGCGCATGAAGCCGGCAAAGGTCATTTCGTCCAGGTCACCCGGCAGCGGCAGCATGGCGCTGAAGAGCACCGGGGGCGGTCCGCCCAGGGATATGGCCACCGGCATCGGTCTCCCGAGTTGGCGGAACTGTTCCAGGTGCCTGGCAGCTCCGCTCCCCGCCTTCCAGCGCAGGGCCAGTTCGCGCTTGCCCCGCACCTGGGCCCGGTAGAGGCCGCAGTTGGGGTTAGCCCCGTCAGGTCCGGCAGTAACGACCTGGGGCAGGGTGATGTAGCACGGGTGCCCGTCAGCAGCGCCATCGCCCGGCCAGCTCTGCAGAAAGGGGAAGGCAGTCAGATCGGGCGGCTGCATGATCTCTGTCCAGTACGGGGAGCAGCGCACCGGCGCGAACATTGAAAAATCCTCTAGTGCAGCAATCCGGCGGTCAAGGAGGGTAAGATCGAGTCCTGGAATCTGGTCAAGCAGAGCGGAAAGTTTTGTTGTCAGCCGGCCAGGCTGATCGACCCCCAGAGCCATGCAGGTCCTGTTCAGGGATCCGAAGAGATTGGTGATTACCGGGAATGCGCTCCCTTTCGGATGCTGAAACAGGAGCGCCCGACCGCCCTCCGGCTGCTTGCAGACCCTGCCCGTGATGGCGGCAATCTCCAGGCGCGGGTCGACTTCTGCCTGGATGCGGATGAGATCAGAGCTGGATTCAAGGTGCCTGATGAAGTCCCGGAGGTCTGAAAGCGGCATGGCGAAGGGCTTATTCACCAAACCGGTTACGGCAGTATTCTACACCCCGCCGGCGGCGTACAGCCAGCAGGTAGAGCTCCTCATACTTCAGTGCCGCTTCCTCCCAGGTGAAGCGTTTTTTCATGCCGTTCCTGCGCAGGGCCTGCATCCCCTTGGGATTGTTGTAGAAGGTATAGGCCGCCCAGCCGACGGTGTCGAAAAGTGCCGTGGCTGTCAGCTGCCGGAACTTGAAACCGTTACCGGTCAACGCCTCCTCATCAAAGTTTTCCACGCTGTCCTCCAGTCCGCCGGTAGCCCTTACGATGGGCGGTGTACCGTAGGCCAGGCTGTACATCTGGTTCAGTCCGCAGGGTTCGAAGGAGGAGGGCATGACGAAAAAGTCGGCGCCGGCCTCGACCTTGTGGGCCAGGGGCTCGCTGTAGCCGATGTAGCAGGCGAACTTGTCAGGGTGAGCAGCGGCGATGTCACCGAAGTAGAAATGCGCCCAAGGCTCACCGTTGCCGACCATGACGAACTGGACGTCCATCGCAAGGATACGGTGGATCGCCTCGGCGATGATGTCGGTTCCCTTCTGCTTGACCATGCGCGACACGACACCGAACAGCGGCACATCTTTGCGCACCGGCAGCCCCATCTGTTGCTGAAGGTCCTTTTTGCAGGCGGCCTTGCCGGACGTCACGGTCCGGTCGTTGTATCGCCTGGCGATGAAGGGATCGCTGGCCGGGTTCCACTCGTCGTAGTCCACCCCGTTGAGAATACCGTACAGGTCGGTGGACCGCTGCCGAACGACATCCTCCAGTCCCCAGCCGTACTCGGAGGTCTGGATTTCGGACGCATACCCCTCGCTGACAGTGTTGAGCAGGGTCGCGTGGTTGATACCTCCCTTGAGCAGGTTGACCTGATCGTCCTTTTCCAGGTCGAGATAGGTGAAGTGCTTCCAGCCGATTCCGAGTACCTCCATCAGTCCGGGGTAGAAATTACCCTGATGCTGCATGTTGTGCAGGGTCAGCAGTGAAGCGGAATCACCGACGAAGCGGTCATGCAGGTAGCTGGTGTCGAGCAGTGCCGGTATTATGCCGGTGTGCCAGTCGTGGGAGTGAATGACGTCGGGATGGAAGTCGAGCATCTTGCAGAGTTCGAGGGCGGCCTTGGAGAGGAAGACAAAGCGGTTGTCGTTGTCAAGGTACCCCTCGCCATCCTGCTGATAGAGGCCCGCCCGGCCGTAGAACTGCTCATGCTCGATGAAATAGATCGGTACATCGCTTCCCGGCAGGCGCCCTTCGTAGACGCCGCAGTACATACGGCCGATGATGCCCATCGGAACCACCAGGGTGCCGGGCAAAAGGCGCAGCCCGTATTTTTCGATATTCACGCTGTAGTAGCGTGGGATGACCACGCGAACGTCATGTCCCCGTCGGGCCAGATATTTGGGCAGTGCGCCAACCACGTCGCCCAGTCCGCCCTCCTTGGCAAAAGGTGCGGCCTCGGAGGCGGCGAATAGCAGGGACATTTTTTCAACAGGTTTCATTGAGGCTCCGGTCACCGGGATGACCACGTTTATTTGGGTACGTTCTGCCAGTCTTCCAGGAACTTCCTGATGCCGGCATCGGTCAGGGGGTGTTTGAGAGCTGCAGCATGACTGAATAGGGAATCCTGGCCACATCGGCTCCGTTCAGGGCCGAGTTGAACACGTATCCCGTTGTATCGGGATCGGTACGCCGGAAATTTTTGAACGGGCTCTCTGCAGAAAATCTCATCCACCACGGTTCCCGAGTCGGGGTCAGGTATGAGAAGTCTGCTCCAGGTGCTCACTGAATTTTTCCAGGCAGGCCATGGAACAGAAATAGTGACGCTGACCGTCAAGCCTTCCTACTACGGCATCCTCTTCAGACACATACATCCCGCAGACAGGGTCGCGGTGGGTCGTGGCGGCATCAGGTGCCGGGCCGTGACTTACAGCGTCCGTTTTCTTAGCGGTGAACAGTGCAATGACGACCCGGTAGCCTATGTAGATGAGCAGCAGCCAGACAAACAGCCGTATCATGGTCTCTCCGTCATATCTTCGTCACGATTTCGTCGGATTGTAATGCGGTAAGCAGTTCTGCAACGGTACGGCTCAGCAACGGGTGGACGAGATCAGGAGCAATGTCGTGTAACGGCTGCAGCACAAATTTACGTTCGGCCATACGCGGATGCGGCACGTTCAGCTTTTCGTCGGAAATCGTTGATGTTCCATGGAGCAGCAGGTCAAGGTCGATACGTCGCGGCCCCCAGCGGGTAGTGCGGGTGCGCCCGAAAATATGAGTTTCGATATGGATGAGCCGCTCCAGAAGTTCGTGGGGGGAAAGAGGCGTACGGAGCCGCAGGACAGCATTGTAGAATAGTGGCTGGTCCGTAACGCCTACGGGGGAGGTCTCATAGAAAGACGATAGTCCCGTGACCTTGCAGTCGGTCAGCCGGCCGATTTCAGCCACCGCTCGCAGCAGGTTCAGTTCGCGGTCGCCCATGTTGGAGCCGAGGGGCTATGTACGCATCCGTTTGCACCGCAAGATTAAACATAATGGAGGGATGGCGTCAACCGCACAGTTGCCTATAAAAAACACCCCTGGTAACTAGGAGGGGAAGTTACCAGGGCAAATGAGGCCTAAAAAGACCTCGCAAGTCTTGTTTATTAATTAATAGCAAATTGCGGGCCGGTATGCAAGTTAAAATTTACGGACGGCTGAGGTCAGCGGTGTTGAAACATCGAGTTGAGCCGCGCCGGACAGGAACCACACAGCGGGCAGTTGGTGCAGAGCGGCTTTGTCCGGCAGAAGTGTTTGCACTGCTGAACGATCTGGGCGTGGTACTCATTGAACAGCGCGACGTCTTCCGGCAGATTGTTCATGAAGAAGGCCCGGACATCTTCATAGCCGGCTTTCTCCTGAAGCAGACCGAGGCGCAGGAACAGACGACGGGTATAGGAGTCCACCACGAAGCTCGGTTTATTACCGGCATACAGCAGGATTGAGTCGGCGGTTTCCGGGCCGATGCCGCGAACCTGCAGCAGTTGCGTACGAAGTTCATGCCAGTCTCCTGTAAACATCCGCTCCAGGGAGCCTTGGTGGTTAAGGAACAGCCAGGCCGTGAAATCCTTCAGCCGGAGGCTCTTGACATTGAAGTAACCGGCAGGGCGAATGAGCCGGGCCAGCAACTCCGATTCACAGGTATGCAGAGACCGGGGAGACATGATATCCGACTGTTTGAGGGCTGTGATCGCCTTTTCCACGTTGGTCCAGCTGGTGTTCTGGGTCAGAATGGCGATTTTTACGTGCACCCCTTTTATGGTACAACCAATGTGAGTGAGTGAGAAAGGGACGTTTTATGACTTGTACCGGTACAAATCATTAAAAATCTAGGTACAAGATTAATATTTACTTATATCCATAGTTGATTAATACAAGTGAATATTATGAATAGAGGTAGGAAGAAATTATGAATGAAGCAGCAAAGTGCGGTATTTCTCTCTAGGCAAGCATGAAACAGACAGACGGTCCTGAGTTATGTACCATGCCCACGTGTTCGAGGCGCACCGGCGGCGGTTTTTGGCGCCCGCGTACAGACGCGCTGCAATATACTCTTGATCTGCAATATCCCTAAAGCTTCTGGTCGCGAAATCATTTAATAAAATTTTCTTATCCATTTTAATTGCCTAACGGGCCAGCCATTGCCCTGAAGGGTTTTTGGCAGCCCATTGCCTGGTTAGTGACCTGCAAATCTTTTGAGGTCATACTTCCGACTTTTGCGGCACCCAATTTGGGTCGCAGTCAACATTGTACATCTTTGGGTCAAGATTCAGCTTCACCCAAACGAGAAACGCCTGCACAAAGGCATCATTACGTCCTGCTAGAACTACGTAATTCGCCAGCGCTTTGAGGATTGCCGCGAGTGCACACTCTTCCAGTTCAATGTCGATGTAACCGTCGTCGTCATCGTCCATATGTTTTAGGTGGTTGATGAACAGGGTGTCGTTAATTCCTTTGCCAACCACTTCTCTTGTTAAGTCAGTGCCACCTTGCTCTATCTCTGAAATAAGAACCGATTCGGTGAAATTTTTTTGTCCCTTGTTGATGAGAATACGGGATAGAATCACGTCTGCTGCACCAGCAAGCGTTATTACGGAGAATCTATCGCGCCCAGCAACAAATAGGCTAACTGCTCCTTCAAGTTGATTTGCTGCTAGTTCGAGGCGGGTATAAACCTTGTTCGTCATTTGGGCTTCATCTTGGTAGGCACAGTAGCAAATTTTCCCATCAGGCCGGGGCCGTCAGCGTTGACCCAAGACCACTGTAAATACGCCCGAACAAATGGTTCGTCTTGTCCATACAACGCAACATAGTCTGCTATCGCACGAGCCAATGCGTCGGCAGCTTGCTTCTCCAAGTCTAATTCGACTGTTTCGCTATCGTCCTTTGACAAGTGCTTATGAGCAATAACTCCGAGTCGTTTGTCAATGTGATGTGCATAAGATTTGCGTTTTGGAGTGTACCCCTCCAATTCTCGATAAACGCGTCGAGCGTAGTCTATAAATGGCTCTTTGCCTGCCCTCTTCACAAGGGTGTCGAGGACTCCACTTGCCGCGCCTGCGAGGGTAATAACAGACGACCGGTCCAAGCCGCGCAAGAAAATGTCTACAGCCGTTTCAAGCTGTAGCCGCGCAATTTCGCATTTATGAAATTTCGCCATTGTGTTGCCTGTTGACTAACGTTTGGCCACTGAGCCGTGAGCCTCAGCGATACGTTTCAAGCTGCGTGCTATGCGGGTTCAGGGTCAATTGGGATGAGCAACTGCATTGCATTGATGCATAATTCGATCTGCTCCCTATAGAAAAGCCATGAGTCGACACCCTTGTTCCCATGAAAAATATTATTTCTGAAACGGTAGATGACGATGAGCAAAATGAGGGTGATCTCGTAGTTACTTAACACCCCGAAATCCTTCCCCAAAATCTCTGTAAGCTTATCCGACTTTTGCTTGTGCATTAAGCTGCAATAGCGCTGTTTGTCCTGATATCGGTTATGAAAGTGTAATGCAGGTTGCTTCAGTGCATCGAAATCAAAAGTGAGGTTTTCAGTTAGCCTCTTTGCGAAAGCAGAGAACAAATCAATTTTGGCGAATCCACCAAAACATTTGGATTCAAAAATTGACCAAGCAATGAGAAAATTTATTGCTGTCGCATCGTCAAGTAAATGCTTAACCTGACTTTCATCTTGATTAAGGTATCTCGCAAACCACTGCTGAAATGTCATATTTTGCTGTTTCTCCTAAGCCTAACGGCATGGTTTTATCCTGCCGGGTTTTCGGGCAGGTCGTAAGCCTTGTTGGGATTGATTGTTTCAGCTCCTTTTTATGTAAGCCTATATCAGATCAACACAGACTATCGTCAACGGGTACAGTTATGTCTCTAGTTTTTCCAGATTCACCGGGGTAAACTGAAAAAATCGCGTCCAACATTATTTGTAAAACAGAGGATACAGTACTGCATCGACCAATGCTTTTTGTACGGTTTTCATAAACTTTTTGCGGTTGGGTTCCTGATGAGAAAGAATCCGCTTTTACAATGTCAATGGCTATCGCTCTTGTATATCCATTTAAAAAGCTTGTAGATCACAATCGCAGGTAACGCAACTGGTGCAGTTGCTACAATTGCCGCTTTCACGCCAATGCCTCCAACATCTTTGGCTACCTCCCACGCATCGCTTCCTTGTATTGTATGCTTCCTTGTCTTTAATAACGTGTTTATGGTTTGGCCCGGTAAAACAATATCCATAAAATCTTCAGCTAGCTCAACTTGCTGACTACTTGAGCCTCCAGTGATTACCCATGTACAGAAATGTTCACAGTTATTTCCGTGTAAGTCATACTTATCTTCACCAAGTCGCGATTTTGCTCGATCAACCGCAATTTTACCACCGTACTTTGGATTTTTGTATTTTCGAACTTTAACTTCTCGACCACTTTGAAACGATTCGAGAGAAATTATTTCTATCGACCCAGCTGACAGCTCAACCGCCAATCCAGAGTAGTGAATTACTAAGTTGTCTCCGATATATATGCCGTGATGAGTATAGCCAGCCCTTGGTGTAATAATGTGTGCACCGATTTCAATTGATGACATGATTTTATTCCTTTAGTTCAACACGGTTATATACGGTTTCCCTATATAAGAAACTTGTTTCCTATAGCGGTTTAAACTATCTGAGGTTATATTTTTCAATCATTCTCTTTTTAAGTTCATAGCTTTCAACATTGCCATTTTTAATAGTTTCCAATTTTACTTGTTTTGAGTCATCTCCACCAACTGCGTTTAATAATTCAGGATAATCATCAATTAAGTTGTCATTTACTTTCAGTATATAATCGCCAGCTGTAATTCCAGCTTTGTCGGCAGGCGAATTTTTTATTATTAGATCGATTTTAAAGCCCATTTTTTCTGTGAATTCAGAATTTGGGAAAATACCGGTATGCCCTACATCAAGATTGATAGGTATATATCCAGTAGCTATTTGTGTCCTTTTACAATCTCTTAAATATGACTTGGCTTGTATGTGTCCTATTCCTTCATGCCAGGAGGCATTGCAGGTTCTGATGTCTCCAGAAGAATTAATGTAATGATCTGTTTGACTACATGCAGTCATGAAAAGCAAAAAAAGCATCGTAAATTTCTTCATAAGTACCTCCAAGACAATTTGTTATCCACCCAACTCTTTATTAACTAGTTCCGGCCAACTACTAATTTTGGTTATTTAGTCTTGATCATTAAATGCTAGCAGTCACTTGTTGACAGCAAACTTAAGCACTGCACTTGGTTTGAAGGTCAATACGCTCCTGGCCTCAATAACGATACTCTCACCAGTCTGAGGATTCCTACCAATACGATCTTTCTTTGACAGACAGGCGCGAGCCTAGAAACATTCTTCTATGTCAGCTTGGGTCATCATCAATCATGATGTATTCTTCATTTGCGTCTGGTTGCTCAAAAATAGTTTGCAAATCACACCTATGATCTGTTGTGAAATGGATGATCATATCCGTTTGGGCTAGAACTATCTCAAGTTCATTCGATTCAAGCTCTTTGAACATATCAAATTGCAGATCTTTTGAATTGTTAACATGCTTAAACATCGCACTATGATTAGGGCAAAGGGCTAAATAATTTTGATGATGCCTCGTATTTATTTCAGAGATAAATTCTACTTTTTCAAAGTAGAAATTTTCATTATCGAGTTTGAATGGGAGCGAATTGTTACATATTTGGCAGAACATGATCCCATCAGAATTTGTATATTGATGCCTAAGATACTGCTCAGCTTCCTTTTTTACGTCTTCTAGTCCGATAGGCACGGAGCGAGATCGTTTATCTGTCGTTTTTTCGAGATCATTCTCAGCTTGCTTCTTAACTTTATCCGCACGACGTTCAGGATCTGGCGAATGCCTCTCAGGGAATTCTTGATTTTTTCGACGTTCAAATTCATCCAAAATTGCATCTTGTTCATCAGATGAAAGACTTGAAACAAACCGCAGAGCCCGAGCCAATGTATTTTCATCATCAAATCCCAGTTCTTTTGCCAACGATTCCCTTTGGCGTGATTCCTCAGAAAGTCGAGCTAACTCTTGTTCTTTCTTTAATTCATTTTCACAAAAACCAATATCTTTGAGCCAATCCCATCCTTTATCAATCGGAAACCCCTTTGGCAATGATTTAACAGATACATCTTTTGGTCGAACGAATTGACCGTTATCTTGAGGAATCCATTCATTATTAGTCAATATAACTGCCAGTTGTGATGGGGCATAACGATAAGGTTGGCTGTAATTTTTACAGTACCTTGCTTTAGTCCATGACTTTGTAGAAGATGATATTGTTTTCCAGATGAGACGCGAAATATCAATTGATTTATTTCGAATGACTTTAACAATTGAATCAATTTGATAATCTTCATTATGTTCGTAGGTTGAAGCTCTTCCTGGAGCCTGCCAAACAAGATAAGTTACTTTCGGGTTCTGGTAACAACTGGCTTTAGTTATTTGAATAGAGTAATGAACTCCAACGGCCTTTGCAAAAATAACAAACTTATTTAAGTCAATCCCACATTTTGAATATGATTTATTAAGTGGAATAATAGATGAAGCATCACCTATCGCGTCATAATAACGAGAAAGGCCCGTAGAGACAAAAGGTGAGTCCAAATAAAAATCATTCGGTTGATACCACTCATCGTCATTACCATGAAATATATAATAATCTTTAAACATATGTGCTTTATTTGGCTCGTTATCCAACAATGAGATAAATCTATTAATATCCTTAATATGTGTTTTTTTGTCAGGTGAATCAGAATCATTACTATAACGCTGCTTCAATATAGCTTCGACTTGTTCGGCTTCACCTACTTCTTTTACTCCAATTTCTTCTAGGAATTTTCTAGAATTAGCCTGTTGTATTTTACTCTTACCGCTTGTATAAACATTGATATCAACTCTCGGTAAAATGTCATCATGCTTACAATCATCGGTAGGGAAATAGCATTTATCAGCCTTACTGAAACTCCCATCACTTATTTTAACAATATTTGTATCCTCAAGTTGGTACAACTCATTCTCTGGCTCAAGTTCTTTGTATAGTAAAGCATATAACTGTTGATTCCATTCAATGCTTTTACTTAATAGCCATTTCATAAAATCGCTATTAGGTCCATGAAGTACATAAGGAGGTGTAGGTAAACACTGCTTTTCATCGGATGCTTTACTAACAATAAGTTCTACGAAATCCTCAATATCCCATTGAGTTATAGCCAATCCGTTAAGAAATCTATCGGCATTACTATTTTTTTGAGGGGCTGAAATAGCCCAGCGTGGAACTTTGTTTGAACCATCAATAAGATATTTTAAATCACTTTCAATTAATAAATCTTTTAATGATGCTTTGCATTGATATAGCTGAGTTGCTGGTGCATGCGATTTTGAGTGTGTCGGCGTAAGCGGTTTCGTATTCATTTCGTTAACGATGGCTTTTCTGATACATTCGTAGCGTGCTGGAATCTGATCTTGCGGATTTGGTAAAACTCCTAAGAAATCAGCTGTTAATAGACCGAGTTCACGTATTTCATGAAGTGAATTACATATTAGTTGAGCTAATTCTATAAACAGGGGTATATTGGCAGGTGTTTCTTTTATGCTGGCTCTGCTTAATTCTGGGACAAAAGGTGCATGTAGATGGAATCTTAATCCTGAAGTTTCTTTTTCGGCAGGAAAAAACACAGATACTTTTCCAGAAATCGCTGATACTATTTTAAGCTGCTTTGATATTGCTTTATTTGATACAAAAATTTGATCAGTCCCAATAAATTCTAGTGCATATGCAACAGCTACACGTTGTTTATCAAGCCCTTTAACTGGATTTTCAAATTTCAAATAATGACTACTATTTGTAGTTTTGCCACCAGACTGTTTTAATACTTCAAAGTGGTTGTTAGAATGCTTAACTCTCAGTATTTCACCACTTATATTCGGCTCAATTTTCCAACTAATTAAATCGAGATTTGTCAGAAATAATAGTGTGGTTTCTGCCAGTTCTTTAAGTCCATCAGAAACCTCCTTGTAGGCAATACTTTTATCCTTTTTTGTGTTGTTGAATGGAAACTCAAAGCGAGTAATTTTGCCAAGGCCTGGCACTGGAGTGATCGAGTGTGGTAGTACCAGATCAGTAATCTTGAAAGAAAAAGTGGGGCACCATATATGGGGTGTTTCTGAATAAGCGAAAACAGCTTTAAATCCAACACCAAAGCGCCCTATCTTATCATCATCACCAGACTTAGTACCTTCACCAATGTCAGTGATTGCATATATGTCTTTGGAGTCAAACGGACGTCCGTTGTGTTCGAAAACAAGAGCCGATTTGGAGAGTGCGAAACAAGCTTCGGACGCTCCTGTATCTTCCGCATTTTGAAGCAGTTCATATATGAAGTGAGCACTGTCAGGGTACAAATCCTCAACTATCTTGCGAATACCCGTATGTTTCTTTAATACTCGCGCGAGATCTTCCCGGTCTTTGCGAACCTCATCAATGATGCTCATATACACCACCTAAAATATCTCTCGATATAAGTAATTACGCTACAGTTACGATGCCAAAGGCTACCGGCTGGGCTTGGATATCTGCTGCTGATTCTGATTTGGCAATATCCTGCATCCGCCTGTCATAATCTGCATGTACTCTCTTAATTTCTGATTCTCTCATCAATTTAATTTTTGTGTTTGAAGCGACAGCAAGCTGTTCGCGCAGAATCCGTATTCGAGCATTATGACTTGATGTGAGGCTTTGTCTACGGAACTCAGCAAGCAGACGGTTGTGTTCAAGGTGCTGAATCCGTTCATTTGTCCAAAGCCTATGGTGAAGACCATCGAGAACATCAAATTCAGATTGTAACGGCAATTCAGAGTTAGTAGACGGGCTAGCTTTTGACATCAACTCCATAAATGCATCAGAGAAATTCTTGTCACTGCACACGGGCTGAAAAGTGAAATCGTCCTTAATTCCGAATTTATGCCACCTATAGACGACAAAAGGGTACCTGCCGGGCTTAACAGTGGTTGATGAAACCTTGGCGGTACAATATACCGGGATGGTTTCTTCATATGCATTTGCGGCCTGAAGTACCAAAGGATGAACTGGTGATATCAGCACTACCTCTCGATCCTGAGCAGCATTCAATCCGTCAAACGCAAGCTGCAAGTGCTGATTGCTCCCCTTAAGCCAGTTTTCCCACTGTCTATAAACGGGTGTGACCTTCCTCTGCAGCGTTCTAAAGTCTTCAAGCAATCTATTACGGGCCTCCTGGCCAAGCCGTAGAGTTTTAATACCCTTAGTACCAAGGATATACTCCTGGCTATCTCCAAACTGTTTGCACAGATATTGATTGATTAGGTTTTCAAGAGAAGTGGAACTCAGCCAGAAACTTGAGTAGTCCTGAATGTCCCTTTCCTGCTGTGGCAACCGTAACCCAAAGAACTCCGACTGTTGCTCCTCAAGTTCTGCCTGCTCTTTCACAATCCTGATTTCATTGTCTGCAAGCTGCTGCAGTCTTTTATGACGCTCTTGTTCCGTTAGATTCAAGTTATCGGCTATATCATGGAGTGTTTCGGTGATAGCTCCGATTATCTCCTCGCTGGCCCCTAATGTTGCGTGGAATACCCCAATACGCCACAGGCATCGGTTATAGATATCGGCATCAACAGTCCCGGGGGTTATGAAGTTGAAAATAGCAACCGTCTCACTCTTTTGACCATATCTGTCGATTCGGCCAATCCTCTGCTCGACTCTCATGGGGTTCCACGGAATGTCGTAATTGACGAGGCAGTCGCAGAATTGATAGTCGAGACCTTCGCAACCAACTTCTGAAGAGAGTAGGATGTCAAGAGCCTCCTTATCCTCTCTAGGAAGGCTGAACCTGTTACGCAAGCTACGCCTGTCTTCGTCAGGTATACCCCCATGAATCAGGTCGACCCGGAAACCGGCATTTCGAATATTGTCTAGCAGGTATGCGAGGGTATGCCTAAAGCTACTGAAAAGCAGGATTTTATTGTTTTCCAGTTTTTGTTTGTCGGATATCACTGATAACAAGGCTTCAAGCTTTGGATCTTTTGGGTCTATATCTGAGGCCAGACCGATTATCGCCTTTATTTCATCTGTTATTTTTGCAAGTGAGTCGGTCTGAAGCGACTCAATGGAGTCGTCACTTTCCTCAAGCTGCAACTCATCAAGTCTTCTAGTGAGAATATCATTCAGGAGCGGTACAAGACCGTAAATGCATGAAGCAACCTGACGCCTGATGGTTGTCATCATAAAACCGAGATTCCTATCCCCGTGAAGCCTTGACAGGACGCGCGCCTGGGTTGCGAGCACAGCGTCGTGAAGCTCTTCCTGATCTGGAGTGAACGGTATCGAGACTGTTTCCGGTTTGCGGGTCGTGAAATTGCCAATGTCACGGCGCCTGGTTCTGTTGATTATTGTGGCAAAGGTATGCAGTCCCTCAGCTGAGCGAATGAAAGAAATCCTCTCGTCTGGGGTTATCGTGTCAGAAGCAAGCATGTCATATGTCTTCTGGAAATCGGGATTTTCCTGAAAGAGGGCCTGCCCCCACTCGGTTCGCGAGGCAGAGAGAAGTGCTTCCCGTGCTTCGGACTGCCAGCCATCGGAAGCTCCCCTTGCAAGTGTGACTGATCTGTTAATATATGGGTTTGGAGCTGCCATGTGCTCAAAGCTCGGTTTGTCGATAACCAAGTCAGGGCGTAAAAGGTTCAACAAGACATACAAGTCGTCACTTCCAAGCTGGACCGGAGTGGCTGTTAGAAAGACCACCGCCTCGGCGTTGTCACAAAAATACTTTACACCTTGATGCACAAGTGTATTTGGGTTCCTTAAATGGTGAGCTTCATCAACAATTACAAGGTCGAAACGAGGCGGCGGATCCAACTCGGCTAGGCCTTTTCTCGGTTTCTTCTTCCCGCCACCGGGACTACCATTGATCATTTCATCTGACATAAGGGAAAAGGGAATAACTACTTTACGCTTCTTGTCAGGCCACACACCGTCCAGATCCGTCTCGTTTATACAGAACCTGAGGCTGTCACCGTCTAGATGCTCAAAATCCTCATCAAAACGCTTCAACTCAGTTTGCCATTTGCGCTCCGTCACCAAAGGTTTGGGACATATTATCAGGACCGAAGAGATATCATGCCTCGCTTGGAGCTCACGCAAGATGAGTCCAGCTTCGATGGTTTTTCCTACACCGACATCATCTGCAACAAGGATTCTTGGGCGATCCGAGCGGATCAATTTAATGACAGGCTTATACTGGTAGGGGATGTAATTGATTCTTGCTGCGTGTAAAGAATAAAGACTAGCAGTACCTGGGTGCCGGAGCTGCAACGCCGTAAGCGCAGAATGGAAATCTTCCAGCGAGACGGTTCGGCGAGTATCCTCCACTGCTGCAAATTGCAGTTGGCTCGCATAGTAAGACTGCATTTTGCCATCAATGAAAACCTGATACCGCTCTTCAGGTTCCTGTGACAATAGCTGGATCACAGCGCCAGAGATGTTCTTATTTGATTTAGTGGTAACCATGTCACCGGGGGAATAGCACGTTTGTTTGGTGACTGGCTGAACGGTTGAAGGCTTCACTGCTGGAGGGTGAGTGGTGCTTTGTACTTCTGACGCCTGAATTGCTCCGCTTTCCTGCTTCAGAGACTTGATCTGCTGAATTAAAGCCGTGTTTTTAGAGATAGTTTCAATGAAACGCTGGACAGTATCTAAATCTCTGTATTTGTCATCACGGGAATGTTCTTCGCCAGTCTGGTGAGCCCATCTATTGCGAACTGATTGCAGTTCTTTCAGCCAGTTTCTGGCTTCTCGCGGTAGACTGTTTGCCTGGGCGAGATCATACCAGTTACGATCCAGAATTCTTAAGAGAGCAGCAAGATCAAGTTGGCCAATACTTGAGATTCCCTTTTCCTCCACCATTTTGAGTTGTTGGTATGACAAGGCAGGAATCACACATGAGTCCCACCAGTTCTCAGAAGTTTTTGGCAGAATACTTCTAAGAAACTCACGGACTTCTTCTGCGATCTCTTTTGATAAAAACGAGAACATGGATTGTCCTTTCAATCATACTTTCTCTCTCAGTTATTATGTTGTTCGTACAACGACCTCAAAAATTGGTGCCCTCTAGCCCCATAAATATTGCAAATCTTATCGGCGGCTTCTTTGTTTCCTGCTTCATATAAGAAAGTAACGATTGATAGAATATGTTCTTGATCATAATCAGGTGTAAAACTTTCAAGCATCGTCAAATAAAGAATGCCGATATGGCGCGCTGATTCAGCTGAGTCGCCCTTATCTTTTAGGCGGTCAAGGTCTTCGATGACTGAATATGCATGAAAATTCACATTTGCAAAGGGCAGGGCTTGTAGCAGCCATTTTGAGTTTTCTTCATCAATTTGTGGCAGGAATACTGTCAGCCTTGAAATGTTCGAAAAGAGGGATTTATCCTCTCTGGTGTATTCACCGGTTGATTTGCCCAAATAACTTTCGTAGAGCCATCTCCAGAAACGGATTACTTTTTCAAGAATCTCTTGATTATGCGGCTCATCACTTTTGGCAATGCTCCGTTGCATCTTGAGGAAGTCCACAACTTCTTTCAAATGATTGATATTTCCGTCACGGATTAGTTTCCCGAAAAGACAATTATCTTCAAGCGTCTCATTGCCTCGCAGATAACCCAGTGTGAGGTGTTGAATAAGCCGATCCTTGACTTCAGCTTTTGCGAACTCAAAACCGTAGGCACGCTCGTAATTCGCTTTCATCAATTTGTAAAGATCATCATAAACATGACTACTATAAAGGTAGCCGTACATGAAGTACGACCACAGCAATTCATCTTCAAATGATTCAAGCGTTTGAATCATCTCTCGAGTCCAGGTATCATCCAGATAATAAATATTTGATAGATATTCCCCGAGAAACACATAGGCTTCTATTGTGTTGCTTGCCAATGCCTGCGAATAAGCTTCTCGCAATTCCGGCCGCCATCGCGGCTGGGTAGGTTGTTCTTGCTCGTTGTCAAGGCGTGCAAGGCGTAAAGACAGATAAAGGAGAGCTGTTACAAGCTTTCCTGATGGTGAATTCAAAGAATACGAAATTGGATCAGATTTGGCTTCGCTTTCTTCATCAGTAACAATTGCCTTGGATAAGACCCATAACATGAACTCTTGAACCCGTGGTAGAAGGTCAATCTCAAATTCCCATGAGCGATCTTTGGTTCCGGCTTGAATTATCTCCGCTGCTAGCCCAACAACCCAGCCATGACCGGCATTCCAGCTTCCATCTTTCAGTTTATAGACGTCTTTCCAGAAGTCCTCGGGTTCCATGTACTGCTTTAAAAAGTTGAAGACTAATTCCCACTTAACTGGTTTTTTAGAGCTCCAGCAATCCAGTAACCCGCGAAGCATTTCGTAAATGTAATAGTAACTTGTATTCAGGAATGGTTGCAGGTCGGCGGTGAATTTTTCTGGATGTTGCTTGGCTAATTCCCGTATCGCTTGGGCAAGTCCTTCATAGGTTGGCCCCTCCCAACGGGATTCCTGCCGAAATTCGCTCAAATGCTTGGCAACATCAGAACTGGACATTTCAAGCATGTCTTCGAACTTCAGGGATGACTCGCCTGGCCCGACCCATCCAGTTTTAACATGACTAATTGCAGGTCCCATTTCAGCATCGGTACCAGTAATCAATTTGAGCTGATTGTATTCTTCAAGGAAGTCAGGATGGGCCGATGACAATGCCTGATAACGTTGCTGCTTCCAGAACGCAATGTCCCGCTCTGGGTCATCTCTGTCCCTCTCTTTTGGACCTTTCTCAATTACTCTACGGAGTATTTCTTTCTGCTCAGAGGTCAGTTGCCTGAGTTTCAAGAAAGCATGCTTGATCTCATCAGTGAAGCAGATGTCATCGTAACCAAAGTATTCAGGCTTTGCAGCAATAAAGTCCCACAAGATATCAGTATAGCCATCGCAAGAACCAATGACATATAAAGCAAGTTTTGGAAATATAAGGTGCTTTTCTGTAAAAAATTTATGGAGAACTTCTTTGGTTGCATCAATGTTTGTGCTGGCTTTGGCGACGAGAATTCTCTTCAAAATGTCAGTTAGTATGTCAAGTGGATCGGACAGATCGTATTCTGGTTTCTCATGTAGTGATTGATATGATCGGTAGGGTTTTTCTTCGTCTCCGAGAATGATTTTCAGTTTATCAGCTAAGCTGTAAACAACCTCGTTGGAAAGCCATTTTCCGATATCACCGGAATGCTTTTTAAATAACTCTTCAAGCCAGTGTGACTCAACAACTAATTTACCATTTTCTTTATTTACAGACGTAATGTATGAAACAATATTCTCGGCCTTCTTCAGGCTTTGTTCAGAACTAATATCGGACAGAAATTTAGGCAATAGCTGCGTAGATATTGTAGAACCTGCTAATGTTGTCGAAAAGTTGCTTTGCAGCCATATAGGAATTAATTCGATGACATCAGGAGGGATTTCTGAATTAGGAATATTTAGCAGACATTTTACAAAAAACCACCAAGTGCGATAATTATCAATATGTTGATCGTTAGAGTTTTTATAAAGTGTTACTGATTTTAAGATGTTAAATAAATCAGTGAGATAATGTTTATTCTCATCTTTGGTTATCAGAGCAGAAACTGTTTCCAAGTATGGCAGCACGATCCATTCAGGGATTGAAAAATACCCTTCTTGCTCAGCTTTCTCTGGCTCGGGGTTATCAGTTGGATCAAAATACCCTTCTTTTATCAATAGAGGTAACCATTCTATTGATTTCATGTTGTTAAAGAAATGCCTTCTGAATGGAATATCATTTTTAATAAGCTGTAGGATTTCTGATGTTGATTCCTCGGCAGACGGTCCTGAATTTTCTTCGATGATTTTGAATGACTTGTATTGATATGAAGTTGCTTGATTAATTTCTTTTTGCCAATTTTTAATTACTGAATACAGTTGGTTATATCCATTATCATCAATTGCATAGGGAATGACTACAACACCTAACTGACTGAAATAACCTTTTTCGAAGCGTAATAGACTCTTCTCTACTTTATAAAACGGTAGCAACAATAAATTATTAGTTTCAAGACTAGAATCTTTAATGTTTGATGGATTACTCTTTAACAATAAGTAATCAAGGACTTCCATTTCCGACAAACTATATCCAACAAACAGAACAAGATACCGACCACTAAATATCTCTTTAAGAAAATTAGGGATTACATCAGAGTTATAGTGCTTTATATATTCTCTTGTTGAAAAGACAATTGATCCTTCATCCTCGATACATCCGTGTAACTTGAACAAAGTATTGCTTTTTATGTTTGTAGTTACGAATGTTGTAGGATCTTTGAATATCCTTGATTTCGTAAATTTTTGATCAAAGTGTGTGTCGATATTTGTAGTTATATAGATGCCGCGTAGTTTTATAAGCTCATCGTAGATCGGATATTTGCTGGCTTTCTCAGGATTAGTTTCGAGGCTTGAACATATGGTTGAAAAATATTTCTCTTTCGGTAATAAACCTTTAAGAATACTGATACTTTTTCGCGGGTCATTTCCAAGTAGACGTTCTTTTTCCCAATGATTTATTGCATTTATTTCGTATGCCGATTCAATGAGTTTCTCCGCAACGCCTTTCCATCTTGCGCAGCCAAGAAGCGAGGAACAGCCTGCACCAACAAATACAACAAGCTGTTTTGACCCAATGTTTTTTATCGCATCAGGAAGTTGTGGCTCATCGTATATTTCGTGAGATAGCTGTTCTGGTGGTGAAGGATTCATAGTTTTCCAATTTACTTAACGGAGTGAATTACTTCTTCCGGATTAAACGCCTCCCGCAGCACTGTTTGCATCAGCTGTTGCGCCTGCGTCTTCCTTTCGGCTACCTGTTCTTCAAGTTCTTCGATAACGGCCATGAGGCTGTCTACACGGGCAACAGTGGCTTTCTGCTCAGCAAGTGGGGGGAGAGGAAAAATTAGCTCATTTTTGAGATAGTCAACTGAGCCTATGTTTTTCATTGCTGTGCCTTTTGCATCACTGTTGATGCGGGATTTAGTTAGGGCAGAGAAAGTCTTCAGGAAATAATAACTATCGACGGCATTGCTGTTAAGACGGACCTTCAATAACGCCTGGTTGATCACACCAACAGGTGCGTCATTTGGAAGCAAATATGTTTCACCGATTGTTCCAGCACAACTAATGATAATATCTCCAGGATAGGCTAAAAAGTTAGTCAAGTGGCTGTTGTTATGAAGATCAATATAGTAATTCCCGATAGACCAGTTTTTATAAATGGCGTTTTTTTGTTCATAAACCTTAGTAGTTAAATCACTTTGGGGAACAAACATATCTTTAGTAATCGAGCTACCAAAGGGGCCACGTCTCAAAGCATCTTGAAAAGCTAATAGCTGTGGTAATCGGCACCAGATCCACCCATCCGGCAAATCAAACGATTTGTCATCATCAGTAATCGGCTGCAATGGTTTTTCTTTCCGGATTTTACCTTCCTTCGCTAACCGTTCTTTCTCTGCCCTGATCTGTGCCAACAATGCCACTGCATCATGCTGAGGATTGCCCTTCACCACCGGATGATGCCTGCGCCATTCTGTTGTCAGTTTCCCCTCAACTGCATCTTGCAACACAGTCTGGCGGAGCTGTTTCAGCAAGTCTCCTTGCCGGTTTGTTTCTGCCAGCAATTCCCGATGTTCATCCTCTATCCGAAATATTAAGTTAATCAGGTTTTGCTGCTCGTCCAACGGTGGAACAGGGATTTCGATTGAGGCAATTTCCTTCATCGGCAGGCTGACATTGGCGGCGCCCTTCATAAGCGGCACCAAAACAGTATCCTTAAAATGGGAAAGGTACAGATGCAGAAATCTAGCGGTCAGAATCGAAGCGTCTTTGGGGATAATGGCAGCCAGAATAGTACCAAGGGCAAATTTACCCGACTGATAGTGGACATAATTCAGAGATTTTTTACCATGACCGGTAGATGACACCAGTGGCACGCATACGGCATCGGTATCGAACTGCCACGTGGCGCATGTTCTACGTTCCTTACCTGTAGCAACCAGAGGGTATTGTCCCGGTGGAGAACTAGCAAGGCCGGTTTCGCCTTTTATGATATCGCATAACTCACCGATTTTGGAGCGCTTCCATTCAGCCAACAGATATCTCCTTGCGCAATGTCTGCAAAAGAGTATCACTTTTTTGAAATGACTGATGGAGCAGTTCCAACAGATCGGCGCTGGTGTAACTATGGCCGGCCTCTTTGATATGTGGATTATTGATATCCAAGCTGTAGTTATTGGCGGTCAAGACGTCGATAGAGACCTTCCACGCTTGATTACTCTCCTGCCGATTTTGCCACCACTCCTTCAGGCTGTTGAACTCATTACTCTGGATTGGCTTGGTCTTGGAGTAGGATTTTACTCCTTCGGGAAGCTGATGCTCCCAGTACCAGATTTCCTTGGTCGGCTCACCCTTTGTGAAAAAGAGCAGGTTAGTGGCAACACTGGCATAAGGCTGAAAGACTGAGTTTGGCAAGCGTACAATAGTATGCAGGTTACAGGTTTCCAGCCAATGCTGGCGGATGCGCTGCTTGACGCCATCTCCGGTCAACGAACCATCCGGCAGGACAATGGCAGCTCGGCCACCATCCTTGAGGTAACGAATCATCAGGAGCAGAAACAGGTCGGCACTTTCAGTGGTGCGGTAATTGAGAGGGAAATTAGTCTCGACACCGTCGGTAACGGATGCACCAAAAGGGGGATTGGCCAGGATCACATCAACCCGGTCTTTTGATCCAATGCTTGTATATTCTCGGTTGAGACTGTCTGTATAGTCAACATTCGGTACTTCGATATCATGCAGGATCAGATTGGTGACGCTGAGCATGAATGGGAGCGGTTTGAATTCCATGCCGTGGATATTGGCCTGGAGAATCTGAAGGTCTTCCACGTTCTTCAAATCCTGGCGGCGAATGTTCTCAATGGCGCAGGTAAGGAAGCCCCCAGTACCACAGGCCGGGTCGAGCACTTTTTCGCCCAGGCGTGGGTTAATGATGGCGGTCATGAACTCGGTCAGGGCGCGGGGGGTATAGAACTCGCCATAGTTGCCAGCACTTTGCAGGTCACGCAGGATTGTTTCGTAGATATCGCCAAAAATGTGTCGGTCTTCGGAAGAGTTGAAATCGATCTGATTCAGTTCATTTAGCACCTGACGAATAATGGTGCCGTTCTTCATGTAGTTGTTAGTTCCCTCGAATATCTCACGAATAATAAGGGCTCGTTTGTTGCCTGTAGAAATATCCAGGTTATTCAGAGCAGGGAATAGCTTCTGATCGATAAACTCTTTCAGCTCATCGCCGGTCATACCTTCACCATCAGCTGCCCAGGCTCGCCATTGAACTGCTGGCGGGATGGGAGACACGTATTTTCTGAAGGATTTCCAGTTCCTTGTCCTTGTCGTCCAGAATCTTCAAGGTAATCATCCATCCCAATTGTTCAATTCGCTGGGCGTCACCGGAAACGCCTTGATCCTTGCGCATGGTGTTCTGTAGACGCTTTATGATCGATCCTATATTTTTCATTTAGAGAGCCATCCTATAGATTTCAGTTTCCAGTTCTTTGACTGCAGCCTGGTAGTTATCCTTACCGCCAAAGATATTGATAATTTCTGCCGGTGTACCAATTGACTTGAATGGATCAATGGTCAACACCTTCATTTCTTCGATGTTCTCGATTCCGTCAGTAGCATATTTATCCAATAGTGCCTGCAGGACCTGACGGGCCTTATCACCATACTTGGTAAAATAATCCCGCTTTGTAACCTGATCAGCACGTTCTCTTCTGGTAAGGGCCGGTCGGTCCCAGGCGATGTGACAGATAAGGTCAAAGAGGTCCAACTCCTTCTTAATTTCATCCTGAAGGTTTTCCAGAATGATGTCCTGCTCCGCCAGTTCTTCAACTACTGCCTTTTTCTTTTCAGCACCGTTCCATCTGGCAAGGAAGTTATCTAGAGTCCGGAACTCCTTTAGTAGACCACTACGGGTATAATCCTTCAGGCTCCCCGTCGTAAGCTTGCCATTGGCACCAAGATATTGGACACGTTCGTTGAGCACCGATACATCAATGCCTGCAACATAGATCTTGGGCTGAAGTTCAGCTACAATGCCGCCTCCATCGATAATTTCAGGGCGGTCATATTCGACTTCCTTTTTGTCATCATCAAATGGAATCTCTTCACCGGTTTCAGCATCAATTACGGGTTCATCTTCCGGATGGATATCTGTTTCGGTTAACACATCATCAGCGTGTACATGCTTCACCATGACAGGATTACCATCAAAATCCGGGTCGGCAAACAGGTCGGTCACATTCCGGAAATCCATTATGGTAAAGTACTTCTTACCGAACTCTTCGTTGATGCGCGTCCCCCGACCGATGATCTGCTTGAATTCAGTCATGGAATTTATATTGGAATCAAGCACAATCAGCTTGCATGTTTGTGCATCGACACCTGTTGTCATAAGCTTTGAGGTAGTGGCTATGACTGGGTAGCGCTCTTCGGGATTGATGAAGTTATCCAGTTCCCGCTTGCCCTCATCGTCATCACCAGTAATCTTCATGACGTACTTGTGGTTCTTCAGCACCTCTTCGGGGTTTGCATTAGCCAACGCCTGCCGCATACGGGTGGCGTGTTCAATATCGATGCAAAAAACAATGGTCTTGTCAAATGGACTGGTTTTTTTGAGGAACTCAGTCACCTTCTTGGCAACCGTCTTGGTGCGCTCATCAATCACCAGATTCCGGTCGAAATCCTTGGTATTGTACAAACGATCATCTATCAGGTTGCCGTCTGTATCTTGCTGTCCTGCCTCTGGTCTCCAGCCTTCCAGGTCAACATTGATCCCTACTCGAATAACCTTGTACGGAGCAAGAAAGCCGTCTTCTATCCCTTGTTTTAGCGAATAGGTGTAAATCGGCTCGCCAAAGTATTCCGTATTTGAAACAGTCTTGGTTTCTCTGGGGGTAGCAGTCAGGCCGATGTGAGTAGCGTTCTTGAAATAATCCAAAATTTCACGCCAAGCACTATCAGCAGAAGCACTGCCACGATGACATTCATCAATAACAATCAGGTCAAAGAAATCCGGGCTGAATTCGCGGTACGCGTCCGTGTCTTCGTCGTAGTTGGTAAGTCCCTGATAGAGGGCCAAATAAATCTCAAAAGCCTTATCGATCTGCTTTTTGCGGATGACCGTCATCTTGTCTTTAAAATGTTTGAAGTCACCACGCTTGGTCTGGTCAATCAGAGCATTACGGTCAGCCAGGAAGAGAATGCGCTTCTTTGTGCCGCTCTTCCAAAGGCGGTGAATAATCTGGAAAGCAGTATAGGTTTTGCCAGTTCCGGTGGCCATGACCAGCAGAATCCGATCCTGTCCTTTAGCAATTGCTTCAACTGATCGGTTAATGGCTATTTGTTGATAGTATCGGGGGGCACGGCCAGAGCCGTCAAAGAAGTAATCGAAGGATGCAATCTGTTCTTGTTGCGGTGAGTCGATGCCTTTGTACTTTTGTAACGTTGCCAAAGTTCTTCAGGACTGGGGAATTCATCAAGGGTGAGGTTGCGCTCGATATCTCCGGATGATGCGGTTCGATCATGCTCCACAAAACCGTCGCCATTACTGCTGAACGCTACTGGAATATCAAGGGTAGTGGCATATCCAAGTGCCTGTTGCATGCCAGAGCCGACAAAATGGCTATTGTCTTTGGCCTCAATTACAGCGATAGGAATATTGGGTTTGTAGTACAGTACAAAATCGGCCCGTTTACGACTGCCACGGGCCGAACTGGTACCTCTCACGTAGATACGACCATCAGTAAAAAACACTTCTTCACGCACCTGACGCTCAATATCCCACCCGGCTTTTAGTAAAGCAGGTACGATGAATTGGGTGCATATATCGCGTTCGGATAGGTCTTTTTTGGAGGTCATTCAATATATCCTAATGGAATTAGCGGTGTTGCAAGGATTATTGTGATAAGAGTTTATGCTCTCCTATGGTTTATTCCAAATCTGGAATTTACATAAAATTGAGTATACTTAGCAGATTTAATGAGCTTTAGCCATCGCAAACCATCTTCATTAAAGGGATTAGCGATGGTAATAATGGATATAGGTGTTTTATAGGGATCAGTTCTGGTGAGGAGAGAATAGGGATTAATTCCTTATCCAAAGCTAGGGAAAATACATACACCCATTCAGTAGATAAACGGTTTAGTTAAAGCATTTTGTTTGTGAGCACAAAAGCAGACGGGTTTTTGGCTGCAATGTGGGCAACCAATCCGCTTAGTTCACTGTTTTTATTATAAATCCAAAACGCTGCATGTGCTTCATAACTTATTAGCCTCATGAAAGTTCTAAGGTGCTCAGGCTGGTACTGCCTACTAGCCTTTAGAATAAACCTAGACCGTATCTTCAGTGCTTCTTCAACTTCGACATCTATACCCGTCAGGTTAGGTAACCGTTGTTCATCTAGAATTTTCGCAATTGCTTTCTTTGTTGACTTGATGTCCTTGTCTTTGTCCATATTATTGCTAATGACTCCGTGACCTCCACAAAGTGGGCATCGTTTTTTATTTGTATTTTTCAGTGATCTCATAAAATTTCCTCGTAAATGAAATTATTCAATACTGGTGATTATTGCAATAATTCCTAGCTAGAATTCTGCAGAGCTTCTTTATTTTCCTCAATCAGAGAGCATTTCCTTGAGAATATTTCCAAATCCGACACAGCGTTCATGAGATCGAGGAGGAGCTTTAACAATGTCTTCAATCGTCCTTTGATCTCCGACAAGAATAACCTCTTTTTCACCACGCGTAACTGCAGTGTACGCCCAGGTACAGTCCATTATCAGTGACCTACCTGACCTGTTCCTTTTGATTGGAATGATTACTCTTGGCCACTGCGACCCTTGTGCCTTGTGGACCGTCGTTGCATATCCGAGCATGATGCCAGGATCACGGCAGTCAACGTCTGCAAGGTAAATTGGCACTACAACTTCATCGCTTTTGTCGCTTTCCATCAAAACATAACCGACTATTGGGTTATCCTCGCCAACCTCTTGGTCGAAAGCCTCAATGATAGTTGCGAAGGACCCGTTCATCGTCCCACGTTCCCAGTCATTTTTAGTGAAAATAATCCGGTCTCCCACGCGGAACGGCACAGAGCAGAGATTACCGTTCATATCAAGCACGCGAATAGGTCGGCCGTCAGCATTGTGGCGTTTCTGACATTCAATGTTCACTGTCTCCACCCCTGACATTGCACAATGTTTTACTGCGCACAGAATCTGTGTTGATTCTGGAGCGTTGGCATACAGTTCGAGCATTTTGGCTTTAATATCCAGATTGCTGCTATTGACGAATTGCACTCCAGAGCAAACAGGTAAAGACCAGCGATGGTTGCAGATCTCGGAGGCGAAGTGGGGAATGCCGGTACTTTCATCCTGCCGCTTGACAACCTTTAGTTCCACCTGTGGCACCATCGGCATGCCCGCCAGTATCTGGAAAATTAGGCCGGGGCCGATGGGTGGCAATTGGGGTGGATCGCCAACAAAAACCAATCGGATGTCGTTCGGCAGGCGCGAAAAAATTCGAAACGTTGTCTGCAGGTCAAGCATACTCGCCTCGTCAACAACGAGATATGTATTATGGCCGTGTTCGTCGAACAAATCTTGGGCCTTCCGAAAAAATCCCGCAATGGTTCTGGCTTTATAGCCGGTAGCCTCGTTCATTCTCTTTGCAGCTATACCGCTAAGGGCCATTTGTATTACTGAATAGCCAAGAACCTTCAACGCGGAATAGAGGCATTTCAGAACCGTGGTCTTTCCGGTACCTGCTCTACCTCTTATAATCGAGAACCTGCTCAGAAGGGAGACGTTGATCGCCATGCGCTGTTCATCATTAAGGGCAAATGTTTCCTTGCCAGGCTCATGGCGTTCTTTCTGTTCGAATTGGCTAATCAGCTCATCAATTTTGTCTGGCGTAAGTCCTACCATAAAAATGCTCGCTGAAGGATCCGGTTCCCGAATCATGGTGGCAATTCTGTCGGCCACCAATTTTTCCATCAGTAATGTTCCCAACCGGTGATAAAGCTTGTTGTCCTGAGTTGTAACGAAAGCTCCATTGCTATTGCCTACCGCCATGGCCATCTCTACGAGTCGAGCAGTTCTTTCCTTGTCGCCATCCACACGCAGATACTGTGTTAGACCTTTCTCAACCTTGTCGGACGGCGTGGCAGTATGTTTGCCTCTAAACTGTTGGGCAAGCAGTGCTTCCACTGCTCCGACCAACCTCCTCTCATCGTCAGGCATGATTCCGAAAATCCTTTGCGCAAGGACATCCACATCTTTCCATTTTGCACCAAACGCCAGCAGGCGATATGGGTCATCGTTCATCATCTTTTCAGAGTCGCGGCCGTAGTAGTTGACAACTCGCACACCCAACTTTGCCGGAAATTTGTTGCTTTGGAGAAATGAGATAAACCGGCCTGGCGAGTTTTCTATCCAAACAGCCATCAGTTTGGCTGCAGACTCGGGGCTAAGGAGATCTTGACCCGTTAATTTACCCGTCTGACCTTCATCCAGGATGGTAATGAGTTCTTGGCCGTAACGGGTCCAGAGGTTGCGTAATTTTATCGGACCGACACCTATCCCTCGGAACTTAGGGCTTTCCGTTAAGTATTTAAAGAGCATCTCCCCACTAGGTTGCACCATGTACAGGTCGGCTGCTTCAATATACAACTCGTTGCGCGTAAAACCATCCTGCTGCACAATTCGGTTGGTTGCCATCCCGGCAACATGCCAGCACTCCCACTCAGCAACAGAAACCCCTCCGGCGGGGAGCAACTTGTTTGATGCATTCACCACGACATAAGGCGTGGAGAGCCGTTTCCCTTGTTTATCGTGATGGTAGCCGGCAAATATGGAGCCGCCATATCCTCTGGGGTTACTAGACCTAATATGCCTTACTTGAATGATGCCAGTGAAGATGGATGTTCCTGGGGTATTCATCGTGGAAGCACTCCGAATTCCATCAGGTATTGCTCCATTTTCCCGAATCGCATCAGTGCGGCCTTCATATCGCGCAGTTCCTCGTTTAAGCGAATGACCTCCTCCTTAAGACGCTCATAATCAATGCGTTCGGGGTTTGCCAGTTCACCTTTCTTGCTGACCACCGGTTTGTCGCTATCCTCTCCGGCTAAGGACTCGGCGTCATTCTTTGCAACCATGTGCCCCAGGGCTATCAACTCCTGCTGAATCCCTTTCAGATATTCTCGGCATTTGCTGTTTTGCCTAATTCCTGCCTCTGGCATGTTCGCCGCGCGGCCAAGGGCCCGAAAGTTAAAATCGTCCACGTTCTCACTCAAGAAGGGAATGAAGAAGGTACATGGCTGCCCCAACGCCCAATCGCTAAAGAGTTCCCAGTTCTTGCTCACTGCTAAGCACCTCCTTCCCAATTGCCTCCGAAATAGCCTGCAGTTCGCGTGGGTACAAGAGAAGAAAATCCCTGCTTGGCGTCTTCAGCATGAGACCTCCATTCTCTAGGCACAGGTACTTATGATGCCCACCAAGCTTTAGAACCTGCTCCAGCGCGTCCCTCAGTTTGGGTGTCAGGGGAATCATCGGTACATCCACACCGGCAACCACAATGGCCATCGAACCAGTAATATCTGGACCGCTACGGAGCATTTTCCTCGCGTCAAGCGGCTTCTCACGCGTCTGGTTCAGTACATCTTTACGGACCTCGGCAAGAGTTTTTTCCAACAGCGAATTCCGATTCCTGATATAGCCTATCTCCTGCCATAAACCGTCGATAAAAATTTTAGTTTTAGGATCAAGATCGCTGGCGGGGTAGTGCGGTTTTTTCTTCACTGTCTCCTGTTCGTCAGCCTGCCGGGCGGGAATGGATTTCCTCTTTGCATCGTACTCTGACTGACGCAATTTTACATATGCACGGTGTCCTTCCTTATCACCCTTAATTGCGTTTAGGTGTCGACCAGCAATACTTGCGACAGCAGCATACGACATTTTGCCTTTGATCTTCTCGATCTTGTTGCATGCGTCATTGAGCGCCATCAGAGTTTTTTTGAACTCCGTGTTTGTGTGTGTGTTTATCAATTCTTCGTATTTTTGTTGTGCTGTTACGGCGATCAGGGGTTCCATAGTCTCCTCCGATATAAAAATGGGGCTGGAAACAAATAAAAAAACGGAAATTAGAACAAACTCCTTAGCATTCAGATCCTATCAATTGTTGGCATGATGGCGTTTCGAGAGGTCCGAAAAAAGCGCTTCCTTCTCTTGCCATGTTCTCCCAGTCTATCGCCCCTTCTGTTTTGGCGGTTCCAATTACAAGAGTGGCCAATTGCTGAAGTTTCTCCTTCTTGGTCTTGAGCATATCCAGGCTGCTTTTTCCGTCAATTACACCCTGAAGTATAGAATCGCCTTTAACTGGATCGGCTGCGTAGGAGAAAAAATTCATGAGCATGCTCGCGGCCGCTGCCCTGTCCTCGTGATCTCTAATCTGAAACAGGCGACCACCATGGAAATCTATAGCCTCCAGAAGTTGATCCGTGATCTCCGCCCCCCGCATTGCAACGTCGCCTGGTACAGCCACCACTTTTCGTTCAATGAACCTGAATCTCTCAATAATCGAGCGAACTAGGCCGAGTTCGCAGGTTTCGACTATTTCTGCCTTGAAATCATGCTGATCGCCGATTTGGCCAGTAACCAGCTCAAAATGGTCAGCAGCAGCGTCTGGATTCTCCTCCAAGATTCTTCGCAGCACGCTCATACGCTTTTCGGATTCCTCAAACAATTCTGCTCGAATGCCAAAATCGAGCTGTAGAGTAGTTATTTCCGTAGATGCGTTATTGATTTCGTCATTAATGCGAAGACGGTCAAGTTCCAACTGTTGCTTGCTGATACCCACTGGGCTACTGTCAATAGCAATTGCAAGCTCATTACGACGGTCATAGAACTTCTTACGTCTTCGGCAGAGCTCGCGAAGCCTAAATGTTGTGAGGTTTCCTACGTATTCCTGTTCTTGAAGGAAAAGCGGACCTGTTGCCCAGAACCGACAAAGGGCGCAATGGCCGCCAGTATCGCCATATTCCTCAACTTCTTCGCCTACGTTTGAGCCAGACTCTGATACTCTTGTGATTAGTCGCCCCACTTGGCAAGACCCTGATCCGAATCCTCCCATGCGGCACAACCCTCCAACCATAGGGACATAAGCCGTTAGATCTTCTGCAATCGCCCCAAATTGGGTATCGCCGTTACGTTTCGGAAAAACTAGTAGCACCTCAGGGGATATTCTCCCATCTTTGACCAACTGGAAGGCACGGTCGAAACCGTCAACATCATGCACATTCCTCTTAATAGCGGAAAGTATCTGTTCTTTTATCCATGGGGTTCTGAACTTGGCATACCCAAAAGTCATAAGAACAGTTGCATGACCCACCAAGTACTGAACCACATGGATAGGCACTCCCATCTCCAGTAAATAAGAAATGCCTGCTAGCCGTAAGTCGTGGGGTCTATATTTGCACTTTATGCCTGAGGCGGTAACTCTTGTTAAGCTGAAATTCCGTCCAGTTTTCACCTTCAAACGTCTTTCGGTCTCTAATGCAAGCAAACCAAAAAGTCGGTCCATCTTAGCCCATGAGACTGGGATGTGGATGTTAACTATTTGGCCATCACGCTCATCCTTAAATGGATCGGCAAGGTTCCGGAATATTGGTGCGAACCATGGATATTGTCCGATATATGCCGGGTCATTGTTAATTTTCCTCCTGTCTCTTGGGTCGTGTTGGAAACTCACCGGATAGGGATTTGGGTCGTAACGTTGCATCCATATAACTTGCTGTGTAAGTACTTGATAGGCTCGATTAAGACAGGTCCCTGCAGTCCTAACAGCTTCGTCATCAGATTTCATCAGTTCCTCTCCAGTCGGCCACGGGAGCGGATGACCGCGCTTTTGAGCGGGGTCCCACATCTGCGTCTTGTTGGTGCTGACCCAGATGATGAATTCATCGGCAGCAATCAGAGGGTCATATTCATTTTGAAACACTCCTGAAAGCCGCCCATACTGTTGCATCTGAGTGTTACCATTCTTGTAGCGCCATTGTGCTAATGGGTGGGTGTTCTTGACCATCGTTTGTGTCTGGATGTCAAAAATAAATTCGTCTAGAAGTCCTTGGTCAAGCCAGCGACTCTGATGCCCGCGAATCGGTGTTAGTAAGATGTTAGCAAGACAATTGGCAGTAGATGGGCACCAAACCTGAATAACTTCGGAAGGGTCATCCGGATTCCGAACAAGGACAGTGTCAGATACAGCAGTCGCATCCTCCACCCACCTGTATGTGAACACTCCATTTTCGTCAGGATCCAGAAGGGTTTCGATCATCAACTCAACTAAAGACTGTGGCATACGCGGTCGTTGTGATTTGAAGCCGCTTTGTTCTTTTTTAAATGGGTTCGCACAGCCTTCAAATGGATTCTGTAGATTACTGCCGAAAACCGGTGAACCAGGAAGTTTGGAACTGTTTGCAGTAAGAGAAAAAAACTTTGCCGCTGCTAGCCACCTTTTTGTTTTTGAATCCTCCGATATATCCAGATTACTCAGGTATTTAAAGAAGGTTAGTTCATCCTTATCCATGAACGGATTCTTAATGTCTTTTGGCTTAATTTCGTAGGGGGTATTGAATCCACGGATATCGCAAGCCCAAGGGCAGAAGCCAGCGATACAACTGATCTTCTGCCCATCTCCGGCATCACTTGACATCCAAAATGCTGCAACAATATCCGCCCACTCTTTTGTCAATTTATCTTTTGCCCATTCAGGAGAAAACATACGATATTCTGAAGTAGCTCTTCTTTTAAGGTCTCTATAGGGGTATTCTTTAAGGTTATGTTTTAAGGCAAACTCTTTAAGAGGTTTTGAAAAGGTGGCAGCCAATGCGGTGTTTTGCTCTATATCTTTATATTTAGCTAGGTTTACCGGAAAATCTTTGAGTGATTTCATGCTCGTACATCCCAGTAGGCCTGAAGCATAGCTACTGAATCGATGATTGTAATGTCCTGAACAAAAATTTTGGCCATAGACCGACGCTGTGAAACCAATGGCGTTACAATGTGCTGATGTACTTAAAGAAAATGGGATAAGACAAACATCACTCTTGACGAGAAGAAGCAGGGCTTGGGTAACAGCTGAAACAACTGCATTCATATAGATTTTCAGTTGAGAAGGAGCAAAGCTGTTGCAGGTTTGCCCGCCGAACCGACTAAACAATCTATTTTCCTCTGCTGTCAGGTCATTTAAAATTATTGCGCCTTGCGAAGCATGAGGTCTTGAATGATTATATTTTCCGGTCAGGCCGAAACGGCCTGGACTGATGTCCAAATTTACTAATTTCCACATGTCATCTAGCATTGTTATTGTCTGACTGTACCTACATTTTTCCCAAGGGACACTTAGTAATGTGCCTTCTATCGGCACCATCTGCACGTATAAACCATTGTAAGGCTTGTACCGATGTACGGACATCCAGGCTTGTGTCATATCTTCTGAAATTTGTTTTGGAGGGATCCCATTTTGAAGAAGAACTGCTACCATTGACGCTATTGCCGCAGAATCTCTTCTGTAAAACTGTGACCATGGTGGCTTCATGGGTGGGGTAATTCCACTAAAATTTATGCCATATCTAAAAAAGCTACTAGTGTTACCTCTTCTCCAGATTGGATTGTTTTGCACGGATTTGAGAATGTATAAAATCCCTTTATGCGTTGAATTTTTTACCAAATCATACAGTCGACCATCGATATATTCTGTTATGATACCAACAAGTTCATCTGGAGTGATATCCGGCTTGAGCACAACAAGGTATTTCGAATTGTTTATATAGATGTCGCGTCCCGACCAATACCCGTTTGTCTTTTCAAGAAGCGTTGTGTCAGTAGTTACCTTATTCAATATGCCGTTCCTCCTTTATTGATAATTGAGCAATCTAGTCTGATATCGATTGGTCCAATGGTCAGGGAAAAGCAGTCGTGGTGTTTTCGGAAGAATGATATGTTCTGGCTCCATATCAAACCCGTGCTTCTTGAGTACTGCCTTGGTTATCTCGTCCTTGACGATTGATTTTGATAAACGGTAATACACCTGCGTTGAATTTATCTGCGCGTGGTGCATCAGAACTTGGACTATCTCCATTTGAAGTTCGAGGATGTTGGCACAATAGTAGCCGTAGAAATGTCTCAAGGAATGCCAAGCAAGGCCATTCAAAACCATTCTTACTCTTTCTTGCTCCGCACCCTCAGCGAATGATTTTATCAACTTGTCCTTCAAGCGTTCCCATATTTTAGTGACTGCTGTATAGGCGAGTGGATATCCATATGTATATGGGTTTTCAATGTTGATGAATAACCATGGGTGATAGGGCCACCCCGAAGGATTTGCTCTTCCGGTGAAGGGGTTCTTATAATAATATTTATCCATGTATTCTTCGAAACACTGATAAAAATAAGCCCCAATTCGCGGATCGAGCCACCATACATGGAACACGTCATATGGTCTGTAATCTGCAACACCCTCCAACATATCAAGGCTACCGTTAAATTCAGCCCGTTCATTTTCACCGAGGTCGTCAAACGGCCTAAACCATCGTGATCCTGAGTCGCTCTCTGAAAAAGTCATTCCCTTGAAACCAGCATGGAAACCCTGGTTCCTCTGTCCATAGAGTGGCCGCGGCATCAGGTTACTAAGCACGTGTCCTGCTGAGAGAATCTCGTTTTTGTAGCACTCCTGAAAGAACTGCTTCCGTGTCCCGCACTTGTTATGCCCCCACTCGACCCACCCGTTCAGCGGGTCTTCTAAGCGCACCACAGCCTGCCCCAATGCGTCAACCCCCTCTATATCCTGGACGAAAATATGAAGGGGTTCCGACCTCCGCAAAGATCCGCCTAGCATGAGCAGTAACAGCATCTTGTCCCGAGGGTTGGCGCAACACTCGATAAGCCTGATAATTAGTTGAAGCGGGAACGCCTTTTCTCTGCGGTATCTTCCTTTTGTTTCGGTCTCGCTGTTTCTATCATCCTTTGACATCTCCACCTTGTGTGTGTCTTTCGTGTGCTCTCTTGTATTGAAAAGGTGAAGGAATGGATCCCACTTGGTTCTATGCTGCCACTCTCTATAAACCTCGTACCTACTTAAAAATTCCTTTTCTGAAGGATTGAGACGGGGAGCACCATGATAGGTTGCCTGCCAGCGGTCAAACACATTTATTGCCTTAAGGTTGATCTTCACGTTTCGTGAGTGTGTTGGTTTCCAACTCAGGCCAAGGTTGCGAAGATAATCGTAGTACTCATCGTGATTGCTCTTACGGCAATATTCATCTGTGCCGTAGCGCCGCGCATCGATGAAATCGGCCACAAGGCGCTGCTGGTCTTCATCTCTTAGCGGCCCAAGGCCAAATCGGGCAATACAGAAATCGTAAAGCATGCAAATTGAGCCAACGTATGATGAGAGCCGAGCAGGTCTAATAGATGTTTCTACCAAGTCTAATATCCATTGATTGATGACGTATCCTGGCTTTCCATTCACCAGAAAAACCATCGGAACTGCGCGCTGCTTGAACTGCTCAAAGTATGTGAAAATAATCAGGTGATATGTGGAAATGTTGATAGCCATTTTTTGTTCCGATACAACTGAGATGCGGTAAAGTCAAAAATATATCAAAATGGTATAAACAGCAAACCAAATAATTCGCACACAATACGTATAGTTGGTGTGCTAAAATATTCCCAAAAATAACCAAACGGTTATTTTCAGTTTTATTCGAATGGATTTATATGACCCTTGAAACTGGCCACAGAATAAGAAATATTCGCAAAGAGCTGGGAGTTACCCAGACCGAGTTTGCTCAACGGCTGGGAATGAAATGGTTTCGATTGAGGGATCTTGAGTCAGGAAGACTGAAAACTACTGAGGAAATTGCAAAACTCATTAATCGTGAATTTGGGTTTAATTATAGATGGATACTTACAGGTGAGGAACCTAGAGAGTATCCTCTGGTTGAAAGGGAAGTCGTTGCGACTATCAACGCCGCTAGCCCATTCATTGAAATCTATGATGCTGGATTGCTATCAAAGCTGTCTCATGCGTACAATAAGTGTACTTCAGATACTAAAAATGAATTAACTGAAGAGCCTATTAGGACCGTTGTTTCAATGGAGGTGTATTTTAACAATCCGAATATTATAAATGAGGTTTTTTTGCGTGCTAAAGGTGTCTGCGAATCATGTAAGCAACCAGCGCCTTTTAATCGCGCATCTGATAATTCACCATACCTTGAAGTGCATCACATATTGCCACTAAATAGAGGGGGGGCCGATTCGTCAGCTAATGTTATGGCGGTCTGTCCAAACTGTCATAAAAAGTTGCAGTTTGGAAAACCAGATAGCGATTAAAGTGGGCCTGTCAATCTGAGGTCAGTAAACATATGTACCATGTACTGATCTAACTTAATGCGTAATTGCTGCTAATCACCAAAAACTATCTATTCCCTCTCCCCAAATTTTAATCAGGTTTGTACCATGTTGGACCAAGAATAACGGGTTAACTTAACCGACGCAGACCTCGAAGGGTGTCTCGGCCGGCCACCAGCTGAGGGGTCCGAACCGGTCAAGAAGGCGATCGAAAATCTCCCGCAACGGCTGTGTTTCGCTCATATACTGTGTTTCAGGCCATCCAGTATGCCCGGATACTTCAACGTTATGCCCAGCTTATTAAGCATCCTGCTGTTATCCACGACTCTTGAATCGGTGACATAAGAGAGCATCAGCGGAGACATGACCCGACGGGCTTCTGTCATGCTGACCTGCGGTTGGCGGGGATAGCCGAGCAGGTCGGCGCAGGCGTTGAAATAGCTGGTCATACTGGAGGGATGGCCGTCACTGACATTGAAGATCTCACCGTCCTCTCCCCGCTCTGCAGAAGCCAGGCAGACCATGGCCAGATCATCGGCGTGGATGCGGTTGCTGGGACCGGACTCCTCTTCGAGAAGCAGCGGTTGTCCCTGACTGATCTGCATCAGCGGCAGGCGTCCCGGCCCGTAGATGCCGCTGACCCGCAGGATGATGATCGGCACGCCGGCGGCGGCACCGTATTCCCGGAAAGCGGATTCAGCATCCAGGCGACGCTTGCCCATGGCAGAATGCGGCTCGGCGGGCGATTCTTCGGTTACTATTCCGCCGCCTGTTTCGCTATAAACCGAGGTCGCGCTCATATAGATGATCCGGGCGGGAGACGCAGCCTGAGACAGGGCGGCGCAGAAGTTTCTGGCACGGGAGTCGGCGATTCCTCCTCCCGGTGGAGGAACAAAGTAATACACAATGCTGCTGGCAGCATCCAGTGTTGGGATCTCTGCCGGTTCATCAAAACTGCAGGTTCTGGTGGAAAAACCTTCCGATGCAAGGGCAGCCTGATGCTCAGCAGACCGCACCAGGCAGGTGACCTCTGCACCATTATCTTTCCAGGCCCGGGCGACTCGCGTCCCGATATAGCCGCAACCGGCGATGACAATCTTTTTCATGTAGTCTCCCCTATCAAGAAAAAAAGGCCCTGCGGATAACCGCAGGGCCTCGAAGTGAAACAGGCAATTGACTACTTCTTTTCGTAGGTCAGCGCCGCCAGTTTCTCGTAATACTCGAAGCGACTGGCTGTCCAGGCGGTGGCCTTCTTCATCAGGATTGCCGCTGCCTTGGGGTTGGCCTTCTGCAGAACCTTTGTAGCGGTTCTCGCCATAGGCGTAGTCCTCGAATGTCGTAGTCGGGGACTTGCTGTCCAGTTGCAGCGGGTTCTTGCCTTCTGCTGCCAGAGCCGGGTTATAGCGGTACAGCGGCCAGTAGCCGGAGGAGACCGCTTTCCTGTTCTCGTCCACACCCTTGGTCATGTCGATGCCGTGGGCGATGCAGTGCGAGTAGGCGATGATCAGTGACGGCCCGTCGTAGGCCTCAGCCTCGATGAAGGCCTTGACCACCTGGCCCGGATTGGACAGTGCTACATTGGCAACGTAGACATTGCCGTAGGCCATGGCCATCATGCCCAGGTCCTTCTTGGCCATCGGCTTGCCGCCTGCGGCGAACTGTGCCACGGCGCCGGTCGGGGTGGCTTTGGAGGCCTGTCCGCCGGTGTTGGAGTATACTTCGGTATCCAGAACAAGCAAGTTGACGTTCTTGCCGGAGGCGATGACATGGTCGAGGCCGCCGTAGCCGATGTCATAGGCCCAGCCATCGCCGCCGACGCACCAGACTGATTTCTTGACCAGGTAGTCGGCCAGCGGCAGCAGCTGCACTGCAGCCCGCTCCTTGCAGCCCTTGAGGCCCTTCTTCAGCGTGGCGACCCGCTCACGCTGCTTCTCGATGCCGGCCTGGTCGGACTGATCGGCAGCTATGATCTGCTTCATCAGCGGTATGATCGGCTTGCAGGTCTTGCAGCTGCAGGTGGTCAACTCAGTCAGCAGTTCCAGGGCCGATTCGGTGAATTTATCCACCGCCAGGCGCATGCCGAAACCGAATTCGGCGTTGTCCTCAAACAGGGAGTTGGACCAGGCCGGACCGCGGCCGTCGGCACGCTTGGCCCATGGCGTGGTCGGCAGGTTGCCGCCGTAGATTGAGGTGCAGCCGGTGGCGTTGGCAATCATGGCGCGGTCGCCGAAGAGCTGCGACAGCAGTTTCAGGTAAGGTGTCTCGCCGCAGCCGGCACAGGCGCCGGAGAATTCAAAGATCGGGCGGACGAGCTGGCTGCCGCGCAGGGTGTCCAGCTTGAGCTTGGTGGCGTCCATGTCGGGCAGTGACAGGAAGAAGTCCCAATTGGCGGCTTCGGAAGCCCGCAGAGGCGGCTGGAATTTCATGTTGATGGCCTTGTGGTTCGGGTCTTCCTTGCTCTTGGCCGGGCAGTTGTACACACATGCACCGCAGCCGGTGCAGTCTTCGGGAGCAACCTGCAGGGTGTATTTCAAACCCTTGAACTCAGGCAGCTTGCATTCGGTCGATTTGAAGGTCTTGGGTGCACCCTTGAGCAGTTTCCCCGTCATAGGCCTTCATACGGATAACGGCGTGCGGGCAGACGAAGGAGCAGATGCCGCACTGGATGCAGACGGCTTCGTCCCAGACCGGGATGTCGACGGCGATGTTGCGCTTCTCGTACTGGGATGTGGCGGTCGGGAAGGTGCCGTCGGCCGGCATCAGGGATACGGCCAGGTCGTCGCCGAAGCCGGCGATGATGCGGCCGGTGACGTCCTGTACAAACTTAGGTGCCGTCTTGGCAACTGCCGGCGGCATCTTGAGCTTGCTGGTAGCCTTGGCCGGGACCTTGACTTCGTAGATGTTCTTGAGGGCTTCGTCGACAGCGGCGTTGTTCATGGCGACAACCTTGTCGCCCGATTTGCCGTAGCTCTTCTTGATGGCGCCTTTGATCTCTTTGAGCGCAGTTGCCAGCGGGATGATGTTGGAGATCTTGAAGAAGGCGGTCTGCATGATGACGTTGATGCGGGCGCCCAGGCCAAGTTCCTCGCCCAGCTTGATGGCGTTGATGACGTAGAATTTGAGTTTCTTGTCGATGATCTGCTGCTGCACCTCTTTGGGCATCTTGTCCCAGACTTCACCATGCTCGAAGGGAGAGCAGAGCAGGAAAGTGGCGCCCGGCTTGGCTTTGGAGACCATGTCGTATTTCTCCAGGAAGGAGAAGTTGTGACAGGCGATGAAGTCGGCGTGGTCGATCAGGTACGGGGCGGTGATGGCCTTTTTCCCGAAGCGCAGGTGTGAGATGGTGATGGTGCCGGCCTTCTTTGAGTCGTAGACGAAGTAGGCCTGGGCGAAGTTCTTGGTGGTTTCGCCGATTATCTTGATGGTGTTCTTGTTGGCGCCGACAGTACCGTCGGAGCCGAGACCGAAGAACATGGCTTCGTAGGTGCCGTCCATGACGTTGCGGAAGGAGGGTGTGTACTCCAGGCTGCAGTTGGTGACGTCTTCCTTGATGCCGACGACAAAGTGGTTCTTCGGTTTGGCTTTTTTGAGGTTGTCCAGGACGGATTTGGCCATGGCCGGGGTAAATTCCTTGGAACCCAGACCGTAGCGGCCGCCGACTATGACGGGATAGCCCTTGAAGCTGAATTTTCCGGCAGCCATGGCTTCGCCGATGGCGGTGCGGACATCGAGATAGAGCGGCTCGCCCAGGGAACCGGGCTCTTTGGTGCGGTCGAGAACAGCGATACTCTTGACGGTTTTGGGCAGCGCCTTGATAAAGGCGTCCAGTGGGAACGGACGGTAGAGGTGGACTTTAACGACGCCGACTTTCTCCCCTTTTTTGATCAGGGTGTTGACGGTCTCCTGAACGGTATCAGCTGCGGAACCCATGACGACGACGACCCGCTCGGCATCTTTGGCGCCGGCATAGTCGACCAGTTTGTATTTGCGGCCGGTGAGCTTGCCGAATTTGTCCATTTCTTCCTGGACGATCTTGATGCAGGGTTCGTAGAACTGGTTGACGGTTTCACGCCCCTGGAAGTAGACATCCGGGTTCTGGGCGGTGCCGCGCATGACGGGACGGTCGGGGGAGAGGCCGCGCAGACGGTGGGCATTGATGAGTTCGTCGCTCATCATGTGGCGCATGTCGTCAAATGAAAGTTCTTCTACCTTCTGGACTTCGTGCGAGGTGCGGAACCCGTCGAAGAAGTGCAGGAAGGGGACCCTTGAACGCAGGGTGGCGGCCTGGGCGATCAGGGCGAAGTCCATGACCTCCTGGACATTGTTGGAGCAGAACATGGCCCAACCGGTGGAGCGGCAGGACATGACATCGGAGTGGTCGCCGAAGATGTTCAGGGCGGCAGCGGAGATGGCGCGGGCAGAAACATGGAAGACCGTGGAGGTCAACTCGCCGGCGATCTTGTACATGTTGGGGATCATCAGCAGCAGACCCTGGCTGGCGGTGAAAGTGGTGGTCAGCGCACCGGCCTGCAGGGCGCCGTGTACCGTACCGGCCGCTCCACCCTCGGACTGCAGTTCAGATACGAGTGGGATCGTACCCCAGATGTTCTTCTCGCCTGCAGCGCTCTTTGCGTCGGAGATCTCGCCCATCACTGATGACGGGGTGATCGGGTAGATGGCGATGACTTCATTGGTGGCGTGGGCTACGTGGGCGGCGGCGGTGTTGCCGTCGATGGTTACCATTTTTCTGCTCATGCGTTCCTCCTGTGTGGGTTTATCCTGAATCGTTGTCCGAATAGCGGCCGATAATTCCCTATAATTCGTTTCTTCCCTGCAGCGCCCACTGGACCGTGGCCGCATCAACAAATTCGATATCGCTTCCCAGCGGGATGCCATGTGCCAGTCGGGTCACCTTGACTCCGGTCGGCTTGAGCACTTTGGTCAGGTAGAGTGCCGTTGCCTCGCCCTCCACCGTGAAGTTGGTGGCGATTACCACCTCGCTGACCCCTCCCGCTTCAACCCGCGCCAGCAGTTCGGCAATCCGGATTGAAGAAGGGCCGATCCCGGAGAGCGGGGAGATCGCTCCCTCAAGGACATGGTAGACTCCATGCCAGGCGTTGCTGCGCTCCAGGGACATCAGATCCTGGGAGTTCTCCACGACACAGACAGCGGCTGCATCACGGTTGCCGCTGCAGATGGCGCAGGGGTCGTTCTCGGTAATGGCGAAGCAGGTCGAACAGGCCCGCACCTTTTCTTTGACATCGACCAGCGCTTCTGAAAGTGCGGTCAGGTTTCCGGGCGATTTCAACAGGTGGAATGCCAGTCGCAACGCAGTCCGTTCTCCGACACCCGGTAGTTTCTTCAATTCTCCGACCAGTCGCATCAGCGAGGAAGATTTTGTTAACATAAATCCCGGCACAAATAAAACATTTTTTTAGTATTATAGCGTGGTTAAAAAATATGCTCCCCCGCTCTGGACGGATCCGACTGCGACCGAAAACCATGGAGGAGCACAAAGAACAAGCTTCATTGCGTACGAAAAACGACTACCGGGCACGATACCGGGACACGCATCTATTAGCCGAACTAAAACATTTAGTCAAATTAAAAAATTAAAGACACGTTCCAGTGCCAATAAGTTATATAACCTTTCGTAATTACTAAAAAAGCCCCGGGATGCTCATGCCGCCGGTGATTTTCGACATCTCGTCGGAAAGTTCTGCGTGCACCTTTTTGAGGGCCTCGTTGGTTGCAGCTATGATAAGGTCCTGAAGCATCTCGACATCTTCGGGGTCAACGGCCTCTTTTTTTATTGAAAGTGAAATAATCTCATTTTTACCATTGACCGTGACCGAGACGGCTCCGCCACCGGATGTTGCATCGGCTGTTTTCAGGGTGGCCTCTTCCTGAAGCTTGGCCATCTTCTGCTGAATCATCTGGGCCTGTTTCATGATACCTGCTAACCCCTTTGACATCTGTTTCTCCTCCGCGTGGGATATGTGTAGAACCTGGTTATGATGATCGTCGACTGTGCAGGAAGGCTGCTAGGTTTCCCGGATGTCGGTGATCGTTCCGCCGAACAGTCGCAGTGCCTCATTGATGACAGGGTGTGCTGCAACTTCCTGTTTCAGTGATTCGATGCGCTGCAGGCGATCACTCTTTTTTTTTTCGGCCAGCGACGCGGGTGAACTGCCGGTTTCAGGGGTGATCGACCTGATCTTAACCGCTGCCTCTGTGCCGCTGAACTCATGGGCCAGTGCCCTGATCTCGCTGATCGAGTCGGCATCCTGGGCCGACGTCAGGTAATAGCTGCCGGCCGGGAAGCCGATCTCCATAAGCCCGGGCTCCAGCTTCAGCGGGCTGCCGTGCTCCAGAACCGATCCGATGGCCGGTCGCTTCTCAACGACAAAGGCCACGAAACGCTCCCAGTCCGAATGTGTCCCATGTTGCACCGGTTTTGATGTCGAGGCCGCCGCTGCCGGCTGCGGTGTCCTGGCTGGTTGGGGCGCTGGTCTTTGCGGTTCACGCTGGTCCCGATCACCGGTTCCGGGGACCGCAGGCCGCCCGGCATTCCAGGGGAGCGCCGGAGTATGGACCGCCCCGGCTTCCAGTAGTTTGATCTTCTCCAGCAGTTCGCTTATCGGAAGGACCGGCACCAGCAGAGCGGCCTTGAGAAGGGCCATCTCCAGGATCAGGCGTTGGAACGAGGCAAAGGCCATCTCGCTGTCTGCCTTGATCAGCAGCGTCAGCCGGCGCTGGATGTCCTGGGCCGTGAAAGCGGCAGCCTGGTGGCGAAGTTCTTCAAGTTCGGCATCGGCCAGATCGAGAATCTCCTCCGGATTTTTGACCGAGCGGATTACGAGCAGGTTGCGGAAGTGTTCGATCAGATCCTGACAGAACTGACGCATGTTGTAGCCGACCATGTCAACGCGCTTGATGCCGGCCAGAACCGCCTGGGTATCTCCGCCGAATACTGCTGCCGATATGTCAGCTAAGAGGCGCGGGTCCACGGCACCGATCAGGGTGGCGACATCCTCATCCGACACGCTGCTGTCGCAGAAGGCCAGCACCTGGTCGAAGGCGGTCAGCGAATCGCGCATGCTCCCGTCCCCCTTGCGTGCAATCAGGGCCAGGGAGGAGTCGCTGATGATGACGTTCTCTTTGCCGGCGATCTCCCGCAGGCGGGTGATAATCTTGGCCACGGGGACACGCTTGAAGTCGAAGCGCTGGCACCGTGAAAGGATGGTGATCGGGAGTTTGTGAGGTTCTGTTGTGGCAAAAATGAACTTGACGTGCTCCGGCGGCTCCTCCAGGGTCTTCAGCAGGGCGTTGAAGGCGTTGGTTGAGAGCATGTGGACTTCGTCGATGATGATGATCTTGTATCGGCTGTGGGAAGGGAGGTACTTGATGCTGTCGCGCAGGTCGCGGACATCCTCCACACCGTTGTTGGAGGCGCCGTCGATCTCGAAGACGTCGGTGGAGGTGCCTTTGGTTATCTCGATGCATTGCGGACAGACATTGCAGGGCTCATGGGTAACGCCCTGTTCGCAGTTGAGGGTCTTGGCCAGGATGCGGGCGGTGCTGGTCTTGCCGACACCCCGGGCGCCGGTGAACAGGAAGGCGTGTGCCACTCTGCCGGAATCAATGGCATTCTGCAGGGTGCGGCTGACATGTTCCTGCCCGGTCAGCTCCGAAAAAGATTGGGGGCGGTATTTTCTGGCCAGGACTTCATATGACGTGCCGTTGGACAAAGAATTGAACCTCGTCGGTCATGTGTGCCCCCGCATGGGGTCTGTTGGGGGATAGGCGGATCTTGTGCGTAATGCATAAGGGGTGATGATTCTGCTATTGTATGCTTGCAGGCGCAGATGATAGCCGGGTTTACCCGCGGCACACGACGGGGGCCGCTGCCGTTGCTTCCTTCCGGACCTGGCGGAGTTCACGGCCTGCCGTTGCGCGAGGCCCGGCTATCATCTGCGCCTGCAAGTAAAAGAACTGAACTCAAGCTCCGTCACACGGGATACGTGCACTAACGAAGTCTTTAACTGCTTCTACCGCACTAAAAATGGCGGAGAGAGAGGGATTCGAACCCTGGGTACGCTATTAACGTACACACGCTTTCCAGGCGTGCTCCTTCAACCGCTCGGACATCTCTCCACAAAAGTGAATAGTAAATATAGTTCAAGCGAAATCGTTTGTCCAGCATTTCATATTGAGAAGTTATCCGCACACGGCCCCCCCCCCCTCTCCCCCCTCTTCCCCCCCCCAACACACACGTCGCGGCGCCGCCCCCCCCCCCTGGTTTGTTTTTTCCGCCCCGGGGGAAGGGGGCCCCGCCCCGGGGCGCGGCCCCGGCACAAAGTTGTGGGCGGACTACTTCTAAGTTTTGAAAAGTGTGCCGGTTGGTGATACAGTTTCGTACAGGAGACCACAGGACCATGAAGATCGGCATCATCACGGCCATGCCGGAGGAGACAGCTGCAATTATCCGGACCCTGCAGCAGGTACGGAAGATCCGTCCGGATGGGCGTACGCTGCATCTGGCACAATTCTACGGCCATGAAATCATAGTTGCCGAAGCCGGGATGGGTTTTGCGAACGCAACGACAGCGGCCCGGCAACTCCTGGGTGAACAGCGTCCCGGCCTGTTGATTTCGGCCGGTTTCTGCGGTGGTGTTTCAACAGAGTTGCAGGTGGGGGATACCGTGGTGGCTTCAGGGTTGACGATTGTTTCCGAAAAGGGGCTGCAGGAGGTGCTGGTCACTATTCCGGCGGTCTGCCGTGATTTCGTTACCTGTCAGGCGGTCGAAGGGCGGAGGGTGTTCGGGGGCCTGTTCTCCACGACCGCCTCCATCATGCAAAAGAGCCGGCTGGCGACCCTGCTGGCGGCGAATGCCCCGTTTCCCGTGGTGGAGATGGAGAGTTCCGCCATTGCCCTGGCAGCCGAAGAGAACGGCATCCCCTTTATCGGTATCCGCACGGTCAGCGACCCGTTTGATGAAGAGCTTGATTTCTCTCTGGATGAATTCTGCGACCGGCAGATGCGCATCCGCATTCCCAGAGTTTTGCTGACCGTTGCCCGCAAGCCCCTCATCATTCCCCAGTTGATCCGGCTGGCTCGCAACAGTAGCATTGCAGCCGCCCGCCTGTCAGATTCTTTTGGACGGTTACTGGCCGTTTTATGAGGTTTTTCCAGCCGGGGACCAGGGGTAATCCCGGAGATGTTCTCCCAGTTCATCCTTCGTATAGCGATTCACCCTGCGCAGCGCCAGTATGATGACCATCAGGACCGGCAGTGTGTACATCAGGATCCCTTCAAGCGCCTGGAAAGGTTCCCCGATCCAGAGCGTCACCCCCAGATTGAAGATCAATACCGACAGATAGAGCAGCGGCCCCAACAGTGAGCGAAAGGGCAGGTTGCAGACCCCTTTCGGCGCATCAGTGAGCCGCCGGGCATCGATCAGCTGGAAGGCCCCCACCAGGAGCAGGCTGGTCAGCAGCCAGCCCCAATAGTTGGAGAGCGGAACGCCGAAGTGGATGCCCTGCTCGCGGTAGCCGTAGATCTGCCCAAGGAACCAGCGATGCCCCTGCAAAGCCACCGGATCGATGACGATGTCCAGAAAGGTCTGCAGGAAGGAACCCAGAACCAGAGCAGAGATCGAGCGCCGGATGCTTCTGGTCTCCAGCGTCGCAACGTTCCATCGCCAGGCCCGAAGCGGTGAAAGGATGAACAGAGCCGTGGTGTAGCTGCAGTAGGACAGGAAGACGTAGGAGAGCGAGTCGAAGAACGGTACTCCGGCGATCCACAGTTCGCGGCTGCTGGTCGTGTCGATGTAGTAGTACCAGCCGTAGGGGAAGCCGGTGTTGATCGAGAGCCACTCCGAGGAGAAGGCGATCAGGTAGCCGGCCCCGGTAAATGCCAGTGTCCGCCGCCAGCCCACGTGCGGGACGCACACCAGCAGAAAGGCCGCAAAGAAGGCGAACACGTAGGGGCGCATGGTGAATGTGCCGATGAGGATGTCCATTGGGAAACCTTTTGAATAACACGGAGAAACGGAGAACACGGAGAAATCGAGAGTCAATAAAGCAAGAAACCTTTGAAACTCTGAGATGTTACACCGTGTTCTCCGTGCCCTCCGTGTTTCAAGATTTTGTTTGAATTTACTTCTGGCTCACATACAGTGCCTGGTCGATGTCGGCGATGATGTCGCCGGCGTCCTCGATGCCGATGGAGAGGCGGATCAGGTCCGGCTTGACGCCGCTGGATTCCTGCTGCTCAGGTGACAGCTGGCGGTGTGTGGTGCTGGCCGGGTGCAGTACGCAGCTGCGGGCGTCACCTACATGTACCACCAGCGCGATCAATCGGGTGGCCTCCATGAACTTGCGCCCCGCCTCGGCACCCCCCTTGATACCGAAGGTCAGCACGCCGCTGCACCCCTTGGGGAGGTACTTCAGGGCTCGGTCATGGGTTGGATGGCTTTCCAGTCCGGGGTAGCAGGTCCAGCTGACCAGCGGGTGGTTCTCCAGAAACCTGGCTACTGCCAAGGCATTGTCGCTGTGGCGCTGCATGCGCAGGTGCAGGGTCTCCAGCCCCAGGTTGAAAAGGAACGAGTTGAGCGGAGCGGGAGTCGTTCCCAGGTCGCGCATCAGCTGGACGCGGGCCTTGATGATGTAGGCCAGCGGGCCGAAGGTCTTGACGTACTCCAGTCCGTGGTAGCTGATGTCCGGCTCGGTCAGCTCCGGGAAGCGGCCGCAGTTCCAGTCGAATTTTCCGCCGTCCACAATCACCCCTCCCACGCTGGTAGCGTGGCCGTCGATGTACTTGGTGGCCGAATGGATGACGATGTGGGCACCATGCTCGAAGGGCCGGCAGAGGAAGGGTGTGCCGAAGGTATTGTCGATGAGCAGCGGTGCCTGCATCTCGTTGGCGATGGCGGCGAACTTCTCAAAATCAAGGATGTTCAGGCCGGGGTTGCCGATGGTCTCGGCGAACAGGCAGCGGGTATTCGGTTTGAAGGCCTTCTTGATCTCCTCGGCCGGCAGCTCTGGATCGACGAAGGTCACCTCGATGCCCATCTTGGGAAGGGTCACGGCGAACAGGTTGTAGGTGCCGCCGTAAAGGGTGCTGGCGGTGACGATATGCTGGCCGGCCTGGCAGATGTTCATAATCGCCAGGGTCGTGGCGGCCTGACCGGACGAGGTCGCCATGGCACCCACGCCTCCCTCCATCTGGGCGATCTTGGTCTCGAAGCCGTCGGTGGTCGGATTGGCAAGGCGGGTGTAGAAGAAACCGGCCGCCTCAAGGTCGAACAGTTTGGTGACATGTTCGGCGCTGTCGTACTTGAACGTTGTACTCTGGATGATCGGCAGGATGCGCGGCTCGCCTGATTTGGGCTCGTAGCCCCCCTGCACGGCGATGGTGTCTATCTTCCAGTTCGGGTTCATGTGTAATCTCCTTTTCAAATATGTGGTTAGCCTTAATCCTGATCTATTCTCTCAAGTTCTCTGCTCTAATGGTTTTTGTGCTGTCGGTCCACTTCGGTATATGCAATTCGTGAAATCTCTGCGACAACATCATCAAGCAACTCGAAGTCCGGGCCTTTAGACATGACACACAGCAAATATGGGTGTTGAGGATAGTAGATGATGCCACAGTCGTGCAACTGTACTGTACCGTTGGTCGCATCAGACTTCTCTCCGAATTTGTGAGACACTTTTACATCAGGCGGGACTCCGGAGACAAGACCGGTCCTGAAGTCTGATTTCGACAGAATTTCAAGGGCCCAGTCAGATGAACTCCGGGTTAAATAGGAGGCATTATAGAGCACCCTGAAAAATGACTCATATGTCTGGACGGAGAGAAATTCGTCATCTTTGACAGCACGCGGGTTCTGCAATCTAAGACTGGAATAGACCTTATCAAGCAAAGCAGCGTCCACGATTTTAGTCAAGTACGTAAAGGCATTGTTGTCTGAGTACACGATCATTCTGTAGATCAAGTCCCTGACCGAGTATTTTTTACCGAACAGCAGTGTCTGCGAAGGTTTGATATTCTGGTTCAGATTGTAGTCGTTTGACAGGTCGAACGTCACGATGCGATCAAGCAGGCCATGTTCCGTTTCTGCCTGTTTCAATAGTGCTATCATGAGAGGAACCTTCCGCAAACTTGCCGGAATGAATTTTTCGGTATCTCCTATGCTGAACCAATATCCGTCATTAAGTTCCCGATAGTAGACGCTTACTCTCGTTGCCCAACGTTTATCCATTCGAGTGTTCAGGAACTGTTCGATTTTTCCTTTAAAAGGGATTATATCCGCATTGGAGATCAGATCATCGGCAATATCACATGCAAGCAGCGGGTTAATGTAATTTTGCTGACCTTCGTGCCGTTCAACATATGCTGAAGTCTCCTGCCTCTTTTTCAGTTGTAACATCGCCTCCCGGACCGCTATTCCGATGATGACGCCGACTGCGAAAATAAAAATAGATATCAATGCCTTATGGCGGATTTTGTTTGGTTCTTTCATTGAATTGTCTCTCTGATAGTATACACTCAATGTAATCTGAAGTTATTTCATCTCGTTGAACTGCATAAACTCTAAAGTTGGACCCGATAAAACCGTGCCGCATTATCATAAAAAACCGCTTGTGCCGCTTCATCCCCCAGTGTATTGACCACCAGCAGAAAATCATCGTCACAATAGGGTCGCGGGGCGCGGGTTGACGGCAGGTCGGTGCCGAACATCAGGGCCTGTGGATTGGCGGAATACAGCTGCCGGAGAGCGGAGGGTACGTCGAAGTCCACCCGGCCGAAGCCGGTAGCCTTGACCCGCACCCCCCGTTCGGCCAACCGCAGCAATGTCCGGAAGCCTTCCTCTCCCAGTCCCAGATGGTCGATGCTGACCGCCGGAAGAACCACCAGCGCATGATACAGATCGTTCAGCTCCCGTGAGTCCACGTAGAGCTCCACATGCCATCCGGCCAGCTCATGCACCCGTCTTGCCATGGTATCGAGGTGGCGCACGTTTTCAGACCCGCCCCGTTTTATGTTGAAACGCAATGCCCTGACGCCGGCGCTGTCCAGGTCCAGGATCTCCCGGTCCGTGACGGTTGCCGGAAGGTTGGTTACACCTACGAACTGTGGACCGAGCGTATGCAGTGCATCCAGAAGATAGCTCTGATCGAGGGCCTGAAACGATCCGGAGACGATGGCCCCGCCGCGCAGGTCATAACCGGACAACTGTGTCAGGTAGTCCTTGCAGGTCAGTTCGCCCGGCAGATAACCCTGGTTGGGAACAAGAGGAAAGCGGCGGTCGACGATGTGGAAATGACTGTCGAAAAGCGGGAGGCGCTTGAGCTGTAAGGCATCAGGCATACGGCACCGCTCCTGGGAGTGGTTGCTCATGAACCAGCCGGACATATGCATCCAGGACCGGCTGATCAGCTTCGAGCCAGTCGAGAGTGTGCAGCTCATCCGGCGGCAGCCAGATCATGGCTGCATGCTCGTGGAGGGTGATGGTGTCGGATTCAAGTGTGCAGAGGAACGGGTAGAGCGTGACCGTGAAGGAGTCGTAGGAATGGGTGTGCAGCGGCAAGCCGCGACCGACGGCGATGGTGACCCCCATCTCCTCAACCAGTTCGCGCTGCAGGCACTCTTCTGCCGTTTCTCCCGCCTCCAGCTTGCCGCCGGGGAACTCCCATTTCAGGGGCAGGTTCATGATGGCGCTGCGCTGGGCCGCCAGTACAAGGCCGTCACGTTCAATCAGGGCACAGGCGACATGGACATGTTTTTTCGGGGAGGCTTCGTTCACGGGTGTACCCTGTTTCATGGTAGTGGGTTGCAGCATTATACCCATCGTGGTGCTGTTGGCAATCGTATTGTGTTTTTGAGCGCTTCCCGTTATGGTAGACACTATTCAATATCCTGGAGGAACAGCATGGTTTCATTCACAGAAGCCCGCTCAATAATACTGGACAGCGTGCAGCCCGTCGGCACGGAACGGATACATCTTCTGGAAGCGACCGGCAGGGTCCTGGCCGAGGATGCGACAGCCCCCTGGGACCTGCCCTTGTGGGACAATTCGGCCATGGACGGTTATGCGGTACGGGCAGAGGACTGTCTGACCACACCCTGCCGCTTGCGCGTGACCGGATTTCTGCCGGCCGGTGTCCGGGCTGACGGGATCAAGGTCGAGCCGGGCTGTGCCGTGCGGATCATGACTGGTGCGCCGGCCCCCGCCGGCTGTGATGCCATCGTCCCGGTGGAGGAAACCGACGACGGCACGCAGGACGTGACCCTGCTGGAGCCGGTCAAAAAGGGCCAGCATTTCCGTTTTCGAGCAGAGGATGTGGCTGCTGGCGTAGTATTTGTCCGCAGCGGTGCGCTTATCCGGCCACCGGAAGTAAACATGCTGGCCGGTTTCGGCATGGCGCTGGTGCCGGTCTTCCGCAGGCCAACGGTGGCGATTCTCTCCACCGGCGATGAGTTGGTGGAGTTGGGACAGTCTCCCGGACCGGGGGAGATCATCAACAGCAATACGCTTTCCCTGGCAGCGGCTGTTCAGGAGGCCGGCGGCATCCCGCGAATCATCGGCATTGCCCGCGATAACCGGGAGAGCCATCTGGAAAAGCTGCGTGAGGGCCTGAAAGCCGATGTGCTGATCACCTCGGCCGGTGTCTCGGCCGGTGACTGTGACCTGGTGCGGGATATCCTGGAAGAGTTGGGTGCCAAACAGCTTTTCTGGAAGGTGGGCATCAAGCCCGGCGGGCCGACTGCCTTCGCCCTGCATGGCCTCACGCCGGTATTTTCCCTGCCGGGTAATCCCGTCTCGACCATGATCACCTTCGAGGAGTTCGTCCGCCCGGCCCTGCTCAGGATGCAGGGTTACCAGCGGGTGTTGCGACCGCTCTTCAAGGCTGTCCTGCGTGAGGGTTTGAAGAAGAAGCCCGGCAAGGTTCAGATCGTGCGCCTGCGGCTGGAGAAAGAGGGTGGCCGCTGGTACGCGTCCTCCGCCGGAAACCAGCAGACCGCCATTCTCAGGACCATGGTCGATGCCCAGGCCATTGCCGTGCTGCCGGCCGAAAGTCACGGCTCCGTCGTCGGCGACGAGGTGGATGTGCACTTTTACGGGAATCACATTGAAATGGAGTAATGCCGTAGCACGGATGTGTCCGGAGGCCCCATGACATTTCGCCTCACTCGGAATGACCGTTTGGTCGTCCTCAAAATTGTCGCTGTATACACCCTGTTCGGCGCCCTGTGGATCTACCTGTCCGATTCCGCCCTCGGGCTTCTGGTTCGTGACCCTGATATCATCACCCGCATCGCCACCTATAAAGGGCTGCTGTTCATCTTCACCACCGCAGCCCTGCTCTATTTCCTGATCGGTCGCTACATCGCCCGCATCTCCGATTTCAATCACCAGTTGCAAGCCGACGAAGCCCGTTTCAGTGCCATTACCGACACGACCTCCGACGGCTTCTATGCCACTGACCGCAACGGACGCTTCATGGATGTCAACAGTGTGTACTGCCGGGCCAGCGGCTATAGCCGGCAGGAGCTGTTCAGCATGCGCATCAGCGACATCGAGGCGGTGGAAGGCTCCGCCGACGTTGCCGCACATATTGCCAGAATCATCACCGCCGGCTCCGACCATTTCGAGACCAGGCACCGCAGGAAAGACGGTTCGCTCATGGATGTGGAGGTCAGTGTGACCTTTCTGGCAGAGCAGGATCGGTTCTACAGTTTTTTGCGTGATATCACCGAACGCAAGAACATCGAGAAGCAGCTCCGGCTAACGGGCTTTACCATGGCCAACATCTCCGATGCAGTGTACTGGATCGCAGCCGATAGCAGATTTCTGGATGTTAACGAAGCCGCCTGCCGCATGCGGGGATACACGCGCGAGGAAATCCTGTCCATGTGTGTGGCGGATATCGACCCGAATTCCCCTCCCGAGGCCTGGCCGGCCCACTGGGAGGAGCTCAAGCGGGCCGGCAGCATGCAGTTCGAGACCGTTCACAGGACCAAGTATGGTGCGACTGTCGATGTCGAGGTGACCGCCAATTACTTCCGCTACCTCGACACAGAGTACAACTGCGCAGTGGTGCGTGACATCAGTGAACGCAAAGCAGCGGAACGCTCTCTGATGGAAAGTGAAGATGAGTTCCGCTCGCTGATGGAACTGATGCCGGTTGGTGTCGCCTGGGCCGATAACAATGGACTCATCCAGTATATCAATAAGAGCTTTATCGAGAAATTCGGCTACGAACTTGCTGAAATCCCGAGCGTAGCGGAGTGGTATGCCAAGGCCTATCCTGACCCCTCCTATCGAAACGAGACAGTGGCCGGCTGGGAAGCCGATATAGGTGAGTGCCGCGCACACGGTACACCGGTTGTGCCCCGTGATGCCAAGGTTAGTTGCAAGGACGGCACGGTGCGCAACGTGATCGTCAACACCCAGGTGACGCAGCACCGCATACTGGCAATTTTTACCGACATCACTGAGCGTGAGAGCTTGCAGGAAGAGCTGATCAAGAAACAGAAACTGGAATCCATCGGCGTACTGGCTGGAGGGATCGCCCACGACTTCAACAACATCCTGACCGCCATTCTTGGCAACATATCCTTTGCCGAAATGCTGATCGAAAAAGGAAACAAAGCGTCCAGCCCGCTGCATGAAGCGGGAAAGGCAGCCAAACGGGCCGCGGAACTTGCCCAGCAGTTGCTTACCTTTTCCAGGGGCGGACAGCCGGTGACGCGTGCCGTCTCGGTGCGGCAGGTGATCGAGGATTCTATATCGCTGGTATTGCGGGGAGCGAACGTAACAGCAACTGTCGATGCTCCTGAGTCTCTTCCCGCCATCGAGGCCGATGCCGGCCAGATCAGCCAGGTGTTCAATAACCTGGTTATCAATGCTGTCCAGGCGATGCCGGGAGGTGGTTCCATAGCCATCACCGCTGCAGAGATGTCCATTGACGGCAACAATCCCATGTCGCTGCCGCCGGGACGATACGTGAGGATTACCTGTACGGATCAGGGCTGCGGCATCACCCCTGAAATCCTGAAGAAGATCTTCGATCCCTATTTTACGACCAAGCCGTGCGGCAGCGGACTGGGGCTTGCCTCGGCCCATTCAATCATCAACAAACATGGTGGTCGTATCAGCGTATGCTCTGCGCCCGGACAGGGGACAACCTTTGAACTCCTCCTGCCTGCCAGCCCCGAAAAACCGTCATCAGCCAATGCTGCGGAGACCGGAACGCTTGTGGTGGAAGGCGGTGAGCAATCAGTACTAGTCATGGATGATGAGGACATGATCCGTGACCTGGCCTCCGCTCTCTTGGAAGAGCTGGGATGCCGGGTAACCGCCTGCTCGAGCGGCGAAGAGGCCATTGATCTTTATCGTGCCGCCTATGAGGCCGGCACACGCTTCCGGGCGGTCATCATGGATCTGACCATACCAGGCGGGATGGGGGGCAAAGAGACCGCACGGTCGATTCTTGACATCGACCCATCGGCACGGCTTATTGTTTCCAGCGGCTACTCCACGGACCCGGTCATGGCTGATTGCCGGGAGTTCGGTTTCTGCGGGGCGGTATTCAAGCCGTATGCCGCCGGGGACCTTGCGGCCGTGCTGAAAGAGGCCTTTAACACAACAGAAAGGACGTGATGTGAACGACTATCTTGGTGCCCATATGTCCATCTCCGGCGGCCTGCACCTGGCCATTGACCGGGCAGTCGCCGCAGGTTGCGGCGTGCTGCAGATCTTTACCCGCAATTCCAACCAGTGGAAGGGCAAGCCGGTCAGTGAGGCCGATGCGTCTCTGTTCAAGGCGAAATTCGCGGCCTCCGGCCTGCGCGAGGTCATCTCCCATGATATTTACCTGATCAATCTGGCTGCTCCGCCGGGTGAGACCCGCGACAAGAGCCTGGCTGCCTTTCGGGACGAACTGGAAACCTGTGCCCGGCTTGGCATTGCCAAGGTCGTCATGCACCCCGGATCACATCTGGCCGACCCGCCTGAGACCGCTCTTTCGCGTGTGGTTGCGGCTTTCGACCAGCTGTTCAGTGAGGTGCCGCAGTTTGAAGGAAGGGTTCTGATCGAGACAACCGCCGGGCAGGGCAGCAACCTGGGACGTACCTTCGAAGAACTGCAGGCCATCATCATCGGCTCGAAATACCCGCAGAAGTTCGGGGTCTGTTTCGATACCTGCCACACCTACGCCGCCGGTTACGACACCGCCACGGAGGAGGGATACGCCGATACCATGGAGCAGTTCGAGCGCCTGATCGGGCTGGAGCGGCTGCAGTGCTTTCACTTCAATGATTCCAAGAAGGGGCTCGGTTCACGTGTGGACCGTCACGAGCATATCGGACAGGGGGCACTGGGGCTGAATCCGTTCCGCTTCATCCTGAATGACCCGCGCTTTGCGCAGGTGCCCAAGATACTGGAGACCCCCAAGGGAGACAATGAAGAGATGGACGGGGTTAATTTGGCAATACTGCGGGGGTTGGTGGGGCAGTAACTCAATAAAACCATTGAAACACAGAGACACCGAGGGCACAGAGAAATCTTTTTGGGTGAATCCAAGAATATTCCAATAGCCAAGCCTAAGCATATGTCTTTTGGATTTTATCTCTGTGAACTCGGTATCTTGTTTAATTGATCTATAGGTTCAGAAAAGGTCCAGGTTCTCCAGCTTCTTGAAGGGCTGGTTGTCAAACGCCTTACGTTCCTGCTTTCCTGCGGGCACTTCTGCCGGTTTCTCTTCCCTGGGCGGCTCGCAGGTCTCGTCACATACCCGCTCCACCTCGACCTCCTCTTCCATGCCGTTGCTCTTGAAGAAATAACGGTCGTACAAACGATGATAGGCCGTCCAGCGCGATGTGCTGACGCTTTCCTTGGCAATGTGGGCACGGATGCCGTTGATCTTGGAATCCATGTCATCCAGATAGTTGAGGATCGTGGCTTCGATGGTCTTGGGTCGCTTGGGTGATCCGTATTCGTACTGGCCGTGATGGGAGAGCAGCATATGTTTCAGCAGGATGCCCAGCTCTCGCGGGAAGCCTTCCACCTGGCGGATTCTGTCCTCGACCATCTCTACGCCGATAGTGATATGCCCGAGAAGTTTACCGATGTCGGTGTAGTCGAAGGCGCGCTCGTAACTCATCTCATGGACCTTACCCACATCGTGCAGCAGTGCCCCGACGATCAGCAGGTCTTCGTTGATGCCGCCATAGAGCGGTACGATGGTCTTGACCAGCCTGACCAGTGCCAGGGAGTGTTCCAGCAGCCCGCCCAGGTAGACGTGGTGCATGCCCTTGGCCGCCGGGGCCATGCAGTAAAGGTCTATGAAGGACTCATCGGCCAGGAATGATTCCATCAGACCCCGCAGGTAGGGGTTGGTCAGGGCGGCGACCACGTCCTTCAATTCCTGGCGCATCTCACTGCTGCTGCGGGGCGATTCGGGCAGGAAGTCGGCCAGGTGGACCTGCTCTTCGGGGACCTTGACGATCTCGGCCACCACCACCTGCATCTTGTTCATGTAGACCGAGGCTTTACCGCGCACCTGCACGAAGTCGTCCTTGTCGAACTGTTTGTCCAGCAGATCCACATTGTCCCATACTTTGGCTTCTATCTCTCCGCTCTTGTCCATGAAGCGCAGGTTCATATACGGTTTACCGTTCTTGGCCATGGCCATGATCTTGTCCTTGACCAGGAAAACGGCATTGACGGAATCACGATCCTTGATCTCTGCTACAAGCTGTTTTGCCACGCGAGGCTCCTTTTACCTGTCATCAAAAGTAATCTTAAAAAGCAATTAACCACGAAGTACACGAAGAGACACAAAGAGAACCGGATGATTGAGAATAAAGACCTAGTAACCTTTTGGTTAATTGCTGTTATGCTGCAATATTGTCATTTTTCGCGAAACTTCGTGTCCTTCGTGGTTAACATGCCTTTAATAGTACGATCAGCCTGTTACTTCCGCTCCCACCCGCACAGCAATCGTATCGGCAATCCTGGCCCCGTCGACGGCCGAGCTCATGATGCCGCCGGCGTATCCGGCGCCTTCCCCGGCCGGGTACAGACCCCGCAGGCCGATGGACTCGAACTGTTCGTTGCGCATGACCCGTACCGGGGCGGAGGTGCGTGACTCGATGCCGATCAGGGTTGCCTCGGCGCTGACAAAGCCGCGCATTTTACGTCCGAACTCGGGAATGCCCTCCCGAAGGGTCTGGCTGATGAAGGGCGGCAGCACGCTGTCCAGTTCTGCTTCGACGATGCCCGGCCGGTAGCTGCTGGAAACAGGTCTTTTGCCGGGCTGTTTCAGAAAGGCCAGCAGATTCTGGGCCGGCGCCTGATACCCGCCTCCGCCGGCCAGGAACGCCTGACGTTCCCAGTGGCGCTGGAAACGGACGCCCGCCAGAGGGTCTTCGCCGCCGAAGTCCCCGGTTGTAACATTGACCACCAAGGCGCTGTTGGCAAACGGGGAGTTGCGTTGCTGGCCGCTCATGCCGTTCGTGACCACCCCGCCTTCTTCTGAGGCCCCGCCGATAACGATACCGCCGGGACACATGCAGAAGGAGTAGGCACTGCGGCGAGTTTCGGCGTTGTTGTAGGTGACGGCGTAATCGGCGACCGGCAGGTTCGGGTGACGTGCGCAGCCATATTGGATGCGGTCGATCAACTCCTGGGGATGTTCCACGCGCAATCCCATGGCAAAGGGCTTGCGCTCCAGCGGCACACCCCTGCCGGCAAGCATTTCATACGTGTCGCGGGCGCTGTGGCCGACCGCCAGTATCAAAAGGTCGCACGGCATATCTTCCCGATCATTGACAACCACCGACGAAACGGCACCGTTCTTCACGATGATGTCGCTCATCCGGCTACCGAAGCGGATGGCGAACCCATGCTCCATAAGGTACTTTCTGATAGCGCTTACCACGACCCGCAGGCGGTCTGTTCCGATGTGCGGTTTGGAGAGGTAACGGATTTCGGACGGCGCCCCGAAATCCGCCAGCCGTTCCAGTATCCAGGGTACCAGGGGGTCTTTGGAGCGGCAGGTCAACTTGCCGTCAGAAAAGGTCCCGGCACCTCCTTCTCCGAACTGGACATTGCTTTCCGGATCGAGAATGCCGTTTCTCCAGAACCGCTGGACGTCAAGGGCCCGTTGCTCGACCGGCTGTCCGCGTTCGATGATCGTGGCCGTCAGGCCGTATTCGGCAAGGCGCAGGGCGGTAAACAGGCCGGCCGGTCCGCAGCCGGCAATGACAATCCGCTGATCTGTCCTCTGCGGCGGGAAAGCCCCGGGTTGTTGTTCCGGCTGCCACTCCAGGCCGGGAATCCCGTTGATGCGGGAAATGATATTCTGAGCATCTGCAAGCCCGAACGAGACGGTATAGATCAATTTGACCCGGGGTTTGCGGCGGGCATCCACACCTTTGCGGACAATATGGAAGCCGCTGAGGGACGTTGCCGGAAGCCCGATCAGGGAGGCCACCAATGCCGGCAGGCTTTCCTCCTCGGTTTGCGGGGAAACGGCGAGATTGCGATAGATAAACGGCATGGACGCTCAGCTTTGCTGGAATTTTTTTCGAGCGAGAAGCTGTTCGATCAATATGACAATGTCCATCGGTTTTGTGGACTTGGGGATGTGAACCTTGGCGCCCATTTCCGGTACGTCGTGTTCATGAGGTGCTTCCTGGAACATTGAGGTGAGCAGTGCAATAATCGGAGGGTTTTCGCCGGCCAGCCGGCCGATTTCTATACAGGTGCTGACTCCGCCCATGCGAGGCATGACCAGGTCTGAAATAATTGCATCGGGGGCTTTCTCCAGAAAGACCTTGACCCCCTCGATACCGTCGTTGGCGTTGAATACGGTGAAACCGTTTTCGCTGAAGGCATCGCCGAGCACTTTCAAAAAGAAGGGGTCATCGTCTATGATCAGAATCTTGTAGGGTGAGTTGTCCATGACCTATCTCGCGAGCAGTAATAGAAGGGATAATACACCAAACCGGATGAAAAAGGGAAGGGGAATACGAGTCAGCTGCAGGCAGGGAAGTCAAGGCGAAAAACTGTCCCGGCGGCAGAGGTCTTCTCAACGGTTATGTTGCCTTCATAGATACGTGCGATGCGCTGGACAACCGGCAGACCCATTCCGGTGCCGCGCGTCTTTGTGCTGAAAAACGGGTCGAAGATCATGGGCAGCGTGTCTGCAGGAATCCCCCCGCCGCTGTCCCCGACTCTGACCACAACCCGACCGTTTTCCTGGGAGATATGTATGTCAAGGCGCCCGCCTGAGGGCATCTCATCCAGTGCATTGAGGAACAGGTTGGTGAAGATCTGTTCCAGTTCGACCGGGTCGGCTTTGATGGGTGGAGGTGCATCGCAGTAGGAGCGTGACACCCTGATCTTGCCGGTTTCGATCTGTGGAGAAAAGACCTCCAGGGCATTGTCGATGACCCGGTCAATTGCGATATCGTTGGTAATGGTGCGGGTGCGGCGGGAGGCATCCAGCAGTTTGCGGATAATGTCATCTATGCGGTCAATTTCTTTGAGAATCTTACCCTGATATTCCAGCTGTTCGGTGTCAGTCGTATTCTGGCGCATAAGCTGGATGAACAGCGAGATCGAGTTGAGCGGGTTGCGGATCTCATGGGCCATGCCGGCAGAGAGATAGCCCAGGGCCGCAAGTTTTTCGGACTGGGCAATCTCTGACTGGGCCCTCTGGAGTGCATCGGTTTTCTCACGCACCCGCTTCTGAAGATCCTTGTTCCAGTTGTCGATCTCCTGGAGGAGGCGGACGTGTTCCTGCTGGAGCGACCTGTTGTGGAGTTCTATTTCACGGATTCGAAGAACGTTGTCAAGGCGTTCGGCCAGATCCCGGTTGTTGAAGGGCTTGAGGATATATTCAGATGCACCTCCCTTCATCAGTTCAACCGCGATCTGTTCGCTCCCCTTGCCGGTGAACATGACGACGTAGGTGTCAGGGAAGCGGGTACGGATTTCGAGCAGGGCAGTCAGGCCGTCCATCCCCGGCATCATGTAATCAAGCAGGACCAGCTCCGGCATTTGTGCTGCAATGATCTGCATGCCGTCATCAGGCGTGGGTGACGTGAATACCCGGTATCCGCGCCTGGTGAGGATCAGGGAGGTCAACTCGAGAATATGGACGTCGTCATCAATTACGACGACGGTCGCCTTACTGTCCTGCGGGGAGGTTTCGTTCATGTCGGGCACATCAGAATGCTATGGTTCGCTGACAGGCATGCGAATTGTGAGAACGGGACAGGTAGCGCTCCGGACGACCCTTTCAGCGGTGCTGCCGAAGATGAGATGGTCTATCCCGGTACGGCCATGCGTACCGAGTACGATCAGTGATGCGCCGGTCTCTTCAGCTTTTCTGAGAACCTCTTCATAGGGTATGCCGGCTACAACCACGGTTGTGTAGCTGGTGAAGTCCCCCATCTTGGTTGCGCAGAATTTTTCCATCATTTTTTCCGCACCCTCCTCAATCTCCTTCTCCAGCTGTTCGAACGAGATGTGAGGGACATAGAATCCACGCAGGTCTACCGGCTCGTTAATGACGTGCATAACCATCAACTCGGCCTGAAATTGTCTGGCCAGCGTCAGGGCGTATTCAAAGGCGAAATCAGAGCTTGCAGAGAAGTCGATGGCGGTCAGGATCTTTTCAAACGGCTTCATGCGGTATCTCCTTGTGATGAACATGTGATGTGTGTTTGAAGATTTTATGGATGATCTTGTGGAGTTCTTCGAATTTGACCGGTTTATTGATGTATTCGAAAGCTCCCAGGTTCATGGCCTCTATATAGGACTCCACCTCACCATAGGCGGTGACCATGATCACATTGCTGGCAGGGTGACTGCGGCTCAATTCCCTCAGGAAGGCCATGCCGTTCATTTCCGGCATGTTTATGTCGGTAATGATCAGTTCCACTTCTTTGTCGCGCAGGTAATTGAGTGCTTCGTACCCGTTTCCGGCCGAAGCGACATCATAGCCTTCGCGGGTCAGTATTTTAGAGAGGGCGATGCGGGCATTCTCTTCATCATCCACTACCAGTATGCGTTTCATCTTTTCTGCCACGGAGTGCTCCCCTTCAGTACTATAGTACAGAGTCTAGCACGGAGTGGAGTGGTGTCAAGTTACGAAGATTTATTCCAGGTTTATTGGGGGGCTGCCTTCCGGAAAACGCACTGCAGCAGCGGAAAGATTGACGGGAGGGTGAGCGGAGGTCCCTGAATGCTCGGAAACCCTGCCGGTTACGGCCTGATTCCCTCAGAATCAAGAACGACAGTGGCGGGCTTGCCCGGAAGCCCGAACGGTTTAAGCTGCCTGCCGTTCAATTCGGCATCAACTCCTCCTGCATTGGACAATTCAAGAGTGATGGTCCGGTCGGCCTTCCACTCGATACTGTCTCCTACGACAAGCTCGTAGGCCTGGGAGGTGGACCCGTCGATGTGGACTGTCAATGTGCCGCTCTGGGTGACCTTTAAGCGGACAACGAAGCCCTTGATGCTTTCTATCGCCGGCTTTTGTACCCCGTTCTGGACTGGTAAAAGCACATCACCCCGTTTCGGCTCAACTATGGCATCATCCGTTTTTTTTGCGGGACCAGGTTGCCGGGCAGAGGAATGTGTCTGCTGTATGGGCGAGGTCGCTGCCGGTGTTACGGGTGATGCGGGTGGGGCTTGGTGAACAGGGGTTAAGGGAGACCGACTGATGAAGGTTGCGGTGATAATTATCAGTACAAGGATGATAGCCGGCATGGCAAGCTTCTGGAGCGGGAATCGTTTTCGAGGCGGAGCCTGGTCGCCAGCACCGCTATTACTTGCAGGGTGGTCGCCCTTCCCGGTTCTGGCCGAATACAGCTTCTCGAACAGACGGATCATGTCATCAGGGTTGAGTCCGAGGTAGGTGGCGTAGATCCGTAAAAAACCCTTGAGGTACGCCAGACTCGAAAACTGACTGATCTGGTCTTCTTCCAGGGCAGTGAGATAGTTTATACCAATCTTGGTCGATTCTTCGGCCTCTTCCAGCGTCAGGTCGTGGTATTCACGACAACGCTTGAGTATGGCACCCGGTGATGTTGCTGAAGGATCGACCATGTTGTTCTCAATGTTCGGCAAGGGTGTCCCGTCTACTTCAGAAGATCCAGGTATTCCAGTGCGGAGCGTCCACGTTCGTTTTCGGGAATAATACGGACCGTCTCTTTGAATGACGCCCGCGCAGCTTCAGTATTGTTGAGCTTTAGGTATGCAAGGCCGAGATAAAAGTGAGCATCACCATAGTCCCGGAAGATTTCCAGTGCTTTTTTATATTCGGCAATAGCCTGTTCAGTTTTGTCCATGGCAAACCAGACCCGGCCAAGCGAGATCCTGAAAACCGGGTTCCGCGGATTGCCCGCGACAGCACTGCGCAATTCTTCCAGAGCTTTGGGGTAGTCACCTTTTCCAAGGTAAGCCAGGCCGAGATTGAGGGTCGCAGATTCATTACTTTCATAAAAGAGGTCGTCTTTCACAATTTTGAACTGCTGAATGGCGTTGTCCCAGCGCTTCAATTCAAGATAGGCAACTCCCAGGTCATTGCGGACGGCAGTATAATTTGGCTTGAGTATCAGTGCCCGCTGAAATCGTTGCTCTGCAAGATCCGGGCGTTTTTTGCCGATATAGGCCAGCCCCAGGTTGTAGAGCAGTTCGGGGTTGTCCGGATCAAGTTTTTCTGCTTCGGTCAATTCGACCAGCGCCGAGGTGTAGTTGCGCTCGCCCAGGTAGGAAAGCCCCATCTGGTAATGGTATGCGGCGGGATCGCTCTTGCCGAACTGCGGCTCACGGTTGCTGGCACAGCCGGCTATGCACAGAAGGAGGATGAGGGTAATGACACGATTCATACGATGGTTCCTGAATATCCCAATCGGGATGAGATCTGCCGTGGATGCAGGCGAAACCTAGCAAATTAGCCGTACAATGTCAATAAAACAAAGGGTTAGAGCTGAGCTATGTCACGAAACGAGGTCAGGGCCTTGAAGCTCTTGTAGCGGCCCTCGATTTCCTTGTAATCAAGCCGCTTCATGCGGTCAAGACTGAAATCCTCAACATTGAAGGACGCCATGACCGAACCGAATACGATCGCCTGACGGATGCCCTCTTCGGACAGATCGCCGGTATTGGCCAGATAGCCCATGAAGCCACCGGCAAACGTGTCTCCGGCACCGGTCGGGTCGAAAACCTCCTCCAGCGGATAGGCCGGAGCGGCAAATACCGAATCGGCGGTGAACATCAGGACACCGTACTCGCCACGCTTGACCACCAGGCGTTTACACCCCAGGGAGATAATCTGGCGGGCAGCCTTAACCAGGTTGGCTTCACCGGTAAACTGGCGCGCCTCCCCCTCATTGATCACGACGATATCGACTTTTTGAAGGACCTTGCGCAGAGATTCCGGCTTGGACGAGATCCAGAAATTCATCGTGTCGCAGGCCACCAGCTTCGGCTTGCGCACCTGCTCCAGAACTTCCATCTGCAGGTCAGGATCAATGTTGGCCAGAAAGAGATATTCGGCATCCCGGTAGGCTTCCGGCAGGTCCGGCTTGAATTCCATCAGCACATTGAGCTGGGTGTCGAGGGTCTGAGCCTCATTCAGGTCATAGCCGTATTTGCCAGTCCAGTGAAAGGTCTTGCCGGGGATGCGCTGAAGGCCATCGGTATTTATGTCGCGGGACTGAAGGAACTGCACGTGCTCGTCAGGGAAGTCCTCTCCGACAACGGCGACCAGCGAGACATCAGTGAAGAAACTGGCCGAGGTGGAAAAATAGGTGGCCGAGCCGCCCAGGACGTTTTCTCCCCTGCCGAAGGGGGTTTCAACCGTGTCAAAGGCCACGGTGCCGACAACAACGATGCTCATACAATGATTCTCCTGTTTATCAGAGGTATCTGCCAACGATCGGCTGCAGTTTCTGTTTCGTTCCAGCAGGGATGACCGCCTTGTCGGTGATGATCGCATACTGCATGGAGCTGCCGCAGGTGCAGCTGCGGTCAGAAGCTATGTCGGCAACTGCATGGCGGATGATGTTCTTGGCCATGGCAACATTCTGGTGGATGATCTGGATGATCGCCTCTACGGTTACATCATCATGATGTTCGTGCCAACAGTCGTAGTCAGTGGATAGGGCGATGATGCCGTAGCAGATCTCTGCTTCGCGGGCCAGCTTGGCTTCGGTCAGGTTGGTCATGCCGATCACCGATGCCCCCAGGGCAAGGTAGGAGAAAGACTCGGCCCGTGTGGAGAAGGCCGGGCCCTCCATGCAGATATAGGTGCCGCCTTTATGGGTCGTGGCACCGGCCTTGAGTGCTGCGCTGTACAGTGTGTCCGAAAGGCTTGAACAGACCGGATCGGCAAAGCCGGCGTGGGCCACGATACCGTCGCCGAAGAAGGTGTCCCTGCGAATGCCTTTGGTGCGGTCAATAAACTGGTCAGGGATGACGATATGCCCCGGGGCGATCGCTTCCTTCAGGCTGCCCACCGCCGATACGGAGATGATCTGCTGCACGCCGAGCGTCTTCATGCCGTAGATGTTGGCGCGGTAGTTGACCTCCGAAGGGAGGTAGCGATGACCTCGGCCGTGGCGGGGCAGGAATGCCATGCGGATGCCGTTCAGCACACCGGTGACGTATTCGTCGGACGGTTCGCCGAATGGGGTGCTCAGACGCACCCTTTGCACATCCTCAAGCCCCTCCATATCATAGAGGCCGCTTCCGCCGATGACTCCGATAGTGTTCTGGTCCGACATGGTTTCTTACCTCCCTGCAATGGGTGCAACAGTGTTGAAAGTGTCGGCAACATTACGGGCTTTGGCAGTAAACTTCAATAGTTTTTTACCTGCTGGTGTGACCTGTAAGGCCGTTATCGCGAAGCAGGGGATGATTTCAAAAAGAATTCTCTTAAGTTTGGACACGAGCTATCTTTGCTTGACAAAACAGGGACCTGTATATAAATTTAAAAATTCAGGCGCATCTTCATACTGCAGGTTTTCTGCACAAAGCCATAACCAAAATTCAGGATAGAACCTTAATAAGAAAAGAGGAGTCACACACCATGGCAGAAAAATTCATCTTTACTTCAGAATCAGTATCAGAAGGGCATCCCGACAAGATCGCCGATCAGGTTTCCGACTCCATCCTGGACGCGATTCTGGCCCAGGATCCTAGGGCACGCGTGGCCTGCGAGACTCTTGTGACCACCGGCATGGTGGTCATCGCCGGCGAGATTACTACCAATGCGGTCATCAATTATTCTGAGATCGCCCGCACAACCATCCGGGAGATCGGCTACACCGATTCCGAGATGGGCTTCGATGCGGATACCTGTGCCGTGTTGGTCTCGCTCGACCGTCAGTCCCCCGATATATCCCAGGGCGTTTCCGAGGGCGAAGGTCTGCACAAGGAACAGGGAGCCGGCGATCAGGGCCTGATGTTCGGTTACGCCTGCAACGAGACGCCGGAATTGATGCCGATGCCGATTCAGCTTGCCCACCAGCTGGTCAAGGTACTGGCCGATGTACGTAAATCCGGTGAATTGAGCTTCCTGCGTCCTGATTCCAAGTCCCAGGTCTCGGTCGAGTACGTTAACGACAAGCCGGTGCGCATCGATACCGTGGTCATCTCCACCCAGCACACCCCCGACGTGACCCATGCCGAGATCGAGAAGCAGGTTATCGAGAAGGTCGTCAAGAAGGTCATCCCGGCGCACCTGCTGGATGCCAACACCCGTTACTACATCAACCCCACCGGCCGCTTCGTTGTCGGCGGCCCCATGGGCGACTGCGGCCTGACCGGCCGCAAGATCATCGTCGATACCTATGGCGGCATGGGCCGTCACGGCGGCGGTGCCTTCTCCGGCAAGGACCCTTCCAAGGTCGATCGCTCGGCGGCCTACATGGGTCGCTATGTGGCCAAGAATCTTGTAGCCGCCGGCCTGTGCGACCGCTGCGAGGTGCAGGTCGCCTACGCCATCGGCGTGGCTCAACCGGTATCGGTCATGGTGCATGCCTTCGGAACCGGCAAGGTCAGCGAAGACCGCCTGGCCGAACTGGTGCGCGAAACCTTCGACATGCGTCCGGCAGCTATAACCGAGCAGCTCGACCTGCTCCGGCCGATTTACAAGAAGACTGCAGCCTACGGCCACTTCGGCCGTGAACTCCCTGAATTTTCATGGGAAAAGACGGATAAAGCCGCCATTCTCAAGGCAAAGGCCGGGTTCTAGGAGAACCGTCGCTTCACGGCATCATTTTTCAGGTGATGAACAAGGCGGGACGGTTAAGAGACCGCCCCGTTTTGTTTCTGTATCCTGTCCTTTTTGTTGACAAAGTACCGGCGGCATATTTAGTATACACAACTTTTTCAGTGAACGTTCAGATGGAGGTAGCATGTCAAAGACATACAAGGTAGCTGTTCTACCAGGTGATGGAATCGGGCCTGAAGTGATGGCTGAGGCTCTTCGGGTGCTGGATGCGGTTGAGAAGAAATACGGGGTTACCTTCGAGCGTACACACGCGAACGTTGGCGGTGCCGGCATTGATAACGAGGGCAAGGCCCTGCCGCAGACCACGGTCGATATCTGCAAAAGCAGTGATGCGATCCTGTTCGGTTCTGTCGGCGGTCCCAAGTGGGAGACACTGCCTCCCGACGAGCAGCCCGAACGCGGTGCCCTGCTGCCGCTGCGCAAAATCTTCGGCCTCTATGCCAACCTGCGTCCGGCGATCATCTTCCCCTCCCTGACTGGGGCATCGTCGCTGAAGGAAGAGGTTATCGCCGGCGGCTTCAACGTGCTGGTGATCCGTGAGTTGACCGGCGGTATCTACTTTTCGCAGCCCAAAGGGATCGACGGCGTCGGACGTGAGCGCGTCGGGGTGGATACCATGCGCTACAGCGTGCCCGAGATCGAGCGCATCACCCACGTGGCCTTCCAGGCTGCACGCAAGCGCGGCAAAAAGGTCTGTTCCATCGACAAGGCCAATGTGCTCTCCACCTCGGTCCTTTGGCGAGAAGTCGTCATCGGCATCGCCAAGGAGTACCCGGATGTTGAGCTGACCCACATGTACGTAGACAATGCTGCCATGCAGCTGGTCAAGTGGCCCAAGCAGTTCGACGTGATCCTCTGCGAGAACATGTTCGGCGACATCCTCTCCGACGAGGCCGCCATGCTGACCGGTTCGCTGGGCATGCTACCCTCCGCTTCGCTGGCGGAAGGGACCTTCGGCATGTACGAGCCGTCCGGCGGTTCTGCCCCGGATATCGCCGGCCAGGGCATAGCCAACCCGATCGCCCAGATCCTCTCGGCCGGCATGATGCTGAAGTTCTCCTTCGGTATGCTGGAGGCGGCGGAAGCGATCGACAATGCCGTAGCCAAAGTACTGGACCAGGGCTTCCGCACCCGCGACATCTTCATGGACAAGCCTGGCGAGAAACTGGTCAATACCAAGGAAATCGGCGACGCGATCATCGCGGCACTGTAATCAACTTTATTACAAAAAAGGAGTTCGGACTATGAAAGTCGGAATAGTCGGTTGGCGTGGCATGGTAGGCTCGGTACTCCTCCAGCGCATGCTGCAGGAAAACGATTTTGCCGGTATTGATCCGGTATTCTTCACCACTTCGCAGGCCGGTCAACCTGCGCCCATGGATGCGGGGACACTTAAGGACGCTTCGGATATTGCTGAACTGAAGAAGCTCGACATTATCATCACCTGCCAGGGTGGCGACTATACCAAGGCGATCCACCCGGAACTGCGCATGCAGGGTTGGAACGGCTACTGGATCGATGCGGCCAGCACCCTGCGCATGGAGGACAACGCGGTCATTATCCTCGATCCGGTCAACCGCGGCGTGATCGACAAGGCCCTGGCCAACGGCCAGAAGGACTTCATTGGCGGAAACTGCACCGTCAGCCTGATGCTGATGGGGCTGGGTGGGCTGTTCCGCGCCGGTCTGATTGAGTGGATCTCGTCCATGACCTATCAGGCCGCCTCCGGCGCCGGTGCTCCCAACATGCGCGAACTGCTCTCCCAGATGGGCGTGCTGAACAGAACGGTGGCCGAAGAGTTGAAGACGCTCGGTTCCGCCATCCTGGAGATCGACCAGAAGGTGACTGATGCCCTGCGCGACGGATCCATGCCGACCAAGGAGTTCGGATTCCCGCTGGCCGGCAACGTGCTCCCCTGGATCGACCGCGAGGTGGAGGATGGCCAGAGCCGCGAGGAATGGAAGGGGTTTGCCGAAACCAACAAGATCCTCGGCACGCCCAGCCCGATCCCTGTCGATGGCATCTGTGTCCGCGTCGGTGCCATGCGCTGCCACAGCCAGGCCCTGACCATCAAGTTGAACAAAGATGTGCCGATCACCGATATCGAAGAGCTGATCAAGAACGACAACCAGTGGGTCAAACTGATCCCCAATACCAAGGCGGAGACCCTGGCCGGTCTCACCCCTGCAGCTGTCTCCGGAACCTTGACTGTCCCGGTCGGGCGTCTGCGCAAGATGAAGATGGGTCCTCAGTACCTGTCGGCCTTCACCTGCGGAGACCAGCTCCTGTGGGGTGCCGCCGAGCCGCTGCGCAGGATGATGCGGATATTGACGGATAAATAGTCAGTCTAGTACTCATGCTGTTGATCAAAAAAATGCCCCTTTTGCGAGGGGCATTTTTTTGTCCGGTAGTTGTAACAATGAACGTATCAGGCGGATTTCACACACACAGCATACTTGAGATACCTCCCCTCGGGAAAAGTGACCGGGTAGGGGAAATCCTCCGGCTGGCCGAACAGGGAGACCACCCGCAGCTCGCTGCCGGCCTGCAGTGCCCCGCGCCGCAGCTCCTTGAGGTAGTCGGCCAGATCGACCTTCTGGTGGTTGGATGAGGCGATCAGCAGGCCGCCGTCCGTCAGCAGCGGCAGGGATGCGGCGACCAGGTCGGAGGTCCCGCCACGGGTGGTGAAGCGGCTCTTGGTCGTAGTGGAAAAGGAGGGGGGATCCATCAGGATGATGTCGAAGTGTTTTTTCTGTTCCACAAGATTACCCAGAATCTTCAGGCAGTCGCCGATGATGAACTCATGCTGATTTGGTTTGAGCCCGTTAGCGGAAAAATTTTCTTTGGCCCACTCGGTATAACCGGGTGAGGCATCCACGCTGGTGACCTGGCTCGCTCCGGCGGCTGCCGCGGCCACCGAGAAAGCACCGGTGTAAGCGAACAGATTCAAGACCCGCTTTCCTTTGACGCGCGTCATCAGGTCGCCTCGGTTGCGACGCTGATCCAGGAATAAGCCGGTGTTGAGGCCGTTTTCCAGAGATACCAGAAAGGTGAGGCCGTTCTCCCGAACCTTCAATTGACCGGGAGCGGGTGAACCGGTCAGCAGCTTGCCGTATCGTTTGGAGTCGCTGACCGCTTCCAGTTCACGGGTCTGCTGCGGACGGCTCTTCTCATAGATCCCGGCAGGTTTCAGCAGATCCTGAAGCGCCCGGGTGATCAGACCCAGGTGCGCGCGCCACCCGCTGCAGTAGATCTGAATCATGAGGTAGTTGCCGTAACGATCCACGGTCAGTCCCGGTAGCCCGTCACCTTCGCCGTTCACCAGCCGATAGGCTGTGGTGCCGTCATCAAGGCCGGCATGGTTGTGGCGCAGGCTGATAGCTGCCTGCAACCGACGGGTGATCCATTTTAGGTCGATTGCCATGCGTTTCCGCGACAGCACCCGGGCCACGATACGGTCCTGGGGGTCAAGCAGCGCCGAGGCGAGAAATTCTCCGTTCACTCCAGTAAGGTCTATGACCTGACCGGCCTGTCCTTTCGGCCAGCGTTTGGTATAACTGTCCGCAATGATCCAGGGGTGCCCCAGTTCCACCATCCTGAAGGATTCAGGACCGATTATCCATTTCCCCGAACGTTCCATTGTCCTGCTCCAGTTACAACCAGTCTATTCAGCATCACATACGTTGTATCCATAATCCGTCATGAAGGCAATCACGAATAGCTAGAGCGGGTTCGACGGATAGCATGGCTTTCAGAAGAGTTGTACTGCGTAAATCTGCTTCTAAATAGCATCTTTTCCCCTTTCATTCGTCCTTATCTTGACGACCTCATCAACGGTCGACACGAATATCTTCCCGTCACCCGTATTGCCGGTATGGGCATATTTCTGAATTACGTTGACCACCAGGTCAACCATCTCATCCTGTACGACCACCTCCAGTTGAATGCGTGGCATAAATTCCACCATCTCATAGACGACTTTGTCTTGAGCATTCCTGGCCCTGCCTTTGCCGAAGCCTTTGATTTCCGAGACAGTCACCCCCGGCAGTCCGGCGATCTCATGAAGCTCCTCGGTTACTTCCAGTAGTTTCGACGGTCGTATGATTGCCTTGATCTCTTTCATTTAGCTCTCCATTTTTGAAACAGTATTGGGGTGTTTGAATGCTACATTTCTTCTTCTACAGTCCTTTTTTCGAACCAGCCGTACACCGCTGGGATGATCAGCAAGGTCAGCAGCGTTGAGGTCACTAATCCCCCCACGACAACAGTCGCCAGCGGTTTCTGGATCTCGGAACCGGCCCCGCCGGCAAACAGCATCGGAATCAGGCTGAAAACTGAAATTGAAGCGGTCATCAATACCGGGCGCAACCGGTCAAGGCTCCCCTTGCGGATGGCCTCCTGCAGCTCGAAGCCTTCTTCGCGCAGCTGCGAGATACGCGACACCAATACCAATCCGTTCAACACGGCAACACCGAACAGAACCACGAACCCGACCGAGGCCGGCACGGAAAGGTACTGACCAGAGAGAAAGAGGGCAAAGACGCCACCGATCAGCGCAAACGGCAGGTTGGAAATAACCAGTAGTGCCAGGCGGATGGAGCGGAATGTCGTGTAGAGCAGCAGCATGATCAAGGCGATGGCCACCGGCCCGATGATCATCAGCCTGCCCATGGCCCGCTGCTGGTTTTCGAACTGACCGCCCCAGGTGAGATAATAACCGGGGGGCAGCTTGACCTTCTCCGCTATCTTCTGTTTGGCTTCGGCGACAAAACTGCCGATATCCCGGCCGCTGACGTTCATCTCGACGCCGATCCGCCTGATGCCATCCTGGCGGCTGATCTGCACCGGACCTTCGATCATCTTCACTTCGGCCAGCTGTTCGAGCGGCACGTTGATGCCGGTTCTGGTGGTGATCAGCAGGTTCCTGATCGCTTCGAGGGAGTTGCGCTTTTCTTCCGGCAGGCGCACGGTGATGTCGAAATTCCGATTCTGCTCATACATTTGGGAAGCAGACTTGCCGGCGACTGCGATTTCGATAACCTTCTGAACATCGCTGATATTCAGGCCATAACGGGCGATCCTGGCCCGGTCGATGTTTATGGTCAGGTACGGCTGTCCGGAAACCTTTTCCGCGTTGAGGTCGGTCCCGCCCCGGACAGCGGAAAGCACCCTGGCTATTTCGGTCGATTTTTCACTGAGCACGTCGATATCGTCGCCAAAGAGTTTGACGATCAGTTGGGCACGGGTTCCAGCTACCAGTTCATCAATGCGGCACTGGATCGGCTGACTGAATCCAAAACTGATACCCGCCACTGTTTCCAGCGATGTGCGCATCTCGTTAACCAGATCCTCCTTGGAAATATCCCGCTTCCATTGATCCTTTGGTTTGAAGATCCCCACATATCCGGTTTTATCCGGCCCTCTGGTGTCCATGGCAACGCCGGTCTGGCCGGTTCGACCGACAATCGTATCCAGCTCGTCGAATTTCATCAGCCTGGCCGCGGCCTGCTGGTTGACTTCCAGCGCCTTTGCCAGGGAAACGCCGGGCAGCATGGCGATATCCATATCAAACGAGCCTTCGTCCATGGCGGGGATGAACTCGGTGCCCAGACGTGTTACCAGAAACAGGGAGGCAATCAGGAAGACACCGGCTATACCCAGAATCACTTTTTTGCTGTGCATCGCATATTCCAGAAGCGGCAGATACCACTTCGTCGCATGCTTCATGATGAAACTTTCCTTTTCCGGATGCGGTTTCAGAAAGAGGATGCAGAGCACCGGAATGACGAAAATGGAGAGGAACAGCGATGCCAGCAGCGCAATCGCCACGGTAATCGCCAGCGGGCCGAACATCTTGCCTTCGATCCCTTCCAGTGACAGGATCGGAATAAAGGTGATGGCGATGATCAGTTCGCCGAAGATGCTCGGTTTTCTTACTTCCATGACCGCCTTCAGTACAGTGAATAACCTGGGGTGTCTACCCCCTTCCTCGCTCAGATGGCGCTGGACGTTTTCCACCTGGATGATGGTGGTGTCGATGATCATGCCGATCGAGATAGCCAGGCCGCCGAGTGACATCAGGTTGGCGCTGATGCCGGCCAGCTTCATCACGATGAAGGTGGCCAGAAGCGACAGCGGCAGCGCAATCAGCACAACCAGGCTCCCCCGGATGCTGTTCAGCAGCAGGTACAGCACGATCAGAACAAAAATTGAGCCTTCAAGCAATGCCTTGTTGACCGTGCCGACGCTGGCATTGACAATATCGCTGCGGTCGTAATAGGGTACGATCCGGATGCCGTCCGGCAGCATATTGTTGCCGTTAATCTCCTTCACCTTTTCCTTTACCCGGCGCACGACGTCGCGGCTGTTTTCGCCGCGCAGCATCATGACGATGCCGCCGACACACTCATCCTTACCGTTCTTGATCGAGGCGCCCATGCGCACCGCTTCACCGACCTTTACCTGGGCCACATCCCGGATATAGGTCGGGGTACCACCCTGGGATTTCAGGACGATAGTTTCAATGTCGCTGATGTCCCTGATCAAGCCGACGCCGCGAACGATGTACTGGTCCGTGCCCCGTTCGAGCACATTGCCGCCGACATTTTCATTGTTGCTGCCGATGGCCGAGTAGACATCCTCCACGGTCAGTGCGTACTTGACCAGTTTCTCAGGCGATACAATTACCTGGTACTGTTTGAAGTAGCCGCCGTAGGAATTGATCTCATTCACCCCGGCAACGCTTTTCAGCTGCGGGGTGATGACCCATTCCTGAATGGTCCGCAGGTTGGTCAGGTAGGCTATTTTTTGTAAAGGATCATCCGGAATGTTGCCTTCCAGGGTGTACTGGTAGACCTCCCCCATGGCCGTGCCGATCGGTCCCATGGCCACAGCAACCCCTTTGGGAACCTTCTCCTTCGCTTCGGCCAGACGTTCGAACACCAGCTGTCGTGCAAAATAGATGTCCACATTGTCCTTGAAGACAATGGTGACGATCGACAGGCCGAACTTGGTGACCGAGCGCATCTGTTCAATGTCCGGCAGACCGCGCATGGCCATCTCAATCGGGTAGGTTACATTTCTCTCGATCTCTATAGCGGACAGCCCGTCCGCGTGACTGATTACTTCAACCTGGATGTTGGTTACATCCGGATAGGCGTCAATCGGAAGTTTCAGATAGGAATACGCCCCGAAGGCGATGATCAGAAGGGAGAGAAAGATGACCATCCCCTTCTGCCTCAGAGAATACGCGATTATTTTTTCCAGCATCGGTTGTTATCTCCTGTGAGTTCTGCGTGTTAATGGTTGTGCCCTTCGAGCTCACCCTTCTTTTGCTCGGCCTTGAGCATGAACGACCCCTTGACGGCATAACGCTCTCCCTCCTTCAGGCCTGAGACGATCTCAACCATACCGCTTGCCGTGCGACCCGTTTCAACCGGGCGCGGTTCGAACTCTTCATCGCTTTCTGCAACAAAGAGCACCTTTTTGCCATTAAGATCCTGCAGGGCCTCTTCGGGAACTGCCAGCACCGGCGGCGCATCAGCAGCAAGAGCCAGTTCGACAGTGGCAAACATCTCCGGCTTCAGCTTCCGGCCCGGATTGGCGACCTCGATCCGGGCCTTGACCGTGCGGGTGGCCTGATCCACTACATCGGCGAGGTGATTGATGCGTCCCCGGAATTTAAGATCCGGATAGGCACCGATGATGACGGTGGCCTTCTGCCCCTTTCGGACCTTGGAAAGGTCCTTTTCGTTGATGTCGACCATCACCCAGACCGAAGAGAGATCGGCCACGGTGTAGAGGCTTTTTGACGGATCGGAGAGCTCACCCACGATGGCGTGCTTCTCGGTGATAATGCCGCCGATAGGTGAACGGACCGGCAGGAGCGGTCTTTTTTGGTATGATCCTTCCCGTTCAGCGGGGGAGATTCCATACAGCGACAGGCGCTCTTCGTCGGTGTGCAGTTCGGTCTGGGTGGTTTTGAAGTCGGTTTCGGCAAGCAGAATGTCTTTGCGGGCTGCAATCTTCTTTTCCACCAGGCTCTTGATCCGATCCATATTGGACTGGGCCAGGGCCAGCCTGGTCTTTGACTGGTGATAGCGATTGAGCGCCTCACCCAGTTCGACGCTGTCGAGGGTAACCAAAGACTGCCCGGCGGAGACGCTGTCACCCAGAGAGGCCCTGACGGCGACGATCTTTCCGGAGATGCGGGGCGATACGTGGGCGATCCTGTCTGCATTGGCTTCCACCTTACCGGTTGCGTTGATCACACCAGCCAGCCGCTGTTTTTTTGCGGGAGCAACAAACACACCATTTTGTTTCTGCACCTCGGCAGTCATTTTTATAACGCCTTCTTCGCCATGCTCATCATGTCCTTCATGGGCTTCCTTCTTCTCCTTGTGTTCAACATGTTCATCAGCCTTTTCATCCTTGTGACCAGCTTCCTTATGTTCCGCATGCTCGGCACCATTGATTTTGGTCTGGACAGAGCGATAGTAGAGGCCGCCACCCAGAGCGACTGCCAGGATCAGCCCGATAATGATTACTTTATTATTCACTTGATACCTCCGGTGAGTTCTGTTGCCACTGCTGTTTCAAGTTTGACCGTTGCCACACGTTTGCTGTGCTGCGCTGACAAATAACTGTCATTCACTTCAAAGAATTTCTTCTGTTCGTCGATAACCGAAAGAATCCCGACCTCGCCGATCCGGTAGGCTTCCTGAGTCAGTTTAAGGTTCTCTTTAAGTTGCGGGAGGATGCCTTGTTCAAACATTGTGAGGATGCGTTCCGACGCTGACACGCGTGAGACTGCGGCTTCGACCTCGGCGGAGATAGTCCGTTCCAAGGCCAGCCTGCGTGAGTCGGCGGCATCAAGGTGTGCCCGGGCGGCGGCTTGACCGCCCCGGTTACGGTCAAAAACCGGTATCGGCATGGACAGCCGCAGTCCTAGTTGTGTATCGCTGCTGGTTGATGACATGCCGCCCACTTCGGTTGCGCCCCGCTGCCATTGAGCAAAAAGACCGGCAGTGAGATTGGGAAGAGCTTCGGCTTTAGCCAGGCGGGTCTCGGTCTCGGCTTTGTCCCGTTCATGTGACAAGGCAATGAGGTCCGGGCGCGAGACCAGGGCCCGTTTTACCAATTCCGCGGTTGACTGTGATGCCCCCGGGGCGGAAAGAGGGTCGGACAGTGTGATATCGGATTCGTTCAGACCGGTCAACGATGCGATTTTTAAGCGAAGCGGGGTTTGCTCACGTCCAGCTTCCAACAGACGGCTTTCGGCCCTGATCAGCTCAACCCTGGCAAGGTTGAGATCCAGCTCGGGGATGTCGCCGGCCTTGAAACGTTCTTCAGCAATGACTGCCAGTTCGCGGTTGAGTTTGACCAGGTCAGTAGCAAGGTCATGACGTTTGGTCGCCAGTGAGTAGTCCAGGGCCAGGGTGGCAATTTCATCCCTCAGCAAACGGGCGGCATTATCCCGCTGCCGTTGCAGGGCTTCGGCCTCAAGCTGTCCCGCTTCGCGCCGCAGGCGCAGTTTGCCGTACAGGGGCAGTTCCTGGTTGATTCCGATGGATGCGGTATGCTCTTCAGGACTGCCGGTCAGGCTGCCGGTGGAGCCCTGCAGCTCCAGGACCGGGTTGCTGAATGTACCGGCCTGAAACGCCATTGATTGCCTGGCGGCGGCATCCTTTTCCAGGGCGGTCAACTCAGCACTGTGTTTTAGGGCCAGGGCGACGATTTCATTAATGCTGCGGGGAGCGGGGTCGGCCAGTGCCGGCAGGCAGGTAACTGCCGAAAGCAACAGGGAAAGAACAGAACCTCGCACCAGTGTTGTCAGTAACACGGCGGAACCTCCAGATAGATGATTTTACTACGGCAGACATGGATGCACACTGTCCGTACGTAATGCTTTACTATTGAATTATTGCAGGAGACAGATGTTTAGGCGGAGACTGAATCGGGTGGAACGAAGAGGGAAAGATAGACTTCGGGGATGTACCGGGTAAGTTCGGCATGATACTGATAGGTGAATGAAACGGAATGGGAGAATGTCAGAGCTGATGAGGAGAGCGGTGCCTGGCAGGGGCAGCCGCAGTCGCCTGTGCAGAAATGATCGCTTGGGGAGTGATCCGGAGACGGTGCGTAGGGGCAGGTGCTGTCTTGTATCGGCTCCGTGTCATGCGGGGGAGAACTATGTGATTTCTCGTGGGCACCGGGCAGTTCCCCGGCACAGAGCACATTCTCGCCGAATGCCATAACCACACCGGTTATGGTTACGAAGAGGAGCAACAGAGCTGCTATGCGTCGAGATTCACGTATCATCTGGATGCAATCCTACCAAGCCATCATTTATTTTGCAATGCTGTTTATCGACAAGGCTCATGCGGGATCAGACCGACGGTACTATGGGAAGACAGGCAGAATGAATTTGATGCCGGCGGGGAACCTGCGACAGCGGGACAATCTAACAATCAGGCGTTGATGGTTTCTGCAGCGTGTTCTGCTATGGCGGCGGCATCCAGCAGGATGACCTTACCTTCCGGCAAATTCAGCTGCCCAAGCGCAAAGGACTCAACTCCCGGCATTTCGGAAAGCTCTGCCTGGCCCGGCGGGGTGATCCTGATGATAGACTCCACGCTGAAGGCCAAAGCTGCAATGCGTGTGTCGAGAACGATCACCTTCTCTGCAGCGTTTACACCGGGAAGTCCCAGAAACATCGTCAGATCCATGACAGCGACAATGGTGCCGTGAAAGTTCATCGCGCCATTATAGCAGGGGGGGGCGAGCGGGATCGGCCAGGTGACGGCCTGCTCAACCACCTCTGCCACGTGAGCAAGATCAAAGGCGTAACGGCGGCCTGAAAGTCCAAAAACCAGATATTTGCGAGCGACCTCCGTCATCTCTGACGCTGTTCTCCTGTGTCGACTTGAAAACGCTCCACCACGGTCAGGAGTTCCTCCGCCAGCTGGGCCAGTTCTTTGGTAGCCAGTGCCATATCCTGCATGGCGGCCAGTGACTGTTCCGTTGCGGCCGAAACCTGCTCTGTGGCGGCGGCATTGTCATCTGCCACCTTGGCAATTTCGTCCACGGCTTTGACCATTTTCTCGGAACCTTCCAGCTGCATCTGGGACAGGTCGGCGATGCTGGAAGCCTTTCGCTCGGTTTCCAGCACGGTCTTGAGAATTTCCTGGAAGGCGCTGGCGGTGATGTCGATGTTCTTCTTGCCTTCCTTGATGGTGAGTGAGCTCTGGATGATGACGTTCTGAACCTGCCGGCTTTCCTCGCGCAGATTTCCTATCATCTCATTGATGTCAGAAGCCGACTTGGCTGAACCGTCGGCCAGTTTGCGTACTTCCTCGGCCACTACTGCAAAGCCTTTGCCGTACTCGCCCGCCCGTGCTGCCTCTATGGAGGCGTTCAAGGCAAGCAGATTGGTCTGTCGGGCCACATCTCCGATAAAGTCGGCTATTTTACCCACCTTTTGCAGTTTGCTGTTGAACTCGGAGAACTGGATGGCAATCATCTCCTGATGCTCAAAGAAGTCCTTCATCCGTTCCAGGGAGTCGATGGCAAGCGTACTCCCCTGCTTGGCAGTCAGGCTGGTTTCCCGGGCCGCTTTGGCGGTTTCGCGAGCCCGGGAGGCGACCAGCTCGATCGAAATGGCGGTCTCGCGAATGATCTGGGTGCTTTTCTCCGCCATTTCGGCCTGGGTCTCGGCCCCGCGTGAGATAGATTCAATTGCCTGGGCCACCTCTTCGGTGGAGGCATTGATCTCCAGCGCAGTTGAGTTTATTTCCCGGGCTGATTCGGAGAGCTGCCCCGAGGTCCTCTTGATATGACCAACCAGGTCACGCAGGTTCTGCACCATAAGGTTGATGAGGGCACCCAGCTCATGGGTCTCATCAGGAAAGCTCGATGAGCGTATGGCAACGTCCCGGGTCAGGTCGCCGCGACTGATGGACTCTGCCGATTCGGCCAGCCTGCCGATAGTGGCGGTGAAACCTCTGGAGAAAAGCCAGCCAAGGATGAGGCCGCATGTCAGGGCTACGGCGTAGGCCAGAAGGCCGGACATTTCTGCCGAATAGCCAAGTGTTTCAACCAGCTTCGGGCTGAAAGCCACTGCAGCAACCACGACAATAAAACCGATGATAAACTTATAGCCAATGGGAATCCGCATACCGTCCCTCCACATTCAATTCCAACCAATCAGGCAAAGTGATACTGACAGAAAAATTCGCTTATAGTCGTCGGTAAATACGCTCAACCGGGCAGACCGCTTCATAGCGCTGGCGAACATCGCCCACCAAGGTTTCGGATTTGCCCAGAACAAGTATACCACCTGAGGGCAGGATATCTGCAATTCCGTGCAGAATTTTCTCCTGATCCGGGCGGGCAAAGTAGATCAGTGTGTTACGGCATACGACCAGATCGCTTGTCAGGTATTCTTTTGTCCTGGTGATATCGCCCCGCATGAACGTTACCATCTCGCGGATCTCGGGCACCAGTCTAAAACCTGCTCCGTTCCGTCTGAAATATCGATCCTTGAGGCTCGCCGGAACGCCCTTGATTCGCTCTTCGACATATTCGCCCTGCTGAGCAGTTCGAATGGTTTCTGCGTCGATGTCGGTGCCGTGAATGACCGTCTGGACCCTGCGCATCTCCTTGCTGAAATCTTCTTTCAGCAGAATTGCAAGGCTGAACGGTTCTTCGCCGCCGGCACAACCCAGGCACCAGAAGCGCAACTTTCCTGCGCCGGTTTTTACGCAGGAGCTGAAGATCCCGGGGAGCACCTCTTCCCTTAATTTATCAAACATGGAAGGGTTTCTGAAAAACTGGCTGACATGTATGGTGAGCGCCTTCTGGAGCAGATCCAGTTCCAGTGGACTTTGCCGTAGCAGGTTGCAGTATTCGGCCGCATCATGACAGCGTGTGGAGCGCATACGGATTGCGACACGACGCTTCATGCATTTGTCTTTATAGGCAGACATGTTGATGCCGCGCCACATGCTCAGGATTGTGCCGATTTCCGTCAACTCATCGTCAGTAATCTCTGCATGTACCGGCAAGGCAATATCAGCAGGAGACGCTGCCACAGATTGGACCTTTTCCGGGAGGACAAGTATCAGCGGTTACCGATGCCCTACCTCTCCCGCCATATTTAAGCACCACCTTACTATCTCTATCACGAAGCCGTCGACGGTGCAACAAACAGAATGCGGTTGTCTCATCGACAGATTTCATGGCAGGGTGTTTGCAGATAAGAAATGGTAACAAAAGAAGCACTCGGATATAACAATCATGCCACGGCCTAAATGACGGTCTCAGGCCTGTTTGAGCCTGTCAAGGGATGTCATGGAAGATGTTGCAAAAATTGCAGATGCGGTTCAAATTCTGTCACAATGCCAGCATCATACCCTGACTGCCGGCAGGGACGAGTTGTTTCCGATGCTGCAGGGACAACCCGTCGAGGTGCTGCTGGCAGCGGTGCGCAACCCGGCCTTTGACGAGCATCATCTGCTGCCACTCCTGAAGCAGAGGGGTCTGCCCCAGGCAGTGTTCATCTCGATCTACGCCAACAAGCACCTGATCGAAAGCAACGCGGTAAAATTTGCCCTGCTTGTCAACCCGGAGACACCGCCACATATTGCTTCAACACTGCTACCGCAACTCAACATCTTTGAGTTGTTGAAAATCTGCCTGATCCCGGGCATTACTCCTGATCAACGCCTCTCGGCAGAGCGGGTTATTATTCAGCGTATTCCGACCCAGCCCCTGGGAAACAGGATGACTCTGGCGCGGCGGGGAACGGCCGCAATCGTCGAATCTCTCCTGCGGGAGGGGGTGCCGACGCTGGTGGAGGCCTGTCTTGACAATCCGCATCTGAAGGAAGGTTCTGTACATCAGTTCATAACCGGATCAACCTCAAGTGCCGAGACGATCTCGATGGTCGCCCGCAGCGGTCGTTGGAAAGGTCGGCCCAACATCCGTCTGGCGATACTCAAAAACCCGCGTACTCCTGCAATATGGTACACCATGTTCCTGCCCGGTCTTCCCCAGAGTACCATCAGGGAGCTGCTCTCAGTCCCGCGCCTTACCTTTGCCCAGAAAGAGCTGATACGCCAGGCTCTGGGCCGTCGAATAACCTCCTAGATGCGCAGGTTCCTTTTCATGCTGTGTGCCTGCTATTGTTCCGTGACGGCTGACGCCGCCTCATACGGAGTTGCCCGCAGCGCTGCACCTGTCCTCAATACAGCCGGGTTCAGCCAGGTGTTCGGAGGGGTGGACGGGAAGACACTCACAACAGACAGCTGTGGGCAGGTGAGAGCGCTTGAGTTCATCGCCCTGCCGGGAACTTCTTTCAGCATTCGTGGGGAACTCCGTGATGGTGCAGCAGCCGTTTTCCTTGTGGAGTCCGATGACTATCCCATGCCGACGGGGACAAAACTCTATGTCGACAGCCGTCTTGTTGAGCTCCGCGGAAACAGACCGCCGCCCCGTGTCCGCAGGCTGCCTTCACGGGAGGAGATCATTGCCGCTCTGAAGGTCTCCATCGGCAGTCCCTATGTCTGGGGTGGGAATATACAGGGCGGTGTGGCTGAGCTGGTCGGGCTGTTTTACGGAGGCAGGCTGCCGGCTGCAGATCGCGACCGGTTGACCCTGGCGGGCCTTGACTGCTCGGGCCTGCTCTACCAGGCAACCGGAGGATGGACGCCCCGCAATACCTCCCAGCTTGTTTCGTATGGCCGTCCTGTGCAGGTAGCAGGAAAGAGGCGTGAAGAGATCGCCGGGCTACTGGAACCGCTGGACCTGATTGTCTGGAACGGACACGTGCTGATTGTGCTGGATCGTGATACCGTCATCGAAAGCAGGCTGGAGTGCGGGAAACCGGGTAACGGCGGCGTTCAGATGACGGCCCTGCGAAAGAGACTGGCCGACATCATGCGGACCCGCCAGCCGGCGAATCATTGGCCGGCCGGCGGGAAACAGCGCGATGTCTTTGTGGTGCGGAGGTGGTATCTTCCCTGAGGGTCGCTACGGTTTCCTGCTCTTGTCCGGTACCGGCAGCTTAAGCAGCTGCAGCACCTGGGTCATATCCTCCCACACATCCCAGAAGGAATCCGAATTCCCGCCGCTGCGCAGAAGATACGACGGATGATAGGTCGGCATGAGCGGGATACCGTGGAAATCGCGGAACCTGCCGCGCAGTTTCGAGATCGGGTCATTGCATTCCAACAGTGTATGGGTGGCCGGTTTCCCCAGAGAAACGATGGTCTCGGGATTGATCGAACGCAGCTGCCGCAGCAGGAACGGTGAACAGGCCGTGACTTCATCCCGCTCCGGGTCACGGTTTCCGGGAGGGCGGCACTTGACTATGTTGCAGATGTAGACCTCCTCGCGCGTCAGTCCCATGGCCGTTATCAGGCGATTCAGTACCCCGCCGGCCCGCCCTACGAAGGGTTCCCCTTGTTCATCCTCATCCGCTCCCGGGCCTTCGCCGACAAACACCAGCCTGGCCTTTGGATTGCCGACCCCGAACACGATGTTCTTCCTCGTCGCACTCAGCTTGCAGCGCTTGCACTCTCCCAGGTTTTTCCTGATCTGCTCAAGAGTCTCATGATGAGGCACCCCTTCAAATGCAGATGCCGCCTGGAGCGGTTCAAGATCTTTTGTTCGTGCTCCGTGCGGCACCTGTTGCAGATTGTCGTACGAAGCATCGACCGGGAGTCCTTCGATCCCGCTTTCGCGGAGCTCTTCCAGATACGCACCGAGAGAGGCACGGATGACTGCAGGATTGGTAAGAGGTGTCACTGCTCATTGCTCCTGTTGAATCATTGTATGAACTGGAGTACCATTGCAGCAGGGACTCTAACAGCAAGTTCCCGTTTCTGTCAAAATGAAAGAGGCAGCATGACCGTACTCGTTGTGATCATCTCCATTGTTTGTCTACTGTTTCCCGTTCAGGCTCTGGCCTGGGGAGGCGGCATGCATCTGCAACTCGGGGTGTCTGTTCTGGATAACCTGTCGGCATTGTCCCCGGAACTGGCAGCCCTGCTGGCTGCAAACCCGCGCGACTTTCTCTACGGCTGCATTTCGGCTGATATCACGCTTGGCAAGAAATTCACCCACACCATGCTGAACTGCCATCGCTGGCGGATCGGCCAGAAGGTTCTGCAATCCGCCCGCACAGACAGCGAGCGGGCCTGTTCATACGGGTACCTCTGCCACCTGGCGGCAGATGTCGTTGCCCACAATTACTTTGTCCCCTACAAGATCATGCGCTCCTTTGCTACGGTGACCATGAAGCATGCCTATTGGGAGATGCGCTTTGAGACCTTTGTATCCAAAGAGGTCTGGGAGGCGGCGCAGGAGGTGTGCCGGACTGACCAGCGCGCCAATGATGCCCTCTTGCAGCGGGTTCTGGCAAATACGATTTTCTCGTTCGGGACCAACAAACGCATCTTCAATTCGATCATGCTGCTGTCACGTCTGGAGAAGTGGCAGAAGGTCATGCAGACCCTGTCGGACAACTCACGCTATGTGCTGGCGGAAAGCGACCGGGAGGAATATCTGAGGTTGACCGAGGAAGCGGTGTATGGTTTTCTACAGCATCCGCATGATTCAGTGCTGCTTCTGGCGGATCCGACCGGTGAGCGCCCGCTGGCCATGGCGGAGGCGGTGCGGAAAAACCTGCGTCTGCTGTATAAAAACGGGAGATTGACAAAGGCAGAGGGGTTGGAACAGGTCGAGGGTCTGAGAATGAAATTGCGCCAGTCCCTTTACCAGCCGGAATTGCTGGATGAGGTCTTCAGCGGGTGAGCGGGGGCAGTTATTTGGCTGCCAGTTCAGTTGCAACGTGATCCAGAATCACTGCAGCCAGCGCATCCTTACTCATCAGGGGATACTCCAGGCACCTTCCGTCCCGGAACAGCAGTCGGGCCCGGTTGGTTTCTACATTGAAACCGGCATCCGGCTGGCTGATGTCATTGGCTACGATAAAGTCCACATTTTTTTCTTTCAGTTTCCTGGCTGCAAATTCATTGAGGTTGCCGGTCTCGGCCGCAAATCCCACCAGCAGGGGGCGCTTCTCCAGCCGGCCCAGTTCTGCCAGAATATCCGGCGTCTTGACGAGTTCCAGTGACAGTTCCGCATCCTTCTTCTTGATCTTTTCCCCGCTGCGCACCCTGGGGCGATAATCCGCCACTGCTGCAGCTTTGATGACTGCCGTGCACCCGCCAATCCGCGCCATGACTTCGGCCTGCATCTCTTTCGCGCTTTCCACCCCGACCAGTTCGACGCCGAACGGGGCCGGAAGGTTTACGGGCCCGCTGATCAGGACCACCCGGGCCCCGCGTCGCTGCGCGTTCTTTGCCAGCGCATAGCCCATTCTGCCCGATGAGTGGTTGCTGATGAAACGTACCGGGTCGAGTTCTTCGCGGGTCGGGCCGGCGGTGATCATGATGGTCTGTCCCCTGAGATCCGTGGGCGAGATGGCTGCCACTGCGGCCTCAAAGATCGATTCGGGGGACGCAAGTTTCCCTTCGCCTTCCCAGCCGCAGGCCAGCGTACCTGTTGCCGGAGCTACAAACAGGTAGCCGCAATCCATCAATGTCTCTTCATTGTTGCGATAGATGGGGTTCGTGTACATGTTGACATTCATGGCCGGCGCGATCAGTACGGGCGCCTTGGTGGCCATGATTGTGGTGGTGAGCATATCATCAGCGATGCCGGCAGCGATCTTGCCGATCACATTGGCTGTAGCCGGGGCGATGATACACAGGTCGGCCCGGTCGGCCAGGGCGATGTGACCGATCTCGCGTTCTGCGATCAGGTTGAAGAGTTCGGTGTGAACCGGGTTGGCGGAGAGGGTCTGAAAGGTGAGCGGGGCGATGAACTCCTGGGCCGCGCGGGTCATGATAACATGCACATCGGCACCGGCCTTGGTCAGCAGGCGGAGAAGTTCGACGGCCTTGTAGGCGGCTATGCCGCCGGTGACACCCAGTACGATTTGTTTTCCCTTAAGCATACGTTCAGATTCCTGTCCTGGTTACACGGGTACGTGCCGAACATCATTGTTTCTACGCCAACGCAGAGCCAGTTCACCTGCACTAAAAATACGGATTGTTGCGTTTTTCATGGCCGATGGTGGTTTTCGGGCCATGTCCCGGATAGGCAGACACCTCATCCGGAAGGCTGAACAGCTTGGTCTTGATCGAAGCAAGCAACTGCTGGTGAGATCCTCCGGGCAGGTCGGTGCGACCGATGGAGTCTGCAAAGAGCGTGTCGCCGGTGATGACTTTCTTTTCGTCTTCAAGATAGAGGCAGCAACCGCCCTGGGTATGGCCGGGTGTGCTGAGGACTTTCATGCGGTGGTCTCCGAATACGATATCCATGCCATCGACAAGGAAACTATCAGGCGCAGGAGAGTTTTCGCCCTGCATGCCGTACATGTGTGCCACTTCGGCCGCCCGGCCAAGCATGGCGGCATCACTCTCGTGGATCAGAAGCGGAGCTCCAAACGCCTTCACAGCCTGAAGGTTACCTCCCACATGGTCAAAATGGCCGTGTGTATTGATGATGTAACGGATTTTCAGGCCGTGCCTCTGGACGATTTCGGCTATACGGTCAACATCTCCGCCAGGATCGATCACAACTCCTTCTTGCGAGTTTTCGCAACCCAGGATGAAGCAGTTGACCCCCAGCGGCCCGACTTCCAGCGATTCAAAAATCATAGACTTCCCCACGTGATTGACATCTTTTCTGAAGCTGGTACAATAAGCCACCGTCAGTAAGGAGGCCAGTATGAACAAAAAACCTGTTGTAGACCAGGAAAACTGCATCAGTTGCGGTCTCTGCATATCTACCTGCCCCGGAGTCTTCCGTTTCAACGGTACCGGCAAGTCAGAATGCTATGATCCTTCAGGGGCCCCGGAAAAGGACATCCAGCAGGCGATAGATGGCTGTCCGGTCCAATGTATCAGCTGGGAATAAATTTATCCTGATAAACAGGATACGTGCGTTAAGAAGTCACTTTCTTCCGGAAAACGCAGAAGATGGCTTCTAACTTACTAAAAGGAAAAGGAGCAACATCATGGAACGTTGGATCTGTACCATCTGTCAGTATGTCTACGACCCCGCTACAGGCGACCCGGACAAAGGAATTCCGGCCGGCACACCGTTTGAATCGCTACCGGACGATTGGGCCTGCCCGTTGTGCGGCGCAGGCAAGGATGTCTTTGAGAAGGAATAGCCTGCCGCAAAGTAGAGACGCACGATGCTGCGTCTCTACTTTGCGGTGTCTGCCTTTTTGATGATATCTACCTTGGTCTCTCCGTTTTCTACCTTGACCCGCCACACCAGTCCGCAGGCCCCGCATTCTTTAACCGGTGACTCCTCGGCCGTAAACCCGCCGGAATGAGTATCCAGATCCACTGCTGTTCTGTCGCCGCAATTCGGGCACTTCATGGTACTACCTCCATATATTCTGCTGCGTGATATCTATGCCAACTCGGGCATGATGGTTGTAATCGCGTTAAACAGCTCGTCAAGGTCAGCTCTGCCCATGTCTCCCATATGGGCTATTCGGAAGGTCTGCCCCTTGATCTTGCCATAGCCGTCATCAAATGCAAAGCCGACTTCCCCGAGTCTCTTCTTCAGGGCTGCCAGATCAATTTTGCGAACGTTACGGCTGCAGGTCAGAGTCTGTGAACAGTAGCGGGCTTCCGGAAAAAGCTCGAAACCGCGGCTGGTAACCCAGTCCCGTACATAATCAGCCAGGTCGGCGTGCCTGGCCCAGCGCGCCTCCAGCCCCTCAGCAAAGATGCGTTCCAGTTGACGGTCCATGGCATAGATCAGCGAGATGCAGGGGGTGGAGGGGGTGTTGTCTTTGGCGTCATTGGCGGCAAACTCGACAAAATCAAAGTAATAGCCGCGTCCCTCCATGCCGGCAGCCCGTCGCAACGCCTTTTCACTGGCGGTGAAGACCGCCAGTCCCGGAGGCAGGGCGAAGGCTTTCTGTACACCAAAAATGCAGCTGTCGATCCCCAGTTCATCAACCGGTACCTTCAAGGCGCTCATGGACGAGACGGTGTCCACGATAAACATGACATCCGGAAATTTCCTCATCACTTCGGAAATCTCTGTCAAAGGCGACATGACCCCGGTAGAGGTCTCATTATGGATCATGGTCATGCAGTCGTATTTGCCTGTGGCCAGTGCCTGCTCAACAGCCTCGGGAGTGACCGGTTTTCCCCAGTCGAAGCGGACAGCATCCGCCTGTTTGCCGCAGCGCAGGGTGACGTCATGCCATTTGTCGGAAAAGGCGCCGTTGCAGAAATTGACACAGCGCTTTCCGACAAGGTTGCGGATTGCCCCCTCCATGACGCCGAACGCGCTGGAGGTCGCCAGGAAAACCTTTCCTTCGGTGAAGAGCAGTTTTTTGAGACCCGAGGTGACCCTGCCGTGCAGTTCGGCGTACTCCTTCATGCGGTGGCCGATCATCGGGGTCGCCATGGCAGCAAGGATATCGGGGTGGACCTCGACAGGTCCGGGAATGAACAGTTTTTTGTGCATGAGGATGCTCCGGGAGATACGTGAAAGCGTCAATGACCTCTGAAGTTCTTGTGTGTTTTCAGACGCTAACAAATAGAGGAGCCAAAGTCAAGAATGGCAGTTAGTTGACACATTGATTAAAACATCGGTAATAAAGTGTGGTTATAGCCATAGTATATCGTATGACTAACATATTGATTATCGTAAAAATTATTATATTCCCCGTGTATACTGTGTTCAGTTTTCTGTTGCACCGCACATTTTTTATGTATACAGTAGCTCCGTTTTGGTGTGACTAAATTTATGAAGAGTTCGGGAGGATATTGTATGGTCAAGAGTATGTGTCGATGGCTGATGATGCTGATGCTGTTAGTGGCTTTCGCAGCTCCGGCTCTTGCCGAGCAGGGAATGGCCATTGACCCGGCAACCTGCCTGGGTTGCCACAGCACCAAGTTCTCAGTCCATGATTTTGCCGCGTCTGTGCACGGAAAGAACGCCTGCACAAGCTGCCACGTGGACATTACCGATCTCGCCAAGCACATGAGAAAAGAGATCAAGGTCCAGAAGGTACAGTGCGAGCGTTGCCACAAAAAGCAGAATTCCGAGCATTATGCCAGTGTACATGCCGAAAAGGGTGTGACCTGCGCCCAGTGCCACACGGACATACATACCCATAATTACTGGAAAAATGACAAACGCATCGCAGTTGCAAAGTGCATCCAATGCCATGACCAGGAAGCGGTCTATCAGAAGTCGGTCCATGGCAAGGCTGTTGCCGCCGGCAACATGGATTCAGCCGCCTGCCATGACTGTCATAATCTGCATGCCATCGATAAGCTGGCCGGTGCAACGGATCATAAAGGTCGTGAATTCCACACAAAAGTCTGTATGAAGTGTCACAGTGACCAGAAGCTCATGGCCAAGAACAAGGTCACCAATGTGGCGGTCAAATCGTACATGGAGAGTTACCACGGAAAGAACTACCGCCTCGGTTTCCCCGATAAAGTGGCCGGTTGTGCGGATTGCCATACCGCCCACTCGGTATTGCCGAAATCAGATCCGCAATCCAGCATTAGCCCTGCTAATCTGGTCAAGCAGTGTGCCCAGTGCCATCCCAGGGCAACGCCGCTCTTTGCCAAGTTCTATTCACATGGCGAGATGACCGATCGCCACAAGTACCCGATCCTGTTTTATACCTTCATTGCCATGACCGGCCTGTTGCTGTCCACCTTTGCCGTTTTCTGGGTGCATACATTACTCTGGATGTTCCGCGGATTCGTTGAAAATCGCGAGAAGGCTGAAAAGCTGGCTTCAGGCTCGGATCATCACGTACATGAAACTAAAGCCGGGACGCATATCCATGTTATTCCCGATGCCCATAAGCAGTACCGCCGCTTCAACCGGGTCCACATCTTCCTGCACATCCTGGTCATCACCAGCTTCCTGCTGCTGTCCCTGACCGGCCTGCCGCTCAAGTTCAACACCCAGGCCTGGGCCCTCGCAATGATGAAAATGTACGGCGGCGCTGCAAATGCAGCACTGCTGCATCGCGTTGGTGCTGTTATCACATTTGTCTATTTCGGCTCGGCCCTGTACATGAGCTTCAACTTCCTCTTCATCAGGAAGGATATCAAGGGCAACCCGCTCCAGCGGCTGTTCGGACCGGATTCGCTCTGCTTCAATCTGCGCGATATCAAGGATGTCTACTTCATGGTCAGGTGGTTTTTCTTCAAAGGGCCCAAACCGACCTTCGAGCGCTGGACCTACTGGGAAAAATTCGACTTTGTCGCGGTCTTCTGGGGTATGTTCGCCATCGGCGGATCAGGTCTGATGCTCTGGTTCCCCGAGTTCTTCGGTATGTTCCTTCCCGGGTGGGCCTTTAACGTAGCCACCATCGTCCACTCTGACGAGGCACTCCTTGCCACGGGCTTCATCTTCACGGTTCACTTCTTCAACACCCACGGACGTCCGGAGAAGTTCCCGATGGACTTTGTCATCTTCAATGGCCAGATTGCCAAGGAAGAGATGCTCGAGGAACGTGGAGACCAGTGGAAGCGCTATGAGGAACAGGGCATCACCGAACAGTTTGCCTGCAAGAAGACCAGCGGCGTCGTCTATGACTTCCTGGTCAAGGGATTTGGCTTTACGGCTCTGGCTATTGGAATCGGCCTGCTGCTGCTGATGATTCTGGCCTTCATGGGAGGCGGCGGACACTGATCGGCATCATTGAATGAGTTGGAAAAGGGGGGCTTACCGGCCCCCCTTTTTTTATCTTAATCCTGACGGGCGGGATGCCCGGGAAAACCCTGTGATGTGATGTCGTGATACGTGACTGGGCTCTTTTCGGGGTTCTGACGATACGCGTATCAGCTAACCAGTAATTCCAATCCTAATCAAGGCGCTATCTTCGTTGGTTCGTCTTAGTGAGTTAGAATGTGAAACATTCGTGAACGAACTATTCTGACTTGTCAGGGCAGGCTCCTCAACGTACGTGCGAGTACGCCTCGTCGCCTCAATCCTCTCCGCCTTGATATCATCCTTGATTCGAAATTGGCATAAAGCGGGCTAAAACAGCGACAGATCTCCATGATGCCGGGGCGCTTGGCGGAAGGGCTCTGCAGGAGGGATGGTGATGGAACGGGTGGATGATGCTCTGTGTCAGGTAGTTCCGTCAGGGACCGCCCTGTGCGGGTCATGGCAACTCTACCCAGGGGCCTGCTTGGCAGGGCATTGTTTCGTGCGTGCCCGCTTCATTTATGTCTGGGCGGCTTCCTCATGGGCCTGCCCGGCAGGCGGTTTCTGCCATTTGCTCAAGGCAAGGGACTCCACGGCAGCTGCCACGCCGAATGAAAAAACACTGAACACGAGCGGCAGACCGTGTGTGCCGAGCAGGTCGTAAAGAAACACCTTGATCGCTCCGATAACGGTGACAAGAATGGCTACGTTTCGAATCTCCTTGTTCTGACGGAGATATGCCAGCAGGATCAGGGCAATGGCCGCTGTGTTGATGAGAACCGACTGTCCGCCGCGGAAGGCATCCCGCTGGACCGCTTCCTGAACGAACTGCAGCGCCTGGAAGATTCCTATTCTGAGCATGAAGAAGCCGCTCGCCAATCCTCCCAGCAAGAGCAGGACGGCACTCCGGTCGTTGCGGTCAAAGGCGTCAAAGAGTGCAGAATCGGCAGGAACCGGCCACCGGCGGCACCATTGGTAATGGTAGAGTGCGATGACGGCCAGAAGGCCGGCGGGAAGCATGTTGACAGGATCTGTCGCCCCCGGCCCCTCACCGCGCAGTACAAACACAAGCGCCACGCAGGCGTAAATGTTCATCAGGTAGGTGGTGCCCCGTACGCCGCCATTCTCCCAGACACGGGAGACAATCGCCATGGTTATGGCCACCAGTGAGATCGCCGGAAGCGACATTACAAACGTACCGGTTGCAACCGGCAGGGCCAGCGCCAGCATGGTGCTCCCGGCAAACGCATAGGTGTTGGTGCCGGGCGCCCCATCGACGTTGCGCCGGGCACACCAGAAGGTCATGCCAAAGAGTCCTGCGGCACCAAGCAGGCCGATAACGCCAAGCAGGTTCACGTTCATCTGCCAGGCTGCTGTCACATGGCGGGCCAAGGCAAAGGCCCAGATTACGTTAAGGGTCGGGAGACTGAAGTCGAATCGGGAAATTTTTTGCCCGCCTGATTTAACGATGCCGAGCAGAGACAGTAATAAAAAGGTCACGAAAAAAATCGCCAGCACCGGCAGGAACCAGGCAGGGGCCAACTCGGGTGGAATCGCCTCTCCCTTGCGCAGCATCACTCCCAGTCTGATTCCCCAGAGCTGGATCATGACCATGGTTACAAAAAGTACCGACCAGCGCAGCCATGAGCAGCGCTTCAGCTGTGCCGCAAAGTAGCCCAGTACATTGGCGGTATAGAGTACCAGTGCGAGGTAGGGGAAGAAGGGGTGGGGATAGTCGATCGCCGCCCCGGCGAAGCACATGCCGAGGACCCCGACCGAAATGGGGACGAAGGCATTGAAGCGTCGGCTCATGAGTGCCATGCCGAATCCGGTCACCATGAGCGTGAGGTAGGCCGGCACAAGAGGCAGAGACTTGAAGTGCATATGGGTTTCCACCACGACAGACGACATGAGCACGACGCCGCAGGCAGCAAAAACCGGGGCTAGGGGGCTCTCCGCTGTGTACTTGTACCATGCGAAGATCATCAGGGCTGCCGCGTACCCCATGCCGAGGCCTGACCCGAGCAGCTTGTTGACAAGACCGCTGTCGGTAACGGTCCGCAGGATAAGCGCGATCACCATGAGGAAGCAGACCGCGGCGAGGCGGGGCAGAACCGAATTCCGGCTGGCCCAGCCCAGTACCTCCTCCGAAAGTTCCGGCATCTCCTCGGCTGAATGGTCCTGAACTTTTTGCGCCGCCGGTCTGGAGGCCGGAGTCGATGCGGCCGGGGCAACGCCATCATCGCTTATGTGAGCCGACAACCGCTCCAGGTGCTTTTCTAGCATCTGGATGCGGTTCTCAAGCTCCTTTTCCCTTGTATCCAGCGGCTCATCTGGTGGTGACATCTTCCGCGACCCCCCTCTTAGACAGGCATCAGCGATACATAGGTTGCATCCGGATCGTTAGTACTCAGCAGGTGAGACGGTGTGCGACTCCGTGCATCAATGCGAATCCTTTATTCCGAACACCGGCAGAATCCTGGTGACCAGGAAGAAAAGCACAAAAGGTGTGATGATGACCGAAAGTGCCCCGAATAATCCCTCTTTGAACAGTTCCAGGGTGCTCGGCCAGATGGGGAGTTGATACTCCATGAACCCGGAGAAGGAGGCCGAGAAGGCCTGGCCCCCGATAACGACGTTCCAGCGCATCATGAATACGCCCATAAGAACCAGCAACGTGCCGACGAGCGCCCGCCGAATAGTCAGCCCGGGTCTCAGGAAAATTATGAACGGGACCACGTTCCCCAGGCCGTACTGGAGAATGAAAATCTTGAAAAAGTCCCTTTCGTAGATGACGCTGCGCAGGATGTCCCACGATTTGACTGCCGTGTAGGTGCGGAAGATCAGATCCAGCAATTCCAGGGTAATAGCAAGGACAAGAAACATGACAAGATATTTGGCCGTCATGGTCACGACTTGAATCTCTGCACTTTTGAGTTCTTCTGTCGAAGGAAGCCGCGGATTGTTTCTCCTTTTTCGGGCGAAAATCAGTTTGCGGATCTCCATGGTGATGATGTAGGTGACAATACAGAGTGCGATTCCCGAAACGACTGCCGAGCAGATAAATATGACCGGCATGAGCGGCGTCATCCAGAGGGCATTGGCCTTGACCGACCCGAAGATGAAGCCGGCGTAGCCGTGGAGGAAGCAGGCCACCGGGATGCCGATGCCGGCCAGGATCCCCACAGCCCGTTCATCCTTGTGAAGAGCTTCCGGGCTGAGGTCCATGGCACCCATGGAGAGCAGCGAATACAGGAAGAGCCGGGCTGACTCGACAGCAGTTTTCTGCTGTTTTGCCCGCAGCTCCAGAACCGTCTCCACGATGAACTGGCGATACACAAACCAGATCTCCGAGGCAACGATCAGGCCGTAGGTTGTGAAGACGATACCAAATGCGGCGATGGCTGAGGTGAAGTGTGGGGTCATCATGACATAAATACCCCTCTGCGGCTGCTGCAGATGCAGCATGAGCGGCATCATGGCGACCGGGAGCAGTGCCAGTGAAAAGACCAGCGAAAACCGGGCGATGTCCTTAAGCTGCTTGACGCCAAAGACGTGATAGAGGGACGACAGCACAAAGGCCCCTGCCACAAGTCCGGTCATGAAGGGGTACATGACGATCTGGATCGACCAGTAGATGTATTCGTTGGGATAGACAAAAAATTCCTTAAGAGTCCAGGCTTCACCGTGTACCATGGCTATTTTACCTCCATTGAGGATCCCAGATAGAATACCTGCGGCTTGGTGCCGAATTCTTCCTTCAAGACATTAACCTGTTCAGTCGTGATGATCTTGGTTACCGGATCCTCGGGATCCCTGATGTTGCCCACCCTGCGAGCGCCAAAGGGGCAGGCGTCCACGCAGGCGGTCTTCATCCCCTGGGACAGGCGGTGATAGCAGAGGGTGCATTTCTCGGCAACATGCAGTTGCGGGTGGAAATAACGGACACCATAGGGGCAGCCCATGACGCAGTAACCGCAGCCGATGCACCAGGTGCGGTCCACCAGTACGACCCCGTCCTGGGTCTGGTAGGTTGCTCCAACCGGGCAAACCTGAACGCAGGGGGGGTTGTCGCAATGGTTGCAGAGTTTGGGGACAAAGAACCCTTTGGCGATATCCTCCGGCTTGACATCCTTGAGGCCTGCGTGGGCCTGGTCAATCTTCTGGGAGGTAAATCCGTCCCGGGCCCCCTTGGGTGAATCAATCAGCGTCTGTCCATCCCTGGTGATCACGTATCGTTCCACCCAGGTCCGGGTGACATTTGCATCCCAGGTGACATCGTTCTCTATCTTACAGGCCTTGACACAGAAGCCGCAGCCGACGCATTTGTGAACGTCCACCAGAAAGACCCAGCGCACCTTGCCCTTGTCATTTTTTTCAGCATACAGTCTTCTGGGGTTGAATACCTCCAGGGCACTGAGCGGGATGATGAGACCGCCAGCCACGATCATTGTCTTTTTGCAGAATTCTCGGCGGTTCATCATGACTTCACCTCCGGGTTCCGATGTTTCGGATTTGACTTGGTCGGATCGTGTGGATAGTGGCACATGATGCACTCCGCCTGGGGGTAATGTTTCACCGGGTCAATGCCGGGAATCTTTGCCCGGGCGCTGTCCCTGTAGGGGAGATAGGCATGGCAGCGAATGCAGAGCCCGCGACTGCGGTCAATGTTCAGCCCCAGAGGGTCTTTGGGGTGGTCATAATTGGGGCCATGGCAGTTTTCACAGCTGATGGAGCCGTGGGGAGAATCCTTGATGTCGTCATACTTGTCCTTATGACATTCAATACAGACCGTGGCGGTTTTGTATTTTACCGGGTATTTTTTCCACTCGGCCTCGTTTGACTTACGATGCCAGCCATACATATAACCCCTCTCGCCGATGCCGAAATCATCAGGTACTAACAAAGTTCTCGTGATCAGGATTCCCGCGACTATCGCCAGAACAATGAACAGTGGTCGCCAGACATGGTTTTTCAAGTTACGCACCTCCTGGATTTGGTTCGTGCAGAGGAGATTACCCCATGCGCCTTATATGTTCTGAAATGTAAAACGGTGTTTAATATTTAAAGGTGTTGACTTAATTTGTCAATAATGTTTTCCAAAAATACCGGATCCTAAAAAAATAACCACCCGATGTGTTCCCGATATCCGCTGTTAACAAAAAAACTTTGACAAATCATGCTGATGAAAGGTAAATAGATACTCTTTCAGACCGCAACATCAGTTCATATCTCAGATACACTACATATATACCGCACTTAAGGAGATGTTCAATGGCCATACGCAAATCAGCAGGATATGCTTGGAACCTTATCAGTCTTATCGGGATGCTTTTGGCGGTAACTGCCGCCAGCCTCATCGTAGTCTTCTTTGCATTCGAGACGATTACCGGCAAGGAGCACGCCTATCTGGGGCTCATGACCTATTTCATGTTCCCCGGCATGCTGATCTTCGGCTTGCTGCTGGTACCGTTCGGGGCATGGCGAGTCCGCAATGAGAGGCGAAAAGCAGCTATCGAGGGGATGGTGTCACTTGAAGAGGAAATCCCGCAGTTCCCCCGCCTTGACCTGAATGACCCTGCCAAGCGCCATTTGTTCATCTTTTTCATCATGGCCAGCGTGATTTTCGTTGTTATCGTGGCGATTGCCTCCATCAAGGGTTTCGAGTTCACCGAATCGACCGTGTTTTGCGGCGAGGTCTGCCATGTGGTCATGGAACCGGAACACACTGCCTGGAGTAATTCACCGCACGCCAAGGTGAAATGCGTAGAGTGCCATGTTGGCCCTGGTGCGGCCTGGTATGTGAAAGCCAAGATCTCTGGTCTGCGCCAGCTGTATGCTGTTGCGTTCCACACCTACCCGGAAACCATAGAAACCCCGATTGAAAACCTCCGCCCGGCACGGGAAACCTGTGAGCATTGCCACTGGCCGGAGAAATTCTACGTCGGGCGACAGAAAATATTCTATCACTACGCACCGAATGAGGAGAATTCTCCTCGTAAGATTGACCTGCTGATCCATATCGGTGGCAATCCCAAGGCACCAACAGACAGCGGTATCCACTGGCATATCGGCAAAGAGGTCACCTTTATTGCCCGTGACAAGAAGCGGCTCGATATTCCCTATGTGGCAGTCAAGGACAAGGACGGCAAAATCACCGAGTATTCGAATATAGAGAACCCGCTCACCAAGGACGAGATTGCAAAAGGGAACAAGCGCTTGATGGACTGCACCGATTGCCATAACCGCCCGACTCACATCTACCACTCTCCTGATGAGGAGATGGACCTGAATTTCGTTTCAAACCATATTGATCGTTCACTGCCGTTCGTCAAGAAAGTGGCTGTCGAGATACTGGAACGGCCATACAAGTCCAAGGAAGAGGCCCACGCCTCTATTGCCAAAGAGCTTCCGGCATATTATGCCAAAAACTATCCCAAAGTCGCTCAGGAGAAGGGTGCGGCTATTAATCAGGCCGTGGAGCGTGTGCAGGATATTTACTCGAGAAACTATTTCCCGAAGATGAAAGTCAAGTGGAGCACATATCCTAACTATATAGGCCACTTCTACACCCCTGGCTGTTTCCGTTGCCACGACAACAAGCACAAGACTGCCGATGGCAGGATCATCTCCAAGGACTGCAAGATCTGTCACGATGTTCTCGACCAGACTCAGGAGAACATCCCGGCCGGGAAGCGTGTGACAGATTTCGTCCATCCGGTTGATATCGGAGATGAACTCTACAAGACCAACTGTAGCGACTGCCACCTGGCCGCCGGGCATGATGTCCCCGGAGAGGGGAAGCAGGGACCAAAGAAACACTAATTAAACACACAGCCCCCGGAGAACTCTCCGGGGGCTGTATTCCTTCTGCCCGCTGTTAACAACGAGCTACAATTCTTCGAAATCCTCTTCAGCAGTCATTGCTTCCGTTTCATCTTCCGGATCATCCTCAACTGCCTCATCCACGAGTTTCTCAAGAAACTGCCTATTGTCAGAGATGGTCTTGCGGACATCCGCAAGGAGTTTGTCAAGTTCGTCAACGGCATCTGCCATAACGTTTCTCCCGGCCATTGACAGCAGGCGGCGTGTGATAATTTCAGACGTACTACTTCGGTAATGTATCCAGATAGCGCTCGGCATCCTTGGCCGCCATGCAGCCGGTTCCGGCTGAGGTGATGGCCTGGCGGTAGGTAAAATCCTGCACATCGCCGGCAGCGAAGACCCCCTTGATGCTGGTGGCCGTCAGGTTGCCTTCGAGCCCTCCGCATTTTGTGCGGATATAGCCGTCGACCATGTCCAGCTGTCCCTCGAAGATGCCGGTGTTGGGGGAATGGCCGATAGCTATGAACACACCATGCAGCAGGATTTCTTTGGTGGAGCCGCTGCGATGGCGGATACGCATGCCGGTGACACCGCCGGCATCACCAAGCACTTCGTCCAGCACATGATTCCACTCGATGGTAATATTGCCGCCTTTGGTCTTCTCAATCAGCCGGTCAGCAAGGACTTTCTCAGCACGGAACTCTTCCCGACGGTGCACAATGGTGACATGCCTGGCGATGTTGGCAAGGTAGAGCGCCTCTTCAACGGCTGTGCTGCCGCCGCCGATAACCGCTACATCCTTTCCGCGATAGAAGAAGCCGTCGCAGGTTGCACAAGCCGAGACGCCCCTGCCTTTGAAGGCCTCCTCCGATGGAAGCCCCAGGTACCTTGCCGAGGCACCGGTGGCAATGATCAGTGCGTCACAGGTATAACGGGCGGAATCACCCTCGAGCACAAAGGGGTGTTGCCGCAGATCAGCCTTCTTGATGGCGTCATAGATCATCAGCGTGTTGAATCGCTCGGCATGGAGCCGCATACGCTCCATCAGTTCCGGGCCCTGCACACCTTCATGGTCCCCCGGCCAGTTATCCACCTCGGTAGTGGTCATCAACTGGCCTCCCGGTTGGAGACCGGTGATGATGACCGGGTTGAGGTTGGCCCGCGCTGCATAGATGGCGGCGGTATAACCGGCCGGTCCTGCGCCGAGAATGATAAGTGGATGGTGAATCGCTTCCATGAAGCCTCCTGCGGATGAGATGACATAAATGTATCAGCAAACACCACTGTTGCCAAGAGACAAACCGCTTTTCAAGTCATTTGACCGGACCCTGCGGCTCTGATACTATATCCGCAGATGACACGGGAGAACCGCTGCCGATGAACCTCAACGACCTCATCAACGAAGCCTACGACAGACTCAGGAAACGTGTCCGCCGCACGGAACTGATCTATTCCCATTACTACACAGAAAAGCTGGGGGTCGCTCTGCATTTCAAATGCGAGAACCTGCAGCGCACCGGTTCGTTCAAGATACGAGGCGCACTTAACTTCATGACCGCCCAGTCCCGGGAGGCCCTCAAGAACGGAGTCATTACTGCCTCGGCAGGCAACCATGCCCAAGGCGTTGCATTTTCGGCTGATCTTCTGGGAGTCAGCGCCACGGTCTTCATGCCGGAGATCACCCCGCCGCAAAAGGTCCAGGCAACCCGCGACTACGGGGCTGAGGTGGTGCTGGTCGGGAGGAACTTTGACGAAGCCTGCGAGGCTGCTTTGGCTGAGCAGAGGGCCAGCGGGGCACTCTTTGTGCACCCTTTCGACGATGAACTGGTCATGGCGGGGCAGGGGACGATTGCCTTGGAAATCCTGGAAGAACTGCCTGATGTGCAAAACCTGATCATCCCGGTCGGCGGTGGAGGCCTGATTGCCGGCATGGCGGCGGCAGTACGAGAAACCGCTCCGCATGTCCGCATTATCGGTGTTGAATCAATAGCCGCGCCTTCCATGTCGGCATCCTTTGCAGCCGGAAAGCCGACAGAACGGCCGGTCAGCGTGACATTGGCCGACGGTATTGCCGTGAAGCGTCCCGGTACACGAACGGTTCCGGTCATCTGCTCCTGTGTTGATGAGATCGTGCAGGTTGAAGAGGAGGATATCGCCCTGGCAATAGTTTCACTGCTTGAAAAGACCAAGATGCTGGTCGAGGGGGCCGGGGCGGTGACGCTGGCGGCGGTGCTGAACCAGCGAATTCCTGATTTGACGGGAAAAACCGTGTGCCTGCTCTCAGGTGGAAATATAGATGTAAAAACGATTTCGCAGGTGGTCGAGCGGGGTCTTATTGCCGGAGGGCGCTACCTGAAACTGACGATCGAACTGGATGACCATCCGGGTGCCCTGGCCAAATTGACCGAGGATATCGCTGCAACACGGGCCAATATTTTCCACATCACCCATGACCGACGTTCTAAATCACTTCCCATCGGCAGGACGGATGTTTCCCTGGAGCTGGAAACACGCGGCTATGAGCACATCAAGGAGATCGTCGGTTATCTGGAAGGGCGAGGCTACCAGCTGACGGTCACGTAGTCCCTCTCTCCCGATCAGGACCCCGTGCCGCTTCAGGACGACTTGGAACGTTTTTCAGAGCGTTCGACCTCAAATTTCTCCAGACGATACTGCAGTGTCTTGTAGCTCATGCCCAACAGCGGAGCCGCTTTTCCGATCACCCCGTCGGCACGCTCCATGGCCTTGATGATCAATCCCTTTTCCAGTTCCTCAAAATCAATACCGTCCGGCGGTAGCTCAATGTTGATACCACCGGTCAGGCTTGTCGTGGAGCTGATTTCGGCCGGCAGGTCTTCGGGCTGGATGATATTGCTTTCCGCCATCAATACCGAGCGCTCCATTACCGATTCCAACTGGCGTACATTGCCCGGCCAGCCGTAATTCATGATCAACCGCAAGGCGGGTTTGGATATTCCCTCAACCTCGATGCCGGAGATCTCGCTGTATTTTTTTACGAAATATTCCGCCAGAGTTTTAAGGTCGCTGCCCCGCTCACGCAGTGGCGGCAGGTTTATCCTGATCACGTTCAGGCGATAGAACAGGTCTTCCCGGAACGCCCCCCGTTTGATTTCCTGCTCCAGTTCCCGATTGGTTGCCGCCAGAATGCGCAGGTCAAGGGGGATGTTCAGCTTGCCGCCTACCCGCCGGATCTCCTTTTCCTGGATCGCACGCAGCAGCTTGGCCTGCATGGCAACGTTCATTTCGCCGATCTCATCCAGAAATACGGTTCCGCCGTTGGCTGCTTCGAAGATGCCTATCTCGCGGGCATTGGCCCCGGTGAAGCTGCCTTTCTCGTGGCCAAACAGTTCACTCTCGATCAGTGTCTCGGGAATGGCGGCGCAGTTGATGGCCATGAAAGGCTTGTCCTTACGATGGCTGCCATCGTGTATAGCCCTGGCCACAAGCTCCTTGCCGGTTCCGGACTCGCCTACGATCAGCACACTGGAGCTGGATGCGGCTATCTTGGAGATGATCCGGAACACCTCCTTCATCTTGGGATGTTCGCCGTGGATATAGGGAATGGACTGGACCGCTTCCAGGCGCTTACGCAGGACGCGGTTTTCCCGAACCAGGCCGATGTGCTCCAGGGCCTTGCTGACTGCCAGAATCAGCTGATCGCCTTCGATCGGTTTCTCGAGGTAATTGAAGGCGCCCTTCTGGATGGCCTCGACAGCTGTTTTGATGGAACCGTGAGCGGTCATCATGACGACACACTGCTCTGAATCTACCTTCTGAACCAGCTCCAGCAGCTCCATCCCGGTCTGTCCCTGCATCATAAGGTCGGTCAGTATCAGGTCGAACTCACGTTTGTCCAGTAACGCCAGCGCCTCGCGGACACTGGCTGCTTCAGTAAGCTCATGCCCTTCTTTTTTCAGAGTCAGGTTGATGATTTCCCGCTGAAGTTTTTCATCGTCAACAACAAGTATTCTGCCTTTCATGTTTGCCACGAGGTTGCCTCCTGTTGTTTCTGCTGAAGCGGCAGCACAGCCGTGAATGTGGTGCCCTGGCCGTGGCTGCTCTCGACAAGAATCTCGCCGCCATGTTCTTTGATGATACGTTCGGTAATGGCCAGGCCCAGACCGATGCCGACGTCCTTAGTCGTAAAATACGGCTGAAAAATCTTGGTAATATCCTCTTGCAGGATGCCGCTGCCCTGGTCAGCAAAAGTCAGGAGCACCCGTTCTCCACTGTCGTCCAGGGCGGCCCCCAGGCGTATCACCCCACCATCGTTCATGGCCTGGGCGGCATTATTGATAAAGTTGAGAATGCAGTTGCGCAGCAACTCCTGATCGACCCAGAGAGGCGGAAGCTGCGGATCTATGTCCTGCTCAATGCGGATAGACTGTTCTGCCATCCGTTCATTCAGCAGCGGCAACACCTTGGCCAGAATTTCAGCATAAGGGACCAATGCCAATCGCAGCTTAAGTGGCCTGCCATAGTTCATGAAGTTGAGCACCATGAAATTGGCCCGCCGCACCTCCTCCTTGATTTTGTGGGTTAATTCCGTCAATTCAGCACATTTATCGCCGCAGACTGGCAACATCTCGGCCTTGAGGTGATCGATCGCCAGGCTGATGTAGTTAAGTGGATTGCGAATCTCGTGGGCGATACCCGAGGCCAGCTGTCCGACCCGGGAAAGATGTTCTGCTTCGTAAAGTCTCTTCTCAAGGGCTTCACGTTCTCGCAGCTTCTCAACCATGTTATTGAAGCCGTCTGCAAGTTCGCTGATTTCGTCATGGCTTTCCACTGGTATGGTCACGGACAGGTCGCCGGCCGAGACCTTCTTGAAATCGCCGACCAGGCGATGGATTGGATCGGTATAGCGCCTGGCGAGAAAAAGCGTCAGGGCAATGCCGACCGCGAAGACCATGCTGGTGGCGAACAGCCTCCTGATGAAGTTGGCATGCTGGATGTCGCGAATGTTGTCCAGTAGCATATTGATCTGGACATAGCCCAGGTGCTCGTCACCGACGATAACCGGGACGAGTACCTCATAGGGCTTCTGAGACAGAATTGAGGCCCCTCTGCTGGTGGCTGGCGCAGCGTGGACCCCTTTTTCCAGTTTCTTTATCTCTCGCTTCTTGCCGATCTTCTCCGGATCGGAGGAGTCGATGATCTCGCCTTCGCTGTTGATGATGTTAATCTCGTTGATGCCCTTCTCACGTGCCTTGTTGAGATATTCGGTGAGGCGCGAGGTTTCCGCCTCGGAGGTCAGGTCCTCGATGCTCATCTGGACCGCCTTGGAGATTTCCTGGGAACTTTCCTGGATCTCACGGACCAGATCATTCTGGGCATACTGATTGAGGGTGAAGAGGGTCATCATGGCCAGAACCAACAGTGAGAGCATGATGATGATGAGCTTGGAATAGAGCTTCATGGCGGCCTTTGTGCGGCAGAGTTATTGAAGTATAACGCAGGGTGAGGATCGAGACAAGTGCTAAGGATACGGGGAATGAGTACTGGGTAGTTGACACTTTTGTCGGCAGAGTGCTACATACATCAGCCATGTTTTTACGCCACGCACCATACTCCCGTTTGCTGACCGTTGCTCTGTTGCTGTTGCAGGCCGGGTGCACAAGCTATATCTCTCACGATGTCATTCCGTATCCTCTCTCCAATAAGACCTTCGACAAGGAGGTTAAGGTTGTCACCATTCCTTTGCCGGTAATCGCCTCAAGTCCCAATGAGGGCGTAACGGTCGGCGCCCTCTCGGCGTTTCTGCTGCATGACAAAAATGACAATATCAGTACCTTGGTAGCTCCTCAGATCAATTACAACAAGAACTTCGGTGTTACTTCGACACTCTATGCCGCCTTTTACCCCTCGCCGGATCGATTCTGGGAAACAAACCTTTCAAAATCGACAATTATTAACCAGGATTACGAGTTCAAGCTGCGCGACAAGACCTTTCTGGAAAAAAAGCTGGAGTTGAACCTCTTTGCCTTCGCCTTCAGTGACGGTTCTGCCCGTTTTTTCGGTTTTAACGCCAAGACCCCCAGCCAGAGGGAATCCAATTACACTGATCGGGAGATCGGATTTAACCTTTCCGCCGGTTATGATATCGGTCGCCACTTTCAGTTGATTCTGGGTGAGCGCTACCGCGATGTCGAAATCGAGCCGGGGGCCGTCACAAGCATTCCTTATATAAAGAACAGTTTCAAAGAAAGCCAAGTGCCCGGCATTAACGGCTTTGTTGCGCACGCCCAGCGCATCTCGTTTGTCTACAGCACGCTGGATTCACTTACTGCACCGACTTTCGGCGGCTTTGCCAAGGCTTCGATTGAAAACAGTTCAAAATTATTGGGCAGCACAGCGGATTACCGCCATTATGAGGGTGAAATGAAAGGCTTCATTCCTTTTGACAACGCTCGCTATGTCAGTGTCTTCCGCCTGATCTACAACCAGACCCTCGGTGAACAGGTCCCGTTCCTGGAGCAGAGTATTTTGGGGGGGGAAAGCACGTTGCGCGGCTATGGCCGGAACCGCTTTATCGACAACAGCTATTTTCTGGTGAATCTGGAAGAGCGCATCCGGCTTTTCCGGTGGGAAATCTTCAATGTCAAGGCAGACTGGGAGCTGGCTCCATTTATTGATCTGGGCGCCGTTATGGAGCGGCTTGACCTGGCAAGCTGCAGGCAATTTGAGTTCAACCCCGGTATCGGCATCCGGGCCGTCGTCAGGCCAAACATCATCGGGCGCGTCGATGTCGGTATCGGGCGTGATGGCCCGGCGGTGTTCGTTGGGCTGGGCTACCCGTTTTAACAGCTGCGCAGAGCGTTGCCTGCTACCCCAATTCTTTTTGCAGCCGCTGCAGGCGGCTCATCTCGGCATAACGTCCACCACGCTGCAGCAATTCTCCCGGTGTTCCCTCTTCGGCAATCGCCCCCTTTTCCAATACGATCACACGGTCGCAATCTCGGAAAGCTGAAATGCGCTGGGAGACAATCAGTACGGTGCGCTTTGCATAGAACTGTTCCAGCTCGGCCAAAATTTCCTCTTCACGCCCGGCATCAACCGCAGAGAGCGGATCGTCAAGCAGCAGAACAGGCGGATCCGCAGCCAGTGCCCGTGCAATGGCCAGGCGCTGCTTCTGGCCACCCGACAAAGCGACACCTTTTTCACCAACCAGCGTATCGAGCCCCTCACGGAACTTTTCGATATCGTCGGAAAATCCCGCCTGACGAGCTGCTTCTCCAATGGTCTTTTCGTCGTATTCGGGCAAACCGTAGCTGATGTTTTCGCGGATACTACGGGAAAAATGGAAAGCCTCCTGGGGGACGTAACCCACCAGCCGTCGAAGGCTGGCCAGGGTTATGCTGTTGATGTCCTGCCCGTCGATAAAGAGCATGCTGTCAGCAACAGGCAGCAGCCGTGGCAGTAACCGGATCAGGGTTGACTTTCCGCTGCCCACGGCACCGGTAATGCCGATTTTTTCCCCGGCGGCAACATGAAAGGATACCCGGTCAAGTATTTGTGTCTCACCATAGCAGAATGAAAGGTCACGAAACTCGATTCCGTGGTGAATCCCTCCAAGAGGTTTCGATCCATGTGCATCGAATACCGCCGTATCGGCCGTAAGAACCTTGGCAAGTCGAGACATGGAGGCTGCTCCCCTCTGAGCCAGGGTCAAGATCCAGCCCATAACCGCCGTGGGCCAGACCAGCATGGCAAGATAGCCACTGAAGGCCACAAAATCGCCAAGGGTGATGCGGCCTTCAATTACCAGCCGTCCACCCATGAACAGGACCACCAGTGTCCCGGCGCCGGTTGCCGCAGCCATAACCGGGATAATCAGTCCGCGCAGGCGTGCCAGGCGCAGGTTGTGTTTCAGGTAGAGACCTGCGATCTGCCCGAATTGCCCCTCGAAATACTCTTCGCGGCAATAGGACTTGATCAGGCGTACAGCCGAAACGGATTCCTCTGTCAGACTCGAAAGCCTGGCAAGCTCTTCCTGTGCTTCGAGTGAACGCTGAAAAAGTCGATGGCTGACCCTTTTGACCACCAGCACCATCAGCGGAAAGGGTAGAATCGCCCATACCGTCAGCCAAGGATGGATGCGCAACATCAAGGACACCGCCGCTATATAAATAATGACCGTATTCATGGCACTCATGGCTCCGAAACCGGTCAACATGCGGACATTGGTCAGGTCATTGGAGAAGCGGGAAAGGATGTCGCCGGTTCGGCTGCTTGAGAAGTAGTTCTGGTCGAGCAGCAGCAATCGCCGGAAAAGATCGTCACGAATGCGGAATTCGATGATGCGGGCAGAGTTGAGAACAAAGGTCCGGGAGAAGATACGGGTGACGCAGTGCAGCGAGGCTAGCAATGCGATGGCCATGGCGCAGGCTGCGGGCGAAATGCGGGACGAAGCAGGGTGCTGCAAACCCTCCACCGCCAGTTTCATCACCCAGGGTATCAGCAGGGCAAAACCGTTGGTAGCAAGAAGAAAAGCTCCCCCGGCGGCATAACGCCAGCGGAGAGCAACAAGATACGGTTTCAGAAGTGCAAGCTCTTTTATGGCAATTTCCCTTCATAGGGGGCCTGTCGACAGACCTGAGCAAACGATAGATTAGATGGAGTGTACGTATGTTGTAAAAGTGTAGCCTATCTGCAATGGGGAAGCAATTGCCATAACGAAGAGGGAGCATATTAAATAACCGTGTAATAAATGAGGTTTGAGCGCAAGATCCCCGTTTTGCAAGAGTTATGGTGTAAACATTCTTATTGCTTTATGGCATAGTTTTGGTTATATCCTTAAAATGGTTCAAAGGCTTTCTCACCACACAACAGGAGCGCCTTCATGAAAATGCCATGTGCCCGCTTGATCCCTGTCTGCTTACTGCTAGCCCTTCCGGGAGCTGCGTTGTCGGCGGAAATTTCCGTTGACGCAACCTCAATTGTCAGTTTTGAACAGCGCGCCTACACAGGGGCTCCAAAGAAAGATATTGTGCCGGCTACGCAATTTTTGGGTCTGGACGCCGCAAAGCTTGCTGATGGCAATCTCTCGCTGCATGTCTATGGCTGGGGTCGCGGTGATATCCTGGATAAGAGTTATAACAATGATCAATTTGCCGGAAGTTTGACCTATGGGTACCTGCAGTACCGATTCAAGGCGGCCAACGCTGATGTCCGTGCCGGACGGTTTTTTGTGCATGAGGGTATTGTCAATGAGCAGATTGACGGCGCTAGCTTCCGGACTGACCTGCCGCTGGGTTTCGGTTTATCGGCCTTTGGTGGCGCCAATGTGCACACCAAAAAGCTCTATAACGAAAACAGTGACGGCAAAGGCTCCGGCAATTTCGGCGGCCGGCTGAACTACCGCTATAAAGGGGTCCTGGAGTTGGGTGCCTCGGGACAGTACGAAACCAACGCCCCTGCATTAGTCAATTACCCCACCGTTAATCATCGCCTGGCGGGTGGTGATGTCTGGTTCAGCCCGCACAAATCTGTTGAACTGATGGGGCACACAAGCTACAACACGGTCACCAAGGGCGTGGCGGAGCATAGCTACCTGATGAATGTCAAGCCGTTGCAGCACCTGGTCCTGACCGGTGAATACAATGACCACCGCGAGCGGAATTATTTTTACTCCTGGGCATCGTTCTCCGGAGCGGCCCTTAGTCCAGCAGAAAAATCACACTCTCTCGGCGGCAGAGCTTCCTACGGGGTCAGCAAGGCTGTCGAGATTGCTGCCGACTACAAGCACTATACCCGTGAAATTGGCAACGCCGACCGGTACGGTGCCGATATCAAATTATCCTTCCTGAACAATTCCGTAAGAAGCGGTCTTGGCTATCATTACCTGCGAGCCGGAAAAGAATTCGCGATCGGTGGCACTCCCAGCGCCTCCTATCATGAGATGCGCGGGTATATTATGCATGACAGTAGAATCTATTTTGTTGCGGTGGATGCAATTGGCTATCTCTTTAAGGAAAAAGTGAACAGTGAAAAAGCAGCTTGGGAGGCGATGGCCTCGCTTGGTTATCATATTACACCCGATCTGGCTCTTTCCGGTGACTTCAGTTATGGAAGAAATCCGCAGTTCACCGAAGAGGTGAAAGGTCTTGCCCGTCTGACCTACAATATGACCTTTGATAGCAAAGGAGGGAAAAAATGAAATTTTTTCAGCAGATATTTCCCGCCCTGGCATTGGCCGGGCTGATCATGATACTCGCAGCCTGTGCTCAAATGAAGACTATACCCGGTCTGCCTGCATCCCATCCCGAAACTCTTGCTGCAGGTCAGCAGGTCAGTTGTACAGAGTGTCATGAGGATAACCAGAAGGGTACACTCAAGGCTTATAATGCTTTCAATCATTCGCCCGCCTTTGTGAAAAACCACCGGTTTTACGCATCGTCCGATGAGCGACTGTGCTCCACCTGCCATAAAAGCTCTTTCTGCAACGACTGTCACACCAATCAGGTCGAGATGAAACCCTCTATCAAGTATGGCAATCGTCCCGACCGTGATATGCCTCACCGCGGGAACTTCATGACCATGCACAAAATCGAGGGCAAACTAGATCCTGCCAGCTGCTATCGCTGCCACGGCCGTGCCAACAACGAACGCTGCATCACCTGCCACCGATAGGAGAATATCTATGAAGATACTGCAATTTGGTATAGTTCTGCTTTGTCTGGTTGCTCTATGGGGGTGTAGCAACGGAAACGCAAGTGCTGTGACAATAGACCCTGCTACCAAAAAACACGCCGCTGGCTGGGCCGTTGCTGGGACTGGCGGCTCACACCCGGATGCATTTTTTGCTGCATCCGCCAGTTGTGAAGAATGCCATGGCAAATTGACAGATCCGGCAGGTGGCATCAGCAAGGTAAGCTGTTCCTCAAATAACAGGAGCGGTATGGTTTGCCATGCGGGTAAATTCCCCCATGGTACGGGATTTGATGTCCCCATCACTCATGGCACCAAGAAAGCCATCGCTGCTGCAGGGACCACTTCCGGCATGGCATTCTGTTCTAAATGCCACGGGGCGGCATTTGCGGGTGCACCGGAATCGAACGGAGTCGGTTGCATCAGTTGCCATCAGGCGGCGGGGTCAAATGCACCACACGCATCAAAGTGGGCCTCCTATCTGGGTAATCCTAAAGGATTCAACCACTCGGCAACACATGAGAGCAACGCCCCGGTTTGTGCACAGTGCCACGCTGCTAAAAGTAACCTGAGTGCAGCAGGCGTAATCCGGGTTGCGGTATATACAAGCAAAGGCGTAGGAGGCTGTTTTGACAACACCATGTGTCACAATCAGGCTCGGCATGCTCTGCCATACACGGCCAGGACGGACCATGGAGTAGCTGCAGCCGCAAATATCAGTTCATGCAGCTCTTCGGCTTGTCACGGAAATGGAACGATCCCTTTAAGGCTCAATAAACAGCTTAACGGCAATACTAACATTCCTGAGGGTTGCGAGACATGTCACAAAGGTACTCAGAATAGTGTGTTCGGAGGAGTGGGACTCGGACTGGCCCACCCTTATTTGTGGCTGCAAAGCCGCGGCACGACAAACAGCCACTCTTCAGCGTCGTTTGGCTCTGTAGGCGAGTACTGCAGTCCCTGCCATGCACTCACCGGATCTGTGAACGGCCCGTCAGCACCGTCGTGCGGGACTGCATCGATTATCGGGGCGACGCGTTGCCACAGCTCGCTCAGCAATCCAGTGGCCAACCCCACACAGTGTGTCTCCTGCCACGGCAATCCGCCAGGCAGCAACAAGCACGCGTTCCATCTCCCCCCGACACTGCCGCTGATTGGCTGCTCCGAATGCCATGGGGTATCATCCGGTTCGGGACAGGTTTCTCACGCCGACGCCACAGTCAACTTCGGTTTCAACAATTTGTTGTTTGGCGAAGCAACCGGGATAACATATGCCGCTGGTGTATGCAGCAATGTAAGTTGTCATGGCGGCAAACCAACTCCATCGTGGACTACCGGTTCAGTCTCTGATCCGGCTTTTCTCGCGAACTGCCTGAATTGCCATGAACCGGTAGATACGGTCGGAAATGCTGGCGGGCAGTACATTAATGTATATAACGGGGATAATATACAATTTGGATCGCTGGGTATAGGTGTCAACCTGCATTACGGACATATAAAAGGATGGATCCCAGGAAATGACCTACCTTGTTCCGACTGCCATCTAATGACTGCAACTCATTTTGACGAGTTGTATAAAGGAAAAAGAGAGTTTGTGGCGGGAGATCCTCAGGCAAAGGGTTTTGCAGCTTCCACTATCAGGGGCACGAGAATAACAAGCTATACCGGAGCAACGGGCAGCTGTAACAACAACTGCCATGGCCCGCTGGACGTTAGAAACTGGTTTCAATAACAGACATGAGCTGATTTTGACAATAGATTTTGGAAAAATAGAGGCGGGCAGTCCTCACGCTGTTTACAGCATTACGAAAACAAACTCGAAACTGGCAGCTAATTTGCAGTAATAAAAAACCAGCTGTGAATAGCATTCAGTCAGTATGATGTAATTTACCCAGGGTGGAGTTGCAGACCAAAGGGTCGGCGATTTTGTGTATTTGCCGATATTTAATAACAATTACAAGCATATGGCATCCCGCTTTTTAGTATGGAGGCATATTTTTATGAATCATTGTAGCAGGATAATATTTACCATTGGCCTGGTGGCATCCCTTCTTATGGCGGTATACCCAACCACCGATATTGCCTTGAGTGCCACACCGCCCGATGTCATCGATCTCCCTGTAATTACTGAGGAAATTGACACGCCAGTAAGGCTTGCAAAAGATTCCTCCGGCAATCTTTACGTTACTAATCCGGGTTCTGGTGGTATACTTAAATACAATAGCGCCGGTTCGCTTATTCAAAAAATCATCACGTCAAAAAACGGGACTGGGGTCGCCATAGCGCAGAATGGTGACCTGCTTGTTACTCAGGGTGATAGGGTTGCCGTTATAGATCCGGTCCTCGGGACTCAAAAAGGTACGTTGGGACCAAATACAGTATTTACCTACGCTAACGGCATTGCCGTGGACCCGTCGGGAAACATTTATGTTTCAGACGGCAAGGGAAATACTGTTAAAAAGTTTAATTCAAGTTATGCATTTGTTACCTCTGTGGCCGGCTACTCACGGCCGGCAGGACTTGCATACGAAACGCAGACAGGCAAACTGGCCGTTGCAAACTCATTGGCCGGAACAGTCCTGCTGGTTGACCCAACGACGTTGTCGCCCTCTGTTGGTGTAAAGATAATTGGAAGTGTTGCACTCCCATTTGGCTATGATGCAACAAATGCACTTCTTAAGTTCACCTATCCACAGGGCATTGCGTTTGAATACAGCAGCATCGGGAATTTGGAGCGCATCTATGTTGCCGACGGGTATCAATCAAGGATCAGGGTTCTGGACGGGCAGTATGTCTTGACAACAGCCACCCCGATAACGGTGGGGACCGGGGGCTCGTTTCTTGCCGATATAGGCGGATATGGTTTTGTAAAGGGCAAGATTTTTGCTCCGTCCGATGTCCTGTATGATCCGACCGATCCCGCCAACAAGCGTATAATCGTAGCCAACGGCGGAGGCAATCTGACGATATTCGGCATTGACCGCAACATGCAGCCGACTTATATCCAGGTCATTAACCCCCAGCTTGACAGCCTGACCGTTACCTGGAACGAACCCGCAGCCGCAGATTTCAGTAAGGTGCGCGTGTATAGTTCTAATGCGGCGGGCCAGCAGGTAGGTCTACTCGGTGAGGTGCTGAAAGGAACTACCAGTTATTTAAACAGTGGACTCAATCAGAATACAACCTATTACTATCTCGTGAGGGCCGTCAATTCCGGAGGGACGGAGTATCCGAACAACCAGCTTGTATTCGGGAAAACTCGTCTCAATTACGGTCTGACACTTATAGCCAGCGGTTTAGGTAGTATTAACGGTAATGAAGGAGCCTCGGTTGGTCAGAATGCCACCACCACGGTACAAATCCTTGACAATACCTTGGTAACGCTGACGGCAACTCCGGATGCAACCAAGACGGTATTTGACGGATGGTCAGGCGCTTGCGCCGCGTTTGGAACAAACGAAACCTGCCAGGTCACCATGGATGCAGCCAAGAGTGTCACCGCCAGTTTCATAGCACAATGGCCCTTCCATGTTGACGGCTGGCTGCTTGAAACATTGCAGGATTCCTATCAGACGGCAGAGGGTAGCGGATCTGTGATTGAAGCAATGACCGGAACCTGGCCCGCGAAGGATTTCACGGATTATACGGCAACGGCAGACCGTCCCATCACCGTTACCATCAAGGGCGGTTACGACTCTGAATTTAATGGTCAGATGCCAGGAAAAACAACTGTTATTACTGGCCGATTCAACGTCAAGAGCGGCAAAGTAATTATGAACAATATCAAGATTAAACCGTTGTAGCGGCGATGGCTGTGCCGGGACTTTGCGGCTCGGTATCGGTATGTTGATTCCGCAATAACCTGCTGGTGCAGTGCAAGTTGATACATAAGATTTAACTGTTCCCACTGTTGTTAAGGAGCTTTTATGAAGAGAACATCTGTCGTGACATGGGTCATAGTGCTCGTTGCCATTGCAATCCCAATGTATGCAGGAGCCGCGTTGCCTACGGTACCGCACACGGGGTCGGGTATCACTTGCAATACCTGTCACACTGCTAACTCGCTTGGGCCGGCTTTTCTTGTGACTGCATCGCAGACCTCGCCCGCACTTTATAATAATGCTTGCCAGCACTGTCACAGGCAGGGTGATGCAAATGCGAATGCCAAGCCGCTTTCTCCTTCAGATGCGTCGATCGTTTTTGGCGGGCATTCAACGAACGCCGGTACAACGCTAAAACAGACGTCGCATCGCTGGGATGGTTCTGACTACAATCTTGCTGCTGGCGCTCAACCCCCGATTCAGGCACTGATGACATCACCCGGTCCCCAGGGTACCCAGGGTAGATATAACCTCAGAGGCCGGACAGGTAATCAATTGGCCTGCGTACGTTGCCATAGCATGCATAACGGTAGTGTGCTCGGCAGCAAATCTCTCCGTATGCCTAACACTAATGACGAGATGTGTCTGGATTGTCACAGATCGCGTAACCAGCAATCACATCTGTCGGGAACTCACCCTGTTAATATCAACTACAACAGCACCGCCGGTGCATTCAATAAGCCGCCTCTTAACGCAAATCCTTCCAATGCAACGTCAGATCTGAATGCAAAGCTTACTGCAACAGGTGGCAATATTGTATGTTCAACCTGCCATGGAGTCCACTATACAGATTCACGTAGTTCAACCGTTGACGGTTCGGCCAACTTTGCAAACCTGAGCGCCAGTGACGGTTATGTTCTTGTTACTGATCGTCGTGGGGCAAAAGTAAGTAGCGCAGAGAATGACAAACTGAACATCTGTACAAACTGTCATGCCAGCAAGAAAAGCCACAATGCCAAGGACCAGAATGTTCAATGTACTGACTGTCATGGTGCCCATGTTGAATACGACAAGGACGATCCGAACAATACAAAAGGTACAAACGTTTATCTTGTACGCAGGGATGTGACGAAGGCCGGAATGCCAGGTAAGGTATATTTCCGATATACCGGTAGTCAGCGTGAATACAAGAATGCTGAAGGTACCGGTGTGTGCCAGGGTTGCCATGACGTGCCGGCGCCTGGCGGTATTTATCCTCCGGAACATGCCAGTAACAATGCCAAAGATTGTAATACGTGCCACTACCATAGCAGCCAGGCCGGATCCTTCTCAGGCGCCTGCGGGAAGTGTCATGGCAATCCACCGACGACAGCAGCCATTGGCGGCCCTGCGGGATTGGCTGCGCCTGCTACTGGTGCGCTTGATGGATCAGCAGGTGCGCATAACGCACATGTAAACATCCGCAAAATGGATTGTAACGCCTGCCATAATCGCTATGCTAACAAGGTCATGCCGAGCAACACGATCGACCTTGAGTTTGACGTAACTCCAGGAACATTCCCCGGTTTCCGAGGGATTGCAGCAAATGGTTCATACAACACCCCGGCACCATCGAACGCGGCATATTCTTTTGTCGGTAGTGTCAATGTAAGCCCGACCGCTACGCGAACCTGTGCCAATGTCTATTGTCACGGCGGCACGCTGCCATCCGGCGGCAACCCTTCTTGGGTTGGAGGTCCTGCAGAGGTCGCCTGCGGCAAATGTCACACTGTTAATGGTAATGCACTCAACGGTTCACATCCTGCACATGCAGGCGGTTCATTGAATCTGGCCTGCGCAACGTGCCATCCGGCCATACCGGCCAATGATACAAGCCATATGCAGGGCAGCGTCCAGTTTGATCTGAGCGGAATCAACACAGCTGCGCAATACAAACCAGCCGGCGGGACCTATGCCTTGATCGGAGATACCGGACGCCTTGCTCCGAGCGCTTCCTATGGAACCTGTAATACTATTTATTGTCATGGCCAGGCTACTAATCTTCCGTGGGGCGGCTCTCTCTGGTCGACAACTGAAACATGCGCCAAGTGTCATGGCAGTCAGACAACAGTAACAGCGAGCGGTGCCTTCTACACGACTGCATATCCGGTAAAGGTGTCCGTCAGAACTGACAGCAAGGTCGGGGCTCACGTATCACATCTCAACAGTACCTATGCCATGTCAGGCAACGCTGCCTGTTCGGATTGTCATGGTACCGTCGCACTTAATACTCCGGGACATATGAACGGTACTACCAGTTTTGACTGGAGTGCGCTGGCAACAAAGAATGGCACCTTGTCACCGACATTCACAGGGGGGGTCTGCTCAAACACCTACTGTCACGGTGCAGCTCAAACTGGAGGCACTAACAAGTCTCCTGTATGGAACAGCACGACTTATTTGCCAGCTACGCTTACTCCGGCAGCGTGTGGTACATGCCACGGCTTCCCTCCGGCTACAACGCCGCATAACGGTATAGCAACACCAACGGGCTTCCCGACGACAGGATGCAACTGTCATCCTAACGTGAATCCAATCGGAAACAGCTACGCTAATATATTCATTGATAAGACAAAACACGTTAACGGCACAATCGAAGGTGGCGGATGCAATGGATGTCATGGGTATCCACCGTCCAATAAGCGATTTACCGGATCAACCAATAACTGGGCTGATGCACGTATGGAAAACTATACAGGAGGCGGTGGTGCTCACACTATTGCAGGCCATGTTGACCCTCTTGCCGTGGCTGCTGATGGATTTGCGAAATGCACACCCTGCCATAGTGAGGCAGACCATAAAACAGGACTGGCAATACAGCCGAGCAATGTAAAAGTGAGCATTGAATCAAAAGTTAGATTCTCTCAAAGTAGGGTTCCGAAATATACCTCGAATAACCTGGATGGATCATTACACGTATCAGGTACCTGCTCCAATGTTTCCTGCCATTTCCAGAAAACTCCTAAATGGTAAGGGTGAGTATTTTATAAGACTGATTAGTAGATAAATATAAAGAAAGGGCTCACATGATTAACATGTGAGCCCTTTCTTTATGAGGGAGGAAATCGGTTATATATTTAAAACAGCTGGCTGCATTACATAAAAAATAATGTGGGGCGTCATGTATGAAATGCTGCTTGCTGAAGAAAGAAAAAGGCTACAAGGAAATCGAATACGAGAGTACAGAAGAGAGCTAACGCGCTGCGGTTGAAAAGTAGCGCTGAATGGAATTCAATAATGCAGCAAGTGTAAATTCGAGTGGTTCTATATCGACCTTCAAGCCAAGATCCCTGCAAGTCTTTGACGTCACCGGTCCAATAGATGCAACTGCTACACCTTGCAACATATTCGCCAGAAGATCAGTACTAAGCATTTCCGCCATATTGAGTGCGGTTGATGAAGAGGTAAAGGTTATACAATCAACGCTTCGTTTCTCGAGTGCTAGCAAAGTCTCCGGGCAGAGCCGGTCCGGGAGAATATTCCGATAGATGACCGGAGAAGTGACAGAAGCACCCATTTGCTCCAGGTCCCGCGGAATTATCTCACGCGCCCTGTCCGCACGAGGAAAGAGTATTCTTTGACCTCTGACGGCCTGTTTGGCAAATTCTGAGACGATGGATTCTGCTTTGTAATCAGGCGGAATGAGATCAGGCCGAATTCCGCGTGCTAAAATCGCTTCAGCAGTCTTCGGACCGACTGCACATACTTTGCACTGGCCGAGGGCCCTGGCATCTAATCCAAGAAAATCCAGGCGGTTAAAGAAGAAACGCACCGAATTAACCGATGTCAGTACGAGCCAGTTGAACTCCGTCAGTCTGCCAACAGCAGTATCAAGTTCTTCCCAACTAGCCGGTTCAATGAGGTTTATGGTAGGACATTCAAGTACGGTGGCACCGCAACCGGATAACATGGCAGAAAACTCACCGGCCTGATCAGCTGCACGTGTAACGATAATCCTGCGCCCGGAAAGCGGACGATTATCGAACCAGCGGAGCTGCTTGCGGAGATTGACAACTTCGCCGACTATGGTGACAGCAGGTGGCTTGAAGCCAGCCGATTCAGCCTTGTCGGCAATGTCGGAAAGTGTGCCAGTCAGTACCTGCTGCCCGGCAGTAGTAGCCCAGCGTACAAGAGCGACAGGAGTATTCGGGGCCCTGCCGTGTTCGATCATGAGTTGCATGTTGCGACGCAGGGCCGTTATACCCATGTAAAATACAACGGTACCGCTTCCCAGAGAGATGCGAGTCCAGTCAATGGATGTTTCGTCTTTATCCCTGCCCTCCTGTCCGGTGACAAAGGCAACAGATGCGGTAAAATCACGATGAGTCAGAGGGATGCCGGCATAAGCGGCGGCTCCCACCGCAGCAGTTACACCGGGCACTACTTCAAAAGCAACTCCTGCGGAAGCTAGTGCCTCACACTCTTCACCCCCCCGTCCGAAAACAAAGGGATCCCCGCCTTTAAGCCGAACAACAATCCTGCCTTCCAGCCCCTTAGCCACCAAAAGCCGGTTGATTTCCTCCTGATCCTGATTGTGCCGCCCGCCGATCTTTCCGGCGTAGATCCGTTCTGCGGCAGGTGGCGCATGATTAAGCAGATACTCATTGGCCAGATAATCGTATACGACCACCTCAGCCTGTCGCAGGCACTCAACCCCACGCAGGGTTATCAGCCCGGGATCACCGGGGCCGGCCCCGACCAGGTAGACGATACCGCTAGGCATTGATTTCCCGCTGATAGACTTCTTCAAGGATGGCCTTGCCACCTTCGGCCAGCAACCGGTCGGCCAACTGAATACCGAGCTGTTCGCATTCTTCCATTGATCCGCTGATTTCACCATGCACGGAACGGCTGCCATCAACGGCGGCTATAAATCCAACCAGCCGCAGCTTGCCGGCAGTGACGGTGCCGTGAGCAGCGATCGGTACCTGGCAGCCCCCTTCGCAGCGCTTCAGCAAGGCACGCTCGGCGCGGACCGCATAACTGGTCTCAGGGTGGTTAAAGAAGGCAATGGTCTCGGTGATGACCGGATCAGCAAGCCGGCATTCAATTCCCAATGCACCCTGGCCGATGGCCGGGATGGAGAGATCTACATCCAGGTATTCAGAGATCTTATCGGTAAATCCGAGTCGTTTTAATCCGGCTGCTGCCAGAATAACGGCATCAAGTTTGTCGTCATCCAGTTTACGGATACGGGTTTCCACGTTGCCGCGGATAATACACATCTCCAGGTCTGGTCGTACCTTGAGCAGCTGGGCCTGACGGCGCAGAGCACTGGTTCCGATGCGGGCACCCTGTGGCAGGTCGGCAAACGTGACGTTGCGTGAGATGACGGCGTCGCGCGGATCCTCCCGCTCGGTAATGCAGTGCAGTCCCAATCCTTCCGGGAAATCGGTCGGAACGTCCTTCATGCTGTGTACGGCAATATCGATCTCCCCGCGGAGCATGGCTTCCTCGATCTCTTTGACGAAAAGTCCCTTACCGCCGACCTGGGCAAGGGGTACATCAAGGATCTTGTCGCCGATGGTCTTGATCTTTGTCAGGGTGACTTCCATGCCGGGGTATTTTTTCTCCAGCTCAGATTTGACCCAGTTAGCCTGCCAGAGCGCCAGCTGGCTGGCGCGGGTTCCAACTCTCAGTTGTTTGGGGGGCATAACAGTTCTCCATTTCTATGCGTATTAAAATCGTAAGTTCATACTGCAACCGGAATCCGGTCCATCAGAACTATTTCCTGCGGAGTTACCAGCGCCCGATAGGCAAGAGCCTCGACGCCGTTCTGCATGGCCAGGCGAAGGAGCCGGCCATATTCGGGATCGATTGCATCTGCCGGAGAAACGCTCTGGCCATCCCCCCGTTGTACGGTGAAGAAAATTACACCCCGGTCTCCTTCCCGAACAACTCTCATCAGTTCGTTGAGGTGTTTCTGACCGCGGGTGGTGACAGCGTCTGGAAAGAGAGCCTGGCCGTTCTCCACCAGGGTAACATTCTTAACCTCTACAAAACAACGCTGGCGGGGGGATTCGAGGAGCAGGTCAATGCGGCTGTGTTCACCGTAAGGTACCTCGGGACGGATTGTCTCGTACCCCTGAAGTTCTTTTGCCGTGCCGTTCTCAATCGACTCACGGACAAGATAATTGGGCAGGCTTGTGTTGATCCCGGCCCAAAATCCATCTGCCTTGACCAGCTCCCACGTAAAGGGATATGTGCGGCCCGGATTCGAACTGCGGGAAACCCACACGTTACTACCGGGGATTGCACACCCTTTCATGCTTCCCGAGTTGGGGCAATGCACGGTAACGGTGCTGCCGTCTTCCAAAAGAACATCTGCCAGAAAGCGTTTATAGCGCCTGACGAGGGTACCGGGGATGAGAGGTGGGAGTTTCACTCCTCCTCCAGATCCAGTTCCTCTTTATCCTCAGCCGCAGCTTCCAGCTCGAACAACTGGCGAAGTGCATCCACATAGAGGTCGACCCGCCCCCCCTGGCCTGCTTTCTTCAGGGCTGCAGTGGGAGCATGCAAAAGCTTGTTCATTATTGCGGCTGTAAGGTTCTCAAGTCGTTTCTCTGTATCAGGTGACAGGTCTTTCCAGCTGGAACGGGTCTTCTCCAGTTCGGCCAGCCTGATTTCTTCGAACCTGTTGCGCAGGGCGACAATGGTAGGTGTCACCTCCAGCGAGGAAAGCCACTTGAAAAACTGTCCAATCTCCTGATCAACGATCTCTTCAGCTTTTTGAGCTTCAAGGCCGCGCTGAGCCAGGTTAGCCTGGACTATCTCCTGCAGGTCGTCCACGGTGAACAGATAGGCGCTCTCGACGTCGTCTACCCTCTGATCGATATCACGCGGGACGGCGATATCGATAAAGAACATTGGCTTGAAACGACGACGTTTGACAACCTCCTCAACATCCTTCGGGCCGATGATGATGTGCGGCGCTCCGGTGGAGGAAAGAACGATGTCTGCCCGGTGCAGGTGATCAAAAAGCTCCTCAAAACGGACCGCTTCCCCGCCAAACTCCTCGGCCAATCGTTCGGCCCTTTCAAAGGTGCGGTTGGTAACCATAACGCCTTTGGCGCCACTGTTCAGAAAATGCTTGGCCGCAAGCTCGCACATCTCGCCGGCGCCGACCAGCATGACGGTTTTATCCGACAGGTCACCAAGAACCTTTTTCGCCAGTTCCACGGCCGCAAAAGCCACCGAGACGGCCGAAGATGCAATCTTTGTTTCCGTACGAACCCGCTTGGCAACGGAGAAGGCCTTGTGGAGGAAACGGTTAAGGATGATCCCGGATGATTTATACTCGGCTGCATATCCGTAAGAGGTCTTGATCTGTCCCAGGATCTGGGGCTCGCCTACAACCATGGAGTCAAGACTGGAGGCAACCCTGAAAACGTGACGGATTGCTGCCTCAGAATGAAGGCAATAGAGGTGTGGTTCAAGTGTCTCCAGCGGGATATGGTGGTGATCAGCCAGAAAACGCTTAACGCGTGCGATGCCGCCGGCGATGTCACGGGTGGTCGCGTAAACCTCAACCCTGTTGCACGTGGAGATGATCACACCTTCGATGATATCGTTCAGTGCTATCAGATCGCGCAAAGGCTTTTCTATCAGGTTGGGAGAAAAGGCAACCCGTTCGCGAATCTCAACTGTGGCGGTCTTGTGTGAGAGACCGATGACGATAATGTTCATTGGGCGGTTGATTCCATAAATGTGTCCGGTGACCGGTGAGAAATTAGGGCTACCACGAGATGCTGTGCTTCATGCCGAAAAAAGTGATCAGAAGAACAACGAATCCGACTATTGACAGTATCGCGGCGCGCTTTCCACGCCAGCCGATGGTAAGGCGCCCGTGCAGCAAGGCAGCATAGATGAGCCAGGTGATAAGTGACCAGGTCTGCTTGGGGTCCCAGATCCAGTAACTTCCCATGGCCTTCTCCGACCAGATAGCGCCTGAAATGATGGCAATGGTAAGCAGAGGAAAACCGATTGCAAAACAGCGGTAACTGATTTCGTCAAGGGTTTCAAGGGGGGGTAGTTTCTGAAACAGTGCCCCAAAATGTTTTGTTTTGAGAAAATGCCGTTGAATCAGGTAGATCACTGCAACACCGAAGGCAATAGTAAAGGCGGCGTAGCTGATGAAGGCCAGCAGAGCATGAATCCAGAACCAGTTGCTTTGCAGAATCGGCGGCAACTGACGTGATCCTCCGTGCAGGGTGCTTGAGACACCCAGCATTACCAGGGCCACCGGTGTGACAAATGAGCCGAGTGTGGTTACCTTGTAACGGTGCTCAAAGACGAGGAAAACAGCGACAATCATCAGACTGAAAAATGAAAGTGACTCCTGCATGTTTGTAAGCGGCAGGTGTTTCTCCGTACTGGCCAGGTGGACGGTAGAAAGGATGTGGGCAACGCAGCCTGCCGTGAGCAGGCGTGTTGCCCATGTCGTTATCCATGGGGACGTTCGCAGCAGGCAGGTCAGATAGGCTGCAGTAGCAATGCCATACAGGCCGAGGGTCAAAGAGAAAAAGAGGTGCGTCATGGCACACGTTCCTTGTGTTTGTTCAACTCGTTTATCAGCTCCCAGGCACGGGAGCGCAAAATTTTATTATTGTAAGTGCTGGGGCTGCCTTCCGTCAACAGCTTTTCACGTTCTAAAGTGAGAGTTTCCAGTATGGAACCGAATTCTTCGCCGAGTTCGGCGGCGATCACGTCCCGCACAATCGCTGCGAATCCCGGGCAGGCTCCATTGGTAGAGACACTGACCTCCAGGCCACCGCGCCGGAGCAGTGCGGGAAAGGTGCAGTTTCCCGATCCCGGGTTGTCGACGACAGCAACCAGAATTCTTCGGTTATGGGCTTCGGAGGCAATCATGTGATTGATTGCCGGTTCATTTGTGGCGGCCACGACCAGAAAGGTATCCTGCAGATCGCTCGGTTCGTAACAGCCGGTTTTCAAGCTGACCGTTCCGGTTGCAGCAAGGCGGGCGATCTCCGGAGATACTTCAGGTGCGACTATTCTGACTGTGGCACCAGCATCCAGAAGGGACAAAATCTTTCGCCCGGCAACAGTGCCGCCACCAACGACAAGGGCAGTCATACCACGGACATCGATATTCAGCGGCAGATGAGGCACCAGTAACTCCTTTGACAGACCGACAGCAAAAAGAGCATACTCCGATCCTGACCTCATTTCAACTAAACGGCGTGCCACCGAGTTTGCTCTTGATTTTTTCATAGCCTGGTATATCATTTACCGCATTTCAACTTTACAAAAGGAGACTTACGTATGGCCAGCGAAAAAGTGATGGCATTTACCGATGCCAATTTTGATCAGGAGGTCCTCCAGTCAGATATCCCTGTTCTCGTGGATTTCTGGGCGACCTGGTGTGCACCCTGCAAGGCCATTGCTCCACTTGTCGATACAGTGGCTGATGAATATGCCGGCAAGATCAAAGTAGGCAAGGTAAATGTTGATGAAAATCAGGCCACTCCCGGCAAATTCGGGGTACGTGGCATCCCGACCCTGATACTTTTCAAGGGGGGTGTCGTTGTTGACCAGATCGTCGGAGCGGTACCGAAGTCGCAACTGGATGCATTGCTCGCAAAGGCGCTCTAGAGGGAATGAGGCCTGTGACCCTGTCGTATCGCTTGCTGATACTCCTTGTGGTCACAGGTGTCATGCTCGGCCCGGACAGTTTGTGCGCTGCGCCCCGTAGTGGCCAGGTTGCACCGGATTTCATAGTGACCACAACGTCGGGGCAGCAGGTTTCCCTGGCAAATTATCGTGGTCGCGTGCTGGTTCTGGATTTTTTTGCGACATGGTGCCAGCCCTGTCGTGCGTCTATTCTCCATCTCGTCGAGATGAACAGAAAATACGGTCAGCAGGGCCTGAATGTGCTTGGCATGAGTGCCGATGAAGATGGGGAGAGGATTGTCAAGGCCTTTGCCGACAAGAACCGCATTACCTATCCCGTTGCGTTGGCCGGAGAAACAACCCTGACAGAATACGGTGTACGCTCAGTGCCGGTCATGTTCGTTATTGACAAGAGGAGCCGGATATCCGAAGTATTCAGGGGCTCCACAGATGAAGTTGCCCGCTCGACGGAACTGCTGATTAAAAAACTTCTGGCTGAGAAGTGATACTCACCCCGGTATCTTGAGGGTAATAGACCTTTATCAGGCATAATCCACAGGCCGGTGCCGTTGCGCCGGCTTTTTTTCTGTCTCCGTCCTGCAGCAGCCAGGCTATGTGCTCCGGCGTAAACCTGCCCCTGCCGATATCCACGAGAGTCCCGACCATCACCCGCACCATGTTCTTAAGAAACCCCCCACCGACAACATCAATAAGGAGAATATCGCCCTGTAGTGATATCTCCACCGAATCTACCCTTCGTATCGTTGTCCTGGCAGCGCAATTTGAGGCCCGGAAGGCCGCGAAGTCGTGTCGGCCGACAAAGCTTGCGGCAGCGGCCTTCATAGCTTCCAGGTGAAGTTGTTCGCGGAGATGCCAGACATGGAGCCGGTGCAAAGGTGAACGCACTGATGATAAAAGGATTGTGTACCGATAGTGCTTGGCCAGGGCATCGCCAATCGGCTTGAAACTATTCGGCACTTCAATTGCGTCCAGGATGGCAATGTCGGGTGGCAGGAAGCGGTTGGTCCCTTCAACAAAGGCTTTCAGCGGCAGATTGGCCGAAGTCTTGAACGCCGCAGCCATGCCGCGGGCGTGCACACCGGCATCAGTTCGCCCGGATGATCGCACCTCAACCTTCTCGCCAAGCAGTTGGCACAGGGCTTCTTCAATCACCTGTTGTATGGCCAGTCCGTTGGGCTGGCGTTGCCAGCCAGAGTAACAGGTGCCGTCATATTCGATTGTTAAACGGATAGTTCGCATGCGTTACTAATCCCAGGATCCTGAAAATTATAAAGATAGTTGTTCGATATCTGATGCGTCGAACTTGTATATCTGGCGACAGAACTCGCAGGTTACTTCTGCCCCGCCGTCATTCTCGATCATGTCCCGTAGTTCATCCGGATTAAACGATAACAAGGCGCGCTCCACCTTTCCGCGGTTGCAGCCGCAACGAAAGAAGAGGTCATGGCTTTCCAGCAGGGTATAGGGTATCTCTCCAAAGATTTCTCCGATCAGGGTTTCGGGGCCGCTCGCCTGCAGCATGTCAACCAGTGGAGGAAGTGCGGCTATGTTGTTCATAACCGTCTCTAAATCTGACTCATCGGCTTTGGGAAGCGCCTGTACCAGGAATCCGCCGCAGTATGATACCCGAGCTTCTTCATCAAGACCCGCACCTAAACCAACGGCTGAAGGCACCTGTTCTGATTCGGTAAGATAGTAGGCAAGGTCCTCACCTATTTCGCTGCTGCGTAGTTGGACCATTCCGTGATACGGTTCACCACCCATTCCGATGTCCCTGGTTACGGTGAGAAACCCGGCTCGCCCGAGAAGGCCCGGGACGTTCCAGCGACCTTCAAGAGACTCTGCCTCGGCCGCCGGGTTGCCTGCACAGGCTCTGACTGCGCCATCGGCATCTGCCTCGATAATCATTTTTCTCAGGGGCCCGTTTCCCTCGAATTTCAGGGCAACCCGCTGCCCCGGTTTTAGCAGGGCCCCCATCAGCGCACCTCCGGCCAGTCCCCGCCCGAGAGCGATGCTGGCTGTGGGGGAAGCCCCCTGCAGAGCACAGATTTCGCCGGCCAGATGGTTGACGCAGCAGGCCAGTATGCGAATACCCCCTGCAGAACTCAGGGCGCGGACAATATGATCATTCATGGAGCCACCTTCGTGACAGGATAAAAAAAAGCCGCATCTCGCGACGCGGCTTTTTTCGAACGTTGTGAAAAGAAATTACTTCTTAGCCGGAGCAGCGGCTGGTGCAGCAGCAGGAGCGGCAGCAGGAGCTTCTTCTTTCTTCTCAGCTTTCTTTGCTTTCTTTGCTTTCTTCTTCTTAGCAGGCTTAGCTTCTTCTTTCTTCTCAGCGGCAGGAGCAGCAGCAGCCGGAGCAGCAGCCGGAGCAGCAGGCTTGGCGGCATCAGCAGCAAAAACAACTGCGGAGAAGGAAACTGCTACGAGGGCGGCAACGATGGTGGAGAGAACTTTTTTCATTTGTACTACCTCCTAAAGGAATTGTTTGATCTTATATGAGCACGTAGCATGCCAAGATTAAATAAATATCTTAACTACATGTAATTGATGGTTATATTATAGAAGCTTCGCGAGCATAACGTGTTGTGTTACCTGATAACAATTAGATGCTACCTCATATGAGGCAGAAAAGTATTAAAAGCGTTATTCGCTAATGTTCTTGTTCTGAAGCATAAGCCAGCGAGGGGACTTGAAGCGAACGATACGCGAGTATAGCCACACGTACATAACAGCAAAACAGAGACAGCAAAATTGTAAAACCCAATACCGAACCGCGATATCGCCCGACTACTTCGCGTCTGGTCATCTGCCAGATCAGATGGCGATGGCGGATGATGTTTCTCACTGGGGTGGTAATGGTCACGGATTATTTCCGGGTGCTGATGAACCAGCGGCACTTTTCACAAACCAGCGATAGGCATCCCGCACACCTTCCTCAAGATCGATGCGGTGCTGCCATCCCAGGGCATGCAGACGGGAAGAGTCGGCCAGTTTCCGCGGGGTACCGTCAGGCTTTGAGGTGTCGAAAACAAGTTCACCTTCGTAGCCGACAATCGCTTTGACCATCCCGGCCAGATCGGCAATGCTGATCTCCTGCCCGCTCCCCACATTGATCAATGCCGGAGAGGGATGATAGCCGAGAAGTGCGGAACAGGTATCTTCTGATAGGTTCATCAGGAATAGGCTGGCAGCGGCAAGGTCGTCCACATGCATGAATTCGCGCAGGGGTGAACCTGTGCCCCAGACAGTGACGGTCTCAGTTCCGTTTTCCTTGGCCTCATGAAACTTACGGATAAGTGCCGGCAGAACGTGTGAACCGGTCAGGTCAAAATTGTCGTTGGGACCGTAGAGATTGTTTGGCATGGCGGAAAGAAAGCGTGTACCGTACTGCTCGTTGTAGGAGCGGCACATGGCAATCCCGGCGATCTTGGCGACTGCGTAGGCATCGTTGGTCGGTTCCAGCGGGCCGGTCAGCAGATATTCTTCCTTGATTGGTTGTGGGGAAAGCTTGGGATAGATACAGGTGCTGCCCAGGAAAAGCAGTCTCTTGACGCCAGATATGTAGGCGTTGTGGATCACATTTGCCTGGATCATCAGGTTGTCGTAGATAAACTCACCTTTACGGGTACTGTTGGCGATAATTCCGCCGACCCGTGCCGCGGCAAGAAATACATATTCCGGGCATTCTTTAGCGAAAAATTCTCCAACGGCGGCCTGGTCGCGAAGGTCCATCTCTGCAGAACTGCGGCGTAACAGGTTGGTATACCCCTCTTCATGAAGCTTGCGGACAAGGGCGGAGCCTACCATCCCATTGTGCCCCGCCACAAAAATACGAGCATCTTTCGGCATGAAATGCTGAATTGAAGGTGTTTGATTGTTATCTGACATTGTTGCGGGATCCTTTGAGATAAAATGATGGTTATATCTTGCCCTGGTTAACCTCAATCATGGTCTTGGCAAGACATTCCTCATACGACGTATACTCCTGCTGACGGATTTATCAGACGGTCCCCTCTTAGACGGATGAGCCGTGGATAATTATTTTTAGTCGTTTATTTAGTTCTCTATAGCGACCGGCAGTTCATAGCCGTGCTTTTTTAGCAGGGCATGGCGCTGTGCGACGTGCAGATCGTGGGCCACCATCTCGGCACACATCTCCCGGACCGTTATTTCCGGGGTCCAACCCAGCTTGGCCTTGGCCTTGGCAGGATCCCCCAACAGGGTATCTACTTCGGCAGGTCTGAAATAGCGCGGATCGACGCGGACAATGGTGTCGCCGGGCTTGAGAGCCGGGGCCCGGTTCCCCTGGGTCTGCTCAACAATGCCGCGCTCGTCAACGCCCTGGCCCTCGAATCTCAGGGTGATGCCCAGTTCTGCTGCCGACCATTGGATGAACTGGCGAACTGAATACTGCAGGCCGGTGGCAATGACGAAGTCTTCAGGTTGCTCCTGCTGCAGCATCATCCACTGCATCCTGACGTAGTCTTTGGCGTGCCCCCAATCGCGCAGCGAGTCAATGTTTCCCATGAAAAGGCACCCTTCAAGACCTTGAGCGATATTGGAAAGGCCGCGGGTAATTTTGCGGGTGACAAACGTCTCGCCGCGTCGCGGAGACTCATGGTTGAAGAGGATACCGTTGCAGGCATAGATGCCGTAGGCTTCACGGTAGTTGACGGTGATCCAGTAGGCATAGAGCTTGGCGACGGCATAGGGGGAGCGGGGATAGAAGGGTGTGGTCTCCTTCTGGGGAGTCTCTTGAACCAGGCCGTACAGTTCAGAACTGGAGGCCTGATAGAAGCGGGTCTTTTTCTCCAGACCCAGCAGGCGGATCGCTTCCAGGAGACGCAAAGTCCCTAATCCGTCGGCATCGGCAGTGTATTCCGGCTCTTCAAAGCTGACCGCAACATGGGATTGCGCACCCAGATTGTAGATTTCATCCGGTTGTATCTGTTGTACGATGCGGGTCAGATTGGATGCATCGGTCAGGTCACCATAGTGCAGTATAAAATGCTGGTTTTCAACATGCGGGTCCTGATAGATGTGATCTACCCGCTGAGTGTTGAGCGACGAGGCGCGACGTTTGATCCCGTGGACCTCATACCCCTTTGTCAGCAGAAATTCAGCTAGGTATGAGCCGTCCTGTCCGGTGATGCCGGTGATCAAAGCTTTCTTCATGAAGTCTCTCCTGTTTTAACAGTATAGGCTGGCAGCAAAAAAATAATTTGTAGCATGAAAGGAAGACAAAATCCTCAAAAATCAGGTGTGGTAAAACTCCCGATAACATTCAACAAAGCGTCGCAGGCCTTCCTCAATGGGGGTTGCCGGCTTGAAGCCGATATCACGCATCAGGTCTCCTACATCGGCACAGGTGACAAGTACCTCGCCCGCCTGAACAGAAAGCATGTTTTTGTTGGCCTTCTTTCCCAGGCACATTTCAAGGGTTTCGATGAAATGCCCCAGCTCAACCGGTTGATGGTTGCCGATATTGTACAGGCGATAGGGAACATTGATGCGGCCGGGTCGGGGTTAGCCGCAAGCCTGCCTGGGCTGCGAGGTTGGCGACCATCTCAAAGCGCTCCCCGGAAAACAGTTTCGCTACCGTGGGTCGGTTTTCCAGCGCAGCCCGTACGAAGCGGAAGCCCGGGTATTTCAAAAGCAGACGCAGACGGGCCTCTTTGAGTCCGACGTCGTCGTAGTCGTTCAGGTTATCCAGACCCACAACCTCGTCACCCCGCGCCAGCAGGCGCTGAGCCAGGTGGAAACCGATAAAGCCGGCCGCTCATGTTACAAGAATCTTCATGCCCTGTTCCTGTTCATGAGTATCTTCACGCCTACCCCTACGAGACCCGAGATAGTGGTCTCCCTTAAAATTTTAAAACATATCAGGAAAACGGTAAAAACACAAAAGCTACCTCAGGAGAATATGCTGAAACTGTCAGGCGTTCATAAATAAGTTGTGGCATCAAAGCGTAATGATCATCGGATAAGCTGTATATTTTTGTTTCTAGGTTTATCAAACAGGCAATATGTGCTCATGTCATGTGCCGGTTTTCTTGACCATGGCCGACAACTGCTTTATAAGCTTCATTCATGCATCATCTCGCCCTGATCGTCAAAGCCCTTTCCGATCCGATCCGCCTGCGGATTGTTCTTCTGCTGCAGGCCGAGGGGGAGTTGTGCGTCTGTGACCTGATGGCCGTGCTCAAGCTGCCGCAGTCCACGGTATCACGCCACCTGGCTTACCTAAAACGCAGCTGCTGGGTCGATATCCGCCGCGAAGGGGTATGGATGCACTACTCGATTAGTCGAGAGAGCTGTGCTATTTGTGAGGAGTTGCTCCATACCCTAAAGCATCATGCCAGTATTCTTCCTGAGGCTGTATCCGACCGAAGTACTCTGGCGTCATTTCTAAAAGACAAACCTACCATCTGTTCTTAATTTCAGCTTGATATATCCGCTAATGCGGATATAATTATCCCCATGAAACAGAGCATTCTCTTCCTCTGCACCCACAATTCATGCCGTTCCCAGATGGCCGAGGCATTGGCCAACCACTTTATGGGCAGCCGCTGCCAGGCCTATTCCGCCGGAACCGAAGCTAAGCGTGTCAACCCGCTGGCCGCACAGGTTCTGACTGAACTGGGCATCGACACTTCACTTCTTCGATCAAAAACAATGGATGAATTCGCCGGGCAATCTTTTGACCATGTTGTCACCCTCTGCGGTGACGCCAACGAGAAATGCCCTCTTTTTTTCGGCGGAGTTCAACGCCTCCATCATGGTTTTGAAGATCCGTCTCGATTGACAGGCAGCGAAGAGGAAGTGCTACCCGAATTTCGACGGGTGCGGGACGAGATCAAAAACTGGATCATTGACTATTTTGGAGGCAAACAATGAGCGAACATCTTACCCGCAAGCTTTCCTTTCTCGATCGCTGGCTGACCCTGTGGATTTTCGCCGCCATGGCGCTGGGGGTCGGACTGGGATACTTCGTTCCCGGTACGGAAGGGTTCATCAACTCTTTCCAGGTCGGTACCACCAACATCCCCATTGCGGTCGGCCTGATACTGATGATGTATCCCCCTTTTGCCAAGGTGAAATACGAGGACATGCCGGAGGTATTTCAGAATAAGAAAATCCTGGGCATCTCACTTGTGCAGAACTGGATCATCGGCCCGGTGCTGATGTTCGTGCTGGCCGCGCTGCTGCTGCCGGACAAGCCGGAGTATATGGTGGGTCTGATCATGATCGGTCTGGCACGCTGCATCGCCATGGTGATTGTCTGGAACGAACTGGCCAAAGGTAACACCGAGTACGCCGCCGGCCTGGTGGCCTTCAACAGCATCTTCCAGGTCCTGTTCTACAGCGTCTACGCCTGGTTCTTCATTACCGTGCTGCCGCCGCTGATCGGGCTCAAAGGGGTTGTAGTGGATGTCAGCATCCGGCAGATCGCCGAGAGTGTCTTCATCTATCTGGGGATTCCCTGTATCGCCGGAGCATTGACGCGTCTGATCGGGGTGAAGGTTATGGGCAAAGAGCGCTATCATCGCGAGTTTGTGCCGAAGATAAGCCCGATGACACTGATTGCACTGCTTTTCACTATCGTGGTCATGTTCAGCCTGAAGGGCAACCTGATCGTGCAGCTACCGATGGATGTGGTGCGTATCGCCATCCCGCTGGGCGTCTACTTTATCCTCATGTTCCTGGTGTCGTTCTGGATGGGCAAAAAGATGGGAGCCGACTACAGCAAGACCACTACCCTGGCCTTTACCGCTGCCAGCAACAACTTTGAGCTGGCCATCGCCGTAGCGATTGCGGTTTTCGGTCTCAATTCCGGTGCTGCTTTTGCTGCAGTAATCGGCCCCCTGGTTGAGGTGCCGGTCATGATCGGCCTGGTCCATGTGGCCTTCTGGTTCCAGCGGCGCTGGTTTCAGGGAGTCAAGGTTACCGGCTGAGTTTTCTCTACATTTGCATCCAAGCGCTTCAAGCAATCCCTCTGGTTGACATCCTGATAGTTTATGTGTATATGATTGTATAGTCATATATACACGGAGCGTATTATGGATAAAACTCATTTGCAGGCAGAAATTCTCAAAGTCCTCGGCCAACCAACCCGCCTCAAGATCATCGACTTATTACATGATGGAGAGCGTTGTGTCTGTGAAATATTCCCCGCCATCGGTGAGGAACAGTCCAACACCTCGCGCCACCTCAACCTGATGGTCTCCTCCGGCATACTCTTTCGCCGCAAGGAGGGGGTCAAGATTTTCTATGCCCTGAAACACCCAGAGATCCTTGAGATCGTCGATCTGGCCACACGGGTCATGACCCAGGAGATTACCGGCCGACACGGTTTGCTGAAAGCCGCATAATTCTTTTGTTCCAGAAGGTGTGTGAGTAAGCAGTCACTCACGGGGTCTGCCATGTTGAAAAGTTTTGCCGACTACATCGTCTTTACCGTCATTGGGTTGATCCCCGGTTCCCGTTCGGGCGAGGCTCTCGACTTCTTTATCTATGACACGCTGAAGATCTTCCTGCTGCTGACGATAATCATCTACGTGGTGGCCATCATCCGCACCTCCTTCCCACCGGAAAAGACCAAACGCATGCTCTCTCATAAGCGTGAGTACGTGGGCAACGTCCTGGCAGCCCTGCTGGGCATCGTAACCCCCTTCTGCTCCTGCTCGGCGGTGCCGCTCTTCATCGGTTTTGTGGAGTCCGGCGTTCCTCTGGGGGTCACCTTCTCCTTCCTGATCTCCTCGCCGATGGTCAACGAGGTGGCTCTGATCATGCTCTGGGGGCTGTTCGGCTGGAAGATCGCCCTGATCTACATCGGCAGCGGTCTGCTGGTGGCTATTTTTGCCGGCATCATTATCGGCAAACTGAAGATGGAAAAATACGTCCAGGATTATGTCTGGGAGATGCAGGTCGGCAATGCCGAGATCGTGCAGCAGAGCTTCCGTGAGAAGCTCGATTATGCCCGTGAGTATACGCTGGGGCTGTTGAAGAAGATCTGGCCCTACGTTGTGGTCGGAGTCGGTCTGGGAGCCTTCATCCACGGCTATGTACCGGCTGATTTCCTTACGCGCTGGGCCGGACGGGACAACCCCTTTGCCGTACCGGTGGCCGTGGCTCTGGGCGTTCCGCTCTATAGCAATGCCGCCGGGGTGATCCCGATTGTGCATGCCTTGATGGAGAAAGGTATGGCCATCGGTACGGTGCTGGCCTTCATGATGGCAGTCACGGCATTGTCGCTGCCCGAAGCGATTATTCTGAAGAACGTCTTGAAGAATCGGCTCTTAGCGGTATTCTTTGGAATAGTGGCATTGGCAATCGTCTGCGTCGGTTATCTGTTCAACGCGATTCTGTAGCATCGTTTGATGCCCCGGAGGGCCTGATGAAATACATCCATTTCCTTGTGATCGCGTTATTGCTGCTTTCGACGATTCCCGCATATTCCCAGGAAACCTCCTTCGATACGTTTCTCAGAGGTTTCGATTATGATACCCGCGACGATATGAAGATAGACAGCAAAGAACTGGTTCTGCTTCTGCAATCCGGCAAGGCGGTTCTGGTTGACATCCGCTTTCCCGAAGAGGTAGCAGTCTGGCGCACCGGATTCGCTGTTACCATCCCGTTGAACGAATTGCCTGCCCGTTATAAAGAACTGCCCAGGAACAAGATCATCGTAACCGCCTGCCCACACAAGGACCGCTCGGCCATTGCCATGACCTATCTCCGGACACAGGGCTACAACGCCAGGTACCTGACCGATGGTCTGGTGGGGCTGGCTGAACATTTGCGCGGGGAACGGGCCAAGGATTTAGCAGAAGCGCTGGGGCTTGTGAATCAGAAACGGCGCTGAATCAGCCCATTGTCTGGCCAGTCCCCCGATCGCGGACATTCAGAAAGATCAACCGGAAAGGAGCACGATCATGGGAAAAAAAGGTTTCATACTGTGTGTCTGTCAGGGTACCTGCCCCAGTTTCAGCAAGATGGATATCTTCGGGGTACTTTCGGATGTGCGTCGCGAGAAGCTTTTCGATTACGTGGTCCTGCATCCGCAGCTCTGCGTCGGGGATGGAGAAGAGTTTATGAAAGTACTGCTCTCGGGAGACGAGACGGAGAAGCTCTACATTGCGGCCTGCGATCCCCAGATGCAGTGCAAGATGTATCGTGACGCCTTTGAGGCGGTAGGTTTTGACAAGACGCACCATTTTGCGCTGGATATTCGCAACAAGACCACGGAGGAAGCGGTGGCGGCGATTAAGCAGTTGGTGGAGTTGAACCCGTAGGAGGATGTCATGAGTGAATGGCGAGGTATTCCGCGTGAAGAGGTCCCCTGGTTTCCAACCATAGACGCAAAGAAGTGCATCGGCTGTCGGGAATGCCTCACTATCTGCAAGAATGGCGTGCTGGCTTTTGATGAGGCGAGTCAGAAATCTCAGGTGTTGAATCCCTACAACTGTGTTGTCGAGTGCCGCACCTGTGCCCGACTCTGCTCGGCCGAAGCGATTTTGTTCCCATCAGAAATGGAATTTACCCAGTGGCTGAATGATTACAGGAACACGCACGAGCGAAATGACATCCATTGACAGCACTATTTCCCGCCGCCTGATCTTTGCCATTTCCCTGACCGCCATTACCCTGGTGGCGGAGGTTATCGGCGGAATCTGGTCCAACTCCCTGGCGCTCCTGTCCGATGCCGGGCATGTCTTCCTGGACCTCTTCGCCCTGCTGCTCTCTCTGGCAGCGATCAAGCTGGCTGCCCAACCGGCCAGCGAACGGCACTCCTACGGCCTGCACCGGGCAGAAGTACTGGCCTCCCTGGTCAACGGTCTGACGGTATTCATCATGGCACTCGGCATCCTCTACGAGGGGAGCAAGCGCTTTATCTCACCGGAAGAGGTCAAAACGGTCCCGATGCTGGTCATCGCCGTCATGGGGCTGATCGCCAACCTGCTGGCCGCCAGGGCTCTTCACGGACATGCCCACGACGACCTGAACGTTCGCAGCGCCTTCCTGCATGTGCTGGGAGATGCAGCCGCCTCGGTGGGGGTGATTGCCGGCGCGGTCCTGATGCGCTACACCGGCTGGTATCAGGCAGATCCGCTCATCTCCATAGCCATCGGCCTTCTGATCCTGACCGGTGCGGGACGGCTGCTGCGGGAGGCGGTCCACATTCTGATGGAGGGGGTGCCGCGCGGCCTGTCCGTCGATCAGGTGGCGGCGCATATTCGTGGGATCGATGGGGTGTTGGATGTGCACCATCTCAACCTCTGGGCGGTCTGTTCGCACATCTTTGCCCTCTCGGCCCATGTGGAGATCGAGCCGTCCTATGACGGGCAGCGCAGCCAATTGCTGCACCGCATCGAGCACGAACTGCAGCACGGTTTCCATATCACCCACACCACCATCCAGTTTGACTGCTCCACCTGTGGCGGCGGCCCGTTGATCAAGGAGTTTAACCACGCCGAACGGCAGACGGCCTGCAACGACCATGCGCATGCATAAACGAAAAAAGGAGAATATCCAATGAAGATCGAAGTGTTGGGAACCGGCTGCGCCAAGTGCAAGGCTCTCTACGAAGCCGCCCAGGCAGCGGTGAAGGAAAAGGGGGTTGCGGCGGAGATCGTCAAAGTGGAGGATATTCCCTCCATTATGAAATATGGCGTCATGAGCACCCCGGCGCTGGTGATCGACGGCAGGGTGATGTTCTCAGGCAGGACCGCATCAGCCGTCGAGATCGCCGGGATGCTGCCATGAGGATATTTCTTGCGGTTCTTATCCTTCTCTCCCCGTTCTGTCTGGCACACGCCGAGCTACCCTCGGCATCGGCACTGGCGATCAATCAGGCGCTTTCTTCCGGCAAGCCAACGGTCATTGACCTTGGAGCCCGCAGTTGCATCCCCTGCAAGAAGATGGCGCCGATTCTGGAATCCCTGTCCAGCGAGTATCGTAGCAAGGCCGGCGTCCTGTTCATCGATGTACATGAGGATCAGGATGCGGCCAAGAGGTTCCGTGTGCAGATGATCCCGACCCAGATCTTCTTTGATGCCAAGGGCAGGGAAGTCAGTCGCCACATGGGCTTCATGGACAAAGAGGCTCTTCTGAAAGGGCTGAAGTCGGCCGGGCTGAAATGACCTTCCTGGATAACATCGAACAGATCATCACGCTCTATCCTCTGGTGGCTTTCGGAGCAGTCTTCCTGGCCGGGGTGCTCTCCTCGGCCTCGCCCTGCGTTCTGGCGACCATCCCGCTGGTGGTCGGCTTCGTTGGGGGCTACAGTGACGGCGATCGAGGCAAGGCCTTTCGCTACTCCTTGGTCTTCATTCTCGGCCTGTCGCTGACCTTTACCGCCTTCGGTGCCGCTGCCGGACTGCTGGGAACCATGTTTGGAACATTGGGTGGTCCGTGGTACCTGATTGCCGGGGCGATTGCACTGGTAATGGGCGGGCAGTTAATGGGTCTGTACGAGATTCGTCTGCCGATCAAACGGGACTTCAAACCAAAGCAGGGTGGGATTGTGGGAGCCTTCCTGCTGGGGCTGTTCTTCGGGGTGGTTTCATCTCCCTGTGCCACGCCGGTACTGGTGGTGCTGCTGACCCTGGTGGCCGGTAAGGGCCAGGTGCTCTACGGCATCGCGCTGCTCTTCTGCTACGCCATAGGGCATTGCCTGCTGATGCTGTTTGCCGGCACCTTCACCGGTTTTGTGGAAGGTTTCGTCAAGGCACGCGGGGTGGTCAACTTCTCCCTGTGGGCCAAGCGGGTCAGCGGCGCTGTTGTCGCTTTGGCGGGTGGCTGGTTTGTCTGGCAGGGACTCTGAGGATTGAGATGGTGAAGCAGGTTCGGCTGCGTTTCACTAACCGCCACATTGTCTGCGTAATGATCGTTCATACCAACTACCCTCTTCGATTTCTGTCCGTCCGTCAGCAGGTCCATTTTTGATAAAACTCTGGCAGCTTAACCTGATATTACACTGCTCCACCTCCCCCATTCTACTCAGCCACTCCGTTTCCGTCCTCGGTAAAAATTTTCTCAGGTCAAGCTTTCCCGACATCTAAATTATCCCGAACTTGCTACTCAAATATATAATCTCATATACCTGATTAGTTAGGACACGTAACGGTGGTCACACTTGAACATCATATAATCCAAAAGCTTTTCGAAGATTATCTACGGATGTATGAATCCCGCGATGACCGGCTCACGGAGCTTTTTAGTGCGGACTTTTCCGGCATTACCGGGAGCGGTGAGCTTCTGACCAGAGAGCGTGACGAATGGATCGCCATTACCCGCCAGGATTTCGCCCAGATCAAGGATCCGCTCCGGGTAGAACTCAAGGATCTTGTTACGCAGTCATTATCCGATACGATTGCCGTCGCTACCAGCACCTTCATTATTCATCTGCCGATCAAAGATCATATCCTTTCCCACAAGACAGCCCGTCTGGTGCTTATTTTTCGCAAAGAAACCGCGGGCTGGAAAATATGCCACTGCAGTTTTTCCGTTCCTTTCGCCACAGTTCAGGAGGGGGAAGTCTACCCACTGCAGGAGATTGAGGAGCGGAACAAGCTCCTGGAAGAGCTGATCGCAGAACGAACCATGGAACTGTCCGAAGCAAAAAAAGCTGCGGAGGCCGCAAATATCGCCAAAAGCCAATTCCTGGCGGTTATGAGCCATGAAATCCGTACACCGATAAACGCACTGGTCGGCTTCAGTTCACTGGCACGCAAGGCAACCGACCAGGGTAAACTCCTTCAGTACCACGCCATTCTCGAACAATCGTCACGCTCCCTGATGGAATTAGTAGATGATATTCTTGACATGAGCAAGATCGAGGCGGGGCGGATGGAATGTGAGGCTGTACCGCTTAATCTGCGGCAATTGATCGGCAGCCTGGAAGAGCAGTATCAGCACCTGGCCGCCCGCAAGGTATTATTGTTCAATGTTACCGTCCAAGACAATATACCTACCTGGATTCTGGGTGATACGGTCCGCCTCCGCCAGATTCTGGCAAACCTGCTGGCCAATGCCATCAAATTTACTGAAAGTGGCGGGGTTTACTTAAGCATTCGTACGGGTAATGGAGATATGGGCAAAGGACAGCCAATGCTCCGCTTCGAGGTAAGGGATACTGGTATCGGCATCAACGAATCCAGTCTTGATCTGCTGTTTCAGCCGTTCAGGCAGCTTGATTCGACAATCACCCGCAAGTTTGGCGGCACCGGTCTTGGCCTGGCCATTGTCCACAGTCTGGTAACGATGATGCGTGGAACCATCTCCGTTGACAGTCGGGAAGGTGATGGAAGCTGTTTCGTCGTCGAACTGCCGCTCCTGGCGACCGAACAGCTATCGGTAGAAATCACTACGCCACCGGTACTTCTGTCCCGGGGATTGGTTCTGGTGGTTGAAGACAATGAATTCAACCGTCGATTATTGAAAGACAACCTGACTTCCTGGGGACAAGAGGTTCTGCTGGCGGAAGATGGTTGGCAGGCATTGCAGCTTATTGAACGGCAGCGCTTTGACCTTATTCTGCTGGATATACGCATGCCTGGAATTGACGGCATCGAAGTTGCCACCCGGATCAGACAGCAGGAGCTAAAACGATCAGAGCCGCCAGTACCGATCATCGCTATCACTGCCGATGCCGACACCTCTACCCGCGAAGCCTGCCTGTCCGTCGGTATCAACGCGGTGCTGGCAAAGCCGCTGCTTCCCGAACAGTTGGCACGGGCAATTGCCTCCCACTGCACAGGCACCGTGGCCGCGTCAGAGGGGAGCAGACTGCTGATACCGCAGGCCAGCAGCGATCTGGGCAGCGACCCCGAACGTGCCCGGCAGTATCGGGAGCTGTTGCTGCAGGATATTGACGAAGAACAGCAGAGCCTACAGAGAGCCCTGGAGGAGGATGACCGCAGCAAGCTCACTCGGGCTGCCCATTCCCTGAAAGGACTCTGCGGCCATCTGGCAAATCCGGAGCCGGCTGAACTGGCAGCCTGGCTGCAACAGCATGCCCCATCCGTCACTACTGAAGAGCTTCGGCCAGTCGTAGAAACAGTGCGCACACTCTGCCAACGATTGCTGGCTCAGGAGAATACCAAATGAACAGTAGCGCACGGATACTGGTGGTTGACGATAAACAGAGCTTCTGCTTCATGATCAATGGCTATCTTGAGGATGCCGGGTATCAAGTAGCATGTGCCGCAAGCGCAGTTGATGCACTGGTTGAGCTGGAGCAGGGTAATGTTGACCTGATCCTGTCCGACATGGTCATGCCGGAGATGGACGGGGTAGAGTTATTGCGGCACGTGCACAGCCGTTATCCACAGCTCCCCTTTGTGCTTGTTACCGCTCACGGCAGCGTTGACAGCGCAGTGGCCGCCATGAAGGAGGGGGCCGAAGACTATCTGCTCAAGCCGCTCAACCGGGAAGAACTGCTACTGGTAGTGGCACGGCTGCTGGAAAACGCTCGTCTACGGGCCAGCTTCAACCGGATGCAGGATAACGAACGGAAGAAGTTCAGCTTCCAGAATATGATAAGCCGTTCGGCAGTTATGGGGGGAACTCTGGCTGCGGCGAAGCGGGTGGCTGAATCCCCGCGTACGATGGTCTCAATCTATGGCGAAAGCGGCGTTGGGAAAGAGGTGCTGGCCCGGGCTATCCATATCGCCTCCGGGGAAAACATGACCAGTTTTGTTGCGGTCAATTGTGCAGCCATACCGGAGACCCTGCTGGAAAGTGAACTGTTCGGTCATCTGAAAGGCGCTTTCACCGGCGCCGACCACGAACGAGAAGGTAAATGCAGTCGGGCACAAGGCGGTACCCTGTTTCTGGACGAAATCGGTGACATGCCCCTGTCGTTACAACCCAAGCTGCTGCGCTTGCTTGAGGAGCGTGTCTATGAAAAGGTCGGTTCAGACCGGTTGGTTCCCCTGGACTGTCGAATCATTGTCGCGACCCATCGCAACCTGGAGATATGCTGCTCGCAGGGGACCTTCCGCCGTGACTTGTACCATCGGCTGAATATTTTCCCCATTGTGATCCCCCCGCTGCGTGACCGACGCGAGGATATCCCTCAACTTGCCGAGCATTTTCTGGACACTTGCCGGAAGCACCAGGGCAAGTCACTGCCCGGGCTCTCGCAGGCAGCCCTTGATCAGCTGTTGACCTACGACTGGCCCGGCAACGTTCGCGAACTGCGCAATCTGCTTGAATACGCCTCCATCATCACCAATGGCGACCTGATCCAACCGGAACACCTGCGCCTGCAGCAGCAATTGCCCTCCAGCCATGAAGAGCCGATCAATAGCCGTATTTCCCTTACATTCAACTTCTCACCCGAAGAGTTCTCACTTGATGCCGTTAATCGGCAGGTTATTGAGTGGGCACTGGCAAAGTGCAACAACAATAAATCCTTTGCTGCCCGCCTGCTGAAGGCATCTCGCAAGCTGTTCTACTGACTCAGCCCCACCAGTTGTCCCGTTCGGAGCACTATGCCCTGAACGGGACACATTGTCGCTGTCAAATTTTCATAACCTATCGGAATAAATTAATTTTAACAATTGGCACGAATTTCGCCGGATATAGTTGGTAGATAGGCGGTCTGAACAAATATTGTCCCTTTTAGGACAGCTGCCCCAGGAGATGCCCATGTCACAGGATGCGGTCGAGCGAGTACTAGGAAGGCTGATTACCGATGAGAGGTTCCGCACCCGGGTGATCGACTCACTTGAGGTAGCCAGCTTACAGGAAGGTTATTTGTTGACTAAGGCTGAACAGCATCTGCTGTCCGGCCTGAAAATGCACGACATAACTGAACTTGCAGCCCTGCTGGATCCCGGCCTCTGCCGGGCAAGGTCTGTCCCGAAATGAAACGTGTGAAGATTAGCATATCCAACAACGACTCATCATGATGATTAAAGAGGAATCGATTATATAACGAAGAGCATCTGATCAAAGAGAGAGTGGTAACCGTTTCAAAAATTATTGAGAAGTTTGTTAATGAAAATTGATAGCCGATGGTCTGGGGGATTTTATGCCGCCAAATGATGCCCAGGAATATGCTGATCTTAAAAAATACATTTTCTGGTTATTGGTCACCCTGGCACCACTAACGGCGATCAACATCGTAATAGGGATTCTCAGCGACTCACTGACAATATTCACCATTGCCGTGGAGGGCGTGGCCAGCCTGATCCTTCACAGCTTCAATATGGCTGCGGTCACTGTCATCCAACGCCGCAACTCATTCAGTTTCCCCTACGGCACGGGAAAGCTCGAGAATTTCTCAAGCTTTTTATATTCTGTGATTGTCATTCTAATTACCTTGGTCATCATTAACTCTGCCCTGAATCGTTATCTGCACCCTCCCGCGACAATCAACTTAGGACTGGCACAAATAACGTTGGTATTGGCAATAATCCGCGCCTGGGTCATGGTTGCCTGGGTATCACGCCTGTGCCGCAGATATTCTGACCATTCTCCGATGATGCACTCCTATTACGTTGATCTCAAGCTCACCCTGATCCTTAACCTGTCTGTTTTTACCGGGCTTCTGTCAGGACTCTGGTTGTTCTCGGAGGGACACGTACAGGCGGCAGTTGCGGTTGACCTGATCATCGGTCTCTCCGTTGTGTTGTATATGTTTTATTGTTCCATCGGCGTGCTGGTCAAGAACTTCAGGTCGCTGATAGATCTGCCGTTGCCGGAAGCAGATCAACACAAGATTCTGAAGGCTCTTGTGGAAGATTTTGATAATTATGAAGGGATAGGCAACTTTTATACTCAGCTCAGCGGCAGCACCCGCTTTGTCCAGATGGAGCTTCACTTTAAAGAGACAACAACGGTAGAAGAAATTGAAAGCCTCCGCATGAGACTTGAAGAGAGGTTGAAGAAACATTTCAGCAAGCTGGTATTCCACCTGATCCCGCTTGTTCAAGAGGAAAATACTTGATTAATGCCGGTCTGTGCTGGAAGTAAAAACAAAAAGGGACATATTGTGGAAATCCAAACTAGGAAGGAAGCAAACGCAAACGTTGTAACAATATCCGGGCGGTGAGGGAGCACCTGAAATCTCCTGCGAGGGTGTCGATGACACCTATGTGCTGGAAATATCGGACACGGGCAAGCCGTTTGATGTCCTGTCGCTTCCGGAACCTGACATAACACTCGATATCATGGACCGTCAGATCGGCGGTCTGGGGATTCATTTGATCCGCACACTCTCGGATGGTGTCAGCTACCGCCGTGAGAACGGGCGGAATATTCTGCGGATGGTATTCAAGCGAACAGAGGATTGTTTGCCATGAGAATCGGGCAATTAGGCAATAATGCACGGGCATTCAAACATCTCATTCCATTTTGCTTGCAAGGTGATCAGTAGAAAGGAGCGGACATGTTTTCGTTGGCGCTGTTTTTATTGGGCATCGGACTGCTATTAAACGGCAGCAATATCTTATCTGATGCTCTCAAGCGCATGGGCAGCCGAGCATTTCGCCGTATGGTGTTGCAGTGCACGACGCCCCGCTGGAAGGCGCTGACACTCGGTTTGGCTTCGGGGGTGGCACTACAGAGCACGTCCGCAGCGATGATGATTCTGGCAAGCCTCAACACGGTGGGTAGTGTCACCGGTGCTCAAGCGATGTCTATCCTGACCGGTTTCAGTGTTGGTAACTGTCTCATGCCATTCCTGGTCTCCTTAAAGATCAGGCTGGCAGTCTTTTTCCTGGTAGGTGTTTCATCCATCTTTCTCTATTTCACCAAAGAAGAGCGACTGCGTAATCTCACCAGTGTAGCTTTCGCGCTAGGACTTATATTTTTCGGTATCGAAATGATGCTGGATGGTGTGCGTCCGTTACGCGCAGAACCCTGGTTCAGCCAGATACTAACAGTGGCAAGCCAATGGCCGGGGTTGAGCATCTTAGTCGGCGGCGCCCTTGGATTCCTCGTGCAGTCCTCGACCGCTGTTGTGATAGTGGCGATCGGCTTGGCAAAAGGCGGCGTTCTTTCGGGTCACGAAATCTTTCTCATTATGTACGGCGCTGCCATCGGTTCGACTCTCTTCAAGAGCTTTCTGGGCTCTGCAATCAGCGGATCAGGACGTCAACTGGTTCGTTTCGTCAATCTCTTCAACCTTACCGGCGCCGGGTTGTTCATTGTTTTTTATTATATCGAACTGCACCTGCATGTACCGCTGGTCATGGCATTAATCACGAGGTTCACACCAGAACCGGCGCTACAAGCTGCTTGGGCTTTCCTGTTATTAAACATGACCTCGGCGCTGATTTATACAACCTTTCATCATAATATTGCATCCCGGCTTGCCCGCCAATTCCCGGCGAACGAGGAAGAAGGGCTTTCCAGGCTTCAGTATCTTGGACCAGTCAGTCCTGAAGACCCTTATGGAACCCTTGAGCTAATCGGCATGGAGCAGTTACGTGAATTTGAGCATGTCGCTGCATTTTTATCGTCAGTCTTGGAAGACTCGCAAGGAATTGATTTGGCACGTCGCATGTCGGCGTTTGGAATGCTTGGACGAGAAATTGAGGGAGCTTTGGCTGAGGTGTGCTCAATGCGTATCGACAGAGATAGTGCTCAATGGCTAGCCGTTCTGCAAACGCGCCAGACTTTGATCAGACAGCTTGCCGACAGCACGGCAGAGCTCGGCTCATCAATTGAACAGGCGCGCAGGTTCCCGGAAATTTCCGGACTGGCCTCAGCCTGTTTCGAAACGATCGATTTCCTCTTTCAATACGCCATTGAGTTGATAAAAACCGGGGTGGATGACGACGAATCCAACAGACTTGTTTTTTACAACGACCGCGGTCCACAGATGCAGCAACTGCGTGAGGCGTACCTGAATACTCATCAGGACTTGACGCATGAAGCGCGCTCCAGTCTTCTCACTCTTACAATTGGTCTTGATAAATGCGTTTGGTTACTGGGTCGCACCCTGAACTTGGAGACCGAACTCCATAAATATCAAATAAAAACGGTAACTATTCAGTACAGATAGGCTATAGCCTCCCCTCCCGCAAGGGGCAGGGGGACTTTATAGACCATGCTGAATAGTTACCATGTTTTTACTTAAGAGGGAGGAGTGCTCATCATGAGAAATCTGTGTCTGCTGTTTTTCAGCTTTCTTTTCATTGTGTATTCCGCAGAAGCGGCAAATCAGCCGTTAATACTTACAACTGCAGAGCAGCAGGTAGCGGCTGCCTTTGACCGTCTTGATACCGGTCTTAAAAAAGCTGCAGGAGAACTGAGTACAACAGGGCTGACCGGCGAAGGAGCCAGGCAGGTTCTGTCGGAAGCCTGTAAAGAGTTCAGCTATGCCGTTGATTGCGCCACTGTCGATACGAAAGGACGGTTGACAACTATTGAGCCTGCCGACTACCGCCGTTTTGAAGGCGCAGATATTTCAGCTCAGGAACAGGTCAAGCAGATGCTGAAACTGCATAAACCGGTGATGAGCCAGGTTTTCCGTTCGGTGGAGGGGTATGATACGGTTGATGTGCAGTATCCGTTATTCAATCCTGAAGGCCGCTTTATCGGCTCCGTCAGCATTATGTTCAAACCGGAACGGTTTCTGGGAGAAATCATACAACCTCTGGTGAAGGGGGCGAGGCTTGATATCTCGGTAATGGATATAGGAGGACGAACCCTTTATGACAGCGATCCAGCGCAGGTGGGTCTTAACATCTTAACCTCATCTGTGTTTCAGCCCTATACAGAATTTGTTCAGTTGGCGCGCAAAATTGCTGCTACACCGCAGGGTGACGGTGCCTACCGCTTTAAGAAGGAAAATCTGACCGGCCCTGATGCAGACAAAAAGGCGTATTGGACCAGCGTATCCCTGTATGGAGTCGCCTGGCGGCTGGTGGGCATTATCTTAGCTGCCGATAAACTGATTGTCATCGAGCATAAGGGCCCTGACACTGATGCGGTCATCCCACCTCTGGATGAGGCTTTCAGGAAGTAAATGTCATTGGTGTTCTGGGTTACGAAGTACAGATGGGTAATGCGCTCCCTGGCGGGGGAGGGGGAAAAGACTTTTAGCGAGATCATCTGTAATGGTTTATAGGAGCTTATGCATGTCTTCAGATCAGAAAGTCAGTTTCTACGGATTTTATGCTGTTGAGGAAACCGGTAGCGGTCCGGCATGGAAAGCCACCGCATTCTATCGTGATTATTATGTTGTCCGTGACAGCCTTGAAATAATCGGCAAGTAAGGACACTAAGTGGAGCAGAAACCTGTCGGTATAATCTATGGGGTCGACGAAATCCCGCCTTTGAGAACGATGCTGTTATTGGGGTTTCAACACGCCACTCTTGCGCTTGTCTTTATTGTGTACCCTCTGATGCTGCTTGGGGAGTCAGCAGGGACACAAGCTGATGCCGAAGCAATTGTGACGGCGTCCATACTGGCCATGGCTGCAGGCACGTTTTTGCAGTGTCTGGGTCGGAGCGGCATCGGCAGCGGGTATCTGGCGGTGCACATTAATAACCCGGTGTACCTGCCGGTATCTATTCAGGCGGCCAGCATCGGCGGGATTGGACTGGCATGCGGCATGACTTTTATCGCCGGGATCTTCAGCGCCGTTTTTTCACGATTTATTCCCCATCTGCGACACCTTTTTCCCGCTGAAGTCTGTGGCGTAGGAATTCTGATGCTTGGAATCTCCATGGTCGGATCGGCGCTGCCACGGCTGTTGGGGCTGGCTGCCGACGGGCATGTCGATCCGAACAGTATTGCAGTGGCTGCCGTTACCCTGTCTCTTGTTGTTGCCCTGAGTATCTGGCCGACCGGGCATATCCGGTTGTATTCGGTGTTGATCGGACTGGCAGGCGGCTATGCCGCGTCGCTCTATCTTGGCATTATTGAGCCTGCAAGCCTTCGAAGCATTATGGACAGCGGATTGCTGTCGTTGCCGACCATAAGCCTGCCGGAATGGAAATTCCAATCGGCATTACTGATCCCGTTCCTTATGACAGCGCTGGTATCGTCGCTGGATTCTGTCGCCGGCATTGTTACCTGCCAGAAGATCAATCAGTCTGAATGGGTGCGTCCGGATATGGGGAGTCTCAGTCGCGGTATTCTGGCGGACGGCATGGGCGTCGCAGTCGCAGGCGTTCTGGGAACTCTTGGAACCGGGGTTTCCTCCGCTCATATAGCCCTCTCATCAGCAACAGGTGCCACGGCCCGTCGAATCGGGCTAATGACGGCGATGCTGTTGCTGGCAACTGCATTTGTGCCCCCGGTTGCAAAGCTGCTGTCCAGGATGCCGACCCCGGTAATCGGAGCTGTACTGGTTTACGCCGCTATCTTTCTGATCACTTCGGGAATGGGGCTGATTACCTCCAGAATGATGGACAACCGCCGTGTTTTTATGGTTGGAGGTTCAATAGTTGCGGGGCTCTCTGTGATGCAGTTTTCAGAGCTTATCACGCATTTTCCGGAATGGTTCAGCAGCATTGCCGGCTCCCCCTTTGCCGTTGCTTCAATCTGCGCAATCATTTTGAACCTGCTGTTCCGTATCGGTACGACCCGAAATGCGACCATCAGTGTTGAACCTCAACTTATCAATATTCAGGAAGTCAGGAACTTTTTCGAGAACAGTGGCGGCGCCTGGGGTGCACGCCGTCAGGTGATTCAACGGGCTAATGCCGCGGTCAACGAATTGCTGGAGACATTGATTCTGATGGAACTGGTGTCTGGAACCATTGATATCCAGGCCCGTTTTGACGAGTATAACCTTGATGTTGCGGTGCTCTATTCAGGGATGGTGCTCAACACTTCAGATCAGAGACCATCGCCGGAACAGCTTCTTGACGATGATAATGCGGTCATGCAACTTCCTGCCTTGCTCATCCGTCAGTACGCCGACCGTTTTGAGACAGAGACTGTGAACCACCGGCAACGCGTGTCGCTGCATTTTGAGCATTAAAAGAATCAAGATGTACACCCTATGAGGTACGATAACATCTGCCAGAGTTTCCCGGATATTTGAAAAATCTTGGCAGAAATGGAATCATCATATTGTGTAAATGGCCGCCTGGGGTTAGAAGTCCGAGACTCCATAGGAGGAATGACGTGGCCATTACCGAAGACCTGCTTGACCAGCTGATCAAAGATTAGAAGAAACCGGAAGACCTGATAGGCGAGAACGGCCTGTTGAAGCAACTGGCCAAACGCCTGCTTGAGAAGGCCATGCAGGCCGAGATGACTGACCACCCCGGTTATGCCAGGTAGGCCCCTGACGGCAACAACGCCGGCAAGGGGGGGGCGGGGGGCGCCGGGGGGGGGGGCGGGGCCCCCCCCGGCGCCGGGGGGCGCGCGCCCCCGCGGCCCGGGGCCGCGGGGGCCCCCCCCCGGCGGCCCCCCCCCCCCCCCCCCCCCGGGGCGGGCCCCCCGCCCGGGCGCGGGGGGGGGGGCCGGGTCCCCCGCCGGGGGGGGCCGCCGGGTCCCCCGGCGGGGGGGCCCGGGGGCGGGCCGGGCCCGGCCGGGGCCGGCGGGGCCCCCGCGGGGGGGCCCCGGGGGGGGGCGCGGGGGGGGGGCCCGGGGGCCAGTTCAAAAATTCCAGCAGCTTATTCCGGGCGCCAGGATGCAGATCTTTGAAAATGCCTCCCATAACCACCACCTGGAGCAGCCGGAAGAGTATCTGTCGGTCGTGAGGGAGTTTCTTGCCGCATGAGAGCCTAATCCAAACCAACACCTCAAGGAGGAGCTAGTGAAAAGGGTATTTCTTTTGCTGATGTTGATCACGACACAGTTGTTACTTGTTTCCTGCGGCTCATCGGGCGGGGACACGTTTGAAGGCGGCAGACTGCACAAAATTGCCGGAGGCCAGGTTCAGGTGGCCGAATTGACCGGTACCTTCAAACAGATGGGCAGGCAGTACGGCCTGCTGCTCGGACCGCAGGTCCGTCAGTTTTACAAGGAGGTGGTGGAAGATTTTTTAATCTTAGAAAAAGGTTGGAAATATGAGGATATAAAATCATCTGCTCTTCAGGGGTATACGGAGTTTCCGCAGATTTTCAAGGATTACCTTGACGGCACCGCCGAGACAAACGGCCTGGGGCAGGAAAAAACCTGCATCATGGCAGGCATCGTCCCCCTTATCTACGAAACCGGCTGCAGCAGCCTCTCGGCCTGGGGTGACTATACGCCGGACCGTTCAGTGGTTGTGGGAAGGAATCTCGATCTGCCCGCCTCAAATTTCGGCAGGTTTGCCAAATATTTCAATGTGGTGGTCTTCAATCCGATGGGTTTTCCCGCGTCGGTGGCCAATATCGACATGATCGGCGGGCTGTTCTATCAGACCGCCATCAACAGCAAGGGCCTGTTTCTTGAGCTACAGAACGGACAGCTATCGGATGGCAACTTTGCCATGGAGAGGCAAAACAGCAACAACGCCCTGCTGGAGAGCCTGTTCAGGAACACCACCAGCGCGGAGACGGATCAATGGTTCAAAAGCACCCTTGCCCAGGGTGGAATTATTATGAATGCCTCCTTTCCGGATCATGCCAGCATCTATGAATGGGCAACCTTCGGAGTGGCGCGGCGGGACGGCAATGGTCTCATTTCAGCCACCAACGACTTTATCGATCCATCCTGGGGCAGCAAGGTCCCCTATATTGCCTCGGCAAGCCAGGAAGGGGACACCTATACCTATACCAGGCGCACCAACCTGCTTAATCTGGGTGAACAGAACAAGGGGGTCATAACCCCTCAAAAGATGATGCAGATTTTCGATACGACCATCCCGCAGGGGGGGGCGACCTACCCCGGAGGGCCAGAGGGTAGAACTATCTATTCCGTTGTGGCGCATCCGGGACAGCTGAAGATCTGGCTCAAGGTGCGGGAATTTTCCGGCTGGAACGAGATTGATCTGAAACCATACTTTCACTGACGGTATATAAAATCCGGAACATCGTCATACCGGAATATTTTGAACCGCTCGTTTATTTCCGGTTTTCTGTGGGGTACCAAAGTCGTGCTCAATGAGTCCTCTGTTGAAGAGGGCAATTCTACCCAACTACCTGAATTGGAGAGGCTAAAATGAGACTGACAGGTAAAACCTTTTTTGTCGTCATGTTTGCAACCATGCTGTCCGCCTGCGGTAGCAGCCAAACTCCCACCGACACTGTGCAGTTGAAAATTCAGGAGATGGTGAACAGTAAGTTTTCTGCGTATAAATCGGCGAATATAATGCCTGAAAATGCCGGCTTATTACTGCATCTTCTGACGCCGAGCGGCACATGGACGGCTTCAGCCAACGTGCCTGCCGGTTCAGGCGCTAACACACATTACCGCATTGCCAGCGTCACAAAGACTTTTACCGCAGCAGCGATTATGCTGCTCGATCAGCAGGGGAAGCTCAAAATTGACGATACTGTCACCTCACTGATACCGGGTACAGCTATACCCTATCTGCCTGATTCACCCGACTACCGCCTCCCGTACAAGAATTTGATCACCATTCGGCAGCTCTTGTCACATCTGGCCGGTGTTTTCGATGTTTCCAACGATCTGGTGCCAGCGGATAAAAATGTGCCGTATGCAGGTGATTATTATCTCAACTACATTATGAATACGTTGAAAGATCCACTCCACCAGTTCAATTTCGACGAACTTGCCGGGGTCAACTCGTTAAATGAGCTTTCCTATTGGGCGCCCGGGACAGCTCACCACTACAGCAACACAGGTTATACTCTTCTGGCAAAAATCATTGAACGGGTATCCGGCAATAGCTATGACCGCTTTATTGCGGATAACTTTTTCGGTCCAATGGGGCTGACACATACTTTTGCCCCCTGGAACTCCAACGACAGGACCCTTCCTTCACCGTACCTGAAAGGCTACAGCCGTCAGGAGTCGACAACAGGTTTTATCGACGTAACAGAGGACAATATGTCGCCGAACGTTGGTGAAGGAAACGTTATCTCTACCCCGGCAGACGCTGCACGCTGGATGCGTATGCTGATTTCCGGGCAGGGACCGCTGACAAAAGAACAGATCACACGGATGACCACAGTCCCGGCAGCTAACCTGTCGAATGCATATGCACTGGGCGTCGCGGTTACTCCGATGGGCATAGGTCACAACGGAGCGCATCCCGGATATCTGAACATTGTTGTGTACAACCCGTTGGATGATGTTGCTGCCGTCGTGGTGCTTTCATATACGGACTTCAGTGATCTGGCCAGGCCGGTTCCACTGATGGTCGAGATTATGACGGAGGCCAGAAAAATCGCCGGTTATGGAGCGACACTTCCGAGACAGTAAGTGTGGCATATCCCAGCCGAGGGCGACAAAAAAAGACGACAGATTCTAAATCGGCTGCTGTTTGAGAAAACACTGATACCAGCGATACCTCTAAACTTACAACGTAATTCAGAATAACAACGAAAGGAGTGTGCCGTGAATGCACCTGACGTTACTGTCCGGAGAATGAGACCTGATGATATTGAGATAGCCGTCTCCTGGGCGGCTCAGGAGGCTTGGAATCCGGGGCTCCACGACGCGGAACCCTTTTTTGCCGCCGACCCGAACGGTTTTTTCCTGGCTGAGGTGGCCGGCAAACCGGCCGGCTGCATCTCAGCGGTAGCCTATGACAACAGCTTCGGCTTCATGGGACTTTACATCGTGCGGGCTGATCAGCGTCATCACGGCATTGGCATGGCGCTCTGGGACGCGGCCATGACCTACATGGGTGCCCGGACCATTGGCGCCGATGGTGTGGTGAACATGCTGGACAAATACGCCCTGAGCGGTTTCCGCATCGCCCACAACAACGCACGCTACGAGGGGATCGGCAGCAGGGCTCCGAAGTCACACGCTATTGACTTGGCAGAGGTGTCGTTCGCGGAACTTGAGCTCTATGACCGCCGTTTTTTCCCGGCTCCACGCGGAGTATTCCTGAAAAGCTGGATCAGCCGTCCCGGCAGTCACTCGCGGGGAGTTATATTGGGGGATCGCCTCACCGGTTACGGTGTCGTCCGTCCCTGCGGTCGTGGTTTCAAGATCGCTCCGCTTTTTGCCGACACACCAGACATCGCCGAAGAGCTGTTCACATCACTCGCATCGTTCGCAGAAGGCGAACCGGTTTTTCTCGATATTCCGCTCTGCAACCCTGCCGCTATTGAGCTTGTGGAGCGGCATGGCATGAGCAGGGTGTTCGAGACCGCCCGGATCTACCGTGGTACGCCGCCCGACCTGCCGCTTGATACTATCTACGGTATCACCAGCTTTGAGCTGGGATGATACTTTGAGAAAGTGAGGAGGAACAGGATGAAAACTTCACAAATCTCAGCGACTGCAGTTGAGCGTACCAGAATTGCACTACTCATAGCGGCTGCCGTACAACTGTTTTTCCTTCTCGCCGGTTGCGGCAGCGAAAACACGACGCCTGCTCCACCCACTCCGGCGGCCCTCCAAACCATGTACTCCAGTGCCTCATACGATACCAGAACCGTTAACCCCGCAGAAATCTCCCGGGCCCTGATTCCGATCATCAGCGACAACAGGGATCTGATCTGGGAGAACGGGGTGCCCGGTTCCCGCGTCCTGACTCTGTCATGGATCAGGAGCAGCGATGCAAAATATTATGATGGCACGGTTGACCCGGCATGCAAACCTCTCTCATCAAACTGCACACTGAAAGCGGATCTCTGGGTAACCGTGGCTCCGGAGCTGAAAATTTTTTTCTTCGGCACGATGCCCCAGTCGCTCCGTATAGCGCAGTTGCTGGGTGTTCCGCCGGAATACGCTTTGGAGGAGCGGAGCATGGTTGAACTATGGGTTTCGCCGCAGGATATGTTTCGCCCATGCCCGGACCCGGAAATCACCGACCGCGAATGCCAGGCCGATTTTCCGGCCGACCCCTTCCGCTCATTCACCTCCACGGAACTGGTAAGAGCTACCGAAGGACCCGGGTGGAACATTTTCATGAACTACACCGGCTGGTTCAATAACCGCAAGGATTATATCTACTCCAATGCCAGAAACTATCCGCTTTCATCCCCCTATCCCTGGACCAGACTCGGGTACACCTACGACTGGGGGAGTTCCAATCATGTCGGACTCAGTGAATTCGTGGTTCACGGTAGAAAGCAGAACGGCAGCGGCATTTCTGTGGGGGTCAATTCAGTCAGGACGACGACGGAGTATTTTACTGAATAGTTACAAATAATCTTCATTTTCTGCTGTTCTCCTTAAGGAGTACCTGAACCATGCAGCGCTATTTCGACTTTGCCGGCCACGGCACCAGTTACCGGCAGGAACTGCTGGCCGGATTGACCACCTTTCTGACTATGGCCTACATCATAGTGGTCAATCCGGCAATTATGGAGGCTGCCGGGATACCCAAAGGCCCTTCCATGACCGCCACTATCATATCGGCAGCCTTCGGCACTTTCGTAATGGGTGTTTACGCCAGACGGCCATTTGCCATTGCCCCCTACATGGGTGAAAACGCATTTATCGCCTTTACGGTGGTCAAGGTAATGGGATATTCATGGCAGACCGCACTGGGCGCTATTTTTCTGGCGGGCGCTCTTTTCACCGTATTAACCGTCCTGAGAGTTCGCGGTTGGCTGGCTGATGCGATACCGCTGAACCTGAAATACAGCTTTGCCGTGGGAATTGGTTTTTTTCTGACTTTTATCGGCCTGAATGAAGTCGGCATCGTCAATATTGGCGTCCCGGGCGCGCCGGTCTCTCTCGGAAATATCGGTAACAGCCGCGTGCTTCTTGCCATATTCGGCTTTGGGCTTATGGCCTTGCTGACCGTCAGGCGCGTGCGCGGGGCACTTGTTATAGGAATCCTAACGGTTACAACTATTTCCGTTTTAATGGGTCTCACGCCTTTGCCAAGACAGATCGCCGGACTGCCTTCAAGCCTGGCGCCCGTTTTCGGACAACTGGACATTGCGGGTGCGCTTTCACCAAAGGCATTGCCGGTGGTTCTGATCGTATTCGTCATGGCCTTTGTCGATACGATCGGCACCCTGATCGGGCTCTCCGCCCGTGCAGGTTTCCTGAACGACAAGGGCAATCTCCCCGACATCGAACGCCCCATGCTCGCGGATGCGGTCTCTAACCTTGTCGCGCCGCTTCTCGGCACAACCACAACCGGAGCATATATTGAATCTGCGTCCGGCATAGAAGAGGGGGGCAAAACCGGTTTCACCGCCCTGGTAGTGGCAGCGCTGTTTCTACTGTCGCTGTTTCTTGCCCCGCTTCTTACCATTGTGCCTGCTCACGCTTACGGCCCGGTTTTGATCATTATCGGCAGTTTCATGATAAAACCGGTTGCCAGACTTGATTTTGACGACTACACCGAGCTGATTCCATCATTTCTTACGATCACTTTGATGAGCTTTACTTTCAACATCGGAGTCGGCATGACAGCGGGAATACTTTCTTATCCGCTTTTAAAGACGGTGGCCGGTCGCCGTAAAGAAGTCCCGCCCGCCCTGTGGGTATTGGCGGGGCTGTCGCTGCTGTTCTATCTGTCGTATCCGTATCACTGACATTCATGCCGTCAGTTGTCCAATATCGGACAAATTGTCCTGAGCTGGCCAGATCCTTCCTGTAGATTTTTCATAACATGCTGAAATATAATACAATTGTTGTATGGCACGATCCTCGCTCCTTACTCAAATCACTTGCCTGAAACGTGCTGGAGCTGTCCTCTTCGGGACAAGCAGCCAATACAGTTGGTAAACCACCTCGATCACAGGAGACCATCAAATGAACTCACATCTATTTGTAAATCGCGCAGCACGACCGATCATCAGCCTGTTGATGCTGCTGCTCAGTATTTCCCTGTGGGGATGCAGCGGAGATTCCGGCGGCACGAGCACTCCGCTTGTCATCGCCGGGATTGAAATGCTCCCTCATAGCTACAGGGAAAACGGCAAGATTGTCGGTCTGGATGTGGATGTCTCAGCCCAGGTTGCCGGTAATGCCGGAGTTGATTACCGGCTGGAAATGGAAGATATCAGTTTCACGGAACTCTATAACAAGACCAAGGCCGGCCCCAACCGAGCAATAATAGGAATCAACTACGCGGAGTCGAGAAAAAATGACTTCAAATGGGTTGGCCCGATCAGCAAATCAGAATTCCACATTTTTACCAAAAAAGGCTCAGGCTTCGGATTAGGGCAGGCGGCGGCAAAAAATATCCCGTCGATAGCGGCCGTGCCGGGATGGCTGGAGACGACAACTCTGGAAAATCAGGGCTTCACAAATCTCACTTATTTCGACACCTATGAACAGGCATTCGCCGCCTTCATAAACGGCGATGTCAAAGCTATAGCCACCGATCTTATGCAATTAGCCTACACTATCCGGGGGAAATATTCCATTACAGCTACTTTCGATACCATTTACAGCTATAAATCGGCCTTTTATTATATCGCGATTTCAAAAGATGTTGACGACCGGGTGATAAGTTCCATGCAGAGCAGCCTTGATGATCTTGTAAAAAATGGCAGAGTATATGAAATATTGAAAAAATACTTCCCAACGGCCCCTAAGTTCATGAGTCCCGATACCCTGCAGCTTTTCTCCGAATACTCGCCGCCTGTCAATTATTATACCGGGCCTCTCAACAACTATCAGGTTGCCGGTTCGTCTGTGGAAATTGTTAATGAAATCCAGAAAAGGCTTGGTGGTTACGCATCAAACATATTCATGACAAGCTGGTTTGACGGCTACGCTACCGTACAGGAACTGCCGAACAGCGCCCTGTTCACGACAGCCCGCACGCCTGAGCGCGAGAACCTCTTTCAATGGGTAGGGCCGATCGCAACCATGACTCCCGGTTTCTTTACACTCACGGCCGCGCATATAACCGCAGACACGCTGGAAAAAGCCAAGGCCCTGAAGGTTACGACGCCGACCCAGTGGTATACCCACGATTATCTTAAAAGCAACGGTTTCGGCACTATTCTCACCTCGTTTTACCCGGCAGATTCGTTCGCACAACTTTTGAAGGGGGAGGCTGATGCAATCTACATCGATGCAGAGGCTATTGACTGGTTGTGCAAAGAGAGCGGCATAACGCGTGACACCCTTTCCAAGTTACCTGTCGAGACACCACAGCGACAGGGGTATATCGCTTTCAGCCTGAATACGCCCAAGACTACGGTAGATCAATGGCAGAAAGCCCTGGATGCGATTAAAGTCGAGGGACTCTTCGATATAATCCTGTTGGGTTGGGATAGCACTCTGGAGCAGTTTGCAAAGGATGGCGCTCTGGCGGCCGCGCTTGCCGGAGGTGTCAAAGAAAATGTGCTGAAGGAACTTAAGAGATTTTACGATGCTTCACCAGACATATACTCCGTACAATGGATTGATACGAAAGGGATAAATCGTTTCGGCTATCCTGAAGCCAATAGCCTCCCGGCGGGTTATGACTACAATTCCGGAACTGACCCGAATGACATCAAATTTCTCACTATACTAAACAAGCGGCAGCCTGCTGTTCTGGAAAAGACGTTGTTTGAGGGGGGCGTCGGAGCCTTTCTATTCTATCCGGTATACAGATATGGTCAGTATCTGGGGTTGGTGTACAGCGTAAAACTGAAAAACTGAAGAGGAAAAGATACGTATGTGCAGAAATACTTTTGTCGCAATGTTGATGATTCTGATCATTGGAGCACACCTTGCCGGTTGCGGCGGCGACTCAGCAAAGCCTGGGGAGTCTGTTAAAATCGGATTGGTCGCTGATACCGGCGGTATCAGTGACCGTTCTTTCAACGCTACAGCATGGAAAGGTGTTCAGGATGCCCAGAGGGATTTGGGTATCCTGGGCGCTTATCTCGAATCACAAATACCGGCCGACTATGAACAAAATACCAAAAGGTTCCTGGATCAGAACTATGAGCTGATCATCACTGTTGGTTTTCCGCAGGCCGATGCCACCAAGGCCGCCGCTGAGGCTAATCCCGACCGGAAGTTTGCCATCGTGGATTATTCATATGATCCAGTACTGCCCAATGTCCTGGGGATGATTTTCAAAAGCGACGAGGCTGCCTTCCTGGCCGGTTATCTGGCTGCCGGAATGAGCACAACCGGCAAGGTAGGCACTTTTGGCGGGAGGCAGATACCACCCGTGACTATCTTCATGGTCGGGTTGGAGAAGGGCATTCAATACTATAACAGGCTAAAAGGCACCAACGTCGAATTCATAGGCTGGAAGACAGATCCGGCCGCATCTGCCTGTGGGGCGGGACGCTTCACCGACACCTTTGTGAGTATCGAAAAAGGCCGCCTCTTCGCCAGCCAGTTGATGGATGATGGCGCCGATATTGTCGTCCCTTTGGCCGGCACGACCGGCCTTGGCGCTGCCGCTGTCATCAAGGAGCGCGCAAAGATGATGATCGGGGTGGACAGCGACCAGTACATCTCCACCCCCGACTACAAGGAAATCTACCTGACCAGCATCCTGAAGAATACCGACAAGGTCTGCTACGACGTGATCAAGACTGTTGTCGACACCACCTTCAAGGGGGGCGCGTATATGGGTACACTGAAGAATGACGGCGTTGGCCTTGCCCCGTACAACGACTTTGAGACCAGGATACCTGCCGCGCTCAAGAGCGAGATCGAGCAGCTTAAAAGGGATATAATTGGCGGCACGGTAGCCACTGGATGGTCTGACTGCCTGGAATAGGATATAGCAGGCGTATTCTTCGCAGTCTCAATCCTCGCCGCCTTGAATGCATCTTTGATGTGTAAGTGACATAAAGCGTAAGAAAAGTAAAACCGTCATCAAAAGTCCACCTGCCGCAACCGGCAGATAACCGGAAATCAGCAGACAGGAGAAGCCGATCAGCGGGTATAATGCCACTCTGATTGCAGCTTTCACCAAGGGCATGTCCTTAATGTAGTCTGCCGCTGCCGGACCAGTGCGATAATACCAGGCAACAAACTTCTGCCCGGAACTATTGGTCAGCAGATACCGGTCTCGAAATTGCCGAAGGATTTCCACCTGTCCGGCCATTGGCGAGCCAAATGCCATCGTAGCGATAAAACAGCCCCCTGTGTCTGACACGTAGTTTATTGTCGTAAAAGATATAGGGGTTGAAGCTGGAGATTCTGCTCCCCGGCTGTCCCGATAGATCACCTGCCAGAAATACTGTGTGTCAACTTTAAGGGTATCGGGGGGAACTGTGAAGGAGATCTTGTTGGTAGCATCAAAGGGGCCGGAATAGACACTTTCGCCCGAAGCATTCCTGATGATCCACTGGCTTGCCTCATGGGTATCGCCGTCAACATCCATAAAGTCCGAAGCAAAAAGCATCACCGTTAATGGTGCGCTTGAGCCATCGGCAGGTGACAGATTTACCGGTTGAGACGGCCGCGTGTTCGTTTGTGCAGAAAGCGAAACATTCCGGGATACTCCATTGGAAACGACGAGCAGTTCCCCCGTATCGGGAGCCTTCACTGCACCGGGCGTTGTATATGTTACCTGAAAGTCGGCCGAAGCTGCTGATTCCAGCACCGGGACGCTGAGTGGTGAAACTGAATAATTCTGGTTTGTTATTGTAAGAGATGGATTTGATAGAGGTACTGAACCGTTGTTCGTGATTGTGAAAGGAACTGTTTGGGATGATTGCTCCGGCAGTAAAAGCATTCCGAAATCAGCATTGGGAGGGTTCAGGACAAACGAAGCGCCGGGCACGACAGCATAGTGGATGGCATAGACCGTTTTCTCGATTTCGCACTCATTGGTACCGGCCTTGATTCTAAAATAGCCATCTTCACCCCACTCTGCTCCCCACGTGTTTTTGACTATCCAGGATTGTTCAGCATCATCGTAACCGACGATAGTCACGGCATGAATCCCCTCGATATAACCTTCCACATGGCTGTAGACTCCTGATTCGTAGGACATAAAGTCCTCATAAATAACATATTGCGTGTACAATGGCCCATACCGGACAAGAGCGTTTTTTATAGACTCAACGGACGGTGCAATTTTCTCAAACTCTGTAACCCGATAGGTGTCTTGCTGCATAGGGGCTGTGCAAGCACCGGCTGTTCGGGTTTCCCCGGAAATGTAGGGAGCAGCGGATTCAAGTGGGATGCCGGTTGTCTGCAGGTATGACATCGCAAGATCGAGGTACCCGCCATTGCAACCGAAATTATCAGTGTCGCACGATATTAGTGCCTGCTCCGAAAGGTTTAAATCCACATCAGGCGTATGGCTTGTAATGAGTATACTCGATTCAAGAGACGCCGCAGAGGCGATGGCCCAGCATGCACTGCACCCTTTCTGCTCTCTGACCCCGGTGACGTAACTGTGGCCGTTAACGTTTCGCCAGTCAAATTTAGCGGGGAGATTGACTGCGGTGGGATATTGGGACACCTTGGCCTGTGGCTTCGGGACAGGCTCATCGAGAGTTACCGGCATGAAGAGGCGTCTTTTTTCCTCGGGGAGGAGTTTCGACAGGGACGTCTCCCCGGCAACCCAGTTGGCTCCCTTGGTGCGGATGGCCTCATTGATAGTTGTCGCATCAAGTGCCAGTAGCGGCGTGGAAACAAACACAAGTAGCAGTGACACAACAGCATTGATGGCGCATTTTTTCATTTTGCTCACATTTTCCCCACGCCTGCGGAATTTTTACCTGTTGCTGCCCGCTCAGTCGGAACCGGACTTTCAGGCTGTCTGTTCTAAAGCTGCATCCACTTCCTGGAACCTGCCTCTCCTGGACAACGTTTTAGATGTACTTTTCCTCCATTTATACGAGCATCGTCAAGCGAAAGTTGTGTCCCTGACCCTATTCTACCTGCCACTGAGCATCATTGCATGAGTTGTCCAATATGGGACAAATTGTCCTGAACGGGCCAGATCCTTCCTGTCTATTTTTCATAACGTGCTGAAATGGAATAAAACTGTTGTATGGCACGATCCTCGCTCCATACTCAAATCACTTGCCTGAAACATGCTGGAACTGTCCTGATATGGACAGATGACTCTCATTGAAAGAATTTATAAACTTATGAGCAACCTCTCTATCGAAGTCAAAAAAACCGGATATCGCATGCTGGCAGTGGTCCTGTCTGTTGCTGTAAACTCGGCCCGTATCCCGCTTGATATCGTCTTTGAGCAAGGCAGCTAGCGGAACCGGATGTTCCCTCTGGAAGATGGTTGCAAAAGGCCGGGTGACGGCCTCCGGCGCATCTTTCCGCGCCGCCTTGATATCATCTTTGATCTGGAATTGGAATAATCCACCCCAATCGCAGGAGACCATCGAATGAACTCCCAACTATTGGTAAATCGCGCTGCAAGACGGATTATCTGCTCCATGACGCTGCTGTTCAGCTGGGCACTGTGCGGATGCAGCGATTACGGCGCCAATCGCCCCTACCTGCTCCCGACACTGAACAGCCAAGTACCTCTTGTCATTGCCCATCGCGGTGCTTCCGGTTATCTCCCGGAAGAGACACTTGAATCCTACACCATGGCCATCGATCTTGGCGCCGAGGTACTCGAGCTCGACCTGATCTCTACCAGCGACGGTATCCTGATTGCCCGTCACGACCCCAACCTGACGATTAGCACCGATGTGGCGATTCACCCGGAATTCGCCGCCCGCAAGAAAACCACCCAGGTGGACGGTAACACCCAGACCGGCTGGTTTGCCAGTGACTTCACCCTCGCAGAGATCAAGACCCTCGGAGCCATCGCCACTGACAACGAACGCGCACAGCAATTCAATGGTCTTTATAAGATCGTTACTTTCCAGGAGGTTGTCGATCTGGTGAAGGAAAAAAGCGCCTCAACCGGGCGGGCAATCGCTGTCTACCCGGAAACAAAGAACCCCACCTACCACCGGGATCTCGGTTTACCGCTCGAAGACAAGCTTGTCGATCTCATAAACAAGGCCGGCTGGAACAACAAGAGTGCACCGATCTACGTCCAGTCCTTCGAACCTGGAAGCCTCAAGTACATGAAGCTGAGGGGGCTCGACACCAGACTGATCCAGCTCATCGACGCCTCTGACGTCGATTTAAAGACCGGCGCCATGTTATTTTCTCCCCCTTATGACAAACCCTACGATTGGGCCCGGGCGGGTGATTCCCGTATGTTCAGCGACATGGTCACTCCTGCCGGTCTCGCCGAGATCAAGAGCTACGCCGACGGCATAGGCCCCTGGAAACGCTACATCATAACCCTCAAGGGGAGCCTCGACGAAGGGGGTAACCTGAAGGATATTAACGGCGACGGTAAGATCAACGACGCCGACGCCGTCAGTCAGGCCGCCACCACCCTGGTGGCGGATGCCCACAAGGCCGGTTTGTTGGTCCATCCCTTCACTTTCCGCAACGAACAGCGGCGCCTTGCCAGCGACTACAATGATGCCCCACAGAAAGAATATCTGGCATTCTATCGTCTCGGAGTTGACGGTGTCTTCACTGATTTTGCCGACACGGCCATCGCTACCCTTAAAGAGTACCTGAATGAAATCAAAAAATAAGGAGAGCAGCCAATGAAACGAATAATTAATGTTGTGTATGTTTGCGATCCTGTTTTCCCTTACCCGAATTAAAGGCAAGCCTGCTTCAATACGTTTAAAAACCATTAAGGATTCATCGCCATGATCAGAATCTTATCCACAATCCGTAGCAAAGCCACAGCAGGCATCTTCACCTTATGTACTCTGTTTGTATGTCTTGTTGCATCTGTCGGACTGACAGAGTCATCGGGTATTGTAAAGGTCAAGGCCGCCGCGCAAACTGAAGAACAGAAGGAAATTGCCAGAAGAATGGTTCATGATATGGCTGTCGGCCTGGGCGGAGCGCTTGCAAACCTTACGAACGAAACTGAGCGGATCGAGCTGATCCGGTCAGTTGTCGCACCAATACGCTTTTACCCTGACGACTCTGGATATTTTTATGTGTACGATTCGAAATGTGTGAACATTGCCCATGCCATCCAGAAAGAACTGCAAGGAAAGAACCTTTACAACTATCAGGACGCTAAAAGTAAATATGTTATCCGTGCCTTGAATGAGGCTGCAATAAAAGGCGGGGGCTTCGTCAGTTTCCACTGGGTAAAACCTGGCGCAAAAGAGGAATCTGCAAAGCTTGGCTATGTTGAGCCGATACCGGGGACCGACTATTTCATCGGCACAGGTGTGTACCTCCCATGAAACAACAAAAGAGGAAGGTCCTCTTTTTCCAACAAGTTTTGCCGTCTGCTCTGCACTGCGTCGGCCTGCGCTGAGGCGTGGCAGTAACACAAAAATGGAGATATCAATGACACCGGACGCATCAGCATCACTCCACAATAGCCGCATCTACTTCTGCGCTCCGGTCAACGCACTGGTGGAGGGGATTTACCAACAGCGTATCCCTTTTTCCGAGGTAAAACAGCATGGAGATTTCGGACTGGGTACCTTTGATCACCTTGACGGTGAGATGGTCATGCTGGATGGCGAGATATACCAGATCACCTCTGACGGGGCTGCAGCCAGGGTGGGCGATGATGCCCTGACACCGTTTTCTTGCGTCTCCTTCTATCGGCCGATGAGCCATGACACCCTTGATGATGACTGCGGCTATCCAGCATTTCTGGAGTGGCTGAACAGCCTGCTCCCTTCCCCAAACATATTCTACGCCATCAGAGTTGATGGGCGTTTCAGCCGGATAAAAGTCCGCTCAGTGCCACGTCAGGAGAACTACCGCCCCCTGGCTGAAGTGGCAAAGGATCAGCCGGTTTTCGAATACACTGACACCGAGGGCACCCTGGTGGGTTTTTACACGCCGCCATTCATGTGCTCGCTGAGTGTGCCTGGCATGCACCTGCACTTTCTTTCCGCAGACCGGAAAACCGGAGGACATCTGCTGGAGTGCTGTCCCATCGGGATTTCAGCGGGAGTTCAGTTTCTGACCACACTTGAGCTGGGGCTGCCGATGAGCTTTGACTATCTGACCTGTTATTTCCGGCGGGACACGGAAAAGGATCTGGAGAGCGCGGAGCGCTGACAGGGTTGAAAGGTCACTAAAGCCAGGAAAAAATAAACAACTGATTTGCCAGGTATTGAAACAGAATATTTTGCTGTTACAGGACAAGCGTATCCCTGTTATTCAGCCAGATCTATTCGGCTCATACCCTTTTAGTTTTCTGTCCCTCTGTCAGCATGTCTTTTTATTGATAAAACTCTGTCAGCTGAACCTTATATTGCAATGCACCACCTCCACCATTCAGCTCAGACACGCCGTTTCCGGACTCGATAAAAATTTTCTCACGTCAAGCTTTCCCGACATCTAATTTATCCCGAACTTGCTATTAAAATAAATGATTCCAAATATTTTGCCGTAAAATTATGTCGGACAAGATGTAGTCCTCTTCAAGTCCGGGATTTGCCGATATACATTCTTAGTACGACCCCTCATTCGCCGCTAAAATAGATTTTCATCCCCGAATGACAACAACAGGGGACTCTGTTTATGGAAAAGTACTGAAAAAAGGAGACCACCATGGAAATACAGACAAAAAAGGAAGCAAACGCCACAGTAGTGACGATAACCGGCAGACTCGATGCCGTAACCGCACCCGTGTATGAAAAAGCGGTAATCGAGCTTATAACTGCCGGAGAGCTCAAGCTTATTGTTGATTTTGATTCTCTTGATTACATCAGTAGCGCAGGACTGCGTGGTCTCCTGGTCACCGCCAAACAGCTCAAAGGAAAAGGCGGGCAGGTCCGGTGTGCCAATGTCAAGGGTACGGTCAAGGAAGTCTTTGACATTTCCGGTTTTGGCTCAATCTTCCAGATGGATGACTCGGTAGCTGATTCACTGGCAAAGCTGGCGTGATATGGCTCCCATCTCAGAAAAAATGCACTGTGCGGCCATACTTGAAAAACTGAACGAGCTGATCGAGTTCGTTGAGGAGTGCGCCGACCGTTTCGGACTCGAAACCAAGAAGAAATTCGGCCTGCTGGTTGCCGTAGAAGAAGCTTTCGTAAATATCTGTAGCTACGCCTATCCGGATGGCGAGGGTGAAGCTGAAATTTCCTGTGCAACTGAAGGAGATGCTTTTGTATTTGAAATCGCCGACCATGGCCGTCCGTTCGATGTGTTGTCACTCCCTGATCCTGATATCACCCTGGATGTTATGGATCGTGAAATCGGCGGTCTGGGAGTCTATTTTATCCGAAAATTGACTGATGACGTCAGCTATCGCCGTGAAAACGGGAGGAATATTCTACGGATGGTGCTAAAACGCAGGGAGGATGGTAACCCATGACTATATGTCGGGCAATACCCCTCTTACTGCTAGTACTAATGATTTTTACAGATGCACAATCTGCCACCGCCGGAACCTCCCTGAAAAAAATTTCCCTCATGCCGCTCTGGAGTCCTCAGGCTCAGTTCGCCGGATATTATGTCGCCCTCGATAAAGGTATCTATGCCCTGCATGGAATCGACCTGAAAATCCTAAAAGCGGGTGCGGGGCACTCACCCGCACAAACACTGAAGGACGGCGGAGCCGATTTTGTTCTTCTCTGGTTGTCAACTGCTCTTCAACAGCGTTCTGCTGGTGTGAAGCTTGTTAACGTTGCGCAAATGGTTCAGAAATCGTCCATGATGCTGATTTCTAAAAAATCCAGCGGCATCAAAACCGTAACAGATATGAATGGCAAGAAGGTCGGTTTGTGGGGAGGCGACCTCTCAATTCCGCCCCAGATCCTGTTTGCCAGACATGCTGTTAAGGTGCGGGAGATTCAGCAATCCGGCACGGTCAACCTCTTTCTGCGCGGCGGCATCGATGTAACCTCCGCCATGTGGTACAACGAGTACCATACCCTACTCAATTCAGGTGTTGATCTGGAAGAGCTGAATGTACTGTCGCTCAATGAGCAGGGGATGATTTTTCCCGAAGATGGTATCTACACTCTGGAAAAAACCCTCAAGCAAGACCCGAATCTGGCTCGCTCCTTTGTCGCTGCATCGTTAGAGGGGTGGCGCTACGCCTTTACCAATCCTGATGAGGCGTTGGACATCGTTATCAAGTATATGCGCGAAGCAGAACAGCCTGCCAACCGGATTCACCAGAAATGGATGCTTGGTCGGATGCAGCATCTGATGTCGTCTGGTAACGTCCAAGGGGCAACCGGAGTGCTGAAGGAACAGGATTATCAGGCAGTCGGGAATAGTCTGCGCAAGGCCGGCTTAATTCGAGAATATCCCGAATACAGTACCTTTATCGGGAGGTCGAATGCCGGGGAGAAATAGTATCGTCATCAAGCTGATCCTCGTAATCACCCTCAGCAGCTCTCTTATCTTTGCGGTTACGCTTGGCTATAATTATTATCGCTCCCGCATCATTTTAGAAAAAGAGCTGGAAGGTAATGCCCGCAACCTTGCCATGTCATTGGTGAACCGTGTGGAAACTGTGCTGACATCGGTTACCAAAGTGACGGAAGGTGTGGCAAGATCACTGGAAACCGGCAGATATAATGAGGCAGAACTTCTCTCCTTGATTAAAACCACACTCGAAAATAATCCCGATATATACGGTTCCTGCATCGCCTTTGAGCCATTTGCGTTCAAGGCATCATCACGCCTGTATGCACCCTATTACTACCGTGAAAAGGGGAAGATCGCTTTCAGTCGTCTGGAGGATTCTTACAAGTTTGTCCCCTATTTATACTGGGACTGGTACCAGATTCCGAGAGAGTTGAACCGGCTTGAATGGAGTGAGCCGTACTTTGATGAAGGAGCCGGAAATATACCGATGTCTACCTGTTCTGTCCCCTTTTATGCGCAAAGCGGAGGGACAAAACTGCTCAAAGGAATTGTTACTGCAGACATCTCTCTCGAATCTCTTACGGAACTTGTTTCCTCCGTTAAGATACTCAAGACCGGTTACGCCGCGCTTCTCTCCCGTAACGGGATGGTACTCGCTCATCCGCTGAAAGAAGCAGTCATGAACGAGACCTTCTTCAGCATTGCCGAGGCGCGTAATGACCCCTCCCTGAGGGAACTCGGCAAAAAGATGGTCCGGGGAGAAACCGGTTTCATTCTTTATAAGAGCCTCGTTGGTGTCAGGAGCTGGATGTATTACGCGCCGATTCGTTCAACCGGATGGACGCTGGCGGTCGTATTTCCCGAGTCCGAGCTTCTCGCAAATGTTACGCGACTGAGCATAACCATGATGCTCATGGGGCTTACAGGAATCCTGCTGCTCACTTTGGCTGTAATCTCTATTGCACGCTCAATTACCAAACCTCTCCGATCACTGGCTGCGGCGACACATGTCATGGCTTCGGGGAATTTTGATCTGGAACTTCCACCGGTAAAATCCAACGACGAAGTCGGTGTACTTGCACGGGACTTTCAGATGATGAAGGAGTCACTGAAGGAATATATCAAAAACCTGACCGAAACCACGGCCGCCAAAGAACGCATCCAGAGTGAGCTTAATGTGGCAACCGACATTCAGGCGAGTCTGCTACCCCGCTTGTTTCCTGCTTTTCCGGATCGTCCCGAGTTTGATATCTTTGCCTCTATGGATCCGGCGAAAGAAGTAGGCGGCGACTTCTACGATTTCTTTTTCATCGACCAGAACAACCTCTGCTTTCTTATTGCTGATGTCGCCGGCAAAGGGGTGCCAGCCGCACTGTATATGATGGTGGCGAAAACACTGCTGAAGTCAGAAGGACAAAGGCTTGGAGAGCCTGGTCAGATACTTTCATGCGTCAATAATATTCTGGCCGCAGACAATGATAGCTGCATGTTTGCGACGGTTTTTTGCGCCATCCTGGACACCAGAAACGGAGAAGTGCGCTTTGCCAATGCCGGACACAATCCACCACTGATTATGGATTCAGGCGGAGTACGCTATATGACTCTGAAATCGGGCTTTGTTCTCGGCCCAATGCCGGATACGGATTATGCAACCGAACACCTCAGCATGTTGCCTGGAGATACACTTTTTCTTTATACCGACGGTGTGAATGAAGCAACGAATTTTGCCGATGAACTTTTTGGAGAGCCACAACTGCTGGCTGCTCTGCAAAATGGACCGAAAGAGGAACTGAAGGAAATTGTTCATAATATTCGAACTGAAGTAACTCGTCACGCTAATGGTGCGCCGCAATCTGATGATGTAACTATGGTTGCGATCAAATATCGGGGAAAAGCCGCATAATCAAGAAGGAGAGCTAAGCTGTGGAGAAACGTTTTTCGGTGGCTTACCGATGACCTGCCTCTCGATGTATGGCTCACAAGGCAGAGCTGGACGAAAAAACAGTCATGCAGGATGTATGAAAGCTGGCGCTGAAGATCAGGGGACTTCGCATTTACCCTGTACTACAGGAGGCCTACAGTACGGCAGTTGATGGGGACGTCATCCAAATGCTTCAAGATACGCAAACCAGGGCGCTGAAAGCCGGCAAAAGCATAACAGTGAAACTTATTGGAGGCTATGCCGCGAGCTACAACACAAAACCTGACATATCTGAACGGAACAGGCACCGCCTGGCTTGTAGTTATCGTTATTCAGGTAGTTTTTTCAATCAAAAAATTTGTAATAAAAAGGGGGTACTTTTTATGACACGTAGTATTTTTTTAGCAGTGAGTGCCGTTTTGATGTTTTCAGTTTTATGCATGGTTTCCGGTTGTAGCAAGCGAGATAAAATCACAAAACTTCAACAACTGGATGGCAAGGAGTTTGCCGTACCTACAGGAACCGCAGCCGACAAACTGGTGCTGTCCAAATTCCCCAATGCAAAGTTCAAATATTTCAACAGTGTCCTGGATACCGCCCTGGCGGTAAAAACAGGCAAGGCAGACGCTGCGGCATACGACGAACCGATCCTGAAAAATATCGCCGCCAAAAACAGCGGACTGACTGTCCTTTCGGAAATGATCACCAAAGACAACTATGGTTTTGCCGTTTTTCCTGACAACCAGAAATTGAAAAAATCCATTGATCTGGTGGTCGGCGAACTCAGAAACAACGGCACCTATGACGCCATGCTGCAACGCTGGCTGCCCAAATCAGGTAGTCCTGCCACCATGCCAGAAATACAGTCAAGTGGAAGCAAGGGGATTTTGCGACTTGGGACCGCATCGGTAACGGAGCCGTTTTCATTTATGGACGGCTCACAAAAAGTGGTTGGATTTGATATCGAACTGGCCGGATATGTGGCAAAGAAACTGGATATGAAACTTGAAATCGTCAATATGGATTTTGGCGCAATGATTCCGGCGCTCCTGTCCGGCAAGGTAGACATGATCGCCGCCTGCATCACCATTACTGATGAGCGAGCCAAAAAAGTGCTGTTTTCCGAACCGTATTACACCGGCGGCATTGCAGCCCTGGTCAAGGAATAGAGAATGATGAGCCCCGACGGCAGTGGGCCTGACGGCCGATGCAGGTAGTCCACATTTCAGTATAAAACAACAAATATAATTGTTCTCAATAGATACTGTGGAAGGTGAAAGAATGGTGAGAAAACATGATCCATCAGAACGTAAAAGTTTTCATGAAGTTTCTAGTGGTTCTACTTATCTTCGTCATGCTCAATGCCTGTTCGTCCAGTGATCCGCAACCTGCCGGGTTATCCCCACTGACCGCCGAGGCGGTGGGGCAGTTTCCGCCGGTTGCTGAAAAACGCGCGTTTAATGTCGTAGCACCTGGCGGTACACGGGAGGATGAGTATTACTGGCTGCGGGATGATAATCGCCAGGATACGAACATGCTCGCCTATCTGAATGCCGAGAATGCATATACAGATGCCGTCATGGCGCCGCTGGCCGGTTTTAAGGATCACCTCTACACTGAAATGGTCGGACGTTTGAAGCAGGATGATAGTACTGTTCCATACCTCTATAAGGATTATTGGTACTACAGCCGTTATGAAGAAGGGAAGGATTACCAGGTTCATGCGCGCCGCAAGGGGAGCATGGACGCCCCGGAAGAGATAATTCTTGATCTTAACGAGCTTGCAAGAGGCTACAGCTATTACAGCGTAGATAACTTCAAGATAAGCCCGGACCAGAAACTGTGCGCTTTTGTTGAAGACAGCGTCGGTCGGCGCCAGTACAAGCTGCGCATCAAGAACCTTGAAACAGGCGTTATAAACGACACAGGCGTTTCAGGCATATCCTACGGCATCGCCTGGTCAGCAGACAACACCACCATCGTCTATGTTTGGAACGATCCCGATACCCTGTTGAGCAAGAGCATCAAGTCCCACCGGCTTGCCACTGATCCGGCCAGCGACCCAGTGCTTTACAACGAGCCGGATGACAGCTTCTACATGGATGTTGCCTTGACCCGTTCTGAAAATTATATCTGCATATACCTGGAGAGCACCCTGTCTGACGAACAACGCTGCGCGGATGTGAACAAACCCGGCGAATTCAAGCTGATTGCCGAGCGCAGGCGCGATTTCAAGTATCAGGCCGACCATCTGGATGGGCGCTGGGTGGTACGCACCAATTGGAATGCCACAAATTTTAAACTGATGAGCTTTGCCGAAGGCATCTGGAACGGACGTGAGCAGTGGACCGACCTTGTTCCTCACGATCAGGCGGTGCTGATCTCAGGCTTTGAGCTGTTTAATACGTTTATCGCCATTAACGAACGTTTCAATGGCCTTACTCGCATCCGGCTCCGTTCCAGCGCTGGCATAGAAACTATTCTCGCCGCAGACGAACCGGCATTTCAGATGGTGCTGGATGTCAACCGCCAGCCGAACAGCGACTGGGTGCGCTACAGCTATACCTCGTTGACCACTCCTCCAACCATCTATGAACTGAACAGTGTCAGCAAAGAGCGTCGCATGCTCAAGGAATCTCCTGTGCTTGGCGGTTTTGACAAGCGCAACTACGTGACTGAGCGTCAGTGGGCAACTGCCCGTGACGGCGCCCTTGTTCCGGTGTCGCTGGTGTATCGAAAAGGGTTTGTAAAAAATGGAACCGCCGCGCTCCTGCAATATGGCTATGGATCCTACGGATACAGCATGGAACCGATATTCAGCAGCTCTATCATCAGCCTGCTTGATCGCGGCATGGTCTACGCCATAGCCCATATCCGTGGTGGCCAGGAGATGGGGAGACAGTGGTATGAGGATGGAAAGCTGCTCAATAAGAAAAACACCTTCACCGATTTTATCGATGTCACCAATCATCTTGTAGGCCAGGGTTATGCTGATCCGAATCGGGTCGCCGCACTGGGGGGGAGCGCCGGTGGTCTTTTGATGGGAGCCATCGCCAATATGGCGCCATCAAGCTACCGGGTGATTGTTTCACAGGTTCCATTCGTCGATATCGTCACCACGATGCTGGATGAATCCATTCCGCTGACCACCAACGAATTTGACGAGTGGGGCAACCCGCAGGATCTGGTCTACTATAATTACATGCTGAGCTATTCCCCCTACGATCAGTTACGTGCGGTTTCCTACCCGGCGATGTTTATCGGCACCGGCCTGTGGGACTCACAGGTGCAGTATTGGGAACCAGCCAAATACGTTGCCCGCCTGCGTGACCGGCGTACCGACAACAACCTGCTGGTAATGCGCACCCAGATGGAGGCGGGGCACGGGGGGAGTTCAGGGCGTTTTCAGCGTTACAATGATATGGCGGAGTACTACTCGTTCATGATGAATCAGTTGGGGTTACAGGAATAAATGCTATTGCCCGCATTGTCGCCGGAAGCACTTCTCGCCCACCGCAGGAGGAACTGTTTGCTGACAAAAGCAGTAACGGCAGTTGCCAGATAACACTCAAGTTGGATCATTGAATGTATGTTTTTAAACGTAAGCGCAAAGGAGATCTGGATGATTGAGAACAATGGCCTTACCTGTACAGTCTCCCGCTATCTAATTCAGCGCCTGCGGGATGTCGGAATCAACCATCTCTTCGGGGTGCCGGGCGACTATGTCCTGGATTTTCTTGACGAGGTGATCTCCAGCCCGATCCAGTGGGTCGGCACCTGTAATGAATTGAACGCCGGTTACGCAGCGGATGGCTATGCCCGCCTGAACGGCGCCGGCGCCGCAGTAGTGACCTATTGCGTCGGTGGCTTGAGTATCCTCAATGCTGTGGCAGGCGCCTTTGCCGAGCGTGTTCCGTTGATCGTCATCAGCGGTGCGCCTCCCGCAAGACGAAGAAACGCGGGGGCGCTGGTTCATCACCTGGTGTCTGATTACTATCTGCAGTTGGATGTTTTCAAGAAGGTGACGATTGATGCGGCGATTCTTATCGATCCACAAACCGCACCTGATGAAATTGACCGGGTCATTACCAATGCAATAGTACACAAACTGCCGGTCTACCTGGAGCTCCCTGCCGATATGGCGCATGCACCGTGTCGGCAACCGATGGCACGCAGCACCTCCGTAATGCCTCATTCAGATGAGGACAGCCTGAAGAAATCTCTCCAAAAAGCTGCAGAATTAATAAACTCTTCTAAAAATCCGGTTCTGCTTGCAGGTATTGAGGCACTGCGCTTTTGCCATGGTGGCGATCTGCTGCATCTGGTGGAAGCAGTTGAGGTGCCTTTTGCGACCATGCTCAGCAGCAAATCAGTGCTGCCGGAACTTCATCCTCAGTTCATCGGAATCTATCAGGGCGGGTGGAGTCGTGAAGCAGTTCGCCAACAGGTAGAGTCGTCAGACTGTCTGCTGTCACTCGGAGCTTGGATGACTGATCTTGATACCGGTCTCTTTAGCGAACATCTTGATTCCAGTCGCATGATAGTTGCCACAAACGGTCAGGTAACGATTGGTGACACCAAATATTTGAATGTGCAACTGGGTGATTTTATCCGCGAGCTTGTAACCGTTGTGCAGCCCCGATCATACCTTAACTCGCACCCGGTTGTGTCACACACTATCAGGAGTGTGTTCATACCTGATGAGACGAAGAAGCTGTCAGCCCTTCGCCTGTATGAACGGCTGAACACCTTCCTTGATGACCGGATGGTTCTGCTTGCTGAACCTGGTGATGCCTTTTGTGCCGCTCTTGATTTCAATGTTGAAGAGTCCGAGAATTTTATCGTCCAGGCATATTATTCATCCATCGGCTACTGTACCCCGGCTGCCCTCGGAGTTTCATTTGCATGCCCTGACAAGCGCCCGGTGGTGCTGACCGGTGATGGCGCCTTCCAGATGACAGCCCAGGAAATTTCCACACTGATCAGGCAGCGATGTCCTGCCATTATACTTATCATCAATAATGACGGTTATATGGTCGAGCGGGTGCTGCATGAGGACGGCCCTTACAACGATATCCAGATGTGGAACTATGCAGACCTGCCGGCGGCGTTTGGTGGCGGTGATTACGCCGTTGGCATCAAGGTGACAACAGAGGGTGAGCTGGAACGTGCTTTGGTAGCAGCCTCCAAAGAAGATGGCAAATTTTTCATGATTGAACTCTGCCTGCCTGACCGCGACTGTTCAGCGGGGTTGAAACAGTTGGGTGATACATTCAGACAGATGGTGCCAGTGAAGCAGGCTTAGATTTAACCAAATTTTTGAAAGAGGAAAATTATGAAAATGAACTTTAACATACTGTTACTACTGCTTCTACTGTCGTTATGTCAGGCATCATCCGTCATTGCTGCTGATGTTTACGTCCGTGCTTCAGCCGGTGTTGATTGGCTGAAAAACGCTAATTTCAGCGATGATAAAGATGGCGTCAATCCGGCTTTGTTTGGTGACGGAACTGGCACAAATGGCAAGCCGTACGGAGCCTACGGTGATTTTGACACCTATGCATTTGTTGAAGGAGCGGTTGGACTTCGTCTACAGCCTTGGCTGAGGACAGAATTTTCCCTCACCTATCGACCAGATATGCATTACAGCGGGCAGGCAAATTTTACCGGTCTTACCGGCCCCCAGCCTGTTTCAGGAGACGCAGAATCTTTGAGTGGCCTTGCAAATCTCTATCTTGATATCAACGGCCTGCCCGGTGTCAGCCTTGGCCGCTTCCAGCCATTCGTGGGCGGTGGCATTGGCTTTGCCACAAATTGGCAGGATGAGATGACCTATAAATTTCCGCAGCTTCCTCCTAAGCACACATATAGCATTGTTCCATCTGGAGACAGAACGGATCTGGCTTTCATGCTTACTGCCGGGACAGGCTTCGAGTTGACAAAACATCTGATTCTAGAAATTTCCTATCGCTATACCGACTTGGGAAGAGCTCAAACAAACGTTGGAACCATGCAGATGGATGGATCAGTCACATCATTGGTGATCGCCGGCACATCAGCCCCTCTACGTGCTCATGGCATGTTGATGGGGCTTAGATATCACTTTTAACGATAATAAATCGTGCAATCCCTGAGGGGTAGTAAGGACAAAACTGAAAAAAGTGATCCTCGACAATTATGTCATGCTCAAGAGTCTCAAACGTTTGGTGGACTCAGCTCTTTACTCCTTGACCCCGCTGCCTCATCAGTGCCATGGGAGCAGTACAGGTTAAACAGAAGCTGGCTCAGATTCTACATTTGATGTTGTCCAATAATGGTACGAAGCAGCTGGATAAACCATTGTACACAGCTCAAAAAATGAAGGAGCAAACGATGAGATTCAAACAAATAGTGTGCCGGCTAGCCGTTATGGTTGTGTCGCTAATATTCATAGCTGCGTGTGACAATCAAAAATCTGGAAACGCCGAAACACTGACAGCTGTCTTAGAGGATAAAATTACCACCGAGGCACTTGTCGCACATGCCAAGGAGCTGGAACGTATATCTCTCAGCAACTCTTTGAGTCGTTCCGCAGACTCTCCGGGCTACATCCAGTCAATGGAATATATCAGAGGGAGTCTGGGGAGTTCCGGGTTGAAGATATGGGACCAGCGATTTGAATACCGCCTATTCCTCGAAACCAAAGATCCGGTACTGGCGATGACATATCCAGTTCAGGAAATATATACATGGGGTACCGATTACCAGACGAGTACATATTCCGGAATCGGTGACGTTACCGCTGAAATAGTCTTTGTCACCCCCTCGCTTCCACCTGGCGTGGAGCCAGGCACATCGACTGACGGTTGCGAATCCGCTGATTTTCAAGGTATCGACCTGACCGGGAAGATCGCCGTCATTCAGCGGGGAACATGCAGTTTTTCAGAGAAAGTTTCGAATGTGGAATCCCGTGGGGCGGTTGCTGTACTGCTCTTCAACGAGGGGCAGGAAGGGAGGACCGGTATCGTTTCAGTTGTACTGTCGGTTGATTCCACCGTGAAGATACCGGTTATCGGTGTCACATACGACCTGGGCAAGGCTTTATATGACCGGTATGTCTCTGGAGCGGCTACGACGTTACGAATCGCCGTGATCGGGATGAACACCACGACATCGACGTATAATCTGTTCGCGGAGACCGTCGCCGGAAGAAGCGATCAGGTGATAATGATAGGAGCACATCTGGATTCGGTGATCGAGGGGCCTGGCATCAATGATAACGGCTCAGGCGCTGTCGCCCTTCTTGAAGTCGCTCGCCAGATTGGACTTAATGGATATACTCCTCAAAATAAAATTCGGTTCGCATGGTGGGGGGCGGAAGAAGTTGGACTGATCGGATCCTCTCATTATCTTGACAACCTTTCCCCGACGGATCTGCGGAATATCTCCATGTATCTGAATGTTGACTGCATCGCTTCCCACAATTTCACTAGGGGGGTTCAAGACACTGATCTTTCGGACACAATCGAGTATCCGGGGACTTTATATACCGAAACACCGAATGGTTCTGGAGCCATCGAACAGGTACTTCTCGACTACTTCTATTTCCAAAAACTTCCCATAAAATCAATCCCTTTGGATGGCGGGTCAGACTATATGGTTTTTGTAAAATATGGAATCCCCTTCGGAGGTTTATTCACTGAATTAGACGGAACAAAAACCGAGGCCGAGGTTTTGCTTTTTGGCGGCACAGCCGGTGAACCATATGACAACTGCTACCATAAAGCCTGCGATACCGTGGACAACATGAATACGCAGGTTTTTACCGAGAATACACAAGCTGTTGCTCATCTCGCACAATATTTTGGAGACAGGAAGGTTTCGACGCTTTTTGACAAAACCACCACCGCACGTGCGCTCTCCCGTGCTGTAAATGCAAAAAAAGACACACCTGTTAAAGCTTATCAGGACAGATATCACAAGGATCGGCGTGATCGCGCAACGCGATGAAAATCACCAATGATATGTGCTGTTCTCCGAACCGTCTTACACCGGTGGCATTGCTGCTTTAATCAAGGAATAATAACCGTAAGGAGAAGTGAGATGAGAAGAAACTTGAATGCAATGTTGGTGGGGTTATTTTTTCTAATTGTTCAACCAGTAATAGCTGCTGATTACAGCACCGGCGTAACATCAAAGGTGCTAGGTAAAACGACTGTTACCGGTAACGGCCAGAAAATCACCTATCCTCTGACAGACAGAGCCGAAGTAACCGCAATGACTGTTGATTTGGCGCCTGGTGCCGAAACCGGCTGGCATATGCACCCTGTGCCGGTATATGCGTATGTCGTTTCCGGCAACCTGGCTGTTGAACTGGAGGACGGTAAAATACTCTTATTTGCTAGCGGGGAGGCAATTTTTGAGGTGGTAAATACCATGCATAACGGCAGAAACAGAGGCAATGAAACGGTAAAATTGGCAGTTTTCTACCTTGGAGCCGAAGAAAGCCCCAATGTCATAAGGAAAACTAAATGAAGTATCTTCTTTTTACAGTGATGCTCATCAGTCTGATACTTTTTACTTTTATAACCGGCTGCAGCAAAAGTGAAAAGGGCATAACCAGTTTTGAGGATGCCAAAACTGCAAAACTAGGCGTTATGACCGGATCTACGGGGGAAGCGGTTGCGCGTAAAAAATTCCCGGAGGCCCAGGTCAATAGTTTTGATGACATCATGGATGCGGTTGCAGCCATTAAATCCGGGCAGCTTGATGCAATCATCACCCTGTTTCCAGCAGCACTTCAGGTCTCAAAGAAAAATCCGGAATTACGACTGCTGCCTGAAGCGCTTGATAAAGAGGATACGGCCATTGCGATAAAGAAGGGTAATGATGACCTGTTGGCGTCTTTAGACCGGATAATCAGTGAGCTGAAGAGCGATGGCACGCTGGATTCCATGAAGGGTCGCTGGCTCAAGGCAGATTTATCTCCTTACGAAGAACTGGATATCAAACTCCCCAAAGAGGGTGCGGTTCTCAGGATAGGGGTCAGTGCAACACGTGAACCGTTCAGTTTTGTAGATGAACATGGCCGGGTAACCGGCCACGACGGTGAACTGGCCCGTCTTATAGGTGCCAGGCTCGGCAGGCCGATCGAGTTCTCCAACATGAAATTCATGGCCCTGATACCTGCGCTGCAGTCAGGCAAGATCGACCTGATCATCACCGGCATGACCGCATCCGCCGAACGCAAAAAATCAGTGAATTTCACCCAGCCGTATTTTGCCAATACGCAGGTCATGATCGTAAAAAAAAGCGCCTCTGCTACGGCAGGTGCCGCTGCAGATTCAAAAACGGCCTTACCACCGTTTTTACAAAGCATTGCCACCAGTTTCCGCAGCAACATCATTCTGGAAAACCGCTACATGCTCATTTTGGACGGTCTTAAAACCACAATAGTCATTTCCGTGCTGGCCACGATTTTAGGCACACTGCTAGGGGCATTGGTCTGCTTCATGCGCATGTCGAAAAAAAAGCTGTTGAACCTGCCCGCCAGGGTCTATATCTCCATCCTGCGCGGCACACCGGTGCTGGTGCTGCTCATGCTGATCTTCTACGTTGTCTTTGCCTCGGTTAACATCAGCCCGGTGCTGGTTGCCGTGATTGCTTTCGGGATGAACTTTGCCGCCTATTCGGCGGAGATATTCCGCACCGGCATCGAGGGGGTGGATAGAGGGCAGACCGAGGCCGGCATCTCCTTAGGTTTTACCAAGGTCACGACATTCCTCAACATCGTCCTGCCGCAGACCGTACGTCGCATCCTGCCGGTCTACAAGGGTGAATTCATCTCCCTGGTCAAGATGACCTCCATCGTTGGTTACATCGCGGTGCAGGATCTGACGAAAGCCAGCGACATCATCCGCAGCCGGACCTTTGATGCCTTCTTTCCCCTGGTGATGGTCGCCATTCTCTACTTTTTGATATCGTGGCTGCTGATGCAGTCGCTGGAGTATCTGGAACGGAAGACAGACCCTAAATCTAAGCGATCAAAGGTGGCCTGCGCATGATACAGGTAGAACATCTTTCCAAAAAATTTGGTGATCTTGTCGTGCTGAAAGATATTACCATTGAGATCAAAACCGGTGAAGTCATTGCCATCATCGGTCCTTCCGGCACCGGAAAAAGCACCTTCCTGCGTTGCCTTAACCTTCTGGATCAGCCAAACGGCGGCTCCATTGCCATCGACGGGGTCAACATCCTGGATGCAAAGGCTAATGTGCCGAAGATCCGGCAGAAGATGAACATGGTATTCCAATCGTTTAATCTGTTTTCTCACCTGTCCGTGATGGAAAACCTGACACTGGGGCCGATCAAACTGCGGGGCATAAGTCCGAAGGATGCGGAACTCAAGGCTATGGAACTGCTTAAGCTTGTGGGGTTGGCCGAGAAAGCGGACAATTATCCGGATGAGCTGTCCGGCGGCCAGAAACAGCGCGTGGCAATTGCCCGCTGCCTGGCAATGGATCCGGAGATTATCCTGTTTGATGAACCCACTTCTGCGCTTGACCCAACCATGGTCAGCGAGGTCCTCTCGGTCATCCGCCGACTTGCTAAAGAGGGGATGACCATGGCGATTGTCACCCATGAAATGGATTTTGCCCGGGATGTTGCCAATCGGGTTTTGTACATGGATGAGGGACTGATCTATGAAGAAGGCACGCCGCAGCAGATTTTCGAGACTCCGCAGAAAGAGAAGACCCAGGCCTTTATCAACCGGGTCCGCAGTTTCACCTATCAGATCAGTTCTCCCGACTATGATCTGTATGCCATGAATGCGGAAATCGAAAACTTTTGCGAAAAGCAGATTCTGCCGAAAAAAACCAGACACAGCCTGCTGTTGCTGGTGGAGGAGCTGCTGCAGATTTACACCCCTGGCCTGCACGGGACTCGCCTTGATCTGGCTATTGCCTACTCGGAAAAGAAAGAGACCCTGCAATTGACCCTGGAAAGTAGCGGGGAGGCGGCAAACCCGCTGGAAAGCAACTTTTTGCCCGATGAGTTGGGGCTGACCATTATCCGTAATCTGGCGGAAGATATTGAGTTTCAGCGGGTGAACGACAAAAACAGATTAACAGTACTGATGAGAAAAACTCTGTGACAGTACCAGAGTAACCATTAAAAAGGAGACCACCATGGAAATCCAGACAAAGAAGGAGGCAAACGCCACAGTAGTGACGATAACCGGCAGACTCGATGCCGTAACCGCACCCGTGTATGAAAAAGCAGTAATCGAGCTTATAACTGCCGGAGAGCTCAAGCTTATTGTTGATTTTGATGCTCTTGATTACATCAGTAGCGCAGGACTGCGTGGTCTCCTGGTCACCGCCAAACAGCTCAAGGGAAAAGGCGGGCAGGTCCGGTGTGCCAATGTCAAGGGTACGGTCAAGGAAGTCTTTGACATTTCCGGTTTTGGCTCAATCTTCCAGATGGATGATTCGGTGGCCTTTGCCCTGGCCCGCTTGGCCTGATATGGCGCCAATTTCAGAGAAAATACGCTGCGTGGCCACACTTGAAAAACTGAACGAACTGACCGGGTTCGTTGAGGAGTGCGCCGACAGTTTCGGACTCGAAACCAAGAAGAAATTCGGCCTGCTGGTTGCTGTAGAAGAAGCTTTCGTAAATATCTGTCGCTACGCCTAAACGAAAGATTATTTCACGAACAAGGAGAAGTATATGAGCAACCAGGACAAGAACCAGAACAGTGGACAGGAAAAAAGCAGCGAGGTAACGCGGCGGGATTTCATCAAATACACTGCCGGAACAGCAGCCTGTATTTCACTGGGAAGTTTCAACTTCGGCTGTGGCAGCAACAGCAGTACGACAGGGGTTGCAGGCTATCCGATTGATGCGACGGTTTCTACCACCGTCAAAACGACTATTGAATTCAAGCAAACCTTTTTAACGGAAATGGACCCCAAAAACCTGCAGAATGTTGCAGCGTATGCCAATTACGGGTATGGCGTATGGAACGACGGTCCCGGCCTCGTTTCCGAGAAACGTGACGATATCATGGTGGCCGGATATGCGTATCCGCCATCGACCAGCCCATCAAAGCAACTGCTGAGATTCTTTGCCATTACGGATATCCATATCACGGACAAGGAATCCCCCTCACAGGCGATTTATATGGAAGTGCTGATTGGTAAGGAGACATCATCCTATTCACCGGCAATGCTGTATTCAACCCAAGTGCTCGATGCCGCCATTCAGACGGTCAACGCCCTGCACAAACAAAACCGGATCGACTTCGGCATATCGCTGGGGGATGCCTGCAACAGTACCCAGTACAACGAACTCAGGTGGTATATCGATGTTATTGACGGCAAGGTTATAATCCCCAGTTCTGGCGCCCATGTTGGAGCTGGCAGCATCGATTATCAGAAACCTTTTAAAGCCGCCGGACTAAGTCCTGAGATCCCCTGGTATCAGACCATTGGCAACCATGATCACTTCTGGCTCGGCTCCATCCCGCTGGACACTGGCGACCTTGGCGACCTGCGCGGCAGTTATATAAGCAGCACAGTCATCGCCATGGGAAATACCCTTGCTAATGCTTCTAAAATTTACGATACAACTCCTCCGCTCTACTATATGGGGGTTATTGATGGCTCCACTGCCACCGGTGCCATTATAAAAGCCGGCAAGGCAGGAGATCCCGGTTTTACCTCGCCGCCCTCGGTTGTACCTGACCCAGACCGCCGCTCACTGAACAAAGCTGAATGGGTGAATGAATTTTTCAGGACAGCCACCAGCCCGGTGGGGCATGGTTTCAATCTTGTCCCCCCTGGCCGTGAAAAAGGGTTTGCCTGTTACAGTTTTACTCCAAAGCCCTATATTAAAGTTATTGTGCTGGACAACACCCAGCGGGAAGATGATGACTCCACCAAAATTCATGGCCATGGTTTTCTTGACCAGTCCCGCTGGAAATGGCTGAAGGCAGAGCTGGCAGCCGGTGATGCCGCCGGTCAACTGATGATCATAGCCGCCCATATACCGTTATGCGTCGCACCCAAAGATACCTTTTTGGAGTGGTTTGATAATTCCGACAATCCGTCCAGCGTTCAAAATGCGGTGGATCTGCCGGGTCTGCTTGCCGAACTGCACAGCCACCCTAATCTGCTGATGTGGATAGCCGGCCATCGCCACGTCAATGTTGTCAAGGCGTTTGCAAGCGATGATGCCGCCAGACCTGAACGGGGGTTCTGGCAGGTTGAAACCTCATCGCTCCATGATTTCCCGCAGCAGTTGCGCACCTTTGATATCAAGCTGAACAGTGACTATTCCGTTTCAATCGTGACAACCAACGTTAATCCGGCCGTCAAGGAGGGAACCCCGGCGGCAACAGCGCGCAGATATGCCGTTGCGGCGGTGCAGATAGTCAAATCTCCGGATATATACCAGGTTGATGCACCGCTCATAGATCCAGCGACCCAACTGGTAAATGGCACAGACCCGAGTATTCGCCCGATGCCCACCGGTTCCTACAATGCCGAGCTGTTTGTGCAGTTGAGTGATGAGATGAAAGCGAAGATGCAGGCGCTGTTCCCGGTTCTGTAAAGGAGTGCGCTCTTGAAATACCTTGCAAGCGTAGTGGGCACAGTGGTGGCTCTGGTGTTGGCGGCGTGTGGCGGAAACAGTGATTCTGAGAGCCTGCGCGGAAAACTGATTGGTGTTCCAGTCGTAAAAAGCACGCACAGCATCGCGCAGCTTGATTCGGTGACCAGGAAAGTTATTGAAACAATGTCGCCATAGGAAAGGAATTATTCTTATGTCTGCTGTCCAGAAGTTGATTACACATCTGGAACTTGTCCGCCACCCTGAAGGGGGCTGGTTTCGTGAAACCTACCGCTCAACCGAAGCGGTGCCTGTTCATGCCCTGCCGGGACGCTTTGATGGTGAACGGGTGTTCTCAACTGCTATTTATTATCTGCTGGAAGCGGGCGACATTTCGGCCCTTCACCGCATCAAATCCGATGAAATTTGGCATTTCTACGCAGGCTCACCATTGCTGATCCATACAATTTCTCCTGATGGTAATTATCAGGCATTTCATTTAGGGACAGATTCGGCATCTGGCGAGCGCTATCAGGCTGTTGTGCCAGCGGGTTGCTGGTTTGGAGCGGAGCTGACGGGGACACAGTTTGCACTTGCAGGTTGCACGGTATCCCCCGGATTCGACTTCGCCGATTTTGAGATGGCTGACCGACTGCAGCTTTCTGCAAGCTACCCGCAGCACGCAGAGTTAATTATGAGGATGACAGAGAGGAGGTAGTGCATCGGTGGATAAGTTCATGCAGGCCGCAATTGAGGAAGCACGGCAGGGTCTTGTCGAAGGTGGTATCCCGATCGGCTCGGTGCTGGTACACAATGGTGAAATACTTGGTCGGGGTCACAACCGGCGAGTCCAGAAGGGGAGCGCCATTCTCCACGGCGAGATGGATGCCCTGGAAAATGCCGGCCGTCAATCTGCCAAAGTCTATCGGGAGTCCATGCTGTACACGACTTTGTCGCCGTGCTCCATGTGCAGTGGTGCAATCCTGCTGTATGGCATACCGCGAGTGATTATCGGAGAGAACAGCACGTTCATGGGCGAGGAGGATCTTCTTCGTTCCCGCGGCGTGCAGGTGGAGGTGCTGCAGAATGAGGAATGCATAAATCTGATGCGTAAGTTTATAGCAGAGCGAACGGAACTTTGGAATGAGGACATTGGGGCATAATTTCTGACACGTGGAGCGGGAGTGCGAGGGGGGCGCTAAAAATAGAGGCCAGGGATACCCCGCTTAATCTACAGGATGTCCCGTATCGGGATACACTTTGGCTGGACCTGCATTTGATTATGAAAAGTTTAGTGAATTACGCTTTAATAGATCTGATTGCACTATTTGAATATGGTCTCGAACAATACGAAATTTCTTTCAACTCGCCTTTCTGTCCAGGCTCCGGTACTGAATCGCTTCGGCAATATGTTGCTCGTGAATGTTCTTACTGCCGCTAAGGTCTGCAACGGTACGGGCGACCTTGAGGATGCGGTTGTAGGTGCGGGCCGAAAACCCGAGCCGATCGGTAACCAGCTCCAGCATGCGGTTGCCGGCAGCATCCAGCTCGCAGTGCTTCTTGATGAAGCGTGGTGTCATCTGGGCATTGCAGTGGATCTTCGTCCCCCGGTACCGTTCAAGCTGGATCTCCCGCGACTGCTCGACCCGCGCCGCTATTGCGGCAGAACTCTCGGCGTCGACCCGGTCGGCCAGTTCGCGGTACTTGACCGAGGGCACCTCGATGTGTATGTCGATGCGGTCCAGGAGCGGCCCGGATATGCGTGAGCGGTAGCGATGGATGGCAATCGGAGCGCAAATGCAGGGATGAACCGGATCGGAAAGATAGCCGCAGGGGCAGGGGTGTGTTAACTTTTCTCTACTATACCCACTTAAAACGGCACTCGTTCTCAATTCAAATTCCCCTCGAAAAACAGCAGCTTCCCGGTTATCCCGAATTTCCAATCACAGTCGGTGAACACATCCGCAAGAAACGAATGGATCTCGGTCTCCTCCAGAGAGAAGTAGCCGAGATCATCGGCGTCACCGAATCCTCTGTCTGGAACTGGGAACATGGCACCGAACCAGAACTGCAATATAATCCAAGTATTATCAAATTTCTAGGTTATATTCCGTTCGACTGTCCGGATGACACAGTGGGGCGGCTTGCGTGGTACAAGAGAGCGAATGGGCTCACCCTGAATGAACTGGGTCAGCGTGCAGCGCACCCGGACAGGAGTGAGGCGATCCCATTCAGAAAAAGTCAGGAAAGGATCGAACTGTTCCTGGTAAATCAGAAACTTTCCTTCATCAAGGGAAAAAGCAAGGGCATATTACCCTTCCAGACGAATCAATGCCTTTTCCAGGATGACATTGTTGACTCCCATGCCCAGATAACCGGTCTGGCCATATGTGTCGTAATTCGTCACTTTTTCCGCCAGCTCAAGAATGTCGGCTTCCCTGTCGTGGAATCTGTCCCGGTTTTCAATGATCCAATAGATACGCTTCGCCAAAAAATCGGGCAGCTCCTGTTCATTCTGAGCAGCTTCCGTAACGGATTGCAACTTCTCGAATACTGTCATCGCTATTCCTCCAGCCAGCGCAGTGTCCGTTTGATGTCTTCATGGTCGTATGCCCATTTACAACAACCTGCTTCGGCGTAGACATCGTACTCCCGGACTTGCGCGGCAAGAATTTCGACCAGATACTCCTTACCCTGATAAAGCTCTGGGCTTCTCGCCACCAAAAGGACGGGATCGGCGAGCCATTTCGGCAGATCGTAGTGGTCATACTGCTCAACGGTTACCTCTTCCAGCTCTTTGAATATGTCGCTCATTTTGAACCACCTTTCTTATCCGCGCAGTGCACGGAGAATATTTTCCACTTCAGACCAGTCAACATCCGGGGTCATGTGACACCACGACAAGCGGATTGATTGTTCAACTTTTTCAGGCGATAACCCCATTGCTGCCAGTACATGGCTTGGCGTGTGAGTATGTGAGGTGCATGCCGAGGTGCTGGATACGGAAATAACATTCTTCAGAGCTTTAATTGCCAGATCCGAGTTGATTCCTGGCAGCGACACATTGAGCACATGCGGCAACGTATAATCTTCTGCGCCGTTCCTCTGCGCACCAAGTGCCAAGAACGTTGCCAGAGCCTGTTCCCGAAAAGCCCGGCATTTCAGCGCCCGCTCATTGTTGTTTCGTACCGCAAGCTTTGCAGCCTCCCCGAGACCGGCAATCAGGGGAACTGGTAGAGTGCCGGGGCGAAGTCCCTGTTCCTGCCCGCCACCAAACATGAGCGGGCGCAGCGGCGGAAACTGTCGCTCATGCTTGCGGGCAATGAGAGCGCCGATGCCTTTGGGGCCGTATATCTTGTGACCACTTATGGAAATGAGATTGATACGCGGATGGCGGAGCTGCTCCAATTCCTTACCGAACCCCTGGGCGGCATCAACATGCCACCAGGCATCATGGCTCGCCAGAATTTCCGTCACTTCGCAAGTACTGCCTTATGTTCGATGGCAGTGGTAATCAGATGGCGGCGGCCACTCCGAATTCCCTCCTCGGCGAGTCCGAGTATCGCAAGGTTGTTACTCTCCGTTGCACCGCTGGTAAATATCACTTCATCACGTCGAGCCTTGACCACCTCAGCCACTTGCCCCCTGGCATGTTCCACAGCGGCAAGCGCAAAGACTCCGTAGTCATGAATGGGACTCGCAGCATTACCGAAATCCTTTTCCAGAAATCGCATCACCACTGATGCTACTGACGGATCTACCGGCGTTGTAGCGTTGCAATCAAGATAAATAGCCATGTCATCCTCCCTCAGCGGTAGTTATTGTCAATTATACGCAGAGCATGTATATAAGAAAAATATATTGTTTTTATGGTTGTTATATGAATATCGAATAGCTCTGACGAGGTACCGCAATCATGGATGTGCGCCAGCTAAAATTCTTTCTGGGTGTGGCGGAGTGTGAAAGCTTTACCAAGGCAGCAGAGCAACTGCATATAGCTCAACCGGCTCTCAGCATTGCCATCAAAAAGCTGGAGGAGGAGCTTGACGTGCTTCTGTTCAACCGGCGGGATAGGAAAATTTCTCTAACTGCCGAAGGTGAAGCGCTGTTACTTCATGCACAAAGTATTCTTCAGGGGGTAAACAACGCGAAACAGGAGATTGCCGATCTGCGGGGTCTGCTCAAGGGGGAGGTGCGCGTCGGTCTCACCCCGATGTTAAGCAGTTTTTTCTTCCCGAAGATAATCGCATCATTCAAGCATAGTCATCCTGGCCTCAGGATTTCCATTTCTGGTGACAGTGCCTGGAACATTCAGCGAAAAATTGAATCCGGTGAGTTGGATGTCGGAGTTATCTCCGGAGAAGTGCCGGAGTGTTTGGACTCCCACCACCTTTTACGGGAAGAAATCGTTGCGTGCGTCTACCCCGGACACCCCTTTGCCGGACGCAAAAAGGTTGCGCTACGCGAACTGCTCAAAGGAGCCCCTCTACCGCTGACGGCCCGCGCGCGGGGGCCCCCGCGCCGGCGCCCGCCCCCCCCCCCCCTCCACACGCGGGAAGAAAATTCGTACTTCGAGGAAGCGTAGATTTTTTCCAGGGACGATGAATATTACCTGCGCAGGGAGGGTCGTTTGTATTGATCAGAGAACACAACCCTCACGAAATGGTTTCTGTACAAGAGCAGGGATAAAAGCTGGCGGGTAATGATCCGCGATCCCGAACAATTGTCAGACTGGATCCGAAGTCTGGTTCTGGGGATTGGGACTAGCGTACTTCCGATTTGGAAAACAGATTTAAAACCAGAACACCAGTCACAATCAGCACGATGCCGGCAACGGATGGCAGGTCGAGTTTTTGACCCATGAACACCCAGGCCACCAAAACGACAAGTGCTGTGCCGACTCCTGACCAGATAGCATAGGCTATTCCCACCGGGATTGTTTTTAACGTCAGGGACAAAAAGTAGAATGCCGAAGCATACCCCGCAACAACGACACAGGATGGCCAAAACCTTGTAAAACCATCTGCTGATTTCAAGGCAGATGATCCGCAACCCCACTGATAATCGCAACTATAAGATACAACCACTTTTGCATTGATCTGGTCCTTTATCGATGTACGAGCTGTTTCCGTGTGCTGGTAGTGCCACGGGAATATAATTCCAACGCTAAATCACTGCCTGTCTATTCCATAGGATTATCCTGACAATTAGATTGCGTCGAATTTAATCCATTTATTTATTTGTACAGGAGATTTGTATGCCATGAAATGCTCAAGAAGCCGTTGTGGGTTGTGTTCGATAATCAGCAATGAACGGTGCTCGTCTTTTATGAATTGTTCGCTGACCGCGTGATCCAAAAAAGTCGAGAGCCCATTGTAAAATCCAAGCAAGTTAAACAGTGCGCACGGTTTTGAATGTAAACCAAGCTGGGCCCAGGTTAGTACTTCAATTATTTCCTCCATTGTGCCAAGGCCGCCAGGCAAGGCAATGAAACCGTCTGATAATTCAGTCATGAGAGCTTTTCGTTCGTGCATCGAACCTACAATTTTCAACTCAGTCAAAGCGGCGTGGGAAATTTCCTTATCAACAAGGCTTTGAGGAATAACCCCGACAACCTTGCCGCCAGCTTCTAATGCGGTGTCAGCAACGGCCCCCATAATGCCGATACTTGCTCCTCCATAAACAATCCCAATATTTTGAGCAACGATTTCACGAACGAGTGAACGGGCACCATCAATATATTCGGGGTCTTTTCCTGGATTGGAACCACAATAAAGGCAGATATTTTTCATTTTGGCATTTTCTCTCATTATATTTCAGCTGGTTAGAGTTATTTTCTGCGTACTGCTGGCATGACACGACACTGTCAGTAGCTGTAATTACAAATGATAGTCCCCTGCAGCTTCAGGCTGATAGTGCATGCTCGTTACTTTGAATTTCCTTGTCCCTGCCGGTACCTGCCATTTTATGATATCACCAACTCGGTAGCCAATCATGGCAGTCCCAATCGGGGCAAGCACTGAAATTTTACCACTCTCCAAGTTGGCATCTGTAGGGAAGGCGAGGGTATAAACCAGATCTTCTCCTGTCTCCAAGTCCTGCAGGCAAACACGTGAGTTCATGGTGATCACATCAGGCGGGATGCCGGCAGGAGGCACGACATCTGCCTTGGACAGTTCCTGTTCCAGTTCCTCAAGATGTTTGCCATCGCGCGATGATCTACGATTTGCATTTTCTATGAGATCTTCAAGTCGCTCCAAATCAAAATCCGTGATAAAAATTTGCCTGCTATTTGCTTGTTCTTTCATGATGCTGTCTCCGTAATTTTTATAACTGCTCTTTGTGATGCTTCTTGAAACTACTGCCATTGATTGAGATACATAACAACTGGCACGATGGCCCGCGCTCCTTCAACTACCGCGGTACGAGGATTACTGACAACAGTGGTGGTGATGCCGGTTCTTTGTTCCAAATAATTTTTGACGCCGGGAATCAACGCTCCTCCGCCGGTAAGAGAAATGCCGCTGTCAATGACCTCACACCCCACTTCATGAGGGAGGTCCTGCAAAAACGAATCAATGGTATTGGCGATTTCCTTGAATATCGGTTGAATTGCTGTAGCAGCGAACAAACTGCCTGCGTGTTCGGCCGAGCGAGCGAGCCCGCACCTGTGCAGCAGTATATCTGCGTACGTACCGCCTATATGGACGCATCCATACTTAGGGCCTTCATTCTCGATAGCTTGGCGCATTCGCCCACACCCAACTTTGATTGCGCTGGTAACAAGAATTTTACTCGATCGAATGACGGCGCAATCCGTAACTCCCTCTCCAATATCAATTACCATCTGAGCATACGGAGAGGAGACGTCAAGGCCAGAACCGATGGCAGCGGCAAGCGGTTCGGGTATGATTGATACCGAAAAGGCGCCAGCTTTCATAATGGAATCAGTCAGCATTTGCCGCTCTTCGTCTTTCGCGTTGCTGGGTGCGCAGGCCAAAACACATGGTTTTAAAATGCCGAACCGACGTGCCAGCGCAAAAAATGGTTCCAATATACTAGAAACTGCCTCGCCATCCACAACCACTCCATCGCGGAGTGCCCGTTTGCAACCGATCAACGAGGGTCGTTCCGCCAATGATGACTGCCCTGTTGCAATTCGTGTCATTGCAGTCCCAACATCGAGGGCGATATGCTGACGCCAGTGTGTGCTCTTGAACATTGATCTCATGGCTTCTCGTTGGCCGGAAGAAACAGCTTACCCGCTGCAATCAATTGCTCCGGCGCTCCCAGCAACAATAAGATATCGTCTGCTTTAAGATCCCACATCGGGTCCGGGTTGGGAACCATTTCCTCTCCGCGCTTTATTACCATTACCGTAGCCCCGGACCGATTTCTGATGGTGCCATGGCTCAGACTCTGCCCCTCCAGAATTGACCCTTTCTGAACCCGGAACGTTGCCAGCTCTGCACCGGACAGATAACCGCTGATTCCTACCGCATGGCTGTGACGCCGGCTCATGGTCCGGAGCATTTCGTAGCCGTCACTGCGGATTTCAGTGATGCATTGCTCAATGTCATCGTGCGGGACAAGATAGTTGCGTAACACCCGTGAGAGAATTTCCACCGATGTTTCAAATTCTTCCGGTACCACCTCGTTGACTCCCAGCTTGTAAAGCGGCTCGACTTCAAGGATGTAACGGGTTCTGACAATGATGTGAATTGCCGGATTGAGTTGCCGCGCAAGTGACGCAATGCTTCTGCTGGCGGCGGCATCCGATATGGCAACGACCATCCCTCGTGCTTTTTCAATGAGGGCATGATTGAGGATCTCTGCCTTCGATGCGTCACCGAAAATTATGTGATGGCCTTTTTTTAACTCCTTTTTCACGGTGTACGGGTTGGTTTCAATGACGACATACGGAACATGCATCTTATTCAACACCCGAGCCAGGTTTTTTCCATTTACGCCATATCCAACAATGATCATGTGATCATTCAGATCAATCGGTTTTTCATGCCGGGCGAGCACCCCTTTCCCCTTTGTCCAGTTGTGAGGAAGTAATCCGACCACATAATCCGCAAGAGGTGGTGAGAATTTGATGCATAACGGCGTGAGGCTCATAGTTGCAATGGATGCCGCCAGGAATATCTGGTAGAGCTCTTGTGTAAGCAGGCCAGCCTTGATGCCAACCTGGGACAGGACAAAGGAAAACTCGCCGATCTGGGCCAGGCACAGCGCCGTAATGATTGCTATTCGCATGGGGACGCCCAGTGTCAATGCAGCGCCGGTGGTGACCAGCGTTTTGATAATAATGATGGCAGCTACCAGCACCCCTATCTCCAGGGGATACTTCAGCAGGATTGCCGGATCGAGCAGCATCCCCACAGAGATAAAAAACAGGCTCATAAATGCTTCCCGGAACGGGATGATATCGCTCAGCGCCTGGTGGCTGTAGTCCGACTCTGAAATCGCCAGGCCGGCAATGAATGCACCCAGTGCCAGCGAAAGTCCGGCCAGCGAG
>JADKKR010000003.1 GCA_016720395.1 Geobacteraceae bacterium | reverse complement strand
TCTGGACAAGGACATCAACCCTTTACGGCAATTATCAAGGAGTGACTGCTTTTGGAGGAGCGATCTATGCTGTAGGACAGACCTTGGCACTGGACTTTCTTATTGAGAAGTGGGATGAGGCCGGCAATGTCGTCTGGACGAAGCAGTATGACCGCAACTCGGCTGAGGACATCCTGAACGGGGTGACGGGGCTCGCTTCACGTATCTATGCGGCAGGTACAACCAGGGGGACTACTGCCGGGGGATCCGACGCGGCACTCCTCCAGATCGATCCGGCGACCGGCGACCTTCTTTCCACGACACTGTGGGGTGGAGTACAGGATGACTCCGCCACTGGCATCGCAACAGACGGACAAGACCTGTACCTGGTCGGAAATACCGCCAGCTTCGGAGCCGGTGGAATCGATATGGTCCTTCTGCGATACACGATCCCGAGTCCCGAGATGTTATTGACCATCACCAAATCCGGCACCGGTACCGGGACCGTAAACAGCTCTCCCGCCGGTATTGACTGCGGGACGACATGTTCGAGCAGTTTCACGACTGGAAGCCAAGTGACTCTGACTGCCGTTGCAGATACCCGATCGGCCTTCAGTGGCTGGTCGGGCGAGGGCTGCAGCGGTACAGGGACCTGCATCGTCACTATGGATACGGACAAAATCGTCACAGCAACATTTATCCGCACTACGCAACTTCTCACACTTAATCAGGACGGGACCGGCACAGGCACTGTTATCGCGTCACCGGCGGGGGCATCAGGGATTCCACACAACGGGGCACTTATCAACAGCCCGGCCTGGACATCGGGAACATACGGCAACGGACTCAGCCTTTCCAATGGCCAGTATGTTTCAGTCCCCGCGCCCACACCTGACATCTTTAATATCACCGGAGACCTGACCATCTCCCTGTGGATCAATCCGAACTCCGTAACCTGCAGCGGTGCTGACCCAGGCTATGCCCTGATATCCAAAAGGTCCTCCAACCACGCAACGCCTTATGAACTTTACATAGGCTGCGGCGGGTCATTGATTCTGCATTACTGGGGAACCAACATACAGTACCCCGGATTCTCCTCAACCGGGGTAATCACAACCGGCGTCTGGCAGCATGTGGCAGCAACACGCTCGTTCAACGGGACAAATGCAACCGTCACATTCTTCATCAACGGTGTGGAGGCCGGCAGTTCCACTCAGAACACCGGCCCGGCACTGGGCAGCTCCGACCCGCTATGGATCTCGCGGGACGGCTATCACACCGGCTACACCTCTCAAGGTTCTTATTCTGGTTTGATAGATGAAGTACAGATGTACAACCGCTCCGTTTCCGCGGCGGAGGTTGCCCGGATATACACAAACACTTCGGACGCGCTGCCGAACAGGGTCGGCAACTGGAAATTCGACGAATCATCAGGGACAACGGCAGCCGACACTGTCACACTCTCATGTGTCGGCAACTGCAGCGATACCTATACAAACGGTTCCGTGGTAAACCTTAGCACCGCCCCCGGCACAGGCTCAGTGTTCTCAGGCTGGAGTGGGAATACCGACTGCTCCGACGGCTTGGTCGTCATGGATACTGACAAGAGTTGTACAGCAACCTTCGATCTAACCGTCAACGGTGCTTGCGGTATATCCAACGGCGGCACGTTCACTTCTGCGCCAACCAGTGACCTTTGCACATACGGCACCCCGACAACAGTAAATGGCAGCGGACCATGGACATGGAATTGTACCGGGTTCTACGGCGGCACGACCGCCGACTGCGCGGCAAGCATCCAGACTTATACCCTCACTATTACCAAAACAGGCGCTGGCACAGGGACCGTTACAAGCTCACCTGCCGGAATAAATTGCGGAGCTACCTGTTCGGCACCGATCCCCGTCAGCTCAACGGTGGTGTTGTTCCAGACACCTGGCACCTCTTCAGGTTTCAGCGGATGGGGAAATGCATGCAGCGGCACCGGTGATTGCGCCTTCAGCATGTCGTCAGACAAAGGTATTTCCGCAGACTTCACCTCATCTCCCATGGTAAAAAACCAGAGGACCGGCGTAGCATACAGCCTTCTGCAGACAGCCTACACCGAAGCGCTCCACGGTGATACGATCATGGCACTCACCACGCTGCCGGCAGCCGACCTTACTCTTAACGAAACAAAAAGCCTCACCATCGTTGGAGGATATGATGCCGACTATACATCCTGCCTCGGTCTGACAACTGTCTTCGGCCCGGTAACCGTAAAGGCCCTGACCCGGATGAGTGGGGTTGCCGTTAGGGCTCTACAGAGCAGCACCAAAGCCATCACTGCGTTCAGTTTTGCCAGCCCTGCCGCAGAGGGAGTTATTGACGAAGCGACCCACACGATTGCCATAAGCGTCCCATCGGGCACGGACGTCACTGCTCTGGTCCCGACAATCACCCACTCAGGGGCGGGCATCTCTCCCGCATCGGGTGAACCCAGGGACTTCACCAGTCCGGTCGTCTATACCGTTACGGCGGAAGACCTGACGACGCAGGACTACATGATCACGGTCACAACGGCGCCATGGGCTACCTGCGGTGATGTACTCACCTATGCCGGCGATAATTATCCCACCGTTCAAATTGGTACGCAGTGCTGGCTTGCCAAGAACCTGAATACAGGCACAATGATCCCCATCATCAGCGGACAAGGCGCGTCATGTTCATCTGTACAGAAATACTGCTATAACGACACCGCAAGCAGCTGTACAACCTATGGTGGGCTCTATACATGGAATCAGGCGATGTGCGGTGCGCAAATTGAGGGATCGCAAGGCATCTGCCCTGCAGGCTGGCATATTCCGAGCGATCCGGAATATGTTGCCCTGACAAATTTCCTCGGCCCCGGCGGCTGCAGTACGTACAGAAGCAGCGACAGTAATTTCTGCGGTGCACCGGCCGGCGACCGGATGAAAGCTGACGGCCTCTGCCAGGGGAGAATACCCTGCGGTGATACAGGTTTTAATGGTCTATTAGGTGGCAGTTCTTATGGCACCACCTATTACGGGGTTGGTGAACATACCATATTCTGGACATCCAGCATCAGCCCGTACATCAACCCGGAAGCCTGGAGAAGCGGCTTGTCACTGGATCAAGGTGGAGTAGATTCCACATACTGGTGGAGTGATTTCCCGCGCGGCAGAACTATCCGCTGCCTAAAAGACTGACCTGCTTGATCAATGTTGAGGGGTTCGGAGCCGGCATGTTCCCGCCACCGGGTACCTACTTCCTCAACTATGTCACCTACTACACCGCCGGCAGCCTTAAGGACAAGGACGGCAACAACGCCATCCCGAAGTTCGAACTGGACGCACTGGCCAATGTTTTCAGGGTTGTGCATGTAACCAAAAGCACCTTGCTCGGAGGCAATATCGGCATGCAGGCAATCCTGCCGCTCGTTCACCTGGAAGTGGCTGTCCCGGGCAGAAGCCAGAGCAACAACGGATTGGGCGATCTTGTGATCAGCCCGCTGATACTTTCCTGGCACTCGAAGAATATGCATTATGCGGCTGGTGTTGATGTGGATATGCCCATCGGCGCCTACGACAAGAACGACCTGGCCAATATCGGCCGCAACTACTGGACCTTCACCCCGATCGTCGCGGCTACCTATATGAGCGACAGCGGCTACGAGATCTCCGGCAAGTTCATGTACGATATCAACACCGAGAACAACGACACCAACTACCAGTCCGGAAACGAGTTCCACGTCGATTACACCCTGGCCAAGAAAATTGGCGCATACAGCCTGGGAGCCGGTGGATATTTCTACAAGCAGGTCACCGATGACGAAGTCAACGGAGCCAAGCATCCGAACGACGGCAATAAGGGCCAGGTATTCGCCATCGGTCCGCAGATCAAGTACGATTACAAGAACATGGCCTTTTCCTTCAAATACCAGAAGGAACTGCTGGTGGAGAACAAGCCGGAAGGCGACAAGTTCTGGCTCAGTCTGATGTACGCGTTCTAGAATTACACACTATTCACGGAGCTTAGAAAATGAGAACTCGCAGCCTCCTGACAGCACTAATCCTCATGATGTGTACCGTAGCCTCTGTCTGTGCCGAAGAGACCAATCCGGTACTGGGCAAAGTCGGTGATTTTGTCCTCAGGGAAGCCGATCTGGACCGCATCCTGGCCAGCCAGCCAGCCGCAGTCCAGAAGCGCTTCCAGGAAGATCCCCAGCAGCGAAGCAACCTTGTCAGGGAAATCCTGATCAAAAAGGCGATCGTCATCAGGGCCCGGAAAGAGGGATTTGACAGGAAACCGGAGATAAAGGAACAGTTGAGCTACGTTTTCGACAACTTCATCTCACAGGAATACCTGGTTAAGGTCGTGACTGCCGGCGTGACCGTCGCAGAAGAGGATCTGAAAAAATACTATCAGGAGCATGAGAAGGAATTTCAGTTGCCTGAGCAGGTCAAGGTGCGCCATATCCTGATCGCGGTACAGAAAGAAGCCAAACCGGAGGAAAAGGATAAGGCGCGGGCCAGGGCTGAGGCGGTCCTGCAGCGGTTGAGCAAGGGGGAGGATTTCGCCAAGCTGGCCGCCGAGGTATCCGAAGACCAGATTTCTTCCTCCAAGGGCGGAGAGCTGGCCCCGATCACACCAGGCAAAACCAATTCAGAAGAGTTTGAAAAGGCAGCCTTTGCCCTCAAAACCGGAGAAACCAGCGCTCTCGTCCTCACTTCCTACGGCTTCCACATCATTAAAATGGACGAGCGCCAGGAAAAACGCACAGCGCCCTTTCAGGAGGCCAGGGAGTATATCTACAACAAGCTTAAGACCGAGACAGAACAGCGGAAGGTCCAGGAGTTTATTGAACAGGCCGTCAAAGAGGCCGGCATGGATGTGTCCGGGGAGAAGAACGCCGAAGATAAAGGCCTCAGCACCGGAACTGCCGGAGAAACAAAAAAATGACCGGCGGTTAAAACCTTAACAACAAACCGCCTGTGGTAGCACGGGCGGTTTTTGCACAGGGCGGATAACACCGGAATCCCGATGATACATGTATTTATGATTGACTTTGATGTGACGATATTGTAAAAATTTTCATTTCAGGGGATTCCTGTTCCGGCAATCGTGCGCTTTGATTCCTGACACCCCGACCACGAGTCTTTTTCGACCTTGAAAGGTAACTGAACGATCATGCACGACAAGATCAGGGTTTTCACCGGAAACTCCAATCCCGCCCTCGCTCAGAAAATCTGTGAGTGCCTTCATGTGCCGCTCGGCGGCGCCCGGGTCCGTACCTTCTCCGACGGCGAAATCATGATCGAGATTACCGAGAATGTCCGCGGTCGTGACGTTTATGTCATTCAGTCCACCTGCGCACCCACCAACAACAACCTGATGGAACTGCTGATTATGACCGATGCCCTCAAACGGGCTTCGGCAGCGACCATCACTGCAGTGATTCCCTATTACGGGTATGCCCGCCAGGACCGCAAGGCCGCGCCGCGCACTCCCATCACAGCCAAGCTGGTCGCCGACCTGATCACCACAGCCGGTGTCGACCGGGTAGTCACGATTGACCTTCATGCCGGCCAGATCCAGGGATTTTTCAATATTCCGGTGGACAACCTGTATGCTGCGCCGGTAATTCTTGACTATCTCAACACCAGGTTCAAGGGCGAAGAGGTCGTCATGGTCTCTCCGGATGCCGGTGGCACCGAACGGGCCCGGGCCTTTGCCAAACGCCTTGAATGCACCCTGGCAGTGATCGACAAGCGTCGTACCGGTCCAAACGTGGCCGAAGTGATGCACCTGATCGGTGATGTTCGGGGCAAGACCGCCATCATCCTGGATGACATGATCGACACCGCCGGCACCCTGACCCAGGCAGCCAAAGCGCTCAAGGAAAACGGCGCCCGGGCTATCTATGCCTGCGCAACGCACGGCGTGCTCTCAGGCCCTGCGATTGAACGTATTAACAACTCAGACATTGAAGAGATCGTCCTGACCGACACGATCCCGCTGGGTGACAAGCAGCAGGAGACCGGCAAGGTACGAATGCTGTCCGTCGCCGAGCTTCTGGCCGAGGCTATCCGCCGGATCCATGAAGATGAATCGGTCAGTTCACTCTTCGTCTAACGCAGACTGCAGGATTCACGACAATAGTATATTATTATGCGAGTACCGGGCGGGTCCATCCCGCCACAACAATTGGAGGAACACTATGCAACAAAAACAGTTGAACGTTGAATTGAGATCGAAAACCGGCAAGGGCATCAGCCGCCAGTTGAGAAGTGCGGATATGGTTCCGGGTGTCGTGTACGGCAAGGGCATGGATCCGATCGCTGTAAGCATAAAACACCGCGAGCTTCGTTCAGCAACGGCAGGCGAAGGCGGCCAGAACAACCTGATCACCCTGGTCGGCGGCGGAAGCCTGGACCAGTCCATGGCCATCATCGTCGATCTTCAGCGTGATGCGCTCAAAGGCACCTATAAGCACGTTGACCTCCATCGCATCAACATGACCGAGAAACTGCGCGTTACGGTACCGGTTGCCCTGAAAGGGACTGCAATCGGCGTCAAGGAAGGCGGCCTGCTCGACCTGGCCCACCACGAACTGCATGTTGAATGTCTGCCCAACAACATTCCCGACCACATCGAGATCGATGTCACCAACCTTGCGATCGCACATTCGATCCATGTCAGTGAAATCGTACTTCCCGAGGGCGTTAAGGTCCTTGACAACCCCAAGACACCGGTCGTCAGCGTTCTTGGCAGAGCCAAGGAAGCAGAAGCACCGGCTGAAGCCTGATTCGCGACAACAGATCCGGATGAAAACGTTTGTCATAGCGGGGCTGGGTAATCCCGGCCCCTCGTATCAATGGACCCGCCACAACGCGGGTTTCCTTTTTTTGGATCGGCTGGCACAGCTCGAAAACCTTTCCATGTCCCGCAAGACATTTTCCGGGCTGGTCGGAGAGTGGACATATCGCGACTGCCGGCTCATCCTTCTCAAACCCCAGACCTTCATGAATCTATCGGGGCAGGCTGTGATGCAGGCGCTCCAGTTTCACAAGCTGTCCCTGTCGCATCTGATTGTTGTCCATGACGACCTGGACCTGCCCTTCGGCACTATCCGGCTCAAACTGGGCGGCGGGCATGGCGGGCATAACGGACTGCGTTCGATCATGGGCCAGCTCGGCAAGGGTGACTTCACCCGCCTGCGCATCGGCATCGGCAGACCGCCCCACGGCGATACGACCAATTACGTGCTGGGAACCATACCGCCTGCCGAGATGGAGATTCTGCCCCGTATCCTGGACGGCGGCCTGGACATGCTGGAGATGATGCTGGATGAAGGCCTGCCAAAGGCCATGAGCATGCACAACAACAAGAATTACCTGCCTCTGTAATCAGGTCCGTCAGCCCGAACCGGTCTGCAGGTAAACACAGACATATCTGTACCTCACAAAAGGATAATCGTTATGGGTTTCAACTGCGGTATCGTCGGACTGCCCAATGTCGGCAAATCAACCATCTTCAACGCGCTGACCTCAGCCGGAGCCGAATCGGCCAACTATCCGTTCTGCACAATCGACCCCAACGTCGGCATCGTGCAGGTGCCGGACCCGCGCATGGACCAGCTGTCCGCAATAGTCAACCCGCAGAAGATCCAGCCTACCACGATTGAGTTTGTAGACATTGCCGGCCTGGTCAAGGGCGCCAGTTCGGGTGAAGGGCTCGGCAACCAGTTTCTCGGCCACATCCGCAGTACGGATGCCATCGTCCATGTGGTGCGCTGTTTCGACGACGACAACGTCGTCCATGTCAGCGGCAGGGTATCTCCGGCGGACGATATCGAAGTGATCAATACCGAACTGGCCCTGGCAGACCTGGATACCGTCGAGAAGAAGATCCAGCGTGCGGAGAAGATGGCCCGCAGCGGTGATCAGAAATCAAAGGATGAAGTCAGTTTCTACCTGCGTGTGCGCGCCCTGCTGGAGCAGGTCAGAAAACTCAAGGGTGTGGCGGAAAACGAAGACGAGCGCGGCTGGATGCGCGAACTGCATCTGCTGTCGGACAAGCCGGTGCTCTATGTCGCCAACGTTGCCGAGGACGACCTGGGGGGCAGCCATCCCTTTGTCGGCCAGGTCCGGGAGATTGCTGCGGCCGAAGGTGCCGGAGTCGTGGTTATCTGCGGAAAGCTTGAGGCTGAGATATCTGAGCTGGAGAGTGATGAAAAGCAGGCATTCCTTCAGGATATGGGACTGGATGAGCCGGGACTGGACCGCCTGATCCGCAGCGGTTACGAACTGCTCGGCCTGATCACCTATTTTACCGCCGGTGTCAAGGAGGTGCGTGCCTGGACCATCGTCAACGGCACCAAGGCCCCGGGAGCGGCCGGCGTGATCCACTCGGACTTCGAGAAGGGCTTCATACGTGCCGAGGTCATCGCGTTCAGCGACTACATCGCCTGCAATGGCGAAGCGGGCGCCAAGGAAAAGGGGCTTATGAGACTGGAAGGCAAGGAGTATCTGGTCAAAGACGGCGACGTCATGCACTTCCGCTTCAACGTCTAGCCGTCGTTATACAGGTGACTCCGGAAGCTACCCGGCTACAAAGGCAGCGTAGACCGTGCGCTGGCGGGGCCCGTCGAACTCGCAGAAATATATTCCCTGCCAGGTTCCCAACCAGAGCCTGCCGTTCCGGACAATGACCTGCAGCGAGGTGCCGTAGAAACTGGCTTTGAGGTGTGCGTCTGAATTGCCTTCTGCATGGCGGAAATCGGGTGACCGGGGGACCAGGCGGTCAGTGAACCGCTCCATATCCCGGGCAACATCCGGATCGGCGTTTTCGTTGATGGTGATCCCGGCAGTGGTATGCGGCACAAAGACGGTCATAATGCCGTCACGCCAGCCATGGCTGGCGACAAGCCCGGCAATCTGCCCGCCGATCGGCACAAACTGGGTACGACGCTCTGTCGAAACACTCAACTCCGCACTCTGCATAGATACCCCTTCACGTGTTTCGACAATTCTACCACACAAACCCGTATCAGCGGTATAGTCCGGACCGCCCGGTATCCATAAGGAGTCTCCATTGTCCCGTCAGCACTACAAGAGCCGCCTCTTCGCCTTCGTAGCGCAGCGTCCCCGCCTGATCCTGGGCCTGGCGCTGCTGCTTTCCGTTTTCTCCGTCATCTATACCGTCAGGAATATGGAGTTTCTTACCGGACGTGATGACCTGATGCCGAAGAACGCCCCTTTCCAGGTTGACTACCGTGCCTACCGGGCTGAATTCGGAGATCAGGAGGAGATCGTCGCCGTAATCGAATCCGACGACGCTGAACGGTCGACCCGGGCCGCTGACGCACTCTACGCACGCCTGAGCGGTGAGAACGGCGTCTATCGCGAGGTATTCTACCCCGGCGGCCTGCCCTACTTCCGCAAGAACGGCCTCCTGTTCATGCCGCTGGAAGAGATCCGGCAGCTTCGCAGCACCCTGACGATGGCGGCCCCGGTGCTGAAGGACCTGGCCGCCGCCCCCTCGGTCCAGACCCTCTTCACCAGCCTGACCCGGCAGATCGACAGCTATCTGGCCAAGCCCGACCCGACTACCCTGAAAAGCCTGACGTTCATGCTGACAACCCTGGATAAGGGTTTCAAAGCCTTTAACGGCACCAGCCCGTCATCCGGCATGTCCATGGACTCATTCCTCAAAGGCAACAGCGACGGCAAACCGGGCATGCTGGAAAACGCCGGCCGTCAGCAGGTCATCACGATGCTGCCGGTCAAGGAGCAGGGCAGCTTTGTCCCGGCCGAGAAGGCCATCAAGGCTGCCCGGACGGCATTGGATGAGATCCTCAAGAAGCCGGAATTCAAAGGGATCACGGGCGGCCTGACCGGCGTGCCGGTGCTGGAATACGAGGAGATGGCCACCAGCCAGCGCGATATCGAACTGGCCACTATTATCTCGCTGTCACTGACCGTCATCCTGCTGCTGTTCGCTTTCAGAGGGATCCTGAATGTCATCGCCGCCATGGTCTCGCTGATCGTCGGCATCTGCCTGTCGTTCGGATTTGCCACGCTGGCCGTCGGTCACCTCAATATCCTGTCGATGGTCTTCGCCATCATGCTGATCGGCCTGGGCATCGAATACGGTATCCAGGTCGTACTGCGCTACCAGGAGGAGCTCAAGTCAGGGGAGAGTGGCCTGTCAGCCATCGAGACCGGACTGTCCGCGAACATCCGCTCGATCATCATGGCTGCCGCCACCGTGGCCTTTGCATTTTTGACCTTCGCCTTCACCGACTTCAAGGGCATAGCCGAACTGGGCATCATAGCCGCCGGAGGAGTCGTCATCTGCGTGATAGCCACCTTTACGGTCCTGCCGGCCATGCTGATCATGCTGGAACGTTTCAGGAGCACACCCGCCCTTCCTGTCGATTCGCCGCCCCCTCCCCTGCAGAGTCACCGGCTGCGGCACCTGTTCTCCAGGCCCCGCCTGGTCATCGCCCTGTCGCTGCTGCTTTCACTGGCCTGCGTCTATCCGACGGTGCAGACCCGTTTCGATTACAACCTGATGAACCTTCAGGCCAGAGGATTGCAGTCGGTTGAATATGCCTACAAGCTCATGCGCAGCAAGGAGAATTCTGGCTACTTCGCCGTGGTTACAGCCCGGGACCGGGCCGAGGCCCGGCAATTGTCGGAGCGCCTGGAGAAGCTGCCGGCGGTCGATCATGTGGTCAGCCTGCTTGCGCTGGTACCCGATCAGCAGGAGGAAAAACTGGCCGAACTGGCAGCCCTGCGCCTGGTCATGGATTCGGTCAGGCCTGCTCCCTACGAAGAGAACCTGCGGGTCATGGAACTGCCCGCTATCTTTGAGAACTTCCGGGACAGGGTCGACAAACTGAATAAGTCACTGGAAACGGCCAAGGCGGTGGAGGCACAAACGGTCGGGGCATTCCTTGCAACCCTGGACGGTTTTTTCACCTCACTGGAGCAGGAGAAAGACAGGAATGCGCTCGGGATGCTGCGTGAGTTTCAGGGGGGGATGTTTGCCGAACTGCCCGACAAGCTGCGCATGCTGAAAGAGAGCCTGGAGGCTGCACCGGTGTCAGAGTCCGATATACCGAAGGAGCTGAAGCAGCGCTTTGTCGGTAAAAGCGGCAAACTGCTGCTGCAGGTGGCACCGAAGGGTGAAATATTTGAACGGGAACCGCTGGAGGCATTCGTAAAGCAGGTGCAATCGGTCGTCCCGAATGCAACCGGGGAACCGGTCATGGTCTACGAGTCCCTGACCGTGCTGCGTGACTCATACCTGAAAGCCTTTCTGTATGCTTTCGCCGGAATAGCCGTCATCCTGCTGATCAATTTCAAGAGCCTGCGCTTCGCACTGATCGGCTCGCTGCCCCTGGCAGCCGGACTGCTACTGATGGTGGGTGGTATGTGGCTGAGCGGTATCAGCTTCAACTCGGCCAACATCATAGTCCTCCCCCTGATACTGGGGGTCGGGATCGACTCCGCCATCTACATCATCAACCGCTACCGCCAGGGAGACGAGACACCTGAACAGGTGGCCCTGTCAAGTGCCGGCATCGGGGTATTCCTGAACGCCCTGACAATCCTGTTCAGCTTCGGAGCCCTGATGGTGGCGCACCACCAGGGAGTCTTCAGCATCGGTGCCGTTATGTCTCTGGGAATGGCAGCCAGCGTGGCGGTCTTCATGGTCTTCCTGCCGGCACTGCTTGAAATCTGGGGCAGGCGCTAAAACGCGTGCCGGGCTCTAGGGCGCGGTAACGTTGATGGCCTGGCTTGCCTCACCCCCGGGATTCATGATCATGATCCGAAAGTCCTTGTCGACCGGCGAGAAAGGATGCCGCTGATAGACCAGTTTCGTACAATCGATATAGATCAGTTTCTCGCGTTCGGCCAGATCCTGGCCTCCCTGCCCGCCGATCTTCTGCCCGTCCACATAGACCGATGAATTCTGCTGAAAGTTTTTCCCCAGTATTATCAGCTCATAGTAGTTCACATACCGGCTGCCGATCATGACCTGGGTAATCTCCGGCTTGGTCTCTATCATCAGCCCCAGGGCCACGGTACTGTTATCCGGTGGATTCCTGACAACCACCTGGTGAAGCCCGCCCGTCACCTGCGGCACCGCAAACGAGATCGCTTCTGATGATATAAAGCCGCTTTTCAGTACGGAACCGTCAAAAACAAGCTGCGACTTCTCGAGGAAGTTCTGCCCGCGGGCGGTCACCTCCCGATCTGCCCCCTGAGCACACGAGTTGATAACATCCGGCACCAGCCCGTTGAGCACCGGTCGCAGCGGCAGAATGGAGAAGTTGTAAGGGCGGCTCACCGCCCCGTCAGACCGTTTGAGATACAGGGCATAGAGGCCTGGGTCAAGCTGCGGCGGGATGGTGAACTCAAGCTGTCTCCCGTCGGCCACCCGGGAGGGTATCTCCACGCTGCCGAGATAGGCACTGGCCTGGGTGCCGAAACCGGAACCGAACACCATCACCTTGCTGCCCGGTTCCGCCTGGGCAGGGATGATGCTGAGTATCGCCGGTGCCGCGACAGGGGCAGGCGTGGCAGCAGGTGCCGTCTGTTTCTTTACACGCTGGGGACGTTCCGCTGCAGAAACATCGACCTGTCCGGCGTAACAGAATGCGATCATGATCAGAACTGTTGTGATGATTTTCATTGTCCACCTCACGGGAATGGGAACTCTCCGAAACCTGTTATTTTTGATATCCTGCTTCAGCTCTTTGCCGTCATGGCCAGCCAGATACCACCGAGCACAAACAGGAAATTGGCCCCCCAGGCTGCCACCAGAGGCGGCAACACGCCGCTGCGGCCATATGAGAGGAGCAGTGCATTGACCACGAAATAGGCGAATCCGATGGCGACGCTGGCGCCGATTCCGAGTGCGATACCACCTGAGCGACTGTTCCTGAGGGCAAAGGGGATCCCCAGGATCACCATCACAAACGCGGCAAACGGTGCCGAAAGCTTGCTGTGCATCATGGTCAGGTAGCGGAAGGCCTGGTAGCCGCCGCGCCTCAGGTTTTCGGCGTATTCCTTCAATTTGCGGAAGCTGAGATTGTCCGCGTTGTTGTCCAGGACTTTCAGGTCGTCGACCTTCAGGTTGATGGCGATATCCATGGCGGCGGCTCTCCGCATGCTGAAACCGCTGCCGCTGTCGAACCCCTTCAGGACGGCGTTTTTAAGGGTCCAGACTCCGTTGCGGAACTCGGCCGATTCTGCATCGATACGCCCGATCGGAGTCATCGAAGGGTCAACGGTCCAGACGACAACACCCTTGAGCGTTTTTTCCTGGGGCTCGAACAGCAGGGCCTGAACGATCATCGATTCGGAGCGGAACCAGATGTTGTTGCGCTTGAATACGGCGTTGGTCCCCTGTTTCTTGATGGCGACCCTCTCGATGTAGTCCATGCGCTCGTAGCTTCTCGGCACAATAAGTTCTGTATTGACCAGCAGCAGCAGGCTTGCAAGCAGGCCGAGCACCAGCATGGGCATGGAGATGCGCAGCAGGCTGACGCCGCAGCTGCGCATGGCGGTGATCTCGCTGTTGCGGGACAACAGGCCCAGCGTCAACAGCGTAGCCATCAGGATAGAAAATGAGGCCGTCTGTCCGATCATCTCCGGCAGCTTGTAGACAAAGAAACCGGCCATATCGGCTGCGGTCCCGCCGGCGCGGATAAAGCGGGGGATCTTGTCCATCATGTCCAGGACGAGATACACGGCCACGAAGCTTCCCAGGCACAAGGCCAGCAGCCGCAGCCAGGCAGCGGCTATGTAACGGTCGAGGATACTCATGGACGGGCAGCTTTTCGATTCCTGCGCAGCAGATCGACCGGCAGGAAGAACCGGATACTCCGCTCCTGTGAAGCCATGCGCAACAGGTACCACCCCAGTCCCAGAAAGACCATATTGGGCAGCCACAGCGCCAGGGCGGGCGGGAGAGTTCCCTTTTCGGCAAGTGTCCGCAAGATCGACTGCACCACGTAATACGCCAGCAGGATACCGATACTGGTGGAAAACCCGGCCGACTTTCCGGAGCGCCGGTTCTGCATCCCCAGCGGCACCGCTACAACAGCAAAGACCAGTGACGCAAACGGAAAGGCGAAGCGGCTGTGCAGTTCGGACGCCATCTTGAGTCTGGCAGAACCGCCCGTAGCAGGGCTGTCGATCTGTTGCAGCAGCTCGGCAACGGTCATGTCGAGCTCGTTCCTGCCGAGACCCGTTCCCTGCCCGGTCCCTCCGATCGTCATGGTATATTCTCCGAAATGGACCAGGCGGTACTCTTCCGCAGAGCCGGCAGCATGTATGCTGCCGCTCCTGAGCACGAGACGCGAATCATTGCTCGCAGGCCCGCTCCCGATGACTCCATCTGCAGCAAAAATGGTCAGGGGACGTGCCGCATCGCGGCCGTCATGGATTATGACCCCTTTGAGCGTATGGTTCTCCTCGTCATAATGCTCGGTATACATGACGATTCCGGGGATATCGTCCCAGAAAACCTTCTCGCGGATAGTAGCCGTGACATTCTGCTTCAACACGCTGAAACTGAGGCTCTTGAAGGCACTGTTTCCCCAGGGGACTCCGATCGTGCTGGCAGCGAGCGTCAGCAGCGCCGCGCACACCCCGCAGATCACGACCGGCGGCATCAGCTGCATCAGGCTGATGCCGCCGGCCTTCATGACCGTGATCTCGTTATCCGCCGAGAGCCTGCCAAAAGCGAGCAGCACCGCCAGAAGAAATGCCATCGGGATTGTGTAGACCAGGAACGAGGGCATCAGGTACAGGATCATCAGGCTGACATCCGACAGCGGAACCCCGCGGGAGATCACCAGATCGGTCAGCTTGATCAAACGCCCCATCAGCAGGATCAGGGTGAACACCATGATGCCGAGCAGGAAAAGCGAAGCGATTTCGCGAATTATATACAGGCTGAGAATGCGTTTCATTGCGGGTGATGATACATGACATCGACAGGCGTGTAAAGGCAGGGCAGGAAGGCTCATAGAAAAACATCTTTACTGCTGAAAAAAAACGCCTCCCGGTTGAGGAGGCGTCTGTGTGATCGTCGTATCGAACAGCAATGTCAGGCGGTTGCGGACCAGAGGCCGTGCAGGTTGCATAGCTCACGGGCAGTTACGCTGGCCGCCTCCACGCAGAATACCGTGGTGGCCACTTCGCCCGGCTTGAGGAACTGACGATAGGCTTTCCCGTCAGCTACCAGTTCGATCCACTCGATGTAGTGTTTCTCCTCCATCGGATGGGCCACGCTGCCGACCGTCACCTTGTAGCCGCCGGCAACCTTTTCAATCACCGGCACATGCTTTTCCTTGGCCGCATCGACGGTGTTCTCTGTCAGCAGCACCATTTCCTCTCCGCAACAGGTAAGCGCACCGGCACCGGCGTGGATGGATTCAACGATGTTTCCGCACAGGTTACATTTGTAGACTTCAAGACATTTCGACATATTCTGCTCCTTTTCTCTGTGAGATTCACTGTCATGCCTAACACGACAAATTTAATCCTTTATACCGCACTTTCGTATTTTTGCAAGCAGGATTGTCATAAAAAATGGGGATGCGTTGCCGCATCCCCATCGATACTGAATGTACCAGCTGTTTAGGAAAGCTGGCGACCACCCTCGGCAGCCCACTTCTCCAGCATGGCGGTCGTGACGGACTTGGGACGCTCAAGAGCGTAGCCCAGACCGCGGTCCCAGGTGATGTTAGCCATGCAGCCCAGTGCGCGGCCTACACCAAACAGAACGGTGTAGAATTCAAACTCGGTCAGACCGTAGTACATCTGGATAACGCCGGACTGTGCGTCGACGTTCGGCCAGGGGTTCTTGGTCTTGCCGTGCTCGGTGAGAACGCCCGGAGCAACCTCGAAGATCATGGCGATAACCTTGAACAACGGGTAGTCTTTGAGGCCCGGGGTGTTGAGGCAGAACTCACGCTGTGAAGTATAGCGCGGGTCGGTCTTGCGCAGAACGGCGTGGCCGTAACCGGGGATAACCTGACCGGCATTGAGTGTATCCCAGAGAGCAGCTTTGATCAGCTCTGCGGTCGGCTCGACGTCTTTGCAGTACTTCTCCTGGAACTTGAGCGTCCAGTCGAGAACTTCCTGGTTGGCGAGACCATGCAGCGGTCCGGCCAGACCGTTGAGGCCTGCGGAGTATGCATAGTAGGGGTCGGACAGGGCCGAGTGCACCAGGTGAGTGGTGTGGGCGGAAACGTTGCCGGACTCGTGGTCAGAGTGCAGGATGAAGTACATACGGGCAACGTCCTTGTACTCCTCTTTCTGGCCGATCATGTGTGCGAAGTTCGCACCCATATCGAGAGTCGGGTCGATAGCGATCTGCTTGTCGCCGCGATACTTCAGGTTGTAGATGAAAGCTGCAATGATCGGGATACGGGCAACGATATCGCAGGCATCTTCATACACATATTCCCATGCAACCATCTTGTTGAATTTGCCTGAGTTATAGAAACCGGCAAACTTGGAATCCTTCTGGAGAGCAAGGATAGCAACAGAGAGCATGACCATCGGGTGACTGTCACGCGGCAGAGCACGGACAGCAGTCCAAACGTACTCGGGTACGGCCTGACGGACTTTCCACTCTGCAACAACTTCATCAACCTGTGCCTGAGTAGGAACATCACCGGTAAGGAGCATGTACCAGAAAGACTCGACAGTCGGGTAGTTTGAATTTGGAGCCTTGGGGAGAGCCTCGAAAGTCTCGGGAATGGTCTTGCCGCGGAAACGGATTCCTTCCTGAGGGTCCAGGTAAGAGATGTCTGTTACGAGGCTGCGGATGTCACGAGCGCCACCGATAGCCTGGTCAATCGTCACCTGATCGATGACAACCTTACCAAACTCCTTGGTCAATCTAGCTGTACGAGGGCGGAACTCTTCAATCTTCTGTTTGAGTGTGTCTTTCAAAGCCATGTCTGTACTCTCCTTTCGTGGTGTGTAGGTAAAATAAAACTACCTCAAATTCAGATGGTTGCAGGAAGAAATACTCGCTTTTTAGAATACTGTATACAATTTGGTGCCGTAGTTATACCAAAGCTTTGATAAAATGCAACAAAAATTTTGCGGGAATATCACGTGGGAAGTATCTGCAGCTCCTCACTGGAATAGGTCAGCTGCTTGAGACCGTCATTGCTGAGATAAAAGGTGTTTTCGATACCGATGGCGCCCTCGCCGGGAAACACGACCTTGGGTTCGAAGGCGAATGCCATTCCGATCTCAAGTGTCATATCCTTGAAGCCGCGGGCGATGAACGGATATTCATCGATCTCGATACCCACCCCGTGGCCGATGAATGAGACCTGGGAACCTTTGCCCCCCATGAAACTGTCAGCATACCCGAGGTTCACTGCCAGTGCCAGGCATTGATCATAGACCTCGCCCCAGATTGCACCGGGGACCGCTATCTCGGTCATGAGGCGCTGCACCTTCAACATGTCGTCATAGCCTTTGCGCAACCGGTCAGAGATGCCGCCGATGGCAAAAACCCTGGTCTGGTCGATCAGGTAACCGTCAGAACACCCGGCGAAATCGATGATCACCGGTTCGTTGCGCTCGATCCGCTTGAGGCCGGCACTCTGTCCAAAGGACGGGTTCAGCCCCAGGCCGCCCAGCGGCGTGTCGGCATAGGCCGGCACCGCGCTGTCGGTGCCTGAGAATATCTGGGCGTAGAACAGTTCGGAATTGAACCCGCGCATACGCACCAAACCCTGATGCCCGTCCTTTCGGGCGGTGTATTCGAGTTCAGCCGCGATTTCAAGATCCGTGGCCCCCTCGCGGATGATCTCGCCGGCGCGCTGCCAGACACGATGCACCTGGTCAGCGGCATCCTTCATCAGGTGGATCTCATAATGGGATTTGATCATCCGGACCTGACGGATCAGCGGCGTGGCATCCAGGTATTCGGCGCCGGGGTAGACCTTCCGGTAGCGTTCGAAAAAATTCACCGGCAGCACATCCAGTTCCATCCCGATGCGTTTCGGTTCAGGATAGCCAAACTGTGCAAGAATCCCGGGGATGTCCTTCATGGAGCCGAATGGTACGATCTCTTTCAGGCCTGATTCCATCCGCGCCCGGCTGAACTCCTTGCGGGCCATGTAGATAGGCTGCCCCTGTGCCGGGACATACAGGCATCCGCTCTGGGTGGTGCCGGTGAAATAGAAGAGATCGGCATTCTGAACAATGATGACGGCATCCAGTGCCTGACCTGCCATCAATTCCTGTAGCCTTTTGCAGCGGAATTCCAGTTCTGTTGCAGGAGTAAGTCTCATTATTGATGATTCCTTTCAGGGTGGATTTAGGTTTAATTTTTCAGTGGTAACTTGACCAGGCGGCCTAAAACGGGCTAGTGTAGCTCATGACCGGACGCGTATTCACATCATTCTCAATCGACAGGTTCAGCATCATCCCGGCGGGGGAAGACCGGCCGGATCCCTGTGGAATACCGATAGTCCTGGGCAGAAAAGGCGCCTTTGGCTCGGGAGAGCATGAAACAACCGCTTCATGCCTCGAACTTCTATCCGTTATTCCCGGCATAGCCGGTTGCCGGGCCATTGACCTTGGTGCCGGCACCGGAATCCTGGCACTTGCAGCCGCCAGACTGGGAGCAGCACTGGTTATTGCCGTTGATCTGGAATGGGATGCTGCGCGGTCCTGCGCCGAAAATGCCGGCCTGAACAGGCTTGAGAACAATATATTCAGTGTCTGCGGTGAATTAAGCTGCCTTCGTGCTCAACCGGTCGACCTGATGATGGCAAATATTTATGCCGATATTCTTCTGCCGCTGGCAGCCCGCATTGTTGCCCTCACCCGCCCCTGCGGGCACATCCTGCTTTCGGGGATTCCGTTACAGGACAAGTTCGATATCGTCAACCGTTACTCTTCTCTTGGTTGCCGTGTGATCGACAGCCGTATCGGCGAAGATTTTGCGACCTACCTTTTCCAGACTGCAGCATCCTGAATCAATTATCTTTTCACAACAACTGCGATAACCAGAAGAAATACCAGAACTGCCACGACCGCCAGAGCGATCTTGAAGACCGACCAGGGACGCTCACCCTGTACCTGTCCGGTGCGGGCGTTGACAATAAAGCGGAAGGTCCTGTCGCGATAGCGGTAGGCGCTGATCCACACCGGCAGCAGGACATGCTTGAAGGTGATGTTGTCGTACTGGCTGCGGGCCGCAGAGATCTGCTGACGGTCGCCGCCGATATCACGCTCGATGGAGCGCCGCACAACTCCGTCCATGATGCCCTTGGCCTTTTCAAAACCCTCGCCGAGGTCAAGCTGGTAGGCTTCGGCCTGAAAACCGCTCATAAACTGGTCGCTGTAGGGGACAAGGTTCTTCAGGTCCCAGGGCTCAAGCGAGGAAATGATCTCCGCAGGCAGTGACCTGCCCGCCATGACCAGCACATCATCAAAACGGTTTTCAACAACCCCGTTGGCGTGAAGCCAGCGGGTATGGGTCACCCTGCGGGAACGTGACACCTTGTTTCCCTTGGAATCCTCTTCCTCGTACTGCTCGGTCTCATAATAATCTTCGCCGCGCTGCCCCTCGTACTGGGTGGTGACGCGTGAATCGTACGTCCAGCAGGGAATGTACATGCCCTTGATGCCGCCGGAGGTGCTGGCATAGTTCTTCAGTTCACCCGGGGCAAACCAGAGACCGGAAAGCCAGGTGCGGAATTCCCCGGCTGCCCTGGTGCGGGTTATCTTGAACGGCAGCACCGCACCCGGCTTGATCAGGCGGCTGGCACGGGCCTGAGCGGTCAGCCGGGAGCCACAGAACGGGCAGCTGTTCATGGAGACGTCCCTGTCGACTGTTGAGGCAGCACTGCAGGAACTGCAGGTGACGGTCTGCTTTTCTTCAGACTCTCCCTGCTCGGAGGCACGGGCGAAGAATTCGTAGAAGTCAAGTTCCTGAACCTGCCCGGCCGGCTTCTCCAGCCTGTTTTCCTGGCCGCAGTAAGGGCATTTCAGTGTCGCGGCACCGGGGGAAAACTCCAGCCTGGCTCCGCAGGATGTGCAGGGGAAGAGTGTGGCACCGGTCTGAGTGCCGGGCTGTGTCTCGCTCATATCAAATAGCCTCACTGAGCCGGAAGCCCGCAGATCCGACGCATACCGATCAGTACATGTTATGCGGGCGGTACGGGCGGCGGTACGGCCTCGAACACCGCTGTCAGATCGGGCACCTGGCCCGCAGCGGCCCAGGCCGCCATACCCTGCTTCCAGACCAGGCTGTCGCGGGTGAGCTGTCCGGACCGGGCCATCTGCTGCAGGACAGCAAGATCAAAGGGTCCGGTCTGCTGACCGTTAACAGCGACAAACAATTGAAGCAACGGCGGAGGTGCAGCGCCACCGATGACCGGCTGCTGGGGCTGGGACTGCCCGGGAAACATGCCGCCCATGGCACCGGCCATCTGTCCGCCCATGCCGAAACCCATACCGACACCGACGCCGGCGGCGGCCAGTCCGCCAGGATTGTTCGCGGCATCATTGATCGAACTGGCGGTTTCGTACTGCGTGTACACCTGCATATTGCCGATGGCCCGCATGGCACCGGCTTTGTCAATGGCCCGCTCCACCTCCTCCGGCAGGCCGACATCCTGGACCTGAACCTCGGTCAGTTCCAGACCCAGGGCCTCGATCGCCGGAGCGATCCTGGTTTTCAAGGTCTCACCCAGCTGGATGACCTTGCTCTCAAGGTCGATGACCGGGATGCCGGCATCCGGCATGACCTCCTTGATGCGGCTGCCGATCTTGCCGCGCAGGTTGTCTTCGATCTGCTCGGTGGTGAAGGTGCCGTCGGTACCGACGATCTCGCGGATAAACACGGACGGGTCCTTGACCCTGATCGAGTAGAGCCCGAAGGCGGTGACCCGCACGGCACCGAATTCAGGGTCGCGCATGGTGACCGGGCCGGGAGTCCCCCATTTCAGGTTGGTGAACTGACGGGTCGAACAGAAGTAGACCTCGGCCTTGAACGGGGACTCGAAGCCGTACTTCCAGCCCTTGAGGGTTGCCAGTATCGGCAGGTTCTGCGTGGATAATGTGTAGGTGCCGGGCTTGAATACGTCGGCCAGCTGTCCTTCATTGATGAAGGCAGCCATCTGGCCTTCACGCACAACCAGCTTGGCGTTGTACTTGATCTCATTGCCATAGCGCTCGAAGCGATACACCAGGGTGTCGTTGGTATCGTCCAGCCACTGGACGATGTCGATAAATTCGCCTTTCAACTTGTCCCACAAAGCCATGATGGTTCCTCCTCAGCAGTCGTTCCCCATAGGGGGGTGTTCCTGGGGTTACATCTCAACGGGCCGCACGTCGGGTGCCAGGGTGAAGAAAAAGGTCGCGCCGCGGCCAACGTTACCTTCGGCCCAGATCCTGCCGCCATGGCGGGAGACAATTCGCTGGGCCGTGGCCAGGCCGATGCCGCTTCCGCTGAACTGGGTCGGGTCGTGCAGACGGGTAAATACCCGGAAAAGCCGGTCAACATCCTTCATATCAAATCCGGTTCCGTTATCACGCACAAAATAGACCGGAGCAGGACCGTCCGTCATGACGCCAAACTCGATCCGCGCCTGTGCAGTTCGGGAACTATACTTCCAGGCGTTGCTTATCAGGTTGGCCATCAGTATCTTGAGCAGGCTCTTATCCCCGAGTACCGCGATACCCGGCGCCACGGTCAATTCTACGGACCTGCCCGGATCGGCATGGATCAGGCTGTCCAGCTGTTCCTGGCAGATCGCCGACAGATCGGCCGGTTCCTGGGAAAATTCAGACCGGACCAGTTGCGTGAGCTTGAGCATGGCATCAATCATTTCGTCAAGCCAGCAGCTGGACTCATAGATTCTGGTCAGATACGTCCTTGCCTGGGGATCGACTCCCGAGTCCTCCTCGAGCATCAGCTGGCAGTAACCGGAGATCCGTGTCAGCGGCCCTCGCAAGTCGTGGGAAACCGAATAATTGAAGGTCTCGAGCTCCCGGTTGGCCAGTTCCAATTCTACGGCCTGGCGGGCAAGCTCGTTATTCAGGTTGCGAATCTGCTCCAGGTAGATCCGGTCGGTCTCCTCGGCCAGCTTTCGCGAGGTAATATCCCGGTCAAATCCGAGGATATAATTACGCCCCTTGATTCGCACCGGTCCGGCATGGATTTCAATCGGGAACTGCGTACCATCTTTCCTGACGTGCCATGCCTCGTTGGTAATCCAGGCACCGGCGGAAATCTCTTTTATCATGTCGGGTGCAGCGGCATTGGTTAGCGGGGCATTGAGGTCAAAGATCGACTTGTCGCAGATTTCTTCAACCGAATAGCCGTGCTGTTCAGCAGCAGCCTGGTTGGCGGCAACCACTTTGCCTGCCTCTTCACCCTCGAGCCCGATAACCAGAATCGCATCCGGTGCTCGCTCGAACAGGGACCGGTAGCGTTCCTCACTCTCCTTGAGAGACTGCTCGGCTGACTCCAGGGAGTCGAGCATCGAGTTGATCGTTCCAGCCAGTTCCTCGAGTTCATCCTCACCACGAATATCAAGCCGTACCGAAATATCACGATTTCTGCTGATGTCTCCGACCCTGGAACTCAATGCGGCAAGACGCTTGAGCACGGAGCCCTGTATAAAGAACAGCATCACAGCGCAGAAAATGGCACTTGAAATGATCAGCGCGAGGATTATATAGATGATGCTGGCCTTGCCCTGCTTGTAGATCAGGCGTGGTTCCGTAATTTTCAGCAACAGTGCCGGCTTGTCATAGATATCCCTGAACAGCGCATAACCGGCAATTTGTGACGAGTCAACGGCTGCGGCATGGGATTCCGCACCATTGATCAGTTCCGCCCGGGCCTTTGAAAAATCCTCCGGCAACTCATCATCAACCAGCCGTACGTCAATCTGAAATCCGGTCAGGCCGGAAACACGGCCCAGCTCCTCCCTGTCTACATACTTGCCGACCACTAGCACGCTGCCATGTTCAAATGGCCGGAGAGCAAGCTGGGCCACATGTCCGTCCAGCGTCACAAAACCAAACCACTGCTTTCTCCCGTCCTGCTCGATGACATAGCGGGCGGCCTGCCCGAGCGTGCGCCGCTGATCGTCTGTCAGTTCGAGAGGGCGTAGACCGTGAAAATCAGCCGCCTTGGCGGCAACCATTACTCCGTCGGCTCTGTAGCAGGCGATAAAATCAATCCGATGCGCGACCAGTGAATCGACTTTAAGCCGGGAGATCTGCCCTGCCCCTCCCTGCCTGAGTCTGTCAGTATAATTCTTGGCGGAGGCCTCCAACTCAGGAAAACTTTCTTCGATCTCGTTGGTGACCTTGGAAACATTGTCTCTGAGGACCTTCTTTTCCAAATCGGCGAAACTGTGGAGCAGAATGATGTCCGACGTCGCCGCAACGATGAATACAAGGGCGATGAAGGTACTGACGATCACAAGGACTATTTTGCGGGACAGATTCATGGGGTCTCGGCAGATGGAAGGGATTTGAGTGGCACCATGCAGGTCTATCGAATTTTTGTGAAAACTCACGTAATTCCAGCGGGAATATACTCTTGAAGTATTGCCGGTCGCAACAGTTTTTTTATGATGAGCAGCCTTCGCGGTCTGAGCAGAACAGGGTACCGGGGCATAGGCATCATCAAGCAAGAATAAATATAAATAAGGGAGCAGTTATATTTTATAAAGCTGCTAAATTAAATTTTAATTTGATAATTTTTTATACAAGTAGCTTGTTTTTTAGCGTTATTTTATTTATACTTTTAATTATTAAAAAAAATATTCAAAATATTAAAACATTGTATTAAATACCTAACAATAGCTTAAAATCGATTTTATAAAATCTCTTAGAGCAGTATACGAATCAGTCGCGGAGCACACAATAGACGGATAACGAGGTGCATATCCGAAACTGGTCATCACGGGTGCCGAGAAGGTCATCGTCGCCATGGAGAAAAAACAGGTTACCCTGCCTCCGGGTGGCGCAATGTCAGAGAAGGACATCAAGGCACTTGAAAAAGCCAAAGTGGATGTGCTGAACAAAGAAGGCAAGCCCATCATGGGCCTGAGCGAGCCGATCCTGAAGCTGAAGAACCGGGTATCATCTCCATCCCGCTGGGCTTCCTGGCCCCCCATCTTTGGAGCTCTGCTGTTCCCGAACAAACGCTCCGAAGAGAAGTTTGATGAGGTCTATACCCGCCAGAATACCGGTCTCGGCATGGCCAAGGCCATCGATCACTGATCACTGCAGTTATGATTTCTGTTTGATTGTGATACAGTGGGGAAAGATTTCAACCTTCCCCTCTTTTTTATTGTCGGGCACCTGCCCGGGAGTTGTCTGTGGAGCATATTCAAACAATCAGTGGCACCCTGGAAGCGTTGCACCGGCTTCCGGATCTGCACCAGATAACACGCTACTGCACGGCAGGCGAGATCAGCACCTTTTTGCGGAGTGTCACCGCCGAACTGGGTCAAGATCGTCAGCAATTGGCCGGTTGGAACAGCAGGCTGTCGGATCTTGTCCAGCGCATCGGCACATCTCCCCGGCAGGAACTCAGGGCGATCCACGAGGAACTGAACCAGATTGAGCTGGAACAATTCCTGATGACCTACTCCGTCTCTGCACTCCACAACTCCTGTACACATTACCGGGATCTCCTTGCCACACGGGCGATGGAACTGGTGGCAGCCGAAATGGCATCAGCCGGCAGGCCCATGCCTCCCCTGCCCGTGGCTCTGATAAGCATGGGGAGCGACGGCCGTGAGGAACAGACCCTGATCACCGATCAGGATTACCTGATTGTCTATGGAGACGGTGGCGGGGCAGAAGCCGACCGGTACTTTGTCGATTTTTCAACCATGCTGGTGGATCAACTGGAAGAGGCGGGCTTCAAGCGCTGCACCGGCGATATCATGCCCTCAAACCAGTCCTGGCGTGGTTCACTTTCTCAATGGCACAAACGGCTGCTAACCATCGTCCGCTATGAGGCAGATGATTACGCCAAGAATATGATGGATCTGATTGTCCTTTCCGATGCCCGCTATGTTGCCGGTGACCGCAGTCTGGCTGAAGAGCTTGTCAGCACGATCAGGAACATGGAGCGTGAGTATAACCGGGTCCTGTGGGGAATGGCCAAGGCCGCCACCGAATTGAAGCTGGCCCTGGGATTCATGAAACGTATATGGACCGAGAGCAGCGGCGAACACAAGGGTGAGTTCAACCTGAAGCTACTGGCGTGGGTTCCGCTGGTCATGAGTGTGCGCATCCTCACCATCAACCAGGGGATTCCAGCAACGAACACCGTGGAGCGTATCACCCTGCTGGAACAGGAGGGCAGTTTCTCAGCCTCCATGGCCAGTGGGCTGAGGGCTGCCTATCACGTCCTGACCAAGCATCGCATCCTGCTGCAGATCAAGGTCATCAAGGGTATCCAGAACGACTCCCATTACCTCAACCCCTACCAGCTCCCCGCAGAAGAACGCGAACGTATCCGCTCGGCTCTGATCAGAATCGATGAATTGCAGAAAACGATCCATTCCAATTTTTCCATCGTTTGAAATCCTCCCACGTCTGAAGGTCAAGGACTTTCCCGAAGAGTTATCGTAACCCTCGTATACAGGCACTTGCGCCGTGGCCAACGCCTGCAGCGAATAAAAAAAGGCCGGTGAACGAATTCACCGGCCTTTTCATGTGCATCGTGCGCTCCGATAGCGCTACTTCTTCTTGGCGCCTTTTTTCGGCAGAGGGATGGGAGCTTCTTTATCGCCTGTTTTCAGCGTACCCGGCTCCCAGTGATTCAACTTATGGGCAACGCTATGGCAATCGCCACACTTGGTGAAACGCGACATCATGCTGGCCGGATGCGGCACACCATGACAGCTCTGGCAGGAAGGTATTGTCTTGTGCTTGTCCTTGTGGCAGGTCACGCAGAGCACGTTCTTATGCCTTGCATCACTGCCGGCGAGCTTCTCGAAAGCGCGCTTATGGCATGACGCACACATCTTGTTGGGCGTATCGGGGGTCATAAAGACCGCTGTCGGCATATGGGCCTGGTGGCATTTTTTGCATTCCGTAGCGACCATGTCCGTACTGTGCGGCTTGTGGCACTGTGTACACAGAGGGATCTTGCCGTGCACGTTATGGCAGAAACTGCATGCCAGGTTGCTATGCTTGCTCTTGACCTGCTTCAGCTTGACAACCTGCTCGGTATGGCAGGTCAGGCACTCGTCGGTGATATTGTTGGCCAGCTTGATGATCTTCGGGGTATGCGGGTTATTATGGCATCGCATACAGCTGGACAGGTTGTAGTGCGCCTTGCCGGAGTGGCACTGGCTACAGGCAGGGATGATCTTTTTGACTGAGGGCGGGTGACCGGCATGGCAGTCCTGACAGCCGACACTCGTCTTGTGCGCACCGCCGTTGGCGGCAATGTCAGCAGGTGCGGCCGAATGGCACTTGATGCAATCTGCCCCCGACAGGATCGGCCTGTCAGCAGCATAGGCGCCTGCCGTCACAGCAACGGCCAGCAGGACTGAAACAAAAACTACTCGCAGTGATGTTACCAGATTCTTCATTGTTTCTCCTCGTTCTCTATAAATAAATCTGCAAACCGATTCTATCGTTGAACGGTTACCAGTCTTCAAAAATATCGAGCTAAATTCGGCGAGAAATACTGCCATTAAATATTCTGTGAGTCAATATAAATTGCGCGCCGTTTAGCACATAACTTTCTAATATTATTACATTAAAGATAAATTTGGTCTTTTTTGGTTCTCAAGGAGACTTGACAGAAGACGTCTGCTCTGCTATCAAATTAAGATAATTCAGGGCGCTTAGCTCAGCGGGAGAGCACTGCCTTCACACGGCAGGGGTCACTGGTTCAATCCCAGTAGCGCCCACCACTAAAACTGCAGGGCCGGGTTATCTACCCGGCCCTTTGTTTATCGGACGAAATGAAGTAACATTGAGCGTACGTTATATACCAGAGCGTGTATGTCCATACAGCACAAGCTGCCTGAGACACAGCCAGGTGTACGAAGCGAGGTTTTCTATGTCACAACGGGCGATTCTCTGTCCGCGCTGCAGACGTCTGGTCGGCAGCGACGAAGCGGTCTGTTCATGGTGCGGCACATCACGCTCCGCGGCATGGTGGCAGTTTCTGAACTGGACCCGGGGCACCATGAGCGGCGACTGGCTGGTAAAATCTATTATCACCGCCAATGTCCTGTATTATGCCATTTCACTGATCCTGAGCGGCGGGGGCGGGGGCTTCCTGTCCCCCGGGCAGAGCGGCCTGATGCTGCTGGGCGCAACCGGCACCTATCCTATCGACCATTTCGGCCGCTACTGGACTCTGATCAGCGCCACCTACCTGCACGGCGGCATCCTGCACATCCTCTTCAACCTGATGGCCCTGAAACAGATCGCCCCGTGGGCCTCCAACGAGTACGGTGCCAGCCGTATGTTCAGCATCTATACCCTGGGGGGCGTCATCGGCTACGTGGTCTCCTATATGGCCGGCGTGCCGTTCACCATCGGCGCCTCGGCCGCCGTCTGCAGTCTCATCGGCGCGCTGCTTTACTACGGAAAAAGCAGGGGTGGCAGCTATGGCAGCTCCGTCTACCGCGAGGTCAGCGGATGGGTGATCAGTCTCTTCGTATTCGGACTGATCTTCCCGGGGATCAACAACTGGGCCCACGGCGGCGGGATCCTGGGCGGAATCATCGTCGGCGCACTGCTGGGATACAACGAGCGCAGACGGGAAAACCGTTTCGACCAGGCACTGGCGCTGCTGTGCGGCCTTACAACTGCCGGCATACTGGGATGGGCCCTCCTGAGAGCGGTCATCTCGGTCTGATATTCACCACGCTAAGCGGGGACAACCATGCCGGACGCACCTTTGTTTCCAATCTCTGTTTTCTATGACGGCGCATGCGTGGTCTGCTCCACGGAGGTCGAACATTACCATCGCAAAGACCACGGGGGGCGGCTGGTCATCGTCGACATCAGTGCAGCGGAGTTCAACCCGGAGACATACGGCATCCCCCTCTCGGCATTCATGCACGAGATGCATGTCATTGACCGGCAGGGTCGGGTCTACCGCGGAGTCGATGCCTTCCGGGCGATCTGGCAGGCCTTCCCTGACTCGACCCTCTACGGATTGGCGGGCACCCTGATCTCCCTGCCGCTGCTCAATCCATTGGCACGGCTCTGTTACAAGGGATTCGCCCGGATACGCAGATACCTGCCGAAACGGCACCGGGATTGTGAAAGCGGGACCTGCAGGATCGGGAAGGATCGATGAACAGGGAGCAGAGCGCCAATGAGCAGCCGGAGGAAGGGCTGGAGATCCCTGTCGAGCGGATCGACACAGACACGCTGCAGAAGATGATCGAGGAGTTTGTGACGCGGGAATGGTCCGATCCAGCGGATTCCGGCTATACGCTGGAAGAGAAGGTGGCACAGGTCCTGCGGCAGTTGCGCGCCCGAACCGCCAGGATCATGTACGACGTTACCTCGGAAACATGGAACATAGTAGCCGTGAAATAGCACTCCCCCCTCCAAAAACATCGGAGGGGGGAGCTGTAATCACATATATGATACGTAGTATTTCCCGCAGGAATTACTCCTTGAACGCCCGCATCATCAGTTCGTAATCCTCCAGCAGCGACTGCAGGTCCTCTTCATGCTCCACCTCCTGCTGCAGGATGGTCAGGACCATATTGTAGGTGACCGGGTCCTTTTCCCGGGTAATGTCCATCAACCGCTTGTACACGCCGATGGCGCACTGCTCACCCTTGATATTCTGCTCCAGCAGCGTTTTTACGAAGGGATCCTCCGGCGCATCATATCCGCAGTTGGTGAATTGGTACCACTCCTCCGGCTTGGTGACCGGCGTGCCGCCCAGCTGGATAATGCGCATGGCCACCATATCGGCATGCATCAGCTCCTCAATGGAATGCTGCAGCAACTCGGCGCCGACGGCATCTTTCATCGGCCCCTTGACCAGTTTGGCACCCAGCCAGTACTGGTAATAGGCCAGCCATTCGTCACAATAGGCGCTGCGTAAGAGTCCCAGCAGTTCATCCACATCCATCCCGATGATCTCGCGTCCTTTTGAACCCATAGGTAGTTCTCCTTTCTGTCGTTGCAGATTATGCCTTCAGTTTTTTTGCGATCCTGGCCACGTGGGAGCCCTGAAAGCGTGCCCCGGCCAGTTCGTTCTCACTCGGCATCCGCTCACCCTGGCCGCCGGCGATGGTCGAAGCGCCGTAGGGCGAGCAGCCGGTGACCTCGCCGATCCCCATCTGCCCGGCAAAGGTGTATGGCAGGCCGACCACGACCATCCCCTGATGCAGCAGGGTGGTGTGGAAACTGAGGATGGTGGACTCCTGGCCTCCGTGCTGGGTAGCGGAACTGACGAAGACGCTTCCAACCTTGCCCACCAGGGCCCCTTTCATCCAGAGTCCGCCGGTGGCATCCAGAAACTGGCGCATCTGACCGCACATGTTGCCGAAACGGGTCGGCGTGCCGAAGATGATCGCATCGGCATCGGCCAGGTCATCGACCGTGGCGACCGGGATATGGACCATCCCCTTCTGCGCATCCAGCGCCCCCATCATCCCCAGCACCTCATCCGGCAGGGTCTCGGGGACGCGCTTGATAACCACCTCGCAACCGGGCACATCGCGAACACCTTCGGCAACCGCCTCAGCCATCCGGTAGATGTGTCCATACATACTGTAGTAGACTATCAGTACCTTGCACATTGCCTGCTCCTCCCGTTGGTTAGACTTTTTCACGTACCACGATAAACAGTTCAATGCTGATCAGATCATTGACCAGATGCATGCCGAGCCGTTCATAGAGCCTGCCGGAACCGTAGCAGACATTCCAGAGCGTGCGGTCGAGGTCGAGTGCCGCCTGGAGCTTGATACTCCCGTCATCCTGAGTTGCAATGATCGCCGGGAAGCAGATCGAACGGGTCGTATCCTTGATGGTCAGCGAGCCGGCAATTTCGGTGTTCGGTGTGCCGGGCGTGGCCCCTTCGATAACAGCAGCGCCGCACAGCTTGAAGGTTGTCTCGGGATAACGATCCACATCGAAGAAATCCTCGGATTTCAGGTGCCGGTGCAGCAAGCCCCGCCACCCTTCATCCTGCAGGTCCAGGTTTGTCAGGGAGGTCATGTCAAGCACGAAACGCCCCGACACCGGGCGGCCGTTGTCCAGAACGCATTCGCCGCAGGAGAACGAAATCCGGCCATAGTGGCGGTTATTGATGTTGCGGCCGATCCATTCAACAACGCTCTTTTCCGTATCAACCTGGTAGACACCGGAACGAACCATAGCCGCCTGCGAATCCTGAGCTCTCGATTCGACGGCATAACCGGCAGCCTGCCAGGCCTGCAGCCCCCCCTCCAGGATCGCCACATGACGATACCCGGCACGTTCCAGTTTTTCCTTCGCGGTGCGGGCTGCCAGGGTCGTGCCGCTGTCATCATAGACAACCACCGCCCGGTCCTTATCCGGCACGCACTCGGCGATCCGCTCCAGAAAGATCATCTCGTAGACACAGGCATTGCCGGCACCGGCAATATGCCGACAGGCAAAATCTTCCGGCAGCAGGACATCTATCAGGCAGACAGATTCTCCCGCCATCAACTGCAGCAGTTCATCTGCGCTTATGCTTGCATTCATGATGCTCGCCTCCTTCCTGCGAAGCGGAGGCTCATTTGACGAACGTCCCCCGCTGGTATTCCTCGAATGCCGCCTTCAACTCCTCCTGAGTATTCATCACTATCGGCCCGTACCAGGCTACGGGCTCATGCAACGGTTTTCCGGAGACGAACAGGAAGCGTAGCGGCTTGCCTGCAGTCGTCACCTCTATCGCGTTGCCGGCATGTTCGAACAGCACCACCGTTTCTGCAGAACAGGTGCAGCAGCGCTCGGTATCCGACCAGCCGTGACCGACCATCTCGTAGGCATAGGCGTCGCGTTGATCATCGAAATAGCCCTCTCCAGAGAGGACATAGGCAAAGGCGGTGTGACCTGCGGAAAGCTGATGCGAAAACACCATCCCGGCCGGTACGCTGACATCCAGCATCTCAGGCTCGATGACAATATCCCCCACCGGTCCCCTCACACCTGCGACCTCCCCGGCAATGACCTTGACCGTCACACCGTTCTCCAGTGCCACCTGCGGGATATCGGCCGCCTTTACGTCCCGGTAGCGGGGTGCCATCATCTTTTGGCTGGCCGGCAGGTTGGCCCAGAACTGGAATCCCCACATGGTTCCCGTGGGACTCTCCTTCGGCATCTCCTGGTGAATGATGCCGCTGCCGGCGGTCATCCACTGTACGTCCCCGGCACCGATAGTGCCCTTGTTTCCCATGCTGTCACCATGTTCCACCACTCCTTCCAGCACATAGGTGATTGTCTCGATCCCGCGGTGGGGATGCCAGGGGAAGCCGGCCAGATATTCATCCGGATCTGAGGTATGGAAGTCATCCAGCATCAGGAACGGGTCGAACTGCGGGACCTGTGAATATCCGAAGGCCCGTTTCAGGTGAACACCGGCGCCTTCGACGGTGGGGCGGCTCTTGAAAATTTTGGAGATGCGGCGGGTGGTCATAGGTAATTTCTCCTTCTGTACGGCCCCTCCAAAAGCAGACAATGAAGCAGTTGTCGATAAAGACCGTGTGTTTTCTTTGGATGAATTATACCACAACAAAAAACTATTTTCTTCTCCGGCGATCGCGACCTTTAACCGGTGCCGGAGGCATACTGTCCTGTCTCGGAGCTACATAACCGCACTCCCGCGGCAGCCAGCGCAGGGTCGCGACCAGCTCGGCCGTCAGCTTGATACATTCGGGGTTGATGATGAAACGGTTTTCATAGATCCGACACTGGCGCGTATCAAGATCCAGGTACCGGCAGGCTTTCATGGTGTAGAAGATCGTGCCGCGTTCATCCTCGATCTTCTCGAAACAGCAGTCTCCACATCCCCGGCAGAGCTGTTCCCATTCCTCAGTTGTAAGAGTGTCGTCTCCCATATGTGGCGGCTAGACCCTCAACGCCGGATAGTCGGTATACCCGACCGCCCCCGGGGTGTAGAACGTCGACTGGTCGGCTTCGGCCAGCGCGATGCCGGCCTTCAGCCGCTCAACCAGATCGGGGTTGGAGATGAAGGGCCGGCCGTAGGCGATCAGGTCGGCCGCGCCGCCCTGCAGATCGGATTCGGCACGCTCACGGTCATAGCCTCCGGAGAGGATCACGGCGCGGCCGCCCGCAGCGCGGAATTCCCGGCACATGGCCGTGACCGTGGACGGATCAGGACTGGGTGCCCCCATGGCCGAGTGGTCGACCAGGTGCAGGTAGACCAGACCAAGCCTGCCAAGCGCAGCCGCCAGGTCTGTGTACTGGTCGGCGATACCGTCGTAGGTGCCGCTCATGTCATTAAAGACCCCGTAGGGGGAGAGACGGATGCCGACCCTCCCGGCACCGATGGCAGCGGCCACCTCTGCTGCTACCTCAAGAGCAAAGCGGTTCCGTCCGGAGGAACCTCCGTAGGCGTCGATCCGCCGGTTGGAGCCGGGATCAAGGAACTGGGTGATCAGGTAGCCGTTGGCGCCGTGAACCTCTACTCCGTCAAACCCGGCGTCAATGGCGTTGCGTGACGCCTGGACATATTCTCCAATCACACAGCGGATATCATCTCCGGTCATCTCGCGGGGCAGGTCATGGGGCTGTTCGCCATGGCTGTCGGTCCACATCATCCCGCTCAGTGCGATTGCTGATGGCGCCACCAGTTCGGCACCCGGCGGCAGGTTCAGGATACTCCCCACCCTTCCGGTATGCATGAGCTGCATGAATAGCCTGCCGCCTCGCCCATGGACGGCATCTGCAATCAGCCTCCACCCCGCGGTCTGCTCCGCTGAAAAGGTACCCGGAATACGGGCATACCCCAAACCGTTGGGAGACGGCGAGGTCCCCTCGGTGATGATCAGCCCGGCTCCGGCCCGCTGACCGTAGTACTCGGCCATCAGTTCGTTCGGTAGGTTGCCGGTTGCGCGGGAACGGGTCATGGGCGCCATGACGATGCGGTTGGCCATCAGGACGTTTTCATTCAACCTGCAGGGTTCAAAAAGTCGGGACATACCGTCTCCTCATATAATAAATAATGCCATCTTTGTCACACGAAGTGCTTGTGCCTCAGTTGATGGCAATTGTGGCATAGCCCTTGTTCTGGTATCCGATCAGCGAGTTGAACACATTGGCAACCAGCTTGACCTCCGGGATAAGCCCGGCCGGGTCGGCCTTGAAGATACGCATGGCCACGGCGCACGCTTCGAAGCGCACCCCTTTCCGCTTCAGCTCCCTGAACAGGTCCCGTGCCTCCTCGTCGAGTGCTGCTGCCGTAAGGAGCCTGACTCCCGGTCCGCGGAAAACGACGATCATCTCCGGTTTGACCCCCTGAGCCACAATTCCGTCAAAGGTCTCGTTGAAGTTCCTGAGATTGAAATCCAGTTTTTCAAGTTCGGGTACCCGCACATCAAAGATGACCCTGGCGGTCTTCAGCCCTGCCAAAGCCTCGCGGTCATCCGCTTTCTGCCCGGCATGCAAAATCGGTGAACAAGCCAGCAAAAGCAGTACCCCCAGCACCATGATTCGTTTGAGCATTGTGTTTTCTCCATTTCAGGAAACAGGTCAGTCAGGCCGGTTGCAACATGCCGCAGATGCGCTGGTAATCTTCAGGCGTGTCCATGTCAATCAGCACACCCGGATCATCAACGTCGAGGAGTTGAATCCGGTTTGGATCTCTCCGTACCAGGTCACGGAGGATCATACCGGTCGCCAGCTCGTCCAGAATCTCCCGGGGAAAGAGCAGCGGGTGCCCGCGTCGCTCCCCGTGACAGGGGATAATGATGCTGCCGGGCGACACTCCATGTCCCGCGATCAGGCTGATAATGGTACCCATTGAAACCAGTGGAAAATCGCAGAGCGAGACGATCACGCCGGTCGCCTCATCTGTAATGGCGTCACGACCGGCTCGAACCGAGGAGGCCATGTCCCCCCCGTGGTCCGGGTTGATCACTACCCTGACCGGGTACGCACGGATTGTCTCAGCAACCTCATGTCCCTCTTCCGAGATGACCACCACGACATCGTCGACACCAGCTGCGACAAGGGTGTCCAGGCAGCGGCCGATCACCGTGCCCTTGCCCAGCGGCAGGAGCTGCTTGCAGAGCCCCATGCGGCGGGATTTTCCGGCTGCCAGGAGAATAGCGGCCACATTGCCGCACACTTTGCCGCTCACTTCCCGCTCCTGATTTTTATCAACTGGCCGACGATGCTGACGGCGATCTCCTCCGGGGTCTGGGCGCCGATGTCGAGCCCCACCGGCGTGATCACCCGTGCCCGCTGGGCTGCGTCAAACCCTTCTGCCTCCAGGGTCTGCAGCAGGGTCTCCCGTTTGCGGCGGCTCCCCAGCAGTCCGATGAAACCGGCTTCGCCGGCCAGGCAGCCCCGCACGGCACCGAAGTCGTGCAGGTGTCCCGGCGTGGCGATCACCGCGAGACTTTCCCGGTCCAACGTCAAGCGGCCAAACACATCGGCAACCGGTGCGCAGATGATCTCGTCGGCACCGGGAAGCAGCGCAGGGACTGCACAGTCGGGTCGTTCGTCCACCACCACCACCCGAAAACCACAGCCGTGGGCCAGACTGGTCACCGCCCGCCCCACGTGACCGGCGCCGAACATGACCAGCAACAGACGGCGACCCTGCGGTCCCACAAAGACAGACATGCTCCCGCCGCAGGCGTAGCCATGCTCCTCGGTCAGGATGAATTCCAGGGTGCGCGGTTCACCGTCGGACAGGGCAGCGCCGGCCGCCTCGATGGTCTCCTGTTCGATGCGGCCGCCCCCCACCGTGCCAAGGCTGCTGCCGTCGCTTCGCACCAGCATCTTGGCCCCGGTCTTGCGGGGGGACGAACCGCCGCTGGCAATGACGGTCGCCAGTGCAAACGGCTCACCCCGGCGGGTCAGGCGCAGCACCTCCTCATACAGTTTCAGGTCGGTCAATCCGTCACCCCTTTTTCAATGCAGCCTTGATTTTATCGGCCGTCATGGGCAGTGAGCGCACCCGCGCGCCACAGGCCGCAAACAGGGCATTGGCCACCGCCGGGGCGATGGGGGGCACACCCGGTTCTCCCACGCCGCCCGGCGGCTCGCCGCTGTCGATGATATGGACCTCCACCGCTGGCATGTCCTGCATGCGCACCAGCTGGTAGTCATGGAAGTTGCCCTGCTCCACCCGGCCGTCCTTGAGGGTTATGGCGCCGTAAAGGGCAGCCGAGAGGCCGAAGGTAATGCCCGATTCCATCTGGGCCCTGATCGTGTCCGGATTGACAATCTTTCCGCAGTCAACGGCGCAGACCACCCGGTGTACCTTCAGCACTCCCTTGTTATCCACTGACACCTCGGCCACCTGGGCGATGAAGCTGCCGAAGGATTCATGCACGGCGATGCCCCGTCCCCATCCCTTGGGCAGGGGTGTACCCCAGCCGGCTTTTTGGACAACGGTCTCCAGCACCTTGAGAATACGGGGATGTTTGGCCAGTAGCATGCGGCGGTACAGGTACGGGTCCTTGCCGGCCTGGTGGGCCAGTTCGTCCAGAAAGCTCTCCATTACGAAGGCCGTATGGGGAATGCCCCACCGAGCGCCACCAGAGCACCGGCACGGCGTTCCTGGGGCTGTGCAGCTCCACCTGTAGATTGGGGATGGCATAGGGGGTATTGGCCGCCCCCTCCACCGAAGTGTCGTCAATGCCGTCCTTGACCATGGCCGACTCGAAGGAGGTGCCGGCGACAATCGACTGCCCCACGATGCGATGCTGCCAGGCCAGCGGCATACCCTTCCCGTCCAGGCAGGCCGCCAGCCGGTCGTACCACATGGGGCGGTAGTAACCGGCCCGCATGTCGTCCTCGCGGGTGCGGATCACCTTGATCGGCTGTTTTACCTTCATGGCCACCTGCACCGCTTCGACCACGTAATCAGAACCGGTACAGGCCCGCCGGCCGAAACCGCCCCCCAGGAAGGTGGTCTCCAGGGTGACCTGTTCCGGCTTGAGTCCGGCCACCCGCGCCGCGGCATTGCGGTCGACGGTCTGGAACTGGCTGCCGGTGCGGATCAGGCAGCTGTCGCTTTTCAAATCCACGAAGCAGTTGAGCGGTTCCATGGGTGCATGGGCCAGGTAGGGCACCTCGTATTCGACCTCGTAACGCTTGCCGGCCTTGGCCAGCACTGCCACAGCATCGCCATCCCTGCGGGCCACCAGGCCGGGTGTCGCAGCCAGACCGGCATACTCCTCGCGCATGGCAGGCGTCGAGACACGGGCTCCGGCACCCTCGTCCCAGACGATCTCCAACAGCTCGCGCCCCTTCAATGCCGGCCAGAAGCCGTCGGCCACCACCGCCACGCCCGCATCTATCTCAACTATTGAGTACACCCCGGGAACGGCCCTGGCCTTTGTGGCGTCGAAGCTTTTAACCTTGCCGCCAAAGACCGGCGGCCGGGCGATAACGACGGTCAGCATGCCGGGAACGGCAACGTCGATGCCGAAGATTGCCGTACCGTTGATCTTGGCCGGGCTGTCCAGTCGATGAAGCGGCTTGCCAAGCAGTTTTTTCGCGCCGGATTTGAGCGTTGGCGCCTTCGGCACCGGCAGCCTGGCGGCCTGTGCAGCCAATTGACCGAAGCTGAGCTGTCTGTCGCCCGGTCCATGCACGATGCCGTTCTCTGCCCGACAGGCGGCCGGGCCGACCTTCCACTGCCCTGCCGCTGCAGCGATCAGCATCTCGCGGGCCGCAGCCCCGGCCAGTGACAACCGCTCCCACTCGGAACGCACGCTGGTACTGCCACCGGTGACCATGATCGGGCCGAACTGGGCATGGTTATACTCAGCGGCCACCGGCGAGGCCTGAAAGGTGACCCGCTTCCAGTCGCAGCACAACTCCTCGGCGATCAGCATGGGGAGCGAGGTGTAGACCCCCTGCCCCATTTCGGACTTGTTGACGATGACCGTCACGGATTCATCCGTCCCGATGCGCAGAAAGGCATTGGGGGCAAAGACCGTCTTGCCGGCCGCAAGCGCGTCGCGAGCGCCGAACGGGAGGTGGCAGGCCAGCAGCAGCCCGCCTCCGGCCAGGGCGCTGGTCTTAATAAACTGCCTCCGGCTCAAGGTAGACCCCTTGCTCATGACTTCTTCCCTCCCTTCGGCACAGGTTTTCCACCGGCAATATGGATCGCACGACGAATGCGGCCATAGGTGCCGCAGCGGCAGAGGTTGCCGCTCATGGCGCTGTCGATATCGGCATCAGTCGGCCTGGGTTTCTTCTCCAGCAGGGCCACGGCGGTCATGATCTGCCCCGGCTGACAGTAGCCGCACTGGGAAACCTCCTGATCCAGCCAGGCCCTCTTGACCGGATGGTTTTCCGGGAGGCCCTCAATGGTAAGCACCCGCTTACCCTGCACGTCCCCTACGGGTGTGATGCAGGAACGCTGAGGGAGACCGTCGATATGCACCGTGCAGGCGCCGCACAACCCCTCGCCGCAGCCGAACTTGGTTCCGGTAAGCCCCAGCTTTTCCCGCAGCACCCACAGCAGCGGTGTCTCCGGGGTGACATCCACCCGCTGTTCCTTGCCATTGACAGTGAAGTCGATCATTGCAGCCTCCCGTGCAGATTGTGACATTTTCTTTCGGATGCGCTGTTTCAGTTTTTCAAGTATAGCTCATTTTCTGAATTTAATAAGATGGAGACGCACATGGGAATGAACCTTGACAGCGTCGAAAACAGGACTATGTTTGAATAAAAGGAGACAGGCCATGACTACCTATATCGTCACCTGCCCGTCCTGCGGCACCGGCAACCGCATTCCGGCACAGATGGAAGGAAAACACGGATGGTGCGGCAGCTGTCATGCCCCGTTGCCGCCGATGTACCATAAGCCGCAGCAACTGAGCGGCGGCAGCTTCGACAGCTTTATCGGCGATTACCATGGACCGGTGCTGGCCGAGTTCTGGGCGCCCTGGTGACCGCACTGCATCTCATTCGCACCGGCGGTGCGAACAGCAGCTGAAAAACTGGCCGGCACGGCAGCCGTTGTCCAGGTCAATACCCAAGAGAACCCGGCCCTGGCATCGCGCTTCGGTGTCAGCGGCATACCGGTCATCATGCTACTACAGTGCGGCCGGGTCATCGACCAGCTTCCCGGAGCACAGACCTCCGATACCGTACTGGCCTGGTTCCGAAGCCACCAGAAAACGTGAAAGGGTGAAGCTGTCGTCCCCCTTCTCCCTGCGGTTACACCAACCGTCAGATCGCGACCCTGTTGACCGCTGCCGGCCCGTGCTGGACCGTGCGCTGAAAACGGAGCGCCGGTCTGCCAAAGGACATGACGTAGCCGATCACATGTTCCTCCGGTATGCCGAGGCGCTGGCGGGTCTCGGGCAGAAGATCGCAGATGGCCCATTTACACAGGCCGTTCCACACCGTGCCGACGCCCAGACTCTGGGCGAAAAGTTCGAAATACGACAAAGCGATCAGACAGTCCGGCACCGGACAAGCCCCCTGGCGCGGCGCCGAGGCGATCAACAGATGGGGCGCCCCACGGAAGAGGATATCGATCCCCTTTTCTTCCCATACTCGAACGAAATCGGCGAAGAACTCCTTCCCCTCCGGCAGCCTCTCCTCCCGCACCAGACGGCCGAGTCCCGCCATGACCTCGTCACGCAGCCGGGACAGCTTCCCGCGGTCATCCACCAGCGTGAAGAGCACATCACGGGAGTTCATTCCGGTTGGTGCATGCCAGGCCACATCCAGCAGCCGCTGAAGCAGATCCGGTTCCAGATTTTCCTGCTTATAGCGCCGCACCGAACGGCGCCCCTTGATAAGGATTTCCAGCTTGTCCGGATCGGGATATCCTCCGGCCAGGGGGCGACTGCCGGATGGTTTGAGCCCCAGAATCGAGACAGCACCGGTAGGGCAGATCATGAGACAGTGCTGGCAGCGGTAGCAAGATGCCTCCTTGTCCGCGGCAATGGTCGGCACCCCTTCATCCATGGTGATAATCCGGGCTGGGCAGTCAGCCACACATTCGCCGCAGCGGGTGCAGCTGTCGCTATTGATGATGAACTCAAGCATGGTAGACTCCTTCTGGATCGGGTAACGGGGTCAGCATGAGGTTTTTCTGAGCAGATAGTGCCCGACGAACCATTCATTACCGTTATTGTACCCGAAAAGCTCGGCGCAGGCCATGAAGAACACACGCCAGCGCTGGAACCAGAGCTCGGCCTCATCACCGTAGACCTCCTGAAGAATCGGCATGATCTGTTCCCGACGCCCATCCTGAAGCCTGAGCCAGTCCTCGCAGGTCTGCTGGTAGTGGCGACCGTTGACCCGCCAGTGATCCTCAACCAGCAGATGGTCGTTGAAGTAGAACAGCAGGTGGTCGGAGGGCATAATCCCGCCGGTGAAAAAATAGCGCCCCATCCAGTTATCTTCACCATCGGTCTCGAAGAAATAGGCCAGTTCACGATGGCAGAAGATGTGAACGAACAGACGGCCGTCATCCTTGAGCCAGCCGGAGATGCGTCGCAGCAGCTCCGCATAATTGCGCATATGTTCGAACATCTCCACCGAGACGATGCGGTCGAATGACCCGTCGATGGAGAACGTGTTCATATCGGCGGTAACAATCCGCACATTGCCGAAGCCTTTTTCACGGCAGACAGATTCTATGTACTCGCGTTGCGGGGCAGAATTCGATACCGCCGTTATGCGGGCATGCGGGAACTGCTCGGCCATCCAGAGCGTCAGCGACCCCCAGCCACAGCCAAGTTCCAGAATCTCCATGCCGTCGACCAACCCGGCCCGGCGGCAGGTCTCGGCCAGCATGGCCTCTTCGGCGGCGGCGATGCCGGTCACACCGATCGGGTACAGGCAGCTGCTGTACTTGCGGCGCGGCCCCAGCACCTGGGAGAAGAACTCGGGTGGCAGCTCGTAGTGCTGTTCGTTGGCGGCCACAGTCTCGACCGCCAGTGGACTGATCCGCAGCTGTGCAAAGAACTCACGCTGCCGCTGGCGCTCAACCTCGATATCGCCATGGGACTCATCCCGCAGCCGCCGCTGCAGCAGACGTCTGATACCCCTCCGGATAAGCGCATCCGGGAGCAGACCTCTTTCCATCAGATCTATCATCACACTCATTGGTTTCCCTCCGATGGCGGGAACTGGCTGCGAATCTCCTCCATCCGGCTGCGGTTCTTGCCCAGGTCCGAATAACCGAGGCGGGAGGCTGAACGGACCTGGATGACGTTACGGGAGCGGTCCAGCAGGAATTCAGCATCATCCACAAACAGAAGCGTACGCAGTTCCGCCCGCAGGTAGCCAATCTGCTCGTCGATGATTACCGTGTCGCCGCGTTTTCCGAGGACCTGTTTCAGCCGCGCAAAAGCCCTGTCCGGATCGCCGCCGAAAGCCAGCGGTGCAATGCGGTGCTTTTCATCATCCGCCTGACTGGATATGCAGTTGGGCGACGATGGGCAGGCGGTCAGCATGCCCCCCCGATCTCCAAGATTGGCCGGGCGTTCACCTGCACACCCGAATAGCCCCAGCAAGCCGAGTGTCATAATTACGCTTCTCCTCGTTGGTACAATCATAGTTCCCCTTCCAGCCGGTCATGTCGGATCCAGACTTCATATAACTATATAGATTTTTGACTGTTTCAATCGGGCCTGCCCGGGACTGCTGTCGTAAGATGGTAATTACATGAGAAAACAGGCACAGAATCCATCTGGCTATAGTTGAATTTATAGCGTAGTCTGATAATATTGTCATGAAATTTTACAGAGGAGGCGCCATGTTCTCTCGTGTAACATCCCGACGCTGCATCTGCACAACCTCACTCCTGCTGGCACTCACACTGGTGCCCCTGACCGCCCGGGCCCTGACCGTTGAAAACGTTACCTTTGCGGACAGCGTCACCATCGGCGGCACTCCGGTGCCGCTGCGCAATGCGGCCCTGCTGCGCTACCTCAAATTCATCAAGGCCTATGTGGCGGCGCTGTACCTGCCCGAAGGGGTCAAGCCGGAGGCGGTCCTGTCTGATGTCCCCAAACGACTGGAGATCAACTATCTGGTGTCGATCAAGGGGCCTGATTTCGGCAAAGGAGCCGAACCGACCCTGAAACTCAACCAGACACCGGCCGAACTGGCGAAACTGCGCAGCCGTATCGACCGGATCAACGCCATCTATAAGGATGTGAAACCGGGCGACCGCTATGCCTTGACCTATCTGCCCGGCCGGGGCACGGAATTGGCACTGAACGGCACTCCGCTGACGGTCATCGAAGGTGCCGACTTCGCCGCCGCCTATTTCGGCATCTGGCTGGGGCGGGATTCGATCGACGAAGGGTTGAAGCGTGACCTGCTGAAAGGACGATGAGATGAAAACCTTCCTGACCATCGTCTGCCTGGGCGTGCTCTCCGTTATGCTGTATGTGACGGTCAGCGCCTCGCTTCACCAGGATGTCCTGACCGCTACCCGGCTGCTCTGGCCGGATCTCTGGTTCCGGGCCACCCTGGCCGATGCCTACTTCGGCTTCCTGTTCTTCTGGCTCTGGGTTGCCTGGCGCGAACAATCAGCAGCAAAGGGTGCCCTCTGGCTCGTCCTGATCATGGCCCTGGGCAACTTTGCCATGGCCGGTTATGTGCTGCTGCAGCTGCGCCGGTTGCAACCGGGTGAAGGCATTGAAACGCTGCTCCTGCGCAACAAAGGTCAGCGGTCATGATACGGGTGTTCCTGATATGCGGCGGTGCGGTACTGCTCTACATGACCGGCTGGTTCATCGCAGCCCAGATCCGGGGGCGAAATGACATCGCCGATGTAGCCTGGGGGCTGGGTTTCATCCTGGTTGCAATCGTGTCGCTGATCAGCGGCGGGGTCTTCTCCGCCCGTGGGCTGTTGGTCTCCGGGCTGGTGCTGACCTGGGGGGTACGTCTGGCCCTGCACATCCACAGCCGCAACCGCGGCCGCGGCGAAGACCCGCGGTACCTGAAATGGCGTGAGGAGTGGGGTAAGTGGTTCGTAATGCGCTCCTTCCTGCAGGTATTCATGCTGCAGGGGGTTTTACTGCTGCTGGTGGCCGTGCCGATCGTCTTTGTCAACACAGCAGCTTCCAGGCCACTGGGGTGGCTGGACCTGCTCGGGCTGGCGATCTGGCTGTACGGTTTCTGTTTCGAGACGATCGGTGACTGGCAACTGCTGAAATTCATCCGCGACCCGGGCAATAAGGGAAGGCTGATGACCTCTGGCCTCTGGCGCTACACCCGGCACCCCAACTACTTCGGCGAAGTAACCCTCTGGTGGGGGATCTGGCTGATGACCCTGGCACTGCCGGGGAGCTGGCTGACGATCATCGGCCCGTTGACCATTACGTTCCTGATTCTGAAGGTATCCGGCATCCCCATGCTGGAAAAACCGTACGAGGATCGCGCCGATTTCCAGGAATACAAGCGCCACACCAGCCCCTTTTTCCCGCTGCCACCCAAAAGAGGAGCCTGACATGCTGCACACCTTCAAGGTCTACCTGCTCTGTCTGCCGTTCACCCTGCTGCTTGATTACATCTGGCTGGCCAGGCTGATGCAGGGTTTTTATATCAAAGAGCTCGGCCCCTACGCCCGGGTCCGGGGTACCACCATCATCCCGGTCTACTGGGCTGCCGCGATTGTTTACCTGCTGCTGCCGCTGGGGATCGTGCTGTTCGCCCTTCCGAGGGTTGATCCGGAACACCTGACGGTAACTTCGCTGGCGTGGGGTGCTCTGTTCGGCCTGGTCGTCTACGGGGTCTATGACATGACCAACATGTCCACCCTGGAGCGCTGGCCGGTGAGGATGGTCTGGATCGATATCTGCTGGGGCTGTTTCCTCTGCGCGGTAACAAACTTTTTTGCCGCGCTGGCATCACAGTGGCTGCAGTAAACACAATAATAATCAAAAGGAGCTGCAACCATGAATCTTGCCGAACTGTTTACTCAACCCGGACTGGGTGTCATATCCACATCCTCTTCGGACGGCAAAGTCAACAGCGCCGTCTATGCCCGGCCGCACGTCATCGATGAAACCACACTGGTCTGGGGCATGACCGACAAGCGCACCTATCAGAACCTGACCCGCAACCGGCACGCCGCCTTCCTCTTTAAAACCAGCGGCCCCGGCTTCAGTGGCGTGCGCCTGGCGCTTGAGCTGATCAGGACCGAGGAGGATGGTGAACTGCTGGCGAGCATCAAGGCAAACACCGATGAGATCGTCGGACCGGGTGCCGGCGCGGCCGTCACTCACGCCGCCTGGTTCCGGGTCACGGAACTCCGACCACTGATCTGACCGAAAGGATCGTGCCGATATGCAGAATACAATCATCTTCGTAATTACCGTCGTTCTCGGGATCGGGGCCTTTACTCTCGCCAATGCCGGCTCCCCGGGACTTCCCCCGCTCCGTACCGTCGAGAAGGTGGACCTGCAGCGCTATCTCGGCCGGTGGTACGAGATTGCGCGCCTTCCGAACCGTTTCCAGAAGGGATGTGCAGGAAGTACCGCCGATTATGCACTCCGGGAAGACGGGGAGATCAGTGTTATCAATTCCTGCCGTAATGAGAAGGACGGCAGTCTTGAGCAGGTTACGGGTCGTGCCTGGATTGTCGACACGTCCAGTAATGCTCAACTCAAAGTCACGTTCTTCTGGCCGTTCCGGGGTGACTACTGGATCATTGAACTGGGCAAGGAGTACGAATACGCGGTGGTCGGGACGCCCAGCCGCAAGTATCTTTGGATTTTGAGCCGGACTGCGAGCATGGATGAAGGCCTGTATGCTGCAATTCTGCAGCGTGCCGCGCAGCAGGGATTCGATCCCGGCGCAGTAATCCGGGAAAAGGGCGGGGAGAGATTGTAGGATGCACAAGAGTCTAACACAGCCAAATGAAATCAGGTGGCATGCATCATCCGATCAGGACGTCATGACCGAACTGGGTACACGTCCGGACGGGTTGAATGATGGGGAAATCGCGGAACGGTTGCAGCGCTTCGGCGCCAACACCCTTGCCCGGACCGGCGGGACGGGTCCCTGGCTCATCCTCTGGCGCCAGATCAACAACCCGATCGGCTGGCTGCTGATTGCAGCCGGCGCCCTGGCCGTTGCACTTAAAAAGCCCACCGATGCCGCGGTTGTATTCGGTGCGGTGGGCATCAATGCCATCATCGGCTTCATCCAGGAATATCGGGCCGGCAAGGCTATTGAAGCGCTTGCCGCCATGATTCCTGAAACGGCAACAGCCCTGAGAAACGGACAGTCCATCGCGGTGTCGGCGGATGGATTGGTACCAGGTGACGTGGTAACATTGCAGAGCGGCGACAAAGTCCCGGCCGATCTACGGTTGATCCGGGTCAAGAACCTGCTTGTCGAGGAAGCGGCCCTGACCGGCGAGTCTCTGCCGGTGGCAAAGCGCTCCGACGCGGTACTGCCGGACTCACCGCTGGGCGACCGTTTTTGCATGGCCTACAGTGGCACCCTGGTGGTGCAGGGTACGGCCACCGGCGTGGTGGTCGCCACGGGAAACAACACTGAGCTGGGGCGGATCAATGCGCTTCTCAATCAGACCACACAGCTGGAGACCCCGCTGACGCGACAACTGGCCAGGGTAACTACCGGGATCACTGTCGCAGTCGTGGTCGTGGTAGCGGTTCTGATCGCCTTCGGCATCTGGATCAAGGACGCTCCGGTCGGCGAATCCCTCATGGTTGCCGTCTCTCTGGCTGTGGCGGCGATCCCCGAAGGGCTGCCGGCGGTTATCACCATCTGCCTGGCCATCGGCGTCCGCCGCATGGCCGAACGGCATGCTGTTGTCCGTCATCTTCCGGCGGTGGAGACACTGGGGTCCACAACGGTGATCTGCTCGGACAAGACCGGCACCCTGACCCGCAACGAAATGACAGTCCAGGTGGCATGGCTGGAAGGGCATGAATACCGGTTTTCCGGGATCGGCTACGCACCGGAAGGCGACATCGAACACGATGGTATCCGCCTGACGACCGTTCCTCCGGCGCTGCAGGAGTTGCTCTCCATTGCCGTCCTCTGCAATGATTCGGCGCTGCGCCAGGAGGTTGAAATTTGGGCCATCACCGGCGATCCGACAGAAGCCGCTCTGGTGGTTGCCGGCCAGAAAGCGGGGTTGAATGCCCACGAATTCCGCAGTCGCCACCAACGTCTGGACGTCATCCCCTTCGAGTCGGATACCAAGTTCATGGCAACCCTGAACCGGATTGACGGAGAGAACCGCATCCTGCTCAAAGGGGCGCCGGAAACAGTCCTTGAGCGCTGCGGGCTGGGTAAAGCGGAGCAGCAAACGGTGAATGAAGCCATGGCAACCTATGCCCGCCAGGGGATGCGGGTTATTGCTTTTGCACAGCGCCGGGACGTTGCAGCTGAAGAGATTTCTCCTGATGACGTTACTATGAATATGCAATTTGCAGGTCTGCTCTGCATGATTGATCCTCCCCGCACCGAAGCCATGGACGCCATCAGGATCTGCCATAGTGCCGGCATCACGGTCAAGATGATCACCGGCGACCATCCCGTAACGGCCGAAGCCATCGGTCGGCAGCTCAGTCTGCTGCAGCATGGGCAGGGTGCCCTGACAGGTCGCGACCTGGATGGCCTCTCTGAAACAGAGCTACAGTCGGCTGTCATGAGTACCAATGTATTTGCCCGCGTGGCACCGGAACATAAAATCCAGCTCGTTCAGGCTCTCCAGGCCCAGCGCCACGTGGTTGCCATGACGGGTGACGGGGTTAACGATGCGCCGGCCCTCAAACGGGCAGACATCGGGATCGCCATGGGGATTACCGGTACAGCGGTATCCAAGGAGGCGGCCAAGGTAGTCCTGATGGATGACAATTTTGCTTCCATTACCGCAGCGGTGGAAGAGGGGCGCCGGGTCTACGATAATCTCATAAAATCCCTGGCCTTCGTGCTCCCCACCAATCTGGGCCTGGCCTGCACTCTGACAGCATCCATGTTTTTCTTTCCGACGGTGCGGGTCGACGGGGTGAATGAACTGCTCATGGCCATGTCCCCCAGCCAGACTCTCTGGATCAATCTGGTGGCAAGTGTCACCCTCTCGATCCCGCTGGCCTTCGAGGTGCTGGAGCCAAACGCCATGCGGCGCATGCCGCGCCCCCCAGACGAACCGGTCTTTTCCGGTTTCATTGTTGCACGCCTGATCATGGTGGCTCTGCTCATGTCCGCAGGTGCCTGCGGCCTGTTTCTCTGGGAATACTTCCGGATCGTCGGCCCTGAACCGGTGACTTCCGCCCGGCATGCATTTGCGCTGGCCGAGGCACAGACGATCTGCGTGACCGGCATCACCTTCACCCAGATATTCTATCTGCTCAACTGCCGATCCCTGCGCGATTCTCTCTTTAGCCAAGGGGTATTCAGCAATCCGGCAATTTTTATCGGTATCGGCCTGCTGCTGCTGCTCCAGACATGTTTCATCTACCTGCCGCCGCTACAGACAATTTTTGCTTCGGCAGCGCTCGACGCCCGGGCCTGGCTGTATGCCATGGCTGCAGGTGCGATCGTGCTGCCGGTGATATCGCTGGATAAATGGATCAGGAACCGTAAAATTCAGCGGCTTGAGGATTAATCGATTGATACAGTCACTGGGTAACTTTCAGTATTGAATGCCTGAACCACATTTTGCCTGCTCACACTACCGCCAAAGAGAGAGGAATGAGCATTATGGGACCCCTGCTCAAGATTGTTGTGTTCATAAGTATTGGTACCGTAGCAGGTGCGCTGCTCGGCTGGCTGAGCCGCTGCACCGGCGGCGGTTGAATGATGCTTGGTTCCCCCTGGACGGGGGCGCTCTATGGCGGTATCGTCGGTCTGGTGCTGGGGCTGATCCCCGGTGAAACCCGGTCCCAACAGAAAAAGGACGTGGAATGACCTTGAGTAGCGGCAATCTGTCCCATCCCAGGACGGAGCGCCCATCAAGCAGTACACCCACCCGGGTGAAATATACATCAGAAGCTATAGGGTTCAAGAGCCCTGTCCGCCATGGAGAGGATGGTCGGCTTCCTTTCCCTGCACAGGCTGTTTCTGAGTTACGGACATGATCAAAGCAGGAGGTGCACCAATGAGAGAAACGCTTAAAGACTCTTTGAACAGATACTTCGTGACCGGACTGAGTATGTTGCTGTTCTTGCTCGCGACCGGCGAAAACTCCCTGGCGGTAACCTGTTCACCAACCCCGTGGGATGAAATCGGCCCGTTCTACCGCCCGAATGCCCCGGAGCGTTCCAGTATCGGCACAGGCTATCTTTTAAGCGGAACGGTTCGTTCTGCTGCTGATTGTCGTCCGTTGCACAATGTCCGGATCGAGATCTGGCAGGCAGGACCTGACGGCACCTATGCTGACGACCACCGGGCGACGCTCTTTTCCGATCGATCCGGTCGATACCGCCTGCGGACCAGCGTGCCTCCCCCTTATGGACGACGACCGCCTCACATTCATATATTAGTGGATGCGAAGGGATTCGAAGGCCTGATAACCCAGCACTATCCGAAAAAAGGGAAAAAACGGGCCACGTTCGACCTGGTGCTGGAGCCGGAAAAGCAGGAAGAGGGTAAGACACGGAACCCTCTTGGACAGTAAAGACCACACAAATAAATCACGGGAGCTCACCATGATGGCGGTAATAAAAAAATTTCAGAAGATAATTATCCTGGTTCTCGTTGTGTTGATGGCTGTTGTTCTGCTTCTCAGTACCGTTGAACTCGCCTGGGTAATTATCAAGGACGCCATAACACCACCGGTTTTAATATTGGAAATTGACGAGTTGCTGGAAATTTTCGGTCTCTTCATGCTTGTGCTGATCGGTATTGAGCTGCTGGATACCATCGCCAAGACCTATATGGCTGAATCAGTTGACCATGCGCAGATAGTTATGGCCGTTGCAATTATTGCAATTACCCGGAAAGTGATTATTCTTGATGTAAAAGATTTGTCAGGCTTTGCCCTGGTGGGAATTGCCGCCATCATTCTGGCCCTCTCCATCGGTTACTATCTGATCAAGAAAATGGATGTTGCAGTGAAAGACAATCTGCACGAGGCCTTGTAATGGCGTGTTGGTAACGTCTACCGGTGTAAAAGGTGTCTGATTGTCATGAACCGGTCGGCACGGTAGCCCGGGGAAAGGTAATTAAATGGGACTATTTCCCGACGTCTTTACTGAAATGGCTGTTTTACTGCTGATGGCTGCAGTCGCTGGCGCACTCTGCATGCGCCTGCGGCAACCGCTGATTGTCGCATTCATTGCGGTGGGCATTCTGGCCGGCCCCTCGGTTCTTGGCTGGGTGAGCGCAAATGACCAGTTGGATCTGCTTGCCAAATTCGGAATCACTCTTCTGTTGTTCATAGTCGGCCTTAAACTGGACCTTCACATCATTCGTACCATGGGCCCAGTGGCCCTGGCGACAGGGCTGGGTCAGGTCGTTTTTACCAGTGTTATTGGCTATCTGATTGCAATCATCATAGGCATTCCGCCTATTGCCTCCCTTTATGTGGCAGTCGCTTTGACCTTTTCCAGCACCATCATTATTGTCAAACTTCTCTCGGATAAACGCGAGGTGGATACGTTGCACGGACGTATCGCTCTTGGGTTCCTGATTGTGCAGGATCTGGTCGTGGTGTTGGTGATGATAGGCCTCAATGCACTGAATGAGGCGGGCGGTTCCCTCTCTAACGCCGCTCTGTCTGTACTTCTGAAAGGGGTCGCGTTTATTGTGGTGGTGGCTTTGGTCACACGATATATTCTGCCACACCTGCTCCACGTGCTTTCCCGATCACAGGAACTGTTGGTACTCTTTAGCATTGCCTGGGCCGTAAGTCTGGCGATTCTGGGTGCTAATCTGGGCTTCAGCAAAGAGGTGGGCGCTTTTGTAGCCGGAGTATCCCTGGCATCCACACCCTACCGGGACGCGCTGGGTGCCCGTTTGGTAAGTCTGCGCGATTTTCTGTTACTGTTTTTTTTCATCGACCTTGGGGCGCAACTGGACCTCGGACTTCTGGGTTCACAGCTGGGGGAAGCTTTTGTGTTTTCGTTGTTTGTGCTGATCGGCAACCCTCTGATCGTCATGATCATCATGGGGGCACTGGGATACCGTAAACGTACCGGGTTCTTAGCAGGACTCGCGGTAGCGCAGATCAGCGAATTTTCCTTGATTCTGGGCGCGCTGGGGCTGAGCCTCGGTCATATTAACGCTGAGACCATGGGGTTGATCACACTGGTTGGCCTCATAACCATTAGCGCCTCTTCCTATATGATCATTTTTTCCCATCCACTCTATGAATGGCTGGCGCCATGGCTGAGAATATTCGAACGCCAGCGCCCCTACAGAGAGATTGAGTTGGGAGTATTACCTGAAGACAGCATCGCGGATATTATTCTTCTCGGCATGGGGCGCTTCGGGGCAGGTATCGCAAAGGTTCTTCGGGAGAAAGGCTTAAGGGTTCTGAGCGTTGATTACAACCCCGATTTGTCACGCTCTGGTGACTCGATGGGTTACCCGGTACGTTACGGAGATGCCGGGGATCCCGAGTTCATCGCCTCGTTGCCGCTTACCCATGTCCAGTGGGTGGTGAGCACTTCACCCGAACACCACGTCAATCAGTCACTGATCCACAGTCTGCAGAGTTTGGGCTATGCGGGACGGATTGCCGTAACCGCCCACGGCCATGGCAGTGTTACCAGATTGCAAAAAGCTGGCGCCGATCTGGTGATGATACCGTATGAGGATGCAGCTCTTCAGGCTGCAGAAAAGATTTTGAACTAATTTGCGCGTACCGCTTTGGGTGCCATCATCTGCATTCACGATTGTCTTTATCATTGATATGGGACTTATGTTTACGAGGCAAGCTGGTCAGCAATTCTGGTTCCATTATATTCAAACGGCAGTGAGTATGGTCTTTATGGTATTTTGTCTACTGCTGTCATCCAGAATGCCGAGTATCTGAAAAGTAGCGGACTAACCATTCGGCGTCAGACGGTCAAATCGCTGCGCTTAGATTACGTCAGGTGTACAAATTCAACCGGGAAGGGAGTAGGAGGTTAAAAATGAAATGGAAAACAGAGGATGGCGGATGGAGTCCCTACCTTGCAGGAGCTCTTTTAGGTTTATTGGCTATCGCTTCAGTCTTTGCAACCACACAACTGCTGGGGAAGACCAACTACCTGGGAGCATCAACCACCTTCGTTCGTGCCGCCGGTATTATTGAACGGACGATCTCCCCGGATCGTGTGGCGACAAACGAGTATTACACCGAAACAAAGCTTCGTGTTGATTGGCAATTCATGCTGGTTGTCGGGATTGTCCTGGGTGCCTTCATTTCGTCCACTACGGATAAGAGCTTTAAGTTGGAGGGCGTCCCCCCCACGTGGGAGAAACGATTTGGACCATCTATCGGAAAGCGGGCCGTCGTAGCATTTTTTGGTGGTATCATTGCCATGGTGGGAGCTCGTCTGGCCGATGGTTGTCCAAGCGGACATGGTCTCAGCGGAATGATGCAATTGTCGGTAAGTGCATTTGTGGCTTTGGGTATGTTTTTCGGCGTAGGTGTTTTGGTTGCCCGTATAGTTTATGGAAGGAGGACATCATGAATACCGGTCAATGGCTGGGACTTGTCACAGGCATATTATTTGGATTTCTGCTACAGAAAGGTCGTGTCCTTCGCTTCGACAAGCAAATCGGGGCAATGTTGCTAAAGGACATGACTATATTCAAATTCATGCTATCGTCAATTCTGGTGGGAATGGTCGGGATACTACTCCTGTCGAACTTTGAGATCATTACGTTGGGTCACAAGCCAATGAATGTCGGTGCTGTGCTGCTCGGAGGTGCTTTGTTCGGCATCGGATGGGCGGTAATGGGATTCTGCCCCGGCACATCACTGGGTGCTTTGGGCGAAGGTCGCTGGCATGCAGTGTTTGCAATCATGGGAATGGTGGCGGGAGCTGCACTCTATTCAGAGCTTTATCCCGTTTTCAAATCAACGGTTCTTGCGTGGAAAGACTATGGTAAGCTTGGACTGCCTGAAGCGATGGGTATTTCGCAGTGGGTAATCGTTCCTTTCTTTTGGACAGGAATAATCGCACTCTTCTTCTGGTTTGAAAAAAAAGAACTCTAACCCTGAAAATATTATCGAATCACGGTCTCCACCGGTCGGCTACCACCAACGACGATATCTATTCCGTCAGCTGAATAAACCAAACCTGAAGCGAAAGGAGAACAGAGATGACTCACGAGAGCAAGTGTCCGGTAACAGGCAGATCCGCCACAGCCACTGCTGGCAGCGGTACGTCGAACAAGGACTGGTGGCCGAAGCAGTTGAACCTCAAGATCCTGCACCAGCACTCCGCCTTGAGCAACCCGATGGGCGGGGAGTTCAACTACGCTGAGGAGTTCAGGAAACTCGACCTGGAGGCCTTGAAGAAGGATCTCTTCAGCTTGATGACCGACTCGCAGGAGTGGTGGCCGGCTGACTACGGTCACTACGGCGGACTCTTCATCCGCATGGCATGGCACAGCGCAGGCACCTACCGCACCGGAGACGGCCGCGGCGGAGCAGGGTCCGGCTCGCAACGCCTGGCACCTCTCAACAGTTGGCCGGACAACGTCAACCTCGATAAGGCGCGGCGACTGCTCTGGCCGATCAAACAGAAATACGGCACGAAAATATCCTGGGCCGACCTGATGATCCTTGCCGGCAACTGTGCCCTGGAGTCGATGGGCTTCAAGACCTTCGGCTTTGGCGGCGGGCGCGAAGATATCTGGGAGCCTGAAGAAGACATTTACTGGGGGGCTGAGGACGAGTGGCTGGGCGACAAGCGCTACTCCGGTGACCGGGAACTGGAAAATCCCCTGGCCGCTGTGCAGATGGGACTGATCTACGTGAATCCGCAGGGGCCGAACGGCGAGCCGGATCCGGTCGCCTCGGGCCGCGACGTTCGCGAAACCTTTGCGCGCATGGCCATGAACGACGAAGAGACCGTCGCACTTGTCGCCGGCGGCCACACATTCGGCAAGTGCCATGGTGCCGGTCCGGCGTCCCATGTCGGTCCGGAACCGGAAGGTGCCGGCATCGAGGAACAGGGCCTCGGCTGGAAAAGCAGCTTCGGCAGCGGCAAGGGCGGTGACACAATCAGCAGCGGCATCGAAGGGGCCTGGAAACCGAATCCGACCAAATGGGACATGGGCTACCTCAAGGTATTGTTCAAGTACGAATGGGAACTGGTCAAGAGCCCGGCCGACGCGCATCAGTGGCTGGCCAGGGACGTGGACGACGAGGACATGGTGGTCGACGCGCACGACCCGTCGAAGAAGCACCGGCCGATGATGACCACGGCGGACCTCTCGCTGCGCTTCGACCCGATCTACGGGCCGATCGCGCGGAACTACCTGCAAAACCCCGAGAAGTTTGCGGATGCCTTCGCCCGCGCCTGGTTCAAGCTGACCCACCGCGACATGGGCCCTCGCGTTCGCTATCTTGGCCCGGAGGTACCTGCGGAAGAGCTCATCTGGCAGGACCCCGTCCCCGCGGCCACGCATGGTTTGATTGACGGGCAGGACATCGCAGTCCTCAAGGGCAAGATCCTCGCTTCAGGGCTGTCTGTTTCCCAACTGGTCTCGACGGCTTGGGCTTCGGCCGCCACCTTCCGCGGCTCCGACAAGCGCGGCGGGGCCAACGGCGCGCGCATCCGTCTCGCGCCGCAGAAGAATTGGGACGTCAACCAGCCGGCCCGACTGGCAACGGTACTGCAGACCCTCGAGGGGATCCGGAAGGAGTTCAACAGCCTGCAGTCCGCTGGAAAGCTGGTTTCGCTCGCCGACCTGATTGTCCTGGGGGGATGCGCAGGGGTCGAGCAGGCGGCAAAGAATGCCGGCATTGAAGTCTCCGTTCCCTTCACGCCGGGCCGCACGGATGCGTCGCAGGAGCAGACCGATGTGGCGGCGTTCGCCGTACTGGAACCGGCTGCTGACGGCTTCCGCAACTACCTCAAAAGCAGGTACAGCGTATCGGCAGAGGAGCTGCTGATTGACCGGGCGCAACTGCTGACCCTGACCGCCCCCGAGATGACCGTGCTCATCGGCGGAATGCGCGTCCTGAATGCCAACTTCGGCCAGTCTCCACACGGCGTCTTCACGAAACGTCCGGAGACACTCACCAATGACTTCTTCGTGAACCTGCTCGACATGGGCACGATCTGGAAGGCGGTCCCGGGAGACGACAACCTGTTCGAGGGGTGTGATCGCGCAACAGGTGAACTCAAGTGGACCGGCACCCGTGTCGACCTGGTATTCGGCTCCAACTCCCAGCTCCGGGCACTGGCGGAGGTCTACGGCTGCGGGGACTCTCAGGAAAAGTTCCTGCATGACTTTGTAGCTACCTGGAGTAAAGTGATGAACCTTGACCGTTTCGACCCCGCCTGATCGCAGCATATCTATCTTCAAGAACTTCTAACGGGGCAGGAAAGACTCTGCCCCGTTTTACAGGAACATCATGAATCTTTACGAATGTGCCGTCACAACCATCGATGGTCAGACCCAGACAATGGAAAAATACCGCGGTCAGGTACTTCTGATCGTCAACGTCGCCAGCACGTGCGGCTTTACTTCCCAATACTCGGGACTGGAAACGCTCTACCGCCGTTACCGGGACAAGGGTCTTGCTATCCTCGGTTTTCCCTGCGACCAGTTCGGCCATCAGGAACCGGGCAGCGAGTCCGAGATTCAAAAATTCTGCTCGCTCACTTATGATGTCACTTTTCCCCTCTTTGCCAAGATAGAGGTCAACGGCAGCGGGGAGCACCCGCTCTACAAGGTCCTCAAGAAGGCACAACCGGGCCTCTTCGGCAGCGAGGCGATCAAGTGGAATTTCACCAAGTTTCTGGTCAATCGTGAAGGGCTGGTGCTGAAACGCTACGCCCCGAGCGACACGCCGGAAAAGATCGAGGATGACCTGAAGGAAATCTTAGCATTGTCAGCCGGTGACACATGAAAAGAATATGGCTGATTGTATTGACGATAGTTGCATCTCTTCCGGTAATAGCTTCAGGAGCCGACTTCAATTACAGCAATTATGAGGCTCTGCTGAAGCGTCATATTAAAAGCGGTGTATCAATCAACAGCATCCGCCTTAATGCCTTAGATTACAGCTCAATTGCAGAGGAAGCAAAGCAGCCCGGCTCCGACTACAGCATCCTCATCAAGGAGCTGGCGGCGTTCGATCCGGTTACGTTAAAGAGCCGGGAAGAGAAGATCGCCTTCTGGGTGAACGTGTACAACATCGGTGCCATAAAGACCATTATCGATCACTATCCGGTCGACAGCATCAGGAGCAAACGGATCAACTGGCTTGGACAACCCTGGGGTCGCAAGGCGCTATCCGTTGGTGGAAAAGAGTACTCGCTGGCTGAAATCGAGAACGACATCCTGTTGGACGGTTTCAAGGATCTGCGTATCCATTTTGGCATCAACTGCGCCTCAGTCAGTTGCGCCGACCTGCTTGCTGTTCCATATCGCGCTGCCACCCTGTTTGCTCAATTGGAGGATCAGGGGAGGAAGCTGCTGATGGATAGAAAGAAAGGGTTTGTTGCGGTTAGCGAGAAAAAGACCATACGACTGTCCCAGATCTTCAAGTTCGACAAGAAGCGCTTCGATGCGTCTGGCGGGGCGCTTGCATTCATCAGCCCGTATCTTTCGAAAGCCGACAGAACGGCCATTGAAGCCGGCGGTTTGAAGCTTGAATATCTGGAGTACGACTGGAAGCTCAATGACGCTAAATATGCCCGATAATCCATGCAGTCATAACTTGATCGTCTATTGTTTAAAAATGAAAGGTGAATTATGAAGATAGCGATCATCGGCGGCGGTATATCAGGTCTGACGACCGCGCACCTGCTGTGCGGCGAGCATGAGATCACCCTGTTCGAGGCCAACGACTATCCGGGCGGGCACACCAACACGCTGGATGTGCCCCTTGAAGGTGAAACCTACGCAGTGGATACCGGTTTTATCGTCTTCAACGATCGCACCTACCCCAATTTCATCAAGCTGCTGGACCGTCTGGACGTCCCCTCGCAGCCCAGCGTGATGAGCTTTTCGGCCGTCTGCGAAGCCAGTGGGCTGCAGTACAGCGCCACCAACCTGGATACGCTTTTCGCCCAGCGGAAAAACATCCTCAGCCTCCCCTTCTGGCGCATGCTGCTGGAGATCCTGCGCTTCAACCGCGCCTCAGGCGAACTTTACGGCAGCAGCGACATGAGCCTGACCTTGGGAGACTATCTCCGGGCCAACGGCTATTCATCCCTGTTCATCGATAAGTTCCTGGTCCCCATGGGTTCGGCGGTCTGGTCGGCCGACCCGGCCCGTTTCCTGGATTTCCCGGCCGCGGCCTTCGTGCAGTTCTTCACCAACCATGGCATGCTCAACGTTGTGGACCAGCCCACCTGGCGGGTGGTCAAAGGTGGCTCCCGGCAGTATGTGGAGCCACTGACCCGCCCCTTCCGCGACCGGATACGCCTGTCGACACCGGTGGAACGGGTGCAGCGTTTCCACGACCGGGTGTCGGTCACCCCGCGCGGCGGCGAGCCAATGGATTTCGACCATGTGGTCGTGGCCTGCCACAGCGACCAGGCCCTGGCGTTGCTGGCCGACCCGTCGGATGCGGAACGGGCTCTGCTGGGAGCCATTCCCTATCAGAAAAACGATACGGTGCTGCACACTGACTGCCGGTTGCTGCCGTCGATCCCAAAAGCCAGGGCCAGCTGGAACTGCCTGCTCCCGAGCCGCCGGCAAGACAGTGTTGTACTGACCTACTGGATGAATCTGCTGCAAAGTATCAAGGCGCCGGTTGAGTTCTGCGTGACCCTCAACAGTCCAGGAGCCATCGACCCGGAGAAGGTCATCCGCCGACTGACCTATCACCACCCGGTCTACTCAACTGGTGCCTTCGAAGCACAAAAACGAAGGGACGAGATCAGCGGCGTCAACCGCACCTCGTATTGCGGTGCCTACTGGAGCTGGGGCTTTCACGAGGATGGCGTCAAGAGTGCCCTGGCGGTCTGCCGGCAGTTCGGGAAGGGACTCTAGCCATGGAAAGCCGGATCTATACCGGCCATGTCGGCCATCAACGACTGACCCCGGTCGGCAACGCGTTTCGCTACACCCTGTTCTTCCTGTATCTCGATCTGGCGGAACTGGAGCAGGTCTTTGCCGACCGTTGGTTCTGGTCAGTGGAGCGACCGAACTGGGCCAGTTTCCGACGGATGGATTACTGCCATTCATCTTCAGATCCGCTCGACCAGGCCGTGCGGGACGAGGTGCAGCGACAGCTCGGTTTCCGCCCCGCCGGCCCGATCCGCCTCTTGACCCACCTGCGATATATGGGATACTGTTTCAACCCGATCAGCATCTACTACTGTTTTGCCGGGGACGGTCACACCCTGGAGGCCTACCTGGTCGAGATCCACAACACCCCCTGGGGCGAGGAATACCAGCGGGTCTTCGACGCCCGGACCGCGCCGAAAGAGGGGGAATGGCACACCTTCCGGCTGGACAAAGAGTTTCACGTGTCCCCCTTCATGCCGATGGACATGGACTACAACTGGCGCTTCACCCCCCCGGGGGAACGACTGGCGGTACACATGACCAGCCGGCGACAGGGTAGTGACATTTTCAACGCCTCCCTGAATCTGCAGCAGCAGCCGCTGACCGGCGGCAACCTGGCCGGAGCCCTTCTGCGCTGGCCGTTTATGACGGCCAAGGTGGTTGCTGCCATCTACTGGCAGGCGCTACGCCTGAAACTGAAAGGGGTACCCTTCTGCCCGCACCCGGAAACCCTTGACGTGAGGAAAGGACGCTATCATCCATGAGTGACAACGAACAGACCTATACACCCTGCCATGACAGTGCTACTCCGCCCAACGGCATCCTGAACCGTTTGGCGCGGGGTCTGGTACTGAGGAGCCTGGCGCAGGTCCGGCAGGGGCACCTGATTTTCATCGATCGCGATGAACGCCTGGAATTCGGCCAACCGGGCTCAGAGTTGACGACCACCGTGCGCGTCCAGCACCACGACTTTTACCGGCGGGTGGCCTTCGGCGGTACGATCGCCGCTGGTGAGACCTATATGGACGGCCTGTGGAACTGCAGTGACCTGACGGCACTGGTGCAGATCATGGTCCGCAACCAGGGTGCTCAGCAGCAGCTTGAAGGAGGGCTGGCGCGCTTGACTGTACCGCTGCAGCGGCTTTTGCACCGCCTGAACGATAACACCCGCAGCGGTAGCCGCAGAAATATCGCTGCCCATTACGACCTGGGCAATGAGTTCTACCAGCTGTTCCTCGACCCCACCATGGCCTATTCCTGCGGCATCTTCGAACAGGCGGACAGTACCTTGGCTGAGGCATCGGCGGCAAAGTTCGATCGCATCTGCCGCAAACTGGGGTTGACCCCCGGTATGCGGGTGCTGGAGATAGGTACCGGCTGGGGCGGCTTTGCGATCTATGCCGCCCGGCACTACGGATGCCACGTCACCACCACTACGATCTCGAAGCAGCAGCACGATCTTGCCGCTGAGCGGATAGCAGAATCAGGGCTTGAGGATCGCATCACCCTGCTGCAGCAGGACTACCGCGACCTGACCGGGCAGTTTGACCGGCTGATCTCGATCGAGATGATTGAAGCGGTCGGGCACCGTCACCTGCCGATCTATTTCCGGACCTGCGCCGAGCGCCTGAAAACGGATGGGGCCGCAGTTATCCAGGCCATCACCATGCCGGATCATCTCTATGACCGCTATCTGGACTCTCCTGACTTCATCAACCGCTACATCTTTCCCGGCAGTTGCTGTCCCTCACTGCATGCCATCTCCGACGCTGTTGCACGTTCCACCGACCTGCGCCTTAACAGCCTGGAGGACCTCTCTCCGCACTACGCCCGCACCCTGCGGGAATGGCGGAACGCCTTTCATGCCAACCTTGAGCAGGTCCGGGAAATGGGCTTTGACGAGCGTTTCATAAGGATGTGGGAATATTATCTCTGCTACTGCGAGGGAGGTTTTGCAGAACGATTCACCGGCGTTGTTCAGCTGCTGTTCAGCAAGCCGGGATACCGGGAGGAACCGATATTACCGCCACTGAAAAGGAAGGCACAACAATGAAACATACGATTCTGACCATTGCACTGCTGTTCGTAACCGGCTGCAGCGCTTCTCTGCCGCCGCTCAAGACAATCGACAACGTCGACATTAAGCGCTTCATGGGCCCCTGGTACGTTATCGCCTGCATCCCGACCTTCATCGAAACCGAGGCCTACAACGGTATCGAGACCTACCGGCTTGATCCGGACGGCAGCATCGACACGGTTTTCACCTTCAACAAGGGGGGCTTTGACGGCCCATCCAAACGCTATAACCCGCGCGGCTTCATCGTGGACAGAGTCAACAACTCCACCTGGGGCATGCAGTTTATCTGGCCGTTAAAGTCCGAATTTCTGATTACCCACCTCAATGCAGACTACAGCCAGACCGTCATCGGCCGCAACAAGCGTGACTACGTCTGGATCATGGCCCGCACCCCGCAGATCCCCGAGGCGGACTACCTGGGGCTGGTTAAGGAACTGGAGGGACAGGGCTACGACATCTCGAAACTGCGCAAGGTTCCCCAGCGCTGGCCGGACGGTGGGATCCGCCCGTGAACGACCTGACCCGCAAAGTGATCAATGTGGTACTGTTCCAGGCGGCCTGGTTCGCGGCAGTACTGGGAACGGCCCATGGCATGCCCTGGCTCGGGCCGCTGGCGATGCTGCCGACCCTGGCGATCCATCTGGCACTTCAGGATAATCGGTCTGGTGAAGTAGAGCTGCTGCTGCTGGCTGGTCTGCTCGGCTTCCTTTTCGACACCGCTTTCGTGACTGGCGGCGTCTTCACGCCGCTGCAGCATCTGTTTCCCCGTCCCTTCAGCCCGCCCTGGATGATCTGTCTCTGGCTGAACTTTGCCGCCACCCTGAATGTATCAATGTCCTGGCTCCGTGGACGCTATCTCCTGGCGGCGGCCTTCGGTGCCATCGGCGGGCCGCTGGCCTATTACAGCGGGGCAAAGCTGGGAGCAACCGAGGCACTGCCGACATCAACCGGGATGCTGCTGCTGGCGATCGGCTGGGGTTTAATGACACCGCTGCTGACCTGGCTGGCTAAGACACTCAGTCACAGGGACTGAACAAAGCGAGCCCATGGCGTGATTTCACGTCATGGGCTCGAAGGTTTAACGAGTGAAGCAGAAAGATTAACTTAACAGGCTGATGTAACGTTTCGATTACTTCTTATGGCATTCGCCGCACTTGGTAGGTCCTTTTTTCAGAGTCTCATGGCACCCTTTGCAGGTCTTGTGAGCCCAGTCCTTACCGAGTCCCGAGATCTTCCCGCCCTTGTCAGTCTCATGGCAGGCTTTGCATCCCTTTTCCTGCTTGATCGCCATATGCTTTGAGTGAGGGAAGTTCACATTACCGTTCTTGGCAGGCAGGCTGATCATGTCTGAGCCGAGTACGCTTCCGGCAGCAAACATGACAATGGTAATACCGAGGATCAGATTCTTCATGCTGAGGTCTCCTTACGAGGTGAATTTTTCAATAGTGTAAAGTTTTAAACATCATGATGTCAAGAAAGATAATCGTGAAATCAGGCAGTGTAGTGGTCAGAGATTTTATGTTTCCGGCAATATCTGCCGCGACCGCCCGGCAGTGTGATACCGGCCTACTCAAGCTAACGGCCGGCACTCACCCCGCTCAACGACATTCCTCCCGTAGCCTACTCCACCGTTTGATTTTTAATTATATTTCAGACCTGAACTCCTCATGTTTTCCCGCAGCAACACGGATCTCCGCGGGATAGGCGAAATCGACTCCGAGTGGGTAGCCGACAGTCCGGACGACCAGCTCCCGTAATTTCTGCTCGATATCAACGCTGAGCGCCACGTCCGTTACCAGCCGTACCTCCAACCGGTCGAGTGCGGTCTGGATCACCTGGTACTGGCGTATGGCGGGCGAGATATCCCGGAAGGTCCGTGTGCCGAAAATGGGCCAGAACCGCTCACCTGTGGGGAGGGTCAGAAGATTACGGCGACGGCCGAGTATGCGTCTGAGTGACGGAAGGCCGCGGCCGCAGCTGCACGGCTCTCCGACCTCCGCATAATCACCGATGGCATACCTGATCAGGGGGGTCGCGAAATTATGCAGCGCCGTCACCACCACCTGCCCCACCTGACCCGGTCCACAGGGGTTGCCGGTCTCGTCCAGCACCTCCACCAGCAGGTTTTCCGACTGGGCATGATAGCAATCTCCATCCGGGCACTGCATGGCGATATAGCCGACCTCCTGGGAGCTGTACATATCCACTACCGGAACTTTCCATACGCTCCGGCATGCATCTGCGATATCGGATGTCAGTGTCTCGCCAATGGTGCGAACCTGCCGGAGATTCGACAGGGAGTCTCCCGTCTGATCGAAGATCTCCAGCAGTGCCTTCAGGTTGGAGGGATAGGTCAGCAGATAACGGGGATTTACGTGCAGGAGCCATTCCGCCTGTTTCGAAACATCGACCAGAAGGCTGATGAGTGCACTCGGCCCCGTGGTGTAAACCTGATTGAACGGTGCTCCCCAATCCGGCTGTTCCAGACCGTTCTCCGCCGGGAAGTCGAACACCCTGATGATTGCATGGCAGCCATCCACCGAGCGCTTATGCCAGCAGTGATCCCTCAGAGTCAGAACATTCCAGAAAAAGCGGGTCAGTCCGGTCCCCCGGGTCGTGACCGGCTGTCCGGTCGAACCGGAGGTTGTGGTTGTGAAGGTTTCTCCGTGTTCCGGCGGCAGATGGCGACAGTGCAGTAAATCCCCCGCCTCCTGGATCTCTGCCCGGGTAAGCAGCGGCAGTTCACGCCACCTCTCCATGTTGAGCGGCGATGAACCGCTGAACCCCTTGAGGCGGTCGGAACTGTAAGGGCTGGAGCTGCGCGCATGTGCCACAAGTGCCTCCGCCTGACGAAGCTGACTTTTGACCAGGCGATCGGCATCCCACCACTGGCTCTCGTCGAGGTAGCGGAGCATGGCCAGCATGGAGGCAGCCGGACCGGACGGCAACGGCGGCCAGACAAGCTCCGGAAGTGAGGACTTCATGGCATCGTTCATCGGCGTCGGAAGCATACGGTAGGATAACGGATGCCCTCCTGATAGGACGGGACGACCCGTTCGGTCATGAAGAAGGCAGGCTCCAGAAGAGCACGGACCGTTTCAAGGGATGTGAAGGTGTACACGGCCGTTGCCGAACGGTAACGGTCAATCACCCGGACAGCCTCGATGGGCCATCCAAGAGACTCTGCCAGCAGCTCTGGTGAGGGGATACGGGAATGCCAGACCTCCCAGGCCTCTCCCACACAGATGCCTTTTTCCGGGCACTCCTGAAGGGACATCAGCAGACGCCACCGGAATGCGCTACAATTCACCATACGGCCGTTCCTGAGTTCATCGAAAACAGTGTCGACCGATTCGCGCTCGAGCGGCGGCACAAAGAGCCTCAGCACCAGAATTCCCCCCGGCGCCACGACCCGGGCCAGTTCCCGTGCGACCCCCTGATGTTCGTCCGGAAATGACAATTGTGTCAGGGACCCGTCTCCCGCCACCACATCAAGCCCGGCATCGGCAATCGGGAGAGAGAGCCAGTTGCAGCACAGGGGCGTTGCATGGGGAAGCCCGCTTTTCGGCCAGAGGTAGCCGATCATTGCCGGCTCCTTGTCAAATGCGGTAATCCGGGCCTGCTCCGGCCAGTTCATGCACACTATTTCCGGAGTGACCCCCAGCACACCTGCCCGGAGGGAACCGCGGGCCGGGTCACCGTACCAGTCACGGACCATCCGTTCCATACAGACCGTATCCTCGGCGCATGGGCGAAGAGGGGGGGCGATCAGGGACCAGTCGGAACCGATGCGGTTCCAGTATGGTTCAGGAGAGTTCATCGACGGAGCGTCCCGTAGAGCGGGGCAGGACGGCCAGATATACCGTTAATCATGGCATTGCAACCGGAGGAGATGGTTCGTTGGCAGGAGTTCCTGTCGCGTATCCGGGAGCGGGTCCCTGTTCACCCCGCAGCTCGGGATAGGCCTCGGGATAGAGGCTGTCGTAGAACCAGCGGTGCTTATAGAAAATCTCGCGGGCGATCCTCATCGAAACCTGATGAGGCGCCGGAGGAGATATCTTCGGATGCGTAGTATGACGATACTTGTAGCGGTAGTAGCTGTCGCTTTCATGCTTTTTCACCGGCAGGTTGGCGGGATCAATGGCACATTCCGGCATCCCCAGCCAGGAAAAGATGCGGGACATCTCTCCAATCGGGTCGTTCACCAATCGTTCAAATATAACGAAGTAGACCCGCTCCTTGATGCCACGGTCGTTAGTGATATCCTGAAGGTTTTCAATAGCCCTGAGCGGGCCGCCAACGACTCCGTTATTGCTGAACAGGGCATCTCCCCTGAACCAGGCCGAATTGGGGGCCATATGGTCAGGGAAATCAAGCAGCAGGGTCTTCTGGTGCTGCGCCTCGATTGAGCCGAGGATCTGGATCGGATCGCGCACGCAGGCCAGCATCCTGAAATCCGGATCCAGAAGTTGCACGGTCTCGACCATTCCGAGCCAGCTGCGGTTTTTGTCCACCACGACCGGCCGGGCGGTCTCTTCTGTCCAGCCGTTGATGAAACCACGGAACGCATTGATGATGCGGCCGTAAGCCAGGTCGAAGTCAACATCCAGCTGGGCAAGCAGAAATGGGCTGTCGCTCAGGCCGTGACGCAACTGTTCGAGCAGATTTGCAAGGGGGGAACTGTGACCGATGCTGTACACGTGGGGGTGGATGCCCAGGAGTTGGCAAAGAAGCGTGGAACCGGCACGGGGAAGACCGGTGACGTACAACATGCGCTTTGACAGTCCGGTGTGTTGTGCGCGTGAAGTCATTACATCCTCCGGTCATTAAATTTACAATAATTCTGATGACATCTGATACAACAAATCCCCCTGCTTTCGCAAGGGGATTTGCTAATCTCCGTTCAAACTGGAATCTACTTCCTTTCGCTGGCCCTCAACGGCAGAGACAAACATCCGCGTCAAATACAGGGAGATCGAAATTGACGTTAGGTCTTTCGTTAAGCAGTTCCGGTTCCGTATCCTCATCCTTCACATACCCGTATTGTCCGACCCCGAACAGTTTGAATCCAGCCCTGTTGCGAGCCTCGATCACCCCTTCAATGACAAAGAAATAGATGCCGTCGGCCAGCCCGGGACAATCTCCATCCCTGCAGACCCGCAGATCATAGGCGGTACCACGGACACCAATGGTGGCTGCCGGCGTCTTCATCCTGTAGGCATTCTGGTCGCCCCGTTTGCCTACCTGGCCGGTGACGGCTCGCAGGCTTCCTTTCACCAGGCCGAACACAGCGCTGTCACCTTTCGGGTTCTCTTTATCGAAGAAATAGCTATCCACCACAAAGCTGGTGCCGGGCCGCAAGGTTATTTCTCCATTATCCGTAAACTTTACCCGGCCATAGGTACGCTTCTCGGTGACGAGGGTGTCGCCCTTATCCACGGCAGATTTGACAGCCAGGGTCCTGGTTGGTGCTGACTCGTTCCGGGCAAAGAGCGGACCGCTCAGGTGTGTGACCGTCCCCACGCCAGTCGCCGCCGGAGCCATGCCAGGGAAAATGAGTGCTGCCAGCAGCAGAATGCTAGTTGCAATAGGAAACTTTATCGCCTTCGCCATTCTTGCCTCCCTGATAAATTTCATTATCCTCGTCCGACAGATCTGTTGATTCACGGCCCATGGTCCAGACAACATCGTTTATAAGCGATGCCACATCCAGAGACGTGATTAAGGGCGGTGGCGGGTTCAAAGCCTGGTTGACAGTGAGAGACCCGGGGGGTACTACCTGGCCGACCAGCACCGGGCTGTTCATGGTGACAAGATTACCTGCTGTCAGGGTGGCATTTATCCCGGCGGAGACCGCAGCTGTATTGTTGATCAGCAGGGTATCCAGCGGTGAGCCGGTAGCCCCTGCGTTCAGTGATATGTTGCCGGTGGCAAAGACAGGCCCATTAACCGTGAGGGGGCTGTGAGCCGTAATCGTGACATCACAGCCATAGGTACTGATTATAGGGACAGAGCCGCTGAAGTATCCCGCGTAGACACCCGTACCGTTTATCGCATCACCGTTCAGCGTTATGGCCCCCACGTTTTCCAGGGTTATTGATCCACCGGTATTGATGAGGTTATTTACCGTCAGGGCACCGACATTCGAGATCTGGACGTTGCCTGAAGAGTTGTTATACACCGAAAGGGTGCTCACAGCGGTCTGCAAAGGTCCGGCGTCTCCAATGCCGGTACTGGAGCTCAGCGTCGCACTGCCGGCGTTGATGGAGGATACTCCCTGGAGACCGACAATGGCACCGTTGCTGGAAATGGACACAGCACCGGAACCGGCATTGATCGCTCCGGTGAAGATCACGTCTGAGTCTGACTGCAGGTTTACCAAGCCGTTGACCGTGGATATCCCCGCCATCGTCAGCGCACCGCCACTACCGTCCGAGACAGAGAAGCCCCCGCCGGCGACTGAGTTGGCTCCGCTCACAACAAGACCATAGTTGTAACCATAGTTTGCAGTAGTATAGACGATGTCGCCGCTGACACTGTTATTGAGTGTCACCGAATCAAGCATACCGGTGAGGTTTATCCCTCCTTTTCCTGTTACCGTGCCGCTAGGCGCCTTAACGGCGCCTTCGCCGCCCGCCCAGGCATCCTGTACTCCCATCCCCTGAATTCCGTTGCCACCGCCACCGAAACCGCCGGACCCGCCGTTGCCGGTTATATTCACAGAGGTCCGGGAACTGATGGCGGCATCAAAAGGAGAATAGCTTCCGTATTCCACCAAGAGGCCAATGCCCCCGTCACCGCCAACGCCGGCAGATGAACCACCACCGGAACCGCCGTTGCCGTTCAGAGTTATTGCCCCATCCGTCCGCACAAGATTGTTACTTGTGTAGCTGTAAAGATGAATTCCCGAACCGCCGGAACCGGTGTAGCCACCTGAAGTACCACTACCGAGACCTCCCGCCCCCCCTGTACCGGTGAACTGTATGGAAGAGAAGGTGGAAGTCACACTACTTTCATCAAGGTGGATTCCAGCACCTCCATTGCTGCCGTAAACATAGAAACCGTTGCCATTGCCCCCGTTTCCCCCTATGCCCGTGAGGTCTATGAGCCCAGTTCTGGAAAACACCCTGCTACCGTAAACGTGAATCCCCATACCTCCGTTTCCACCATCTGCATCACCCGCACCAAGGACGCCGCTCCCTCCGCTACCGATACCGCCGTCACCACCTTTGCCGTACAGGGAGACAGCCCCGCTGTACTGGGTTGAAATCTGGGCGCTGTTGTAAATGTAGAGGCCCCGGCCGCCACGGCCGCCTTGACCATAACCGCCCCAGGAATCCGCACCGCCGCCGCCCCCCGTACCGAAACCGCCTTTCCCGCCTGCTCCCTGCAGGGTCACTGAGCCGTACCCGGAAAGGGCCATGCCGTATCCATACGTAGGTTGTCCGTACGTGCGCTGACCATAAAGATAGATACCGTGGCCGCCTGACCCACCGGTTGCGTGGCCGGCAGTGCCGTTATTCACGGCAGTACCGGTGGCTAAACCACCGGTTGCATCGCCCCCTGAACCGCCGGTGCCTATGAGAACTACATTTGCGGATGTATACCTGTCTCCTGCCTGACCATTGAGGAGAATGCCTTCTCCACCGCCACCACCGAAAGCATTGCCTGCAGTACCCTGGTCGTAAGCTGCTCCCAGTGCAGTGCCACCCTTGCCGCCTGTCCCTTCAAGCCGGACGGTTTCAGCAGATGTGCCAATGGATTTTATAACCGAACGGCTGTACACATAAATTCCATGTCCGCCATATCCGCCACGGGCATCACCGGGCGTGGTGGAACCGGAAAGGTCTGCGTTGCCGCCATTCCCACCGAAACCCTTGATGGTAATGTTACCAGTAGCTGAGATGGCATCATAAAAACCACCTGAGTAATTCACGACAACACCATGACCGCCATTTCCCCCGTAGCAGTTCCCTGATGAACAGGAGCTATTGGCCCCGGCGCCGCCCGTACCCTTCATATAGATATTTGCACCATAGACATATGAATTTACCACAATGCCGCTTTGCCCGGCCTTACCAATAGCTTCGAGACGGATGTCACCACTGGCGTACAGTCCGGTCGCGCCGCCTGCCGAACCGACGGTGAGAGTCTGGTTGTTGAACAGGTCGACCGCCGTCACATTTCCGGCTAGAGTGCCGATGGCGTTGCCGGGATTCTTCAGTGTAAAGGTACCGTTCAGCAGTTCAAGATTGGCGGCCGTGATGGGGGCTGCAGCTGACTGGGTGATTAATCCGGGCGCATTGAGAGTCAGGATGGCACCGAGATCTGTGGCAGTTATGGGAGCAGTAATATCAATGTTTCTGTCAGCCAGGAGCGTCAGCTGGGTGGGGACACCCCAGGTAACCGCATCATTGACAAAAATGTCTCCATTGCCGCTTGTTCCGGCACTATTGGTCTGAATAATCACATTAGTGCTTCCGAGGCTGGTGGACAGGTCTGCCCCGGTCATGTCGCCGCCACTGGCCGCTATGGTGAAATCGTCAGGGTCGATCAGCCATGTGCCGGTTTTTCCTGAAGCAGCACGTGTACTGACTCGAGCGGTATCTGCAATCTTGACATGAGTGCCCGATGTCTCTATAAAGCCGCCGTTGCCGCCATTGAGGCCGCCGGTGGCAGAGAGGGTACCGGCAACCTTCGTATCTCCATCTGACCAGACAATGATCCTGCCGCCGTCACCCGTGTCCAGGGCACTTGCGGTGGTAAGACTGCCTGCTGCCACGGTAGTCGCTGCAGTGGATTTCAGGAAGATCCGCCCTCCCGGCCCTGCCACAGCGCTGTCGGCATTGATCACACCCTGCTGGCTGACCAGCGAACCAAAAATGCCTGCGGAGCCGCCCTGGGTAAGTACGCTCCCCAGGTTGACCGCCTGGTCTGACGGAGCACTGACCACTACGGCGATCTCAGGCCGTTGCGGATCCACCATGTGGACACTCTGCCCGGCTGCCAGCATGACACTGCCATTTGGCGCGGTGATGACGCCGCTGTTCTCGACGTTGGGCGAGATCAGCCAGACCAGGCCCCCGGCAGTGGTGGTGATCGCCCCCTGGTTATTGACCGCACCTGCAGTGGAATCAGCAGAGAAGCGGTAGCTGCCCGTCAGGAAGTCACTGTTGGTGATGCCAAGGCTGGATGCCACCAGGCCACCGACATCAATGCGTGAGCCCTGGCCGAAGATGATCCCGTTGGGGTTGATCAGGAACACCTTGCCGTTGGACTGAAGAGTCCCCAGGAGTTGGGACGGGTCAAGGCCGGTAACCCGGTTGAGCACGGCACTGAGCGCGCTCTGCTGGTTAAAGCGGACCGCCTCGTTTGCTGCAATGGAAAAGGCCTGCCAGTTGATGATCGAGTTGGGGGAGTTGGTGACCGTGAGGGTGTTCCCCGTGGTTCCGAAATTGACCGTCCCGTTGATCACTGTCGGGGCTGTCGGCAGGGCATAGGCACCTCCGGCGGCCAGCGCCAGCGAGGCCGCGACAACAATGGCGCTCACGGTGATGGGGGGCGGGCCGCCGTTCCCTTTTACAATCTCTGCCGCTATGACCCACGCGTCTTTGGCTCTGCTCCAGATCAGGCGATAGGCTTTATTCATGGTGTTGCTCCTTTTACCTGCCCTTCATCCCATGCGGGGAAGGACGTTACCTAAAACTGTACACTTACCTTGAAATGCCACCGGGCACTTCCCGAGGCATGCCTCCCCTGGGGACCAACCACGATGGCGTAATCAGTACTGGCGGAGAGATACCGGTCAACGACCAGGCGAAGGCCGACACCGGTGCTGGCAGCAGTGCGGTACTCGTCCTCACCCGGTTGAGGCTTGTTGCGCTCCAGGTACCCGGCGTCATAGAAAGCCAGAGCCCTGAGTTGCGACGCGGGGGCTTTGAAGAGCGTGAGGATGTTAGGGGAGTAGAGCTCCAGGCTGCCGGCAAGACCGATGTCGTCAGCGAACTCGCGTTCGCCGAAACCCCGTACTGACCCCTGCCCCCCCATGCCGAACTGTTCACCCGGGATAAGCGGCTCCCAGGTATACTGGCCGGCCACGGTGAAGCGTCCCTGAACATCTGCGGGAAAAGCATAGACAGCGGTAGCCCCGGCTCGAAGCACGGTGAACTCGGCGAAGGAATCGGCGCGCGCCAGACGGTAGTCGCCAGTCTCACCCTTGCTGCCGCCAGGGATATTCTGTGAGAGCGAGGCCCACCCGGTGACTTCACTGCCGCGCCCGAATGCATAGGTTCCGGCATAGCCGACACTTAGCGGCATGGCCTCGGTAGTTGTACCGAGAGGGTTACCTGCGAAATCCACATTGTTTTCAAAACGGCGATAGTCGAACCCGTAGAGCAGACGGTGCTCGTAGGAACCGAGGCGAGTCAGGTTCTGGTTATAGCGAAAGCCGGCAAAGGTACCCTTGCCGCTGACATTAAGACTGAGCACACCGGACTGGACAGTACCCGAATCAACATCGGAGTAGCCGCCGTAAAGATCGATGGAATCTCCCCACCTGTAGAGAGGAATGCGGTAACCGAGACTGTAGATGTTGACCTTGTCGATCTTTTCGGGGGAGATGGTGTACTGGAAGGTTGCCAGATGGTCAAGATTGAAGAGGTTGGCATGCTGCAGGGTAAAGCCCAGACGCAGGCTGCCGGTCTGGTCGTTGCCCGTATCATCGAGGGACATACCAGCTTTCCAGGGTTTCTCGTCCACGACCTTGACCAGTGCGTTCAGGCTCTTGTTGGTATCGGCGTTCTGAAGCAGCAGTTGCATCTTCTTGGCAGGGTTTTCATTGGCAACCCTGATATTCATGGAAATTTCATCCAGATCGGGAACGGATTCCTCTTTCAGTGCCGGCAGTGATGAGCGGATATTTGTGGAGTCGAAGTGCCGGTTGCCTTCAATGCTCACTGACCCGATACGCGCCTCGAAAACTGTGATGCGGACAACGCCACCCTTCAGTTCCTGCTCCGGCAGCAGCACACGAACCGCGTGGAAACCACGGGATTTGTAAGCCTGCTCGAGAGCCTCCACCGCTTTCTGCAGCGTCCCGAAATCACTTTCTTTACCGGTAAAAGGTGCCAGGATGTGCTCGATTTCCACAGCCGGGAGGATGCTGTTCCCTTCCACCTGATAGCGGCTCACGTCGAAACGCGGGTTTTCTGCAGAGGAAACGGTGCTGGTGAGGGACAGGGCGAAGAGGGCAAAAAGGGAGATTCTGCTGAAGACGTTCATGGGTCCTCCCGGGGAAACATCATTGCAACATATAAATAAACTTTATATTACAAGATGATAGCGATGTTACTTTGGAGAAATCTCATTTCAAGACATAATAATATCAACGGTAAACAAATAGCAACCAAAATAAATCATCGTTACATTCTGAAGCATCTCCTGGACAGATTCCGGCTCAGGGGGCCGCCTGCCATTGAACAGAGAACCGGTAAAGCCGTTTCCACGGTCAAGCCTTCGTCAGATGCGTGAAGACTCCGTCCCAGTCAAGTGGAGGCGGCTCCTTCCGGTAATGCTCTATCCGTTCCACGTAGAGCTGGAAGAGTTTCGATTCGGGCTTCAACTTCAGCAGTTCATGCAGATGCTCAAGGGACTCATCCCACTCTCTGGCATGGTAGTGGGTGAACATGTGGGAAAAAAGCTCTTGTTCATCTCTGGCAGTCGGGTCGAGATCCCCCTGTAGCCCCAGGGGTTCATAGATGGTGACCGGCTTATTGCGGCCCTTGACGCGGACCCTGTCGAGCTCCCGGAACAGGATGCCCGGAAGACGATTGCAAGTCTCCTCGCCCACGATGATGCTGACGCCGTACTGCCGGGAAAGCCCCTCAAGGCGGGCCGCCAGGTTGACCGCGTCCCCCATGACCGTATAAGCCATGCGGAACTTGGATCCCATGTTTCCGACGTTCATGATGCCGGTGTTGATCCCGATACCCAGGTAAAGTTCCGGCCACCCCTTGGCAGCGAACGTCTCTCGCAGTTTCACGGCCCTTGCCTGCATCTGCATGGCAGCCATCACCGCATTACTCACATGATCCGGGTCATCCAGGGGAGCGCCCCAGAATGCCATGATGGCGTCGCCGATATATTTGTCGATGGTACCACGGTATTGCTGGACCACCTCCGTCATGGCCGAGAGATACTCATTCATGAGTGCTGACAGGTCAGCGGGCGAGAGCTGTTCCGAGATGGCAGTAAAGCCGCAGACATCAGAAAAGAGAACCGTCATATCGAGGCTTCTGCTCTGCATGGTGAACCGGTCCGGCTCAAGACTCATCTTCTCCACCAGTTCCGGATGGACGTACTGGCCGAAAAGACCGGTGATCTGGTGTTTTGAACGGGCCTCCAGCAGGAAGCCATACGACATACTTACCACAAACAGGATGACCGGGAGAGCAAGAGAACCGGCAAGCGGAAGTACCAGGTTTTCCTGCCAGGCAGCAAAATTGAGTATGCAGATGGCTGTCAGCATGAAGATGGTAAAGAAAATCGACCTGAATGGAGAGAGTATCGGCAGCAGGAATGAGAGAAGCAGACCGCTGACCAGAATGGTAAGCACCTCTGCACCCACGACATAGGCGGGGCTGTGTTTGATGTTCTGATCGAGGATGCCGGCAATCATGTTGGCATGAATCTCAACCCCGGGGTAGACGGCTCCCACCGGTGTGGAGCGCATATCCATCAGACCCTGTGCTGTGGTGCCTACCAGCACAATGGCACCTTCGAGCTGGTCTTTTTCTACGCGGCCGTTGATAACATCAGTTGCCGAAACGTATCTGAAACTGTTGCGCTGCCCCCGGTACGGCACCAGGGCCGTTACCTGCTCATCAACGGGGATCTTCAGGTCACTTATGCCGAGCCACTCAATCTTGCGATAATCCCCCTGTTTCCTCCCGTCGGGAAAACCGGCCGTTAACGGGGGTGAACCAAGCAGCGTTCGCACGACCGCTATCGAAAGCGACTCATAGAAGGCCCCCTTGTATTCCACCAAAGCCGGGATCCTGCGACAGACACCATCCGGATCGACAAACGGGTTGAAATGTCCCGCACATGGTACCATCTGCTGAAGCTCCGGCAGATTTGCACCGTAACCGGTCATCTTCACGAAAGATGACCGGGCACCGGCCATGTCCGCTGAGGTAAATACGGGGGGGGGGAGTTCTCCGTTGGTTCGTACCTTGTCCCCTTCAAAATCGGTGAAATAGTATCCAAGGACTACCTGGCGCTCCTTAAGGCTGCGGGCGAAGATAGCATCATAATCAAGTTTTTCACGTAGCTTTCCCAGCGATCGGTTGAACTGCTCATCGCCTCTCAGGACCTCTTTTCCGAGCCGTTCAAGCACTCTCAGCCCGGAACTTTCATCCTTTTCTGCAAAGATGACATCAAACCCGACTATGGCAACACCATACTCGTTGAACAGGCGATCCATCATATGCGCCAGACGGTTTCTGCTCCAGGGCCATCTCCCCTCGGCTGCAAGGCTCTTCTCATCGATATCCACAATGACGATCCGGCTGTCGATGGTACCCTTTATGGAGAGATTGATACGAAGATCGAACAGGAGTGCTTCAAGCTGATTCGTAAACTTCAGATCGATTACATTGGAGGCATTAAGGACGAACAAGGAGGTGAGGAACAGTCCCAGGACGATCCTCATCATATAGCGACGCAGTAATTGTGCGATTTTATCCAGCACGGACCCCCCTGTCCCGGTCAGAACAAATGACCCCCACTGGCGGTAAAGCCTCTCTTGGCTTGCATTTATAGCAGGTTGTGATACTGTTTGTCGCGATATTTTAATTGAATGGAATCAATGGGCACAGACCGGATTTTCGAGGATGCTTGAATCACTTGTAAATTTTGATGCATGTACTAATATATTAAGCATCGACATGCTGAATTATCGGGGAGGTACGACAGATGTATTCCATGGACAATGTAGGCAGAAACACGATTGCAATGGTGCTGGCCGGCGGTAAGGGGGAGCGCCTCAGCCCTTTGACCGAGCGCCGGGCCAAGCCGAGCGTCGCCTTTGGCGGAAAATACAAGATCATCGATTTCGTCCTCTCCAACCTGTTCAATTCCGGCATCAAGAAAGTCTACATCCTGACCCAGTACCGGGCCTACTCCCTCAACAAGCACATCCGTGAGTCATGGGGCAAGTGGACCGGTCTGGGCGAATTCTATGTGGCCATCTCCCCGGAGACCAGCAGCGAGAGCGAGGAGTGGTTCAGGGGTACCGCCGACGCCATCATCCAGTACCTGCGCTTTGTGGAATCCTCGGATGCCGATTATGTGGCGATCTTCGGCGGCGATCACATCTACAAGATGGATATAACCCAGATGATCAACTACCACCGCATGAACCGGGCCGACATCACCATCGCCGCCTTGGAGGTGCCCCGGGCAGATGCCACCCGCTTCGGGGTCCTCTCGGTGGATGACGACTCCCGGGTGACCGCCTTTAATGAAAAACCAGAAGTACCGGAGACCATACCGGGCCGGGAGACCTGCTTCGCTTCCATGGGAAACTACATCTTCTCGACAAAAAAACTGATCGAGGTATTGCAGGAAGGTAAGAAACTGCACGAGGATCTGGATTTCGGCAAGCACGTCATCCCGATGATGCTGGAAAGCGGCGACCGGATCTTTGCCTACAACTTCAACGATAACGTGATCCCCGGCATGAAGGCCGAAGAACGGGGCTACTGGAAGGACGTAGGAACCCTGGACTCCTATTATGAAGCCAACATGGATCTGATCCATGTTTCTCCGCAACTCAATCTCTACAACTACAAGTGGCCGATCCTGACCAACCAGGGTAACCTGCCGCCGGCAAAGACCGTGTTCGATGATGACAGCCGCCGCGGTGTAAACATCGACTCCTACGTCTGTGCAGGCTGCATCACAAGCGGCAGCACCGTGCGGCGATCAATCCTCGGCCCCCTGTGCAAGGTCAACAGCTACAGCCAGATTGAGGACTCGATCCTCTTCGAAAACGTCCATGTCGGCCGGCATGTAAAAATCAGGAAAGCGATCATCGACAAGAACGTGGTGATTGCCGACGGATCGACTATCGGTTATGACCGGGAGTCCGACCTCGCCATGGGCTATACCATAACGGAGTCAGGTATCGTCGTAGTCCCGCGGAAAGAAAAATAGAGACTGCATGACGACAGATAAGAACTGACAGATTACTGAACGCAGGGGGGCCGTATGCCGGATAATCTTTTGATACCTTCGGTAGATTTGAGAATCGGGTCACTTGAGGAGTATAACCGTCGTCAGAAAGAAAAGGCTGCACAGCAACACCGCAAACCGAAGCCCCGACCCTGTCTGACTTTTTCCCGGGATTTCGGCTGCGAAGGGTATCCTGTGGCGGAGCTTCTGCGCGAACTGATGATGCAGAGAACCGGCGATGAATGGGTGCTGATTGACAAGGCCATACTGGAAGTGGTGGCACAGCGGCATAACATCTCTGAGGATATCCTTCAGCACCTGGGAGAGAAGAACCATATCCTGGACGAAGTGCTGGCGACATTTTCTCCGCGCTGGAAAAGCGATCAGGAATATTTCCGCCTGCTCTGCCGCCATGTGGTTTCTCTGGCGGAACAGGGCAATGTCATCATCGTCGACCTGGGCGGCAGCATTATTACCCGGCACATCGACAATTCCTACCACTTCAGGCTCTACGGCTCTATGGAGTTCAAGATCCGCACCATCGTGCGCAGACTGAACATCGAGCCTGAAGAAGCGGAGAAACTTATCGCTAAAAAGCAGAAACAGCGTGACAACTTTCACCGTGATTTTCTCAATCAGGACGCCCATGATCCAGCGCTGTATGACATGCTCTTCAATAACGAGCGACTCACACCGTCAAGGATTGCCCACACCGTAGCGGATTTTGTGACTGCTGAGATACTCGCCAACCCCGTATACAAAGCCCTTCATCCATGAAACAGCTCAATAAGAAGGACGCGCCAATGTCGGCTGCTTGCGAAACCTCGATCAGGGTCGGCGTCAGTTCCTGCCTGCTGGGAGAGCATGTGCGCTACGACGGCGGCCATAAGCATGACCGTTACATCACCGACACACTGGGCAGGTTTTTCAGTTTCCTGCCGGTCTGTCCCGAGGTCGGCTGTGGCCTGCCGGTCCCGCGGGAGGCCATGCGACTGGAGGGGGATCCGGACCAGCCACACCTGATGACACGACAGAGCCGCATCGACAAGACCGACCAGATGCTGGCCTTCTGTAACGGCAAGGTGCGTGAACTGGAGAGTGCCGACCTGTGCGGGTTCATCTTCAAGAAGGATTCTCCCAGTTCGGGCCTCTTCCGGGTCAAGGTCTACGGGGCCAGCGGGATACCCGTCAAGAGCGGGAGCGGACTGTTCGCCGCCTCTGTAGCCCGTCACTTTCCCCTGCTGCCGATGGAGGAGGAGGGGCGCCTCAACGACCCGGCGATCCGCGAAAATTTTATTGAGCGGGTCTTCTGCTACCGCCGCTGGAAGGATTTCCTGCTGGCCAGACCCGGCCTGGGCGGTCTGATGGAATTCCATACCCGCCACAAGCTGTTGGTGATGTCCCACAGCACGCAGATCTACCGCGAGATGGGGGCACTGGTTGCGCACGGCAGTGAAATGAAAAGGGAAATTTTGTTCCAGCGCTACGAGGAACTGCTGATGAAGGGGTTGGCGCTGCACGCGACTGCAAAGAAGAACACCAACGTACTGATGCACATCATGGGTTATTTCAAGAAAGAGCTGAGCCACGACGAGAAGTCTGAGCTGCTGGAGACCATTGCCCAGTATCACGACCAGCTGGTGCCGCTGCTGGTGCCGCTGACACTGCTCAAGCACTATGTGAAGAAATACCGCCAGGCCTACCTGATGCAGCAGATCTATCTCGCGCCGCATCCGGCGGAACTGATGCTGCGCAATCACGTCTAAAAACTCAGGAACCTCGAAGGTACGAAGTACCACGAATAAAAAGTTTGTAATCAATCACACAGCAAAACCGCTAAAACCGTTTTCCGGCTTCTGAAAATTTAAATTTATTTTCCTGGTGTATCTTCGTGCCCTTCGTGGTTAACCGCCTCTGTTTTGACCTAATCTTACTCCCCCTTGAAAACCGGTTTTCTCTTCTCCAGAAACGCCTGTTTCCCTTCCAGATAGTCGGCGCTGTCGTAGGCCTTACGTCGCAGGCCCTGAATACGCTCAAAAGTCTCCGGGCTCAATGGGTGGGAATTGCCCAGCAGTCGGAGCTGTTCCTTGATGACCGCTATGGCCAGGGGTGAGTTTTCTGCGATTTGGGAGGCCATGGCATAACTGAATGCCTCCAGCTCTTCGGTCGGTACCAGGTGATTGAGTATGCCGAGCTGCATGGCACGCTCAGCAGCGATCGGCCTGGCGGTAAAAAACATTTCGCGGGTCATGCGCGGCCCGACTACATTGATGAAATGCAGGATTCCGGTGGAATTATAAGGAACACCGATCTTGGCCGGGGTTATGGCAAAGGCGGCCGTTGGGCAGCCGATGGCGATATCGCAGATAAAAGAGAGGTCACAGGCGCCTCCCCAGACACTCCCCTCAATCATGGCAATCACCGGCGCCGGGAAGAGCTGGATCGCCCGCAAGGCCTGTTCCAGGGGGTCATTGTAAGAAAGCGGATCACGGCCCGGAACCGGGAGTTCCGTGATATCAAATCCCGACGACCAGACATGGACGCCCGCTACAGCACGGATGATAACCGCACGCGCCTTGCGCTTTTCGAAAAACTCCAGCGCCTCGATCAAATCGTTCAATAACCGGTTTGAGAGGCTGTTGCGGGTTTCGGGATGGTTGAGGATGATGGTGCCGATATTGTCGGTGTGGTTGGTTATGATCAATGACAAGGTGAGACTCCTCGCATATATGATTGGCCTGCTACAGAAATATACCCCCGAATACCCCGAATGCAAGCCGTCGGAGTGTAAAAGCATCAAAGATGCGTATCAGATCCGTACGGTCAATCACGAAAACCGTATCCCCTTTTCTATTGAGTAGCAGCCTGACTTGTGCTAAATTTACAAGCTATTTTGATATTATATTTCAACCTGGAGAAGTGCATGTTCAGTTCCATTATCAAGAAATTAATCGGCAGCAAAAATGAGCGCGAGCTCAAGAGACTCTGGCCGATTGTTACTAAGATCAACGCGATGGAGCCGTCACTCGCCTCGCTTACCGATGACCAGCTTCGCGGCAAAACCTCCGAATTCAAGGAGCGCCATGCCAAGGGGGAATCCCTGGATGCTCTGCTGCCGGAGGCCTTCGCCGTCTGTCGTGAAGCCGGCAAGCGTGTACTGGGCATGCGCCATTTCGACGTTCAGCTTATTGGCGGCATGGTGCTGCATTCCGGCAAGATCGCGGAGATGAAGACCGGTGAAGGCAAGACCCTGGTTGCCACCCTGGCGGCCTATCTGAATGCCATCAGCGGCAAAGGGGTCCACGTTGTTACGGTCAATGATTACCTGGCACGGCGCGACTCAGAATGGATGGGAAGGCTCTATGGTTTTCTGGGATTGACGGTCGGGGTGATAGTCCACGGAATCGAAGATGACCAGCGCCGTATCAATTACGCTGCCGACATTACCTACGGCACCAACAACGAATTCGGCTTCGATTACCTGCGCGACAACATGAAATTTTCCCTTGATGATTACGTCCAGCGCGGATTCAACTATGCCATCGTGGACGAGGTCGACTCGATCCTGATCGACGAGGCCCGGACGCCACTGATCATCTCGGGACCGACCGAGGATTCAACCGACAAATACTACATCATCGACCGCATAATTCCTCAGCTGGTGCGGGGTGAGGCCTATGACGTGGAGGCAAACACCCTCTCCGGCAAACGCAAGGCCTACAGCGGTGACTATACCATCGATGAAAAGGCGAAGAGTGCAAACTTGACCGAGCAGGGGGTTCTCAAGGTGGAGAAACTGCTCAAAGTCGACAACCTGTACGACCCGCGCAACATCGAGTTTCTGCACCACACGCAGCAGGCCCTTCGGGCGCATGCCATGTACAAGCGCGACGTGGACTACGTGGTGAAGGACGGCGAGGTCATGATCGTCGATGAATTCACCGGCCGCCTCATGCCTGGACGACGCTGGTCTGACGGACTGCACCAGGCCATTGAAGCCAAGGAGGGGGTCACGATCGAGAACGAGAACCAGACTCTGGCGACGATCACCTTCCAGAACTATTTCCGCATGTACGCAAAGCTCTCCGGCATGACCGGGACGGCCGACACCGAGGCCGAAGAGTTTCACAAAATTTACAAACTGAATGTCATGGTCATACCCACCAACCGCCCGCTGCTGCGCCCGGACTTCCCGGACGTGATCTACAAGACCGAGATGGAAAAGTTCAATGCCGTCATCGAGGATATCAAGGAGCACTATGCCGTCGGCCAACCCTGCCTGGTGGGCACGATCTCCATCGAGAAATCCGAAGTGCTCTCGGAGCTGCTGAAGAAACAGGGGGTTCCCCACACCGTGCTCAACGCCAAACAGCACGAAAAAGAGGCCGAAATCGTATCACAGGCCGGTCGCCTCAAGGCTATCACCATCGCCACCAACATGGCCGGCCGTGGTACCGACATCCTGCTTGGCGGCAACGGAGAAGCCCTGGCCAAGCAGTGGCGCAAGGCAAACCCCGAGGCGACCGACGAGGAGTATCAGGCGGTTCTCGAAAAATCTATTGCTGAATGTGCTGCCGAGCACGACGCGGTCATCAAGCTGGGCGGCCTGCACATCCTGGGCACGGAACGCCATGAATCACGCCGTATCGACAACCAGCTGCGCGGACGATCGGGTCGCCAGGGCGATCCAGGCTCATCCAAGTTCTACCTGTCACTGCAGGACGATCTGCTGCGCATCTTCGGTTCGGAGCGGGTGGCCAAGATCATGGACCTGCTCAAGATCGAGGAGGGAGAGGCCATCACCCACGGCATGATCACCCGTTCCATCGAAAATGCCCAGAAGAAGGTCGAGGCCCACAACTTCGACATTCGCAAGCACCTGATCGAGTACGACGATGTCATGAATAAGCAGCGCGAGGTCATCTACACCCAGCGCCGGGAGATCCTGGCCGGACAGGAGATTCGCGAGAGCTTCCTGGAGATGCTGGACGAGACCATCGAGGAGATCGTCGGCAGCTATGCCATCGAAAAAACACCCGCCAGCGAATGGGACTGGCAGAGCATCAGCGATATCGTGTTCAAATGCTTCAACCTGCAACTGGACCTTCCACAGGAGGCCATGGGGCGCCTTAATCCGACCAACTTCAGGGACACCCTCAAGGAACAGGCCCATAACATCTTCGAGGGCAGGGTCAAGGAGATGGGCGATGAATTGATGGACCACCTGATCAAGGTCATGATGCTTCAGGCCATCGACACCCACTGGAAAGACCACCTGCTGAACATCGACCATCTCAAGGAAGGCATCGGCCTGCGCGGCTACGGCCAGAAGGACCCCAAACAGGAGTACAAGAAAGAGGCCTACAACTGCTTCATGGAGATGATCATCCGCATCCGTGAGGAAGTGGTGGAGCGCATCTACTGGGTCCGGGTTGAAAACCCCGATGATGTCGAGGAAATGGAGGAACAGCAGCAACAGAGCAGCAAGAAACTAATCTTCAACCTCACCGGAGATGAGGATCGCCATCAGGAACCTGCAAAGAGCCAGAAGGTGGCCGGTCGCAACGACGCCTGTCCCTGCGGGAGCGGGAAAAAATACAAGAAATGCTGCGGAAAATAAGATAAATAACTCTAAGTCAAAAGCTTTAACCACGGAGGGCACGAAGGTAAACAGAGGAAAACCACGGTATAATTAATCATCAAAATTCCAGATTGATTTCTTTGTGAATTCAAAGTACTCGCGTACAGAAAAATTTCTTTGGATTTTCCTCCGTGTACCTCCTGTTCTTTCTCCGTGCTCTCCGTGGTAATGCTTTTACGAGGTTTCAGATATGGACATCAAAGGCTTTCAGTTCTCTGCCGTCGAGGCGGCCATCAAAAAGCCGGGCCGCAAAGACCTGGCGCTGATTTTCTCGGAAGTTCCGGCTCAAGCCTGTGCCGTATTCACGGTCAATGCGGTCAAGGCGGCCCCGGTGCTGCTCTCGATGGAACGGATCGCCTCAGGCGGTGCACAGGCCCTGCTTGTCAACAGCGGTAATGCCAATGCGTGTACCGGAAATAATGGCATGGTGGTGGCTCGCGAAACCTCTCATCTGGTGGCGGAGTGCCTGGGCATCGCCGATGAAGCCGTACAGGTTTCATCCACCGGCGTGATCGGTGTGCAGATGCCTGTCGAACGTATCAAAAGCGCCATGCCGGCTTTGGTCGAAGGACTGTCTTCCGGCACACTGGATGATATCGCCGAGGCCATCATGACTACCGACACATTTCCCAAGATGGAGGCCAGAACCGGCCAGGCAGGCGGCATCAGCTACACGGTCGCCGGAATAGCCAAAGGCGCCGGCATGATCATGCCCAATATGGCCACCATGCTCTCGTTCATTATCAGCGACGCTGCTGTAGAAGCGGGATTTTTGGAGACATCGTTCCGCAGCGTGGTCGAATCGTCCTTCAATTCGATCACCGTTGACGGCGATATGTCGACAAACGATACCTGCCTGATCATGGTCAACGGCATGGCCGGTAATTCACCCATAACGGCCGGCTCTCCTGAGTCTGCTGTATTCGAAAAACTGCTGCACGATGTGCTGCTATCCCTGGCAAAACAGATTGTGAAGGACGGCGAAGGCGCCACCAAATTTGTTGAGGTGCGGGTAACCGGTGCCTTACACAATGCCGATGCCAAGCGGGCAGCACTGGCCATCGCCAATTCCAGTCTGGTCAAGACCGCCTTCTTCGGCCAGGATGCCAACTGGGGGCGTATCTTTGCCGCCGTTGGCTACTCGGGCGCGGCTGTTGACCAGTCCCGTCTATCTCTGAGCTTCAATGACGTCTGCATGGCAAAAAATGGAATCTTTGCCGGTGGAGATTCAGAGGCACGCGGCACGGAGATTCTGAAAATGAACGAGTTTACCGTCTGCGTAGATATTGGCCTTGGAAACGGTACTGCAACGGTATATACGTCCGATCTGTCACATGAATATGTAACCATCAATGCGGATTACCGGACTTGACGCGCAACTTTATGGTTATGATGCTCTCCCCCCCCCCATGCCGACGACTCACAGACTCAATCACCCGTGCGCCCGTCAGCCTTGCCGCAAGTGCTCATAGGATGCGTTTCGCCTGCGTCCTTTTCATAACCAGTCTGTTTTTCTGCGCATCGCCGCTTTTGGCTGCAGATGAACTGCTGGATGCGGGCAGAGCTGCAACCATTGATTACATGCTGGAACGGGCTGTGTCTCAGGGATTCATCGGAGGCGGCGTCGTCCTTGTCGGAAATCGCTCTGGGGTTACCTACACCGCGTCGCGCGGAAACATCGGATTTTCGACAGACGCTTCAGCACTCAATGAGCGGACGATATTCGACATCGCCTCACTCACCAAGGTGGTTGCTACAGCACCGGCTATAATGAAGCTTCTTGAAGAGGGGCGCATCAACCTGCTTGCGCCCCTTACCCGCTGGTTTCCCGAATTCGAAGGAACCGGCCTGGAAGATGTCACCATTCTCAACCTGCTTACCCACACCTCCGGGCTCAATGACATCGCCATCAGCTCCGTCGAACCGCTCAAAACGGCAATCAACAGGATAGCTCTTCAAAAGAACGGAAGACTGCCCGGCGGGCGTTTCCTCTACGCCGATATCAATTTCATTCTTCTGTCAGAACTTGTCAATCGTGCTTCAGGCTTGTCCCTCGATCGTTACTGCCGTGAGCACCTGTACGGGCCGCTCGGCATGGGGGACACCATGTTTCTTCCGCCACGTGAGCTGGTCGGCAGTATCGCACCGACGCTCGGGACCGCAAACGAACTCATCACCGGGGTCGTGCAGGATGAGAATGCCCGGCATCTGGGCGGAATCTCTGGGCACGCCGGCCTTTTCAGCAGCGCCTCGGATTTATCCCGCTTCGCCCAGATGATCCTCAATAACGGCAGACTGCACGGAATTCAGGTGCTGAGCAAACGGGTACTTGAACAGATGACCGCACCCTACTTTTACAGCAACGGCAGTGTGGTTCGCGGACTGGGATGGGATATCTACTCGCCCTACTCTTCACCGCGCGGCAGTTTTTTTTCGGAGACGTCATTCGGCCATACCGGTTACAGCGGTTCTTCCATCTGGATCGATCCGGAACGGGACCTGTTCGTTATCCTTCTAACTGTGCGGTTTAACTACCGTGACCCACGTCAGATCAACAGGCTTCGCAGTGATATCTCGTCGATTGCCGCATCAGTTTTTGCACGCCGCGGCAATCCGGCCATTGTCCCAGAAAATATGTAACAACCCTCAACCGCTTAAAACTTGACACGTTATGAGCGGTATGGTAGTTTTTTCGAGCTTTTTTTACGTGCCATTTTGAACCTGTTTAGGAGGGACACATGAGCATCAAGATTCTCCTTGCCGATGACAGCATCACCATCCAAAAGGTGGTCGGCATCATTTTCGGGGGTGAAGAGTACTCCCTAACCGTGGTGGACAATGGCAAGGCTGCCGTCGAAAAGGCTCGGGAGATCAACCCTGATGTCCTGCTTATCGATGCCCTGATGCCCGGCATGTCAGGTTACGAGGTCTGCGAGGCGGTGCGTGCGACTCCCGCAATTTCGACCAAACCAATCCTCCTGTTGACCGGTTCCTTCGAACCGTTCGATGAAGACAAGGCAAAAAGCTGTGGTGCCGACGACTTCCTGGCCAAGCCATTCGAGTCACAGCAGATCGTGAATAAAGTCAAGGAACTTATGGAAATGGGTTCCTCCCGGAGCGCAGCACCTGCTGCTGTTGAACCTGTTCCGGAACCAGAAGCGTTTGTCCCGCCGCTCGTCCCGGAGGTCGCTGAAGAAACGGTAGCTGACAACGATATCTGGGGTGCCTTTACTGCACCTGAAGAGCAGGCTCCTGTTGAAGAAACACCGCAGGCCATACCGGCCTTGGATGAAGAATCCGATATCTTCAGCGTGGTTGAAGAGCCGGAGACCCAGATTGCAGCACCGGCAGAAGAGGCTGTTCCTGTTGAAGAAAGCACAGGTTCCCAGTGGATTCCGGTTGAGGAAGAGACCTTTGAATTCGAGGATGAGTCGGCTCTACAGGAGACGGAAACGCCCGCTGTTGAGGTACCTGAACCTGCCGTTGCAGTGTCTGAGCCCACCGTAGAAGAAAGTATGTTCGGGGATACCGACTTTGGAGCAGCCGCCTCCTCGCAGGCTGATTTCGTTGAAATTGCTTCTGCCACAACCCCGGAACCGGTTGAAGAACAAGTTGCAGCAGCACCGGCAATTGCGCCGGCTGTGGCAGCAGCACCGGCAGCACTGACCGAGGATCAGCTGAGAGAAGCTCTGGCTGCAGCTTCGAAAGACGTTATCGAGCGGATCGTCTGGGAGGTCGTACCCGATCTGGCCGAGGTGCTCATCAAAGAAGCCATTCGCCAGATCAAGGAAGGCCGGTAGCAGGCAGTTCAGCAAAACTTATAACAACTCGCATGGGGATGTTCACGCATCCCCATTTTTTTATCAATTCAAGGAGTCCGAAGCATGATCAGAAAAGCGATTGCGAAAGTCGTAGAGCGCGAGAACCTGACCGAAGGCGAGATGATCGAGGTTATGAACCAGGTCATGTCGGGGGAATGTACTCCGGCTCAGATCGGCGCTTTTATCACCGCCTTGCGCATGAAAGGCGAAACTGTCGAGGAGATTACCGGCGCGGCGCGGGTCATGCGTGAACGTGCCACACCTGTCCGTGTCGGCAAAGGAGTTGTTGACATTGACCGTGACGATATCAACATCGATCAGGAGACCATTCTGGACGTGGTCGGCACCGGTGGTGACGGCACCAACACTTTTAACATATCCACCACGGTATCTTTCGTTGTCTCAGCCTGCGGCGTCAAGGTCGCCAAGCACGGCAATCGTTCCGTATCGTCTGCCTGCGGCAGCGCCGATGTACTGGAGAAGCTGGGCATCAACCTGGATGTGACACCTGAAACGGTAGAGAAGTGCATTAGCGAAATCGGCATCGGCTTCCTCTTTGCCCCTGCCCTGCACGGTGCCATGAAACACGCCATTGGACCGCGCCGCGAGATCGGCATCCGCACCATCTTCAACATTCTGGGGCCATTGACCAACCCGGCCGGGGCCGACTGCCAGGTCATGGGAGTCTACCGCGCCGAGTTGGTGGAAAAACTTGCCGGCGTGCTGCACAAGCTGGGTTGCAGACATGGTTTCGTGGTACATGGTTCGGACGGCATGGATGAGATGACCATGACCGGAGAGACCCTGGTGGCTGAAGTAACTCCGGTGGGCGTCACCCTGAGTAGCGTATCACCGGAACAGTTCGGCCTCTCACGCTGTTCAATGCAGGCGCTCAAAGGGGGGGACGCGGTTGCAAATGCCGAAATCGTCAAGTCGGTACTGGCCGGCGAGATGGGACCACGCCGGGATATCGTTCTATTGAACGCGGCCTATGCCCTGATAGCCGCCGGAAAGATTGCCACTCCGGCCGAGGGTATGGCTCTGGCTGCTGAAGCCATCGATTCCGGCCGGGCAATGAAGCAGATGGAGAAGCTGGCAGTGTTGACCAATCAGATATAGAGGCTAACCCCATGCGTGGCGACTGCTTGTCATTCAGAGTCAGATTACATCATCACACGAAAGAAACCGCATATGACCACAGAGATTCCCGATATTCTAAAAAGAATTGTAGCACATAAGCGTGAAGAGGTGGCTGCAGCCAGAACATCCGTCTCGATCAGCGAACTGAAGACACGTATAGGTGATCTGGAGGATGTTCCGCGCGGTTTTGAGCGGCATCTACGCGAGGCTGTTTCCTCAGACTGGACTGCTATCATCGCCGAGATCAAGAAGGGTTCCCCCAGCCGGGGGGTCATCCGGGCTGATTTCGATCCGCTGGAGATCGCCGAAATCTATCAAAACAATGGCGCCACCTGTCTGTCGGTACTGACTGACGAGAAGTTCTTCCTGGGACACCTGCGCTACCTTGCTCTGATTCGCGAAGCGGTCTCACTGCCGCTGTTGCGTAAGGATTTCGTCTGCGATCCCTATCAGATATTTGAAGCCCGCGCAGCGGGTGCCGACGCAATCCTGCTGATCGCTGCCATGCTCGATCTGCATCAGTTAATTGAGTTTCAGGCACTTGCACGGGAAATTCATCTGGATGTTCTGCTGGAGGTACACGATGAACGGGAGATGGAGGCAGCGCTTCAGACTGAGTGCGCACTGATCGGCGTGAACAACCGCAACCTGAGGACGTTTGAGACCGATCTCGGCACGACGGGCCGGCTCGCTCGCATGCTGCCGCCGGATCGCCTTCTGGTCACCGAGAGCGGCATAAACAGCCGCGGGGACGTCGAGCGCCTGAGGGCTGATGGCGCCAAGGCCTTCCTGATCGGCGAGACTCTGATGCGGGAAGCAGATATCGCAGCTAAATTGCAGGAACTCCTGAACGACAGAAAAGCCTGAGAGAGGAATCCGATCGTGAAAAAACAGGGAATCGGCTTGGCGGTTATTGCCTTTGCAGTATATATCATCGGCGGCATCGGCACCTTTGGCGGCCTGGCCCTGATATTTCTCATGAAAAACAAGGATCTGTGGGGATGGGGCGAGGGACGGGCCATCGGTTACCTGCTACTCTGTGTGGGGCTCTGCCTGTCGATCCTCGGTGTTCTGCTGATGCGAGTCTTCCGCAATCGAGGACTGAACTGAACATCCTATCTGAGACTGAAGCCCTGTTCTTTGATCGTATCCAGTGAGCGTAGAAGCTCCAGGGCCCGTTGGAGCTGGAAATCCTTGGCCAGATCGGCATCAGCACCCGTTCCGTGAGGAGATGGCGTAACCGGTGCAACCAAAATTGCTGGCTTTGAAGCTTCTTTGCTCCCTTCCGGTGCCAACCGGTTATCAAGATCTTTCTCCTTCATGCCGCCTTCACCTCCGCCTTTTACTGACACAGGCTTGACACTGTCTACAAAAATATCCGGGACAATCCCTTTGGCCTGGATCGAGCGCCCGCTGGGAGTATAATAGCGGGCAGTCGTCAACTTGAGAGCAGCATTTCCGCGCATTGGAAAGATGCTTTGCACAGACCCCTTGCCAAAACTCTGCTTCCCCATAATGATCGCACGCTTGTGATCCTGGAGAGCGCCGGCCACGATCTCAGAAGCACTGGCACTGCCGCCGTTGATCAGGACAACAATCGGATAGCGAGGTTCCTTGGTACCCAGGGTAGCATTGAAAGCGCGGTTGGATTCTGGAAGCCTGCCCTTGGTGGAAACAATCAGGGTGTTGTTGATGTCATCACCGATAAAACAGTTGGCAACCTCAATCGATGGCCCGAGCACACCGCCGGGGTTGTAGCGGAGATCTATCACCAGTCCTTTAAGTAATCCGCCACTGGCTGCATGCAGATCCTGAAGAGCCTGCCTGAATTCACTGCCGGTTCGCTCCTGAAACTGAGAGATTCTAATGAAACCATAGCCCTGATCCAATAAACGTGATTTAAGGCTCTTTATCTTTATGATGTCGCGAATCAGGCTGAATATCAGCGGATTGGAAGAGTCTCCTCGAAGGATTGTCAGTGTGACGGGTGTCCCTTTTTCTCCCCGCATGCGCTTCACGGCCGCTGTAATGTTCATGTCCCGGGTTGCAGTTCCATCAATTTTCCAGATATGGTCATTGGCATGGATACCTGCCCTGAATGCTGGCGTATCATCTATGGGGGCAATCACCGTCAAACGCCCCTCCTTCATTCCCAGTTCAATACCCACGCCTCCGAAGGCCCCCGACATCTGGACCTCCATCTCCTTGTATGGCTCAGGCGGCAGATATGCACTGTGCGGGTCCAGAGAAGCCATCATCCCGTTGACCATGCTCTGGACCAGTTTTTTACTGTCCGGTTTTTCTACATACGATGTGTTCACGGCATCGTACGCTTCACGCAGAAGTGAGATGTAGGAGGCATCAGGGTGTCGTTTCTGTGGTTTCCAGCGGATGACCAGGATCATCGCCAGGCAGATGATGATGCCGGCCAGGACGGCGCTGATCATGATTTTAGAAGCAGGTCTCTTCATAACGGCAGATAACTCCATGCTATTCAGTGATAAAACGGGACAGAAACATCCGTACGTCTTGAGGCAATGATATCAGCCTTTGCATCCACTCCGGTACTGCTACTTTCGAACGTCAATCCCATAGCTTTTTATCTTGCGATGCAGGTTGCTTCGCTCCAGCTCGATTATCTCAGCGGTACGCGAGATATTCCAGTCGTTTTCCACAAGCTTCTGTACAAGGAATTCACGTTCAAATTCCTCACGGGCCTCCCGGAGAGTCGACATAGCCAGAGCTCCCTCAATCGATATGCCCGGCAACAGAGGCTCTGCATGCCCCCCGCTCAGGTCGGGAATATCATTGCAGGTGATGGTGCGGCCGGGTGTCATGATCAGGATTCTCTCGATGATATTCTTTAACTCTCTGACATTACCGGGCCAGTGATACTGCTGGAGAGCCGAAAGGGCTTCCGGGACTAACTGCTTCGGTTCTCGCCCCTCTTTCCGATAAAACAGATTAATAAAGTGCTGTACCAGCATCGGAATATCGTCAGCCCGCTCCCGTAATGTCGGCACCCTGAATGGAACCACATTCAACCGATAGTAGAGATCCTCACGGAAACGTCCCAGACGGATTTCTTCATCAAGATTCTTGTTGGTTGCAGCAATGATTCTCACATCGACCGTTACCAGGCGGGTCCCTCCAACCCTTTCAAAGCATCGTTCCTGAAGGATACGCAACACCTTTGCCTGAGTCTTGAGAGACATGTCACCAATTTCATCAAGGAAGAGGGTTCCACCATCGGCAAGATCGAATTTACCCTTTCTCTGGGCAAGCGCTCCGGTAAAAGCGCCCTTTTCATAGCCAAACAGTTCACTCTCGATCAATTCTTCCGGAATTGCGGCGCAGTTAATGGCAACAAATGACTTGTCATGCCGCTGGCTGTAATAATGGATTGAGCGGGCCACCAGTTCCTTACCGGTTCCATTTGCACCGTTTACCAGCACCGAAGCATTCGTTGGCGCTACACGCATTATCTGCTCGCGCAATGCGGCCATAACCGCTGTATCACCGATCAATTCGTGTTCATTGCCCGCTACACGCTTGAGCTCTTCATTTTCTGTATAAAGATCCTTCATCCGCAATGCATTGGTCACCGCTATAAGAACCTTATCCAGAGAGAGCGGCTTTTCAATAAAATCGAAGGCTCCCAGCTTTGTTGCCCGCACAGCGGTTTCAATGGTTCCATGCCCGGAGATCATGATGACCGTAATGTGAGGCAGCAGGCTCTTAATTTTTTCCAACGCCTGAAGGCCATCCATTCCAGGCATCCAGATATCAAGAAGCACAAGATCCGGAAGGTCTTCGCGGAGTTTTTCCAAAGCCTCGACACCGCTGGCTGCAGTCACAACCTGATAACCTTCGTCCTCGAGGATACCGGTCAGAGAAATTCTGATATCCTTTTCGTCATCCACAACAAGTATTGTTTTTGACACACGTCACCCCTTACTATCCATTGAATCTATTGTGAGATCCAATAAAATCTGTCACTAACCCACCGGCAGTTCCACCACAAAACAAGCCCCTTGCGGCACGTTACTCCTGACCCTTACAAAACCGCCATGATCGGTGATAACACTGTTAACAATTGCCAGACCAAGCCCGGTACCCGTTTTTTTTGTTGAGAAATATGGCTCGAAGAGACGCGAACGATCTCCGGGGGGGATTCCCGGGCCGTCATCTGCGACCCGGAAATCAGCCATCTTCAGCTCAGCATCATAATGGCTGCTAATCTCAACACAGCCTTTCTCTTCCATGGCTGCCACGGCATTTTCCAGCAGGTTGATCACAACCCGTTTGATCTGATCCCTATCTATCTTAAGCTGCGGCAGTTGGTTATCCGGGGTGAAGACGAACGTTACCCCGCGATGAGCCTCCTGATAGAGGGTAAGTGTTTCCCGGATTATCCCGTTCAAGTCGTTCAGTTCCGGCTGGATGGCAGGCATCCGTGCAAAATTTGAGAATTCGTTGACAAGGTTCTTGAGCTCATCAACCGATTTGATAATCATTTCAGTGCATTCATCGAAGACTTTTTCATCATCACCAAAACGTGAAAGATAGCGTTTGCGCAGACGCTGGGCAGAAAGCTGGATCGGAGTGAGCGGGTTCTTGATCTCATGTGCAATCCTCCTGGCGACTTCTCGCCAGGCAGCCATCCGCTGGGCTTTCATAACCTGTGTCAGATCATCCAGCACCAAAACGGTACCCATGAAATCACCACCCTCGTCCCTGAGCATGGTGAGATGCAGGTGCAAAGACAGGCGCGTACCATTTATTTCCAACGTTATGTGTCTGTTGATCGTGTCCTGTTTGGCTATAACCAGGTCTTTCAGACTTTCCTTTACAATATCGAGATGGGTTTCTTTCAGAATATCACGGAAGTTTTTTCCCATAACCGAGCCGGTATTTATGTGCAGCAGTTTTTCGGCGGAGGTATTGATGGTTGTAATGACCCCGTCCCTATCCACTGATATTACCCCGGCAGCAACATTACGAAGCACAATCTCCATATAGCGTCGCCGTTGCTCTATCTCCTGGTTGATTCGTGAGAGTTCTTCATTGGAGGCGTTAAGAGCATGCTGTTTTGAGCGCAGATCGTCCGTCATCCGGTTGAAGGACTGAACCAGCATGCCGATCTCATCCCGTGAGAATGTTTCAATATGAGCATCAAGATTGCCATCAGCGACAGCGCGGGTTGCTTCCACCAACTCCTGGATCGGCTTAGTCATGCTGTTTGCGAGGTAAACTCCCATCCAGTACGCAAAGAAAACGATGACCACCGTTATCAGGAACAGGGTAATGATATATCCTGTCCGAATGGGGTTCTTGAGAATCTTGAGCTGGCGGAATTCGTGGTAGGATTCAGTGATCTCCTTCATTTTGTTAACCAGAGAATAGGGTACATAGTAGTTGACAACCACAACACCCACGACATCTTTCTGGTTATAGGTGGAGTAGACGGGAACGATGCCTCGGATCAGGTCGGCCTTGCCTGCCTGGTTGATGCGGGTCAATTCACTCCCCGCCAATCCCACCTTGATGTCTTCCGATGCAGGATTAGTGAACTCACCCTTTGGTACCTCGGGATTAGAGGCCTGTACCAACTCCTCGCGCTGGGCTGAATAAACTTCGACAACGCCAAGGTTGTACTCTTTTTGTTTTTGACGTACCAACTCCTTCAACTGAGGCAGATTGTCCTGATTCAAGAGTTTCTGTGTCTTTATGAACCCACTGATCTGACGTCCATAATACAGGGCGTTTGAAGCTGAGTTTTTGTAATAGGTCTGTGCTACTTCCAGCGACTCACTCAAAGATGTTTCCACCTGTGTGTTGAACCAGTTATGAACAGTATTATTTATAAATCCGGCAGCAGCAAAGAAGAGAAGCATGGTAGGGACCAGCGAAAGACCAACAAAGGAAAGAACCAGCTTAGTGCGGAGTCTTGTTGCCAGGGGATTTGTGCGGCTTTCCATGAACAGCTTAACGACATTCCGCGAGACAAGATATACCAGCAATATAACGAGAAGAATTACAATATTTATAACGCCGAAAATAGCAATGTTGCTGCCCATGGGCGCATCTGCACTCAACTGTGTCAATCGAATCTCTGCTCTGGTAAGAAATATGATCAGAACTAACGCGAGGAAAATTATTACCCCCTCGCGTACTCTTTTTTTGCGTTCATGTGATGTCAGGTTGTTATCCATAGCGACGAATCATAGCATATGCACTTCATGTTGCAAATCTGATTGTTGCAATTTTGCATCAGGGCTTAGATAAGATGTAGAGAAATAATTGTCTGAGGATTGTGATTTTTCATAAAACAATGCAGCAACGGACTGATTTCAAACAACTCGCCGACAGCACAAAAAAAATGGCAAAGGATATACCCTTGCCATTTCTTCAAAAAAAACAACCGGTCAGATTAAACCGCGCTTGATTCACTCACCTCAGCCGACTCTGTAACAGCCGCTGGCTCAACTACAGCAGCCGGTGCGGCAACTACGGCAGCGCTTTTAACGGCGACAGCTTTCGCAGCAGGTTGTTTGCGGACTTTCTGCGGCTTCATCTCTTCTTCGACCAGCTCAATTAACGAAACAGGTGCTGCATCGCCCTGTCGAACACCGAGCTTGACGATACGTGTATATCCACCAGCGCGGTCTTTATAACGCGGAGCAATCGTGCTGAACAGCTTGGTGACAACAGATTTCTCACGAATATAAGAGGCTGCCTGGCGCAGGGAATGGAGGTCACCGCGTTTGCCGAGTGTTATCATCTTCTCAGCAACGGATCTTATCTCTTTTGCCTTTGCGTCTGTTGTAGTGATTTTTTCATGATTCAGAAATGAGGTCACCAGATTCCTGAACATCGCTTCACGATGACTGGTGGTTCTACCCAATCTCCTACCGGATTTACCATGGCGCATAACACTGATCCTTTCTTACACAAATAAAACTAATCAGAACTACTCTTCTTCTTTCTGCTCACCACGGAGTCGGCGCATGAATTCAGGATCCGGGAACGAATCGATTTTCATACCAAATGTAAGCCCCATGTCGTTTAAAATATCCTTGATTTCATTAAGAGACTTGCGGCCGAAGTTTTGAGTTTTCAGCATCTCAGCCTCGGTTTTGGAAACCAGTTCGCCGATCAGCTTAATACCGGCGTTCTTGAGGCAATTAGCTGAACGAACCGAAAGTTCAAGCTCTTCAACTGTACGATAGAGGTTTTCATTGACCTTGTCTTTTTCTTCCTGAGACTCCTCAAGCAACTGAGGCTCTGACTCCTCATCAAAATTGATAAAGATGGTCAACTGCTCTTTCATGATCTTTGCAGCATACGCAACAGCATCTTCCGGTTTGGCGCTTCCGTCTGTCCAGACTTCTACGGTAAGTTTATCATAATCTGTCATCTGCCCGACACGAGCATTTGAAACAGTGAAATTAACCTTCCTGATCGGAGTAAAAATCGAATCGATCGGGATTGTGCCGACAGGTGCTTTTTCGTCGCGGTTACGGTCCGCAGTCACATACCCTTTACCCATGCGAACAGACAGCTCAACCTCGAAATTTGCATCCTTGCCACATGTCGCAATGTGGTGTCCAGGGTTCATAATTTCAACATTATGGCCGACTAAAATATCACCGGCACAAACCAGTCCTTCACCCTTGTGCTTGATGTGAATGGTTGCTGAATCCGAAGAGTGCAACTTAAGGCGTACACCTTTCAGGTTGAGAATGATGTCAGTAACGTCTTCTGTAACACCCTGAATTGTAGAGAACTCATGCAGGACACCTTTAATTCGGACAGCTGTTATCGCAGCTCCCTGCAATGAAGAAAGCAGAATTCTTCGAAGTGAATTACCAAGTGTTGTACCAAAACCACGCTCAAAAGGCTCAGCAAAAAACTTACCATATGTATCTGAAAGAGATTCTTTTTCTACCTGAAGCTGCTTGGGCTTGATAAGATCTCGCCAGTTTTTATACATTACAACCTCCTCCGGAGAGTAGTGTCCGGTTGTCGACGTTACGGGTGGTTACCTGATGATCCCGCTAATTACTTAGAGTAAAGCTCGACGATCAATTGTTCCTGAATCGGGGTGGTAATATCCTCGCGAGCAGGCAATCCCTTAAGGATTCCCTTGAACGCGTCCCGGTCAAGTTCGAGCCACTGCGGGATTCCGCGACGGACAACCGCTTCCAGAGAGTCATTGACAGAAACAATCTTCCTGCTCTTTTCACGCAATTCAAGGACATCGCCTGACTTTAGCTGGATCGAGGGAATATTAACTTTTCGTCCATTGAGCGTGAAATGGCCATGCCGTACCAGTAAACGAGACTCTGTACGTGATGATGCAAAACCGAGGCGATAGACGGTATTATCGAGTCTTCTCTCTAGAAGAGACAGCAGGTTCTCACCTGTGACACCCTTCATACGATCCGCCTCGGCAAAATAACCGCGGAACTGTTTTTCAAGAATACCGTAAATACGGCGCACTTTCTGCTTTTCGCGCAACTGAACGCCATAGGCAGATGTTTTAGAACGACCCTGACCATGTTGGCCGGGAGGGTAGTTGCGACGTTTGATACCGCATTTGTCGGTATAGCAACGTTCACCCTTTAGAAATAATTCCATGTTTTCTCTTCTGCACAAGCGGCACGAAGGTCCTGTATAACGAGCCAATGAAAACCTCCTTGATATGTTTAAAGCTTAATCAGACTCTTCTGCGTTTGGGAGGACGGCAGCCGTTATGCGGAATCGGTGTCACATCCTTGATAAAACTTATGTTAAGGCCAGCGGCCTGGAGTGCGCGAAGAGCAGACTCTCTGCCTGAACCTGGTCCTTTAACATAGACTTCAACGCTTCTAAGGCCATGTTCCTGTGCCTTTTTAACACAGTCCTCAGCAGCGATCTGTGCTGCAAAGGGGGTGCTTTTACGCGATCCTTTGAAGCCTTTGGCACCTGCAGTAGACCAGGCAATGACATTACCAACAGGATCGGTAATGGTGATAATGGTATTATTAAAAGTCGCTTGAATATGAGCAACGCCGTTGCTTATATTTTTGCGCTCCTTTTTTTTACGAACAACTTTCTTAGCTGGACTTGCCATTCGAGTTCTCCACAGAGCTAAATAGAATTATTTCTTCTTACCGGCAACAGTCCGAGCTGGGCCCTTACGTGTTCTGGCGTTTGTTTTGGTACGCTGTCCCCTGCACGGCAGACCTTTTCTGTGACGGAGACCACGATAGCAGCCAAGATCCATAAGCCGCTTGATGCTCATGGAAATTTCACGGCGCAGGTCACCTTCAACCTTGCAGTTACGGTCAATTTCATCTCGCAGCCGTGAAACTTCGGCTTCTGTCAATTTATCCGTACGTGTATCAGGATTAATTTTAGCGGATGATACGATGTTTTCTGCGGTAGATCTGCCAATACCGTAAATGTAGGTAAGGGCGATCACGATGTGCTTATTTTTGGGTAAATCAATGCCTGCAATGCGTGCCAATTGATAATCCTCCTTTAATTACTCATCCCTGACGTTGCGAATGCTTGGGGATGTCGCATATAACACGGACCACACCCTTACGCTTAATAATTTTACATTTGTCACAAATCTTTTTCACTGAAGCGCGTACTTTCATATAGTTCTCCTTCACGCTCTGTTAATGCGTGTCAAAATTTCCGGTCCGTTTTCCGTTACAGCCACTGTATGTTCGAAATGTGCAGAAAGACCACCATCACAGGTTACTACAGTCCATCCATCTTCCAGCACCTTAACAGCAAATGATTTTTCGTTGATCATTGGTTCAATGGCCAGAACCATACCTGGTTTTAAACGTATTCCAGTTCCAGGCTGACCGTAATTTGGAATCTGAGGATCTTCATGCAGATTCCTTCCGATTCCATGGCCGACAAAATCACGTACAACTGAGAAGCCGCGCTGTTCAACATGCGACTGAATTGCATGAGATACATCAAAAAGCCTGTTGCCGGGAATCGCCTGTGAAATCCCTGCAATGAGTGATTCTTCTGTTGCCTGAAGTAGCCGCTTCGTTTCAGCAGAGACATCGCCTACCGGCAGGGTAATGGCGGCGTCGCCGTAAAAATCATCATACAGAATACCGAAGTCGAGGCTGAGAATATCACCGGACTTCAAGGGCTCCTTCGATGGCATGCCGTGAACTACCTGGTCATTCGGAGAACAGCACAAAGCACTCGGATAGTTACAGTAGCCTTTGAATGCCGCCTTTGCCTTTCGCTTTAGCGTTTCTGCGTAGGCAATAGCATCAAGTTCGAAGGTTGATATGCCTGGTTCAACGTGTTCTGCAAGAAGACCAAGTATTTCGGCAACCATCCTGCACGGTACTTTCATCCTCTCAATCTCACGGGGAGATTTAAGAATGATCACCAGGCTGCCTCACGAGAACGTCCCTGATCTGAAGTTGTATATCCTGAATGGTGCCACTGCCGTCTATATGCCGCAAAAGGCCTGCCTGCTCGTAATATGCCTTGAGTGGTGCCGTTTGCTGGTCATAAACAGCCAGTCGGTTTTTAACAGTTTCTTCTTTGTCATCTTCACGCTGTATCAACGTAGCCTGACATGCATCACAGATTCCGGCATGTTCAGGAGGATCATTAGATATGTGATAACCCTTTCCACAGGCGGAGCAAGTCCTTCTTCCGGAAAGCCGCTGAACAATCTCAGCATTATCAACATCGAGCGATATTACATGATCGATATGCTTATTCAATCCGACAAGTATCGAAACTAAAGCATCGGCTTGCGGAATTGTCCGTGGAAAACCATCCAACACAAAACCGTTATCACAATCTGATGCAACAATTCTCTCTCGTACAATTCCAAGAACTACGTCATCAGAAACAAGGCCACCCGATTCCATGATCTGTTTGGCAACCAAACCCAGAGGCGTCTGTTCCTTCACCGCTGTCCGGAGCATATCACCGGTTGATATTTGCGGTATAGTGAAGCTTTCAACGATGAATTTGGCCTGCGTTCCTTTGCCGGCTCCTGGAGGTCCAAACAGGATAAGATTCATCTGCTACTTTCTCCCCCTGATACGAACGCCCTTCAGAAAACCCTCATAATTACGTGTTATCAGGTGAGATTCTATCTGAGCCACGGTATCCATACCGACACCTACAGCAATCAAAAGAGCTGTGCCGCCAAAATAAAATGGCAGGTTGAACTTTCCGATGAGAATCGATGGAAGAACACATACGAGTGAGATATAAATAGCACCTGCAAACGTCAACCTCGTCAGAACACTGTCCATGAAGTCGGACGTTTCTTTGCCAGGGCGTATGCCGGGTATATATCCACCATGCTTTTTAATATTTTCTGCGACATCGACCGGATTAAATGTTACAGCCGTGTAGAAATAACAGAAAAATATTATGAACGCAACAAAAAATATATTATACACCCAATTGCCGGGGGTAAGACTCTTTGCAGCGGTCTGCACCCAGGGAATATTTATGAAATTAGCGATAGTAGCAGGAAACATTATGATCGAAGATGCAAATATCGGTGGAATTACACCTGCCATATTGACCTTCAATGGTAAATGTGAAGACTGGGCATTGAATGTCTTAAGACCGACAACCCGTTTTGCATAATGAATTGGAAGTCGACGTTGACCGCGCTCGACAAATACGATCCCTGCAACAACTGCGAACATGATAGCGAGAATAAATATAATGACGAACAATGATAACTGGCCGGCACTAACCAGCTTGAATGTATTGCCGATAGCTGTTGGAATCCTGCACACAATCCCTGCGAAAATTATCAGAGAGATGCCGTTTCCGATCCCCTTTTCAGACATCTGCTCACCCAGCCACATGATAAAAGCTGTTCCGGCGGTCAGTGTGATCACTGTCAGCAGGCGGAATGACCAGCCTGGTGAAGGCACAACAAGCTCGCCAGCAGGACCGCGCATGCTTTCAAGACCTATGGCTATGCCAAGACCCTGAACCACGCTCAGCACCATGGTGCCGTAACGGGTATACTGTATTATTTTCTTGCGGCCGGACTCACCTTCTTTGGAGAGCTTTTCAATAGCGGGAACCACGACTGTCAGTAATTGAAAAATAATGGAAGATGAAATGTACGGCATTATGCCGAGCGCAAAAACGGACAACCTTTCCAGCGCTCCGCCTGAAAACATGTCGAACAATCCAAGAAGGGTGCCTTGTGCCTGTTTGAAGAAAGAAGCTAAAGCAATGCGATCAATACCAGGTGTCGGTATGAAACATCCTATCCGATAGACTGCAAGCATTCCGAGAGAAAATAAAACTCTTTTCTTCAACTCAGGAATCTTGAATATATTCTGGAGTGCTTCTAGCACTAGGGCGTCTCCTCGAAAGAGCCACCAGAGGCGACAATCTTGTCTCTGGCCGACTGGCTGAATTTTGTGGCAGTTACTTTCAATGCCTTTGACAGGTCACCATTTCCAAGAATCTTAACCGCATTGCATGTGTTTTTAATCAGTCCTTTAGAGACAAGTGCTGCTGCATCAACAACCGAACCTGCTTCAAAGACTTCCAGTTGTTTGAGATTAACAACCGAATACTCAATACGGTCAATCGGTGTGAACCCCCGCTTGGGAAGACGACGCTGTAAAGGCATCTGTCCACCTTCGAATCCTGCCTTGATGCTTCCACCTGAACGGGCTTTCTGCCCTTTATGACCTTTAGTTGCGGTCTTTCCATGACCGGATCCTGGCCCACGGCCGATACGTTTTCTATTTTTAGTCGAACCCAGCGCTGGTTTGAGAGTATTCAATTCCATTATAGACACCCCTTTTACTGTACTACGTTCAGCAAATGACTGATTTTTGATATCATACCACGCACTTCAGGCGTATCATCATGCTCTACCGAATGATTAAGTTTTTTCAAGCCAAGACCTGCTGCAACATCACGATGCTTTTTGGGTCTGCCTATAGTGCTCTTGACGAGCATTACCTGTAACTTTTTGCTCATGGTACTATCACCTCTATGAGAAGTTTATTCTGATATTCCGCGACGGGCTGCTATCTCTTCAGGTGTCTTCAGTTGCTTCAGGCCGGCAAAAGCAGCTTTCACAACATTGTGCGGGTTATTCGATCCCAGACATTTGGACAGGATATTATTAATACCGGCTGCTTCAAATATAGCACGGGCTGCTCCACCGGCAATTACACCGGTACCTGCAGAGGCTGGCTTCATGAGAAGTTTACCGGCACCAAACTTGCCCTCAATTTCAAAGGGGATAGTCTGGTTCTGGTTTACAGGAACCTTGATAAGATTTTTCTTGGCCTGCTCAACCCCCTTGCGAATTGCCTCAGGGACTTCGTTAGCCTTGCCAAGGCCATAGCCGACATGACCACTGCCGTCACCAACAACGATAAGTGCAGAGAAGCTAAATCGACGGCCGCCTTTTACAACTTTGGCAACGCGACTGATATGAACGACTCGGTCTGTAAGATTCAATTCTGCGGCATTAATTCTACTCAATGAAAGCCTCCTCTATTGCTTTAGAAAAGAAGCCCACCCTCGCGGGCGGCGTCTGCTAGTGCTTTGATTCTGCCATGATACAGAAAACCGTTACGGTCAAAAACAACGGACGTAATGCCCTTGTCGATGGACAACCGGGCAATCTCCTTGCCGACGTGTACAGCAGCGTTTACATTGCCTGTATATGCAAGATCACTTGCTCCCGCTGACAGGGTCGAACAGGCAACAAGGGTTACGCTCTTTGAATCGTCGATAAGCTGTGCGTAGATATGACGTGCACTTTTGAATACATTGAGCCGGGGACGTTCTGAAGTTCCCCGAACCTTCTTGCGCACACGAACCTGGCGTTTCCGCCTGGTGATTGTTTTAATTGAAGTCTTGGCCACAACGTTCTCCTTATAAAGACTATTTCTTGCCAGTTTTACCGGCTTTTCTCAGTATAGTCTCGTTAGCATATTTTACACCCTTGCCCTTGTAGGGCTCAGGTCCGCGGAAGGATCTGATTTTAGCAGCGGTCTGGCCGACCATTTCCTTGTCATAGCCCTTCACGGCAAGTTTCGTCATTTTTTCCACTTCGATAGCAATGCCCTCGGGAATCAGAAAGTTTATCGGATGCGAGTAGCCGAGACTGAGAACAAGTTCCTTGCCCTTGACTTCCGCACGATAGCCGACTCCGTTGATCTCAAGGTCGGTCTGGAAACCTTTCGTCACACCGGTTACCATATTATTGATCAATGTCCGGGTTAAGCCGTGAGCCGCACGTGAAGACGTAGCTTCATCATTCCTGGTAACTTCCAGAGTGGTTTCACTTATGTTCAAAGTTACACAGGGCATAATGGCGCGACTGAGTTTTCCGTTAGGCCCCTGTACGGTAAGTACAGAATCGACGAAATTGATTTTTACACCTTTTGGAATTTCTATGGGAAGCTTCCCTATTCTCGACATTTCTTAGTGCTCCTTGATCTTGATAATTACCAGATGGTGCAGATAAGCTCGCCGCCGACACCAGCTTTTCGAGCTGCATTATCAGTAATAACTCCCTTTGATGTCGACAGGACCGCGACCCCAAGACCACTTTTTATGACAGGGATATCCTCGGACTTCACATACACACGTCCACCCGGCTTGCTGACACGCTTGATTTCATTGATGACACTATCCTTTTCATCAATGTATTTCAGATAAACCCTGAGTATACCCTGAAGATTATCTGAAATAACCTTGTAGTTCTTAATAAAACCTTCCTGCTTAAGAACATTGGCAATACTAACCTTCATATTCGAAGAAGGGATATCGACTTTTTGCAGCTTAACCATGTTTGCGTTTCTGATTCTGGTTAGCATGTCTGCAACTGGATCTGTCATGGACATCTTGAGTAACTCCTATCTATTTCTTATAACTTGAAAATAGTTACCAACTGGACTTGATTACACCAGGTATCTGTCCTGCGGATGCGTACTTACGAAGACAGATTCTGCACATTTCAAACTTGCGGTAAAAGGCTTTCGGCCTTCCGCATATCTTACAGCGACTGTGCGCCTGAACCTTGAATTTTGGTTTTCTCTGAGACTTGATGATCATTGAAGTTTTTGCCACGGAAATCCTCCCGGTTTTTTCTTAGTTCCTGAACGGCATGCCCATATACTTGAGAAGTGCTTTACCCTCTTCGTCAGTTTTGGCACTCGTTACGATAGTGATATTAAGTCCCTTGATCTTATCAACGGCATCATAGTTGATTTCCGGGAATATAAGCTGTTCTTTAATACCAAGCGTATAGTTACCTTTTCCGTCGAAGGCCTTGCCGGAAACGCCCTTGAAATCGCGCACCCTTGCGAGTGAAACATTCATAAGCCTGTCCAGAAATTCATACATTTTGTCACGACGTAGAGTCACCATGCAACCTATGGGCATGCCCTGACGAAGCTTGAATGTGGCAATGGACTTCTTAGCCTTTGTGATAACCGACTTCTGGCCTGAAATTGCATTCAGTTCAAGTGCGGCTGAGTCAAGAATCTTTATATTCTGAATTGCTTCGCCAAGACCCATGTTAAGCACGATCTTCTGTATCTTGGGGACCTCCATTACGTTCTTGTAATTGAAGTCCGCACGCAGCTTAGGAATAATGTCAGCCTGGTATATATCTTTTAAACGCGACATAATGTTGATGCCTCCAGTTTATTTCTGAAGAGAACTTCCGCATTTAATGCAGATTCTCTGTTTTTCGCCGTTCTCCAGTACTTTCTTACGTGTCCTGACCGGCTTGGCGCATTTAGCGCAAAAAGGCATGACATTGGAAATATGGATAGGGGCCTCTTTCTCCTGAATTCCGCCGGGCTCGTTACCTTTAGCCTTGAGGTGGCGCTTTACCATATTCAGGCCTGCAACAACAACACTATCCTTCTTGGGCAGCAGCTGGAGAATCTGGCCGGTCTTGCTTTTCTCCTTGCCGGCAATAATCATTACCGTATCGCCCTTGCTGACATGAGTTTTCGTGGCTTGCATCAATTTCTCCGATTCTGTTTAGAGTACTTCAGGCGCGAGGGAAATGATTTTCATGAATTTCTTCGCACGTAGCTCCCTGGCAACAGGGCCAAAAATACGTGTTCCCACGGGCTCTTTCTGATTGTTTATAACTACACCGGAATTATCATCAAAACGTATGTAAGAGCCGTCAGGTCGGCCCAACTCTTTGGCAGTCCTGACGATAACAGCCTTGACCACATCACCCTTCTTCACCTTGGAATTAGGAAGAGCCTCGCGTACTGAGGCGACAATAATGTCACCGATACCGGCGTACTTACGTTTTGAACCGCCAAGAACCTTAATGCAAAAAAGTTTCTTGGCACCCGAGTTATCTGCTACATCCAGTATTGACTGCATTTGTATCATTACGCAATACCCCTGTCCTAAGAGATGCTTTCGATGACCTGCTTAAGGCTCCATCGCTTATCTTTGCTGAGAGGACGGCATTCTATGATCTGAACACGATCCCCAACTTTGCAGACGTTCTGCTCATCATGAACTTTATATTTCACACTGCGCTTGATGTACTTATTGTAGACCTGATGCTTTACAAGACTGTCAACCTTTACCACGACGGTCTTCTGCATCTTGTCGCTGACCACAACGCCTACTTGTGTTTTTCTGTGACCACGTTCACTCATCTATTGCTCCTATGCCTTGATCTCAGTAATTAAGGTGCTTACCCTAGCAATATCCTTACGGATACTCTTCAGCTTGGATGTATTTTCAAGCCTGCCGGTGTGCAGCTGAAACTTGAGATTAAAGAGCTCCTGAGTAAGATCGCCCTGCTTCTTGACAAGTTCGTCGGCAGATAATTTGCGCAGTTCACTAGGCTTCATGACTTACCTCCCTTGCTATAAACTTGGTAGAAAGGGGCAATTTATGTGCTGCAAGCCTGAGAGCTTCGCGTGCGATTTCTTCGGTCACGCCTTCCATCTCGTACAGGATTGTACCCGGCTTGACTACTGCAACCCATGAATCCGGAGATCCCTTGCCTTTGCCCATCCTGGTCTCTGCTGGCTTGGCAGTCAAAGGTTTGTCGGGAAATACCCGTATCCAGATCTTTCCACCCCTCTTTATGTAACGGGTCATGGCAATACGGGCTGCCTCAATCTGGCGGGAATCAAGCCAGCCGCACTCTGTTGCCTGAAGACCAAATTCACCAAACGAGAGAGTAATACCGCGACAGGGAGTGCCGCTCATTCTACCCTTCATCTGTTTTCTATGCTTTACCCTTTTAGGCATTAACATTGATACATGCTCCTGTTGTGCAGATTAAAAGTGTTACTGACCAGGCAATATCTCGCCCTTGAAGATGAGAACCTTTATTCCGATGAGGCCATACGTCGTCATTGCCTCTGCAAATCCGTAGTCGATATCTGCACGTAGCGTATGAAGAGGAACCCTGCCTTCACGATACCACTCGGTACGTGACATCTCTGCACCGCCAAGGCGGCCGGAACAGGTGATTCTGATGCCTTTGGCTCCGAATTTGAGCGCTGAAGTAACACTCTTCTTCATGGCGCGCCGGAAAGCTATCCTGCGCTCCAGCTGAAGAGCGACATTTTCAGCAACAAGCTGGGCATCCAGTTCTGGCTTACGGACCTCATGGATGTTGATGAAAATTTCTTTCGAAGTGAGCGAAGAAAGCTCCTTCTTTATAGTTTCAACCTCAGACCCCTTTTTACCAATGATAAGACCTGGCCTGGCGGTGTGAATGTTGATCTTGGTTTTATTGGCAGCACGCTCGATCTCTATCTTTGAAACGCCGGAGTTGTAGAGGCGTTTTTTAAGAAATTTCCTGATTGCGATGTCCTCATGCAAATACTTTGCATAATCGGCTTCTGCGTACCACTTGGAGTCCCATGTTTTAATAACTCCAAGCCTGAAACCTATTGGATGTACTTTCTGTCCCAAACTCCACCTCCAGAATTATAAAACTACTTCGTATCGGAAAGAGTAACAGCGATGTGGCTGGTAGGCTTGCGAATCTTGCTGGCACGCCCCATGGCACGTGGTACAAAACGCTTCAGCACAGCCCCGCCGTCAACATAAATCGTTTTAACAAACAGCCGGTCAACATCGGATACACCTTTTTGTTCGGCGTTTGCTACCGCGGAACGAAGCAGGGTTGTAACAATTTTAGCCGATGGATTGGGCATGAATCTCAAGGTATTGAGGGCATCCTGGATACCTTTTCCCCGAACGAGGTCCACCACGAGGCGGGTCTTCCTGGGTGAGAGTCGTGCAAATGTAAGTTTAGCGCTGGATTCCATGTAAATTCCCCTTACTACTTCTTAACTTTGCTCTTCTTGTCGGCTGCGTGACCGTGAAAGGTTCTCGTCGGTGAAAACTCACCCAGTTTGTGGCCTACCATGTTCTCCGTAACGAAAACCGGGATAAACTTGCGTCCATTGTGGACTGCCAGGCTCAGACCGATAAAGTCGGGAGTGATCGTAGAACGCCTTGACCAGGTTTTTATGATCTTTTTTGAACTCGGCCCTTCAGCCAGAACTTTTTTGATCAGATGACCATCAACGAATGGACCTTTTTTTATTGAACGTGCCATAAAATGTCAGCCTCTCAATGTTATTTGCTGCGTTTCTTAACGATAAAACGATCTGAAGACTTGTTAGTTCTCGTCTTGTAACCTTTGGTCGGAATGCCCCACGGTGTTACCGGATGACGCCCGCCGGAAGTACGGCCTTCACCGCCACCATGCGGGTGGTCGACTGGGTTCATAGCTACACCGCGGACCTTGGGACGCTTGCCAAGCCACCGGGAACGACCGGCTTTGCCGATGTTCACATTCTCATGGTCGATATTACCGACCTGCCCGATAGTTGCATAGCAATCCTGAAGTATCAGGCGGACTTCACCCGAAGGAAGCTTAATCTGCGAATACTTACCTTCTTTGGACATGAGCTGTGCAAATGTACCGGCACTTCTTGCAAGCTGAGCGCCTTTACCGATCTTGAGCTCAATATTATGGATGATCGTACCAAGGGGGATTGCGCGGAGCGGAAGCGCATTCCCGGGCTTGATGTCAGCCTCGGGGCCACTGATGACCGTATCACCGACCTTGAGGTCCAGAGGCGCAAGAATGTAGCGCTTTTCACCGTCTACGTAGTGAAGAAGCGCAATACGAGCGCTGCGATTAGGATCATACTCAATGCTTGCGACCTTGGCAGGTATACTGGTCTTTTCACGGCGGAAGTCAATAATACGGTACTTCTGCTTATGGCCGCCACCAATATGACGCGACGTTAAGCGACCGAGTGAGTTTCTGCCACCACTCTTTGTCTGGGAAACCAGAAGCGATTTCTCAGGAGTGGTTGAAGTGATTTCTTCAAACGTCGAGCAGGTCTGATGTCTGCGTCCTGCCGATGTAGGTTTATAACTTTTGATTGCCATTGTGAACCCCGAACGTGTTAATTAGACTTCAAAGAAATCTATGGATTGCCCCTCTTGGAGGGTCACGTACGCCTTTTTCCAATTTGAGCGTTTAGCAGTTGTCTTACCGAAGCGCTTCATCTTGCCCGCCACGTTGACTGTCCTAACATCAGAAACCTTTACTTTAAAGAGGGTTTCAACAGCCTGCTTGATCTCAATCTTGTTTGCTTCCCTGTCAACAACCAATGATACAGTGTTGGTGGAGTCGCTACCGAGTGAGGTCTTCTCCGTGACATGCGGTTTTTTTATGACAGAATAAATGTTCATTTCTGCAACACTCCTTCAACAGTCTGAACCGAGCCCTGGGTGAAAATGATGTGTTTGTATTTGAGCATATCGTGGATATTGAGACCATCGTGTTTCAGTAACTTGATATGCGGAACATTGCGAGCTGAAAGCATGAGATTATGATTCAGTTCGTCTGTTACGATCAGTGACCGTTCCAGATCGAAACGCTTCATGAAGCCAACGAAGTCCTGAGTAGAGATTTTATCGAACTCAAGTTTGTCGATGACGGTGATACGATCATTTTTCAGCTGCATGGACAGCGCAGAACATATCGCTGCATTTCTCGCCTTTTTGTTCATGCTCAAGTTGTATTCTTTCGGCTGGGGGCCGAATGCAACTCCACCACCAGGATACTGGGGTGCTCTGCTACAGCCCTGGCGAGCATTGCCGGTGCCTTTCTGCTTGAAAGGTTTTTTACCGCCGCCGGAAACTGCGGAACGGTTTTTAACAGCCACTGTACCGGCACGACGGTTTGCAAGCTGGATACGAAGGGCCTGATGCATCAGATGCTCTTTGACCTCAGCTCCGAACACATCATCAGACAACTGGATTTCACCTACCTGCTGCCTGGTCATATTATATAACGCTATCGAAGGCATACTCGTAACTCCCGGACTATTACTTTATACTCTGTTTAATGATGACAATGTTATTCTTGTGACCTGGAATAGCGCCTTTGATCAACAGAAGGTTATCAGCAGAGTCAACACGAACAATCTGAAGCCTCTGGACGGTAACTTTCTCATTTCCCATCTGGCCGGGCATCTTCTTGTTCTTGAAAACACGCGATGGCGTGGCAGAAGCACCGATTGAACCAGGAGCACGGTGAAAACGCGAACCATGCGATGCACGACCACCCTTGAAGTTCCAGCGCTTGATGACACCTTGAAAACCTTTGCCAATGCTGGTACCGGTTACATCTACATAATCACCCGGCAGGAATTGGTCCACCGTCAAAGAGTCACCCAGATTCAGGTCCGCAGAATTGGCGAGTTTAATCTCCTTGAGGTGACGGAAAACGCCGTGGCCTGATTTCGTGCAGTGGCCAAGCTGAGGCTTGTTTGCACGAGCTGCATCCAGAGACTCAAAACCGACCTGAACAGCTGAATAACCGTCAACTGCCTGGATTTTTTTCTGGGTAACGATACACGGGCCGGCCTGAACAACAGTTACCGGTACGCGCGTTCCGTCTTCCGTAAATATCTGGGTCATGCCCAGTTTTTTTCCAATGATACCTTTGTTCATGTCTCTTCCCATCCAGTAGTGATAACTGACTACAGTTTAATCTCGACATCTACGCCGGCAGAAAGATCAAGCTTCATAAGGGCATCCACTGTTTGCTGAGTGGGGTCGAGAATGTCTATCAACCGCTTATGAGTTCTAATTTCAAACTGGTCCCGTGACTTTTTATCAACATGCGGTCCGCGAAGAACACAATACTTGTTGATTACGGTCGGGAGCGGAATCGGTCCTGCTACACGGGCTCCGGTTCTCTTTGCGGTTTCAACGATTTCTCCGACAGAGACGTCCAGGAGCTTATGGTCATATGCCTTAAGGCGAATTCGAATCTTCTGGTTCTGCATTGATATCCTCGTAACGTTTATTCGATAATCGAGCTGACGACGCCGGCGCCAACGGTACGACCGCCTTCACGGATGGCGAAACGCAGGCCTTCGTCCATGGCGATAGGGGTGATCAGTTTGATGGTCATGGCGACGTTGTCGCCCGGCATGACCATTTCGATACCGGCAGGAAGTTCGGCTACACCGGTTACGTCGGTTGTACGGAAGTAAAACTGGGGACGATAGCCGTTGAAGAACGGGGTGTGACGGCCACCCTCTTCTTTCGTCAGGACATAGGCTTCGGCCTTGAATTTGGTGTGCGGGGTGATGCTGCCCGGCTTGGCAAGTACCTGGCCACGCTCAATGTCTTCACGCTTGACGCCGCGCAGAAGTGCGCCGATGTTGTCGCCGGCACGACCTTCGTCGAGCAGTTTGCGGAACATCTCTACGCCGGTTACGGTGGTCTTGGCAGTGGCTTTCATGCCGACGATCTCGACCTCTTCACCAACCTTGACGATGCCGCGCTCTACACGACCGGTGGCGACGGTGCCGCGACCGGAGATGGAGAAGACGTCTTCGACAGGCATGAGGAAAGGCTTGTCAATGGCCCGCTCAGGCTGCGGGATGTAGCTGTCAACGGCATCCATGAGGGCGTTGATGGCCAGTTCGCCGAGTTCGCCTTTGTCGCCTTCGAGGGCTTTAAGGGCGGAGCCTTTGATGATTGGAATATCGTCGCCGGGGAAGTCGTAGCTGGAGAGCAGCTCGCGAATCTCAAGTTCGACGAGCTCAAGCAGTTCGGCGTCGTCTACCATGTCGGCTTTGTTGAGGAATACGACCATATACGGTACGCCTACCTGACGGGCAAGCAGGATGTGCTCACGGGTCTGGGGCATGGGGCCGTCGGCGGCGGAGACAACCAGGATCGCTCCGTCCATCTGGGCAGCACCGGTGATCATGTTCTTGACGTAGTCGGCGTGACCGGGGCAGTCGACATGAGCGTAGTGACGCTTGTCGGTTTCGTATTCGACGTGGGCGGTGGCGATGGTGATGCCGCGCTCACGCTCTTCAGGAGCGTTGTCGATCTGATCGAATGCCTTGAATTCAGCCTGACCCTTGCCGGCCAATACCTTGGTGATGGCTGCGGTCAAAGTGGTCTTGCCGTGGTCAACGTGGCCGATTGTGCCGATGTTTACATGTGGTTTGTTGCGCTCAAATTTCGCCTTCGCCATAGCTCAGGTCCTCCTCTGCTATCTGTTTATTAAGCTTAACCTTTTACTTTAGCTACTATCTCTTCAGCCACTGATTTTGGAACTGGTTCGTAGTGATCAAATGTCATTGCGTAGGTTGCACGACCTTGCGTGGCTGAACGCAGATCGGTGGAATATCCGAACATCGATGCTAGCGGCACCATCGCAGAAACTACCTGGGCACCGGCACGACTGTCCATACCCATTATGCGGCCGCGACGCGAGTTCAAATCTCCGATAACGTCACCCATGTAGTCTTCAGGAACGACAACCTCAACCGACATAATCGGCTCGAGAATAATCGGTGAAGCCTTGGCGCAGCCTTCTTTGAAGCCCATGGAGCCGGCAATTTTAAAGGCCATCTCAGAAGAGTCAACCTCATGATAGGAACCGTCGATCAGCGTTACCTTGACATCAACGACAGGGAATCCTGCGAGGATACCATTATCGGTTGCCTCGAGAGCACCTTTGCCGACAGCAGGAATATATTCGCGGGGCACAACACCACCCTTGATCGCATCAACGAATTCGAAACCCTTACCGGCTTCCTGCGGCTCGATCTCGAGCCAGACATGACCATACTGGCCACGGCCACCGGACTGGCGTACAAACTTTCCTTCCACCTTGACTTTCTTGGTGATGGTTTCGCGATAAGCAACCTGCGGCTTGCCGACGTTTGCTTCAACCTTGAATTCACGCTTAAGCCTGTCAACAATGATCTCAAGATGGAGTTCACCCATGCCTGAAATGATAGTCTGACCGGTTTCTTCATCAGTTTTGACTCGGAAGGAGGGGTCTTCGCTGGCCAGTTTCTGCAGGCCGAAACCGAGCTTTTCCTGTTCTGCTTTTGTCTTTGGCTCGATTGCTATGGAAATAACCGGCTCAGGGAATTCAATTGACTCGAGAATAACCTGCTTATCCTCGTCACACAATGTATCACCTGTCGTGGTGTATTTAAGCCCAACTGCTGCAGCAATATCACCGGCAAAAACCTCTTTAATCTCTTCACGCTTATTAGCGTGCATTTTGAGAATCCGGCCAAGGCGCTCTTTCTTGCCTTTGGTCGAGTTGTAAATATAGGATCCGGCATTGGCGACACCGGAATAAACCCGGAAAAACGTCAACTGACCGACAAAAGGATCCGTCATGATTTTAAATCCGAGTGCCGAGAAAGGCTCGGAGTCTGATGCCATGCGCTCAATTTCAGCACCGCTGTCTACGTCAATACCCTTGATAGCAGGAATATCGATCGGTGACGGCATATAATCAACAACTGCATCCAGTAGATTCTGAACGCCCTTGTTCTTGAAAGAAGATCCACAAATTACCGGACAGAATTTGATTGCAATAGTTCCGGTACGAATCGCTGACATAATTTCCTGCTCGGTCAGCACTTCACCGCTCAGGTATTTTTCCATCAGTGCATCATCATGACTGGAGATCTCCTCGATCATCTTCTCACGATATTCAACAGCCTCATCAAGAAGTTCGGCAGGTATTTCCATTTCACTGTAGTCAGCACCAAGCGACTCATCTGTCCAGATAACAGCTTTCATGCGGACCAGATCAATTACGCCTTTGAAATTTTCTTCTTTACCGACGGGCAGCTGAATCGGTAGCGGATTCGCCTTGAGACGGTCCTTGATCATCTGAACGCCGCGGAAGAAGTCAGCACCGACCCTGTCCATTTTGTTAATGAAGGCAAGCCGGGGAACACCATACTTGTCAGCCTGGCGCCAGACCGTCTCTGATTGCGGCTCAACACCGCCGACCGAACAGAAAACAGCAACAGCTCCGTCAAGAACACGCAGCGAACGCTCAACTTCAATAGTGAAATCGACATGACCGGGAGTATCAATAATATTGATATTGTAATCACGCCAGCTGCAGGTAGTAGCGGCAGATGTAATCGTAATGCCGCGCTCCTGCTCCTGCTCCATCCAGTCCATGGTAGCAGTGCCTTCGTGTACTTCACCGATCTTGTGTGATACACCGGTATAATAAAGAATACGCTCTGTCGTCGTCGTTTTACCGGCGTCGATATGAGCCATGATTCCAATATTTCTGTAATTTTCTAGAGCTGTTAAACGGGGCACTGAATCCTCCAAAAAACTAAGTAAAAACTGTTACCAGCGATAGTGGGCGAACGCACGGTTGGCCTCAGCCATCTTATGAACATCCTCGCGCTTTTTGACTGCCGCGCCCCTGTTGTTGAACGCATCGAGGATTTCTCCGGCCAGCTTGTCCTTCATAGTCTTCTCGCTGCGAGCTGCCGAATACTTTATCAACCAGCGCATCGCAAGAGACACGCGACGATCCGGACGGACCTCAATAGGAACCTGATACGTTGATCCGCCCACACGCCTGGATTTAACCTCCAGCATCGGCTTGATATTGTCCAGACTCTTCTTAAGAACCTTGACCGCCTCATCATTGGCTCGCTGAGCCACAAGATCAAGCGCACCGTAAAGAATCGCCTCGGCGATACTCTTTTTGCCAGCCAGCATCATAATGTTAATCAGCTTGGCAACGGTCTTGTCATGATATTTAGGATCAGGCAGAATATTTCTTTTGGGAACTTCTCTTCTTCTTGGCATATCTATCCCCTAAACAGTATCAGTACGATTTATTTCGGTCGCTTGGCGCCATACTTGGAACGGCTCTTCATACGGCCCTTGACACCAACAGAGTCGAGTGTGCCGCGGACGATGTGATAACGCACACCCGGAAGGTCTTTAACCCTGCCGCCGCGAATCAGCACAACCGAGTGTTCCTGCAGGTTGTGACCAACACCCGGGATATAGGAAGTAACCTCAATCCCGTTGGTCAACCGCACCCTGGCAACCTTACGCAGGGCTGAGTTCGGCTTCTTCGGCGTTGTCGTATATACCCTCGTGCAGACGCCTCGTTTTTGAGGACAGCACTTCAGAGCCGGCGCAGTCGACTTATCTCTCTTGTTTTCCCTGCCCATACGTATGAGCTGATTAATTGTAGGCATTTTTTTCTCCCAGCACTAAAAATCACAGTCGCCTCACAGAAAGAGGCGAATCGCGACACTAACAAAATTGCGAACAAACTGTCAATGCATTTTTTATGTAACCCGCAAATATTTCAGCTTCCGGTGAATACGTACCGGCAGCCGACCCACTAATTCATACAAGTCTTGTCCTGCTTTGTGGCTCAAGGTCATGGCCGGTTAAGCACGAAGGCGCTTAATCGTGGTGGGGAATGGAATAAGTGTAGGGCCGGAATATAACCGGCATCTCCATTCAGTTAGCAAAGCTGTTACGCTTTGGGCCATGACCTTTAAAGGATTAATTAAATACTAAAGTTTGGTGCTCTTGTCAATAAAATAATTTCATTCGCTATAATTTAGCGGAATAGACCTTCAGCAGTATAAAAGAACGAAGGGCGTGACAACTCACGCCCTTCGTTGCGCTACCATATCACGACATCAGGCCGCTTCCTGGATTTCTTCTACTGCCCCTTCCTGCTGTGCTACCTGCACGGACTCTTGTTCACCGCCTCCCGACTGAATACGCAGGTTGCGATAACGTGCTAATCCCGTTCCTGCAGGGATAAGACGTCCCATGATAACATTTTCCTTGAGCCCCCTCAGGTAATCAATCTTACCCTCAATAGCTGCCTGGGTCAGGACCTTGGTCGTCTCCTGGAAAGATGCTGCAGAGATGAACGACTCGGTCGAAAGTGATGCCTTTGTTATGCCGAGCAATAAAGGCTCTGCAATAGCAGGCCGCTTTCCGTCGTTCAGAGCCTTCTCATTTTCCTGTTCAAACACAAAGCGTTCAACCTGGTCATCAACCAGCAGTGATGTATCACCGACATCCTTGATCCGTACGCGGCGCAGCATCTGCCGGACGATAACTTCAATATGCTTGTCATTGATCTTGACACCCTGCAGACGATAAACCTCCTGGACCTCATCGACCAGGTACTTTGCCAGTTCCTTGACGCCAAGTACACGGAGAATATCATGAGGATTCGAAGAGCCGTCCATAAGCGGTTCACCTGCACGCACGTGGTCGCCTTCATGAACGCTTATATGCTTGCCTTTGGGAATCAGGTACTCCTTGGGCTCCCCCACTTCAGGTGTAACAATGACCTTGCGCTTCCCTTTAGCGTCCTTGCCGTAGGTCACGCGCCCATCTATCTCGGTGATCACAGCAAAGTCCTTCGGTTTGCGGGCCTCGAACAATTCGGCAACGCGGGGAAGACCTCCGGTGATGTCCTTCGTTTTGGTTGTCTCACGCGGAATCTTGGCGATGATGTCACCGGCACTGATAATCGCATCATCATGTACCGAGATGTTGGCTCCTGCCGGCAGGAAGTACCGGCCGATCGTACCGCTGCCGTCACCGCTTGCGTCCTTGATGGCAATCCGGGGACGCTTGTCGCTGTCCTTGGATTCAACGATAACTTTGCGGGAGAGACCGGTGACCTCGTCAACCTGCTCTTCCATGGTCACACCTTCAATAATGTCTCCGAATTTAACCTTACCAGCAAACTCGGTAAGAATCGGCATGGAGAAGGGGTCCCACTCCGCGATGGTTGCGCCCTGCTTGACTTTACCGCCCGGCACGATTTTGATCTTGGCGCCGTAAACAACCGTGTATTTCTCGCGTTCACGGCCGGTATCGTCGATAACTGCAACTTCACCGTTGCGGTTCATTACGATGTGGTGGCCTTCGGGGTTAACAACCGTGTTCAGGTTGATATACTTAAGAGTACCATCGGCACGCGCCTCCAGAGAGGTCTGTTCTGCATGTCGTGATGCGGTACCGCCGATATGGAAGGTACGCATGGTCAACTGGGTTCCCGGCTCACCGATGGACTGGGCTGCTATGACACCGACCGCTTCGCCCATATTGACAATGTGTCCACGGGCAAGGTCCCGGCCGTAACACTTGGCACAGATACCGCGCTTGCTCTGGCAGGTAAGAACAGAGCGGATCTTGACTTTCTCAAGCCCGGCATCATCGATGCGCTTGACAAGACCTTCATCAATCTGATGATTGGTTTCAACCAGGACCTCTCCGGTAATCGGGTCAAGGATGTCGTCAAGAGCAACTCGGCCCAGGATACGGTCTCCGATATGCTCAATAATTTCTCCGCCTTCTGTCAGCGACGACACAATCAAGCCATCCAGCGTCCCGCAATCATCCTCGGTGATTATGGCATCCTGGGCCACATCCACCAGACGACGGGTCAGGTACCCGGAGTTAGCCGTTTTGAGAGCCGTATCCGCCAGACCTTTACGGGCACCGTGGGTCGAAATGAAGTACTGAAGAACCGTCAGGCCTTCACGGAAGTTTGCAGTAATGGGTGTTTCAATGATCTCGCCGGACGGCTTTGCCATCAATCCACGCATACCGGCCAGCTGCCGGATCTGCTGTGCCGAACCTCGGGCGCCTGAATCAGCCATCATGTGGATGGCATTGAACGAAGACTCTTTGATCTCGCCAATTCCTTCAACTATGTAGGTTTCCTTGGACAGGTTTTCGAGCATCTCTTTGGCAATGTCCTCTGTGGCCTTTGCCCAGATGTCAATGACCTTGTTGTAACGCTCGCCATCGGTAATGAGACCTTCCGTGTACTGATTCTGAATCTCCTTGACCTCTTCGTTGGCCGTATCGATGATGGCCTGCTTGCCCTCCGGAATGACCATGTCATCGAGGCAGATGGAGATACCGGCAAGATTGGCGTAACGGAAACCGATGTCTTTCAGCTTGTCAGCAAGAATAACGGTTTCTTTGCTGTCTGCCAGACGGTAGCAGGTATCGACAAGGTTGGAGAGTTCCTTTTTGTTCATTACCTTGTTAACGGCACTGAACGGAACTGAATCAGGCAGTATCTCGCGCAGTACGACACGGCCTGCTGTCGTTTCGATGAGTTGTACATCTTCATCGGAAGCCAGGTTTTTCATACGGACGCGAATCTTGGCCTGCATATCGACCTCGCCCGCATCGAAAGCGATCCGGACCTCGTCAGTCGAGGAAAACACCTTGCCGGTACCCTTGACGGCACGGTAGACCGGCTTGCCTGTCGCGGTATCGATTCTGGCCCGGGATGTCTTCTCGTCGACATCCGGCTCATACAAACGGTCACGGGTCATGTAATATGCACCGAGCACCATATCCTGTGACGGAACAATGATCGGCTTGCCATGGGCCGGCGAAAGAATATTATTTGTGGACATCATCAGTACGCGGGCCTCTACCTGGCTCTCGATGGAAAGAGGCAGATGCACAGCCATCTGGTCACCGTCAAAGTCGGCGTTAAAGGCGGTACAGACCAGTGGATGCAGCTGAATGGCCTTGCCTTCGATCAATACCGGTTCAAAGGCCTGGATGCCGAGGCGGTGAAGGGTCGGAGCACGGTTCAGCATGACCGGATGCTCTTTGATTACCTCTTCCAGTACGTCCCAGACTTCAGGGCGCTCTTTCTCGACCATCTTCTTGGCGCTCTTGATAGTCGTAACCAGGCCGCGCTCTTCCAGTTTGTTATAGATAAACGGCTTGAACAGCTCCAGAGCCATTTTCTTGGGAAGGCCGCACTGGTGGAGTTTCAGCTCCGGACCGACGACGATAACCGATCGACCGGAGTAGTCGACACGCTTACCGAGCAGGTTCTGCCTGAAACGGCCCGACTTGCCTTTGAGCATATCGGAGAGCGACTTAAGTGGACGCTTATTGGGGCCGGCGATGGCCCGACCGCGACGACCGTTATCGAACAGTGCGTCCACAGCCTCCTGCAGCATGCGCTTTTCATTGCGGATAATGACCTCCGGCGCCTGCAGTTCACAGAGTCGCTTGAGGCGGTTATTACGGTTGATAACGCGACGATAAAGATCGTTCAGGTCGGACGTTGCAAAACGACCGCCATCAAGCGGCACCAGCGGACGCAGTTCCGGCGGCAGGACGGGGATGCATTCCAGGATCATCCACTCCGGCTTGTTACCGGAATTTTTGAAGGCCTCCACAACCTTGAGGCGTTTGGCGTTCTTCTTGCGTTTGGCCTCACTGGTCGACTCCATCATATCGGTACGCAACTGCACGGCCAGTTCATCGAGGTTGAGCGACTTGAGGCATTCCCTGATAGCCTCGGCTCCCATACCGCCTTCAAAGGCGTCAGAGCCGTACTCTTGCTGCAACTTGATATACTTATCCTCCGCCATCACTTCACAGAACTGGAGCGGAGTATTTTTGGGATTGCTGATAACAAACCCCTCGAAATACAGGACCTTCTCAAGATCTTTCAACGTGATGTCGAGCAGGTTGCCAATTCGCGACGGTAGTGACTTGAGAAACCAGATATGTGCAACCGGCGTGGCCAGATCGATGTGACCCAGACGCTCACGTCGTACTTTTGAGGGAATAACCTCGACACCACATTTTTCACAGATGATGCCACGGTGCTTCATGCGCTTATATTTACCGCAATTACATTCATAGTCCTTGGTTGGTCCAAAGATCTTGGCGCAGAAGAGGCCATCCCGCTCCGGCTTAAAGGTTCGGTAGTTGATGGTCTCCGGTTTTTTAACCTCCCCGTGGGAGCGCTCCCGGATCTTCTCCGGTGACGAAACCGATATGCGAATGGCCGAGAAATGGAGCGGATCCTTGGGCTTATCAAAAAAGCTGAAATAATCTTCCACTATGTTCTCCTCCGTTATTCGTGGCGCTGCATGGTACGTATGTGATCGTTCTTAGCTGCGGGCTGCTCCGTCTAACCGGTGTACCGCTCTATTCTTCGGTTGTTTCCAGCAGCTCAACATCAAGACAGAGCGACTGCAATTCCTTGATAAGAACATTGAAGGACTCCGGCAGACCTGGTTCCAGGGTATGCTTACCCTTGACAATAGCCTCATACATCCGCGTACGGCCGGAGACATCATCGGACTTGACCGTCAGGAATTCCTGAAGTGCATACGATGCACCATAGGCCTCCATTGCCCACACCTCCATCTCACCCAGTCTTTGCCCGCCGAACTGGGCCTTGCCACCGAGCGGCTGCTGGGTTACGAGACTGTAAGGCCCGATGGAACGGGCGTGAATCTTGTCGTCAACCAAATGGTGCAGCTTGAGAACGTACATCACACCGACAGTAACCTTGTGCTTGAAAGGATCACCGGTGCGACCGTCGAACAGGGTAACCTGGCCTGATGAATGGAAACCGGCTTTCCCGAGCATTCCCTTGATATTTTCTTCTGAAACACCCTCGAAAACAGGTGAGGCCATGGGAACGCCGCGCTGGAGGCGTCGACAGACCTTCAACAACTCTTCCCTGTCCAATCCGTCAATAAATTTCCAGACCTCTTTATCGCTGTAAACGTCTTTCAGATACTTTTTAAGGTTATCTTCAGATGTGTGCTTCTGGAGCATCTCTTCAATCTTCCAGCCGATACCCTTCGCGGCCCATCCCAAATGGGTCTCCAGAATCTGACCGACGTTCATACGGGAAGGTACGCCAAGCGGGTTGAGAACTATCTCAACCGGGCGGCCGTCGTCCATATAGGGCATGTCCTCTTCCGGCAGGATTCTGGAAACGACGCCCTTGTTACCGTGGCGGCCGGCCATTTTGTCACCGACCTGCAGCTTACGCTTGATGGCGATGTAGACCTTAACCATCTTGATGACACCGGGAGGCAGGTCGTCACCCCGCTTAAGCTTCTGGATCTTGTCGTCGAAGACACTGTGAATAAGATCTATCTGGCGACTCAGAGTTTCAAGTACCTGGTGTACCTTTTCATCGGTTTCACCTCCGTCATTAACGGAGATGGAACCCCAGTTGTCAACCGGCATGGATTTAAGAGATTCTTCGGTTATTTTCTTGCCTTTGGCCAGAATGAGCGTGCCGTCATTCTTTTCCATCTTGACTGCCAGCGTTTTGTCCAGCAGGAGCTTTTTCAGCTTGCCTACTGCAGAGTCACGAATGATCCGGATTTCATCGAGTTCATCCTTGCGGAGCTTATCCTCTTCAGCCTTCTCGATCAGTTCGGTACGGGCATCCTTGTCATTCCCCTTACGCGAGAAAACCTTGGCACCGATGACGGTACCTTCGACGCCCGGCGGAACCGTAAGCGAGGTGTCCCGAACATCGCCGGCCTTTTCGCCGAAGATGGCCCGGAGCAGTTTCTCTTCGGGCGACAACTGGGTCTCACCTTTCGGAGTGATCTTACCTACCAGAATATCCTGTGGCTTGACTTCAGCCCCGATACGGATAATGCCGGACTCATCCAGATCCTTGAGTGTTTCTTCGCCCAGATTGGGAATGTCCGAGGTGATTTCTTCTTTGCCTAATTTCGTATCCCGGGCAACGCACTCGAACTCTTCAATATGTATGGATGTATATCGGTCATCCTTGACCATCTTCTCCGACACCAGAATGGAGTCCTCAAAGTTGTAGCCGCCCCACGGCATAAATGCTACGACCACGTTCTGACCCAGAGCCAACTCACCCATCTCGGTTGAAGGACCATCGGCAATAACATCACCGCGCTTGACCTTGTCTCCGACCTTCACCACAGGCTTGTTGTTGATGCAGGTGTTCTGGTTGGAGCGGGCGAACTTGATCAGGTTGTAAATATCGACGCCCGTGCCGGTTTCATCATGCTCGTCCTCATCGATCTTGACGACAATGCGGGATGCATCTACCGACTCTACTTCACCGTTGTGGCGGGCAATCACGGAAACACCCGAATCCTTGGCGACGATGCGTTCCATACCGGTACCGACCAAAGGAGAATCAGCACGCAGCAGCGGTACTGCCTGGCGCTGCATGTTGGAACCCATCAGAGCACGGTTGGCATCGTCGTTCTCCAGGAACGGGATGAGAGCGGCAGCAACAGACACCAGCTGCATGGGCGCAACGTCCATCAGCTCAATCTCGTCCCGATGGACCAGAATAAACTCTCCGCTCTTGCGGGCGGAAACATAATCATTGACAAAACGGCCGTTCTTATCAACCTCGGCATTGGCCTGGGCGATGGCGTGTCCTTCTTCCTGCAGGGCAGAGAAGAAACGGACTTCGGTGGTCAACTTGCCTTCCTGGACAATCCGGTACGGGGTTTCCACAAAACCGTGCTCATTGATCCGGGCGTAGGTGGAGAGCGAGGCGATCAGACCAATATTGGGACCCTCAGGAGTCTCGATCGGGCAGACACGGCCATAATGGGTCGGATGAACGTCCCGGACCTCAAAGCCGGCCCGTTCCCGGGTAAGGCCGCCCGGTCCGAGGGCGGAAAGACGACGCTTATGCGTAACCTCAGAAAGCGGGTTGGTCTGGTCCATAAACTGGGAGAGCTGTGATGATCCGAAAAATTCCTTGACGACAGCCGAAACCGGCTTGGAGTTAATCAGGTCATGAGGCATGAGGTTTTCAACCTCTTGCAGGCTCATACGCTCCTTGATGGCCCGTTCCATACGTACCAGGCCGATGCGGTACTGATTTTCCAGGAGTTCACCCACCGCTCTGACCCGACGATTGCCGAGGTGGTCGATGTCATCTATGCTGCCGCGTCCGTTCTTGAGGTCTATCAGATAACGGACTATCTCGAGGATGTCGTTCCGGTCGCTTTTCTGGAAAACCTCACAGTAAAGATCCTCAAACACCATGCGGTTGCGCCGAAGCATCTCGATACCGCGTCGATTTTCATCATATCCGCCCTGCTCAATCACCTCGGTCAGCTTCACCGTTGCCGGGCTTAAAGGCAGTGAGGCAAAAACCTCTTTCTGAAAGAAGTCGTTGTCCCTGATCAGATTGTTGAATTCCTGCAGCACTTGCTCTTTAAGCTTTTCAGGTGCGGAATGGCCCGGTTCGATTTTTTTGAGACTTTTGAGCAGTTCCGCCGGAAGCTTCATCTTGAGATACTTGGAAAATTGGTCATCGGCTTTGACAAGCTTTGCCACAAGATCGTCAACACTGATCACATCTTCTGAAGCCAGCATACGAGGGGCATTCAGAACGGTGCAATCCTCCCACACCTTGAGATCAAGCTTGTAATTCAGCTTGAGGCGGCCGACCGCGGAGAGGTCATAACGCTCAGGATTGAAGAAAAGGTTGTCGAAAAGAGCCAGCGAACTCTTGAGGGTAGGAGGATCACCGGGGCGCAAGCGGCGGTAGATCTCAATCAGCGCCTCATCAGTGGTGTTGATCTTGTCACTCACCAGAGTGTCGCGGAACGAAGATGTAATGTGAAGATTGTCAATGAAGAGCAGCTTGAATGCAGAGACACCGCGGGATTTGATATCCTCGAACTTGTCCGCAGTAATCTCCTCGTTGCATTCCACCAGAACTTCACCTGTAGCAGGGTCTACAATATCCGATGACGCATAACGTCCCACAATGCCTTCAACAACTGTCGGTACTGTTTTGATGCCGTGGTCGAGCATCTTTTTTATGGACGCCTTGGTGTACTTGCGGTTGGCCTTGACAATGACTTCACCCTTTGGATCGGCAACATCCACAACAGCCTTCTGCAGCGTAAGCAGTTCCGGCTCAATTCCCTTGCTGAACGATTCACCTTTGACGAAGATTTCTTCGCTCTTGTAGTAGTAATTCAAGAGCTGTTCAGCGGAATAGCCTAGCGCCTTGAGCAGGACGGTCGCCGGCATCTTCCTGCGTCGGTCGATACGGACATACAGAATATCTTTATGGTCGAACTCGAAATCCAGCCACGAACCGCGGTAGGGAATTACCCTGGCTGAATAGAGGACCTTGCCGCTGGAATGCGTTTTCCCTTTGTCATGATCGTAGAACACACCGGGCGACCTGTGCAGCTGGCTGACAATTACCCGCTCAGTTCCGTTGATGATAAACGTCCCGTTTTCGGTCATCAGCGGTATTTCACCGAAATAGACCTCCTGCTCCTTGATATCCTTTATGGCCCTGACACCCGACTCTTTGCCTGAATCCCAGATAACGAGACGCACCTTTACCTTCATGGGAGCGGCAAAGGTCATACCGCGCTGATGGCATTCCTCTACGTCATATTTGGGCTTATTCAGTACGTAGGAAACGTATTCAAGTGAAGCACTTTCACTGAAGTCTTTGATAGGAAAGACACTTCTGAACACGGCTTCAAGTCCGGAGTTCTTGCGTGACTCCGGAGGCACTTCCTGTTGGAGAAAACGCCGGTAGGAGTTTTTTTGAATATCTATCAGGTTGGGAATATCAATGATGTTCTTGATCTTGGCGAAGTTTTTGCGCAAGAGGTGGTTATTGGCGATCGAATAAGCCATAGCTTCTCCTTTGGCGTGTATCATAAAGACGTCCAGCCGTTTCTGGAATAACCGGCTGGAATCACTGGCGACCGGAACGGAAGGGTTCTGCCCAAACAGCACAAGCCAAGGCCGCGCAAGGCGACCTTGGCTTACATTTCATCAAAGGTACAGCGTATTATTTGATCTCGACTTCAGCGCCGGCTTCAATCAGCTGCTTTTTAGCATCTTCAGCTTCCTGCTTGGAGACACCGGACTTAATAGCATTCGGGGCGCCGTCAACAGCGTCTTTGGCTTCTTTGAGGCCCAGGCTGGTAAGTGCGCGCACCACTTTGATAACGTTGATTTTGTTAGCGCCGGCGGCCTTGAGGATAACATCGAACTCGGTCTGCTCTTCAACCGGCTCTGCGGATGCGGCAGGCCCAGCTGCTGCAGCAACAGCAACAGGTGCTGCGGCAGAGACACCGAACTTTTCTTCAAGTTCCTTAACGAGCTCTGAGAGCTCCAGTACGGTCATGTTTTCGATGAAGCTGACTACTTCTGCTTTGGTAATTGCCATTGGTGTAATCCTCCGAATTTTATATAGTGTGTGAAATAAGTACTCTTAATTGCCGGCTTTTTGAGCGCGGATAGCATCAAGTGCGCGCACCAGTGAGCCCGGCAGCGCTGCAAGAACACCGACGAAGTTGGTGGCAGGTGCCTGCATCGAACCGAGCATCTTGGCGAGAAGAACCTCGCGCGACGGGAGCTCTGCTAATGCCTGTATCTGTTTGACATCCAGCAGTTTGCCCGATAATACTCCTACCTTCAGAACAAACTTGCCCTGGGGATCCTTGGCGAACTTGCTGAGCACCTTGGCTGCCCCGACCGGATCGTCATAGGTGATGGCGATTGCTGTCGGGCCCGTAAGGTAAGGACTGAGACATTCCATGTCCGTACCCTGGCTGGCACGTTCAAGGAGAGTGTTTTTAAACACCTTGTACTCAACCGACGCACTGCGCAACTCATTACGCAGGCTGGTGGCTTTCCCGACATCCATACCACGGAAATCGGCCAAAAAGACCGCCTTGGCACGCGCGAGCCGCTCATGCATCTCTGTGACAATTTCCTGCTTGTTATCTCTGTTCAAGCGACTTCCTCCTTTCTTTTGGTATCTGGGGCACAGCCCCGGCCAAAGTCAGGAAGCGCAAGGTTATTACCCTGCGATACCCAAGTCTCGGCAGGTCCGGAACAGTCACCGGTTTAAGCGCGGAGCGCCTGCTGTCTTTGACTTTGGCAAACTGTATATTGATATTAAATCTGAGCAGTAACGTTGCTGATATCGAGATTAACTCCCGGCCCCATCGTGGACGAAACCGTGATTTTCTTGATATAGGTTCCTTTAGCTGCCGAAGGCTTGGCTTTGATCAGTGCCTCGACAAGAGCCAGGACATTCCCTTTGAGCATGTCAGCATCGAAAGACACCTTGCCCACCGGTGCATGGACAATGCCTGCCTTTTCAACGCGGAATTCGACCTTACCGGCCTTGGATTCCTTGACAGCCCGGCTGACCTCGAAAGTGACCGTACCGACTTTCGGGTTCGGCATAAGTCCGCGGGGACCGAGGAGCTTGCCGATCTTGCCGACGACACCCATCATGTCCGGTGTAGCAATGGCAGTATCGAAATCGAACCACCCTTCCTGAATCTTGGCAACCAGATCATCTGCGCCGACATAATCTGCACCGGCGTCAAGGGCTTCTTTTTCCTTTTCACCTTTGGCAAACACGAGAACGCGGACATCCTTACCAAGACCATTGGGAAGAACAACGGCGCCACGCACCATCTGATCGGCATGCCGCGGATCAACGCCCAGTTTAACGGCGACATCAACCGTTTCGTCAAATTTGACATACGAGGCCTTTTTGACGACATCAAGGGCGGTCCCGAGCTCATAGACCTTGGACCTGTCAATCAGAGACATCGCCGCGGTATGTTTTTTAGCACTCTTCGACATGATACAACCTCTCTCTTGGTTCTTTAAATATCTGGATACTGATTAAACTATATCAATGCCCATCGAGCGAGCTGTTCCCTCGACAGTTCTCATGGCAGCCTCAACAGAAGCGGCATTGAGATCCGGCATCTTCTTCTTGGCGATTTCTTCCACCTGTGCCTTGGTCAGGCTACCCACCTTTGTCTTGTTGGGAACGGCAGAACCCTTGGAAATACCGATCGCTTTCATGATCAAAACCGGTACGGGTGGAGTTTTTGTTATGAAGGTAAAGGAGCGGTCAGCATACACCGTAATGACAACAGGGGTAATCGTACCCTCTTCTGCCTGGGTCTTGGCGTTAAAAGCCTTGCAGAACTCCATGATGTTGACGCCGTGCTGACCCAGCGCCGGGCCGATAGGTGGCGAGGGGTTTGCTTTGCCGGCGGGGATTTGCAGCTTGATATAGCCTGTAATCTTCTTTGCCATGTGGTGCTCCTTAGTGTCTAAATGCCTTTATCTTTCTTTGTTACGGTTGCTCAGCTCTTTTCAACCTGCATAAACTCGAGCTCCACCGGAGTCGCCCTGCCGAATATGGTGACAGTCACGCGGAGCTTGCCTTTGTCAGGCTTGACATCTTCCACAATTCCGGAGAAGTTGAGGAATGGACCGTCAACGACCCGCACCGTCTCTCCGACCTCGAACAGCACCTTGGGACGCGGTTTTTCTGCACCCTCTTCCATGCGGCGGGTGATCTTGTTGACTTCCTCATCGGCAATCGGAAACGGAGTGTTGCCACCAACGAAACCGGTAACTTTTGCGGTCTCCTTCACGATGTGCCATGTTTCGTCCGTAAGAATCATCTTGACGAGGATGTAGCCGGGAAAGAACTTACGCGAAGATGTCTTTTTCTCACCTTTTTTCAGCTCAACTACGGTTTCGGAAGGAATCAGGATCTCTTCGAAGAAATCCTCTACCCCTTCGTTTTTGATACTTTCCAGCAGATTAAGTCTGACTTTATTTTCAAAACCGGAATAGGTATGAACGCCGTACCACTTCATGGACATATAGTATCCTTTATCCCAGTATCAATCGCATCAGCTTTGATAGAACAATATCGCAGGCGCCGAGATAGATTGAAATCAGAAATACTATCATGACAACCACACCGGTGGTGGCAATCGTCTCCTTGCGGGTAGGCCAGGTTACCTTGCCGAGTTCTATTTTGACTGATTCAATAAACGTAGTTATCTTCTGCATACACAACTCCCGGCGCAAGCGCCTGTAGGGTCTCAATGGTGCCGCACAATCACAGGTCACCACGCGAGGTTAATTTTCTGTCGGGTTGATATGGCAGGCCAGGAGGGATTCGAACCCACAACACCCGGTTTTGGAGACCGGTGCTCTAGCCGTTAGAGCTACTGGCCTGTATGCCTGACAACAAACTACCCGTTCAGACTATTTGGTTTCCTTGTGCGGGGTATGCTTACGGCAAAAGCGGCAGTATTTGCTGAACTCAAGCTTTTCCGGCTTGGTTCTCTTGTTCTTGGTTGTTGTGTAATTTCTCTGTTTGCACTCGGTACAGCCAAGCGTAATGATATCTCTCATTGCAGCATCCTTTATATGATCTGTGGCTGTGCATCGCAGCTGCAGCGCCGCGATGCACAATCTGCTGTGTTATTCGATAATCGAGCTGACGACGCCGGCGCCAACGGTACGACCGCCTTCACGGATGGCGAAACGCAGGCCTTCGTCCATGGCGATAGGGGTGATCAGTTTGATGGTCATGGCGACGTTGTCGCCCGGCATGACCATTTCGATACCGGCAGGAAGTTCGGCTACACCGGTTACGTCGGTTGTACGGAAGTAAAACTGGGGACGATAGCCGTTGAAGAACGGGGTGTGACGGCCACCCTCTTCTTTCGTCAGGACATAGGCTTCGGCCTTGAATTTGGTGTGCGGGGTGATGCTGCCCGGCTTGGCAAGTACCTGGCCACGCTCAATGTCTTCACGCTTGACGCCGCGCAGAAGTGCGCCGATGTTGTCGCCGGCACGACCTTCGTCGAGCAGTTTGCGGAACATCTCTACGCCGGTTACGGTGGTCTTGGCAGTGGCTTTCATGCCGACGATCTCGACCTCTTCACCAACCTTGACGATGCCGCGCTCTACACGACCGGTGGCGACGGTGCCGCGACCGGAGATGGAGAAGACGTCTTCGACAGGCATGAGGAAAGGCTTGTCAATGGCCCGCTCAGGCTGCGGGATGTAGCTGTCAACGGCATCCATGAGGGCGTTGATGGCCAGTTCGCCGAGTTCGCCTTTGTCGCCTTCGAGGGCTTTAAGGGCGGAGCCTTTGATGATTGGAATATCGTCGCCGGGGAAGTCGTAGCTGGAGAGCAGCTCGCGAATCTCAAGTTCGACGAGCTCAAGCAGTTCGGCGTCGTCTACCATGTCGGCTTTGTTGAGGAATACGACCATATACGGTACGCCTACCTGACGGGCAAGCAGGATGTGCTCACGGGTCTGGGGCATGGGGCCGTCGGCGGCGGAGACAACCAGGATCGCTCCGTCCATCTGGGCAGCACCGGTGATCATGTTCTTGACGTAGTCGGCGTGACCGGGGCAGTCGACATGAGCGTAGTGACGCTTGTCGGTTTCGTATTCGACGTGGGCGGTGGCGATGGTGATGCCGCGCTCACGCTCTTCAGGAGCGTTGTCGATCTGATCGAATGCCTTGAATTCAGCCTGACCCTTGCCGGCCAATACCTTGGTGATGGCTGCGGTCAAAGTGGTCTTGCCGTGGTCAACGTGGCCGATTGTGCCGATGTTTACATGTGGTTTGTTGCGCTCAAATTTCGCCTTCGCCATGGGTAAGGCCCTCCTCAATGGGTGCGTTGTTTGTGTAACGACTCTGAAATATGCTGTCTCTTAAAAAATGGAGCCCACATCCGGACTCGAACCGGAGACCTCTTCCTTACCAAGGAAGTGCTCTACCTCCTGAGCTATGTGGGCTTTAACTGGAGCGGGAAACGGGACTCGAACCCGCGACCCTCAGCTTGGAAGGCTGACGCTCTAGCCAACTGAGCTACTCCCGCGCTACCAGACGAAGACATGTGGAAACCGCTCCAACGTGACACTTACCAGTACATGCGACTTTTGTCTCCTGAGTCGAGTCCTGTTGCCGGTTTCCGGAGATTGTATGGTGGAGGGAGGAGGATTCGAACCTCCGAAATCGATGATGACAGATTTACAGTCTGTTCCCTTTGGCCGCTCGGGAATCCCTCCAGGGATGATATACGGTTACTGCTGTATCCGTTAGGCTCTATGGAGCCCCGTATCCGAATCGAACGGATCACCTGCTGATTACAAGTCAGCTGCTCTACCAGTATGAGCTAACGGGGCCAATCTAATCTTCATAATGGTATGAAAACAGAACTTGTTTATTTAAAGAGTTTGTTCGGAGTTGTCAAGGTTTTTTTATCGGCGGGTTACCGGCAATAAAAATGAGATGCGCCACCCCCCTTAGGTGCGGCGCATTAAAAACCTTTTCCCGGAAACTGTTATGCGGCTGACAGCAAGGGCAGCAGAGAGTTCTTGACCTTTTTCAAAGCTCCCTCCTCTATCTGGCGGACCCGTTCACGCGAAATGGAAAAATGAGTGGCAATCTCCTGGAGCGTCATCGGCTCATCAGATGTAATCCGTTTCTCAATGATAAAACGCTCCTTCTCATTGAGCACAGCGACCGCCTGTGCGACCTTTTGCTGCAGCTGCTGGTTTTCCTGGTACTCGGCAAGGAGGGCTTCCTGATTCATCCGGTCGTCAGCCAGACTTTCCAGCGCCGTCAGACCATCACCACACGACAGTTCAGCATCCAGAGAATAATCACCCTGAAGCCGCTGCTCCATCTCAAACACTTCTTTGTCGGAAACATTGAGCGCCAAAGCAGTGGAATGGGAATCATCCTCTCCATCGCTCATCCTGATCAAGGCATTCTTCGTCTCTTTCAGCTTAAAGAAAAGCTTGCGCTGAGCCTGGGTTGTTCCGATTTTCAGCAGACTCCACATCGACATGATATGGTTCTGGATATAAGCTCTAATCCACCAGACTGCATAGGATATCAGCCGTATCCCTCTATACGGGTTGAATTTTCTAACCGCCATCATCAACCCGACATTACCCTCCTGGATAAGGTCTATCATCTTGAGTCCATAATGCCGGTATTCTCCGGCGACCTTCACCACAAAACGCAGATTTGACGTGATCAGCGTGTGGGCGGCCTCCAGGTCCTTCTCTTCGAAGAATTTCACCGCTACGCGATGCTCATCCTCCTCGCTCAATATCGAAAACTTTCTTATTTCTGCCAGGTAGAGAGACAAGCTGTCAGAAACAATCGGTAACCGGGCAACCATAGTCTGCTCCTTTAGTCAGGGTGTTTAGCACTCTTGGCATCCGACTGCTAATAAAATAGCACTATCATTTAAGGATTTCAAGATTTTTTCAACTGGCGACCTGCAACAAGAGCTGGCGCAGCCCTCCAACAGCGCCATATGGGAAAGGGGCCTTTGAGCTGTTTGATTTCATTCGTCTCACCATATGAAATCATAGCAACTTTCATAGCAACTTCTGTTGAATATTCCACACCGCCAGAAGGATATTCTGCGTCCAGAAAAACAGTTGCGCCAAACAAAATTAATTTCATCCGTATTTACGGGCGGATATGACGATTTGGCTCCGTTGGCACAACACTTGATAGGCATTACAGCCAGCTACCGGTAATTAAGAACTAACGTATACAGCGGAGACAATGAATGAAATTCAGCAATGCAATTAATAGCATCATCGTATTAGTCGTTGTTATTTTTTTGGCGAGCCTTGCCTTTCACGTAAAAACCGGGACAACAGCGGATTCGATTGCGGTCCTGAAAACAGCCGGCATGACCTGTGGCAGCTGTTCGAGCAAGATCACCACAGCGCTTGAAGCGCTGAAAGGCGTTGCGGTTGCCGAGGTAGATATAAACGGCGGCTGGGTTGTTGTTGGTTATGACACCAAGGCCGTAAAACCGGAAGCTCTTGCTGAGAAGGTAAATGGCGCAGGCTTCGTCAGCACTGTGCATCGGGTGCTGACGCCGGAGCAGTTCAAAACAACCACGGGTAGAGATATCGGAACGGGGGCTGTTCCCTCAGGGGGCTGCGGCGGATGTGGCACCAATGGTGGCTGCGGCACAAAGAATCAAAGCTGAGCACGTCCCGATAAACAGGATATGTACGTATATTACTGGTTTCACACTTACTAAAGGAGACTAAAATGACAACGATTCGGACGAAACAGGTTGTATGGTCAGGTATCACTATGCTGGTGTTGCTGGCTGGGGCAGCCAGTGTCTTTGCCTTCTCGCTGGGCAAGTATGAAAAGGTGAAGGCGAACAACGGAGTAGTCTCGCTGCCGTTCACAAAACTGGCTGACGGCAAGGCCCGTTTTTATAAATTCGAGGACAGCGGCAAGGAAATCGCCTTCTTTGCAGTCAAGGCGGCTGACGGGAGCTACAAGACAGCCTTCGATGCCTGCGATTCCTGTTACCGTGACAAGAAGGGTTACGAACAGCAGGGCGACAAAATGAACTGCAAGAACTGCAACCAGAAGTTTGCCGTCAACCGCCTCGGCCCCAATGCCACCGGCGGCTGCAATCCAGGCTACCTTCGCCATCAACTGAATGGCGGCACCATTTCTATCTCAGTAAGCGACCTCAAGGGCGGAGCGAAATACTTCTGATGAAACTACACAACATCTCCATCAATAACCTGAAACGGCGCAAAGCCAAGATGGCCTTTCTGACGATCGGCCTGATGGTGGGAATCGCCACAATCGTCACTCTGGTCACACTGACCCGCTCCATGTCCAGCGACATCGAACGCAAGATGGATGAGTTCGGCGCCAATATCCTGGTTACACCCCAGAGCAACGGGCTGGCCATGAACTACGGCGGCATCAGCCTGGGCGGCGTGACCTTCGATCAACGCGAGATACTGGAAAGCGATCTGGCAAAGATCAAGACCATCTCCAACCACAAGAACATCTCGGCCGTAGCGCCAAAGGTGCTGGGGGGGGTGAAGATCGGGACCCACGACGTACTTCTGGTAGGGGTCAACTTCGAGAGCGAACTGAAGATGAAGCAGTGGTGGAAAGTGTTCGGCCACGAACCGAAGTCAGAGCAGGACCTTTTGCTCGGCTCAGAAGCATCCAGGGTGCTCAACGTTTCGCCGGGCGAGAGCCTGATTATCAAGGGGGAAACCTTCACCGTGGCCGGGGTACTGGATCAGACCGGCTCACAGGATGATGCCCTGGTGTTTGCATCGTTGGGGAAAGCCCAGAAACTGCTGGGCAAGGAGGGCAAAATCACCTTGGCCGAGGTGGCAGCGCTCTGTTCCGGCTGTCCCATCGGCGACATGGTAACCCAGATTGCCGAGAAGCTGCCCGACGCCAAGGTATCGGCTATTCAGCAGGTGGTGGAGGGACGACTCAAAGCCCTCAATCAGTTCAAGCGATTTTCCTATGCGATGGCCGGTGTAGTGGTTTTCATCGGTTCTCTGATCGTCTTTGTCACCATGATGGGCAGCGTCAATGAACGGACCACCGAAATCGGCGTCTTCCGGGCCATCGGCTTCAGGAAGAGCCATATCATGCGGATCATCCTGCTTGAGGCGGCCCTGGTCAGCCTTCTGGCCGGATTCCTGGGCTATGTCGCCGGCATGGGGGGCGCAAAACTGGCCCTGCCGTTCATGGCGGAGAGCAAGAATGCCCACCTGATCTGGGACACAGCCATTGCCTTTGGTTCTATCGGACTGGCTTTGACGCTGGGCCTCCTGGCAAGCCTCTACCCGGCACTGCACGCCAGTAAGATGGACCCGACCGAAGCCTTGCGGGCACTATGAGCCGTCCACTTTTGCGCAATCCCGGCGTCAGTCTTCAAGCTGACTTGTGCGGCGTAGAGCTGCTACGCCTCCCCGTCACCTCTCGTCTTCCTTGACCTTGCGCAAAATTGACCGACTCAACAACTACAATGGAGAACATATGGCTCTCATTCAAATCAGTAACGTGAAGAAACATTATACCAGCGGCAACGATGTGGTGGAAGCGCTGCGCGGCGTGGACATCACCATCGAGGCCGGAGAATTCATCACCATTATGGGGCAATCCGGCTCCGGCAAGAGCACTCTGCTGTCGGTGCTGGGCGGGATGAACCATCCCACCACGGGCGAAGTCGAGATGGCCGGAGTCAAGCTGTATCAACTTCCCGGCGAAAAACTGGCCGATTTCCGGGCTCAGAACCTGGGGTTCGTTTTTCAATCCTTTCACCTGATCCCCTACCTGACCGCCATCGAAAACGTGATGCTGCCGCTGGCAATCGTGAAGATGGGCACGGCGGCCAAAAAGAGCGCCGCCCGTCAGGCCTTGGAACGGGTCGGTCTGGGGGCCAAGCTGGAGCGGTTGCCCAACCAGCTCTCCGGGGGAGAACAGGAGCGGGTGGCCATCGCCCGGGCGATCGTCAACAACCCGCATATCCTGCTGGCCGACGAACCGACCGGCAACCTCGACTCGAAAACCAGCGACGAAGTCATGGCACTCCTCCGGGAACTGAACGCTGCCGGCCAGACCGTCGTCATGGTCACCCACAACCCCGATAACGGCCGCTACGCCGACCGGACTATCACATTGAGGGACGGGATGGTGGTAGAACCGTAAAGCGTATCTCACTCGCTCACTCTGATCGCTAAAGCTCACAGAGACACAGAGAAAATCTAGATAACAAATTCAGACAGATAAAATCAACATTCAGTTGGTGAGAATCACATCCTCTCTTATGACTCCGTGTTTGATCTGTTGGATTCTCTCTGCGCCTCTGAGAGCTCTGTGAGAGTGATTTGAGTCTTGTGGTTTTGCTACTACGTAACAGACCGTTTTTTATTTAACTATCCAATGGGTTGCGTTATAAAGGTACCCATGAAATCCTCCTTCATTCGCATCGCCCTGCTGGGCCTTTCCATCCTTGGCATCAGTCTGTTGCACTACCTGACTCCGCTGCATCTTCATTATCTGCACGACATCTTTCAGAGATTCTACTACATCCCCATCATCCTGGCGGCCCTCTGGTTCGGATTCCGGGGCGGGCTGACCTGCTCACTGGCGGTCAGCATCGTCTATGCCCCTCACATCTTATTCCAGTGGGGCGGCGGCCTGACTCTGGAGATGGAAAAATACCTGGAAATCGTCATGTACAACGTGGTTGGCAGCGTGACCGGCCTGCTGGCCCAGCGTGAACGGGAACGCAGCCTGGAATTGCAGCGCACCGCCGAAGGGCTGGAGGATTCGTATCAAAGACTGCAGGCCCAGTCCGAACGGATCATCGCCATCGAAGAACAGCTGCGCCGTTCCGAAAAGCTCTCCACCCTGGGTGAGATGGCGGCGGTGCTGGCCCACGAGATCAGAAACCCCCTCGGCTCCATCCGCGGTACGGCCGAGATCCTGCGTGACGACTACCGCCCCGGCGATCCGAAGCACGAGTTCATCGAGATCCAGATCAAGGAGACCGAGCGCCTCAATCATGTGGTCGAGGATTTTCTGCGCATGTCACGCCAACAGCCGTTGGAACTGCGCGACTGTTCCATCCGGGAAGAACTGGAGACCATCGTTACCCTGGTGGCAAAGGACGCCCATGACCGCGGCATCTCCCTGCGGCTGGAACCGGATTCGGAGCCGGCCATTATCAAGGGGGACGGCGAGAAGCTGCGCCAGGCCTTCCTCAATATCGTCATCAACGCCCTGCAGGCCACGCCGTCCGGCGGGAGTGTGCAGATCGCCTATCGGAAAAGCGACAGTGGTTGGGAGATCACCTTCCAAGACAGCGGACCGGGCATCGATGCGGAAACAAAGGCACGCATCTTCGAACCGTTCTTCACCACCAAGCCGGACGGCACCGGCCTGGGCCTGGCGGTGACTCGCAAAATTATTGACGCTCATGGCGGGACGCTGGATATTAAGAGTAACCTTGGCAAAGGGACAACGGTCAGTATCTGTTTGCCCAAGCCAGCTCGAGGAGCAGAATCATGAAACCGAGAATCCTCATCATCGATGACGATACCTCCCTGCGGCGGGTGCTGGAATACAACCTTCAGGAGACCGGTTACGCCGTGGCCACGGCCGCCTCTGGCGAAGAAGGTCTGAGCAGGTTCGACGAGGTTTCCCCTGCCCTGGTGATCACCGACATGAAGATGCCCGGCATGGACGGAATGCAGGTACTCAAAGCGGTCAAGGAACGTGCGCCGGAGACGCTGGTGATCATGATCACCGCCTTCGGTACCGTGGATATAGCTGTGGAGGCCATGAAGGCCGGTGCCTACGACTACATCACCAAACCCTTCAACCGCGACGAACTGAGGCTGACCGTAGCCAAGGCGCTGCAGTTCAGCGGGCTGACGGTCGAAAACAAGCGCCTCAAAGGAGAACTGGCCGACAGGGCCGATTTTGGTGCCATGGTCGGCTCATCGACTGCCATGGAAAAGGTCTTTCAGGTCGTGCGAAAAGTGGCAGACACGGAGGCTTCGGTGCTGATCACCGGAGAATCGGGGACCGGCAAGGAACTGGTGGCGCGATCGATCCATGCCTGCAGCAGCCGGGCAGGCGGACCCTTTATAGCCATCAACTGCGCCGCCATCCCCCGAGATCTGCTGGAAAGCGAACTCTTCGGCCATGTCAAAGGAGCCTTTACCGGGGCAATTAAGGACAAGACCGGCAGGTTTTCCCTGGCTGACGGAGGGACACTCTTTCTGGATGAGGTGGGAGAGCTGTCGCTGGAGCTGCAGCCCAAGCTGTTACGGGCCCTGCAGGAGCGAACCGTAGAACCGGTGGGAGGTTCAAAAGAGCTGAAGATCGATGTCCGCGTGGTGGCTGCAACCAACCTGGACATCGAAAAAGCCATCTCCGAGGGGACCTTCCGTGAAGACCTCTACTACCGCCTGGCGGTGATCCCGCTGCACCTGCCACCCCTCCGTCAGCGTCGGGACGACATCCCCTTGCTGCTGCGCCATTTCTGTTCCAAACACAAGGCGGCGCAGGTCTCGTTCGATACACATTGCCTGGCCCTACTGACCGGTTACGCCTGGCCCGGCAATGTGCGAGAACTAGAAAACCTGGTGGAGCGACTGCTGATCATGCGTTGTGGCGACACCATCACCATCGAAGACCTGCCGGACAAGATCCGTAGCGGAGGCGTTGCCCTGGGGTCGGTGACTGTTCCCGGTGTAGTCATCAGCCTGCCGGACGAGGGTTATTCTCTGGAACAACTGGAACGGGAGGTTGTCGTGCAGGCACTGGAACGCAATGGATGGAACCAGACCGCGGCGGCGCGCTTTCTGCGCATCCCGCGACATACGCTGATCTATCGCATGGAGAAGTATGAGATCGTGCCGCCGGAGAAGTCTTAAACCCTCTTTTTACCGAATACCCTCCTTCCACTGTAGAATATTCCCCACCAACACCATCCCCGCAATTGAGCTGTCCCGCGCAAGTGCCGAATATTCCCGTTAATTGCTCTTGGCACGAAACATGATATACTCATCCACGTCGGGAACCACCCACAACCGAGGCTGCCATGAAATCATACCTGATCATATTCGCGCTTCTTGTCACCGCCGGCATCGCATGTGCCGACGAGGTCAAGCCTGCAGAAAACCTCCCCGCCCTGATCAATGCCGCACTGACCAACAATCCCGAATTGAAGTCCTCCCAAGCGCGCTGGCAGATGTTTGCAAACAAGGCCAGACAGGCCTCGGCCCTGGAAGACCCGATGTTCATGTTCAAACTCCAGAACATGCTGGCCCGGGAGCCTTTTGTTTTCAACAAGGATCCCCAGTCCGCCAAGGTGATCGGCATTTCCCAGCAGCTCCCGTTCTGGGGCAAGCGGGCCCTCAAACAGGAGGTGGCCCAGTATGAAGCCGAATCCTATAAATGGGCCATTGAAGAGCGCAAGCTGGAATTGACCCGCATGGTCAAGGAAACCTGGTACCAGATCTGGGCAGTAGACAAGGGACTGGAGATCGTCGAAAAGAACCTGAGAATCCTGGCCGACTTCGTGACGATTGCCGAGTCGAAATATTCGGTCGGCCAGGGTGTTCAGCAGGACATCTACAAAGCCGGCCTGGAAAAATCCAAGATGCTCGACATGCAGATCACCCTGCATCAGCAGCGTAAAACCCTGGAAGCCAATCTCAACTATCTCCTCTACCGTCCCGGGACGACCCCGGTCGGCGCCATCGAGGATTTCTCTCTGCCGCAACTCCCGGTCACAGCCGAACAACTGAATGAGACCGCCTATGACAGGCGACCCCAGGTCAAAAGCCTGATCAGCCTGGCAAACAAGGGGCAGGCGTCCCACCGCCTGGCGCGAAAGGATTTCTTTCCCGACTTTAACCTGTCATTCGAGTACATGTTCAAGGAAGCCGTTGCGACCGACATGGTAAGCGACCCCGGCTACAACATGTTCACCCTCGGCGTGACCTTCAACCTGCCCTTCCAGCAGCAGCGCCGCCGGGCGATGCTGGCCGAATCGACCTCCGAGACGGACATGGCGATGGAAGAGCTGAACGGTTTGAAGAACAGCATCTCCTATACCATCAACGACACCCTGGCCCAGATGGAGCGCCGCCGAAAACTGGTGGAACTCTACAGGGGAGGCATCATTCCCCAGGCGGAGCAATCCCTGGAGTCAGCCGTCATCAGCTACCGGGTCAACAAGGTGGATTTCCTGACCCTCCTCGACGGCAGGATGACCCTGTTCAACTATGAACGCGAACTGTACGAGTCGCAGGCCGAGTATATGATGAAGCTGGCCCAGCTTGAGGCGGCGGTCGGAACCGATCTTGTCGCAGCGCCGGCAGGACAGAAGACAGCACCGTCGGCAGCCGTCCCGGAGCAGACGCTGACACCACCACCGGCAGCAGATGGATCCGAACCCTCCCACCATCATTAAATTTACGATACCGAGGTACGACCATGGCCCTGAACAAGAAAATCGCAATCCCCCTGGTGGTGATAATCCTGGCTTTGGTAGCTGGCGGCGGCTGGTTTGTCTGGCAGCACAAAGGTCATGACCATGCCGCCGAGGGCACGGTTGCCCAGGTCAAACAGCTATTCACCTGCTCCATGCACCCCTTCATCATCAAGGACAAACCGGGCACCTGCCCGATCTGCGGCATGGAACTGATCAAGAAGATTGAGGGGACCACCCACGGCGGCCCTCTGACTCCGGAACAGAAACAGCAGGCCGAGATGCTCGGTCATGTCTCCATGTCGGCCAACCAGCGGATTATGGCCAACGTGGCCACCGCGGAAGCGAAGCAGGGCACCCTGAGCAGGGAGATCAACGCCGTCGGCATCGTTCAGTTCGACCAGTCACGCCAGGCCAAGGTCACCGCCTGGATCGCCGGGCGCATCGACAAGCTCAATGTCAACACCGTGGGAGCCTATGTCAGCAAGGACAGGCCGGTGGCCGAGGTCTATTCTCCCGATCTTGTGGCCACACAACAGGAATACCTGCTGGCGGTCAAGAGCCGCGACCAGTTGAAAAACTCGCCGATACCCTCCATTTCCCAGAACGGCGATGGCCTGGTCGCGTCGGCCAGACAGCGCCTGATGCTCTTCGGGGTCAAGGAGAACCAGATCGTCGAGCTGGAAAAGGCCGGCAAACCGAACATCCGCCTGCCGATCTACACGCCGTTGTCCGGCATCGTCATCGAAAAAATGGTCCAGCAGGGGCAGTACGTCAACACGGGAGATGTGCTGTTCAATATTGCCGATCTTTCGAAGGTCTGGGTGGAGATCGATGTCTTCGAAAACGAGGTCCCCTATGTGCGGGTCGGACAGCAGGTGGAAATCCGCTCGGCGATAGAACATGGCGCGCTTTTCAACGGCAGGATCAGCTTCATTTATCCGTTTCACGACCCCAAAACCCATACGGTCAAGGCCCGCGTTGAAATGCCCAACCCCGGCCACCGATTGAAACCGGACATGTTCGTCAATGCCGTCATCAAGGTCCCGCTGGTCAAGGGTATCATTGTCCCGGTGACGGCGGTCATCGACACCGGCAAACGCCAAGTGGTCTGGGTCGAGATGTCACCGGGGATGTTCGAGCCGCGCGAGGTGCGGGCCGGCGAACGTATCGACGACAAGGTCCAGATCCTGTCCGGCATCAAGGCAGGTGACAAGGTTGCGGTTTCAGGTTCCTACCTGATCGATTCCGAATCCCAGCTGAAGGGTGGCGGCGGACAGGACCACAGTCAGCATACCGGAGCGAAGCCGGAGACAAAGGGGCAGCAGGCACCAGCGACAGGACAGCAAGCACCTCAGGGAGGTCATGAAGGTCACGTTACTCCACCGCACAGCAAGCGCCGGCTAAAAACGGGACCTTGAAGATGGATGACATGAAGATGTAATGACGACTATCTAACGACCTTCTAGAAGGATTGCTGCCATGATCGAAAAAATTATCGAATATTCCGCCCGCAACCGGGTCATTGTCCTGATGGTCTTCGGACTGATCATCGCCTGGGGTGTCTGGTCGGTCTACAAGACCCCGGTGGACGCCATCCCGGACCTGTCCGACAACCAGGTAATCGTCTTCACCGACTATGCCGGACGTTCGCCCCAGGTGGTCGAGGACCAGGTCACCTACCCCCTGGCGGTCAACCTGCAGGGCCTCCCTATGGTTCGAGCCGTACGGGCATCATCTGCCTTCGGCTTCTCCATGATCTACGTCATCTTCGAGGACAAGGCCGACATCTACTGGGCCAGGACGAGGGTACTGGAACGACTCAACTACGCCGCCTCGCTCTTGCCCCCCGGCGTCGTCCCGACGCTGGGCCCGGACGGCACCGGCGTGGGCCATGTCTTCTGGTACACCATCGAGGGCAAGGGTTACGATCTGGAGCAACTGCGCACCCTCCAGGACTGGTTCGTGCGCTACCAGCTCAACACCGTCCAGGGGGTGGCCGAGGTGGCCTCCATCGGCGGCCTGGTGCGCGAATACCAGATCGACCTGGATCCTAACCGGCTCTTTGCCTACAAAGTCTCAACCGGAACGATCATGGAGGCGGTCAAGGCAGCCAACAAGGATGTGGGCGGCCGTCTGATCGAACAGGCCGACGCCGAATACCTGATCCGCGGGCGCGGTTACGTCAAGACCAAGGAAGACCTGGAGAACATCGTCGTCGGCGCCGACATGCGCGGTACGCCGATCTATGTCAAAAACCTCGGTACGGTCCAGATGGGGGGCGCCATCCGGCGCGGCCTGCTGGAGATGAACGGCGAGGGTGAGGCCGTGGGCGGCATCGTGGTCATGCGCTACGGCGAGAACGCCAAGGCGGTCATCGACCGGGTCAAGCTCAAGATCAAGGAACTGGAGAAGGGCCTGCCGCCCGGCGTGAAGATCATGGTCTCCTATGACCGCTCCGACCTGATCCAGAGGGCCATCGATACCCTCAAGAAAAACCTGCTGGAAGAATCGGTCGTCGTCTCGCTGGTCATACTGGTCTTCCTGCTGCACTTCCAGAGCGCCCTGGTGATCGTACTGACCCTGCCGATCTCGGTCCTGATCGCCTTTATCACCATGAAGCTGATGGGGGTCTCTTCCAACATCATGTCCCTGGGGGGCATCGCCATCGCCATCGGCGTCCTGGTCGATGCCGGGGTGATCATGGTGGAGAACTGCTACCGCCACCTGTCCGAGATGCCGCCCGAGGAACGGGCCGGCAAACGCCTGGAGGTCGTGATCACCTCGGCCAAACAGGTCGGCCGGGCCATCTTCTTCTCCCTGGCCATCATCGTGCTCTCCTTTGTGCCGGTCTTCCTGCTGGAGGGTCAGGAAGGGAAACTGTTCCATCCCCTGGCCTTTACCAAGACCTTCTCCATGATGGGCTCGGCGCTGATCGCCATCACCCTGGTGCCGGTCCTGATGTACTACTTCATGCGGGGCCGGATGCCACCGGAGAGCTCCAACCCGGTCTCGACCTTCTTCATCAAATTGTATTCACCGGTCATTCGCTGGGTGCTGGTCTGGAAGAAGACCACCATCGCCCTGAACATCGTGGCCCTCCTGATCGCCGTACCGCTGTTCATGAAGCTGGGCAGCGAGTTCATGCCGCCCCTGGATGAGGGGTCGCTGCTCTACATGCCGGTGACCCTGCCCAACGTCTCGATCACCGAGGCCAAGCGCATCATCCAGGTCCAGGACACGATCATCAAAGGTGTTCCCGAGGTGGAGCACGTCCTGGGCAAGGTCGGCCGGGCCGAGACCTCCACCGACCCGGCGCCGGTCTCCATGTTCGAGAGCATCATCATCCTCAAGCCCAAGGATCAGTGGCGTCCGGGGATGAAGAAGGCCGACATCGTGGCCGAGCTGGACGCCAAACTGCAGCAGATCGGCGTGCGCAACGGCTGGACCCAGCCGATCATCAACCGCATCAATATGCTCTCCACCGGGGTGCGCACCGACCTGGGGGTCAAGATCTTCGGCAATGACCTGAATGTGCTCAAGGACCTGGCCATCCAGGCCGAGGCGATCCTCAAGCCGATTCAAGGCGCGGCCGACGTGGTGGCCGAACGGGTCACCGGCGGCAACTACATCGACATCGACATCGACCGCGAAGGCGGCCGCCCGTTACGGCGTGAATGTAGGCGATATCCAGGATGTGATCGAGACCGCCCTGGGGGGCGAGACACTCTCCACCACGGTGGAAGGGAGCAACCGCTTCCCGATCCGCATCCGCTACCTGCGCGACTACCGCGACAGCATCCCGGCCATCCGCCAGATCCTGGTGAGCGGCATGGGGGGCACCCAGGTGCCGCTGTCGATGGTGACCAGGCTGAAGGTCTCCACCGGTGCACCGGAGATCAACAGCGAGGGGGGGCTGCTGCGCTCACTGGTCTTCCTCAACGTCCGTGACCGGGACATGGGCGGCTTTGTGACCGAGGCCAAACAGGTGCTGGAAAAGAACCTCAAACTGCCCCCCGGCTACTACGTGGCCTGGTCCGGCCAGTGGGAGAACCAGATCCGCGCCAAGGCCCGCCTGCAGATGCTGGTGCCGATCGGCATCGTGATCATCTTCATCCTGCTCTATTTCACGTTCCACTCGGCCCTGGAGGCCTCCATGGTCATGCTCTCGGTCCCCTTCGCCCTGGTGGGGGGGGTCTACCTGGTCTCGGCCCTGGGGTACAACCTTTCGGTGGCGGTGTGGGTCGGTTTTATCGCCCTGTACGGCATCGCCGTGGAGACCGGGGTGGTGATGGTGATCTACCTGCACGAGGCGCTGGACAAGAAACTGAAGGACGGTCCCTGTACGGAGCAGGACATCTACGACGCGACCTTCGAGGGGGCGGTGCTGCGCCTGCGGCCCAAGCTGATGACCGTGGCGGTGGCGCTCCTGGGCCTGCTGCCGATCATGTGGTCGACCGGTACCGGGGCCGATGTGATGAAGCCGATCGCGGCGCCGATGATCGGCGGGATGATCTCGTCGGCGGTGCATGTGCTGATCATGACGCCGGTGATATTCGTGATGATGAAGAAGAGGGAACTCAAGAAGGGGACGCTGAAGTATTCGGGGATGAAACATTAAAACAATGAATGCTTATCTCACTCGCTCACTCTGTTCGCTAGAGCACACGGAGGACACAGAGGCAAAAACCCTCCGTGAGCTCTGTGTTCTCTGTGAGAAACTGCCTGTTGGCCTAAGATTCTAATACATAAGGGAGAAACGACAATGAAGAGACTGGTACTGACAATAGCAGCAATCCTGGCCCTGGCCGCTCCGGAAGCCTTCGCAGCCGACCACGCCGGGCACAGTGAACATGGTGGACACGGCTCCGCAGCCCATGTAGAGGTGATCGACGGGGTCAAGGCCACCTTCACCGTCCAGACCATGGCCGATGCCATGAAGGCCATGGGGATGGAGATGCCCAGAGGGGTCAAGGAGACTCACCATATCTCGCTGGCACTTAAGGATGTCAAGAGCGGTAAGGCGCTGCCCGAGGGTGAGGTCAAGGTCAAGGTACAGTCACCGGACAAGAAGGAACAGACCAAAGACATGATGGGGATGCAGGGACACTTCGGGGCTGACTTCGAGATGGCAAAAAAGGGGAAATACGGCGTGATGTGCAAGTTCAAGACCGCCGACGGCAAGGTCAGGCAGGCAAAGTTCTGGTACACGGTAAAGTAAATCCTAACCAGAGAGGGCGCCCGTCAGTGGGCGCCCTCTCTATAATTCTGTATCCTGCCCGATCCTACCCCTTACCGGTCAGTTTCTTCCAACCGCTACCGGCCAGCTCCACCAGTCCGTTGATCGTACGGGTGTAAAACTTGCGAACCGGCATACGGTTAACCATAATAGCTCCGTCGACCCGCTCGACCGCTATCGGGTCACCCGTGCTGAAGGACGCCACCTGATCATAATGCTCCCCGTCAATACCGAACAGGAAACGGTAGCGGGCACCTTCAAAGCGGCAGGAGATGATCAGTATAACCGCCTCAGGTACGCCGCTCCTATAATCAAAGCGTGCCGTCGAGCTTACAAACGCACCTTCCACCGGATCTCCTGATGCCAGCAGTGCATCAATAGTTACGCCTTTGGGCTTGAGATGCCCCAGGGACGGCAGTCCCCACGGCTTAAACGGTTCATGCCGACGGGCTTGGAAATGCCCGCTGTTCTCCAGCAGCACAACCACATTGTTATTGATCGGGCCTCCGATGGAGTGTGACAGTCCGGCAGCGAAACCGCGTTCAAGGATCAGGCGGTGATTCTCAACGATCTGGATCATGCCGGTAGCTCCGAGGGGGTGGCCCCTCCCCTTCAATCCGCCGGTCAGGTTAGTGGGAAATTCGCCATTCGGACCGGTCAGCGCATCATCGAACAACGCATCGATCAGTCGGTTGCGACTGACGACCCCCAGGTCCACCAGATTGATCGGTCCGAATCCGTTGAAGGGGTCATGCATATTGACGTGAAGTTTCCCCGCCAGACTGCGGATGTCCTTGATGCCGGCCATTCCATAGGTATAGCCGGCAGCGATGACCGTGGCCGGAAAAGAATGAAAATAGTTGCGGTCTGCGATGGTCGGTATATCGGTGGCGCTGCCGACTCCACTGACCAGCACATCCTGCGGTTTGGAGGTCAGGATGATCGCCGCCATACCGTCGGACATGGGACAGAAATCAAGGTAGCGCAACGGGTCCCAGTAGCGGTAGTTCTTGTTGCTGGCGATCTGGCGGTAGTAATCGGCGATATCCAGGCTGTGGTTGTTATGTGCATCAGGATTCAGAGCGGCAAAACGCTGGCTGCGCTGGGTCAGCAGAGCTGAATAAGCTGTCCATTCCTCGTCACTAAGACCAAGCCTCTCTTTCAGTGCCCGTGCCACCAATGCGCCGCAGGCCGGCATGGTCAGGCCGAACTCCGACTCCTCACGATCAATGACACCGGCGATGATCCGTGTCGAATCAAGGGTTGAGGCGTCACTCATCTTCTGGATACCGATTGCCAGAACGTAATCATAGCGACCGGAAGCCACCTCCAGATAGGCATTTTCAAAGGCCGATGCCCCGGATGATGAAGCGGTGTCGATCAGCACCGACTTGGCTCCGGAAATGCCCAGGATGCCGGAAATTTTTGCCGCGGTATTGTCAACCCCTGAGAACGCGGAGGGGTTCTGGCTGCCGACCACGACCGCCTCGATGTCGCGGCGGCGTACCGGGCCGCCGCTGAAGACCTCGCCACAACGCTCGGCCATTTCAAGAAACGACAGGGCTTCTTTGTCCTTGCCATTGTAACGTCCTACGGGAGCCATCCAGGACGACGCGAGATAGACCTGACGGGGACGGAATGTTGTGTGCATGGGAGCGCTACTCCTTTACAAAAAGAGGCGCCCAACCTGCGGACGCCTCTCCTGATTTCTAGTATTCGACTGCGTAAAGCCTATTTGCGCAGAACCTTGATCACGGCCGAGAAATCCTCTTCGCCCCAACCTGCTTCGACGGCCTGCTCATAAACCTTGGTGGCAGCTTCAGCTGCAGGCAGATTCAGACCCATCAGGCGGGCGGCGCTCATGACCATATGGAGCTGTTCGTGCACATACTTGAGCGCCAGACTGCGGGAGAAATCACCGCGGGCCATGGCACGCCCCTTGAGGTGGAAGAGCGGAGATGCCACACCGCGGGTATCCAGAACCTCCAGAATCTTGTCGGCGTCAAAACCCATTTTTTCTCCAAAAACAATACCTTCTGCCAGCACCTGGACCAGTTCGGCCTGCACCAGATTGACGATGAACTTCATCTTGGTAGCGTCGCCGATCTTACCGACATGGATCGTATTGAGGCCGAAGAAGGAGAACGGCTCTCGGCATTTACCGGCCAGTGAAGGATCGCCACCGACGACAATGGTCATAAGTCCGTTGGCTGCATGATCCTTGCTTCCCCATACCGGAGCGTCCAGGTACTGGACTTTCAGCTTGGCAGTCTCCTCGGACATCTTCATAGTGGTTTCCAGCGAGTGCGAACCCATGTCGGCGAAAATCGTACCGGGATCTATACCGGCCAGAATACCGTTTGCGCCGAAAAACAGTCCACCAAGTTCATCACCTTCCGGAACGATGGCGATAACCAGGTCACGGCCTTTGGCAGCTTCCGCCGCCGAAGAGGCCGCCACGGCACCATGGGCAACAACCTCGGCAACTGCAGCCTTGTCACTGTCATATACTGTCAGTTCGTAACTCCCCTTGGTCAGGTTGGCAGCCATATGCCTTCCAACGGTACCCAGCCCGATAAAACCGATCTTTCTCAACATTATTTATAGTCCTCCTGAAATAGGATAGCGTCTCGATTAAATTCTGTGTGATATTACATGGTAATTACGCTGCTTGCAACTGTCTAGTTCACAAAATAACACTTTTTTAAAATGAGGTCAGCGGGACATGCCGACCCCCACCTTTGAACACATTCCCGACAATCGGCATAGGGAGCATCGCGGCGACACCGGATGACACTGGTTCTGGCCAAAGGCCACCAGAAGGTCGTTGATTTCGATCCAGTATCCGGGGGGGAGTTTTTTGCGCAGGACGGACTCGGTCTCGTCAGGGTTCTTTGTCGCGACATACCCCCATCGATTGCAGATGCGGTGGACGTGAGTATCCACACAGATTCCCGGCTTGGCGTAACCGAGAGTCACCACCAGGTTGGCTGTCTTTCGCCCGACGCCCTTGAATTTCAAAAGTTCGTCAATCTCATCCGGAACATTTCCGCCGTATTCTTCGGTCAGGCGCCTGGATATTTCGACGATCTGGAGCGCCTTGTTCCGGTAGAAACCTGCCGGATAGATCAGATCAGCAACCTCATCAACCGGGACCGACTGCATAGCCTCCGGCGTAGAAGCCCTCTCGAACAGACTCATCGATGCCCGGGCCGTAACCTCATCCTTTGTTCGCAACGATATGAGACATGATATCAAGACCTTGAACGGACTTCCATCACATTGGGCGACAATGGTTACTGCCGGTGTTTTCCAGAAGCGGTACTCCTCGCGCAGAATTGCCATAACAGCGTGGATATCAAAGACACTCATGAAAAAATAGTACCCGAAGGCAGGTCGACACGCAAGACCGGTTTTACTTTTCAGCGATATGGGGCTATCATATTCTCATGAAAATTGATAATCGTTCTTTTATTGACCTCCACATCCACTCAAACTGTTCCGACGGAGCTTTTTCACCCACGGAGCTGGTGCGGCGCGCATCAACTGAGGGCCTCGTAACGGTAGCCATTGCCGATCACGATTCCGTAGCAGGCATAGCCGAAGGCATAAGAGCGGGCCTGACCTGCGGAATAGAGGTACTTCCGGCAGTCGAACTGTCAGTCCAGTTCAGATCCTGGCAGGATGTTCATCTGCTTGGATATGGGATGGACTGGTCCGATGCCGGGTTTCTGGATAAACTGAATGGATTTCGTGAACGGCGGGAACGTCGCAACGTTGAGATCCTTGAGCGGGTTAACAATATGCTGGCAGAAGACGGTCATGAAGCGGTCGCTCTCTCAGAGGTACTGGCCTTTGCCAGGGATGCACTCGGCCGGCCGCACATTGCACGCGCCCTGCTTGAGCGGGGATATGTCAGCAACATCGAAGACGCCTTCAGGCGCTACCTGGTCCCCTGCAATGTTCCCAAATGCTACTGGCCTATGCAGGACGCCATCCAGGAAATCAGGCGTCTGGGCGGGGTCGCCGTATTGGCTCACCCGACAACAATCAGCAACGACCGTCAGGAGCTGCGCGATGTTGTAACAGAACTGGCAGAGTCTGGATTGGACGGCGTCGAGGCATTCAACAACCTGGCGCAACAGGACGAGATGGAGTTTCTGCGGCGACTGGCAGATGAGTTGGGTCTTCTGGTGACCGGAGGGTCGGATTACCATGGAATCGAGGAAGGATTGCAGATGGGGAGGGGGCGAGGCGGCATCCGTTTCAGCGATACCCTCCTCGCCCCCCTCAGGAAACGTCTCTCTGTAAGGAAAAATCAGCTCTTGTCCTTGTAGGCCTTGTAATTCACAACCTGGATATCCGCATTCACCGACTTGACCCCCTTGATCGACTCGACGATCTTCAGGGCGCTCTTTTTCTCATCTTCCGAGGTAAGGTAGCCGCTCAGCACGACCCGTCCCTTTTCCACCTGGATCTTGAAGGGGCGGTAGTCGAGAGTCGGGGCGTTCAGCAGGGCGGTCTCTATCTTCTTCATCAGGATGGTGTTGTCGATGATCTCTGCAGCACCCTTTTCAGCCTCCTTGAGGCCCGGATCCTTGGAAGCGGCCACGATGCTTTCCACGATAATTTCCTGAGACAGGCGTGACGTATTGAAGATCATGTCATACCCCAACGGGTTATCCCACCAGCGGTCGAAATAGAAATGAATGAATCCTCCGCGCTGATGGTCACTGCGACGGATCATGGAGCGTGCCAGATCGGGGTCGATCCATTCCCGCTCCGCAAAACGCTCTACACGTTCTTCGAAATCGGCGATGAATCTCAGGCGGAGAACATTTCCGCACCCTTTCATCAAATCCTGACCACCGCGGCCATACAGGACCACGTTCCCCTTGCGGGCGAAATCCAGCAGGATCAGTTCGACCGTGTTCAGGGCGGCAGCCCGTTTGCGGTCTTCGGCCGTTATGTAGGACGGCGGCTTTTCGTCGACCATCTGGAGCATGTCAGGGGCCAGACCGTACTTGGGCGCACAGGCACTGACACGCTCACCGTCTACCAGAGTGTACTTAAGCTTGCGGGCAATCTCTTCAGCAATGTGATAGGCACCCGTACCCATTTCCCGTGAAACTGTGATAACAGCCATGTACACTCCTCCCCGCGTTGTAAGCACTTCCTGCGCTATATAGCACGTTGTGATTGTGTAAACAAGAAGGTAATGCTACCTTCATCACCACGAGTGATCATCAGGAGCTTACCCTGCCCGACTACGCTGTGTTCATAGTACGTTGCATCCTCTTTGGCGTGGCGCACTCGCTGTTTGCGGCGAACCGGACGAAAATGGCCTTCAAGCGGGTCACCGGAAGGGAACCGCGCTCCTATCGGTTGCTCTACAATCTGGCGTCACTGGCCATGTTTGCCTGGGTCATGGCTGCCTACCGGACATCCCCTCTGATCTACGCAGCACCCGGAATATCGAGATGGCTGCTGTACGCGGCGCAGCTACTGGTCGCAGCGGTCATCTTACGCTGCGTACGCCAGACCGGTCCCGGGGAGTTACTCGGCATAACCCAGCTCCGTACAGTGACTTCCCCATCGCACAAACTTGTCACCGGCGGATGCTATGCCCGCGTTCGCCACCCGCTCTATTTCTACTCGACACTTTTTTTGGTGCTTAATCCGGTTATGACCGTCCAATGGCTGCTGTTGACGATCTTTTCCATAGCATATTTCATTGTTGGCGGGAAGATCGAAGAGCGCCGGCTTCTGAAGGAGTTTGGAGAGACATACCGCAGATACCAGCAGACAGTTCCCTTCATGGTTCCTTCTCTCAGGTGCCACAGGCAGCTATAAAGTTCAATACCGCTTTCCGATTTTCCTGACAGCAGCAATCAACTCCATCGGCTTGTCGCTCTGCCTCACCCCTGTTCTAGTGCAATCGACACCACAAGCCGGCGCGATTTTCCTCCGAGAATAATCTCAAGCGGTATCCGTACGGCACCTTCCCTGCATACGGCCCCTTCATCTGCCAGCACAACCTGCATGGATTCACAAACTTTTCCGGCATCTTCCTGCCCGTCTACAGGCAAAGAAAACTCTTCTGTTATTGACGGGAGCGGTTCATGCTTCAGCGAACGTTCCAGGGTTTCACGTGTTACGGGGGCATGCGACTCATCTGCATTATTTCCCGCCTCTGCCGATTTTCTGCTCTCCCCGGCCCGCAAGGCATCGTCCTGTCCGATGCGGGCCATTATTTCACGGGAAAGCAGCGAGAGAGCCTCCAGCACACCCTCACCAATCCCGTTCCCGGAGATACAGGCCCGCATATCCGGCACATCGAGATCCGTGGTGAGCGCAGTCCCGGAAGGGGAATCTCCGCCGGCGACCCTGTTGAGCTGAAGGACACAGGGGATGTCGTGCAGGCCGACCCCGTAGGCTTCCAAAAAACCCCGCAGCTGAGAGATACTTTCTCTGGCGGCAGGAATCATTGCAGGTGACGCATCTGCAACAATAACAATGCCGTCTGCACCCTTGAGCGTCATCTTCCATGCAGCGGGATTGGCAACCGTGCCGGTCAGGCTGTACATATGAAAACGGAGCCGGTATCCGCCGAAGACAGGATGTTCAAAGGGACTGAAGTCAAAAAAAAGCAGTGTATCACCGCTGGCCGGCACGGTTCTCAGCTTGCCCCGCAACGACGGCTTGATCCTGTCATAGAGATACTGCAACGAAGCGCGCTTTCCCGAACCTTCACGGCCGTAGTACACAATTTTAGCGTTAATCTCGCGTTTGGCATGGTTGATGACTGCCATTCATGCTCCTGATTTATCGTTTTTTTGCAAGAAGCATTCTTTTAGCCTGCGTAGCGACAACCGATGAGATGTTCTTGCTTTTGGCATAGCCGGCAATATCTTTCTCATTCATGGTTGCCAGGTAACGCAATGCGTTCGGGAGGGGGGTCTTGGGGCAGGATATCAACGCCTTGCGAATCAGATAGTTTTTAACCCACTCCTTGTTGGCGCAGATCAGACGGATAATCTCATCGTTCTGGACACCGACTTTCAAGATATTCAGGATTTCACCATCGGTTATGCGTGCGTTCTTGATAACACTGCCGGAGACAAGCTTGTTGGCATCCTTGATAAGAATTGCACGCCACTCCTTGTCGCCGGTCAAGGCCATCTTGATTTTCTCACCGATCCCCATCATCATGGCGACCTTGTACTTACTGAGAAACTCTTCATCCTCTTCATCTATTTCAGCTGCGTCCTCAATCTGAGTGCCGTCTTCTGTGCTCAGCGGTTCAATGTCCTCAGGGACGTCATCATCGGTTTTTTCAGCACATTCCTGCGCTGGAGATTTGCTCTCCGGCTCGGCCGGAGAAGACGCCTGCTGCCGCAGCAGAAACTCCCGGGCCTGGCTGGAAAGCAAATCCGTACGCAGAAGAGCATTTACGACTTCCCGGTTCCCGTAATGAGCCCTGGCGATTTCATGAAGAAGAGAAGGGTGTGCTTCAGGGGATTGAACATATTCCAGGGCAACCTCACCGGGCAACGCAGAAAAAGCGGAGCCTGCAGCCTCCTTGACTGCAGGCTCCGCATCCTTCAACAGGCAGCACAGTAACGTTACCCGTTCAAACGGCTCCAGCATTGGAGCCGTCTGGATTCCGGCAAGTTTTTTGTCCAGCGGTACACCGGGTCTGACATATGCGGCTATTGCCGACGATATTTTCAGCTTGATTGCGTCTGACATACGTACCTATTGACGGGACAGGGATGCCTTGACACCTGCGACCCGCAACTTTTTTTGGACCTCTTCGGCCGCACTCTTTTCAGCAAAGCTGCCGGCTGTGAGATTTTTCGTCGGAATCGATACTTCCACGCGCTTAACCGTCAGCTTGAAACCGGCAGCGGCAAGCCGCTCCTTCTCAGAGGCGGCCCGGGTATCAAGCAGATATGAACCGGCATAGACAACATGCATACCGGCATTGTCACCCATAAAGGCATCAGCAGTAACACGCTTCAGCTTCGCAAGTTCCGCCTGGGCGGAATCACGGTCTGTGAATTCTGCCAACAGCAGTCGGTTCATATGGGATTTTTTCTGGGCACCCGGCACAATGAAAGCTTCAAGGCCTGCTTTTCTAACCCGTGCAAGATCAGTCGCCATCGCCTCTTCCAGCACATAGTTGCCAACCAGCACCGTCCAGTTTCCAGAACCGGCTACCGTAGCGGGAGCGGTTACCGTTTCTTTCTTTGCCGGTTTCTGAACATCCTTCTTTACCTTCACGGATGCTACAGCAGGTAAAGCTGCTTTCTCAGCCGGTTTCTTTACCTCGACCGGTTTCTTTACTTCGATCGGTTTCTTTTCTACTTCTTTCACCGGCTGCGGTTTATTTTCGGCGACAGCCGGCTGTTTTTTCTCGACCGGCGCCGGCTTCTTTGCATCAGCTTTGCCGACACCCGGCAACGGCTTTTTGACAGCTATCTGTGCCTCTTCTGCCGCCTCCTTGGCTGCAGGCTTAGCAGCAGCTACCGGCGCTGGAGCGGCAGCAGGTGCGGCAGCTGGCTCAGGCTTCACATCCGGGGTGGTCGTCGCATCTTTTTTAGCATCACCGGCGCCAGCCTGCGCTGGTGAACCGTCTGCTGAAGGCAGTGGCTTCTTTTCCACCTGCGGCACCGGTGCCTGGGCAGATTTCTGCTCCGTCTCCGGCTTGATCAGGCCGGTGAAGAAGTAGATGTACCCGAAGGCACATACCAGTACCAGAAGTACAACGAGCAGGATATTCTGGCTCCCCTTTTTATCGGCGCCTGCCTGTTGACCTTCAGTTGAATCCTTACTGAACTTGATATCCATGGATTATCCTCCGTTATTCGTGACCCACACCAGGAACCGTAACCGTAGAATACAGTACAGTCCGTGAACACAGGACACATTAGTCTATTTAACAGCGTTGGCTTCAGCGATCACTTTCTGGGACAAGTGGCTCGGCATCTCCTCATAGTGGGAAAATTCTGTACTGAACATCCCGCGGTCACTGGTCATGGACTTCAGGTCATTGGAGTAGGCCAAAACCTCGGACATGGGCACGACCGCACGGATGATCTGCGAATTGGCCTTGGGTTCCACCCCCACAACCTTGCCGCGGCGGGAGTTGAGATCGCCGATCACATCGCCCATGTTTTCATCTGGCACGGTAACCTTGAGATTAACGATCGGCTCCAGCAGGACCGGTTTGCAGACCTCCATTGCCTTCTTGAATGCCATGGAGCCGGCAACTTTGAAGGCCATCTCCGACGAGTCAACCGTATGGAAGGAACCGTCATAGAGTGCCACCTTGAAGTCAACCACCGGATAACCGGCCAGGAAACCTTCCAGCGAGGCATCGTGGATGCCCTTGTCAACAGCAGGGATGTATTGCCGCGGGATGACTCCTCCCACGACCTTATCCTCGAAGATGTACCCCTCTCCCCTTCCGGTCGGGCACATCTCGATCCAGCAGTCACCGTACTGTCCACGCCCGCCGGACTGTTTCTTGTACTTTCCCTGCACCTTGGCGGTTCCGCGAATGGTCTCCAGGTAAGGGACCTTGGGTGTTTTCAGCAGAACATCCACACCGAATTTGCGTTTGAGCTTCTCAACGATGACCTCAAGGTGCACCTGCCCCATACCGGAGATGATGAACTCCTTGGTCTGGGTGTCGCGGTGCGACTCCAGGGTAGGCTCCTCCTCAATCATACGATGCAGCGCGTTATGGATCTTGTCCTCATCGGCCTTGGTTTTGGGTTCGATGGCGTAGGAGATCACCGGCAGCAGCTGCCTGGCCGGCTCGTAGATGATCGGTTTGGCGGCATCGCAGAGCGTATCGCCGGTCACGGTCTCTTTCAGCTTGGCGACTGCGACGATATCACCTGCCACCGCCTGTTTGATCGGGTGCTGTTTCTTGCCCTCCAGTTCATAGATCTGGCCGATGCGCTCTTCGACCCCCTTGGTGGAGTTGAAGATCGTGGAGTCCGAGTTGAGTACGCCCGAGTAGATGCGGAAGATGGTGATCTTGCCGGTGTAGGGGTCGGAGGTGGTCTTGAACACCAGCGCAGAGAAGGGTTCTTTTTCGTCCGGTGCCCGTTCCAGCATGTCACCGGTCTTGGGATGTGTCCCGACAGCCTTGGTGCGGTCCAGTGGTGACGGCAGATAGGCGCAGACGGCATCCAGAAGCTGTTTAACACCGATGTTAGAGGTGGCTGAACCGCACAGTACGGCGGTAAACGTGTTACGCATAGTACCGACACGCAGGCCGTCAATGATCTCCTCCTCCGTCAGTTCGCCCGCTTCCAGGTACTTCTCAGTCAGAGCGTCGTAGGCCTCTGCTACGGTTTCCACCAGCTGTTCCCGCAACCGGGCGGCCTCATCAGCATATTCGGCGGGAATGGCGCCCTCAGTGAAAGTCCCCGAACCGTCCTTGGCATAGAAACAGGCTTTCATAGCGATCAGGTCAATCACCCCCTGAAAATCCGCTTCAAGGCCTATCGGCATCTGGATCGCCACGCCACGTGCACCCAGTGACTTCTCCATGTCATCGATTGCGCGTAGAAAACTGGCCCGTTCACGATCCAGCTTATTGACAAAGGCGATGCGCGGGATTTCGAACTCATTGGCCCAGTTCCAGATCTCCTCAGTCTGCGCCTTTACGCCGGAAATGGCCGACAGGATCACCACAGCACAGTCAAGGGCCCTCATGCAGGCACGGGTATCGGCGATGAAGTTGCCGTATCCGGGGGTATCCACGATATGGATGGAATGGTTGTTCCACTCGCAATGGTCAAGGGCTGATGTTATGGAGATCTTGCGCTTGATCTCTTCCGGCTCGAAGTCCATCGTGGAAGAACCGTCATCCACCCGCCCCAGGCGATCAATCATGCCGGTATCGAAAAGGATCGCCTCTGCCAACGAGGTCTTGCCGGCCCCGCCGTGCGCCACAATGCCAAGGTTACGGATCTTGCCCGTTTCAAACTGTCCCATCTTTTCTCCTCCTTGAGTTGAATGATATGAACAATCAGGTTACCTGTTGCGTTCGTATAAGATGCGCAGCCCGTCCAGCGTAAGAAAATCGTCCACCTCCTCGATGGTCCGGGACTCGGGTGCGATGAGGTTGGCCAGGCCACCGGTGGCGATGACCCGGGGGGAGTCCTTGCTTTCCAGCTTGATGCGGCTGACGATCTCGTCCACCAGGCCGACGTATCCGAAGAAGATACCGGCCTGCATGGAGTTGACCGTATTCTTGGCAATAATCTGGGGCGGCTTGGCAATATCGATGCGAGGCAGCTTGCTCGCCCTCTGAAACAAGGCTTCTACCGAGATGGCCAGTCCCGGTGCGATGGCGCCGCCACAGTATTCTCCCTTGGCATTGACATAATCGAAGGTGGTTGCGGTACCGAAATCAACGATCACAAGGGCGCAGTGATATTTTTCATACCCGGCAACGGCATTGACAATCCGATCGGCTCCAACCTCACGGGGATTATCGTACTGGATCGGCATACCGGTTTTGAGCCCCGGTCCGACTACATAGGGGGTGTGGTGAAAAAAGTCACGGACAATGGCTTCCATAACCCCGGTCAGGGGCGGCACAACGGATGAGATGATAGCAGCCTTGATAGATTCGAAACCGAGGCCGGCCTGGGAGAAAAGGCTGTGGAGCAGGACAGCATACTCGTCGGATGTGCGGGACTTGTCGGTGGAAAGTCGCCAGTTTCGAACGAGTTGAAGGCCCTCGTACACACCCAGGACGATATTGCTGTTTCCGACGTCTATCACCAGAAGCATGTCAGACAACCCTCACATCACCGTTTAATATACGCTCTACCGTTCCATCGGGGAGCCGCACCAGCAGGGCTCCGTCACCATCGATGCCCTGAAACATGCCCCGGGCGGTTTCAACACCGGCGTCACTCACAACAACCTCCCGGCCGTTGGCATTGCAGCGCCTTTGCCACTCATCGCGCACCGGGCCGAAACCGCAGGCGAGAAAATCCGCATACAAATGGTCCAGCTCGCCCAGCATGGTAGCGGCAAACTGCGCCCGATTGACCGGACGGCCCGATTCCAGCAACAGCGAGGTGGCGGGGGTTCGCAGGTCGGCCGGGAACTGGGCCGACGTCATATTCAGATTAACCCCGATACCGAGTATGACGAAATTGATTCCATCGGTTTCGGCGCTCATCTCGTTGAGCAGACCGGCCACCTTTCGTCCGGCGATCAGGACGTCATTGGGCCACTTGATTTCAGGCTTCAGAGCCGTTGAACCTTCAATAGCTCGTGCCACGGCAACCGCCGACAGGAAGGTCAGCTGCGGCGCCTCGTGCGGCAGTATTGACGGACGGAGCACGACCGAACAGTAGAGGTTGACACCGGCCGGTGACGACCAGATCCGCCCGCGGCGACCCTTGCCGCCGCTCTGCGCGTCGGCAATGACAGTCGTCCCTTCTTCTGCGCCCGCCTCTGCCAAACGAAAGGCATCGGCATTGGAGGATACTGTCTCCGGGTTGCAGACCATCTGCCGGCCGATACAGGACGTATGCAGTTTTCCCCGCACCTCATCCAGACTGAGGATATCCGGGCTTGCGTGCAGGTGATATCCACGTGATGGAATCGCCTCAACGATATAGCCGGCGGCACGTAGCGCATTGATATGCTTCCAGACCGCAGTGCGTGACACCTTCAGTTCACGGCTGATCAGCTCTCCCGATACAAAGCCGCTGCCCGCATCCCGGAACAGACGCAGTATGGTGGCCACAGCAATTGACACCGGTTAATCCAGAAGCATGGAGATATCCATGGCACGAGGCGAATGCGTCAATGCACCGATCGAGATGATATCCACACCTGTCTCTGCGATGGCCCGCACCGTGTCCAGATTGACACCTCCCGAGGCCTCCACCAGCGCCCGGCCGGCAATCATGGCAACGCAACGGCGCATGGTGCCGCAGTCCATATTGTCCAGCATGATAATGTCGGCACCCGCAATCAGCGCCTCCTCCACCTGTTCAGGAGTTTCGGTCTCTATTTCGATCTTCAGCGTATGGGGGATATAGGCGCGGGCACGGCTGACCGCCTCGGCGATGCCGCCGGCCGCCGCGATATGGTTTTCCTTGATCAGCACTCCGTCATAGAGGCCGGTGCGATGATTGATGCCGCCGCCTACCCTTACGGAGTATTTTTCAACTTCACGCAATCCGGGAGTCGTTTTGCGGGTGTCCACGATGCGGGCTTTCGTTCCGCAGACCGCCTGAACGTAGCGGGAGGTGAGCGTGGCTATGCCGCACATGCGCTGCAACAGGTTGAGCGCCACCCGTTCCGCCATGAGCAGATCGGCCGCATTGCCATCGACGGTCATCAGTATATCGCCCTTGTCCGCCCGGCCCCCTTCTGCACAACCGGCCGAAAAAATCACCCCGGGATTGAGCCTCAGAAAGACCTTCTGGGCAACGAACAACCCGGCCAGCACCAGGGGTTCCTTGGCTATCAGGCGCGCCGTGGCGGGTCGGGGACCAGGTACAACCGCCTGGGTAGTAATATCACCGGTATGGATATCTTCCAGCAGTGCCTGTTCGATCAGTCGGTCAAGAGAAAGCATCATGGCTCAGCCTCGGAATAAAATGTGCTCATGTATACCACAGGTCATAAGGCGTATCAACCGCAAAACCGGCCTTGCCAGCGGTGTGTGAGAACCTTGCAGCCGCCCGGTAAATTACAATTGACGATAATGAGACCGATATGTATAGTAACTTGCTTAAAAATGATATTTCAATTCAGAGGAGTGGAGTCTATGCACAAACATCTTTCACTGTTCGCGTGTGCAATCATGCTGCTGGCTGCCGTCTGTGCCGGAGCGGCTGAGACCAAGGATGTCAAGTTCTCCTTCAAAAACGCCGATCCGGTCATATTCAGTCATTCCTACCATCTCAACAAATACAAGAACAACTGCAAGATCTGCCATGACGCCATCTTCAACATAAGGAATCGCAAGCATTTTACCATGGCTGAGATGGAAAAGACCAAGAGCTGCGGGGCCTGCCATTCAGGGATGAAGGCATTCAGTGTCTCAACCGAAAAAGACTGCGTGAGGTGCCACAAAGGCAAACCGCGTGACGTGGTCTACAAGATCAAAGGGCTTGGCGAGGCAACCTTCAGCCATTCCAGCCATATTGCCAAGACAGGTGGCGCCTGTAGAAGCTGCCATAACGGCAAGATCATCACCGGAAAAGAAAAGACCGTTACGATGGATGAGATGGAAAAGGGCAGGACCTGCGGGGCCTGTCATACCGGCAAGAAGGTCTTTTCGGTCGCTGCGAACTGTGACCGCTGCCATAAAGGCATGAAGCCGAAAGACATCACCTTCAACATCAAAGGGACCACACCGGCCACCTTCAGCCACAGCATCCACACCGCCTCATACGGCTGCAAGGAGTGCCATACCAAGCTGTATCCCTACAAGACCATTGTCGGCAAAGCCACCATGGAAGACATGGACAAAGGGAAATCATGCGGCACCTGCCATAACGGCAAGGACGTCTTTGCCACGAGCGGCGACTGCGCCAAGTGCCACATAGGCATGAAGCCCAAGGATGTCATATTCAACATCAAGGGCGTGATCCCGGCCACCTTCAGCCACGATGTCCACACCGCTGCCTACGCCTGTAAGGACTGCCATACGGGAACGTTCCCCTACAAGACCGTCGTCGGCAAGGCCACCATGGCTGACATGGCCAAAGGTAAATCATGCGGCACCTGCCACAACGGCAAAGACGTCTTCGCCTCAACCGGCGACTGCGGCAAATGCCACAAGGGGATGAAACCGGGCGTCATAAACTACATGATTCCGAAGCCGGCCGGAGAAGCAACCTTCAGCCACGAATTCCACCTGCAGGCCTACAAATGCAATGACTGCCACACCAAGATCTTCCCCTTCCGCGTAGGCGGGACCAAGGCGACCATGGCTGATATGGAAAAGGGCAAGTCATGTGGCGCCTGCCACGGCAAAGGCAAGGACGCCTTCGACGTCGACAACTGCATCAAGTGCCACACCAAGATGTAACTCAGGGTTTGCTTAGTAAATTTGAAAAGGCGCCACCGAGAGGGGGCGCCTTTTCTGTTTTGCATCGTCTGTGTTTAAGGTGTTGAAACACTGATGTTCATTAAAAATTTGGAACAGGAGCCTTAATAATTACATTCTGGAAGTTGGTTTTCCCAGCCGACAGGGTTACAGAGTCCAGGATAGATGGCATGCCGCCTCCCATCAAAAAGGTATCATTGTAGCCACCAATAATTTTAACCTCGCCTTTGGTATTTTCAGAATTTACTGTAAGCCCGCCAACAGATGTGTTTGCAAGAAGCATGATCTCTTCTTCGTCTGTATCATCCGCATAGGCCAATTGCAGGCTTTGGTACCCGATTTCATACATATCATCAATGATGGCAATGCCTGGAATCACAACTGCTGAGGAAGTCGAAGCCGGGCCTGTACCGGCAATATTGGTTGCTTTGGCAGTAAAAGTATATGGTGTCCCGTTAGCAAGCCCTGTCACAACAATCGGAACAGAATCACCAGAGGCAGAGAATCCGTCACTAGACGTCACCGTATAGCTGGTTATCTGACTGCCACCATTTGAAGCTGGTGGTGATAAATAAACAATTGCGCGAGAATTTCCAGCTGAAACTGATGTTATTGACGGGGCTCCAGGAAGACATGCTGACGTCGTGAACATCTTGTCACTACCGATAGTTGTGCCAATACTGTTAGTACCTTTAACTCGGAAATGATAGGTGGTATTGCATGCGAGTGAGGATATGGTTGCACTAATTACCGTGTTTCCGGTTCCAGCAGAGATGGTTCCTCCAGATGCACTGTTTCCGTAGTCTGTGGTAAGCCCATAGTCAAAGTTTACCGTTGTTGATGAAAAGTTGTCATTCACAGTACCATTCAGCAATGCACCTGCTGAACTAATAGCTGACGCAGGATCGGTGGTGGCGAATGGTGCTGTTTGCATCATAAGATTAGCTGTCATGGTACTGCCTGGTGAGGAAATACTGGTTAAACTGAAATAGGTTGCGAAACCGCTGTAATAATTGGAATTGGGAGTTGTTGCCCCCCCCCAACTATTGTTATTCGCCTGATAGAAAAGCGTCGTTGCGTGACCACGGCACGCTGTCCCTACGAGCATATTGCACAAGGTGGTTCGAGCCTGCACTGGAACCACCCCTTGATGCCCTGGAGTAACAATGGTTGTTGTGTATTTATTTATATCATTGCTACCCAAGGTACCGGCCGTAATATCTATGTGGGTGAGTAGCATCCCTCCTGCCCACGAAGCACCAAGTCGCCTTTTCAACCCAAGGTCCCACCCTATGGGGTAGCGGTTTTCTGCAAGGAAATATTCCGAGCTGTTTATGGTCGGCAAAACCAATTTGATCGCCGCATTACTTGCCGATAGGGCGTGGGGCAGACTTATCGCGCTTCCTGTAGCCGGTGTGACTGGCGCTGTCCAACCCAAAAACTCACGAGACCATGCGTCGAGGGCCGTCGGCGTGGTACCACCGGTCTCATATACTCCTCCAACATAATCCCCCCCCCAACTCCCACCCGCCATCAGAGAGAATTCACCCAAAGCCGAGTTTACCGTCGGTGATGACGTATCGTACAAGTCGGGGAGTCCGCCCATCTGGTGACCCAATTCATGGGCTATCACCCCTATAGGCATCTGGATCGTGGCATTGTAATATTCGCCGTTTTGAGACCAACGCTGAACATTCTTTGTTCCGGCCGTGAGCCCTGTGCCACTTGTTCTCCAAGCGTGAGCCCAAACGGAAGGAGTCAGTCCGCTGCCGGCGGAAGTCTCGTATCCGGCCGCAATGAAGTAGATAACTACCTCAGAGGGCTCAAGGATACCGTTTCCATTCGTGTCAAGGGCATTGAAATCCACGTAGTTATTATCAACCAATTCCTTGAGGGCCTCGTTTCCCCAAGCCTGGTCGGAAGCGAAGGTATAGCTCCCGCCAAGGTTAGGGTGATTGGTTGTAAGCGCTACTGAAACGACTCCTGCCGGATTGCCGGGTTGGGAATGGGTAACTGGGGAGATGTTCAATGTATTAAATGAATTATCCTTGTAATATTTGGCTAACGACTTGACCGCTAAATCGAACACGGCAGTGGACCAACTGACTGGAGTGGTGACAAACGCCCGATTGGCAAATCCCACAAGTATAAGCAACATTTTTCTCGGGCCAGAAACCGGAGTGGGGATCCAGTCACCAACCGCTGCAGAGGAGTCCTCGGGTGATACGGCCTCACCAGAACTTGAAAGCCGCTGTTGATATATATCCTGTAGCATAAGATCCATCTGCAGCGCAGCGTCTTTGTTTCGTTGGGGTCTCAAGCCTTTGGCAATATGAGCGGGAGCATTAATTCCTTTGGGTTGGACCTTGACACCAGATTTTCTGAGGGTGCCGTCTGTATTCTGTTCAGCGTACTCCCAGAACCCAGAAGAATTGTTAAGAATAATTGTATGGCCAGTCTCTAGTAGTTCGGTCCAGTTTTGGAACTCGTCGCCATGCAATTTAGCGGTTATGACTGAACCATCAGGGAGGGAGATATCTACGGGGTCAGGATTAGCCGGTCCTGCGTAAAGCGTAGATACAGTGACCAGATTTAATAAAATGTAGAATATCGACTTTCTTAACACAGTCATGCCCCTTGGGTAATCAACTGTTTTCCTCCACCAACGCCACACCGCCGAGCAGGCCGGCATCATCGCCCAACTGAGCTTTCTCAATAACCAGTCCTTCAAATATCTGTGAAAAACATCGTTGCTGCATTTCCCTATGCAGTGACGGAAGCAGCAGGTCAAAGCTCTCTGATACACCGCCACCGATTATGACCGCCTGGATGTTGAGCGTATTTGTCAAGGATGCAAGACCAATACCCAACCAGCAGCCGAGACGGTCAAAGGCACTCAGCGCCGCAACATCCCCCCCCGATGCCAGTCCGGCTACTTGATGGGCACTCAGCGATTCCGCTGAATATTCCGGCATACCTTCACACGCGAAACGCACCAGCGCCCCGGCCGAGACATACTGTTCCAGGCAACCACGGTTTCCACATGGGCAGGGATACCCTTCCGGGTCGACTGTGACATGGCCGAATTCAGCTGCGAATCCACCACTCCCGGTCCAGAGTTTTCCGTCAAGAATCAGACCGCTTCCCAGGCCGGTTCCTATGGTGACGACCAGACAGGAGGAAAAACTGCGGCCGGCACCGAAGCGCTGCTCTCCCAGCGCAATAACGTTTGCGTCATTTCCGCAGACCGTCGGCAGGCCGGTACGGGCCTCGATACTGGCGGCCAAATTGAAGCCGTCGAGTGGCTGCATATTCACCGATGAATGGATCGTACCGTCCCGGCCGATCAACCCCGGTATACCGATGCCGATCGACTCTACCTGCCTCATCCGTGAGGCAGCCATGTCTTTCAGTGCCATTATCTCAGACATCAAACGTCCGCAGAAAGCCTCCCGCCCCTCTTCGATGCTGCTTGCGCACCGCCGCCGCTCCAGGATGCTGCCGCTGCGATCAACGAGAGCACTACGCAGGTTGGTACCACCCACGTCTATACCGATATACAGATTTCCCATTGCGTCTATACCTAAACCCCTTCGGTAAGTGCAGCCGACAAACGCCGGTAGGCATCCGCCAGCCCCTCGGGTATCACCCGCACATCTCCGACAACCGTCATGAAATTGGAATCACCGTTCCAGCGCGGCACGATATGAAAATGGAGATGATCCTCCACTCCTGCCCCGGCCGCCTTGCCCAGATTCATGCCCATATTGAAACCGTCCGGCTTGACCACATGTCTCAACAATGCGCGCCCCCTGCCCAGCAGGTGCATCAAATCAAGCAATTCAGCGTCTGACAGATCATCCGGCTCCGACGTATGACGCAGCGGGGCCACAAGCAAATGACCACCGGTGTAGGGATAGCGGTTGAGCATCATAAGGGAATTCTCACTCCTCAGCAGGATCAACCGTTCACGATCATCCTTCGCAGCCGGTCCTGTGCAGAAGATACAGCATTTGTCCGGCGTTGCATTACTGACATACGACTGGCGCCAGGGCGCCCAGATTCGTTCCATAACTCACTCCCTCCATGTGGCGGCATCAGATGGATATTGTAGTCACGGCCCTCAAAGAGACAAGCCTTTTATACATAAATAGAATGATTTTTTACTGGGCAACATTAACTGCTTGACAAATCTGCGAGCTGAAGGCTATTGTTTTTCACTTTCAGTAAAAGAAACAGCCGCTAAGCACAAACAAACACTAATTTTTTTAACTTAGCTAAAATAAGGGAGGCCGTAATGGCAAAGTTCAAAGACTCACTCGAGTATCACTCAACCGGCAGAAAAGGCAAGATCGAAGTTATATCCACAAAGCCGTGCCAGACAGCAGCCGATCTTTCGCTGGCCTACTCTCCCGGCGTCGCCGAACCCTGTCTCGCGATCCAGCAGAATCCCGAAGACGCCTACAAGTACACCGCCAAGGGTAATCTGGTTGCAGTTGTATCCAATGGAACCGCCGTACTCGGTCTGGGCAATCTGGGCGCCCTGGCCGGCAAACCGGTTATGGAAGGCAAGGGCATCCTCTTCAAGCGCTTTGCCGACATCGACGTCTTCGACATTGAACTCGACACGGAAGATCCGGACGAGATCATCAAGGCCTGCCAACTGCTGGAACCTACCTTCGGGGGCATCAACCTGGAAGACATCAAGGCCCCGGAATGCTTCTACATCGAAGAAACCCTCAAAAAGACCATGAAAATCCCGGTTTTCCACGATGACCAGCACGGAACCGCCATCATCTCCTCCGCTGCACTGATCAACGCCCTTATGCTGGTTGGCAAGAACATTGAAGACATCCGCATTGTCGTCAACGGGGCCGGTGCCTCGGCCAATTCCTGTGCCAAGCTGGCCATCGCTCTGGGCGTCAAGCCAAACAATATGATCATGTGCGACACCAAGGGTGTCATCTACAAGGGAAGAGTCGAAGGAATGAATCCCTACAAGGAGCTTTTTGCAGCCGATACTCACTTCCGCACCCTGGAAGAAGCCGCCAACGGTGCCGACGTACTCTTCGGGCTCTCGGCAAAAGGATCTTTCACCAAAGAGATGGTCGCCAGCATGGCCCCCAACCCGATCATCTTCGCTATGGCCAACCCTGATCCCGAGATCACTCCGGAAGACGCCCACTCAGTAAGAAACGACGTCATCATGGCCACTGGCCGTTCCGACTACCCCAACCAGGTCAACAACGTGCTTGGCTTCCCCTTCATCTTTCGCGGCGCCCTTGACAGTCGTGCCAGCTGCATCAACGAAGAGATGAAACTGGCCGCCGTCAAGGCTCTGGCCAGCCTGGCCCGCGAAGAAGTACCCGACTCCGTCAGCAAAGCCTACGGCAACGTCAAATTCGCCTTCGGCCGCAACTACATCATCCCCAAACCTTTTGATCCGCGCGTCCTGCTACACGTCGCTCCGGCCATAGCGCAAGCCGCCATGGAGTCCGGTGTTGCCCGTCAGCCGATCGAAGACATGGCCAAATATATCGAGCACCTCGAATCGACCCAGGGCAAATCCAAAGAGATCATGCGTATGATCATCAACAAAGCCAAGAGTGATCCCAAGAGCATCGCCTTTCCTGAAGGTGACAACGAAAAGATCCTCCGGGCAGCCCAGACACTGGTAGAAGAAGGGATCGCCAAACCGATCCTGATCGGTGACAAAAAGAAGATCGAACAAAAAATGGTTGAACTCAACATCGAAATCGACGTACCGATCATTGATCCCACCGACTCTGAACTGACTGAGAAATACGCCGAAGATCTTTACAACCTGCGGCAGCGCAAAGGGTTGACACTCTCTGAATCACTGCGCATCCTGCGTCGAAAATCCCGCACCCACTTCGGTTCCATGATGGTTCGCAGCGCTGATGCCGACGCCCTTTTGGGCGGCATCGACACCCACTACCCGGAAACCATAAGACCGGCACTGGAAGTTGTCGGCAAGCAGCAGGGACTCTCCAGCGTGCATGGCCTCTACATGATGGTCTTCAAGAACGACGTCTACTTCCTGGCAGACACCACCGTCACCATCGACCCGACCGCCGAAGAGTTGGCCGAGACCGCCATCCTGGCCGCCGAAAAGGTCCGTATGCTCGACATCGAACCCCGTGTAGCCATGCTGTCCTTCTCCAACTTTGGCTCCGTCAACCACCCGCAGGCAAAAAAGGTGCGTCGTGCCGTTGAGATCGTCAAAGAGCGGGCTCCTGACCTGATCGTCGAAGGGGAAATGCAGGCCGACACCGCCGTAGTACCCGAAATTCTGGACGGCTTCACCTTCTCCAAGCTCAAAAGCAATGCCAACATCCTGATCTTCCCGGATCTTAACTCCGGCAACATCTGTTACAAGCTGCTGCATCATCTGGGAGGCGCCGAGGCTATCGGTCCGATCCTGATGGGTATGAACAAACCGGTGCATGTACTGCAACGCGGTGACAGCGTGGATGACATCGTCAACATGGCGGCAATAGCCGTGGTTGACGCCCAGACTAACTGAGATGCCAGGCATGGCATAGAGATTGTAATTATAAATTTGTTCTAAGAAGGCAGCAGGGACCGGCTTATCGGCATAACCTCCTGCCTTTTTTAGGTTTTTCTGATACCGGCTGCAGGATTGTGAACATAGGCAAATCAACCGTACGCCGCTCCAGTTACGTGATATAACTGGGGTTTATTTGCGGGCAACGCTATTTGCCGTACAGCTGATGTACTATTTATGTCGTGATTACAAGTAATTCCGAACTATTTATGATGTTATTTTATTTTGACATCAGCGCTGAATTGATTTAAAGGATATAATCATTTTACGAGGCTGTCGAGAAGCCCATCCGACTCAGGAGGCACAGATGTTCCTTCTTCCCAAAGGCAACCCCCTTTTTGAAAACCTGGCAGCCACCAAGCTGAAGCTGCCGGAGGTTATGGCAAAGCTGAGTTCCGGAGGTTTTACCGGTTACGCCAGCTTTGTATTCCAGACATCCACGACCATACTCGTCTTTGAAGCGGGTAAACTGGTCAGCGTACTCCTCGAAGACATCAAGGGGGTACGCAAAACCGGCTTCGAAGCGCTTTCCGCGCTGGCGGAGTTGATGGTAACCTCGAACAGCGGGGCCATGAACGTCTACAAGCTCTCCAAAGACCTTACCATGTGCATCCATGCACTGCTTCAGGGCGAGATCCTCTACAAAGCCCAGGAACTCAAGCTTATCGACATCAAGACCCTGCTGGAGAAGATCAAGGACGACCAGATGAATGGCTGTCTGCGCATCTACACCGAAGACCGTTCCGCCATGATCTTCTACAAGGATGGAAATCCTCTCGGTTTCTTCCACGACGGTTCACATGATATCGAGACCTCTTCGACCGAATCCCAGAAGATCGCCGGAATGCCGGGGGCAAAGATAGATCTTTACTCCACTCAGGGAGTTGAGGAACTCATGGGGGTAGACCTTCTCGAGGTCGCCAACATCCAGAGCATCTGGGAAACCTGTGTTGCCCGGCATCAGTCGGATAATGCCAAGATGAGCAAAGAGCGCGAAGAACGGGATCAGAAGACCGTTGCAGTCAAGCTGGCAGAGCTGGAAGAGAAATTCAAGGCGATTGTCGTCGAATACATCGGCAAGGTTGGCCGCGGCATCGTTGATAAAGAGATGTCTGACCTGGGTGGCAACTCCTGCCTGGTTGACGATGCGGGTTCGGCGAAACTTATGAGCAACGTTGAACGCGCAGCCAAGCTGCTCATCAGCGGCACCAACAACAAGCTGATGATGCAGAAACTTGCCGCACTCATCGACACGGCCAAATCAGAATTCTAACCTTACCCCTGATAAACGGGATAAGTACGTTAACGAAATTATTTTTCACAAACCTGCTTGAATAATTTCTAACCTGCTAAACAGTTATTATTGGAGGGTATATGCAACAACTCGTCGAACTTATCACCCAGCTAAATCCTTTCGACCTCATCCAGGTGATCTTTTGGGGCCTTGCCGGAGCCATCAGCTTCTATTTCAGCATAGGCAACGCCCGCGTCTGGACCAGTATCTCGATCGGCTTCTTCCTGATCTTTCTCGGTCAGGCGTACGCCATCAACCCCTTTGTCCATTACTACAAACTCTCCGCCTTCCATTACATCATCGGTACCGTTGCGATCATGCTGATCACACACGGATTCCTTGAATACTACGTTTTCTGTAAAACGTTCGAAATTTCGGGCCAGAAGATATTCGTCTATCTTTCAACCGTTGTGATCCTGGCCGGCTCGGGTGCGTTCCTTATAGTAAACCCCACCCCCAGCCCGAACACCATCAGGAACATCAGGATGATCGAGAATGCCATCTGGGTATTCCTCTGTGTCATGAACCTGGAGATCATCAGAAAGATCTACGAATCCATCAAGGATGCCACCATCTCACGCGGCTTCATCGCCTTCGGCGTCGTTTTCATCTGCATCTTCCTCTGGAAGGGAGCCGAACTCTACCTGCAGGTATTCCAGTGGGATAAGGACTGGCAGGACATTATCGCCGTCATGAGCGACGAGATGACCGACATCGACCAATACCCCCTCAGGGTTGCGTTCTCTCAAGGTGTCAGCCGCTATGCCGGCCTTCTTTCAGGCCTGTCGGTCGGCGGCACCTTCATGTATATTTACCGGTTGCTCAGATAAGAAGAAAAGGCGGTGATACCGCCTTTTTCCATTTCACCACGTAGAGTATCCCCTTCGGAATCAGGAGGTATCAAGCAATGAAATCAAAGATATATGTGTATCTGCTTGCATTGGGCGGCATGGCGGTTCTGCTTGCCGGTTGCGGAAGCGGCGGGACAACCCCGGAAAAAACAGGCCACGCCCTGACCGATTCTTATTATTGCATCGGATGCCATCAGGATTCTCAAAATACAAAATGGGCAACTCCCGGCAGCGGAAAATCGGTCGTAACGGAATGGATGGCATCCGTCCACAACACAAATAATGCTGCCGGCTGTAAAAACTGTCACGGCAGCGATTTTGACAATCCTGCCCTGCATCCGAATTCATGTTCCAAGTGCCACACCATGGGCGGACTGGTGTTAAACGATGCCAGCGCCAACCCTGACAGTCAGGGACGGTGCGCCACGTGCCACGCCAAGGTTAATCCTCGCCCCACCTTGAACGACGGCTTCAAGCCGCTGACCTACTCCGATCCTCTGATCCCTGCCGGCAGCACGACACGCTACACGCATTACAGTACCGGGCGGCACGGCAACTATGTATCGAAGAATTATGTTAACAAATGCCGCACGTGCCACAACCCGCATGACACCTCCTTCGGCCGCAACCAGCGCAAGCAGTGGGCCGAATCTGGGCACGGCAACACAACTGCAGCCTTCAGAAGAAGCACCACAGACTTCAAGGGCCGGGGGAGCAGTCTCCCTCAGGACCAGAACTTCGGACCTTACTGCGTCGTATGCCACACAAGTACCGGTTATATTAACTTTGTCACCTCAGGTTTCAGCGATGTAAACGCATTGCCGGATTTTGACGGTACCCAGAGCAACTACCCGAAATATGTTTTTATAAGAAACCAGCCGGATCCCTACGTTTATACGGATAAATCGCGCGAAACTACCAATTGTGACGTCTGTCATATCGACTCAAGGAATGACGGCGGCAAAAGTTCCTACAGCGGATCCTTGCGTACTGTTGCTGCTCCGGCCATGTGGTACACCTACTCCTCTCACCCCGCCGGCACTCCCCTTATCAGAGCCAAGATGCGAGTCCAGTATGACTCACTCGGCAAGTCGAATGCCTGCGTCGTCTGCCATGCCGGTCGAGAAGCCGGTGATATTATAAAAGAGGCCGATAAACAGGGCCTGTTCGATTACACCGGCACGACAAGCACTACCCGTCCATCAGGCATTACACCGCATGACTTCACTTCAGGCGCCAACCTGCAAGGCAAGAGCGGATTTCACTTCTACACCAGCATGACGAAATACACGTCCGATCCGGCTCACAAAACGAGAGGCTTCGAGATCAGTCCAAATGGCGCCTGTATTGGATGCCATATGACCAACAGCACTCCTCACCTGTTCCAGGCGGTCGAATGGACCAACGGGAACTTCCTTGAGAGCATACTCAGTGTGAGGAGTGAGGCAATTTGCAACACATGCCACAGCACCAACCCGCGTAACGCATCCTTCATGAATGCTCAGCGCGACAGGTACCGCGCAGCTGTCGCAGCACTCAAACTGATGATACCTACATTAAATAACTGGAATAACTTCGGAACGTACATCGTTCCGGGTTCCGGTGGAATTCACGCCGGGGCCTACACAATGGGAACAAACTTTGTCTACAATATCTATATCCAGGATCCGGCCGGCTATACGCATAACGCCACCTATACCAAGCAGTTGATCTATGACTCCATAGACTGGCTTAACGACGGGATTATGAATTTCAACGGTGCTAATGCCACCCAGGTTTACACCAAGGTTAACTCCCTGACTGATTCCGCGCTGCTTCTGTCACCATCCACAGGCGTATTCTACGGACAGGGCGGAATTCTCAACGGCACACCATTCACCAAACAACAGGTATTCGAGTTCCTGTGCAAGAACCCGTATAGTGATGTAATCGCAAATGGACGGTGTGATCGCTGGTAATGTTCTAATTCTAATACGTTATATACTTACGAGGAGGATACCTGCATCATGAGACATACAACTTCATTACTGCTGATCACTGTAGGAGCTTTTGCAGCGCAATTAGCATTTGTTTCTGCCTCCCATGCTGTGCCGGCCTTCAGCCGCGCACACAAGGTCGAGTGCACCACCTGCCACACCATCTACCCGGAACTGAACGAGTATGGTGAGGCGTTCCTTAAGAACTCCTATGTGTACGTCGGCAAAGGGAGCAAGGCTTCCAAGCCTGCCGCTACTGCTCCCGCACCTGCGCCTGCTGCAGCACCAGCAGGTGACACGGCTACCGGCGAGGCGCCGGTTGTCAAAGGCGACGGCGATGCAGCCAAACTCAGCAAACTGAAAGCCGGTGCCATGGGCGCAGTTACAGCCGCACAACCTGCTGCAACAGCAGCGCCTGCTGCGACCGCGGCAGCCGAACCGGCAGAGAGCCAGTCAGAAGGCCTGGCGCTATCCGGAATCCCTGAACAGCTACCGATCTCTTTTACCGGGTCGATCAACTATTTCACCGGTGACCGCAGGAATATGGGAACCGGCGGAAACGACGTAGATTTCGCAGCCCGCTCATTCAAACTCCATGCCGCTGGTAACTTCCGCGACAAGGTCGGCTTCTTTGCAACGTATGTTGCCTACAGTGAGCAGGAGACCGGCGGAAATACCAGCGTAACACCCTCCAATAACAAGACTGACATCAACGAGTTCTTCCTGCAGTGGCGACACGCCCTGGGTACCCCCGTCAACCTGAAGATCGGTCGTTTCCAGCCTAAACTTGGTCTCTGGAAGACCAACAACAAGATGTCAGTAACTAACAACTACGTCCCGTACACCTACACGGTCGGTGACAATTCCGTATTCAGGATCGAGCAGCCCCAGGACGCCATTGAGGTTAACAGTATTCTGGGCAAGCGTTTCTTTGGTGCATTGGGCATTGTCAACCACAAAGGTCAGAATGAGAAGGACGGCTACGGCCACATCGCCTACAAGTTCGGTGGTGCCGATTATCTGGGTAATGAGCCGAATGTCGATCTGGACAAGGAAGAGAGCATACTCGACTTCCTGACTCTGACCGCCGGAGCCTACGGTTACTATGGAGAGAACGGAGCGAGCAACAGTACGGACCCGCGAAACACCTATTTCCGCGCCGGCCTGGATACCGAACTGCTTTACAAGATCTACCGTCTGCGCATGCTCGCGAACTACGGTGAAGACGATAACGTGCTGCTGGCAGCCAATCCCTGGACCGATGTTATCTCCAAAGCCGCCACAATCGAAGGAGAAGTCACCCTCCTGGTCAACCTGATCGCTGCCGCCCGCTTCGAATACCTGCAGCAGGAGAGCGCCAAGGCTGCGTTCAGCAATGTGTATCTGCGCCGCTATGTGGCGACTATCGGCTATGCACCGCTTGAGAACCTCAAGCTGGCAACCGAGTTCAAATACGAAATAGGACAGACCGGCGTTAATCGAATCGGAACTTTGGGCGCGACATTCAGCTTTTAAATATAAGAGCTTTCTTGAACTGGCATTTTTTCAACTATATGATATAAGTTTTGTAATACTCTGTAACGAGGAGACGTTATGAGAAAAATAATCCTGCTGGCAGCACTTATTACTCTGATTGCCTCTACCGGAGCCGATGCTCGTATCAAAGTCAAGGGTCGTGGTGCTAACATGAATTTTGATCCCGCAAGTCTGCCGCCTCAATATGCAGAGACATTTAATATGATGACAAAGAAATGCAGCAAATGTCATACCATGGAGAGGACAGTCATTGCCATCCAGACCGGCAGGGCGCCGATCACCGGCCAGATATTCGACAGGCAGGCTGTAAAGGCCTACGGGATCAAGATGCTGCGCAAACCAAACTCTGAGATGAGCAAACCGGATATTCGCAATGTTGTCATTCTGTTGAATTACATTTTGGATGAGAACAAAAGATAATCTCTCCTTTTACCTCGGTTACTCGCAAACAAAAAAACAGCCCGATATCGGGCTGTTTTTTTGTTGTCCTGAGCTGGATCTAAATCAGAATCCGTAATGTAGAAGACTCCAATAGAAGTAGTATCAGATGATTACGTACTTATTTGAAGTTTATCCTTAGGCCGTTCTCAACTGAAACGATCTCATATTTAGGAAATGGTGCCTTTGCAGCATCCAGTACGACACGAACAAAACCGGGTGTCGTTCCGGTACGCACGTTTGAAATACCGAATCTCTTGACCTTGATCGACTTAACGCTCACGGTGCTCGTACCAGGGAACTCAATCGAAAGACGTTCCGGCTTTGTTAGTCTGACCGGCTTGAATTTTTCTACCGTACCGTTCGTCTGGATCTCGACATACGATGCACCGACAACGATACCTTTGACAACCACCATGGCTGCCGGTTCCTGATCGACAGTTGCCGGCACAACCGGCTCCAGCTTCGCTGAACGGACTGCAGGAGCAGCAGCCTTGGCAGGTGCCTCAGCCGGTGGTTCATCGAGGCCGAGAAGGTCTTCCTCTTCCTTGGAAAAAGGTTGTACAGCAACAGCGGCGACAGGTTCAGCAGCAATTGCTACCGGAGCTTTGGGCTCTGGCACGACGACCGGGGGAGTAACCTCCACGGCAGGGGCCGCAGGGGACTGCACGGCAACCACTTTCCCGTCGCCGAATGAGACATTCAGGGTTTTTCGATCAGCGGTGTGGGTGACCGAGAGGTCTGACTCTGCAACAAGATTGAAGACCAGGCGGCTAACCGTCATGTCACCAATCATGGCTTTATCTACGCTTATACTGGACACAGCACCCTTGTTCACGACAACCAGGGCTTCGACCTTTTCAGGATCTGCATCGGCGATATCGACTACCGCGCGGGCCTGACCGGGGACCTTATAGTACGTATAGGTCATGGGAATATCGGCCGTTACCTCAATGACGACATTCGATCCTGATCCGACCGGCTTGACGTCAAGGAGTTCCGCAGCCAGAGCGGTGCCGGCCAGTGAAACTACGTAAAGAAAAAAAACTCCTACCAGGCTGCAAACCTTTTTTTTCATGCTACTACCTCCCTTATCACAGATTTGATACAACGCCTGCAGGAGTAATTTCTGTGCATCAGACCTCGAAGCATCTGCAGGTCAACATTATTTCACATCAAAGATCTTAAAGTCGTCGTCGGAAAAATCAAGGGCATCTTTGTCGGTATTGACAGCGTCAAGGCGTCTGCTGACGTCTCTGAAATTACGATCCTCGGCAGCTATTTCGATCAGCAACTTGACATACTCATCAGGTTTCCCGCCAGCCTCACACGTCAGAGCAAGCTCATACTTGGCAGAACATGAATCCTCAAGGCTGAGTCCGGGCCTGACAAGTGAGCGCAGAACCTTTTCAGCATTTTCCAGGTCACCCTTCTCGCGCAGACAGACTCCCTGAAATACGAAACAGACAAAACGTCTGTTCGCATCTACAGCAGCCTGCCGAAACTCCTTGAAAGACTCATCATACAGCCCCATTTCCATAAAGGCCGTGCCCAGGTCATAATGCGACTGTGCATCCTCTCCATCCAGATCGCTTGCGAATTTGACCTTTCCGGTTTTTGTGGCAATCTTATCGAGCATCTTGCCTACCGAAGAAAGCCAGTCTTCCTCAGGCTCAATCGTCGCTTCTTCATGCAAGGGTATTTCAATATCAACTGCGTCATCGAAATCCACCTCAATCTCGACTTCCTCATCAAGGATTTCCGCCTCATCGGTAGCGCCTTCGGTTTCGAAAACCGGCTGCGCTTCTTCTGCAGAGATATCTGTATCGACGTCTGCAAAAGAGACTTCACCGAATTCGGGCTCCTCAGGAGCCTGACCGGCAAAATATTCCGGCTCGACAAACGTCTCTTTCTGTACCTGCGGGCGGGAAGCAGACTTTTCATCGGACAGGTTACGTAACGACTTGATCTTGGTTTCGAGAGCAGCGACCTCGTCGAATTTACCTCCAGCCTCAAAAACCCTTCTCAAACCTTCCAGCACCGGCAGATTAATGGGATCAATCTCATCAAGGACGCGGTAGATTGTTTCAAGATCATCAAGGTATCTACCTGCGATAAGTTCGAGTTCATAGGATTCAAGAAGGCCCAGGGCACCCTTGAGGTTCTTTTCGGAGGCCAGGCAAAGAATCAGCCCTACCTTGGCCGGCAATTCATCGGGAAAAAACTTGAGAAAATGCTGGTAGGCAACTTTCAGCTTTTGCGGTTGCTCAAGCTGCTTGTAGGCTTCGATTATCAGTTCCCAAAGTCGCTTATCATTTGGATTGGTTCGCAACAGCGCTTGAAGCCCGTTGACGGCACTGGCTGCATTACCGCTCGCAACCTGCTCAGAAAGAATTTCCAGCATGAATTCTGATTTCTTGGGGAAAAGTTGCTGGATACGTGCATTGAGTTTCGCAAAAGCCGCCGAATCTCCCCGTTCCTGCAACAACGATGCAAGTTTACTGAAAGAGGTATAGGATTCATCTTTCTTGCCGGCGCTGAAGTATGCCTCTGCCAACTTGAGGCGGATGTTGATATTATGAGCGTCGACAGCCTGCATTTTTTCCAGAATGCCGAGCGCTTCCTCCGTCTCGGAGTTCTTTTCATAACAGTCGTAGACACGCTTGTATTCAGCAAGTGCATTTGCCGTCAGGCCATGTTTTTCATTCAATCCAGCCAGCGTCAGGGCAATCGGAATATCGCCGGGGAACATACCCTGAAGCTTCGTGTAAATAGCGATTGCCTTGAGATAGAATCCGTTGGCGGAAAAGTTCTTCCCGATCACCTCAAGTTCACTGCGCGCAGCATCCGGCCGGCCGGCCTTTATAAGGAGATCGGCCAATCGCTGGCGATGGGTGAGGACGGCAGGCTCCATGGACACAAGCTGCTCAAAGGCCTTGATGGCCTTTTCTACCGGACCCTTGATCGCCAGTTTCTGGGCTTCTTCTTTTATTTTATCTAGTTTTGAAGCCACGTATGCGGCATCCTCTCAACTCCACCCGGGTCTTGTATCAGTAATGCTTGAATAAACAGGGTGAAAGTACTGTAACACACCCTGTAATGTCAAGTATAATAAGCCGGTTATATTAGGTTTTAACGCCATCGGCGTCTGAATTTAGTTTTTGACATGACCGTTAAAATACTTTACGTTAACAAACCGGTGCTGAGAAAAGCACGCATAATCTGCAACGCCTCCACATGGCATCCAGGTAGACGTCCGGTTGCCACCACACAGGCTGCAGACACATCACATCCACATTCGGAGGCAGTGGCAATGTATTTCTTGCCCAAGGCAAACCCGCTCTACGAGCAAATTTCCACTGATAAGGTTCTTTTACCTGAATTATTAGAAAAACTCGCCAAAGGACACTTTACCGGCTACCTCAATCACACTGCTCCTGGCTTCGAGTCCTACAGTATTTTTGCCCGAGGTAAACTGATCTGTGCCATCAGCTCTGAATCCGGAAAGGACAAAACTGGATTTGAAGCTATAACGCAGCTGTTTGACAAGGTCTTCAGCGCTGGGGGCGAGATCAATGTCTATCGCATGACTGCAGACCTTGCCATGTGTGCCCATGCCCTGCTTCTTGGTACCAGGGTCCTGAAGGGGGACGAGGTCAGGCAGGTCGACATGAAAAGCCTGCTTGCCCGGATCAAGACACAGGACATGAACGGTGTCGTCCATTTTTACACCGACACACGATCCGCCATGATGTTCTATAAGAATGGAGTGCCGATCGGGTTTTATCATGACAACGGCAGAAATATTGAGACAACCCCGGACGAGGCTCGCAAGATAGCCGGCTTGCCCGGATCACGGGTTGAGGTCCGCTCCACAAAATCGATTGAAGAGCTTATGCTGTACGATCTGATGCAGTTGGTCAACCTCCCTAAACTATGGGCAGCTGCCTCCGCACGGCCGGCGTCACCCAAGGCCAGAGCTGCTTCAGCCCCTGTCAAGGAAGCTCCTCTGCCGACACTGACACCTATGGGCCAGAGTGATGAAAAGCTGGCTGAGCTGGTGGAAGATCTTCAAGAAGTTGCCATGGCTTACCTTTCCAGGGAAGGTCGTATACTTGTCAACAAATGCATTCAGGAAGCCGGAGGCAATTCCATTTTGCTTGATAATGGCAAGACCGAGGCATTCCTCAGGCGGATAGAGGATGAGGCAAAGGTCATCGACAGCCATGCCCGCATAGATGAGATGGTCGACCTGATGCAATCCGAGATCGCAGGGCGTCTTGCAGTTTAGCACCTTAGAAGTCACCACACGTGAACTGTTTACGGGCCGTCCTGCCCCTCTCCCCCTGGCCTGCTGACGGGAGCAGATGGTGCACTTCCAGCAAATTCTCAGAGAGTACCTTGAACTCCACGGATACTGGGTGCTGTTTGCCGGCACGTTTCTGGAGGGAGAAGCCATCCTGATCATGGCCGGCTTCCTGGCATTTCAGGGTTATCTGAATCTGGGATGGGTTATTGTGACAGCCTTTGCCGGTTCTTTTCTCGGAGATCAGTTTTATTTCTACCTGGGTCGCCTGAAAGGCAAGGCGCTTCTGCGGCGATTTCATTTCATCGCGCGCAGGTTTCGTGAGGCTCTGCGGCTGATTGAAAAGTATGGTGCATTCGTAGCCTTCGTTTCCCGCTTCACATACGGCCTCAGAATTGTGCTCCCAATTATTCTTGGTATTACCAGTCTTCCTGCACGGACCTTCCTCGTCATCAACATCGGCAGTGCCCTTGTGTGGGCTGCTCTATTCTCGCTGGCCGGCTTTCTTTTCGGTAAAAGCGCCTCGCTCTTTCTTGAAGATGTCGGCAAATATGAACATTATCTATTACTGGCACTCGCAGGGATTATTATGACGGTCTGGATGGGACACCTCTACCACGCCTGGAAATCAAAGAAGCCCGCCCGGATGCGACTTGAGAGGATTCGGGCGTTCCGGGCGGCTCGCATTGAAAATCCATGAATACGACCCACGATAACACCGTAGTAGTACTGGTCGAACCTCAATCACCAGGCAATATCGGCATGGCCTGCCGGGCCATGAAGAATATGGGACTGAGACAGTTGCGTCTGGTGAACGGCTGTGACCGCTTTCACCCTGAGTCGATCAAATTCGCGGTTTCTGCCCGCGACCTCCTCGAACAGGCCCGGGTGTTTCCCGATCTGGCCTCTGCGATTGCAGACTGCACACTTACAGCAGGCACGACACGACGCCACGGTAAGTACCGTCAGGAGATCGTCTCCCCCGCAGAATTAGCCGGGATATTCAGGCAGCAGGCCGGGCCAGACTACCGGGCGGCAATCGTCTTCGGTCGTGAGGACAGCGGCCTGACGACCGATGAGTTGTCCCTGTGCCGCTGGCATGCAACCATCCCTACAGCAGAGGATTACGGTTCACTCAATCTGTCCCAGGCGGTTCTGGTCTTCTGTTACGAACTGGGCAAGGCGGGGGACTCCCCCGGGGGGGGCAGAGATATCGAGCTCGCCACATCGGCCGAGATGGAGTCTATGTTTGATCAGATGGACAGTTGCCTGCAGAGGATCGGCTTTCTCAACGAACAGAATCCGGGACACATCATGCGCTCGCTACGCCGCGTTTTCTTCAGAGCCGATCTTGACCGCCGAGAGGCTTCAATTCTCCGCGGCATGCTGACCCAGATCGACTGGGCCAGTTCAGGTTTTGACGGGAGAAAGCGTTCATGAACCCCACAACGCTCGGGCTGGTGGCCGGCACACTCACCAGCATCGCCGCCATCCCCCAGCTGGTAAAAACCCTGCGCACGAGACACGCACGGGACATTTCCATCTGGCAACCGCTTCTGCTTGCAATTGGTGTTGCGCTCTGGCTTATTTACGGTGTGCTTATCCAAGACCTGCCGCTTATCCTCGCAAATATCGTACCCTTGATTTGCAACATCATGCTTACTATATTAAAGTTACTCTACCGCAACAACGATGACGTGCATGATTGACACCCAATAAACCAATACACGGAGGAATGAACATGAAACGTCCATTTAAACTGCTCCCCCTCTCCCTGCTGCTCTTGCTGCTTTCACTCATGTCCGGCTGCGGCTACAATACCATGCAGGCCAATGAAGAGGCGGTGACCGCCGCCTGGGGTAATGTCGAATCATCCTACCAGCGCAGGGCAGACCTGATCCCTAACCTGGTCGAGGTCGTCAAGGGTTATGCCAAACACGAGGCCGAAACTCTCCAGGCGGTCACCGAGGCCCGCGCCAAGGTCGGTTCCATGCAGGTCAGCAAAGATGTGCTCAACAACCCTGAGAGCCTGAACAAGTTTCAGCAGGCTCAGGGCGAACTTTCCGGCGCCCTCTCGCGCCTGATGGTAGTGGTGGAGAAATACCCGGACCTGAAGGCCAACCAGAATTTCATGGACCTGCAGAAACAGCTGGAAGGCACGGAGAATCGCATCAACGTGGCCCGTGAGCGCTACAACGCATCAGTACAGACCTTCAATACCAGCATCCGCACCTTCCCCAACTCCCTGACCAACTCGCTGATCCTGCACCTGCAGCGCAAGGAGCCGTTCAAGGCCGAAGAAGGCGCCAAGGTGGCGCCCAAGATAAAGTTCTGACAGCATCACCGGCCACGGGAGCAATCACATGCGCATGAAACGCATACTACTTCTGACTATCCTGTTTCTGCTGCCGCTCCCGTTGCTGGCGCTGGATGCTCCTCAGCTCACGGGGCGTGTCAACGATTACGCCAGGATGCTCTCCGCCGAGGGAGCCTCCCGCCTGGACCAGAAACTGGCGGCATTCGAACGCGACCAGTCGACTCAGATCGTCGTACTGACCGTCCCCTCACTCCAGGGTGATGATATCGACCAGTTCACAATCCGGGTGGCAGATTTGTGGAAGATCGGCCAGAAAGGTTCGGATAACGGTGTGCTGCTGGTCCTTGCCCAGGCCGAACGAAAGGTGCGCATAGAGGTCGGCATGGGCCTGCAAGGGGTACTGCCCGACATAACCGCCGGACAGATCATCCGCAATGTCATGCGCCCTCACCTGAAGAGCGGCAACTTCGAGCAGGGCATTGACGCTGGTGTGGACGGCATCATCGCCGCCACGAAAGGCGAGTTCAAGGCAAATCCCGAAGAGCGAAAGAGCCGGCCGCGTCAGAGCGGATCCAACTCGCTGCTGACCATTCTGCTCTTCACCGGCGTTGCCGCGGCTGTCCTGGGCGCCATCTCCCGATACCTGGGTGGCCTGGCCGGGGCGGTCGGTCTGCCCTTGGCTGCCACCATGGCCTTTCCCGGCCTAGGGCTGGTTATTCTGCTCCTGTTGGGAGCGGTGGGGCTGGTGGCGGGTTTTCTGCTCAGCACCCTGACCCGTTTCGGGCATGGCGGAGGGCATGGCGGAGGCGGGATCTACTGGGGCGGCGGTGGCGGATTCGGAGGAGGATTCGGAGGCGGTGATGGCGGATTCTCGGGCGGCGGGGGCGGTTTCGACGGCGGCGGCGCATCCGGAGACTGGTGACCAATATGACAACAACAATTACAGCGCAGCTCTCTTCAGATCAACAGGCGGCCATACGGGCGGCGGTAAGTAAAGCCGAGTCGCACACGTCGGGCGAGATCGTCCCCATGGTGGTGCCACAAAGCGACGACTACCGAGAAGCGGCCGCTCAGGCGGCGACGATCATTGCAGCCGCCCTGGCCCTGGCCCTGGCGCTCATCATTCATGACACCTCGGTCTGGCTCTTCCTTCCCGCGGCCTTTGTTCTCTATTTCCCGATCCTGACCACCGTGCGCCGCCTGGCGCTGCTCAAGCTGGCCTTCACCCCCGCCGGTCGGGTCCAAGAGGCTGTGCGCCTGCGTGCCTTGCAGGCATTTTATGAAAAAGGACTCCACCGCACCCGCGATGAGAACGGCATCCTGATTTTCATTTCCCTGCTGGAGCACAAGGTGTGGATCCTGGGGGACCGCGGCATCAACGCCGTCATCCCGCCCGAGCGCTGGGTCTCGCTCACCACCGCTCTCAGCTCGGGCATCCGGCAGGGGCAGCTGACCGAGGCTCTGGTCGGCGTCATTGCCGAGATCGGCGATGTCCTCCGGCAACACTTTCCCAGCCGGCACGATGACGTCAACGAGTTACCCGACCTGCTGGGCGAATGAGGCAGACAATGTTGCAGAAGGCCGACAGAAACGTCGGCCTTCTGCTTTTGCCCACTGGAGTTAAATTCTGCGTTTTAAGTATGATAGACATGTTTTTGTAAACGTACACACCCCGTTTGCCAGGACCGGGGCTTTTTTATTGACCCGGCCTTGTTTTTACATACAATGGCGATCCTATGGACATTTTCGCAGAAAAGACCATCCTGACGGTCAGCCGCCTGACAGCACTGCTACGCGGGGTTCTGGAAGAAAACTTCGAGCAGGTCTGGGTGCAGGGCGAAGTATCAAATCTATCGTTTCCATCATCAGGACACCTCTATTTTACCCTCAAGGATGCCGGCGCCCAACTGCGCGGTGTCATGTTCAAGGGTTCGGCAAAGAACCTCAAGTTCCGGCCGGGCGACGGCATGTCCCTGATCGCCCGCGGACGCATCTCGGTCTATGACCAACGCGGCGAATACCAGCTGATCTGCGAATACCTTGAACCGGCCGGAGTCGGCGCCCTGCAGCTGGCCTTCATGCAGCTCAAGGAGCGCCTGGCACGGGAAGGGCTCTTCGACGAGGCCCACAAGCAACCGTTGCCGACGTTTCCCCGCCGCATCGGGGTCATTACCTCTCCCACCGGCGCCGCCATCCATGACATTCTCAACGTCCTCAAACGACGCTTCGCATCCGTGGAGATCCTGCTCTACCCGGTACGGGTACAGGGAGAAGGGGCGGCAGGGGAGATCGCCAGGGCCATCGATGAGATGAACCGCCTGGGTCTGGCTGATGTGCTGATAGTCGGCCGTGGGGGCGGATCGCTGGAGGACCTGTGGGCCTTCAACGAGGAGGTCGTTGCCAGGGCCGTCTACCGCTCAAAGCTGCCGGTGATCTCGGCCGTAGGCCACGAAACCGATTGGACGATCTGCGATTTCGCGGCCGATCTGCGGGCCCCGACCCCCTCCGCAGCTGCCGAGCTGGTCGTTGCCAGCTCTGTAGAACTGCGGACCCGACTGGAGGCACTGGACCACCGCCTGCGCCTGGCGCTAGAGACACGCCTTGCAGGTTTGGCATCACGCATTGACGGCCTGCGGCGGGCGCTACATGATCCCGGCACCATGTTGGGACACCTCTCCCAACGGGTGGATGACCTTGCCGGTCGCCTCGAACTGGCACTCCGGAACAGCGCAATTCGCAGCAGGGGCCAGCTTGACAGGCTGCAGGCCGGGCTGATGCATACCAATCCGGTCAGGACAGTGGAAGGACTGCGGCAGCGGGTCAGCCTGATCACTCTGCGGTGCGAACGACTGATGACAGGGAAACTGGAGGGGATTAAGCTCGTCTTTGCCGGCGCCACCACCCGTCTGGAAGTCCTTTCGCCATTAAAGACACTCTCACGCGGCTATGCCATAGCGACCACCGCAGATGGCGCGGTGGTAAGTGACACCTGCCAACTGGCCGCAGGAGACCGCCTAAGGGTGCATCTCCTGCGCGGCAGAGCACTCTGCCGGGTGGAAGATATCGAAAACCCGCCCGACTGTATAACTTGACGCACCTTGGTGATTCTGAAATAATAAAAAACTTTGAGGGGACCATATATGGCGACTGAGAAATTCGAAACATCGCTTAAGAAATTAGAAGAGATCGTTCACAGAATGGAGGGTGGCTCGCTCTCTCTGGAGGACTCCCTCAAGGCCTTTGAAGAAGGGGTCAAACACTCCTCTTTCTGTGCAAAAAAACTGGATGAAGCCGAACGCCGGGTGGAGGTCCTGCTCAAACGCAAGGACGGAACATTTGCCCGTGAACCCTTCGAGACTGAAGACGCCTGACCCCGAAAAACGGAATAAGTACGTTCACAAAATATTTTCTGAAAAAATGCAGAAATTATGTCTAACGTACTAAAGAAAGGTATCACGATGGATTTGAAAGCATATCTCAAGGAACAGTGCGCCCGTGTGGATGCCGCACTGGACACTTTCCTCCCGAAAGAAACGGAACTGCCCCACAGCCTGCACAAGGCCATGCGCTACTCGGTTTTTGCCGGTGGCAAACGGGTGCGGCCAATCCTGATGCTGGCTGCCTGCCAAGCAGTTGGGGGCGATACGGAACAGGCCCTGCCGGCCGCATGCGCCATGGAGATGATCCATACCTATTCGCTGATCCATGATGATCTGCCGGCCATGGATGATGATGATTTCCGGCGTGGCAACCCGACCAACCACAAGGTATTCGGTGAAGCAATCGCCATTCTGGCCGGCGATGCCCTGCTTACCGAAGCCTTCAAGCTGGTCAGTGATCCGCGTTATGCTTCAGGATGTAATCCTGCCGCACGACTGGCAGTGATCCATGAAATCGCCTCCTGCTCCGGTTCCTACGGTATGGTCGGCGGACAGGTTGTTGACATGGAGAGCGAAGGCAAGCCGGACATCGACCTGCCCACGGTCCAGTACATACATACTCATAAAACCGGCGCCCTGATCAAAGCCTCCGTCGTCGGCGGGGCTCTTCTGGGAGGCGCTGACACCAGGAAACTGGCCGCCATCACCCGCTATGGCGAGGCCGCCGGCCTGGCATTCCAGATCGCCGATGATATCCTGGACATTGAAGGGACCACCGAAGAGATCGGCAAAGACGCCGGCAGCGATGAAGCCCGCGGCAAGGCAACCTATCCGGCGGTCATGGGACTGGCGGCAGCCAAGGAAGAGGCCCGGGCCATGATGGACGAAGCCTTTCGTGCGCTGGAGATATTCGGTGCCGAGGCTGATCCGCTACGGGAAATCGCAACGTACATTGTGAAACGGAAAAACTAGGAAAAGAAGCTCGCCACAGAGGACACAGAGGTACACGGAGGAAAACAGAATAGCGAGGGTGTCATTTTTAATGAATTAACCCACGAATCTTTCCTCAGACCTTCCTCCGTGTCCTCCGTAGTAACGCTTTTGTAGTTTATGTGTTTATGTGCAAAGGGTACTCATGTCCATCCTCGAAACAATCAATTCCCCCGATGATCTGAAGAGGCTTTCTGCCTCCCGCCTGCCGGAAGTGGCCACTGAATTGCGCCAGATGATCATCGAGACCTGTTCCCGTAACGGCGGCCACCTGGCACCCGGCTTGGGTGTGGTTGAACTGACCATTGCCCTGCACCGGGTCTTTTCAACCCCAGCCGACAAGATCATATGGGATGTTGGACACCAGGCGTATGCCCACAAGATACTTACCGGCCGCCGGGAGCGCTTCAGTACTCTGCGGACACTGAACGGCATCAGCGGTTTTCCCAAACGGGCGGAATCGCCGCACGACGCCTTTGATGTCGGTCACTCGTCTACCTCAATATCTGCCGCCACCGGCTATGCAGCCGCCCGCGACCTGGATGGACGAAAGAACAAGGTGCTGGCGATGATCGGAGACGGGTCCATGACCGGCGGCATCGCTTACGAAGGGATGAACCATGCCGGTCATCTCGACAAGGATCTGATCGTCATCCTCAACGACAACGAGATGTCCATCGCCGAAAACGTCGGTGCGCTCTCCAACTTCCTCAGCCGCACCTCTTCCAGCGAGTTCGTGCATCGCTTCAAAAAGGATGTGGAGTCGTTCCTGAAAAGGGTTGATGTGGGTAAAGGCGTTCTGCATGTTGCCCGCAAGATGGAGGATTCCTTCAAGGGCTTCTTCACACCGGGAATGCTTTTCGAGGCCTTCGGCTTCAACTATATCGGCCCCATAGACGGCCATGATCTACCCATGCTGATCGAGACCCTGGAAAACGTCAAAAAACTTAACGATGCCGTGCTGGTCCATGTCCTGACCAAGAAGGGCAAGGGCTACAAGCCGGCCGAACAGAACCCCTCACTGTTTCACGGGGTCGGGCCGTTCGATGTGGGAACCGGCAAAGTCATCAAGGGCAAGTCGGGAGCGGCCTCCTACACCGCCGTATTCGGCTCTGCGCTCTGCAAGTTGGCAGCCGAGGACGAGCGGATCACTGCCATAACTGCTGCCATGCCCGATGGCACCGGCCTGACCGGATTTGCACAGGATTATCCGGCACGCTTTTACGATGTGGGCATCGCCGAACAGCACGGGGTAACCTTTGCTGCCGGATTGGCTGCCGAAGGGTTGCGGCCGGTGTTCGCCGTATATTCCACGTTTCTGCAACGCGCCTACGATCAGGTTTTCCACGATGTCTGCCTGCAAAACCTTCCGGTGACCTTTGCCGTTGACCGGGGCGGTGTTGTGGGCAGTGACGGGCCGACCCATCATGGCGCCTTTGACCTTTCCTACCTGCGGCATCTGCCCAACATGACTCTGATGGCACCCAAGGATGAGAACGAGCTGCAACATATGCTGGCGACCGCCATCGAACTCGGCCGACCGGCGGCCATCCGCTACCCCCGCGGCAACGGCTATGGTGTGCCACTTGATCAGACACTCCGCCCCCTGCCCGTCGGAAAGGCAGAAATACTGCGCGACGGCTCCGATGGTGTCCTTCTGGCTCTGGGGAGCATGGTCGCTCCGGCACGAGAAGCAGCAGGAATGCTTGATGAGCAGTACGGTATCCGCCTGACAGTTGTCAACGCCCGCTTCGTAAAACCGCTGGACACTGACATGATCCTTGAACTGGCCGGGAAATACGGCAGCCTGATCACAATAGAGGAGAACGCCCTGCAGGGAGGTTTTGGAACCGCTGTACTCGAACTGCTGGAGGAGCATGGTCTCAGCGGCACCCGGGTGCTACGCCTCGGCTATCCCGACAGCTACATCGCCCAGGGGGAACAGCATGAGCTGCGTGCGATGCTTGGCCTTGATTCCGAAGGCATTGCCGCTTCGGTCCGCAACTTCCTTTCCCGATCGTGACCCACGTCGAACTGAAAGACGCCCTTACGGTCTTCGGCTTCTCCGAGCGAGATCAACCCACCATGGCTCAGGTCAAGCGCCGTCATCGGGAGCTTTCCAGAAAATACCACCCTGACCTGCAGGGAGATGCGCAGCACATGCAGGTTCTGAATAACGCCGCCACAATCCTGATGTCCTATCTCCAGTCCTACCGGTTTTCCTTTACAGAAGAGGAGTTCTACCGGCAAAACCCTGACGAGCTTCTGCGAAAACAGTTCGCCACTGACCCATGGGGTTCTTCATGATTCAATACACTGGAAACACAACGTCGAAATCTATTGTACTCCGGGGCCTCCTGCTGCTCACCCTTTTTATATCAGCCACTCCTGGGTACCTCCATGCCGAACAAGCCGTGAAAGCATCCGATTCTCACGGTAACCCGGGTGATTACGACAAGAATTTGGAAAGACTCCGCTCCGCGTCCCAGATGTATCCGTTCAATGAAAAACTCAAACGCGATCTGGCAGAGGCCTACGCACATTACGGCAACCACCTTTTCAACCGGAGGCAGTACGAGCAGGCCGACGAATACTACCTCAAGGCGGCTGAACTGTACCCCGATGAAGCTGCCTTCGCCCTGTCGAGAGGCATCTGCAATTACTACCTGAAGAAATACGATATTGCCCGCTACGAACTGGAGCGCACCCGCTCCGATCATCCCGATTCGGCGGACCTGCTCTTCTATCTCGGCCTGGTACTTTATGAAACCGACAATCGCCAACAGGCTATGGAACTGTGGGAACAGGCTCTGAGACTGGCTCCCGGCAGACCGGATCTCATCAATCTGCTCAAAAAAGCCCGCAAGGAGACTGCCGTCGAGGGCAGTATGGACCGCAGTCACAGTTCACGATTCAATCTGACCTACGATCCCGGAGTGAGTTCATCCTTGGCACTGGCAATTCTGGATGTCCTGGAAAGTGCCTCCAACCAGGTTGGTGCCGAACTGGGGCATTTTACGGAAGCACGCGTTCCGGTTGCAATCTACAAGCGTGATGACTACAAGGACGTCACCGATTCCCCCGACTGGTCTGGCGGCGTGTACGACGGCACGATCAGGTTGCCGTTCGGGGCGATGAACGAGATCACCCCACCCATGCGGGCGATCCTTTTTCACGAATACGCCCATGTGGTAGTCTTCGATCTGACCCGCGGCAACTGCCCGGTCTGGCTGAACGAAGGCATTGCCGAGATGTTCGGCAAGAGACAGTTCGATCACCCGGCAATGGAAGCTGGGCAGGCAATCACGAAAGAGTCATTGATCGATGTTCGACGGCTGGAAGGCAGCTTCAGCGGCCTTTCGTCCCGTGAAGCCATGCGCGCCTACCAGCAGAGTCACTCAATGGTCAATTACCTGGTTTCAACTTACGGATGGCATCGCGTCAATGCTATACTTTCGGACCTTGGCAAAGGGATGGGTATATCATCGGCCGTTGCATCGGCACTAAAAGATTACAGTCTCAGCTATGAAGGACTGGTCAGGGAATGGCGTGAATCCTTGCCAAGATAGACGATTGGCCTGATCCCGTCTGACGTTTGTATGTCTGGTTCAAAACAGAGAATTGCAAAAACTACTTGACTCATTTTATCGTGATTGCGATAATTAGAAAAAATTATGCCTATTCTGCCCGCACATAGAGTCTGTAACTCACTCCGCCATATAATTGCGGCCGGCATGACGGCGCTTTATATGGTGATTATCTTCAGCCCACTGCTGCCGTTTGCCATGCATTCTGCTGGTGCTGCCCAGGTGACTGTTCGCGAATGTTCCGGTGATTGCAACCTCTGCGGCTGCTCACCTGAAAGCCGGGTATCCAATACCTGCTGCTGCAGTAAAATGAGACAACAGACCGCCTGCGTCCACGAAGACGAAGAGGACACAGACGACTGCTGCAAGAATGACTCTAGTGCAAAGAAGACCGTTATCGCCTGCGGCTGCCCGTGTGGCAGCCAGAAACAAGACGCCCTTTCAACCGGCGGATCATCGGAAATTCTGCCCTATCATTTCACGGATCTTTTCAGCCCTCATCACGCTTTTACCTCTTTTACCTCCTTTGCCCACCGTCTGACATCCCGTCATGGCGAGCCACCTGACCCTCCGCCAGAACGGGCCTGACACTCTCGAGAGACGTTTCTACAACTGACACCATGTGTAAGACGGTTTCGTTGCATGTATATCCTGTACGAGGCCGAAACTGCGCACATCTGTACCATGCCCGGAGGATTATGTTCATGCTCCAGCAGGCCAAATGGTTCGGGTTCTCTCTTGCGTTGCATCTGATCGTGGCGGCCACCCTGATTCCTTACGTGTCACGAAACGCAAATCGTACGCCGAACACCATCACGGTGGTTCTGGACAATCGTGCGCTTCCGGCTCTTCCGGACAAGAAACCTGCGGTGGCAATCGTTCGGACTCCAGCTCCGCCGATAAGAAAGGAACCAGCGCCGCCGGAATTGTTACGCCAGGCCGTGCGGCCTGCAGCACCCGCTGTTGTCCCGGCTCCGGAGAAGAGCCTGGCCAGAGATCTGCCGAAACCATCTCCCGATGTTCCGGCTGTTACAGCCATCCACCGAAAAATCGAGCCCGGCAATCCGGTTTCGAACTCCGTGGCAAAAGCACCTGTGCAAGATTTCGCTCCAGTAACACAGGAACAACCGACACCGGAAAAGATACAGCAGCGCTATCTGAAAGAGCACTTTGCTTACATCAGTGACCTGATAGCGAAGCAGCTGGCTTATCCGCCCATGGCCAGAAAAATGCGCTGGAGCGGGAAGGTCACCGTGGCATTTGTCATCGCTGAGAACGGCACGGTCCACAATATCAGGGTGAAGGATACGTCCGGATTCCCGATCCTTGATAAGAGTGCTATAGAGACTGTCCGAAACGCAGCCCCCTACCCGAAGCCTCCGGTGCGGGCAGAGATCGTAGTACCGATAAATTTCAAAATGATTCAATAAGCTGCAGAATATTTTCGAGTATCATTTAATCACTTTCAAGGAGAACAAGTGCATATGAAGACTAATTATATTTCAATACTGGCAGCATCATTCGGTCTTCTGGTAATGTGTCAGGTTGTCCACGCCGAAAGCCAGCTGCTGGACGAGATCACCGTCCGCGGCCAGAAGGAAGCCCCGAAAGAGGAAAGTCTGTCTATCCGCGAGGTGCGCGAGAGTCCGGCCAGAGACATGGGTGAGGCCCTCAAGCAGGTCGAAGGGATCAGCTGCGTCCACAAGGGAGCTATCGCCAATGACATTGTTCTGCGAGGCTTCCAGAAGGATAATATCAACGTCCTCGTGGATGGTGTGCGTCTTCACGGCGCCTGTCCGTCTCGTATGGATCCGCCCTCATTTCACTATGATTTCGCAGAGATAGAGCAGGTTAAAATAATCAAGGGGCCCTATGACTTATCAAATCCTGGCGGCCTGGGCGGCATGATCGATGCCCAGACGAAGAAACCGGGCAAGGGCCCCGGAGGGGACGTCAATCTTAGCTACGGAGATTGGCACAGCATCAATGGATCGGCCACGGCATCCTATGGTGCCGATGCCTTTGACGGACTGCTGGGGTATGCCTATAAATATTCCGATGTCCCAAAATCCGGCAATGGCAAACTATTGACCGAGATTTATCCCGTGACCAGCCCGAACCGCTACAAGACCAATGCCGTCGATTCCAAGGCTTACGAGATCAATACCGGTTGGGGCAAGTTCGCCATCAACCCGACCGAAAATTCGCGCAGCGAGATCAGCTACACCTATCAGGATGCCGACCACGTCCTCTATCCGTATCTTAAAATGGATGCTGACTATGACAAGACCCACCGCCTTAACTGGACTTACCGTATTCAAAAGATTTCACCGCTGCTGCAGGACCTGAAGCTGCAGGTATACTGGGATTCGGTCGACCACCTGATGGATGACCGCTTCCGTTTCACATCACAGACATCACCCCGCTTCTACTCCATGTCGACCGATGCAAAGACACAGGTCTACGGGGCAAAACTGAATGCAACTCTGGCGGTGGGACCGGGAACTCTGAAAACCGGCATCGATTACTACAACCGCAACTGGGATGCCCTCAACCGGCGCGCCATGTATTTTGCCTACCGTGATCTGGCCATGATTCCGGACGTTTCCATCGACAACCTGGGCATGTTCGGTGAATATGAAATGCCATTGGGAAGCATGCTGACACTGAAAGGCGGCCTGCGTGGTGACCTGACATGGGCTGAGGCAAACAAGACCAACACTCTGGTGACTGCAGGAACCAGCAGGGATTTTGCCGATGTAAGTGCTAACCTGCAACTGACCTACACTCCGATTAAAGGTCTGGACATTTTCACGGGCGTAGCCAGGGGGACACGCACACCCGATCAGCAGGAGCTGTACCTGGACGTCCCGACTCCGGGCGTACCATCGGCAGCATCCAATTACTGGCACGGAAATAAAGACCTGAAATCCTCTGTCAATCATCAGGTCGATATCGGCGCAAAATTCTCGAATGACCGTTTTTATGTCAATACGTCGGTCTTTTATAGCGACCTGCAGGATTATATAAACTTTTACCAGATTCCATTGAGTTTTGAAAAAAGCTATCAGAACATTCATGCCAGCATGTGGGGAGCGGAACTGGGCAGTCAGGTTTCACTGGATTTCGATCTGTTTATTCGAGGATCACTTTCTTATGTAGAAGCGCGGAATGAGAGTGCCGACCGGCCTCTCTCGGAGATTCCGCCACTGAGGGGATCCGTTTCCGTTCGCTATGACAACGGTACATTTTTCTTTGAAGCAATGGAAAATCTGGCTCGAGAGCAGGATCAGGTCGACAGCAACCTCAACGAAACAAAAACGCCGGGTTGGGCAACAACCGACATAAAAAGCGGCCTCAACTATCAAGGGGTTTCAATAATCATCGGCATCAACAACCTGTTTGACAAGCAGTACGTAAGCCACCTGTCCTATGCCCGCGACCCTTTTCAAAGCGGCGTAAAGGTGCCTGAAAACGGCAGAAACGTATACTTTTCAATGGGCTACAAGTTCTGATGAATACAGGTTACACCTGACTTTTCAGGTGCACCTTGCAGTAATCACTACCGGTTCCGCAGTGAGAAAGGGGGTGGACAGATTCGTATTTACCCTGTAAAATTTGAAAATAACTTTTTTTAACAAGGAGACCTATCATGAAAAAAACCGTTCTGTTGGTACTATCGATGTTGTTCGTGTTTGCTACTGTTGGTCTGGCGTTTGCCGACAAAGGACCGTCCGGAAAATTTGAAGCAAAAGCCGGCGATTCAATCTATGCCTGCGGCTGCGGTGCCGGATGCGATTGCGGGACTCTTGGCAAACAGGAAGGTAAATGCGGCTGCGGGCAGGACATGGTAAAAGCGACCGTGACCAAGGTTGAAAAAGGCAAGGTCTACTACAAAATCGGTGACAAAGAGTTTTCGGCTCCGGTTCAGGGTAAATACGCCTGCGGCTGCGGTGACGGTTGCAACTGCGGTTACGTAGCTCAAAAACCGGGCAAGTGCGGATGCGACAAGGATATGGTCAAGGTAAAAAAATCGAAAGCAAAAAAATAATTACATAACAGGAGATCACCACATATGAAGAAACTCTGGATAGCCGTATTGCTGGTACTGTCTCTCGGAACCGTCTGCCTGGCAGCCGAGACCAAGGTTGAAGCACCGGATGCCTGCGTGCATTGCGGTATGGACCGCACCAAGTTCGGCCACAGCCGCATGATCGTCTCCTATACCGACGGCAGCAGCGCCGGCACCTGCAGCCTAAACTGTGTCGTAACCGACATTGCGAAAAGCAAGGGCAAGACTGTCAAGTCCTACCAGGTGGCTGACTATAACACCAGGAATTTAACCGATGCCAAGACAGCAAGCTGGGTCATCGGCGGCAGCAAAAAAGGCGTCATGACCAAGGTCGCCAAATGGGCCTTTGCCGACAAGAAGGATGCCGATGCCTTCATCAAGGCCAATGGCGGAAAGTTGGCAACCTTTGACGAGGCCCTCAAGGCAGCCGAAGCTGAACACGCTGAAAAGGCTCAGAGCAGGAAACCCTCTGAACACAAAGGACATGACCACAAGTAAGTGAGGAACAGTCTCAGACCCGGCAGCCCCATGGCTGCCGGGTAGTATGCCTCACCATCATCACAAGGGGACTCTCGATGCACCTATTCAGACACCTGCCGCCACTTTTGCTCTGTCTTCTTCTCTCTTTCTCAGCAGCGTTTGCTGCTCCAGCGACCAGCCCTACCCCGTCGGCAAAGGATAAATGTCCGGTCTGCGGGATGTTCGTCAGCAAATACCCTGACTGGGTAGCCACCGTTACATTCAAAGACACCACAACACTCTTCTTTGACGGTGCGAAAGATTTCTTCACCTATTACCTCAACATGCAGAAGTACACCCCGGCAAGGAAACAGGCCGACGTCTCTGCCATCTCCGTCAATGACTATTACACCCTCAAGCCGGTTGACGCTCGTAAGGCGCATTTTGTCATCGGCAGCGATGTGTACGGCCCGATGGGCAAAGAATTGGTTCCCTTCGGGAAACTGGCCGATGCACACGCGTTTCTCAAGGACCACAAGGGTAAGATGATCCTGCGCTTCAGTGATGTCACCCCGAGAGTCCTGAAATCTCTGGAATAGTCGCCATGACGACCCTTATCTGATGCGAAAATCCTCCCTGTTCTTCCTCTTCACAGCCGCAAACATCGCACTGATCGGGCTGATTACAGCACATGCCCGCTACAGTCAGGCTATGGCAGAAACAGGGATTCAGGAGCGCGCCGGGCTGGTCAGAGCGCTGCAGCTGACTGATCTCTGCCTGTTTACAGAGGCTCGCTATACCCGCCATCCTGCGATGGCCGACAGGTTTGCCCCCTTTCAGGACCACCCGGGGGCCATGGAACACTTTCCATCCGGGTCGCTGGTAACACCACCACTCAAGAGGGTTCATGAACATTCCCCTTAACAGACACAGTAATATCCTGGATTTTTCCCTCTCATCCCTGTTGCGAAGAAAATCAAAGAATCTCTCGCTGCTGGTGGTCTACACACTGATAATCTTTGTAATCGCTTCTCTGATCTTTTTTGTGCAGGCCCTGAAGCGCGAGGCCGCCCAGCTCCTGAAGGAAGCACCCGATATGGTTGTTCAGCGGATGGTCGCCGGCCGCCACGACCTGATTCCCGCCGCATATGGAGAGAAGATCAGTGCCATCCGCGGAGTGACATCCGTATCACCACGCCTGTGGGGCTATTACTATGACCAGGTCTTTGGTGCCAATTACACGCTGCTGGTAGCAGAAGGAAAACCGGTGGAACCGGGCAATATCATGATCGGTGCCGGAGTTGCGCGCAATCAGCGTATTCAGGCCAGTGACATGCTGACGCTGAAGACCTCCGCCAATGAGGCCCTGCTGCTTACGGTTCAGGGGATTTATCCCAGCAGTTCCGAACTGATCTCTTCCGACCTGATAATCCTGTCGGCCGAGGATTTCCAGGCCATGTTCAACCTGCCCCCCGGACAGAACACCGACCTGGCCGTGACAGTCGCTAACCCCCGCGAGCAGGTCACCGTGGCCGCAAAAATCGCCGAACTGTTTCCCGACACCCGACCGATTCTGAAAAGTGAGATCCTGAGGACCTACGATTCGCTCTTCGAATGGCGCGGCGGCATGATCGTGGTGATTCTGGCCGTGGCGGTACTTTCCTTCATCATTTTCGCCTGGGACAAGGCCACCGGGCTTTCCGCCGAGGAACGCAAGGAAATCGGCATCCTCAAGTCCATCGGCTGGGAGACATCGGATGTGCTGCTGCTGAAGTTCTGGGAAGGAATTGTGATTTCCCTGTCGGCATTTCTGACGGGAGTTGTACTGGCTTATGTCCATGTGTTCTTTTTTTCGGCAGCCCTGTTCGAGCATGCCCTCAAAGGCTGGTCGGTGATCTACCCGCAGTTCAGGCTGGTACCCGTTATCGATGTCTACCAATTGACCGTGCTGTTTTTTCTTACCGTGCTCCCCTATACCGCAGCAACCATTATCCCGGCCTGGTTGGCGGCCACCGTCCCCCCCGACGCAGCCATGAGGTCATAGTTTTCCATGCCGCTGATTCTCTCTTATTTTCCGGTTCTTTTGGCCCCTGGCTACGGTACGGTTCCTCGACAGAGTCTGGCTGTGCCTGCGTCGCCACGCCTTGCCTGGAACCAAAACTCCCCGGAACCAATTCGGCTAACCAACCGCACAGGACACTAACGTGATCGAACTTTCCAGCGTCACCAAGACCTTCAATGCTGACAGACACAACCAGTTCACAGCGGTTGATGATGTCAGCCTGACAATTGAGCCGGGACGCCTTACCATACTGAAAGGGCCAAGCGGTTCGGGCAAAACGACCCTGCTGGCACTGATCGGCTGCATGGCCCGGCCAACTTCGGGTCGTATCAGGCTGCACAACATCCGCACCTCTTTTTTTACAGAAGCCGAAAACAGCGCACTGGACATCACCAGTCTGCCGGAGCGCTTTCTGACGGAGATTCGCCGGACGACCTTCGGCTTCATTTTTCAGCAGTTCAATCTGGTAAAGGGGATCAGCGCACTGGAAAACATCATGCTGCCGGCCTACCCGACCGGCGAGAACCAGGCGGACTTCCGCCGACGGGCCCTGGAGCTGATGGAACTTTTCTCAGTCTCGCGGCATGCGGCCTCCCCGGTGGAGTGGCTCTCGGGAGGTGAACTGCAGAGGGTTGCCATAGCCCGCGCCCTGGTCAATAACCCTGCCATAATCATCGCCGATGAACCGACCGCCCATCTGGACAGCAAGCTTTCCGGTGAATTCATGGAGATGGTCGGCAACCTCAAGTCGGAAGGTAAAACCATCCTGATTGCCAGCCACGACCCGCTGGTCTACGATTCAGTGCTGGCCGACACCGTTGTGGGCATGCGGGACGGCCGCATCACCGGCATCACGGGAGCAGCATGATCCAGCATCCCGCCATCCTGGCACTCTCTGTCGCAGCACTTCTGACCTGTTTCATGCTGGCCTACGCAGCACGGTACGGGACCCGGATACTTGAGAAATGGGATCTCCACAGCGGCAGCGAGCTTCAGCTCGACCTGGAGCGGCGCACCTACCTGATCTCCGTCATTCTCAGCTACATGCTGGTCTTCCAGATCCTCTCCCTGTTCCTGTACATCTTCACCGCCGATAACCTCCACAGCCAGTTCACCGGCGCCATGTGCGCGGCCGGCAGTCTCGGCGTCAACAGCTACGGTTATCCGGTCCTGATACTCAAGATCGTCAACTGCCTGCTGGCGGGTGTGTGGCTGATCATCAACCACGTCGATACCCGCGGATACGACTATCCGCTGATTAAAACCAAGTACGGGCTTCTCAACGTGCTGGCGCCGCTGATTCTTTTGGAGGCCGTCCTTCAGTTTGCGTATTTTTTGAATCTCAAGGCTGATGTGATCACCTCCTGCTGCGGCAGCCTGTTCAGCACGGAAAAGCACAGCATCGCCGGAGAGATCGCCGGCCTGCCCAATGGCCCCATGCAGCTGGCATTTTTCGGGATGATGGCGGTTACCGCTTCGGTCGGGATTTTCTTTTACCTGCGGGGGAAAGGTGGCGGGTTCTTCTCTTTTTTCAGCAGCCTGACTTTTATCATCGCAGCAGCCTCACTGGTTTCGTTCATCTGTCTGTATTTCTATGAACTGCCCAGCCATCACTGCCCGTTCTGTATCCTGCAGAAAGAGTACAGCTACATCGGCTACGCCCTCTATGCCACCCTGCTCGGAGGCGCGATCAGCGGACTGGGTGTCGGGGCACTGAAGCCGTTCATCTCCCATCCGAGCCTGTCGCGGGTCATCCCGGCCATTCAGCACCGACTGACACTCGTAACACTGGTCTTGTACCTGCTGTTCACCCTGATCGTGACATGGCGGATGCTCACCACGTCATTCCGGCTTTGAATATTACGCATGGTTTTCTTCCGGTTGCATTTCCGTTCGCATTCTGCCTCCCTGTGCCAGACATTCTCCTGAGCCGCTGCGTCATCAAGCCGGCGTTCTCCGTGCGTAACCATTGTGCTTAAAAAAGAATCCTCCCGGACAGCTGTGTATGCTAGTGTATGCTCTGAAAGAGCAATCCAAAGGATCACAGAATGGCAATTTCCTCCACCCACTCAACGGTAACCATGCCGGCTGCAGAGAGACCTTATCCCTCTATCCTGGAGTTCCTCGACCGGCGCTTCCCCCGCATCGGAAACTGCTGCTGGCGGCGGCGCATCAGTGATGGCAAGGTCCTTGACGCAGGCGGTACACCGATTACGGCGGACACGGCCTACCTCCCGCACATGAGGTTGCTCTATTTCAGGGAAGTGGCTCAGGAGCGGCTGATCCCGTTTACCGAGAAGATCCTCTTTCTGGATGACCACCTGCTGGTGGCCTGCAAACCCCATTTCCTTCCTGTCATCCCGGGGGGCGGTTATGTCAATGAATGCCTGCTGAACCGTTTGAGAGCCAGCACGGGCAACACTGATCTCGTGCCGCTGCACCGTATTGACCGTGAAACAGCCGGGATCGTCATGTTTTCCGTCAACAGAGCGACACGGGGTTTGTACAGCAGGCTTTTTGCGGACGGACTGATCGAAAAATCCTATCAGGCACTGGCCGAATGCAGCCACTATCCGGATAAGAGAGACTGGACCGTCGAAAACAGGGTCGTCAAAGGGAATCCCTGGTTCAGGATGATGATCGTTCCCGGCCAGCCAAACTCGTGCTCAAAAATCCGGTTGACGGACATAAGCGGCGCTATCGGCCGTTTTGACCTGTTCCCCGTCACGGGCAAGACTCATCAGTTGAGGATCCATATGGGCGGCCTGGGGTTCAGAATTCTCAATGACCGCTATTACCCTGATCTTCAGCCGGAACAGCCTGATGACTACGAGAACCCGCTGCGGCTGATCGCCAAAACGGTGCGGTTCCGTGATCCCCTCAACGGGAAAAACATGGAATTCTGCTCCGAACGCGAGTTGCCCTGGCAGTAGCTTGCATCGGCAGCTTAAGCCATGCAATCGTAGACAAAAAATATTTCACGCAACGACGCGACGACGCAACGTTTAAAATAAATTACTGTAACGATATAATTAAAAGACTTTCGTTGCGCCGTCGCGTGAGTACTATTTTTCTGATGTTCTTATTCACATAGTATAACGACTCAATTCGTAAGAGACTGCGGCTGACAGCCACCACAGGCCATCACGATCGTAGGCTAGGAACACACCATGCAACTTTCCAAGAAAAATATCCTGGCGACCCTGAAAGAGCAGGACGGCGCGATACACTTTTCCGGACTGCTTCGTGAATTCGGCGGGCGCCACGTCAAACATGAACTCAAACGTATGCTGGACGATATGGCCGATGACGGTGAAATCGTCAGGTTCAAGGGCAACAGCTATGCACTGGCAGCAGCGGTGAAAAGCATCCGGGGGACAATCTCAACCCACCGCGACGGCTACGGCTTTGTCGCTCCGGAAGGGGGCGGCGAGGACATCTTCATCCCCCAGCGCCACATGAAAAGCGCTCTGCATGGCGATACGGTCGAGGTGCGGGCCGAGCGCAGCCGCATGGGTGGCGGCAAACAGGAAGGGCGCATCACTGCCGTCGTTCAGCGGGCCAGCTCCCGCATCGTCGGACGCTACGAGGAGACCCGCCGCGGTGCGATCGTCATCCCCGAGGAGACCCGCCTCAACATGGTCGTCGCTATCCCCCTCAAGGGGCGCGGTACGGCCGAGGACGGCCACCAGGTCGTGGTCGAATTGACAGACTATCCCATCGGCGGCCGTCCGGCCGAAGGACGGATCATCGAGGTACTGGGTTGGCCGGATGATCCCGAGGTGGAGGTGCAGTCGGCCATCCGCCGGTTTGACCTGCCGCATATCTTCGGCAAAGACGCACTGGCCGAAGCCGAAACGGTAGCGGACAGCGTTTCACTCAACGACATCAAGGGGCGCGTGGACCTGCGCACCATGCAGACCGTGACCATCGACGGCGAGACTGCCCGGGACTTCGACGACGCCGTTGCCCTGCAACGCGAGGGAACAAACTTCCGCCTGTGGGTCTCAATTGCCGACGTATCCAACTATGTCACCCCCGGCAGTCCCCTTGACCGCGACGCCTACCTGCGCGGGACCTCGGTCTATTTTCCCGACCGCTGCCTGCCCATGCTTCCGGAACGCCTTTCTAACGGCATCTGTTCGCTCAACCCTCAGGTGGACCGCCTGACCATGACGGCCGAGATGCTTTTCGACCGTAGCGGAGCCATGCTGGAATCGCACTTCTATCCCAGCGCCATCCGCAGTACCGCCCGTCTGACTTACACCATTGTCCGGCAGATCATCGTCGATAACGACCCCGAGGTCACGGACAAACACCGTCCGCTGGTGCCCATGCTGCTGGAGATGAAGGAACTGGCGCTGATCCTGATGGAGATGAGGAAGAAGCGCGGCAGCATCGACTTCGACCTGCCGGAACCGGAGATCATCATCGGCCTGACCGGCCTGACCGAAGGGATCATCCGCGCCGAACGCAACCTGGCCCACCAGCTGATCGAACAGTTCATGCTGGCCGCCAACGAGGCGGTGGCGGCATACATCACCGACCGTGGAATCCCCTTCCTCTACCGCATCCACGAGAATCCCGACCCGGCAAAACTGATCAACTTTCAGGAGTTCGTCTATGGCTTCGGCTATGAGTTCGCCATGGTCGAAGAGCGGGTCAACCCTGCTGACCTGCAGCGGCTGCTGGCCCAGGCCGAAGGGAAGCCGGAGGAGCGCATGGTCAACTATGCCCTGCTGCGCTGCATGAAGCAGGCCCGCTATGCAGCGGAGAACCTGGGTCACTTCGGCCTGGCCTCGCGCTGCTACTGCCACTTCACTTCCCCCATCCGCCGCTACCCGGACCTGGTGGTCCATCGCATTCTCAAGGCGGCATTGGCTGCTGCTGAAAAACCTGAAAGCACCAAAGCCGCAAAGCAGCTCACGATCGCAACCAGCCGCCTGGGTGAGATCGCCGAACACACCAGCAAGCGTGAACGGGCAGCCATGGAAGCCGAGCGGGATGTGGTCGAACTTAAGAAGGTCCAGTACATGCAGCAGCACCTCGGGGAGGAGTTCGACGGATACATCTCCGGAGTGACCGCTTTCGGCCTTTTCGTAGAACTGGACGAGCTGTTTGTGGAGGGGCTGATCCACATATCGACACTGGACGACGATCTATATACCCACCTGGAAAAACAGCACTCCCTCATCGGACGGCACAATAAACGGGTGTTCCGCATTGGTGACCGACTGCGGGTCAAGGTTGCGGCGGTGCTGCCGGCCACACGGCGGATCGAGTTTGTCCTGACAGGGCATACCGCCTCGGCATCACCGGCCAGACCAGCCGGCATCAGCTCGGCACAGGAGGAATACCCGCGCATTCCGCTCAAAGGGAAGCGGGTTAACACCCACGGACTACGTCCGGGAAATGCAGCCAAGGGGACACCCACAGGAGTCAAGACTCGTCCGGGCGGCAAAAAAAGACGCTGAAAGCGGTTGCACAACCCCGCGCCCCTGTGGTAGGTAAGAGACATGTCAGAAGAAAAAGTCCTCCCCTTTATTGAACACCTGGTCGAACTGCGCAAGCGTCTCATGGTCATCGTCATCGCTGTTGTGGTCGGCATGGGCGTTGCCTGGAACTTCTCTACCGATGTCCTCAATTTTATAGAGAAGCCGCTTACCGGCACGACCTATCTGACCGACGTCAAGAAAAAGGTCTACACTCAGGTCAAGGTGTGGTCGCCGGCTCTCTACACTCGCTACAAACTTGAGCAGGAGATCAACGCTCCCGTAAAAAAACGCCCCCTCAACTACAGCGCACCGCTGGAGCCGTTCTTCATCCAGTGCAAAATTTCCATGCTGGCCGGCTTTATCCTGGTCCTGCCGATCGTCTTCCACCAGGTCTGGCTGTTCATCGCTCCGGGACTGACCCGCAAAGAGCGGCGTATGGTGGTCCCCTTCGTTACCGCCGCGTCCCTCACCTTCTGCCTCGGGGCCATGTTCTTCCTGGTCATCATCTGGCCGGTCATCATCAATTTTTCCCTCTCCTACGAAGCCGAAGGACTGCAGAGCTGGTTCAACATCAGCGCTTACGTCAATTTCTGCCTGCGGCTGATCCTGATGTTCGGCCTGATCTTCGAATTGCCGGTCCTGACCCTGCTGCTGGCCCGGTTCGGTATCGTCAGCTACGAGTTCCTGGCACCCAAACGCAAATACGCCCTGCTGGCCAGTTCCATCATCGCAGCCTTCCACGCCGACCTGATCACCATGTTCGTCATTATGGTTCCGCTTTACCTGATGTATGAGGTCAGCGTCTGGGTGGCCCTGCTTTTCGGTAAGAAGCGTCCGCCCGCAGAGCCCGAACTCCCCGCGACATAATCCCGGAGGTCCTATGAGTAAAACGATCGGTATCCTTACCGGCGGCGGTGACTGTCCCGGCCTGAACGCCGTCATCCGCGGCGTGGTAAAATCGGCCATCATCCGGCATGGTTGGCAGGTAATCGGTATCGAAGACGGTTTTGACGGCCTGCTGGATCTGAAGAAGTGCCGGCCTTTGAGCCTTGAAAGTGTGCGCGGCATACTCCCCCGGGGCGGCACGATCCTGGGCACTACCAACCGGGGCAACCCCTTTGAATATCCGGTGGAACAGGGCGGAAAAATCATCAGGATGGATATTTCCGATCGGGTCGTGGAAAACATCCGCACGCTGGGTATCGAGGCACTGATTGCAGTGGGTGGCGAGGGTTCGCTCAAGATTGCGCAGGAATTGGCGAAAAAAGGTGTGCCGGTGGTAGGTGTTCCAAAGACTATCGACAACGACCTGCGTGAGACAGACTTCACCTTCGGCTACAATACCGCCCTGGAGACCGCCACCGATGCCCTGGACAAGCTGCACACCACCGCAGAGAGCCACCACCGGGTGATGATCCTGGAGGTGATGGGGCGTTATGCCGGATGGATCGCCCTGGAATCAGGTATTGCCGGTGGAGCAGATGTCATCCTGATCCCGGAGATACCCTTTGAGGTAGACAGGATCTGTGCGGCAGTCACGGCACGTGCAGCTCGCGGCAGCCGTTTCAGTATTGTCGTTGTCGCCGAAGGAGCCTTTCCTGCAGGCGGCGACCGGGTGGTTGCCAAAGGAGCTGATGATCGCTACACCATCGAACGCCTGGGAGGCATCGGCCAGTACGTAGCCCGGCATATCGAAAAATGCCTGGACATGGATGTTCGTGTGACCGTGCTTGGCCACCTGCAGCGGGGCGGTTCTCCCACCACCTTTGACCGGGCCCTGGGAAGCCGCTTCGGCACCAAGGCGGTGCAGATGGTTGCTGATGGTGAATTCGGGCGCATGGCCTGTCTGAAGGGGCGCACGATAACCTCAGTCACTATTGAAGCAGCCACCAGCGACTTGAAGCTTGTCGACCCTGCCGGCGAGATCGTCCGGACAGCCGAGGATCTCGGTATCATGGTAGGTCGCTGAAACCGGTTCAGCATAACTTGCTACACAATTATGTTGACAAAACCCTGTAGAACCCATAAAAAAGACTTATAATGTCTTTTTAGTGCGTTAGAGGCTTTTTTCCATTTTCATTATGGAATACAGCTTCGCCAACGTACGTATCCTCTTTGGCAGGTTTAGGGGTTTTGCACATGATGGAGCTTACACGCAAGGGCGAATATGCAATCCGCGGGATAGTTTTCCTGGCATCCCGCCCCCCCGAACAGGTCTGCCTGTTGAGTGATATTGCAGCGGCCGTAGATGTCCCTCCGACATTTCTTGCAAAAATATTTCAGCAGTTCAGCAAGATCGGTCTGGTGAAATCATATCGCGGCACCGGTGGAGGTTTCGTCCTCGGCCGGACACCGGACAGGATTACTCTGCTCGAGGTGGTCGAAGCGGTGGAAGGCCCGATCACTCCCAACAGATGCGTCATAAAGGAGGGGGAATGTCCTCGTGACACATCCTGCAATGTCCATCCTGTCTGGGTTGATGTGCAGCAGCAGGTGCGAGATATATTGAACAGCGTGACGCTGCAGAAACTTGCCCAACGGTAGGCATAGACGTTAGCCTCCCCGTGCCATTAAGAAGCATAACACACTGTTTTTTAAGTATATTAGCCCCAAAAGCTTGACATCGCAAACAAACTGCTGTAGAACTGCTCCCAACGTAATCACCCCCTTCAGAGTCTCGGTCAACCGGGACTTTGGCTTTTTAGGGGTATCCCCCATGAAAGGAGTATCCAGCCGGATTCATCTCACGTAATCACCTGGCGCTCGCGCCGGTCCGGCAAAGCCCCCACAACCGACCCCACTCTTACTTATGCGAAAACAACTACTGTGTCTGACATGCGTGCTGATGTTGACAGCATGTGAAAATGCCGTAATTAAGACAGCGGAGCTGGCTCCAACAGCCACCGTTTCGGCAGAAACGCCCCTTGATCGCGAGATCAAGGCCTTCCTGGAGAAAGGAATCTCCATGGGTGAGCGCAAGCGCCAGGTAACCGCCATTGAAGCCGCTTTTGCCCGCCGCACCACCCCCCTCCGTTCGCGCCAACTGGCTGCCCTCTGCTTCACCAAAACCCTCGGCACGCCGTTCATGCCGTTTGACCTTGCCGAGATTGCCCTGGCTGAAACAGGAGGTCATAAGCTTTCTGCCGTTTCAGTATCCAGCAAGGGAGCACTGGGTGTCTGGCAGCTTATGCCGCGTCGCGCCAAGAGCCACGGCTATTCGCCCGCAGATATGAAAAATGATGAAAAATGCGCCGAGGCTGCCGTTCGTGAACTGTTTACCAAACTCACCATGGCCCAGGGCAATCTGGAGCGGGCCAAGAAATTGTATTGTGGCCAGGGCCCCCAGGCAGACGCCTACCTGAAGAAGATTCGTCTTGTCCGCCAGGAGATGATGAACTCATTGGGACCTCAATCCGAGTTGGTGGCCATGAGCGATTCCGGGACCAGGACGCGCTGATGAGCCTGCATTAAAGCTCACAGCAGCCTTCCCGCTGGCCTTACTGATGCTTACAGGATGTGCCTCACTCATTCAAACGCCGGTCATAGCACGTAAAGAGGCACGCGTGACCGGCCTTGACACATCCGGGATCAACATTGAGTTCCGCCTGGGTGTCAGTAATCCAAACCCCTTTGACCTTTCGCTCCCGGAATACACGTAAGACCTGCAAGTACGGGACCTGCCTCTGTCGACCGGCGGGATGCAGGGCACGACCCTGTTTCCCGCCGGCACAGAGACCGATATGCGGCTTCCGGTCAGCCTGAAGAACGCCGACCTGCTTGAAATCATCAATCGTACCCCGACACGCACGCTATTCCCCACGTGTTGAACAGCACGCTGCGCCTGAAGGCCCCGCTGGGTGAACGGGACAGAGCAGTGCAAAAAGCTGCCGTGCTGCCCATGCCCGAACAGTACCATCCTTCTGCCATACTCAACAGCCTGAGAAATACCCTGCGGGGCATTCGCCGAACCGCGGAACAGGGTCTTTTTGCTTGATATGAAAGCTGCCGCTCTGCTATAGTTTTTCGGCTTTGCCAGCCTTATTGACGATTCACAAGGAGTTGCCCAGTGAAGACATCCCTGACTCAGGACAGTGCCACGGGATTCAGCTTGCGCTCAAAAATGCTCCTGCTCTCTGCGGCAGCATTCACCGGTATCCTTGTCGTGGTTGTCGCAAGCATGATCCTGCTGAATGAGGCCAGGATCGGCGGCCATTCCTATAAGATCATCGAAGACAACAAAGATGCCCTCGAAAGCATTGCTCTGCTCAAATCCGACCTGTTTCAAATCAACAATGAAATGCAGAAGGTTACACTCGCAACAGATCCTGATGCGGCAAAGAAGATTGTAGCCACTATCAATAACCTGACAAGCGACATCGAGCTTAATTTTGGAATCGTGCTCGAATCCATAGAATCGCCTCAGAAACGGGAAGCCGTCGACAAAGCTCAGACTATCTGGATAGAATACAAGAAAACGCTGCTGGAAGAACTGTTGCCCGCCGTGAGCAGGGGAGATATCCGGAAAGCAAACCTCCTGATGAGCGGTATACAGGCTGAGCGCTTCGAGACCTTCAGCACGGCCGTTACTCGAATGGTCGACATACTTCACAAGGATGTCAAGCAGACCGAAGAACAGGTGGCAGCAAGCATCGAGACAAAAACCATCGCCGCAGGCACGGTAACCCTGCTGGCCATGCTTATCATTATCCTGCTCTCGTACCGTATCACCACCTCAATCACCAGACCGCTTCGTGCCTGTGTCGAGTTTGCCCGTACCGTGGCCGACGGAAAGCTTGACGCCCGTCTGACCGTGACTGGCGGGGGAGAAGCAGCGGACCTTGCCGCCGCAATGAACACCATGGCCAGCAACCTGCACAGCATGGTATCCCGGGTCAGCTCCGCCTCCGGTGTACTCATTTCCATTGACAACAGTATTGAAAAAGCCGTTCACAAACTGGTCGGCTCAGCACACCTCCAGGAAGTTGCTGTCGGTGAAACATCCCGGGCCGTGGGCCATATCAACACCTCGGTGCACGAGGTATCAGAGCGAGTTGACAAACTCGCCGCATCTGCTTCCGAGACATCAGCCTCTATCCTCCAGATGGCGTCCAGTGTCGAAGAAGTAGCCATAAGCGCCGACAAACTCGGGGATTCGGTTGACGAAGTAAGCTCATCCATCATCGAGATAACTGCCTCTATCAAGGAGATCGGTACCAGCATCATTAACCTGCTGGAGGCATCCAGTACAACGGCATCGTCCATTATCGAGATGGACGCAACCATCAAGCAGGTAGAGAAAAACGCCCTGGAGACCTCAGCTATCACGGAAGGTGTCAAAAAAGACGCCGTAACGGGAAAGCTTGCAGTAGAAGATGCCATTGCCGGCATGCAGGCCATCCGCAACTCGTCGCGCATTACAGCCGAAGTTATTGAAACCTTGTCGCTGCGGGCCAATGACATCGGCACCATCCTGTCGGTGATCGATGAAGTGGCCGAACAGACCAGCCTGCTGGCTCTTAATGCAGCCATCATCGCTGCGCAGTCCGGTGAGCACGGCAAAGGCTTTGCTGTGGTCGCAGATGAAATACGCGAACTTGCTGAACGCACCAGCAGCTCGACCCGTGAGATTGCCTCCGTGATTAATGGCGTGCAGGAGGAAACCCGCCGGGCCGTGAATGCCATCAGCCTGGCCGAAGCCAGCATCACGGAAGGTGAACGGCGCTCCCAGCATTCCGGGGTTGCCCTGGAAAAGATCGTCAGCGGGGTTCAGCGGGCCAGCATCCAGGTCCGCGAAATCGCCCGCGCCACGGTTGAGCAGGCCCATGGGAGCCAGAGCATCAAAGAGGCCATGGAGAGCGTCGAAGAGATGGTAGGGCACATCGCCGGTTCAGCCCGTGAACACACCCGCGGCAGTGAACTGATTACGATGGCGGTCGAACGGATGAAAGACCTTACCAACCACGTACGCACATCGACACGAGAGCAGAGTCACACCAGCAGCCTGATTGCACGCGCCACTGAGGATGCCGCTACCATGATCGACCAGATCCGCCTAGCCAGCGGCTCCCAGTCGCAGAGCAGCGCCATGATCTCCAAAGCGGTCGTGAATATCCAGGCAGCGACCGCCGCCAACAGCGAGGCTACTACCGTCATGGAAAGTTCTATCAGCGGGCTTTCCCGGCAGATTGAACTACTGGAAAAAGAGATGTCGGGCTTCAAGATTTAGGCGCCGGACTCCGGAGACAGGCATTTATGAACAGACTATCCCCGTGCCTTGCGGCACTGAAAAAAAACAACCGGAAAGCCCTGGTGACCTTTATCACAGCCGGGGACCCCGATCTGGCTACGACAGAGGAGATGATCCTTCTTCTTGAAGATGCGGGTGCAGATATCATCGAACTCGGCGTACCGTTCTCGGACCCGATGGCCGATGGGCCGACCATCCAGCTTTCTTCCGAACGGGCTCTTGCAGCCGGCACGACCCTGACCGGCATCCTGGAAACCGTCAGAACTGTACGGAAATCGTCCCGGATTCCCATCATCCTGATGGGCTATCTCAACCCGGTTCATGCATACGGCTACGAACGCTTCAGTCATGATGCCGCTCAGGCGGGTGTCGATGGTGTGCTCCTGGTTGACATGCCTCCTGAAGAATCGGATGACTTCCTTCGATCCGCCACACGCCACGGCTTGAATGTCATCTTCCTTCTGACACCCACATCCGATGCATCACGCATTGCCACGGTAAACAGACTGGGCCGGGGGTTTATCTATTATGTGACGGTAACCGGGGTTACCGGTGCACGGCAGGAGGTCTCCGAGACCCTGAAAAGTGAACTGGCCCGGATAAAAGACCATGTCGCACTTCCGATCATGGCCGGCTTTGGCATTTCGACGCCGGACCAGGCGGCCAGCGTAGCCGCCCTTGCCGATGGTGTCGTCGTCGGCAGTGCCATTGTCAAGCTCTTTCAGCAGCACTCAGGTCCGCAATTGAGGCACGAGCTGAAAGACTTTGTTAAAGCGCTCAAACAGGCCATCTCCTTGAACTGATCAGGCTTGACACCTGCGGTAGTTTCTGATACCAAGCAACTTCACTTTCGTTAATTTTTTTGAGCGACACTAAATATCACGAGGTCCGCCAATGAGCTGGTTTAATAAAGAAAAGGCAGGCATAGAAAAATCCGGCGGCAAGAAGATCAAAGTGCCCGAGGGGATGTGGATAAAATGCCAGGGATGTTCCGATACGATTCTCGGCAAGGATATCGATGCCAACCTGAACGTCTGTCCCAAGTGCGGCTTCCACTACCGCATCTCAGCCCGCAGGCGCCTTGAGGTACTCCTGGACGGGGGTGTCTGGCAGGAATTCGACGCCAATGTCACATCGGTAGACTTCCTGGAATTCAAGGACGCCAAGAGTTATCAGGAGAGAATCAACGCAGCCCTGGCCAAGGGGGGCTCCAAGGATGCGGTCATCTGTGTAGAGGGTGCCATCGAGGGAACCGCCGTTCAGGTCGCCTGTTTTGATTTTTCCTTTATGGGAGGCAGTATGGGCAGCGTGGTCGGCGAAAAGATAACCCGCTCCATCGAGCGCGCCCTGGAAAAACGACAGCCGGCAATTATCATCTCGGCATCGGGGGGAGCGCGCATGCAGGAAAGTATCCTCTCCCTGATGCAGATGGCCAAAACCTCTGCGGCGCTTGCCAAGCTGAAACAGGCCGGACTGCCCTTCATATCCATACTTACCGACCCTACAACCGGCGGCGTCACCGCCAGTTTTGCCATGCTGGGAGACATCAACATTGCCGAGCCCAAAGCCCTGATCGGCTTTGCCGGCCCACGCGTCATTGAACAGACAATCCGCCAGAAACTGCCCGAAGGCTTCCAGCGGGCGGAATACCTGCTCGACCACGGCATGGTTGACGCCATCATCCCCCGTGCGGAAATGCGGCAGAAAATAGGCTCCATCCTGAAAATGCTCAGTCGCTCTGCGGCCTGAGAGATGCCCTTAGGCGGGACACTGGAGAAACTCTACGCTCGCCGGCGCTTCGGCATACGCCCCGGCGTCGAAAGGGTCCGCCTCCTGCTCGACCGCCTCGGAAATCCCGAGCGGACATTCCGCAGCATCCACGTTGTAGGCACCAACGGCAAAGGATCCACATCTGCCTTCCTCGCCAGCATCCTGACCACCTCCGGTCTGCGCACCGCACTGTTTACCTCTCCCCACCTGGTCAGTTTTTCCGAGCGCTTCCGAATAGACGGGCGCGAGGTGTCACAAACGAGACTTGATTCTCTTCTTGGCACCGTCCTGTCGGCCGCCCCTGAAGAAGCTACATTTTTCGAGATTGTCACCGCTCTGGCGGCCCTCTATTTTTCAGAAGAGCAGGTGGAGATCGCCATCATGGAGGCCGGTATGGGCGGACGTTCCGACGCAACGGCCGCCCTGCCGGGCATAATGACGGTCATCACTTCCATTTCACGGGATCATTGTGAATATCTCGGCGAGACGCTGGAGAAGATCGCTGCGGAAAAGGCCGGCATCGCTGAACCGGATACACCTGTCATTATCGGGCACCAGGCCGCGGAGGTGCACAAGGCCTTGTCCGACTGCCTGCAGCAGGAGAGGTATCGCCTGTTCCGGGCCGGGACGTCATTCTCTGCGAGCTGGAGCAGCCATGGCAGGCTCGATTACACGGGAATTCAGACACTCCTGACGGGACTTGCTCCCGGCATCCCCGGAAGGTATCAGGCAGATAACGCTGCCCTGGCCCTGGCTGCAGCCGAGGTGCTGGTCTCTCTCGGCATCAATCTGCCGGACCAGGTACTGAGGGACGGCATTTCTGCCGCGTATTGGCCGGGCCGCATGGAGACAGTTCCGGGGAATCCTCCCCTGCTGCTGGATGGAGCCCATAACCGGGCCGGTGCCCTGGCTTTGTCTGAATCATTGACGACATACCCCTATCGTAAGCTGCTTATGGTCATAGGCACCATGGCCGACAAAGATGTCAGTGAAATAGTTTCTGCGCTGGCTCCACTGGCTGCTACATGTTATTGTGTCTCCCCGGCACTAGATCGCGCCATGGATGACGTAAAACTCTCCACAATCATAACAGGTTTCGGGATACCGGCCATCGCCTGCGGAAGTGTCTGCAACGGAATCCGGTCCGCACAGCGTGATGCACAGGCCGATGACCTGATTCTTGTATGCGGCTCGCTCTTCACGGTCGGGGAGGCGAAGGCCTGGCTGGCGGGAGCTGAATTTAACGGAATACGGGGATAACAGTACGCAGCCGATGAACATATTCAGAACTTTCATAACCGTCTTCTGCATGCTCTGCCTGTCAACAGCCCCGGCCCGGGGTGATGAGGCCGCAGAGGGTGATGATGGCATCCGCATCACAGCCGACACCATGGATCACAACCAGGTCGATGACGTCATTACGGCCGATGGCCACGTTGTACTGCTGTGGCAAGGGGCGACACTCACCTCCGATAACGCGACCTACGACCGTGCGAAGAAAGTCCTTAAGGCCACCGGCAACGTTAAGATCAGGAAGGGCGGCGACTCCGTACAGGGCGAATCGGTAAATCTCGATCTTGAAAGCGGGCGCGGAGAGCTTGCACAAGGCACCATATTTCTGAAACAGAATAACATGCGTTTCACCGGCGAGAACGTTACCCGCATCGGAGAGAATGATTACTCTGCCAGTCAGGGCACGTATACCACCTGCGACGCAGAAGTCCCCTCCTGGAAGTTCGGGGTCGACACTCTCGATATGACCGTCGACGAATACGGCACGGCCAAAAATGTTGTCTTTTACATCAAGGATGTACCGGTTCTCTACTTCCCGTATGTCGTATTCCCCGTCAAGCGCGAGCGCCAGTCCGGTTTTCTTTTTCCCCGATTCGGCTGGTCCGAAAAAAAGGGGGCCGAGGTTGACATCTTCTATTACTGGTCCATTTCCCCCAGTCAGGAAGCCACCCTTGATCTTGATATCCAGACCAATCGCGGGGTCGGCACTGGCCTTGACTACCGCTACCTGCGCTCACGCGGCAGCACAGGCAATCTGGGCGGTTACCTGATCTACGACCTGAACACGAACAACCCGCGCGGCTTTATCGCCCAATCCCACCGCGAGATTTTTTCCCCGGAAATGAATCTGCGTACATCGATCAATATGGCGACCGACCGCCTGTTTTTCAGTGACTATGGTGAGAAAAACGGTGTCTATAATCGCCAGTCCGATGACAGCACGATCAACTTCCTGAAAACCTGGCAGAACTACGCCTTGACAGCCAACTTGCGCTATACGCAGGATTATTACGCCACGTCAAACAACAGCACCCTGCAGACCCTTCCCGAGGTCGGCCTGGCTGCTGTACGCCAGCAGATCTTTTCCAGCCCTGTCTACTTCGATCTTGATTCAAGCGCCACCAATTTCTACCGGGAGAGCGGTGTCCGCGGTCAGCGTCTCTACGCATTTCCGCGACTTACCCTTGTAACGGGCATTCCCGGCTACCTGCAGGTATCAGCCTACGGCGGTGCCCATCTGAGGGGCTATAATACCGACAACATCCCCCCCGCCAATCAGGTGAATGGAAATGACGGCAGCCTGCTGCCGGAAGCGGGAGTGCGGCTGAGCACCTCCTTCAGCAGGGTCTATGACATCAACGGCGGGAAGCTGCAGAAACTGCGCAACGAGATCGTACCGGAGATATCCTACCGATACACGCTCAATCAGGACCAGTCACGCTTTCCGACCTATGATGCACTCGACCGTATCGTTCACCAGAACATGCTCTACTTTTCAGTGACCGGCTTTCTCGGAGGAAAATTCCGGAACGGGGATACGAGCGAATACCGGGACCTGATGCGCATGAAGCTCTCGCAGGGGTACAGCATTTCCGGCGGGAGGCGTGACCTGCTGACGACAGTCGATGCCCAACGTCCCTGGACGGACGTGATCCTGGAATCGGAGGCCTGGCTGCATCCCCAGGCCAGACTGACCCTGGATGCCCGCTACAACGTGTATGGCAGCTACCTCTCCAGTGCCGCACCCGGTGTGGAACTGGATGACAGGCGCGGCACCACCGCCGGCATCAGTTACCGCATGGCGCACAACGATGTAGAGTACCTGGAGGGGAGACTGTCCACACGACTCATCAAACCCTGGATTTTCAGCTATGCCACACGCTACTCTTTCGACCGCAACAACTTTCTGGAGTCGGTCTATTCTGCTGAATACCGGCATCAGTGCTGGAGCATCCTCGTGTCGTACCTGGATCGCCGCGTTACCAGCCCCAGCCAGACCGTCACGGTCAGCTTCAACCTGATGGGTGCTTTCGGCCTTGGTTCTTCAGCAGGTGGCTTGAAGGGGCAATAGGACGACAGCAATGAAAAAGAAAACGGGACACCCTCCGCAGAGAGATGTCCCGTTTCCTTTTTTCTGCCCGCCTCGACAGCGGTTATTTGCAGATGCCGATCGACCCTTTTTTGCAGACACGTCTGTCGATCCAGATGACACCCTGAAGATCGGCCCCGTTCAAATCAGCCTCGTCGACCGTTGCATGCTCCAGAGTTGACGCATGCAGCTTTACATCGCGCAAATTGGCTTTTTCACAGCTTGCATCTTCCAGTATCGCATTCTCAATACTGACCCCCTCGAGATTGGCACCCATCAGATTGGCACCTTCCAGGTTAGATCCGTCAAGATTCAATCCCCGCAGATCGGCACCCCTGAGGTCACAGCCGGGGCAGTATTTCGTTTCTTTGAGCCGCTCAATATCTTCAGAAACAAATGCAGATACTGATAATGGCATCAGGAAGATGACCATCGCAATCACGACAGGAAAAGAGCTCAGGGCTGCAATAGTGAACCGAATGGTCATGGCACGGTCTCTTCCAAACACCTATTTGGTGATTTTGGTGTCCTCGATAATAACCGGATATTTGTACCCGGCGCCAAAATCACGGTCCTTGATCAGCGTTCCGGTAATTGTGACCACGTCTCCGACATCGGCGATATCAGTCTTTGATGTACAGACCAGGTTGTGGGTCTTCTTCTTTTCCGAACCGGTTCCGTCCTGAATGTGAATCCAGTTTTTGCCCATGATGCCGCTGGATATTTTGACCACCTGACCGCGGATAACAACCTTTTTCTTATTGAGCTTAGCGCTTTTGGCATATGCCTCCGCTACGGTTGCGGCATTGGGGCCGGTTGCCTTGGTCACGGATATCTTGGCGGCTTTATCCTTCAAAGCCCCCTGGCTGCCGTGTGATACTCCTTCATTCTTGCCGGGATCCAGAACGGGGGCTGTTGATCCGCCGGAAATGACACCTTCTGAAAAGATTATCGAATCGAAGCTTCGATTCAGGGCCTTGCTTTCAAACTTACCCATCTCCATACCCGGCTTGAAGCTCATCTGGTCACCGACCTTGGCCGCTGTCTGCGTGACTGCAACCCATTTTTTACTGCCATCGGCCTGTTCAACATAGATGTAAGTGTAGCCACCGGCATTCATAGTCTGAACTACCTTTCCAGACAGAGCAACCGGCGCGGGAGCTGCTGCTGGCGATGCCGGATCAGCGGTGGCAGGTGCTGCCGGAGCGGCAGTGGCAGAAGGAGTGGATGGTGGGACCGCAGCAGGCATTTCCGGGTGTTTCGGCGGTACGGCAGGTGCTTCAAGAGCAAGTGCGCTCGCTGTGAGAAATGTGACGAGTGAGATGGACAGGAACATGGACTTTTTCATACAATCCCCTTTTTTGAATTTACCGGCATGTTTTTCTGATACTATCATGAAATCGTTAACTCTGAAACTTCAAAAACAGGGAGTACAGCAGATGCAAAAGAAAGCGGTGGTCCTCTATAGCGGTGGACTGGACTCCTCCACCTGCATGGCCATGGCAGCAGACACGGGCTTTGCACCGTATGCAATCAGCTTTTCCTACGGCCAGCGTCACAGCTTCGAGCTGCAGGTTGCCAAGGCACATGCACGCCGTATGGGAGCGGTCGAACATCTGGTGGTGGATTTCGATCTGCGCTTGATGGGCGGCAGTGCCCTGACAGCTGATATAGCCGTACCCAAGGATGGCGTAGGTAGCGAAATCCCGGTCACGTATGTTCCGGCCCGCAACACCATCTTCCTTTCCTTTGCCCTGGGATGGGCCGAAGTGCTGGGTGCCTCCGACATATTTATCGGCGTCAATGCACTGGACTACTCCGGCTACCCCGATTGCCGGCCTGAATACATAGCCGCCTTCGAGGCCATGGCAAATCTGGCCACAAAAGCCGGGGTCGAGGGAACCGGCGGTTTTCAGATTCACACTCCGCTGATCAGCCTGTCCAAGGCCCAGATCATCACAGCCGGCTGTGCACTGGGTGTAGACTACAGCCTTACGCACTCCTGCTACGACCCCTCCCCGTCCGGCGTTTCCTGCGGACTGTGCGATTCATGCCGTCTGCGTCTGAAAGGTTTTGCAGAGGCCGGACTCAAGGATCCGCTGGTGTACCAGTCCTGCTGAAATCCGCTCATATGTAAGGAATACTAAAGTTTTTTAGCCTGGCTAAAGCCGGATTATTCGGGCTTTTTTTATTGACCAGCCACCATGCTTCAATTATAAATACACCACTGTTTTATTATTTTCGAGGAGGTCATTGCATGCATCTTGTTGATCAAATCAAGGAGAAAGCCAGGAAGAATCTGCAGACGGTCGTGCTGCCGGAGAGCTACGATGAGCGGATGCTGTTTGCTGCCGAAAAGATCGTGAATGAGGGGCTGGCAAAGATCGTCATCCTGGGCGACCCGGCCAAGATCCAGGCCGAAGCGTCTGCCAAAGGGATCAGTCTGGCCGGCGTGGAGCTGCTCAATCCGGCAACGGCACCGAAGCTTGACCAGTACGTTGCCGATTTGGTCGAGTTGCGCAAAAGCAAGGGCCTGACAGCCGACGAGGCCAGGAAACTCCTGACCGCCGAGGACAACCTTTATTTTGCCGGTATGATGGTCAGAAACGGCGATGCAGGCGGCGAAGTGGCCGGCGCCACCGGCACTACCGGCAACGTGCTCAAGGCCGCCTTCCAGACCGTCGGTCCCGCCAAAGGAATCAAGACCGTCTCCTCCTTCTTCCTGATGGTCACCAAAACACCAAGCTTCGGCGAAAACGGCATCATCCTGTTTGCCGACTGTGCCGTCAACCCCAACCCGGATGCCCAGGCCTTGGCTGAGATTGCCGTGGCTACCGCCGGCAACTGCAAGGCGTTTCTCGATGTCGACGCCCGCGTGGGCATGCTTTCCTTCTCGACCAAGGGAAGCGCCAGCCATGCAGATGTTGACAAGGTCACCAAAGCGGTGGAGATTGCCCGGCAGATCAAACCCGACCTGCAGATCGACGGTGAGTTGCAGGCCGATGCCGCGCTGCTCCCCAAGGTTGGCGAGAAGAAGGCCCCCGGCAGCCCGGTTGCCGGCAAGGCCAACGTCCTGATCTTCCCGGATCTGGACGCCGGCAACATCGCCTACAAGCTGGTGGAGCGCGTCGCCGGGGCGGAAGCGGTCGGCCCGATCATTCAGGGCCTGGCCAAGCCGGTCAACGACCTCTCCCGCGGCTGCTCGGTCGACGACATCGTCAACGTCACCGCCATCACCGCTGTTCAGGCCGCACAAGGCTGACAGCGACACAGCACCGTTTCCTGACAAGAAAGGGCGGGTCTCGAAAATGAGGCCCGCCCTTTCTTTCGTTGTCCCTGTCCACAGACGCTAGATGTAAGCCACTGAAACGCGGGCCAGATACGCCTCCAGGCGACCGGCAGCCGTTCTGATGCCTTCGGCATCCGTATCACGCGCTGCGGACTCCAGGGCCTCTCCGATATCGGATATCTCATCAAACCCGAAGCTGCCGCCGGAACCTTTCATGCGGTGCCCGATGGTCTGAATATTTGCCATGCTGCCTGAGGCAAGCAGGCCTTCAATCTCTGCACAATCGATGAGCCTGTTTTCGAGATATTCGGGGACAACCGGCATCAGTTCGCGATCAATCTCAACCAGAATCTTTTCATCTGCCGGACTACTCATTTTCTACCCCGCGCAGATAGTTACCCAGGCAGTGCAGCAGGCCCTTTTTCTTGAATGGTTTGGCAATATGGTCGTCGCAGCCGGCCTCTTTGCATCTGCGGATATCCGCCTCGTAGGCATGGGCGGTCAGCGCCACAACGGTTGTTCGGCTGCGTCCGCTGCGCTCCTCGACTCTGCGCATCATGCGGGTAGCGGTAAATCCGTCCATTATCGGCATCTGTATATCCATCAGCACCAGAGAATATTCGTTCCGTTCGAACAGCTCCAATGCTTCACGACCGTTATTCGCCTCATCGATGATCAGCGGCTGGCGCGCCAGAAGAAGCTTCATCAGCTCCCTGTTCTCCAGGGAATCATCCACCAGAAGTACCCGTGAAAACCTGTCACTGGCTTCCGGCTTGTCGGCAACCGGGATGTCGCACGACCTGCCGGCTCTGTCCGGCACAGCCTGTTTCGCAGCGGAGGCATGACCGGACAACGGGAAACTGATACTGAACGAGAAGGAGCTCCCCACACCCGGAACGCTCTCCACGTTGAAGCTGCCGCCCATGGCTTCAACCAGCCGCCGGCTGATTGCCAGGCCGAGCCCGCTGCCGCCGTAACGGCGGGTAATCGAGGAATCAGCCTGGGCAAAGGTTTCAAATATCATGTCGATCTTGTCCGACTCGATTCCGATGCCGGTATCGCGAACCACAAAACAAACATCCGTCACCTGCGGCCCGGATTTTCCGCGCTGGGCCGATACCGTCACCTTTCCGCCGCTGTCGGTAAACTTGATGGCGTTGGAAACCAGGTTGACCAGTACCTGTTGGAGCCTGTCCCGGTCTCCGACCACAAAATGGGGGATGTCCGGCGCAGTGGACAGAGAAAGGTCCAGCTGCTTTTTCTCGGCATTCAGGCCCAGCATATGGACCACCGTTTCCAGGGTATCGGCCAGGTTGAATTCCTCTTCCAGCAGCTCCAGCTGACCGGCCTCGATCCGCGCAAGGTCAATCAGGTCATTGACCTGCACCAGCAGGCTGTCACCGGCTATATGGATCATTTCGAGACAGCGTTGCTGATCGGAAGCCAGTGAGGTGCCCTCCAGGTATTCAGTGCCGCCGATGATCGAATTGAGCGGTGTACGCATCTCATGGCTCATGTTGGCCAGAAATTCAGACTTTGCCCGATTGGCGGACTCGGCGGCATCGCGAGCAATCCGCAGCTCTTCTGTCTTTTTCCGGCGCTCGGCGATTTCCGCCCGCAGGCTCTCGTTGCCGACAGCCAGCTCTGCCGTACGTGCTGCCACGATCGCTTCCAGATTGCGGTTGATCGATTCGACCTCCAGCTGTTTCTGATGAAGATCATTCTGGATTTTTTTCAGGCTGCTGATGTCCTGGGCGGCACAGACCACCGACTGCGGCCTCCCCTCGTCATCCTTCATCACTGCCAGAGAAAACAGGATCGGCACAGACGCACCGCTTGACGTACGGCAGGTGCATTCGATTCCCCGCACCGTGCCGGTCACCAGTGAGTTACGAAACGCGGCAAAGATACAGATTGGTGCATCCTGCTCCTTGAATTCGTCGATCCTGTGGCCGAGGACATCTTCCGGCCGGCATTCGAATACCTCACAGTAGGCACGATTGACGCTCTGGATGAAACCGTCAGGAGATATGACGAGCAGCATATCGTCCATACTGTCGAACAGCTTCTCCATATATTCACGCGACACCGTCGTAGCGCTGAGTTTCTCGGTCATGGAATTGAAGGCAACTGCCAGCTGCCCGATTTCGTCGTCAGAGCGGACCGGCAGCGCTTCATGCAGATCACCGTTGGTGAATTTCCGGACACCGGTTGTCAGAAGTTCGATCGAGCGCGTGACCACAGAAGCGAAGGCAATAGCTGCGATGATGCCGAAAAGGAGGATGGTCAGCACAAACGGCAGCATTTTCAGCAGGACGCCATGGACGTTTCCCGCAACCACCCTTTCATACAGACCCACATGCACGTATCCCAGAGCTCCGCCCTGGATGGGAACCATGCAGTCATAAATCAGGCCGTCTTCAGTATGGATATCGATACGGGCCGGGGACTCGCTTTTTTTCTCAATGGCCTGCCTGAGCACGTCGCTCGGTATCTGTGCGCCAAAGGTGTGCGCCACCACCCTGTTTTCCGGGCTGACGAGGAATATGAATCCGATGTCCGGATCGATCTTCTTGTAGTCATTGACCAGTAGCTGCAGGCTGACGTTATTTTCGGTAATCAGGGGGATTTCTGCGGCTTCTGCAATATAGCGGGATATGGACAGGCCACGCTTGTAGACCTCGTCTTCAAAGCGTGTATGTAATTCATGACGCACCAGAAATGCCAGGGCCGCGCCGATCAGCAGTATCAGCAGCGCGGTGCCGGCAATGAATTTTTTGCGCAGAGACACCCTGAACATTACGGTTGTTTCCCCTGTTTGAGCAGCCAGCGGTTCATTCCGCGAATGGTGTCGTAATTACTGTCATCGCCCGCCACAAAACGGTCGATCATCATACCCTTGAGAATCTGTCGTCCTTCTTCATCATCGGAGACCTGCAGCAGAATCTGCAGTAAACGCTTCTTCTTTTCCGCGTCAAGACCGGGCCGGACGACAACCGGAGGAATGCCGTACGGTTCCGAGCGGAGCAGTATCCTGGTTTTGGCCGCCATGTCCGGGTGTTTCAGGGCAAGGTACTCCCAGATCAGGCTGTCCACCGCGGCGCCATCGACGAGACCTTCCGCCACGGCCTTGATCGATTTGTCATGGCCGTAGGTAAACTCCACCTTGCCAAAGAAATGTTGCGGGGTTTCCTTCATTTTTGCCAACAGATAAGTCGGAACCAGCTTCCCGCTGTTTGATTTGGGATCGGTAAAAGCAAAGGTCTTGCCGCGCAGGTCTTCCAGTTTTTGGGCCGGGCTGCCGGCCGGAACGATAATATAGGAGTGGTAGACCGGCTTCCCCTTCACCAGGGGCATCGCCAATAGCTCCATCCCGAAGCGCTCTTTGCCTTCCACATAGGGACCGGCACAAACAAAGGCTGCATCGATCTCTTTTGTCTCCAGAAGACGGTTCATCTCGTCGTAATTGCCCCGATCGACCAATTGGACCGGATGGCCGAGTTTTTTCTCGATGTACTCGCTGAGCTGTCTGTAATAGATAAATCCCTCTTTTGGGGTGATCATCGCACCCATCCCTATCCGGAGAGGCTTGACCGTCGAGCTTGAGAGCCGCTCCTGAGGTGACTGTTCCGCCGTACGAGAGATCTGGGGCTGTTCCTGATTCTTGCAGGCGGCCTGCATGACTATCAGGGCGGAAAGGAACAGGAACAGAAGCAACCGCGTTCCGGAAAAGATTCGCTTTGTCATGAGGTTCTCCTTGACGTAACTGCCAGGTATCACAATGCTCCGCAGGCCAGTGCACCTTCAGTCTGGCAGCACAACGGACATGATCAGTGTATACCGGTCGAAACTACCTGATTGTAATTTTTCAATCCTACCACTGATTGAATAAAGTTCAAGTGAATGCTGAATACTTCATGCAGGAATATCCCCCCTGCACCTTGAAAAGCACGGTACCCTGTGATACAACGGCTCATCGTCTTGAAAGGCCGGTTCAACAATGGCAGACCAAACCCCCATGATGCGGCAGTACCTGGAGATCAAATCCGGCTATCCCGATGCGATTCTCCTTTTCCGCATGGGGGACTTCTACGAGATGTTCCTGGATGACGCCCTGCTGGCGTCCCGCATCCTCGACATCACCCTGACCTCGCGCAACAAGGGCAGCGGCGACGAGATCCCCTTCTGCGGCGTCCCCTACCACTCTGTCACACCCTATATCACCCGGCTGATCGAGACCGGCCACAAGGTAGCCATCTGCGAGCAGGTGGAAGACCCCCGGCAGGCCAAGGGCATCGTCCGCCGCGAGGTGGTCCGGGTCATCACCCCCGGGCTGCTGATCGAAGCCGAGAGCCTCTCCCCGGACGAGAACAATTACCTCCTTGCCCTCTGTCAGCTCGGCGAGCAGTGGGGTATCGCCTGGCTGGACCTCTCCACCGGCGAATTCCGCGTGACCGAACTGAGCGGAGTCGCGGCCCTGGCGGCAGAGGCTGCCGGGGTCAACCCCCGGGAGGTTCTACTGAGTGACGGCCTGGAAAAGGATGCGCTGCCTGCCGAACTGCGTGAATTCCTTGCAGAGCGGATGGTATCCCGCTGCCCGGCCTGGGTGTACGAACGCGACTACGCCGCAGGGTTGCTCTGCAGCCAGTTCGGTGCCGCTTCGACTGAGGCCCTGGGGCTGGAGCAGATGCCGACCGGCCTGATGGCAGCCGGTGCAGCCCTCTACTACCTGCGGGAGAACAGAAAAAGCGCCATCCCGCATATCCGCGATATCCGTGTCTACCTTCGCTCGGAACACCTGACCCTGGACCCGGCCACCCGGCGCAACCTGGAGATCACCGCCAGCATGGCTGACGGCCGCAAGGGCGGCTCACTGCTGGGCTGTCTGGACCGGACCTGTACAGCCATGGGCGCCCGCCGCCTCAAGCAGTGGCTCTCCTATCCGCTGGTCGGGCTGGAACCGATCCGGCAGCGGCTGGACGCCGTCGAAGAACTGCTGGAGTCCGGCACCATCCGGGACTCGCTGATCGTGCCGCTGCGAGGCATAGCCGACCTGGAACGCCTCAACGGACGCATCGGCATGGCCTCGGCCGGTGCCCGGGACCTGCGCGCCCTGGTGGACTCCCTGAGACAGCTCCCGCTCCTGCTGAACTGCATCGGGCCGCTGCAGAGTCCGCTGCTGAGAACGCTGGCGACCACCATCGATCCGCTTGACGACATTCGAATCCTTGTTGAGAGCGGCATCGTTGAGAGCCCCCCCTTCTCACTGCGCGAGGGGGGTATCATCGCCGCCGGCTACAGTGCCGAACTGGACGAACTGCGCGCCATCAGCAGCGAGGGGAAAGGCTTCATCGCCCGTCTGGAGGCTCAGGAGAAGGCCCGCACCGGGATATCCACCCTCAAGATCCGTTACAACCGGGTTTTCGGCTATTCGATCGAGATCACCAAGAGCAACCTTGCCAATGTGCCCCCCGACTATATCCGCCGCCAGACCCTGGCCAACGCCGAGCGCTTTATCACCGAGGAGCTCAAGAACTACGAGGAGAAGGTGCTGGGGGCCGAGGAGCGCATCTGCGAGCTCGAGTATGCGCTGTTCCAGGAGATCCGCGAACAGGTGGCGGGACGCTCGGAGCGCATCTGCCGAACCGCCGACGGCCTGGCAGTACTGGATGTGCTGATCTCCCTGGCGGTTGTGGGTGCGGAGCGTAACTACTGCAAACCCACGGTTGACGACTCCGATGTCATCGACATCCGTGACGGACGCCACCCGGTCATCGAAAACATGAAACTGGGAGAGAGTTTTGTCCCCAACGATACCCGCCTGGACGGCAGCGACAACCAGATCCTGATGATCACCGGCCCCAACATGGCCGGCAAATCCACCTACATGCGCCAGGTGGCCCTGATCACTATCATGGCCCAGGTCGGTAGCTTCGTTCCGGCCAGCGAGGCGCGCATCGGCATAGCCGACCGCATCTTCACCCGCGTCGGGGCGGGAGACAACCTGGCCCGCGGCCAGTCCACCTTCATGCTGGAGATGATGGAGGCGGCCGCCATCCTGCGTAACGCCACGCCCAGGAGCCTGATCGTGATGGACGAGATCGGCCGCGGCACCTCCACCTTCGACGGTGTTTCCATCGCCTGGGCGGTGGCCGAGTACATCCACGACACCCCCACCTGCCGGAGCAGGACGCTGTTCGCCACCCATTACCACGAGCTGACCGAACTGGCAGTGACCCGCGAACGGATCAAAAACTATACCGTGGCCGTCAGGGAGTGGAACGATCAGGTCATCTTCCTGCGCACTATCATCCCCGGCGGCGCCTCCCACTCCTACGGCATTCAGGTGGCACGCCTGGCCGGCATGCCGGCCGACGTCATCGAACGGGCCAGGGAGATCCTTCTGAACCTGGAAAGCGGCGAGTTCGAAGAGGGGGCTCCGCGTCTGGCCAAGAGCCGCACAAAAGCAGCCAAAGCACCCGCTGCGCAGTTTTCCCTGTTCGAAACCAGCGAGGACCTGCTGCGCCAACGCTTGAAAAAACTGAACATTTCTGCTATGACACCCCTTGAGGCATTGAATATGCTGGATGAACTCAAAAAAATGGCACACTAGAGGCATACAAAACATGACCCGGTTCATCCTCATACCTGTCTGCCTACTGATTGCCTGCCTGCTGATTCCCGGCCCCGCCCTGGCGGCCAAGAATAAATCAAAACACAAGACTGTCAGGAGCAAACCGGTCTTCAGCGAGCAGACCTCGGCTACGGTCCGTCCGCTGGCAGTGCTCAATGAGATGAAATACTGGTCCAATCCGGACTATACCCGTATTTCGCTTGAGCTGGATCGGGACGTGACCTGGGAGGCGCACCAGCTTGGCAAGGACAGCCCCGGCAAGCCGGGTCGGGTCTATATCGACATCAATCACTCCAAGCTGGGGCGTAATGTCCGCGAAATCACCATCGGCGACGGATTACTGAAGGGGCGCGTCGGCCAGTACAAACCCGACGTCGTGCGCGTGGTACTGGATACCGAGAACATCAAGGACTACAAGATATTCCCGTTGTCAGAACCGGCCCGCCTGATCATCGATGTACGCGGGGAGCGGCCGCTGGAGATCAGCCGCCTGGAGCCATCCATCAGTGCCCCCCCCGAACCGCTGGCAGAACTCAGGCCTGATGAGCGAACGGCCTCGGTAGAAAAAAAGCCGCGCGTGCCGAAGAGGCCTTCCATTTCCAAGATCCGCCGCATCGTGGTCGACCCGGGGCACGGCGGGCACGACCCGGGGGCTGTTGGCCCCAGCGGACTCCAGGAGAAGGAGGTCGTCCTGGCCATCAGCCTCAAGCTCAGGGAGCTGCTCAGGGATGAATTGGGGCTGGATGTGGTCATGACCCGCTCAACCGACGTCTTCATCCCTCTGGAGGAGCGCACCGCCATTGCCAACAAGGTAAATGCCGACCTGTTCCTCTCGGTTCACGCCAATGCCGCAGCCAACCGCAACGCCAACGGCATCGAGACCTACTATCTCAATCTGGCCAAGACCGAAAAGGCAGCCCAGCTGGCTGCCAAGGAAAACGGCACCTCGCTGGAAAAGGTCAGCGTGCTGCAGGCGATCCTCTTCGACCTGATGGCCAACTACAAACTGAACGACTCCGCCCACCTGGCGGATGAGGTGCAAAAATCCCTGTACAAAAAGGCCCGCACCTATTTTTCCGACGTGAAGAACCTGGGGGTCAAGCAGGGTCCGTTTTATGTCCTGGTGGGGGCCACCATGCCGAGCATTCTGGTGGAGGCCGCCTTTCTGAGCAACGTCCAGGAGGAGGCGCGCCTCAAAGACCCGGCCTACCGTGACCTGACCGCCGAGGGGATTCTGGACGGGGTGCGCGGATACATCTCCAGCCTGAAATAATGGCCGCCACCCTCTACATAGTTGCCACGCCTATCGGCAACCTGGAGGACATAACCTACCGGGCGGTGCGTATCCTCGGGGAAGTGGACCTGATCGCCGCAGAAGACACCCGCCATTCGCTGAAGCTCCTTAATCACTTCAACATCTCAAAACCGCTGACCTCCTATTTCGATCACAACCAGCAATTCAAGGGTGAGCGCATCCTGAACGCCCTGCGCCAGGGGAAGTCCGTGGCCCTGATCTCCGACGCAGGCACCCCCTGCATCTCCGACCCGGGCTACAACCTGGTGCGTGACGCCGTGGCGGAAGGCATCCCGGTGGTGCCGCTCCCCGGCGCCTGTGCCGCCATCGCGGCCCTCTCCGGCTCGGGACTGCCCAGTGACAACTTTACCTTTGCCGGTTTCCCGCCCGCCCGGCAGGGGAAACGGCGCGCCTTTCTTGCAGATCTGGCCCGCCTGCCCGGTACGCTGGTGCTCTACGAGGCGCCCCACCGGCTGGAAGAGACCCTGCGTGATATCCATGAAACCCTGGGAGATCGCCAGGTGGTGGTGGCCCGGGAACTGTCCAAAATTTACGAGGAGTTCATCCGCGGTGCGGTCTCCGGGGTAATGCCTGCGGTGGCTGAAGGTAAGGCACGCGGAGAGATCGTCATCCTGATTGCACCGGGTGAAGTCGTTCCAGAGCAGCCTGAAGCACTGGACACCCTGTTGCAGCGGCTTCTGGATGAGGAAGGTCTTTCCGTTAAGGATGCTGCCAGGAAAGCGTCCCTGATTACAGGCAGTTCACGGAACGAGGCCTATTCCGAGGCCCTTAAATTGCGCAATGACGCGGAAAAAGCCTAATTAGCGCTGGAATTACAACGGGATAATGTGTTATAGAGTACCAATTATTTTGACGTCAGGAGTTTCTGAATGAAAATCTGTATCTTTGGTGCCGGATATGTCGGACTGGTGGCTGCCGCCTGTTTTGCCGAAAGCGGCAACAGCGTCATCGCCGTCGATGTTGACGAAGCCAGAATTGAAGGCTTGAAACAGGGGATTATCCCGATCTACGAACCGGGCCTGAAGGAGATGGTGCTGCGCAACCAGGCAGAAGGCCGGCTCTCCTTCACCACCGATGCTACTGCTGCCGTACAGTCATCCCTGGTCAGCTTCATCGCCGTCGGCACCCCGCCGGGCGAAGACGGCTCGGCCGACCTGAAATACGTTCTGGGTGTGGCCCGCGAGATCGGTCGTGCAATGACCGGCTACAAGATCATCGTCGACAAGTCCACGGTCCCGGTCGGCACCGCCGACAAGGTTCGTGATGCACTGCAGGAAGAATTGACGATCCGCGGCGTCAACCTGGAGTTCGATGTGGTCTCCAATCCGGAGTTTCTCAAGGAAGGCGCTGCCATCGATGATTTCATGAAACCCGACCGGGTTGTGATCGGCACCGACAACGTCCGCACCGCCGAGATCATGAAAGAGCTCTACGACCCGTTCATGCGCAAGCAGAACCGCATGATCGTCATGGATATCCGCAGTGCCGAGATGACCAAGTACGCTGCCAATGCCATGCTGGCCACCCGCATCTCCTTCATGAACCAGATCGCCGGGCTGTGCGAGCGGATGGGCGCCGATGTGGCAGCTGTCCGCGAGGGCATCGGCTCCGACTCGCGCATCGGCTACGACTTTCTGTTTCCCGGTCCCGGCTACGGCGGCTCCTGTTTCCCCAAGGATGTCAAGGCGCTGATCAGGACCGCTGAAGAATGCAGTTACGACTTCATGCTGCTCAGGGCGGTGGAAGACGTCAACGAACGCCAGAAAGAGGTCCTGGCCGATAAACTGATCAGGGCCCTCGGCTCGCCGGACGAGGAACGACCGCTCACCGGACGCACGATCGCCTGCTGGGGCCTGTCCTTCAAGCCACGTACCGATGACATGCGCGAGGCTCCGGCCATCACCATCATCGAGCGCCTTCTGGACGCCGGCGCCACGGTCCGGGCACATGATCCGGAGGCCATCAAGGAAGCCAGGAAGGTCTTCGGCGACCGCATTGAATACAGCCACAACCAGTACGAGATCCTTGAGAATGCCGACGCCCTGACTGTCATCACCGACTGGAGCGAGTACCGCAACCCGGACTTCGATCGCATCAAGGCCGCCCTGAAGACTCCGATCATCGTCGATGGGCGCAACCTCTACAAGCCCGACCGCATGGCATCCGCCGGGTTCAGCTACATCCCGCTGGGTCGCTGCGGCGCCACGGTCTGCGGAGAGGTGAAATAACATGAAAATTCTGGTCACCGGAGGCGCAGGCTTTGTCGGGTCACATCTCTGCGAGCGTCTGCTGCATGAGGGCCACGACGTCATCTGCCTGGACAACTTCTTCACCGGCTCCCGGGACAATATCATCCACCTGATGGATAACCACCGCTTCGAGGTCATCCGCCATGACATCGTCGAGCCGATCCTGCTGGAGGTGGACCGCATCTACAACCTGGCCTGTCCGGCCTCCCCGGTCCATTACCAGTACAACCCGGTCAAGACCGTCAAGACCAGTGTCATGGGCTGCATCAACATGCTGGGGCTGGCCAAGCGGGTCAAGGCCCGTATCCTGCAGGCATCCACCTCGGAGGTCTATGGTGATCCCCAGGTCCATCCCCAGACGGAAGCGTACTGGGGCAATGTCAACCCGATCGGTATCCGCAGCTGCTATGACGAGGGCAAGCGCGTTGCCGAAACCCTGATGATGGACTACCATCGCCAGAACGGTGTCGACATCCGCATCATCCGCATTTTTAACACCTATGGTCCGCGTATGGCTGAAAACGACGGCCGGGTGGTCTCGAATTTCGTGCTGCAGGCCCTGCGCAACCAGGACATCACGGTCTACGGAGACGGCTCACAGACCCGCTCGTTCTGCTATGTGGACGACCTGGTGGAGGGCATGATCCGCATGATGGAATGTGACGGATTTATCGGTCCGGTCAACCTCGGCAACCCGGTGGAAAATACAATCCTTGAATTTGCTGAAAAAATCATTAGAATAACCGGAGCGACATCCAGGATCATACACAACCCCCTGCCCCTGGATGACCCGAAACAGCGGCGACCGGACATCTCACTGGCAATGCAGCGGCTGGGATGGACACCGTCCGTCGACCTGGAGACCGGGCTCCGCACAACCGTCGGCTACTTCGCAGAACGTCTGGAAAAAGGGTAATCGTGTGAAGCTTCCCTTTCAGAAAAAAATGTACCTGATCCCGGCGGGATGTATCATCTTCATCCTGTTTTTCACCGTGTTCGGTGACAAGGGTCTCCTGCGTATCATTGAACTGAAACAGGATAAAACCAGGGTCAACTCACGCCTGAATGATTCGAAGAGTGAAAACGAGAAACTCAAGCTGGAAATATCGGCCCTGAAAACCGACCGTCGTTATCTGGAAAGTATCGCCCGCAAAGACTTCGGACTGGTTCGCAGCAACGAAGTCATCTACCAGTTCCCCCAGGAAAAGAAATAGTTCAGAGGTCTGCCATGTCACGTCAAAGCTGTGCCGTCTGCGCCTGGCGCGAGAACTGCAACAAGCGGTTCAGTGTCTGTGACGGCGGGGCACGTTGCCCCGATTTTTCCCGCGACATCAGCATCAAGGATACCGAGCCCCCCTCTAACAGCAAGGAATCACACCCGAAATGATGCGCCAAAGAATTGCCGTCCTCGTTGAAGCCGCCCTGCAACATGCAGCCGCCGCGGAAGAACTTATCACCGCACCTTTTCCTGCCGTCATTATCGGCATACCGGCCAATCCCGAACATGGTGATTTTTCCTGCAATATCGCCATGCAGATTGCCAAAGGCGAGCGCAAGGCGCCCCGCCAGGTCGCCGAGACCGTTATCCGGTTCATCGGAAACGGCGGTGGCCTGTTGTCACACGCTGAAATCGCCGGTCCCGGCTTCATAAACTTTTATGTAGCTCCGGCAGCCTGGCAGCAGACGCTGCTTGAGATAGAGTCTCAGGGTACGGCCTTCGGGCTCACCACCTCCGGGGCCTCCGGAAAAGTACAGGTGGAGTTCGTCAGCGCCAACCCTACCGGACCGCTGCATATCGGTCATGGCCGGGGTGCCGCCATTGGCGACACGATCTGTCGTCTGCTCTGCGCAACCGGATGGGATGTGACCCGTGAATTCTACTACAACGATGCCGGACAGCAGATTACCAACCTGGCCCTTTCGGTCCAGGCCCGCTGCCTGGGAATCGAGCCGGATGATCCACGCTGGCCGGCGGACGGCTACCAGGGCGAGTACATCAAGGACGTCGCTGTTTCCTATCTGGCACAGGAGACCGTAGACTCAGACGACCGCCACGTGACCGCTCTCGGAGACCCGCAGGACCTGGATGCCATCCAGAGCTTCGCAGTGGCCTCCCTGCGGCGCGAACAGGATCTGGACCTCAAGGCCTTCGATGTCCACTTCGATGTCTTCACCCTGGAGTCAAGCCTGTACAGCGAAGGTCGCGTCGATGCAGTGGTCAGGCAGCTTGGTGACAACGGCCATACCTACGAGCAGGACGGTGCCCTGTGGCTGCGCACTACGGATTTTGGCGATGACAAGGATCGAGTCATGCGCAAAAGCGATGGCGGCTATACCTACTTCGTGCCCGACATCGCCTATCACCTGGCCAAGTGGGAGCGCGGCTTCACCCGTGTTGTCAACGAGCAGGGGGCCGATCACCACAGCACCATCACCCGGGTACGGGCCGGCCTGCAGGCCCTCGAATGCGGAATTCCCCGGGGGTGGCCGGAATATGTGCTGCACCAGATGGTCACCGTGCTGAGAGGAGGAGAAGAGGTCAAGATCTCCAAGCGCGCCGGCAGCTATGTCACGCTGCGGGACCTGATCGACGAGGTCGGCCGCGATGCCACACGCTTCTTCTTCATCATGCGCAAGCCGGACTCGCAGCTGGTCTTTGATATCGATCTGGCCAAGCAGCAGACCAACGAAAACCCGGTCTATTATGTCCAGTACGCCCACGCCAGGATCTGCAGCATTTTCGAAAATGCACGCGAGAAGGGATTTACTGCCCCGGAGCAGCCCCTGCTTCACGAGTTGGAGGTCCTGGATACCCCCGAAGAATTGCAGTTGATGAAACGTATGGCGGCCCTGCCCGACACCGTCGACGACAGCGCCCAGAACTTCGAACCTCATCGCCTGACCTACTACCTGACGGAACTTGCCGGGTGTTTCCACAGCTTCTATAACAAAAACAGGGTCATCAGCGAAGATGCAGCACTGACTCACGCACGTCTGTACCTGCTCAAGCGCACGGCCCAGACACTGAAGAATGCCCTGACCATTCTTGGCATATCGGCACCCGAACGAATGTAACGGAGTATCCCATGCGTATCGACTACAGTGAACCCAAGAAATCCTACGTCACAGCTCATGGCACGGCCAGGCCCCGCAAGGAACCGACCGGCTATTTTAAAACCGCTCTGGTTGTCACAGGGATCATAACCTTTATGGCAGGGTTTGGAACCGGCTGGTTCCTGTCGCAGAAATCCGCAAAAAAATCCTTCCAGGCCGCAACCGAGCAAATCAGTCTGGAAAGCTCGCCCAACAATGGCGCAGCGCAGCTGCCAAAGCCGCCAGCGCCGCCACAGCCGAATCCTCAACCCCCGGCACAGCAGGACCCCGCAGCAGCACAGTCTCAGCCACCGCCTGCAACCCCGCCCGGCACCGTAGCCGAGCAGCCGCTCAGCTTTTACAAGACGCTCCCCAGCGGGCAGAAGGGCAACGTGCTCGGCTCGGGGATCAACACGAAAGATGACAAGGCCAAGCAGCCGCTTCAGGCACCCATCCCGTCTAACCTGACCAGACCGGCACCGGCGGAACCGGCAAAGACAACGGCCGACAAACAGACCGCCAGGCCGGCCGACAACAGCTATACCGTCCAGGTAGCCTCCTACGCACTCAAGTCAGAGGCCGAAACACTCAAGAACACGCTGTCCGGCAAAGGATACAACGCGTTCATCTCCGAATCGCACCAGGGGGACAAGGGCACCTGGTATCGTGTCCGCGTCGGTCGGAAAATGGATCAGGATGCCGCCAAGGAGCTGGCCAGGAAACTGGGCAAATCGGCCCAGGTCTTCCCGGAGAAGGAATAATCTTCAGCAATCGGAAATTACTTGTTGCCAAAGCAGGTTATCTGTGGTAATTAATCGTTCTTTCGTCGGGGAGTAGCGCAGTCTGGGAGCGCACCTGCCTTGGGAGCAGGGGGTCGCAAGTTCGAATCTTGTCTCCCCGACCAGACAATTCAAGGGTTTAACCGTTACCGGTTAAGCCCTTTTTTGTTATCTCTGCTCTTGGTAACCTTTTAGTAACCTTTAAAGCTGTTGTCTTAGATGTGGATCGGCAACCCCCCCCCCCCCTGGCTCGCAAACCCCCCCCCCCGCTCCGCCCCCCCCCCCCCCCCCCCCCCCCCCCCCCCGGGCCCCCCCCCCCCCGCGGGCCGTGCCCCCTTCCCCCCCCCCCCTCATACTATCCCCGGTTGAAAGCGCGGAACAACACCAGCTCAAAGGACCACCGGGGACAAAACCCCGAGCGCGCGGAACCCCCGGCCCCCCCCCCCCCCCCCTGGGGCGGGGTTTCCGGGATATTCCCTATGGTTTATCAGAGTTAAAAAAGTCCTGCGTTATTCCAATCGCTCCTGTCAGGTTGGCTCCGGTCAGGTTGGCTCCGGTCAGGTTGGCTCCTGTCAGGTTGGCCTTGCTCAAATCAGCTCCTGCCAGATTGGCATTACTCAAATTAGACTTTGACAGGTCAGCCTTGGTCAAGACCAGCAGATCGAGCTCAAAACCGCTTAAGTTGAGTCCTGAAAGATTTACCTCCTGCAGGGAAGCAGCCTCATGCAGCTGGAAATCTGTAATATTCGTATTGGTCAGGTCTGTGTTGGTCAGGTTGGCATTTTCCAGGTTGACGTTAGCCAGGTTGGTGTAGGCCAGGCTGGCCTTGGACAAGTCAGCACCGGCAAGGCTGGCGCCGGTCAGATTGAGCCTGCTCAAATTGAATTTGCTGAGATTGTGTCCTGACAGATTAATACCCTGAAGGTTGGAAGCACTGCGCAACTGGGCGTTCACTAAATTAATCACCCCGACCAGTACGGCTCTCTTTAAATTGGCATTGGTCAGATTAGAGCCTTTAAGGTTTGCATTTGTCAGGTCAATATCGTGCATGTCGTTATTGGTAAGATTGGTCTTTGTCAGATCGGCTTCGGACAGGTTAAGGGAGCTGAGATCAGAGTTACTGATAGTGAGGCCTGACAGGTTCACTCCCTTCAGGATAGCAACACTACGCAGCTGATAGTCTGTGATATTGGTTTTGGTAAGGTTGGCACTGGTCAGGTTGGCACCGGTGAAGTTGGCTCCAGAGAGGTTGGCTCCGGTTAGATTGGCAGATTCCAGGTTAACTGAATTGGTCAGGTAGGCATTGGAAAGGTTGGCATTAGCCAGGGAGGAACCTGTCAGATTGAGTGAACTCAAATCAAAATTACTGAGATTGAATCCTGAAAGATTAACACCCTGAAGACCGGAAGCGCTGTGAAGGTGGCCGCTTGTCAGATTTTTCACCCCGGAAAGGACCGCTTTATTCAGGTTGGTTCCTTGCAGATTGGCCCCGCTCAGATTGGCACCGTTCAGGTTGGCTCCGCTCAGGTTGGCATGTGCAAGATCGGCGTCAGTAAGATCGGTTTGTGTCAGATTGGCTTCGGACAGGTTAAGGGAGCTGAGATCAAAGTTCCTGAGGTTGAGGCCTGAAAGATTAGCACCCTTCAGTGTTGCAACATTACGTAATTGAGAGACAGATAAACCAATAACACCGCTCAGGTTGGCATTTGTCAGGTTGGTTCCGTTAAAGTCGGCACCGGCGAGGTTGGCTCCGGAAAGTGTGGCACCCGAGAGATCTGCGAACCTCAGGTTGACCTCTGTCAGATCGGCATTTGAAAAGATGGCGTTGACCATCTTGCCATGACTCAGATTGGCCACCGCAAGATTGGTATTGCTCAGGTTGACACCCTGTTTATGGCAAAAGCTCCAATCAACATTCATTATTGGCGGATCGCCACACGATGCGTGTACGGTAGTAATTTGTATCGCTATAATTACTATTACCGCAGGCAGAGCCATTGCTGATTTTGATAGGATCAACCGGATGAAGTCAGCATTTTTGTCCAGCATTACCATCATTTTCAAGGCCATGGCCGCATCATCATCCCGAAGCGACCCCTTACTTCATCAGGATCTTCAGCGCCTGCTTCAGCAACTCCTCGACACCCGCTCCGCCACTGGCATCCAGCCCTCCTAACGCCTTTTTAACCTGCGGTTCCTTATAGCCGAGGTTGAGCAGCGCCGATATCACATCATCGATGATATCTTCAGCCGGTATACCGCGCGCCTCTGTCTGTGGCAGGGAGGACACATCCAGCTTGCCGAGCTTGTCCTTCAACTCCAGGATCAGGCGCTCGGCGGTTTTCCTGCCGATTCCGGGGATCGAGGACAGCTTGAGGATATCGCCTGTCCCCAGCGCCTGCGCCAGAGCCGCCGGCTGGATGTTGGAAAGGATGTCGCGGGCCAGCTTGGGGCCGACACCGGTCACAGAGATCAGCAGCTGGAAGAACGACTTTTCCAGCCTGGTCCGGAAACCGTACAACTGGATGGCATCCTCCCGCACGCTGGTATGGATATGCAGGGTGACCTCACCCTCCTCGGGTAGTTCGTAATAGGTGGAAAAGGGGATCATGACCCGGTAGCCGACCCCGTGCACATCCAGGATGATGTGATCAGGAGACTTGTGGGCGATCCTGCCGGTCAGCAGCGCAATCATGGCTTATAGTTCCTCCAGGTGGTCTTTCGTTTCGAAACAGCCGGACCGGCCTGCTTCAGGAGTACATGGGAGTTTATGTGGCAGACCGCGACCGCCAGTGCATCAGAGGCATCCGCCTGTGCGATTTCTGGCAGGCCGAGCAGGGCCTTGAGCATCTTCTGCACCTGCCCCTTCTCGGCCCGCCCCTGGCCCACCACAGCCTGTTTTACCTGCAGTGCGGTATATTCGGCGACCGGCAGCCCGGCATGTACCGCAGCTACTATGGCGGCGCCACGGGCCTGCCCGAGCTTGAGGGCACTCTGCACGTTGGTGGAGAAGAAGATATTCTCCACCGCGACCTCGTCGGGACGGTACTCGGCGATGACCAGGGAGAGCCCTTCAAAAATCTGTTTCAACCGCCCGGCGAAATCCGCCGCACTGTCGGTAAAGATGGCGCCGTTATCGACATGAACGAGCCGGTTACCCTGCTGATCCACAATGCCGTAACCGGTGATACGCGAGCCGGGATCGATGCCGAGGACCCTCATGGCCTAGACCCCAACACCGCGTTCTCACAGAGTTCACAGAGACACAGAGGATTTTGACGCGATCTCTTTATAATCACAATTTCACCAGCATGTCCCGGAGGTTTCTGATTCGACGCTTCACACCATCATAATGAGCGGCCGTAACTGTTAATACCTGGAAGAAGACCAGACTGATTTTTCAGATTTTCTCCGTGCCTCCGTGAGCTCCGTGAGATAAATCTTTAAAAACCGCAGCCTCCGCCGTGCTTCTGGTGATACTTCTGATGATACTCCTCCGCCGCCCAGAAGGTCGTGGCCGGGACGATCTGGGTAACGACCCGTCCCCGCAGCCGTCCGGAGCCGTCGAGCCGGGCCAGAGACTCCTCTGCTGCCTGTTTCTGTGCCGCGGAATGACAAAAGATGGCCGAACGGTACTGGGTGCCGTGATCGGGCCCCTGGCGGTTGAACTGGGTCGGGTCATGACTCTGCCAGAAGATCTCCAGCAGCCTGTCAAAGGAGACCTCAGACGGGTCGAAGGTCACCTCGACCGCTTCGGCATGTCCGGTCATGCCGGTACAGACGTCATGATAGGTGGGGTGCTCAAGGATGCCTCCGGTGTATCCCACCCGTGTCGAAACGACACCGGGAACGCTGATAAACGCATCCTCGACGCCCCAGAAGCAGCCTGCTGCAAAGGTGGCCTGTTCCATCACATCCTCCTTACCCCGACCGTGTCGGCCGGATATACGTTCTGATGCTCAAAAACAAAAAGGGGCCGAAGCCCCTTTGATTACATCATCTTTTCCATATCCTCCGCCGAGATGTCGAAGTTGGAGTAGACGTTCTGGACATCATCGCAGTCCTCCATCTTGTCCATCAGCCGCAGCATGCTTTCGGCCGCCTTCCCCTCAAGCTCGACCATGGTCTGGGGGATCATGGTAATCTCCGCATTGAGGTACTTAAAGCCTTTGGCCTCCAGCGCCTCGCGCACCTCGATAAAGGCGCCCGGTTCGGTGGTGACCTCGAACTGCTCTTCCTGTTCGGCCACATCCTCGGCTCCGACTTCTATGGCCGCCTCAAAGAGCTGCTCGAAATCAACCGACTTGTCGTAAAGTATCAGGCCCTTCTTACTGAACATCCAGGAAACGCAGCCCGCCTCTCCCATGTTGCCGTTGTTCTTGGAGAAGATGCTGCGCACCTCTGATACCGAACGGTTGCGGTTATCGGTCATCACTTCAACCAGTACGGCAGCGCCTCCGGGGCCATAGCCCTCGTAGATGATCTCTTCGTAGGTGACACCCTCCATGCCGCCGGAACCCTTCTTGATGGCACGTTCGATGTTATCCTTGGGCATATTCTCGGCCTTGGCCTTGTCGATTGCCGTCCTCAGACGCGGGTTGGCAGCTGCGTCCGCACCGCCCAGTTTTGCCGCAACCGAAAGTTCCTTGATGATCTTGGTAAAGACCTTGCCGCGCTTGGCATCAGCCGCACCTTTTTTGTGCTTGATCGTGCTCCATTTATTATGACCCGACATCGTTCCCGCTCCTTTGAGACTAATGTTATGAATGTATCTACTGCCGGAAAAAGCGGAAAATAATATCATGGAGATTCTGGGCTGTCCAGAGCAAAATACCTCTGCCGGCACCTCTTTACCAAGCGGTCCAGCCGTCCCTCCCCGCTCAGCCGCAAGACCTGCAACGGCCACATTGCCCAAAGAATCAGGGACGGGTTCAATTATGCCTTAAATAGAGATTGACAACACGGTGTGAGATTCTATATAAATACGCATTCGAAGCATGACATGGCGGCGTAGCCAAGTGGTAAGGCAGAGGTCTGCAAAACCTTTATTCAGCGGTTCAAATCCGCTCGCCGCCTCCAACAATTACAGGCACTCAGAGCGATCTTGGTGCCTTTTGTTTTTTCGCAAGCCGGATAGATGCTGTTGTCAATTTACTGTTATTCCTTTCAGGAGGCAGCTGCCATGTTTGGTAAAAAAAATCAGTTATTGCAAGAGGCAGAGGCAACCATCCGGCAGCAGCAGGACCTGATCGACAAGTACAAACGACAGTACGAGAAACAGCAGGGCTACATAGAGGGATTGTATGACGTGATCGGTGACATGTCCCGGCAACTGGGGGCTGCACTGCAAAAAGAAAACCTCGAACGGCTGCAGAACAACCCCTATCTGGAAGAAAACAGCAATTTTTTTCTCGACCTGCACACCCTGTTCAGTTCCAGGATCAAAAAGGGTTCGAATGTCACCTGCTATTTCGGGAAGGATCTGGCAGAAATCAAGCGCAAGTTCCAGGAGCGTGACTTCAAGAACAGCGAACTGATCCACCTGACGGAACGGTTCTCTATTGAGGACCTTCGCAGGATTTTCAAAGAGTGGATGTGGAAGAAGCCACTCATCGACGGCCTGAAGACTATCAGAAAAGAAAAGGATTTCGATTCCTGACCTTCAAGAGATTCCGCACCAGCGGGACATCCCCTGCCCTTACACACCGCAGCGCCGACTGCCTATTTCATCCCGTACAGTTGACGGTAGGTTGCCGCCGAGGCAAAAACCTTCTTGACGTAGTCACGCGTCTCCTGATAGGGGATGCTCTCGATAAACTCGTCCATCTTCAATCCCTTACTGTTTTTCAGCCAGCGATCCACCGCAGATGCTCCGGCGTTATAGGCCGCTATCGAGTAGATCACCTCACCGTTGTAGTCCTTCAACAGATCACGAAAATGCCTCGTTCCAAGTTTGATGTTGTATTCGGGGACCGTCAGACGCAGCGGGTCAAAGGTCCCCTTTTCACGGGCTGTGGCCTTGGCCGTCGCCGGCATGAGCTGCATCAGGCCGATAGCGCCGGCGGGTGACTTTATCGCAGGGGAAAAACCGCTCTCGGCGCGGATCAGCGCATAGATCAGTCCCTCCGAAAGTCCGTTGGCCGCCGTATCACGGGCAACCAGATCGGAATATACCAGCGGGTAGCCGGCCGGCCAGAGCGGCAGACTGGCCTTGTCCCACTTCACGGGACGATTCTGGAGAAACAGGGCGATCGCAGAACTGTAATCCTGCATTTCCAGATAGATCCGCGCAAGACCGGGGAAAAGGGATTTTTTATCACCGGCTTTTTTCCGTGCGGCAGCCATCTCGCTCCGCGATTCTTCCATCATTCCCAGCGATGCAAGTAAGCGGGGCTTGTCGTATCCGGCGATCAGGGGCAGCTCCGTCATCCCGTTTCGCTGGTTCAAAGGCTCCCGCAGGTCCTGCACCCCTCTCTGAGACCGATACCAGGCGGCGTAGAACCCTGCCGGATATTCATCAAGCAGCACACGATACCAGGTGTCCGCATCGGGAGCTGACGTACGTTCCAGGGTACGGGCCAGCCAGTAGAGTCCTTTTTCCCGCTGGGCCTCATCCTTCAAAAGCACCATGAACGATTCTGCCGCAACAGCATATTCACCTGCAAGATAGCGGCACCATCCGATCTCCCAATTTGCACGGGAAAGGAATCTCGAATCGGGAAAAGCCTTGACGACCTGCTCGAACATTCGGGCGGCTTCACTGTATTTACCCTGGCTGCGCCGTAATCCGGCGGCCTCCATCAGCGCGTCGTCAGCAAATTCCTGTTTTTTCCCTCTGCGGCCAACTCCATGTAACGGGTGTAGGCCGGGTCATTCTGCTCCTGACGCTCCAGTGTTTTGGCCAGCCAGAAACGGGCTTCGGAACGAATGCCGGGAAAGGCGCTCTCGGCTGCCCTGGCCAGGCTTTTTTCGGCCAGTTTCCAGTTTCTCAACCGAAACTGGTTCATACCGGCCCGAAGATCAATACGGGCAGTAACCTCAGCAGTCTGAACCTCAGTCGGTATCAACTGGAGTACCTGCAGCGAGCTTGCGTACTCATTACGGCTCGCAAGTGTAGAAGCGCGCCGCAGAAGCTCTTCCGGCGTGTAGCCGGCTGTTTTGATCCCGCTCTTTTCAAGCTGTTTGAGACGCTCCTGCGATTTCTTCGACTGGGGCGACGTCGGATTATTGAGCCAGATATTGCGATAGATCAGGGCACTGCCGCTCCTGTCACCAGCGTCCTCCCGACAGACCGCCGTCTGGAAAAGCGCCTCCACAGAATCAGCACCGGAGGGATACTTCTCGACAAAAGCCTGGTAGGCTCTGAGGGCACCGGCTTTATCGCCGGCCTCGTAGAGGGCATCGGCATTAAGCTTCTCGGAGCGGCGGACCAGAAGCGAGGCGGGGTATGCCTTTGAGAGAGAGGCCGCCTTGCCGGTAGCTTCCGGAAATTTTTTCTGCCTGAGCAGCGCTTCCGCCTGAAACAGGACGGCATAATCCGCCACGATCGGGAGCTTCGCCTCGGCCTCAGTCAGCAGCGGCAGGGCTTCTTCAGCCTTTCCCATCCGCAGCAACGCCACGCCGAGCAGAAAGGTCCGCTGAGGCGAATCCTCTGCCTTCGTGGCACTGGCAACTGCAGCCGGGTAGTCTTTTTCACGCAGCCGTGAAGCGGACTGAGCAAGCAGGTCACTGGCGCCTGACGACAGTGAAGCAGCTGAAGAACATACCGTGCACAGTATGACAACCAGCAGGAACTTTGCGGTGTAACGTGACATCAACAACCTGCCTTTCGTAAAAAAAAGGCCTGGGGCTTATCCCCCGGCCACTTCTAGATGGTAACCTGCACTAAGTTCCATTCGCCGACAGGACTGATGCGAGACGGTACCGCGGGGAACTTCTGTCTAACCGGTCGGCACCGTTCACCATTTCCTTTTGGCCAACTCCTCCTGGAAATACTTATGGTACAAAATATCCCAGTCCCGGCTTCCGGGAACCTTGTTTTTCAGCTTGGCACGGACGGCCTCTTCGATCTCTTCCGCCACATGAAAATAGGATGCCAGCGACTCTTTAACACGATCCAGCGCCCGCCGTTCGTCGGTCAGGTCAGCCAGGTCATCGCGCCAGAGCCGCTCAACGATCTCATGTGCAATGTGGGAAATGCGATCTTCCGAAACACTCATGCCGTCCTCACAGTACGATCTTGCGCTCTTTTGCCAGCTTTTCCTTGATCATCCTCAGCATCTTGCGCTGGTCTATCTCCATGGCCGCACGCCCGAGGCCGGCGATGGTTTCGTTCAGCAGACGCTCGGCATCACGCTCCAGATCCTGTTCGCGGCTGATGTCCCCGGCGATAGCCTTTGCAATACCCTCGACCACGACGCCGCGCTCCCGGAGCGGTGTGATCAGGCCGTCTGCGGACAGGTCGCTGAACACCTTTTCAGCCAGTCGCTGTATCTGTTCTTCCTTCAGTCTCATAGTGCCCCGGATATAAACGGCCGCTACTGCATGGCTCCAACAGTTCTCAAGAGTCTGTTTAGAATGGACTTATACTACCCGTTCCGGCTAGAATTGCAATTCATATGTTCACACGCCTCTACATCCATATTCCTTACTGTCAAAGGAAATGCCCCTACTGCGCATTCTTCTCGGAAGAGATTGCCGGCACTGACCTGAACGCTTATGCATCGCTTGTGCAACACGAGATGCATCTCACGGCACAGGCGACAGCTCCTCGACAAAAGCTGGAGAGCATCTATTTCGGCGGCGGAACACCATCTCTGCTGGATCCGCACCTGATTGCAGCTCTGATCCGGCAGGCCGGGACGCTCTTCGAACTGGCAGATGACGCCGAGATAACCCTGGAGGCCAACCCGGGTACCGTCGATTTCACGAGGCTTGCCGGCTTCCGTCAGGCCGGTGTCACCAGGCTGTCCCTCGGTATACAGTCCTTTGATGACCGCATGCTGCATGAGCTGGGGCGCATCCACACGTCGCAGCAGGCACGGGAAGCCTTTGCGGCGGCACGGCAGGCCGGATTCGACAACATCGGCATCGATCTGATCCATGCACTACCCGGGCAGACGGGTCCCATGTGGCGTACAGAGCTCAAGCAGGCCCTAAATCTTGCTCCGGAACATATCTCGATATATGGCCTGACAATCGAGGAAGGCACCCCGTTTGATCTGAGGTACGACAGCGGCAGCCCTCTGCTGCCGGACGAAGACATGGCCGCAGAGATGTTCGAGGCAGCGGATGATGTACTGGAGGCGAAAGGATACGGGCACTACGAGATCGCCAACTATGCACGGGCCGGATTCCGCTCCCGGCACAACAGCGGCTACTGGAAGCGGGACGGCTACCTGGGCCTTGGGGCCGGTGCCCATTCTTTTCTGAGGGACGCAGGTCACGGCACCCGCTTCAGCAATTCCGCCGACCTCAAGGAATACGGTGCCGCACTGCTCAACAACACCCTGCCGCGCCAGGGTATCATGAAGCTTACCCGTGCGGACGCTATGGCAGAATTCCTGTTCCTCGGTCTTCGCATGGCCGAAGGGGTTGAGTTTGAATCTTTCGAACGGGAATTCAAGACCGGGCTTGAAGATGTCTTCGGCCGGGAGATCCGCCAACTGCTTGAACGTGAGCTGCTGACAGAAGACAGCTTCGGAATCCGCCTCACCCGCCGCGGCATGCTCCTCTCCAACCAGGTGTTTCAGCGTTTTCTGCCGTAGCAACAATCGACCGGGAGACTGCTGCAAAATAAATTAACCTGATAACATACCGATTGACCTGACAATTTCCTTTGAAGCTCCATTTGCTAAGAAAATAAGTATTGACCTGCATAACCGACTGGGCTATAAACATATTTCTTCAATTGTCGCGGGGTGGAGCAGTCTGGTAGCTCGTCGGGCTCATAACCCGAAGGTCACAGGTTCAAATCCTGTCCCCGCAACCAAAAAAATATCGCCTCTTTGGTTTTTATGACTAAAGAGGCGTTCTTAAATTTTTGGCTGCTTAGCTCAGCTGGCTAGAGCAAGCGACTCATATTCGCTAGGTCCGGGGTTCGAGTCCCTGAGCAGCCACCATTAAAAAAGGCGCCTCACAAGAGGGCGCCTTTTCTTTTGTTTCTGCCAGGTGCGGGCTTGCATTTAACGGCCTTACATCATATACTTCGGCACCATTACACACAGCAAGGAGAAGCACGTGATCCAGATCGATTTCGACAAGATGGGCGGCCTGATCCCGGCCATTATCCAGGACTATGAAAACGGCGAGGTCCTGATGGTTGCCTTTATGGACAAAAAAACCCTCGACCTGACCCTGAAGGACGGCAAGACCTGGTTCTTCAGCCGGACACGCAACAAGTACTGGATGAAAGGCGAGGAGTCCGGCAACACCCAGGATGTCATGGAAGTGCTGACCGACTGCGATGCCGACACGGTCGTCATCAAGGTGAAACAGAACGGCCCGGCCGCCTGCCATACCGGCAACCGCAGCTGCTTCTACGTGAAGTGGGAAAACGGCCAGTGGGTGGAGCACAGCAAGCCGCTCTTTGACCCGAATGAAGTCTACAAAAAATAATCACGAATTTTTGCCACAGAGGACACAGAGATCTCAGAGAAAATCCACCTGAAACAGAAATGAATACCCATTTTGTTGGATTCTAAAGAATGTTTGTTTCAGAACCTCTCTGTGTCCTCGGTGACCTCTGTGGCTAATGTTTTAAGGAGGTTGTATGAGTAACGTACTGAACTTCGGCATCCCCAAGGGGAGCCTGGAAGAAGCAACCGTAGCCCTTTTCAAGAAGGCCGGCTGGCAGATCAGCATCTCGTCGCGCAGCTACTTTCCCGGCGTAGACGATGCCGAAATGAACTGTAAACTGATCCGCCCCCAGGAAATGGGGCGCTACGTGGAGCGGGACACTATCGATGCCGGGATTGCCGGGCGCGACTGGGTCAGGGAGAACCAGGCGGATGTCGTCGAGGTCTGCGAAATGGTCTATTCCAAGGTGTCCCGCCGCCCTGCCCGCTGGGTGCTGGTGGTTAACGGCGACTCCAAGGTTCAAGCGCCGGAGGACCTGCACGGCGCGACCATCTCCACGGAACTGGTCGGTTTCACCACGCGTTATTTCGCCGAACGCAACATACCGGTCAATGTGGAGTTTTCCTGGGGTGCCACCGAGGCCAAGGTCGTCGACGGCCTGTGTGATGCCATCGTCGAGGTCACAGAAACCGGCTCGACCATCAAGGCTAACGGTCTGCGGATCGTCTGCGAACTGATGGAGTCCGTACCGGTGCTGATCGCCAGCAAATCAGCCTGGGAAGACCCCTGGAAGCGGGCCAAGATAAACCAGATCGCCACCCTGCTCAAGTCGTCTCTGGCCGCCGAGGGAATGGTCGGATTGAAGATGAACGCTCCGGCCGACATGATCGAGTCCATCACCAACGTACTGCCGAGCCTGAAGCACCCGACAGTATCGCATCTCTATAAATCGGACTGGCTGTCCATCGAAAGCATCATGTCCGAGAAAGAGGTGCGGCGCATCGTGCCGGAGCTGATCAAACTGGGAGCCAAAGGGATCATCGAATATCCGCTGAACAAGATCATCTGAACCATGCTCAGCTATGAGATCTTCCCCAGGGACCACTGTCGCCGGCTTGAGAGCTTCCTGCGCACGCTCATGCCGACGGCAGCCACCGGCTATCCCCGCAAACTGATCAAAAGCGGCGCCGCGAAACTCAATGGCGCCGCCTCCACTCCTGACACCTTCCTTGCATTCCGCGACACTGTGACCCTCAAGGAAAGCGCGACCCTCACCGCGCTGCTTCGGGAAGAGCGGCCGGCACTGGATATCCTCTACGAGGACGAACAGATCGTCATCGTCAACAAGCCTTCCGGGTTGGCCATGCACCGCACTGCGGAACTGGAGGACAATCTGGTGGACCAGAGTGCCGCGTATATGGACTGGCGCGACACGGCCTGCAAACTCTACCCGGTCAACCGCCTCGACCGCGGCACCTCGGGGACCGTCATCCTGGCCAAGAGCTCTTCCTCTGCCGGCCTTTACGGGCGACAGGTCAAGGAGACCGGCCTTGACAAACTTTATCTGGCGCTGGTCGAAGGCACACCTCCCGGCAGCGGCAGCATCTGCGAACCTCTGGACGGCAAGGAGTCGGAGACCCGTTACTCGATCCTGTTGCCGGGAGATGACTGCACCCTGCTGGCGGTCGTCCCGATCAGCGGGCGCATGCACCAGATCAGGCGTCACCTGGAAGCCATCGGGCATCCGGTTCTGGGAGACAAACGTTACGGCAGCCATGAAATGCCCGAATACGAGGGTTTTGCCCTGCACTCGTTCAAGACCGTCCTGATTCGCCCGGACAGTGGCCCGTTGACGGTCTGTGCACCGCTGACCGGTCCCTTTCTGGATCTCTGCACACAGCGGGGTATCAGCCGTGAAGAGCTGCTTGCAGCAGTGAAGAATCTGATCCCGTCATCGAACCACGACCAGGGAGGAAAACCATGAATGGACAGACCATATTCATCACCGGGGCATCCTCCGGATTCGGTGCTGCCTGTGCACGCCTCTTCGCACGACCGGGCAACCGGCTGGTCCTTACGGCACGGCGGGTGGATCCCCTGCTGGCCCTGCAGGAAGAGCTGGCCCGGACAGCAGAGATCCACATCATCCCGCTGGACGTGAGCGACCGGGAAGCGGTTCAGGGTGCGGTGGAAGCCCTGCCGGAGCGTTTCCGCGAAATCGACGTACTGCTCAATAACGCCGGCCTGGCTCTGGGCCTGGAACCGTCCCATCAGGCTGACCTGGATGACTGGGATACCATGGTGGACACCAATATCAAGGGACTGATGTACTGCACCCGCCTGATACTGCCCGGCATGGTGGCCCGCAATCGCGGACATATCGTCAACATCAGTTCCACGGCCGGGGCCTGGCCCTACCCCGGCGGCAATGTCTACGGCGGCAGCAAGGCCTTCGTGACCCAGTTTTCCCGCAACCTGCGCTGCGACCTGCTGGGAACGCGTGTGCGGGTGACCTGTATCCAGCCGGGTATGGCCGAAACCGAATTCTCCCGGGTACGCTTCAAAGGGGATGACGACAAGGCTGCCAAGGTCTATGAAGGTACTGCGCCACTGACAGCAGCCGACATTGCCGAGACCGTGCTGTGGGTTGTAAACCGGCCGCCCCATGTCAACATCAACACTCTGGAGGTCATGTCAATAGACCAGACCTGGGGACCGTTTGCGGCATCCACCGGGAAAAAAAGTAACGCAATCGAAAGACAGAAGGAACAATCATGGCCAAAGAAATCTATGTGGGACATATATCTGAAAACGCCACCGAAGAAGATGTCTGGAAATTATTCTCCGTCATGGGCACGGTTACCTCCGTACACCTGATCATTGACCCGGATACCGGCGAGTTCAAGCGCTGCGGCTACGTGCGCATGGCATCCGGCATCGATCTGGCTGAAGTTGTCGAAACCCTGGACGGTACCTACCTGGTCGACCGGGAGATTGTCGTCAGCATCGCCCGTCCCCAGAAACCGGGCATGTCAAAGTCGGGCGGTAACAGACAACCCTGGATGAAATCGGGCCCCCGGCCGGAGGCAAAACCAGGGACAAAACCGAAGGCGGCTTCTGGTGCCCGCCCTGCGGCTGCAGTGGGAAAAAAGACGTCACCACGGCCGGATACACGTGCCGAGACGGCTGCGGACCAGCGCCAGAAACCAGGCAAAACCACCAGGCCCGCATTGAAGCCGGCAGCATCACGGCCTGATGCGAGACCCACACAGAGCAAGGGTCCTATCCCTCCCCGCCCCCGCAAATCGAAGTAACGATCTGAATCTCCCTGCCGGAGCCCCCTTCCGGCAGGGCTTCCCGTAGCATCCCTTCTGTCGCTTCCGCGTTTCTCCGCGTGCATGTCCGCCGGTATTTGGTATACTCCTAACCAAGAGACTGCAAGACCTTCCGCACAAGGAGTTCAACATGACACCAATCACCCGACCTGCCCTGCTGCTGGCACTGCTGCTGATGCCGGCCCTCGTCTTCGGCGCAGACGTCCGCCGGCTGCAGACATCACCGCGCATCACCACCGTCACCGTCTATCCCGACCGGGCCATGACGACCCGCAGCGCCGCCCTGGCCCTCAAGCCCGGCAGCTACCTGGTGACGTTCGACGACCTTCCATCCCTTATCCAGGATGATTCCGTGCGGGTCGAAGGCAAAGGGACCGCCGGAGTGACGATCGTTGGACTGGAGGTTAAACGGGTGTTCCTGGAGCAGAGCGGCGAAAAGCGGGTCAAGGAAATCGATGAAGAGATCCGTGGCCTGGAGCGGCAGTCTGGTGTTCTGGATGCCCGCAAGGCCGGACTGGCCTCCCAGAAGGCCTTTCTGGATTCAATCCGGGTGGCATGGGGTGACCGCATCTCCAAGGAGCTGGCGGTCGGCCGGCCGACGGCTGCCGAGCTGACGGATGCCTCCGCATTCGTGGGTTCGGGTGTTACCAGGGCAGAGGAGCTGTCCCGCGAGCTGGAGACGGAGAAACGCACCATTAAAGACAAGATCGATGCGCTCCGCCGTCAGCGGGACGAATCGGTCGGCTCCCGCCGCAAGGAGGCGAAGAGCGTCGCGGTCAGCCTGGAGGTATCCCGCGAGGGGAACCTGACCCTGGATCTGTCGGCCGTTTCCGCCCAGGCCGGTTGGGAACCCTCCTACGACGTGCGTCTGGCAGCGGATGGGAAGTCCGCCGGACTGACCTTCCGGGCACTGGTTCGCCAGCAAACCGGCGAGGAATGGAAGGATGTGGAACTGACCCTCTCCACCGCCCGGCCATCCGCCGGCGGGGCACCACCCGAACTTTACCCCTGGCGGATAGCGTTTTTCCACCCACAGCCACCCATGCCGGCGGCCGCTCCGGCCATCTATGGTGCCAGGTTGGCCAAGGGAATGATGAGGGCCGAGGACCGTGCGGTGATGATGGAACAGGCTGCAGAAGCACCGGCGGATCTCCAGACCGCCGAGGTCAGCAGCGAGCAGACCTCCGTCAGTTTCCGGGTCCCGCGCACGGTTGACATCCCTTCCGACAACAGCCAGCACGGCAGCGTGGTTGCTCTGGAACAGCTGCCGGTCAGCCTCGAGTTCCTGGCCGTGCCCAAGCTCTCACCCTTCGTCTTCCTCAGGTCCGAGATCGTCAATCGCGCCAGTTACCCCCTGCTGCCCGGCAAGGTCAACATCTTCACCGGCAGCACCTTCACCGGCAGCTCCTACCTGAAAAAGGTCGCCGCCGGCGAGAAGTTCGATATCTTTTTCGGAACCGACGAGCAGGTGACCGTCAAACGCGAAGAATTGAAACAGCACAGGAAGCCGGCCTGTTCGGCAGGAACCGCATGAGCTACCGTTACCGCATCGAGGTAACCAATCTCCGTGGAGCGGACCAGACCGTGACGGTCCGGGACCAGCTGCCGCTGGCAGGCGATGCCGAGATCAAGGTGACCCTGGACGAACCGTCCATCAAACCGGACGAGATCAGGGATGACGGGCGCCTGACCTGGAAACTGCCCTTGAAGGCCGGGGAGAAGCGGGAACTGACCTTCGGGATCGTGGTGGAGTATCCCAAGGATCGCGAGATTACGGGCCTGTAAACTCCACCAGATGCTTCCGATAGCGCAGCGGGACATGTTTCTGCTGCAGTTTTGGATTATGCCGCTCTGTAATGGCATGGTGCCGGAAATAGCGCTGCCACAGGGCGGCATAGTCACGTTCGGCGTCGCTGCACCCCGGTTCGGCGGTCAACTCTATCCCGCTGACCAGCCGCCACGACCGCAGGTCAAAAACCGCTGCCTGCCGGCGGCGGAGGTCATGGATCATCCAGGGACGATCCCCGACCCGCCCGACAAAGTGGGGAGCGATCAGCGGCAGGACATCGGCCTCCGGTTCAATCGAAGCGTACAGGAAGCCTTCCGTGACCTCGCGGAAGCGGACAAAGCCCTTGAACTTGTGCGCCTCGTGGGATACATGCCGCGCAATGCGGTTGATCGACCAGACCGGCTCGACCGTCAGCATCCCCTCCAGCAGCCTCCCCTGCTCCAGGCCCAGCAGCAGGTAGCGCCACAGCAGCTGCTCGATGCCCTTCTTTCCGCTGTGAAAGGCGTAGCGGGCAGTGGCAAAGGCCTCCCGCGACACTGCCGCCACAAAGCGGCTCCGGAACGCCAGCGTAACCTCGCGCACAGCCGGCACCTGGCAGAGCTCGCCGCTGAACAGCCCTGCTTCTGCAGCATCACTATCCCGGACGAATTCCGGCTGCCCGTCGCCATTTTCCAGGCTGGCGACCAGGGCGCAGAGAAACCCCTCAAAATCGCCCTCGTATGCGTAGCGTGCCATCACAACTCCCCTGAGACAGCCGAAAGGTCCGGCAGCGCCGCAAACAGCTCCAGCTGGTCCAGCCGCGCCGGCCGGCGGGCCGGGGCCAGCAGCCGTTCGATCAGCTGTGGTCCGTCGAGCCGGATGCCCCCCAGATAGCGTCCGCCGGCGGTCAGGAAATAGCGGGCGCGCTTCAGCACCACCCCCAGTTTTCTCAATTCCACCTCGCCCAGACGTGTGCCTCGGCGGGCCTGCACGATGCGCCGGGCCGAGCGCACGCCGACCCCCGGCACCCGCAGCAGGACCTCGTAATCGGCCCGGTTGACCTCCACCGGGAAGAGCTGCAGGTTCCGCAGGGCCCAGTCGCTCTTGGGATCGAAACGCATGTCCAGGTTGGGATGGGCTTCGTCCAGCAACTCGTGGGCGGCAAAACCGTAGAAGCGCAGCAGCCAGTCGGCCTGGTACAGGCGGTGTTCCCGCAGCAGGGGCGGTGTGGGCAGCGCCGGCAGGCGGTTGTCGCTGGAGACCGGTATGAAGGCCGAGTAGTAGACCCGCTTCAACTCCAGGCTCCGGTAGAGCCCTTCAGAGAGGGTGATGATCTCGCGATCGCTCTCCGGCGTGGCCCCCACGATCAGCTGGGTGCTCTGGCCGGCCGGGGCGAAGCGGGGCGCCTTGCGGGATTCCTTGCGGTCAGCCCTGGATTCGACGATCAGGCCGCTGACCTGGCGCATGGGGGCGATCACCGATTCGCGCGGCTTGTCCGGTGCCAGCAGGGCCAGACTTCGGCTGCTGGGAAGCTCGATGTTGATGCTGAGCCGGTCGGCGTAGCGCCCGGCCCGGGCGACCAGCAGAGGATCGGCACCCGGCACGAGCTTGAGGTGGATATAACCGTTGAAGCGCTCCACCTCCCGCAGCCTGCGTGCCACGGCGATCAGCTGCTCCATGGTGTAGTCGGCCGAGCGCAGCACGCCGGTGCTCAGGAACAGCCCTTCGATGTAATTGCGGCGGTAGAAGTTCATCGTCAGCGCCACGACCTCGTCGGGCGTGAAGGCGGCGCGGGGGATGTCGTTGGAGCGGCGGTTGAGGCAGTAGGCACAGTCGTAGATGCAGGCGTTGGTCAGGAGGATCTTCAGCAGCGAGATACAGCGCCCGTCGGCGCTCCAGCTGTGGCAGATGCCGCTGGCAGCGGTGCTGCCGAGAGCACCGGCCTTTCCAGCGCGGCTGCTGCCGCTGGATGAGCAGGAAACATCATACTTGGCGCTGTCGGCCAGGACCTCCAGGCGCTGTTCAAGGGGGAGTGAAAACATGGGGGCAGGATAGCATAATCATACGACAGAATACATCCCGACAGCAGGCTAGAGATCGATGTTTTCCTGGCGGTGGATCACCATGGTCTCCAGCTCCAGCGCCACCAGGCTGCCCATCCCGGGCCGTCCGACAAAGAAGCAGCCGTTGTCGAGCATTATCTTGCTGCTGTTCAGCGACGCTTCCAGCTGGCCGAGCGGCACCGGCGTGTGGCCGCAGATCAGCCGCCGACCGCCGATGCGCTGAGGCACGACAGCCGGGGAACGTGTCCAGAGCATGGCAAAGGTGTCTTTGAAGGGATCCGGCAGATCGAAGTTGAGGCCGGCATGGACGATAACGAATTTGTCCAGCTGAATACAGTGCGGGAGTGAACCCAGATAAGCGCGGTAGCGGTGGGGTATGTCACCGGGACCATCGGCCTGGAAACTCTCCAGAGTCGCCTGGCCGCCGTTGGCGTTCCACAGGTCCAGGTGGTGATAATCATCACCCGCCTGTAGACACATCTCCTCGTGGTTGCCGCGGATGCTGTCGACGGCCAGACCGCGCTCCTGCAGTTCGAAGATGAAATCCAGGACCCCCCTGCTGTCCGGGCCGCGGTCGATCAGGTCGCCCAGCAGGTAGATGTGGTCATGCGGTAGAGGGCGCAACGTATCATCAACCAGACGCCGTAGCGTTGCAGAGCAGCCATGGACGTCGCCAATGACGAAGCTGCGCGGAGGCATGAGTACACGGTTTGTCACAGGGAGAACGGGCCCTCGCAGATGCTTTGCGCCAGCGGCCTACGATCATTGGGTGCTTCCCGGGCCTGCAGTTGCTCTGGAAGGTCCTCCTTGCGGCCGGGACGGCCGATGGCCGCCATGGCCTCGATCTGGAATCCTTCCGGAATATTCAGGTCGTTCCGAGCCCGCTCGTAATCAAAACCCTGCATGCCATGGACCACCAGACCCATCATGCTCCCCTGCAGGGCCAGACTCATCCAGGCTGCGCCACTGTCGTAGGAGTGCGTGCGGCAGGGTTTGCCGCTCTCGAGCGTGGTCTTTGAGATAACGACCACCAGCGCCGCCGCCCTGGAGCACCAGACCTTATTGCTCTCCGCCAGCAGGTCAAAAAACAGCGGCCAATGGTGGCTGCCGCGGGGCGCATAAAGCATGCGCCAGGGCTGGTTGTTCATGGAGGACGGCGCCCAGCGGGCAGCCTCGAACAGTGTCAGCAGCTCCTCACCGCTTAGCTCATCTCCCGACATGGCCCGCGGCGACCAACGGTCCACAAAGATGCTGTCGACCGGGTGTTCCGGTCGGCGCGTATCACTCCCTTTGATCATGGTTTGATTCCTCTGAACATCTCACACCACCTGCAGCACAAAACACTTGAGATATTCGGACTCGGGAAACGACAGCAGCACCGGATGGTCCGGAGCCTGGGAGCAGGTGGCCACCAGCCGAACCTCGCGCCGGGCCAATCGGGCCGCAGTGACCAGCATTTCGCGGAAGGCCTCGCGCCCCATGTGGAACGAGCAGGAGCAGGTGATCAGGTATCCGCCCGGCTGCAGAAGCTCCAGGGCCCTGCGGTTGATGGTCAGGTAGCCCTTGGTGGCCTCGGCGATAGTCTTGCGGCTCTTGACAAAGGCGGGGGGGTCCATGATGATCACATCGTAGCCACTACCCTCGTGCTTCAGGGAGCGCAGCCGCTCAAAGACATCACACTCCTCGAAGTGCACCCGGTCCGAGACCCCGTTCAAACTCGCATTCTGTGCTGCCTGCTCCACGGCCCGGGCAGAGATATCCAGCCCCAGAGCCGAGGCAGCTCCGAAATGTCCGGCATGCACAGCCCAGCTGCCAGCGTAGCAGAAACAGTCCAGCACCGCCCCGTCCCGGCAGATATCCTGCAGCAGCAGGTGGTTCTGTTTCTGATCCAGAAAACCGCCGGTCTTCTGACCCTCGCGCAGGTTTATCAGGAAGCGCAGTCCGTTCTCCTCGATCTCCACCAGCTCGGGTATCTCGCCGGCCAGCACCTCGACCTTTTCCTCCAGCTTCTCCAGGGAGCGCACGGCCACGTCATTACGGGCGATGACCCCTTTGGGGGCAAAGACCCGCTGCAGGGCTTCCATAATCAGCTCGCTCCGCAGGTCCATGCCGGCAGAAAGCATCTGGATGGAGAGATACTCTCCATATTTGTCCACAACCAGACCGGGAAGAAAGTCGCTTTCACCGTACACCGCGCGGTAGGTCGTCAAGGCCGGGTAGATGGCCCGGCGATGCGCCAGGGCTGCGGCGATGCGCTGTTCGTAGAAATGGACGCTGTCGATGTTTTCCTGCTTACGGGAGAGCATGCGGAAGGCGATCAATGAATGGGGCGTGTAATACCCGCTGCCGAGGAAGCCTCCGCCGGCATCGAACAGTTCGGCTGCAATGCCGGCATCGCGGGCTCCGTCGATGCGCTCGATCTCGTTGCTGAATACCCAGGGGTGACCGCCCCTGATGCGGCGGTCTTCGTTCTTTTTCAGGCGGATACTGGTCATGGTTTCACTTTCAGCGCTTCTGCTATGGTCATGCGTTCGGGGAGGCTGTCGGAATCGGCGTGGGAAAGGAAGAGCGCATTGACCGCTACAAGGAGCGTATTGAGCCGGTCAAGATCGATGACTGCGGTACCAGAGAGTGGCTGTTCTCCTTCGCTCAGGTTAAGCGGGCAGCAGTCGACTTTTCGCTGGTTTCCATCTGTATAAAGGATCGGCAGGCCGTGGGTGCGGCAGATGATCGGGCGGGCGGCATACAGAAGACAACGGTGATCATCAAGCAGGGGGCAGCGCTCCCCGTCGGCATGGCCGGCCACATGGCGGCGAATGGCGGCCTGCTGTGCCTCCGGCAGGGCCTCGAGGGCGGCATGCAGAGCCGCCGCCTCCACCGGGAACAGGGTGATTGCCGTACAGCAGCTGCTGCACCCCTCACTGCAGGTGATCTGGCCGGAGAGCACATCCTGGATCCCCCGGCAGAGGGCATCCACACGGGCGACCATCTGGAAATAGTTGTCGAGCCGGTTATCCATAGTCCACAGGTACCACAAAATCGAATGAAATCAAAGCAACACGTTTTCGCGGACAGCGCGAATATGCGGGGCCGGTACCGATACGGTTGCAAGGCCGGCAGAAATATAGTAAATAGAAGTAGATGTAATCTGAATGCCTACTGCATGATCGGAACCGGATGAAATTCCAGCCAATAAAACCCAGGAAAGTCTCATCGCAGATAGCTGACCAGATTCGCTCTTCCATTCTGGCCGGAGAGTTCGCTCCCGGTGACAAACTCCCGCCGGAGAGGGAACTGGCCGAGATGTTCGGGGTATCCCGGCCTTCGGTGCGGGAGGCCCTCAATATGCTGTCGTCTGCCGGGCTGGTGCAGTCCTACCAGGGCGGGGGCACGGTGGTCATGTCACTGGTGGAATCGGTTGCCGGCAACCCGCTGATGGAACTCATACGATTCAAGCAGGAGCGAGCCCTGGACGTCATCGAGGTACGCAAGGGGATGGAGTCGTGGACCGCATATTATGCAGCCGAGCGGGCGCTGCCGGAAGACCTGCGGCGGCTTGAAGAGATTGTCGACGGCATGCGTCGCAATCTGGAGGGGCTGAAACCTTCTGAAGACCTGGATGCCAATTTTCACATCATTATTGCCCGGGCAACCCACAATATCGTCTGGCTGCACCTCATGCAGAGCCTGTTCGATGCCATGAAAGAGTTCCAGCAGAGCGTCTGGCGGGCGGTCTACATTACACAGGATGATCACCACCTGCTCTTCGAACATCACCGGCGCATATTCGAGGCCATCAAGGAAAAGAATACGGCCGGGGCACGGGATGCCATGATCGAACATCTCACCTTTGCCGAGCAGCGCAGCACGGCCTACGTCACCAGGCAGCAGTCGTAAGCCACTCACGGACTGAGCCATGCGGGCCGTATCCGGCGCCCTGACAGCAGGAACAACCCCGGACCGCTACAACCTAGACCTTCCCGACCGGCGCGATATAGATCGTGAACTCTTCGTCACCGTCAACCCCAAGTAATTCATCCATCAGATCCTGACGGTACGCCGCTATGGCGCAGGTACCGGCTCCGATAGCTTCGCAGGCCAGGTACAGGTTCTGGCACACATGTCCGGCATCCAGTGCGATCACCTTGTAGGAAGCTTCGGCATAGCGCCACTCGGTGCGTCGCGGGATTGCGGTCCAGATGAAACAGCCGGCCGCTTCGGCAACAAAGCGCTGCCCGTGTGCAGCGACTGCCAGAGACACCGCCAGCCCTTCAGGGTCTTTCTCAAGAATCAGGGCGTGATCAAGCGGCAGGTAGCGGTAGATCGCCGGGGCGAGCCCTTCAACCCGGAACGCCGCGAAATAGGTCTCGAAGGGGTGGCGGCAACCGGCCGAAGGTACGGTCCGCAGCACGGCGGCCTCGTGGACCACCGCCCGGACGCCTTGTGTCGCCCAGAGGAGAAGGGAAAGTTCCTGCAGGGAGAGAGGAGATGGAAGAAAGCGGCGATGGCTCTCCCGCATTCCGATGGCGGTCAGCAGGTCACAGGGAGACAGCTGCCATTCGTCGCGGCCTGGTAGCACGATAATACTGCTCCCTGCCGGAACAGGTTTTTGAGCCGGAGGCGGCGCTTCACCAGAAGACTGGGGGGTATTCCGGAAATCCACCTCTTCACGAATGCGGTCAGTGAGAAAATGCCGCCCTGTTGCGGTGGTTATGGAAAGGGGTCTGCCCATCGATATGCGGCGATGCCTACCTGAAGCCGGCAACCTGAGCCTGGAAGACAGTAGCCGGGACGAAGCGGACCGCAAAATCGGCCTTACATCGAGTGCAGGCCGTGAAAAACGGCTTCCCGTTCTTGCCTTTTTCCAGCGGGAATTCATGCCTGAAATTACATTCGGGGCAATTGGCCGAGACCGTGGTCTGGGCAACCGGTTTCATGGTCATTTTCTGTAGGCTCCTGGAGAGTGGTGCGGCTTTGACAGGCTGAGGCTGAACAGGATCGACTGTCGCCGGTGGCGCCGGCTGGGAACGTTCCTTCTTTGGCCGCTCTCTTTTTGTCGTGGTCGGTGTCGGCAAAGCATCATCAGGCGGCACAACCAGACCGTCAGCCGAGGGAGCCTCCCCCTTCAAGGCCTTCTTCCAGATGCCCGGCAGTGATGTCATGGAGTAGCGCAGCGCTTTCCCGCCCCGTGCCTGGGCGGCGTCCTTTTCAACCACGTAGTATTTTTCACGGTATACCACAAGGGTCTGGTCAGCGATTGCTGCCACCTTGATGCCTGCGGACATCTTGTTATCGAGCCAAAACTGTACCGGTTCCGACATGTGTGATCCTTTCCTCTCGTATTTTCTGCTGCAGGCTCACGGCCCGGCGTGAGGCACGTCTTCCCCGCGGGGCAGAGGCCGGACATCACTCTCCCGCATTACCCGCCGGTGAAAAACCGCTTGAACGAGTGGCCCAGACCCCTGAACCAGTCACCCACTGACCTGCCGGTCTTTTTTGCAGCCTGGCCGGTCTCTTTGCCGCCCTCCTTAAGGGCCTTGCCGGTCTCTTTTCCAAGCTTCTTGAATCCCTGGCCGACCTCTTTACCGCCCTCTTTAAAGGCCTTTCCGGTGTCCTCGCCGATTTTTTTGAATCCCTGGCCGACATCCTTCCCGGCTTCCTTTACAGGATTTTCAGCCCGGCAGGGTGCACCAAGCACGACAACAAGAATCAAGACCATCCAGAAGGTATTCATACGGGACCGACCCTTTCTTTGACATTCACAGTGGAAATTGCAAGCCGATCCGGGATGCATCCCGGCGAGTTACCGTGCACACAATCTCGCTCGGACAGACATCAGGATCACCGCACAGGAATATACCGCAGCTGTCCCCGGGATTGAGCCGTTCTGCGAATTCATTATCACAGCTGACAAGTACGCCGGACACGGAAATATCTAACAGGATGCACTCCGTACTCCTCCCGTTGTGCCGCAACAAACATTTGTCGCCACACGCCAGCCGCCAACCCTGCCTCTGAACATGATACTCAGAAGCCATGCCAGACCCCTTTCCCCAAGCACCGGTTCCTGAACCGATGACAATTTAACATATGCTCATAACCTGCAAACATAGTCGGAACTATCTTACGGGAGACCTGAGAACATGTATAACAAAATAAGATGAGCCGGGTTCAAACCCGCTCCAGGGCCAGCAAAGCGGCCTTGCGCTCAAGTCCTCCGGCGTAGCCGGTCAGCGAACCGTCTGCCCCGACCACGCGGTGGCAGGGGATGATGATGGAGACCGGATTGTGCCCGACAGCCCCCCCCACGGCCTGGGCCGATGGGATGCGACCTTCGCGCTGTATGGCCAACTGTCTGGCCAGGGCACCATAGGTGGTTGTCGCACCTGAAGGGATGCTGCGCAGAAGCTGCCAGACCGCCATCTGGAAAGCGGTTCCCCGCGGAGCGAGCGGCAGGTCAAAAACCCGTAGTTCCCCTGAAAAATAGGCTTCGAGCTGACCGCGCAGCTTTGAAAACAGTGAATAATCCTGATCCTGCCGCCATTCTCCAACCGCGTCCGGCGCATACTTCTGTCCGACAAACCAGAGTCCGCACAAGCTTTCCAGCTCTGCCAGCGCGATCATCTCACCTAACGGCGTCGGGATCATACACGTACGCTTCATGGCCTGACCACCCGGCAGACAGCCGCAAAGTCCTCATCACCCAGCCCCTTTGCCAGAGCGGATTTGTAGAGCTCATTGACAGCCGCCGTAGCAAAGAGCGGCTGCCCGATCTCATCCGCCAGACGCAGTGCCAGGCGCAGGTCTTTCTGCATATGTTTGAGCGGAAATGCCGCCGGGAACTCCGTACCGGCAGCGATCAGCGGCCCTTTCAGGCGGAACATCGGATTGGAAACGGCACCGGAATCCAGTATCTCCAGAAGCTGGGCCGTATCCAGACCGCTGCCGGATGCCAGGGCCAGACCTTCACACAGGGCGGTCAGCATACCCCCCATGACCAGGTTGTTAGCCAGCTTCATGCGGGCTGCATTCCCGGTTTCCCCGAGGAAGAGAATCTTCCTGCCCATCTTTTCCAGTGCCGGCAGCGAGGAGTCATACAGCACCCGGTCCCCGGCCGCCATAATGGTCAAAGCGGCATCTTCGGCAGGTTTCCTGCTCCCCGCAACCGGGGCTTCAAGGAACAGTCCGCCGGCCGCGTGTGACAGCCGGGACGACTCCCGGGAGGTCTCCGCATCGACCGTGGACATGTCCACATATCCCGATCCGGTCCGCAGCCCGGCAATAATCCCTTCAGCACCGTCCCGCACCGATTCTACGGCCGCCGGAGTGGCCATCATGGCGAACAGGATCTCTGAAACCTCAGCAACGGCGCGGGGAGTGCCGGCCACCTTCGCCCCTCCCGCTTCCAGAAGCCGGTATGCGTCGGGTGAGCGGTTCCACACCGTCACCCTGAAATCGGCCTTCAGCAGGTTTGCCGCCATCGCGCTGCCCATGATTCCCAGTCCAACAAAACCTATATTCATCTGCCACCTCCGGCCGGGCCGACATTGCGCTGAGAACGTCTGAAGCATAACGATAGAACAATGACCATTAAAATTCAATCCCCTGTTCTTACTTCACTAACTCAGTCTTGATGGCTTCATCGATAAAGCTTTCCTCGATCGCCTCCCGTACCCACGTTTCCTTGCACCGTGCCATGACCCTGGCGGCGCCTTCCGCTATGGCCGGGACATCGCTCCAGAGTGCGTTACGAATTGACCGCAGTTCATTCGAGTCGGCTTTTCTGCCCTCCGCCCAATCCCGGCAGCGCCGGCAGAGAAGGGTTAGCGTCTCCATGGCGGGGGATGAGTCCGGCTGATAATCCCAGACCCGCAGGTCATCCTTGCTCTCGCACCATTCACATTTGAATCCGGCACGCTTGCCAATGGCCTTGCCGAATGCGCTGATCTCGTCCAGGTGCTCCCTGTTGGCCTGATAACCTTTTGCCATCTACATCACCCCCATGAAACAATCGTTTCTTCATCCTTGATCCGGCGTACACTCCGATAAATCTTATCGACGGTCTCGTCCGGGCTTTGTTCCCCGGCCGGCAATCGAGGGGCCTGTCTTCTTGAAATTTTTTGGCGGTGCACCTTTTACAACGATCTGGCTGTCGCCGAGCAGGGCGCCGTTCAGGAGACTGATCGCTTCTTCGGCTTCATCTTCGGTCGACATCCTGACATACCCGCAGCCGCGGTAAGCTCCGGTTCCGGGATCAGACACCAGATGGACAGAACTCACGGTGCCCGCCACGGAGAACAGCTTGCGTACTTCATCCTCAGTAACTGTGCCGGAAATGTGACCGACATATATCTCCACACCCATGCACTATCTCCTTATCCTCCAGTCGCTGGGAACTGAAACCTTTGACATCCCTATCATATCCGGGCTTCAGCAGTCTATGGTTATTCGACTGCCCGCTGTTTGAACAGCTTTTTCAGAAGTCGATCACACGTGCAACGTAAAAAGGGCCTACAGCCAAAAACTGTAAGCCCTTTGTTTTATTGGCGTCCCCGAGTCGATTCGAACGACCGGCCCCTTCCTTAGGAGGGAAGTGCTCTATCCTGCTGAGCTACGGGGACAGATGGAAAATGCGCTTTAGTGTATAGCAGAGATAGAGTCGGGGTTCAACCCATATTGCTAGAATATGAGCAGCGAAAAGACCTTGCCCTCCGGCAGTTTCTTGCGTCCTTCGAGGAAATCAAGTTCGGCCATGAAACAGCACTCCACAATCTCTCCTCCCATACTGGTGACCATATCCACTACGGCCGACATCGTACCGCCGGTTGCCAGCAGATCATCGGCAATCAGGATGCGTTCGCCCGGCTTAATGGAATCCCTGTGAATCTCAAGGGTGTCGGTACCGTACTCCAGATCATAGGTTTTGCTGAAGGTCTCCGAAGGCAGCTTGCCCGGCTTTCGCACCAGCACGATTCCGGCGCCAAGCTTATAAGCCAGGGCCGAACCGATAATGAATCCGCGGGCCTCGACACCAACCACCTTGTCGATATGCTGCCCCACATAGCGGTGCGACAGCAGGTCGACCATCTTCTGATATGACTTGGCATCCTGCAACAGCGTGGTAATATCCTTGAAAATGATCCCCTTTTTGGGGAAATCGGGGATATCGCGGATAATGTTTTTCAACTCGTCCATTGTCGTTATTTCCTTTCTCGTGAGTATACTATGGCAGTAACAGCCTTATGTCTCTGCTGATTTCCTGAGCTTTTCCAGCGCCTTGACTTCAATCTGGCGGATCCGTTCCCGCGTGACGCCAAATAGCAGGCCAATGGCTTCAAGCGTCTGCGGTTCGCTGTCATTCAGGCCGAAACGGAGCGTGAGGATTTTCTGCTCTGTCTCGGAAAGCCTGTCTAAATGACGGGATATGGTCTCGAAATGGTTGACATTTTCAAGTAATACCGAAGGTGAGACAATCGAATTGTCTTCGATGGTGTCGATCAGGAAATAATCGTTGCCGTCGCCGATGGGGGTTTCCATGGAGCAGGTACGCCGGAGCAGCGTCATCAGGCGGCGTACATACGCGGGCTTGACGTTCATGACGCCGGCTATCTCATCCACCCCCGGCTCACGGCTCAGATCCTGCGACAATCCGCGAACCGTACGGAGCATCCGGCTGATATCGTCGGAGACATGAACCGGCAGGCGAATGGTGCGGGACTGGTTGACCAGTGAGCGCTCGATTGATTGCCGGATCCACCAGGTCGCATAGGTCGAAAAACGGCACTCCTTGGCCAGGCTGAAGCGCTCGACCGCCTTGATCAGACCCAGGTTGCCCTCCTCGATCAGATCAAGAAAAGGCAGGCCGCGGTTGATATAGCGCTTGGCGATCTTGACTACCAGCCGCAGATTGGATTCGATCATCCTGTTGCGGGCTGTCTTATCACCCTGCTCTACTTTCTGCGCCAACTCCCTTTCGGATTCGGCATTCAGAAGCGGTGTGCGCTGGATATCGCGCAGATAGATCTTGATTGCATCGTCAAAGTGTTCCAGTTCGGTAAGCGGAAGCTCTGCTTCGGCAGAAGCATCACCGGCTTCATCGTCATCGGGAAAAACCTGCGGTTCTTCGATGTCGTCGAGCGGGAGCCGGGAATCCATCTGCGGGTCTTCCACTGAAAAACCATGTTCCAGAATTTCATCTTGTTTCATGATCGGACCAAGACCCTTCCCGCTGCGGACATGTGATCACCACCCCTGCCTGCCGATCAGCGGCACAAACCGGCAGCCGACCGACGAAGCCGTTTCAAGCTCTCCGTCAGCGCCTTTCACGATCTTGACCAGCACCTGCTCCGCCTCGCTCCCCACCGGGATCACCAGCCGGCCGCCGACTGCAAGCTGATCGGTGAGTACCTTCGGAATATCAGGAGCGCCGGCGGTCACGATAATGGCGTCGAAAGGAGCTTCCTCCTCCCAGCCGACCGGACTGTCCTCGCTGTCGTTGATCCGGAGCATGATGTTGAACAGCCTCAATGAATCGAGGCATTTTCTGGCACGCAGGGCCAGCGGGCGGATGCGCTCCGCCGTACAGACCCGGTCAGCCAGTGTGGCCAGGATTGCTGTCTGATAGCCCGAGCCGGTACCGATTTCCAGGACCTTTTCCGTGCCCCTCAGCTCAAGCTGTTCGGTCATCAATGCCACCATGTAGGGCTGGGAGATGGTCTGCTTCTCACCAATCGGCAGTGACGTGTCGTTATAGGCCTGGAGGGCAAAGGCCTCCTGCACAAAGATATGGCGCGGGATTTTGAGCATGGCATCGATCACCCGACGATCACTGACTCCCCGGGCCACAATCTGTTCCTGCACCATCTTTTTTCTGGCAATCTCGTAATTCATTTATCGGCCCCGTAAGAATGCGGAAATATACCAAAGGTTCCTGACAATGTCCATACGCGTCAAACCGTCCAGCCGGACAGAATTTTCATGGATTCATAATTGGTCAGGTCGAGATGCAGCGGGGTGATGGAGATATGCCGACGATTGAGGGCGTGAAAATCAGTGCCCGGCTCATCATTGAAATCAGGCTCTTCGCTCCCGATCCAGTAGTACTTGCGGCCACGCGGATCGGTCTTGTCGACAATCTTGCCGATGAAGGAACGGGTCCCCTGGCGGGTGATCAGCGGCGGCTGCATCTCCTCCGCAGGACAGTCAGGAATGTTGACATTCAGAAAGGTGTCCGCCGGCAGGCCATTGGCCAGCACCTGACGCGCAACCCTGACCGCCACCTGCGCGGCGGCGTCAAAATGTCCGTGGCGCTCGAATGTCCCCAGCGAGACCGCAATTGCCGGTATGCCCATCAGGTTGGCCTCCATGGCAGCCGCCACCGTACCGGAGTACGTCACATCATCGCCCAGATTGGGGCCGTGGTTGATCCCCGACACCACCAGGTCCGGCCTGCTCGGCAACAGGCTGTGAATGCCCATATTGACGCAGTCGGTGGGTGTGCCGTCCACGGCAAAGAACCCGGCGCGTAGCTCAAAAACCCTCAGCGGCGAATGCAGGGTCAGGGAATGTCCGGCAGCGCTCCGTTCGCGGTCGGGTGCGACAACGGTGACCGTGCCCAGTTCCCGCAGGGCTTCTGCCAGCGCCAGGATACCGGGGGCATGGATGCCGTCGTCGTTGGTGACCATGATATGCATGAGTGTGATCCCGTAGCAAATGAGGTTGAAAGCCGGCCTGTTATGGCAGAAATCAGCCCATAAATCAAGCAGTAGCAGACGTTTCATTTTGTGTTTACAAAATGCGGCGAACTGGGTACATTCGGCCACACAAAAATGAACACAAATCCATAGCAATCTATTGAAACACGGAGACACAGAGAGCACAGAGGAATCATACAAATTCTATAAATCAGCCAGTTTAATGTTTTAGATTACGTTTCTAACCACATTGTTTTTATCTTTCTCAGTGTCCTCGCATAGAAGCGCCTACTTTTGGCTGTGACTCTGTGTTTACCAGCTTTAAATTGGTTATACTGCACTACTCAAATCCGGAGGTTATCGTTATGAAAGCAGTTTTGATGGAAGGTTTCGGCGGGGTCGAGGTTCTCAAGGTGGGCGAGGCCGAGCGGCCTGTCGCCGGCGAAGGCCAGGTGCTTGTCAAGGTGTACGCAACCTCGGTCAACCGTCCCGACCTGGTACAGCGGGAAGGCAAGTACCCTCCCCCGCCGGGTGACTCCGAAATCCTCGGACTGGAGGTCGCAGGCGTGATCGAAGAACTGGGAGCCGGTGTAAGCGGCTGGCAGGTCGGCCAGCGGGTCATGACTCTGGTGGGCGGTGGCGGGTATGCCGAATATGCCGTGGCCTATGCCGGCCACCTGATGGCCATTCCGGAGAGCATGAGCTTCGAGGAGGCGGCCTGCGTCTGTGAATCGTACATCACCGCTTTTCTGAACGTCTTCATGATCGGAGAACTGAAGGACAGGCAGACCGCCATCCTGCATGGCGGCGGCGGAGGAGTCAACACCGCGGCGATCCAGCTGTCCAAAGCCCTGACTCCCGACGCAAAACTGATCGTCACCGCACACCCCTCCAAGATCGCACGGGTCAAGGAACTGGGGGCCGATCTGGTCAATGACTTCACCGAGAATCCGGACTTCACCGAGGTCGTCAAGGAGTTCACCGCCAAGAAGGGGGTCGATCTGATCCTCGATCATGTCGGTGCCAAATATCTGGCCCCCAACATGAACTCCCTGGGCTATAAAGGCCGGCTGGTGGTCATCGGTGTGACCAGCGGCATCAAGGCCGAGCTGAACCTGGCCCTGATGATGGTCAAGCGTCAGCAGATCATCGGCAGCGTGCTGCGCTCACGGCCGGTACCCGAAAAAGCGGAGATCGTGACTGAGTTTACCCGCCGCGCTCTGCCGAAATTCTCCGACCGGACGATTGTCCCGATCATCGAAAAGGTCTTCACCATCGACCAGGTGGCGGACGCCCACCGCATGATGGAAGCGGACCAGCATTTCGGCAAGATCGTGCTGCGCATCCAGTAACATCGAAAGCTAGCAGTATCCGGAGAAAATTATTCATGGATACAGACGCTGCGACAGAACAGGAACTGCGGGAGCATTTCCCTCTGTTTCGAAACGACCCGGCACTGCTGCACGATTTTGTCGCGGCCGGGCAGGTCATACAGCTGCCCCGCGGGCACCAGATCTACTGGCAGGGTGATGCCTGTCAAGGGATCGCGTTCCTGTTCTCCGGGGGTGTCCGGGTCTACAAGTGCTCTGAATCCGGCCGTGAAATCTCGCTTTACGAGATCGTTCCCGGCGAAACCTGCATCCTCAACGCATCCTGCATCATCGGCCGCCAGGGTTACCCGGCCAATGCCGTAACTCTGGCGGACTGCCGGGCCCTTTTTGTCCCTGCAGCAAGCTTCCGCCAACTGATGGCCCGCCATGAAACACTGCGCATCTTTATCTACGCCCTGCTCGGACAGCGATTGGTCGAGATCATGGAACTGGTCGAGGAGATCGCCTTCCGGCGCATGGATGACCGTCTGCGAGACTACCTCATCGAAAAATCAGCCGATGGCATCCTGCGTGCCACGCACCAGACGGTCGCCAACGACCTGGGCACCTCCCGCGAAGTGGTCACCCGGTTACTGCGCGACCTGGAACAGCGTGGTGAGGTGCATGTATCCCGCAATGAAATCTCGCTACTCTCCGGATTGCTCTCAAACTGACCCCCCTTTTGTGACAATGTCACAGACACTCTCCCGGTAACCTGATAATCTTCAGACATAAGTAAGCATCGTACAGTTGCATACAGGAACTTTACTCCGGGGAGGTACGTCATGAAAAAGAATGTCGGAACATTGGATCGCGGGCTGCGCATCATTGGCGGACTGGCACTGCTGTCGCTGGCTGCGACAGGTAGCATGTGGGGGCTGATCGGCATCGTACCTCTTTTGACTGGTATACTCGGCTGGTGTCCCCCCTATCAATTGTTTGGGGTCAGCACCGCACATTGTTGTTCAGAAAAAGAATGCAAGATGTAGATGGAATCAATATTGCTTATGTAGTCTCGTAACTTTACTTTCAAAAGGAGTCCTAAAGATGAAAAAACACCTCAGATTCAGCCTGTTGGCCGCACTCGTACTGACAACCGTCTCAGCAACAGCTTTTGCAGCAGAAGAGGCGAAGCAGGAAGTAAAACCGATCACGAAAGTCATGTTGGCCCGCCTTGGCTGGGTACAATCCATGACCAGGAACATCGCCTACAGCAATTATGAAGGTGTGGCCAAGGATGCCAACGATTTGGCAGCCCAGACTAAAAAGGTGGGTGATGCGTCTGCGGCAGCATTCGGCAAGGAGAAGAACCTGGCCATATCCGGATTGGCATTGGCCATGGCTGATGCAGCCGGCAAAAAAGACGGCGCAACGTTATCTGTAAAATTCGGGGAGATTCTGGGAACCTGCAACAGCTGCCACGCCAAACTTCGCGACAAGTGATCAGTCCCCAGAGCTGACCCACACCCCCCCGCCCCCCCCCCCCCCCCCCCGTTTTCGCCCCCCACCCAACCTCCCTTTTACACCCCCCCCCACCCCACTCCCCCCCCCCCCCCCCCCCCCCCCGTCCCCCCCCCCCCCCCCCCCCCGGCCCCCAAGATCCCCCCCCCCCGGGGCCGGCGGGGCCCCCGCCCCCCAACCCCAACCCCCCCCCCCCCCCCAAACCCCCACAAAATTTTTTCCCTCCTTCTTCCTTTTTTTATTATCCTTTTTTTCCCCCCCAAACCTCCCTTGGGTCCTCCCCGCGGCGCCCCCCCCCGGGTGGCGGCGGCCTTTTCCGCCGCGGGCCCCGGCCGGGGCTCCTGGCCTGACCGGATTGCTGAAATGCGTTATAATGCATAAGCAAAATCAGCACCAATTCTGAAAAAAAGCCGGTACGGGACTGGTTCCCGTGCCGGCTTTTTCGATATACAGAAAAGCCCCCGCTGACTACCACATGTTTCTAGTGATACGTCAATCCATCTGCGTTATTGCAGCCTGAAATGAACAGGCATGATAATTTCCGCCGCAACAGGCGGTCGCGGAAATGGCGCAACATCTTTTACCGTGGCAACGGCACTGTTATCCAGGAGAGGGTATCCGCTGCTCTCCTTGACACGAACGGAGCTTACCCCTCCGTCCTCAGCCACCACAAATGCCAGGATTACCTTGCCACTCCACTCCATCCTCCGGGCGATGGGTGGATAGGCCAATCGTTTTACAATCAGGTCCCGGATATAATTGAAATGCTCTTTAAGATACTTCTTTCTGACCTGTTCGACACTGCTTTCACCTGTTGGATTACTGCTGACAGATGAAACAGATTGCGGCCTCACGCCGGTGACGGCAGATACCGTGGTGCCGGAGGCAATACCGGCCTCGACCGGCCGTCCCGCTGCTTGAACTGCAGCAGGCGCAGGTTGAGGGGCCGGCTCAATCGCGGCCGGTTTGTCGGTAACCATTGCTGCCGGTTGCGATGTTTCCAGAGCAGCCGGCCTGACCGGTTCAGGCATCGCTTGAGGGCGGTTCGGCACAGCTGGTTGTGACCGTTTTTCCTGTGGCTGCTCACAGAAGGGTGGAGAATCGTTGAGGCTGAAATCGATGGTCTCCACGTGCGTGCGGTTTACCACCCCTGACGTGGCTGCAACCAGCAACACGCAGAGAGCCGCATGCACCCCCGCTGACAGACCGAAATATCTGACCTGTTCATTCATGACCGTGACTCTGTCTGCAGGCTGACCTTGCGAAACCCCAGACCCTTGACACTATCCATGACATCCACAAAGGTTTGCAGCACAAGTTCCCGGTCGGCACGGATCAGCACGGGAGAACTGCGGTCGACCCTGCACAGTTCTTTATTGAGGTCGATTAGAGAGAGCAGACGGCCGTTCAGAAACATTTTGCCGCTTTTATCGATCTCGATGGTGTGGCCCTTAAGCGATTCCGTGCGGGTTGGTGACGATTTTGGCAATTCCAGCGGGATGGCACCCCGTGCAATGAACGTGGAGGTTGTCAATACGATCGTCAAAAGTACCAGCATGATGTCAATGAACGGTATGACATTTATGACGCTAAATTCTTTCTCGTCCATTCGCGATCTCCCATGTCAGAATCAGCTCCTTGGCCTGGCGAACCAGAAAGTTATAGGATGTCACCGCAGGTATGGCTACAACAAGGCCTATGGCAGTGGCTTTAAGCGCCAGGGCCAGGCCGACCATGATCTTGCTCGCATCCATAAAACCCTGCTCCCCCATGGTGGAGAAGGTCAGCATGATCCCGAGCACCGTTCCCAGTAATCCGATATACGGGGCGTTACTGCCAACGGTTGCAATGATATGCAGCTTGCGGGTCAGTGCAAGCTCCAGTTCCTTCTTATTCCCAAAGCTGCTCACATTAAGCTTGCGGTAGAAATTCCTGCGTTCCAGGGCGACCCCGACTGCGACCATACTCATCACAATCAGGAAGCCAATGATGCCGTAATCAATTGCTGCTTTGAGCCAATCCATCAGATGTTACTCCTTTCCTTTTTTTCCAGAGTGCAACCGCAACAAGGACCATCCCCATCCCGGCACAGCGCAAACAGGTCGGGCAGGCGCCGCCGGCGCACATTCCGGCGGTAGTGGACATGCCGGCAACCCCTCCGGCAATGCCGACGGCACCGAATGCCAGTGAACTACGCAGTTTTTCCATAGCAGATAGCTCCTTCCGGACAGGCGGTTACGCATTGGTGGCAGGGCATGCATGAAAGCTGATCTATTCTGGCCGTAGAATCGATGTTGATGGCCCAGGTCGGGCAGACATCACTGCATTTCCCACAACCGTTACAGCGATGTGCCACCACGTTCATCCGCTTGCCGAACTTCATGCCTAAACGGCTTGAAACAGCATCCAATGCGCCAACCGGACAAAGGAAATTGCAATAGGCCCGACCGCCTTTTGCCACAACCGCCAGCAAGATGAAGAGGGCCAGATTGATGACACCGTAGGCCCGGAAGAAGTACATCATGTCGGCCTGGACAAATGCGGCCCCGAACAGGCGCGGAACAGCGGCAAAGTTGCAGTAGTTACAGCAGAGGCTTCCCAGACCCAGCAACGGTGCGGCCAGATAGACGGCCATGTAACCGTAGCGGACCGGAGCCGCCGGGATAGACGCATAATCAATCTTGAGTTTTTCCGGAACAAGCTTGCTTCCCAATTCACCCGCACCGCCAATAGGACAAAGATGGCTGCACCAGTATCGGCCCAGAAAGAATGTGGAGATCAAGGCCGCAACGACAAGTGCGACTCCCATAAATGCCCGCATGACACCGCCGATGATCTCACCCATACCGGCACCTTTGCGAATGGCGAAAAACATGCGCGGACACCAGGTACCGCAAAAGTCGCCGTCACCGGTGGTGACCTGAAAGATAAAAGCCAGTGGCGGCAGGAACAGAACCAGGGATATGATCATGATCAGTGTCCGGTGCCTGCTCATGAACCCCTGTTTGGTGGCTTCAATGCTCATCTGCGCCACCTCCTTTATCGCCGGTGAACCGGATGGGTATCCTCAGAAGCGGCTCCTTGGTGGCGACATCATAGAATGCCACTGCCGGTCCTTTAGCCGGCAGTGCCCCCGCTGCCTTTTTCTCCCATCTGTTTCCAAGGCCGGCCTTGGCGGGCTGGCGATTGTCTTGCAACGACGAGGTCTGACCCGAAATATTTTCTTTTTCATGATGTTTCAGCTCAGAACCCGCCATTTGTCCGACAGAAGCTTTTTTTTCGGCACCCAGCGTCTTGTCATCGGGCTCACACTGTGGACAGAGCGGTTCTGTTTCACGGCCACCCTGCTGAATCGTGGCGACGGCAGGCTCCTGCCGTCGTTTAATCTTTACCCAGAGTGCAATCCGGTCCTTCGGTCGCAGATCATAATAGATGTTGTCCCGGAACGCTGGATGTCGAAACACCCCCAGATCAAAGGGTACTTCCGAGTTATGAAATGTCGCTGTAAGGGTAGGGTCCCCTTCCAGCACTACCCGGGCATTACCTTTATACGGCGGCAGTACCCCGGCCGTTGCAATCATCACGTAGCTATCCCTGTCCTTGTCCAGCAAAGCGGGATGACGCGCCATACCGCCACCTTTTTTGATCATACCCATTGCATGTGCCGAATCATGAAAGCGGTATGTGGCTGCAAGAGTGAAGAAGGCCACCGCAGCGATGAAAATGAAGATTGTTTTCCCGTTCATATGCCCCCCTAAAACTTGTAGGCGATCTTGCCGAAAAACGAGACCGGGGCACCCGGGCGATAGCGCTCTGTTCCTATTGAATCTTTTGTCACCTCCATTGCGTAATGTTTATCGAATACGTTATTGACATCAACCGTGATGTCCCAGTGTTTGTCTTCATAGCCGACCATGGCATTGGTCAGGAAATCGTAGCCGTTGTATTTTCCGGAATTGGCATTATCAACCTGATAGTCTCCCCAGCTGTAGGTATCCAGCTTTGCCTTGAATCCGCTCGCATGCTTGTAAAAGGCATACAGGTTGTATTGGTGCTCCGGTACATACGGTAGCTGGTTTCCATCCCTGTTGAATACGCTGCCATTGATCGGCTCATTGAATTTGTCATACCTGAAATCACTGTACGTATAGGTACCTCCGACAAAAAGACCTTGAATAACCTGGTATTTTGCGGACAGTTCAATCCCTTTTTTAGTTGTCGAACCGGCATTGTTGTAAGTTGTCTCGCCACCCACCAGATAGCTCAAAACGACTTCGTCCTTGACATCCATATAGAACAGTGAGAGGTCGACACTGTGTCCACCTTCAAAGCGGGCACGGGCACCGGTCTCATAGTTGAGCGTCTTGACCGGGTTCAGATTCTGATTTTTCTCCAGTTCGGAGGATTGCGGCGTCTGGAATCCGGTTGATACCGTTCCATAGAGGCTGTACACATCGTTTATCTTGTAGACCGCTCCAAAACGGGGACTGACCTGGGTATACTCCTTATTGACATTCGTGGTGCGACGGTCGGTCCTGTATCGTCCGGTCGCGTAATCAAAACTCAGATAGTTTTCGGAAGAAAGATCGAAAAACACCTGGTCCAGACGGATGCCGGCATCAATGATCAATGACTTGACCGGTCGAATGGACTCCTGAACATAGACACCCCATTTTGAAATGCTGTCGTCACTTCTCGATGCCTCCGCTCCGATAGCATCAGACAGCGTCGACGTAATACGGCCGCTTGGAATCGTTATCACATCACGGTAGGCGTACTTGTTGCCCTTCGGCGTATCCATCTGTCCGGCAATACCGGTAGTAAGCGTACCTGAAGCGCCAAAAATACTGTGATTCCAGTCACCCTGTATATCGGTGCCGTATATCTCGGCCCCGCCGTCATTTATCAGACCGGTTACGGGGTGAAAGTGTTGCCAGTTCTGGTAATAGACAACCGGTTTCAGCTTGAAATCCCCGATCTCTGACTCCAGTTTCATGCTGGTGCTATAAATTTTGCTGTACCGTCCGGAATGTTTCCACGGCTCCGAGGTGAGCTGGGTGCTGTCAGATTCGAAGGCCGCCTTTGTAAGAGTCCCCGGAAGCTGTATGTTGGCGTTCGTGTAGCTCAGGCTCAGCTCCAGGCTGGACTTGCTGCTCAACATGTGAGCGCCCTTGATCCCGACCTGTGTACTGTCGAATTTGTTCCATTGTCTCCATCCGTCGGTACTTTTGCGGGTGGCTGACAAGGACACTGCGGTGTCATCTCCGGTTTTGAGTGTAGACATAAGGTTGTATATCTGGGTGTTGTTGTCACCGTAACCGAACTTAAGGCTGTTGATCTCCTCAAACGGGCTCTTGGTCAGGATATTCACCACCCCGCCGGCGGCGTTAGCTCCATACAGGGTCGAATTAGGACCCTTGACGACATCGATGCGATCAACCTGTTGCGTATCCACGAAATCGAAGCGGGTCATTCCGTCAGGGTCGGTGATCGGGACACCGTCCAGCAGCACCATGATCTCCCGCACACCGTACTGTGCCTTGAGGCCGGCTCCGCGTATGATCAGGCGGGAATCATAGCCGCCGTTCTTTGATTCAGACTGCACGCCGGCCAATCCGGTAAGTCCCTCCTTGATTCCAAACATTCGTGAGTTCTTGATATCTTCCCGGCTGACAGTGCTGATCCCGGCCGCGACCTCGTCTGTCTTGCGCTCGGTCCTGGTGGCGGTAACCACAACGTCGTCGAGTTGCTGTTTCTGTTCCTTGCTTTCAGTCGCCATGACATTTGTTGCGATGAAAAAGGATATAAGTAATGCGCTCAAAGTTATTGTGTTCATTATTTGTCTCCATATTAAATAGTGTCCGGTGATTGTCATCCGGCATCTGATAATGGCAACCGTTTCAGATGCGGACTCAAAACAAAAAAAGCCGAACGTCCCCATCAGGGGATCAGTTCGGCTGGCTGGCTTGCATGACGCTGCGGGTAGGTCCGCAGCGTCACACTGGCGTGCTGGCTGGGCTACTCCAGAGGTTTCTGGAGCAGCAGTTTTTCACTTTTGGTTACGACGAGGACATACACAGTTTCACCATACCGGACAGTAAGCGGAAAATCCTTACGGTCCAGCGTGAGCTGTTTTCGGGGCGGCTTGGAACTCGCAGCCCGAAGCTCGGAAAAATCCATACGCGAAACTCCTCTCGCGACAGGTCTCTGCACTATTCCTGAGTGCGGAGATCTGCCCCGCGTTCAAGTTATGTGGTGTGTAGGTGTGTCGTCAGGAAAAAAGCGGTTGTTTTGGGGGAGGGTCGGGTGGCTCGGCATGACGGGAGGCCATGTGTTGTGGAAGGAGGGAATACCGTGTGGCTTCGTAGAGGGGAATTAACCTTTCAGCGCAGATGTAGGGCAGCAGTTCTGTCGAACCGGGGCCTGCCAGGGTTGGCAGCTTGCTTTTACCGCAGGGGCAGCCGCACTTTAGGACGACGTCCGATTTCTCACCGGATACCTTCTGGCCGGAATCAGGAGTTTTCTCATCACGGGATGGCGAACCACCGCTTGCGCAGCAGTCGTTTTCGGCAACAACAAGCTGTGCCGGTTGGGAAGTATCACAGCAGTCACCTTTGGCAACACCTGCTGCAGCTACAGGTTTCTTTGACGAACAGCAATCTTTATCTGACAACTGTGCCGCTGCGGCCTGCTGCTGTTTTTTGCGGGCACAACAACAGGTATTGTCGGCCCTGCTGGCCGGAGAACAGCCACAGATGTTACAGTCCCCCGAGCACTCACCGGTCACTGCATGGACAACACTTTTTGAGTTCATGGCAAGCGACGCAAGCGGCATCAGCATGATCAGAAGATAGATAAACGCCATGACCGCAGCGATGAAACGCCGGTGTTTACGGCTTGTTGTATGGGTCTTCAAGGTTGTCATTGTGGCATATAATCATTATGCAGATGATTGTTGTCAAGAAATTTAATAATTTCTATCTGCTGCATTTCGGAGCACCATCATTCTGACCAGCAACATTACAAAAAAGAGGACCGCCAGTCCGGCAACAATAACCGGAGCGGTGGGCAGGTCCATCAGGTGCGACACGGCAATGCCGCCGCTGCTCACCAGAGTGCCGACAAGCCACCCTGCCAGCAGGACCTGACCGGTGCTGCGGAAAAACAGCCGGCCCGCAAGGGCCGGCACAACCAGAAACGCAAAGACCTGCAGAATCCCGGCGATCATTACCGATTTTACCAGTACCAGCGCAAAGCTGGCAAAGAAGAGAAACTCCACCCAGAGCGGCCCTTCCCCCTTAAACGTCAGATCATGGAAGCGCTTGCGCATGCCCAGGTGCAGCAGGCCGACCGCCCCGTACAGCAGGGCGGTCGAAGCGAGCGTCCGGGGCGTCACCCAGAGGATGTTACCGTTCAGGATGGCCTTGAACTCCTCCATGCCGTGGGCCGTGCGGTCGAGCATCAGGGTGCAGACTGCAAAGGAGAAGATATACAGTACCCCGATGAAGGCCTCCACGTTGACATGGCGCGCCACACGGCGGGTCATGGTCATGATCAGCGCTCCGCCAAGGGCGAAGCAGACCGCCAGTAGCATGCGATCGGCACCGGTCAGCAGCGAGAGTGCAATACCGATGCTGATGAACTGGGCCAGGGCCAGATCGACAAAGATAATGCCGCGCTGCAGGATATGCACCCCGAACCAGGTATGGATCAGGATCAGCAGTAGGCAGGCCCCCAACGGCCAGGCCAGGAATGAAATCGTTTCCATACCGGTTACTCCAGTGACGCGATTACGGCATCCATCAGCCAGAACCAGTCCCTGCTGCCGCCGGCCCCCACGTCATGGGGGACGGTGACCGTCCGGACACCGGTTTTAGATGATACGAACCGCGCGGGTTTCTGGTCGTGATATGAGGTGCTCAGAATTGCATGCGGTTTCTGTTTGACCATACCGGCGATGAGCGACTGAACATGCGCACTGCCCGGTGGGATGCCCGGCTTGTCTTCCAGATACCCGACAATACTGAATCCGAATTCTGCTGCCAGGTATTCGAAAAACCTGTGTTGTGATACAAACTGCTTCCCTTTCAGCCGGCTTCCCTGCCATTCCTTCATTTTCCGGTCGACCTGCGTGCTGAAGCGGGCAGCATTACCACGGTAGAAACCGGCATGTACCGGGTCTGCCTTCCCAAGACGCTCACCCATGCCGACCGCAATCTTCTTCATATTCGCCGGGGAGAGATGGTAGTGGGGATTGCCCAGGGGGTGGACATCACCGTTTTCGCGACCGGTTGAGGTCGGTATTTCCAGGGCGGTCACATATGCCGAGCAGTTGAAATTGCCGGGATTGCCGGGGTTGATGACCGGGTTCCTGGCCGATTCCATCAGGATCGGCAGGTAGCCGATCTCCAGGTCAAGGCCGTTGTACATCAGGATATCGGCCCGGCGTGTGGCGGCGATCATGGAAGGTTTAGCCTCGATGGAGTGCGGGTCCTGGGAGACCTTGACCAGCGTGGTGACATCGACCTTATCCCCGCCGATCTCTTTTGCCAGGCTGCCGATCCAGGGCAGGGTCGCCACGACCTTGACCGCCGCACAGGCAGGCGATGAGAGTAGGAGTATCACGGAAAGCAGTATCAGTATTCGTTGCATGACTCCCCCTAGAAAGCGTGCGCCCCGTGGGCACCGATAGTAAATGTGAACTGCAGGATTCCTTCGTTGTTGACCCGGCCGTCGCGGTCCGAGCGGTCATGGTTGAACTGGGCGCGGACACGGCTGAACTCGGTGAAGTGGTACTCCGTCATGGCGCTGACCCGCCAGGGTTTTCCGCCGAAGGACTGGTTGGCACCTGAACGTTCAAAGGTATCCGAGAAAATTTCCATGCGGTCATAGCGTGCGCCGATCCCGAAGCGGTCCAGATGATACACGGCCTGCAGGTAGGCGCCGTCCTGGTGACGTTTGAGCGCCTCGAGTTTCACTGAGCTTCCGGCTGCGTCGATCTCGCTCAGCTCCCCGTTCTGCACCAGATACAGATACTCACCCTGGAGGGTCAGTTTCTGACGGCCTGACTTCCATTTCCAGAGCGCTTCGATGCCGTACAGGGCACTGTTGCCGCGCAGATCGAAGCTGTTGCCGGTGACGTCATCAGCGGGCAGGATGCCGGTGGTCCTGGTGGAGCCGAACATGACCCAGGGAGAGAGGTACAGGCTCGAATCGTCGGACGTATCAAAGGAGGCCCGGGCATAGGCGCTGAAAGCGTGCGGGCCGAGATTGTCGTCATCACCGAACAGCAGCGGATTGGCACCCTGCAGGACCTCAAAACCCAGCAGGGAGTAGAAGGGCAGCGACGGCAGCCAGGTCAGCTGCACGCCGTTATCACCGCCCAGGGCCTCCGGTCCCAGAAAGGAGCGGTAGGCCAGCGGCAGTTCGGCAAAAGCCCAGGCATGGGGGTGCTGGCTGTTGAGGCGGCTGGCGTTGCTCTTGAAACGCCCACCCTTGACCTGCAGACCTGCCGGCAGGCCGGTCGTCACGACATACGCCTCCTCAAGGAACGCGCCGGAATCAGTGACCGGGATGTTGGTGTAGAGGTTGAAATAGGGATCGACCGGGGCAAAGATCAGCAGCTCAGCGGCATCGACATTGAAACCGTTACGCAGGCCGGTCCCTTCCGTCGTGTAGCCGGGAACGCCCCGACCGGCCAGCTGTCCGTTCTTCAGGTTGGAGACGTACCCCTTGGCATCCAGGATGACCGAGATATAGGGGTTGTTCATCAGGGAGCCGCCGAAGAATCCGGATGTCTTTGAGGAACTGTCGACCGTTAACGCCGGTTCGGCAGCCGGACGGTTTTTCAGTGAGTCCTTGAGCTCTTCGATGGCTTTCTGCTGGTTGATGATAGTCTCGGCCTGACGCGAGACCTCGCTGTCCAGTTTTTTAAGGCGTAAATCAAGGTCATCCGCCATGGCGGAAAACGGCATCAGCGCAGCCCCGAGCAGGGCCGCAAGAATAGATGTGCGCATGCACTCCTCCTGTGTCGCGTGAAACGCGATATGTGTGAACCTGGGTGGTATCTGTTCAGGTTGTCAGGTGAGGTTCAGGCAGGAGGAGCGCGACTGTGTGAGGTGATGCGGAGAGCGGAACAGAAGCCGGGAACGGTGGTGTAATAACAGGTTGCAGTAATCTCCGGCAGGGGGGGGGCGTAGGCCGGGGCGTGCGGCGCGAGAGCCGGATGATGATGCGCGGCAACGCAGACCGGGCAGTCACGGTGATCCTGCCCGTCATCATGGTGGTGCAGACTGCCGGACAGGATCGAGAAGACCAGCAGGAGGGTCAGCGCCAGGGATGTAATGTACCTACAGGCGTGACGGGTCAGAGGTCGCGGATTGCGGCTATGTTGATCTGAAAACAACATGTTTTAAATAGAAACTATTTTCATTAGGCTGTCAAGGATCTTGAAGAGCCTTGAGCCTAAAAGAGTCCATCAAGAAGGTCGAAATCGATATGCGACTCGGCCAGGCTGCGGATCAGACCCAGCTTTTCTGTATCTTCGGCGGTGATCTTGGAGACATCCTCGGTGATGATGCGGTACAGTTCGGCGGTGGTATGTTTTTCGGCCCGCATGTAGGGGATCCTGCTGCGGTCGAGGATCATCTGGGTGATGGTGCTGACCGGAGCGACTCCGGGGATCACCAGGCCGACGATCCGGGAACGATAGGCCGGTATCCGGTACAGATTGGCCAGGGTCACCAGCAACTCGTCGCGGCTGCTGGTGACGATCAGCAGTGTCGATTCATGAATCATCTCGGTCACGCGCTGGGTCGATGCGGCACCGATCTGGACATGATGGATGATCCGGCTTATATCACGACGGTTTCCCTGGATCGGCAGTTCCAGCAGCTTGGAAATTCTCCGCAGGGTAGGATTGGCCAGGACCGGGTGATAGTCCACCCCGCCGATCACCTTCATCTGCTCATCAGCCAGGGCACGGGTCAGGTAGTCCAGGGTACGATCCCTTTTTTCCGGGATAAGTTTATTGGCAAGGACAGCCCTGACCTCGACCCCTTCCTTCTCAAACAGGGCCAGCCCCATACAGATCTTGTCAACAACATTTCCCAGACCGCCCCCCGTCACCATCAACACCGGTGCGTTCAGCATCCGTGCGATGCGGGCATTGGAGGTCTTCATCACCGATCCGACCCCGGGGTGGCCTGAACCTTCAATGATGATGAAATCACACCTTTTTTCCAGTTCGGCATAGGCCCGCAGGATGCGTTCATGAAGATCCAGCGGGGAGATTTCCCCATCGACCACTTTGCGGGTAGTGTCGGGATGAACCACAACCGGTGACATCCAGCGCAGATCTTTTTCCAGTCCAAAGACCTGTGCCATCAGGGCGGCATCCTTGTCTACCGTACAGCGCTGAAACGTGGCCGGTTTCGGGCCCAACGGTTTCATAAAACCAACCCTGCCGTATTTTTTTTGAGCCTGATGCATCAAGCCGATGCTGGTGGTGGTTTTTCCGCAGTTCTGCCCGGTGGCCGCGATAAAAATTGTTTTTGCCATGCCAGTCTACCTCGTGTGGGACACGCGTTTAAAATTACCCAAATCTTTGATATCGACGGTCGCCATAACCTGAGCAAGCGTCTATAAATACAGTATGAACCGCTCCTTCAGATTCGTCTATCAATACAACAGGCCGGGGAAGAACATCCCCCGGCCGCACCTGATAAACGAAATAAACGCGTTAAGAATCGGTTTTCAGCCGCACCTGCCCATAAAACCAATTCTAACGCACTAAAAGGAGCACACATGGCAGTATGTACCCGTCCAGCACTCATATTTTCGATTTGACCGCTCTCCCGCTGACCTAACACCAAGCCTACGGCTTATAGATTTTCAACAGCGCCTGGGCCATCTCGGCAGGACTTGCAGCCACGCTGATTCCACATTCTCTGAGTACCGCCACCTTTTCCGTTGCGGTACCCTTGCCTCCGGAGATGATCGCGCCGGCATGGCCCATGCGTTTGCCGGGAGGTGCAGTGATACCGGCGATGTAGGCCGCCACCGGCTTGGTCATGTGCTCCTTGACAAACCAGGCACCCTCTTCCTCGGAAGTTCCGCCGATCTCGCCGATCATGATCACCGCTTCGGTGTCCGGATCCGCCTCGAATAATCGCAGGACATCCAGGTGGTTGGTGCCGTTGACCGGATCACCGCCGATGCCGACGCAGGTGGACTGGCCCAGACCGAGACAGGTCAACTGCCAGACCGCTTCGTAGGTCAGGGTGCCGGAGCGGGAAACGACCCCGACCTTGCCCGGTTTGTGGATATAACCGGGCATGATGCCGATCTTGCACTCTCCGGGGGTGATCACACCGGGACAGTTGGGACCGACCAGGCGGGTCTTTCTTCCCTTCATGTACTGCTTGACCTTGACCATGTCCAGAACCGGGATACCCTCGGTGATGCAGCAGACCAGTTCGATGCCGGCATCTACCGCCTCCATGATCGAATCGGCGGCAAAGGGTGGTGGAACGTAGATAACCGAGGCGGTGGCGCCGGTCTTTTCGACGGCATCCTTGACTGTATCGAAGACCGGAAATCCGTCGATGCTGCTGCCTCCCTTGCCTGGGGTTACGCCGCCGACCATCAGGGTGCCGTAGTCACGAGCTCCCTGGGCGTGAAACAGGCCGGTGGCGCCGGTGATCCCCTGGGTGATGACCCGGGTGTTTTTATTGATCAGGATGCTCATGGGTTGACTCCTTTGACCGCAGCGACGATTTTCTGGGCCGCGTCGGCCATGCCGTCGGCGGCGACGATATCCAGACCGCTCTCTGCCAGGATCTCCTTGCCCCGGGCCACGTTGGTCCCTTCCAGGCGGACAACCAGCGGCACCTGCAGGGAGACCTGCTTGGCAGCTTCCACGACGCCGGTGGCGATGATGTCGCACTTCATGATACCGCCGAAGATGTTGACCAGGATGCCTTTGACGTTTTTGTCGGAGAGGATCAGCTTGAAGGCCTCGGTGACCCGCTCGATGGTGGCCCCGCCCCCCACATCCAGAAAGTTGGCCGGGTCGCCGCCATAGTGCTTGATGATATCCATGGTGGCCATGGCCAGTCCGGCGCCGTTGACCAGGCAGCCGATGTCGCCGGAGAGCGAGATGTAGGAGAGGTCATGCTGCGACGCCTCGATCTCATTGGGGTCCTCTTCGTCGTAGTCGCGCATGTCACTCAGCTTGGGGTGGCGGAAGACGGCGTTGTCGTCGAAGCCGAATTTGGCGTCCAGGCAGATCAGGTTGTCCTCGGCGGTGATCACCAGCGGGTTGATCTCCAGCATGGAGCAGTCGCAGGCGATGAAGGTCTTGTAGAGCCCCTGCAGCACCGTAACCGCCCTGTTGACCAGTTTTCCGCCCAGCCCCAGGCTGAAGGCGATCTTGCGGCACTGGAAGGCGGTCAGCCCGACCAGGGGGTCGATGGTTTCGGTGAAGATCTTCTCCGGGGTTGTGGCAGCCACCTCTTCGATGTCCATCCCCCCTTCGGTGGAGGCCATGACGGTGACCTTGGATGTGCCGCGGTCAACCACCAGACTGACGTACAGTTCGTTGGCGATGTTGCAGCCGTTCTCCACCAGCACCCGGGTGACCAGTTTGCCTTCCGGGCCGGTCTGGTGGGTGCGCAGGGTCATGCCGAGCATCTCGCGGGTTATCAGGCGAACCTCTTCCGAGGTGCGGGCCAGCTTGACGCCGCCCCCCTTGCCGCGTCCGCCGGCGTGGATCTGGGCCTTGACCACCCAGGGGCCTTCACCCAGGCGCTTGGCCCATTCCCTTGCACCGGCGCTGTTGTAACAGACATGTCCGTCGGGTACCGGCACGCCGAATTCCCGCAGAATCGCTTTTGCCTGGTATTCGTGGATATTCATGACGTTTCCTTCGTATGTGTTTTTTTATTGCGTATACAGCATCCTTAACACAAAAACGGTGTTTTGTATCGGTTTTTATCCGGGCATGCATTTTGCCGGCACCCTGGACAGGTGCACGTTTTTTTACCTGCGGCAGCCGACCGGCTGATTGCGTCAAACCCAGTTTGTTGTCTCCAGCAGCACCTCTTCACGGATATCAAGGTTTCTGCGGGTTGTACAGCGGTCCACCAGATAGACGATGGACTGATAGTTGATGCCGCCGTGCTGCGACAGGCCGATTTCACAGGGACGGCTGTTGGAATAGCCGGACCTGCAGTCGGCCGGCAGGGAAGGCTTCAATTGCGCCAGGGCGGCGGCGGTCAGTTCCGGTGTATCGAAGCCCTTGCTGCCCGCAAAACCGCAGCAGGTCACCTTGGTCGGCGTGACGATCTTTTCAACGCAGGCCAGGGCCACGGCCTTGAACTTTTCGGCCAGCAGCATCTTGGTGGAACTGCAGGTAACGTGGATTGCGACGGTTTCGGGCGCCTTGGTGAAGATCAGGCGCTGCATGAGAAAGTCGTGGATGAACTCGACCGGCTCATACAGCTTCAGTTTCTTGTCCAGGGTCTGCCGCATGCGGAACAGACAGGGGCTGGTATCACACAGCACCGGGTACTGGCCGTTATTACTGCTGACCAGCAGTGCCTTTTCCAGTTCACGGCTCTTGGTCTCGGCCGCCTCGAAAAAGCCTTTGCTGTCAAAGGCCATGCCGCAGCAGAGGCTGTCCATATCAGCCGGCAGTATCACCTCGAATCCGGCCTTTTCCAGAAGTGACAGCACCGCCTGATTAAGGGCGCGCTGATCAGGGTCCCCCTGCGCCGGTCCCATGGTCCTGCTGGAACAGCTGGGGAAATAGACCACCTTCGGCTTTTTGGCAGCCGTGTGCTGATGCGACGGACATGGCCGTGTACCGCGCTGCGGCATCCAGGGGGTCCAGAGCGGTATCCGCTGCCCTGACAATTCCCGGGCTGTGCCGGTCACGCGCAGCATGACCGATGTGCCGAGCGTTCGGTGCAGCAGGTCGGCCAGGCTCAGCCCGCTGCGTATCAGGGCGGTCGTGCCGGCGAAATGTCGACCGACATAGTTGGCAACGGCATTGGCCTGCGTACCGTGCTTCTGGTTGCGCAAAAGCTTGGTGTAATCGCCGGTGTTGATTGCAACCGGGCAGGTCGTGGCGCAGAGCCCATCGGTAGCACAGGTGTTTTCACCCCAGTAGTCATAATCCTGCTCAAGGCGCTTCAGCTGGCTCGTGTCGGCTCCGGAATGGCGCAGCCCGGCGATCTGCCGCTGAGCCGTAATGCGCTGCCGCGGTGTGGAGGTCAGATGCTTCGAGGGGCACATGATCTCGCAGAAACCGCATTCAATACACTTGTCGATCTTCTCATGCGCCGGCGGCATGTGTTTGAGGTTCTCCAGATATACGGCCGGGTTGTCGTTGATCAGTACACCGGGGTTGATCAGGTTGTGCGGGTCAAAGGCCTGCTTGATGCACTTCATCAGGAGTAGGCCGTGGCACCCCATTCCATCTCGACAAAGGGAGCCATGTTGCGGCCGGTGCCATGTTCAGCCTTCAGGGCGCCGCCGTAGGTTTCCACGACCATGCTGCAGACTTCCTGCATGAACCGGTCATACTGATCGACCTCCGCCTGCTTGGTGAAATCGGGGGTCAGCACGAAGTGCAGGTTGCCGTCCAGTGCATGGCCGAAGATGATCGCATCGCCGTAGCCGTTTTTGATCATCATTCTGCGCAGCTCGACCGTTGCTTCGGACAGTCTCTCCAGCGGGAAGGCGATGTCCTCGATGATGACCGAGGTCCCGATGCGCCGCACATTGCCGACAGCCGGGAACAGCCCCTTGCGGATGTTCCAGAGCGCCTCGTATTCGGCCTTGACGTCCGTAAAACTGATCGGGAAGACGGTCGGAAGACCGTCCAGGCGCTGTTTGAGCAGCTCGACCTTACCGTCCAGCTCGGCGTGGTTTTCTCCGCGCACCTCCACCAGCAGGGCCGTGACGTCTTCATCAAGGGTTTTCAGGTATTCAGGCATACCCGGTTTTTCCTCCACGGCGCGCAGAGAGATCCGGTCCATCAGTTCGGCCGCCGAGACTACCGTGCGGTCCAGCTGCATAACCCCGTGGCAGGCGCCGGCCATGTCAGGAAAGAAAATCAGGGCCGAGGCCTTATGGGCATGCTCCACGATGGTACGGAAAGTGATATCGGCAATAAAGCCCAGCGTCCCTTCGGACCCGATCATCAGGTGCTTGATGATGTCGATCGGGTCCCTATGGTCGATAAACGAGTTGATGCCGTAACCGGTAGTGTTCTTGATCTTGTATTTGCGGGCGATCAGCTCAGACAGGGCGCTGTCGGCAGCGATCTCGTCGCGGATGTTCTCCACCGTTGCAACCAGGTCGCGGTGACCGGCCAGGAACGCTGCACGGGAGGCCGGGTCGGACGTGTCCAGCAGGCTGCCGTCATGGAAGATGATCTTCATGTCCGTGACGGTCTTGTAGCTGTTGTCGGTCGTGCCGCAGCACATGCCGCTGGCATTGTTGGCGGCGATGCCGCCGATCATGGCATGGTTGATCGAAGCCGGGTCCGGGCCGATCTTGCGGTCATAGGGTTTCAGATAGGCATTGGCCTCTGCGCCCAGGATGGCAGGTCCCAGCGTGATGGAATCGCCGTTGTCTGAAATGACGCAGTTTCCCCAGCCGCCGGACATCACCAGCAGGACAGAATCAGTCACCGCCTGGCCGGAAAGACTGGTGCCGGCAGCCCGGAAGGTGACGGCGATCCCGGCAGAGCCGGCGAGCCTGATGATACGTGACATCTCATCAGCGCAGCTGACCTTGATGACGATCTTGGGGATCAGACGGTACACACTCGCGTCGGTACCGTAGGCCAGGGTACTGATCGGATCGCAGAACATCTGTGATTCCGCGATGAACTCGATGCACTCGTGGTAAAAGGCGCGATAGGCTTCCGGCAGTCGGGCTATATCAGCAGGATTAGTTGTATGGATCACGGCATGCTCCTGTTGTTTGAGCTTTAAATTAATCTACTCCGGAAACGCTCAGTTTTTCGTTCTGGCAAGGCTGTCGAGGAATCGGGCGGAGGCGTAGCAGTGCTACGCCGCACAACCGATTTCGAAGACTTACGCCGCCAGAGCGGAATAATGACGTTTCCCCGTTCCCCGCTATGGGATCATCCATTGCAGGTAATAGGCCTGCAAATAAACTATAATGCCGACAATGACCGTCAGGAAGATGGAGTGCTTGAGGGTGAAGCGGAACAGGGTGCCCTCCTCGCCGACCATACCGCAGGCGGCGGTTGCTACGGCCAACGATTGGGGGGAGATCATCTTGCCCATGACGCCGCCGCTGGTATTGGCAGCACCCATCAGGATCGGGTTGAGGCCGAGCTGTTCGGCGGTGGCCTTCTGCAGGCCGCCGAAAAGGACGTTGCTGGAGGTGTCGGAACCGGTCAGGAAGACCCCCAGCCAGCCCAGGAACGGGGCGATGAACGGGAACCAGTGGCCGGTTTTGGTGAAGACCAGACCGAGGCAGTTGGTCATGCCGGAGGCGTTCATGACATAGGCCAGGCCGAGCACTGAAGCCACGGTGATGGCTGGGAAGCGCATGTCATAGAGGGTCTTTCCGCCCAGCTTGATCACATCACCGAAACCGACACCACACAGCAGCGCAGAGAGGAAGGCGGCGATCAGGATGGCGGTACCGGCGGCGGACATGAAGTTGAAGTTGTATTTAGCAGGCAGTTTGATCGGCAGTTGATCGGCGGTTGCTTTGCCCAAAGGCTTGAATTGATCTTTGGCGGTTACTTTGTTCTTTTCCAGGTCATCCTTGACCAGCTTCTGGATATCGGCACTCTTCTTGGCAATGGCATTGAACCCGGCATTACGTTCATCGGTAAGCACGGCTCCCTTGCCGGCCAGGCTCTGCTCGATCGGCAGGAACTTCTCTTCCAGTCCCTTCAGCTCATTCAGCATGGTGATGACCCCGGCCAGCTTCGGCTCAGTCACAGGGAGCGTTACCAGCAGCTTGTCAGCCTCAGCTGCTACGGCGGCAATTTTATTCAGACCATCCTCGGGCTTGGAAACCTTTTTAACAATCATGCTATCGAGACCGGCAACAGTAATCACAACTTTGCTTTTATCCAGTTCGGCCTTGATGGAAGGGATACCCCACAACAGAACCATCACAGTCAAAGCCAGATAGGGAGACCAGGCGCGCAAGACCTCAGCAACAGTATAGTGGTGCTGCTGCTTTGAGCCGGTGTGCGTTTCATGATCGAAGACATAGGTCTCCTTGGGCTGCCAGACCTGCAGCAGTGCCACCAATGCGACCATGGAAGCCAGCGAAGCGGTGATGTCCGGCAGATAGGGACCGAGGTAGCTGGCGGTAGCCCACTGGGAAACAGCAAAGGTCACTCCGCAAACGATGATAGCCGGCAGGACTTCAATGGTCTTTTTCCAGCCGGCCATGATCAGGATTACATAGAACGGTATGACGACCGAGATGAACGGCAGCTGGCGGCCGACCATGGTGGAAAGCTTCATCAAACCGTCATCACCGTAACCCATGACGCCGGCCAGGGCCACGACCGGGATCCCGATGGCGCCGAAGGCGACCGGGGCGGTGTTGGCGATGAGACAGACACCGGCGGCATACAGGGGACGAAAACCGAGTCCCACCAGGGTGGCGCCGGCAATGGCCACCGGCGTGCCGAATCCGGCAGCACCCTCGATGAAGGCGCCGAAACAGAAGGCGATCAGCAGCGCCTGGATGCGGCGGTCACCGGTCACGCCGGCCAGCGAAGCCCTGATGATCTCGAACTGCCCCCCCTTGACGGTGATGTTATAGAGAAAGAGTGTCGTGATGACGATATAGAATACGGGGAAGAGGCCGAAGGCGGCACCCTGGGCGAAGGCCAGGCCGGCAAGCTTGGCCGGCATACCCCAGACGGCGATGGCAATACCGATCGCCGAGGCGACGGCCAGAGGGCCGGCTTTATGGGCCTTCATCTTCAGGACGGCGAGACAGACAAAGATGACGACCAGAGGGATGGCGGCGATGAGTGCCGACAGGCCGAGACTGCCTCCTGCGGGTGTGTAGGTTTGAATCCAGGGCATGAGTGTTACTCCTTTCAATGATGAGGGGGTGAATGGCAGCGGCTATATATTCACTCTTAGTACGTGTCCCGGCTTACAACCGGCGCAAATATAATCAGGTTCTGTAAATTTGTATTACCAATTATCCTTTTTCACATTTACCTGTCAACATATTTTTTTGAGCATGCGTAAATACCTGTTGACGTGGCTTTATTTTATGGTTTACCCTAAGTTGTAATCTGGTTTACAAATATGATCAGCACGAAATAACACCCTGTATGCTTACGACAAACCACCGAATCAAACGGCACCTGAATAAAACATCTTTCCGGCAGCAACGAAAAGGAGACTTGACACCATGTACGAACAATTCAAGGCCAGGGCCGAGGGGGTCAGCGCAGAGGTGTACCGCTTTGAGACTAAAACAGTCGCCCTTGATTTTATCGTCGGGTTTCTGCAGAGAGAAGGCTGTGCCGACGAGCCACATGCCTATGCCCTGTGGGCGGATTCGCCCTTTCTGGACGGAGTCGACCGACAGCCGCTGAGTGCGGTCGCCGGACTGAAATTCGTTATAACCCGCGAGCTGGCGGCTGACGCACGGTTCGGCATCAGCCAGATGGGCTGGGCACTGGCGGATACCGGTTCTCTGGTGCAGGATTCCAGCGCCATCGAGCAGCGCCTGGTGTCGTCACTTTCAACTATCCATATCGCCCTGGTGCCGACATCCGGCCTGCTGGCCGACATGCCGACGCTGCTGACCCGGCTCCACCCAAAAGACAGCGCCTATATCGCCATGATCACCGGTGCCAGCCGGACCGCCGATATCGAGCGGGTGCTGACCATCGGCGTACACGGACCGGAGCGGCTGATCATTGTCTTTTGTGATGAATTGAACTGAACGGCATTTCTCACGCAACGCCGCGACGAACGCAACGGGAATCAATAATTCCAAAATCAAAGGCAACCGTTTTTCACTCAGGCACGACCAGGTTTTCCGGGTTCATTTTTACGTTGCGTCGTCGCGTCGTCGCGTGAAACCGGTTTTTCTGATAAGCGCCGAATGACCCGGCAGAGGAGACACTATTTTATGGGAACGGAATTCAAGGAATCCATCAATAAGGCAGTCAACGATGCCAACCTGACCGGTGCGCTGGGCAAGTTTTCCGAGGCCTACAAGGTCAACCGCGCCAAGGCCTATGAAGGTATCGACTTCGAAGAGCTGCGCGGACGCATCGCCGATCTGAAGTCCTACGCCGCCTCACACCTGGACCAGCTCTCGGAGCAGTTTGAAAAGAACGCCGTAGCACGCGGCGCAAAAGTGTTCCGGACGAATGACCCGGCCAGGGTCAGGGAATACATCCTCAAGGTCGCCCAGGATAACGGCGTCAAGAGTGTCGTCAAATCCAAGTCCATGGCCACCGAAGAGATCCATCTCAACCCCTACCTGGAGAAGGCCGGCATCGCGGTCGGCGAGACCGATCTGGGCGAATGGATCATCCAGCTGGCCGGGCAGACCCCCTCGCACATGGTCATGCCCGCCATCCACATGACCAAGGAGGAGGTCTCCGATCTTTTCAGCAAAGAGGTCAACGAGCGGCTCTCCTCCGATATTCCGCGCCTGGTCAAGGTCGCCCGCAATGAATTACGGCCGAAGTTTCTGGCCGCCGACATGGGCATCTCGGGCGGCAACATCGCCGTGGCCGAAACCGGCAGCATCGTCCTGATGACCAACGAGGGCAACGCCCGGCTGGTCACATCTCTGCCGAAGATCCATATCGCCCTGGTCGGGATCGAGAAGCTGATCGCCCACTATGCGGACATCGCCCCGATCCTCAAGGCCCTGCCGCGCAGCGCCACGGCCCAGCTGTTGACCAGCTATGTCTCGATCATCACCGGCCCGACCCCCAACGACGACGGCTCCATGAAGGATCTGCACATCATCCTCATGGACAACCGCCGCTCCGAGATGGCTGCCGACCCCAAATTCAAGCAGGCCCTGCAGTGCATCCGCTGCGCCTCCTGCCTGAACGTCTGCCCGGTCTTCCGCCTGGTGGGCGGGCATGTCTTCGGCAAGGTCTACACCGGCGGCATCGGCACCATATTGACCGCCTGGTTCGACGAGTTGAAGAAGTCCGAAGACATCCAGGGGCTCTGCATCCAGTGCGGCGCCTGCAAGGACGTCTGCCCCGGCAAGATCGACATCCCCGACCTGATCATGGAGATCAGGCGCAGGCTGGTGCAGGAGCAGGGTCTGCCGTTGATCCAGAAGGCCATCTACAGCGTCGTCAACAACCGTCACCTCTTCCACGGCATGCTGCGGGCCGCCTCGATTGCCGGAAAGCCCTTTACCTCGGGCAAATTCGTCCGCCACCTGCCGCTGTTCCTGGCCGACCTGACCGACGGGCGCAGCCTGCCGGCCATCGCGGCGGTCCCTTTCCGCGACCGCTTCAAGGAGATCAAACAGCCGCACTGCACGGAGAAGATCGCCTTCTACGCCGGCTGCCTGATCGACTTCGCCTATCCGGAGATGGGCGAGTCCCTGGTGCGGATCCTGAACAAGGCCGGCATTGAGGTCATTTTTCCGCAGGAGCAGACCTGCTGCGGCGCCCCGGCCCGCTACAACGGCGCCTACGAGACTGCAGCCGGCAACGCTATCGACAACATCAAGGCGCTGCTGGAAGAGAAGGTCAGCCATGTGGTCTCGGCCTGCCCGACCTGCACCGTGGCCCTGGACCATGAGTTCATCAGCACCCTGGAGAGCCTGGGTCAGACCGAATGGATACCCAAGGCCCGGGTACTGGCGGCCAGGACGATCGACTTTTCGACCCTGGTAAAAAAGCTGGTGGACGAGGGGCGGCTGAGCCTGAAGGAAGGTCAGCAGCTCGGCTCAATCACCTATCATGACTCCTGTCACCTGAAACGGACCCTGAAGGTAGCGGAACAGCCGCGCGAGCTGTTGACCAAGGCCGGTTATGAAGTGACCGAGATGTTCGAATGCGATATGTGCTGCGGCATGGGCGGTTCCTACTCCATGAAACTACCGGAGATCTCCGGCCCGATCCTGCAAAGGAAACTGAAGAACATCAAAGAGACCGGGGCACCGGTCGTGGCCATGGACTGCCCCGGCTGCGTCATGCAGATCAGGGGGGGGATGGATCAGGACGGCGCTGCTGTGAAGGTACGGCATACGGTGGAGATACTGGCTGAGCAACTGAAGGAGTGATGAGGTAGATACACGGCGGTGCTCACGCGGAGACGCGGAGTACTTACAGACTCTGTTACATCCGGTGAATTCAGGAAGGCGCCCATAGTGGCGCCTTTTCTGTTTTTAAATAATCTGTTGCCAACAAAGATTATGATGGTGTAATGCTTGCCTACGTGCATTCTCTGGAATCATACGGGCTTCTTGAAATACGCATCCCTTCGTCGCGACCTATCAATTCCGAACCCATATGCATCCACACGAGGACCAACCATGGTAAAGGCAGATTGCGAAACAGTGAAAAACCACAACTACGTCAGCAATCGGGAATTTGCCTGCGGACTCGTCGAGGTGATCGGCAACCGGATTAAGCTCAATATAAACAGTGAATTCCTCACAATATCAGAATCAGATTTCACTGGCATTATCTCGCTTGATTCCGGGGATGATACCGCGAACATCGACAAAATGATGGCCGCAGCCGGGTATTTCGCTGAATTGGCACAAGACCTCCGGCAGGCCGCAAAGTTATATCAATCGCAGATACCCGGGTCAGTCACGTTGGTCGAAGTCGAGGCCAAGCCCAGAAATCAACATCAGCAGGCGGAACACCTGGAAAAGATACATGCCATACTGGAACAATTGCCCGAAGAAGAGAAATCGATCTATCAGAGGTTTGGCTTTAGCGAACGCGCGAAAATGTACAAAACGATTGACTACGAGGCGGACCCTGTCAAAATGCAAGCGATAATTTGCGCAATAATAAAAGACATCTCCGAGAAAAAGGGTTGTCAGGCTTGAGCTGAGTGGGCAATCCCTGAGATTTCGGGGTACCTTGGTGTCAGATCGTGAATAAAAAAAGGACGTTTCGAGACCTGAAATCTGCAAACTCCATGAAAAACCGGGGAGAGTCCCTAATTTTATTCCGGTCAGCCTTATGCCGTTATAACTACTGAACTTGATGAATTAACCACAACCCTATGACCATATTCCGCTTCATCCTACCAATCGTCTTCTTACTTCTCTGCGCCCTGCCCGCTACCGCAGGTGCGCCGCCGTCCACGCTTAACCTGAGCATCACCACCACCGCGACCGACCTGGCAGCGCTCATCAACCGGTCGCTCCCGAACAAACTGTACGAGGGACAGGGGATGCTGGGTACCACCGTCATCGTGACCCGCACCGGTCCGGTGGGGGTCACGGCGGCAGATGACTACATTAACCTCTATGTGCCGGTGCAGTTGGTGTTCAGCAACACCTTCTCCCAGAGCTATCCGCTGCCGGCCGGCCTGCGCTTCAAGGTCCGGCTGCAGGTTACCGCCGATTGGCGCATCGTCACCGAACTGATCTACACCGGGCTGTCGGAGGGGCTGGCCGATACCATCAAACTCGGCCCCCTGTCGCTGAAGCCGAAGGGGGCGGTGGAGGGGATCACGCAGCCGGTCCAGCGCTACCTGGCCCCGATCATCGACGCCAAGGTCAACGATGCCGTCCGGCTGCGGGAGAAGGTGGCCCCGATCTGGGCCGGCGCCTTCGCGCCGGTGTTGGTGAGCAAGGAATACAATACCTGGCTGAAGCTGACCCCGGAGCGGGTCGCCATGAGCCCGATCCGGGCGACGGACAACCAGGTCCGGCTGGCGCTGGGTCTGGTGGCAGGCGCTGAACTGATCGTCGGCCCGAAGCCGGAGGGCGCCCCACCACGGCCGCTCCCCCCGGTGCGGGTGACTTCGACCATTGACAAAGGGTTCCACCTCCAGCTCGGCGTGGAGATCCGCTTTGCCGACCTGCTGGCTGCCCTGCAGCCGGTGCTGATTGACAAGACCTTCGGCACGGACAGGAAGGTGACGGTGAAGGCGTTCAGCCTGAAAGGGATCGAGGGGCGACTGGCGGTGTGCCTGACCACGACCGGAGCTTTCGAGGGGGAACTGACGATCCTGGCCAAACCGGTCTATAACCCGGCGGAGAACACCCTGACCTTCGAAGAGGTGGATTTCGACACCCGGGATGCCGGCTGGCTGGTGACGACCGGGAGCTGGCTGTTCGGCAGCGGCATCCGGGGCACGATCAAGGACAAGCTTGACAGCGCTGTGGCCGGGCAGTTGGCGGAGGCACGCCGCAAGGCCGATGCAAAGTTGGCATCGGTCCGGATCACCGATCGGGTCACGCTTTCCGGCACCCTGTCCGGCCTCTCCCCCGGCCCGGCGACTGTGTACGACGACCGGCTGACTCTGCAGGTGACCGCCCGGGGAGAAACCGGCATTTCCCTGAAGTAGCACCGCCGGAAGGGCACGGAGCAAAAAGAGTTTGTCTTTTTCAAAGGGAAACGGTACACCTTGGCTCATGCAGACTGTCATCTACATAGCTGTGTTCGGCGCCCTGGGGTGTGTGGCCCGCTACTTCGTCTCCGGTTGGACCTACGACAAGCTGGGCTGGCACTTCCCCTGGGGAACACTCTCGGTAAACGTGGTGGGGGCCTTCATCATCGGCCTGATCATGGAACTGGGGCTGCGCAACGCCAACATTCCGGCCAACGTCCGCATCGGGCTGGTGACCGGCTTTCTGGGCGGCCTGACCACCTTCTCCACCTTCAGCTACGAAACCTTCAAGCTTCTCGAAACCGGCCGCTTTCTGGTGGCCTTTTCCAACATCCTCGTCAGCGTCACCCTCTGCCTGCTCTTCACCTGGCTGGGGATCGTGGTGGCGAAGATCCTGTGATCTCGAATACGGTCTTTAAGAAATAATGATTGCTTTCGGCATGTTCTGGTTCAATTTTGCAATTTAAATAACATTGGGTTCGTCACTTTTATCATTGCATTGCAGAATTTTGTCTGGTAGAAACATCTCAAAATTTCCTTGGGAGGTAGTACAAATGAAAAGAATCATGTCTGCAGTCGTAACAATGATGATCGTGGCTTCTTTCTCTGCAGTTGCCATGGCTGATCACCACATGAAAAAAGAAGAAGCAAAGCCTGCCGCAGCAGCTCCTGCTGCTGAGAAGAAAGAAGAAGCAAAGCCTGCAAAAGCAAAGAAAGCTAAGAAAGCAAAGAAAGCCGAGAAGAAAGAAGCCGCTCCGGCCGCTGCTCCTGCTGCAGAACCCAAGAAATAATTTCCGGCTGAATGCCTGCAAAAAAAGCCACATCTCGCGATGTGGCTTTTTTTGTTTCTACAGATAGCTGAAGAGACACAAACACTCTGGCAAAACCGGACCCGATCTTTCTGACTTTTTGGGGATCGGATTATTTCTTGGTGTGACAACCGTCACATTTGGTCGGGCCCTTTTCAAAGATGTCATGACATTCAATGCAGGTCCTGTGGGCCCAATCTTTTCCAAGTCCGGGAATCTTGCCCGGCGTACCTTCAGTCTCCACATGGCAGGCCGAACACAGGCCGACCTTTTCAGTCTGATGACCGAGGTGGTTGAAGACAACACCCCTCTTGAGGTACATGATATCCGCTGCAAATGAATTTGCAGCCATCAGCAGTACTGCGGCGAGTACGATCTTTTTCATTGACCTTCCCTTCCGTTTACAAATGTCAGGCAATGCTTCCCTCGACTGACACGCCCTTCGCTCGGGGCATGCAGGGCTTCAACCCGGCAACGCGCACGGGGATGAATCCGGAGTTAGTTACGAGCCTGGATGTCCGCTAGCTGATGTGGCAGCCGTTACACTTGGTCGGCCCCTTTTCAAAGATGTCATGACATTCAATGCAGGTCTTGTGGGCCCACTCTTTTCCAAGTCCGGGAATCTTGCCCGGCGTACCTTCCGTCTCCACATGGCAGGCCGAACAGAGGCCGACCTTTTCGGACTGGTGCCCAAGATGGTTGAATGACACCCCCTTCTTGAGCTTGATGATATCCGATGCGAATGAGTTTGCAGCGATCAAAAGCAGTACGAGCACGATTCTTTTCATGAACCCCTCCAATCTCAATCCGGGTATTGGGCCTTGATACCGTGTATCAGGCGCCTTCACTCTGAGCTTTCAAGGCTTCCATCTGGTAATGAGCCCGCAGGGCATCCGCTATTTCACCAATATCCCCGGCCATGATCGAATCAAGTCGGTAAAGCGTCAGCCCGATGCGGTGGTCGGTCATGCGTCCCTGGGGAAAGTTATAGGTGCGGATACGCTCGGAGCGGTCTCCTGAGCCAACCTGCTGTTTTCGGTCAGCCGCCAGTTTGTCGTTCTGGGCCTGGATCATGGTGTCCATGATGCGGGTCTTGAGGACCTTCATGGCCTTGGCGCGGTTCTTTATCTGGCTGCGTTCTTCCTGACAAGCAACAACCGTACCGGTCGGGAGATGGGTAATGCGCACTGCGGAATCGGTTGTGTTGACGTGCTGACCTCCGGCGCCCGAGGAGCGATAGACGTCGATCTTCAGGTCATCCGGGCGGATGTCGATATCAACGTCCTCGGCCTCGGCCATGATGGCCACGGTGCAGGCGCTGGTGTGGATACGCCCCTGGGCCTCGGTCTCCGGCACACGCTGAACACGGTGTGTTCCGGACTCATATTTCAGTTTGGCGTAGACCCCCTCGCCTTCCACTGAAGCGATGATTTCCTTGAACCCGCCACGCTCTGACTCGGAGGCCGAGATGGTCTCCACCCGCCAACGGTTTGTCTCAGCAAAACGGGAGTACATGCGGAAGAGGTCTCCGGCAAACAGGGCTGATTCATCTCCGCCGGTCCCGGCGCGTATCTCCAGAATGACCCCTTTGTCGTCATTGGGGTCCCTGGGCAGGAGCAGGAGCTGGATATCGGCTTCCAACTGTTCCTTCTCCGCATCGAGCCCCTTCAACTCCTCTTCGGCCATTTCCTTCATCTCCGGGTCAGCAAGCATCTCCCGGTTCTCCCCGATCTCTTCCACGACCCTGCGCCAGCGGCGATAGGCAGCTACCAGAGCGGACAGGTCCGAATGTTCACGGGAGAATTTGCGGAACTCGGGCTGATTGGAGATGACCACCGGATCGGACAGCAGCGCTTCCAGTTCCTGGTAGCGCCGTTCTAACTCTTCTATCTTGTCAAACATCAATTACCTCAGAATCAAATTAACCACGAAGGGCACACAGATTAACAAAGAAGAAACAAACACAAGCTATCTCACACAAAGCTCACAAAGGCACAAAGAGAATCTAAGGTCACTAAACTTCTTTACCTTGGTGTCTTTGTGCCTTGGTGAGAGACGCTTTTAGCCTTTTACCCTGTTGTTGATTGTCCGCACTGGATGAATTAAACGACTAATCTGTCGTCAGCGTAGCCGGCATTGACTTCCAGCGCCTCATTCAGAGAACGTATGGCGACTTCCAGCTGGGCATCGTCAGGTTCGCCGGTGGTCAGGCGCTGCAACGCCAGACCGGGGGTAATAATCATCCTGACCAGTGGATTGGTATCATTTTTGGCACTCCACCTGAGGAACTCGTAGGAGATGCCGGCAATCATCGGCAGAAGAACGATGCGCGAACCGGCCTTGAAGATGAACGGCCAAAGCTTGGGAATCAACGAAAATACCGCGATACTGACCAGCATGACGATCAGCAGGAAGCTGGTGCCGCAACGCGGGTGCAGCCGGCTGAATCGGCGCACGTTTTCGACCGTCAGCTCCTCGGCCGCCTCATAGGCAAAGATCGTCTTATGTTCGGCACCGTGGTACTGGAATACCCGGCGGATATCCTCCATGCGAGAGATGGCCCAGATATAGATCAGGAATATGATCACGCGGATAACACCGTCCACCAGGTTGAACACGATGTTATTGTCGCCGATCACCGGGGTCATCAGCTTGGTCAGGTAGAGCGGAAACAGGAAGAACAGCCCGATTCCAAAACCGAAGGCGATTGCCATTGTGCCTGCCATGGCCCAGGAGGACAGTTCTCCGCCTCCCTTTTCCCCCTCCTTGTCCTTCTCTTCTTCCGTCATGGCCTCGTTGGCAGAAAAATTGAGCGCCTTGATGCCGATGATCAGTGAGCTGAAAAGGGCCACCGCACCTCGCAGGATCGGCAGTTTTACAATCGGGTAGCGCTCGGAAAGCGGCACGACCAGTTCTCTGCGCACCACGATCTCGCCGGTGGGGCGGCGTACGGCGATGGCAACGGAGCGCGGTGCCCGCATCATGACACCTTCGATAACCGCCTGCCCGCCTACATTTATTTTTTCCATTATAGTCCTTGACCCAGTTTATTATAGAACTCACGAACTTCAGCCGTCCTGCCGCAGCAGAACTGACCCTCAGGACAGGGACCGCCGACGCATCCGGGTCCTGCGGTGCGGAAGATTACCGGGGCGACCCTTTTCACCAGCCGCAGCATCTCGTTACTCATCCCGCGGATTTCCCACTGGGCCCGTTCACAGCAGCGCAGGGCGAAATAATGCAGCAGTTCCCGGGCGTTCATGGTCATGATTATCTTTGTCTCGGTGGAATTCGGCAGGATGTAGCGGGCATCCTCAGCAGGTATCCCCAGCTCGATAAGCTGCCCATACGCCTTATGAACGGCATCGGACATGGTGTCAAAGATCTGCCGCGCCTCGGCATTTCCGGTAATGCTGTCCGGTACGATCGAAGCAAAATGTTCCTTGTGGGACACATAGCGCTGGGACTGCTGGGAAAACGAGGCAATGCGGTGGCGCACCAGCTGATGGGTGGTCACCCTCGAAATACCCTCGATGGCAAAGGTGAAGGATACGTGCTCCAGCACCGAGTGGTGTCCCAGAGACATGATCTTGTCCAGGAATTTCTCGATATCAGCCGACTCCAGTTTTTCGCGCAATTCACCAATGGATACCGGCGAATAACAGAGTCGTGCAGCAAGCGCCACGGTCAGCTCGGGATTGGGTGTGTGTTCTATCAGGGTAACATTCATAGGTAGGGTCCCGTTGGTCAGGATGCAAAAAGGGGGATTTGTCTTTTCGACAAAACCCCCTTCATGCATAAAACCGGTGGTGTGCTAAATCTGGCCGTAGCGTTTCTTGAAGCGCTCGACGCGGCCGGCAGTGTCCATCAACTTCTGCTTGCCGGTGAAAAACGGATGGCAGGCGGAGCAGATCTCGGTGTTGATTTCCTTGAGGGTCGAACGGGTCTGAAATGTGTTTCCGCAGAGACACTTGACAGTTACATCATTGTACGCAGGGTGGATACCTTCTCTCATCTCTTCCTCCTTCAAATCGGTGCAGCAAAAAATATTCAAGTTTCGGCCGTAAAGTGTAATCGTAACGATTCGGGTTTTTTTTTGCAACCCTTTTTTTCTGATGGTCCTTGTCTCTGAAACGAGGATTTTTTGGTTCTGGCAAGGCTGTCGAGGGATCAGTAGGAGGCGTAGCAGCGCTACGCCGCACAATTACCCCCGAAGACTTACGTAGCCAGAGTTCAAAAACACCATTCCACTACTTGCTCATGGAGTCCAGGAAATCCTGGTTGGTCTTGGCCTCCGAAAGCTTGTCCAGCAGGAACTCCATGCTGTCCACCACGTTCATGGGGTGGATCACCTTGCGAAGAATCCAGATCCGGTTGAGGGATACCTTTTCAATGAGCAGTTCCTCTTTGCGTGTACCGGACTTGTTGATGTCTATGGCCGGGAAGGTGCGTTTCTCGACCAGCTTGCGATCAAGGTGCAGCTCCATATTGCCGGTGCCCTTGAACTCCTCGAAGATGACATCATCCATCTTGCTGCCGGTATCCACCAGTGCCGTGGCGATTATGGTCAGCGAGCCGCCCTCTTCGATGTTGCGGGCTGCGCCGAAGAAGCGCTTGGGCTTATGCAGGGCATTGGAGTCGACACCGCCGGAAAGGATCTTGCCTGATGGCGGAATGACCGTATTGTAAGCACGCGCCAGGCGGGTGATTGAGTCCAGCAGGATGACGACATCACGCTTATGTTCCACCAGCCGCTTGGCCTTTTCGATGACCATCTCGGCAACCTGGACGTGACGGGTCGCCGGTTCGTCAAATGTGGACGAGACGACCTCGCCGTTGACCGAGCGCTGCATATCGGTCACCTCTTCCGGCCGCTCGTCGATCAGCAGGACGATCAGATAGACTTCAGGATGATTGGCGGCAATGGAGTTGGCGATATTCTGGATCAGCATGGTCTTGCCGGTGCGGGGCGGGGCCACGATCAGGCCGCGCTGGCCTTTGCCGATCGGTGCAACCAGCTCCATGACCCGCATGGGCATATTGTCAGGGGTCGTCTCCAGCTTGAGCTTTTCGTCGGGATAGAGCGGGGTCAGGTTGTCGAAGAGGATCTTGTCGCGGGCCACCTCGGGCGGCTCGAAGTTGACCGTCTCGACCTTGAGCAGGGCAAAATAGCGCTCGCCCTCCTTGGGGGGCCTGATCTGGCCGGCGACCGTATCTCCGGTGCGCAGGTTGAAACGACGGATCTGGCTGGGAGATACATAGATATCATCGGGACCCGGAAGATAGTTGTAGTCCGTGGCGCGCAGAAAGCCGAAACCGTCCTGCAGTGTCTCCAGAACACCTTCACCGAAGATCATGCCGTTCTGTTCTGTCTGGGCGTTCAGCAGGGCAAAGATCAGATCCTGCTTGCGCAGGCTGGATGCACCCTCGATATTGAGCTCCCGTGCAATGGCGTTCAGCTCATTGATCTTCTTGCCTTTCAGTTCCTGTAGGTTCATCGATTCTCCTGCACTGATAAAAATAATGGCTCGTTAGTGTGCTGTAACCGGGTGTTCAGACGGTGGTGTAAGACCTCAAACGCAGTCGTTGCGAGGGAAGTACCTTGGGAGGATACAGTGCCGTTGAGAAAAAGCTAACCTTCGTTGGGGTGTCCTGATGTTGGATTCGAAACTCTTGCAAATTTATGAAGGAATTGGGGTCGCGTACCGGACTGTCGGAATTAATAATCAGAGGTTGAAGTGACGTTACCCCTAATGCCGCAGGCTTGTCAACAAAAAATAATCCATAAACCACCTGGTTAACCGTTAATTATCTTGACCACTCCGGCAATCAGACGATATACATCGCGTATGCCTACGTGTATGAGAACAGCCGGCCCTCTGCGGTGCCCCCGTTGACAGCGCTTGAGCTTGCGATTGCAGCGGCTCTGCTCTGTGCAATATCCGGTGTCCCTGCCCTGCTGACACGCATGCCCCTGTTCCTCGGGCGCAGGATCGCCTGTGCCTTTATTTCCCTCGGGGCGCTGGCCGGACTGGCAGCGTCATGCAGCATCCTGCTGTTCGATGGTGGAATCGAAACCGTTGAAATGGCCTGGCGACTCCCGGTCGGCGAGATGCTGGTCCGGCTTGATCACCTTTCGGCATTTTTTCTGATCCCCGTACTGGTCGTCGGCGTCTGCGTATCGCTCTATACCTGCGGCTATTGCAGCACTACACCTGACAACCGTGGTGAATCGCTGCTGACGTTCTACCTCGGCATGGTCATTGCGGCCATGATACTGCAACTGCTTGCCGCCAGCGGCATCACCATGCTGATCTTCTGGGAAACCATGGCCCTGACGGTGTATCTCGCCATGTGCCTGGAACATGGGCGTTCCGAAGTACGCGAGGCGGGGCTTCAGTATCTGGTGGCCAGCCACATCACCACGCTTCTCGTTATCGTACTCTTCGCGCAGATCTCGCAGTATGGCGGCCACTCCTTTCCCGCCGGCGGTTCTCTGGCTCCGGATACACCGGCTGCTGCGGCAATCTTTCTGACAGCCCTGGTGGCCTTCGGCATCAAAGCAGGCATCATGCCGCTGCACACCTGGCTCCCCACCGCACATGCCAACGCCCCCAGTCACATCTCGGCAGTCATGTCGGGAATCCTTCTCAAGATGGGGATCTACGGCCTGTTGCGGACAATCTCATTTTTCAGCCCTCCCCCTCTGTGGTGGGGGATCCTCCTGCTCTGCCTGGGAATCATTTCCGCCGTTGCCGGGGTTCTTTTCGCCATCGGGCAGCACGACATCAAACGGCTGCTGGCCTATCACAGTATCGAGAACATCGGGATCATCGTCATGGGAATCGGTGTGGCCCTGACAGGTCTGGCCACCGGCAACAGCATCCTGTTCGTGCTCGGCATGGCCGGTGCGCTTCTGCACGTTCTCAACCACGCGCTCTTCAAATCCCTGCTTTTTCTGGGAGCCGGAGCCGTCATCCACATCACCGGCACCCGTGATATCGACCGCATGGGCGGACTTTCCCGTGCATTACCGATGACATCCCTGGCTTTTCTGACCGGTGCCGTGGCGATCTGCGGACTGCCACCCCTGAACGGCTTTGTCAGCGAACTGCTCATCTACCTTGGAATCTTCAAGGGTTTTGGTGGGGCATCCGGGACTGCGGCAGCCTTTCTGGGAATGGCCGCCCCCCTGCTGGCCCTCACCGGCGGGTTGGCTCTGGCCTGCTTTGTCAAGGTGTATGGCTGCGTCTTTCTGGGGGAACCCCGCAGCCCATTGCCCGAAGCGCACGAATCAGGTGCCATGAACTGCGCCATGGGTATCCTGGGCGGACTGTGTATCCTGATCGGCGTTCTACCCTTTGCCGCAATCAGGATAGTGGAACCGGTCCTGGCCAGCATCTATCCTGTACACGGGGTGGTCCTGCCAGCGATCATGGCAAGCGCACATCTGTATGGCCTGAGCATAGCTGCCGCTGCCCTGATTCTACTGATCCTCCTGCTGGCCGCATGGTACCTGTCCCGCCTCAAGCGTCGTACGAGCGGTACAACCGGAACCTGGGACTGCGGCTATGCCGCACCGGCAGCGTCCATGCAATACACGGCATCATCCTTTGCCGAGATGCTGGTAGGCATCTTCGGGGGGATACTCCGCTCCGAGCGCCACCAACCGGAGATCAAAGGACTCTTTCCCGGGCAGTCCTCCTTCCGCTCCCACGTCCCTGAGGTGGTTCTCGAAAAAGGAATCCTGCCGCTTTTCGCCGCTGTAGACCGGCGACTGGCTACCATCAGGCGCTTGCAAAACGGTCAGCTCAATCATTACATCCTGTATATCTTTGTCGCGCTCATCATCCTGCTCGCACTCTCTGATTTTCTCTGACAAAGGGGTCCCCGTGAAAGGCCAAAGTCTCATCGAGTCGATCGGCAACACGCCAATGGTCGAGCTCTGCAGCATCAACACCAACCCGCGGGTGCACATTCTGGCCAAACTCGAGGGAAACAATCCCGGGGGATCGGTAAAGGACCGTCCGGCACGCCAGATGATTCTGGCCGCTGAAAAGAGCGGCGAACTGACCCATGACAAGGTCATTCTGGAACCGACCTCGGGCAACACCGGCATCGCTCTGGCCATGATTGCAGCCGCGCGGGGCTACCGCATCAAGCTGGCCATGCCCGCCTGCGTCAGCGTCGAACGTCGCAGCGTACTGGAGGCATACGGCGCCGAGATCGTGCTCTCACCCGGATGCGAAGCCACCGACGGCGCCATCCGCCTGGCCCACAGGATCTACGAAGAGGATCCCGACACCTATTACATGCCCAACCAGTACGCCAACCGGAACAATGTGCTGGCCCATTACGAGACCACCGCCCCGGAGATAATGCGGCAGACAGACGGGGAGATCACCCACTTCGTGGCCGGCATGGGCACCAGCGGCACCCTGATGGGGACCGCCATGTACTTTGCCGGGACCAAACCGGATGTCTGCATCGTGGGAATCGAACCGGTGCTGGGTCACAAGATCCAGGGGCTCAAGAACATGCGCGAGGCGATTGTGCCGCCGATCTATGATGACAGCGCCCTGACACGCAAAATCGTGGTCGAGGATGACCACGCCTTTGAGACCGCCCGTCAGCTGGCGATCCATGAAGGCATATTCTGCGGCATGTCCGGCGGTGCCGCTGTGGCCGGCGCACTCCGACTGGCAGGAGAACTGGAGACGGGAATGATCGTCGTCATCATCCCTGACCGGGGTGACCGCTACCTGAGTACCAACCTGTTCAAATCAGTCTGCGCCAACTGCCCTCCCTGATGCTCGACCTTGACCGGACCGGCATTTCCTGCTATTAAAGATAATTCTGTCTGATTCAGGCTCAACACTCCCCGATCCGGAGGTATTCCCGTGACATTCCAGGACCTTATCCTCTCTCTGCAAAGCTACTGGGCCAAGCAGGGCTGTGTCATCCAGCAGCCCTATGACACCGAAAAGGGTGCCGGCACCTTCAATCCGGCCACCTTCCTGCGCGTGCTCGGCCCCGAACCATGGAACGTAGCCTATGTGGAACCTTCCCGCCGTCCCACCGACGGCCGCTACGGCAACAACCCCAACCGGCTGCAGCACTACTACCAGTTCCAGGTGATCCTGAAACCGAACCCGCTCAACATACTTGACCTGTATCTGGATTCTCTGCGCGCCTTCGGCCTCGATCCGAACAAACACGACATCCGTTTCGTCGAAGACGACTGGGAATCGCCGACTCTGGGCGCCTGGGGCCTTGGATGGGAGGTCTGGCTGGACGGAATGGAGATCACCCAGTTCACCTACTTCCAGCAGGCCGGCGGCATCGACCTCAAGCCGGTGGCCGGAGAGATCACCTACGGTTGCGAGCGAATCGCCATGTACCTGCAGGGCGTAGACAACGTCTACGACCTGGAGTGGGTCAAAGGGGTCAAGTACGGCGACATCCACCACCAGACCGAGGTAGAGTTCTCGACCTACAACTTCGAAGAGGCCAACGTCCCGATGCTGCTGGAATCTTTCAGCAATTTCGAGAAGGAATCCATCCGCCTGGCAGCCAAGGGGCTGGTCTTCCCGGCCTATGACTTTGTCATGAAATGCTCCCACACCTTCAACCTGCTGGACGCCCGCGGTGCCATCTCGGTCACCGAACGTGCCTCCTACATCGGCCGGGTGCGCAATGTGGCCAAACTCTGCGCCGAGGCCTATGTCGCCCAGCGCGAACGGCTCGGGTATCCACTGCTGAAAGGGGGTGCCAACTGATGAGCGCCAAAGAACTGTTCCTGGAAATCGGCTGTGAGGAGATTCCGGCCGGATTCATCCCGCGCGCCATGGCCGAGATGGAGGCCATCATCACCCGCGAGCTTTCCAATGCCCGGCTTTCCTTCGGGGAGGTCAGGACCCTGGCCACACCGCGCCGTCTGGTTCTCTTCGTCAAAGACATCCCGGCTGTACAGCCGGACGCCGAGATCACCGCCACCGGCCCTTCCGTAAAGGCCGCCTACGATGCCAGCGGTAAACCGACCAAGGCTGCCGAAGGCTTTGCCCGCGGCCAGGGGGTCGATGTAGCCGAACTCAAGACCGTCACCACCGATAAGGGAGAGTACATCTCCGTCACCAGGCAGGAGACCGGACGTCCGACCCACCTGATCCTGGCCGAGATCCTGCCGAAACTGGTGGTGGAGATCCCCTTCAAGAAGTCCATGCGCTGGGGCGACCAGGATGTGCGCTTCGCCCGCCCGATCCACTGGATAGTGGCACTGTTCGACGGCAGCGTGGTACCCTTCTCCTTCGGTACGATCCAGAGCGGAGCCGTTTCACGCGGCCACCGTTTCATGGCCAACAACACCTTTCCGGTGCGGGATTTTGCCCACTACCTTGAGGAATGCGAACGCCACTTCGTGATACCTGACCCGGAACGCCGCAAGGAGATCATCCGCCGCGAAACCCACCGGGTGGCCGAAGCGGCCGGCGGCCGTCTGCTTCCCGATGAAGGGCTGCTGGAAGAGGTCACCTATCTGGCCGAATATCCCAGCGCCGTAGCCGGCACCTTTCCCCCGGAATTCCTGAAGGTGCCCAGGGAGGTTCTGATCACCTCCATGCGCAGCCATCAGCGCTATTTTTCGATCGTCGACACCAACGGCAGGCTGATGCCCGGCTTCATCACCATCAACAACACCCTGACCGAGGACCCATCGGTGGTGGTCAAAGGGAATGAGCGCGTTCTGCGGGCTCGCCTGTCAGACGCCCGTTTCTTCTTCGAAGAGGACCAGAAGGTCAAGCTGGAGACCCGCGTCGAGTCGCTCAAATCGGTCGTCTACCAGCAGAAGCTGGGTACCTCCTACGAAAAGATGGAACGTTTCCGCGCACTAGCCAAATCCCTGTCCGAATTCCTGAACCCCGCCATCACTCCGCAGGTAGAACAGGCCGCCTATCTCTGCAAGGCCGACCTGGTTTCCGGCATGGTGGGAGAATTCCCCGAGGTGCAGGGCATCATGGGGCGCGAATACGCCCTGTTGGAAGGCATCCCGACCGACGTGGCCAATGCCATCGCCGAACATTACCTGCCGACCCAGGCCGGCGGCGAACTGCCGGCATCTGACATCGGCGCCATCGTCTCGATCTGTGACAAGCTGGATACGATCTGCGGCTGTTTCGGCGTCGGCCTGATCCCGACCGGTTCGGCCGATCCCTATGCCCTGCGCCGTTCGGCCATCGGCGTGATCAACATCATCCTCGACAGGGGTTACCGCATCTCCCTCTCCGACGGCATAGACAAATCCCTGCAGCTGCTGGGCGCCAAACTGACCCGTCCGGCGGCCGATGTTAAGACCGACGTGATGGAGTTCTTCCGCGGCCGGTTTACCAACCTGCAGGGAGACCAGTACGCGACCGATGTGGTCGAGGCTGCTGTCTCCGTCGGGTATACCGACCTGGTGGATGCTACTGCCCGCATCAAGGCGCTGGCAGAGTTCACGGGGCACCCCGACTTCGAAGCGCTGGCTGTTGCCTTCAAACGCATCGGCAACATCATCAAGGAGGGGGTCGATGCCCCGGTGGACCCGGCCCTGTTCCAGGATCCGGCCGAAGGCGGACTGTACGAAGCCTTCCAGGCGACCAAGACCTCGGTCGAAACCTTTGTTGCCAACGGCGCCTGGCTGGATGCCCTGACCGAGATCGCCACTCTGCGCGGGCCGGTAGACACCTTCTTCGACAAGGTCATGGTTATGGCCGATGACCAGCGGGTCAAGACCAACCGCCTGGCACTACTGACTGCCATGGCGCGCATGTTCGGCAAGGTGGCCGACTTCTCAAGGATTGCGGGATAAGGGGTTGTCAGGAAGTAAGTGTCATTAATCAGGCGCTTAGATTCGGGTCGTATTTTGTCGATCCGATTGAGACAAACCGGAGGCGTAGCACAAGCTACGCTGAGGATTTGAAGAATGAGAATCGGCGAAAGGCGGCCGGAAGATGAGATGCATGAAATTACAGTTATTTCCTGAGAGCCCCTCACTATGATTGCAATCATCGACTACGGCATGGGCAACCTGCGCTCGGTACAAAAAGGTTTCGAAAAGATCGGTGCCGAAGCGGTCGTCACCGCTGACCCGCAGGTTGTGCTGGAGGCCGAGCGTATTGTACTGCCCGGCGTGGGGGCCTTTCGCGACTGTATGCGCAATCTGGAACAGGGTGGATTTGTCGAGCCGCTCCTGAAGGTCATCACCGAAGGACGCCCCTTCCTGGGGATCTGTGTTGGCATGCAGATGTTATTTACCGACAGCGTCGAATTCGGCCTGTACCGGGGTCTTGACGTACTTCCCGGACATGTGCTGCGCTTTCCCGATGACATGCAGGTGGCTGCCGAAAGACTCAAGGTGCCCCAGATGGGGTGGAACCAGCTGAACTTCAAGCGGCGCCCGCCGGCATTCGAGGGGATCTCTGAAGGAGCCAACGTCTATTTTGTCCACTCCTACTATGTCAGACCGGACAATGATTATGTCATCGCCACCACTACCGATTACGGGTTTGAATTCTGTTCGTCGGTCTGGAAGGACAACATCGTCGCCACCCAGTTCCACCCGGAGAAATCCCAGGATGTGGGACTGCGGATACTGAAGAATTTCGCTGAAATGAAATAAAGGCGTTTAGCCACAGAGGACACAGAGGTCTCAGAGAAGATCAAAAACAAGGCTGAAAGTATAATAGCTTTCTTGGTTTTACTCTGTGTTCTCTGTGTTCTCTGTGGCAAATGTTTTTGAAAGGTTTTCGAATGCTTGTTATCCCCGCAATTGACCTGAAAGAAGGAAAGTGCGTCCGCCTGGAACAGGGGCTGATGGACAAGGACACCGTCTTCAACGACAACCCGGCCGCACAGGCCCGGGCCTGGCAGGACCAGGGTGCCGAGATGCTGCACATCGTCGATCTTGACGGGGCCTTTGCCGGAGAGCCAAAAAACCGCGAGGCCATCGAGGCCATCGTCAAGGCCATTACAATCCCCTCCCAGTTAGGCGGCGGCATCCGCGACATAGAGACCATCGAGGCCTATCTATCATTGGGCCTGTCCCGCGTCATAATCGGTACGGCTGCCCAGCGCAACCCCGAGCTGGTGCGCGAGGCCTGCGCCAGGTTCCCCGGCCGGATCGTGGTCGGCATCGACGCCAAGGACGGTATGGTTGCGGTGCAGGGCTGGGCCGAGGTGACTGACGTGACCGCCGTGGACCTGGCCAGAAAGTTCGAAGGTTTCGGCGTATCGGCAATCATCTACACCGACATCAGTCGCGACGGCATGCTGCAGGGTCCCAATCTGGAAGCAACCAGGGCGCTGGCCGAGGCCGTTTCCATCCCGATCATCGCATCGGGCGGCGTCTCCAGCCTGAAGGACATCCGGGACCTGATGGAGATCGAGTCCAGCGGCATCAGCGGCGTGATCACCGGCAAGGCGGTCTACACCGGCGCCATCAAACTGGCCGAAGCCGTAGCGCTCACCAGAGGCAGAGCCTGACATGCTGACCAAACGCATTATCCCCTGCCTGGATGTAAAAGGCGGCCGTGTCGTCAAGGGTGTTCAATTCCTGGAACTGCGCGACGCCGGCGACCCGGTGGAAATCGCCGAGATGTACGACCAGCAGGGAGCCGACGAGCTGACCTTCCTGGACATAACCGCCTCTTCCGACGAGCGTGACACAATCATCGACGTAGTCCGCCGGACTGCCGAGCGGGTCTTCATGCCGCTGACGGTAGGGGGCGGCATCCGCACCGTGGAGGATATCCGCCGCATGCTCAACGCCGGCGCTGACAAGACCTCCATCAATACAGCCGCCGTTCATCGCCCGGAATTCGTCAAAGAGGCCGCCGAGCGCTTCGGTTCACAGTGCACGGTGGTTGCCATTGATGCCCGCCGTGTCCCGGGAGAGGATCGTTGGGAGGTCTATACCCATGGCGGCCGCAACCCCACCGGTATCGACGTGGTCGAGTGGGCGGTGAGGATGGAGCAGTATGGTTCGGGAGAGATCCTGCTTACCAGCATGGATTGCGACGGCACCAAGGACGGCTACGACATCGCCCTGACCCGCGCCGTGGTTGATGCCGTTTCCATCCCGGTTATCGCTTCAGGCGGTGTCGGCAATCTGGAACATCTCTACGACGGCTTTACCAAGGCCGGGGCCAGCGCCTGCCTGGCGGCATCCATCTTCCACTACCGGGAGTACACCATCGGGGAAGCCAAGCAGTACCTCAAAGAAAAGGGAGTACCGGTACGCCTATGAGCGAGCAAAAGCACATTCTTGATGCCGTCTACCAGGTGGTCCTCGACCGCAAGGCCAATCCATCCGACTCATCCTACACCGCCTCCCTGATGCAGAAGGGGCTTAACGCGGTTCTCAAGAAGCTGGGTGAAGAGGCGACCGAGGTGGTAATCGCCGGCAAAGGTGGTGTCCGGGAGGAGGTCGTCTACGAAACCGCCGACCTGCTCTTCCACACTCTCGTGTTGCTGGGATACCATGACATTCCCCTCGAGGCCGTCTATGACGAGCTTCGTCGGCGTTTCGGCACCTCCGGCATAGAGGAAAAGGCGTCTCGCACGTCGTAATCACCACTTAACACTCCCCGGACTCTAAACACTTTTTTATATTGACAACCTCGGCGTTGCTGGTATCATATGCAACTCTGAAAATTTTTAGACTGCGGATCCATCCGCATTCAATGCAGAAAGTCTACAATGGGGGGAGGGATATAAGATGCCAGGAGTAAAAATCAAAGAAAGCGAACCGTTTGAGCTCGCACTGAAGAAATTCAAGAAGCAGTGCGAAAAAGCGGGGATTCTTTCCGAGGTTCGCAAGCGCGAACACTTCGAAAAGCCGAGCATCAAGCGCAAGAAAAAAGCTATTGCAGCCCGCAAGCGCGCCCTCAAAAAGCAACGCAAGATGGTTGACTAGTTTTACGTCACTGAACTGTGGAGCACACTGCATGTCGCTCAAGGACCAGCTTACCGATTCGATGAAGACAGCCATGAAGGCGCGGGATGACCTGCGCCTTTCGGCTGTCCGCATGGTACGCTCCATGGTAAAGAACCGCGAAATCGACCAGAAGAAAGAGCTGGACGATCAGGAGATCATCGAGGTTATTTCGACCCTGGTAAAGCAGCGTCGTGAATCGATCAGGATGTATCGTGAAGGCAACCGCCCGGACCTGGTGGAAAAGGAAGAGGCGGAACTTGAAGTCCTGCTCGGTTTTCTGCCGGCTCAACTCAGCAGCGTCGATATCGAGGTCCTCATCGACAGGATCATTTCGGAAACAGGCGCTCAGGGAGCCAAGGACATGGGGCGGGTCATGAAAGCCCTCACCCCTCTGACTGCAGGTAAGGCTGACGGCAAGACCGTCAGCGATCTCGTCAAACAGAAACTTGCCTGAAACGTTACGGATTTTCAGCATTGCCGGTTTGCAGTGCATTCTCTCATACCAGTGAAAGGGGCTTTCTTCTCGATTGCCCCTTCTTTGTAAGCGGCTCAAGGCTCCCCGATGAATCTATTTGACATCATCATCCTGGCGGTGCTGATTCTTTTTGCCATTAAAGGGCTGGTCAGGGGACTGGTTAATGAGACATCATCCCTCACCGGGCTGATCCTGGGAGGATGGCTGGCGTACCGCTATTATCCGGCTCTCTCGGATCCGATACGCACCACACTGCATCTACCCGCGCATGTGTCAGCTTTTCTGGCCTTCATGCTGCTGCTGATTGTGACCGGCATTGCTGCCCACATTGCAGGAAATATTCTTACCGCTGCACTGAAGCTTGTCATGCTGGGCAGTATCAACCGCCTGGGAGGCATCCTGATCGGAGCAGCGGAAGGCGCCCTGCTGCTCTGTATGCTGTTCAGCACAGCAACTGCCGGATTCATGCCTGACACACTGAAGCAGAAGGTACGCGCATCTGAGTCTGCCAACCTGTTTGCCCTTACCGGCGACAGGATACTTACTGTGTGGCGGAGCAGCACCGGGGCTCGACCGTGATTCCGGAGGACAAGGTCCGCGAGGTTGCCGAGCGGCTCTCGATCGTCGATGTCGTTTCAGAGTATGTTCCGTTGCGGCGTGCCGGTGCCAACTACACCGGACTCTGCCCGTTCCACGCCGAGAAGACCCCCTCCTTCAACGTCAATCCGGCCAGGGAGATCTTCCACTGTTTCGGCTGCGGTGCCGGTGGCAACGCCTTCTCGTTCATAATGAAAATCGAAGGGCTCAGCTTTCCGGAGGCGGTCAAGCTGATGGCCCGCAAGACCGGGATCGAGATTGAAGAGCGCCAGCTCACCCCGGCAGATAAGCAGGCCCAGGATGAACGACAGACATTCCAGCGCATCAACGAGTTGACGGCCGTTTTTTACCGGTCGGTACTGGAACAGAAGCCCGAGGGGGCCGCTGCGCGGGAATATCTGGAACGACGTGCCGCCTCTGGAGAAATTGCCGAAGCCTACCGGCTCGGATTTGCCCCCGACCGAAGCGACGGGTTGGTTCAACATCTCAAGGCCAGCGGTATCAACCTGGAGAGCGCACTGAAGCTGGGGGTTGTCCGAAAGAGCGAGCGTGGCTGGTACGACCAGTTCCGTAACCGCCTGATGTTCCCGATCCGGGATACAAAGGGAAGCGTGATCGCCTTCGCCGGACGCGTACTGGATGCTTCGCTGCCCAAGTACATCAATTCGCCGGAGTCGCCGCTCTACCACAAGAGTTCGGTACTGTTCGGAATGGATATGGCACTGCCGACCATCAGGACCGAAAACAGTATCATCATCGTTGAGGGCTATTTCGACCACCTTGCGCTGTTCCGGGCGGGGATCCGCAACGTGGTTGCCACCTGCGGCACGGCCCTGACGGCAACCCACACGAGCCTGCTGAAACGTCATGCGGCCAAGGTCTACCTGCTTTTTGACAGTGACGCGGCAGGCCGCAAGGCCACCATCCGGTCCATGGAGCTGTTTATGGAACAGCGGCTGCCGGCGTATGTCATCAGTCTGCCGGCCGGAGATGACCCGGACAGCTTCCTGGCCAATAACCCGGTGGGGGCCTTCCGCACCTGCCAGGACAAAGCACGGCCGGCGTTCGATTTTTTCGTCCGTTCATTGCTGGCCCAGACCCCTCCGGACAGCGTCGACAGCAAGGTCAGGATCATCGACGAACTGTTGCCGCGTTTCAAGAAGATCGCTGACCCGGTGGAACGGGACCTGTACGAAAAAGAGATTTGCCGCCTGCTGGGCATTACCACTCACGCCTTCCGTAAACGCATGGGGGGAATGGAACTCACCTCCCGGGATACCGGGGGGGATCAGAAACAGGCCGATCAAAAAGGTGATTCTACCCAGGAGACCCTGCTGTCACTGATCTGCAGTTATCCTGAGGCTCGAGCGGAAGTCATAAAATCTGACATCAACAACCTGTTTGAAGGCGACTATCTTGAGCTTGCACGGTTGGTACTCGACACCAGAGCCAACAGTGATGATGACCAGGCCTTAAGCCATCTTCTGGAGCGCATTGAAGCTCCGGGCGTCAGGACGCTCCTGTCACGAATGCTTGTTTCAGAAGCATGCATGGCCGATGTCGATTGGCGTAACGTACTGGAAGACTGTATACGCTCAATAGAGAAGAAAGCGCTTCGCTCAATCAGAAATCTGACGGCACAGTTGCGTACCGTAGATCCGGACAGCACGGAACACACGTCGCTTCTTCATGAAATAAATGACTTGCGTACCAGAAAGTCGAAACTATACGTATAGAATTGCTTGTATATAGGGGTGAATTGAATGGCTAAGAAAAACCTTGATGAAGTCAAGCAGCTGATCGATCTCGGCAAGGAAAAGGGTTTCCTGACCTTTGACGAAGTCAACGACATACTACCTCCCGACATCGCCACTGAACAGATCGACGATGTCATGGGGATGTTCGGGGACATGGATATCGAGATAGTCGACTCCGCCCAGAAAATCAAGATTCCCAAGATGAAGACGGATCTTGAGGATGATGAAGAGGCCGAGGGTGAGGCCGAAGAGGTCGAATTCGAAGCCGGTACGATCGGCCGGACCAGCGATCCTGTGCGTATGTACCTTCGTGAGATGGGGTCGGTATCACTGCTCACACGTGAAGGTGAGGTCGAGATCGCCAAGCGTATCGAGGATGGTGAGAGGGATGTCGCCAGCGTCATTCTCAACACGCCTATTACCGTTAAAGAAGTCATACTGTTAGGCGAAAAACTGCGCAAGTTCCAGATGAATGCATCCGAGATCAGCAAAGAGGTCGAAGACGAGGAACTGGAAGAAGGTGAAGAAGACGTTCAGAAGACACGCATCCTTGATGTCATCGAAGCCATCACTGCACAGGATCTTGCCCTGATCGAAATTATAGCGCAACTGGATGCTGCAAAATCGGCTGCCAAGAAAAAAGAATTGGAGAAGGCACTGCGCCTGGCCAAGGATAATCAGGCCGTCCTCCTCAAATCGCTACGCCTGAAGGACCGGCATATCAACAAGATTGCCGAGCGCCTGAAAGAGCTGTCGTTCAAGGTCGACCGGCACATGAAAGAGTTGTCCGATCTGGAAACACTCCTCTCCCCTGAGAAGCTGAAGGCTCTGGTCGACAAGTTCCAGAGGGACGAAGATAAAGCGGCAGCAGATCTTAAAAAACTCAAAAAGGACCCGGAAGAGACCGATAAACTGGATAAGCGCCTGCGCAGCGCTGCCCGCAAACTGCAGAAAGTTGAGCAGGAATCCGGTTTCAAGGCCAGTGAGCTGTCAACAGCACTGATCGCCATCGAAGAAGGCGAATGCAAAGCCCGCATCGCCAAGAGCGAATTGATCGAGGCGAATCTCCGTCTGGTTGTCTCTATTGCAAAAAAATACACCAACCGCGGCCTGCAGTTCCTCGACCTGATTCAGGAGGGCAATATCGGCCTGATGAAGGCTGTTGATAAATTCGAGTATCAGCGCGGCTACAAGTTTTCCACCTATGCCACCTGGTGGATCCGCCAGGCCATCACCCGGGCCATTGCCGACCAGGCCCGCACCATCCGCATCCCGGTCCATATGATCGAGACCATCAACAAACTGATCAGAACCAGCCGCCAGTTAGTCCAGGAAAACGGCCGCGAGCCTTCGCCTGAAGAGATCGCCGAACGGATGATGTTGCCGCTCGACAAGGTTCGCAAGGTTCTCAAAATTGCCAAGGAGCCTATCTCGCTTGAAACCCCCATCGGCGAAGAGGAAGATTCACACCTGGGTGATTTTATCGAAGACAAAGGTGTAATCTCTCCCATAGATGCGGTCATCAAGGCCAATCTTTCCGAGCAGACCGCCCGGGTGCTGTCAACCCTGACCCCACGTGAAGAAAAGGTGCTGCGTATGCGTTTCGGCATCGGCGAAAAGAGTGACCACACCCTGGAAGAGGTTGGTCAGGATTTCGAAGTCACCCGCGAGCGCATCCGCCAGATCGAGGCCAAAGCGTTGCGCAAGCTGCGTCATCCCAGCCGCAGCAAGAAACTCAAAAGCTTTGTAGAATAGATCATGTACTCCGCGGGCCGTTTTCCGACCCCGATCCACGGGGTATGTGCGTTTATGAAAATGCAGGCGGCCCCGCTACTGCGGAACATATGTCTCAGATTTTTAAAACCGGTTCTGTGCAGCCTGATTATCATGCTGCTCGGAGCCGGTTTTGTCGTTGCGTCCGAAATCGACGACTCCAGCCTGTTTGTCGAAGCCTTCACTGCCTACCAGAAAAAGGATTACCTTCTGGCGATTGAAAAGATACAAAGCATCGATCAGCTTTTCCCCGATACACCACTACACGACGTCGCCCTTCTCCTGCTGGCACGTTCCGGGCTCAACTCGGGCGACAATGAGCTGGCCGCGAAAACCATTCTTCAGTTCACGAAAGAATTCCCGGCCAGTCCGCTCACAAGCTCCATTGAAGAAGAATTGCTCAGGCTTGGCAGTCTCTGGCAGAAGGGAGAGAGGCCGCTCCCGGCAATCCCGCTCCGCACAGCCGCCCGGAAGATACGCGATGAGCAGGCTGCTCAGGAACGATCTACAGCAGAGAAACGCCAGCTTACGGCAAAAACCGAACAGGGCAGGATTTCACAACAAACATTGGAGTCAGGACCAGACAAGCATGAGCGGACGGCAGCAGAAAAACCCGCACTGGACTCCGTCCGTGCCGCAATCAATCTGCCCGGAGGCACACAAATCGTCGCGGTTGGCCAGCCCGGCGAGATACCATTTGAAGTGGTCAACCTGGGCACATCTGAAGAGGTTTTTATTCTGGAGACCACCTCTCATCCTGAATACGAACCTACATTGAAAATCTCCGGCCGGACCGTTAGCCCCTCTTCTCACGTGACTATCGGGACATCGGCTCCGCTCACAGGCAGTATCATGTTCCGAATGCCGCCTGACAGGGTAGACGGCCATAAATCCACCCTCTCTCTCCGGGTCGTTTCAGCGAAATATCACCACCTTGTCCAGGCACGCGACGCGCAGATTATTGCTGCGGCACCTCTGGTACGTGTTGTAGCCAAGCCCGATAAACAGGCGGTGGAGCCGGGTGAGTACATGCGCTATCGCATAACAGTTCTGAACGCCGGAACGTTGCCAGCCCTGGCGATGACGGTCCGGGTGGTGCTTCCCGCCCAGGTCGATTTTCTGGGGGCCAGCGCAGCCGTCAATTTCGTGAAAGACCAGGCCCGTTTAGATTTCAGGGTGGAACGACTCGACTTCGGAACACTTTCGGAATTCATGCTGGACGTGAAGGTCAGGGAGGACAGCCGGTTGGGAGAGGAGTTGCGCAGCAAGGTTGAAATTGTCAATGATCAGCTCAAGACAAAGGAAACCTTCACATCATCTGTCGCTGTGGTTCAACAGAAGCCGGCACTCTCGCAGCCGGCACAGAAGCCATGAGCTTCTGATATGTCCAGGGGCTCTTCTATGGAGAGTACAAAATGAGTTTATTGTCCCGACCTGTCCGGATTCTGATTGCGAGCCTGCTGTTCCTGCCCGGGACCCTGCATGCCGCAGAGGTTTTAAACCTGAGAACACATGTATCCAGCACCCGAATGATCATTGAATATGACTTGGCTGGAACGGGCAGGGAAAAGGAATCGGCTGTAGATGTCCTGGTTGAGATCAAAGGCAGGAAGTATTCACCTAACATGCTCTCGTTGTCCGGAGATTTCGGCCGGTCGATCGCACTTGGCTCACACCGGAAGATCATCTGGAACCATTCGCACGACTTTCCCGAAGGGCTGGATAGCGTCTTCACATGCAGGGTGAATTCTATACCGGACAACATGGTCACCGATGAAGGACAAACACCGGCGGATGGATTCAGGTTGGGTTACTTCGCTATAAACAGACAGACGGTTGTTGAGACACGGACTCAACTCATGTGGGCCCGGCATGCCAATATTCCGGTAAAACCGATGAGGTATCCGGATGCACAGAAACTCGTTGATACATTCAACCGTGAACGGTATGCAGGTTATAACGACTGGCGCATACCGACACGCGAGGATTTCGATGAGCTGCTGTTTTTTGGAAAGAAGGCGGGCTGGGGTTCCGGCCTGGGGCATTTTATAGCCGATTATCTTGCCACCTGCGGATTTGTGAACGTTCAGTCAGGGAACTACTGGACATCGACACCGGCCGATGCAGCAACAAATCGTTTATTTGTTGCAAACACCTGGAACGGGGTTATCCGGCCGCTGGAACAATCAAACTACTATCATCTCTGGCCGGTGAGAAGTGCGCAGTAAACTCCACTCCTCACCAATCAGGAAATGACTGTACAGAAAAGCCCCGTCCTTGCAAGAACGGGGCTTTTCCGTATGCTCTCAATTCAATCTGCTCTTACTTCTTCGGCTCGTCCTTTTTGGCAACCGCCATGGCATCGTTAAGTATTTTGACACCAGCCTTGGAGGCGGAGATGGAACCGGTCAGGCTCTCGCGGGCCAGGCCCGGATTATGGAAACCATCCGAGTTCTCGGCGGTCCAGTACTCCCACAATACATGGGCTTCTTCATGCTTCTCACGGGCCTGGGCCAAAACGCTTTCAGCCACGCCCATGCGCTGGGCAGCGACGTAGGTGTCGATCAGCTGACCCAACCAGTACTCGGATTTACGCATCTTGCCCTTGGTGTAGTTAATTATGGTCTCGATCTGGTAGAGTTTCTGCTCAACCGTCTCATTGGGGTGGCAGCCGAGGCAGGAGGCCTTGACCGTCAGCTTGGGCTTGACCACACCATGATTGGAAAACAGCTTGCCATCCTTGCCCTTCTGCTTGGGCATATGGCACTGATGGCACTGCACACCGGCCTTGTCATGCACACTGCCGGCATAGGTCTCGGCCTCGGGATGCTGGAACTTGATCAGTCGTGCACCGGTGACAGCATGCTTGAAGTCGAAGAAATCCAGTTCCTTGTAATGTTTGAGCAGTTGCAGTGAATTCTTGAGCGGGAAGTGGTTGGTGCGCATGTCGTCGTATTTGACCGGCTTGCCGTCGCTCGGCTGGGTGCCGGTGTTGCAGTTATACTCAACATGGCACTGGGCGCACATCATGCGCGAATCAGTTTTGCTCATGATACCGATCTTACGGAATTCGCGGAAATCGATTACCTTCAGGTCAGTAACGCCGTTTTTGGCAAAGATGTTGCCGGAACGGTTCTTCTCGATGGCCTGGATCAGGCCGTCGCGTACGATGCGGGGCTGGGTGCCATGGGGATCGTGACAGTGGATGCAGCCGACCGGGTTGTTGGTTGCCGCGGCGACGTCATTGACATCGGAGGTGCGGTCAAACTTGCCACCCTTCTCACCCATGAACTTCCAGGTGAGGACATGGTCGGAGGTCTTGCACTGGATGCAGGTCGGATTGCCGGCCATGGCGGTTTCAGGCAGTTTGGTACCTTTGCCGTTGTCTTTCAGCACATCCCAGGTTTTACCCATCTTTTCGATGCCTTTATATCCGTCCTTGAACTGGTAACGGCCGCCCTGGAAGCGATCAACCACAAACTGATCGACGACCATAAAGGCATGGGCGCGTGGTTCGGCATGCTCGAAGGTAAAACCGTGACCTGCCAGCAACTTGTCCTGCATCGGTGAACGACCGGCAGGGACACCTTTCTCCTTACGGGCGCCGCCATCATGATTGAGGGTGTAGAAACTATCCATCTGGCTCTTGTGGCACTTGCCGCACAGCTGCTGGTCGATAAGCGTGACCGGCTTGTTTTTTTCCGGATCCTTCATGTGGGCATCCATGTTGTCATGGCAGGTCTTGCAGGACAGCTTGGCGTGCTTGGAGCCCTCCTTGAGCGCCTTGACTTCTTCATGGCACTCGTAGCACTTGGCTCGACCGTCGTTGGCGACCTTCGTCGCCGGCTTGTTGACAGCGGTGGTCAGTGTCGGCAGCGCCAGCAGCAGACCTGCCGTACCTACTGCCACGGCCGCAAGGGCCAGATTCTTCTTGAGCATGTTCTTTCTCCTTTCAGGTTTGGTTCGTAATACTCGGTGTGCTGATACATTAGCGGGCTTTATACTACTGGTTTATTGCATCACTATCTTGACCAAAATCAAATAACTACATTTTCCTGACCCTCGGCACCAAAGCAACCGCCCTCGGCTGTACCGGGCAGACATATTCACAGGTGCCGCAACCGTTGCAGAGAGTCCCGTCAATCACAATTCCCGTCCCCGGCACAACCACGATAGCCCGGGGTTCACACCTCTCTGAGCAGGCAGAGCAACCAGAGTTGCGCGCCAGGCAGCGCTCGTTGAATGCTTCGGCCACCATGTCCGGACGCGGTTCCGGCGGCTCGGACATCTGCTGCGCCATCGGTTCTGTGACCGTCTCACTCTTGAGAGTCCCGGCGAGATCCAGAGCTGTTCTGCCGAGAGAAAAAAATCCCTCGCGGAAAAATTCCTTGCGTGTGATGCTCATGGTCAGTCCTTCTGCATGTACTTATTTTTCTTCCTGAACTTTTTCCCATGCCTTGAAGAGCTTATCACCAAAAAGCAGTAGGGCAAGAACGGCAACCAAAAAAACCGCATGGCGCACCGTACAATGTACTATTCCTTAAATTTGATTCTAATAATTTGACCGAAGTCAATTCCTGAAGGTATATACTTTCATCTATATCTTATTTTATTGACGTTTTTTGTTGCCGTGGTAAACTTGACTTAAATGATCTTTTTTATATCATTCTTCAGGGAGGGAAGTAGGTATGTCACTGGAGGGGAAGAAAGCACCTGATTTCAAACTGGAAGGAAGCGATGGCAAACCGCACAGCCTCGTGGAATATGCCGGAAAGACCGTTATTATTTTTTTCTATCCCAAGGATAACACCTCAGGCTGCACGAAAGAGGCATGCGGCTTCAGGGACGGATATCGGCAGCTCCAGGACCGGGGCATTGTCCTTCTGGGGGTCAGCAGGGACAGCATCACATCCCACACCAAATTCATCAGCGCCTACAATCTGCCGTTCGTACTGCTGTCCGACCCGGATACTTCAATGATGACCGCCTACGGGGCTTTCGGTGAAAAGGTAATGTACGGCAAAAAAACCAGCGGGACCATCCGATCCACGGTTGTGATCGGACCGGACGGTATCGTCAGGAAACACTGGAGCAAAGTAGCAAAGGCCGAACAGCACCCGGCCCAGGTACTCGAATATATCTCATAGTTAAGCGAACCGACAGCACACCATCTCAAGGAGGATGTCATGAAACGCACAATCGTCACAGCACTCATCATGCTCATACTTGCACCGCTCAATGTGCTTGCTGCAACCTACACGCTTGACCCGCTGCATACCGTTGTAGGGTTCAAGGTCAAGCACCTGATGATCACCAACGTCAAGGGTGTTTTTGAGAAATTCAAAGGCACGGTCATTATCGATGAGAAGGACATCACCAAGTCGAAAGTCGACGTCTCGATCGAAATGGCATCGGTCAACACCAACATCGCCAAGCGTGATGAACACCTGCGCAGCCCTGATTTCTTCGATGTCGCCAAATTCCCGGCCATGACATTCGTTTCGACCAAAGTCGAAAAGGCGGGAAGTGACGGGCTCAAAGTAACCGGCAACCTGACCATCAGGGGAATCACCAGGCCGGTCGTACTGAATGTGGAAGGGCCGACCGCCGAGATCAAAAGCCCGTCTGGTGATATTAAGCGCGGGGCCTCTGCAACAGCAGTTATCAACCGTCAGGATTTCGGAGTCAGTTGGAGCAAGAAGCTTGACGGCGGTGGGCTGGTCGTGGCCGATGATGTGTACATCAGTATTGACACCGAGTTGGCAAGGCAGTAATCTCTGGGATATTCAGACAGACACCGAAACCGGCTTGCCTGGATGGCTGGCCTGTTTTGGCAGATCACGTGAAACGGAGCCGAACTATGGAGAAATTTGTCACCCTGGACGACGTAATCAAATTCGCGATCGAGCGTGAGGATACGGCTTACAAGCTCTACAAACGAGCCGCTGAGCTGTCCACCAGCATCGCATCAAAAAAGATGTTCGAAGAACTGGCCGCTGAAGAGGCAACCCACAAGGATGTATTCAGCAAGATTGATGAGGACAAGGCGGAAAACCACAAGCTCTGCACCCTGCCCGAATCGAGCATCGCTCAATATCTGGCCGATATCCCCTTCCGTGCTGACCTGACCTACAGCGAAATACTGGCCTTTGCCCTCAAGACCGAAGAGAATGCCTATCAACTCTACAAGGCCGCTGCCGGCATGACGGACGATGAGAGGCTTCAGAAGGTTCTGATGAATTTCGCCGATGTGGAACTGGGCCACCGCCGCCGACTGGAACTTATCTATGAGGAGCGGGTGCTGACTGAAGGTTAGATTCTGAGAGAAACACTCCAATAAAAAGGGCGCGGTGGAAATCTCCATCGCGCCCTTTTACCTTATGTACCAGACCGGTTAACCACCAATCCTTACGGTACTGACTTTTTTGGAATACTGCTGTGCATGCGGCTTCTGCCTGTCAGAGCCCCTTGACCGCATAGATACCCGGCGCATTACGCCAGTAACCCTTGTAATCAAGCCCGTAACCGAACAGGAAACGGTCGCCGACTTCGAGCCCCGAAAAGTCAGCCCGCATCCCGGGAGTCACCTTGCGCAGATGCAGTTTTTCAACCAGGGCGGCCATCAGCACCTCGGCAGCACCCTGTTGACGGCAGAATTCGGCAATTGCCGCCAGCGTGACACCTTCATCAAGGATGTCATCCAGCAGCAGCACCGTCCTGCCCTTCAGTTCAAACTGCGGCCTGACGGTCCAATTAAGGTTGGCCCCGTTGACTTCATGACCGTAGCGGGTGGCGTGAACATAATCCACCTGAAGCGGGAACACCAGTTGCGGCAACAGGCGACCGGCAAAGATCAGCCCGCCGTTCATGATACAGATAACAACGGGATTGGCGTCTTTCAGGCGAGTCGTGATCTCCGCTGCCAGTCGTGCGATCGCCGACATCACCTCAGCCTCGCTGGCCAGGCAATCCGCCTCTGAGAGTGTCTTCTTAGCCTCGGTAACAGTCATGCTGCACTCCCTTTCATTTTCAGTTCTTTAATCTTCGACGAAGTCCATCAACAATCCCGGGCAGTATATCACTTTCATTGGGAAACAGTCCATCAGGCACATGTTCACGTCCGAATTCCCTGTAAACCTGAAAACGGGCACAGACTTCAAAAGTCCCGCGACAGTATTTGTCTTTCAGGAAACCTGCCACCGCAGGCATATCTGGCATCTTGTCATTGAAAAAGAGACAGGTATCGCAGAGTTCACAGACAGGCATGTCGCCTCCTCTCTCCGGTCATATCCGCTGACCTCCCACAACTCTGGTAATCCCGGCAGGATCACAGGCCGTAACCGGCCTGCCATAGCCTTCTGTAGAGCTGAAAAGACGGGACACATCATCCGCCTGACCTATTCCCACCTCAACCAGGAGCCACCCGCCGGCCGAAAGGGCAGCGACAGCATCCGGTATAAGCCTTCGATATATCTCCAGTCCGTCTCCCCCCCCATCAAGAGCAGCAATCGGATCGAAATCCCGCACTTCAGGCTGCAGCGTTGCCAGATCGCCGCTTGGAATGTAGGGCGGGTTGGAGACGATCAGTTCAAACGTCCGCCCGGCCACCGGCTGCAGCAACGAACCGGGAAAAAATTCTATGTCAACGCGGTGTTTCCCGGCATTTCGCCGGGCAACCGCCAGGGCCGCCTCAGAGATATCAACGGCGCTGACAGAGGCGGCAGGGAGGCTGCGGGCCAGTGCAACTGCGATGCAACCGCTGCCGGTGCCGATGTCAAGTACCGACCGGGCATCCGGCATCCGTCTCAGGGCTTCACTCACCAGGGTTTCCGTATCGTGGCGTGGTATCAGTACATCCGGCGACACCTCAAACTCGAGTCCGTAGAACTCCTGAGTGCCGAGGATGTGCTGTAGCGGCTCCCGCCGACCCCGGCGGGCCACCATAGCCCGATACGCCGCAAGCTCATTATCATCCAAAGGTCTTTCAAAATTCAGATACAGGCCGACCCTGTCCAGCCCGGTTGCGGCACACAGTAACCATTCTGCCTCGAGTCGGGCGTTTTCAACACCACGGGAGGCCAGGAATTCTCTGGTCCAGTCAAGGACTTTCAAGGTTGTCCAGATTTCTGCCTGTGTCATACCAACAAACCTCGCATGGTGGCAGATACTATCCCATTATCAGGTTCTACTCCACAAAAATCAAAGAGTTGAAACAGTGGGTTGCGTAAGCAACACGTTCTTATGGCAAAAAGAAAGGCACCTAGATTACTCTAAGTGCCTGTTTTTATTATGGCGGAGAAGGTGAGATTCGAACTCACGGAGGCTATTAACCTCGGCGGTTTTCAAGACCGCTGCCTTAAACCACTCGGCCACCTCTCCAAATCGGAATAGTTCTATAGCATACTCATTTCAATAATTCAAAGGGTATGTCAACTTCAGCGGGAGACAATCCGCTCCAACCCGCCCATATAAGGGCGCAGTACATCGGGAATCAGGACTGAACCGTCCTCCTGCTGGCCATTTTCCAGGATCGCCACCAATGTCCGCCCCACGGCCAGTCCTGAACCGTTGATGGTGTGAACGAATTCCGGTTTCGATTTTTCCTCTTCGCGGAAGCGGATTCCGGCACGCCGCGCCTGAAAGTCACCAAAGGTGCTGCACGACGATATCTCGCGGTAGCAGCTCTGTCCCGGCAGCCAGACTTCGATATCATAGGTCTTGGAGGCGGAGAAGCCGATATCGCCGCTGCAGAGTGCCATCACGCGATAGGGCAGCCCTAACAGCTGCAAAACCTTTTCGGCGTTGCCGGTCAGATTTTCCAACTCGGCAGCCGACTCGGACGGATGTGTGAACTTCACCAGCTCGACCTTGTTGAACTGGTGCTGCCGGATCAGGCCGCGGGTATCCTTGCCATAGGAACCGGCCTCCCGGCGGAAACAGGGAGTGTATGCCGCGTAGCAGATGGGCAGGTCGCTTTTTTTGAGGATCTCGCCGCGATGGATGTTGGTAACCGGCACCTCGGCGGTGGGGATCAGGAAGAACTCGGGATCTACCAGCCTGAAGAGGTCCTCCTCAAACTTGGGAAGCTGACCGGTGCCCTGCATGGATTCCCGGTTGACCATGAAGGGAGGCAGAACCTCCAGGTAGCCATGCCCGTCGGTGTGCAGATCGAGCATGAAATTGATCAGCGCCCGCTCCAATCGTGCACCGGCACCGCGGTAGAGGGTAAAGCGTGCGCCGGTCAGCTTGGCGCCGCATTCGAAATCCAGGATACCCAGATCTTCACCGATCTCCCAGTGCGGCCTGGGCGTGAAGCTGTAATCAGCCGGCTCTCCCCAGGTCCTGACAAGGACATTATCGTTTTCGGACGCCCCGAGCGGCGTTGCGGGATCCGGCAGATTCGGCACGGTAAGCAGAAAGCCGTTCAGTTCCTCTTCCAGCTGTTTGAGTTCCTCGTCCATGCCCTTGATGCGCTGGGACACCTCGCGCATTTCCAGGATTTTATCCTGAGCCTGGCTCTTGTCCTTGATGCGGGATATTTCATCGGAGACGGTATTGCGCAGCGCCTTGAGCGTCTCACTCTCGCGGAGCAGGGCCAAACGCCGATTGTCCAGGTCACGGAAACCTTCGAGGCAGGAGAGCGCCTCCGCGGGTACTCAAGCGGCGCTCAACCTCATCAAGGTTCTCGCGGATAAATTTCATATCAAGCATCTTAAACACCTTTATTTATTATAGGTAAGCGTGTATTTATTAGCACCGGAGCCACCCTCCCGTCAATCCAAAAGAGCCCGTATGAAACTGACAGCAGCCTTTTACACCTTCATAGCAACGATCATCTGCCTGGCGTTTCCGGTTCATGCAGATGAGATCGTTATCAATGCCGTCGGTGACGTCATGCTGGCCGGCAGATGGGCGGCCGCCCTCCGCACGGACCGGTATGACTCGCCTTTCCGGGCGGTCACAGCAGAACTGAAAGCAGGCGACATCACCATCGCCAATCTGGAATCGCCGATTGCCAGAGGCGGCAGCGAGTTCACCGGCAAAAAGTTCCGTTTTCGGGCTGAACCTGAGGTGACCGCTGCGCTCAAAAGATCGGGCATCAATCTGGTGACACTGGCCAACAACCACAGCATGGACTTCGGCGGAGAGGCGCTTGTCGAGACCATGGAGAATCTGGAGCGTGGAAGGCATTGCCTGGATCGGTGCCGGAGTAAATCTTGACGAAGCCCGCAAGATGGCGCTCTACACGATAAAGGGGAAAAAGATCGCCTTTCTGGGATATTCGCTGACCCAGCCGGTGGAGTTCTTTGCCGGCAGAAATCGTCCCGGTACGGCACCCGGTATTGAAAAGATCTTTGTCGAGGACATAACCCGGGCCCGGCAGGAGGCGGATTACGTCATCGTCAGCTTCCACTGGGGTACGGAGGGGAAAAACGGTGTTCAGAGCTACCAGCAGGTTGCGGCCCGCAAGGCCATTGATGCCGGTGCCGATGTGATCATCGGCCACCACCCGCATGTCATGCGCGGCATAGAGCGCTATAAATCAGGTATTGTCTTTTACAGCCTGGGCAACTTTGCGTTTGCCAGCAAAGGCCGGACTGCGAATAGCGGCCTCATGGTGCGCCTTCACTTCAGCCAGGGGAAACGGGAGGCCGAACTGCTCCCTCTGGATGTGTTCCATCGCCGGGTCGGATTTCAGCCGCGACCCGTCTCGGGAAAGCAGGCCGCCGTGATCATGGAGCACCTGAACATCCTGTCCACCCCATTGAAAACCCACATCGAGAACCGTGATGGACGGTACGTGGTGCCATTCTGATATGAAGATCCTGCTGACGACCCTGCATGCCAAATACTCTCACGCCTCCCTGGCACTCCCCTGCCTGGCTGCCGTCTGCCGCAACCTGCCGGGGGTTACGGTCACCATCCGTGAGTACACCGTCAACGAATCGCGCGAGCATCTGCTGCGCCTGATCATGTCGGAGCAGGCAGCGGTTGTGGCCTTCTCCTGTTACATCTGGAATATTGAAACAACCCCTGAGGATCGTTTCGGATATAAAAAGATAGCCCCGGAAACTCGAATTGTGCTGGGGGGGCCTGAAGTATCCTTTGGGGTATTCGAATTGATGCACGATCATCCGGCGGTTGATTTTGTCATCAAGGGCGAGGGGGAGACCGTTTTTCGGCGACTGGCAGAGGCCCTGGCCGGTGAGGGCTCAGAGATAGCCTCCGGATCTGCACTCGAAGAGATCGACAACCTGTTTTTTCGCGATGGCAGTGACATAGCAGGCGGACCTCACGGGAAGGGATACCTGCAGCTGGACAGTATTCCTTCTCCTTTTGAGGCCGATCTGGTTGATCTCGGCAAACCGCTGACCTACTATGAGACCTCACGCGGCTGCCCCTTTTCCTGTGCCTTCTGCCTGTCGTCCGTTGAAGGGCAGGTACGCTCCTACTCCATGGATCGAATCAAGAGCGACTTATTCCTGTTGATGCAGAAGAAGGTGCCGCAGATTAAACTGGTCGATCGCACCTTCAATTACGACGCCCGCCGGGCCAATGAGATCTGGCTTTTATCCTGGAGCACAACCAGGGCAGCCATTTTCACTTCGAGATCGCCGCCGACCTTCTCGACGACACCGCTCTCGAGATTCTGAAACAGGTCCCTGCCGACACCTTCCGCTTTGAGATCGGCGTCCAGTCTGCATCCGCTGATACCCTGAAAAAGGTAAACCGTACGGCCGATCTTGGCAGGATCTTTTACGTTATCCGCAGGCTGCGAGCTGAAACCCGGATTGAGCTTCACCTGGACCTGGTAGCCGGGCTGCCGGAGGAGGATTACACATCATTTCTGACCTCGCTGCAGACCGTTGCCGATCTCCATCCACACCAGATCCAGGTTGAACCCCTCAAGGTGCTCAAAGGTTCGCCCATGCGTGAAATCGCCAGTCGCGAGGATTACCATTTTTCGGGATCGCCCCCCTACACCATACTGCGGAATCCCTGGCTTTCCTACGAGGACATCGGACGTATCGAAACAGTCGGCCGGTTGCTGGACCTGTTTTACAACCACGGGGGGGTTGGGACCGCACTGGATCTTCTGACCCGCACGTCCACATTAGCCGGCCTGCTGGACCGCATGGCCGGAAATGTCGCAGATCAGACGCTCTCCGGACTCTCCTCCCTGCGGCAGTATGAACTGTTTTTTCGATTGGCCACCCCCTGCCCCGGTGCTGCAGACGCAGGACTGTTTGCAGATGCCCTTTTCTACGACTTCTGCAGCCACGAGATGCCTCGACAGGGAAAGCTGCCGGCGTTCATCGGCGAATACCAGCAGGCATGCAGCTGGCCGGGAGGACGTGAACTGACCTCTCAGCTGAGCTTGCCGCCCGGCAGCCGGGTAAAGACCTTCCGCTTCACATTCCACAGGGATTACCGTATCCGCCCCTGGGGGGAAGCCCCGGTAGAAATCACATTCGTGTATGCCTCGATCTCCGGGGGCGGGCTTACTGTTATGGTACTCTAGTTAAAACTATCTCTATCTAAGATATCAGGCAGTTCGTGTATTTTACCCGCCTAAAAATAACGTTCGATACACGGCCCGAAGACCGGTTTTCCGGTAAAGCCCGTTACCGGGCTCAATCCGAGAAGAAGCAGTTCAGTCTGCATAAATCAGATAGCGCTTTCGCATCACCATAAAACGCTGCAACTCCTCGTTCCACCTTTCAAGCACCTCCTCCGGTTTCACGTGCCCCCTGGTCAGCAAACCCCACGCCTCTCGATCTCCGATCTCGGTGGCAAATCCTTCGTAGGCCTTGAACTGCTGCGGATGGGTCTCGTAAAAAGCCTGAGTCATGTGCAGACCGGTCTGGACGGGATCCAACCGTGCACGGTCCAGCACGGTGAGACAGACCCCGTTGCATTTCCTGCCTTTGTAGGAAAAACCGCGGGTCGTGGGTACAAACGAACAGGCTTCAAATCCTACACCGGGAATATTTCGCCGGGAAATATTTTTTACTACAGCGACGGCATCGACCCACGGAGCGCCGTAAACCAGAAAGGCCTTGTCGGTACCTCGTCCCACGGAGAGGCTGGTGGTCTCAAGCGTTCCCGGTCCGGGATAGACGAGCGCGGCATCCAGGCTCTTCATGTTGGGTGAGGGATTGACCCAGGCCAGACCGGTCTGGTCGAAATACATAGAGCGCTGCCAGCCCTGCATGGGGATGACGGTCAGGTCACAGCCGATCGCAAATTCCTGTTGAAAAGCTGCGCCAGCTCACCAACCGTCATGCCGTGGCGGGTCGGTATGGGGTGGATGCTGGTGATGGCACCACAGCCGTTCTTACGTTCAGGCAGCCTGGTTGACGGGATGGCCCCCTGCACCTTTTCCCCGCCGATCGGATTGGGACGGTCGAGAACCACGAAGGGGATCTTTGCCTCTCTGGCAGCACGCATGGCCAGCGAGAGAGTGCCGATGTAGGTGTAGAAGCGGGTGCCGATGTCCTGGATATCGAACACCAGCACATCGATATTCCGGAGCATCTCCGGAGTCGGGCGGCAGCTTGTACCATACAGGCTGTGGACAGGCAGGCCGGTCTTGGCATCGACGCCGGAGGAGACCTTATCGTCGGAATTACCGCGGATGCCGTGTTCCGGGCTGAACAGTGCCGTCAGACGCACACCCGGTGCACGGAAAAGAATGTCGATGGTGCTGACGCCGGCGGCGCTGAGGCCGGTGTGATTGGTGATCAGCCCGACCCGCTTGTCCTTCAAGAGATGGAAATTCTGAGTGGACAGGACATCGATGCCGGGCAGGACTGCAGCACAGCAGCAGGAAACAGACAGCAGGAAGAATACCGCAGCAAGGACAGAGGATATCGGCTTAGAACGAGGGTGCATCGTCCCAGACCACCGCTTCCATGGCAACCTGCCGTCCCAGCTCGGCCAGCAGACCATCCATATCAACCTCAAAGCCCTCCATGACGGCAATGCGGATGATGCCGGACACATTGTCCACGGTACTCATGACATTCATGCCTTCGTAGGCCTCAAGGATGAATTTCAGGAAGACCATGTCACGATGCAACACTCTGAAATAACGGAAGATCACGCGACGACCGCTCCCTGAATAGCAACGTTTCCGGCCCTGCCCGGGATCTCACCCATGAACAGACTGCAGGCCGGTGCATCGGAGATGCCCCGCGCAGCCTCTCCCAGGGTGATGCAGCGGACCTTTTCGGCCTGGAAACGCTCCAGCAGACGGATGAACGACGGCCGGATGGCGCCTCCCTCCAGCTCTGCGTGGACTGTAAGGACGTTCAAACCCTCTTTCAGCTGGTCGCAGTAGAAATTGTGGATGTTGCCGGAGGTGATACCGTTCACTCCAAGGATCTCATCGGCGGTCGGCAGGGTAGTAGGTATCTGCAGCGTACGGAAACGGCGACCATCCATGACCGGATAGAAAGGAGCCGTTCCCCGGCCATCGCTGCTGTATGCCAGTCCCAAGGCATCCTGGACCTCCAGTGAATCGGGGAGACCGTCCACCCGGGAGCGGCGGTGGTTGTGGCCCGGTGTCCGAGGATCTCCTCAAAGAGGGCGCTGGCCCGTCCCAACTCCATGGCGGTCAGATGTTTGGGGAACCAGGGCAGGTAGTCATGCCACTTGACGTGATCCCAGCAGTGGATGCCGACCTCATGCCCCTGCTGCTCGGTGTCACGCAACACACCGGGGAAGCTTGCGGCGATCATGGGGGCGGGCAGCAGGACTCCGTACATCATGGTTTTCAGGCTGTACGCTGACGGGGCACCACTGCGGAGCTGCTTTTGGAGAAACCCCCTGCGGGGGAAGATGCGCCGCAGTGCCTTGCCGGAGTTGTCCGGCCCCATGGAGAAGTAGAAGGTTGCCGTGACACCGAAACGTGCCATATCGGCCAGCAGGTTCGGTACGCCATCCCGGGTCCCGGCATAGGTATCCACATCAACTTTCAGCGCTACGATTTTTTCCGCCATGTACTGTTTTCCCCGGCCTGTATGCTTCGTACGAAAAATCAGCCGCCCAGATAGGCCTGAACCACCCGGGGTTGTTGCGCAGTTCCAGCGAACTGCCGGAAAGGATCACGCTGCCGACCTCCAGCACATAGCCACGGTCGGAGATTTCCAGCGCGGCACTGGCGTTCTGTTCCACCAGGAGAACGGTCAGGCCGTGCTGTTTGAGATCAAGGATCGTCTCGATCTTCGCCACCATGATCGGCGCCAGTCCCAGCGAGGGCTCATCGAGCATCAGCAGGGACGGCCTGCACATCAGCGCCCGGGCGATGGCCAGCATCTGCTGCTCACCGCCGGAAAGGGTGCCACCGGTCTGGCCGATCCGTTCACCCAGGCGCGGGAACAGGGTCAGGACCTTTTCCAACTGCGTCGGTATCTCGCTCTTGGGAAGCAGGTAGCCCCCATAAGCAGGTTCTCATGCACTGAAAGATCGCCGAAAATCCGCCGCCCTCGGGACAGTGCGAGATGCCGCGTCCGACGATCTCATGGGGCGGCAGTCCGTCGATGCGCTCTCCACGAAACTCGATACTGCCGCAGCTGGTAGCATGGATACCGGAAATGGCCTTGAGAGTCGAACTCTTGCCGGCACCGTTGGCGCCGATCAGGGTCACGATTTCGCCTGAGCCGACCTCCAGATCCACCCCTTTAAGGGCCTGGATCGGTCCATAGAACAGTTGCAGGTCAGTGAGGCGCAGCATGTACACCTCCCCCCAGATAGGCCTCGATCACCAGCGGGTTCGCCCGTACCTCATGGGGGAGCCCTTCGGCGATCAGTTCTCCGTGGTCCAGCACATAGATCCGGTCGGAGATGCCCATGACCATCTTCATGTCATGTTCTATGATCACGACAGTGATCCCCTGCCGACGGATGTTCTGGATCAGCTCCATGACAAAGCCGGTCTCGGTCGGGTTCATCCCGGCTACCGGTTCATCCAGCAGCAGTACCTTCGGCTCCAGGGCCAGGGCCCGGGCGATCTCCAGCATCTTGCGCTCGCCGTAGGTCAGATTACGGGCCAGGTGGTCACGGCGCTGCTCCAGCCCGACGAAGGCCAGCAGCTCGCGGGCACGGCACTTCTGCTCCGCCTCGTCGCGGTGGAAGGCAGACAGGCGCAGCACAGCGGCCAGCATGCCGCTCGCCATGTGAATCTCGCGGCCGATCAGGACATTCTCCAGCAGCGTCATCTCGGCAAAGGGCTTCAGGTTCTGGAAGGAGCGGGCCAGACCCAGGCGCGCCACCTCGTCCGGGCTCCGGCCGGTAATCTCGCAGCCGTTCAGGAAGACCCGGCCGCCGGTCGGGGCATAGGCCCCGGTCACGGCGTTGAAGAAGGTCGTCTTGCCGGCACCGTTAGGGCGGATAATCGAGAGAATCTCCTTCCCGGACGCTGACCGAGACACCGGCCAGTGCCTTGACCCCGCCGAAGGTGACCGCAAGCGAATCGGTTGTCAGGACCTCACGGGGCGGCATCTTCACGATCCTTGATTTCCTGAGTGATCATACGGCTGCCGAGCAGCCCGTTGGGGCGGAAAACCATGAAGGCGATCATGACGGCACCGAAGACCAGCATGCGGTACAGGGAAAATTCGCGCAGGAACTCCGGCACCACGATCAGCAGCGGCGCTCCGGTCACCGAGCCGACTACGTTGCCGATGCCCCCCAGTACCACCATGCACAATACCAGCACAGACTCGTAGAAGGTGAAAGAATCCGGTGAGATAAAACCCTGCTTGACGGCGAAGAGCGAGCCGGCAATGCCGCCGAAAAAGGCCGAGAGTGAGAAGGAGAGCAGGTGCTTGCGGAAGACATTGATGCCCAGTGCCCCGGCCGCCATCTCGTTCTCGCGGATGGCGACCCAGGAGCGGCCGTAGCGGGAATCAGCCAGTCGGGCCACGACCAGGACAATCAGGGCCAGCATTGCCAGGACGAACCAGTAAAAATCGCGGGGATGATCCAGAGGAAAAAAACCCAGGGACGGGCGCTTGATGCCGAGGATACCGTTCGGGCCGCCGGTCAGGCCGTTAAGGTTGGTCAGGAAGATACGGATGATCTCCCCGAATCCGAGGGTCACCACCGCCAGATAATCACCCTTGAGCCGCAGGGCCGGAATTCCCAGCAGGATGCCGCACAGCATGGCGGCCAGCCCCGACAGCGGCAGTGCCACCCAGAAACCGCACAGGGCGAACTTGGCGGTCAGGATGCCGGTAGTATAGGCCCCCACCGCGTAGAAGCCGATAAACCCCAGCACCAGCACCCCGGTCAGTCCGACGGTGATGTTGAGGGCCGTGGCCAGGATGGCATACAGGATGGCGGAGGTCAGCACATCGATCAGGTAATTGGATGAGATGAAGGGCAGCAGCAGGGCAACCGCCAGGACCAATCCGATGGTCAGGGGACGGTGCGCCAGAACGGTGTTCACCGTACGGACCCGCAGTCCGGTGATGGCGCTGCTGCCCTCGGCAAAAAGCGGCGAAACGGCGCAGTCCCCAGACCCCCAGGAACACCAGCGGCACATACACCGTATTGGCCTTCATGAACGGGACACAGATCAGCAGTATCCCCAGGTAGAAAAAGATACCGTAGCGCAGATCACGCCCGCTCATTGACACCCTTCCCGAGCAGGCCGGCCGGCCGGAAGACCAGCACGGCGATCAGGATAAAAAATGCGTAGACGTCCTTGTACTCACTGGAAAAATAACCGGCTCCCAGGGCCTCGATGATGCCGAGCAGGAAGCCTCCGATCATGGCACCCGGGACATTGCCGATTCCACCCAGCACCGCTGCGGTAAAGGCCTTGATGCCCCCCAGGTAACCGAGTGTAAAGTTGATCGAGCCGTAATAGAGTCCGATCATGACCCCGGCGCAGGCCGCCAGGAACGAACCGGCCATGAAGGTCACCGAGATGACGGTGTCCACATTGATTCCTACCAGAGATGCCATGAACGGATCGGTAGAGGTAGCCTTGATGGCAATGCCCAGACGGGTCCGGTTGATAAACCAGTAGATCAGCCCCATCAGGCCGATTGAAGAGAAGATGATCACCAATTGCAGCAGCGTGAAGGAGACTCCGCCCATGCTGATGGTCTTCATGCCGATTGTCTGGGGAAAGATCTGGTCCTTGGCTTTCATGCTGATCATGACAAAGTTCTGCAGAAAGATCGAGGCCCCCAGAGCGCTAATCAGCGGGGTCAGCTTGGGCGCCCCGCGCAACGGGCGATAGCAGATCTTTCCAGGTAGAACCCGTACAGAGCGCAGATGATTGCGGCGATCGACAAAACGATCAACAACACCAGAATCACGTTGCCCTGCAGAAAGGGCGGCATGGCCGGGATCAGCGAGATCAGGATGAACCCCAGATAAGCGCCGATCATGTAGATCTCGCCATGGGCAAAGTTGATCAGCTTGAGCACACCGTAGACCAGGGTGTAGCCCAGAGCAATCAGGGCATAGCTGCCGCCGATGGTGATGCCGTTGAGGAGATGCTGTAAAAACATTTATATCCAGACAAATACTGTATTTGAATTTCCTATCGGCTGTGGATTTTGTGCAAGGTCAAGGCGAGCAAGAAATCCCGCGGAGGCGTAGCAGCGCTACGCCGCACAAGGAGATTTTGAAGCTCAACGCCGAGATTGCGCAAAAGCCGCAGCCGTCACACTTACTTTACCTGTTTGAACTTGCCGCTCTCCACCTTCCACACCACATACGGCGACTCCTTCACATCCCCCTTGGCGTCGAACTGGATATGCCCGAGGGCGCCGTTGTAGTCGATAGCCTTGATGGCGGCGACCATTTTCTTGCCGTCGGTACTCCCCGCCTTCTGGATCGCCTGCAGCAGGATGTTGGCGGCGTCATAGGCATAGACGGAGTAGACCCCCGGCTCGCCGAATTTCTTACGGTAATTCTCGTTGAAACCCTTGGCCGAGGCGACCTCCTTGGTATCAGGCCCGAAGGTGGCATACGTACCTTCGGTAGCCGGTCCGCCGATCTTGAGCATCTCTTCGCTCATGATGCCGTCGCCGCCGATAAAGGGGGCTGTCCCGCCCATCGCTTTATACTGCTTAACCAGCAGGCCGCCTTCGGTATAGATACCGCCGAAGAAGATCAGGTCGGGGTTGGCCGACTTGATCTTGGTGACCACCGGTGAATAATCCTTCTCCCCCTTGGTGATCCCTTCAAAGGCAACAACCTCAACCCCCGTCCCCAGGTTCTTCTTGAACTCCTCGGCAAAACCCTGGCCATAGGTGGATTTGTCATGGATGATGGCGACCTTTTTCACCTTCAGCTTCTGCACAGCAAAATCCCCGGCGGCTTTCCCCTGCTGGTCATCACGCCCGCAGACCCGGAAGACGTTATCAAAACCCTGGTCGGTCAGCTTGGGATTGGTGGAGGCATGGGATATCTGGGGGATGCCGGCCTTGTGGTAGACCTCCGAGGCCGGGATGGAGCAGCTGCTGTTAAAATGTCCGACCACACCGACCACACCCTCGGCCGTGAACTTGTTGGCAACGGAAACCGCCTGACGGGGTTCGGCCTGGTCATCACCCGGGATGAGTTCGATTTTCTTGCCCAGAACTCCCCCCTTGGCGTTCCACTCCTCGACCGCCAGTTTGACGCCATTAAGCATATCGGATCCGAAGACCGCTTCCGGTCCGGTCAGCTGCCCTGCTGCGCCGATCTTGATCACGCCGCTTTCCTGCCCGCCTTTCTTTGTGCAGGCAGTCATTGCCAGACACAGCACCCCAAGTACGATCAGTTTTTTCATAGATTTCCTCCTGCGCTGATTGTATACGGAAATTCAGTAGCACTGTTTTACACTATTGCTCCTATAAATCAAGCGATTTACAACCTAACTGCAAGAAAATTATGGACTTTTTATAACACCTCAAAACTGCATACAATCGGCCGCAGAACTCAGCTATTACAGCCTGCTCTTCGTCAGCAGTTGCAGCTGCTTCACACCCTGCTCCACAGAGAAGTGAAAGGCAGGCCTGATGCCAAATCAGAACATACCGACCTCAGGCTCTGCAGGCCATCACGCTCACCAGCGTAGGCTTAAACATCAATAGCCGGCAGTGCACGTATCAAAAAATGATCGTGGATGTGCTAGGTTTCTTTACGTTTCCTTGATATCAAACCCCGGCATTTTGACACCAACTTTATCCACTCCTTGCTACCCTGTATTCATAAGAAATCCAGTTTGGAGGTGGCGGCCGCCATGAAAACCTATCTGTTCAATACTGAAAACGGTCTGTACGCAGGTGAAACCTTCGAAAAAGCAGATATGCTTCAGCATGTGGAAGGGATTACACCTGTTCCGCCTCCCGACTATGAACATGGCCAGGTGCCGGTGTTCGACCGCCAGATGAATTCGTGGACCGTGGTCCCGTTCACCATCGCCCGTCAACTGATGAATATCAGAGCGTCAGACTCTACGGAGCAACAATCATGAACAGCTCTGAATGGATTCAGACAATCAGCTTCTCGCCGTCCTGCTGGCCCTGACGGAACCGATGGGTGCCTTAATGACGCAGGTCTACGGTGGGGAGCGCGCCGCCGCTCCTGGCACCCTGCAAATGACTGGCCCACTCCTCTGCGGGGTAGATCAAAAACAGTAGATGGATTGGCGAAGCTAGGCCACTTCCGGATTGCTCTTCAACCTGATGCTGTTTGTTGAGCTTTTTGGCATACTGCCCATGCTGCAGATTCCCCGTGTTGCCAAGGCACACAGCATCAGCGAGGAGAAACTGCAAGGAATTGCCCATGCTTGCATTGAAAAGCAGCAGGTCGGCTTTCTTAATGCCATCCGGGTAAATGTACTTGTGTTGAATCTGGAATTGGATAGACTGTAGCAATGACAGATAACGACGACATACGCCCCTCTCCGGAGGCGATGCTGAGGCTGGCCCAGGCCAAAGAGGTCACGGCCGAACTGGGCAGGCTGAAGATCTTCCTCGGCTATGCCGCCGGGGTCGGCAAGACCTACGCCATGCTGGAGGCGGCTCGGCTGCGCAAGAAGGCCGGCCGTGACGTTGTAGCTGGCTACGTCGAATCCCATGGCCGCTCCGAGACCGACTCACTATTGGAGGGGCTGGAGATCCAGTCGCGCAAGGAAGTCAATTATCTGGGGGTCGCATTTCCGGAGATGGACCTGGATGCCATCCTGGCCCGCAAGCCCCAGATCGTCCTGGTGGACGAACTGGCCCACACTAACGCCCCCGGCTCACGGCACGAGAAGCGCTGGCAGGATGTGGAAGAGATCCTGGAAGCCGGGATCGATGTATATGCCACGGTCAACATCCAGCACTTCGAGAGTCTGAATGACGTGGTGGCCGGGATTACCGGGATCATCGTGCGCGAGACCGTCCCGGACCGCCTGCTGGACCTGGCCTTCGAGATCAAACTGGTCGATATCCCACCTGAAGACCTGCTGCAGCGCCTGCAGGAGGGTAAGGTTTATATCCCCGATCAGGCCACCCGGGCCATCGAGAAGTTCTTTCGTCCCGGCAATCTGATGGCCCTGCGGGAACTGTCCCTGCGCCGCACCGCTGCCCGGGTCGACGACCAGATGCGGGCCTACATGAAGACCCAGTCAATCGCCGGCCCCTGGCCCACGGCGGAACGCCTGCTGGTCTGCGTCAGTGGCAGCCCCTACAGCGAAAAACTGATCCGCGCCACCTGCCGCCTGGCTGAGGAGCTGAAGGCGCAGTGGTTCACGGTCTACATCGAGACCCCCGGGAGCGGCCGGCATGCCCGGGAGAATCGGGAACGTATCTGGCAGAACCTGAGACTGGCGGAAGGCCTGGGGGCCCAGGTTGCGACCGTCACGGGCAGCGACATAACCGAAGCGGTCATGGAGTATGCCGCCCGGCACAACATCACCAAGATTGTGATGGGCAAACCGAACAAGCCCCGCTGGCGCGAAATCCTGCAACCGCCGATCGTGGACCGTGTCATCCGCAGGAGCGGGGCGGTGGATGTGGTCATCGTCAGCTTCGATCAGGAACAGTCCGCTGATGCAGCTGCCGCGCCAAAGCACCGGCATCCGTTTGAGCTGCGCGGTTATGCAGCCAGCTTTGGCCTTGTGGCCGCCGCCACCCTGCTATGCGAGCTGCTGCGCCCCTTCCTGGCACCGACCAATATGGTCATGTTCTATCTGCTGGCCGTGGTGGTCGCCTCGGTGCGCCTGGGGCGCAAACCGGCCATTGCCACCGTGTTCCTCGCGGTACTGGCTTTCAATTTCTTCTTTGTCCCTCCGCGGCTGACCTTTGTGGTGGCTGACGCCCAGTACCTGCTGACCTTTCTGGGGCTGTCCGTGGTGGGGATGGTGATCAGCAGCCTGGTGGCCCGTGCCCGCGAACGGGCCGAGGTGATGCGGGCCCGCGAGGTGCAGACCGCCAGCCTCTACTACCTGAGCCGCGATCTGGCCGCCTCGGCGGATATCAACGCCGTACTGAAGGCGGTGCTCAGGAACGTGGAAGAGGCCTTGGGAGCCCAGGTGGTGATCCTCCTGCCGGAAGGGGAGCGGCTCGACATCCTGGCGGCCAGCGATGGACTGGCACTGGACATCAAGGAGCAGGCCGTGGCCGACTGGGCCTTCCGCAACAACCACCCGGCCGGCCGCGCAACGGATACGCTGGTCTCCGCCGACCTGATCTATCTGCCCCTGCAGACCCCGGCCAGTGTGCTGGGGGTCATGGGGATCAGGCTCGAGAACCAGCCTGCCTATAACTCGCAGGACAACCGGCGCCTGATGGACGCCTTTGCCACCCAGGCCGCCATGGCCATGGAGCGGATCCGCTTCTCCCGCCAGGCGGAACAGGCCCAGATCCTCCAGGCGCGGGAGAATCTGGAGCGGGCCCTGCTCAACTCCATCTCCCACGACCTGCGCACACCATTGGTCACCGTGACCGGCGTCCTCTCCAGCCTGAGGGAGGAGGGTACCCACCTCACTGCCCAGGCGCGGCAGGAACTGCTGGATACCGCCTGCAGCGAGGCGGAGCGGCTGAACCGCTTTGTCGGAAACCTGCTGGACATGACCCGAATTGAAGCCGGTGCCATCAGGCTGAACAGTGAACCGTGCGATGTGCAGGACCTGGTCGGCTGTGCCCTGGCGGCCATCGAGCAGCGCATCGGTGATCGCAGGGTAGATGTCAGCCTGACGGCTGACTTGCCGCCGGTCCCCATGGACCTGGTTCTGATGACCCAGGTACTGGTGAACCTGCTGGACAATGCTCACAAGTATGCATCAGCGGAAAGCAGCATCGAGGTTAGCGCCACAACGGATAATAGCTGGCTGTCCCTGGAGATCGCTGATCGGGGGGCCGGCGTACCTGACCACGACCTGAAGCGGGTATTCGACAAGTTCTATCGCATCCCGGTCCCCGAAGGGGCCGGCGGAACCGGACTGGGGCTTTCAATCTGCAAGGGGATTGTTGAGGCCCACAGCGGAAAGATATTCGCAGAAAACCGCACTGGCGGCGGCTTGAGAATCGTGATACGCTTACCTCTGGTGCAACAATAGAGCCCTGTGGCACTGCAGCCCTACACCGAGGTGAATACCATGTCTGCGGAGAACCTGCCCCGGATCCTGATTATCGATGATGAACTGGCCATCAGGCGTTTTCTCCATACGGTCTTGTCCGGCAAGGATTTTTCCCTGCACGAGGCCGAAAACGGGCACGCCGGCCTGGCAGCAGCCGCGGTCTTCAAACCTGACATCATCTTGCTCGACCTGGGACTACCCGACCTGGATGGTATCGAGGTAATCAGACGACTCCGCGAATGGTCGCTGGTGCCGATAATCGTGTTGTCCGTTCGTGAGCATGAGAATGACAAGGTGGCGGCTCTTGATGCCGGGGCCGATGATTACCTGACCAAACCCTTCGGCGTCGGGGAGCTTCTCGCCCGCATCAAGGCTGCCCTGCGCCGCTCACTCCAGGATGTCCCGGAACCGGTCTTCATCAGCCATGATCTGCAGGTTGATCTGACCCGCCGCCTGGTCACCATTCGTGGCGATGAGGTCTCGCTGACCCCCACCGAATACGACATCCTGCGCCTGATGGTAACCCACGCTGGCAAGGTTCTGACCCACGGCCAGATCCTCAAACAGGTATGGGGTATAGCCTACCTGGAACAGCCCCATGTGTTGCGGGTCAACATCAGCAACCTGCGCCGCAAGATCGAGGCTGACCCGTCCCGTCCCCGGCACATCATCACCGAACCGGGGGTTGGATACCGTCTGACCTGCTGATATCGAAACCTCGATCTGCCATTATCTTGATACTTTCTTGATGCTCCTGCCTGCGATCTTGACAAAATCTTTACACCAATTGATCTACTGTTAAAGATATCGCTTACTCAGGGAAGTAATTATGAAGCAACACACAGCAGACTCCTACTGGAGCGGCATTGTCAAATCAATGGGTCTGGTGTTTGGCGACATCGGCACCAGCCCGATCTACACCCTCACCGTCATCTTTGCCCTGACAAAACCGACTGTCGACAACGTCTTCGGCATACTCTCCCTGGTATTCTGGACCATGACCATCCTGGTAACTGCCGAGTACGCCTGGCTGGCAATGAGCCTGGGACGCAAGGGCGAGGGCGGCACCATCGTGCTCAAGGAAATCCTGGCGCGAATGTTGAAACCGGGGAGACAATTGGCTTTTGTTGTCTTCCTCTCCTATGTGGGGGTATGCCTGCTGATCGGAGACGGCGTCATCACCCCCGCCATCTCGATCCTTTCCGCAGTTGAGGGTATGGCCCTGATTCCAGGCCTCGAAGCGACAAAACAAGGCACTCTGATTCTGATAGCCGCCATAATTGCCGTGGGTCTGTTCATTGCCCAATTCAAAGGCACCGACAAGGTCGCCAGTGCCTTCGGTCCCATCATGGTGGTCTGGTTTAGCGCCCTGACACTCTCGGGTCTCGCCTCCATGATAACCATGCCTTCCATTGTCATGGCGATCAGCCCGCATTATGCCCTGAATTTCATGCTGCATCACGGGCTGGAAGGCTTCTTCGTCCTGTCCGAGGTGATCCTGTGCGCCACCGGTGGCGAAGCGCTCTACGCCGACATGGGTCACCTGGGACGAAAACCGATCATGCGGGCCTGGTATTTTGCCTTCACGGCCCTGATCATCAACTATTTTGGCCAGGGTGTATTCCTGCTCGGACATCCTGAGGCAAAAAACTACCTGTTCGGCATGATCCAGTACCAGGCACCCATGTTCTACATCCCCTTCCTGATCCTGACGGTCATGGCAACTATTATCGCCTCCCAGGCCATGATCAGCGGGGTCTTCTCCGTTGTTTACCAGGGTATAACCACCCGCATCATGCCGCTTCTGCGGGTTGACTACACCTCGACACACCTCAAATCCCAGATCTATATCAGCTCGATCAACTGGATCCTGATGATTGCGGTGCTCCTCATCATGATGATATTCCAGAAATCCGAGAACCTGGCGGCGGCCTACGGCCTTGCAGTTACCGGCACCATGTCCATCACCGGCATCATGATGATCATGATCTTCTCACGCACCACCAAGAAGTGGAAAATACCGCTGGCTGTCGGCATCACACTGGTGGATCTGGTGTTCTTCTTTTCCTGCATGAACAAAATACCCCATGGCGGCTACTGGTCGATCATTCTGGCGGCCTTTCCCTTTGCCACCATCCTGATCTGGACAAAGGGGCAACGGGCTTTGTACCGGGCGCTCAAACCGCTGGACTTCGAGACCTTCGAACTGGCCTATAACCAGATCTACGCCAAGCAGAGGAACATCCCCGGCACCGGCCTGTTCTTCGTCAAGGAGTGGAATGTCATACCCCCCTACCTGGTGCACTGCATCATCCGCTCGAACATCATCTACGAGCGCAACGTGCTGATCTCCCTCGTCCGCACCGATGAGCCCTACGGACTGGAAACCGTATTGAAGACCGGCCTGGCCCAAGGCCTGGATGCAATCGAGATCCGGGCCGGCTACATGGAGATGCTGGATATCGAGGGGATTCTCAAGGCTAACAACATCACGGAAAAGGTAATATTCTACGGGATTGAGGATATTGAAACCGGCAACATCTTCTGGAAACTGTTCTCCACCATCAAGCGCCAGACACCCAATTTTGTGCAGTTCCACAAACTGCCGGCAGCCAGACTGCAGGGAGTGGTGACGAGGGTCGAGATGTGATTATTTGAGGGTTATACCTGCGCTGCGTAGCTTTTTGAGGAGTGACTGCATGGCAAAACCGGTGAAGAGTCCGGTGGGCAGGGCCGCGACCAGAAGCAGCGGCAGGTAATAGATGACAGCGCTGTTTTTCAGCAATACACGTGCAGCAAGCAGTTGCCCGCAGTTGTGGGCTGCGGCACCGGCAAGACAGACACCCACAACGCTGAACCATTTCCAGCGCATGAAAAGACCCATGGTAAGCGTGCTGCACAGTGATCCCCCCAGCGCCAGAAAAAAGGCAGGGGAGAGAAAGACCCCGCCAATCAGCGACCCGAGAAAGACCCGCGATACGGCAACCAGCAACCCGTCCCTGACACCGTAGAGATACAGGGCCAGCACCGTAACGATATTTGCCAGACCAAGTCGTGCCCCCGGAACCGGCAACGGCAGAACAAACATACTCTCAACGACATGCAACGCAACACCCATGGCGATCAGCAGGGAAAGGCGAACTATCCGTCGATCCGGCGCAGGTGCGGAGGAAAGCATGCGTCAGCGTGTCACGGCGTCAACCGGCGCCGCTCCTTCGATTGATATCACCACCTGTCCCGGCATGCAGATTACGCTCTCTCCCGGCTTGTCGATCCACCCCTGGCGGACGCAGATTCGATTGTTGCAATGCGCATCACGCACCCGTATTCTTCTCCCCTGCACCTCAATATCCGTCTTTCCAACCTTTCCATTGATCACAAAATCCTGGCGGGGAGTTTCCCGGGAAAGTGTGATGGTGCGGACAACCAGACCCTCCACAGAAATAACGGCCTGATGTGAAGAGTCTTTATTGGAGCGGTTACACAGAAGAACATACGCTGACATAATGGCTGACACCATTATGAGCAGAACCAGTAGCTTATCGCCCCTGGTCATAACGGTATCCCGAGTTCGGATTGATTTCGATTCTGCCGGTGAGTGTCGGGGTATGAATGATTTTTTTATCGGAGGTAATCAGCAGAAGATCAACCTCTTTGAGGCCTGTTGCCAGGGCCAGGGCTTCGCTGGGGGGGAGCACAAAACAGGCGGTGGAGAGAATGTCCGCAAGGGCAGAGTCCTGTGTCACAACAGTGGCACTCATGGTGTGGTTGCCAGGATAACCGGTTCGCGGATCAAGGATATGGTGATAGCGGGAACCGTCTCGTTCAAAAAAGCGGTAGTAGTCTCCTGAGGTCACTGCAGATCCGTTTTCCACAGAAACGGTACCTATCAGCCCACCCTCTCTACGGGGATCCTTGATGCCGATCTTCCAGGGTTTTCCTTCCCTGTTAGTCCCGATCGTCCTGATGTTGCCGCCCGCATCGATCAGAGCCTTGTCTATCCCACTCCTTTTCAGTATTTGATACGCCTTTTCAGTTGCATATCCCTTGGCCGAAGCCCCAAGATCAAGCTTCACTCCCTTTTTACGTACATACACGGTGCTGTTGTCCCGATTAACAGTCAGGTATCTGAAACCGCTCAATTTAAGTCTCTGCCGAATGCTTTCCGAAACAGGGATAACCGGATTGTCACCGCTGAAATTCCACAGGTCTGTCACGGCACCGATGGCGGGATCGAATGCTCCATGGCTCAACTCGGCATACTGTCTGGCAAGGGTGAGCATCGTAATGGTATCGGAATGCACCCTAACCGGCCTGATTCCGGCCTTCTCATTTATCGCACAGACATCGCTCGCCCTGTAGGCTGCTGTTCCGGCCTGGGGAAAATGGTCGGCAAGCTCAGCAATGCGGCGCATCTCACCAAAAGCCTCGTTCACCGACTGTTGAAGATGGCCTCTATCAGAACCGTACACTTTGACAGTGACAAAGGTATCCATCAGAAACTGCTGGCTGGAATATTCCACTTCAGAGGGGTGCTTCCAAGCGTAAACCATTACCGCTACGAGAAGCAGACAGGCAAGAAGAGCCTTCCATCCGGTCATCCAGCGCAAACCGAACATGATCCGCAACCGGGTTCAGGCGATGCATCTTCAGGTGTTCCCATTTCACGCACAACATTTTCATCTATCTGCTCAGTGATCTGTATCGCCTTGGTTGGACACTTGGCGGCACAAATCCCGCAGTTAGTACACAGGCTGTAATCAACAACCGCCACGCTGCCGAAGGAGCGCGGTTCGACATGAACCGCATCTTCCGGACAGTTTTTCTCGCACAGCTTGCACTTGATGCAGGCGGTCGTACAGATGTCACGGGCTGTCTTACCCTTTTCCAGGTTAAGACAGCGCACCGTGACCAGGTGCGACACCCCGACCAGCTCCAGAATCTGCTGGGGACACTCCACAACACACTTGTTGCAGCCGGTGCATTTATAAGGATCGACCACCGGCAGCCCGTCCGCACCCATCTCGATCGCACCGAACGGGCAGACGCGGAAACAGTTTCCCATTCTGATGCAGCCGAAATTACACGCTTTGGGTCCTTTGAAATTGGCGAGCGCAAGATGGCAGTCATGCACCCCCTGGTATTCATAGAGCATCTTCGCCTGCTCAAAACCGCCCTGGCAGAGCAGGCGGGCAGTCTTTCGTTCTTCATAGCTGCCGGCATCAGTGCCCATAACCGCAGCTATTTTTTCATAGAGCGACGCACCACCCGGAGTACAGAGCTTCGGATTGGCTTCGCCCGCTACAACCGCCTCGGCAAACGCGGCGCATCCGGCCTTGCCGCAGGCGCCGCAGTTAGCTCCCGGCATCAAGGAAATCAGTTCTTCCACCCGTGGGTCTACTTCTACCGCAAATTTTTTGCCGGCAATTCCGAGCACTATCCCAAAAATTCCGCCCATCACCGCCAGGCTTATAACTGCAACCAGCATCCGGTTTTCCTCCCTTTAGAGCAACCCTGAAAATCCTAAAAACGCCATGGACATAAGCGCCGCCACCACCAGTGCTATCGGCGCACCCTGCATCGATTCCGGTATGTCGGCTTCTTCCAGCCGTTCACGAATGCCGGACATCAAAACCAGCGCCAGTGTGAAGCCAGCCGAGTGCCCGAGGCTGTTCACCAGCGCCTTGGTAAAACTTAAATCCTTCTGAATGTTGATGATAGCAACCCCAAGTACCGCACAGTTGGTGGTAATCAACGGCAGGTAAATCCCGAGGGCCTTGTACAGTGGTGGTGTGAACTTGCGCATTACCATCTCAACGAACTGCACCAGCGCGGCTATTACCAGAATAAATGCAACCGTCTGCATATAGCCGATCTTGAACGGGTTGAGGACATACTGCTGCAGCAACCAGGTGATCGATCCGGAAAGCACCAGCACAAAGGAAACCGCCCCACCCATCCCAAGCGACGCGGTCAGTTTCTTCGACACCCCCAGAAACGGGCAGATACCCAGAAACTGCGAAAGAACTATATTGTTTACCAGCACCGCGCTGATAATGATGATGAAATATTCCTGCATTGTCAGCTCCCCTTAGAGTGCATATTTTTTCTGCATTTTATTCAAGAAGCCCAGCAGGCAGCCGAGGGTGATGAAGCCGCCCGGAGGAAGGATCATTAAGATGGCCGGTATCCCCTCAGGAAGGAGCTGAATCCCCAGAAACGTTCCTGAACCGAGCACTTCACGGAAGGTGCAGACCATGACCAGGGCGATGGTAAAACCGAGACCCATGCCGAGTGCATCCACAATCGAGGGGACCACACTGTTTCTGCTGGCGAACGCCTCTGCCCGACCAAGGATGATGCAGTTGACAACTATCAGTGGAATGAAAATTCCGAGCGATTTATACACCCCGGGGGTAAAGGCATGCATGAGCTGGTCGGTCATGGTAACAAATGAGGCGATGATAACCACATATGCCGGAATCCTTACACTGGCAGGGATAATGGAGCGCATCAGGGATATGACGATATTGGAGGCCAGCAGCACACCGGTGAACGCAGCCCCCATGCCGAGTCCGTTCTCCACGGAGGTGGTGATTGCCAGCGCCGGACAGGTGCCGAGCATCAGACGGAACAGCGGATTTTCCTTGATAATTCCTTTGGTAAATTCCTGCATCAGATTCATATCTTCGTCCCCATATCAATTCGTTTTTGCATCGACGAACGTTCTGCCAAAATGCTCGCGCGCGGCGTTTACCCCTTTTGTGACCGCCTTCGAGGTGATGGTAGATGCAGTGATTGCCTGAATCTGGTGCTCTTTGAGCGGCTCTGTTTTTACAACCTCCAGGGCTGTAGCAGCGTTTTTACCTCGATAACGGTCCTGAAATTTCGGTTCCTTGGCCTTGTCACCGAGCCCGGGGGTTTCACTCTGGCTCAGGACCTTGATTGCAGTAATTTTGTGTGTGGAGATGTCGAATCCGGCCAGAATGGTTATCAGGCCGCTGTACCCCTTGGACTGCACAAGGTAAAGGACACCGGACTGTTTGCCGTTCTTATAGGCAATATTTATCTCTTTCAGCGCAGGGTCTGCATCACTCTTCAGATATGCTGCACTTTCATTTTCGACCTTGTCTGCCCCCGGGTAGACCTCTTTGAAACTGTCTATCTTCTCCTTGAGGATCTGTTTTTCGATCAGGGGCGAGGCAACATTATTGACATAGCCGACTCCCAGCCCGGCAACAGCTGCAACCAGCATCAGGAATAATCCGAGTTTGATGATATCCGCCATCTTATTTCGCCCCTCCGAATACACGTGCTTTGGTGTAGCGGTCTATCAAAGGCGTCACCACGTTCATCAGCAGAATTGAATATGCTACCCCTTCCGGATAGCCACCTTTCAGACGGATCAAAACGACAAAGGCGCCGCAGCCTGCTCCAAAGATAAGTCTACCGACCTTCGTAACCGGTGAAGTAACCCAGTCGGTGGCCATAAAAAAAGCACCAAGAAACAGTCCGCCTGCAAAGAGATGAAAGACCGGGAACAGCATCCCTTTGCCGGTCACCACTCCGATTAAAGCGGTAAGAAGGAATACGGTCCCCAGGAAACTGCCGGGGATACGCCAGTCGATATGCCGACGGTAGAGCAGATACAGGCCACCGGCAAGTACGGCCAGCGCACTGGTTTCTCCGATACTGCCGCTGACATTGCCGATAAACAGCTGACTTATTTCCGGCAGTTGCTGACCGGCAGCTTCTTTCATGATGCCGAGCGGTGTGGCAGTCGTCACACCGTCAATCGGGGAGGTCCAGCGCGTCATCGCCACCGGAAATGAGGCCAGCAGAAAGGCACGTCCTATCAGTGCCGGATTGAAGATATTGTGCCCCAGTCCCCCAAACAGATGCTTCACTATGACAATGGCAAATGCAGACCCAAGGGCAGCCATCCAGAGCGGCAGGCTCGGCGGGAGGCAGAAGGAAAGCAGCAGTCCGGTCACCAGTGCGCTCTGCTCCCGTACCGGCACCGGCTTATTCTGCAGTTTCAGGCAGAGGTATTCAGCTCCGTAGGCACTTGCGAGACATGAAACAATCACCATCAGCGCCGGCAATCGGAAAAAATAGAGCCCGCAGACAAGTGCGGGCACAAGTGCAATCAGTACATCCCGCATGGCATCCGGAACACTATCCCGACTGTGAACATGCGGTGACGAAGTGACAAGCAGAAGATCATTAGTACTGTTCATCAGTTTCATTTTTCCCTTCTGGAATATGCAATTACTTCGCTACTGGCGCTTTGCCTTGGCTGCAAGCACTGCCTGCTTTGCACGTCGGATAAACTGAATCAGCGGAATCTGGGAAGGACAGACATACGCACAGGATCCACATTCAATACAGCTCATGACATTCTCCGCCTCTGCCTCGTGCCACAGGCTGCGCTTAGCCCGCTTCACAAGCGATGTCGGCTCGAGATAGGCCGGACAGGCGTCGATACATTTGGCACACCTTACACAGGCAAATTCAGGGGGGGGCGGAGCGGTGGACTTCTTCATGACAACAATACCAGAAGTCCCTTTTACCACCGGGACGGCCGCCGAAAAGACCGTTTTCCCCATCATGGGACCGCCGGAGATGATCCTCTCCACCGCCCCTGTATAACCGCCGCATTCTGAGATCAACTCGCTGAAAAGCGTCCCGATTCGCACCTGATAGTTACACGGCTGTGCAATCCCGTCACCACTGATAGTCAAAGAGCGTTCGATGAATGGTACTCCGGTTTCCACGACGTCGGCGATGGAACTCGCGGTCCCCACATTATTAACCAGAACACCGACAGCCAGCGGAAGTCCGCCAATCGGCACCTCTCTGCCGGTACAGGCGTATATCAGCTGTTTTTCAGCACCCTGCGGATATTTCTCTTTCAGAACAACAACATGAATTGCCGACTCGTCGGCGACAGCCTTTTCCATTGATGCCACAGCATCCATCTTATTATCTTCTATGGCGATGATCCCACGATTACAATCTGCCATTTTCATAATGTACTTTAGGCCTGCAACGATTCTATCCGGCTTTTCCAGCATCCGGCGATGATCTCCGGTCAGGTATGGTTCACACTCGACTCCGTTCAATATGACCGTATCAAACTTGCTTCCCTCGACCGGATTATATTTGACATGTGTCGGGAAGGTTGCCCCACCCTTTCCAACGATTCCTCCGTTAAAGATGATGCTGCGCAATTCAGCCGGAGAAAGTGCTTCCGGATCAGCAGGAGGACGAACAGATTCGTGCCATGTTTCAAGCCGGTCATTTTCTATGACAATACAGGGTACAAAGGTACCGCCGGGATGTTCCATAACCTCAATTGCCACGACAGTACCACTGACACTGGCGTGGATAGGAGAGGAAACAAATCCTTTCCCATCACCTATCTTTTCCCCTTTTGCCACTTTTTCTCCAACAGTCACCAGAGGCACGCACGGCGCTCCGATATGCTGGGAAAGCGGAATATAGACCTTGTCAGGCACCCGCGCAGTGCTTGTTTTAATGCCGCAGGTCAATTCTTTGTGCCCTTCCGGATGGATGCCGCCTTTGAAAGTTGATGTGTTCATTATCAGTCAACTCCTGAAATACTGCCGTAGCAGCTAACGAAAATAAGTTTAAATTTTTCGGGCCGTTCCCTGCCCGATGCACTACTTGTTAATTGGAAATGCCGCTATTGGATACCCGTTTCAATATAATACAGTGTACACAAACAACCCGCCATGCATGCAGCGAGCACAAGATCTTCCTTCCTAAACCCGTTGGAGGAAAGAGCGCTCGCTGATTGAAGCTGTTCTAAATTCGCTCTACCAGACTGCAATACAAGTTCATCGCCTTTTTTGAAGAGCATCAGCACCAGTGGCGCCAATAGTCGGGTACAAACCTGTGCCTTGCGTAACATTCTGCCGCGATGAAGACGAGCTGAACGGACAAGATATTTTGAAGCAAGTGTCTGGGCAGTTTCTGCCACCATAGGGATGAAGTTGAACGACAATGAAAGAACCATCGTGATCTCCATGACCGGGACCCCAAGGCGTTGCAAAGGCCGCACCAATCGTGCCCCGCCCTCCATAAGTTCATCAGGAGCTGTCGTTGCGGTAACAATCATCGTTCCAGCGCACAGTGCAATGAGTCGGGTCAGCATTTCAAGTGTTGCAAAAATACCCTCACGATGAATATGGTGCAGAAATCCCCACCCAGACAGAGGCTCCCCACCTAACAGGACCAGATTCGAAATTGACGCAATCACTACCAGAATAATAATCGGCCTGAGACCACGTAACACGTCTCGAATGGCACATCCGGCAATAATCAGAGCGCTGACAGTCATGAAGATCAACAAGAGAAACGAAGACAGGCTTTTGACCATAAAGAGTACAGCTATCAGCAGAAGTATCATCAGAAGTTTGCTGCGAGGGTCAGCCCGGTGCAGAAGGGAATTGCCTACTTGAAAGCGTCCCATTAACAATGTCTTCAGCATATTTAGTTCACCATGGGAGAATCAGGAATAAAGCAGGTTTGATTCCAGACTAAAAAGGTGGAAAAATGACTGAGATTTTACAACCATCTTGCTAAGTAATATCATTACCTACGAACACCCGTCAAAATATTTTTTTGCACCGATAAATTATCCGCACCATTATTTAGCCTTATTAAATTTATTCCCATACAAGAACCAAAAATTACCAGCTTCTGATGGCAATCAACCGCAGATTCATGTATAAAGCTCAAGCTATCCGGGAGTGAGTACTCTCAATTGGGCTGAAACCATAGAACCATGAAAATGAGCTACCCTAACATTTATACAATCTACCGATGATTTTAAAGAAAGTAAGGCTGGTATATGACAGGCAAGCATGAGGATTCCTTCTGGGGCGGTATCGTCAAGGCTCTGGGACTGGTGTTCGGCGACATCGGCACCAGCCCGATCTATACCCTGACGGTCGTCTTTGCCATGACAAAACCGACTGTTGCCAACGTCTACGGCATTCTGTCACTGGTTTTCTGGACCATGACTATCCTGGTGACAGCCGAGTACGCCTGGTTGGCCATGAGTCTGGGCAGGAAGGGCCAGGGGGGCGAGATCGTCCTCAGGGAGATCATCATCAAGCTCTTCAAGAAAGGACGGATCCTGGCCTTTTCCGGGTTCCTCTCCTTCCTGGGGGTCTCACTACTGCTGGGTGATGGGGTCATCACCCCGGCCATCTCGATCCTCTCGGCCGTGGAAGGTCTCCTGCTGATCCCTTCCCTGGCTGCAACAAAGCAGTCGGTCCTGGTCCTGATCGCTGCTTTGATCGCCTTTAGCCTGTTCTTCTTCCAATCGCGAGGTACCGACAGGATGGCCGGCATCTTCGGACCGGTCATGCTGGTCTATTTCGGCGCCCTGCTGGTCTCCGGCCTGATCTCGATTGCCGGCACCCCCGGTATCATTACGGCCGTCAACCCGTGGCACGCGGTGGAGTTTTTTCGCCAGAACGGCTTTGCCGGCTACATCGTACTGTCCGAGGTGATCCTCTGTTCCACCGGCGGCGAGGCGCTCTATGCCGACATGGGACATCTGGGGAAAAAACCGATCATCCGGGCCTGGTATTTTGTCTTTGTCGCCCTGTATGTCAATTATCTCGGCCAGGGTGCCTTCATCCTGTCTCATCCGGACGCCAAAAACTTCCTCTTCGCCATGATTCAAAGCCAGTCAGCCCTGCTCTATATCCCGTTCCTGCTGCTGACCATCATGGCTACAATCATCGCCTCCCAGGCTATCATAAGCGGTGTATTCTCCATCGTCTACCAGGGTATCACCACCCGCCTGATGCCGCTCTTCAAGGTCGACTATACCTCCAGCCAGATCCAGTCACAGATCTACATCGGCGCGGTCAACTGGACCCTGATGATTGCGGTCATCTTCGTGATGTTCACGTTCCAAAAGTCCGGCAACCTGGCGGCAGCCTACGGTATGGCGGTCACCGGTTCCATGACCATTACCGCCATCATGATGATCATTGTTTTTTCAAAAACCACCAAAAAGTGGAAAGTGCCTATCGTGGCGGTGATCCTCCTGATTGATCTGGTCTACTTCACTTCCACCTTCTCAAAGTTCCCCCATGGCGCATACTGGTCACTCGTCCTGGCCTCGATCCCCTTTGCCACCATCCTGATCTGGACCAACGGCCAGCGCTGCCTCTACCGCGCACTGCGACCGCTTGAAATGGATATTTTCATGCTCTCCTACGAGCAGATCTACGCCAAGGGGAAGAACATCCCCGGCACAGCGCTCTTCTTTATCAAGGGACTGGATGTAATCCCGCCCTACATCGTGCACTGCGTGATTCGCTCCAACATCATCTACGAGCGTAATATCTTCATTTCTCTCGTCCGCACCGACGAACCGTTCGGGGTTACCTGCAACCATAAAACCGATGTGGGTTCCGGACTGGAATTCTTCGAGATCAACGCCGGCTACATGAGGGTGGTGGATATCGAGAAGCTGCTCAAGGCCAGCGGCATCAGCGAGAAGGTCATCTTCTACGGCATCGAGGATATAGAGACCAGGAACCCAATCTGGAAGGTCTTCGCACTGATCAAGAAGCTGACCCCGAACTTTGTTCAGTTCCATAAGCTCCCGGCGGCCAAGCTGCAGGGAGTCGTAACCAGAGTGGAGATGTAAGCATGATGAACTGGATACTGTTACTTATCGCTCTGGGGATCATCCTGCTGGGGGCTACGGTCTTCACCAACGGGCTGGAATGGTTCGGCAAGAAGATGAAACTGTCAGACGGCGCAGTGGGGAGTATCTTTGCTGCGGTCGGCACCGCCCTGCCGGAAACTCTGGTACCGATCGTGGCAATCATGTTCGGCACCCCGGAGGCCGGCCACAAGATCGGCGTCGGCGCCATCATCGGCGCACCCTTCATGCTGGGGACCCTGGCCTTTTTCATCAGCGGTCTGGCGGTGATCTGGAACCGTAAAAAGCGGGACGACTACCCGGTCATGCGGGTCGATACGGTTGTCATGCGCCGTGACATGGAGTATTTTCTGGTGTTGTACGCCATCGCAATAACAGCCTCGTTCCTGGGCGGTCACCCAGTCATCAAAACCTTCATCGCCGTGGCCCTTGTTTTGACATATGGCGGATATGTCCTCCAAACCCTCCGTGGCGGCGGCGAACCTGAAGCACACGAGATCGAGGAATCCGAGATCGATCCTTGTTATTTTGCTCCCAAATCCCATGATCCCCATATGTGGATCATAGGTCTTCAGGTTTTAAGTTCTCTGCTGCTGATCGTGTGGGGATCGTATATCTTCGTGGAGAAGGTCCAGATTATTTCCGAACTGATGGGGATATCACCCTTTATCCTGGCCATGATCATCGCGCCGATCGCAACCGAACTGCCGGAGAAATTCAACAGTGTGATCTGGATAAACAAGGGCAAGGATACCCTGGCTATCGGCAATGTCACCGGCGCCATGGTCTTCCAGGGATCGATGATCACCGCCATCGGCATCATGATGACCGACTGGCAGCTCAACACCGCCGCCCTGCTGACCGTGGCCCTGACCTTCGCCTCGGTCGGCATGGCCTACCTGCAGATCCGTATAAAGAAACACCTCACACCGGGGACACTGCTGGTGGGAGGTGCATTTTACTTCATGTTTCTGGTGCTGATCTTTACGGGGAAAATCTAGTCAAAGGCTTTCGCCACAGAGGACACAGAGGAAACCAGAATTAACATCTAACGCCTTTAGGCTTACCCCAATAATCCTTTTTTGATTTTCTCTGTGCTCTCTGTGCTCTCTGTGGCAAATGCTCTTCGTTTTTATGCCTTGCATTTACTTCCCTGCCTTGTCCCGCGCCGTTCCAGCTCCGCATCGATCAGGTTGAGCACCTCGAACTTCTTCAACGACCATAACGGCGCCACCAGGTTGTCATGCCCGCCGTCGCCGGTCAGACGATGGATCAGGATGCGCGGATCCAGCAGTTCCAGGAAATCACAGACCAATCCGGCATACTCATCACGCTCCAGTACCTGCACCTCGCCGCGCCCGTACATCTCCGCCAGTCTCGTTCCCTTCATGACATGCAGCAAGTGCAGTTTGACGCCGTTCACGCCAAGGCGGTTCAGCTCTCCCGCGCAGGCCAGCATCTCTTCGTGTGTCTCGCCCGGCAGACCGAGAATGACGTGGGCGCAGACCTGTATTCCCCGCACGAGCGCCCGCTGAACGGCATCAACAGAACTCGCATGGCCATGGCGGCGATTGATGCGTGCCAGACTGCTGTCATGGATGGATTGCATGCCCAGCTCCAGCCAGAGATAGGTACGCCCGGAGAGCTCGCGCAGAAAATCGAGGACATCATCGGAAAGGCAGTCCGGGCGTGTGGCGACTATCAGCCCGACAACATCGGAAACGGACAGGGCATCGTCAAAGAGGATCCTGAGCTGGTCGACCGGAGCATAGGTGTTTGAATAGGCCTGGAAATAGGCTATGAATTTCTGCGCCTTGTACTTGCGGCGCATGATCTCCTTGCCGTCTTCAATCTGCCCGGCTACGGTCAGATCGCGCCGGATCCCGTAAGAACCGGACCCGCTGCCTCCGCAGAATATGCACCCCTCGGTGTCCAGCGAGCCGTCACGATTGGGGCAGGACAGACCGGCATCCACCGAGATGCGCTGAACCCGGCAGTCGAAATGCCGTTTCAGTTCTTCGGAGAAGGCGTTATAGCGTTTAGGCTTCGACATCGATGCTTACACGACAGGCAGCAGGGATGGCTGCCTCGCAGGGCACTTTCGTCTGGCACAGGCCACAGCCGGTCTGTGCCACGCCGTAGGCAACAGACAATTTCTCGGGAGCAGTCCCGTAGACAAGCTCTCGACAGCGCATCTTATCATGCCCGTAACGGGTGATGGCACCGACCGGGCAGCGGGCGATGCAGGCCCCGCAACTGCCGTCATGGTAATGGAGGCAATTGGAATGATGGTTGCTGAATTTTCGCGGTGATGGTGCAAGAGGAAGGGTCGTGACGATACTGCCGCAGCGGTGGGCAATGCCGCGGGGTGTGATGAATCCGTCGCTCAGGCTGAAGGTACCCAGCCCGGCGGCGTATGCGGCATGGCGCTCGGACCACCGTGAAGCTATGCCGACCGGTGTATCACTCAATTCCTGCCAGAGTGGGGAGTATTGGGGGCCACTGTCGGGTGTCCCTGCCCTTCCAGCCAGCCGACAAGGTGACGGCGCAGGTCGCCGTTAAGCGTTTCTCCATGGGTGCGGGTCAGGGCCCACTCGCGCGAAGGGAGCTCCGTCTGCCGGCGGTTGCTCTCACGTACCGGAGTGCTGATCGGCAGTATCCAGCTGATGACTGAGGCAGCTCCCGGGAGCAGTTCTTGCGGCAGGAGATGAAAAGGTCCGATGATCTGCCGGTACTCATGAAACAGGGGGTCTGCTGCTGAAGCACAACCCACCAGCGGTTCATCCAGATACGGGCTGTCACTGCCCGGCAGGTGATTGCCCGGATGTTCACGGATAAATCGGACTATCTCGCATTTCAGTATATCCTGCATAATGTCCCGTCCCCGATCTTCTACAGCCTGCGACCGCTCATGACACCGGCTCCGTTGGGAAGGTCCAGATTGAGCCTGTGAACGTCTGCCAGTCCGGCCGCCGTCATCATCGCCGCCAGCTCGCATTCCGAGTAGGACTGCCCGGCGTCGGTTCCTAGCAGCATGTTCAAAGAGAACAGCGCCGGAAAGACCGGGCCGTCTTTGGCGTCATTGAGGATGAATTCCTGCACCAGCAGGGTCCCACCGGGATTGAGTGCTGACACGGCCGTACGGAGCAGGGCGGCACACGCCCCGGGGCCGTCGGCATGCAGGACATGGGACAACCAGGCCGCGTCGAATCCTCCAGGGACCGGGTCGGCATGGTAATCACCTGCAACGAAGCTGATCCGTTCAGTGAGGTCGAAGCGGGCAACCGTATTCCCGGCAAATGACCGTGTCGTGGGAAGGTCATAGATAACAGCGGTCATCCCGGGATTGGCCAGGCAGAAATGGATGGCATAGGTCCCCGGACCACCTCCCAGATCGAGCAGTCGTTGACAGCCGGAGAGGTCTATGGACGCCGCAACCTTTGGCGCCAGCAGGCTGGCCAGGTTGAACATACCCATCAGGAAGCTCTCCCTGACGCTCTCGTCATTGCCGTGCGAAACCCGCTCACGGATCGGTCCGCCGCTCTGCACGGCCTCGTGCAATCTTCCCCAGCCTGCCATCAGATGATGATGGTGCATGAGGATATGTCCCATGTACCCGGGCGATGACTTGGAAAGGCTGGCTGCTGCAAACGGAGTTGCACGGTAGGAATCAGAATGTTTCTCCAGCAGGTTAAGCGCAGCCAGGGCATCCAGAAGCATTGCGGTCGCCCGTGTATCAGTCCCCAGAACCTGCGCTGCCGTATCAGCCGTCAACGCGGTTCCGTCCAACGCGGTAAAAACATCCAGTTTCACGCCAGCGTGCAGGGCACACGTATTCCAGTAACTCGAGGACATCTGCAACAGATCCGGTACCGTCCATTCATGTGATGCCATGCTGTCACCTCCTGATATCTCAGAATCGTGCCTGATAATTGTGCCGTTTACAAACAAAAAGAGCGGCATCGCTGCCGCTCTTTGAATACGTATGTTTTACCCGGACTATTTCCTGGCTGCCTTGGCTGCCACCTGCATACGGATCAGGGCCCGCTCGAGCGCCGCCTCATAGATCTTGAACTGCTTGTCCTCCGGATCGAGTTTCTTGAGAGCTTCTTCGGCTCTGCCCTGAGCAGCCTTAGCACGCTCAACGTCGATCGCTTCCGGTGTCTCTGCGGTTTCAACCAGCACGATGATCCGGTCGTCCTTGATCTCGAAGTAGCCCCAGTTAAGAGCCATATGCTCAGTTATGCCGTTGTTCTTGTAGGCGAGCTCACCGATCTTCAGTGACGTCAGGAACGGAGCATGGCCGGGAAGTACACCGAATTCACCTAACTTGCCGGTTGCGGTGACCTCATCCACTTCCATATCCAGAACCTTACTGTACGGGGTGACTATTTCCAGATTCATCTTTTCAGCCATATATCATTCCTTGAAAGGGAGATACTCCCGTAAGGTTAATTATACTGCAGCCAGTTTGGCAGCTTTTTCAATCGCTTCCTCAATGGAACCGACCATGTAGAAAGCCTGCTCCGGCATACTGTCGTGCTTTCCAGCCACGATTTCCTGGAAGCCCTTGATGGTGTCTTTCAGTTCGACGTACTTGCCGGGTGAACCGGTGAAGGCCTCGGCAACGTGGAACGGCTGGGACAGGAAACGCTGGATTTTGCGGGCACGGGCAACGACCAGTTTGTCCTCCTCGGAGAGTTCGTCCATACCGAGAATGGCGATGATGTCCTGGAGGTCCTTGTATTTCTGCAGAACGTACTGAACCGAACGGGCAACGGCGTAGTGTTCTTCGCCGATGACCTGCGGGTCAAGAATACGCGAGGTGGAGTCCAGCGGGTCAACCGCCGGGTAGATACCGAGCTCGGCGATCTGACGGGAAAGAACCGTGGTAGCGTCCAGGTGGGCAAAGGCGGTAGCCGGAGCCGGGTCGGTCAAGTCGTCGGCAGGTACGTAGATAGCCTGGACCGAGGTAATGGAGCCTTTTTTGGTGGAAGTGATGCGTTCCTGAAGCTCACCCATCTCGGTTGCCAGCGTAGGCTGGTAACCAACGGCGGAAGGGATACGGCCGAGGAGCGCCGAAACCTCTGAACCTGCCTGGGTAAAGCGGAAAATGTTGTCGATGAAGAGCAGAACGTCCTGGCCTTCTTCGTCACGGAAGTACTCGGCAACAGAGAGTGCAGTCAGAGCAACGCGGGCACGTGCCCCCGGAGGCTCGTTCATCTGGCCGTAGACGAGAGCGGCTTTATCAAGAACGCCGGACTCCTTCATCTCCATCCAGAGGTCGTTCCCTTCACGGGTACGCTCGCCAACGCCGGCGAATACGGAGTAACCGCCGTGCTGCTTGGCGATGTTATTGATCAGTTCCATAATCAGAACCGTCTTGCCGACGCCGGCGCCGCCGAACAGGCCGATCTTTCCGCCTCGGGCATACGGTGCGAGCAGGTCAACAACCTTGATGCCGGTGGTGAATGCTTCTACCTTGGTGGACTGGTCTTCAAAAGGCGGTGCCTCGCGATGGATGGCGTACTCTTTCTCGTTTCCGATGGGGCCCATTTCGTCAACCGGCTCGCCGATAACGTTCATGATACGTCCCAGGGTTTTGGCGCCGACAGGAGCACAGATCTGCTTGCCGGTGTCGATAACGACCTGACCGCGTTTGAGGCCGTCAGTTGAGTCCATGGCGATGGTACGGACCGAGTTTTCACCAAGATGCTGGGCAACTTCCAGTACCAGGTTGAATTCACGGTCATCAATGGCCGGGTTGGTTACACGCAGTGCGTGGTAGATCTCCGGCAGTTTGCCGGGCTCAAATTCAACGTCGATAACGGCGCCGATGACCTGCGAAATTTTACCAGTGTTTTGACTCATGGAACGGTGTCCTCCTGCGGCCCTGCGGCCTCATATAGTGTTTCGTTTAGTACGTAAATTAACCCTTGATTGATTCTGAACCGGAGATGATTTCCATCAGCTCCGTGGTAATGGCTGCCTGACGTGCGCGGTTGTACTGCAGGGTCAGCTTGCCGATCATTTCGTTGGCGTTCTTTGAGGCGCTGTCCATGGCGGTCATACGGGCGCCGTGTTCACCGGCAACCGTCTCCAGCATGGCTTTGAAGATCTGCACTTCAATATTCTTCGGCAGAATCTCAGCCAGCAGGTCACTGACTGAAGGCTCATAGATATACTCAACGGGAGTTTCTTCTGTGGCGCCTTTTACTTCCGGCTCAACCGGCAGCATCTGCTGGAAAGTGATGTCCTGGGTCATGACCGTGCGGAACGAGTTATAGAGCAGTTCAACCTGATCGTACTCACCTTCCACAAAACCGTTGATCACTTCCTGAGCCAGCATGGCCGCGGTCTGATAGCTCGGTTTTGCCAGGACATTGGAAAAGTTCTTATAGACCGTGTAACGGCTTTTAAGGAACTCATACCCTTTGCGACCGATCGTCATGACGCTGATCTGCTCGTATGAATCGGACTTTTCCTTGATATAGCGGTCTGCTGCCTTGCACAGGTTGCTGTTGAAACCGCCGCACAAACCACGGTCCGATGTCAGTACTATCAGAAGAAGCTTCTTTGCCTCACGCTTCTCGAGCAGCGGGTGAAGATCACCTTCAAGGTTAGCTGACAGCGCCTGCAGAACTTCACCAAGCTTTTTTGCGTACGGCCGGGCGGCAACGACATTTTCCTGGGCACGGCGCAACTTGGCGGCCGAGACCATTTTCATGGCCTTGGTGATCTGGCGCGTATTTTTTACGGAGACAATCCGTTTTTTAATGCTTTTAAGGCTTGCCATAGCTCAAACCGTCCTTGTTTACGCGGTGAATTCCTTCTTGAACTGTCCCATTGCAGCAATGATTCTGCCCTTCATGTCATCGTCAATGGCTTTTTTGTCGCGCAGTTCTGCGAGCAGTTCTGCCTGACGGTTATCAAAGAAGGCATACATTTCGATTTCGAACTTTTTGAGTGCAGAAACCTGCAGGTCATCCAGGAAGCCGTTGTTGGCTGCAAAAATAACCAGGACCTGTTTCTCGTTCGGGATCGGACGGTACTGGGGCTGCTTGAGGATCTCGACCAGACGCACACCACGCTCAAGCTGCATCTGAGTGGCCTTGTCCAGGTCAGAACCGAACTGTGCGAATGCCGCCATCTCACGATACTGGGCCAGGTCAAGGCGCAGGGTACCGGCAACCTGTTTCATGGACTTGGTCTGTGCGGAACCACCGACTCGCGAAACCGAGAGGCCGACGTTGATGGCCGGGCGTACGCCGGAGAAGAACAGGTCGGATTCCAGATAGATCTGGCCGTCGGTGATCGAGATAACGTTGGTCGGGATGTAGGCGGAAACGTCGCCGGCCTGGGTCTCGATGATCGGCAGTGCGGTCAGAGAACCTGCGCCGCGTGCATCGGACAGCTTGCAGGCACGCTCCAGCAGACGGCTGTGGAGGTAGAATACGTCACCCGGATAGGCTTCGCGTCCTGGCGGACGACGGAGCAGCAGGGACAGCTGACGATAAGCAACAGCCTGCTTGGAAAGGTCATCATAGATGATCAGGGCATGCTTGCCGGTGTCGCGGAAAAATTCGCCCATGGTAACGCCGGTGTAGGGGGCGATGAACTGCAGCGGGGCTGATTCGGAAGCGGTTGCGGCAACGACGATGGTGTAGTCCATGGCGCCGTGCTCGGTCAGCTTGGAGACAACCTGGGCAACCGTTGAGCGCTTCTGGCCGATAGCGACATAGATACAGACGACATCGCCACCCTTCTGGTTGATGATCGTATCGATGGCAACAGCGGTCTTACCGGTCTGGCGGTCGCCGATGATCAGCTCGCGCTGGCCACGGCCGATCGGAACCATGGAGTCGATCGCCTTGAGTCCGGTAGCCATCGGCTGATGGACCGATTTACGGTCAACGATGCCGGGGGCCTTGATCTCGACCTTGCTGAAGCTGCTGGTGTTGATCGGGCCTTTGCCGTCGATGGGCTGGCCGATGGCGTTGACAACACGGCCGATCAGTGCGTCGCCTACCGGAACCTCGGTGATGCGGCCGGTACGTTTGACCGTATCGCCTTCCTTGATCTCGGAGAACTCACCGAGAATAGCGGCACCGACGTTATCTTCCTCCAGGTTGAGAACCATACCGGTTACGCCGCCGGGAAACTCCAGCAACTCACCGGCCATGGCGCCAGCCAGGCCGTGGATACGGGCAATACCGTCACCGATGGAGATGATTGTGCCGGTTTCCGACACCTCAACCTCCTTGCCATACTCCTTGATCTGTTTCCTGATGATCTCACTGATCTCTTCGGCTCTGATTTCCATGGAAGAATTTACCCCTTCTGTAATATATCTTGAATCCGTTTAAGCTGAGTCTTTACACTGCTGTCGAATGCTGTATCACCGATCTGTGTGACCACGCCGCCAAGCAGGCTTGGGTCGACGGTAACCTGAGGGATGACCTTCTTGCCGCTTTTCTTCTCAAGGGCGCTCTGGATGGACGCCACCTGAGCAGGATCCAGTGCGAAGGCTGTCTTGATAAGAGGCCGGATAATCCCGGACTGCTCATCAGCCAGCGTCTCGTACGTATGAACAATCTGATCGAGGAAGGCCACCCGGTTCTTGTCCACCAGCAGGAGCAGGAAGTTGGCGACCAGCTCTGAACACTTCACCTTGGCTACAAGGCCCTTCATGATCTCTTTTTTCTGCTCTGCTGTGAAGGCAGGATTGGCAAATACGGCTTTCAGGTCAGAATTGGCAGAAAAAACACGCTCAATGCCTGTCAGCTCATCGCGAAAACGGTCGATCAGCCCTTCTTCGGAACCGATCTGAACCAGCGCCTTGGCGTAGCGACGTGCTAGTGTATTATTGATCACTGGATCTGTACCACCTTGTCAAGATATTCACCGACAAATCGGTCGTGGTCTGGCTTCTGTATGGCGCCGGTCAGCTTACCGGTTGCAATCTCAACAGCCAGGCGGGCAGCTTCGGCACGCAACTCTGCACGGGCCTTGACCGTCTCCTGTTCGGCTGACTGGGCAGCCTGGGCAGCGATCTTCTGGGCGGCGATCCGAGCCTCGGCAATGATGCGCTCTTTTTCCTGCTCACCCTCACGGATAATGGCAGTCTGGAGATCATCGATCTCTTTCGTGGCCTGACTGAGCTTGCCGGTGTACTCGGCCAGCTTTGCCTCAGCAGCAGCCCGGCCCTCCTGGGCGTCTTTCAGGTCTTTTTCGATCTGTGCCTGTCGGGCGGCCAAAGAACCCTTTACATCGGCCTTCTTCAGGGCAAAGCCAAGTATGCCGAGTAGAACAACGAAGTTAAGCACCCTCCAGCCCAGGTCTTTCAGTTGTGCTCCGCTGTCCGGGTGGTGCGCTCCGCCGCCGCCTTCGGATGCAAATCCTGCCGTGGCGGCTGTCAGCACGATGGTGATGTATGCAGCGGAGAATGCTATTTTTTTGGTGCGATCAGATACCATCAACATGGCTACAGGCTCCTCCCCAGGATTTTTTCACAGATATCTCCGGAAAGCAGTTCAGCCTGCTGCTTCAGCAATACCCTGGCATCTGCAGCCTCTTTGGCCACACGGTCACGTATGGATCCGAGGGACTCTGCCGCCTCTTTGCGGGCCTTTTCCAGTACGGCCGTTTCTTCGGCCTGAGCCAGCTTGAGCGATTCGGCCCTGCGGGCAGATGCGTCGGCCTTGGCATCACGAAGACGCGACTCGTACTGGCTCATTTTTTCCTGAACCTCGAGATCGACCGCCGAAGCTTTGTCGCGGGCGCCGTCGACAACCTGACGGCGATCGGCCAGCACCTTGCGGATCGGCTTGTAAAGGAAGATGTTGAGGACGAGGACAAGAATCCCGAAATTTACGAGCTGGACAAAAAATGCCAAATTTAATTCAATCACGACCTACCCCTTGCAGGTATGCTGAGTTGTATACTGTATCCCAGATTCGGGCGTAAAACAGTGGTTAGCTATCATAGTTGCATCGACAGTGTCAAGATAATTACAAACTGTGTCTGCTTTATTTTTTTCCGACAACGGCCTTGAATACCCGTCAAATGTCGAGCAGGTCTATGATGCGGGTCAATTCTTCCGAATCACTGAAGTGGATCTCCAGCCGCCCGCCACGTGTCCCCACCCGCCGAATGGCCACCCGCGACTGAAATCGCTTCTGCAGCTGTTCCTCAAGGGAACTCATCAGCAGGTCCGGCTGCCGGAGCCGCTTCGCGGTTGCAACAGGTCGCGGATTCACCTTGAGTCGCCGCACAAGTTCTTCGGTGGCACGCACACTGAGCTGACGGTGAAGGATCTCATGGCGGGCCTTTTCGATCAGATCCAGCCCTTCCAGCGCCAGCATTGCGCGGGCGTGCCCCATGGAGAGGCGCTCCTCGATGATGTCGTGCTGAATGATCTCCGGCAGCTTGAGCAGCCGCAATGCGTTGGTAACTGCCGTTCGGCTCTTGCCGACGCGCCTGGCCACATCCTCCTGGGAGATGCTGAAATGCTCCACCAGTGAGCGATAAGCCTCGGCCTCCTCAATTGCATTGAGGTCCTGACGCTGAATATTCTCGATCAGCGCCAGCTCCATTACAACTTCATCGCTTGCCTCGCGGATGACAACGGGAACCTCATGGAGACCTGCCTTCTGGGAAGCCCTCCAGCGGCGTTCTCCGGCGATGATCTCAAAAAAACCGTCCTTCTGGGTAACCACAAGCGGCTGGATAATCCCCTGTTCGCGGATCGAGGCAGCCAATTCTTCAAGTTTTTCCGGAGCAAAGTGCTTGCGGGGCTGGTTCTTGTTCGGCCGGATCTGTTCGATGGGACAGAGGAAGTAATCCTTGTTGCCCGACACCAGTTCCGGAACCTGGAGCAGTGCCGCCATCCCTTTGCCAAGGCCACCTTTCTTAACCATTGGTCGCCTCCCTGCTGATGATTTCCCGTGCGAGCTGAAGATAACTGGCGGCACCGCGGGAAGCAATGTCGTAATAGATTATCGGCAGTCCGTGGCTGGGTGCCTCGGCCAGGCGAACGTTGCGTGGTACGACCGTCTCGAAAACCTGTCCCGGGAAATGCGTGCGGATCTCCTCGGCGACCTCCTTGCTCAGATTACCGCGGGAATCGAACATGGTCAGCAGAATACCTTCTATCTTCAACAACGGATTGATCCTCTTCTGCACCAGCCTGATGGTGTTCAGGATCTGGGAAAGGCCTTCCATGGCGTAGTATTCGCACTGCAGCGGGATCAGTACAGAGTCGGCCGCCGTCATGGCATTGACGGTCAGCAGGTTGAGTGAGGGGGGGCAGTCGATAACAATGTAGCGATAGCGGGGTGCCAAGGCTGCCAGGGCGAACTTGAGTTTCTGCTCGCGTCCGATCTCGGGGGCCAGTTCCAGTTCGGCACCGGCTAGATCGGAATTGGCAGGCATGATGTGCAGGAAGGGGTGACCGGTGTCCACCACCAGAGCACCCGGGTCATACTCATTAATAAGGGCATCGTACACACTATGCTTCAGTCCGGCTTTATCAATACCGACACCGCTGGTGGCGTTGGCCTGGGGATCGATGTCAACAAGCAGCGTCGGCCGCTCCGTCGCCGCCAGAGAGGCTGCCAGATTGACGGCTGTGGTGGTCTTGCCGACTCCACCCTTCTGGTTGGCGATACAGATGATTCTGGACATGTGCGTGTGCTTCCTGCCTTGGCTTTGTGAGATAACATATGAGTGCGCGGTGCGCCGGGGAGCAGGAAAATTAGCACAAACGTGCCGCTATGGGAAATGATTTTTTTGACCGCCGTCAAGGATACGGCAACCCTGAACTGCTACACCTTACAGTCTATAAAATGATTAAAACACGCGGGGTTTACACACATGACATTCGTAAAAGCCTGCCAGGTGCTCGTGGCAGTCACTCTGCTGGTCTCATCTTCCGCATCTGCCTTTGAATGCAGGGTCTGCCACAGTAAAAACCCGAAAATGGTGGTCATGCACAAGGCGCTCGAAGGGCAGAATTGTTTCGGCTGCCACAAGGTTGGTGAGAAGTTGATGGGAAAATCGAAACCGAAAGATCCCGACAGCCTTCTAAGGCGCAGGATTACGGAGGCGGAGTGTCTGCCGTGTCACGGCAGGAGGGAATAAGAGAGTCCACGCATTTTCATCAGCCCTTCAAAGGCACCATCAAGCGGGGCCGTGATGGAGATCTCCTGCCCCCGCTCGTCCTTGAAAGTAAGCGATGCACAGTGCAGGAGCATTCTGGCGGCAGGTGCGCCGCCATAGGTCCCGTCACCAACGATCGGCAGACCCGACGCCTCCAGGTGGACACGGATCTGGTGGGTACGGCCGGTGTGCGGACGCGCCTCTATCAGCGAATATCCGTCAGATGATGCCAGCAGGCGAAACCCGGTAACCGCCGAGCGCCCCCCATCCATGATCCCGTAACGGGCACTGCCAACCTTGCCGATGGCTCCGTCAACGGTCCAGACATCCTGCACCGGACGACCACCCACCAGTGCCCAATAGCGCTTCTCTATCAGGTTATCGTGAAAGCGGGCCGACAGCCAGGCCGCAGCACGTTTGTGCCTGGGAAACAGCATGACCCCCGAGGTACCCCGGTCGAGCCGGTGGATCACGCGGCACGGTTCATTACTGTCCTGCTGCCTGAAATACTCTGAGACCCAGTATTCAAGAGTCCCCTTGAGTTGATAGGGGGTACGCTGGGTGTTTACACCGGCCGGCTTGTTGACCGCAATCAGCTCCCCGTCCTCGTACAGCAGGGCTTCGGTCGGCAACACGAGTTCCTTGAAGCGCCCGGCCTCCATGACGCCGATCTCGATCACATCGCCGACTTTGACCGCACGTGAAGCCACCCGGACCATACTGCTGTTGACCGCGCACCCTCCGCGGTCGATGATCCGACGGGCCTCTGATTTGCTGACCGCTTCAAAGAGGTTTGAGACTGCTTCATCCAGACGCAGTCCTGACGAACCCTCGAAGTTTTTTCTATAGATCATCCGAGTGTATCCGACCAGATACTGCGGGCCCAGTCTTCGGCCTGGATACCCAGCCGTTCCGAACGCTCCGGCGAGACACCTCCGGCGGCCTTGACCCCGGCCATCTTTTTGGTCCTGGCATCAAACTCGAACACCCCGGTCACATAAATAGCTTCACGCTCATTGACCATACTGTAACATGTATTGGCAAGCGAGGGGGGCAGGGGCTCCCGACCGGACATCATGGCCACAACCGATGCAGCAACTGCTTTACCCATCGTTGATGCAACAAAACCGGATTTGGGCATCGATCCAATCACCTCACCATCTGTAGCATCGCCGATGACATGTACATCCTTGTGAATTGGAGATTCAAACGAGAGAGCCGATACCGGAACCCATCTCCGTTTTGGCGGTACCAGCCCGGACTGGAATGCCAGCAACCCGGCCTTCTGGTCTGGAATGATATTGATCACGCCTCCCTGAACCTCAGCTGCTACGGTGACTATGCTCCGGGTGGCGACGTCAACCTTTTTGATCGTGCTATCGGGACGGTAATCTATAATCCCTTCGTAATAATCCTTCCAGGCAGCCTTAAACAGCTTGCCTTTAGACACCACGTCCTCATTGGCGTCAAGAATGATAAGTCTGGAGCCCTTCTTGTTCTGCTTCAGATAGTGGGCAATCATGCAGGCACGCTCGTACGGGCCGGGAGGGCAGCGATAGGGTGCTTCGGGAATGGTTATTATAACATTCTGGCCGGGAACCAGCGCCACCAGTTCGCGACGAAGCTGAACCGTCTGATCGCCAGCCTTCATGGCGTGAGGAAAAAGCGCCTGAGCCTGAGGATCCATGCCCGGGATATTCTCGTACATAAAATCTATACCAGGAGAAACTATCAGCCGGTCATAGGCAATTTTCCCTGCCGAGGTTTCAATGGTGTGCGCTGTTGCATCAAGTCCCGTCATCTGGGCGTTCACAATTTTGATGCCATATTTGCGGGCAAGCACCTTATAGTCCATTGTAATGTCCTTCATCTCCTTAAACCCGCCGATTACCATATTACTGACCGGACAGGAGATAAAGCGCTCGCGCTGCTCAACCAGCACCACATCAAGCTTCGGGTCTATCAGCTTGAGATATTTTGCTGCCGTCGCACCACCGAAACCACCGCCGGCCACGACAACACGCCTGCCTTTTTTAGGCAGTATCTCACCGGCATGAGCAGAAAATACCTGTGGGCCCCAGAGAGCAAGCACCCCGATTCCGATTCCGGTCTGTTTAATGAACTCCCGACGTTTCATGGCATCCCCCCTATTTCTGCTGTGAATAAAATTTTACCAATTTATCAAAATCCTGGTCTGTCATCTCCTTAACCATCCCCATCTCGGCGGCGGTGCGACGCCCGGAACGATATTCGCTTAATGCCTCTTTGAGGTAGCCTGCAGCCTGTCCGGAAATATGCGGGCCAATGGGAGTACCCTGTCCTTTTGCTCCGTGACACCCGGCACAGACTTCGGTTCCGGATGCGCTGATTTTTATCTTCCCCTTTTTCCGGGCATTCTGACTGTTCTGCCATTTCCAGGATGCTACCGCCTCAGTTATCTGATCAATCTGCTGATCTGAATAACCTTTGGAAAGGTTTGCCATCACCCCACCTGCCCGGGTGCCCTCCTTGTAACCTTTCATCGTTTTTTTGACATAGTCAGAAGATTGTCCCCCTATTACGGGTATATGCGTCCCCGGTGATGCTCCCCGTGTCCCGTGACAACCGGCGCAGGTTGCGGCCATGCGTTCCCCGTCGCCTGGGAGAGCCGCCAGGGCCGGTGCTGTTGATACGGCAAGCACAGCAGCAATGAAGAGTGTCGCTTTCATGTGTGACTACCTCCTGGAGTTGAAGTCAGTATCCAAATGAGCATATCTGAAATATACGTTGAAGAAGTATATCGCATAACACCAAAAAACATAGTGGCTCATCTGTAAAAACTTTCACAATGGCGGGCAGAGAAATTTTCTGCTACCTTCCTCATCTATGACCTCTTCGACAGAAGACATTTACCAGCTGCGTGGTCCGGTGGCCCTGGCTCACCTGATACTCCGCAGATTCATTAACCAGGGTGACCACGTAATCGATGCCACCTGCGGCAACGGCCATGACACGCTGCTGCTTGCGGATTTGACAGGCAAGTCAGGCAGAGTCTGGGCATTTGACATACAGGAGGAGGCACTGGCAGCAACACGCACCAGGCTCCGGCAAAGCGGTGTGGAGGACAGGGTCACACTGCTGAAGGCTGGCCATGAAACCATTCGGGAGTTTGTCAGTGAACTCGTTTCGGCAGTTGTCTTCAACCTTGGCTACCTGCCTGCCGGAGACCGTACGATTGTAACCAGGCCGGATACAACCGTTACGGCACTTGAGCAGGCCCTTGATCTACTTGCCACCGGCGGCGTGGTAACGGTGGCCGTCTATCCGGGACATGACGGCGGACTCAACGAAAGTCGTATGATCGAGTCTTGGGCTTCCGGCCTTGATGCAAAAAAATTCCATACATGGCGCATGGGACAGACGAATGTACCGAGCGAAGCACCTTACCTTGTTGTAATTCAGAAGGCGAACTGATCTATGCTCCGTAGCCTGATTCCATTCATTGTGATACTGCCCGCAACGGCATACAGCCTCATCTCACTGTGGAGTGCCTGTACGTTCTTTAAGAAGCCAGGGACCAGGGGGAAAGGACAAGAAAACATTACCTCCCCTGACACTGCTCACTTGACCCTCGGCATAACTATCATCAAGCCGGTCAAGGGGATGGATGCCGGGAGCTATGATAACTTCGCCTCCTTCTGCCGGCAGGAGTATGACGGCAGTGTGCAGTTGCTTTTTACAGCAGCTTCGTCCGATGATCCGGTCATTCCGGTAATAGAGAGGCTGATTGCAGATTTTCCTGCCATGGACATAGGACTTAACGTCGATCCGACCATCCACGGGCCGAACTACAAGGTCTGCAACCTGATCAACGCTTTTCCCCGTGCGAAGCATGATATCATCATCGTCTGCGACAGCGACATCCGGGTAACACCGGGCTACCTTACTTCTATTCTGGCACATTTCAATAATCTACAGGTCGGCCTGGTGACATCGCTCTATCGCACCTCCATCGTTCACAACACCGCTACTGCTATCGAAGCAACCGGTTTTACGGCCGAGATGATCCCCAACGTGCTGGTGGCGCTGCAGCTGGAGGGGCTCTCCTTCGCCCTGGGTGCCTCTATGGCCGTCAAGCGCGAAGCGCTTACAGCCATCGGCGGTTTTGAGGCCCTGGTGGACTACCTGGCAGATGACTACCAGCTGGGCAACAAGGTTCACCGGGCCGGATGGGGCATCGCCCTGGACGGATGTTTCGTGGAAAGCATGATGAAGGCGGAAAACCTGAAGACGGTCCTGTCCCGTCAGCTACGCTGGGCTCGCACCATGCGGGTCAGCCGTCCGGGCGGCTACCTGGCGTCCGGCATCACCCTCCCCTTCCCGGCCTGTGTACTTGCACTGCTTGTCGCCCCAACCCTGGCTACAGGGCTGGCAGCCGTCGGCCTGCTCTATGCCACCCGCCTGACCGTCTGCACTCTCTTCAGTCGACTGCTGGTCAAAGACGGTCTACTTCCCCGCTGGCTCTGGCTGATTCCGTTTCGTGACCTGTTGGCATTCTCATCCTGGGCTCTTTCATTTCTCGGCAACCGTGTCGAATGGCGAGGCGTCCGCTTTAGGCTGAAGAGCGGCGGAAAAATCGAAGAAATCGCCTGACGGCAGTGACTTTTTTGTTGACCATGGAGAGACCTTTAGGCTAAAAAGGAATGAACGTTCATTCAGTTTTAATAAGATGAGGAATTACATGTCGAAACCGGACAAACGAGACGAGATAGTTCGTGCTGCCCTGGAGCTTATTGCGGAAAACGGCTTCCATGGCGCACCCATGGCACTGATCGCCGAGCACGCCAATGTCGCTGCAGGGACCATCTATCGCTACTTTGAGAACAAGGACGTGCTGATCACTGAACTGTACAGAGATATCGAAAAGAATATCATGGAGGCCCTGCAGGAAGGATATTCCCTCGAAAAGCCTTTCCGGGAGCGTTTTCTCCATCTCGGCACGGAACTATTGCACCATTTCATACGCAATCCGCTCGTCTTTCGTTACCTGGAGCAGTTCCATAACTCTCCCTACGGCGTGGCCGTTCGACGAGATAAAATCCTGGGTACGTCGACGAGTGACTGCAATGTGTTCAGAGAGCTGTTCCAGCTGGGCATAACCCAGCAGATACTGAAAGACCTGCCACTGGTAATACTGTTCGCCCTCTTTTTCGGCCCGGTACTCTCCGTCGCCCGGGATCATATCCTCGGTTTCGTCGAGTTGGACGAAGCGCTGATCCATCAGACCATCGAAGCCTGCTGGGATGGAATCAAACGCTGATCAATAACATCAGGCTACCGTAGACGTATTATTTAGTACACAAGACAGAATGAACATTCATTCATAAACATATCCACAGAGGTGTACTATGCAAACCATATTCAGAAGCAGATCAGGTGCTGTTATTGGAATCCTTGCGGGCGTTTTGTCACTCACCGGTTGCAGCAAACCGAAACCAGCCGCTCCTCCGCCAGCCACCCCCGAAGTGGGAATCATTGTGGTCAAGCCGGAGAAAACCGCACTTACCACCGAGCTTTCCGGCCGGACAGTGCCGCACCTGACTGCCGAAGTGCGGCCACAGGTAAGCGGTATAATCAAGAAGCGGCTTTTCACGGAAGGATCTGATGTGAAGGCCGGGCAGGTTCTCTATCAGATTGATCCGGCCACCTATCAGGCTGCCTTTGCCAGCGCAAAGGCGACCGAGGCACGGGTCGAAGCATCGCTGGTGTCTGTACGGCTCACCGAGGGACGCTATCGTGATCTGGTGAAGATCAGAGCTGTCAGCCAGCAGGATTACGACAACGCCTCTGCAGCGCTCAAGCAGGTAGAAGCAGATCTTGCCTTCGCTAAAGCCGCGGTCGAAACTGCACGGATCAACCTGGCATATACCAGGCTGACCGCTCCGATCTCCGGGCGGATCGGCCGTTCGACCGTGACAGAAGGGGCGCTGGTGACCGCTAACCAGCCGACGGCACTGGCAACGATTCAGCAGCTTGACTCCATGTACGTAGATGTGACCCAGTCAACGGCTGAGCTGCTCAAACTGAAGCAGAACCTGGCCAACGGGATCATGAAAAAGAGCGCTTCTGCTCAAGTCAAACTGCTCCTGGAAGACGGCTCCAAATACCCGTTGCCGGGAACTCTCAAGTTTTCAGAGGTAACGGTTGATCAGAGCACCGGTTCCGTCACCCTGCGCGCAGTATTCCAAAATCCAAAACAGATCCTGCTCCCCGGCATGTTTGTACGTGCCATCCTCGAGGAGGGGGTCGATGAAAACGCCATCCTCATTCCCCAACGCGGTGTTACCCGCAACCCCAAAGGCGATGCCCTGGTCATGGTCGTCGGGGCCGAGGAAAAGGTGGAGCCTCGACCGATCAAGGTGGTCAGAACGGTGGGAGACAGTTGGCTGGTCAGTGACGGGTTGAAGGCAGGAGATCGTGTCATCCTGGAAGGGCTGCAGAAGGCGCGACCGGGGACGCAGGTCAAAGCGGTACCGTTTGGCAGCGCACCGGCAGCGCCTCCTGGTGGTGCACCACAGCCTGCTGCAGCGAAGGCAGAAAAGAAATAAACCTATAAAAATATCAACAAAGACACAGAGGGCACGGAGAACAGCAAAAAATTTCGAAATCAAAGAGGGCGCTGACAGATCTACATGAATGCCTGTTTTGAAATTACTCTGTTTATGGTTTCCTCTGTGTCTCTGTGTTGAAAAAGATTTCCGCTTTTAAAAGATTCCAAGGAGCCGTTCCATGCCTAAATTTTTCATCAATCGCCCGATCTTTGCCTGGGTGATCGCCATCATGGTCATGCTGGCCGGCCTGCTGGCAATCAAAAAACTGCCGGTCTCCCAGTATCCCCCCATCGCGCCGCCGCAGATCGCCATCAACGCCACCTACCCGGGTGCCTCGGCCCAGACTGTCCAGGACACGGTCACCCAGGTCATCGAGCAGAAGCTGAACGGCATCGACAACCTGATCTACATGGCATCCACCAGCGATTCGGCCGGGTCGGTAAGCATTACTTTGACCTTCAAGGCCGGCACTGACCCGAATATCGCCCAGGTACAGGTGCAGAACAAGCTGCAGCTGGCCGTGCCGCTGCTGCCCCAGATAGTCCAGCGCTCGGGGATCCAGGTGGTCAAATCCACCAGGAACTTCCTGCTGATTGTCGGTCTGGTGTCAGAAGACGGCTCCATGGACCGCAACGACCTGACCGACTACATGGTCTCCAACCTACAGGACATCGTCAGCCGTCTGGAAGGGGTCGGAGAACTGCTGCTGTTCGGCACCCAGAATGCCATGCGCATCTGGCTGAACCCCACCAAACTGAACAACTACCACCTCACCACCAACGATGTCACCCTTGCCCTGCAGTCCCAGAATGTCCAGGTCTCGGCCGGACAGTTCGGCGGCAGTCCCGCCATCAAGGGTCAGCAGTTGAATGCCACCATCAACGCCCGGACCCTTCTCCAGAGCCCGGAGCAGTTTGATGCCATCGTCCTGCGAACCAATCCGGACGGCTCCACGGTTAAGCTCAAGGATGTGGCTGAAAGCAAGATCGGCACCGAAAACTATGAAGTCACCTCCTACTACAACGGCAAGCCGCTGGGCGGCATGGCGATCCGTCTGGCGGCCGGCGCCAATGCACTGGAAACCGGCGACCGGGTCAAGGCCAAGATGGCTGAGCTGGAGAAATACATGCCGCCCGGTATGAAGGTCGTCTACCCCTACGACACGACCCCCTTCGTCAAAATCTCCATAGAAGAGGTGGTCCGCACCCTGATCGAGGCCGTTTTCCTGGTCTTCATCATCATGTTTCTCTTCCTGCAGAACATCCGCGCCACGCTGATCCCCACCATCGCCGTTCCGGTGGTTCTGCTGGGGACCATGGGCGTACTGGCTGCGAGCGGATACTCCATTAACACCCTGACCATGTTCGCCCTGGTAATCGTCATCGGTCTGCTGGTGGACGACGCCATCGTCGTCGTCGAAAACGTGGAACGCATCATGTCCGAGGAAGGGCTTTCGCCCCGGGACGCCACCATAAAATCCATGGGGCAGATCACCAGCGCACTATGGGGTATCGCCACCGTATTGACGGCGGTCTTCCTCCCCATGGCTTTTTTCCCCGGCTCCACCGGTGTCATCTACCGCCAGTTCTCAGTCACCATCATCTCGGCCATGATCCTGTCGGTGCTTGTGGCAATGATCCTGACACCGGCCCTCTGCGCAACCCTGCTCAAACCGGTCGAAAAGGGGCACCACTCCGGCGAATCCGGTTGGTTCTCCTGGTTTTTCCGCTACTTCAATCGAACCTTTGAATTCTGCCGACGCAATTACGAAGGGATCGTCAGCCGCTCCTTCGACAAGCCGGTACGCTACATGGTGGTCTACGGCGCCATTGTGGCCGCCATGGTGTTCTTCTTCCTGCGTCTGCCCACGTCATTCCTGCCGGATGAAGACCAGGGATTCATTATCTGCCAGGTCCAGCTGCCGGCCGGTGCCACTCAGGAGCGGACCATCCAGGTCATCCGTCAGTTGGAGCAGCATTTCCTGGAGAAGGAATCCAAGGCTGTTCAGGGCGTCATTACCGTGGCCGGCTTCAGCTTTGCCGGTCGTGGACAGAACATGGGACTGGCCTTTGTCAGACTCAAACACTGGGATCAACGCAAGAGCCCCGACATGAAGGCGTCGGCCGTTGCCGGCCGGGCCATGGGGGCCTTCTCAAAGTTCAGGGACGGGCTGGCCTTCGCCTTTTCACCACCGGCGGTGCTGGAACTCGGTGTGGCCAACGGTTTCGACTTCCAACTGCAGGACCGCGGCGGACTGGGGCACGAGAAGCTGATGGAAGCACGCAACCAGCTGCTGGGCATGGCCATGAAGAACCCCAAGTTGATCGCAGTCCGCCCTAACGGCCAGGATGATTCGCCCCAGTTCAAGCTCGATATCGACGATGTACGTGCCGGCTCTCTGGGGGTCTCCCAGGCGGTCATTAACAACGTCCTCGCCACAGCCTGGGGAAGTTCCTATGTGAACGACTTCATCCAGAACGGCCGGGTCAAGAAGGTCTATCTCCAGTCTGACCCCCGCTTCCGCATGGTGCCCGAAGATATTAATCAATGGTATGTCAGCAATAAGAACGGTGAGATGGTACCCTTCTCGGCCTTTGCCACCGCCCGCTGGCAGTTCGGCTCACCCCGCCTGGAGCGCTACAACGGTATTCCGTCCGTGGAGATTCTGGGGCAGGCCGCGCCCGGGATCAGCACCGGGGAAGCCATGGACGAGCTGGAAAAAATGGCCGCACAGCTACCGCCGGGGATTGGCTACGAGTGGACCGGCCTCTCTTACGAGGAAAAGAATGCCGGGGCCCAGGCGCCGGCGCTGTATGCCATCTCTCTGCTGGTGGTGTTCCTTTCCGTGGCGGCGCTGTACGAGAGCTGGACGATCCCCTTCGTCAACCTGCTGATGCTGCCGCTGGGGTTGGTGGGTGCCGTTGTCGCCGTCAAGTTGCGCATGTTTCCTAACGATGTCTATCTGCAGATCGGGCTTCTGACTACCATCGGCCTTTCAACCAAGAACGCCATTCTGATCATTCAGTTCATCAAGGAACAGATGCACCAGGGGCACGAGCTCGTGGATGCGACCCTGTCAGCAGTCAGGATCAGGCTCCGGCCGGTCATCATGACCTCTCTGGCCTTCTTCTTCGGCACCCTGCCGCTTGCCCTGACCAAAGGAGCCGGCGCCTCGGCCCAGAACGCCATCGGCACCGCGGTCACCGGCGGATTGCTTTCAGCAACCTTTATCGACCTGATCTTCATACCGTTTTTCTTTGTGCTGGTATCACGAATGTTTGGAAAGAAAAAATACAGGCGACACGACGAAGACCCTGCAGCTGCAGCTGTTTCGGAGGTCCACTGATATGAACTCTCTACGACTGATCATGACAGCCCTGTGCCTCCCTCTGGGCACGCTCCTCTCCCTTGGCGGGTGCGCGACCATGGCCCCGGAATATTCCCGGCCGGTTGCGCCGGTTCCGACGGTCTGGCCCGGTGGAGCGGCCTACCAGAAAGGCGAAGCTGACAAAGCTGCCGGGAAACCGGTTGCCGAAATTCCCTGGCGGATATTCTTTGTCGACTCTCGCCTGCAGAACGTGATTGCACTCGCCCTGGAGAACAATCGTGACCTGCGGACCGCGGCTCTCAATATCGAACGTTCCCGGGCGCTGTATCAGATCAGGTACGCCGATCTGGTGCCCACGGTTGACGCAGGTGCCGGCGCCAGTTTCCAGAGAGTCCCGGAAACCCTCTCCGCCAGCGGTCGGTCCACGACAACGGAACAATACAACGTCGGACTGGGTGTCGCTTCCTATGAACTGGACCTGTTCGGTCGGGTGCGCAGTCTCAAGGACCAGGCACTTGAACAGTATCTTTCTACCGAGCAGGCTCAGCGCAGCGTCCAGATCAGCCTCGTCTCCCAGGTTGCCACGGCCTATCTGGCACTTGCGGCCGATCGCGAGCGGCTGCAACTGGCTAAAGAAACCCTGATTAACCAGCAGGAGTCGTACAAGCTGACCAGAAGCCGTTTTGATGCCGGTGTTTCATCGGCACTTGATGTAAACCAGGCCCAGACCATAGTCGACACTGCGCGGGTGGATATTGCCCGATACACGACTCTGGTAGCCCAGGACGAAAATGCCCTGGCCCTGGCTGTCGGCTCGACGGTACCGGCCGATCTGCTGCCACGCTCACTGTCAGAAACAGTGACTCCTCTCAAGGATATATCTCCCGGTCTTTCATCGGACGTACTCCTGAAACGCCCCGACATCCTCCAGGCCGAAGGCCTGCTCAAGGGGGCAAATGCCAATATCGGTGCTGCTCGGGCGGCCTTTTTCCCCCGCATCACACTTGTTTCATCCATAGGTTTCGGCAGTGACGACCTGGCGGGACTTTTCAAGCCGGGCTCCCTGGCCTGGAAGTTTGCACCGCAGATCACTCTGCCTCTCTTTGACGGCGGCAGCAACAAGGCCAATCTGGCCGTAGTCGAGGTCGATCGTGACATTGCCATGGCCCAGTACGAAAAGACTATTCAGACTGCCTTTCGGGAGGTTGCCGACGCCCTGGCCCAGCGGGGAACAATTGACGATCAGCTGGCAGCACAGCAGTCGCTTGCCGACGCCACTGCTGAAAGTTACCGGCTTTCCCAGGCCCGCTTTGATAAAGGGGTTGACAGCTATCTGACGGTACTGGACTCCCAGCGTTCTCTCTATAGCGCCCGGCAGAACCTCATCAGCACACGTCTGGTCCGGCTGGCAAATCTGGTAACCCTTTACAAGGTCCTGGGGGGGGGGGCGGACAGGTAATTCTCTTTATAAGATATTCATACCCGGCATGGATCCGGAAGCACCGGGACACCCGAATGGATTCTATTCATGCCATGCAATTCATTCTTTCTTTACAATTTCAAATAATGTGCTGTATAAAATATATTTACTTTTTCGAGGTAGCGGTGTGTCCGGTATAGTTCAGGCAATAGGACGGCTAACAATCAAGAGCATGCGGGATTTGGGGAAAATCGGATGGTTTCTCCTCTATTCTCTCTACATGATCGTTCGTCGTCCCGGCAGCCCTCTCCAGATACTTAAACAGATCCGGTTTATCGGTGCCAAATCGCTGTTCGTTATCGTCCTGACAGCCGCCTTTACCGGCATGGTACTGGGCCTGCAGGGCTATTACACACTTGCAAAATTCGGCTCTGAAGGCATGCTGGGAACGGCAGTGGCGCTTTCACTCATCCGCGAACTCGGCCCGGTGCTGACGGCACTGATGGTGACCGGGAGGGCCGGCAGTGCCATCACGGCCGAGATCGGTATTATGCGCATCACCGAACAGATCGATGCCCTGGAGACCATGGCACTGGATCCGTTCAAGTATCTGATCACACCCAAATTCATTGCCGCCATGCTTTCCCTGCCGCTGCTGTGTGCGATATTTGACGTAGTCGGCATCTACGGCGGATGGGTTGTGGGCGTCAAACTGCTGGGCGTCAATCCGGGTGCGTATTTCTACGAGATGGAAAAGGCGGTGGTCTGGCGGGATGTTTACTCCGGATTTGTAAAGTCCTTTTCCTTCGGGGTGATTATCGCCTGGATCGGCTGTTACAAGGGTTATTACGCCGGACACGGTGCCGAGGGTGTTTCCAGGGCCACAACCGAATCGGTGGTATTGACGTCTGTCCTGGTCCTGGTGTGGGATTATTTCCTCACCTCGATCCTGCTGTGAGCGCCCCATGATCCAACTGACAGATCTTCATAAAGCATTTGGCAACCAGAACGTTCTCAACGGCCTGAACCTGACGGTCCCCGACGGCCAGATCACCGCCATCATCGGTCCCAGCGGGGAAGGCAAGAGCGTTCTGCTCAGGCATATCATCGGCCTGATGCAACCTGACAGCGGCCAGATTTCCATTGATGGGGAGAACATCATCGGCATACGCCGTTCGGAGATGAACCGCATCCGTGAAAAATTCGGTATGCTCTTTCAGAACGCGGCCCTGTTCGACTCCATGAACGTGTTCGAGAATGTTGCCTTTCCGCTGCAGGAAAAGACATCTTTCTCAAAAGCCGAGATCCGCACACGGGTTCTGTCCGCACTTGAGGACGTGGGATTGAAGAATGTGGAACAGAAATTTACGGACGAACTGTCCGGAGGTATGAAAAAGCGGGTCGGCCTGGCACGGGCGCTGCTGCTCAACCCCAAGATCATCCTGTTCGATGAGCCGACTACGGGACTGGACCCGATCATCAAGCGGGCGATTCATCAACTGATCAAGGAAACCCATGAGAAGTTCGGTTTCACGGCGGTGATCGTTTCCCACGAGATTCCGGACATCTTCGATATCGCCCAGAATGTGGCCATGCTCTTTCGGGGAGAGATCCTACAGTTCGGAACGGCCGACGAGATCAGAAACTCCACCAATCCGGTGGTGAAGCAATTTATCAGCGGCAGCCTGGACGGACCGATTCAGATGGTTTAAGACGTTCAACAGGTTAAGGAATCAAGAGGTACATCATGAATATGGCAAAACTGGAAATGACTGTCGGCGTCTTTATGCTGATCGGCATACTCTGTCTGGGATACATCTCCATCAAGCTGGGCAAGATGGAGATCATGGGCGGAGATTATTACGCTGTGTCGGCTGAATTCGACTCGGTCTCAGGCTTGAAGCCCGGGGCGCGGGTCGAGGTGGCCGGAGTCGAAATCGGCAAAGTCGACCGGATCTCGTTGGATCCCAAATCAGGCGACCGCGCCGTAGCCCACCTGAAGATTAAAACCGGCGTCAACATCACTGACGATGTTATTGCCTCGGTCCGCACCAGCGGGATCATCGGTGACAAGTTCATCAAACTCAAGCCGGGCGGTTCGGACAGATTCCTGACGAACAACAGCAAGATCAGAGAAACTGAATCGGCCATCGACATCGAGGAACTGGTCAGCAAATTTATCCACGGAAAGGTTTAAACGGCACAACTCCATCATGAGAACATTCCTTATCACTGCACTTATAGCCGGGGTCGTCCTTGCCCCTCTCCACACCGCACATGCCGCAGGAAACACGGACGAAACCAGGCTGGTGCTGGGGGTTGATGACTGCGTCCGCATCGCCCTGAAATCTGCACCTGAACTGGGTGAAGCCCAGTCCGACATCGATCTGACTTCCAGTAAACTGGATGAAGCGCGTTCCTATCGTTATCCCCAGCTTGAGGTAACGACTCTCTTCGGTCCGGCACCCGGGGCGCACCGCCAGGACATTTCGCCGGTTGTTGCGACCGACCGGAGTTATACACGCTTCAACCAACTCACCTGGTTCACCAGCGCGGACGCCACCATTATCCAACCGCTGTTTACCTTCGGCAAAATCTCGGAAAACATGAAGGCTGCCACCCATGGCATCGAAGTCGATCGCTCCCGAAAAGAACAGCGGGCCAACGAGATCGCCCTGAAGGTTCATGAATACTATTACGGGCTGATGCTGGCACGGGAGATGAAAGAGCTGGTGCTGGAAGTCCAGGAAAGCCTGACCAAGGCCAGGGAGAAGGCTCAGAAGCTCCTTGACCAGGGTTCTGACAGTGTCGAGGAGCTTGACCTGTACAAGCTGGATGCCTTTTCCGGTGAAGTATCGAAATATCTCGAAGAGGCGAAAAAAGGCGAGAGCCTCGCACTGGCAGCCCTGAAAACACGTCTCGGCCTGCCCTTCGATGCTCAGCTGGAGATCAGCAGCCAACGGCTTATCATGATCGACGTAGATACCCCGGATTTTGAATCCTTCGTGGACAAGGCCCGCAAAAAACGCCCCGAGTTCCGCCAGATCTCCGAAGGACTCAAGGCTCGCTCCGCTCTGGTGGAGGCTGCCAGGGCCAACTACTATCCCGATATTTTTCTTGGCGGGCTTGTTTCCTGGGCCTACGCCGAAGATCGGGACCGTATTAGCAACCCGTACATCAATGACCAGTTCAAACACCTTAACGCCGGTGTTGCCCTGGGTGCCCGCTGGAAACTCGACTTCGGCATAACCGGTTCAAAAGTATCCGCAGAACGGGCTCAGTACAACCGCCTGCTGAGTACCAAGGAGTTTGCAGACGCTAATATTCCGCTCCAGCTCAAGAAGTTCTATCTCGAATTGAAAGAAGCCGAGAATAGCGCAGTAGCAACAAAGGCTGCCTATACCAACTCAAAAAAATGGGCCGTGACCGCCCTGGCCAACTTTGATTTCGGCGTAGGACCTGCCAAGGAGATCTTCGAGGCCCTTCAGGCCTATGCGCGCATGCGGGCGGCCTACTTCCAGTCCCTGTACAACTATCGTATAGCCTGGGCCAATCTTGACTATGCCACTGGCGAACAGCCCCTGGAAAAATCAAAATAATCGGGAGAAACTATGTTGAAACGTTCTGCTCTGTATATGATTACAGCACTTTTTCTGGCATCGAGTGGGTATGCCGGAGTCGCTAACGGGGTTATCAACGAGGTAAAAAGTACTGTCGATGAGGTGGTCAGGATCGTCTCCGACAAGGAAATGAAAAAGAACGATCAGAAACGCCGCCAGGCACTGAAGAAGACCATCAGCATAATCTTCGACTACAACGAGATGGCCAAGCGTTCACTTGGAAAACACTGGAACCAGCGTTCAGCAGCCGAGAGAAAACAGTTCTCGGAACTCTTCGCTTCACTGCTCGAGAACTCCTATGCAAGCAAGATCGAATCATACAACAACGAGAAGATCGTATATTTGAAAGAGACGATCGACAGTGATTATGCAGAGGTCAAATCAAAGGTAGTGACAGCCAAGCGTGACGAATTCACCCTTGACTATCGTATGATCAACCAGAACGGCAAATGGATGGTCTACGACGTGATCATCGAAGGGGTCAGCCTGGTTTCAAACTACCGTACCCAATTCAACAAGATAATTACGTCAGATGGCTACCCGGTACTGGTAAAAAAACTCCAGACCAAGACCAATGAATTGAAGGCGCCCTGACCCGATATTTTTGCTTGACACGCCTTTTCAGCCTATGATAAACGACACGAGCAGCAAGTTTCGGAAGTTTTTGCAGAACGTTGAAGCAGCATGTTTGACCAGGCTCTGCACTTTTCCTGCATCAGACTCCGGAAACTTAAGCGGTAACTCATAGTTCCGGCGTAGTACCGGAGAAAAAAGGAGGTAGGAAAATGGCACAGGGTAAGGTTAAATGGTTTAATGACACCAAGGGTTTCGGCTTTATCGAGCAGGAGGGGGGCGAAGACGTTTTCGTTCACTTCTCCGCCATTCAGGGTGACGGCTTCAAATCACTCGCTGAAGGCGATGCGGTCACGTTCGACATCACCCAGGGGCCTAAAGGGCTTCAGGCAGCCAACGTTCAGAAGGCCCGCTAGTCAGGCATTCACACACGTAAAACAAAGCGCCCGCTGATTATTTCAGCGGGCGTTTTGTTTTATATATCTGCACGGGATGCCTAATGCCGTTTCGGCGTGATCTTCTTCTGCCTGTTACGCGGATGCAAACTCACGTCTGCTCTCTTGTCGAGGTGTCTACTGTCGGCCGCACCAAGCAACCTAGCTGCCAGGTCCTCTCTGCCCAGTTCCCGAAGCGCCTCAAGCACCTTGCTCCGCTCCCCCGGCTGATGCCAGAGCAGCAACGCCTTCTGCAGACCTTTTTCCCGGTCGGTGCGTGGCACATATACGGCTTTCCCGCTATCCGGGTCAATGCCCGTATAGTACATGCAGGTAGAAAGTGAGCCAGGGGTCGGGGTAAAATCCTGTACCTGCTCCACCTTGAATCCCAAATCCTTGAGCGCCAGGGCAAGTTCCAGCATATCCGACAGTGTGCAGCCGGGGTGTCCCGATATCAGGTAGGGCACAATCTGCTGTCGCCTGCCGATTCGTTCACTCTCTTCACGAAACCTTCGCAGGAAAGACTCGAAGGCCTTTCTGCCCGGTTTACGCATCAGGGCGGTAATATGTTCAGCAAAATGTTCCGGCGCAACCTTGAGCAGTCCGCTGACATGGTGCCCAACCAGTTCCTGGAAATATGCCCTCTGCCGTTCCATAAGGTCATAGCGTACCCCGGAAGAGACTGCGACATGTTTGACCCCTTCTATGGAGCGCACCCTGCGCAGCAGATCGACGGAGCGCCTGTCGTCGCATTCAAGATGCCTGCAGATGGCAGGAAACAGACAACTGGCCCTGCGGCAGGAACGGTTTGCTTCGGTACTGCCACACAAGAGCCCGTACATGTTGGCGGTCGGCCCCCCGACATCACTGATGCTACCTCGGAACCAGCTTTTATCGACCAGGCTTCTGACCTCGCTCACGATTGAATGCTCGCTGCGGGACTGGATTGTTTTACCCTGGTGCATGGCAATGGCACAGAAGGCACAGCCGCCGAAGCAGCCACGATGACTGGTAACCGATGTCTTGATCTGTTCCCAGGCGGGAATCTGCTCCTGATATGATGGATGCGGAGCCTTCTCGAAAGGCAGAGCGTAAACAGCATCCATCTCGGCCTCGGCAAGCGGCAATGCAGGCGGGAGAGAAACCACAATACGGTCGGCATGGCGCTGGACTATCGTCCGGGCACTGCAGGGATTCTGCTCACGGCTTGCCAGGCGGAAAGCTTCGGCAAACGCAGCCTTGTCAGCAAGCACATCCTCATAGGAAGGGATTTCCAACACATGGATCCGCTTCTCTCCATCATCGGCATCAGGGCCGGGTGAAACAAAATCAGGCCACTCACTCTTTGCAGCTATCCGGCATGTTCCACGCACCGTACGGATATCCTGTATCTGCGCGCCGGAGTTCAAGCGATCGACCACCTCCAGCAGCGCCCGTTCGGCCATGCCGTAAATCAGCAGATCAGCCTTGGCATCCAGGAGGATCGACCGGCGGACCTTGTCCTCCCAGAAATCATACTGTGCAAAACGTCGCAGCGAGGCCTCGATGCCGCCGATAATAACCGGAACATCACGATAAGCTTCTTTCAGTCGGGACGTATAGATGATCGTGGCCCGGTTCGGTCGGGCGCCATGTGTATTTCCCGGCGTATAGGCATCGTCATGGCGCAGCTTTCGGGCCGGGGTGTAATGGGCCACCATTGAGTCCATTGCTCCGGCCGATACGGCGAAACAGAGCCGCGGCCTCCCAAGAGACATGAAGGCATCCTTGGACCGCCAGTCCGGCTGGGCGATTATGCCGACCCTGAAACCGTGATTCTCAAGCCAGCGGGCAAGGAGCGGCACACCGAAGGCCGGATGGTCAATATAGGCATCGCCACTGACAAATATGACGTCCAGCTCTTTCCAGCCGCGCCTTGACAGCTCTTCTGCAGTTGTTGGTATAAAAGGCATTGCATGCACTCCAGAAAACCGTTTGTACACCGGCACAAGCTGCTTTCACAAGCTGAAATAAGGCCCTTACAGCTTAATTCATCAGGCAACCGATTGAAATAATCATGTATAAGGAATTAAACTATTGATTAGCTTTAATAACATATTGTATGTATATGCCCATGAATACAATATATAGATATACACAGGCGCCACTTGCAACCTGTTTACTTTCGTTAGCCCTTGTAACCTGCTTGTCGCAAACGGTGTGGGCCGATACCCGTCAGGTTGCCATGCTGGAGCTTAAGCGCCTGCATCATGCAGCTTCTGCAGTGAATGTGGCTGATGAGTTAAAAAGTGCCGATGCAACCTTTGCCATTGCTGAGCACTATTTCCAGACTGACGACATAAAAGAATCCGAGCGGTTTTATCTCCTGACGATTCAGAAAGCCAGAATCATCCATGCTTCGCTTCAGGATACATTCGGGGATTCGACGTCAGCACCGGTAGTTGCGCCCCCCCCCCTGGCAGAAACAGAGACATCCCCATCCGAACCGATCATGCCGGAACCCGAAGTCCAGAGACAGGAAGTGCCGACTCCTGACGCTGATCCTCCACCGGTTCCTGATACGGTACCAGAGTCTCCCGAAGGCACACAGGAACCAGAAGTCCAGAGGCAGGAGCTGCCGACTCCTGACGCTGATCCTCCACCGGTTCCTGATACGGTACCAGAGTCTCCCGAAGGCACACAGGAGCCCGAAGTCCAGCGACAGGAGTTGCCGACTCCTGTCGCTGATCCTGCACCGGTTCCTGATACGATACCCGAGTCTCCCGAAGGCACACAGGAACCAGAAGTCCAGAGGCAGGAACTGCCGACTCCTGACGCTGATCCTCCACCGGTTCCTGATACGGTACCGGGGTCTCCCGCCGGCACACAGGAGTATAGTGTCCCGCCTCCGGAGCCGGAGACTGAGTTTGCCCCCGATGAAGTCACCTCGGACAAGTTAGTCGGCACCTCCAGTAGCTATTCCGTACAAAAAGGCGATACAATCCGGCTTGTGGCAGCCAAGCTGGGGGTCAGCCGTCAGCAGCTCATCAAGCGTAACAGACTCGAAGAAAAGGCCTATCTCAAGATTGGACAGAAGCTGGTGTACAACAATCGCAAGATTGTACCCCAGAGGATGACAAACGGGATAGTCGTCAATATCCCAGATCGCACACTGTATTATTTCAAGCAGGGCAGGCTGGCCGTCTCACTTCCCGTTGCCCTTGGCGTACCGGTGAAGTCGGAAAAATACGACTGGAAGACCCCCACCGGAAAGTTCAGGGTCACCGCAAAGATGAAGGACCCGACCTGGAACGTTCCACCATCGATCCAGTCTGAAATGGAGGATCTTGGCAGGGAGATCATCACCCGCATCCCCCCCGGTCCCGAGAACCCTCTGGGCAAATACGCAATCAAAACCTCCCTGCCCGGCATCCTGATCCACAGCACCACGAAACCCTGGTCAATCTACAGCTTTGCAAGCCACGGGTGCATCAGGGTCTATCCTGAGCAGATGGAGGGATTATTCAAAGAAGTCATGGTCAACACCCCCGGGGAGATCATCTATCAACCGGTCAAGCTGGCAATAACCGAGGAAGGCCGGGTATTTCTGGAGGTCCACCGGGATGTGTACGGCAAAAGTAGCAGCGGGCTGGCACGGGAAGCAAAGCGCCTTATAGAAAAGCAGAAGCTTTCCGAGCGGGTTAACTGGAGGAAAGTAGAATCGATAGTGCAGCACACGGCGGGAATTGCCGAGGACATCACCCTGTAATACCATCCTGAACGTAACCTGTTATGATTGCACCAATAGAAAAAGGGGCGCGATGTGCGCCCCTTTTTCTATTGGTGCAGGATGACCAGCCGGTTATCTGCCCTCACCGTCGTAGCTGTTCGGCTCGCTGCCTTTGATAAAACATTCCATCACTGCACCGGGTGTACCTTCGCGCGCCAACCGTCCGGTTCGTGGATTGATCAGCACAAAGGACACATTTTCCGGAGCCTGGAAATCCTCCACCGGCAACGACGCTGACGCCTTCTGCATGAATTCGGCCCAGATAGGAGCAGCAGCCTGTCCTCCCGTACCACCTGACCCGAGCGAACGTTCCTGATCATACCCCACCCAGACACCGGCCGCCAACTGAGGAACAAAGCCTACAAACCAGGCATCCTTGGCTTCGTTGGTCGTTCCGGTCTTGCCGGCCACGGGGCGGTTAATGGTAGCGCGGTGACCGGTACCACTCATCACGACACTTTGCATCAGATTGGTAATGACATAGGACACTTCCGGAGAGACTGCTGGTACCGCCACCGGAGGTGGTGTTTCCTGTAGTACCGTCCCATCGGTGTCCGTCACTTTCGTAATAAAAAACGATGGCACCAGCATGCCTTTATTGGCAAAAACCGCATAGGCTCCGGTCAACTCAAAGGGTGAAACACTTGCAGCTCCCAATGCCAGAGCAAGGTTAGGCTCGATCTTTGAGGTAAAACCGAGTTTTTTTGCAAAATCAACCGTATAGGCAACGCCGATCTGTTCCATGATCTTGACGCTGACAATATTGATGGAATAGGTCAGGGCCTCACGCATGGTCACCGGACCGCGGAAGGTATTGTCATAGTTTTTGGGTTTCCATATCTTGCCGGTCCCATCGGGATATTCCACCTCGGCATCGTTGATGACGGTAGCGGTCGTCAGGCCTTTTTCAAGGGCCGCAGCATAGATAATCGGCTTGAAGGCCGAACCGGCATTCCGCTTGGCCTGGATGGCGCGATTGAACTGGCTCTTGCGGAAATCGTAACCACCAACCATGGCCTTGACCCCCCCGCTGCGCGGATCGATGGCCACCAGAGCGGCTTGAACATCCGGGGTCTGATCGAGGGCAAACTGGGCTCCGGCCTTATTGACATCGGGTGTCACGACCAAGATGTCAATCACAGAGCCAAGCGACAATGCCTTGACACCCTTCTCCGGTTTACCGTAACTGTTTATCATTCCGACCTTGCCGGCCCAGGACATGTTTTTGCGAGAGAGCACGCCCGTGCGGTCACCAACCCTGACATGAGCCTCACCCTTCTCAGGATTGAAGCCGACGACAACGCCCTGATAGCTTTCTCCCGTAACAAGCGCTGCCTGATCGATACCATCCTCCACCTTACTGCAGAAAGCCTCCACATCGGTTTCCTTCAGGTATTTGACCGGCCCGCGAAACCCCTGACGTTTGTCCACAGCCTTGAGGCCCGTGCGAATACTGTCATATGCCGCCCGCTGCATCTCGGCACTCATGGTCGTGTAGATTTTCAGACCACCCTTGTAGAGCTGCTCCTCACCGTATTTTTCTTCCAGCTGGATGCGAAGGTGCTCAAGGTAGAAGGCCGACTGCTGGCTGTTAACCTTTTTCATGGGGTGGATGGAGATAACGGTCTTTTTTGCATGGTCGGCCTCAACCGGAGTGATGTAGGCCTCCTTGACCATCCGGTCCAGAACGTAGGCCTGCCGCTCACGTGCCTTTTCCAGATGTTTTATCGGTGAATAGGTGTTGGGAGCCTTGGGAAGCCCTGCCAGCATGGCGATCTCAGCCAGGTTGAGCTGATTGACATTCTTGCCGAAATAGGTTTCGGCAGCCATCTGAACGCCGTAGGCCCCGGCACCGAGATAGATCTGGTTGAGATACAGGTAGAGGATCTCGTCCTTGGAGAGTTTTTCCTCCAGCCGCTTGGCCAGAATTGCCTCTTTGATCTTGCGTGAAAACTTCTTTTCCGAAGTCAGCAGCATGGATTTGGTCACCTGCTGGGTAATGGTGGAGGCCCCTTCTTTCTTGCGCATGGAGATCACGTTCTTTACTGCGGCCCTGACAATTCCGAAATAATCGATCCCCTTGTGCTGGTAAAAGCTGGCATCTTCGGCAGCAACAAAAGCCTGAATCAGTTTTCTCGGTATCTGGTTCACCGGCACCACGATCCGCCGCTCCAGATAGAATTCACCTACCAGGCTGCCGTCATCACCAAATACCTGAGACACGATCGGCGGTTTGTAATCTGCCAGACGGTCTACTCGCGGAAGCTTGGCCAGCAGATAGAAGACATAGCCGGTTATTCCCAGAAGTGCCACCACTCCCAGTGTAACGACAAACAACAGCACTCCGGACAGAAATCCTTTGTTGCACTGCTGTGCTGGTATTTTTGTGTTCATGCGTTGATTCCCCGATCTTCCTGACAGAACTGCACTTCGGTGTGCTCTCGCACCACCACGGCTACAGTTCATGCAAAATAGCGTATATCAGTGAGACAATTCAAGCATAATAACGAATCCCGGCGGCGCTGGAATGATTCAACAAACCCGGTTTTTTTTGTTCTACAAAACATTTTCCACTTGTAAAGCACCCTGCCCTTCTATACAGTTTCATCCCATAACTTGTACTCTCCGAGTTGCACCACCTACGGGGGATAAATCCTCACGGTGTGCCACCTGCGGGTGTCGCCGGAAACAGCGCCGCCCTCCTTTAGTGAGTTAGAAGTTTTTTTGCCTGTTCTGGCAAAAAATAACTTCGTGAACGAACTATCCTGTCTTTTAGGGATGAAAAGGGGAACCTGCATGTACGAATAGTCACCGCACTGTTTCGTAGAGGCCCCTTTTCTTCCAGAGAAGGGTTTTTTTGTATGCAGCAAGCCACATGCCCGTTCAGAAGGATATCTGATGAAAAAAACTGTTGGCCGCCACGTGTGCTGTGCCGATGCAATCCATAAGTCTGACCCTTCGGGCTTCTCATGGATCTGATTCTCGACGGCATATATACAGCGCTGAAGCTGATCTTCTCCCTTGACCGGGAAGTGCTGGCGGTAACACTCCTGTCGCTCAAGATATCCGGCTGTGCAACACTGGCCAGCCTGACCTGCGGCATTCCGGTCGGTGTATTTCTTGCTTTGTCCGACTTCCCCGGCCGGCGCCTGGTGGTCAGCCTGGTCAACACCGGCATGGGCCTGCCGCCGGTGGTGGTCGGCCTTTTCGTAACAATCTTCCTCTGGCGCAACGGGCCTCTGGGATTCCTGGAAATCCTCTACACACCTCTGGCAATGATCCTGGCCCAATCGGTTATCGCCACCCCGATCGTGACCGGTATCACCATCGCCTCGATCCAGAGCCTGCCCGCCAACCTCAAGCTGCAGGTACAGGCGCTGGGTGCCACCAGGCTGCAAACCATCTGGATTCTGGTGCGAGAGTCGCGCCTGCCGCTGCTGGCTGCAGTCATGGCCGGATTCGGCGGTGTCATTTCAGAAGTGGGGGCCTCGATAATGGTTGGCGGCAATATCAAGGGACAGACCCGGGTGCTGACCACAGCCACGGTCATGGAGACCGGAAAGGGTAACTTCGATGTTGCCATCGCTCTGTCGCTGATCCTGCTGCTACTGTCCTTTGGCGTCAATTATCTGCTGACGGTCATCCAGCAGCGTGAGCGGCCGCGATGAAAGGGACTACTCCCCTGTTGCACATCGAAAACCTGCGGATACAACGGGGCGGCGTGCAGGTGCTGGATCTGCCCCGTTTTTCCATTTCGGCCGAGGAAAAGGTAGCCGTGATCGGACCCAACGGAACCGGAAAATCCAGCCTGTTGCTGGGATTGGCCTGTTTGATTAAACGTGAAAGCGGCACACTCCTCTTCCAGGGAGAGGAGGTTACCTCATCCGGGGAGACCGCATTCCGCCGACGCATCGCCATGGTCTTCCAGGAACCGCTGCTGTTTGACACCAGTGTACGGGACAACGTAGCAGAAGGTCTGCGCATCAGGGGGATGGGACGCAGGGAAGCCCGTGAAGCCGCCATGGAAAGCCTGGAACTCTTCAAGGTCGGTCACCTGGCCAACCGCTCGGCGCACAAGCTTTCCGGCGGCGAAGCCCAGCGGGTCAGCCTGGCACGGGCCTTTGCGGTCCGGCCGAAGCTGATCCTGATGGATGAACCCTTTTCCAGCCTCGACCTGCCGACCAGGATCATCCTGGCGGAGGACCTGGGGCGCATACTGCATGAATCTGATACAGCGGCGCTGATCGCCACCCACGACCGCATCGAGGCGTTGAAGGTTGTCGAGCGTCTGGTGGTATTGGATGGCGGGAGAATCGTTCAGGAGGGAAGGCCGCAGGAGGTAATTGCCAATCCGGTCAATTCATTCGTGGCAGCATTCAGGAGGACAACCGGATCTTCCGTTCATTGACAGAAAGATTGCGTCAGATTAGAGAATTGATATGGGTTGAAGCTTCCCGTTCCAGCAGACAGCCGGTGCGCAGGTCGGTATCTTCAGCGGCGTTGAGCAGTCGTTTTGAAGCAGAAAGTGCTGCCAGGGGGTAGGACGCTACCCTCTCGGCGAACCCCACGACCTCCTGCCAGAAGACGTCCATCCCGCAAACCCTGTCCACCAGGCCCATCCGCAATGCTTCTCCGGCAGAGTAGGGATCAGACGTCATAAATATCTCGCGGGCCATGTTCTTGCCGACCATGCGCGGCAGTTTGCGTGTGCCGCAGAAACCGGTGATGATACCCAGTCGGGCGCCGGGATGAGCAATCTGAAGAGTTTCAACGGCAATGCGGATGTCGCAGGACATGGCGAGATCACACCCGCCACCCATAGCGATCCCGTTCAGAGCCCCGATGACCGGCCGTGAGCAGCACTCGATCTGTTCAAACAGCGACTGTCCCAGTTCGGAAAAATGAAATGCATCCGCCGGACTGAAGTGGACCATCTGGCCGATATCAGCCCCAACGGCAAAGGATTCACCCGGATATCCGGACAAGACGATGACATGTACCGACGGATCAGACTCAAGCTGTGCGAAGGCACGTTTCAGCTCACGGATGGTGGTAATGGAGAGTTTGTTGAAGCGTGAACCGGCGTCGAGCAGAATATACCCGACCCGGTTCGTCACCTGTATGGAGAGTTTTTTGTAGGGCACCTAGGCCCTCGGTTTCACATTTTCCTTGATCCACCTGACAATATCCTCGGTGGATGTGCCGGGGGTGAATACCTCGCAGATTCCGGCGTCCTTGAGTCCGGGGATGTCGTCTTCAGGTATGACGCCTCCACCGAAGACCTTGATGTCGTCAGCGCCTTTTTCCCTGAGCAGCTGACAGACGCGGGGCAGCAGGGTATTGTGGGCTCCGGACAGGATCGAGAGACCGACACAGTCCACGTCCTCCTGAATGGCGGCAGAAACGATCTGCTCCGGCGTCTGGTGCAGGCCGGTGTAGATAACCTCGAAGCCTGCGTCGCGAAAGGCACGGGCGATGATCTTGGCACCGCGATCGTGACCGTCGAGTCCCGGTTTTCCTACAAGCACCCGTAGTGTTCTTTCTGCCATGGTTACTACCTCCTTCAGTAATGTTTTACTCTGTAATCTGCATGCAAAAACAAGATAATTTAAAACCGGGTAAAACATTCTCTCACAGAGCACACGGAGGGCACAGAGAAAATCTGTAAAAAGGCTCTCTCTGTGGGCTCTGTGAGCTTAAGCGAACAAAGTGAGCGAGTGAGAAACCGGTGTTGATGTAAAGCCTGCGTAATAGAGACGCCAATTCACCCTTACATCTCTATCCCGGTCCGTGCCGGGACTCCCGCCTTATAGTAATGCTTGACCTCGCGCATCTCAGTCACCAGGTCGGCCGCCTCCACCACCCGTTCATGTGCATTGCGGCCGGTCAGGACCAGCTCGACCCTCTCCGGTTTCAGCCTGATCAACTCCAGTACCTGCTCGACATCAAGCAGACCGAATCCGACGGCACCGTTGATTTCGTCACAGATGAACAGGTCATAGTCGCCGGAACACATAAGTTCCCGGGCCCTTACCAGGGCTTCCTGGGCGAGACGGCGATCGACCGAGATATCTTTTGTATTGACCCAGCCCGGCTGGCCGGTCTGGATGATGGTAAAGAGCGGCGCCAGCTTCCCGGCGATCAACTGCTCACCATAGGGTCCGCCCCCTTTGATGAACTGGAACACGCAGACCCTGAGACCGCGGCCGATGGCACGCAGGGCCAGGCCGAGTGCCGCCGTGGTCTTGCCCTTGCCGTTGCCGGTATACACCTGGGTGCAGCCCCTTTCAAGAGCCATTTACTCTCCCGTAAACTTCGGCTGGCGCTTTTCTAAAAACGCCTGCATCCCCTCGCGCTGGTCAAGACTGGAAAAACAGAGCGCAAAGGCATTCCGCTCCAGCATACAAGCGGTCTGCAGGTCAATATCATAGCCGGCATTGACCACGTCACCACCGACACGGATAGCATGCGGACTGCGGCTGCAGATATGCTCCATCAGCTCCCGTGCCTTCGCCAGCAGTTCATCTCCCTTGTACAGGCGGTTTACAAGCCTGCAGCGCAGGGCCTCCCCGGCATCGATCATTTCACCGCTGAAGATCATCTCTTTTGCCTTTGATTTGCCGACCAGCCGTGCCAGGCGCTGGGTACCTCCACAACAGGGGATCAGACCATCCGCTATGGAAGGAAACCCGAAGGTCGCTTCGTGCGATGCAACGATGAAATCACAGGCAAGAGCCACCTCCAGCCCCAACCCGGAGCACTCACCGGAGATCACCGCAATGCAGGGTTTACCGATTTTCTCCAGCCCGAACATAACCTGCTGCCCCATCTCGGAAAGGGCTGCCGCCTCGTATGGCACGGAGCCTCGCTCTGTCGCGCTGCCGCAAAAGCCCTCCGGCGGACCGGTCAGGAGAACGCCCCTGATAGTGAGGTTACCTGCAAATGACGAAATCTGGCGCTGAAGCGTCTCCAGAAGCTGACGTTTCGGAATTGAAGCGCCACCGGGAATACTCACCACGGCCAAACCGCTGTCCTTTGATTGTATGCTGCAAAGCCTGTCTGGCACTGGTCGGTCCCTGATATGTATGAATACGTTTCAGCGGCGCGACTATAACAATTCAACCGTATACGGTCAAGCAAAGCTTTAGCAGATTTTATTGACAGTAAAACTTTGCCGACAAAGAGTTTGGCGGTATACTCTGCATCAGCGCATATCTCTGCAGGAGGACGCCCATGAATCTCTCCGCCACCATCCGCCGTACTGCCCGAACTGCCAGGACGGCAGCGGATCATAATGCCGTCTGGCTTCAGCAGAACATGAGTCCCTACTTCTTTCAGGCCATGTCTGATGAAACCGGTGCCTTAACCCTGCTGGCCAGAGAGATGTCACAGCTGCGTGACAACCGGCACCTGATCCTTGCTGACCGTGACAAACGGCTGGTGATTGCATGCGTCAACCGCCCCGGGTCGCTGTACGAGACTCTGCGACGGGTGGGGGAACGCGAGATTTCTTACGCCATGTTCTCGCACTCCACCGCCCCCATGCCGGGAATGACCGATGAGCTGGAGGTGCAGCGTTTCGAGTTTGATCGCCGAAGAAATCAGGAAATCGACCTGGAAGCGGTGGTAGCTTTACCTGCTGCACTCGTGAAGAAGGTACGTACCGAACTGCGCTGCTCCTTTCCCGATTTTGACATGTCAAAGCTTGACCGGCTGCTGAAGATCCTCTGGCTGAACAACGAAAACTACATCCGCATGTCTCCGGCAAGCCGCATCGCCTGGCTGGTATGGCTCTTCGAGCGCGGTAACTCCTCCGGCGGGCTTTTTCTGGATATGATCAACGTGGAACGTGACGGCCGCACCGAGACCCGCGTGCTGTTCGCGGTCGGCAATCCTCCCCAGGATGAGTTCCTGCTGCAGCTGCTGGAGGTCTTCAACCGGCTGGGTCTCGGCATCCGCCGCGCCTATTGTCAGACCATATCCAACGGCATCCATCCTTATTTTCTGGGGGCGTTCTTCGTCCAGACCCGCGAAGGGGCTCCGCTGCTTCCCGGAACCCGGCTCGCAGAACTGCTCAGGCGCGAACTCTGCACGACACAGATTCTTTCCACCTCGTCATACGCCTATGAAAATTTTGTTGTACGGGGCCTTATGTCAGGTGATGATGCATCGCTGGTCAATGCCTTCATCTCTTTCTGCCACACCAGTCTGGCCCACAACCAACCTGAACGCTTCGGTCTGGAGAATGTCCAGCGGGCCTTCTACGACCATCCCGAAATGGCCCAGCTACTGGTCAGGTTTTTCCGAACCCGCTTCGATCCAGCACTCGAAGACCGGGATTCAGCCTACGGTGCACTGTTGATCGAGACTCTGGAGGCGGTGGAAGGATACAATACCGGACACCGCTGGCTCGACGACATCCGCCGGGCGGTCTACCGCTGCTGCTTCCTGATGATCATGCACGCCCTCAAAACCAACTTCTTTGTGGTGGAAAAACAGGCCCTGGCCATCCGTCTGGATCCAGCCTACCTGCGGGACATGGGGCATGAGTTCACCGGTGACCTTCCCGACCAGATCCCCTTCCGGGTGACCTTCTTCTACAGCCGTTACGGGGCAGGCTACCATGTCGGCTTCTCCGACATCGCCCGCGGCGGCTGGCGCACGGTCATCGCCCGCAGCGCCGACGACTTCATCACCAGTGCCAATACCCTCTTTCGCGAAGTGTACGTACTGGCACACACCCAGCATCTCAAGAACAAGGACATCTACGAGGGCGGATCAAAAATGGCGCTGGTTCTGGACGCCTCTCACCTGGTGCAGGCCGGGAGTGATGAAGAGAACTGCCGGCTCTACAAGCTTCAGTATGGCATCGCCAACGCATTCCTGGACATCTTCACGACAGAGGCAGGGACAGCAAAAGACTGGCGGGTGGTAGACTATTACGGTGATGATGAGCCGATTGAGATCGGCCCGGATGAGAATATGCATGACAGCATGATCGAGGCCATTGCCGCCCTGTCGAAAAAACGGGGCTATATCCTCGGTGTCGGCATCATGTCCAGCAAACGCTTCGGCATCAACCACAAGGAGTACGGCGTCACCTCCACCGGCGTGGTCACGTTTGCCGGAATCACCATGGCCGAGGTCGCCGGGATAGATATCCGCCACGACAGTTTCTCAATCAAGATGACCGGCGGACCAAACGGAGATGTTGCAGGAAACTGTCTGCGCATCATGCTGGAGCGCTGCCCCGCCATGCAGGTACGTCTGATCCTGGACGGCACGGCAGCGCTGTATGATCCGGGCGGCATCAATCGCGATGAATTACGTCGCATTGTGCTGACCCGTGATCTGGACGCCTTTGATCCGACGTATCTGGGCGAAGGCGGTTTTATAATTTTTCGAACAGGTCGGCGCCTGGAGGGCTTGAAAGAATCGCACCGCAAGGTCAGCCGCAACATGACCGGACTGGTTGAGGAGTGGCTGGAAATCGACGAATTCTATCGTGAGTACAACAGCCTGGTCTTCACGGTAAAGGCTGACCTCTTTATCCCGGCCGGCGGGCGTCCCGAAACTATCGACGTGCAGAACTGGCGCTTGTTCCTGAATGCTGAAGGCATTCCATCGTCCCGGGTGATCGTTGAAGGTGCCAACTCATTCATCACCCCGGAGGCCAGGGTTCAACTCCAGATGAACGGTGTGGCCATCATGCGCGATGCCTCGGCCAACAAATGCGGGGTCATCTCATCCTCTTACGAGATCATCGCCAATCTATTGCTGTCAGAGCGGGAATTCGTCGATCACAAGGAACGTTATGTCGCCGATGTCCTTGCCATCCTGGAAAAGCGTGCCGCCGACGAGGCCCTTCTGATCCTGCGCCGCCGGAAGGAATCCAACGGTACACTGCTGTACAGTGAAATTTCCGAGACCATCAGTCAGAACATCAACAGCCTCTACTCACGACTTTTCGAGTTCTTCTCGTCCCGTCCGGAGCTCAGCCTGCAGCCGCCCTTCCGCCAGGCAATCATACGTCACCTGCCACGAATGCTGCAGGAGACACCGGCCTTCCGGCAGCGGATCAAAAAGCTGCCGCGCAAGTACCTGTATGCCATTCTGGCCGCCGAGATCGGCTCATCACTGGTCTACACCGGTAGCAGCACTGCAGATTTCGAAGATATGATCCGAAGACATCTGGCACGCATGCTGTAAATTTTACTTTTATTAACGCGGGCTGTTGTGCTAGTAATAAAGCCTGCTCACCTTACGAATGTGATACCACGATAAAGGAGTCTGTCATGTCAACCAACAATGATAACGCCGCTGCTGCTGTGATCGCCTTTGTTTCCGGCGCCGTGATCGGTGTCGCCGCCGCCCTCCTGCTGGCTCCGGCACCTGGTAGTGAAGTACGGGAGAAGCTGTCCGGCCTGGGTGAAAATGCCGCTGACAAAATGAAGCGTCTGGCCCGTGAAGCCAAGTTCAAAGTCACCCCCCGGACAAAGTCCGAGGGCTACCAGTACGACGGCGGAGATGCCTGGATCTAGTTCCGGGATGACCGTGAGAACAGGCAAGGCGCAGGGAACAGCTCAAATTTTCGGGCGGCTCTTTGCGCCTTTGCTTTTTGCAGCAGGAGCAGGTGAGGTGTCATGGAATTAAAGTACGGCTCCGTATCGTATACGCTCGACCTCCCGCCAGAACGCCTGGCGGGGGTGATACAACCGGCAGTACCCGATCCTGCAGATACGGTTGAAGAGATTATCTGTTCGGCACTTGACGCATGCCGGCCGGCAGTTTCATTGTTCAAGCCGGGCGAAAAGACCGTCATCGTCACCTCTGATATCACCCGCTATACCGGCAGTGAGGTCTACCTGCCGCTGCTGGTGGAGCGACTCAACAATCAGGGGATCCTTGACGATGACATTGAGATCCTGATCGCACTCGGCATCCACCGCTCACAGACCCCACACGAACACGAGAAAATACTCGGGCCGCTTTACGGACGTATCCGGGTGAAAGACCATGACTGCGACGATTCTGCGGAACTTGTGTCCGTTGGCAGGACCTCCAACGGGATCGATGTTCGCATCAACCGGACGGCTGTTAAGGCGGACCATCTGATCCTGACCGGGGCAATCGGATTTCACTATTTCGCCGGCTTCAGCGGTGGCCGCAAGTCTGTTCTGCCGGGCATCGCCAGTCGCCAGGCCTGTCTGTCCAGCCACTTTGCCGTACTGAACCCCGGGCAGGGAAGCGGAAAAAACCAGCATGCCGTCACCGGAAACCTGGAGAACAACCCGGTCCATCAGGCGATGGCTGAAGCCTGCGCTTTGGCTGCTCCCGACTTTATCCTCAATACCGTGCTTGCTCCGGACAAGCGCATTATCGCGGCATTTGCCGGTCACTGGCACGAGGCCCACGAAGCAGGGTGCCGGTATTACCGCCGACACTTCTCGTATCCGCTACAGGAAACGTGTGACCTGGTGGTCGTCTCCTGCGGTGGCTTTCCCAAGGATATCAATCTGATTCAGGCCCACAAATCAATGGAATATGCAGCCCAGGCACTTACAGATGGCGGGGTGATGATTCTGCTGGCTGAATGCCGTGACGGCTTCGGAAATTCGACTTTTTTCAGCTGGTTCCGCCATCAGCAGTTGGACCAGTTTGAAGCAGCATTGCGGGAGTACTACGAGATCAACGGTCAGACCGCCTACTCGATACTGCAGAAAACCCGGCGTTTCAACATCATCCTGGTGTCTGGTTTTCCCGTGCAGCAGGTGATCGAGATGGGAATGCGTCCAGCAAGCTCTCTTGATCAGGCACTGCAGATTGCGGACAGGCTTCTTCCAGCGGACTGGAAAGCGCTGATCATGCCCGAGGGGGGCAGCGTACTGCCTGTCATGCAGTGAACTGCTCTTGAAAAGTAAACAACAGAAAAGGCCCTTCCGGATTACCGAAAGGGCCTTTCATTATTCATGCAGCCTCACAGCTTTAATCGCAGGTGAAGTTTGTTTCAACGCGACGATTCTTTGCCTTGCCTTCCTTGTTCTTGTTGCTGGCCACCGGCTTGGACTCACCATAGCCCTTGGCGGTCAGGCGATCTGAGGCAATACCGAATTTATTCACGATATAATCTCTGACGCTGTTGGCACGACGCTCGGAAAGTTTCTGGTTGTACTTGTCGCTGCCGACATTGTCGGTATGACCGGAAATCTCTCCCTTGGCTTTCGGGAAGTCCTTGAGGAAACTGCCAAGGTTGTTGAGATCGGCGTCATACTGAGTCTTGATAGAAGCCTTGTCGGTGTCGAAGAAAACATCAACCACAGCCGGCTTGCTGCAGAAGCGCTCCGGGGAAGCCGCCGCTTTTGGCGCAGGTTTGGGGGCCGGTGCGGGTGGTGGCGGCATATTGACTGTCACGCCGGCTGCACTGACGGCTGTCCCGCCGGCGCCGGAGCATGAAAGGTCGTAGGAGGTGCTGTCAGCAGGCGTGATCGCTCTGGCACCCTGGGGAGGAACCGGGCCGATGCCGGGCTGGATATCACACCCTGTTGCGTTCTGTGATTTCCAGTTGAGTGTGGCTGACTGCCCTTTGGTGATGGTTGACGGGCTGACTGTCAGAGATGCTGTCGGAGCGGCCGGAGGCGGTGGGGCCGGGGCGGGAGGAGGAGCCACAACCGGAGGTGCCGGTGCCGGTGCCGGTGGTGGCACGACCGGTTTTGCTGCCGGTTTGGCACCGCCAAAAGGAATATAGGCACCCAGGGTATACTCAAGATTCCCGTTCCAGCGGTTCATTCTATTGTAGGCGATGGCACGTACATCACCCCTGAGGGCAAAGCTGTCGAACAGGAAGTACTTTGCGCCAATCCCGCCGTCAAATGCGCTGCGAACCCGCTTGTCCTGACCGGTACCCGTAAAGTTCACTCCATTAAAACCGGCTGCCAGATAGGGAACGAACCTGTTTTCAGGGAAAAAGTGATAGAGCAGTTCACCGCCATATCGATACATATCAACCGTACGTCCCTTCGTCGAATGTACGTAATCGAACAGGCCCTCAATACCGATATTATCGGTGAAGTTGTACCCGGCCCGGCCGCCGAAAATCGGGTTGCTGTCATAACCAATACCCTGAGGGCTGTCAAAGGAATAGCCGCCGAATACCGGGGAGATGGAAAACTGCCCCTCACGATTGGCTGCCGAAGCGATAGACGCGACGACCAGAAGCCCTGCCATTGCTAACAACAAACTTTTTCTCATACTTGATATCCTCCTTTGGTAAATTTACCTTAATACAATTATCATGTAATTACATACCACTCATTTTCATAAAAAACAATCCAGAAAGACCGGTACGGTCTTTAAATCATTCACCTGCCATCATTTGCTGTGAAGCTTGCATTTTCAACAGGCGTTGGGTAGTATTTTGAAACCACTACAGACGGCAAGAGGAGGTTTACATGTTTTTCCCGCAATTCAGGGCACGCAGAATACGTGGAAACGAGGTCTTCAGGAGGATGGTCCGCGAAACAGCACTTTCGGTGGATGACCTCGTCTATCCGATGTTCTCTGCATTCGGCAGCGGGATAAAAAAAGAGATTTCCTCCATGCCCGGCATTTACCAACAGTCCATTGAACATATCGTGACCGATGCCAGGGAGGCTTACGACCTGGGTATACCGGCGGTCCTGCTGTTCGGCATCCCTGAAACAAAGGATGCGGTGGGTAGCGATGCATATTCAGATACCGGCATCATCCAGGAGACCGTCCGCGCCATCAAGCGTGCGGTTCCCGGACTGGTGGTCATCACAGACGTCTGCATGTGCGAATACACTGATCATGGGCACTGCGGGATCATCAAGGATGGCGATGTCGACAATGACTCCACGCTGGAGTTGCTGGCACGGGAAGCACTCTCCCACGTCCGGGCAGGTGCAGACATGGTAGCACCGTCGGATATGATGGACGGCCGTGTGGCAGCCATCCGCGAAGTACTCGACGAGAACGGGTTCGATAAGATTCCGATCATGAGTTACGCCGTCAAATATGCATCCGGTTATTACGGCCCGTTCCGCGAAGCGGCCGAGTCAACCCCGCAGTTCGGCGATCGGCGCAGCTATCAGATGGATCCTGCCAACCGCCTGGAAGCCTTGCGCGAGGCGGCAGCTGACATCGAAGAGGGGGCTGATATCATCATGGTCAAACCGGGACTGCCCTACCTCGATATACTGCGCGATCTGCGCAACGAATACAACCTGCCGCTTGCGGTCTACAATGTCTCGGGCGAATACAGCATGATCAAGGCCGCAGCCGGTAACGGCTGGATCGATGAGCAGCGGGTCGTGCTCGAAACAATGCTCGGTTTCAAGCGGGCCGGAGCCGATATCATTATCACCTACCACGCCAAGGATGTCGCACGCTGGCTGAAAAAAGGATAGTCTGGAGCTATTCGCCGAGCTTCTCTGCCATATTTTTCTTCTGCTGCCTGATAGCACCGCCCGTTCCTGCGGACGGCACCAGGCTCTCGGGTGATTTTTCAGGCAGTTTCGGCAGGCTGGGAAGCGCTACTCCTGTTTTCTTGTCCTCAGGCTTCTGAGATGCAACTACTCCGCTCGGGGCAGCCATTGCCGCCTTAGCCTCAACAGCTGTAACTTTATTAGCCACCTTGTGTTTTTTAGGGAAGGTGCGCTTCAGATTGATTTCTGATTTTTCGAATGATGTCAGGGTGTGCCGGGTTGCCAGAACATGAACCTTGCCGCCTTCACGCCAGACCCGCTTCGCCTGGATGACTCCGCCATCCTTCAGGTAGACTTTTGCCGCAAATGCCGGTGTGGCCAGGGTTATAGCCATCAATGCTGCACACAGTGTCCGCTTCATGCTCTCCTCCTGTATCTGTGGTGATGCATCTTCACTTCATAGGTGGGCTTTTATCCAGGTAACGCGGCAGAGCTCCGCGTACTTCTACCACCGGTCCATCCTCCAGTTCATCCAGCCCCCCGTCGTCTTCACCATACTCAGCCTCGCCGACAGCCCACTCATAGAGCCTCTGCGAATCAAGCAGCACAGGTTTTTCCGGCGTACCGAACACCCTGTTCTGCATCTCTTCATCGAACAGACCGATACACCCATGGGAGGCTGGACGACCCGGCAGGTCCCGGGCATGCAGCCAGTAGGAAACATTATCCGTTCCAATGTAAAAGCGCAAGGCGTTATCCATAGGATACTGTTCTTCATCGTTGGCCGTTTTGTAGAGCGAAGACGTATGGGTCAGGTGACGGGCGTCGATCCGGAAGATGCCGGCAGGGGTTTCGGTTCCCGCCTTGCCTGTCGCTGCCGGCGAGGAGAAAACCAGCCTGCCTGATTCGTAGGCACCCAGCCATTGTTCGCCGACATCTATCAGAATGTATTTAGCGTGGCCGCGCGCCGGCTCATACTGTTTCGGCACAGGTGTGTATCCCCGGATATCGGTCAGCCGTTCGGGAACCTTGATGGTCATTCCGGGATATACATGCCGGCGGTCAACACGATTGAAACGGGCCACCCAGACCCAGTCGCTGCCGAAAAGAGATTCCAGTGTCTGATGCGGCTGTATGAAATGCGGATGCCAGTTGATGCCCCTGAGGCTGGGGTACTCTATACGGGAAAGGTCTTCCAGGGCCTTATCCGCCGGAGAGGCCCCCGGCTCATCCGTTAACGACGGGGCGCGCAACACGGTAAACCCGGCCAGCAGACCGGTGAAGAGAATGATAAGTACCAGTTTGTGAGAAAGCCGCATCCGGCTGTAACGCATATCAGAATCCTTGGGGCGAGAAAGAAGGCTAGGGGTATTCTAGGCATTTCCCGCGAGATATTCAACTATTAGTCGTCATCATGCGTATGAATGTCTGGTAAACCGGCCGTTTACATGCTAGTCTCGGTTCCCGTGAATCCAGCCGTTGCAGACTGGATAGCGCGTTAACAACATCATTACTGCTCAAACAAACGAATAATGATTCCCAACCGACCACAGGGAGACGCTGCATGGCCGCAGACGCCCATGAAATGACACCACGCGCTTACAACCAGTTTGCCAGCGACAACTATGCCGGCATCTGCCCCGAAGCCTGGCAGGCAATGGACAGGGCCAATCGCGGCTTTGTAGCGTCCTATGGCGACGATATCTGGACGGAGCGTGCCTGTGCCTGCATCAGGGACGTTTTCGAGACTGATTGCCAGGTATTCTTCGTCTTCAACGGCACGGCGGCCAATTCTCTGGCCCTGGCGGCCCTGTGCCGCTCCTATCACAGTGTGATCTGCCATGAACTGGCGCATGTGGAAACCGACGAATGCGGCGCACCGGAGTTCTTCTCCAACGGCACCAAAATCCTGCACATCGACGGACCGAACGGCAAGCTTGACCTTGCCGCAGTTGAGCAGGCCATCACCCGTCGCAGCGATATCCATTATCCCAAGCCGCGGGTCCTCAGCCTGACCCAGTCCACGGAACTGGGCACGGTCTACACTCCCGTTGAAATTGCCGCTGCTGCAGAACTTGCCCGTAGCCATGGCCTGAAGGTGCAGATGGACGGGGCCCGTTTTGCCAATGCAGTGGCGGCACTGGGATTATCTCCGGCAGAGATTTCCTGGAAGTCCGGTGTCGACGTACTCTGCCTGGGAGGTGCTAAGAACGGCATGGCGGTCGGCGAAGCGGTGGTGTTTTTCAGCCGGGAACTGGCCGAAGAGTTTGACTACCGCTGCAAGCAGGCCGGACAATTGGCCTCCAAAATGCGCTTCATCTCGGCCCCCTGGATCGGGATGCTGGAGAGCGGTGCCTGGCTGAAAAATGCCGCACATGCCAACCGGCTGGCAGCAATGCTGGCCGCCGGGCTTGAAAAGATACCCGGGGTACGACTCATGTCCCCATGCCAGGCCAATGCCGTCTTTGCCGAGATGTCCGCCGCAGCTGCGGCCTCATTGCGCTCTGCCGGCTGGCATTTCTATTCCTTCATCGGCACCGGCGGCGCCCGTTTCATGTGCTCGTGGCAGACAACCGAGGATGATGTTCATCACCTGCTGGCTGCGGTCCGGCAGGCAGCCGAAGAGTGAACGGCACGGGAGGCGCTATGGTAAAGACGGCAACATACGAAGCACTGCTGGAGGATGCCCGGCCTGACGGCGATGGCGGCTTCATCTTCACGCTGGAAGGGAAAACCTACCGCATCATGGACAGGGATGAGGTCAGAAAGATCGCCGAACAGCACGGGTATATCATCATCTACTGAGGTGCCGCAGGGATCGATTCATTTTACCGCCCGCAGTATGGCAGTGAACATGGGACTCTGTTCAGACTGTGACACCGAAATGACCATCTCCACATCAAAGAGCCTGCCGCAGACATCCCGCACCTTCTGGCGGGTGGTCGTTCCGATCAGGTCACTGCTGCCCGCCGAGAAATAATCTATCATGGCACTCTGCAGCAACTCCCCCTTCTCCATGAAATCAAAGATGCTCTGACCAAGCAGTTCCTGCTTGGTCAGCCCGAACAGCTTCTCGGCCTTCTGATTGGAGATGACGATTTTCCCGTCGGACATGAAGGTGATGATCGGCGACTGGGCAATCTCGATGAAATTGCGATAGCGCCCTTCCGATTCCACCCGCTGGACCGTTTTTCGGTCCAACTCTTCCATCAATTCATTGAACGAGCCGATCAGAACACCGATCTCGTCTTCCCCGCGCTGTTCAAGGCGCTCCGAAAAATTCCCCGAATGCGCAACCCCGGCGATACTTGCAGCTACGGCCTTGACCGGCGTGAGGATCGTTCTTCGAATGATCCATCCGCTGATGGTGACAAAGATCAGCAACACACACCCATCAAACAGAATATCGCGCTTAAGGTTGGCACCGATCTGCCGGTAGAGCCCCTCCATTGGTACGGAAACCGATACCGCACCGATGACCTCGCCAATCCTGTAGCCATAGGAAAAATGCCCACGGGGAAAACGTCTCTGGATGAACCCGGGGGCGGTATCATAGCTGCCATGGCATGTCAGGCAGGACTCATCGGACACCATCGGCAACAGGTAACGCAGCGACTTCTTACCCTTTTCCTCTGTAACCTGCCAGTTTTCAACGGCTTTCACGTCCCGGAAGGCCGTGAGCTGAGCGGCTTCAAAACTGTCCGGCCGGTTGTCTGGATTGCGATAGCGCAGGGATACCTGGCGGACATAGTAGCTCGAACCGCGGGTAAGCTGTTGGGCAACCCGTGTGGCTGCCACCTGCGGTATCAGATTCTCGTTACGCTCCGGTTCGGAGGTCACAACCCTGGCAAGGTAGTCCCGCGTTTCGATGATCTGGCGTGAAATGGTGCGGGCATTATCAACAGCCCCCTTCAGGATCAGCGACTGTTCCCGGCGGTAATTACTGTAGGCAAGCGCAATAAACAGGGCAATCAAAAGCAGTGAAGAGATGATATTGTACTTGGTGTTGACACTCAGTCGGGAAAAAAAACTCATGGCGTGATCCTTAGTAGGTTCTGTGTGGAAGACCTGAATACGTGCTGATTACAGCTGAGATTATATCCGCTCTGCGCCTCATGGCAAGAATTGTTATCAGCCGCCCGATTGTAATCCTGACCCGATCGTGCTATACAAGCGACTTCCTATGCTCTGACTTTAACAAAACGGGTACACACATGCCACTTGCAGAACGGGTTCTCACCGGCGACATCCGCGCAGCAGCCCGCCTCATGCGGGATATCGACGACAACCGCCCCCAGGCCATCGACGACTTGAAACAGATCTATCCCCGTACCGGCAAGGCCTATATCATCGGCATCACCGGGCCACCGGGAGCAGGCAAATCCACTCTGGTGGACCAGCTGACGGCAGCCTTCCGCACGCAGGGGAAAAAGGTAGGGGTCGTAGCCATCGACCCGACCAGTCCGTTCACGGGCGGGGCAATTCTAGGCGACCGCATCCGCATGAACCGGCACGCCACTGACGAAGGTGTTTTCATCCGGAGCCTGGCTACACGAGGTGCGCTGGGCGGCCTGTCCCGGTCCACGGCCGATGTCGCCCTGGTGATGGACGCCCTGGGAATGGACATCGTTATCATCGAGACCGTCGGCGTCGGGCAGGACGAGGTCGACATTGTCAAGGCCGCCCATACCACCTGTGTCGTGATGGTACCGGGGCTGGGCGATGACATCCAGGCCATCAAGGCCGGCATCCTGGAGATCGGCGACATCTTCGTGGTTAACAAAGCTGATCGCGACGGGGCTGACCGCACGGCACGCGAACTGTCAACCATGCTCGAATTCCGCGCTGCACCGGAGGGGAGCTGGAATCCGCAGGTCCTGAAAACCGAGGCCCAGCGCAACACCGGCATCGACGAACTGGTCAGGGAGATCCTCCTGCATCGCGAACACCTGATTTCCAGCGGATCAATCAATGATTTCCTGCGGGAGCGAAATGAACGCCACTTCACGGATATCCTGCGTGACAGCCTTTTTAAAAGAGCCCTCGAGCACATGGCGGCAGACGCCACGCTTGAGAGGATCGTGACCGGTATGTGCGACCACACTATTGACCCTTATTCAGCTGCTGAACAGGTGCTGGCAGGCATCTTGGAACGCCGGTGAGACATCTCCAGCACCAACATAATGAACATGCGGCCATAGCAGCAGTCGACCCGCGCAGCCGCCTGATGGCAGCCGGCCTGCTCCTTGCCCTGGTTATCAGTTCACGCGGCAGCGCCTTTCCCTGGCAGGTAGCCGGCATCTGCCTGCCGGTGGCTCTGATCGCCGGCATGCAGCCCCGCATGCTGATGCTGCGCATGTTGCATCCCCTGTTCATCATCGTTGTGATCCTGGTACTCAAGACATTCATGGGTGCGGGAGAGTCCGTTATTCTCCTCAAAGCAGGGGCCATTTCGATTGCCGGACACCCGGAAGGCCTCCGTGAGGGGATTCTGATCAGCTCCCGCATCATGGGTGCTGTATCGGTTGCCGTGCTGTTGAGCCAGGTCATGACCTTTACCGAGACCATGGCTGCACTTGCCTGGATGCGTTTTCCCCGGGGGCTGGTCGACGTGTCGATGTTCGCCTGGCGGGCGCTGTTCATGCTGTATGACGACGCCGCTGTCGTCTACACGGCACAGAAGAACCGGCTCGGCTACTGCGGCATGCGGCGGGGACTCACATCCTTCGGTGCCATGGCCGGGATGCTGACCATCCGGGCCTTTGACAGCAGCCAGGCCATGACCGTTGCCATGACCCAGCGCGGCTATGACGGGAATCTGCCCCTGTTGCGCGGTTCCCGCCTGGGCGGAGCCCAGTTGGCAGGGCTGTCGGCCTTTGCCATACTGGCGACCATCGCCTGGAAACTCCAGAATTGACCATGCAGCCTCCCCGCCTTTCTGCACGGATAACCACCTTCCGATACCCCGACGGCACCACCGCCCTGTCCGACATCCTTCTGGATGTCATGCCGGGAGATTTTTGCGGCATACTCGGCTCAAACGGGTCGGGCAAGACGACGCTGCTCAAACTTCTGGACGGCATGATCAAGGATTTTAACGGAACCGTACTGCTGGATGGTGATGACATCCGCCGGCTTTCACCCCGCCAGATATACGGAAAGGTCGGACTGGTGTTTCAAAACCCGGATGACCAGCTCTTCGCCCATTCGGTGTTTGAGGATGTGGCTTTTGGCCCCCGCAATATGGGTTGTGATGAAGATACTGTCCTACGACTGGTTGCAGAAGCGCTGGAGGCCGTTGAGATGTCCGACCTGGCAGCCAAGGACATCCATAACCTGAGCTATGGCCAGAAGAAGCGCGTCTGCATAGCGGGGTTGCTGGCCATGGGGCATGAGATTCTGCTGCTGGACGAACCGACCGCCGGCCTCGACCCCATGGGCGAATACCGCATGATGGAGCTCCTGACACGCCTGAACCGTGAATCCGGTGTGACGATCGTCATGGCCACCCACAGCGTTGACCTCGTACCGGTATTCCTGAACCGGCTGCACATTCTCAGCAGGGGTAGACTGGTTCGCAGCGGAACACCGGAGGAGGTTTTCAGCAATCGTGAAGAGCTCTCCGGGGTAAAACTCCGCCTGCCGTATATTGCCGAACTGATCCACCAGCTGAAGACCGGCGACAGCCTCCCGTTCCGGCGGATTCCGCTGACCGTGGGAGAAGCGCGGCGGGACATCCTGGAGGCCTTCGGGACCGAACGTCCCGCCCGAATCTGACCAGAGCCTCCGGCGCCGGCCTTTTATTCGATTGAAATATTTCCGTTTTGCTCTATACTTGGGCTACATCACCATGATGCTTGCATCGTACTCCGGAGAGGTAACATGAGTCTTACAGGAATCGCACTGATCATAATTGCTGTTGCTTTTCTCATTCTGGTACTGACACTGCTTCCGGCCATCTCTACGATCAAACGTACGGCGGCATCGGTCGGTTCACTCTCGGACATGGTTCAGCAGGAGTTGCGGCCGACCATCCAGGAGCTGACTGCCGTGCTGACGGAGCTGAAGACGGTCGGTGGCGGGGTTGTCGAACACACCGATGACGTCAGGCGCTTCATGACGGCTCTGGGTGAGACCGGGACCAACCTGAGCACGATCAATCGCTCGGTGAGTACTGTAACCTCTGTGCTCAGCGCCACCTCGGCCTGGGCAACCGGTGCGAAAGTAGCAGGCAGGTACGTGCTTGAACGATATCTCAAAAAAAAGGGAGGAATTTAGACATGTCAGAAGAAAAGGGAATCTGCGCAGGAACGGTCTTGGTGTCATTTGTAGCCGGAGCAGCAATCGGCGCAGGGCTTGCACTGTTGTATGCGCCGAAAAGCGGTACAGAGATGCGTGAAACCATTGCCGATTTTGCCGAGGATGCAGTCGATAAGATAAAGGAATACACCAAAGAGGCCCAGGAAAAGATCAAAACTGCCATAGAAGACGGCAAAGAAACTATCGTCGAGAAAAAATCCATCCTGGCCTCTGCCATCGAAGCCGGTCGCGAAGCCATGAACAAGGAAAAGGAACGGGTCTCGAAAGCCTGATTCACGGAAGCTGTTGCCGAAAAGCCCACCCTGGTGGGCTTTTTTTTATGAGGTCCCCATGCCAATCTCCGGACGCCGGCGCGCAATGTGGAACACCGTCAGGACCCTGGCCGGAAAATTCATCGACGACCGCTGTACGACCCAGGCGTCGGCACTCTCCTTTTCCAGTATGCTCTCCATCGTCCCCTTCCTGGCCATCGTCTTCGCGGTCCTCAAGGCACTGGATGTACACACCACCCTGGCCCCGATGCTGCTCTCCAATCTGGCCGCCGGCTCACAGGATATAGTCGTTAGCATCCTCCGCTATATAAACAACACCAGTGTCGGCTCTCTCGGCGCCATTGGCCTGGTGACCCTGTTTCTGGCGATCATGGCCACCCTGGACAATCTCGAGGAGGCCTTCAATCAGATCTGCGGCATCGAACGCGGCAAGGCCGTCCATCACAAGCTGCGCGATTACCTGATCGTGATCTTCAGCATTCCCCTGCTGATCGGTCTGGCCGTCACCATCACCACAAGCCTCCAGCATCAGGGTTTTGTCCAGTGGGCCCTGAGAATGCCCGGCATCGGCCATCTGCTGTTGTTGCGCCTTGTTCCCTATCTGAGTATCCTGATCGCCCTGGTATGCCTCTACCAGTTTATCCCCAATGTGCGAATCAACTTCCGGTATGCACTGGTGGGTGGCCTGATTGCCGGCACATCCTGGCAGGCGGCCCAGTGGGCATTCATCCACTTGCAACTGGGTGTGTCGCGAACCAATGCCATCTACGGCACCTTGTCATTGCTACCGGTGTTCATGATCTGGATCTACACCAGCTGGATCATCGTCCTGGCCGGAATGGAAATCGTCTGGCATCTTCAAAAAAAATCGACACCGGAGACGCGGCCCGTGACGGACCCTGACGCGGGCGACCACCAGTAAATACCTTCCCGGCAAGGTTTCCCGCACGATTGACTTTCCAACCGGATTACTCTATAGTCATAAAACTTTCAGAATCAGGATGTTTAATGAACTACTGTTTCGTCATCATAGCGTTATTTCTGCTCACCCTGCCGGCATCGGCAGCCGAGCCGACCCAGGCGCTGCTGGCAGAGCTTACCCGGCCGAACGCACCTGCGCTGGCAGCGGCCGAAATGCCTGCCCTTGTTCCGACAGCTGAGCTCGAGGAACTCAAGGGTCAGTCCGACGTGCCGGTGGCCGAGCTCTTCACCCTTGATGAACGTAAAGACAAGGCTGTCGAAACTGCTGAGCTCGACCTTCCCGATGTAGATCTGCCTCTGTCGGATATCCCGCTGGCCCTCAACAGTAAGGTTGAATACTTCCTGTACTATTTCCAGACCAGCGGCAGGCAGTCCTTTTCCCGCTGGCTCTCCCGTTCATCGCGCTACCTGCCCATGATGAAAGAGATTCTCAAGCGCGAGGGCATGCCTGAAGACCTGGTCTATGTGGCCATGATCGAGAGCGGCTTCCAGATGCATGCACGTTCCTGGGCCAATGCCGTGGGTCCGTGGCAGTTCATCTCCGACACCGGGAGACGGTATTCCCTGCGCATTGACCAATGGGTCGACGAACGCAAGGATCCGGTCAAGGCTACTACCGCAGCCGCGCTCTACCTGAAGGAACTGTACGGCATGTTCAACGGTGACTGGTATCTTGCCGCCGCCGGGTATAACGCCGGTGAAAACAAGATTCTGCGGGCCATCAGCATGTACAATACCAGCGACTTCTGGGAGATTTCGCGCGGCTCATACCTCAAGCGCGAGACCAAGGAGTACGTTCCCAAGCTTCTGGCGGCTGCCATCATAGCCAAGGATCCCGCACGCTACGGTTTTTCGGATATCGCCTATCTTCCGGCCATTGAATTCGAGACAGTCAAGATACCGTCGCGCACCGACCTGGAACTTGTGGCAAAGCTTTCCGGCACCACCTACGAGACCATCCGTGAGTTGAATCCTGATCTGCGCCACTGGTGTACGCCACCCAATTATCCGGACTATGAGCTCAAACTCCCCAAAGGGACCAGACAGCAGTTTGAACTCGAATATGCCAAGGTACCGGGAGACAAGCGCTTTACCGAGAAGGTGCTCTACGCGAATTACAAGGCCCGGAAGAAGGATTCTCTCAAAAGCGTCGCCCGCAGGTTCGGCACCTCCACCGAGACCTTGTCGGAACTGAACGGCCTCTCCGGCAAATCCCGTATCGCGGGCAGAACGCTGGTTGTGCCGGTCAAGCAGACCGTTGACTTCAGCCATGAAGGACGTGCTGCACACCCCTCGGCCAAAAAAGGAAGCTTTGCCAAATACTACACCGTGAAAAAAGGCGACACACTGGATGCACTTGCCAAGCGCTTCAACGTCTCCACCCGACTGCTCACGAGTTGGAACAACCTGAAGGTCAAGGTTGCCCTCAAACCTGGACGTCGTATCATTATCGCCAAATTTACCGAAAAAAACAAAACTATGACTCCCTCCAAGGAAAAAAGCTGAATCATCCCGTACCCTCTGCAGCACAATTATGAAAGGAAGTTCCGATGTATAACCTTCTCATCTCCGCAGGGGCGGCAGTTGCCGTACTGCTGATCCTGTTATTCGGCTTCTCGTTCGTCTGGTGGGGCTCTGCCATGATCGCCCTGCTTGTCTTTATCGGGGTATTTCTTCTGTTTTCACGGATCACCATGAAGAAGGTGACGGCTGCCATGGAAACTGCCGGCAAGGATCTGCAGGGACAGCGCTTCGAGAAGGCCGTCCGCGAACTGAAAGACACCCTGAAATACGGCAAATGGCAGATCTATGTCGAGGGGCAGATCAACGCCCAGATCGGCATGATCTACTACATGAAACGCGATTTTTCCAACGCTTTCCCTTTCTGGAAAAGGCATTTTCAAGAACTGGGTCGCCATGGGCATGCTGGGCATCTGCTACATGAAGCGCCAGAAGAAGGACAAGATGATTGCAACCTTCGAAAAGGCCTTGCAGTGGACCTCGAAGGAGCCGCTGTTCTGGAACCTTTTCGCGTATTGCCTGGTAGAGTGCGGAGAAACCGGAAAAGCAAAAGAGGCCCTTGAAAAAGGCTCAAAAACTGCCGGGTGATATCCATCTCAAGGAGAACCTTGAGAATCTGCAACAGGGCAGGAAGCTGAAGATGCGTCATTACGGTGATGCATGGTACCAGTTTCACCTGGAAAGCGTAGCTGCCATCCAGAAACACCAGATGGCCGCCATGGGCGGACGCATGCAGCGCAGGATGACCGTCCGATAACAGCCGGCAGCATATTTTCATAAAAAAGGCCGTCTTCTGGACGGCCTTTTTTTTATGATCTTGGTAGTGATCCGTTTCTTTTTGCTGTTAGAATTTAATCCCTACCCCGCCGGCCAGAAAATCCAGATCACCACCATTGAACTGATGACGGTATTCCATATTCAGAAATAACGGAATCGGCAGAGGGCTGAAATTGGCCCCCACAAACGCTACCGGTGAACCGGTAGCAGATCGCTTGTCATGAAAGATGAATGCCTGACCGAGACCTGCATAGGGCTGGATATAGGGATCGGGGCATGGACCTTGAACAGGGCGGTAACCGGATACGACTCTTCGCGCCTGAAAGACCCGAGGGTCTTGTGGTCTGCCGCCGAATAGGCAAGTGTGGCGCCGACGGAAACCAGACGGTTGATGTAGAGGTCGCCGAACGCCTCGTAGAACTCGCTGTTCCTGCTGATCTGACTGTCGCTGTTTATTTCGCCTCCGGCACGGACACCGACAGCGATGGAATCTTCAGCCACCGCAGTTGAGACCAGCGACAGAAGGGCCAGCAGGGTAATAATCGTCTTTTTCATGGGTTTCTCCTTGTCTCTGTTTGAAGTGGTGCTGCATGCTGCATTTCCCCGGTCTATCAGTGACCGACCGCATCGGCACTGATAGACCGGATAGCGTCAAAAATCACGGCATCATATTTATCCTGGCTGATAGCCAGTGCCACCGTCGGGATCTTGAGCAGTGACTTGATGAAAGCGAACCGCAGGTCGCGGGGAAGCACCGCGATATAGGCCACCAGATTCTGCTCCTGCAGCCCCGCAATGTCAGGTGTAAGCTGCAACCTGGCAGTCAGGTCGTTGATGGTGGCAGCCTGTTGGTCATCACGCTGTGCTTCCGCCTTGCCGGCAACCTCCTCCCATGTATCGAGCACTTCGGCTGCCGTCAATGGACGATGGCGATGATCGGTCAGCCAGCGCAGAAACATGATTGCCGCCTCACGGCCGACGACTCCGGAGTAGACCTCCATCTCCAGGTCACCCGGGAACCGGCTGTTTTTCCTCAGGAGACTGACCATCTCCCAGGCCCGTTCAGTAGGTTCCACCTGCAGATCCATGGGCGCACCCTGACGGGCCAGCATGCCGGTGTTGCTGCCCAGAAACTGCCGGACACCTTCATCCAGGCTGCGCTCTGCAGCATAACGGGACCAGCAGTTGAAATCGCTTTCCACATACAGCATAACCATGCGGTCGATCAATGCCCGGTCGAGGGTCGCAACCTGGTAGCTGCCATCCGGGGGTTTATCGTTACCACGACCTTGTGCTGCGGTGCAAGACAATGGGTATGCAAAGCCCGCGGTTCGCCTTCGACAGGCGGCTCGACAAACTGGAAAATGGCCTGCAGGGTGTCTTCCTGCTGGGCCCGGTTAAGCTCATCACAATGAACAACCGTAGGAGGATCATTATCACCGGGCCACCAGGAGGGACGGGACCAATGCATGACCTCTCCCCCTCACGGAAAGGAATCCCCACCAGATCGCCGACCTCCATCTGACCCAGCCGCAATGAAACGTAACGCCAGCCTGCTTCACGACAGACCTGGATAATGCCGGCCGTTTTTCCAACCCCGCGGTGTCCGACAACACAGGGCGTAAGATCGGTACCGGCCAGCATCTCCCGCAGGACAAGTTTCATCTGCTCGACATTCACAGGGTTATTCCTCCGGCAGTAATGGTACGATAATAACCACAATTGACACGCAATTCAAGACTGATGTTGTCTTTTTAAGTTTCTGTCTGAATCGGCTTATCATGAGCGCTAAAGTATGCTATATAAAATGCCTTACGGCGAAAGCCGCGAAATTGTAGCGTAGCAGATCGTCCACAACAAACAATCCGGAGGAAGGCTGCATGTGTGGAATCGTAGGATACATCGGTGGTCAGCAAGCCACACCCATCATCCTTGATGGACTCAGAAAACTCGAGTACCGGGGATACGACTCGGCGGGCATCGCCACCCTGAACGGTGGAGAATCCGGCATTCGGCGTAGCGAAGGTAAACTGGTCAACCTGGACAACCTGTTGCGGGACCATCCGCTGGCCGGCTCCATCGGTATCGGCCATACCCGCTGGGCAACACATGGCAGGCCATCAGAGATCAATGCCCATCCGCATAAAGCCGGGCCGGTCATCCTGGTGCATAACGGCATCATCGAGAACTACCTGCAATTGAAGGAACAGCTCAAACAGGCCGGTCATACATTCAAAAGTGAAACCGATACCGAGGTCATCGCCCATCTGGTGGAAGAAAAACTAACGTCGGAAGTCGACTTTGAAAAAGCTGTCCGACTGGCACTTTCCGAGTTGCGTGGCGCCTATGCGGTCTGCATCCTCAACGAACAGGAACCGGGAACCCTGATTGCAGCCAAACTCGGGTCACCCATGGTGGTCGGCCTGGGACAGGGTGAATTCCTTGTGGCCTCAGATATCCCTGCCATCCTGGCCCATACCCGCGAGATGGTCTTCATGGAGGACGGCGAAATGGTCGTCTTCCGCAACGGAGAGGCGGCGTTCTCAACCATCGCCGGAGAGCGGCTGGACAAAAACCGCGTCATATCGACTGGTCGCCGCTGATGGCAGAAAAGGGGGCTTCAAGCATTTCATGCTCAAGGAGATCCATGAGCAGCCCCTGGCCGTACGCGACACCATCGCCGGACGCCTGCTGGAAGAGGAAGGTGATGTCTATCTGGAGGACCTCGCCTTCAGCGACCGTCAACTGGCCGCCGTAAAGCGGGTGGTCATCGTCGCCTGCGGCACATCCCGGCACGCGGCCCTGGTCGGAAAATTCTATCTCGAGGGCTACTGCCGGATCCCGGTAGAGGTGGATATCGCTTCCGAGTTCCGCTACCGCAACCCGGTCATCGACGAGCAGACCCTGGTGATGGTCATCTCCCAATCAGGCGAGACCGCAGATACCCTGGCCGCCCTGCGTGAGGCCAGAGTCGCGGGGCGCCGTGGTCATGGCCGTCTGCAACGTCGTTGACTCATCCATCGCCCGCGAGGCCGGCAGCGTGATCTACACCCATGCAGGGCCGGAGATCGGCGTCGCATCAACCAAGGCCTTTGTCACCCAGTTGACCGCCCTCTACCTGTTCACCATCCGCATGGGGCGGGCAACCTGCTCCATTGATTCGCACACCGGCCATCGCATGATTGCAGCCCTCAAACAGGTCCCTCCCCTGCTGGAAGAGGTGCTCAAGCTGAATGCCGTTACGGAGCGGATTGCCAAAAAATACATGAATGCCCGCGACTTCCTCTATCTCGGCCGTGGCAGGAACTTCCCGATTGCGCTGGAGGGAGCCCTCAAACTGAAGGAGATCTCCTACATCCACGCCGAGGGATACCCGGCCGGCGAGATGAAACACGGCCCGATCGCGCTGATCGACGAGGATGTGCCGGTGGTCATGCTGGTGCCGAAAAACAGCTCCTACGAGAAGACCCTCCAACATGGAAGAGGTCATCGCCCGCGGCGGCAGGGGTGATCGCACTCTGCAGCAAAGGGGACGCGGAGATCGGCAAACAGGCGGAAGACATCATCCAGATTCCCTCACTGGATGAGGATCTCGATCCGCTGCTGCTCAGTGCCATTGCAATTGCTGGCCTATCACATCTCTGTGCTGAAAGGCACCGATGTGGACCAGCCAAGAAATTTAGCAAAATCGGTTACGGTGGAGTAATCTCCCTTTCAACCTCATATAAATATAGGCGTAAAATAAAGTCGTTAACTCGAAAATAAAGTCGTCAACTCGGCAATAAAGTCGTTAACTGGAAAATAAAGTTGTAAACCGGAATCACAATTTTTTAGTAAGTATCTCATCATAAGAAAGGGGGTAGCGTTCAGCCTACCCCCTCACCTATTTTATGCAGCAAGTTTTTGATGACCTATATGATCATCACTTCAACTACATCTTCTCTGTCACTCCAAACCGCTGCTTCAACTGCTCAATGGTATGATTCCATTTGTGTGTCTTCGGGCGGGCAACCGTATTCTGATTGCCGAAAAATCCTACCTCTGAGACGGCCTCGTTTATCGGCTTTGTGCAAATCCATTCGACCGGCACAAAATATTCAGACTTTTCTTCGTCGTCGTTGAATTGCCGGTGATAATTGGACTGCGCAACATCCAACAGAGACCGTTCAACTCCGTCAACAATGACCTTGAACTCACTGGCCCGCACAGCACCGCCGATCACCTTTCCCATACCAACATAGCCCTGTTGCGGAATATTCACCCAGATGCGGTCTCCCGGTGAGAGCATGAACAGCGTCTGACTGTACCATCTTCCTCCGCCGCCACAGATAAAGCCATACTTTACTGCTTCCTTCCAGTCTCGATCAGCACTCTGTCCAAATGAAACGTAATACTCCCCATTCCATTCGCCACGTTCACCAGCGGGGCCTGAAGTCGCTTTGCTCTCAGTCTCTACCGGATCAATCAGCCAGGCACGGCTCAAATATTGACTGGGGCCATCCTGGAATACCTGGAAAAAGATCACATTGATCGCAATGTCCATCTTGGACAGGTAATTGACAATGCGTTCAGTGCTCAGGTCCAGTGACGATGCAACAATTACGATTTGATGGGAGCCATTGAGTTGTTCTTCATCCAAAGGGAGACCGAAGCGTTGCCGGAAAATATCCCCCAACGAGCCGCCTCCTGAATAACGATTATAGATGGATGCAACATCATCTGCCTTGAGTTCTTGAACCCAAGAGGCATAGTCCAATGCTTGGGCAACAACTTCACGAGGCGTCATGTTTCGCTTCAGCTCAATCACGATAAGCTGGCCGTCCTGGTTTAACGCCAGAAGGTCGATGAAGCCACCGTGGGTTGTGCGCACCTGTCGTCCGATAAGAAGCCAACGATCGGAGAGGATAGTAGGATCTTCGGTGATCATCTGCTCCAGCAAGGCTTCCTTGCCGAGAGATACTTCTGCTAAGGGTTCAGGCGTGGTGCCGACTTTCCAGATTGCGTGACGGATAGGCATAAAAAGCTCCATTACGGGAATTACTGCATATTCAAAATGATACTTACTCTGAAGCTATAACCCTAAGCCGCGCATTAAGTCTTTTTTAGAAACAGCTCCGTTGATGATAACAGATGACCGATTCCTCCGCGATTTTGACTCGCTAACAAGGCGGACTTTGATTGACCTGGTTGCACTATTACAACTTCAAGAACGACTTCAGAACGATTTGCAATTTTTTTGAACTCGTACAAATCACGGAAGTTCCTTTAAGAAATCTTGAATTGGCCGGCGCCCACAAAGCATCCCGCTTTTTCATGTGCTCTGAAGATAATTGAACCCGTTATGTTTCCATCTTATACACTTTGCGCTTGGCCACAGACAGCGTAGAGATCATCTATTCTGACACCAGGGATTTCATTCGATGAGAATTTACAATGAACAAGTGATAAGTATATTTTGTTGTCTGCTTGCCTGAGACCGATCAAATCCGCCGCTTCTCCGGAAGAGTCATCATCAAACAAAATTCGGAAATCATTATAAATATCTCTGACCACTCTGTACTGAATAGAATCAACACTTCTAGATTTACCCTGCGACTTTTACGAATATCGGTTCCATTCCAGTCATTTATTTCTATATTATCAAAGTCATAAATTTGGTCTTGCTCACGGACATAGACAATAAAGTTGTTATAAGAAAACGATCCATCAACATACTGAATTATTACAGGATCATTCTGCATAAAGTCATCAAACGATTTTGGCTGACCATTACCTTTCTTTATCGTTAATTCGGGACCGGAAGAGATCCGATAAGAGTATCCTCGTGCCCCATCATTTAAGATTTCAAGTTCAACAG
>JADKKR010000002.1 GCA_016720395.1 Geobacteraceae bacterium | reverse complement strand
GTCAACATAACTATTTCATCACTTCTTACTGACACGAGGGTGGTGCATTCACATTTCCTGGTACGGACACAACATTTGAGTCAAACACAAATGCGCCAGCCGCAAATGCTCCGGCCAATAATCTGCCGCACGATGTTGCACCGGTCTTCATCGTGATGCTTTCAGAGGCCAGAATATTGCCATGGAAATCTGAATTGGTTCCAAGTGTCGCTGAAGTACCGGCCTGCCAGGAAACATTGGATGCCTTGGCACCATTTACCAGTATAATCTGTGTATGAACTCCGGGTGATGCGGCACCATCTGCCGTGCCTACCGTACTTGATGACTGGAAGACAAACTTCCCGTTGGGGTCTCCCTGGGCGTCAAGCGTGATATCACCAGTGATCAAAATAGAAGTCAGCGATTGATAGACGCCGGGAACGAACAGGTTATCTCCCTGTACCAGCGCGCTTCCGGTTGGTGCCCCCAAGGTTGTTCCGGCCGGCAGGTTAATGCCACCGCCCAGTGAACCGGCAGCAGGAGGGCCGGCCGGAGGAGTGATACCGAGAAACTCAGCCAGCAATTGTGCTTTTATAATGCCGGACGTAATTCCTGCATCCGGATATAAGAGACTGATTACCTGTCCGTTGATGATTGGCGGAGAACCGCCGCACAGACCAAAACCTCCGGCTGCATCAATCTGCACACTATTACAAAGCGGGCTTGGATCAAGGACAGCATTTCCGTTAATGGTTGTACTACCGGTGTTTTGTATCCCGGCGGTAGCTGCAATCCCGAACGATGAAATGTTCAGAGCAGGAGGGGGGACAACGCCGGCGGTAGTGAACGTCCAGACATAGTCATTCGGTGCAGCCGGGGAGGTTGAAACACCTGCCAGTTCATTGCCGGCAGAATCCTTAGCCGGTGCAGCACCGAGACCCTTGATTGTAGCGGTATAGGTTGTTCCGGCGGCAAGTGCTGCCAACGGGTGAAAGGTTGCTGTTCTGGTTGCTACTACATAGGTTACCGGGATCGCAGCGCCTTGAACGGGAGTAACGCCGGGGCCTGTCACGGTAAAGGCTATAAGACCAGTGACAGAGGCGGGCAGCATATCTTCATTGAAGGTCGCGCTGATCGCTGAACTGGTCGGCACGTTCAGAGTCGGTCCAGGGGTTGTCGTGGCAGGAACGGTGACCGTCACCTGGGGAAGGGTCGTATCCGCCGCCAGGCTCGTTGTAAATGTCCACACGTAGTCATTGGCCACCAGCGGAGTCGCTGCGTTTCCCGCCAGTGCGTTGCCGGCCAGGTCAGTGGCCGGAGCGGCTCCGAGACCTTTGACCGTGGCAGTGTAGGTTACCCCTCCGGTAAGCGCTGCCAGGGGATGGAAGGTTGCTGTTTTGGATGCGACATCGTAGGTTACGGCCGGCACGGCACCTGGTACGGGGGTAGCGCCGGGCCCGGTTACGGTGAAGGCGCCTGCTGCGGTGATGGTCGCGGGGGCCATATCCTTGCTGAATGCCACGGTGATGGCCGAGTTGACCGGCACATTGAGAGTCGGACCGGGGGTGGTGGTGGCAGGGACCGTAGCAGTGACAGTCGGCCTGGCAGCAGAACTGCCGGGAGTGCCCGGTTGAGTCCAGGTCCCTCCGCCGCCTCCACCGCAACCGGACAGGATACTGACAAACAGACTCATGATTACCATACAAAGCAGATACGCTTTTTGTGACGTGATACGTTTCATAAAACCTCCTTTCGAAAATTCCTACTGTTGAGACTGTTACTTTCAAAGCCGCAGCTACGCAGCCAACCTCTTTGCCGCTCGTGATTCAATACGCACATCGCGTTTAAGATTCCCCCTTCACACACGTTACGTGTAAGCCCTCCCCATGGTCCGGTGGGCAGACTCGCTCGCAGGTCAAGTCGCAATTAACCGGCCAACAATCGAGCCCGCGGCCACAAGCTTACATAGCCTATGAATATCGGTATGTTATGAATGAGCATGGTGATGACGGCGAGGACGATGGCCCTTCGCCGGGCCTCGATATGTGACAGAACTTCGATATACTGCGGGCATGGAGGGGGTGATTTTATGATGGATTCAGCGGCAGGATTTTCCGGCAGGCATACCTGCCCGCGCCGGATTATGGGCAGCCGTCCTGGCAAAAGCCTTTAAACGCGGTATCCAGAGGGCCTCCGGACATATATCCTTCGACGTCAATTACTTTCGATACATTAGCGGCATATTCTGTTATATATAACAGTATGAAAAATAAAAAGAATCCGGAGAAGGCCTCAAATAAGGAAGACCCCCCTCCCCCGGCCCCGTTAAACAGGGCCGGCAAGGGAACTGCGTCACCTGTTTCCGGACAGCCGCAGAAGGCAACCGCCGCCTCACTGAAAGACGTCCCGGCCCGACCGGGCAGACAGTCTTTCCCGATAGTGGGTATCGGTGCCTCCGCCGGAGGGCTCGAGGCACTTGAACTCTTCCTCAAGAATGTCCCGCCAGCCAGCGACATAGCCTTTGTCATCGTCCAGCACCTGGACCCGACCCACAAGGGTATCATGCCCGAACTGCTCCAGCGCATCACCACCATGAAGGTCTTCCAGGCCAGGGACCGGCTTGAGGTCAGGCCCGACTGTGTCTATGTGATCCCGCCGAACAAGGATATGTCGATCCTCCACGGCCATCTCTACCTGTTCGAGCCGACAGCGGCCCGCGGACTGCGTCTCCCCATCGATTTTTTCCTGCGCTCCCTGGCAGAGGACTGCCAGGAGGGCAGCATCGGCGTGATCCTCTCCGGCATGGGCTCGGACGGTACCATGGGCCTGCGGGCCATTAAGGAAAAGGGAGGCCTCTCACTGGTGCAGGAACCGGCTTCGGCCAGGTTCGACAGCATGCCCCGGAGCGCCATCGAGGCCGGCCTGGCCGACATCGTGGCTCCGGTGGAGGCTCTGCCCGGTAAGATCACCGACTATCTGCGGCACTCCCTGATCATCACCAAGGCCGAGTTTCCGCTGGAGGAGAAAGAACAAAGCTCGCTTGACAAGGTTCTGATCCTGCTGCGGACCAAGACCGGTCAGGACTTCTCGCTGTACAAGAAGAACACCATCTACCGGCGGATCGAACGGCGCATGAGCATCCACCAGATCAGCAGGATCTCCTCCTATGTCCGCTATCTGCAGGAGAACCCCCAGGAGGTGGAACTCCTCTTCAAGGAACTGCTGATCGGTGTGACCAGCTTTTTCCGCGACCCGGAGGCCTGGGAGAATCTGCAGCGGGAGATTCTGCCGACACTCCTGGCCAACCACCCGAAAGCCGGAACGCTGCGGGCCTGGTCCGTGGGCTGCTCCACCGGCGAGGAGGCCTATTCCCTGGCCATCCTCTTCAAGGAAATGCTGGGGCAGATCACGGCCGCGGAGAATTTCACCCTGCAGATCTTTGCCACCGACCTGGACCGGGACGCCATCGACAAGGCCCGTCAGGGGCTCTATCCGGCCAACATCACCGCGGATGTGTCACCCGAAAGGCTGGAGCGTTTTTTTATCAGGGAAGCGGGCAGCTACCGGGTCGGGAAAGAGATCCGCGAGATGGTGACCTTCGCCACCCAGAACGTCATCATGGACCCCCCCTTTACCAGGCTGGATCTGCTGATCTGCCGCAATCTGCTGATCTACCTGGCTCCGGAACTCCAGAAAAAGATAATCCCGCTGTTCCATTACAGCCTGTCGCCGGGCGGTGTCATGTTCCTGGGAAGCGCCGAGACCGTCAGCAGCTTCAGCGATATCTTCACGCCGTTGAATATCAAGTCGCGGCTTTTCCGACGTCGCGAATCCGCTCTTCCGGGCGAACCGCTGGTATTTCCGGCCTCGTTCATCCCCGCCCTGCACGGAATATCAAAGGAGCCATCGATGTTGAACCCGGCCCCCAACCTCCAGTCGCTTGCCGACCAGCTGCTCCTGCAGCATTTCTCACCGCCCGCCGTACTGACCAACAGTAAGGGCGATATCCTCTATATCAGCGGACGGACCGGGAAATACCTCGAACCGGCGGCCGGCAAGGCCAACTGGAACATCTTCGCCATGGCCCGCGAAGGGTTGCGTTTCGAACTGGGCAGCGCCTTCCAGAAGGCGATCCGGCAAAAAGAGGCCATCACCGCCCGGGGTCTCACGGTGGGCGAAGGAGACGCAGCCCAGGCTGTCGATGTTTCGGTCCAGCCGATCGAAGAGCCGGAGGCGTTGCGGGGGATGGTGATGATCGTCTTTCGCGACGTTGCCGCCACCCGGGAAAAGAAAGCTGCCGGGCGTTGCCGGAGCACATCCTCCGGCAACGCCCGGGTCCTCGAACTGGAGCAGGAACTCCGGGCGCTGCGCGAAGGGCTGCAGACCACCCGCGAGGAGATGCAATCCTCCCAGGAAGAACTCAAATCCACCAACGAGGAGCTGCAGTCCACCAACGAGGAACTGCAGTCCACCAACGAAGAGCTGACCACCTCCCGGGAAGAGATGCAGTCCCTGAACGAGGAACTGCAGACGGTCAACGCCGAGCAGCAGTCGAAGATGGACGAGCTCGGGCGCGTGAACAACGATATGCGCAACCTGCTCAACAGTACGGAAATAATTACCGTGTTCCTGGACAACGAACTCCATATCCGGCGCTTCACCAGCGGAACCGATACGCTCTTCAAACTGAGGCCGGTCGATCTGGGACGACCGCTGGCCGATATCGTGACCGACCTTGACTATCCCGGGATGATCGATGAAGCGAGGGAGGTGCTGCGGACGCTGGCCTTTTCGGAAAAACAGATCACCACCAGTGACGGACGCTGGTATTCGGTGCGCATCATGCCCTACCGCACCATGGAGGACATGATCGCGGGGGTGGTGATCACCTTTTCGAACATCACGGCAGCCAAGAAGCAGGAGGCTGAACTGCGTGAGGAGATCGCCCAACTTAAGGGGCTGCTTGAAGCCCGCAGGTAGTGCCCTCCGGCGGCAGATGATCAGAGAACATCACCCGGAGTAACCGGAAGCTGCAGGCCCGTTCCCGGAAGATCCGGGACAGAAAAGGTGTACCATGGCAACCAACAGGAGTACGAAAACCTCAAGCACCGCTCTGCGCGGTTCTGCAGAAAAAAAGGTTAACGCCACGAAGTCTGGATCAGAGGATTCTTTGGCGACCATAGAGGCAGAGCGTCTCCTGCATGAACTCCAGGTCCATCAGGTCGAGCTGGAGATGCAGAACGAAGAGCTGCAACGTATCCGGGAAGAGCTCGAGGTATCGCGGAACAGCTATTCCGAACTGTATGACTTTGCACCTGTCGGTTATTTCGTCTTTGATTCCAGGGGGCGGATCAGGGAGGTGAACCTCACCGGATCCCAGCTTCTGGGAGTCGAGCGGGGAGCACTGGTCAACAGACCCTTTACCGGATTTATTTCCGACGAAGGGGAGCGGAAGGTCTTTTCCGATCATCTCAGAATGGTCCTGCAGCGCAAGATCCTGCTGCGATGCGAATTAAGTTTTACGGGTACGAAAGGTACAAAAATCCATGGCCGGTTTCAAAGCGTTGCCTTCGTCAATCATAAGGAGGGTTGTATCCTTACGACCCTCTTTGACTGTACGGCCCGCAAACAGCTGGAAGAGGAACTCCAGCGGGCACATGACCGGCTGGAACTGACCGTCGGCGAGCGCACGCGGGAGCTGACCAGCACGAACCTGCAGCTCACCCAGGAAATCGAGGAGCGCAGGAAGGCCGAAGCGTCCCTCCAGGAGGCCTTCGCCGAGATCAAAGGACTGAAAGACCGGCTGCAGGCCGAGAACATCTACCTGCAGCAGGAGGTCGGCCGGCAGCACAACTTCGGCGAGATCATCGGCCAAAGCCAGGCCCTCGGCCAGGTATTTTCCAAGATCGAGCAGGTGGCTCCCATGAACGCGACGGTTCTCCTGCTGGGCGAGACCGGCACCGGCAAGGGCGTGGTGGCTAATACCATCCACAGCAGGAGCTCCCGCAGGGGAAGGCCGCTGATCACGGTCAACTGCACGACCCTTCCGGCGACCCTGGTGGAAAGCGAGCTCTTCGGACGGGAGCGGGGCGCCTTCACCGGGGCCGGCGACCGGCAGATCGGACACTTCGAGCTGGCCGACGGAGGCACCATCTTCCTGGACGAGATCGGCGAGATGCCCCTGGAGCTGCAGAGCAAGCTGCTGCGGGTCATCCAGGACGGCGAGTTCGAGCGCCTGGGCAGTCCCCGCACCATCAAGACCGATGTCAGGATCATCGCGGCCACCAACCGCAACCTGGCGGAAGAGGTCAAGAACGGCACCTTCAGGGAAGACCTGTTCTACCGGCTCAACGTCTTCCCGATCACGATGCCGCCACTCCGCCAGCGCAAGGACGATATACCGCTGCTGGTCAATCACTTTGTCGCCAAATTCAACAGCAAGATCGGCAAACGGATCGAGAGCATCTCGAAGGAGACCCTGAACACCCTTGAGGAGTATCACTGGCCCGGCAACGTGCGGGAACTGGAGAGCGTCATCGAGCGGGCGGTGATCATGAGCCCGGGGAGTTCACTGCAGGTGCTGGACCGTTTCGATACGTTCCGCAAGGCCGAGGAGCCTGCGGGGGAGGACATCCGGGCCCTGGTTGAACTGGAGCACGATCATGTCCTCCAGGTGCTCAAGAAGACCGGCTGGCGGATCGAGGGTAAGAACGGGGCCGCGGTGCTCCTGGGCCTCAACGCCAGCACACTGCGTGCCCGGATGCGCAAATACGGCATCGTCCGGCAATAGCGCGACATATAGAAAAACGGCCGTTATCTCTCCATGCTCTCACCTGAAGTCGTCCTTTTTAGCGCAGCTCACCTGGAAAACCGGTTTCACCTCATACGTTAATCAGCCCGCCTTTCAGGCACCGTGCAATGAACCTCAAAACGGCGGTCGCAGAGGTACAGCCAAGTTTACTGATTTTTTTGGTTTTTCCAAAAAAAAACCACCCTGGGGGGGGTAACAGCCGCGGGCCCCCGGGGGGCCCCGGGGGAATCATTCAAGAAAATCGTTTTTTAATTGATGTTTACGTTGTGAATACAAAGTATAGAGCATTCTGAGGGGTACTATGGAGAGAAAGATCGTCGATGAAGTAGGGGCGTTGCAGAATGAAGCAATAAAGAGATTACATGACAAGGCTGATGAGACTGCCGCAGCTTTAGTTAGTCACGCTAAGAGTGCTGCTGAGTTATTGCGCGCTAACGCAGCTAGTGCTGTTGAATTATTACGTAGTAATGCTTATCAGGCTGCTGAGTCATTATGTCGCGTCGCTGATGACTCTGGCACCAGATTGCGTAATAACGCAGCCGAGACTGCTGACAAAGTGCGCAGTGAAGCCAACCAGGCTTCTGAAAAAGTACTCTCTGACGCTGATACTGCTGCTGAGAAATTAGTCCGTGATGCTAATGATGCTGCGATATCATTGCATGATACCATTGTAAGTATGGTTGCTGAGGCTCACAGGTCATTTCACTGTAAACAGAAGACCGAATAGCCAGATCCATTGATGATGTGAACTTCATACCAAGGTCTGCTTTTCGGTTACAGGTTTGAAAAATATTTGTATCTGCATGATTTTACTCTGTGAGCTCTGTGCCCTCTGTGGCCAAGCTACACAGATACCGGCATACCGTAACAAAGAGGCCACACAGGCACCGGAAAAGTTATCAGCCAAATCCGGGACAGGAGAGAGGTCTCAATGGGAATCGACAAAGAAACAAGCCTGACTGCATCAGCGGCCGAACTGCGCCGCCAGGCGGAGATGCGCCTGGGCGCGGAAGCTCTGCTCGCGTCAGCGCCGCGGGCCAAGGAAGCGACACAGAGACTGGTCAAGGAGCTTGATGCCTACCAGATCGAGATGGAGGTGCAGAATACCGAGCTGCGCCGGGCCCAGGATGAGCTGGAGAATCAACAGGTCGAGCTGGAGATGCAAAACGAAGAGCTGATGCGGGTCCAGGAGGAACTGGAAACATCGCGGAATACCTATTCAGAGCTCTATGACTTTGCTCCCGTAGGCTATTTCACCTTCGATACGGGCGGACGGGTCCACAAGGTCAATCTTACCGGCGCCCAGCTGCTGGGTATCGAGCGGGGATCACTGGTCGACAGGCCCTTTACCGCTTTCATTGCCGACGCCGACGGGAGGGAGATTTTTTCCCGGCACCTCGAAACAGTCCTGCAGCGCCAGGGGATGCAGAGATGCGAGATCAGGCTGGCGGGTAAAAACGGCACATCGATCTATGCCCAGCTGCAGAGCGTCACGGTGGATGCAGTCGGAAACAAGGAGCGTCATGTCCTTTCCTCGATCGTAGACGGCTCGGCTGCCAGGCAGCTGGGTGTGGAAATCCAGGATGCGAGGGAATATGCCGAGAATATTGTGGAAACCGTGCGCAAACCCCTGGTGGTGCTGGATTCCGATCTGAAGATCCTCACCGCCAACCAGAGCTTCTACGAGACATTCAAGGTGTCGCCCGATCAAACCATCGGGAATTTCATCTACGACCTCGGCAACCGCCAGTGGGACATCCCCAAACTGCGGACCCTCTTCGAGGATATTCTGCCCAATGACACCGTGCTCAACGGCTATCAGGTCGATCATGTATTTCCCGGCATCGGCCGCAAGATCATCCTGCTCAACGCCCGGCAGATCTTCCGCAAGAATATCGGATCACACATCATCCTTCTGGCCATGGAAGACATTACCCTGCGCAAACAGGCGGAAGAAGAGCAGCTCAAGGCCGGGGCGCTGCAGAGGGCTATTTTCAACAGCGCCAATTTCTCGAGCATCGCCACCGACGCCAAGGGGGTCATCCAGATCTTCAACGTCGGAGCAGAACGCATGCTGGGCTATACGGCCGCCGAGGTGATGAACAAGATCACGCCGGCCGACATCTCCGACCCCCGGGAGGTTATCGCCCGCGCCGAAGCGCTGAGCATCGAGCTGGAAACCCCGATCACCCCCGGTTTCGAAGCCCTGGTTTTCAAGGCCTCGCGCGGCATCGAGGACATCTACGAGCTGACCTACATCCGCAAGGACGGCAGCCGCTTCCCGGCGGTGGTCTCGGTCACCGCCCTGCGCGACGAGCAGGATGCCATCATCGGCTACCTGCTGATCGGCACCGACAACACGGCGCGCAAGATGGCGGATGCCGAGCGGGCACGGCTCGATCAGGTACTGCAGGATAAAAACGTCGAACTTGAGCGCGCCACGAGCGTGGCGGAAAAGGCCAACCGTGCCAAATCGGATTTCCTTTCCAGCATGAGCCATGAGCTGCGCACGCCGCTCGGGGCGATCCTCGGTTTTGCCCAGCTCCTGGAATCGGGAGTTCCGCAGCCGACCGCCACCCAGAAACGCAGCATCGATCAGATCCTCAAGGGGGGCTGGTACCTGCTGGAGCTGATCAACGAAATCCTCGATCTGGCGCTGATCGAGTCCGGGAAGCTGTCACTGTCGCTGGAACCGGTATCGCTGGCGGAAGTCATGCAGGAATGCGATCTCATGGCAGAGCAGCAGGCGCAAAAGCGCGGCATCGGCGTAACCTTTACCGGCTTCGAAACCCCGATCTTCGTCAAGGCCGACCGGACACGGGTGAAGCAGATCATCATCAACCTTGTTTCCAACGCGATCAAGTACAACACGGCCAATGGAACGGTGGTCGTGACCTGTGCCCCGGCCCCCCCGGATTCGATCCGCATCAGCGTCCGGGACACCGGTGCCGGGCTGTCTCCGGAACAGCTTGCGCAGCTTTTCCAGCCGTTCAATCGTCTCGGGCAGGAGGCTGACATGGAACAGGGGACCGGCATCGGTCTGGTGGTCTGCAAGCGGCTGGCCGAACTGATGGGCGGCGTCATCGGTGTGGAGAGCACGGTCGGAGAAGGGAGCGTGTTCTGGTTCGAACTGAAACAGACGACAGAACCACAGATCGTCACCGGCACCACCGGATTTACCGTCGACGCCGACACGGGTGTCAAAGTCGTCGCCCAGGCATACACCCTGCTCTACGTCGAGGACAACCCGGCCAACATGATGCTGGTCGAGGATCTCATCGAGCGCCGGCCCGATATCCGCTTTCTGGGTGCACAGGACGCCGTCAGCGGTATCGAGATTGCACGCGCCTCCCTGCCGGATATGATCCTGATGGACATCAATCTGCCCGGCATCAGCGGTATCGATGCATTGAAAATTCTGGCAGAAGACCCGCTGACAGCGCACATCCCGGTCGTAGCCCTCAGTGCCAATGCAATTCCCCGGGATATCGGCATAGGCCTGGAGGCCGGCTTCTTCCGCTATCTTACCAAACCGATCAAGGTCAACGAATTCATGGACACGCTGGACTTTACACTGAAACATGCAAAAGAAATCGCCGCCCTGACAGCCAAAAAGGTAACCCGGGAATGATGAGCGATTTTCTGATCTCCCATCTCTCATCACTCAACAAGCAGTGCCCTATAAAGGAACATATATGATGACGACCGTGCCCGATATTCTTAACGCCGCCATCCTGATCGTCGATGATCAGGAACCCAACGTCAGCCTGCTTGAGCAATTGCTGCGCGAAGCCGGCTACACCTGTGTTGCCTCTACGATGAATCCTGAAGAGGTCTGCGCACTGCATAGCAAAAACAGCTATGACCTGATTCTGCTCGACCTGCAGATGCCCGGCATGGATGGATTCCAGGTGATGGAAGGCCTCAAGTTGATCACCTCGGACAGCTATCTTCCGGTTCTGGTGGTCACCGTGGAGCCGGAGCACAAGCTGCGCGCCCTGCAGGTCGGCGCTAAGGATTTCGTAGCCAAGCCGTTCGACCTGGTCGAAGTCATGCTGCGTATCAACAACATGCTGGAAGTGCGGCTGCTGTACAAAAGACTTGAGAATTACAGCAGGGAGCTCGAGCAGACCGTACAGGACAGGACCGGTGAGCTGCTCAGATCAAATATGCAGCTCACCCAGGAGATAGAGGAGCGCAGGAAGGCCGAAGCGTCCCTCCAGACCACCTACACCGAGATCAACGTACTGAAAAACCGGCTGCAGGCCGAGAACATCTGCCTGCAGCAGGAGGTCGCCCGGCAGTACAACTTCGGCGAGATCATCGGCCACAGCAAGGCCCTCGCCCAGGTATTTTCCCACGTCGAGCAGGTGGCGCCCATGAATGCGACGGTCCTCCTCCAGGGCGAGACCGGCACCGGCAAGGGCGTGGTGGCGCGCGCCATCCACAGCAGAAGCTCACGCAAAGGGAGGCCGCTGATCACCGTTGACTGCACGACCCTTCCGGCCACCCTGGTGGAAAGCGAGCTCTTCGGACGGGAGCGGGGCGCCTTCACCGGGGCCGGCGACCGGCAGATCGGGCGCTTCGAGCTGGCCGACGGCGGCACCATCTTTCTGGACGAGATCGGCGAGATGCCCCTGGAGCTGCAGAGCAAGCTGCTGCGGGTCATCCAGGACGGCGAGTTCGAGCGCCTGGGCAGTCCCCGCACCATCAAGACCGATGTCAGAATCATCGCGGCCACCAACCGCAACCTGGCAGAAGAGGTCAGGAAGGGCACCTTCAGGGAGGACCTGTTCTACCGGCTCAACGTCTTCCCGATCACGATGCCGCCGCTCCGCCAGCGCAAGGACGACATACCGCTGCTGGTCAACCATTTTGTGAATAAATTCAATCACAAGATCGGCAAGCAGATCGAGAACATCTCGAAGGAGACCCTGAACACCCTTGAGGAGTATCACTGGCCCGGCAACGTGCGGGAACTGGAGAGCGTCATCGAGCGGGCGGTGATCATGAGTCCGGGGAGTTCTCTGCAGGTGCTGGACCGTTTCGATACGTTCCGCAAGGCCGAGGAGCCTGCGGGAGAGGACATCCGGGCCCTGGTTGAACTGGAGCACGATCACGTCCTCCAGGTGCTCCTGAAGACCGGCTGGCGGATCGAGGGTAAGAACGGGGCAGCGATGCTCCTGGGCCTCAACTCCAGCACACTCCGTGCACGGATGCGCAAATACGGCATCGTCCGGCCATAAGCATCCGCCCTTTCGCCCTTGATGTTCTATCAGGCCCCAGGATACCCTGCGGCCTGAACGGAACACCTGGAAAAAGCATGTGAATCATACTGCCGTTTTTTGGTTCACTGTCCCGATGACCGCCGCACCCGTCCTGTCAAATATTGCAGTTATGCCAAACCTGACGGCTTCCCCCTGCAGGACCCTCGCCCGCCTTATTGGCCCGTATTTTATTTTCATAGCATAATCGGCATGTTACGCCGACTGAAGCCCGATGCCTTCACTGGCACACTTGTTGCGAATTATCTGACTGCCGGGATATGGCCTGACAGATTTCCTGCAGAATTCTGCCCGGACAGTGCGATTAACATCTATCCGGCAAGAATCGAGGCGAGTCTGGAAAAATCAGCCGCGCACGGCAGATTGCAGCGTCGCTCCCGGCGGAAGATGCCCTGATCATTACTTTGTCAGAAACAATTCGATGGGTGACCCATGAACAAACCTGAATCCATACTGGAAATCCGGACCCTTGGGCGTTTCAGTATTTCTGTCGATGATACCCTTGTCGCTCTCGAGTGGCCGGATGAAGCGTTAAAGGAATTTTTCTGTTCTCTGCTTTCACCGCTGGACCTCTACATCACCTGGGACCGGATCTGCCGGTCCATGTGGGGTGAACCGGCGACCCGTACCGGCAGGCGACGGCTGGAGGAGGCCTTTATAAAACCCCTCGGCAAGTTTCTGATCAGGGAACTGGGTTTCAACCCCCTGATTAGCGGGAACGAGGGCATACGAATAGACCAGCTGCACATCACAGTGGATGCCCTCGAGTTTCACAGGACAGTCGTGGAAGGGCTCAGCCTCCTGTCTCTGGGCAACCATGCCTCTGCACTCAAAAAGCTCAGACGGGCACATGCCCTGTATGCCGGGACCTATCTGCCCGGAATACAGGGTAAAATAATCGAAAACACACGAAACGACCTCGAGTCCCTCTACCGGAGCGCGGTCATGAACGCCCTGCCGGTCATAGAGACCCAGGGATGTTCGGGACGCAACCGGCGACCGGAAACGGGCCGGCATCTGAAAGTTGCCCAACGCCCCCTCCATACGCTGCTCTACGATCAAGAGGAATCCTTATACCAGGGTTACCGGATTTTCTGACGGCTCTATCCTTTCCTACGGCTGGCGACCGCTCACGGGTTACACGGTCAAGACGAATCCGGGCGCACATACAATTTTCGGCACGCCACTCCCACCCTGAATATCCGCCACATATGACGGTAATGTCAAACCTGACGGCTTCACCTGACGGTTCACCAATAATCCCACACGTGCACATTCCTGTATTCCCCGTAAAATAAGCCCCTTAGGCTCACCATACCCGAACAGCAGCTCTGGCATGCTAGTTGCCTTGTCTCTTTCCTGTACAGCATTCTAATAATTTTCAATGGCCACAGCATCGGGGAGACCGGCATGGTTATTTATGTAAAAGGCTCAGCTGCCTACCTGCAGGGCGACCTCACCTACTCGGGAATGACCCACAGCGGCATTGATTCCATGGCAGCCTGCCTGCGCCTTATAAAATCCGGCGGCGGAAACAATATGAGCATCGATTGCGCGCAGGTACGTGCAGTTGATGCCAACGGCCTTCAGTTACTCGGCGTATGGATGGAGTGTGCCAGGCTGAACGGAGTAGAACCCTTACTGATCAATATGCCCGGCAATCTTCAACAGGCTCTTCAAAAAAAAGGAGCCGTTCAGGACTGCACCACGTAACCGCTACCGTACGCGGTTCCGGAGCGACACCTCACCATCATCCGGCCGGCAGAATTCCGGACGGCAATCAAAGGAGGGACATCGGAAGCGCAGCACACCTATCCGTAGAGCATTGGAAAAACAAGACTCAAGAAGCATATCGCCATCAAAAGGAGTTGTAATGAAAATAAAAAATATCCTGCTACTTGTTCTCGCAGTCGCTTTGAGCGGTACCGCCTCACAGGCATTCGCAGAGGAAACCACAACCACACCTTCAAGCTACGTGGTTCTCAAGGGCGGAATGTATTCACCCAGCATGTCGTTCGACCTTGACAATTTCAACGCTGGCAACACAGAGCACTTTGACAGCAAAACCGGCTTCGCAGGTGAACTGGCTATCGGTCATTACTTCCTGCCCATACTGGCCCTGGAACTGGGGGGCGGCTATTTTGAAAGCAGGGGGCACCCCGCAACCGTGCCCGGCGAAACGAAACTGAGAGTCATGCCACTGATCGCCACCGGCAAGGTCTTCCTGCCGCTAGGGCCTTTCGAGCCGTACGGTCTTGCCGGCATCGGGGCCTATATCACCGATCTTGAGGTCAACGGCTCCAGCAGCAATTTTGACGGCTCCACCGAAGTCACCTACGGATTTCACGCCGGAGCAGGCTTCAACATCAATTTCAGCAGGAACATGTTCGCCGGCCTCGAAGGGAAATACATCTGGGCCGAGCCGTCATTCGGCGGCCAGCATCTCCCGCTGGACGGATTCATTGCCACAGCGAATATCGGACTGAGGTTCTGAGAGATCGTCAGATCCGGCGTCCGGTCAGGTCCTGAAGCAGAGGAAGATTTCATAAAATCGTGCGCTTTTCATCAGACGCAACGATTACGCCCACAAGGAGACAGATCATGAAACGAAATGCTTTTAACGTTGCTTTCCCGGCTGCACTGGTTGTTGTAATGGTGACGTTTCTCTCGACTATATTTCTCGTCACTGCAGCACCTTCCCTTGCGGCCACCGTCGCAAAGAAAACTCCGCCCGCGACCAGGCCCTCCGCGGTAGATCACGCCGAGGTCCAGATCAAGGATCTTCAAACCGCGCTGAAGATCACCGAGGCCCAGCAGTCAGATTGGAATCACCTTACGCTGGTGATGCGCGAAAATGCGAAAGAGATGGACGCCGGTGCAAAGGAGCGCCAGGAAATCAGCGCTACTGCAAACGCAGTCGATCGTATGAAATTCCACAGCCACATTACCGAATTACGCCTGAATCAGATGCGAAAATTCATCCCGCCTTTCGAGGCGTTCTATGCCGGCATGTCGGATGAGCAGAAAAAGACCACCGATACAATCTTCCAGACCGGCAGGCATGATAAAAAGAAGAGGAAGTAAGCGGCATCGTGATACATCCACCCGAATAAGTCAGTTCGAATAACACAGAGCAACTGAGAAACCAAGACTTACAGAAGAATTATGCATTCACCAATCAAGTGAGTCCCAAAAAAGGTTTTTCAAGAAGAATATTATTTGATTTTACTCCGTTGCTCTGTTGCTCCGTGTTTCAAATGCTTTTTTCAGGTCTACAGATTGACGCCAATCAGGCGATCAGAATCAATCCGGGAATGGAGTGACGTTATGAAGAAATCACGTATATGGAATTTCAGATCCATAGGCGGCAGGATCATGCTGGGACTCATGTTAGCCGTAATAACCGCCAGTTTGGACGCGGCGCCGGCGCTGGCCAGAGACCACGGTGACAGGCAGGAGAACCGCCATTATGAAAATCGGGACCGGCATGACAACAGCCGTTACGAAAACAGGGGGCGCAGATATCAGCGCAACCGTCATCGCGGGTACCGGACGAGGACCGTCTACCGGGAGCGGGTGTATGTAGCGCCGCCGGTCGTCTACGAACCACCGCCGCCACCGGGCATCAGCCTGTTTTTTCCGCCCATCATTTTTCGGTAAAGGCGGTGCATCGCCGGCCGCGAAGTTAACCGGTTTCAAGCAGCCGGCAACAGGAACCGTAAAGAATAATTTTCACCAATTTTTTTTTTTTTCTTTTTTCTCTCTTCCCCCCCCTCCCCTCTTTTTCCCCGCCGGCCCGGGCCCGGACCCGCCGGCGTCAACCGATCAACCACAGGAGAACACCATGAAAGACAGCACGAAAGACCAGGTAGAAGGCAAGCTGCACGAAGTGAAGGGTGCCATCAAGGAGATCGCCGGCAAACTGAGCGATAATCCAAAGCTGGAAGGCGAAGGTACCGGTGAAAAGATTGCCGGCAAGGTTCAGGCAAAAATCGGAGAGGTCAAGAAGGTTCTGGGGTCGTAATCCCGGAGCAGCAGATCAAAAACGGCAGTTCAATAACACGGAGACACGGAGAAATCACAGCTTAAAACAGACAGCAGTATTTCTTTTGATGAGTCATAAAACTCATTTTTCAGAATGCAACTCTCAGATTTTACTCCGTGTTCTCCGTGTTCTCTATGTTTCAAATGCTTTTTCTAGAATCATCACCTGCGAGGAGAATCTGACATGAAAGCTATTCAGTATATAACCGTAACAGCCGCAGCTGCAGCACTGCTGGCATTCAGCATGCCGCAGCCCGCATTGTCACAGATGACGGAACACAGGGAAGGCCATGGCCATATGATGGAGATGGGAACCATGGACCATATGGATCATATGGGCGATATGTCCGCCATGTGCCTGGAACATGCGGACAAGATCGGCCTTTCCGACGAGCAGAAATTGAAAATGAATTCCATCCATCGCTCGATGCAGAAAAAACAGGTCCGCTTCAAAGCTGACCGGAAGATTGCAGAGATCGAACTCATGGAGATCATGGAAGTGAAGGATTTTGATCTCGAGAAGGCCGGCACTGCCGTCAAAAAAACCGCCGAGATGAAAACTGCCCATCATATGGAGATGTTGAAGGCCATGAAAGAGATGCGGTCCATGCTCACCGACGACCAGTTCAAAAGCATGAAAAAGATGATGGCCATGAAGAAGGATATGAAAAAAACCTCAAAGCGGACGATGAAGAAGCATCAACAGTAAGTATCACCACAAGGAGTATGGACAATGAAAACAGGTTATTCAGCAGTATGTATCATGGTGGCAGCATTCGCTCTACTGCTCTTCAGCGTGCCTGCCCGGGCCTCCGGGACGGACAGCCGCATCGAATCGGCTGCCAGGCAGTCGTATGTGTTCAAGACCTACCTTCAGTCCGATGAGATCAAGATCCAGTCCAAAAATGGCGCCGTCACCCTCACGGGGATGGTGTCCGAGAACTTCCATAAGTCACTGGCCCAGGAGACGGTGTCGGGACTGCCCGGTGTCAGGAGTGTGGACAACAGGCTGGAGGTAAAAGGTGCCGCACCGACCGCCAACTCAGATGCGTGGCTTCGCGATAAGGTGAAAGTCGCGCTCCTGTTTCATCGCAGCGTGAGCGCCGCCACAACCGAGGTTGACGTCAAAGACGGCATCGTGACGTTGCGGGGTGAAGCTGGCAGTCAGTCACAAAAGGAATTGACGACTGAGTACGCCCGGGATGTGGACGGGGTTAAAGATGTCAAAAACGATATGACCGTGTCCGGGACTCCTAATAAAGCTCCCCGGACAATCGGTCAGAAAATCGATGACGCTTCCATCAGCGCCCAGGTCAACATGACTCTGTTGAACCACCGTTCGACGAGTGTCCTCAACACCAAGGTCAGGACGAAGCGCGGCGTGGTCACCGTAGGCGGCAAAGCCAAAAATACCGCCGAAAAGGATCTGGTCAGCAAACTTGTCAGCGACATCCACGGAGTCAAAAGCGTACGGAACCGGATGACGATCGAGTAGCGGGAATCCGCAGCCTCCGGAGCTGGATCCGGCCTGGCCGGTGCAACTCCTACAGAACGCTGACGTGTCTTTTGAGCGGATACGCGAAAAGGGTGCATCTCGGTGCACCCTTTTTTCATAAGGCTGCGACAACCATATGGACGACGCATACGGCATCTCAGGCGATAATCGAGGTTTTCAATGGCAATCCAGAAAGATATGCACCTTTCAGATAAAGAGCCTCAGAGGCTCGACCAGGAGCTTGACGTCTACCGGATCGAGATGGAACTGCAGAACACGGAGCTGCGCCGGGCCCAGGAAGAACTTGAGAGCCAGCAGATCGAGCTGGAGATGCAAAACGAAGAGCTGAAAAACGCCCGGGAAGAGATCGAGGTATCGCGCAACAAGTATAGCGAACTGTATGACTTTGCGCCCATCGGCTATTTCACCTTTGATGCCCATGGCCGGATTATGGAGGTAAACCTGACCGGCGCACAGCTTCTGGGAACAGAGCGGGGACAGCTGGCAGGAAAACAGTTCGCCTCGTTCATCGCAGATGCGGACGGGCGGGAGATTTTTTCCGGCCATCTGGAACGTGTCCTGCAGAGCCCGGGCATACAGAAATGCGACATCAGGCTCTCGAGGAAAGACGGCTTCGGGATTTACGGCCAGCTTCAGAGCGTTACGCTGGACACAGTCGAAAACAGGGATCGGTATATCTTTTCGTCGATTGTCGACGGCACTGCCGGCAAACAGCTGGAAACGGAGATCCAGGATGCGCGGGAATACGCCGAGAATATCGTAGAGACCGTACGCAAACCGCTCGTGGTACTGAATTCGGATCTGAGGATTATCACCGCCAATCAGAGCTTCTACGAAACCTTCCAGGTAACTCTCGAGGAAACAATCGGGAATTTCATCTACGACCTCGGCAACCGCCAGTGGGACATCCCCAAACTGCGGACGCTCTTCGAGGACATCCTCCCCCATAATACCGTGTTCAACGGGTATGAGGTGGATCATCATTTCCCCGGCATCGGCCGCAAGATCATCCTGCTCAACGCCCGGCAGATCTTTCGCAAGAATATCGGCTCACACATTATCCTTCTGGGCATGGAAGATATCACCGTGCGCAAGCAGGCAGAAGAGTCTCTGCTCAAGGCGGGAGCCCTGCAGAGCGCGATCTTCAACAGCGCCAACTTCTCGAGCATCGCCACCGACGCCAAGGGGGTCATCCAGATCTTCAATGTCGGCGCCGAGCGCATGCTGGGCTATACGGCCGCCGAGGTGATGAACACCATCACGCCGGCCGACATCTCCGATCCCCGGGAGGTCATCGCACGGGCCGAAGCCCTGAGCCTGGAGCTCGACACACCGATCACCCCCGGTTTCGAGGCCCTGGTGTTCAAGGCCTCGCGCGGCATCGAGGACATCTACGAGCTGACCTACATCCGCAAGGACGGCAGCCGTTTCCCGGCAGTCGTGTCGGTCACCGCCCTGCGCGACGAGCAGGATGCCATCATCGGCTACCTGCTGATCGGCACCGACAACACCGCCCGCAAGATGGCGGAAGAGGCCCTGCTCAAGGCGGGTGCCCTGCAGAGCGCGATCTTCAACAGCGCCAATTTCTCGAGCATCGCCACTGACGCGCAGGGCGTCATCCAGATCTTCAACGTCGGCGCCGAGCGCATGCTGGGCTATACGGCCGCCGAGGTGATGAACAAGATCACGCCGGCCGACATCTCCGACCCCCGGGAGGTTATCGCCCGCGCCGAAGCGCTGAGCCTTGAGCTGGAAACCCCGATCACCCCCGGTTTCGAGGCCCTGGTCTTCAAGGCCTCGCGCGGCATCGAGGACATCTACGAGCTGACCTACATCCGCAAGGACGGCAGCCGCTTCCCGGCGGTGGTGTCGGTCACCGCCCTGCGGGATAATCAAAACACCATCATCGGCTACCTGCTGATCGGCACCGACAACACCGCCCGCAAGCAGATCGAGGCGGAACAGCAACAGCTCAGTCAACGACTGCGCGACCATCAGTTCTACACCCGCTCCCTGTTCGAATCCAACATGGACGCGCTGATGACCACCGATCCTTCCGGCATCATCACCGACGTCAACAAACAGATGGAGGCACTTACCGATTGCACGCGTGATGAATTGATCGGTGCTCCGTTCAAGAACAACTTTACCGATCAGGGACGGGCCGAGGCCGGCATCAAACAGGTGCTGAGGGAAAAAAAGGTCACCGACTACGAGCTGACGGCCCACGCCAGGAGCGGCAAGGAAACGGCGGTGTCACTCAATGCGACCACCTTCTACGATCGTGACAGAAGGCTGCAGGGCGTCTTCGCCGCAGCGCGCGACGTCACCGAGCGCAAGCGTCTGGACCAGGTGCTGCAGGAAAAGAACTTCGAACTGGAGAGCGCCAGGACCGTGGCTGAAAAAACCAACCACGCGAAGTCCGACTTCCTGGCCAACATGAGCCACGAACTGCGCACCCCGCTCAATTCCGTGATCGGATTCTCCGAGGTGCTGCAGGACCAACTCTTCGGCCCGATCAATGAGAAACAGCAGGAATATGTAAAAAACATCCTGACCAGCGGCAGACACCTGCTCTCCCTGATCAATGACATCCTCGACCTCTCCAAGGTGGAGTCCGGCAAGATGGTGCTTGAGCTGAGCGAATTTTCACTGCAGGAATCACTGGAAGCCTCCCTGATGATGCTCAGGGAGAAAGCCCTCAAAGACGGTATCGACCTCCATATGGAACCTGCCTCGCAGGTCGATGTTCAGATTGTGGCAGACCAGAGGAAGCTGAAACAGATCATGTTCAACCTGGTCTCGAATGCGGTCAAGTTCACCCCGGCAGGGGGGGCGGTCAACGTGAGTGCCGTGCGGGACGGCGATTTCATGGAGATCACCGTTGCGGATACCGGCATCGGCGTCAGGAAGGAGGATATCCCGAAACTGTTCCATGCCTTCACCCAGCTGGAGTCGGTCTATACCAAGGAATATGAAGGCACCGGCCTTGGGCTGGCGCTGACCAGGCAGCTGGTGGAACTGCACGGCGGCAGGATCTGGATCAAAAGCGCCCTGGGTAAGGGCAGCCGGTTCATTTTCACGATTCCGCTTTCACAGGAAACCGTAAGGGAGTCCACCACTGAAAACAGTTCTGCAACTGTTCTGCTGATCGATGACGAACCGCTGACCATGGCCGCCATGGGGAACTCCCTGCTGGGCAGGGGATACCGGGTGCTGCAGGCCAGCAACGGGATGAACGGTCTGGAGATGTCACTGCATGCCGCCCCGGATCTGATCGTCCTCGATCTGCTCCTGCCCGGCATGAACGGCTTCGAACTTGCCGACCGGCTGCACAAAGGGGAGTGTACCGCGAATATCCCTATCCTGGTATTGACCGCGATGGACCTCTCGGCTGCCGACCGGGCCCGGTTGGATGGAAAGGTCTGGCGGATAGCGGAAAAAGGGAGCCTGTCATCGCATGAGTTCATCAGGCTGGTGGAAAGCGCCGTTGCAGACAGAATGCCTGTCACACAGAGGGGGTAACCATCACCATGCCGCACAGGATACTGATCATAGAAGACAACGCGAACAACATGATCCTGCTGAGGGATATCCTGACCTTCCACGGCTACGACGTCGCGGTGGCCTCTGACGGGAAGGACGGGGTGCTTCTGGCCCGTGACCTGATGCCGGATCTGATTCTGATGGACATCCAGATGCCCGGCATGGACGGCATGACCGCCGGCCAGATACTGAAGGGAGATCCGGCGACCAGCGGACTGAAGATCATCGCCCTGACCTCCTTTGCCATGCAGGGTGACCGTGAAAAATTCCTGGCGGCCGGATTCGACGGATACCTCTCCAAGCCGATCAGCACCCGGGAACTGCCCGGGCTGGTCCAGCAGTGGCTGGCTCCCGGGGAACAGACATGAACCACAGCAAGCCGAGAATACTGTGCGTCGATGACGAGCATCTCAACCTGAGCCTGCTGGATGCCATGCTGACGCCGCGGGGATATGACGTCATCGCGGCGGTGAATGGCCCGCAGGCGCTGGAGAAGATCCGGACGGAACGGATCGACATCTGCCTTCTGGATGTCATGATGCCGGGGATGGATGGATTCGAGGTCTGCCGCCGGATCAAGTCGGATGAACTTCACGCCAATATACCGGTCGTCATGATCACCGCTTTCGCTGACACGGAACATCGTATACGGGGAATCGAGGCCGGGGCCGAGGATTTCATCTCCAAGCCGTTTGACGCCGCCGAAGTGCTGGCCAGGATAAAGATGCTCCTGCATGTCAAAGGACTGAATGACCGGCTCAATTCCGCCTGCCATGACATTGCCAAGCTGAGTGCCTTTGGCGAACAGATCATCATCAACTTCGATCCTGCCAATTTCGATTTTCAGGAAAAGATCGACAGCATCGTGCAGCAGATCATCAGAAGCAGATTCGATCTTAAAGACAGCCCTCAGATCGTGGTCATCGGCATGGTCGATCAGGCAGGCAGCTCCCATTGGCTGCGCTATGATTCCAGCCGGGCCGCGACCGAAAAAAGCGCCATCAGCATGGATCTGGACCGCAGGCTGGCCTTTTCCGACAACGCTCTTCCGATCGTGGTGTATTATAATGAAACGGATGCGGAGCTGGCCGCATCGACGCTTGTGGGAGAACTTAAAAAACAATCGATCCCGGTTTTCAATCTGGTCAGATACTCCAACGACAGCTTCTGCCTGATCGCCCTTAATTACGGTCGCGAAGTCACCCCGCTCGATGCGACCGTGCTGAACAGCGTCGTCATGCAGAGCCTCTTCCTGAAATCACTCGCATCGCAGGTCAGGGACACGGAGTCCGCCTTCGAATACACGGTCTTTGCCCTGGCCCGGGCATCGGAAGCAAATGACGAGGAGACCGGGGATCATATCCTGAGGGTCGGCACCTATTGTGCCCTGCTTGCCGGACAGCTCGGCCTGCCCGAAAAATTTGTGCAGATGATCCGTATTCAGGCGGCCTTGCATGATGTGGGCAAGATCCATGTCTCACCGGCCATTCTGAAGAAGAACGCGAAACTGACCGACGATGAATGGCAGGAAATGAAGATGCACACGGTGCACGGCTCAGAGATTATCGGCGGCCATCACCGCATGGGCATGGCAGCACGGATTGCTCTCAGCCACCATGAGCGTTTCGACGGCAGCGGCTACCCCTATGGTCTCTCCGGCGAACAGATCCCGCTCGAGGGGCGCATCCTGAGCCTGGCCGACCAGTATGACGCCCTGCGCAACGCCCGCTGCTACAAACCTGCCTTCGACCACGAAACCACCTGCCGGATCATTCTCGAGGGAGACGGCCGCAGCATGCCGCAGCACTTCGATCCGGCTGTTCTCAGGGCATTCAGGATGCTGGAGCGTCAGTTTGCAGAGGGTTACGAAACGTTGATCCGGCAGAAATCGTGGAGCAGGCCGCTGAACGTTCCGCCGGGACAGACCGCAGGCCTGCCCGGCGGCAACGGTGTCCTCAGGCACGCTGCGAACTAGATGAACCCGCTGCCGTGGCGGGTGCCGGCACTCGTCATATATGATGGTTATGTTGAAGATGACGGTTTAAATTGACGGTTTTTCTCCTGCCAACCCGCTGCATTAAATTTTCCCCCGTATAATCAGGCTGTTCCACTCCCGATACCCGCAGGTTTTCACTGGCATGCTAGTTGCGAAGTATGATCCTGACAGATCGTGGAGCCGGTCGCGATGCCTGCTGAATGCAAGCCTGCATTTTTCAGGACCCGATCTTTCACGCAGCAGGCTGAAGGTATCCGGCACCATACAAAAGGAGGGATGATCGATGAAAAAATCACGCGTGGCACAACTGGCAATTCTGGTTCTGATCGCCTCGGCACTATCGGGCTGTTTATGGGTGGTGGAAGAGGACGGCTACGGCCCCGGCGGCGGAGGCAGAAGTAACCGCGGAGGAAATCACGGCGGACATCATGGTGATCATCGCTGACCCTACGGTCAGCGCACGTAACCCACATGACAAGGAGACCACAATGAAATCAAGCACGAGAGACCAGGTCGAAGGAACATTCCACGAAGTTAAAGGCGCGCTCAAGCAGGCCGCAGGAAAACTGACCGATAATCCGAAATTGAAGGCTGAAGGTGCCGTTGAAAAGATAACCGGCAAGGTTCAGGAAAAGGTCGGTCAGGTCAAGAAGGTGTTTGGCAAATAGTTGAGACGCACTCTGTCTGCACGCACAGCACACCGGCTTGCAGCAGAGCCTGCTGCGGTCTCGCTGAATCGCAGCGGACGTGCAGCGGCAACAGGTGGGCTGCGCCGCACGGACAAGGGCCGCCCGCATCAGAACTTTTCGTAGGTGGCAGGTTGCAGCTTGATGCTGGAGGGAAAGACATACCTATGAAAACCGTCAAACGCACGAAAGCAGCCGACAAGCTGCGATGCCGTGCAGAACAGCAGCTCACATTAAACCCGACTGCAGCGGACGCTTCCCGGCTGGATGATGAACCGATGCGACTGCTTCATGAACTGCAGGTTCACCAGGTTGAACTGGAGATGCAGAACAGCGAGCTCCTTCAGACCAGGGACAGACTGGAAACGGCGCTGGAGAAATATACCGACCTCTACGACTTCGCTCCGGTCTGCTACATCACCCTGACCCACGCCGGCGAGATCAGTGCCGTTAATCTTGCCGGGGCCAGCCTTCTCGGTGGTGTCCGCTGCCGGCTGATCGGCCGGAAGTTCGGAACATTCGTCGCTGCTGCTGATCGCACGGCCTTCGCCGTTTTTCTTGACACGGTCCTTACCGGCCGGATCAAGGAGTCGTGCGAACTTGTGCTGCTGAACAAGAGAAAGCAGCCGGTCATCGTGCAGATCGAAGCCATGGCCACCGCCTCGGGGCAGGAATTCCGCCTCGCCCTGATCGACATTACCGGGCGCAAGAACCTGGAGGCGCATCTTATGCAGGCAGAGAAGATGGAGACGGTCGTTCTGCTGGCCGGAGGGATTGCCCGGGATATCAATGATATCCTCCACGTGATCGTAGGCTACGGTGCCTGTTCGGAAATGAACATGACGGCGGACGATCCTCTGCGGGTCAATCTGGACCAGATTATCGCAGCGGCCGACCGGGGGGCAAATCTAACCAAGAGTCTGCTCAACTTCAGCCGTATGCAGCCGGTCAATCCCCTGCCGGTGGATGTCAATGAAATCATCAGGGATGTGGAATCGTTCCTGAGCATGGTAACCGGTGAGGGGATACATCTGGAAATAGCCTGCAGTGAGCAGCGCCTGGAGGTAACCGCCGACAGAGGCCAGCTGGAGCAGGTAATCATAAGCCTGGCCACCAACGCCCGGCACGCCATGCCCGGCGGCGGCAGGTTGTCGATACTCATCGAAGCGGTCGATATTGATAACGGCTTCATACGGCTCCATGGCTTCGGTGAAACGGGAAAATATGCCATGCTTTCGGTAACGGATAACGGCACCGGCATGGACCGGGAAATCGCCCGGAAGATCTTTGAACCTTTTTTCACCTCCGACAACGGCACGGGCACAGGCCTCGGCCTTTCGATCGCGTACAGCATCATCAGACAGCATAACGGCCATATCGATGTCGACAGCGAACCGGGTAAAGGGACGACCTTCAGGATCTATCTGCCGTTGACCGGTACCGGTTTTGACCCTGACGAGATTATTCCGGGGAATGCCCGATCATAAAGGAGAACGCCATGTCACTGGGAGTAACCTGGTACACGCTTGAAGATGCCGCCTCAAAATACTGCTCTGATCCTGAAATGGGTCGAAGAAGGCGTCATTCGTGCCGAGCAGGCTGACAGCGGGGCAATGCGGATCAATATCGATGACCTTGACCTTAAGGTGCAGGAGATTACCGGGATCTAGGTGGTTCTTGAGGAACCGCGGCAGGCGGGCAGACCCTGCAGAGTCTGTCTGCTGGAAGGCATGCCCGGAGTCTGGTCAGTTTTCACCCCAAAGGACAGCACGATGAAGCAGGATGAAGTCACCTTATCGGAGAAGCTGTTCCGCAAGAAATATGAGCAACTCGGCTCGCAGGAAAAACATGTGGCCCATCATCTCGCCGAGAGGACCCACATTGCGAGAAATGTCTCTGATGACTTTACCGAACAGATGACGTTCGGCCAGCGGCTGGCCGACAACGTGGCCGCCTTTGGCGGCTCCTGGACCTTCATATCGATCTTTGCGGCGGTGCTGGCTGTCTGGATTTTGCTGAATTCATTTCTTCTGATCAGGTTCGGCAGTGAGGCCTTCGATCCCTATCCGTACATCCTGCTAAATCTGTTTTTATCCATGCTTGCCGCTATTCAGGCACCGATAATCCTGATGTCGCAAAACCGCCAGGCCTACAAGGACCGCATGAGTGCGGAACATGACTACGAGGTAAACCTGAAGGCGGAGCTTGAGATAATGGTGCTCCACGAGAAAATAGATCTGCTGAAGGACACGCAGTGGAGCGAACTGATTTCAATTCAGCAGGAACAACTCCGTCTTCTCAACCGATTAACGAAAGACCGGACAGAAAACCCGTAAACCACTGCACCGTTTTACCCTGCCACAGGACAACGGGAGGCTTTGATGATGCCGCACATTCACAGGGAGCTGCACAGATCGAGCAGGATCGGCTGGCTTCGTGCCGCCGTGCTGGGTGCCAATGACGGGACCATCTCGATTGCCAGCCTGGTCGTTGGAGTAGCCGCAGCCGGCGCTCCACAGGGCAGCATCATGTTGACCGGTGTGGCCGGGCTGGTGGCCGGCGCCATGTCCATGGCGGCAGGGGAGTATGTATCGGTTCAGTCGCAAGCCGATACTGAAGAGGCAGACATCACGAAAGAGAAACACGAACTGGAGCTGGAACCGGAACGCGAGCTGGAGGAATTGACCGCGATCTATGTCAGCCGGGGACTCGATCAGCCACTGGCACGACTCGTTGCGGAAAAGCTTACCTCTCAGGATGCCCTCGGGGCGCACGCCCGCGATGAACTTGGCATAACCGAGACCCTGCGGGCCCGGCCGATGCAGGCCGCGCTTGCCTCGACGGTCTTCTTCGTTGCCGGGGCGATCGTTCCAATCGCAGCAGCACTACTGGCCCCTGCAGCCCGAGTGGCCGAAACCTCGGCAGCGACAGCACTCGTTACGCTGGTCATCCTCGGGGGAACCGCGGCCTATGCCGGCGGCGCATCCGTTTACAGGGGCGCGGCCAGGGTCGCTTTCTGGGGGGCACTGGCCATGGGGATCACGGCGGGGGTCGGCAGACTGTTCGGTGCCGTTGTATAGACCGGCAAGGAACTCTGCAGTAGGGCTCCGGGTTTGACCGTACGATTTTTTAATACAGGTTATGGTCATGTCAAACACACATGCAGAAGTCGAATGCACTGAGACCCGCGTGATTAAGCCGGCACAGTCTCGAGCCGAACACTCCCTTACCGCTATGGATGTCATCTCCGATCATGGACAGAAATAGTACGACATATCAGATGGCGAGCAGCCTCTTCGGCTTCCTCATGCGGGTAGTGCAAGGATTTATGCGCAACCAGGGGCTGCTCCTGTCCGGAGCGATCGCCTACTATACCCTGCTATCGATTGTACCGCTCTCCATCATCGCCCTGATTGTGCTGACCAATTTCATCGAAGAGCAGCAGTTGATCCTGACCCTGTCCATGTACCTGGAAATGCTGGTCCCCGGCTATGCGGCAACACTGACCGAACAGGTCCAGTATTTCCTTGAGCACCGCAAGGTGGTCGGTATCCTCGGTTTTCTCGGCATGCTATTTTTCAGCTCCACCGCCTTTAGCATGCTGGAAAACGCCATGTCGGTGATCTTTTTTCAGAGGGTCGTGATTCAACCGCGCAGATACATCATCTCCGCAATTATTCCCTATCTGTACATCGTCGCCATGGGACTGGGGATTATACTGGTGTCGTTTGTCGTAGGCGCCATAGAGACAGTTGACAGCCGTCACTGGACAATACTCGGCTGGGGCCTGGACCTGGGGGACGCGATCTGGGTGGCACTCTATATTCTGGGGATAGTCGGCGAGATACTGATGTTCAGTTCCATCTATCTGGTGATGCCGGTGATGCGGGTCGGTTACCGCCACGCGCTGATCGGCGGGATAACGGCCGCGGTATTGTGGGAGATAACCCGCCGGGTGCTGATCTGGTATTACGCGACCATATCCACGGTAAATGTGATTTACGGCTCCATTACCATAACGGTTGTGGCCCTGCTCAGTATCGAGGTCGTTGCGCTCATCCTCCTGTTCGGGGCCCAGGTCATCGTAGAATTCAGGCGCGCACCTGACGAACAGCCCGGGAAGGAATTCGCAGGATTCAAGACCTGAGGAGGTCCCGGGATTCACCATCCGATCAATACGTGAAAAAGGGGATCTATGGATCGAGTACGAATCGGCTGCAACTATGTAAAGCAACCCCTGTGGAAAGTGATCCTGGGTGTCCCTCTGATCTATCTGCCCATACTCACAACCGTACCGTTCGTGGTCATGGGGGTTTTACTGATCAGGGCGCATCTGAAATTCATCGGCGGCATGGAGATTAAATCCTACGGGGAATTTGTCCCGTCCTGGGTGTCCCATCGCTATGGCAATCATGAGCAGCCGACCATCAATATTTCACGGTTTCATCCGGCGCACTACCGCTTCTTCTGGGTTTTAAACTGCAAGCACTATTGCCCGATGAGTGTTGCGCTCTTCAAGTACGCTGTATATCTTGTCGAAATAGTTGAGAATTGGTGGTGCCCGTTTGCCCATGACAAAAAACCGACCTACGCAGCGGCGCCCACTGCATCCCCGACGACAGGAAAAATCCGATCTGGAACGAGAAGAGTAAAAAACCAATTCCAGCCGTATAAACAAGGGAGGATTGTATGAAGTACGTCATACTCATGTTGAGCGTCATATTCCTGACCGGTGCCGGTACCTGCCTGGCTGCAGATCAATCACTGTGCGACCCCGGTTCTGAAACCGATTATTATCCCAACGGTCAGTTAAAGACATGCACACTCCGGGAATATTTCACCATCAACGGCGTCACGTGCAATCAGTATGCTCCGATGACCCTGTATGAAACCGGCAGGCTGAAAAGCTGCGTCACAAGCAAGTACTACGAGTACGGCAGGATCACCTGCAATCAATTCAGCCAGGTCAGTTTCCATAAGAAGGGAAAACTGGACAGCTGCGAACTTTCCAAAAAAATCCAGATTGATGGAAAAGCCTGTGCAGAGCGGGAACAGATCTCGCTCTTTGAAAACGGGAAACTGAAGTCCTGCAGCAAGCCTCAGCAATAGCAAAGGGGCAGAATAAAGGGGAGCGACATGAAGACAGCGGCACTACTGACGGCAATCCTGTTGACTGCATCAACCGCCTTTGGAGCGGTCCCGGGCGACGTACTCGGTCTGTGGAAAACCGAAGGGGGTGATTCACAGCTGGAGCTGTTTCACTGCGGCGATAAGATTTGTGGAAAGATCGTCTGGCTGAAGGTGCCCAGCTACATCGACAGTCAGGACGGGCCGGTCGGCACGATCAAGGTTGACCGTAAAAATCCGGACCCGGCTCTGAGAACACGGAAGATCCTCGGTCTGCAGGTTATGAAGGGTCTGACCGCAAAAGGGAACAACCGCTGGGTGAAGGGCATCTGCTACGACCCCGAAACCGGCAGGAGCTACAAGTGCAACATGCAGCTGAAATCTCCCGGCCGGCTCGCCCTGCGCGGTTATATCGGGATCTCACTCATCGGGCGGACATTCGGGCTGACCCGCCAGTAATGCCAGATCGGCATGAGATACGGGCCCGGCAGGCATCAGCAGCACCCGTTAGATATGGCAGTTATGTCACACCTGACGGATTATGCTGACGGCCTTACCAGCCCACCTCGCAATCCTGCATCAATTTGTCTATTTTAATCAATAAGTTGCGCATCATGTCTCCGCAACACGGCCATGGCACGCTAGTTGCCTTACTCATATGTATCAGAACATGGGCTGCATCATGCTTTCTGCACAACGCCAACTGCTAAAGGAGAAGTACCATGAAATCGAGCATCAGGGACCAGGCAGAAGGAACGTTTCATGAAGTGAAGGGCACACTCAAGGAGGCCGCCGGTAAACTCGGCGACAACCCGAAGTTGCGGGCCGAAGGCACCATTGAGAAGTTGGCCGGCCAGGTACAGGAAAAAGTCGGCCAGGTCAAGCATGTTCTCGGAAAATAGCTGAACCGGGATGTATGCTCCGGCGTGGACTCCGCCTGTGATTGCCGCTGAGACCGCAGTCACATAAAGATCAACCTGCACGACAACTCAGATTTTAACGGGAGAACATTTATGAAAAAACTTATTGTACTTGCCTGCGCAACAGCAACCCTTTCCCTGGCAGCCGTTCCGGCACAAGCCGACAGCATCCAGGGTAAAATCGGCGTAACCGGAAAAATCGGCTTTGTGATCAATTCAGACAATGAAATCAACGGCAATAACGTAGAGACCGATGCGGGATTCATCGGCGGTGGCGGCCTGATCTACGGCATAGACAATAACTTTGCAGCAGAATTTGACGTAACCCGAAGTGCATACGGCTCTAACAACGGCGATTTCGGTGTAACCAATCTCTCGCTGGGTGCACAGTACCGTTTCATGCTTGCACAGCCAAAACTGGTTCCCTATCTGGGTGGCGGCCTTGACCTTCTGCTCATTGATGCCGACCAGGGGCGTGATGTCGATACAACGGTCGGCGTCCATGCCAGTGCAGGACTTGACTACTTCATCACAAAACAGTTGGCCCTGACAACCGAAGCCAAACTGGTTGTTGCCCCGGATACGGACATCACAGGTCCGACGGGCAAACAGGGGGATTTCGACCCGACCAGCCTGTCAACAACATTCGGCATAAGATATTTCTTCAATTAGTCAGCTACGGCAGTGCAGGCCCGGTGAAAATCGGCCTGCGTGTCAGCCGGCTGGGTATCTCACGTAAAGTAAAGACCCGCTCCGGCGGGTTTTTTCAATAACATCAGACGTATTCCCGGCCTTTCTCTTTGCGATTACTGTCTTTATCCGAACGATGCTACGGTATTGATGAGGTAACCACATGAAAATCATCCGACTGTTAACTGCATTCTCCCTGTCCACATTCATCCTGTGCATCTGCAGTGGGTGCGCGAGTCTGCCGAACGTCTCAGACATGATCCTTGATGCGCCGGCTGCCCGGGGGCATCTTCAGATCATTTCGTCCAAAGGAGTGCTGTCCCCCCGGAAGAGTATGGCCGTCATGGAAGAACTGAAACAATCCGTCGACCCGACCGATGTGCTGGAACGCCATACCACCGTGGTGGAATCGGTTACCGAAAGCCCGCTGACGAAAGGCAACCGGGTCGACCTGCTCGCCGATGGCCAGGCGGCCTATGCCGCAATGTTCAAAGCCATAAAGGGAGCCAGGGACCATATCAACCTTGAAAGCTATATCTTTGAAGATGATGAGACAGGCCGTAAATTTGCCGATCTGCTGCTGAAAAAACAGTCCGAAGGAGTCCAGGTCAACATCATCTACGACAGTCTGGGAAGTATGAAAACTCCCGCTGCATTTTTCCAGCGGCTGGAGGATGGCGGAATAAAGGTGGTAGGCTTCAATCCGCTGAATCCGCTGTCCGGCCGGGAGACCTGGGGGCTGACACACCGTGACCACCGCAAGATCCTGATAATCGACGGCAGAGTCGCCATCATGGGCGGCATCAATATCAGCAAGGTATATTCCAGCAGTCCCCTCAAACGGAAAAGAAACGTAGCGGCTCCCGTCCACTGGCGGGACACGGACATACAGATAAAGGGTCCTGCCGTGGCTGAGCTCCAGAAGCTCTTCCTGGATACCTGGATGAAGCAGAAGGGGGAGAAACCCACACAGCGCAACTATTTCCCTGCCCCGGCCGAGGCAGGCGACACCCTGGTGCGAGTGGTCGGCAGCACACCGGGAGAGACCAACAGGATCCCGTTCATTGTGTATGTGTCGGCCATCACATTTGCAGAGCATACGATACACATGACGAACTCCTATTTCATCCCGGACGACCAGATCGTAAAGGCACTGAGCGATGCTGCCGGGCGCGGCGTCGATGTAAAGATCATCCTCCCCGGGATTACCGATTCAAAACTGGCATTCCATGCCCAGCGTTATCATTATTCAGGGCTGCTGAAATCAGGGGTCAAGATCTACGAGCACGGCACGTCACTGCTGCATGCCAAGACTGCGGTTATCGACAGGGTCTGGTCGACGGTCGGGTCGACAAACATGGATTATTTGAGCCTGTTGAGCAATGACGAGGTCAATGCGGTGATGCTGGGTCGCGATTTTGCCGGGGAAATGGAGGCTATGTTTGCCGGGGACCTGGCCAACTCCCGGCAGGTCCTCTGGGAGGAGTGGGAAAAAAGGCCGTATCTGCCCAGGATCAGGGAGTGGTTTGTGAACCTGTTCGTCCGCTGGCTGTAACCCCGGAACCCATGAAAGAGACTTTGATGCGCACGATCCTCATTATTTCGGGATGTCTCCTGATAATCCTTGCAGTGGGCTTCCCCGGTTCTGCCGGTTCAGCCCCGACTGCCGAAAAACCGCGCCAGGGCGCAGATGACCTGCTGCAGAGCTACCACAGGCACTCGTCCGGACTGGCGGCAAACAGTTTCGGTATTCCCCTCGTTGTGGAGTCTTTTGAACAGGATGACAGGGTGCATGTGGACGTCTACGGAATCTTCGACCACCCGTTCAGCGGAGTTGTCAAAACACTCAGGGTCCCGGCGAACTGGTGCGATATCGTAGCGCTCTTTCCCAATGTCAAGGCCTGCACCTCACGGGAGCTGCAGGCCTCATGGCTGCTGACATTCTACCTCGGCCGCAAGGTCTATCAGTCTCCGGAGGATGCACGCCGGATCATCTTCAATCTACCCAATACCGACCGGCAGCATGACTACCTGGATATCACACTCCATGCAGATGAAGGGCCCTACGGCACGAGAAACCACAGGATACGGGTCAAGGGCCTGCCCCTTGACAGGTCACGAACGTTTATCCACGTCAGTTATACCTATAGCGACAGCAGTGCGCTGCGCCTGGCGACACGGATCTATTTTGCGACGCTCGGCAGGGACAAGGTGGGGTTCTCGGTGACCGGAACGGACAGCAGCGGAGCCCCGGTCTATATCGGCGGCCCGCGCGGTGCGGTCGAGCGCAACGCCGTCCGCTGCTTTTTCGCGATCCAGTCCGTCATGGATTCGATGCGCCACCCGGAAGAGAGCCGGTTCAGCATGCGAACCAGCGAGTGGTTCGACCTTACGGCCCGCTACCGGAGACAGCTCAGCGATCTTGACAAGCAGGACTACCTGGAATACAAGACTGCGGAACAGAGGAACCAGAGGATCCTTCAGGGGCAGATCAAACCGTAGTCCGGCTCAAGCATCCCCCGCCCCTGAATCTTATTTAGTTTCTGTCCGGAAAGGGTTCTTCTTCGCCCTGGCTGCGTCAATCTTCGGGATTACTTGTGCGGCGTACCGGTGTACGCCTCCGCGCAATCCCTTGATTTCCTGCCCAGAACGAAAAATCCCTCCTTTCCGAATCAGAAACCAACAGTTTCTCATCCGGAGTTTCCGGATGGAAACTATTTAACCGATTCCTTGAGTTTATCCCCGGCCCTTTCGATCTTGTCACCGGCTTTTTCGGCCGCTCTGTCAATTTCCTTGCCGCCCCGCTCCATCGGCCCCTCTTTTTTACAGCCGGACACGCCGGCCATCAGAATTCCCGACACCAGTACTGCAATAACACTCCTGCCGATATAAGCCATGTTGATTCTCCTTGTCATGTGTCTGGCAGACAGACAAACCTGCCTTCATAAATCTTTGATCACTGTCGTACACAACTGATATCGAACAACCGCCTAACCCCGCTCATGCTTCCGCAGGGCTGTTGTGCTCCACCCGCATGGCCGGGTCCTGTCGATAGTAGGCACTGAGAACATGGTAGAGTTCAGGGGCGTGCTTCTGTAGGGCATGCGGGCGGTCGAAAAACTCCTCTGTGGCCACGGCGAAAAACTCGGCTTCGTTCGTGGCTCCATAGGCATCGAGGAAGGTTTTGTGGCCTTTGCCGGCAAGGCTGCGCAGCTTCTCGAATTCGCGGGAGCAGACCGCCACCCAATCATCAAGCTGGGTACGATCGACCAACGGCGGGGTACCGTCTGCGGTTCCGTCAAGCATGTCGAGCTTGTGCGCGAATTCGTGGTACACCACGTTATGGCCCTGCTCCGGATGTCGCGCGCCGCGCAGTACAGCGTCCCATACCAGGATTACCGGGCCCTGGCTGAATGCCTGCCCCAGGATGGGGACTGAATTCTGCACCGGGATGCCCACACTCTCGAATACGCCGGGTTGGTGCTCGGGCGGCACGACAGTGGAGGGATAGACGAGGATCGACTCCACGTTGCGATAGTAATCGTGGGGCAGTCCCAGCTGTAGCAGACAGGCCTGAGCCGCGATGGTGACGCGGATCTCGTCGTTGAGGACGAGCCCGCCGCAGCCTTCCCACTGCTTCTCCTCCAGAAAGACCTGTATCATCGCACGCAATTCGGAGCGTTCAGCATCGTCGAGCATGCTGTAGTGGGCAACGTTCGTGCGGGCATACGCCTCCCAATCGTCAGAGAACGGGCGTTCGCGCGCTTCGGCACGTGACAGGTCGCGCAGCCAGTGGAACATGACGGTTACCCCCTTACAAGCAAAATCAATCCCTGGTGCGGGTACGGGCTACTCCGGTCAGGATTGCAATGCCGACAAGTATGACGACCGTGATCATTACGTAGACGGCACTCACTGTCGCAACAACGAGGGCCCATGCTATGCCACCGATAACGAAGGCACAGCCGATGAGATAAATAAGCAGGGACATGTGACGCCTCGAAATTGCGTGCTTTAAAGGGCCCGCCCCAACGTTACTTGACAGGAGCAGTTCTTTGGTGTTTGGTTACCGCCTTCAGGGCTCAGCTTTTACCTTTGCTTTTGCTTCTTTGGCTCGGATTTTTTTGCCTTGCTTTTTGGTTCAGATTTAGTCTTCGTGCAGCCTCTTTGGTTTGCTGACAGGGTCGGCTTTTGCTTTAACTGCTGGCTTGTTCTTTCGCACTTTGAAGGCTTGGACGAGGTGGCGATTACTGCGGTTATAATATTTTTCATGTGAAACGACCTCCAGGGGATTTGTAACACCGGTCTGAGTAAAGCATTAAACAAGCCAATGCGTCCGAAATGTTCAAGATGCTGATTTACCAGCATTCATCTGCCACAACACCCAACACGCGCGACCGCCTGATCCAAGGCAAACCGTCATATTTAGCAGTTATGCCAGATATGATAGATGCCGCCATGCTTAGTATCCCGGTGACACCCGGCTGCTTTGTATTTTCCCCCGTACAATCAGACCATTGGCCCCGGGTCGGCAGCAGGCTTTTCTCTGGCACGCTAGTTGCGAAGTATCTTCACGGCAGAGGATGAGCATTGCGGTGCTTTCTGCCGAAAGAAGGCTCAATGGGGGAAAAAAGAGAAGAGAAACCCTGGGTTAAAAACCTTCGGGATTCCAGAATACTTCGCTGGGGTGTCGGTATCCCGGTCGCACTTGTTGTTTTTCTTTATATAGCGTCATTTTTCCTTGATGAGCCCATTCGCAGAATCATGGAAAGCAGGATAAACCGGAATCTGAAAGGATATTCGGCCCGGCTTCCGGGTGCCCATTTCCAGCTGATCGGGCTTTCACTGACCCTTAAAGGGTTGACAGTTTCGCAGCAGGCACATCCGGATCCGCCTGTCGTCCATTTTCCCGAGATCAAGGCCACGGTCCACTGGCGCGAGATCCTCTCAGGAAAGCTGGTTGCCGAGGCGGTACTGACGCGGCCTGACATCAACATCAATCTAATACAGCTGCGCAGCGAGGCGGCAGGCGCTATTCCGCTCAAAGAGCGCGGATGGCAGCAGGCGGTGGCGGATATCTATCCTCTTAAATTCAATACCGTTACCATCAAGGACGCCAGCATCACCTATATCGATACGGATCCGGGCCGGCCGCTCGTCCTGAGCCATCTCAACCTGAAGGCGGCCAATATTCGCAACATCCACCTGCCGGACCAGGTCTACCCCTCCTCGTTTCACCTTGACACGGCGATCTTTGACAGCGGCCGCGGCACTATCGACGGAAAGGCAAATTTCCTCGGAGAACCGTATCCGGGACTAAAGGGCCGCATAACACTGGATAAGGTACCGCTGGATTATTTCAAATCCATGGCAGCCCGCTCGAACCTTTCCCTGCACGGCGGCGTTCTCCAGGCTGCAGGCGAAGCCGAGTATGCGCCAAACACAAAAACCGCCCACCTGGAGAATCTCTCGATCCAGGGGATGAGCATGGACTATATCCATTCGAAAAAAACCGCCGGCGTTGAGAAAAAACGGGCGCGCGAAATCGGACACGCCGCACGGGAGCTCAGCAACAAGCCCGGCCTTCTGCTCCGCGCCGATCAGGTGAACCTGACCGGGTGTACCCTCGGTATGGTGAACAAGGCGGTCAGCAAACCCTACCGCGTATACCTGGCCGATACCGATTTCCGGATGAGCAACTTTTCCAATCAGTTTGCCCGGGGACCTGCTCATGTGCAGTTGAAGGCTAAATTCATGGGAAGCGGCATTACGACGGCCTCCGCTGACTTCCGGCCGGAAAAGGGTGGGCCTGATTTCGATCTCTTCGTCAAGATCGGGGAGACCCGCCTGACGACGATGAACGATGTGCTGCGCTCCTACGGAGATTTTGATGTTTCCGCCGGAATCTTTTCCCTGGTGACCGAGCTGCACATAAACAATCACGCTATTACCGGTTATATCAAACCGTTCTTCAAGGGCATGAAGGTCTATGACCGGCGCACGGACAAGGATCAGGGCATCCTTCATCAGGCCTACGAGATGATGGTCGGCGGAGTCGCCATGCTGCTGAAAAACAGGTCGCAACATGAGGTTGCCACCAAGGCCGATATCTCGGGGCCGGTGGGAAGTCCGGAAACCAGTACCTGGCAGATCGTCGGTCAACTCATTAAAAATGCTTTTTTCAAGGCGATCCTGCCCAGCTTTGAAAAAGAACTGGCCGGGCCGGGCAAACGCTGAAAACGGAACAGAGCAGAATCAGGCACAACAGATACCACTGCTGAAACAACAACGGAGAAAGCACCATGAAACCGGAACTGCAACGAACCACTCTCTACGACAGCAATTACCTGAATACGATTGTACGCCTGGCTGCCGCATACGGTGAGACAGCCGTGCGGCAAGACCAGGTTGTGAAGGCTGATCGGCAGGAGCTTGTTGATCTCTACAAGATGCTGTACCTGAAATGACGTCAACGTGTTCCACGGTAAAGGAGGTTCGGGGATGATACTTCAAGGACTCACCGAATCCGCTCCAAAGGAATCCCGTCCCCGCGTTATCCGCTTCGAGCCGTCTCCCGGCACCATCATCCTGCTGCTGGCCCTGACAGGCGGCCTCTGGGTGTTCAACCGCCTTCTGCCGGTGGTCCTTGTGCTCGTGGCATCTCTTGTTATCGTCGGTACCATGAGCCCTGCCGTCCGCTGGCTTGAAGAGCGGCGAATGCGCAGAGGTCTCGCTATCGCACTGGTTTTCACCGCACTCATGGCAGCGGCTGGCCTGATCCTCTCGATGACGGTTCCAGCACTCATAGCCCAGATTACGGATCTTATGGATCAGGAACCGGTCTTGCGGTCACATCTGGCAAAATGGCTGGCGGGCTCCCAGCTGACCAGCCCCCTGTCAGAGCTGCTTCGCAAGATACACTCCGGCGACCTCGTAAGAATGGCCGCCTCGAGTGCCTACGAATACTCCTCACGGGCCATTGCGATCTTCGCCTATGTCCTGAGCTCCCTGTTCCTTGCACTGTATATCATGATCGACCGCGACCGGCTGCGGGGAGGCCTCTTCCTGGTTGTTCCCATGACACACCACATCCGGCTGTCCCGGATCATGCTGAATCTGGAAACCATCGTCGGTGGATACATCCGCGGCCAGGTGATCACCTCTGCTCTCATGGCCGTCTTTGTGTTCATCCTCCTGAAAGCCTGCGGTGTTTCAAGCGCCCTTGCCATAGCGGTGTTCGCCGGGATCGTCGATGTACTCCCCTACATAGGTGCCCTGCTTTCAGTCGGCGCTGCCGTGATGGCAGCGCTGCCCCGCGGACCTGAGGTGCTTGTCGTCGTGCTCGTATTGATGCTCTGCTACGAAACGTTCGAGAGTCGCTTTCTCATCCCCCGGATTTACGGTCGCGCCTTGCGTCTCCCGTCATCCGTGATACTCTTTTCACTGTTGGCGGGAAGCGTCCTGCTGGGCGTTGTCGGAGCCCTGCTCGCCCTTCCGTTGGCAGCGGCACTGCTGATGCTCATCGAGGAGTTGCGCGTCGAACTGCCCGGACAGCAGGAGCAGGCGCTCGATGCAGAGATCAGGGAACGAGACGACCGCGGCGAGGAGGAATACGAACGCCGGGCAGAAGGCATGCCCGCCGGGCAGGCCGCCGCCATTGCCGTCGAGATATCCACTGAGCGCCATAAGGAAGAAATCAGCCAGGCATTGAAAACGGATGCGCCGGAACGTGAGTACAGGGGACCGCCCCCGACGTGACGTCAAGACTCAAACAGGAGGCCCTGCCCGCCATGAACGTACCTGAGCCTCACAAGCCCTTCTCCATGATCCGGGAGTTCCAGCTTGCCGACTGGTTCACGCTGGCCAACGCGGTCTGCGGCACGGGAGCATTGTTTTCCATGCTGACGTACCTGCAAACGACCGAGGTCAGGCATGTCTACTATGCCTGCGGGATGGTCGTTGCCGCCCTGGTTTTCGATGTCCTGGACGGACGGATTGCCCGGTGGCGGCAGAAGAGTTCCCTGCTGGGTCGCGAGCTCGATTCCCTTGCCGATGTCATCTCCTTCGGTGTCGCACCGGCCGTGATCGCCTACGGCTGCGGCATGCAGGGCCTTTACGACCGGATCATCCTGACCGGCTTTGTTGCCTGCGGGGTTTCCCGCCTGGCGCGCTACAATGTAACGGCCGAAGCGTTGTCCGGGGACGGGGACAGGGTTAAGTACTTTGAAGGCACGCCGATCCCGACATCACTGCTGCTGGTGATGATGATGTTCTGGGCGGCCTCCCGGGGAGCGCTGGGCGAATCCCTCTGGTTTGGAAAGGTCATGCTGGCCGGCTTTACGCTTCATCCGCTGGTACTGCTTTTCGCGGTCTCCGGCTCACTGATGGTCAGCCGCATACGGTTCCCGAAGTTCTAAGCATTTGAAACACAGAGAACACGGAGAACACAGAGTAAAATAGGAGAGTTACAATCTGAAAAATGAGTTTTATGACTCACCAGAAGAAATTACTGCTGTTTAGACTTGATTTTAGGTTCTCCGTGACTCCGTGTTATTGAACTGCCGTTTTTAGACTGATAAGTCCGGTGCCGGCAGGATTGTACGTCAACGTAAGGAGATTTTATGATGAGTGGTTACGGATGGATGGGCGGAGGAACCTGGATGTGGGCTTTACTGGGCGTATTGGTGGTGGTCCGCTAAGGAGTTTGACCAGAAAATCGCGTGAACGTTGCTCCAGCGGTGAGAACATCTGCTCGTGCGATGGTGACGCCCTTATGCCGCACAGCGCCGCGCCCTCCGTCAAGCGGAAACGATGACAGCGACCAGCTTGCCGTCCCAGTTCTGCGTCAGGGATTTCATGAATACCGTGATCACGTCGGGCCAGCCATGAGGTTTGGATATCGGCCTCAGGCGGAACTCCCCATCAAGAACGTGCAGGTCGCGTTTTTCGGGGATGATGTACACATGGTCGGGCTCTATGAGTAATGTATCCGTGATCAGCTCAACCGGCATCTTCGTGTACTGCGGAAGAATCTCGTGCAGCAGGGTGGCTACGGTCCTCAGGTGGTTGACGATGACGAAGGCCACCCCCATATCGGCCGGCAGATGCTTCATCAGCCGTATATAGGCATCCAGGCCTCCGGCCGAACCACCCACGCAGACGACGGTAAAGTCCTTTGGTGCGGCAGCAGCTTTCATAGACCATCACTCCTCGGCGCCTTACTCATGCAATCTTCGTAATAGCGTCACTTACCATGGACCTGACTTCGTCCATGACATCTTCCGAGCCGGTTTTAATATCCCCCCATTCATCATCGGTGGTGGGAGAAATCCCCTGAAGCCTGAGTGCTGCTTGATCCCGCCTGGACTGCAGGGCGGCAATTGCACCGTCATATCCGGACTTCATCTCCGGCGGGACGCTCTCCGCCTTGTCCTTGAGCGCGTCAATCTGAACGTCCCACTCGACCATCTGTGCCGAGAGGCGCTCTACGTCTTCCGTTTGCTTGTCCATGCCGGCTACCTCGCTGTTGAATGTGTGCAGTATCGCTGATACATCGCAACAAGGATGCCAGAGAAAATGGGCAGGGTGTGATGGCGCAACAGGCTTGATTTATTGGCTAAATCCGGAGAGTTGCCTGCGGGAGTGATGGAGGGGCATCACAGAAGGCCGTCATGTTTGGCATAACCGCCATATATGACGGAGCAGGTTACACAAAAAACTGCACTGATCCCGTTCAGCACCTTCCAAGGCAGAGAGCCGCATAGATACGGGCGGCACAGGTCACTTCCTCGAAAACCACCCGTTCATCGGGCGTATGAGCGGTTTCCAGGGCGCCCGGGCCGAGAATCAGCGGCTGTATGCCTGCCGCAAAGAAGAGGTTGCCGTCGGAATGGGAACGGAAGGCATCCATCTGTAACGACAGCCCAAGACGTGGATAGACCTCCCGTAATATGGGCGTCAGGCGGTTGTCGGTGCCGAGGCTGTAGCCTGCGGAGGCAAAGTCGAAGGTGACATCCAGGTCCAGTCCGGGAATACTCTTTCCGAGGCCGGCGACGATCCGGCGGATATCGTCCTGAAGTGCAGCAGGATCGTGGGCGGGCGGCAGATGCAGGTCAATCCAGCTTTCGCAGCGATCCGGAACGACAAAGCCGGCCTGCGACGATCTCATCTCCCTGATTGAATAGACGATCTCCGACTTCGCCCGGTCAAACAGGGGATCGTTCCCCAGCAGCAGCAGAACGCGCAGCATCGATTCCACCGCATTGTGCCCCAGTTCGGGGAGTGAGGAGTGGCTGCGCAGGCCGCGTGTGACGAATCCGGCCTCAAGGTAGCCGTAATGGGCGAATTTGGCGGTCAGGCTGGTCGGTTCGCCGATGACGACCCAGGGAGGGCGACAGCTCTGCAGGAAAACGGCGCTGCCATCACCGTTCTCCTCCTCTCCCACCACCAGCAGAAGCCCGACAGATGGCCGTTCTGCGGGGTCCAGCGCCCCGGCCAGCGCCAGCCAGGCCTCGACCATGGCGGCACAGCCGCCCTTCATATCTGCGCTCCCCAACCCGCGGATGATGTCACCCTCCTGCTGTGGTCCGAATTCATCCAGGTCCCAGGCCGGGACGGTATCAACATGACCCACCAGGTAAAGCCACGGCTCTCCGGGACCCATGGTGACACGCAGATTATAGCGGTCCTCTTCCACCACCTGCCGCTCCACGCTGAAACCGGCCCGGGAGAGGAGATCTTCCAGATAGAGCTGGATGTCTTCTTCCTTGCCGGAGGGAGAATAGATCTGAAGCATGTCGAGGAGAGTCCGCTTCAGCCGCTGCGGGTCGATGGTTCGCCAGACTTTTTCCAGGCGGCCGCTCATGGCTTCCTGACCGGTTTTTTTCTGGTCTTGCGCGAGAGGTTGAGGGACATATAGACGTGTTCCTGAACATCACCGAAGCCCTGTTTCTCGAAGAAGCGAACCGCCGGCCGGTTGTCGGCGGAGGTGTCGATGATCATCATCCTGACCCCCTGTTCCTTCATGCGGTGCCTGATCTCCTTGAACAGCCCGCTTCCCACTCCCCCCTGCTGGATATCAGTGCGGACCCCCAGCCAGACAAGGTAACCGTATTTCCAGGGTGAGTTGTGTTTGGTGACAGTCGTTCCCAGGGCAAATCCGAGGATCGTCCCGCCGGCTTCCGCCACCAGACAGAGTTCGCTGTCGGAGTTGAAGAAGGTGGTGATCTCGTATTCATCCCAGGTACGGTAGAGGCTCTGGAAGGATTCGGCGGTAAAGACCTCTTCACCGATATGAAAGACCGCAGAGAAATCGTCAATGGTCATCTCCCGGATACGGAGATTCTCTTTTCCGGCTGGTGCTGTTTCTGGCATGAGGTAACCTCGATCTACAGGCAGTGTTCTGAAAAGTTTACGGCAACTCTTTGTGAATAATCCCAGAAAAAACAGTTTCACGCAACGAACGCGGCGGACGCAACGTAAAAGAAAACGTTATCCAAAACCTGTTATGCACCGGATTGGTGTGCGTCTCTATTGATTAGATGTAGTTGAATTCCGTTGCGTCGTCGCCTAGAGGCGCCTACTTCCGGTGTGTCATCGCGTGAGGCAACTACCGTTTATAGAATAATCAGGGTATCTGTCCTGACATTTGTTACACGTTCATACTTCATCATTAACGTGCCAGGCCCGGCACTAAGCTGCGGCCTTTGCCCTGAGAATTCTGCGCCTGAAAAAATACTTCCGTGTTTCGTCTGTGCCCAGCAGCAGCAGGGCAAACGGGATCAGCAGCAGCCACACGTTGATGCCGATGGGCGAGCATGCGAACAGGGAGTTTCCCAGGGGCGTATAGATGATCAGCCCGGCCAGAAGCAGTTCGCTGGCGACCCCTGCCAGCACCAGCCGATTGGAAAATATTCCAAGCGTGAAGATGGAGACATCGGGTGAACGGCAGGCAAAGACATTGGCGATCTGGGTTGCGATGATACCGGCCAGACAGGCCGTGGTCGCCTGCAGATAGAGGGTCGAGGTCGAAGCCAGCGGCTGCGCCCAGCTCCAGCCCCCCTGATACATGACGTAGAAGTAGGCTGACATCCCGGCCACCGCCTCCCACATCCCCAGATACAGGTAGGCCCGCAGGAGCACCCCCCTGGTCAGCAGATGTTCTTCCTTCGGCCGGGGAGGACGCTGCATGATCTGCGGCGAGGGTTTCTCCGACCCCAGGGCCAGGGCCGGGAACATGTCGGTGCCCAGATCCACCGCCAGGATCTGCATGATGGTCAGCGGCAGGGGGATGCCGAAGAGGATGTAGCCGATATAGGGGATCAGCTCCGGTATGTTGGAGGCAAAGATGTAGGTGATGAAATTGCGGATGTTCTCGAAGACCGCGCGCCCCTCCTCGATGGCATGGACGATGGAGGCGAAGTTGTCATCCAGCAGCACGATATCGGCCGCCTCGCGGGCAACGCTGGTTCCGCACAGCCCCATGGCGATGCCGACATGGGCCTTTTTCAGCGCCGGTGCGTCATTGACGCCGTCTCCGGTGACCGCCACCCGGTAGCCGTCCTCGATCAGCAGGCTGACGACATGCATCTTGTTCTGGGGCGACATGCGGGCGAAGATCAGGTTCTCCTTTTTCAGCTCTTCGCGTAATTGATCGTCCGGCATGCCGGCACAGGCCAGCCCTTCGATGATGGTCGGATCTCCCGTTATCAGCCCGATATCCCTGCCGATCGCCGCTGCCGTGGGTCCGGCATCGCCGGTGATCATGATAACCCTGATCCCCGCGCTGTGACATTGTTTGAGGGCCTGGGGCACCTCAGGACGCGGCGGGTCCAGCAGACCCATGAACCCAGCGAAGCTCAGCTCCTCTTCCGGGATCTCCCCCGCCGGTGGCGCATCCAGTTCCCGATAGGCCATCGCGATCACCCGCAACCCGCCGGAGGCCATCTCCTGAAGCCTCCTGAGGAGGTCAGCCGAGGTGGCGGCGTCCAGCGGGGCTGTCGAACCGGGCTGGCCCAGGGACGTGCAGAGCGGCAGCACGCTTTCGCCGGCACCCTTGACCAGCACGAACAGTTTCCCGTCGATGCGGTGGAGCGTGGCCATCCGTTTCCGGTCGCCATCGAAGGGGGTTTCCCCCAATCGCTCACCGGTCACGGCGCCCTGACCGACCGCATAGCTGTAGAGCGCCGTCTCGGTCGGGTCACCCTTGACCGCTTCCGGGGTCACGGTGACATTGCTGCAGAGCTGGGCCACCGTGCAGGCCATGGCGGCCTTGTCATCGGGGCACCAGAGCGTTGTGACGGTCATCTGGTTCTGCGTCAGGGTGCCGGTCTTGTCGGTGCAGATCAGGTCAACCGAGCCGAGCGCCGCCACGGCGTTCAGGTTTTTAACCAGCGCGTTGCGGCGGGCCATGCGCTTGCTCCCCATGGCCAGGGAGAGGGTCACGGTCGGCAGCAGTCCTTCCGGCACCGTGGCGATAATGATGCCGATGGCAAACAGGAAGTTGTCCCAGAAGCCACGCCCCACCAGACTGCCGATCAGGAAAAAGCAGCCGCCGCAGGACACGGCGATGATCGCGACGATGCGGCTGACCCGGGTGATCTCCACATGCAGCGGACTGATCTCCTCCACGACCTTGCCGGTTATCTGGGCGATCTTGCCGAACTCCGTCGCCATGCCGGTGGCGTAGACGACGGCCTGCCCGCTGCCGCTGACCACCAGTGTACCGGCAAAGACCATGTTCTCGCTGTCAATCAGTTCCTTGTCACTGGGGGCATCACTGAGCAGGCGGGAGTCGGATTCCCCGGTCAGGGGGGCATTGTTGACGGTCAGCCGGCTGGTCTGGACGACACGCCCGTCAGCCGGCACCTTGTCACCTTCCCGCAGCATGACCAGGTCTCCCGGCACGATCTCCGCGGCATCGACCTCGATCTCGGTCCCGCCCCTGATGGCGGCGACCCGGAACGGGAGCATCTTGCGCAGCTCCTCGATCGCCTTTTCGGTGCGGTACTCCTGGATGAAGGTGAAGATGGCGTTGATGAAGATGACCGCCAGGATCGCGATTCCAAGACGCAGCAGCCCTTCACCGGGGTGCATGAATTCGGACAGAAAGCAGAGGCCGGCGGCAAACCAGAGCAGCAGCGCCAGGAAGTGGGTGAACTGGGACGCCAGGCGCAGGATCATCGGGCGGCCCTGCACTTCACGAATCTCGTTGGGGCCGTACTCGCCGCGCCGGCGGGCGGCCTCTTCAGCCGTGAGCCCCTGCGGGCTGCTCAGCAGGGTTGAAAATACGTCGTCATGGGGGAGTGCCTGGATTTTCATGGCGGATCACCGCGCAGCCTGGAACAGGATTGTGTTGCAGGGCGGATGATGCATGACGTCACCGGCCGGGTTGCCGAAGAGCAGTCTCCGCAACGCCCCCCGTCCACTGGCGCCCAGCACGACCAGATCGTTCTGGCGGGTGACCGCCTCCACGGTGATGGATCTGCCGATATGACCGCCGCCGCTGCGCTCATGCACCGTAACGTGCTGCTGCTGCAGTTGCGTGCGGAACTGCGTTATGTCGGCCGGCATGGCCTGTCCGTCACGCTCTGCAAACAGATGAAACAGCGTGACCCGGGCATGGAAGCTCCTGGCCAGCTCGCTGATAAACACCAGCCGGCGTTCCTTGCCGCTGATCGTCCTGCCGAGCGGCACCAGGATATGGCCCGGATGCGGCTTGGCCAGGGCTATGATCCGCATGATCGCCAGGTCTGTCGTGATCGTGCGCAGGAGGCTGTGAACGATATGCCGCTGCTGGTCGGCCCCGTAGCGCTTATAGGGGGTCAGGGGATAAAACACGAGATCGGCTTTTTCCGCCTGAACCCGTTTGGGCAGCAGGGTGCCGATCCTGCCGACCTCGGTAATCCGGGTTACCGGGAGACCAAGCTCGGAGGCGAAGGCATAGAGATGGTCCTGATGACGGGCGGTATGCCTGAGGATGGTTTCATCCGTACCCTCTTCATGGGCTGCATACAGAACAAGCCCGGCCTTGCAGGCCACAGCCATTGAAACGGCATAGCGGGCTATCACCGTGGACACCGTGTGTTCATTGACGATGGAGAAGATAGTGCGGTAGCTCATGATGTTCCGGTGACGCAGTTTCACCTGACGGTTCAAGCTGCGTTATCCCCTTTCAGTGAGGTGACAGTGTTCCCCGTTCCATGGAACAGCTACTACTACCCGCTCTCAGATTCCGGTTTTCTCCTGCACTTTAAGTTCGAGATCATCACTATTGATCCGCATTGCCCGGGTGTCATCCTGTTCGGAACGGATCAATCCCTCTTCGACCCATTTCAGGATCAGCGAAGTTTTCAGACCGTATTTTGCGGCCGCCTCTTCAATTGTGTACCAGGTTATGCCGAGTGACATGACATTCTCCTTTCCTGTAATTCCTTCAGGGATGATTTCTGTTCCTGTCCATGACCGGCAGCAGCCATCGGCAGGTCAGTCCTGATCCTTTTAATGTATATCAAAAATAATTTATCGCAACTAACATGCCGGGCAGGAACTGCGGATTCTTATCGTGCAACCGCCTTGAATAACGGGGTAAATGAACGGAGGGGGTTCAGGGTCGCCGGTAAAGCCGTCAGCGTAATCCGTCAGGGTTGGCATAACCGTCATATATTACAGCTCCGGGACCGGCACGAGATCTGCTGTCTGTCGCTGCCGGAAGACATAAACCTCTGCAAGAGACGGAAACATTACGGGACGGTCTGTGTGTCGATGGTCAGCCGTCAAAGCTATTCCGGAGTCGCAACAGTCTGCGGGGCGGTGATCCCCGAAGGCTGCCGATGATATGATTACGCCACCCCGATATGACGGATACCTGTGTCAGGCAAATCCGCACTATATGGCAGTTACGTAACATAGTACGGACTCCGCCTGGCTGCATCCGGCGCCGGCGCCCCTGTTTTACCTGTACAATCGGGCTGTTGCAGTATTCGGGCCCGCAGTTCTTTTCTGGCGCGCTCGTTGCGAGGTACGCTTCAGTATCTTGAAAACTGTTCCGTATGCAGGGGCGGAGGATATTTCGTGAACGTACTCCGCAGCGCAGCAGACGGGGCCACGACACTACGAACGGGAGAATGTCCATGAGCAGCCAGAGAACCAACGGCGAATACATTGAAATCAAGGATGATATTTTTCTTCACCTTCGCGATTGGGGTGTGGGGCCGGCCATCGTCTTTATCCCCGGCTGGCCGTTCGGGCATGAAATGTTCGAATACCAGTTTACCCAGCTTCCGCAGCAGGGCTACCGCTGCATCGGAATCAGCATGCGCGGTTTCGGCAGATCCTCAAAACCCTGGGGGGACTATACCTATGATGTCTTTGCCGATGATCTTGAAGCGGTTCTTCAGTCCCTGGAGCTGACCAATGTCACACTGGTGGGCTTTTCCATGGGAGGCGCTGTTGCGCTTCGCTATATAACGCGCTACAGCGGAGGCAGAATCGCCAATCTGGTACTCTGCGCGGCAGCTGCACCAAGCTTTACAAAAAGGCCGGATTTCCCCTTCGGCCTTGAGCCGGGTGCCGTGGACAGCTTCATTAAAGGGTGCCATTCAGACCGGGCCAAACTTAATGCCGACTTCGGTCAGATGTTCTTCAAAGAGAGCACAGTGGTCACTCCTCAACTGCTGGACTGGTTCCAGTCTCTGGGTATGGAAGCGTCCCCCCATGCAACGGCCGCCTGCCTTGCGACTCTCAGGGATTCTGACCTGCGGGACGACCTGCAATCCGTGAAGGTGCCTACCTGGATTTTCCATGGCCTGCATGACCGGATCTGTCCGTTCGAACTTGCCGAAACCATGACCGCACCGACTGACGGGATGCCTGCCGTTGCCAAAGCAATGGCGGCCGGTGCCGAGGCAGTTGCCGGCGGGATACCGGGCGCTGCGTTGATACGCTTTGAGAACAGCGGCCATGCACTGTTTTATGAGGAGAAGGACAAATTCAATGCAGAGCTGATCAACGTTATTGAAAAGAAAAATCCCGGCGCTGGGAAGTTTTTCGGACCGGCAGCACGCTGAATCCGGCTGTTGCACCGGCAGGCTGACGACGTCCCCGGACGGCATTTTGATTATCCCATAAAAAGCAGTTTAACACAGAGACACAGAGGGCACAGAGGTAACATCAAAACAAATCAGATGGTTACATCTTGTCACCAGCATGTTGTGATTCACCCGAAAAATGGTACGTGCACGTGGATTTACTTCAATTATATCTCAGTGTCCTCGCTTAGAAGCGCCTACTTTTGGCTGTGACTCTGTGTTTCAATTGCCGTTTTCAGGATTATTGAGGCCGAAAAGGAAGGAGTTCGTCATGGTCGAGAAAAAAAACATCCCTGGTATGGGAGCAACCCCACACCCCGGCGGAGTCACCTTCCGTGTGTGGGCGCCCCATGCACAGCGGGTCTCAGTCATCGGTTCGTTCAACGGATGGAGCGGTGATACACACCCCATGCAAGCCGGGGAACGCGGATACTGGTCTGCTGATATAGCAGAAGCCGGTATCGGAGATCAGTACAAATACCTGCTGGCGACTGAAAAGGGCGAGTACCGGCGCATCGACCCCTATGCCCGGGAAGTGACCGGTTCTGTCGGCAACGCCATAGTCCACGACCCGCACTTTGAATGGGAAGGGGATGATTTCCACCTGGCGCCCTGGAACGAACTCGTTATCTACGAACTTCACGTCGGCACATTCAACGACCAGGAGGACATCGATCATCCGGGAACGTTTTCCTCGGTGACTGAGCGCCTGGGACATCTGAAGAAGCTGGGCGTCAATGCGATCCAGATCATGCCGGTGGGTGAGTTTGCGGGGGAGAGGTCGTGGGGCTACAACCCCGCCCATATTTTTTCTGTGGAGCTCTCCTATGGAGGGGCCGCAGCATGTAAAGAGTTCATCAAGCGGGCACACCAGGAGGGTCTGGCGGTGATCCTCGATGTCGTCTACAACCACCTGGGTCCCGGCGACCTCGATCTGTGGCAGTTTGACGGCTGGTGCGAGAACGAGCGCGGCGGAATCTACTTCTACAACGACGACCGGGCCTTCACTCCCTGGGGAGAGACCCGGCCCGATTACGGCCGTGGCGAGGTCCGCCAGTACCTGTTCGACAATGTCATGATGTGGCTCGAGGAGTACCACGTGGACGGCATCCGCTTCGACTGCACCCACTTCATCCATACGGTCGACGGAACAATGGACCGGGACCTCCCCGAAGGGTGGAGCCTGCTCCAGTGGATCAACAGCCAGGTTTCCGAGAGATTTCCCGGCAGGATCACGGTCGCCGAGGACTTTCAGAACAATCGCTGGCTGACCAGGGAGGTTCGGTGCCGGCGGAGCCGGGTTCTCCTCGCAGTGGGATGCCAACTTCGTCCACCCCGTCCGCCGGGCGGTGACCACTCCGCAGGACGATGATCGGTCGCTGGCCGCCGTCCGTGACGCCGTTTGCTACCGCTACAACGATGATGCCTTTGACCGGGTCATCTACAGCGAATCGCACGACGAGGTGGCCAACGGCAGGGCGCGCGTACCGCAGGAGATCAGCCCGGACGACCCCACGGGGTGGCATGCGCGCAAGCGTTCCACATTGGCCGCCGCCATGGTCTTCACCGCACCGGGCATCCCCCTGCTTTTTCAAGGTCAGGAATTCCTTGAAGGCGGGTGGTTCCGTGATACGGTGCCTCTTGACTGGGATCAGAACGAAGAATTCCGCGGCATCGTCCGTATGTACCGTGACCTGATCCGCCTGAGGCTCAATTACGATGGTTTTTCACGTGGGCTCTGCGGCCAGTTTACCCAGGTCTGCCATCTGTCAGAAGAGCGCAAGGTCATCACCTTCCATCGCTGGGATAAGGGGGGGACGGCGGACGATGTGCTGGTCGTGGCCAATTTTTCACATGAGCCGCAGGATGGCTATGTCATCGGTTTCCCGGCCGCAGGGACCTGGAAGCTGCGCTTCAACAGTGACTGGCACGGCTACAGCGACGACTTCAACGGTCATCCCAGCAGCGATGTTCTTGCCGAACCTGGTGAGTACGACGGCTTACCCTTCCGCGCCGCGATCACCGTCGCACCCTACAGCGTGCTGATCTTTTCACAATAAAAAGGGCTCGTGTGAAGAGTCAGCTTAAGCGTTTGATTGAGGCTCTTGCCGAGAATATATCAGGTTAACAGGCGGAGAGTTTTCAGAATGATTTGTTCCAGATAAGGATCAGGCCGCTTCCCGGCTTGCCGTTGCGGATGAATCCGGAATCCCATGAATACCCGAGATAAATCTCGGAATTCCAGAAAAAACCGGTATCCAGGCCGATGGTGGTAGCGGCCCCGGTTGAACTCTTGAAAAAAAACCTGTTGGTGGCCGTAACAGATGCCCGATCCGCCCAGATAAGGGTTTCACGCAGGTGGAGATAGAGGAAAAAGGCAAGTTCGCGGCGATATTCAAGGGCCGCCAGGGCATAATTGGATACCAGGACCTGGCTGAACATGGTGCCGGGGTAGTCCGGGCGGCAGAGGTCTCCCGTTTCGCCGGGAAGCGGACCGCCACCGATCGTGATGGCATTGTAGCGGTCGGCGCTCTTGCCCGGAGTGGCGCCGCCATGCAGGCTGAAGAGGATCCGGTTTTTTTCCGACAGTCCCGGTATACCGCCTGCAGCCATCAGATAGCCGTTCAGCTGGGTATAGTCCTGGGTGTTGCTTTTGGAGAACAGTGCATCGGGGGTCGTGCCGAAGTCCGCCCACCTGTCACGGTGCATGTAATCCAGATCGAATCCGGCAGCCATGCCGGAGTGGGGGAGTTCCAGCAGATTCCGGCGCATCCCGTCATATCGACCCCGAAGTTTCACGCCGTACAGCATGGTCTCGGGCGGCAGCACCAGGTCAGGCCCGGTGTCACCGGTCCGCTTGGCATAGAAGTAGCCGGCCTTGCCGAGCAGCTGGAGTCTCAGATCATTATCAACCTGGAACGGAGCCACTTTGTAGCGGAGTCCCGGTCCCAGCGAGCCGGTCACCGTACCCCAGATCGTGTCGGATGTCTTGATTTCATGGTCATTGACCACATCCTTCTGGCCAAACGGAACCGTGTTGTTTTCTAAACGCGCAACGAGTTCCAGATTACCGAAACTTTTGTCATACTCCAGATCATTGACAAAGATACTGATAACGTTACGGGTCCGGGACGACTGCCAATCCCGCATCAGAAAAAGTGCTGCAATGGGGGTGACTGATGTCTCTCCCTGTTTGGGCAGGTAACCTCCCCCGCCGAGCGTCAGAGCCGTTACACTGCCACGGTTCTGAGCCGGTATAGCGACCGGCTTGCCCATGAATACGGTGTGAAAGGGCTCTCCGGCCAGCGGCGTGCGGTATTCTGCTGTTTCACCGCGATCAGCACCGCCGGACTCTCCCGGGGGGGCAGACACCTCAACCTTTTGTCCGGCCAGGGCAGTTCCCTGTTGCGCCCGGACCGGCCCCAGGAACGTGACGGCAAGAACCATGGAAGCGATCAAAGCCCCCTGACTGACCGTTACACATCGACTCATTGGCTGTCCCTCCTCTTCAGGTTTTAAAAAGGCCCGCAGCACCTGATGTGCGGACCGCACGCACAAAAGGCGCATCACGGTGCGCCTTTTATGCAGAACGGAACAGGTTGCTAACCGGTTTGCGAACCTTACAGAACCTTCCGCCCTTGGATGACGCGAACCAGAACCACTATAATCGCAACTACGAGCAGGATATGGATCAGTCCGCCCATGGTATACGATGTGACCATGCCTAACAGCCACAATATTATCAGGACCATACAGATTGTCCACAGCATATCATTCTCCTTTTTCAGCATGTTGAAAACTATTCTCGGCTATCTGCGTCACGTACGTTCAGCCATACACGCCGTTATCAGGATTACGGGGATGAAACCCGCCGGAGCGGGTCTCAGATTCACTCGATGAACGGCGGCTATTTGACAAGCAGTCCGTTTTCCACTGATTCGACTCCCTCGATACGCCTGGCGACCTCTGCCGCCTTTGTTACGCTCTGCGCCGAATCAACAAAGCCGCTTAACTGGACGACCGCCTTATAGGTCTTGACATTGATCTGGAACGTTTTCAGTGTCGCTTCGTTGAATATTGCCGTCTTTACTTTGGTCGTGATGACGGAGTCATCGACATACTGGCCGGTACTTTCACGCTTTGGGGTTGCCGCGCAGGCCGTGAATGCTACCAGCAGCGCAAGACAGACTACCAACTGCAGAATGCGGGTACATTTTTTCATGATATGTTCTCCTTTTTAACCTCTTGATGTTGCCTTCATTAGTTGCCAGGCAGGGACTTCCGCTCTATTTCTTCCCGGAGTACAATTCCGCCTTGATTTCATCAAGGGCAGCAATGACCGGCTGAAGGGACTGCTTCAGTACATCCAGGTCCTGAACGGATTTTTTAGCGATGGGGGTAATGGACTCGACGCCTTTGGGTGTCAAATCGGTAGACAGGTATTTCTGGATTTCCTTCAGGCCGGTCAGGTAGGCCTGGTAGTTGCCTCTAACTCCGTAGGCTGCTTCAGGTACACGGGCATAGACTTCAGCCAGTTTGATCCGGCGCTCTGCACTCAACCCTCGCATCTCCGGGTTGGTAAACGAATCGCCCTGTTTTTCCCACTCTGAGAAATACTCATTGTTCCGGGACTTCATCTCCTCTACGCGCTTGTTAACCCGTTTTCCCTCGCTCTCAAGCTTTTCGAGATTGTCTGTGTATTTGTTGAAGGGTTTCCGCAGCTCTGTCTGTCCGGGAGCAACAAGCGAGTCAAGTGATGCTGCCGTGAGGTCGATCTGGACGATCATTTTCCTGATCTCGCTGTCAACGTCCTTTATCGAGTTGGAGGCTTTGACGGACCGGTCCATGCCGGTGGTTGCGCAACCGCCCAGAAAAGCGGCCGTGCCGAGTAGAAAGGTGGTTACAACTGCGAGTGAGTAATTTCTGAGTTTCATGATGGTCTCCTTTGGTTGTGCGTCAGTGGTTGATATGCAGCATGTCCATCCCTCGTTCCGGCTACTCCTCAATGCTGGCTACTCGCTATAGTCTTCATTGGTATCACTTCATCGCAATTAGCCTGCCAAGAAGACATCCCACCGCTACCTGTGGAGTTTAACTCTATATTACATACAGTTATGATATTTGAATGAGTGCTGCACGTGCTGACAGGGAATCATGCAGCCACAACATGTGGCGGAACTTCCGTATATTGAGGGGTCTTCTGAAGGGATTCAGCAGGATGGATATATTGTCGTAGTGTACGGTTGCATTTCCGGTGTAATGCGCTAATGTAAGCTTACCGGAATCAACCGGAAGCCCCATGGCAGGTGGTGAGATGGCTAAGGTTATAATCTATTGGATAGGTCTCGTACTGATTTTCGCCGTTTCAGGCAGCGCCGCGGCACAATCGTCCGCTCTTCCGGATCGCGTCGAAACCGCATACACGGTTGACAGCTCGAAGCGGAGCCCATCGAGCTACTATCACTTGATGACACTGCCATCGACGAACAGAAAAAAGGTTGATGCGATGTGCCTCAGGTTTCTTTCTTTAATTCCCAAGGCCAGGCTGATACCGAAAACTGAAGAAAGAACCGTATATCGTTTAGTGGCCGGTACATTCGCCACACTTGAATCTGCGAAAAAATGTAAAGCCGAATTGTCGCAGCACGGCGGATCTCCTTTTTTAGTAAGAGATGATAACGGGTATTCCGTGATTGCCGGTTCTCAATTGACCGAATCATTGGCTCTGGCAGAGCAACAGAGGCTGGCCGCCAGGAAGATCACGACGACGATACGCGAGCTCAGGCTGCCGCTGAGAGAGTGGCAGATGATGAGTAACGAAAGCTTCGTTATCAGGGATGCCGTTATTCTGGCTGGCAGGCTGGCAAAGATCGGCGTGGTAACGATCCTCGAGCCGGCAGCCGACTAGGCCGCTGTCAGGGATGCCCCCGCCTTCCCGCACTCAAATCTTGACCGTCTTGTATAAAAAGTTCTTGAATTTGAACAGCAGACGCTGTTCCTCATCCTGTCCCTTGCCTCCATCCAGAGCCTTCAGATAGCGTGCAACCGCCGGCATGGTCTTGCCGGCCAGGCCGCGCGCCTTTTCGATCACCAGACGTACCGTCTCCCGCGAGATGTCGTTTCGTGAGAACGGTTCGTACACCTCGCCCCAGAAATCCCCCCCGTTCTGAATCCGCCCGATGATGTCGTTAGCCAGCCGCTCGTCCAGGTTGCGCACGGCCGGCAGCTGCAGAGTCGGTTCACCCGAACCGGTGCCGGCTATGGCCAGGCGGATGCTGTCGGCGCTGATCACATTCTTGGTGCGGAAAAAGAGTGCCCGCAGCAGGATACTGCGCAGTTCGCGGATGTTGCCCTTGTAGCTGTGCCGCGTGAGGACGTCCTTGGCCTCGACGGTCAGAGAGGGCGGCTTTTCGGCCGGCTCCGCCTCGCCCCGGTAGGTGCGGTAGAGCTTGCCCAGGAAGTGCACCGACAGGTCGGGGATATCCTCGCGGCGCTCGTTGAGCGACGGCAGGCGGATGGAGAGTTCGGACAGGCGGTGGTAGAGGTCCTCGCGAAAACGTCCGGCCGCGATCTCCTCCTGCAGGTTCTTGTTGGTGGCCGCCACCAGCAGCACCCGGCTGTAGCGTTCCGTGTTGTCCCCCAGGCGCATGAAACCGCCGTTATCCAGAAAACGGAGCAGCTGCACCTGGGTCTTGGGGTCGGCGTCGCCGATCTCGTCCAGGAAGACGATGCCCCCCATGGTCTCTTCCAGGATCCCGCGCCGGTCACTGTAGGCCCCGGTGAAGGCGCCCTTCTTGTGGCCGAACAGCTCCGAATAGGTCAGGTCTCCGGCATAGGCGGCGATATTGCTCTTCTTGACCGGCAGTTCGCCGCCCGGGTTGATATCCCGGCGGTAGAACTCGTTGAGCTTGTTGTAGAGGTTGTTGAAGAAAAATTCCTTGCCGGAGCCGGTCTGGCCGGTGACCAGGATCGAGGGGAGGCCGATGGTGGCTTCCTGGAGGATATTGCGGGACCAGTAGATGATGCGGTTGAAGAGCGGCGGCGAGACGGTGTTGATGAAATCGACCACCTCCTGGGACTTGGGGCTGTTGCCGATGATATTACCCAGACGGTAGGAGGAGATGTGCGGATCCTTGTAGGCCACGTCGGTCGTCAGCCGGTTGACCTCTCCCTGCAGCCGGTCGATGCGCTGAAGGTCGGAGACGTGCCGGGCCGTCAGGGAGCCGATGATCTGCAGGATACGGCGGTGCTCCTCGCGGAAATAGTCGTAGCGCAGGGAATTGAGGCAGATCACGGCGATAACCTCGTCATCGCAGATCACCGGCACGGCGATCTCGCTCTTCAGCAGATCGCTCATGGAGCGGTGGAATCCGCCTGCCTGCAGTTCCTCTTCGACCCGGGCGATGATCTTGGGCTGCTTTGTGGCAGCAACGTAGCCGGTCAGACTGCGCTCTTCGGGGGGCAGCTCATCGGCACCGACCAGGAAGGGAGGGATATATTTCTTCAGCCACTCCTTGTTCTTGGCGCCGACTATGGTGCCGTTTTCGTCCTCCACCACCAGTCGCAGCACCCCGTCGCGCTCACTGACCACGGCGATGCTGCCGGTATCGGCCCCGATCAGTTCGGTGGCTTTGGAGAGCACCTTGGTGAGAAACGGCTGCAGGCTCTCGGTGCTCTCGTTCAAAAGCTCCGTTATCTCCGACAACACACGGATCTCAAGGTGTTCGCCCCCCACCTCGCTGATCACCCGTTCGACCATCTCGGCATGGGTCTGGAGCAGCCCCATCTCGAAATCGGTAAAACGGTACAGTTCGCGGGAGAAATAATTGACCAGGCAGATGACGCGGTGGGTGAGCGGGTTGAAGCGAGGTACGACATACATGGAGCGCAGGGCCATGGATTCGGTCAGGGCAGGCTTCTGCAGACTATGCTGGGTCAGGTCGGCGATATACAGCGGCTTGAGCATGCGTTCATCGCTGATGACCGCCTGGGCGTTGACATAGCGGGAGAGGAGCGAGCTCCCTTTTTTCAGGTCAATGGCGCCCTGCTGATCGTAGAGGGCCTTGAGCTCCTCGTCTTCGGAATAGCTGGCCAGGATCTCGAGCTCTCCGGCGTGGGCGTCCCGGGGATCAACCGGTACGAGTACCGATGCCAGGGAAAGCTTTTCTATCAGCCTGACCGCTGAAGCAACCATCATCCCGGCCACCTCGCGCGCCTTGAGTTCTTCCAGGCGCCGGGCCAGCTGGACCTGCTGGTGATAGATGCGCGCCTGATCAAGCCGGTCGGCAACAAAGCCGCAGAAATCGGCCAGCAGTGACTTCCCGCGGGCGTTAAGCCCCTGACTGCCCGGGATGTTGTCGGTACAGAGTACGCCGATGGATTTACCCAGGCTGACAACCGGCATGATGTAGCTGTCGCGCACACCGATCTGCTGCGCAAACAGGCTGTCCGGTGAATCCGGCTGTGCAGAGGAAAACCTGAAATCAACCGGGTACTGACTGGCGAAGACCCTGGAGACTATGGTTTCGATAGAGATGATCGGAAAGCTGTGCTCGTGGAGGGTGTGTTCCATGTCTCCGGCAACATGAACACAGGAGAGCACACCGCGGGTGAGGTCCTCCAGATAGATGCGTACCCTTGAACAGCCGGTGAGCTGGCGGGCACCCTCGGCCAGGGAATAGAGCAGTTCACCCTGGTTCTCTTTGCCGTAGGTGGCTATCTTGGTGCGCAGGATGGTGATGCGGGGATCGTTCGGCATAAAGACACCCTTGTGTAGTTTATTTACACATGAGTGTAGCGTGTCAGGGAAAACCGGTCAAGCATTGACTGAGGTACTTCCGTCATCCTGGATGCAGGCTGCTGCCATCATGGAGCAGGCCTGAGCTTGATCCGCTCAAACCTCAGGGAACCTGTGCCCGATTCGCCGCCCTGCACATTAACCCGCCCCTGGACAACGGTGTAGCCGTCATTGGCAGTATATCCGGAGTCGTAACCACCCTTGATGGCTATATCGATATCCCTGTCCAGTATAAGTATGTTTTCCGGTAACGGGCTGCTGCTGATCCGAGTTTTTATGGTATTGGCAGTGGCAGCATTGTTGTAGGCGCTTTGCAGGGAGCTGAAAGTTTCGCCGCTCTCCTGGATTTTTACCAGCGGTGCCAAAGCAAAAACCGCCCCGACCGATTTGGGAAGGTTCATGGTGACGCTGCAGGAGCCGATACCGGAGCAGGCACCGTTCCAACCGCCAAACGTCGAGTAGCTGTCCGGGACCTGATGCAGTGCAACGGTCGCATCGCTGACGAATGAGGCGCTGCAGGTGCCGGATGTACAGGAAATGCCCGGCGGGTTGACCGCCTGGGGATTGCTGGTCACCGTGCCGGCCCCGTTGCCGCCGGCCGACACCGCCAGGTTGTTACGACAGCTGAATGAGACCCCCCATTCCTTGAGTATGCCGCTTTGGTGCGCAGACCCGTCAGTGACGGACAGGGACCAGTTACCGGCCGGGTCAATACCGTCAAGGACGCCCAGGGATGAAGCCGGCCTGTAAGTGCCTCCGGGCGGGCATTCCAGGGCGGTTGCAGCTTCATCATCGAATGTGGCCCTGAGATAGTTCCCATCGCCACATGATTCAGAAAACAATTCAGCACTTCTGCCGCTTTCGTTGTGGGTCAGGGTGACCTTCAGCGTGCTGATCCGCGAGTGGCTGATATCCACCTTTACATTGGCGTCTGAAAGCTGCGTGCAGACATCCGGCGGCACCGCCAGCGCTGATGTAACCGTGGACATGGCGTAGATCCGTCGGGGAACGTTGTTGCTGGTAATGTCAACGGTCGCTGATGTTCCGAACTCTGCGTTGATCACCGCGTCTGTCGTCACCGTGAATGTGCACGGTCCCGTTCCCGAACACCCTCCTCCGTTCCAGCCGGTGAGGGCATAACCGGGGTTTGGAACCGCCGTCAGCGTGACCATAGATCCGACGACAAAAGGGTTATTACAGCTGCTTCCGCACAAAATCCCGCCCGGGAAGCTTTTCACCGTCCCGGTTCCGGCCCCTGACTTTGACACCGAAATTGTAGCGTATCCCACTGGAATCACTTCAAAATCGGCGGTCATGAGATCATCCGGAGCGGATACGCCAAGCAGATTAAAACCGGACGCCGCGCCGCTGTAAAAATTTGAGCTCGGGGCCGTTACAGGGGACCAGCGGGAATTGTTGCCGGAATAAAACAGTGTGGTCGCATGGCCCGGGCAATAAGCACCAGGTGACAGCATATCGCAGAAATCTGTGCTGGCCTGGACCGGTACGACCCCCTGATGGCCGGCGTCGTTATAATAATTGTTGATGTTATTGGAGCCCGCGCTTCCGGCGGTGATGTCGATGTGCGTGATCAAAAGGCCGCCCGCCCATCCGCTTCCGAACCCGGAAGATCCTCCCCGCAAGCCCCGGTCCCAACCGGTCGGCTGACGGTTTTCAACCAGAAAATATTCCGAGGTGCTCATCTCTGGAGCAACAAGTTTATAGGCTGCATTCTGTGATGAAAGAGGGGTATTCAAGGAGAGCGTCGAAGGCGAACCGGGCAGTTGCGGCGTTGTCCACCCCAGGTACTCACGGGACCAGGCATCAAGATTCGTGGGTGTTGTGCCGCTGTTCTCGCCGGTATCAGCCCCCCAGCTGCCGCTCGCCATGAGCGAAAAATGCCCCATCCCCTTATTTTGCCCTGACGTGTCATACAGGTCGGGCAAACCGCAGAACTGGTGCCCCAGTTCATGGGCAACCACACCAATGGGGTGCTGGGCATCATAATGATTGAGCTCGCCGCTCATGGCGTAGACGGGAAAGAGCATGCCTGCTGCAGACAGGCCGCCGGAAAAGTAACGCGTCGCATGGGCCCAGACGCTGGGGGTCTTGTGCGTCCCGGACTCTTCATAGCCTGCCGGGATCAGGTAGACGACCGCCTCGTCGCGGTCGATGTATCCGTTTTTGTTCAGATCCAGTGAGGCAAAATTTACGTACGTGTCGGCAGCAGCGATTGCAGCCGTCACCCAGGCATTCTCGGATGTTCCGTTGTCGGGATGGACATGGGGGACCGAAACGGAGACGACACCGGCCGGGCTCCCCTCCTTGGTGTGGGACACCGGCTTGACAAGCAGCGTGCTGGACGAGTTGTCGCGGTAGTAGTTGCTCACGGTCTTTGCACCAACGGCGGTGGAGAAGACCGAAGAGCCCCAACCTGCTGGAGTTGTGACCAGGGCCCGGTCGCTGAAATTCACGAGGATGACGATTATGTTGCGTGTCCCGGACACCGGTACCGGCGTCCAGTCCCCGGTAGCCAAAGAGACGCCGGCACCCGGCTGACCGGTAACTGACGTAGCCGGGCCGGACATGCGCTGCCGGTAAATATCCTGCATCTCACGGGACAGGGCCTGTTCCGCTTCGAAAGTGCGGGGAGGCTTCAACTGTCCCGGCAGGGATGAAGGCGGCATCTGACCCGGGACGACCTTCAGGCCCGACGGCCTCAGGCTGCCATCCGAATTCCGGGCGGCATATTCCCAGTAGTTTGTCACTCTGTGCCTGATAACGGTATGGCCGCTCTGTGTTTCAGTCCAGTTCTGAAACTCGTCGCCGCGTTTGCGGGCCTTAAAGATTGAACCATCGGGCTGCTGCAGGGGCAGATACTCTTCCAGGGCAGGGCCGGCATAGACAAGGGGGGGGGCCGGAAACAACAACAGGAATAACACCAGCAGGGTCTTTCGCATCATCGTAACTCCAATGACCCTCCTCTTGAACAGGAAGACCGTTTCACATTCCAGCCCCATGCCGGAAAGGCAGAATCAGACTCAGCTCAGTCCTTTGCGGATCTGGTACAGCCCTTCAATTTCCAGTTCGTTCTTTTCGTAGTATTCACGCTCCAGCTCCTCGACATAGAACCGGTCCAGACCCGAGTTTTCAAGGAAGTCCTCGCGCAGGCTGACATTCCGCTCGGCAACGATGGTCGGCAGGAGTGAGTGCAGATACATGGCCTCTTTCTTGATAGTAAAGATGGTCTCGTTGAAGAGGTGCACAGGGATATCATTCCTGATGCGTTTTTTGGTCTTGAGTTCCTCGCTGACCTCCCGCCGCAACGCCTCCTGGTCGGCCTTGGTGCTGAACTTGGAGTAAAAATTCCGGATCCGGTCCCGGACGTGTTCCAGCAGGACAATCGAGATGCGCTCCTCCTGATCGATCTCCATCAGCTCCTCAGTCAGGCGCTCGATGGTGCCGGAATCATTTTCTATGGCATCCAGCCCGTCCAGCAGCGTCTTTACCTTGCGACGGCCGAATCGCCCCAGGTAGGAGTTCTGGAAAAGCTCCCGGATGAAAAGATCCGTAAAGCAGCCCTCCTTGAGATTTTCAAAGGCGGCCCGGTGCTCGAGCAGGCCGCTCAGCATCTCATCGGTGACCCGCACGTTCTCCATAAAGGCCAGCTGACTGACAAGATTGGAAACACTGTCGTAGCGGTCCAGATAGGTTATCACATAAGAAAAGCCGTCCAGCAGGGACGGATCGACGCCGTCGCGGATCTTTTCATCGCACTCCTTGCTGGCGGCAAGCATCAGCTGGTCGAAGGAATGATCACGGTTTTCCATGGCCTTCTTCTTGGACTTGACCAGGGCCAGCATGTCATCGCGGTCGATCAGGCTCTCGATATCCTTCTCCCGCAGGAAGATCCCCTCCAGCACCTGGCGGGTAGCGGAGATGTAGTCCTGTTCGACCTTGCTGACCAGACTGCGCCCCTTGTTGAGCATCTCGTCCAATGTGTAGAACAGCGCTCCCGGGATCTTGTTGCGTACCGAAAGGGTCTTCAGTCTCGTCAGGCGGGCATTATCAACGTGGTTGATCTCACCCTTGGCGTTACAGGCCAGAAGGATGTTGCGATACTCGTCAACGATGCGCTTGTTGGCAGGGTGGCGGTACATGACGTCGATGCGCATGCGCTCCTGCTGGTAGCGATCGATCTGATGGCGGGCCGCCAGGTTTGTCAGCAGCGTGAAATCTTCATCACCGATCTTTTTGTTGCGGAAGTAGAGCTGCCGGAACAGGTCACGATACTCACGGTGGTTGCGGTGGATCAGCTTGATGACAAAGAGCTGGGCCTCGTCGTCCTTGAGCAGCGGGAAGATTTCGGAGATCAGCACGTCATCGCGCTCCTCACCGACTGCAGCGGAACGCTTGATGATCTTGCCGATGTACCTGACGAGCTCTTCCTGCTGGTTTTTGAGTTTGCGGGAGAGCAGGTTGGAATGGACGAAGAAAAAATAGTTGCAGACCGCATTACCTTCGAAAAAGATGTTTTCGAAGCTCTCGTTGCCTGCGGTGCGGTCGCTGAATCGAACTGTGCCGCTTTTCTCGTCGGCCCGGGCACCGTACATGACCAGGCGGTTGATGATCTCCGGTTTGACCAGGTCCGATGATGGCTGGTCCACACCGAACATGTACTCGCAGAAATAGCCGCCGTTGCCCTGGTAGGTGATTCCGCCCGGTGTGATGATGAAATCGTTGCCGGGGGAGAAGATCCGCAACTGCCCCTCCTCCTGGACGATGTTGAAGAAATAGCGCTGGTAGGCCTCGGTCCCGACCACCATGGCAAAGTACTCGATATGGTCTCCGGTCTGCCCGTGGAGTCTGATGTCTTTATGCATTGCATCCCCCTGCCCCGGATCGGGCGGCGTGTACATCAAATGTCATCCCGTCAGAGGCGAACTCGTATCCCGGAGGCAGGGCGGCACCGTCGGCAAAGAGCACATCGTGGGAGAGATGGGTAAGTATGGTGCGGCCCGGCTTCAGAGGTGTTGTCACTGCAATGGCCTCTTCGATGTTGAAGTGAAACGGGTGCGTCTTCCAGCGCAGGCCATCGACCACCAGCACATCCAGCCCGTCCAGGAGCGCCAGTGATGCCGGCGGGATGCCGTTGCAATCGGTGAGATAGGCAAACCTGCCGATGCGGAAACCGAGTGCCGGCGTCCTGCCGTGCTCCAGCGGGACCGGTATGACGGTCAGCCCGAACAGTTCAAAGGGCTCAGCAACCTCTACCGGCTTGAGAATCGGTGTGTAACCGGACCCTTCCTGTTCATGGAAGATATAACCGAAACCGTTCAGCAAAATCTCAAGAGTCATCCGGGAGCCGAAACAGGGGATGAGATCCCTGTGTAAAAAGTGAAAACCGCGCAGATCATCGATACCGTTGACATGATCGGCATGGGAGTGGGTAAAGAGGACCGCGTCAATCCGCCCGATGCCTTCGCGAAGCGCCTGGAGGCGCAGGTCCGTTGAAGCGTCGATCAGGATGTTGTGCCCGTTGTGCTGGACCAGCAGGGAGGACCGGGTGCGCTTGTCGCCCGGCTCATCCGAAGAGCAGACCCGGCAGTTGCACCCCACCATCGGAACGCCGGTAGATGTCCCGCTCCCCAGAATAGTAACCTTCATCGCGCACCTTTCCTGAAACCTGCTCATTATTACCAGAATTGCAAACAGCAGGCAAGGCGGTTTTCCAGAGGGGAAACAGCCCGAGCCGGGAGCGTTGTGACTCTCCCGGGCCGGATAAGATCGGAATCAGTCTGGTCCTCTATGGCTGCCTTACTATCAGGCGCTGTACATTCAACCGGCCTTTGAGAACCTTCAGGTCACCCTTGATAGTTGAATAGCCGGCCGCAGCACTGCCGGCAAAATCAGTGAAACCACCCTTGAGGGTATAGATTGCAGCAACGTCTGTCGGCTCAAAGAAAGAGTCTTCCTGGAAAACCAGGTCCTTCATCAGAATGGTCGCACCGGTCGGCGCAGCAGTATAAGCCGCCAGAAGAGTCGCATAGTCCTGCGCTCCTATCCTGGCATTGGCGGCGGAACCAAAGGTGGCGGTCACGGTTTTGGCAGTGGTGCTCATGGTGATGCTGCCGTTCGAGCCGCTGCTGAAGGTGACACCGGTCCAGTTGCTGAAGACCGACTTCCAGTCAGGAACGGCAATGAGAGTGACCACGGTTCCATTCAAGTAGTCATAGGTGCAGCCGACGGTACTGCCGGTGGTGCAGGAGATGCCCGCATCACTGGTGCTGGTGACCGTGCCGCTGCCGCTACCGTTAAAACCAACCGTAAGTGTACGCAGTGGGGCAAAGGTCGCGGTGGCGGTCTTGTTGTTGTCCACGGTAAAGGCGCAGGCACCGGTCCCTGTGCAGGCATTGCTCCAACCGGTGAAGACGTATCCGGCGTCCGGAGTAGCAGTCAGGGTGATTCCGGTGCCATAGAGAAACAAAGTGCTGCAGGTGCCGCCGGCCCGGCAATCAATACCGGCCGGGGAACTGGTGATGCTGCCTCCGATATTACCAGTACGGCTGGTTGTGACAGTGTAGCTGTTCAGGGTAAATGTAGCTGTAGCCGTATGCGGCACGTTCATGATGAGTGTACAGTTGCCGGTACCACTGCAATCCCCGCTCCAGCCTGTGAAGGTCGTGCCCGTAGCCCAGTTTCTGGTCAGTGTGATCGACGTGTACGGGAATATCTGGGCCGAGCAGGTACCCGACGCACAGCTGATCAGGCTGGGTGAACTGCCGATACTTCCCGAGCCGTTACCGGCCACTGTTATATTCAGCGTCACCAGTTCCGAACGGCCATCCATAGTTATGCTGAACGGTTGGGCTGTTGCGGTGGTATTTCTAACCAGCAGGTAGTAAGAGTGCCCCCCCTGCCATGGGAATACGCCCAGCGCCTGGTTGAGGACCGTATTGACTGAACTGCTACTGCGCCAGTGGGCATACGTGTTTTCTGGAGGAACTGTCCCCTGCATCAGATAGGATTGGACACCAGCCACATTGGTGCTGCTGTGATGCCAGAGGATAGCATTGGACGGCACGTCAATACGGTACAAAGCTGTTTCATTTACAGCCAGGGTCCTGGAATCGGTGCCTCCCGCAAAGGGGAGCACCGCCGTCAAAGCCAGATTGCTGCCACCAACAGATGAAGAGAGGTCAAAGGTCGCGTCTGTACGGGCATAGACACCCAGATAATAGGTCTTGCCCGGCTCAACCGGAGGCAGAGAAAGTGAGGTGGTACCGGGAGCGTCAATGACGGTATAGGGAACCGGACTCAGGGGGCTATTGTCATCAAACCAGTCCTGGAAATAACTGCTTTGCGCGGCGGAATATGAAACAGTTGATCCGGCATTTCCATCACTTCCCTGTCCGGGAGGAATGGTATCACGGATAAAGACAACCACATCACCGACCTGCTGGGCCAGGGTCAGGTTCCAGGACAGGGGTGTGCTGCCGGCTAGCGTCGTGGATGACTGCGGCACTGTGACCCGGTAATAACGCATGTCTTTAGCCGCAAGATTCTGGCCAGTGACGCTCCCGCCGCTCTGGGCCAGATCCTGGACGTAGCCGGCAGTGTCGAGCCGGGTCCCGCCGGCATCATGGACATCACCGGCGGCAAGTCTGAGCCTGTAGCGGATATTGGTAGTTACCGCCCGGACCCCGATCCACCAGTCCCCGGCAGGGAGAGCAGTCTCCACCTTCCCGTCCAGCGGAACCCAGTTGCCGTATAGGGTGCCGGTCAGGGTTTGGGACCGGTCATAGGCATAATTGAGATAGAAAGAGGTCGGAGTCGTGGTGTTGGTGGAATGATCGATGCTCGGCACATTGCCGGTCCTCAGATAAACCTGCGGTGTACCACTGAGCGCCTCGACCACGGTACGCAACAGCGCACTGTTGCCCACCGGCACGCTCACCCGGTAGAAATGCCACTCCCCCCTGGCCAGGTCGGTTCCCTGGTCGAAGGTATCCGGGTTGATGATCGGTGCTCCTGAATCATCAATTCCCGAATCGCCGAACCAGGGAGCTGTAAGGCCCGGCTGGGTAAATGTACCGATCCGTGAGGGCATTGCCCAGGTACGGCGATGCTTGGCAGGATCGGCGCTGACAATATCACTGCTCAGGGTATAGTCGGTAATTCCGGTGCCTTTGACCTCCACATACCAGGTGCCGGGTGTCAGCACCGGCGGCACAATGGTGATGGCGGAATTGGCGCTGGCCACGACGCCGGCAGTGGTACTGCCCGGCACCAGGTCCTTACGGGCCCGGATGTTGACTGCGCCGCTGCTGACGGCACTCTTCAGCAGCCACCCCAAAACCGGTTGGCCGTTGACCGCTGCCGGCACCTCCACCTGGTAATAGGCAACCTGCTGGTCAACCAGCGATCCGCCTACAGCACCACCGGTAATCGGTAACGGAGCCGGCGTCAGTGCCCGTACCTCCAGATCATACCCCGCGTCCGGATAGGTGGTGGTCGGAAATACATACAGACTCTGATTGGAAACGATTACCGTATAGTCACCTTCCACCGGCTGCGGAACCGTTATCAGCGTGTCGTTGTAGGTGGTGTAGGCACGCCCCCCTTCATTTGCACGGTAGGTGGCGTAAGCAGGATTGGGGATCAGGCCGCTACCGGCAGCATCCTGGCGCATGCTCATGGTCGGGTTGCCGATACGGTTTTTCAGACGGACCTCGGCACTGGTCAAGCCGGCGGGAAGGCGGAAACGATAAATCTTCTGCTGACCGTACAACTGTGTCTCACCACTCCAGCTCACCGGGCTGATCGCCGTGACCGGCGTACCGGTCTTGTCGTTGATCGGGACTGTTCCTTCACTGGTCAGGGTATACTCCACGCTACCCGTGCCGATGGTGGTGTTGCTGGCCGGATTCTGACCCTCGCTTACCACCGCCAGGTAATAGATACCGGGGGTAATGGTCGTTGCACCGCTGGAGGGTTGGTATTTGTAGAAGTATTCGGCGCCGCTCTTCTGCCGCAGATTGCCGTTGAAGGAACTGGCGTTGTCGGATTCGGTGCCGTTGGCGGCGTAGATGTTCGGCAGGCGTCCCTGGCGGATCAGCAGCAGCGATTCGCCTACGGACGAGGCCAGTTTTGCCGACCAGCTGGTGGTGCCGGCCGGAACGGTGACCCGGTAGTAGGCCGCTTCACGCGGGGCAAGGCCGCTGCCGCTGACGCTGCCGCCGCTGAAGGCGCCCAGGTCGCCCACCGGGATCGGCCAGGGTGTGCCGAGGCTGTCATTGCCGATACCGATGCCACGGCTCTCCAATGTGTAACTCATGGTGTCGGCGCCGCTGACGCCCACAAAGTAGGTCCCCGGTTCAAGGGGACTCCCCATCCCCATCACCAGGTATTTGTTCCTGTCACGGACCGGGCCGGGGTTGTTGTAGCGGCCGGTCCAGTCGTCACCGCCCTCCCACTGGTAACCGGTCGGCCAGTCAGAACGCCAGTTGATCGAATAGGTGGAGCCGAATGCCGCCGGCAGCTGGTCGCGGCGCACTACCAACCGAGGCGTACCTCCCGTTGCCTTCAGGCGGAAATCCCAGCCAAGAGCATCGGTAGGAACGACCATCTTGAAGTAGCGCCAGGTGTTGGCCTCCTGATTGTTGACCGGGAGGCTGCTATTGGTGAATACGAGGTCCACCACTCCCTGGGCGGCTATCTCCAAGTCGTATCCCGCATCGGGATATGTGGTGGTCGGCGAGACATACAGACTCTGGTTGGAAACGATTACCGTATAGTCTCCTTCTGCCGGCTGGGTCAGGGTTATCAGCGTGTCATTGTTCGTAGTGTAGGCACGCCCCCCTTCATTTGCACGGTAGGTGGCGTAAGCAGGATTGGGGATCAGGCCGCTACCGGCAGCATCCTGGCGCATGCTCATGGTCGGGTTGCCCACACGGTTCTTCAGCCGCACCTCGGCACTGGTCAAGCCGGCGGGAAGGCGGAAACGATAAATCTTCTGCTGACCGTACAACTGTGTCTCACCACTCCAGCTCACCGGGCTGATCGCAGTGACCGGCGTACCGGTCTTGTCGTTGATCGGGACCGTTCCTTCACTGGTCAGAGTGTACTCCACGCTACCCGTGCCGATGGTGGTGTTGCTGGCCGGATTCTGACCCTCGCTTACCACCGCCAGGTAATAGATACCGGGGGTAATGGTCGTTGCACCGCTGGAGGGTTGGTATTTGTAGAAGTATTCGGCGCCGCTCTTCTGCCGCAGATTGCCGTTGAAGGAACTGGCGTTGTCGGATTCGGTGCCGTTGGCGGCGTAGATGTTCGGCAGGCGTCCCTGGCGGATCAGCAGCAGCGATTCGCCTACGGACGAGGCCAGTTTTGCCGACCAGCTGGTGGTGCCGGCCGGAACGGTGACCCGGTAGTAGGCCGCTTCACGCGGGGCAAGGCCGCTGCCGCTGACGCTGCCGCCGCTGAAGGCGCCCAGGTCGCCCACCGGGATCGGCCAGGGTGTGCCGAGGCTGTCATTGCCGATACCGATGCCACGGCTCTCCAATGTAACTCATGGTGTCGGCGCCGCTGACGCCCACAAAGTAGGTCCCCGGTTCAAGGGGACTCCCCATCCCCATCACCAGGTATTTGTTCCTGTCACGGACCGGGCCGGGGTTGTTGTAGCGGCCGGTCCAGTCGTCACCGCCCTCCCACTGGTAACCGGTCGGCCAGTCAGAACGCCAGTTGATCGAATAGGTGGAGCCGAATGCCGCCGGCAGCTGGTCGCGGCGCACTACCAACCGAGGCGTACCTCCCGTTGCCTTCAGGCGGAAATCCCAGCCAAGAGCATCGGTAGGAACGACCATCTTGAAGTAGCGCCAGGTGTTGGCCTCCTGATTGTTGACCGGGAGGCTGCTATTGGTGAATACGAGGTCCACCACTCCCTGGGCGGCTATCTCCAAGTCGTATCCCGCATCGGGATATGTGGTGGTCGGCGAGACATACAGACTCTGGTTGGAAACGATTACCGTATAGTCTCCTTCTGCCGGCTGGGTCAGGGTTATCAGCGTGTCATTGTTCGTAGTGTAGGCACGCCCCCCTTCATTTGCACGGTAGGTGGCGTAAGCAGGATTGGGGATCAGGCCGCTACCGGCAGCATCCTGGCGCATGCTCATGGTCGGGTTGCCCACACGGTTCTTCAGCCGCACCTCGGCACTGGTCAGACCGGCGGGAAGGCGAAAACGATAAATCTTCTGCTGACCGTACAACTGTGTCTCACCACTCCAGCTCACCGGGCTGATCGCCGTGACCGGCGTACCGGTCTTGTCGTTGATCGGGACTGTTCCTTCACTGGTCAGGGTATACTCCACGCTACCCGTGCCGATGGTGGTGTTGCTGGCCGGATTCTGACCCTCGCTTACCACCGCCAGGTAATAGATACCGGGGGTAATGGTCGTTGCACCGCTGGAGGGTTGGTATTTGTAGAAGTATTCGGCGCCGCTCTTCTGCCGCAGATTGCCGTTGAAGGAACTGGCGTTGTCGGATTCGGTGCCGTTGGCGGCGTAGATGTTCGGCAGGCGTCCCTGGCGGATCAGCAGCAGCGATTCGCCTACGGACGAGGCCAGTTTTGCCGACCAGCTGGTGGTGCCGGCCGGAACGGTGACCCGGTAGTAGGCCGCTTCACGCGGGGCAAGGCCGCTGCCGCTGACGCTGCCGCCGCTGAAGGCGCCCAGGTCGCCCACCGGGATCGGCCAGGGTGTGCCGAGGCTGTCATTGCCGATACCGATGCCACGGCTCTCCAATGTGTAACTCATGGTGTCGGCGCCGCTGACGCCCACAAAGTAGGTCCCCGGTTCAAGGGGACTCCCCATCCCCATCACCAGGTATTTGTTCCTGTCACGGACCGGGCCGGGGTTGTTGTAGCGGCCGGTCCAGTCGTCACCGCCCTCCCACTGGTAACCGGTCGGCCAGTCAGAACGCCAGTTGATCGAATAGGTGGAGCCGAATGCCGCCGGCAGCTGGTCGCGGCGCACTACCAACCGAGGCGTACCTCCCGTTGCCTTCAGGCGGAAATCCCAGCCAAGAGCATCGGTAGGAACGGTGTACTTAAACCATTTCCAGGTTGCGGCCGGCTGATTGGACACATCGATGGTGCTCCCGGTAAAGCTGTGCAGTGGCGCAGGGATCTCGCGCGTTGTCAACTGGAAGGCTCCCAGGGCCTGATTGGGAGTATTGATACCGATGTACCAGATGTCCGCTGGATGTCCGGGATGCTGAAGAAAGCCAACAGTACTGGAGACATCCGCATGGTTGGCCTCGCTGACTGTGGCGTGATAAACATCCCCGCCGGTCCGGTAAAGCCAGCGCGATGGTACGGCGTTGCGGCGGATAGCGATCTCACTCCCGGCAATCTGGTTGGCCAGGTCGAGCTGCCAGCCGAGGAACCCGAGCTGGGAATCGATGCTGCTGACCTGATAAAAGCGCCAGCCGGAACGCCCTGGCTCATTGTTGGTGATCGGGAAGGCGTTGTAGGGATATAAATAGCCGGGCGACACCGGGTTCGGATCCGAGGTATTGATGAAGGTGGATCCCGTCACCGTCGGATTGCCGCTGGTAACGGTGTAGTTGAATGTGCCGGTGCCATAGACCGTGATGTACCAGACGCCGTTGGTCAGTGTCGGCAAAACTTGGGTAATGCTGTCGCCGACCCCGGCCGGTGCTTCGGAAAGCCCGTCGTTGCTCCAACGGTTCGGGACATCTCCCTTGCGGACGTACAGCTCAGGGTTGCCGCTGACCGGCGTCATATTGGTCTGCCAGGCGATCTGATCAACCGGGACATCGATGCGATAGGTGCGATAACCGAACCCGCCACCATTGCCTTCGCCGGTGAGATTGAAATCAAAGTCGGGGAAACCGCTACCCTGGCTGTATCCGGGGAGGGCCGACGGAACTAGAATCTGCTGTTTGCGCGAATCAAGGGTAAAGATATCTCCAGGGGCGCCGGTTACGCCAACAAAGTAGGAGGCGTTGGTCAGGTAGGGAGGAACCAGGAGCATCTGTCCCGGTTCGTGCTGCTCGTGATAGTTTGGGGACGTAGACACCGGTGCGGTCAACTTCTTAACGTAGAGCGGCAGGGTTGCACCGTTCAGCCAGAGGCGCCAGGCCGGGGTGGCGGCATCGACGGTCGTGCTGAAATAATAGGTCCCTTCCGGACCTATGGTAACAGGAGGGCTGCTACTGGAACCATCGGCCACCACCGTCCCCAGGTCATGCACATAGACGTCGCCGCTGTAAAGCTGCCAGGTGGCGCCGGCCGACGCATGCACCCGCAGGTACCAGGTCTGGCCGGTGCTGAACTGGGCTCCGGCCAGCACGAAACCGTCGGAACCGGTGCGGGCCGACGAATAAGTTCCGCCGCTGAGAGGGGGACTCGTCTGCTGCATGTAGAGATCGGCCTCGCCCCCGGTAACCCGGAGGGCGTTGCGCCAGGCTCCGTTCAACGAAGTCTGGCTGGTGATGCGGAACAGGTAATCTCCACCTGCCATATCGGGCTGATTCATGATTTCAGTGCCGGCGAGGTCGGTGCCCGGGTCCCAAGTCAGATCACGGGTGAAAGTCAGATCATCGGTGTAGCTGTAGTTAATGGCCACCAAACCGCCGTTATAGGAACGGATCCGCACATGATAGGACGCCCCGTCAGCCAGGGAGGCCGGAGCCACCAGCAGGGTGTGCAGCGTCTTGTTTACACTCGAAGCCACCGGGCTTCCACTCCCGTGAATTGTGCCGGTGAATAAAGAGAAATCAGTCGGAAAGTCGCTGGAAAGAACCAGCCGCACACCGTTCTGAGGGGTGGGAAGGTTAATATCGTAGTACCGGTAGCTGCCGTCAGCGGGGATTGCAGTGGACTGAGTATCTGCAACTGCAGATGATACAGTTGACAAGAGAACAAACAGCAGAAAAGACGTCACATAAAGACGGCGCAATAACATAAAAACCTCCACATGACCAGACCGGTCAACCACTGAATATTTCGCCGGTTAATGAGATTTTATATTCTTTACAAAAACTGTTTTATTTGCAAGTGGTTTTTTTGTAACAATCAAGAAAATATAGTGAGTTACCCTCTGGCGATATCCACCAGCAGGGCGATATTGAGGCCGATGACGACCAACCCCACGATCCAGAGCACGGTCGCTCCGTAAGGCTTGTTTGCATAACCGCCCATGACTTTTTTTGAGGAGGTTAAAAGAATCAGCGGGATGATGGTGAAGGGGAGCTGCAGGGAGAGGGCGATCTGGCTCCAGAGAATACCCTGGAAGGGGTTGGAGAGCAGCATGATTGAGGCCAGGGCGCCGATCAGCGTGATCAGCAGGCCGGTGCGGGAGTGGGGGTCGTTGATATCGAAAGGTTCCATGAAGATGCCGGCAAAGACGCTGCCGCCGGCCATGGCGGCGGTGATGGAGGAGGAGAGGCCGGCAAAGAGCAGCCCCAGTGCGAAAACGGCCGCTGAGAGCCTGCCGAAAAGCGGTTCCAGGGTGACGGAGACCTGGGGCAGTTCGGTAATGGTGATCCCCTTGGCGTGAAAGACAGCCGCCGCCATGATGATCATGGCGCTGTTGATGGCCCAGCCGGCCCCCATGCCGGTCAGGGTGTCGAAAAACTCATACTTGAGCTGCTTCTCGATGACATCGGGACCCTTTTCATTCCACTGACGGCTCTGGATGACCTCGGAGTGCAGGAAGATGTTGTGCGGCATGACCACCGCCCCCAGAACACCCATGATGACCGGTATGGCTCCCAGGGGAAAGTTCGGGGTCACCCAGCCGGCAAAGGTCTGGGTCCAGGAGACATCGGCAATCCAGATTTCGAAGACAAAGGCCAGGCCGATCAGGGAGACAAAGCCCATGATCCACTTTTCCAGGCGCTGGTAGTTCTTCGAAAAAAGCATCCAAACCGCGAAGGCCGCTGCCAGCAGGGATCCGGCCACCAGAGGCAGTCCGGTCAGCATGTTGAGACCGATGGCGGCTCCCAGCAGTTCGGCCAGGGCGGTAGCGACACATGCCATCATGGCGCTCCCCAGCATCATGACCCGCAGCCAGGGTTTGAAGAATTTGGAGGCCGCCTCGGACAGGCAGAGACCGGTGACGATCCCCAGGTGGGCGGCGTTGTGCTGGACGATGATCAGGATGATTGTGGAGAGGGTGACGACCCAGAGGAGTTTGTAGCCGAACTGGGAGCCGGCGGCCACGTTGGTGACCCAGTTGCCGGGATCGATGAAACCGACGGTCACGAAGAAGCCGGGACCGATATAGCGGAACAGCTCCAGTGATGCCAAGCGGGAGGCCTGTTTGCCGATGTGGGAGAACCAGTTCATGGCTGGCCGTCGAGGCTAGTTGTCGTTGATATACTGCAGGGCATATTTGACATAATTTCCGGCCGATTTTTGCAGCCAGGCGATCTCGTCCGGCGTCAGATCACGCTTGTACCTGGCCGGAGCCCCGACCCACAGGGTATGCGGAGGGATGACCGTCCCCTCGGTGACCAGCGCCCGGGCACCGACCAGGGCACCTTCGCCGACCACGGCCTTGTCCATGACCATGGCCTGCATGCCGATAAAGCAGCCGTTTTCCAGGGTGCAGCCGTGCAGGGTCACGCTGTGGCCGATCGTGACGTCGTCGCCGATAATCAGCGGTGCGCCGGGGTCGTCGGCATGCTTCCTGTGGGTGACGTGCAGCATGGAAAGATCCTGGACGTTGCTGCGGGCGCCGATACGGATGAAATTGACATCCCCGCGGGCCACGCAGTTGTACCAGATACTGGACTGGGGTCCCATCTCCACGTCTCCGATGACCACAGCCGTCTCGGCCACGAAGGCGCTTTCGTCTATTTTTGGCTGCATTCCCTGGAATGATCGGATCATGGCACTACCTCATACAGGAATAAACACAGAGCAACGGAGCAACAGAGAAATCAAAATATTGCTGATGAACCGCGGTACACCAATACAGCGACTTGAAACAAATACTTCTCTAAACCGTTTATTTTCTGCCTTGCTCTGTTGCTCTGTGTTTCAAATGAAATTCAATGTTATTGCTCAGCCTTCAGCCCACGCGCCATCAGTTCCGTCACCGCCTCGCGGGCCGGCTTGTTCTCATGCAGGATCCGGTAGGTCTGCTCGACGATCGGCATCTCCACACCCAGCTTGCGGGCAAGATTGTAGACCGACTCGGCGCTCTTGACCCCCTCGGCCACCATGCGCATCTCGGCCAGAATAGCGGACAACGGCATACCCTGTCCCAGCTTGAAGCCCACGGTACGGTTACGGGACAGGTCGCCGGTACAGGTCAGCACCAGATCACCCATGCCGGCCAGGCCCGAAAAGGTCTCGGCGTGCGCTCCCAGAGCCTGCCCCAGACGGTTCATCTCGGCCAGGCCGCGGGTGATCAGGGCGGCTCGTGCGTTATGTCCGAAACCGAGACCGTCGCAGATACCGGCGGCAATGGCGATGACGTTCTTGACGGCTCCGCCCAGCTCGACCCCGATCACATCCGAGTTTGTGTAGACCCGCAGGCAGGGGCAGCTGAAAGCCGCCTGCACTCGCTGCGCGGAAGTCTCGTCGAGGGATGCAGCCACGATCAGCGACGGCAGGCCCTGGGCCACTTCCCGGGCAAAGGTGGGTCCGGAGAGCGCCACAAAACGCCCGGTAAGTTCGGCCGGCAGCAGTTCCCTGCAGATCTGGGAGACCGTCTGCAGGGTTTCAAGCTCGATACCCTTGGAGGCGTTGGCAATTATCGCACCGCTCCCGATATGTTCCAGAAGCTGCTTCAGCACGCCCCGCATGACCTGAACAGGGGTTACCAGCAGGACAATGCCACGGCCGGAAACAACCTCCTGGAGGCTTCCGCTGCAGACCAGCGACGGCTCCAGTGCAATACCCGGCAGAAAAAGTGAATTGGTGTGTGTGCCGTTTATCTCGCTGACCAGTTCAGGCTCAAAGGCCCACAGGCATACGTCGTGGCCATTGGCGGCCAGGCGATTGGCCAGCGCCGTACCCCAGCTGCCGCCGCCGATCACGGCTATCCGCTCCCTGCTATTCTTCATCGTCATCATCGTAGCCTTCGTCACGTCGCACATCATAGCCTTCGGAAAGCGCCTGGCGGGCGGTGTCAACACTGTCCAGCAGCAGCCGCCGGACAAACGGGTGCCGGGTTTCGGGCAGGAAGCCTCCGACCAGGCTCAAGGCGGTGGCCAAAGCCTTTTGCACCGCCTGTTCACTGCTGCCGAGCTGCTGCATATAGTCGGCGGTCAGAAGCAGTCGCTTGATGATCTCTGCCCGGCGCGGGATGATCAACTCGTCACACAGGCGTGAAATCTCCGCTTCCAGTGCTTCAGCCGTTACGCTGTCGGCTCCCCGCTCCCCTTCCAGGGCAATAAAACGATCGGCGGCATCATAGACCGCCGGCTCAGACAGGATCCAGCCCTCGAGGCTGGGGTCATCCAGCAGTTCGTCGCTGTCGGTCACATAGCCGGGGATCTTTTCAACGATACCATCCAGATGGGTAAGGCTGAATCGGGGGATGTAGGCTTCAGGCTTGAGAGAATCCGCCCGGAACAGGCGCATATCCACATAAAAATCCGGCGGCAGGTAGAATCCCTGTTCCCGGCTATGGTGCAGGGCATCCCGCAGGATGGCCATGGCATAGAGCTGATCTGCCGTCTGCAGCTGCTCCCCGGCAGTCACGTCTTTGAGGACATGCCGGTATTCTTTTTCATCCCGCATCCGGTAGCTGATGGCATTGAGCAGGCCATCCGATTCACCGGTCAGAACGAGCATGCCGGCAAATGCACCGTCTTCGAGCTTCCAGGAGAACCACAGCGAGCGGGCACCGTAAAAATCAACCGGACCGGCCAGCACATCGTGAAACGGAAGCGGCATGGCGAATATCTGCGGGAGTTCTGACGCTTCCCGGATACCCAGAAAGGAGAGCCGGCGTATGCTGCGCCGTATCAGACCGGCAACATCCCCTTCATGACGGGGCTCTGCTCGCTCAAGGACCTTGAGCGCACAGCCGTTCTTGACCCTGCCCAGAGCCAGGATTGCATCTTTGACAACCTCAGGCCGTTCAAAAGAGATCAGGATTTCCAGCAATGCCACAGCATCCGGCGTACCGGACTCGGAAAGGCGGCGGATCATGCGCTCGCGATACTCGTCGGCCACATCCAGGAAACTGTCGATAAACCGGACCAGTCCGCGCTCACCGTCCTGCAGGCACTCATCGATGAACCCATCCAGCGAAGCGGCACCGTAGCCGGTCATACCGGCAAAGGGCGGCGCGGTTACGTCGATGCCGCAGTCATGCAGCAGGTCCAGCAGGGCCAGCCTGCCGTCCTCCTCCAGATCCTTGCGCTGCAGGGTGATCTTGACCAGCTGGTCCAGCCAGCCGGCATCGTCAAAGAAGTCCAGCATGCAGGTGTAGCGGTAGATGGCGGTGCCGTTCTGCTCCTGCCACAGCTTGCGTACCAGCGGGGAAAGCGCACGTTTGCCGGACTTCTGCAGACGCTTGCCGATACGCTCCATCTGCTCACCGGTCAGGTCGTCCCGCTTGAGGTAGTCCAGCAGGCGGATAATGCGCCGCCGTTCACGCAGGGATTTGTCTATTTTGAAGGGTCTGGTCATAAAAAACTTTAAAATCTGCTCTCACAAAGCTCTCAAAGGCACAAAGAAAACGCATTAATACAGAGTGTAAGACTTTAGGCCGATTAGACTCTCCTATTAATAAAGACTTTATTTGTGAGCTTTGTGCCTTTGTGTGAGAACGATTGAGGCTCTAAGCCGTTGTCATTCCTCTACCACATTATCTTCCACATCCTCGTCCAGATCATCTTCTTCCTTCTCGGCCAGCTTGGCAACCGCCACCACCTTTTCCTTCTCTTCGGTGGTGATCAGCCTGACACCCTGGGTGTTGCGGCCGATGACCGAGAAACCGGAGACCGGCACCCGCAGAATCTTGCCGTTGTCGGTGATGACCATCAGGTCGTTGTCGTCGGCGACCTGCATGACATTGACTACGCTGCCGTTGCGTTCGGTAGTCTTGATGGTGATGATACCCTTGCCGCCACGCGACTGGTCACGGTACTCGTCCAGGTCTGTGCGCTTGCCGAAGCCGTTTTCGCAGACCGTGAAGATGGTTGAACCGACCGCCGCATTGTCGACGATCTCCATGCCGATGACCTCATCCTTGGCGGAAAGCATCATACCGCGCACACCACGGGTCACGCGCCCCATGGGACGGGCGTCCTCTTCGTTGAAGCGGATGGCCTTGCCGTCACGCGAGGCCAGGAACACGTCCTTGGTCCCGTCGGTCAACGCCACGGAGATCAGTTTGTCTCCTTCGTCCAGCTTGACGGCGATGATGCCGCCGGAGCGGACATTGGAATACTCAACCAGCGGAGTCTTCTTGACCACGCCTTTTTTGGTGGCCATGAAGAGGTAGGTGTTCTCGGTGAACTCCTTGACCGGCAGGATGGTGGTAATCTTCTCCTCCATGCCGACATTGACCAGGTTGACCACCGCCTTGCCCTTGGTGGTACGGCTCCCCTCGGGGATCTCGTAGACCTTCAGCCAGTACATGCGCCCGGCGTCGGTGAAGCAGAGCAGGAAGTCCTTGGTGGAGGCGATGAAGAGCTGCTCGACAAAATCCTCTTCCTTGGTCTTCATGCCGGTCTTGCCCTTGCCGCCGCGACGCTGGGAGCGATAGAGGTCCACGGCGCTGCGCTTGATGTAGCCGGTATGGGAGATGGTCACGACCATCTCCTCGTCCTCGATGGTGTCCTCCAGCGAGATGTCGGCGGTCCGGTCGGCGATCTCGGAGCGGCGCTTGTCGCCGAATCTGTCGCGGATCTCGATCAGCTCGGCCTCGATGATCTTGAGGATCTCGGTATCCGAAGCCAGGATCTCCCGCAGCCGGGCGATCAGGCGCAGGATCTCTTCGTACTCGGAGATGATCTTATCGCGCTCCAGGCCGGTCAGGCGCTGCAGGCGCATCTCCAGGATGGCCTGGGCCTGGATGTCGGACAGCTGCACCGCTCCCTCGTAGCCTTCCGGACGGGGAAGATTCAACAGCTTCAGATGCTCGGGGTCGGCGAAGCGGCCTTCCATCAGTCCCTGTTTGGCCTCGGGCGGGGTTTTGGATGCGCGGATCAGTTCTATGACGGCATCCAGCCAGTCCAGGGCGATCTTGAGGCCTTCCAGGATATGGGCGCGGGCCAGGGCCTTCTTCAGCTCGAAGTTGGTGCGGCGGGTGACCACCTCGCAACGGTGCTCGACGAAGCAGTCCATCATCTGGCGCAGGGTCAGCACCCGCGGGCGGTTGTGGACGATGGCCAGCATGATGATACCGAAGGAGTTCTGCAGCTGAGTCTGCTTGTAGAGCTGGTTGAGCAGCACCTCGGCGTTCTCGTCTCGCTTGACCTCGATGACGATGCGCATCCCCTCGCGGTCGGACTCGTCGCGGATCTCGGTGATGCCCTCGACCTTCTTCTCCTTGACCAGTTCGGCAATCTTCTCGATCAGGCGGGCCTTGTTGACCTGGTAGGGGAGCTCGGTGATGATGATCGCCTGGCGTTCGGATTTCTTGGCCGCCTCCACGTGGGCCTTGGCGCGGATCTGGATGATGCCGCGGCCGGTGGAGTAGGCGTCGATGATGCCCTGGCGGCCGTAGATCGTGGCGCCGGTGGGGAAGTCCGGACCCGGTACCAGTGCCAGCAGTTCCTCGAAGGTGATCTCCGGGTTATGGATAGTGGCGATGATGCCGTTGATCACCTCGATCAGGTTGTGGGGCGGGATGTTGGTGGCCATGCCGACGGCGATGCCGGTGGAGCCGTTGACCAGCAGGTTGGGGAACTTGGCCGGCAGCACCGTCGGTTCCTGCATCTCCTCGTTGTAGTTGGGGACCATGACGACGGTTTCTTTTTCCAGGTCGTCCAGCAGTTCGTGGGAGAGGTGGCGCAGGCGGATCTCGGTATAGCGCATGGCAGCCGGGGAATCACCGTCCACCGAACCGAAGTTGCCCTGGCCGTCCACCAGCATGTAGCGCAGGGAGAAGTCCTGGGCCATACGCACGATGGTGTCGTAGGCGGCCGTGTCGCCGTGTGGGTGGTACTTGCCGATGACATCACCGACCACACGGGCGGATTTTTTGTAGGGCTTGTTGTAGTCATTGCCCATGTCGTACATGGCATAGAGGCAGCGCCGGTGCACCGGTTTGAGGCCATCACGGACATCCGGCAGGGCACGGCCGATGATGACCGACATGGCGTAGTCCATGTAGGAGCGTTTCATCTCGTCTTCGATATTGACGGCTATCTTGGCTTGCGGAGTGTTAATCATTGCGACCTCTTTTTCATTCGATCATGGAGATGTACGGCGAAAATTCCGAATGTGCCGAATAGCGGATAAAATAGTTAGAGACCATAGCATAATTCATGCAGCATGAAAACTTCTTTCGCGCTTTCTGCGCAGGAAATGCTACCCGATGAGAGCTCTGTTCATGAAAACTCCGTGTCCGTGAAAACTCGAAATCCCGGCCCGGCGACCGGGCTCTCCTCATATGGTTTTTCTGCTCAGGATGCGGCAGTATCTTCGAAATTGTGCACAGCAGCATCCCGACTTCCGGAAAGACTTCCGGACCCTGAAGCTCTCCCCGCTGCCCGCATGCCGGGACATCCTGAAAAGTTGTGGTATCATCTATCCTGTCCGGACCGTAGCGGCCACCATGGCATCTCAGCAGCCGATACGTTTCCGGAAAGGATCAATCTAATGGGTCAGGATGTTGCAATGCATTAACCCGAGAGAAGGGACCATGGCTTTTCAGACGGTATTCAGGTTGTTCACACTCGCCGCGTGTGCCTACGCGGCCTATGCCCTGCTCCTCTTCCTGCTGCAGCGTCAGATCATCTATCCCGGTCGCTACCTGCGGGTGAGCGGCCCGCCGCCTGCCGGCGTTGTGCCCCTTTCGGTCATAACCGCCACAGGCCGCAGCGAGGCATGGCTCATACCGCCCCTCAGGAGAAAACAGGGGGAGCGACGGCCGCTGGTGATTTTTTTCCACGGTAACGGGGAGGTCATTGATTATCTGCCGGAGCAGGTTGAAGGATTCCGGGAGCTGGGAATGGGTGTGCTGCTGGTGGAGTATCCCGGATTCGGCCGTGCTGAAGGAACTCCAACCGAGAAGAGTATAACCGAGACCGCCGTTGCCGCATATGATGCCGTTCTGCAGCGCGAAGAGGTTGATGCGCAGCGGATCGTTTTTTTCGGGCGATCGCTGGGAGGGGGAGCGGCCTGCGCACTCGCCGCCCGGCGACCGGGCGCGGCCCTGATCCTGCAGTCGACTTTCAGTTCGATCAGGGAGATTGCGGGGAGTTATCTCGTACCCGGTTTTCTCGTCAGGGATGTGTTCGACAACGGCAGGGTGCTGACCGCCTACCCGAATCCAGTGCTGCTCTTCCACGGCAGCCGTGACACCACCATCCCGCCGGAGCACAGCCGAAGACTCGTGCGCCTGACGCCACGCGCCCGGCTGCATGAATTCGACTGCGACCACAATGATTTTCCGCCGGATTGGCGTGAGTTCTACCGGATCATCGCCGGGTTTCTGAAAGAGTCCGGCGTCGTGACAGCCCCGTGAAACGGAACATCTTCATCTATCCTCATCTAGCTGATCAATAAAGGTCTTCTTGTCCAGCCGGTCAAGCCCCTTGGCCAGCAGCCGAAAACTGGACATTATCAGAACAAGGCCGAAAAAAGCCCATGGTGCTGATCTAAAGACCAGTGCCAGGATGCCCAGGGTCATGAACATGATCCCCAGCTTCTGGCAGCGCTCCTGTTTCACCAGCCCCTCGCTCTTGGCTGAAAATGAGTACAATTGATAACACAGTACCAGCAGCGGAAGGATAATCAGGATATCAATAAAAACTCTCATAGACCACCCCCGTCATAGTATTCTGCAGACAGGCTGCCTTCTGATAACCCGGCGACCCTGTCAACAAAAATACCACTTCTCATGAGCAGCCGTCAAAGCAATAACCAGCTGAAATTATTAATTTATTTTATTGGGCGACACGTAACAGAGCCTGCTTCCGATAATCGGAAGCAGGCTCTGTAGGTGATTGACTGTCCGTCGTTCACATCAAGCATCTTTTTCGAGTTGTTAGCGAGGCATCACCGGAATACCCGGCCGTTATTATGTCCATACAACCCCGGGCTGAGTATCGGCCTCGGCTCAACTGTCCCGGAAGACAGCCGGACGCTTCTCCAGGAAGGCCGCCATGCCCTCTTTCTGGTCGGTCGTGGAAAAGCTGTAGCCGAAAAGCTCCGCCTCGTAAGCGCAGGCCCTGGTCAGGTCCATCTCCAGTCCGTTGCCGACCGCCTCCTTGCAGAGCTTGAGGGCGACCAGCCCCTTGGAGGCGATCTTCGCAGCCAGCTTGCGCGCCTCGTCCATCAGGTCGGCCTGGGTTGTGACCCGGTTGACCAGTCCGATGCGCAGCGCCTCCCGGGCATCGATCATCTCACCTGTCAGGATGATCTCCAGGGCCCGCCCTTTGCCGACCAGCCGCGGGAGTCGCTGGGTGCCGCCAAAGCCCGGCAGGATACCGATGTTGATCTCCGGCTGTCCGAATCGTGCATTCTCGGACGCCACCCGGATGTCACAGGCCATGGCCAGTTCGCAGCCGCCGCCGAGGGCATAGCCGTTCACCGCGGCAATGAAGGTCTTGGGTGAACGTTCAATGGCGGCATAGATCCTGTGCGCCATCAGGGCCAGGTCCCGTGCCTGGGTCGAGGTCATGTCCCGCATTACGGCGATATCGGCACCCGCAACAAAGGCCTTCGCCCCGGCTCCTGTCAGGATTGCCGCCCGGATTGCCGGGTTGCGGGAGATCTCCGCGACCACCCCTTCAAGCTCCTCCAGGGTCGATACGGTCATGGCGTTCATCGCCGCCGGACGGTTCACCGTGACAGTAGCGATCCCTTCGTTGATTTCAAGCAGCAGATTCTCCAGTTGCATAGGTCCCTCCCGGTAAGTGGTTGCTTCTGTTACGGCAGCTTCACGACAACCCGGCCGCGGAGGGCACCCTCCAGAATGGCCTGGACCTTTTCCTCCAGTCCTTCCAGGGATACTTCGCTTACCACCTCGGCCAGGTGCTCCGGCTTCCACACCCCTGCAAGCCTTTCCCAGACCTGCAGGCGTGTGCCGGCGGGACAGTTGACCGAGTCGATGCCGATCAGGCTGACCCCGCGCAGGATGAAGGGATAGACATTCAGGGCGAGTTCAATGGAGCCGACCAGCCCGCAGCAGGTGACGACCCCGCCGTAGCAGGTCGACTTGACGGCTGCGGACAGGGTCTCTCCGCCGACCACATCCACGACCCCCGCCCAGCGCTCTTTCATCATCGGACGTTCGACACCCTCCGTCACCTGTTCCCGCCGGAGGACCTCAGCCGCACCCAGCGTGCGCAAAAACGCTTCGTCAGCACTCTTGCCGGTAGCGGCCACAACCCGGTATCCGGCCCGGGACAGAATGGACACGGCAATGCTGCCGACCCCGCCGGTGGCACCGGTAACCAGGATATCCCCATCAGACGGTTTCACTCCGGCCTGTTCCAGCCTCAGAACTGATAAGGCAGCCGTGAAGCCGGCCGTTCCGATGGCCATCGCCTCGCGCAGCGTCAGGCCTGCCGGAAGGCGCACCGCCCACGCCGACGGGATGCGGATGTACTGCCCCCAGCCCCCGTCGGTCTCCATCCCCAGATCGTAGCCGGTGACAATGACCTTGTCTCCCGGCGCAAAGGCCCCCCCCTCGCACGAGACCACCTCGCCGGCCGCGTCTATGCCGGGGGTGTGGGGAAATTGCCGCGTCACACCGGGATGACCGGTTGCCGAAAGGGCATCCTTGTAGTTGAGGGAGGAGTACTCTACCCGCAGCAGCAGTTCCCCCGGAGGCAGATCGGCGATACTGCGGGTCCTGATCCCGCGCGTAACCAGCTTCTCGACTGACTTCTCCACCACCAGTGCCGTGAACTCTGTCGACATTTCCATAGCAACCCCCTCTGTATCCGGTAAAATTATCTCCGCGCTGTTTTCATGATTCTTCCATTTCCGGCGGTAACGTAGCATGGACTCCCGCCAGACTTCAACAATCAGGGAAACGGCACGGATTATTTCCCCAACTTCCTTTCGAGCCGCTCCACAACCTCGGCAACGGTGCCCTCGATGTCGTCACCGTACACGGTAACATACAGAAATTGCCCCGAGTGGTGGGACCAGTCAAGGTTTTCGACCGGCAGCGGTGCCAGCAGCGCCTCAATCCGCTCATAGGAAATGAGCGGGTCGCCGTCCGGCCATTTCCTGTCAAGCCTTGCCTGCTGGGCATCCGTCAAGGGTATCCGGTACGTTATCGAATGGATTTCAGCTTTCATGTCGCTTTCCCTGAAGAACACGTAGCAGATTTCCTGCGGCTACAAGTTGGCCTTAATGTTTTATGTGATCAACTTTTCCAGCGATGCCACCAATATCGGGTAATCAATCGGTTTTGCCAAATAATCATCCATCCCGGCATCAAGGCACTTCTTTCGGTCTTCCCTCATGGCAGCGGCCGTGAGTCCAATGACAGGTATGGCGTGATTTCTGACCTTGGAACCAGGGTCACGGATAGCCGCTGTCGCTTCATAGCCATCCATCAAGGGCATCCTGCAATCCATCAGCACAATGTCATAATCTTTCTCTTCCAATAACTTCAATGCTTCCCTGCCATTCGCAGCAATATCAACCAGATGACTGGACTTGAAAAGCAACCTGCTAAATGCGACCTGATTGGCCTCATCGTCTTCGACCAGAAGGATACGGATGTTGGTGGTGTTTTTTATGCCTGCTTGAACAAGCGTTTCAGTGGTGCGGACATCACGGGTGTCGGTCTGCTTTTGAAGCACTGCCGTAAACCAGAATTCAGATCCCTGCCCTTCAATACTCTCTACACCGACGCTGCCCCCCATCAACTCCGCAAGATGGCGGGCGATAGTCAGCCCCAGGCCCGTGCCACCGTAATTGAGGCTGGTGGAGTTGTCCGCCTGTGTGAATGCCTCGAAGATATGTCCAATTGTGCCCTGGGCAATACCGATGCCGCTGTCTCTCACCGTAAACCGCAACGTGGTCTGCTGTTCGTTTTCCGAGTCTTTGCTGATGCGCAGCGATATTGTGCCTTCTTTGGTAAACTTGATTGCGTTTCCGATCAGGTTGGTGATGATCTGGCGCAGTCGTAACGGGTCGCCGGTCAAACGGAGCGGCACGTCCGGATTGATCTGAAGGTTAAGTTCCACCCCCTTTACCCTGGCAAGCTGAGAAAAGATGCCGGCGGTGGCGGTCATCTCATCCGACAGATCAAAGTCTGTAGTTTCCAGTTCAACACTGCCCGCTTCAATTCTGGAGAGATCAAGGATGTCACTGATCAGTTGCAGCAGGTTTTTACCGGAAGTCCTGAGAAGATCGGTATATTCCTTCTGTTCATCATTCAGTTCTGTCATCTGAAGAAGCTGGGATATGGCGATGATGCCGTTCATGGGGGTGCGGATCTCGTGGCTCATGTTGGCCAGGAACTGGCTCTTGGCGGTGTTGGCGGATTCGGCAGCGGCTTTGGCGATTCTCAGTTCATTTTCAGACCGCTTGCGTTCGGTAATATCATTGAAAATCGTTGCAAATTTAAACGGTTCCGGCGAATATGCGATCACATGATAATATCCGTTATTCAGCCCGCTGAAATTTTCAAATTCGATGTTATTGCCTGTCAAAGCCACCTGACCGTACGTTTGTACCCAGTGCTGTTCATTGTCAGGCAGTATCTCTGATTGTGTTTTGCCAATCACGTCAATTGCTTTAAGTCCGGTAAGCGCTTCAAAGGCGGAGTTGATTTCCAGAAATCTGTAGTCAAAGGGCTCTCCATCAGCATCCACAATAATTTCATGGAGAGCATACGCACTTGGCTGGTTCTGGAATAGTTGACGATATTTACTTTCACTCTTCATCAATGCCTCTTCGGCATCCAGGCGTTCAATTTCTCCGGCAGCGCGTACAGCCACAATTTTCATAACAGACTCAGCCTTTGCCCGGTCAGTCAGTGGCTTGCGACTGATAACAGCAATCAGGCCGATGGGTTTGCCGGTGTAACTCCAGAGGGTTACACCGATATAGCTCTCCGCCCGCAGGTCGACAAGAACCTGATCGTGGGGAAACAACTGGCACACCATGGCAGGAAAGCAGCAGACCGCATTACCGACCACGTCGCCACAAGGGGTGTCTTTCAGTGCATAGGAGACGTTGTCCTCGAAATGTCCATCACACCAGACCGCTACAGTCGTGGCAGTCAATCCGTCCCCTTCGAGACGGTCAATGCACACGAAATCCATGTCAAGACACTCTGCCAGGTAACGGGCAAGTTTGTTAAAGAACGGTTCGTCCAATGTATTTGAGCTGGTCTGTGCCAAAAAAGTGAGTAAATCATCTCTCAACGTATTATCGGCATCCGTTTCTATAGCGGCTTTAAGTTGCTCCATGATCTATACCTCCTGAACAGACAAAAATACTTGCGCATGGTACATCCGCTATGCCTTAAGCAGGGACACGAATCAAAATAATTGTTGGCAGACTATATGGCATGAATAGAAATGAAAGCTCAAAGCATTCTTTATGTTAACTGAATTTTATATTTATCAGAGAATACTGCGATTAGCCACTGCAAAGACTTTTCTGGAGGTACTTATTATTTCAAGATTCCCCGACAATCTGATGGCTCATTAAAAAAGGCGCCCCCTGAAATTTCAGAGAAGCGCCTTATACCTATTTCTGGTTTTTGTAGGGCAAAACCACTTTATGGGTACACCTACTACAACTTGCCTTAGATATCCAGGTTGACCACGTTCAGGGCGTTGGTCTCGATGAAGTCGCGGCGCGGCTCTACCTGGTCACCCATCAGGATGGTGAAGATCTCGTCCGATTCGACGGCGTCTTCGATCTTGACCTGCAGCAAAACCCGGTTTTCCGGGTTCATGGTGGTCTCCCAGAGCTGCTCCGGATTCATCTCGCCGAGACCTTTGTAGCGCTGGATGCCGAGGCCCTTCTTGGCGTTCTCCAGGAAGAAGGTCAGCAGCTCTTCGTGGTTACCGGTCTCCAGCATGATCTTGCCGCCCTCCTGCTCGACGGTGGCCCGGCCGTCGGCCATGGTCTCCACCACGCGGCGGTGGTTGTCCACCAGCAGTTCGTACTCGTGGGTGGCCAGTACGCCCAGAATCTGCTGGTCGATGATGGCGCGGATGTTTCCGGTGTAGAAGATGATCCGGTCCTCTTCCACCTGGTACTCGCCTCCCGCCGTCAAGGACTTCATGGACTCGAGATACGGCTCCAGCTGGGAGAACTCTTCCAGTCCGGCCGGCACGCTGCTGCGTACGATGACTGAGAGCAGTTCGGCGGTGATGCCCTTCTTGACGACCTTGTCAAAGATGGCACGGTTATCGATGAACTGGCGGATGACGGGGATGATCTGTTTGCCGCTGTAGACCCGGTCGCCCTTCTCCAGCCGCAGGATCATGTCTTCGGCGCCTTCCTCCAGCAGGAAGCTCTGCATGGCGGCCTCGTTGCGCAGGTACATCTCCTTCTTGCCGCGCTTGACCTTGTAGAGCGGCGGCTGGGCGATGTAGAGGTGGCCGCGCTGGATCAGCTCGTTCATGTTGCGGTAGAAGAAGGTCAGCAGCAGAGTCAGGATGTGTGAGCCGTCCACGTCGGCATCGGTCATGACGATGATGCGGCCGTAGCGCAGCTTGGCGATGTCGAAATCATCCTTGCCGATGCCGGTACCCAGGGCGGTGATCAGGGTGCGGATCTCCTGAGAGGCGATCATCTTGTCGAAGCGGGCCTTCTCAACGTTGAGGATCTTGCCCTTGAGCGGCAGGATGGCCTGGAACTTGCGGTCGCGACCCTGTTTGGCCGAGCCGCCGGCGGAGTCGCCCTCGACCAGGTACAGTTCGCACAGCTCGGGGTTCTTCTCCTGGCAATCGGCCAGCTTGCCCGGCAGACCGCCCAGGTCGAGGGCCCCCTTGCGGCGGACCGTTTCGCGGGCTCTGCGGGCCGCTTCACGGGCGCGTGCGGCCTCGATGGATTTCTCCAGGATACGCTTGGCAACCTGGGGATTCTCCTCCAGGAACTGAGCCAGTTTCTCATTGATCAGGGTCTCGACATAGCCCTTGACCTCGGAGTTACCCAGCTTGGTCTTGGTCTGTCCCTCGAACTGCGGCTGGGGAATCTTGACCGAGATGACGCAGGTCAGTCCTTCGCGCAGGTCGTCGCCGGAGATGGAAACCTTCTCCTTCTTGAGCAGGTTGTTGGAGGCGGCATAACTGTTCATGGTGCGGGTCAGGGCGGCCTTGAAGCCGACCAGGTGCGTGCCCCCCTCATGGGTGTTGATGTTGTTGGCGAAGGAAAAGATCTTTTCGTCGTAGGAGTCGTTATACTGCATGGAGACCTCGGTCTCAACCCCGCCCTTTTCTCCCTTGAAATAGATCGGCCGCGGGTGCAGCGCGGTCTTGTTGCGGTTGAGATATTCGACGAACGAGTTGATGCCCCCCTCGTAGAAGAACTCGTGGGACTTGTTGTCCACCCGCTCATCGTTGATCCGGATACGCACCCCGGCGTTAAGAAAGGCCATTTCCCGCAGGCGCTGGGAAAGCACGTCGAAGGAGATCTCGGTGGTCTCGAAGATCTCCTCGTCCGGCATGAAGGTGATCTTGGTGCCGCGTTTCTTGGTCTCACCGGTCTGCTCCAGGGGAGCTACCGGGTCGCCGCGGCGATAGGACTGGCGGAAGGTTTTGCCGTCGCGGCGGATCTCCAGTTCCAGCCACTTGGAGAGGGCATTAACTACCGAGACACCAACACCGTGCAGACCGCCGGAGACCTTGTAGGAGTCGTTGTCGAACTTGCCGCCGGCATGCAGCACGGTCAGGACAACCTCGGCAGCCGATTTGCCTTCACTGGGCATGATGTCGGTCGGGATACCGCGGCCGTTATCAACGACTGTCACCGAACCATCGGTATTGATCGTCACACTGACATTGTCGCAGTGTCCGGCGAGGGCTTCATCGATGGAGTTGTCCACGATCTCGTACACCAGGTGGTGCAGGCCCGCGCTGGAAGTTGAGCCGATGTACATGGCCGGACGCTTGCGTACCGCCGACAGGCCCTCCAGAACCTTGATATTATCCGCGCCGTATTCCTCGGTGCCGTTCGTCATGTTTTCCTGTTCACTCATGCGTTTTGTTTCCCTCAGACGTCAGATTACCGTTTTCCACGCGGAAGACGGAGCAGTGTGCTGTTGCAGCCACCAGAGCCGGTGATGGTTCGGTGGTGGTGATAAATACCTGGATATCCCGGGAAGTCAGGAAGGTCATCAGGTTGCTGTTACGCTGCGCATCCAGCTCGGAACTCATATCGTCCAGCAGCAGCAGCGGCGGCTCATTGAAGATAGTCTGGAGATTCTCCATCTCGGCCATCTTGAGGGCCAGTACGAAGCTTTTCTGCTGGCCCTGTGAACCGAAGGCCTTCAGTGGCCGGTTATCAAGGCTGAGTAGCAGATCATCGCGGTGCGGGCCGGCGGTGGTCGTTCCGTAGCGTTCATCACTTCTGGCGTGGCGCTCGAAGAGCTGCAGCAGTTCATCCCGGATTCCGGCACGGTCCGCAGCCTGGATGCCTTCGGGATGATAGCTGATCCCGGCAGTTTCACTCCCGCCGGAAATGGTTTCGTAGTGCTGCTGCAACTGCCTGTCAAGCAGCCCCACGTAGCGCTGGCGGCGTTCAATCACCTCGGCGCCTGCTGCGGCAAGCTTCTCGGTCCAGACATCCATCCCGGCCTTGTCAGGGCTTTTCAGGAGATGGTTGCGCTGTTTGAGGATCCGGTGGTACTCATGCCAACAGTGCAGATAACCGATGTCACCGGTGTAGACCGCCCGGTCCAGGTAGCGCCGCCGGGCCTCAGGTCCTGATTTGACCATGCTCGTGTCGTCAGGTGAGAACACGACCGCATTCAGTTTGCCATGCAGGTCCGAAGCCCGCTTGATCCCCTTCTGATCTATCTCGACCCGCCGCCCGGCATGCTCCAGTGTCAGCCGGATCTGGCTGACCGTTCCGCAGGATTCCACCTCTCCGCACACCAGTGCCTGGGCGGTGCCGTGCCTGAGAAATTCCGGCAGGCGTGACGCTCTGAAGGAACGGGGATTTCCCAGCAGATAGATCGCTTCCAGGAAATTTGTCTTTCCCTGGCCGTTGAAACCGTACAGCAGGTTGAAGCGCTTGCCCGGCTCGACCCGAATCATCTCGATATTCCTGAAGCTGGACACCAGCAGATGTTTGAGTCGCATCGCGGCGTATTACAGCCTCATGGGCATGATCACAGCCAGGAAACTGTCGGACGTGCTCGGGACGATAATTGAGGGAGAAAGTTCATCCCTGAACTTCATATCGACATTTTCGGTCTCAGCAACCGCCAGGACATCCAGAAGATAACGGGCATTGAACCTGACTGCAAGAGGTTCCCCGCCGTAGCTGACATCAATGTCTTCCCGGGCATCGCCCAGTTCCGGATTGCTGGAGGAGATCTTTATGCTTGATGCGGAGATCTCCAGCATGATCCCCTTGAATTTTTCACTGGAAAGAATGGCCATCCTGCGCACGGAATGGGTGAAATCCTCTTTGTTGACCGTGATCACCCGGTCGTTGGAGGTAGGGATGACCCGGTTGTAGTCAGGGAAATCCCCGTCCACCAGGCGCATGACCATGTAGGAATCACCACGCTTGATGACGGCACTGTTATCCATGAACCCGAACATCAGGTTTCCGCCTTCTTCCTCGGTAATCTTCTTCATCTCAAAGATCCCTTTTTTAGGGAGGATGACGCCTTTGAGAAGTTCCGGTCCGGCAGTACCCTTGAAAGCACCGTTGGATATGGAAAGACGGTGGCCGTCCGTGGCGACCATCTTGAGAATCTGATCACCGTTTGGAGCAACTTCGACTTTTGTGAACAGTCCGTTCAGGTTATATTTTGTTTCATCATTACAGATCGCATAGAAGGTCTTCTCGATCATCCCCTTCAGCAGTGCACTTTCAATTTCAAAGAGGCTCTCTTCCTTGACTGCCGGAAAATAGGGAAATTCTTCCGGTGAAAGTCCGACGATATTAAACTGGACCTTGCCGCATTTTATCTCCACCCAGTCATTGTCTTTGGTTGAAAAGACTATCTTCTGATTAGGCAGTTCCTTGACTATCTCGTAGAGCTTCTTGGCACCGACGGTAATCTTTCCTGTGGAGGTGACCTCGGCCGGATATGAGCTTTTCATGCCGACTTCAAGATCAGTCGCCGTGAGGTGTATGGACGACTCGGTCGCTTCTATGAGGACGTTCGAAAGGATAGGCATCGAGGTCCGTTTTTCTACGATACCCTGGATCTTCTGTAGCGATTTGAGGAATAATTCCTTATCGATTATGAATTCCATCTAGTCACTCCTTACAGAATTGATTTTAAATAATTTAAAAAAGATAGTTGTTATTATAGGTCACTGTAAACCGGTGATAACCTTTTAACACATCAATACCATGATATAAAATGACACTCAGGGGTGTTGATGATTCTTTGTCGGAGTGTCCGGTTATCAACAGCTGTCAAGTTATCAAAAATTATCCACAGGGATTCCCACAGGATATTCCTATTTAAGGAGGCTGTTTTTAATTTCATCAATAATTCTGGATATTTTTACATCTTCCTTCAAAGCATTATCAATCTTTTTGGCAGCATAGATGACCGTTGAATGATCCTTACCACCGAACCTCATCCCGATATCCGGATAGGAGGCCTTGGTCATGTCACGACAGATCCAGATGGCAATCTGACGTGCCTGGACCAGATTTTTCAGCCGCTTGTCCGATTTCAGATCCGCAACCTTTAATCCAAAATAATCCGCTGTCGCTTTCTGGATCAACTCTACTGTTACATCTTTACGCCGGTCGCCGAGAATATCTTTCAGGCTTTCCCGCGCCATTTCCAGGGTGATGGGAATATTCTGCAGACTGCTGTAGGCACCCAGCCTGATAAGCATTCCTTCAAGTTCACGAATGTTCCTCGTATCGCTTGAGGCAAGGAAATAGGTAACATCATCAGGAAGCCGTATGCGTGTGATCTCTGATTTTTTCTTCAGGATAGCAATCTTTGTTTCCACATCAGGAGGCTGGATATCCGCAATCAGACCCCATTCAAAGCGTGAACGCAACCGTTCTTCCAGGTCGGAAATCTCTCGCGGAAATTTATCAGACGTGATGACGATCTGCTTATGCATATCATAGAGTGCATTGAAGGTATGGAAAAACTCCTCCTGAGTACCGACTTTACCGGAAATGAATTGAATGTCGTCAACCAGCAGCACGTCGATGCTTCTGAAGCGGGAACGAAAATGCTCCATCTTCTTGTGGCGAAGGGCATTAACCATTTCATACATGAATTTTTCAGCGGAACAGTAGCAGACGTTCAGTTCAGGTGCCGTCGTTCGGATGGTATGTCCAATGGCGTTGAGCAGGTGACTCTTTCCGAGTCCGACTCCGCCGTATATAAAGAGCGGATTATAGGTAGCTGCGGGGTTGTTTGCGACAGCCATTGCAGCAGCATGGGCAAACTGATTCCCCGTTCCGCTCACGAAAAGGTCAAACGTGTATTTATGGTTCAAAGGGGTAAACGAAATGTCCGGAAGGCTGTTCCGTGCCTCCCCCATATCCGGAAGTCCCTTGGTGATGATCTCTTCCGGCAGGAGATGAATGCTGCCGGCATCGCTTTCATTTACGATAAATTCTATGACCAAGTTTTTACCGGCCGCAACCGATAGTGCACTCGAAAGAACAGCGAGATAATGATCTTCAAGCCATTCTTTGAAAAATGAGGTAGGAACCGACAGGTAAACCGTATCACTCTCCGAATGATTGTAACTGACCGGTTTTATCCAGGTTGAAAAATCCCGTTCAGAAAGGACTTTTCCCAGGTTTTCCGTTGTTTTCTGCCAGATCTCTTGCATGCACACATCACTTGTTTAAAATGCCGGGATGACGAGGGGTTATCAACAAAAGCATAACCGGGGAACAAGCCGAAAGAATCAGAGATAGTAAGGTGCGTCCCCGTAACAGCCACCGAAAGTTATCAACACTGTTTTCAACAGCTGTTGATAACTTTATTCTCAAGCATACCAACATGTTGCAACCATATACGCGATATTGTTGATATATTTCAGGCGCTGAAGGTTACCAGAGGTGACAGCTTTTTTCAAGGCAAATCAATTCGGCAAAATAGGTTGATTCATAATAAATATCTTGACAAAAGAGGGGTAACATGAGTAAAAACCCTTTTCCTGAAAAATAAATTCCAGAGGTACGGCACATGAAAAGAACATTTCAACCAAGCAACGTTTCGCGAAAAAGGACTCACGGTTTTCTGGTGAGAATGGCCACAAAAAACGGGCGTCTGGTTATCAAGCGCAGAAGAGCTAAAGGCAGAAAAAATCTGTCTGTCCGCATTGCTGCAAAATAATTTTTTGGCTGGTGGGTCCGCTCCCGCCGAAAACTCTTTTCCACCGTCTTTCCGATTGCGGAAAAGATCCGAGTTTCTCGGGCTAAAAGATGCTGCACAAAAGTTTGCTTCCCGGGGTATCCTGGTCGTATGGCAGGCTAATACACTCTCTCATGCACGGCTCGGGGTTACGGTAAGCAAAAAGGTCGGCTGTGCAGTAACACGAAACAGGATCAAGCGTTTTGTGAGGGAGACATTCAGAACTAATCATTGTATGTTACCGGCAGTTGATGTGAATGTCATAGCACGGAGTGAATCTTCAAACATGGATTTTCATGGCTTGGAGCAGGAACTCCTCAAAGCCTTCAGGCATATCGGCGCATCCCCATGCTCAAAAGTATCGCACTTCTAGTTATCAGGCTCTATCAGAAGATTCTGTCACCTCTTCTGCCATCCGCTTGCCGCTTTTATCCCTCCTGTTCCGAGTATTCCAGAGTTTCAATAACCAGGCATGGGTTCGGCAAGGGTTCATGGCTTACCCTGGTCAGGCTTTGCAAGTGCCACCCGTTTCATCCGGGTGGTTTTGATCCAGCACCTTAAATGAGAGCAGAACTGGAGTCATAATGGAAAAACGTGCCTTTCTTGCGGTAGTTCTTTCGATAGTAGTATTCTATCTTTTTCACTGGTCATGGGTCCTGATAAAAAACAGGTGACTCCTGCCGCGCCGCAGAACCAGCCGACGGCCGCTGCTCCTGCTGTACCGTCTTCAGCATCAGCCCCGCTGACAACATCTGCACTTCAGCCCGCACCTGTTTCCGGCCCTCAAAAGGATATAAGGGTTGAAACCGGCCTCTACACGGCAGTTTTTACCTCCCGTGGTGCAGCACTGAAAAGTATGACCCTCAAGAAATATCGTGAACAGAACACTCCGGACGCCAGCCAGGTCGTTCTCGGAACTAATACAGATCCCGCTCTGCTGACATTTTCGACCAGGGCGAACGGCTTCAACCTTCCCGATAACGCACCGTACACCGCCGATACCGAAGCGGTGACACTGAGCGGAAGCGAAACCCGCCAGCTGGTTTTCACCCATGTCTCCGGGCAGGGGTTCACCGTCAGGAAAATCTATTCCATCGGCGCTGATTCCTATAGCATCAAGCTTGAAACACAGATCTTGAACAACTCGGCTGCCGCGATGGTCGGTACGATACAGCAGGTGATGACTTACCCGCCCGAACCAAAGGTAATGGACAACCGTTTTGACACAGCCGGTTCCTATCTCTTCACTGACGGGTCCCTGAAGGTCGATAAGATAAAGGACGTTGCAAGCGCTACCAAGAGGTATGACAAGAATGTCCAGTGGGCGGGATTTGCCGACAAGTACTTCCTGAGTGCCATACTGGCCGACAAGAACAGCATTGCCTCGGTTGAGCTGAAAAAGAATGCCGCCGGCTTCATGGAGGCGACTGTCAGCGCCCCGCAGGCTACCATTGACGCAGGTCAGTCGGTCACCGTGACACAGCACCTGTTTGTCGGCCCGAAGGATATCGATATCCTCAAGGCCCAAGGGAATGACCTGGTACAGTCCCTTGACCTTGGGTGGTTCACGGTCCTGGCCAAGCCGCTCTTGTACACCCTCAAGTATTTCTATGGCTATGTGGGCAACTACGGTATCGCGATTATCATCGTGACTATCATTCTCAAGGCCCTGTTTTTCCCGCTGACCCACAAGAGCTACAAGTCCATGAAGGACATGCAGAAGATTCAGCCGAAGATGGCGGCTCTCAAGGAAAAGTATAAGGATGATCGTGACGCCATGAACAAGGCGGTCATGGAGCTCTATCGCGAACACAAGGTCAATCCGCTGGGCGGTTGCCTGCCCATGGTTGTACAGATACCGGTCTTTTTCGCCCTGTACAAGGCTTTGATGTTCTCTATTGAGCTTCGTCATGCACCGTTCTTCCTGTGGGTCACCGATCTTGCCGACAAGGATCCCTACTATGTAACGCCGGTCATCATGGGCATCACCATGTTCATCCAGCAGAAGATGACCCCCTCGCAGATGGACCCGATCCAGCAGAAGATGATGCTGGCCCTGCCGGTGGTGTTTACGTTCATGTTCCTCAGCTTTCCCTCCGGCCTGGTTCTTTACTGGCTGGTGAACAATATACTGACCATCGGGCAGCAGATGTATATCAATAAGCTGGTCAAGGATTAGCCATGTATGTTGAGGACACCATAGCTGCCATAGCCACCCCGGTGGGATGTGGCGGCATTGGTATCGTCAGGGTGAGCGGTCCGGATGCCTCCGGTATTGCAGACAGGGTGTTTAGAAAGCAGGGAAACGGTGGCCTCGAAAGCCACCGTTTTTATTATGGCCGGATTACCGACCCCGCGGACAGTTCTCTGCTCGACGAGGGGATGGCTGTGCTGATGCGTGCCCCGCGATCATATACGCGGGAGGACGTTCTGGAGCTGCACTGCCATGGCGGTTACCTTGTTGTTCAGCGGGTGCTGGACGCCTGTCTCCGGGCAGGAGCACGACTATCCGAGGCCGGCGAGTTTACCCGCCGGGCTTTTTTAAATGGCCGTATCGACCTGTGTCAGGCCGAGTCAATTATTGACCTGATTAACAGTCGTACCGAGATGTCGCTGGCTTTTGCCCAGAGTCAGCGGGAAGGCACGCTCTCCGCGCGTCTGGGAGAGATTGCCGGGGTTCTCAGGCATGCCCTGGCCCTGATAGAGGCCTTTATGGACTTTCCGGAAGAGGACCTGGATGTCGCCACCCAGGGACAGATTGAATCTCTGGCTGGGCGCAGCCGGGAGGAGCTTGGCGCACTGCTGGAGTCCTACGCACACGGCAAGGTTATCCGTGACGGCATCTCCGTGCTGCTGGCCGGCAAGCCCAATGTGGGAAAGTCGAGCCTTCTGAATGCGCTGACCCTTGAGCAGCGGGCAATCGTATCACACATACCCGGTACGACCCGCGATGTCATAGAAGAGATCATCAACATCGAGGGACTCCCCGTTCGGATCATTGATTCGGCCGGTATTCGGCATTCTCACGATGAGATCGAGCAGGAAGGCATTCGTCGCTCTCTCGAAAAGCTGGCCCTTGCTGACCTGGTATTGTTCCTGGTTGATGGTTCTGCTGCCATTGATCACCAGGATCTGGAGTTAGTGCAGGCACTCAGCGGCAAGCGCTTCATCACGGTAATAAACAAGACCGATCTCCCTCAGGTTCTCGATGAGAAGGCGCTTCCGGCTGATGCACAGGCGGTTCACATCTCCAGCAAGGATGGCAGAGGCATTGAGCAGTTGAGGTCGGCCATTCTCAGCTCCTTTGTGTCAGAGCGGGTACTGACGTCACGTGATCACATCGCCATCACATCGTCGCGACATCGTGATATACTTATCCGGGCAGTTGACGCCCTGGATAAGTTCCGCCTTCAGTTCACCAGCGGAGCTTCCGGGGAGCTGCTTGCCATCGATCTGCGCGAAAGTCTGGCAGCAATCGGCGAGATGACCGGCGAAACGACACCAGATGATATCCTGGACATCATCTTCTCTTCGTTCTGCATTGGAAAGTAGTCGACGTGTTTCACGTGAAACATAGGTAAGGTATGCACAGCTATGAAACCATATTTGACGTAATCGTGATCGGAGCCGGCCACGCCGGGTGCGAGGCAGCCCTGGCTGCTGCCCGCATGGGATGCCGCACCTTGATGTTGACCATCAACCTGGATGCCATAGCTCTCATGTCCTGTAACCCGGCCATCGGCGGGCTGGCCAAGGGGCACCTGGTCAAGGAGATCGATGCTCTGGGCGGCGAGATGGCCAGGAACATCGATGCGACCGGGATACAGTTCCGCATTCTCAATACACGCAAGGGCCCGGCAGTGCGGGCCTCACGGGCCCAGGCGGACAAACAGCTCTACCGTCTGCGCATGAAGCGGGTACTCGAACAGCAGGATAACCTCTTTCTCAAACAGGCTGAAGTGACAGCCCTGTACATGGAGGGTGAAGATCTGAGAGGGGTAGATACCCGCTCCGGCATCCGTTTTCTCGGTACGACAGTCGTGGTCACGACCGGAACATTCATGCGCGGCCTGATTCACATCGGCTTGACGCATTATCCCGGAGGCCGGGCCGGAGACCTCCCCTCTGTGGGGCTTTCAGACCAGCTCCGGCAGCTTGGTTTTGATGTCGGCCGCCTGAAGACCGGGACTCCGGCACGACTGGATGCACGAACCATAGATTTCTCGCGGCTTGAGGCTCAATACGGTGATGATCCGCCACTTCCCTTTTCCTTCAGCAGCGGTTCCATAACGATGCCGCAGGTGCCGTGCCACATAGCCTATACCAACCCCCGCTCCCACGACATCATACGCTCCGGCCTGGACAGGTCACCGCTCTATTCCGGTATCATCGAGGGTATAGGCCCGCGCTACTGCCCTTCCATCGAAGACAAGGTGGTGCGTTTTCCGGACAAGGACCGGCACCAGACCTTTATCGAGCCCGAGGGGCTAGAAACCGTTGAAGTGTATCCCAGCGGCATGTCGACCTCTTTGCCGATAGATATTCAGATTCCTTTCTACCGATCCATGGAAGGCCTGGAACGGGTCGAAATCATGCGGCCGGCCTACGCGATAGAGTATGATTATGTTGATCCGATCCAGCTGCACGCCTCGCTGGAGACAAAACGGATACACAATCTGTATCACGCCGGACAGATCAACGGTACCTCGGGTTATGAGGAGGCGGCCGGTCAGGGTTTGATGGCCGGAATTAACGCTGCCCTGCGTGTCAAGGGCAGGGAACCTCTTGTGCTGGGCCGCAGCGAGGCCTACATCGGCGTCATGATAGATGACCTGATTACGCTCGGCACGAAAGAACCCTACCGCATGTTTACTTCGCGTGCAGAGTATCGGCTTTTACTGCGCGAGGATAATGCAGATCTTCGTTTGCGGGAGAAGGGTCATGCCATCGGCCTTGTTCCGGCGGAACTGTACGCCGGTTTTCTTGACAAGATGGAAATGATCGCCTCGGAACATGCGCGTATCGCAAGCACACGCCTGTGCATGAATGAACAGGAGTCGGTCTTTCTTGAAGATCATAATCTGTCGGATATCCAGAAAGGGACTTCTCTGGAGCAGTTGCTGAAGCGCCCTGAAATCACTTATGCCGAGCTAGCCATGTTTGACAATGTTTCACGTGAAACACGTCCGGATGTGCGGGAACAGGTGGAAATCCAGGTTAAATATCACGGCTATATAGAGCGGCAACTGGAGCAGATAGAGCGTGCCCGCAACCTTGAACATACCAGGCTGCCGGTGGATATGGACTACTCCGGTATTAAAGGATTAACAACCGAGGTCCGTGAAAAATTAAACAAATTCCGTCCGGACACGCTTGGGCAGGCGTCGCGAATTCCCGGAGTGACGCCGGCGGCTATCTCGGTGGTTTCGATAGCCGTAAAGGTCAATAACCGCGATGCAGGCAAGGGCTCCGCATCGTGATCCGTCCTGCATTGGAAAACGGACTGGCGGAGATGGGCCTGCATCTCTCTGAAGAGCAGATTACATCCTTTGAGCTGTTTGCCGAAGAATTGAAGAAATGGAACCGTAAGGTCAATCTTACATCGATATGCAAAGATACAGACATTGCGATAAAGCACATACTTGATTCACTTGTGTTTGCCGCATGTGTGAATGCCGGCGAGAATGTGCTGGATATCGGTTCCGGAGCAGGTGTGCCGGCGATCCCTCTGAAAATAGCCTGCCCTGATGTCAGTGTCGTTTCCGTTGATGCTGTCGGCAAGAAAATACTTTTTCAGCGCCATGTTGCCAGGCTGCTGGCATTGAAAAATTTCGTAGCTCTTCACACGAGAGTAGAAGAAATTCATGTCAGTCATGCCGGAAGCTTTGATGTGATAACTTCGCGGGCTTTTTCAAAGCTCGAAATGTTTGTTACTTTGGCCGCCCCTCTTCTTAAAAAAGAAGGACGGATAATTGCGATGAAGGGGCCGCGGGTTGATAACGTACTTGACCGGACCGGGGATGAATTGCGGTCAATGGGCTTCGTAATCAGTTCGGTTTCTACCTATTCCCTGCCTCTGAACAAAGGCGAGCGAAGTCTCATCACAATTACAGCCGCCAAGGCCCATGATTAGGGGCTCTGGAACGCCAAGCTCCAAAAATTAGTTTTGAGGCGCTCAAGCAGTGTAGTGAATATCTCCGGCAGCATAAGCGATGCTGGCTGGTTCTGGGGCGTTTTCCGGCGTTTTTGGTGAAAATCCGGATAACGTATGGTTCCGGAGGCAGAATGAAGTTGCAGGTGAGCAGATTCTGAACTAAAGTGACATGACGTGATAATTTTCTCTTCAGGGGAGATCATCTAATGAAAAAGTTTGTCTGTATGCTGATCATCGCAACACAGATTTCAGCCTGTGCTACTTACGAAAGCAGATCGGTCTCTTTCCGACCGCCACAGGATTATGCCAATTACCAGGACGCCTTCGGTCTGATGGTCGGTGCTGAATCGTTTGCCGATGTCAAACGTGCCGAGGAGTCTTTTGGTTTTGATATCCGCGCAACCGGGATTCTGCCGGTTCAGGTCGTTATCGATAACAAAACCGGTCAGGGTGTAGAGGTCGTTGCAGGTCAGACATTCCTGATTGATGACACGAACCGCTACTGGAAGATCCTCACGAATCGTGAAGCGACCGATAGGCTGCAGAAGGCAACCGAGGGAGGAGCAATCGCAGGCGGTGCCGGCAAGGGGGCTCTTTTAGGGGCTTCAGCAGGCGCTCTGCTGGGACTTGCCATAGGTATTGTCTCAGGCCGCGATGTAGGCTCATCGGTTGTGAAAGGCGGCGTCCTGGGAGGGGCCGGGGGGGCGGTCATCGGTGGTGCCGGCAAGGCTGGCGACGACAGGCCGCGCGAAGCAAAGATCGCTGATGATGTCCGCGATAAGGGTATTGAGGGCAAGGTCATGCCGACAGAAGCCCTGGCGAACGGTTTCATCTATTTCCCGGGTGAAGCACCTTCTGCAAAGGAATTGCGCCTGCAGGTCAGGTTTCGTGGTGATGGAAGGCTTCAAACACTCAATCTGAAGCTAAGATAGCATGGAGCTTCGTATTTACTATGAGGATACCGATGCCGCCGGGGTGGTCTATCACGCCAATTACCTGAAGTTCTTTGAGCGGGCCCGAACGGAGTATTTTCGGGAGCGGGGCCTGCTCGTTGCAGACCTGGCGGCTGCAGGCCATGTGTTTCCCGTCGTGCATATGGAGATTGATTTCAGGTCACCGGCCCGTCATGACGACCTGCTGATCGTAGTTACAACGCCTCAGCATAGCTGTGGATCCTCATTTTCTCTGCGGCAGCAGATTTTTCGGAAGCGTGATGACCTGCTGCTGGTTGATGCGCTTGTAAAGCTGGCCTGTATCGGACCCGGCATGAAAGCTCGGCGAATCCCGGTTGATGTACGCCGGATAGTGGAAGCAGAATCTTCACGACGTTTGCAGGACAGGAAAACAAAGCCTAGATGATGTTACCGGATGTGACACCACCAGCTGGATCAACTCATCAGCGGATAGATCGGGATGAGGCGCTGCAACTGCTGGAAGCCGGCAATCTTCTTGAGCTCGGTAGGCGTGCTGACAGAATACGTCGCACACTGCATCCGGAAAATATGGTGACTTTTGTTATTGACCGCAATGTCAATTACACCAATATCTGTGAAACCAAATGTTCATTCTGTGCCTTCTACCGCGATAAAGAAGCATCTGATGCCTATGTGCTCAATCAGGAAGAAATCTTTGAAAAAATAGATGAACTGGTCAGGCAGGGCGGCACCCAATTACTCATGCAGGGGGGCCTGAACCCGGAGCTCGGGATTGATTTTTTCGAGGGATTGTTTCGCAGGATCAAGAACCGTTTTCCGGGATTACAGAACCATTCACTCTCTCCGGCCGAGGTGGTGTGTATTGCATCCCATGCCGGCCTGAGCGTTCATGAAACCGTTTCACGACTGAAGAACGCCGGGCTTGATTCGATTCCCGGAGGCGGTGCAGAAATACTGGTTGATGAGGTACGCGGCAGTATATCGCCTAAAAAGATCGGCTGGCGCCAGTGGGCAGACGTGATGCTCACGGCTGCGGGACTGGGCATGCCGACTACCGCGACGATGATGTTCGGCAGCCGTGAGAAACCGGGTGACATCGTCGAGCACCTTTTCCGAATTCGCGACCTGCAGGATGCCGGCGGATCATTCACCGCCTTCATCCCCTGGACATATCAGCCGGGCAATACAGAACTGGGTGGCACAACTGCCAGTGGTGTGGAGTACCTTAACGTGCTTGCGCTGTCACGCATTGTGCTGGACAATGTTCCCAATATCCAGGCCAGCTGGGTTACTCAGGGGGCCAAGATGGCTCAGGTTGCGCTCTTTTTCGGCGCCAATGATCTGGGTGGCACCATGCTTGAGGAAAATGTTGTTGCCGCTGCAGGCTGCAGTTTTCGCATGTCCTGCGAAGAGATGGTTGCTCTTATCAAGGCTGCCGGATTTCATCCGGCTCAACGCACCACGACCTATACCATTATAAGGGAGTTTACGGATTGACGCCATTTACACAACCAGAGTGTGAAATCATAACCAGTGCTGATCGACTGTCCGAGGTGGCAGCTCTTCTGAACCGCCAGACCGAGATGGCTGTCGATCTGGAGATGGATTCGCTTCACCACTACCAGGAGAAGGTCTGCCTGATCCAGGTTTCAACACGCAGCGAGAGCTGGCTGATCGATCCGCTGGCATTAAAGGACCTGTCCCCTCTGGCAGCGCCACTGGGTGATCCGGGCATTCGCATCGTCATGCATGGCGCAGACTACGATATCCGCTCACTGCACCGCGATTTTGGCATTGAGGTTCAGAACCTCTTTGATACCATGCTTGCATCACGTTTTCTGGGTATCACCGAGTTTGGTCTGGCCGCGCTGCTCAAGGCGCGTTTCGGGATTGAACTGAACAAGAAGTATCAAAAAGCCGACTGGAGCAAGCGGCCTTTGAGCCCTGAGATGAGTGCCTATGCCGCAGCGGATACATCGGACCTGTTGCCGCTCTATGACCAGCTCAGTGCGGAACTGATTGCAAAGGGTCGCCTGCAATGGCTGGAGGAGGAATGCCGACTGGTCTGCCAGGCTCGGGTGAATGAAAAAGAGGGGCCGCTGTTTCTTTCCTGCAAGGGGGCCGGCAAACTCAAGGGCCGCAGCCTTGCGGCCCTGGAAGAACTTTTACTGTTGCGTGACCGTCAGGCGCGTGAGCTTGACCGCCCCCCTTTCAAAGTTATCTCGGCAGAGACGCTTCTGGAGACTGCGGAGAAAAGACCCCGTACGTTACATGAACTTTCCGGGATCAAAGGGATGACACCGGGGCAGATTCATCGCTTGGGCGAGAGGATTCTGGCATCGGTGTCGATTGCACTTGCCATGCCGGAAGAGGATCTGCCGCGTTTTCCACGTTTGCGGCGGGATGAGCCGACCGACGGAACCAAAGAGCGCCTCAAGCGCCTCAAGACCTGGCGAGAACAGCACAGTTCCCTGCAGGGGCTTGAACCGGGGGTGGTTGCGCCCAACTGGCTGCTGGAGGCGGTTGCGGATGCACATCCCGCTTCAGCTGCAGAGCTTGACGGAATTGCAGGGATGCGCGAATGGCAGAAAGGGTTATACGGACGGGAACTGCTGCACGAGTTGGCGGCTGGTTAGCGAGGGGAGTGAAGGCATGGAGCACCCTTATCTGAGTATTATCATTCCGGTGTACAATGAGGAGTCAAACCTCGCACCTCTTATGGATCGTCTGTATCCTGTAGTTAAGGAGACGGGTCGAACGTTTGAAATCATCTTCACCAACGACGGCTCCCGGGATGGTTCCCTGGAAATCCTGAAGCGCATGGTGCAGCAGTACCCGGGTGTCAGGGTAATCGAATTCAATGGTAATTTCGGTCAACACATGGCAATTCTGGCCGCCTTCGAGATGTCCCGTGGACAGATTGTCATTACCCTTGACGCCGATCTGCAAAACCCTCCTGAAGAGATCCCGCGCCTGACCGCCGAGATAGAAAAGGGCTTCGATGTTGTCGGAACAATCCGTCAAAAACGACAGGACAGCCTGTTTCGAAAACTGGCGTCGCGGATTGTCAATATTACCACCAACAAAATGACCGGCATGAAGATGAACGATTACGGCTGTATGCTGCGTGCCTATCACCGCAACATCATCGAGAACATCAACCGTTGCGGAGAATCCACCACCTTTATACCGGCTCTTGCGCAGACATTCGCTTCCAACCCGACCGAAATAGAGGTAGCCCATGCCGAACGGGCCGCCGGAGAAAGCAAATACTCCCTCTACAAGCTGATCCGGCTCAATTTTGACCTGATGACCGGCTTTTCAGTGGTGCCGCTGCAGTTGTTTGCCCTGTTCGGCATGCTGACTTCGCTTCTCTCGCTGGCCTTCGGCCTCTTCCTGCTGGTTCGTCGTTTCATTGTCGGCGCCGAGGTTGAGGGGGTATTCACCCTCTTTGCGATTCTCTTCTTCTTTACGGGCATCATCATCATGGGAATCGGCATCGTCGGAGAGTATGTGGGCAGAATCTATCAGGAGGTGCGTAAACGGCCCCGGTTTGTTGTCAGGAAGACCTATGGTTTCGATGAACAATAAGATAGTTGTCTGTGCCTACCACAACGTCGGCTATTATTGCCTACTGGAACTGCTCAGCCAGGGCGCCCGGATCGAGTTGATCTTTACCCACGAAGATTCACCGACAGAGGAGATCTGGTTCCGGTCGGTGCGAAGTCTGGCGGAAAAACACGGCATTCCCTGCCTGACGACCGACATCAACCTTCCGGAAAACAGGGAGCGGGTTCGGGCCATTGCCCCGGCTTTTATCTTCTCCTTTTACTACCGCAACATGATCATGCCCGAGGTTCTGGAGATCCCCCGCCTGGGGGCGCTCAATCTGCATGGTTCGCTTCTGCCCCGATACCGGGGCAGAGTGCCGGTCAACTGGGCCGTTATCAACGGTGAGACCGAGACCGGCGCTACGCTTCATTACATGGTCGAGAAGCCTGATGCCGGTGATATCGTTGATCAGGAGCGGGTCGAAATTGCATTTACCGATACGGCCCACGATGTCTTCGGCAAGGTCACCGAAGCGGCGAGAGCTGTTCTGGCACGGGCATGGCCGCTTCTCCAGCGGGAGAAAGCCCCCCGAATACCGATGGTACTGTCGGAGGGGAATTACTGCAGCGGCCGCAAGCCGTCAGATGGCCGGATCGACTGGACAAAAAGCGCCGTGCAGATATATAACCTGATCCGGGGGGTAACGCACCCCTATCCGGGGGCTTTTACCTTCCTGGATGGAAAGAAAGTCATTATCTGGCAGGCCGTTCCGGTTGAAGACTGCGGGGAACCGGGCCGAATCCTGTCTCAGGAACCGCTGGTTGCCGGTACCGGCCAGGGAGCTCTTGAAATCAGGTCGCTGCAGCTCGAAGGCCGGCAGGAGTGTTCTGCCGTAGAGCTTGCTGCGCATCATACAATGCCCATCACATCATTTCAGGAGAATCCATGAAAGTCCTTATCCTCGGCGTCAACGGTTTTATCGGCAATGCACTTACCCACCGTATCCTCACAACCACCGACTGGGAGGTATTCGGCCTCGATATGGCATTCGACAAGCTGGAACGCTCGCTTGGCGACCCGCGCTTCCATTTTCTGGAAGGCGATATCACCATCAACAAGGAATGGATCGAGTACAATATCAAGAAATGTGATGTCATACTGCCGCTGGTAGCCATCGCCACACCGGTCACGTATGTAAAGGACCCGCTGCGGGTATTCGAGCTGGATTTCGAGGAGAACCTCAAAATCATCCGCCTGTGCCACAAATACAACAAGCGGGTTATCTTCCCTTCTACCTCCGAGGTCTACGGCATGTCTCCCGACACCGAGTTCGACGAAGAAAACTCGCCGCTCATGCTTGGGCCGATCGCCAAAGAGCGCTGGATATACTCCTGTGCCAAGCAGATGCTCGATCGGGTCATTTACGCCTACGGCAACCACAAAGGGCTCAAGTTCACCCTCTTCCGGCCGTTCAACTGGATCGGCCCGAAGCTGGACAGCATTCACACCGCTAAAGAGGGCAGTTCCCGGGTCCTGACACAGTTCCTCTACGACATCCTGGCTGGCGAACCGATTCAGCTGGTGGACGGCGGCAACCAGCGCCGCTCCTTTACCTACATCGAGGACGGTATCGACTGCCTGATGAAGATCATAGCCAATGAGAATGGCTGTGCTGACGGCCAGATCTTCAATATCGGCAATCCGGCCAACGACCTTTCGGTCAAGGAGCTGGCCCACAAGTTGCGTGACATGGTGGCCGAATTCCCGCTCTACCGGGAGAAAGCCGAGAAATGCGTCATCGAAGAGGTTAGCTCGGACACGTTCTACGGCAAAGGCTACCAGGATATGCTGACCCGGGTGCCGTCGGTGCGGCGCGCCAAGGAGTGTCTGGGTTGGGAGCCGGTCACAACCGCCGATGAAGCGCTGCGCAAGACGCTGGAGTTCTATCTGGTGGATGAACGGGAGAAGCTGTCGGAATTCATGTGACCACATGAATCGTCGAGGTTTCACCCTTATAGAGATCGCCGTTGTGCTGGCGATCATCGGCATGGTGCTGGTACTCGTGCTGCCGCGCCTGCCTTCTTCGGCACAGGAAGACCTGAAGGTATCGGCCCGGACCCTGGCCTCGACCCTGCGCTATGTCCAGGACCGGGCTGCAACCGGGCGGACAGTCTACTACCTGCATATGGAACCGGGGACGGATGTCGTCAAGGTGCTGGAAGCTGCCGCAGACGGCAGTGAGAAAGAACCGCTCGATCCGCTGCTGCTGAAGCGAACTGTAAGGAAAGGAATTGTCGTCGCGGATGTGATCATCCCCCGTCTGGGCAAGGTCGTAGACGGCACAATTCGCCTGGATGTCGGCAACGGAGGCCTGCGGGATTTTGTGATAATCCATCTGCGTTCTCCTGAAGACAAGTTCTGGACGGTCATGGCCTTCCCGGCCAGCGGCAAGGTCAAGATCTTTGACGGCTACCGGGAGGAGTCGCTGTGAGAGGTTTCACCCTGCTGGAAGTGGTGGTTGCACTGGCCATCATGGCAAGTGTCATCCTGACGGTGCTGGGTTCGCTCAACTACCACCTGGACATTGTAACGGCCGAACGGGACAGTACGGCGCTGACAATTCTGGCCCGTAACCGCCTGGTGGAGCTTGAGCAGCAGCCCGCACTGCAGCAGAAGAGCGAAGGAACCTTCGCCCCTTCCCATGCTGATGTCACCTGGCGGGCCGAGCTGTTTCCGGCCAAGGTCCCTGCTTTGCAGAAACTGGTGGTAACTGTTCAGCGAAGGGGCGACAAGCGGGAGGTGGCGCTTGTGCGTTACGTCCTCAAATAGGGGCTTTACACTCATCGAAATTATGGTTGCCGTCGTACTGATGGGAATCCTTGCCACAGCTCTCTACGGGAGCTACTTTACGGTGCTGAACGCCAGGGAGCGGGCCTCTGAAGGAATGGAAGCCCGCCGAGAACTGGGCGGCACCCTTGATCTGATCAGGCGCGAATTTGCCGGCGCAGCCTACTCTCGAGGCGAAAAGCGTCTGCGTTTTATCGTGGAAGACCGGGACAGCTTTGGTAAGCCGTCCTCCAGCCTGGAGCTGACAACGTTGAGCCCCGCCGCGGGATCGGGACGCAAGGAATCGGGTATCAGTTCTGTGCGCTATCGTCTGGTTGAACAGGATAAGCGCCTGATCCTGACGAGACTCGAGCAGGATGTATTCTTCGAGACCCCGGACGCCAAAGGCTACCCCCAGATGGAGCGGATCAGTGATTTTCTTGTGGAGTGCTATGACGGCTCCAAGTGGGTCAGGAGCTGGGATACGGCGCTGAACGGCTCTCTTCCCAAGATAGTCCGGATCACCGTGCATGTGCTCGAAGACGGGAAGCAGGTCGAGTTTTCTGTCATGGCACATTCCCGGATGGGGGGTGTATGAGGGGCAATAAAGGTTTTGCCCTGATACTGACCCTGATTGTCACGGCACTGTTGGTGGCGGCATTGGTGGAGATGATCCACCAGGTTTATGTGGATGTATCCATGAGCAGGGGCTATCGCGATGGGCAGCAGGCCTCATTGCTGGCGGAGTCGGGGATCACCGGCGGAGTGAAGCTGCTTCAGCTCTCCCTTCAAGGGAAAGAATATACGTCACTCTCCGACGCCTGGGCCACACCGGTCAAGCTGGACGACGAGACCGGTGCCCTCGAGGTCTCCGTGTTTGAGGAGAGCGGCAAGATCAACCTTAACAGCCTGGTACAGCCTAACGGAGAATTTGAACCATTTACCCTGGCGGCCCTCACAAGGCTCGGCACCCGCCTGCAGGTTCCCGGAGATTCGTGGAACTGTCTGGCAGACTGGCTGGACAACGATGACCAGACCCGCTCAAACGGAGCGGAGGCGCCATTTTACCGTTCACAAAAGACGCCCTATGACCCCCGCAACGGTAAGCTGGCAACTTTTATAGAGCTGTCGCTGATCAAGGGGTTTACTTCCGAGAGCATTGCTCGGTTGAAGCCATTCGTGACGATCCACGCCGATCAGGCCGGCGCGCCCCTGCCCCGGGTAAATATCAATACCGCTTCCAAAGAAGTCCTGGCGGCTCTGGATGACGGAATTGACGAGCGTATGGCGGAACGTATCCTTGAAGAACGTCGCTTGAAACCGTTCCGCGTCGCAGGTGAGCTTTCGAGGATTCCCGGAGGGGAGACCATTTCGGTACGGCTGGGTGGAAAAGTGAGTGTCAAGGGAAGCCTTTTCAGGATCATCTCAATTGCCAGGGTCAAGGAATCCGCCAGGACGGTCGAGGCGGTAATACGCCTGTCCGGCGGAGCTCCGGAGATGCTTTCGTGGCAGGAATATTGACGGCAGAAATCGGGACGCTATGGAATATCTGATAATAGACATAACAGAACACCAGGTCACAGCCGCCCGCTTTGATATATCGGGCCGCTCGACTACCCTTGGAGGGGCCGCAACGTTCCTGCTGGATAGTGAAACCGGCCTGGCAGCAGTTGCCGTGAAGATCGCCGGGAGTATCAAAGGCTCGCCGCGGATGGTCGTCTGCCTTCCTCCGGCCCTCTTTGCCCAAAGGGTGGTCGATCTGCCTTTGCGGGACCTGCGCAAGGTCCGGGAAATCCTTCCTGCACACCTCCAGGGCGAGATCGCCCTGCCGGTTGAAGAGGCGGTCTTTGACGCGCTTCCGGCTGCAGAGCGTTCCTATCTGGGACTGTGGGCCAGGCGGACCGAGGTGGCACATGCCATCGATGTGTTCCGTGAGGCGGGCTGTGAACCGCAGATTATAAGCTCTGCCGTTTTCGCCTGGCCTTTCCTGCCGGGAATCCCGCACGACTGTGCTGTTTGCAACGGCACGGCTCTTGCGCTCATCTCGGGAGGCCGCCTTGTCTTTGTGCGGGCGCTGGATGGTGCCGACACCTCTCAACAGCTGCGGGCGACCCTGTCGGCTCTGGAGCTGGGTGGTACGCCGCTGCCGCAACGGCTGGTTGTCTTTGGCGAGCAGGCTGAATTGATGGCCGTGTCGGAGGGTCTCCCGCTCGAGTCGGAGCAGCTGCAGCTTCCGGACGAACAGGCAATAGTATTCAGAAACGAGGGCACCTTTCAGCAGCTGGCCGGGCTGTATGCCGTGGCCCGTGCCTGTCATGCCGGTGCTCTTCCGGATTTTCGTCGGGGGGATCTGGCCTGGACAACAGGTGATGCGCGGCTACGCAGAAAACTGATCCTGACCGCCCTGCTGGCGGCTGCAGCGGTTGTGCTGCTGTTTGTATCCAAGGGGCTGCAGCTCCGTGCGGCCCGCACCGATATTGCTTCGCTGAATGTCTCCATAGCGTCGATCTATCGAGAAATCTTTCCGACTCGAACCAAGGCTGTCGATGAACTTTCCGAAATCAAGGGAGAGATCAGAAAGCTGACCGGCAGTGAGAATTCCAGCTTTGTCCTTGATGTGCTCAAACAGCTGGCCGAGGCGAAAGGAACCACCATCAACGGTCTGTTTGAAGCCGAACTCGAAGGACGTACCCTGCGGGTAAAGGGAGATGCCCGCTCGGCCCAGTCGGTCAATGAATTCAAGACGGCACTGTCCGGCCTGATGACGACCATAGAGCTTGGCGAGATCAAGAGCCGAACCGATGGAACGGTAAGTTTCACGTTGTCCGGCACACTCAAGGAGGGCGCAAAGTGAAATTTCTAGCCGTTCTTCTGGATGTGTGGCGTGACCTGGACAGTCGCAGGCGGCTCTGGTGCGGATACGGGTTGATTGCCCTCCTGACGGTCTCACTGGGGTGGTCGGCTCTGGCTGCCAGAACGTCAACACTGGAACGGAAGCGGGCTGCACGTGAAGCGGTGCTCAAGGAGCTGCTTCCGCTCAAGGCTGCCTACCGTTCGGCCAGATTGATCTCCGATCAGCAGACCGGGAAGCTGGCTATGCTGCGGCCGGATGATTCCCTGGCCAGGGTAATCGAAGAAATCGGCATCAGGGGTAAAGGCGTCAAGATCGCACCTCTCAAGGGGGAGGAGCGAAACGGAATCATTGAGGATGCGGCAGATGTTCGTATCGAAGGTTTGTCAGCCAACGAGGTCATTAATCTGATCTACCGGCTTGAAAAAGGGAGCCGCCCGATCTCAGTGAAAAAGGCCAACCTGCGGGTTCGCTTCGACGACCCCTCTCGCTTTGACCTCGCCATGTCGATCGCACTTCTCAAGCCGGTTCCTGGTCAGGTCAAGTGATGACGCGCCCCGGCCTTGTGCGAGGGGCTGTGCTGAGCTGTGCCTGGCTGTCCCTGTTTCTTGTCTGCGTCTATCTTTTTTTCCCTTCGCGTCGAATCAATGATGTCATTGACCGGGTGCTCCTGGCCCAGGGGCTGAACCTGACACCTGCAGCACACAAGACATTCCTGCCCGGCCTGGGCTGGGATAATGCGCTGCTCTCGTCCCGGCAGGGGCCGCTACTCCGGTTTGACCGCGTAACGGTCAGGCCGTTGTTGCTGAAGCTGCTGACCGGACGCATTGTCCTGAGTTCTTCCGCCTCCCTGGGGAGCGGTCATCTGATGCTTGAGCAGGTGCTGGGCGGCCGGCAGAGCGTGCATGTTGCCGCGGATAAGTTGGCGCTGGGCGAGATTCCTTTTTTCAAGACGATTCTGGGGGCCCGTGCAACGGGCAGCATCTGGACCGAGGGGCATGTCACGCGTGAGCCGCAAGGGTGGAACGGTGAGCTGAGGCTGGAAATCAGTCGACTGGGATTTAACGGCATCAGGATGGGTGCGTTTCTTCTGCCTGATGTCGACAACCTGAATTCAAAGGGGATGATACGGCTCACAGCCGGGAAGGCTCGCCTGGAAAGCCTTGCCCTGCAGGGTGAGGGCATTTACATGCGCCTGTCGGGAGACCTCCCCCTGGGAGTGAACGCCGATGCTGCTCCGCTTGACCTGCTGCTGGAGATCATGCCCAAACCGGAATTTCTCGAAAAGCAGAAGCTGGTCTTCATGCTCCTGGCAAAGTTTATGGCTTCACCCGGTGTGTACCGGGTGCCTATCAGGGGAACACTGCTGAAACCGGAAATTCTATAGTCATTGAACGCTGCTGGAGAGGTCTCACAATGGCACTGAAACTTGGAGAGCTGCTGCTGAAAGAAAAGATGGTGACGCCCGGGCAACTGGAAGAGGCGCTCAGAAACCAGATGGTCTACGGCATCAAACTGGGCAGCAGCCTGGTGGAGATGGGCTATGTCGATGAAGAGGCCCTTGCCCGGCTCCTCAGCAGAAAGCTGGGAGTCCCCTGCGTCGGTCGCAAGGAACTGGCTGAAATTCCGAAAGATCTTATCCGCAATTTTCCCCGCGATCTGGTCAAGTCACACCACGTAATCCCTCTGAAACTTGAGGGCAACCGCCTGAGCCTGGCCATGACCGATCCGACTGACTTCAATGCCATTGATGAAGTCGGCTTTGTCACCGGGCATGTGGTGCTGCCGCATATAGCCCCGGACGTGCAGATATCATGGGCTCTGGCCAAATATTTCCGGCTCAGCAGCGGCCAGACGCGCTATCAGATGGTGGCCGATCAGCGCCGCAGAACAGGCGCCTCTGAACCTGCCAAGCCGGCAACGATAACCATGCCGGGCTATAGCGAGACCGGAGAACTGCTCAATGTCACCATCCCTGTTGAGTTTGAGGGCTTTGCGCAGCTGAATGACGATGTACTGGATGACGTTTTCCAGATGCCTGAGGACAGCAGCAGGTACACGGTAGACCGGCTCTCGATGGATTTTGCCGGCGCCCGGACCCGCGATGATGTTGCGAATGTATTCATCAACTATCTGGGGCAGGAGTTCACCGCCGGTGCCCTGTTTATTGTGCGCGGGAACCGTGCCGTCGGCTGGCGCGGAGTCACCGGTGGAGAAAGGGTCAAAGGCTTCGTCGATCTGAGCCTGTTGTTGAGCAAGCCCTCGGTTGTCCGTGATGTGGTCGAAAACAGAACCTATTGTCTCGGAAGCCTGGTCATGACCCCTGAGAACCGGCAGCTCCTCAAGGCCTTGAATCTCCCTCCGGAAACCTCGCTACTGGTCCTGCCGGTGGTCATGCTGAACAAAGTGGTGGCGGCTGTACTGGTTACCTCCGAGATGGATGCCCTGGGGAGGCGGCTGACCGAATTGCAGAAACTTGTACGCAAAGCTTCGCTGGCATTCGAGATGCTGATTATCAAAAACAAGATCCTGATGACATGAAGATCGGGTTGATGGGAGGCACATTCAATCCGGTACACTGTGCCCACGTGCGCATCGCAGAGGAGGCCCTTGATCTGTGCGGGCTTGACCGGGTGCTGTTTATCCCGGCAGCCGATCCGCCGCATAAGCCACTGGCCGGTGAGGTGTCTTTTGCCAGGCGCTGCGATATGGTTCGGCTGGCCATAGCCGGAAATCCGGCATTTGAACTGTCTGATGTCGAAGGTCAGCGGGAAGGCAAGTCGTATTCGATAGATACGATAGGAATCTTTCGCGCCCGTTGGCCCGGAGACGGCCTGTTTTTCATCATCGGCAGCGACTCTTTTTTCGAGATCGGCCTGTGGCACCGCTATGCGGAGATCTTTCACGTATGCAGCCTGATCGTGGTGGAACGGCCGGGTCGTCCTGTCAGTGATCCGCTTGAATCTCTGCCGGTTGCTATCAGGGGGGAGTTCCGCTATACTGAACCAACAAACAGGCTGCAGCATGTGTCGGGACAGCAGGTGTATTTCCTGACAGGACTCCCGCTGGATATTTCTTCAACTGAAATACGTAGCCTCGCGGCTGCAGGAAACCCCATAACCGGATTTGTTCCACCCGCTGTTGAAGCATATATCAAGGATCAAAGGATTTATAGCGAATGCCCGTGAAAAAAACTACCACAGTTGCACCTGAAAAATTGACCCTCACGTCAGGGGAGCGCGCCTTAAAGTGCGCTGAACTGGCCTTTGACAAAAAAGCCTACGATATTCGTGCCCTTGATATCTCCCGGATATCATCAATTGCTGACTACCTGGTTATAATCTCCGGCAGTTCCGACCGGCAGAACCAGGCTATCTCCGACAGCATCCGCACCGGGCTTAAAAAATACGGCAAGATCAACAATATCGAGGGGGCCAAGGAAGGCGTCTGGATCGTCATGGATTATGGTGATGTACTGGTTCATATCTTCAAGGATGACCTCCGACGTCGTTACGACCTGGACGGGCTCTGGGGCATGGCGCCGTTGCTTGAATTGCCGAAGTCGATACGCGAGGCCCACAAGGAATCTGATTTTTGAAGCTTCGCGTGGTGTGGGTCGGCAAGAGCCGTGACCCCTGGGTTAAAGAGGTGACTGCCGATTATGCGGGGCGGATTCGGCGCTATGCACCTCTGGAACTGTGCGAGGCCCGTGACGAAAAAGGTGCCGAGGCCGAAGAGATGCGTCGTCGTGAGTGCGAACGGCTGGAAAAACTGATCCCGCCCGGTGCCACTCTGGTTTTGCTGGATGAACGGGGCGAGCAGATGGATTCCCCCGGCCTGGCTGCCTATCTTGGCAAACAGCGTGACAGCGGCATTGGCGAACTGGTTTTTGTTATCGGCGGTGCCTACGGTTTTTCGGAGGAATTCCGTCGCAGGGGCCGTCTGCTGGCCTTATCGAAACTGACCTTCACCCACCAGATGGTGCGGGTCTTTTTGTTGGAACAGATCTACCGGGCATTTACAATCCTGAATAAGGAACCCTACCACCATTGATCCGAAAGGATATTCCCGTGAAGAAACCACTCCTGCTGATGATCCTCGACGGTTGGGGGATCAACCCAAATCCGGCCCATAATGCCGTAGCCATGGCCAGAACCCCCAATCTGACTCGACTGCTGACCGACTATCCTCATGTACCGATCCGTTGCTCCGGGATGGCGGTCGGGCTGCCCGAGGGTCAGATGGGAAACTCCGAGGTCGGGCATCTCAACATCGGCGCCGGGCGGGTGGTCTACCAGGAGCTGACCCGTGTCACGAAGTCAATTGATGACGGTGACTTTTTCAGCAACCCGACCCTGCTCGATTGCATCCGGAAAACAAAGGCGGCCGGCGGCAGCCTCCATCTTTCCGGGCTGCTTTCCGATGGCGGCGTGCATTCCCATAATTCCCACCTCTACGCCCTGCTGGAGATGGCCAGGCGTGAAGGTTTGAAAAAGGTCTTTGTCCATTGCCTGCTGGATGGCCGCGATACCCCCCCCCAGAGCGGCATCGACTATCTTGCCCAGCTGGAAGCAGAGATCGTGCGGATCGGAGTCGGGCAGATTGCCACGGTAATGGGGCGTTACTATGCCATGGACCGTGACAACCGGTGGGACAGGGTCGAGAAGGCCTACAACGCGATGGTACTCGGCACGGGCGATGTGCAGGCCGCAACATCCCGCGAGGCAATTGAGCAGAGCTATGCGGCCGGAGTTAACGATGAATTCCTGCTGCCGGCCGTGATCTGCGAAAACGGTGCTCCGGTAGGCCGGGTCAGGGACGGCGACGGCTTCATCTTTTTCAATTTCCGTTCCGATCGTGCGCGCGAGATCACACGAGCCCTTGCGCTGGAGCGGTTCGAAGGTTTCGAGCGCAGCTATTGGCCGAAACTGGCCGGATATGTCTGCCTGACGGAGTATGATGCCACCTTTGGCCTGCCGATAGCATTTGCCTCCACCGAAATGACCAATATTCTGGGCAGCGTGCTGTCAGATGCCGGCATGAAGCAGTTGCGCATCGCCGAGACCGAGAAATATGCCCACGTCACCTTCTTTTTCAACGGCGGGGTTGAGACCCCGTTCCCGGGTGAGGACCGGGCCCTGATTCCTTCGCCCAAGGATGTAGCCACCTACGATCAGAAACCTGAGATGAGTGCCTTCCCGGTGACCGACAAACTCCTCAAGCTGCTGGATCAGGCTGAGTACGACGTGATTATCCTCAACTTTGCCAACTGCGACATGGTCGGCCATACCGGCATCGAGTCGGCGGCGGTCAAGGCGGTCGAGGCGGTGGACACCTGTGCCGGCAGGGTCGTAAACAGGGTACAGGAGTTAGGCGGTGTCATACTGATTACTGCAGACCACGGCAATGCCGAACAGATGCAGGACGAAAACGGAGAGCCCTTTACCGCACACACGACAAATCCGGTCTGGCTGGTGTTGGTGGACGACAGCCGCGTGGGTGCCAGGCTGCGTGAAGGCGGCCGCCTTGCTGACATAGCCCCGACTATGCTGAAGATACTGGGACTGCCCCAGCCGCCGGAGATGACAGGAGAGAGTCTGTTATGAAAACCGCCAGGATACCCGCATCCAGCCAGGCGTTTCCTATCGGCAAGATTGTCTGCCTGGCTCGCAACTATGCCGAGCATGCGCGTGAGCTGGGCAACGAGACCCCGGCGGCTCCGGTACTTTTTATGAAACCGGCTTCGTCGGTCATCGGCGACGGAGAGACGGTACGCATCCCGGGCTACTCGCAGGAGTGCCACTATGAAGTGGAGCTGGCGGTACTGATCGGCAGGGAGTGCCGGGCAGCAGGAGCAGACCGTGCGCTGGAATACGTCGCCGGTTATGGTGCCGCCATCGATATGACCCTGCGGGACGTTCAGAACGGCCTTAAGGCTAAGGGACTTCCCTGGGAGATCGCCAAGGGCTTTGATACCGCCTGTCCGCTGTCGGATTTCGTCCCGGCTTCTGAGGTTGTCGATCCGCACAATCTGCGCTTGCTCCTGTCGGTGAACGGCGAGAAGCGCCAGGATGGCTGCTCGTCCGACATGATCAACCGCGTGCCAGAGATCGTTGCCTATATTTCCCGCATCTTCACCCTGTACCCGGGGGACGTGATCCTGACCGGCACACCGGCCGGGGTAGGCCGGGTGGTGGCAGGAGACGTCATGGAGGCAGAGATTGAGGGTGTGGCGCGGCTGACTGTGTATGTTCAATAATGCAGAAAACCATATATTGACAGGCGGGATCGTACAGCGTTATGCTGTTGAAAATACCACTGGAGGGTTCCAACATGGAAACTGAGAAAACCTGCCCTGATTGTCAGGGTAAAATGATCCTGATGCCCGGTTGAGGCGGCCTCTTCTGGCGGTGCCAGAAGTGCGGACTCAAACTAGCCTACACGAGTGAGCAGGCAACACATGGCTGCTGTTAGTAGGCGGGAATTTTATGACGGGGCAGATATAGCTGCCCCGTTTTTTGCTTTCAGACGACAGCCGGTTCGCTGGTGGTGATGGATGGCGCGGAAAACCCCTTTCGGGCACAATAAACGGCTTTCCCGGATGCTTCGCCTGCTGGCGCGGATCCGCCCCCATACCATGCCGGTCACCTACCGGCATAACCGGGTGGCCCTCTTCCCCGACGGGCCGCACTTTTTCAAAGGGCTGCTGGCTGCGATCCGCTCGGCAGAATGCATGATCCTGCTGGAATATTATATTATAAGAAACGACCATACCGGTAACGCCCTGGCATCGGAGTTGGTCGCTGCAGTACAACGTGGTGTGAGAGTCCTCCTTATCTACGACTACATCGGCTGCATTGAAACCCCCTCGGTATATTTCAGAAATCTGTCCCAGCAGGGGATCGAACTGATACCGTTTAACGTACCTTCTTTCCGGCGCGGGATCCACTGGTTCGACCGGCGCAACCATCGCAAGATGACCATAATCGACAGCAGGGTGGCCTTGCTGGGAGGGTTTAACATAGCCGATGAATATGCCGGTGACGGGAGGCATCGTGACCGGTTTCGTGACCTGGGTTTCAGTGTCAGCGGGAGTGTTGTGCAGGAGCTGATCGGGAGCTTTGGCGACATCTGGCAGATGGAGCGCGACGAACGACCAGACCTGGCGGCAGCGTGCGAGAGACGACCGGCCAAAAGGCACCCTGGTGATGCAAATGTGGCGATCATCAGCGGCGTGCCTCACCAGCGCAGTTCATCCATCCGCAGCGCTTTTTTGTTTAACATCGCCTCTGCCTCTGAGGAGTTGCTGGTGGCCAACCCCTATTTTGTGCCCGGCCCGCGCATCATCCGCGCCCTCTTGCGGGCGTCACGGCGCGGTGTGCGGGTGCGACTGCTTATGTCTGCCCGCAGTGATGTGCCTCTGGTGCAGTTGGTGGGGCGCAGTTCGTACGGCACGCTGCTGCAAGGGGGGATAGAGATCTTTGAGATGGAGCGTGAAATGCTGCATGCCAAGGTCATGCTGGTTGATGGCGAACGCTCGGTAATCGGGTCTGCCAACCTGGATCAGCGTAGCTTCCACCGCAATTTCGAGATCAACTGCGTCATTGACAGCAGCGCCTTTGGCGCCGAGATCCGCGACGAGCTTGAAGCGGATTTTAATGCGGCGCGACGGGTTTCGCTGGACAGACATGAGGATCGCGGAATTGTCCTGCGGGCCTTGGAGAAGATCGTAAATCTGTTCAGCTGGTTTCTGTAGCCCTGCCATGCCTGACAAGCATGAAGCGGAACCAGGTCCAGACAGCAGCAGCCGTGACGGCCTCAGCCATCCTTCCGCGAGTGAAGCGTTCCAGATTGCGGCGAAACCATTGGAGCTTTAAGGTGGAAACGGTGTCGGGCCGGTCAGCGCAGTTGAAGCTCGAGCGCACATCCAACCAGAAGAAAAGTTGCCAGATGTTGCCGGCCACATGCCGGCCGGTGGATCTCCAGAAGGATTGACGCCATGAAGTGGGTTGTGCGGCCAGCAACGTCCGGATGCCATCCAGCACCGGAAATATCTGCAACCTCCCGCTCAGACCGTCGCAGCGGTAGAGGCCGGGCAGGGCGCTGAAAAACTCTGTCCAGCGGGCTGCAACAGCGTTGGTGATGATCGCATTGACAACCTGCCGCTCGTAAAGCCCCTCCCTCTCGAACCGGCGGGCGGATGTGGAGATTTCTGCCGGCAGCAGCAGCCAACGGCCGCTCTCGGATAATTTTTCGGCAAGAAACACGTCTTCCAGAAAAGGGAGCGAAGTGTCAAAACCGCCCAGTTCAGTGAACAGGCTGCGCTGCAACAGAAATCCCTGATCGCCGCGGATGCAGTCGGCACGGTCCAGCCGTGACTTTGATTCATAGAAATAATATGCCAGTGAGGGCTGGTCATCCTTGCGGCGAAAGCGAAGCCTGAAACGTGCAGCCACCGGGCCTGAGAGGCCCTGCAGCGTTCCGGAAAAGGTTGAAACGGCAATCCGTAGCGCGTCTGCCCTCATGAAGCGCGAGTCTGCGTGCAGGAACAGCAGCAGTCCGCTTCGGGCTGTGCCGGCGCCGGCATTCATTTGCAGGCCACGTCCGCGAGAGGTGCTGATGTTACGCACTGCAAAAGCCGCGTTGGCGCCAAGTTCCTGACATACGTGCAGTGACCCGTCGCAGGAGCCACCGTCGCAGAAGATTACTTCGAAATTTACACCCTCCTGTGCATCGAGGTTGGCGAACAGTCCAGGCAGTTCGGCGGCCTCGTTGAGGAGCGGTACGATCAGTGAGATGTCAGGGGTGTTTGTGTTCATGGGCGGTGACAGTGTATCTTAACGAGAAAGTTTTGCAATCCGAAGATTGGCCCGGTCTGGTTGATACCCACTGTCACCTGGACCTGGAGCCGCTGTGTCTTGACCTGCCGTCGATTCTGTCCGCTGCAGATCTCTGCGGAGTGACCCGTTTTGTGGTACCGGGGGTTCACCCCGACGGCTGGGAGAGGATCGCTCGTATCGCCCGGGAGCATGAGAGTGTCTTTCCGGCGTTCGGTATCCATCCCATGCATGCAGATGTTGCTGTTGAAAGCAATCTGTCTCGTCTGGCGGCTCTGTCAGCTACCGGTGTGGCCATCGGGGAGATCGGGCTTGATCCGTCGTATGCGGTCCCCATGGAATGTCAGGAACGGGCCTTCCGTGAACAGCTGCGTCTGGCGGTGACTCTGGGGCTGCCGGTATTGGTCCACTGTCGCCGTGCCTTCCAACGGACACTTCACATTCTGCAGCAGGAAGGCGCATACCGTGTGGGCGGGATCATGCATGCATTTTCCGGTTCTCTGGAAATGGCCCGGCAGTTTCTGCAGCTCGGATTTGTCATCTCGATTTCCGGCATACTGACCCGTAACAATTCTGTCCACCTGCCAAAGGTGGTTCGGGAGCTTCAGCTGGAGGATCTGGTACTGGAAACCGATGCACCTGACCTGACACCACAGCGCTATAAGGGCCTGCCGAACCAGCCGGCCTATATCGTGGAAACGCTTCGCGCAGTGGCAGAAATTAAAGGGGTTGATCCATCAACCGTCGCTCGATGCAGTAAAACGGTCAGCCTTAAGGTTCTTGACAGGCTGCAGATGTCTTGAAAGCTGTATTTTTGAGACAGGCTGTGCTAGCATTCGACCTGCAATTATTTTATTCTCAATGGAGATAGCCATGAAGTCTGCCATGCTGGTGGTTCTCGCGGTTTTTATGTTTCTGGAAGGCTGTACCATGTTTTCCGCCTGGAAGAGTATTCCCCCGCCGGGTGGATGCGACCAGTGCCATACGGTTTCGATCAGTACGAACTGGCAGATCGCCTACCAGGTTGCAACTGTTGCAGATGAGCGCGGGCGTCAGTCATTTCAGACACCGGAGTATAATATGGCCCTCAAGGGCAAGCAGGAATCGCCGGTTGAAACAAAGAAAGTTGAAGAACTCCAGTGTTTTGAATGCCATAAATCCCCCACTCCCGCCCACCGTGAGCGGAAGGGCCGTTTCCACCACTAAACCGAGGAATGTGCCCGTTGCGATTTTGGTCGCCCGAATTAAATGTTAATTGTAAATATGCTGTGATGAAATAAAAAACTTGACATAAGCTTTCCCACGAGTATATTTGTATATCGATTTTTAAAACCATGCGCATAGCGTTTAAATGGTAAATTCAAAAAAATGAGGTGACGTATGAAAAAGCTGATCTCCCTGACACTGGTACTTGCTCTTGCTACTGTTTTTGCTGCTGGCTGCAAGAAAAAACCAGAAGCTCCTGCTCCTGCTCCTGCTGTTGAGGCACCGAAGCCTGTTCAGGCTCCGATGACTGCTAAAGGCGCTGCCGCACCTGCTGATGCTGCCAAGCCTGCAGAAGCTCCTAAGAAGTAATTCTGAAGATTGCTTCAGTCTGAAAAGCCTGCGGGGTTTCCCGCAGGCTTTTTTGTATCCAGCGTTTGGCCGGGAGTACTGAAATGCATGAGATGTCCATAACCCAGGGCATCATCGATATCTGTGAGCAACACGCCGGTGGACGGCGGGTGCTGTCCGTGGATGTAGAGATCGGTGAACTGGGCAGCGTTGTCCCGGAAGCCGTGGAATTCTGCTTCGAGGCCTGCAGCCAGGGGACCCTGCTGGAGGGCGCCCGGATCAACATCATCCGGATATCCGGCCGCGGGCAGTGTCTGGAATGCGGTGCAGATACGCCGCTTCAGGCCCTGTTTGGCGCATGTCAGCTGTGCGGAGGCTACCGGGTGAAGGTCCTAGCGGGCGAGGAGATGCGGGTCAGGGAGATAGAGGTAGAAGACTGATTCGGCTTTGGCTCATTAGGCAACAAAAAGGCTGGCCATGATAATGGCCAGCCTTTTACGTGATCCAGACGCGGAACCTTTGTTATTCGTTCCATCCTTCCGGATGTACTTCGCCGATCTGTTCCCAGTGCTCCGGTGCTCTCCAGAGTGAGGAAAGGATCAGTTCGCGGATATGCAGGAACTCTTTCGGCAACCGGTCGTACATCTTGACGAACAGTTCTTCGTGTGAGATGACCTCGTTCTGCCAGACATCACGGTCAACGGACATTAAATCGTTGAACTTTTCGCGGGAAATATCGAGCCCTTCCCAATCCATGTCCTCGTAGCGAGGCATCCAGCCCAAGGGTGACTCTACGGCGCCCGCGTGTCCCTGTACACGGTCGATAATCCACTTCAGCACGCGCATATTCTCACCGTAACCTGGCCAGGCGAACTTGCCGTCGGCGTCCTTGAGGAACCAGTTGACACTGAAGATTCGGGGCGGCTTGGGGATAGAGCGGCCGAACTGCAGCCAGTGCGAGAAATAGTCGGCCATGTGATAGCCGCAGAAGGGAAGCATGGCGAACGGGTCACGGCGGACGTTGCCGGTGGCCCCGACAGCGGCTGCAGTGGTTTCAGAGCCGAGAGTGGCAGCCATGTAGACGCCGAAGTTCCAGTTGAATGCCTGGTAGACCAGCGGCACTGTGTCCTTGCGCCGGCCTCCGAAGATAAAGGCGCTCATCGGCACCCCTTTCGGATTTTCCCAGTCCGGGTCTATGGAAGGGCACTGCGAGGCCGGCGAGGTGAAGCGCGCATTGGGATGGGCTGCCGGACGACCGCAGCCGGGAGTCCATTCCTGGCCCTGCCAGTCGGTCAGTTTTGCCGGGGGTTCGCCGTCGATCCCTTCCCACCAGACATCACCGTCCTCGGTCAGGGCCACGTTAGTGAAGATCGAGTTCTTCTCGCAGGAGATCATGGCGTTGGGGTTGGTCTTGTAGTTGGTGCCGGGGGCCACGCCGAAATAGCCGAACTCGGGGTTGATGGCATAAACCTGACCGTCGGGACCAGGCTTGATCCAGGCGATATCGTCACCGATGGTGGTAACCTTCCACCCCTTTTCCTGGAAACTCTTCGGTGGAATGAGCATGGCAAAGTTGGTTTTGCCGCAGGCGCTGGGGAAGGCGGCGCCGACGTAGGATTTTTCCCCGGTCGGAGACTCGACACCCAGGATCAGCATGTGCTCGGCCAGCCAGCCCTCATCTTTGCCCTGCTTCGAGGCGATTCGCAAAGCCAGGCACTTCTTGCCCAGCAGGGCGTTTCCGCCGTAGCCGCTGCCGAAGGACCAGATGGCACGCTCTTCCGGGAAGTGAACGATGTATTTCTCCTTGTTGCAGGGCCATGCTGAATCCTTCTGGCCCGGTTGGAGCGGGGCACCGACCGTGTGCACACAGGGAATGAATTCACCGTCACCGAGGACATCCAGCACCTGCTTGCCCATGCGGGTCATGATGCGCATATTGACTGCTACGTAGGGCGAATCTGAAATTTCGACACCTATCTTGGCTATGTTGGATCCGAGCGGTCCCATGCTGAAAGGGATCACGTACATGGTGCGTCCCTTCATACAGCCCTTGAAGAGGCCGTTCAGCTTTTCTTTCATGTCTTTGGGGTTCATCCAGTTGTTGGTCGGGCCGGCATCGTCCTTGGAGAGGCTGCAGATGAAGGTCCGGTCCTCGACACGGGCCACGTCGATCGGGTCGGACCAGGCCAGAAAACTGTTGGGACGTTTTGCCGGGTTCAACTTTCTGAAGGTGCCGCCCTTGACCAGCAGGTCGCAGAAAGCATCGTACTCCTCCTGGGAACCGTCACACCAGTGGATGTGTTCGGGCTCAGTCAGCCCCGCGATCTCACCAACCCATGCAGCCAGCTTCTTGTTTTTTACCTCATAACTCATACGCTGTTTCCTCCCCACGAAAGTGAACTTCAATAATAAAGCAGAACGGGTGCACCCACATACGAAATGTTTATCGACAATAAATACCACGGAGGGCTTCAAAATGCAAAAGCGTTTTATCATAGATGGCTAAAAAAATACACACGCCGCAGATACGGTTATTGTCGGGAATATTAACTTGTAGTTGCTCGCGTGCGTGGTAAACTGATTGTCGTGTTTTTAGCCAAAATAAAGGGGGAAAGAATTATGATGTGCCGACCTCCGGCGTTATTGATGGTTCTGGTTTTTGGGTTGTGCACGGTATCTGCGTTACCCTGCCTGGCAGCAGAGGATGAAAAAGCGCCTGCCAGACGCGGGTATGGAGTTGGTGAGGTTTCTGGAGAGTGGAAGGCTCAGATGTCAGTCGGCCATTTCCCGTCTGCCGATCTTCACGGTACGCCCGGGGATGTCGGCATTACCGACTACCGGTTAAAGTTAGCCCGGAATGTAAAACTGGATGACCGCATAACCCTGACGATGGGAGGGGGATATGGTCTTAAACACATTGATTCCACGCCGACAGCCGCTCTTCCGCAGGACCTGCACGCCCTGTTTTTAGAAGCGGGGGCCCGGTATCGCATAAACGACAGGTCGTTTGCATCAATACGCCTGTATCCTGGATTTTACAGCGATTTCAAGGATCTTAGCACTGAGGATCTGCGCATGCCGGTTCTGGCGCTGGGCGGGTACAGCTTTGACAATGGCCTCTCCGTGGTGGGAGGCTTCATCTACCGTTTCGGGTATCATTCCAGCCAGTTTATTCCCGCACTGGGCTTCAGCTACCAGCCGAATGAATCTTGGCGACTTGACCTGATCGCACCCCGCCCGGGGATCACCTACTTTGCCTCACGTCAGCTTCACCTGTTTGTGGCCGGTGACTTTGCCAGTGATGAATACGAAATAAATGACCGGTCGTTTGGAGCCAAGGCCATGAAGTACAGTGACTACAAGGCTATGGTCGGGGCTGATTACCTTCCGGCACCTGCAGTCAAATTCTCCACCTCAGTCGGATATGCGTTTGACCGAAAAATCGCGTTTTTCGACGGCAGCCGGCCCGACATGCGGGTGGACGACGTCCCGTTCCTGAAGATATCGCTGGATGTGGGATGGTAGGTTTGGCGCTGCTCAACGACCGAAGGTGCCGGTCTTTACCTCGATGAGTTTGCCGTTTCTAAAGGTGAGGTAGTGAACAAGGGTGTTGGGCCCCTGGTTGTAGGTCCATTCTTCGACCTCGATGTAGCGGACTCTTCCGTTGTAGGTATCTTCACTGTCGGTCCGCTTTATCTTGATGGTGGGAGGATCGCATTTGACCATGGCTTCAGAAATCGAATCGCCGGTGGAAATTATGCTGCCGTTGGGGCAGCGGAAATTATCGGCAGAGGCCTCTTCGGTAAAGAAAATGAGGACAGCAGACAGCAAGAATAAGGATTTCATCAGCAACTCCTGTAGGAGAGTATCATGGGTAGAAGGTAAAGAGTGACATGAGAAATGTCAAGGGTAACCTGAACACTGCCTGATACAGAGAGGCTGTCAAACATACCTGCAGTCGCCGGGCCTTTCTTTGCCGGTGCCGGTTCAGATTCATGAAAAAAGCCGGAAGGTGTTCTCCACCTTCCGGCTTTTTTGTAGACCAGCCTGCATACGGATTTCAGAGCTATTTATCGATTACGAATTCTGCCCTTCTGTTCCTGGCCCAGGCCCCTTCGTCATTTCCCGGGACAGCAGGTTTTTCCTTGCCGTAGCTGATGATGGAAAGCCGATCAGGCTGGACTCCCAGTGTGATCAGGTATTGCATGGCTGATTTGGCGCGCCGCTCTCCCAAGGCAAGGTTATATTCTGCCGATCCGCGTTCATCACAATGCCCCTCGATCTTGATCTTATCTACCTTCTTCGATTTCAGCAGGATCTCGGCGTTCTTGGTGAGAACATTGCGGGCATCCTGACGCAGGTCGGATTTGTCGAAGTCGAAGTAGACCGTCTCAAAAGCGGATACTTCTGCTGTGGCCAGGGCTGGCTGGGATGCGTCGGCTGGCTTGATTGCCGCACCTGTATCAGGTGCCTGGGTCTTTACAGGAGTTGCCGGATCCTCTGTCTTGAAGTACGGCTGTTGGGCCGGCTTGTCTGCTTCGGCCTTGACCGTCGCCGCTGCCGGTTCTTCTGTCTTGACCACGTCCTTGTTTGCACAGCCGCCGGCTAGAAATGCCGCCATGCTCAGTACTGTCAACAGTGCAATCGTTCTTTGTTTCATCGTTGTTCTCCTTCTACGGGATTTCGGAGGCTACGCGCCTGAGAGTCATCTCTGAATAGGTGCTTAAATTATACATGAGGCCTGACGTAATGCAATCGCTAATAAAAAAATATATAAAAAGTTCAAAGAGATAGCGCATCCAGGCCTGTCAGCGCGAGGACCAGGCCGGCTGGGTGGCCTTTCCTTTGCCCTGACTGACCCGCGTCTGACCGCTTCCGTCGCTGCGCATTACGTAAATGGCCTCGACCCCACCCCGCTTGGAGCTGAACGAAATAAATCTGCCGTCAGGGGACCAGGCCGGGTTCTCGCTGCTGCCAACACTTGTAAGCGGTGAATCACCACTGCCGTCGGTGTTGATGGTGTAAATCTGAAAGCCACTGCCCTGCATGCGTGCATAGGCGATCTTGTCCCCTTTGGGCGACCAGCGGGGATTGACGTTATAGGCACCCGCGGTGGTCAGCCGTCGCACGTTGCTGCCATCGGCATTCATCGTGAAGATCTGCGGTTTGCCAAGGCGGTCGGAAACGAAGGCGATGCGCGACCCGTCGGGAGACCAGACCGGAGATACTTCGATGGCGTTATTGACAGTCAGGCGGATCGGGCTGCTGCCGTCTTTGGCAAGGGTATAAATCTCGGAGTTGCCGTCCTTGCTCAAGGCCAGTGCGATCCTGGAACCGTCCGGTGACCAGGTCCCGGTTATATTGAGGCCCTTGCGGGTGGAGACCGGTACCTCTGCCGTACTGGACAAGGCTCGTTTGTAGAGGTCCGGGTTGCGTCGTTTGTAGGAAGTGAAGAGTATTTCGCGGCCGTCCGGAGAAAAATCAGGATTGAGGTTTATGGAGCCGTTTCTGGTCAACTGGAGTTGGCTGGAGCCGTCCCAGCTCATGATGACTATCTCCTTGTTCCCTGACTGGCTGGAAACATACGCGATGTGCGTGGTGAAACAGCCCTTTTCGCCAGTCACGACCAGCAGGATCTCATCGGCAAATGCATGGGAAAAATAGCGCAGGTCCTTTGTCTTGCCCAGGTAGCGCTTTGCAGTCATCATCTTCCGGTTGATCACATCGAACAGCCGGAACTCGACCGTCAGATCATCACCTGTGATGCTGAACTCTCCGCGAACAAGCAGATCGAAGCCCGCACTCATCCAGGGAAGATAGTTGGTCCCGCTCAGAGAGCCGGAACCGGGCGCCGGAAACGGCTCACGGGGTTCTGCCGCCATGACGCCGGACATGTTCATGTCGAAAGCGATGACATCTCCCATCTCTTTGGCTGCAGGATTGTTGGGCGTGCCATCCGTGCTGCGCGGAATTTCGATTGCCAGTCTGAGCTGGCGGTTCCCCGGCGCAGTGACCTCGACGGCCTCAACGGGTCTGCTCTGTGCAGAGATCGCCACGGGAAGCATCATGAGAAACAGAATGGTGAAGCAGGTAGCTCGCATGAATATATGTTCTCGATTCTCTCAGGGTCTGTTGGGTGAGATACCTTCGCGCTTGAAGACAAAAACCCCTTCAAACACCTTACGACCGGGTGGCGGGGTGAATTTCTCGCTGGCTGCATCAATGGCCCGGAACACCGAAATTTCGAAGGCCCGGTCGCCGCTGCTGCGTTCGGCTTTCTTTCGGGCCAGTTTCCCGTCGCTGTCGATAAAAAGACGTACGCTCATCTCGGGGTTCTGGCTGGAATGCTGGATGGTCTTTTGAAATGCGTCCCTCAGGCGCGACTGTAGATAGGCCAGATAGTCGCTGCCGGCCTCTTTGCCCACTCCTCCCGGCATACCTGCCCGGCCGCTGCCCTGGCTTTTGACCTTTTCCCGCAGGCGGGACAGGGCAGCCTCCTCCTGCCTGGCCTCGGCCGCCCGCTCCAGTTTGGCCATGCGCTCGGCAAATTCAGTCGAGGATTCTGAAGCCGCGTCGCCCGATTTGTTCGGAGTCGTGGGTTGTTTGGCGGCTTGAGCTTTTGAACCCGGCTTGGGCTTCGTCGGGAGCGCCATGGGTGGCGCCGGAGTTTGTGGAGCGGCAGGGGCCTGATGAGCGTTGTCGCTGCCTTTTTGTGACGGGCTGCCGGCTTGCGGAGCCGCGACAGGCAGGTTGACCACATCAACGTAATAGGTCTCCTGGATCCGCAGAGGTGTCCGGTGGCTGCCATACCAGGCCAGTAACAAAAAAACCGTCAGGTGGATGACGGTGGAAACGATGAAACTGACACCAATGCCGGTGTCTGGTGTCGGAGTTCGGGTCGTCATTATTTTGCTGCCGGTTCCGTCACCATGCCGAGTCGCTCGATTCCGGCGCCCTTGATATCAGCCATCGCCCTGACCACTTCCCCGTAGGGGACGCCGGCGTCGGCCTTGAGAAAGACCTCTTTCTTTTCCCGGGAGGCAAACATGACCATCAGCCTGTTCTGTAATTCCGGGGCAGGAACTTCATCTTTATTGATAAAGACCTTGCCGCTCTTGTCGACCGAAACGACCACGGCCTCATCCTGGGGAGTCATGGCCTTGGTATTCGCCTTGGGCAGGTTGACCTGCACCCCCTGCTGCATCATCGGCGCCGTTACCATGAAGATAACCAGCAGCACCAGCATGACGTCAACCAGCGGGGTGACGTTGATATCGGCCATTGGACGCCGGTCGTCCTGTTGTCCACCCATGGCCATGGTCTATTTTCCCGTAATGTTGCGCTGCACGATGTTGAGGAACTCGGTGGAAAAACTGTCCATCTCTTTTATCAGCACGCGGATCTTGTTCTGGAAATGGTTGTAGGCCATGACGGCAGGTATGGCGGCCACCAGGCCGATGGCAGTGGCGATCAGCGCTTCGGCGATACCGGGGGCGACAACGGCCAGTGAGGCGGAGCCGGTCCTGCCGATACCCTCGAAGGCGGTCATGATGCCCCAGACCGTCCCGAACAGGCCAATGAATGGAGATGTAGAACCGGTCGTGGCCAGAAATGTCAGGTATTTTTCAAGGCGGGTGATCTCGGAGTTGGTGGCGCGGCGCAGGGCGCGAGAAACATTCTCGATGCCGCCCAGATCGGTACTGAGGGCACTGCCTTCGCTGCTTCCGTCACCCTCAACCACTTTCTTCAACTCTCCGTAACCTTCATTAAAAAGTACGGTCAGGGGTGAGTTGGCGAAGCGGTCAACCTGCGAGGCGATGGTGTCGAAGCGCTTGGACTTCCAGAAAAAGTCCATGAAGCGTACGGACTCGCTGTTGGCGCGGTGTATCTGGAATAGCTTGAAGAGGATGATGGCCCAGGAGACCACCGAGAAAAAGAGCAGCATGATCAGGACAAGTTTTACGACTAAGCCGGCGCCGAGCATTAAGGCCACGAAAAGACCTCCGCATGAAAGTAATCAGGGTAAAAAACTAGTCCTAACAGTGTGGCAAGTCAAGCCGAAAATCAATACAGCTCCGGCCTGCGGTCGTTGAAGCAGGGTATCTGGGCTCGCCAGTCGGCCATCAGCTGCATGTCCAGCGGCGCACTGATCGTGCCCTCTGTCTCGCTCGCCTCGGCCAGCAGCTCTCCCTTGGGATCGATGATCAGACTCATGCCAAAAAAATCAAGCTTGCCGATCGGCCCACAGGCGTTGCAGGCCACCACGTAGAGCTGGTTTTCGATGGCCCGTGCCCGCAGCAGTGTGCGCCAGTGCTCCTGGCGGGGCTTGGGCCACTGGGCCGGTACACAGATGACCGCTGCCCCTTCCAGGGCCAGGCGGCGGGAAAGCTCCGGAAAGCGCAGGTCGTAGCAGATGATCACGCCGACCTTGCCGATGGAGGTTTCGGCCAGCAACCACGAGTCGCCGCTGTCGAAGGCCTTGTCCTCCCCCAGCAGGGAGAAAAGGTGCAGCTTGCGGTAGGTACCGGCAAGGCGGCCGTTGTCGGCAACGTAGACCGTGTTGTAAACCTTCTCGCCATGCGGCTCGGGCATGCTCCCCACGATCACCAGTTTCAGTTCCCGCGACAGCACCAGCAGCTCCTCGACGATCCCTGCGGTACGCCGGGCAAGTTCATTCAGGTTGCGGTAGGAGAAGCCGGTGGACCACATCTCCGGCAGCACCGCCAATTGGACGCCGGTCCCGGCAGCCCGCCTGAGGGCCGTGCGGACGTGTTCAAGGTTGGCATCAACATCGCCCTGCTTGACGTTGAACTGTATGGCTGCAGCGCTGATGGTCATAGTCGGAACCCCTTGTCTCACAAAGCTCACAAAGGCTCAAAGGTAACTTCAGAATCAAAGGCGGTCTCTCACAGAGGCACAGAGCACACGGAGGAAATGCCAAAAATCAATAAAAACGGGTAACAACAAAAAATAGAGTTAAAGACCAGGACATACATCTTGATGTACCCAATTCTTAGGTTTTCTCAGTGCCTCTGTGACCTCTGTGAGAGAACGATTTTTATCGTGTCAGCTGCGAATTCAGATAGGCGTGGATGATATCCATGTAGATCTCGCGCGGCTTGCTGGTGCCGTCGCTGGGTGCGATCATCCCCTCGTGCTCCATCATCTCGACGATGCGCGCGGCACGGTTGTAGCCGATGCGAAGCCGGCGCTGGACCATGGAGATACTGGCCTGCCTGGTTTCGGCCACCAGGCGCAGGGCATCCTCCCAGCGCTCGTCCAGCTCTTCATCATTCCCTGAACCGCCCTTCTCGTCAGGGTCCTTCATCTCCAGGATCGACTTCTCATAAACCGGCTTGCCCTGTTTTTTGAGGAAATCCACCACGCGCTGGACCTCGGCATCCGAGACAAAGGCGCCGTGGATACGATGCAGACGCGAGGTGCCCGGCGGCATGTAGAGCATATCGCCTGCACCCAGCAGGCTTTCGGCGCCGTTGCAGTCCAGGATGGTGCGTGAATCAACCTTGGAGGTCACCTGGAAGGAGATGCGCGACGGCAGGTTGGCCTTGATCAGGCCGGTGATCACGTCCACCGAGGGGCGCTGGGTGGCCAGGATCAGATGGATACCTGAGGCGCGGGCCTTCTGTGCCAGGCGCGCGATGTGCTCCTCTACCTCGCGGCCGGCCACCATCATCAGGTCGGCAAGTTCGTCCACGATCACCACGATGTAGGGGAGGTGGACGTGTTCCAGGGCTTCGGTATCATCCATCACAAAGGGGATCGGGTCATCCAGCACCTCGCCCCCCTCTTCGTCGATGATCTCCTCCAGCTCCTCGATGATCTCGTCCTCGGGGATGACACTGTTCATCTCTTCAAGTTCCAGTGCCTCGCCGGCCAGTTTCTTGTTGTAGGAATCGATGTTGCGGACTCCCTTGTCGGAGAGCAGCCGGTAGCGGCGCTCCATCTCGTTGACCGCCCATTTCAGGGCCAGCGAGGCCTTCTTGGGTTCGGTCACCACCGGCAACAGAAGGTGCGGGATGCCCTCGTACATGGAAAATTCCAGCATCTTGGGATCGACCATGATCATGCGTACGTCACGCGGCTCGAACATATACAGCAGCGACAGGATCATGGTATTGATCGAGACCGATTTTCCCGAACCGGTGGAACCGGCTACCAGCAGGTGTGGTGCCTTGGCCAGATCGGTGACGACCGGTACCCCGGCGATATCCTTGCCCAGAGCCAGAGGCAGTTTCATCTTGTTGTGGTGGAATTCCTCACAGTTGAAGATCTCGCTCAGGAAGACCATGTCGCGGTCACGGTTGGGGACTTCGATCCCTACGACCCCCTTGCCGGGAATCGGAGCAACGATGCGAATCGACATGGCCTGAAGTGCCATGGTCAGATCGTCGGCGAGGCCGGCGATGCGGCTGATCTTGATGCCGGGGGCCGGCGAAAATTCGTACATGGTGATGACCGGGCCGGGGCAGATCTCTACCACCTCGCCATCGATGCCATAGTCCTTGAGCTTTTTCTCCAGCAGCCGGGCATTCATGGTCAGGGCATCACGGTCCAGCTTTTTCTCCGTGGCCGGTGGGGTGTCCAGAAGCGAAAAAGGCGGTGTCCGGAAATCGCCATCAGCCTTGATGAAGGCAAAAGTCTCCTGCACCGCAGCGGTCTTGGCGCTCTCTTTCTTCTTCTCTTTCTCCTTCTTGAAGGCGTTCAGGATTGCGGGTGCTGCCGCAGCCGGCTTGATGATCGGCCCTGAGGATGGTACCGCGACCGGCATACCCTCCTGCTTGGCTTTTTCGCGCTGAACTTCCTTGCGGTTATGGGCGCGGCGTTCCTGCCAGGTGGCCCACTTGTTTTTGAGGTTCTCCAGCCACCAGCCGGCAAACAGGACAAAGGAGAATTTGGACAGGATCATGATTGAAGCCGCCAGAAGAGGCAGCAGAAGCAGCATGGCTCCGAACGGGCCGACCGTGGCCTTGAGCAGGTTGCAGGTCAGTTTACCCACGACTCCGCCGGTGGAAACCTGCTGACCGAACAGGCTGGTCGTGTCCCGGAAGAAGGCGAACAGCGTCGAGAGGGAGAAGATCAGACCGAAGGAAGCCAGCAGCTTGTAAGAGCGCAGGCGAATCTCTTTGAAGCGGAAGAGGGTGTAGGCCATGTAGAGCAGGGCCACCGGTATCAGATACGAGGCCAGGCCGAAGCCGCTGAAGAACAGGTCTGCGACCTGGGCACCCAGGCGTCCGCCCAGGTTATGGACACCGCCTTCGTTGGAGTAGCTGTTCCAGGAGACATCGGCGGTATTATAGGTCAAAAACGCCAGCAGAATAAAGGTGCCGACGGTTCCCAGCGCCATGCCCTGCAGCTCTTTGGTGAGTTTTTCTTTTTTCTGATCGTCCGTGCTCATGGTATCTGGGTTCCTTGGGAGGTCGGATAAACGTGGACATATTACCTGTAATCGGGAGGGTGTGGCAAAGAAAAAAACTGGAGTTGCGACATAATACGCATTTTGGATAACGGATGATAAATCAGATGTTTTGAATCTCATCCCCCGGTATAATCACCCCGCCAGTGATGACCTTGACGAAAATTCCCTCCTTGGGCATGACACAGTCGCCGGCCTGGTAGAAGATGGCGCAGCGGGTGTGGCACTCCTTGCCGATCTGGGTTACCTCCAGCAGGGTCTCGCCGATCTGCAGGCGGCTCCCGATCGGCAGCGAAACCAGATCGATGCCGCTGGTGGTAATGTTCTCGGCGAAGTCGCCGGCGGTCACATCCAGTCCCAGCCCCCGCATCTTGTCGATGCTTTCCTGGGCCAGCAGGCTGACCTGGCGGTGCCAGTCTCCGGCGTGGGCATCCCCGACAATGCCGTGGTTCTCCCGCAATTCCACCGATTCCATCGGTTTCTTGCGCTCCCCCTTTTTTTCGCTGATACAGACCGCCACTACCGTAGCCATACTTCTATCCTCCTACCTGCGACATGGTGAAATTCTTGTGAGTGTAGCCATCCTGCGATATCTCGTGCCGCTCCGGCTTGGTGGAAACGATTCGTCTCAGCACCTCGGCCAGTCCCTCCCGGTCCGGCGGGCGCAGCCAGGGGATCAGGTCTGTCTTGGCGTCGCTAAAGAGGCACCCCTTAGCCTGTCCGGTGGAGGTGACCCTGATGCGGTTGCATTCGCTGCAGAAGTGTCCGGATACGGCGGTGATGATGCCGATGCTGCCCTTGGCGCCGGGAATACGGAAGTCACGTGACGGGCCGGCGTAGGGTCCCTTGTCCACCTGCTCCATGGTGTAACGTCCGGCAATCCGCTGCAGGATCTCTTCGCCCGATATGCAGTAGCGCTGCCAGCCATCCTCCTTGACCGCCGGCATATACTCAATGAAACGTATCGAGTTGCCGTGCGACAGGGTCCTGTCGGCAAAGTCGAGTATTTCGGAATCATTGACACCGCGCATGATGACGCAATTGATCTTGGGGGGCGGAAACCCGGCCTGCTCTGAAGCCTCCAGACCGGCCAGAACTCTGACCAGGTCACCGCCCCGGGTGATCTCGCTGAAGGTCTGCGGATTGAGGGAGTCGAGGCTGACATTCAGACGCTGTACCCCGACACGGTACAGATCGGCGGCCATCTCTGCCAGCAGCAGGCCGTTGGTGGTCAGGGCCAGGTGGCGCAGGCCTGGGATGGATGCCAGTTTTCCAAGGAACCCAATGATGTCGGCCCTCACCAAGGGCTCTCCGCCGGTGATACGGATCTTCTCAATGCCCAGTTCAACAGCTGTTTCGGCGATCAACAGCAGTTCCTCGTAGGTGAGCACCGCCTCATGCCCTTTCTTTACGATGCCCTCCTTGGGCATGCAGTAGAAGCAGCGCATGTTGCAGCGGTCGGTCACTGAAAGCCGCAGATAGTTTATGTTTCTCCCGAGGGAATCAGTCAGTTGCATGAAAATCCCATAATCGTGCTTTCACCCGCTCACTTTGTTCGCTCAAGCTCACAGAGCTCACAGAGGATTACGAAAAATCATTATCGTTTGGTTTTCTCCGTGAGCTTCGCTTAGAAGCGCCTACTTCTGGTGTGAGCTCTGTGAGAAACTGGTTTTGTTCATTGTTTTAGATTGGTTATCGGTGCGTATTCTTTATGATCCGTTCTTCCACAAAATCAGCCACCTGCACCGGGTTGTTGAGATCCAGGACCGGAACGTCCAGTTCCAGCGCTTCATCACTGGCCACCGCCAGCAGGGTCGGGTCATGTTCTGCACCGCGGCAGAGCAGGGTCAGGCTCCGTTCCTTGCGGTGCACCTCGATCTTGGGCAGGCCGCCCTTCTTGAAGCCTTCGGTCAGGATCAGGTCCACATCGCTGAAATAGGTGGCGATCAGTTCTTCGATGGAGGGCGCTTCGGCATGTTTTCTGACCAGGGCCAGTTTCTCCGGCGACGAGATCAGCATGGTGTCAGCTCCTGCGGCGGTCAGGCGGTGACTGTCCTTACCCGGGTGGTCGATATCGAAACGATGGGCATCGTGCTTGATGACTCCCACACGGTAGCCCCGCCCCTTGAGTTCAGCGATGACCTTTTCCAACAGGGTGGTCTTGCCGGTCCCTGATTTTGCGACGAATGAAACCGCTCTGGCAATCATATCTACCTCATGCAACACAAATATATGTTTGTCAGAATGTATAACAATCCGCTTGAGCGCGCAAAGGAAAAGCTGAAAAAATTGACCTGTGTCATGTATCATGAAGGATATATGGGAGATTATCGGACACATGATCGTGGCTACCAGGAACCAGAAAAAGGATATCAAGCTGATCGGCAAATTCGTCGAGGTCTACTGCGTCGGGAAACACGGCCGTGCTGAACGCTCAGCGGTAGTTCTTCCCGAAGACCTGGGGACGCGCAAGCTCTGCCCGGAATGTGCATCCTTTCTGCAGTATGCCGTCACCAAGCGGCTGAAATGTCCTCTGGAAGCCGAGAAACCGACCTGCAAACACTGCCGGATACATTGTTATGACCGTCCGCGCCGGGAAAAGGTGCGGGAGATCATGGGATACGCCGGAAGGAGATTGATGATGCGCGGCCGCCTGGATTACATCTGGCATTACTTTTTTTAACTGACGCAACTGACGGTAATACAATCAATAATCTGGCTGAAAACACAAAGGAGTAACACCATGCTGAGAAAAATCGTACGGATCGATCCGGATAAATGTAACGGCTGCGGGGATTGCGTACCATCCTGCGCCGAAGGGGCCATCACCATCATCAATGGCAAGGCGGTACTTGCAGCCGAAAACCTGTGTGACGGGCTTGGAGCCTGTCTGGGCGAATGCCCCATGGATGCAATCAGCGTCGAGGAGCGTGAAGCCGATGAATTTGACGAAGCGGCGGTGGAAAAACACCTGGCGGCCCAAGGCAAACCTGCGCCGACCCATGCCCCGCAAACCGCAACCGCTCAGCACTCCGGTGGCGGCTGCCCCGGCTCACGGGCCATGAGCTTTGCCCGCCCACAGGAAGAAGCTGCTGTGCCAGCGGGTAGCCAACAGAGCCAACTTGGCCAGTGGCCGGTGCAACTGCATCTGGTATCCACCACGGCGCCTTACTTTCAAGGTGCCGACCTGCTGATCACCGCCGACTGCGTGCCGGTGGCCTATGCCGGCTACCACGAAGACTTCCTTAAAGGGAAAGCTGTTGTCATGGGGTGTCCCAAGCTGGATGACAATAACTTCTACACCCAGAAACTGACCGAACTCTTCAGCAAGTCTGATGTAAAGAGCATTACGGTCCTGAAGATGGAGGTGCCCTGCTGCGGCGGTATTGCCGTGGCCGCCCGCCAGGCGCTGGCTGCCAGCGGCAAGCAGATTCCCTATCACGAGGTGACCATCGGCATCCAGGGGACCATCAAAGGCTGAGCTGTCTGATAATCCAGTTGTGCAAGAAAAGGCCCCCTGTCGATCACGCCGCGACAGGGGGCCTTTTCTTTTCGTTGCAAAATCACAGAAACCTGCTATCAGAGAAACATCTTCTGTTTCACTCCCGGCAGCGTTCATTACCGTCCTGAGGCGCATCGAGCAGAAGCCCCTGAAGTTTTTCCTGCGGAGGACCGGGAGATCTACCCGGTCAGGACCTGCAGTGGAGCAGGTGGAACGGCTTCAGTACAGCACCAGGGAATTCTGATGCAACTACTTGTTACAGCGGAGGAAGTATGCCGGCATGCATCGAGATCATTCAGGCTGATATTACAACTCTGACGGTGGACGCCATTGTCAATGCCGCCAACAACACCCTGCTGGGTGGCGGCGGGGTGGATGGTGCCATTCATCGAGCCGCCGGGCCGAAGCTGCTGCAGGAGTGCTCCGGGCTGGGTGGCTGTGAAACCGGTGACGCCAAGATTACGAAAGGCTATAACCTGCCGGCCCGCTATGTCATCCACACGGTCGGGCCGGTCTGGAAAGACGGGCTGCAGGGGGAACCGGCACTGCTGGAATCGGCCTACCGCGGCTGTTTCAAGGTGGCTCACCGGCATGGGCTGAAAAGCATCGCTTTTCCGGCGGTCAGCGCCGGCGTCTATGGCTATCCCATGCGCCAGGCGGCTGTGATTGCCCTTTCGGCGGCCCGGACGGCTCAAGCGTCCTACCCCGAGTTGGAGCGGATCGTCTTCGTCCCGTTCAATGATCCGGCCCGGCAGGTCTACCTGGAAACGGCCGCCAAGCTGGGTATTGCATCACCCTGACGGTGTACGGCGAGGCAAAACCGTTCTCACGCGGAGACGCGGAGAAATTCAAAAACATAACTATTGGACAACACTATAAAAGCATATGCTTTTAATCCAGGTTTTCTCCGCGTACTCCGCGTCTCCGCGTGAAACTTTTTTTGCCCGGCTTGCCGATGACACCGCTGTTGTGCTACAACATCCCCCATGCTCCATCTCAAAGAACTCTCCAAAGACTTCGCCGGCAATCCGCTCTTCGCAGGGATCTCGTGGCACCTGAAAAAGGGTGAGCGGGTCGCACTGGTTGGCGAGAACGGGGCCGGTAAATCGACCCTGATGAAGATCATCGCCGGACTGGCCGAGCCGTCCTCGGGCGAGATCCAGTTCGCCCGTGGTGCCCGGGCTGCCTACCTGCCGCAGGACGGTATTGTAACCTCCGGCTGCCTGCTGTTCCATGAGGCACGCTCCGCCTTCGGCGAGCTGCTGGCCATGGAGGAGGAGCTGCATGCTCTGGGTCAGCAACTGGAACTTCTTCCGCACGATGCACCCGAACATGACCAGATGCTTGAGCGCTACGGTGAACTGCAGGAGCAGTTCCGCCACCGCGGCGGATACACGATGGAAGCCGAGATCGGTACGGTGCTCAAGGGGCTGGGATTCGCACAGGATGACTGGTACCGGGACTGCGGTGAGTTCTCCGGAGGCTGGCAGATGCGCATTGCCCTGGCGCGTCTGCTGCTGCAGCGGCCGGACGTGCTGCTCCTGGACGAGCCGACCAACCATCTGGATATCGAGGCTCGTAACTGGCTGGAGGAGTACCTCTGCTCCTACCCCGGTTCCGTGATCCTGGTCTCCCACGACCGTTTCTTCATGGACCAGGTCTGCAGCCGCATCGCCGAGGTCTGGAATCATACCATCGCCGATTACCACTGCAGCTATTCACGCTATCTGGTCCAGCGTGAAGAGCGGGTCTCGGCCCTGCGCGAGGCCAAGCGCATTCAGGACGAAGATGTGGCGAAGACGGAGGATTTCATCCGCCGTTTCCGCTACCAGGCCAACAAGGCCTCCCTGGTTCAGTCGCGCATCAAGCAGCTGGAAAAGGTCGAGCGCATCGTTATCCCTCCCGAACGCAAGCGGATCCGTTTTCATTTCCCCGATGCCCCCAAGAGCGGCAAGATCGTCATGGAGCTGAAAGGGCTGACCAAGTCTTACGGCAGTCACACGGTCTTGAACCGTATCGACCTGACGGTGGAGAAGGGTGAGCGGGTGGCCCTGGTGGGGCACAACGGCGCCGGCAAGTCCACGCTCATGTCGGTGCTGGCCGGGGCGGAGTTCCAGGGGGGCGAACGGGTCCTCGGCCACAATCTGATCATGGACTACTTTGCCCAGGACCAGGCCGATGTACTGGATTTCAGCCACAGCGCCTGGGACGAACTCTATGCCGATGCGCCCTACGAGATGGTGCCGAAGCTGCGCGACATCCTGGGGGCCTTCCTGTTCACCGGCGACGATATCCACAAGAAGGTCGGCGTACTCTCCGGCGGCGAGCGCAACCGCCTGGCCCTGGCCAAGATGCTGCTGCGCCCCTCCAATCTGCTGCTGATGGATGAGCCGACCAACCACCTGGACCTGTTCAGCAAAGAAGTGCTGCTGGACGCCCTGCGGGACTTCGACGGCACGCTGGTATTCGTCTCACACGACCGCTATTTCGTCAATGGCCTGGCCACACGCATCGTCGAGGTCGAGGGGGGCAGGGTCGAGAGCTATTACGGAGATTACGAATATTACCTGTCCAAGAAAGAATTGTCGGGGAGCGGCAGTGAAAAGTCCGTTGCTGTAGCTGCCGGAACGTCGGCATCAGCCGGCCCGACTGCCCCTGCGCCTCTGCCTGTTATGGAAAAAGAAGACCGCAAGCGCGGCCGCGAGGAGGAAAAACAGCGCAAGCGGGAGGATGAGAAGCGCCAGAAGCGAATGGGGGAGATCGAGAAGGAGATCGCCCGGACCGAATCAGAGGTTGCACGCCTGGAAGCTGAGATGGGTCAGCCCGGTTTTTTCGATGACCTGGAGCGGGGCGCTGCCGCCGGCGAGCGGCATGCTCTTCTTAATGAACAGTTGGAAAAGCTGTATGAGGAGTGGGAAAGCCTTTCGGGGTAAGCCGGAGAGGTCACGGGAACTGAAATAACACAGAGCAACAGAGCAACAGAGAGATCAAAACAGCATACCGGCAGGACTTAAACGGAAAGGCCGTCATGGATTTTCCGTGTTTCTGTTTTTTCTCCGTTGCTCTGTTGCTCTGTGTTCAATGTGTTTTTTTAAATGATGTGTCTCTACCCCCAGGTCAGGTAGCCGGATTCGTAGATATTTCCCAGGGATATGTGCTTGGGCATGACCCGCAGCATGAAGCCGTGCCTGCCGCAGAAGCGGCATTCCATCTCCCCGCCGAACCGGTGGACCCCGTTGCCCAGGTCCTCCCTGTGCTCAAGCGGTACGATCTCGCCCCCCTGGATATTCCCCTTGGAGTCAAGCACACCGAAATAACCCTCAACCGCGACATCATCCGGCGGGATCTCTCCCAGGGCGACCCGTGCCGAGACCGGCACGCTGCTCCCGACGGCAACAGCGTCGGAGACCTGCGCTTCAGCCTGTTCGATGCGGACCTGGGGCCAGGCTTTGAATATCATCGTCTTCCAGCGGGCCAGATCCCGTGCCAGCGCCAGGTCCTCAGCCACAAAGCGGCTCCACAGAAGGTAGGAGGGGATATACGAGATTTCGGCATACTCCTGGACCATGCGGTCGGTGGAGAATGCCGGACAGAGGCTCTGCATGGAGGCCTTCATCGTGGCAACCCAGGCACGGGGCACATTGTCGCCGCCACGGTCGTAGAAGTGCGGCACGACCTCTTTTTCCAGCAGGTCATACGTGGCGCGGCTCTCGACCTGGTTCTGATATTCCACGTCTTCGTAAACTTCGCCCTTGCCGATGGCCCAGCCGTTGTTGCCCTGGTAGCCTTCGCACCACCAGCCGTCCAGAATACTCATGTTGAGGCCGCCGTTGAAGGCCACCTTCATGCCGCTGGTGCCGCTGGCCTCCATAGGCCTTAGCGGCGTGTTGAGCCAGACGTCCACGCCCTGCACCAGATGACGGGCCACCTCCATGTCATAATCCTCGATGAAGACGATCCGGTGGCGGAAGCGCTCCTCGTGTGAGGCCTGTACCAGCTGGCGGATCAATTCCTTGCCCTCCTGGTCCTGGGGATGGGCCTTGCCGGCAAAGATGATCTGCACCGGCATCCCGGGGTTGTTGAGGATACGCGCGAGCCGGTCCAGGTCGCGCAGCAGCAGTGTGCCGCGCTTGTAGGTGGCGAAGCGACGGGCAAAGCCGATGGTCAGCACCTCGGGGTCGAGCACCTCCTCGGCGGTGGCGATCTCCTTGGTGGTGGCGCCGACCTTGATCAGCTGTTCCTTCAATCGCTTGCGGGCAAAGTCGACCAGCTTTTCACGACAACTCTGCTGGGTGCGCCACAGTTCCGCGTCAGGGATCCTGGAGATGCGTCGCCAGACGTTGTGATCGGTGGGGTCTTCCATCCAGCGCGTGCCCAGATAACGGACCAGCAGGCTGGCCATATGGTTGGACATCCAGGTGCGGGTATGGACGCCGTTGGTTATGGAGTTGAGCGGCAGCTGCTCTTCGGGCAGTTCCGGCCAGACGTTTTTCCACATGGCGCGGGAGACCTCGCCGTGCAGCTGGCTGACGCCGTTGGCGTGGCCGGCCAGCTTGATGGCCAGCACCGCCATGCAGAAGGTCTCCTGCTGGTTGCGGACATCCTGGCGCCCCAGACCGAGGAACTCGTCCCGGGAAAGGCCGAGCGACTTGTAGTATCTGTTGAAGAACTTTTCCAGCAGCTCTGGAGCAAAATGGTCGATGCCGGCCTCGACCGGCGTGTGCGTGGTGAATATGTTGCCGGCGCTGACGATCTCCCGGGCCTCGGAGAAGCTGACACCGCGTTTGTCCATCAGCAGCCGGATGCGCTCCAGGGCCAGGAAGGCGGCATGCCCCTCGTTCATGTGGCAGACATTGGGGATGATACCCAGGGCGCGCAGTGCGCGAATCCCGCCGATGCCCAGCAGAATCTCCTGGATCATGCGCATCTCTTTGTCGCCGAAATAGAGCTGGGCCGTGATCAGGCGGTCCTCGGGCGAGTTGGACTCCAGGTTGGTATCGAGAAGGTAGAGCGGCACCCTGCCGACCTGGACGCGCCAGATATGGACCCGGAATGTGCGGCTGCCGAACTCCAGTTCGATCTCCAGCGGTTTGCCGGCTTCATCCCGCTCCAAGGTCAGCGGCAGGTTATAGAAGTCGTTCTCCGGATAATACTCCTGCTGCCATCCCTCGTTGTTGAGATACTGGCGGAAATAGCCCTGGCGGTAGAGCAGCCCCACCCCGACCAGGGGCAGGCCGAGGTCACTGGCAGATTTGAGGTGGTCACCGGCCAGGATGCCCAGGCCGCCGGAGTAGATCGGCAGTGACTCGTGCAGGCCGAACTCCATGGAAAAATAAGCCACCTTCATCCGGGAATCTGCGTTGGCTTTTTTTACGAACCAGGTCTTCTCGCCAAGGTAGTCGGTGAGTTTCTCGTCGACCATCCTGAGGTGGGCCATGAATCCTTCATCAGACTTGAGGGATTCCAGGGTGGTCTGCTGGAGGATGCCCAGCATCTCCACCGGGTTGTGGCGCGTGGCCTGCCACAGGTCGGTGTCCAGACGGCGGAAGAGGTTGATGGCGTCCGGCTCCCAGCACCACCACAGGTTATAGGCGATGCGCTGGAGAGCTGCCAGCTCTTCGGTCAGTGAGGGCACGACGGTGAATTTATGCAGCATCTTGGTGAAGTCCATGACAAGCCCCTCTTCTTTTATACGTGCAGATTATGGTGTGACTCTCATCAGGCAACGGGCCTGCAGGCACGTTGGAGATTGTACAGCGAAGGCCGGTGTTGTCAAGGTCAACAACACCGGGTGGATCTTTGATGCGGGTAACGGGAATGGCTTTGACCTGTCGGTTTTTAGGCGGGTCGCAAGCCTTGCGGGAGTCGTATTTTTTCCAGCCGGTTTTTTCAGAACTCCTTACAAATACTATAGTAAGCAACGTTCCCACGGGGTGTTCCCATGCCGATTTTGATCACACATCGAAAGATTGCATATAATCAGGAATGACTACATTTTTGAGTCCCAGTTCTTTGCGCAGGGCATCGGCCAGGTTCGCAGAGGCATCGTCTTCGCCATGGACGATAAAGGTCTGCTGAGGTTTCCTGTTCATGACCCGCACGAAATTAACAAGCCCATCCTTATCGGCGTGACCGGAGAAACCGGTCAGAACCTCGACTCTGGCATGCACCTCAAACTCCTCCCCGAAAATGCGGACGAGTTTCTCTTTCTCCACGAGGCGGCGACCGAGGGTGTTGGGCGCCTGCCAGCTGGTGAAGAGGATGGTGTTGCGTGCATCTCCAATACGGTTGCGAAGATGATGGAGGATCCTGCCACCCTCCAGCATGCCGCTGGAGCTGATGATAATTGCAGGGGTTTTCAGGCTGTTGAGCGCCTTTGATTGCTCCACCGACTGGGTGTACTGGAGGCGACCAAAGCCGAAAGGGTTGTTGTCGTCGTCGGTCAGCAAAAATTCGCGGATTTCGTCATCGAATACCTCTGGATGGAGTCGGAAGACGTCGGTGGTGCGTGTGGCCAGTGGGCTGTCGATGAAGATCGGCAGATCGGGGATGGCCCGGTCACTGTGCAGCTTGTGGAGGGCATAGACAAGCTGCTGCGTTCGACCTACGGCAAAGGCAGGAATCAGGAGTGATCCACCGCGACTGACGGTTTCATTGACTATCCGCTCCAGCTCCTTTTCTGACTCGGGATAGTCAGGGTGCAGCCGGTTGCCGTACGTGCTCTCCATAATCAGTATATCGGCCCCGTCGCTGATCGGTACAGGATCGCGAATGATGGGGATATCAGGCCTGCCGATATCACCGCTGAACACGAGGCGGCGTTTCTGGCCGGAGCCCTGCTCATCGATTTCGAGAATGACATGGGCGCTGCCCAGCATGTGACCGGCATCCACCAGGGTGAGAGAGATGCCGGGGAAGATCTGGCGGGGCCGGTTGTAGCTGATCCCGACGAATTGATTCATGGTCTTGGCCACATCGGCCTTGGTGTAGAGCGGCTCGAAGAGGTTTTTGCCCTGCTTCCGGCGCCGCCGGTTGACGAACTCCACGTCTTTTTCCTGGATAGAAGCGCTGTCCATGAGCATTACTGCGCACAGATCCCGGGTTGCCGACGTGCAGAAGATATCGCCCTTAAATCCGTTCTTGACGAGGCAGGGGATCCGGCCCGAGTGATCGATGTGAGCGTGGGAAAGAACCAGGCAGTCGACGTTCTTGCCCTGGCAGGAATCGCTGCGGTTTTTCTCAAAGGATTCCTTGCGTTTGCCCTGAAACAGGCCACAGTCGAGCATGATGGTTTTGCCGTTAACCTCGAGCAGATGCTGCGAGCCGGTCACGGTATGAGTGGCGCCATTGAAGGTGATTCTCATGCGTTACTCCTTTCATGGTGATCATGCTTGCGTCTTTGGGGCTGCAACGAGGCCGGAAAATCACCCGCCGTCTTTTTGACGGGTGTATTTAAATGGTTAAACAATCAACGCTCTTATCGAGACTCCGAATAGTTTTTCTAAAAACACTACCGTTTCAGGCTGGCCATCAAGAGAAGCTCGACATGTTTAGTTGTGTATAGTTTGGGTATTGATTCAATAAAAACCCCCATCCTCCGGAAGAGGTATGGGGTTATTTGATCAGCTGGTTCATCTCGAATATCGGCAGCAGCACCGCCATGACGACAGTCCCGACCGCCACCCCCATGGCCAGCACCAGGAGCGGTTCCATCAGCCCCATCAGGCGGGTAAGCCCGGTATTGAACTCCCGTTCATAGGCGATCCCTGCCTTGAGCAGCATGGCTTCCAGCTCTCCGCTCTTTTCGCCGACGCCGGCCAGGTGGACCAGCAGCGGTGGAAAGAGCGGGCTTCTGCGCAGGCTGCCTGACAGGCTGCCCCCTTGGGCGACCTCTTCCATGACCTCACGCAAAAAACCGCGATAGGCGCGATTGACCAGCACCTCGGATGTAATCTCCAGGGCGCGGATGATCGGTACGCCGCTGGAGAGCAGCAGGCCGAGAACGCGTGCAAAACGGGAGAGAATCAGGCGCTGCAGCATGCCGCCGGCAACCGGCAGCTTCAGCAGCAGTGTGTCTCTTTTCAAACGCAGATCGTCACGCAGCATGGCCTTGCGATAGAGCGGGATCGAGGCGATGGCCAGGCCGGCAGGTATCCACCACCAGCCGCGCAGGAAATGGGAGAGCTTGATCAGCGCGATCGTGATCAGCGGCAGTGCGGCCTTGCTGTCCTCGAAGATGACCACGATCTTGGGAATCACCGTCGTCAGAAGGAACAGCATCACACCGCCTCCTACGAGGATCATCAGGATCGGGTAGGCCAGGGCTGACGTTACCCGGCCGCGCACCTGTTCCTGCTCCTCCAGGAAATCAGCCAGGCGCTCCAGAACCACATCGAGTGCTCCGCTGGCCTCGCCGGCGGCCACCATGCTGACGTAGCTCTCGCCGAAGATGCGCGGGTCGGCCGCAAAGGCCCGTGACAGGGAGGCGCCTTCGGCGATGCGGTCACGTACCCGGGCCAGAACCTGTTTGAGTTTGCCGCCCGCTTCCTGCTCATGAAGGGAGCCCATGGCCTCGAAAAGAGGCACCGAAGAAGCCACCAGGGTTGCCAGACGTCGGGTAAAGAGCGCCAGGTCGGCGGCCGAGATACCCCGCTGAAACGAAAATGAGGCTGAGACACCTTCTGTCACACCCTCTTCGTGCACCTCGCGGGGCATCAGCCCCTGGCTCTTGAGCTGCTGCAGCGCCTGACGCTCGGATTCGGCATCGACGACTCCGGCTACCGATCCGCCACCGGCGTTGTATGCCTTATAACGGTACGTCGGCATAATCGTCCTGGGTCACGCGCAGGACCTCTTCGATGGTGGTGATGCCGGCGGCCGCCCGGGCCAGGCCGTCGTCACGCAGGGTCTTCATGCCGCGGGAGACGGCGTATTCCTTGATCTCACCGGCATGGGAACGCCTGATGATCATGGAGCAGAGCTCCTGGTCGATCGGCATGATCTCGTAGATGGCGGTCCTGCCCAGGGTCCCCATCCCGAAACAGGCGTCACAGCCGCGACCGCGATAGAGGAGTTCCGGCAGGGTAATGCCGGCGTAGCTCTCGACCGGTTTGTACGATTCACGGCAGTGCGGGCAGATCACCCGCACCAGGCGCTGGGCCAGCACGGCTGACAGGGATGAGGCGATCATGAACGGTTCGATGCCCATATCCACCAGGCGCGTCACGGCGGTGGCAGCGTCGTTTGTGTGCAGGGTCGAGAGCACCAGGTGCCCGGTCAGGCTGGCCTGGATGGCGATTTCGGCCGTTTCGGCGTCGCGGATCTCGCCGACCATGATGATGTCAGGGTCCTGGCGCAGGATCGAACGCAGGCCGGCGGCAAAGGTCAGTTCGATCTTCGGGTTGACCTGAATCTGGCCGATCCCCTTGATCTGGTACTCGATCGGGTCCTCGATGGTGATGATGTTCTTCTCGCTGGAGTTGACCCGGTTCAGGGCGGCGTACAGTGTCGTCGACTTGCCGCTGCCGGTGGGGCCGGTCACCAGGATGATGCCGCTTGTGCGGGCCAGCATGCGCTCCATGATCTGCACACCCTCGGCGCCCAGGCCGATATCCGTCAGGGAGAGAATGCCCTTCTTCTTGTCCAGCAGGCGCAGCACGGCCCGTTCGCCGTAGAAGGTCGGGATGATCGAGACGCGGATGTCCACGTCGCGTCCGGCGACGCGCACGCGGATACGGCCGTCCTGGGGCAGGCGCTTTCTCGGCTATGTTGAGGCCGGCCATGATCTTGACCCGCGAGATCAGGGCCTCCTGAATGATCTTGGGGGGAGAGAGTTTTTCGTAGAGCAGTCCGTCAATGCGGAAGCGCACCAGCAGGTCGCGTTCGTAGGGTTCTATGTGGATATCGCTGGCCCGCTCCTTGACGGCTTCGGAGAGGATCGAGTTGAGCAGGCGGATGACCGGCGCTTCGTCGCTCAGGTCCAGCAGGTCTTTGGGGTCACTGAACTCGGTGGCGATGGTGGAGAGGTCTTCACCCTCCAGTTCCTGCAGCACGTCGCGGGCGGTGCCGGACATCCCGGCATAGGCGTGGTTGATCGCATCGGTCAGGATGGAGGCCGGGACGAGCACCGCCTCGACCGGTTTGCCGAAGGTCAGCCGCAGTTCATCCAGGGCCAGCAGGGCAGACGGCCCGGAGATGGCGATCCGGATGGCACCGTCATGCTCCGTCAAGGGCAGGACCGAATTGGTGCGGGCGAAGTTTAACGGCACCCTGGACAGCAGACCGGAGTCCACATCGGCGCCGGCGATGGCCGGCAGACAGGCGATACCCAGCCGCCCGGCGAGTGATTCAAGTGCTTCCTGAATCTGCTCGTCACTCATTTCCCCGAGATCTCCTTCTGGACATCGACCGGCTCGACTTTTTTCGCTGATTCGCCAAACTTGATTTTCTGACTTTCAGAGATTGTATTCATATCTCCGGCATCTTTAACGATGCGAGGAGTCAGAAGGATCAGCAGATTCGTTTTATTGCGTGATTTTTTCTTGGTTTTGAACAGCCACCCAAGGCCGGGAATATCTCCCAATAAGGGAACTTTGCTGATGGTCTCGTTTTCTTTGTCCTGAATCAAGCCGCCGATGACGACCGTTTCATTATCTTTTATGACGACGCTTGTTTTTGCTGAGCGTTTGGTAGTGACCAAATCGATAGCCCCGTCTGTAGCCGTGTCTTTAACCGCAGAAATCTCCTGATTGATATCCATACGGATATAGTCACCCTCGCTGATCTGGGGTTTGATCTTGAGATTTATTCCGACATCTTTACGCTCGACAGATTGAGTTGTGCCGAAAGTGCTTTGAGTGGAGGAGCCCCTGAAGGGTACGTTCTCGCCGACAATGATTTCTGCCTCTTTATTGTCTGTTGTCAGGATATTCGGTGTAGAAAGGACGTTCAAAAGGCCATTGGATTCAAGCGCTTGTAGAAGGGCTATACCGGTTACCGGTCGGGAGCTGTTCTGGAGCTTGTCACCTATCAGGGTCGAGATGGCTGAGTTGGTGGAAGATGCTGAGCCCAGGAGCTGCCCAAAAGTTCCGAAGGGGTCATACATGCCGCCGCCCTGCAGATATTTGCCAATGGCACCGGCAGCTATCGCCCCCGCTTGAACGCCGACCGCCCGGGATTTGTCCAGGGATACTTCGGCAATCAGAACCTGCACAAAGACCTGTTTGCTGCGGCGGTCCAGCTTCTTGATCACCTGGACCAGGTTGTTGTAGTCGTTGGGGGAGGCCATTATGACCAGTGAATTTGAACCCTTATCGGGTGTGACGGTGACTTTGCCGCTTTCAAAGGGTGATGTCTGCGGAGCCGCCGCGCCGGGCTGTCCCGGCACTGCGGTCTGGACGGCGATGCCCTTGACAACACCATCCAGTACCTTGGCCATCTCGGTGGCGTCGGTGTTCTCCAGATAATAGACATTGACCTTGCTGCTGGCCTCGGGCGGCTGAACGTCCAGCTTGTCCACCAGCTCCCGTACCGATTTCTTGATGCTCTCGTTGCCGAAGACCAGTAGCGCATTCAGGCGCAGGTCGGCCAGGACGTTGCCCGTCCCACTGCCACCGGGAGCTGCCTGCTGTCCGGCCGGTTTGCTTTCACTGCCGGTAAGCCACTGCCTGATAGTCGTGGCGGTGGCCTCGGCCGAGGCGTTCTTCAGGTAGATGATCTCCATCCCTTCACGGGTCCGTTCGTTGTCGATGGTCTGCAGGATGCCCTGGAGTTTGCGGATGTTGAGGGATGAATCCACGATCAGGATCAGGTTGCCCGGACCGAAGGCGGATATGTGCCCGTCCTTGGAAACCATCGGCTGCAGGAAGACCAGCGCTTCCTGGGCCGAGATGTTCTCCAGCTTGTTGACCTGGGCGACATAGGTCTCGTTCATCGGGGCCTGTACGCCGGAAGGAAGTACTGAAAACCCGGACTGCTTGGCGCTGGCCGATGGCACGATCTTGCCGATCTTGCCGCTCTGTACGACTGAAAAGCCTTTCAGCTCCAGTACGGAGACAAAGACATTGTAGGCTTCCTCGTTGGTCAGCTTGGAGGGAGAGAAGACCGAAATCTTGCCCTTGACCCGGTCATCCAGCACAAAGTTCCTGCCGGTCAGGTCGCTGATGAATTTCACCATGGTGGAGATATCCACCTCGTTGAAATTAAGCACTACACCCTTGCCGGCGGCCAGAGCCGGAGAGGTGAAGAGGGTTCCGGCCAGAAGCAGGGTCCAGATTACTCGTTGCAGGTATCGTATCAAGCGTGCCTCCACGTCAGCGAATATCGTAATTGAATGTCACCGGGCGCCCGTCCCGGACCATATCCAGTTTGAGCCTGCTCTGCCCCTTCAGGGCGATGAACGACTGCAGCGCCTTGTCCGGGGAATCTATCGGAAAATCGTTCAGGCGCAGCAGCACGTCGCCGTTTTTTATCCCGATCATGGCGAAGACCCCCGCAGGCTTTACCTCCGAGGCCCTGAAGCCCTCCACCTTGCCGTCCTTCTGACTGGGGAGCAGGCGTGCATCGGTCATGGCCTGTCCGATGTTGTCAAGTGCCGCGTTCAGGGCCCGCTGGTCGATGACGTAGCTTCCCGCGCCCGTACTGGTCACCCCGGTCACCGGATGACCGGCGGGTTGCTGTGCCTGGCCGGATGCTGCCGGAGGTGCCATGGGAGTCAGCAGCTCGACCTTTTTGCCGTTCACAACGATGTAGGCCTGCTCACGGGTCACCTGAACCAGTCGACCGGCGTCGAAGACCGTATCACCCAGGCGGAAAACCCGCTCTTCCTGTTTTGCGGTGTGGCGCACCAGGGCAAAAGTTTCACGAAAGGATCCGGTGGCCGTTCCCAGCAGCAGCAGTTCGGCCGGTGCCGTGGCCGGAGCGGCCAGTGTCGCCGCCGATGTATTCACTATGGGAGTGAGCTGCCCCTGGGTGGACTTTCCGAAGAGACCATTGGCGAGTATCGGGGCATAATAGGCCAGATCCGCCGTTTTCGGCGCGCCTGGCGCCGTTTTCGCATCAGACGTGCCGCTTTTGGGAAGCAGTGCCACATCAAGGGTCCGGGAAAGCCCGCTGGCGGCAATGGACGCCAGAAGTCCAACGACGACTATCCCAAGAAGGATGTTTATGATGGTAAGCGTACGATTCATGGGCCCTTGTAAAACATCAGGTGAAAATAAAAAAGGTCAGCGCCGGCCTGAAAGAGTCACAGCAACCTGTTATATCAGACCGCTCGCAATTTGCAATACAGACGGCTGTTTCTGCCGGCTTACCGGCGCTGTCTGCCGTGATGCATGCCACCGGCGGGCGGCTGACGGAATTCCCAGGGCGGTTGTGGATTGACATCGCGCCAGAGACCGTCGCGCCTGGAGCGGGCGCGGCTTTCAGCAGACAGGTATTCCGAGGCGTAGGGCCCCTGCAGATACCGGCGGTAGGCCCAGGCCATCCCTTCAGCCACCATCTCGCGGTTGATGTCGCGGCCGGCGAAACGGATGACCGCCACCGTTCGCTGGTACTGGTCCACATCGACGACCTCGGCAGTGACCCTTTTTCCGAGAACCTTGCCCCGCAGTACCCGCTTGGCGGCCTCGCCGAAAGGCTGGCCCGGCGTGTCAGGTTTGGCGGTCTCAGGGGCATCAATACCGTACAGGCGGGTTTTGAGCCTGCTCGACTCACGAGTCACCAGCATGATAGTGTCGCCATCGTAGACGGCCCGTACGGAACCTTCTATCCTGCGTCCTGCATGGCAGTCTGCTGCCAGTAACAGCAGGGTGCTGATCGCAATGATCAGTCTCATCAGACCAGCTCTGCGGCGTAGTTGAATTCTGTTGTTCCCGGAAGCGCCCGGCCGGCCTTGAACGCTCCGATGATATCATTCCATGATTCGCGCGGAGCCTGCCGCAGGTCGATCAGAAACGATCCGCACCCCCTGCCGCGCAACTCACTGTGCCGGGCGGTCAGGGAGAAGGGCATCGCGGCCGAGACAGTCTGCAGGCCGTCGCGGGTCGTGACAGTATACGCCTCTCCTCGGTCCGAGAGAAGAGGAATATTGCTGTGAACATCTCTGATGCGGATCTTGGTGGTCATGACCGGCAGAGGGGCATAGGCGATTATGCGGCGTTCAATAGCGACATCCGCTGCCAGAAGGGCAGCCAGGTTCACGGCGTCATCCTCGATGTACAGTGTGGCGGTTTCGGCACCCAACTCCCTCCAGGCGGCCAGGGCCTGCGAGTTGAGCGAAAAACAGCGATGCCAGGTCGATATGTGGATCTGCTCCAGGCCCCGCAACAGGGCGAAATGTGAAAGATTGGCCGCCTCGAAATTCCTGAAGCCGGCGTCGTACAGTTGACGGAGCGTATCCCGGTAGAGCGGGATGTCACGGTCGAAGATCATGAACGGCAGTTGCCAGACCACCTGATGTTCTGATCCTCGCATGCGGGGTACTGCCGAGGGAAGCTGATGGATAGCCGCTTTGGACAGCGGCAGCAGTGTGATGTCGGCACCCGACTGAAGAGGAAACCGCCAGTCGCGGGGCAGATCCATGACCACGGCCAGGTTTTCCCGGGCGGCGTGCCGTGCCGTCGGCGTGCGCAGCGCATCCACAGCACGGCCGGCTGCTCTGCGTGCCGTGGCGATCCGCTCTGTATCCACGCTTGAAACGGCTTCATCCAGCTGGCGGTAGAACTGTCGGCGCAGCTCTTTGAACACGCCGGCAGGTATCAGAACCGGAGGGAAATCAGGAGCCTGCAGCGATTCCAGCCGGAAGCGCGTGTCGCCGGTCTTGGTGAACTGGCTGGTGAAAACACCTGCCATGTCGCTGCTGCGGGCTGGTTCCAGAGGTCCCAGCGGGTAGCTGAATTCGTACCGCGAACCGGACACCTCGGCGCTGATCTGCAGATCTTCACCTTGAAGAAGCACCCGCAGCCGGCAGGGGAACTTGTCCCCCGACACCGATTCCAGCCTGCGCAGGCAGGCATTCTCGCTCAGGGTAAAGGCCTCCCTGGAGGAAACCTTGTAGATCGAATCGCCGACCTCGAAGCGGAAGGGGGTCTCCACCTCCACCAGGCTGCCGGCCCTGGCCTCCATGGTTTTCTTGTTGTTGACGAAGATCTCGCGCACGGTCCAGGCCTGCCCGGCCATATCAGTTTTGGGCTGTGCCCGCAACCGGTCGCCCACAGACAGGGCATCTCGGGTGTCGAAGGTCAGGCGTTTGCCTTTGATGCTCTTGATCTGGCCGACGTAGCGCCCGGTGCCCCCCTTCTGCCAGGGATTGGCGATATCATCCGGCTGCTGTGAGGCCAGGAACCCCTTGGTCGGCGTACGCCCGAACGAGAACTTCAGAATCTCCTTGGCAGCTGTCAGGGCTTCCTTGCGGGAACGCTCCGGCGCATCAAGCACCAGGCGGTAGGCCTCCACCACGCTGGCTACGTATTCGGCCGACTTCATGCGTCCCTCGATCTTGAGAGATTTCACGCCGGCCCGGACCAGTTCGGGCAGCATGTCGATGGCCGAGAGGTCGCTGGTGGAGAAGAAGTGTCCCTGCTTGCCGCGATGGTCGTACAGACGGCGGCAGGGCTGGGCGCAACGGCCGCGGTTGCCGCTGTGCCCGCCCAGGTAGGAAGAGAAGAAACACTGCCCGGAGATGGAGAAACAGAGTGCCCCGTGAACAAAGGTCTCGATCTCCACGGTCGTAGCCGCGGCAATAGCGGCAATCTCGTCGAGGGCCAGTTCCCGTGCCAGAACCGCCCGCTGAAATCCGAGTTCCTGGAGCATCTGCACACCGGCCGTATTGTGGATTGTCATCTGTGTCGATGCATGCAGTGCGATGGCCGGGAAGTGGTTGCGGACCAGCCGCGCCACGGCCAGATCCTGAACGATCACGCCATCGACCCGCATCGTTTCCAGCGCAGCCAGTGTGTCCACCAGTTGCGGCAGCTCCTGCTCTTTGACGAGGGTGTTGAGAGTAATGTAGATCCTGCGGTCCCGGGCATGGGCATATCCCAGCATGCGCTCCATCTGGGCCAGGGTGAAATTCTTGGCCCGCGCCCGGGCGGAGAAATCCCGCAGGCCGGCATAGACCGCATCGGCTCCCTTTTCCAGGGCGGCGAAGAAGGATTCCAGAGACCCGGCCGGGGCCAGAAGTTCTGTTTTGTGTCCCATTTGTGTCATCAAGGCTCGCAATTCACTGCAAAATAGAGGTTACTTTATCCGTGAGCAGTCCCAAAAGCAAGGTTTTCACAACCGGAAGCCGCTACAACAAAAGCGGCATCCGGTACTGTTCGTCCCGGATGCCGCTTTTAGGGGTCCTTCAGGGCCTGCCCGCGGTTTTATACGCCTTCGCTCACCCGCTTCTGCCGGGAATGGAGCCGGTTGAGGGCGTGGACATAGGCCTTGGCCGATGCCTCGATGATGTCGGTGGAAGAGCCTTTCCCCACGACGATATGGTGCCCCTCGGCCACGCGTACGGTAACCTCCCCCTGGGCATCGGTGCCGCCGGTGATGGAGCCGACGTTGTACTGCATCAGCTTGGCCTTTGTCTTGGTCAGTTTTTTGATGGCCTTGAGCGTGGCATCGACCGGGCCGTCACCCAGTTCAGCCGTACGAACCGGTGTCCCGTTAATCTCCAGCTGGACGGTCGCGGTGGCAACGGCAAACGAGCCGCAGGTCACGGTGATGTGACCCAGCTTGAATTTCTCATCCTCGCGGGCCTCGTCGGCTACGATGGCGTCCAGATCCTCGTCGAAGACCTCTTTCTTCAGGTCGGCGAGGGTCTTGAAGCGGTCAAAAGAGCGGTTGATCTTTTCGTCGTCAAGGTCATATCCCAGCTCTTCCAGGCGCTTCTTGAATGCATGGCGTCCGGAGTGCTTGCCCAGCACCAGGGCGCTGGCGTTCAAACCAACGGATTCGGGGGTCATGATCTCATAGGTCGTTTTCTCCATCAGCATGCCGTGCTGGTGGATGCCGGCCTCGTGGGCAAAGGCGTTGGCACCGACCACGGACTTGTTGGGCTGCACACCGATACCGGTAATCGTGGTAAGCAGGCGGCTGGAAGGGGTCAGCTGCTCCGTGGCTATGTTCGTATAGAAGGGCAGGATATCGCCGCGGGTTTTGAGGATCATGACGAACTCTTCCAGGGAACAGTTGCCGGCACGCTCGCCGATGCCGTTGATGGTGCACTCCACCTGGCGTGCGCCGGCCTGGATGGCGGCGAGAGAGTTGGCCACCGACAGCCCCAGGTCGTTGTGACAGTGGACCGAGATGATGGCCTTGTCGATATTGGGGACGTTCTGCTTCAGGTAGGTGATGATGTTGAAGTACTCGAAGGGAACGGTGTAGCCGACGGTATCAGGTATGTTGACCGTGGTCGCCCCGGCAGCGATGACCGCCTCGACCACCTCGGCCAGGAACGGCAACCGGGTGCGTACGGCGTCTTCGCAGGAAAACTCGACATTGGGGGTGTAGGAGGCTGCGCGTTTGACCGCTTTGACCGCTGATGCCAGCACCTTGGCCGGCTCCATCTGCAGCTTGTATTTCATATGGATGTCGGAGGTGGCAATAAAGGTATGGATGCGGCCCCGTTCGCCGGCATACTTCAGCGCCTCCCAGGCCCGGTCGATATCTTTTTCGCTGGAGCGGCACAGGCCGGCGATCTGCGGGCCTTTGATCGTTTGCGCCACCAGTTTGACCGCTTCAAAGTCGCCATCCGAGGCGATGGGAAAGCCGGCCTCGATCACGTCCACGTTCAATTTCTGGAGCTGTTTGGCGATGCGCAGCTTTTCCTCGATGTTCATGCTGTTGCCGGGGGCCTGCTCGCCATCCCGCAGCGTTGTGTCGAAAATCCTGATGATCTGCCTGTCGTCCTGTTTCTGCTTCTTTGCCGGTGCCTTTGCCATTGCTGTGCACTCCTTTCGTGCTGATCTACCTCTGAAATAAAAAAACCTCAACCCCAATTTGGGGCGAGGTTTTATATGCTCGCGGTACCACCCAATTCACCCGGCAGAGATGCCGGGCCTCATGTCACCCGTTACGCGGGAGGACGGTTCCGACTACTGACATTCACCGGAACGGCTCCAAGGCGAGTTCATCATCCGTGCTTACCGGTTCACACCACCCACCGGCTCTCTGGAAAGCCCGCAACGACTACTACTCCTCTTCACAGCCTCTGCTAATTTTTGCCATTTTAGAAAACTCGGGCGGTTAAAGTCAAGCTGTTTTATTTTCCAAGCATTTGTTTTTTATCAGCCAAACAGTATGCGCTCTCCTCTGCCTGTGAAAAGAAGGCTTGTTTCAAGATCGTAAACCAACTATCTTTGTCCGGTATTTCTACCAACCGGCGAAATTGCCGGCCAACGAGGTTACGTGTAATGAAACGACCGATCAGATGTATCCTGTTCGCCCTGCTGGCCTGCTCACTCGCTGTCCAGGTCGGTGCTGAAGAAAACAGTGCAGCCGGCAAGCCGGCTGCCGTGCCGGCAACTCCACAAATACCGGCCGCGCCGCTTCAAAAACCATCCGAGGCGGCTGTTGTCCAGCAGCCCACACATCTGGGACATGTGGATCTTGCCAGGATTGCTGCAGAATCGGAGACGGGCAAAGCCGGCCAGGCCAAAATGACGGACCTGAAGAAAAAACTGCAGGGACAAATTGAGGCCAAGCAAAAACAACTGGAGAAGCAGAAGTCCGCTATCGAGAGCAAGTTAAAAACGCTTGCTCCTGCGCAACGGGAAGCCAAAGCCAAAGAGTTCCAGAAAAAGGTCGAAGATTTCCAGAAGTTTGTTCAGAATGCTGGGAAACAGATGCAGGAAATGGAGATGGAGTTTGCGGACAAGCTATTCAAGGCAATCGAACAGGCCAGTGCCGACCTTGGCAAAGCCAAAGGCCTTGCCCTTGTGGTTATCAAAAGGGAACTGCTGTATCTGGGCAGCGGAGTTGATGCACAGGATGTTACTGACGACGTCATCAAGAAGATTGACAAGAAATAAGCGGCTGTATTGACTAAAAAGACGGAAGCCCTGGAGCTTCCGTCTTTTTAATATCCATCAGAGAACCGTGAAAGAACTCTGACGTTACCGAAGTTTCCCGACCAGCGGGAGAGGCTCTTAAGCAGCCTGCAGTACTTCCACCGGCTTCACCTTTTTTACCCGCTTGACCGCCACACGGACCTTTGGTGCCGCCACGCTGTCGGCCGGAGATACGAAGGAAGCCGCATCGGCGGGATGAAGGATGGTGTAATGGGATGAGGCGATCTTCCTGATGATTCCATCACTGAACTGGATCGTCGCTTTCAGGTCAGTCACCTCGACCACCTTGCCGACCCCCCACTCGATCGCTCCTGCATGGCTCACTACGTTACCTCGTTTGATAATCATGGTTTCTCCTCATATGACTGGATTAATATCAACTTGATTCTCGAAGCCTATACGGGTGAATAGCACTGTCCGGTGACGATATTCAGCATGTCCCGGATAGCTGCATCCCGGAAGGTTGTACCGGAGAGGTGAAGACAGGTGGCTGGAGATGACCGGAAAACTAGATTGGGTCGAAATGATCGAGTTAATGATTTCGGCTGGCAGGTCAGTCAGTTAACTCTACGCTGTTCCTGTGGTAATAGATAGAGATATTTAATTTTGTTGTGCATGTACCCTGAAAACGCCACCTAGGGCGGGTAAGGATTTGCAGGCGGATTGGCAGGATTCTGGCTGATCGGCGCCCGGTTCTTCACCGCAAAGACCTCGATGCCGGCCTTGGTCTCCAAGGGGCAGACGTACTCGCAGATGCCGCATCCGTTGCAGATCTCCTCCAGCACATACGGCTCCTTGACGATCTTTGAGATGCCGTCAAGCCCGATGACCGTGATCTCGCGTGAGCGGATGGCCTTCTCGGGGATCGGGCAGTGCTCTTCGCAGACGATGCAATCGATTTTGCGTGCAAAGGGCAGACAGTGGTTCTTGTCGAAGACCGCCTTGCCGATCACCTCCCGTTTCTTGATCTCCACAGGAAGACGCGGAATCGCGCCGGTGGGGCAGACCTGGCCACAGAGGGTGCAGTTGTATTCGCAGTATCCCAGCCGCGGGATCACCAGCGGAGTATAGAAACCCTCTATGCCGGCCTGGTACGCCGCCGGGTAGAGCGCGCTCTTCAGGCAGACCTTCATGCACTCACCGCAGCGAACGCAGCGCTTGAGGAAATCGTCCTCGCTGCGCACACCGGGCGGTCTGAGAGTCCGTGATACCTGCTCGGGAGATCTGAAGCGCGTTGGTATCGCCAGCAGCAGCCCGCCCGCCATACCCCCCAGGAGCACCCGCCGCTCCGGCATGAGCGGCCCGGCCCCCTTCATGTCCAATGACGGCCGGAAAGCGACCCGTCCATTCGGGCAGCCGCTCTGGCAATCCAGGCAGAGGACACAGGCCCCCTTGTCCAGATGACCCTCTTCAAAGCTTGTCGGACAGAGGTCGCGGCAGGCACCGCAATCGGCACACAGGCCGCCCGGGGTCCGCTTGAAGATTGAAAAACGCCCCAGCCAGCCCAGCAGGGTACCCAGCGGGCAGAGATTGCGGCACCAGTTGCGGGTCTCGAATCGCTCAAGAGCGATGACGGCCAGGAGTATGACAGCCGAGAACAGTGCCAGGGGATAGAGCGTATCCCGGAAGGGGAGCAGGTTGTCGCGGATCAGGTTATAGGCCGGCGCAAGGCTGTCACGGCGCTCACCCATCAGCCGGTAGAGGGCGACCCACCCCTCCCGGGCTGTCAGGCCCATCAGCGGGTGGAGCAGGAACGTCAGCCCCCGCAGCAGGATTGCGATCGGATCGAGCAGGCCGCTCAGATTGAGATTGAACAGGGACGCCGACAGGAGCGGCAGCAGCAGCCAGTATTTGGTGTTCCCGCGGAGTGCCCTGATCGGGGTCGTTTTGCGGATTCTGGAGGTCACCAGGTCGAGGACCGTACCCAGCGGGCAGATCCAGCCGCAGAAAAAACGTCCCAGGACCAGCGTTGCCAGAGTCATCAGGGCCGCTGGCAGCAGCAGCCAGGTCCATGACTTAGCGGACAGCAGGTAGCTGAACATCACCAGGGGATCGACCCGAAAGAAGGTGTTCACCGCGGCGTTGATCTCGTCACGGCCGCGGTACTCGGTCTGCACGAAGAGGATCAGGAACAGTGCCAGGAAGACAAGCTGGCTGATGCGGGCGGGGGTCCGTTTCACGCGGTCAGGCCTTTACGACCCGGATTCTGGCCAGGTCCATCTCTCCCAGGCCGCGCTTGTAGGCTGCCACCGTCACCGGAATATCACTCGGCTTCAGGCCGAACAGGGTGGTGGCAAAGGCATCGGCCGCAACTACATCGGTGGAGGCGATCACCTTGTTGAGCACCTTCACATCGGCGATGTTGCCCCCCTGCGGACCGTGGGCGGTCAGGATGCGGGTCGCATCGATAATCGTCAGGGAGCTCTTGAAATGCGCGTTCACATCAGCCAGGGCCACATCGAGGCTGCGGTGGATATAGCCGCGGTTGCCCCCCATGATTCCCATGATGTTCTTGAGGCCGAGCGTCAGCCTGGAGAGCCCGTGATGTTTGGCAACCGGGACGTTGATATAGACATTGGCAGTCAGGGCCTCGTCGTACAGCTCCCATTCCTTGAGGAACTGCCCGTTGATGGCCACTTTCCGGAAGCGTTCGGGTTCGATCTGCTTGCAGTCGACGTTTTTCATCCCCTTGAGGGCGTTTTCGATACCACTGTTGACATAACAGCGCCGGGCGTCGTTGCAGGTGTAGTCGAAGACCTTGACCTTCCGGGCGCCCGCCGCCAGGCACTCCTCCACGACTGCGCGCACAACCTGGGGATGGGTATTTGCGGCCAGCTCGGCGGAGCGGTCCCAGCCCATGTTGGGTTTGACCACCACCACATCTCCCGCCTTGACGAAGCGCTTCATGCCGCCCATGGCGTTGATGGCCCTGCGGGTGATGGCCGGATAATCTTTTCCTTCCGCTACGGCCACCAGCGGCTGCTGCTGTGCCGCAAGCGCTTCCCTGATCAGTGCGGGCGCCAGCAGGGATGCGGCGCCGGATGCTTTCAGAAAGGTTCGTCTGTCCATGGTGTCCTCGCATTGTTCATTCGGCGTTCTGATCAAAGATCCATTGTACGGTAACGTCGGCATTTTTCAAGCAGACAAAAGCCCTGCCGGCACCCGGACCCGCTGAGGGGGGCCCGTTGAAGCCCGGGCTGATCCGTTTCAGCAGGAGGTGGTTGCCGGTCTTTTCCCTGATCACACCCTGTTGGTCCTCAACTCTTTCAGGCGATAGAATGTTCCCCGCCAGTAGATTCCTCCCTGCAGCAGATTCAGTAGCATGGTTCTCAGCAGGATCCAGACGAACAGGGCGATACCCAGGGGGTATCCGATCGCATACCAGATCCTGACATGGTGAACCCGGGCGCAGTCGACAAAAATCAGCAGTGTGACAAGCACAACGGCGATGTTCAGGCCCCGGGCAGGTCCGTCGGTCAGGAACAGCGCGGCAAAAGGCCAGATGCTGCAGAGGGTATGGATTGCCGCCCCGCACAGCACCAGCGGGATATTGTAATCGGCCCCGGAGAAGGCGTTCTTTTCGAGCCCTTTAACCGCTTCGGATACCGAGGCGTACCACTCCACCGCCAGAAACTCGGGGGCATAGGCCACGTCCTGCCGGAATCCGGCTTTCTTGATGATCTTGCCCAGCTTGATGTCATCGTCCGGGCGGAGGCGGATCGTCTCATGGCCGCCGACCTGACGATAGGCGTCGGCCCGGACCAGATTGAAGGCTCCGATCCCTATGTGGCAGCTGCTCGCGGGATTCTGTGCCTTCCAGGGGCGGGTAAAGAGTGCAAAGGTGATGATGAACGAGGCGCCGAACATGCCGAGGAAAGCGGTCGGCATCTGCATGGACGGGGTCGCTGCCAGGTGGTCGAGCCGGTGATGTTCCAGATATGCCACGGCACGGGTCACAACGGTCGGCTCCATGACGATATCGGCGTCGGTGAACAGCAGGTACGGGCCGTTCGCATGCCGGCTGCCTGTCCAGAGCGCGTGGTTCTTACCCAGCCAGCCATCGGGGAGCCGGTCGATGTGAATCACCTTGAGGCGGGGATGGGAAGTTGCCATGGTGTCGAGTATCCGGCCGGTTTCATCCTCCGAGCGGTCATTGACCACGATCAGTTCGTAGTCCGGATACCCGAGGTCAAGCAGTGACTGCAGTGCGGTCCTGATATTGCGCTGTTCGTTGCGGGCGGCGACGATGATCGAGACCTTTTTCGAGCCCGCCCCCGGAACCGGAGACATGTCACGCAGGGCTCCCACCGAGCGGTTGCCGATGAAAAGCTCGATCGCAGCCGGAATAGTGAGTGCCAGGGTTATCGCAGCCAGCCAGAATGAAAATCCCAGAGATTCCATGGCAGGGCTTACGGGATGTTCGAACCCGCCGCAGCGTCTCCCAGTTTGCGCTTCACGCTGTCGACCTTGTCCTCCATGGACTGGTCCCTGTCGGTACGCGTCCCCAGCTTGATGGTGGTCGTGATACGCGGAGCGCCCATGGCATGGATCTTCTCATGACAGAGCCTGATAGCCGCAAAGACCTCTTCCCATGCTCCTTCGATATTGGTCCCGTAGGAGTGCAGCGAGGTTTTCAGCCCCGCTCCTGCCAGAATTTTTTCACATTCCGCGATGTATGCCGACAGCGAGACACCAACGCCGATCGGAACGATGCATAAATCGACCAGTACCTTCATGTTTCAGACCTCCTTATGCGATGCGGGTCATTTTATGGACGACCTTCTCTTCGATCATATCGCCAACCGCCGAAATGTAGGCCCTGAAATGATCAGAGTTCATGTGCTGTTCCAGCGAAGCCGCACTCTCCCAGCTCTCATGGAAGATGAACACGACCGGGTTCTCGTTGTCCTGGTGAAGTGTGTACCCGATGCAGCCGCTCTCGTTCCGTGTCGGTGCGATCAGCTTGAGCAGTTCAGCTTTGACCGGCTCAACAGCCCACTCTTTTGCCACGACCTTTGCCACGATGGTTAAGGGAGACATACCTATCCTTTTGCCTTTCCCACGGAGAAGGCCTTTCCGAGGAGCGGGCCGATACCGTGATAGCCCTTGTGGGAGGTGTCATAGATCAGCGGCTGAATCTTCATGATGTCGGGGTGTCCGTCTTCTCCGAGCACATCACTGTCAGCCTTTACATCGACGATCTCGCCGATGAACTGGGTGTGCAGGCCGATCTCTACCGTGTGCAGCAGGCGGCACTCCAGGACAACCGGAAATTCGGCCGCATAGGGTGCATCCACCAGTTCGCTTCTCACCGGGGTCAGGCCGCTTACGGCAAATTTGTCCACGTCACGCCCCGAAGCGATGCCGACATAATCGGCCTCCACCATCCTTGCTTCGCAGGCGATTCCGACCGTAAACGCCTTGCGCTCGACGATGCCGGCCCAGGACCAGGTCGCCTTGCGCAGCGAGACCGCGACACAGGGTGGCTGGGAACAGCAGATGCCGCCCCAGGCGGCGTTCATCAGGTTCGGTTTCCCGTCCCGGTCGTAGGTGCCGACCATCAGGACCGGGGTGGGAAAGAGCAGGGTTCTGGCCCCCAGAGATTTCATCATGATATTCTCCTCACTGGTGTTTCTATCTTCGTATGATCAGGCCGGCACCGGCAATCAGCAGGGCGACGCCGACGGCCCGCTTGCTGTCCAGTGGAATCGAGCGGAAACCGAACAGTCCGAAATGGTCCAGCAGGACGCCGGTTGTCAGCTGGGCACAGATAACTGTCGCCATTGCCGCCGTTGTGCCGATGCGGGGAATGGCGACAATGATCATGGTGACGAAAAATGCGCCCAGGCATCCGCCGGTGAGCTCCCACCAGGAGGCGTTCGCGACCCCCCTGAGCGACCCCTTGCCGGCGATCAGGACGATTGCCAGGAGTAACAGGGTACCTACGGCAAAGGAGATGCAGGAACTTTCGAGTGTGCCGACCTTCTGTGCCAGGCGCCCGTTGATCGAAGGCTGGACGGCGATGGCGATACCGCCGCAGAACATCAGGGCAAGCAGCAGGATCTGGTTCATCGGATGCTCCTTTCAACGGTCTGCAGAATCGATGACCGGTTCATGATACGCCACTACATCGGACCACCCCTCACGGTCGGGGTTGTCACATCATGCGGCACAGCTGCGCGCTCAAGATCCCCAGCCAGGTGCCGACGATGTTTCCCAGGATCGCCAGGAGCAGGCCGACGGAGGCCAGACCGGGGTGATAGACCTCGGCAACTATCGGAGCCGAGGCGACTCCGCCTATGTTGGCCTGGCTGGCAGCCGCAACCAGAAACATGGGCGCTCTCATCAGGCGGGCCCCGATCAGCAGGACGACAGCATGGATTGCAACGATCATCATTCCGGCGGCGATCAGCACCAGGGCGGACCCGATGCTGGCAACCGAAGCCTTGGCGCCGATGGCTGTCAGCACGAAATACAGCAGATCGTACCCGGTCCGCGAGGCGCCCGAGCGCTCCAGGTTGCGAAGCGGCGAAAACGACAGCAGAATCCCTATCAGGGATACTACCATAATCGTCCACGTATAGCTTGTAACAACATCCTGTATCCGGGGCAGCTGTCGGGCGATCAGGTGTGCGGCGCCGCTTCCCGCGAAGGCGACACACAGGGCGATACCTATGCCTGCCGGTGTCCGGCGGCTTCCGCACGTCGCAAGATGCTGCACGACGTGCTCGCCAAGCTGGTCCAGTATGGTGCGGTCAGAGCGGTTCCAGCGGTCGAAGGCCGGCTGCAGTCCGACCATGGCTATCATGATGCCCATCCAGAGGTACGGAACGACCGTATCGACGATCACCATCGGTGCGAAGACCGCATCCGGTACCGAGAGGGCCTCTTTGACCGCGATCATGTTCGCGCTGCCACCGGTCCAGGACGCGGAAAGAGTGCCGAATCCGGACCAGAATTCCCTGCCGACCAAGGGTTTGAAAAGGGCAAACGAGAGTACCGCCCCGGCGATGATGCCGGCGGCGCCGATGAAAAACATGGCCAGCGCAGTCGGCCCCAGCCGCAGGATCGCCTTCATGTCCACGGGCAGCAGCAACAGTACCAGACTCGCCGGCAGCAGCCAGGTGGTAATCATGCCGTATACCGGGCTGTTCGGGGTAATCAGTCCGCATGTTGCGGCGAGCATCGGCAGGAAATAGATCCAGAACACCGCGGGAAGCTTGTCGAAGCAGCATTTCGTCCTCTCGTGGCGCGACAGTCCCATGACCAGGGCTTCAATGCCCAGCAGGACAACGATAATCAGCAGCGGATGGCTGATCATCCGAAGTGCGGCTCGACACCGATGCCGTGACCGGCATGCCGCAGATCAAATCTTCCGCTGTCATCAAGGTACGGGGAACGGGACATCTCCCCCTTGATGAAAAATGTGGTGTCGAGGTCCATGAAGCCAAAACAGCCCAGCCCGGCGGCAAAGTGGGCCGATGCTGTGATTGACAGTGCGCTCTCCATCATGGCACCCAGCATCAGCTGTATTCCCTGAAAGCTGGCCAGCCGGGCGATCTCGGCGCCCTCCAGAATACCGCTTTTCATGAACTTGACATTGATGGCGCTGACCGCATTGCTGTCGATGGCCCGCCGGGCATCGGCCAGCGAACCGACACTCTCGTCGGCACAGACCAGTGTGCCGCTCCCGGCGCATGCCGCCGTGATCGCAGCCAGGCCGTCCCAGTCGTACTTCGGCACCGGCTGTTCGAGCAGCACCGGTCTCGCCCCGAACCTGTCGAGCTGTTCCAGAAACGCCAGCATCCGGTCGGCGCTGAATCCCATGTTCGCATCCAGGATCAGCTGGCTGTCAGGAGCGATCTCACGCACCGCCAGGATGCGCTTCATGTCCAGATCCTCGTCCCTGCCGATCTTGATCTTGAATGAAGTGAAGCCGCGATCCGAGAAGGTGCGTGCGGCTGCCCGGGCTTCATCAAGGGAGCCGATCACGATCGTGATATCGGTAGCAAACGTCAGCAGCGGAACGTTTCCCGCAGCCGGTCCGAAGAGCCGGTAAAACGGGATTCCCTGCACGCGGGAGGAGATATCCAGCACGGCCATTTCAAGGGCTGCCAGGCCGGCGTGATTGCCTTCGAAGCTCGGCGAAGATTCCCGGCACAACCCTTCGGGACTGTCGACCATGCGGCCGCGCAGCCCGGCTGTCACTGTCTGCAGGTTGGCCAGGGTTGCATCCACGGTTTCGCCGGTGATGTGGGTCGCTACGGCGGCCTCGCCATAACCACAGACGCCTTCACTGGTCCGAAGCCGGATGAATACATTGGCCAGTTCGTCATGCTGCCCGGTGGCTATCCGGAACGGCGTGGCCAGCGGTGCCCTGATTACAGCCGCTGTCGCATCCTCAATCACAAACGATACATCTTTCATGTCATGTCCCTCCGGCCCGTCGCGTTCTCACACGCCGAAACACCGCTCCCGTGAAGAAGATCGTACGGTCACCCGGTCACATCGCCGGCTGGTCATTCTGATATAACAATAACTAACGAATGTGAATAGAAAAAGCATAAGTCGGCAGTCTTATGCTTTTATGTGATGAGTGGCAACGAGTCTGATAATCTCTAAACGTGACATATGCCAGATACGAGTAAGCTGCTGCCGTTACATGAATTAAAGAGAGCTACACATACCATCGGCGGGCTGAAACAGTTTCGATTTAGACAGATCAAGTCCTGTACCAGCAGAGTTCATGGAAAGAAAGTTACATTTATGAGCGGGTTCTGGGGATGAAGGTGGAGATGTTTGGCGAGGGGCTCAAGGCGCTCTGTTTTGGCCTGCAGAAGATCAATCTGCATCAGTACGGGTATAAATGAGCCCAAGACGAAGCGGGGTGCCAGGACATCTGCCAGGCCACCGGGGTGCCGATAGCAGAGGTGGTTCAGCATATGGCGTCTTGCGGCATAGAGATTGAGGAAGGCCCGATCAAGAGGACCGGCGCCATGGGGACGATCAATTCCGTCTATTTTCGTGATCCGGATGGAAATATGATTGAGGTGTCAAACTATCTTTGAAAGAGAACCGGGGAGCATCCCCAAAAAAACTTCAGGAGGTTGTCAGCTGTAACGTTCTGTACAGTTGATATAACCTCCTGAAGTTGAAGCAATTATTTTATTCAGTTTAAGGCGGCTGTTCCCTTGTCAGGTTAGTTGCTCCGGGCCTTATGCCGCTTCGGCCACACCCACATTATCCTCGTCGTCCGCTTCCATGATCCCGAACTTCATCAGCAGGTCTTCCAGCTCTTCCATCTCCAGAGGCGTAGGGATGACGAGCATCTTGTTGTCGTTGATCTTCTGCGCCAGCATGCGGTATTCCTGGGCCTGGGGATGTTCCGGCGAGTATTCGATGACCGTCATGCGACGCATCTCGGCGCGCTGCACCTGGTTGTCGCGGGGAACGAAGTGGATCATCTGGGTGCCGAGCTTTTCGGCCAGGGCGGTGACCAGCTCAAACTCCATGTCGGTCTTGCGGGCGTTGCAGATCAGGCCGGCCAGGCGGACCTTGCCCGAGCTGGCATACTTGAGGATACCCTTGGAGATGTTGTTGGCGGCATACATGGCCATCATCTCGCCGGAGCAGACGATGTAGATCTCCTCGGCCTTGCCTTCGCGGATCGGCATGGCGAATCCGCCGCAGACAACGTCACCCAGGACGTCATAGAAGACGAAGTCCAGGTCGGGGGTATAGGCGCCGTTCTCTTCCAGGAAGTTGATGGCGGTGATGACACCGCGGCCGGCGCAACCGACGCCCGGCTCGGGTCCGCCGGATTCGACGCACTTGATGCCGCCATAACCGATCTTCATAACCTGATCGATCTCCAGGTCCTCGACCGTTCCCAGCTCACGCACCAGGTCCATGACCGTGTTCTGCGCCTTGGCGTGCAGGATCAGACGGGTGGAGTCGGCCTTGGGGTCGCAACCGACGATCATGATCTTCTTGCCCAGCGCGGCCAGGCCGGCTACCGTGTTCTGGGTTGTGGTGGATTTGCCGATGCCGCCTTTTCCGTAAATAGCTATCTGTCTCATATGACTCTCCCTCGTCCCTGGAAGTGGACGCCTGTGTGTGACGGGGTGGCGAAATGAGGCGCCTCATGGTGGCAGCGTTGGTGCCATGATCCCCGGCCTGTTGAGCCGTGTGCTCCGTACATTCCCTACAACGTGTGCCGACACATCAACCGGTGCAATTAAAAAAGCCCCGCATCTCATGGCTGAGAGCGGGGCGCGTGTGCCGGGTTATCAGGATTGATGTTTGTCGCGGTGACGATAGTCCCTGTCACCAACCAGGTAGGTTACACTATCCATGCCAAACGGTGAAAAACAGGGAGAGGCTTACGCGGCGCGGCTTGGCGGGTATCTCCCGGCCCGTGCCGGGTTCCGGGGCGCGGGCCGGGTGTTCAACTTCTATACAGTGTGACCGCTAATCTTGCATGTTCAGGGGCACTGTTGCGGTGAGGTTGCCGGCTGCGAACAGGCATTCAGGTCCTCTGCCGCGCACTGCCGGTAAACCTCCGTCCCCAGCCCGACCCAGGCGTGGACGGCGGCCAGGTCGAATCCGCAGCGTCGCGTTGCGCCCGATTTCATCAGGGGGCGATGGATCAGCAGGTGGTCGGTCAGCATCAGCCCGATTGCCGCTTCGCGCTCGAAGGCCGCCGGGTCGATCTCTCCCGACCTGACCCGGGGCGATTTTTCGTTGAAGCAGGCCTCGACCGGCAGGTCGCCAAAGTAGGAGAGCAGTTCCTCCGCCGTCCAGGGGTGTGCCAGCAGGTCGCAGACCTCAACATCATGCCCGGACTGTTTCAGCAGCTCCACCTGCCTGGCGGCCGTCGTGCAGCCCAACTTGGTATAGAATACTATCTGTGCCATGGTGTTCTCCTATCACTGTTACGATGAGGGACACCATTATCCCTTTCTGTTCACCCGCAGGATCAGGTCCCCCTCGAACAGCAGCGGGTGCCGGCGGATGCCGGTCAGCAGGCCTGCCACCGGGGCGACAACCTTTTCAATCACGTTGCCGCCGAAGCTGTCGTAGATGTAGCCCAGCTCCTGTCCGGCCCGTACCCAGCGTCCGACCTGGCGGTCGGAGACAAAGGTGCCGGCCTTTTCGGCATACACCCGGAAGGCGCTCGGTTTGTCAAAGTAGCAGACTTCCTCATCCTCCACCGCGATCTGAACCCCTTCCAGAACACCGACCCTGCCCAGTAATGAGACCAGCGCCCTGAAGACCCGCTGGCAATGGTCAAGCTGAACCGTACCGGCCTGTCCGACCCGCAGGACGAAGCTCTGGCCGGGCCAGACCTTCCAGGAGGCCATCATGGTGGTGGTAAATACGGGGGAGACCGAGCGTTCCATGACCGCCGTCAGACCGAACAGCCGGGCGGTCTCGCGTTCGGCATCGCTCGGCCCGTGGAGACGCACCTGGGGCACCTCCTCGAAATCAGAGCTGGCGGTGTGGATGTCGATGCGGTAGTCGGCCCGTTTGGTCGCTTCCAGCACGGCATAGGCGATGCGCTCGGTCGTCTCGCCGATGGTGTTTCCGGGGAACATGCGGTTCAGGTCGGTCTTGTCGAAGGGCCAGGTACGGGTGCGCAGGTTGACCCCCAGCACGTTGACCGCCGGAATGATCAGCACCCGCCTGACCAGTCGCAGCTCAGGGTACTTTCCCTCTTCGACGGTATTCAGAAAATCAGCCAGCCGGGAGAGAATGAAGACTCCGTTGATCTCGTCGCCATGCAGCCCGGCCACCAGAGCCACCGCCGGATGGGGGGTCTTCGGACCGATCTCGTGGCAGGGGATATCGAAACCCTCCCGCACCGGTGCGGTCATGCAGAGCAGGTTGCGCCTCATGATTTTCCTCCTCTGATCTCGCATGGCACAGCAAAAAGCTCCAGATGCAAGGCTTGCGAGACCTGAAGAATGAGGCGTACCGAACGGTACGTCGCAGTGATAAAGGGCGAGCGTAACGCAGCAGATGGACTTTTGGCGAAGCCGGATATCATCGTGCCCCTCCCGTGCGTGCCATAACCCGCGCCATCAGCGAGCCCTCGTAGACCAGCGGATATTCCCGCAGGGTGAAGAGGATGCCGTCCACCGGCGAGCGCACCTCGGACAGCACATCACCGCAGAAGGGGGAGACGATGGTGCCCAGCAGTTCTCCCTTGCGCACGTCGGTCCAGTGGGATGTGCTGGAGACGAACATGCCCGAGGTCTGGGCGTTCAGGTAGTGCACGTTGCTGTCATCGGCGATCAGTGCGGTGTGGGTCGTTTCCGGCAGTGCCACGTCCGGCGCCAGGACGCCCCTGTCCTTCCAGACCGTCAGGATGCCGGCCACCAGCTGATCACAGTATTCGGGGGTAATGCGCATGCCGACCCCCATCTCCACCACCAGGCAGGGGCTGCCGCTGCTGTTGAGGCTGTGGGCCACCGTGGTTTCCAGCACCGTGGCTGCGCCGTGCAGCCAGATCAGGTCCAGGTTCATGCGGCGGGCAATCGGCACAAGGATATCGTCGAAATCCTGATTGATGCGCACCTGCGGGATCTCGCGCAGGTAGATGTTGCTGGCATGGATATCGACCACCAGCGCCGCCCCGGACAGTGCCGTCATCAGCGCCGCAGCCAGCCGTTCGGGAAGCGGCCCTCCGGATGATCCGGGAAAGGCCCGGTTCAGGTCGGTATCGAACACCGGCAGACCACGGGTCAGGGTATCCAGCCCCAGGGTGTTGACCGCCGGGTAGAGTTCAACGCTCCCCCGCAAAGCGTGGGGAGCGGTGCGCTGCAATTCGTCGAGCCAGGCCGCCAGACGGTGACAGACATACAGCCCTTCCAGTTCGTCGCCGTGGAGACCGGCCACAACAGCAACCCGCGGGCCGTCGCCCCCGGAGAATACCGTGCGGCGGATTTCCATCCGCTCACGGTAGGGCATGTCGATGGTGAAAAAGGTCTCGATTATCATGGATGGTGGTGCGGACATCGGTGTCCTTTCTGGTAATTCAAAAGCTGGTTGAAACACAGAGACACAGAGGACACAGAGTAAATCGGAAGAAATCCAATGCAGTCAGTGGCAAACAAAACTAACCTAGCAGGGGTAAAACCCATAGAGTCTTTATTATTCTTTTCGACTGTGCTTTTCTCTGTGTCTCTGTGTTAAATCGATTTATTGCTGCTCCTGTTCCTGCACGGTCACCGTGACGGTCGGCAATTCCCCGGCCGAATCCCCCTTGAAACTGCCGCGCTGGGGGGCGGCGTCGTAGGAGTCCCGGCCGACGGCGACCGCCACGTAATGGTCGTTGGCCAGCAGGTTGTGGGTGGCGTCGAAACCGATCCAGCCGGCGCCCGGCACCAGGGCCTCAGCCCAGGCATGGGTGGCCAGCTGCTCCCCGGTGGAACAGATGCCCGGATCAAGGTAGCCCATGACATAACGGGCCGGGATGCCCCAGGAGCGGGCCACGGTGATGAACAGGTGGGCAAAATCCTGGCAGACCCCGCTCCCCTGGTGAACGGCATCGGTCAGGGAGCCGTGAACCTCGGTCGACCCGGAGCGGTATTCCAGCACCGTCGGGACCCAGGCCAGCAGTTCCATGAGCGCGTCCAGCTTCGGGCGGGCGCTCTCCATCCGCGGGAAAGCGCTGGTGACCGCTTCGGCCAGCTTCATGGCGGCCGGGGTCAGCGGACTGCGATGCAGCACGAAATCGTTCAGGGGGGGCGATTTCCGCACCGCCGCGCGCAGCCACTCCTGCTCTTCAGCAGGCGGTACCGGATCGAAACTGAAGGGATTCTCCTTGAGGGTCTCCACATCGGCCCGCAGGCGCGTCACCAGCCGGTTGTGGGGCTGGATCACACAGAAATAATCGACCCGGTTGCCAAAGTAATCCGTGTAGGAGGCCAGTTCTGCCGCCGGCTCGGTCTCTATGCTGCAGGAAAGCAGTTTCTGGTGGCCGTCGGAGCGGGGGGCCAGACGCAGCTCTATATGATGTTCCCGTACCGTCCGGGGATATTCAAGCACCGTTTCGTGTTCTATCAGGTAATGCATGTTAACTCCTCTATAACCACGTTGAGCGATGAAAGTCGGGGTTAACCTCCTCACTCATGAGGGGACCTGAACGCTGTCTATTGAAAGAACTCCTCCGCCAGCGATGTGTGGAACCGGCCGATCCCGTCCAGCAAATGTTCCAGGTATTCATGCAGCCCCTTGCTGAAGATCTCCCGGGCCGTGGTATTGACCATGCCGGATAACAGGGTGAAGGAGTCGCGCGTCGCCTCCTTACCTTCCAGCCCGATGATGTCCAGGGCCGCTCCCATCCGTTCCACGGAAAAGGCGATCGAGCGGGGGAAATCGGCATTGAGCACCACGAATTCGGCCACGTCGGACGGCATGAAGCCGGTATGGTAGCTGCGGCGGAAGGCCTCGTAGCCGGACAGGGACTTGAGCAGTGCCGCCCACTGGTAGTAGTCCAGCGCCGAGCCGACCATGGAGAGGTCCGGCAGGATGATGTGGTATTTGACGTCCAGGATGCGGGAGGTCATGTCGGCGCGCTCCAGGCAGCCCCCCAGCTGGTAGAAGGCGTAGGCCTCGCCGCGCATCATGGTGGAGGCCGTCAGCCCGTTGAAGCGGGCCACCTGGTTGCGCAGCTCCACGAAGAGGGCACCGGCCCGCTCGGCACTCAGCGGTCCCTTGAGCCGGTCATCAAAGCTCATCCAGATCTCGTTGACCGCCTCCCACATCTCCTTGGAGATGCGGTCCCGCGCCACTCGGGCGTTCTCTCGGAACAGTCGCAGGCAGTTCCTGATCGAGTTCGGGTTGGTGCGTCCGGCACTGATGAACTGCAGAACCCGCGGCGTCGAAATGCTGTCGTCACCGAACTGCTGCTCATAGAGCGGTTCCGAGGAGGTGATCTGCAGGATCGGACGCCACTTGTCGTCCTCGTTCATATCCTCTTCCGCCTCCACCAGGTAGAGCAGGTTGATCTCCATCAGGCGGGCGGTCTCGCCGGCCCGTTCGAGGTAGCGGGCCATCCAGTACATAGAATCGGCTAAGCGGCTGAGCATAAGTCCTTCCTTTTTACGAATCCGACAAATGTCCATCTGCGGCATTGCACTCGTCGCACGCCGTTCGACGTAGCGCTGCTACGACTCACGACCTGCTCCTCGTGCGCCTTGCATATGGCGCATTTCTCGAATCCGGGTTTAAAACAAAATGAGATATCAAAGGGATGCGATTTTTGTGTCCTGGCAAGGCTGTCGAAGGACTCCGCGGAGGCGTAGCAGCGCTACGTCGCACAAGGAGTCCTGAATACTTACGCAGCCAGAGCGCAAAAGGCGCATCCCCCTACTCGGCAAGGACCCAGGTGTCTTTGCTTCCTCCGCCTTGTGATGAGTTCACCACCAGTGACCCTTTCCTGAGCGCCACCCTGGTCAGCCCCCCCGGTACGACCTCGATCTCCTCGCCGTAGATGGTGAAGGGGCGCAGGTCCAGGTGGCGCGCCTCCAGTTCACCGTCCATGTAGCAGGTATGCCGCGACAGGTAGACCACCGGCTGGGCGATGTAGTTGCGGGGATTTTCCTGGACCAGGTCCATGAACTCCTTGCGCAGGGCCGGTGTGGATGACGGCCCCATCAGCATGCCGTAGCCGCCCGATTCACTGACCGCCTTGATCACCATGCGCTCCATGTTGTCGAAGACGTACTCACGCTCCTTGACATTAGTCATCTGGTAGGTGGGAACATTGTTGAGGATCGGCTGCTGGCCGAGATAGTAGCGGATGATGTCCGGCACATAGGGGTAAACCGCCTTGTCGTCGGCGATGCCGCTGCCCGGCGCGTTGACAATGGCCACGTTGCCGGCCCGCCAGGCGTTGATCACCCCGGCGATGCCCAGGGCGGAATCGGAGCGGAACACCAGCGGGTCGAGGAAATCGTCATCAATACGGCGATAGATCACGTCCACCCGCTGCAGGCCGGTGGTGGTCTTGAGATAGACGATGTCGTTGATCACCACCATATCGCGACCCTCGGCCAGTTCCACACCCATCTCCTTGGCCAGGAAGGTGTGTTCGAAATAGGCCGAGTTATAGATGCCGGGTGTCAGCAGCACGATCTCGGCAGCATCCTTACCCCGCGGCGAAAGTGAGCGCATGGCGGCCAGCAGCAGCGCGGGGTAGTGCTCTACTCGGCGTACCCGGTACTTGTTGAAGAATTCAGGAAGGATGCGGCGCTCGATGACCCGGTTTTCGATCATGTAGGAGACCCCCGAGGGGGTGCGCAGGTTGTCCTCAAGGATCAGGAACTCCCCCTGCTCGTCGCGGATGATGTCGATGCCGCTGATATGGGTGTAGATGCCGCGCGGCGGCACAATGCCGACGATCTCACGCCGGAAGTCGCGCCCCTGGTAGATCAGTTCGGGGGGGATGACGCCGTCCTTGATGATCTTCTGCTCACCGTACAGATCACCCAGGAACAGGTTCAGCGCCCGCACCCGCTGCTTGAGTCCGGATTCAATCTTGGTCCATTCCTGGGCGGTGATGATGCGCGGAATCAGGTCGAATGGCCAGATGCGCTCGATACCCTCTTCGCTTTCACCGTAGACAGTGAAGGTAACCCCCTCGGCCTGCAGCGCCAGCTGGGATTCATGGGCCTTGGCCTCCAGGGCGTTGTTGCCGGTTGCCTTGATATGGTCCCACAGCAGGCGGTAATGATCGCGGGGGGTGAAGTCATCGGCGTAGAATTCGTGGTAGGGTGTACGGGGTTTGCTGCCCTGCATGCCGGCAGTGTTCATAATCGCCACTCCTTTGTGTCATTGTCAGACAAGTATACTTGTTTTTTCAGACGGCTGCATTATTAGTTCACAATTACCGGCTGATGACCGTAAAACGGTCGTCGAACCAGGGCGCCAATAACGGCTGCACATCCTTCCATGCAAGACCCCCGCCACCGCATCCGGGGCGCGGCACTACCACCCGCTGCCATCCCGAGCGGTCCACCAGCCGCCGCAGTTCTTCCGCAGAACGGGCGATGATGCGCAGGTCGGGCTGCGACCAGGCGGTCTCTTCCACCGGGAAACTGGCCAGGCTACACCCCAGATCGAAGACATGGCTGCCCTGTTCCGCCAGCAGCCTGCCCAGTTTTTGGGCAATGTCGGGAAAACGGAGCAGAGCCTGGCGGGCCACACCGCGACCGAGGACCGCGCGGCCGTCCCGGGTCAGGGAGCCGCTGGCGGTGATGACGATGACAGCACCCCGGTCGGCATGCTCCCAGATATCGCCTAGCGCCTCAAGCATTCCCTGGCCGAGCCCTGCAGATAGTCGAAGACCTCACCGCGGGTGACGATGAAACGCGGCATCTGATTGAGCAGATCTTCCAGCATGTTCAGCACCTCACCGTCCTGACTGTCCAATTCATCCATGACGGCCTCCATCATCGGTAGTATGTCATAGAGGTCGTCGCGATTGAAGGGTGCAGGATCGGGCAGGCCGGCAAACTTAGGCTGATCGCGGTTAGCAATGTCACGGGGATATTTGAATTTGAAATCGGATGCCTTGACGATAATGGACATTTATACCTCCAACAGCTTCTAAACACAGAGGCACAGAGGGCACAGAGAAAACCGTATTCTTAAAGTTCCTTTGGCTTAAAACCAAAATCTATGTGCCTTCCTCTGTGTTCTCTGTGCCTCTGTGTTTCAATTTGGTTTTAATGCCCGCCGCAGCCGTTACCACCACCACCGCTGCCGCAACCACCGCCGCACCCGCCGGGGCGGACCACATCCGCCGCCTTGGGCTTTTCACAGAGATTCAGCGAAGCCTTGTCCACATACCAGGCCTCATCCTGCATCTTCCCCTGCAACTCGTTTTTCTTGAGCATCATCAACACCCGCATCTCGGTGGTTTCCAGCAGCCGCGCCGCTTCGGCGACCGGTACGAAATTCATTCCCGCTTCACACATGATTATTCTCCTTTGGTTCGACTCCGCTTATGAGCGGAGTCGAAGGGCCACTTTATGCTGCTCTGGGCAGCGCTTCATTTTCAAGATAGATCCCCATCAGTTCACAGTTGGTCAGGTCGCGCTTGCGCCGGCACGACATGGCCCGTGTCATCTCGAGCATCGGTTCGGCACGTGTCCGGTCGATGGCTATGCCCATGCTGCGGTAGCGTTCGATCAGACCGCCGGTGCCTGAGTGTTTTCCGATTACGATGCTGCGGGTCAGCCCCACTTCGGCCGGGTCAAACCCTTCGTAGTTATGGGGGTCCTTGATGACGCCGTCGGCGTGCAGGCCCGATTCGTGTGCAAAGACCCGTTCGCCGGTCACCGGTTTGGATACCGGCAGCGGACGGTGGGATGCCTTGGCGACAAACAGCGACATCTCCCGGAAGCGGTGGGTATCGATGCCGGTCTCCACACTGCAGGCGTGCTTGAGCCCCATGACGACCTCCTCCAACGCTGCATTGCCGGCCCGTTCGCCCAGCCCGTTGATGGTGGTGTTGACAAAACGTGCGCCGGCGCGGATCCCGGCGATGGCATTGGCGGTGGCCATCCCCAGGTCGTTGTGGGTATGCACCTCGATATCAACCTCGGGAACCGCCTGCCTGAGGAAAGCCACTTTGTCGAACATGGTAAAGGGGTCCATGATCCCCAGTGTGTCACAGAATCTGAAGCGGTCGCCACCCATGGCATGGGTGATCTGCATCAGCTCCACCAGGAAGGCCATGTCCGCCCGGCTGGCATCCTCCCCGCCTACCGATACGTAGAGGTCGTGCTGCTTGGCGAAACCGAGGGCAACCTTCAGCTGCTCCTTGACCGCTTCCCGGTCTTTTCTCAGCTTATGGGCCATCATCTGGTCCGAGACGGAGAGCGAGATGTCCACCGCCTGCACACCGCAGGCGATGCTGGCCTTGATTTCCGGCACCAGTGCCCGGTTCCAGGTTATCAGGCGGGCGTTCAGCCCCAGATCCACCAAAGAGCGGATGCTTGCCTGCTCTTCCTCGCCCATAGCCGGAATGCCGCACTCGATCTCCCCCACGCCGATGGAATCGAGCATGCGGGCTATGGTGATTTTTTCGCGCCGGGAGAAGACCACCCCGGCGGTCTGCTCGCCGTCACGTAGCGTGGTATCATCTACGACAACATACTGCCTGTTTTCTGTGCATGTCATGACAGCCCTCCGGAATACAAAAACACCGCGCACCCAGCGGGTACGCGGCGCCGTTGCCGTGTTACCAGATTCCCTGCCGGTCAGTGATGCATCGGCTGTGCCATACCTGTCGCACCGTTTCGCTCACGGTTGCAAAATTCTTTTTTGGGTGTATATTACTAGTGAACATTAATTAATGTGTTTTTATGGTAACTGCCGTCGACACCTCCGGGAACCACAGCCGGCACGCAGGGTTTGCGCTGACGGAAACCCTTTAGCCTCGTGCCGGCCACGAACGGAGTAGCTGGGCCGGAATGATCATACAGGTGAAAGAAGACAGCCATGACGACAGCCACTTCTGACATGAACCTGACAGGCCTCGAGGTCCTCCTTGTAGAAGACGACACTGACCTGGCATTCCTGATTTCGCATACACTTTCCCGGCATGGAGCCCGGGTCGTGATTGCAGTCAATGGCAGCCAGGCACTCGCTACATTCGAGCAACGGCCCTTTCCGATCATTGTCACCGACATTAATCTGCCGGGAATGAGCGGACTGGAACTGGCTCGCAGGATCAAACAGTTGAATCAGGACATACTGATCATAGCCACCTCGGCAAACCACGAGACGGATTGCCTTCTCTCGGCAATCGAACTTGGCTTCAACGAATATCTCCTCAAGCCGATCAAGCTCGAGAAACTGATCTGGGCGGTAAAGCGATGTGGCGAGAGCATTGCCTGCAAAAAACGGCTCGAGGAAGAACAGGGCAAATTCCGGGCAGTCGTCGAGTGCATGGGCGAAGGAATTACCATTAAGGACCTGGACTACCGGATCCGCTACCAGAACAGGGTCATGACGGAGATGTTCGGAGACAGGACCGGCTCTACCTGCTACGGCACCTTCGGTTTTAATGACCCCTGCCCGCACTGCCCGACTATCATGGCCCTGGAAGACGGCCAGGCCCACACATCCAGCAGGGACTATCAGGTCAACGGCACAACGCTGCATATCGAGAGTACTGCTTCTTTGATACGGGATTCACGCGGGACGGTTACCGGGACAGTGGAGATTATCCGTGACATAAGTGAACGGATGAAGGCAGAGCAGACCATTCGCGAGATGGCTTTCCTGGACCCGCTGACGGGACTTGCCAACCGGCGGCTGTTTGAAGACCGCCTGGAGCAGACCATCGCCAAGTCCCGGCGTTACGGCATGCAGTTTGGCCTGCTGACCCTGGATCTGGATAATTTCAAGGAAATAAATGACAGTTTCGGCCACGAGGCCGGAGACAGGGTTTTGTGCGAAGCCGCCGACAGGATCAGGGCCTGCTGCAAACGCGACCTTGACACCATCAGCCGAAAGGGAGGCGACGAGTTTTGCGTCATCATCACCGACTGCGGGGGGAATGAACAGCTGTCTGAGCTTGCAGGTCGTCTGCTGCAGCTTTTTGAACAGCCGTTTCTGCTTGGTGACACCCTGATAAAGATGACGACAAGTATCGGTGTCAGCATGTTCCCTGACAACGGCTCGGAGATGAAGGAGCTGGAGATTGCATCAGACCGGGCTATGTATGCAGCAAAGAAAGCCGGCCGCAACACCTGCCGGTTCTGGGAACCCTACCGGGAGTCTCGCGCAACATTTCTATGATCATTTCCATACAGGGACAGTCTATCGTCAATTCCTCAGCGACTCTAGCCGCAGCTTCCCATGCTGGCAAGCCCGTAGAGTATCTCAGGCCGGTAATCCGGCGTGGCCCCGGCATACATCAAGGTATTTTCCCCTGCAATCCGCATCCCCTTCCGCTTAAAAAGACGCACCGCTGAACGGTTGGAAAGCGGGGCGTCAAGAAAGATGGTAGCCTGAAACGGGATTCTTCGGCGGGCTGCTTCAAAAAGAACTTCCGCTGTATCACTGTCCAGAGCGGAAAACGGACCAACCTGCACGGCCTCGCCGCACAGTTGGACAACGATGAAGCCGGACTCTTCGCAACATACCCATCCGCGATCCATCGTCATTGACAGCAGCGTCCCGCGTCGGTCACCCCAGCAGCGGCTGTCGATCCCGAGAATAGACTGGGGTGCGCTGATGCACTCCTGCTTCGCACCGAAAGACGGATGCCGCTGGCGACCATTCCCGACCCAGCGGACAATGGTATCGATGGACCTGAATCCGTATCGTTCATACAGAGACCTGCCCATTGCCGAGGCCGTCAGCCAGAATGTCCGCACACCGGCGGCGTGCAATGCTTCCTGTGCTTTCCTGAACAGCGCCTCACCAAAACCCCTGCCGCGAACACCTTCTGCAACGATGAGGTTACCGATCCAGCCGCTCGTTTCATGCGGCAGCGATGTCACGAAGGCGATTCCCAGGCCATCGCTGTCACGGATACAAAAACATCCCTCAGGAAAAGCGGCCTGCAGAAAGTCAAGTTCCCACTGTTCCGCCACCCACTGTTCCGCAGCAGCCAGCTTCAGAAAGGCGGCACTGTCATGCGACCGGAACGGTTCGATAATCATGGTGCGGGACAGGCGGCCTCAGCGATCGTCATGTTGAGATCCTGGCCGATCAGCCCGATTGCGTCGGCGCGGCACTGTTTGCAGTGGGCGAACTGGCCGATAATGCCCTCATTGGCCTTGCGGACCCTGGCCATCTGTTCCTCGCCGGGCGGTTCGATATGGGCGAAATCGGCCTGCGGGATAATCGGCATGATGTTCATGACGAAGGCTCCCAGTTCCTTGACCCGTTTGGCGATCAGCGGCAGCTGGTCTTCATTTACCCCCGGGATAAGCACCGAGTTGACCTTGATGGTCAGCCCCAGCTCTCCGGCACGCTTCAGCCCTTCGAACTGGTTTTCTATCAGGATCTTCGCACCCTCCACCCCGGTATAGTGCCTGCCGTGATAGATGATGTGCCGATAGATCTGCGCGCCCACTTCGGGATCGACGGCATTGATGGTAACCGTCAGACTGTGCAGGCCCAGCTCATACAGGCGGTCGATGGATTCCGGGAGCAGCAGGCCGTTGGTGCTCATGCAAAGCATCAGATGCGGGAATTCCTGCTTGACCATCCCAAAGGTCTCGAAGGTCTGCTCATTGGCCAGCGGATCTCCCGGCCCGGCGATTCCGACCACCTTGACGATCGGGCCCGCTATCGGGCTTGCCATCACTTCACGCACCTTTTCGATGGCCTCCTGTGGAGTCATCAGTCGGCTGGTTACACCGGGGCGGGATTCATTGGCGCAATCGTGCTTGCGGGTACAGTAGCCGCACTTGATGTTGCATTTAGGCGCCACCGCCAGGTGCATGCGGCCGTTCTTCTTGTGATTGCCGCCAAAGCAGGGGTGACCCTGGATCCTGTTCTTCATCTCGCATGCAGTTGCCATGTTCATCTACCTCCCTGGACCTGTTACACAGGATACGTGTGTTAACGAAAAAAGCCCGCAGGGATAATCCCGCGGGCGTCGTTGCCTTCATTAAGACTATAGGCATATTACGTGCCAGATTGAATCAGGAAGAGTAAACCACCTTGAAACACAGAGCAACAGAGCAACGGAGAGAATTTTGACTACGGGAATCTTCAGATTCGATACGCAGATATTACCATTTTTGGCTTCTGTAGCCATCAGTTCTGCATATTTTTTCAGCACCTTCTTTGTCGGTTTACTCCTTGCATGCCGACTTGCTCTGTTGCTCAGTTGCTCTGTGTTATTTCATGATTGAGGTCCGATATGTTCAACCAGTACAACCTCGATGAAATCCGTGACCGCGCCCGCGCAGCCTTCATCGGCATGGCCATCGGAGACGCCCTGGGCGCCACTGTCGAGTTCATGACAACGATGGAGATTGCCGCACAATACGGCACATTCCGGGAAATCATAGGCGGGGGCTGGCTGCGTCTGAAGCCGGGGCAGGTAACCGACGACACCGAAATGGCGCTCTGCATCGCCCGGGCAATCGTCAGAAACCAGGGCTGGTCAACCGGGGCAATTGCAGATAATTTTGCTGCCTGGCTCAAGTCCCGGCCGGTGGATTGCGGCGACACCTGCCGCAAGGGGATCCGCTCCTACATGCTGCACGGCACCCTGGAGATGCCGCCCAACGAGTGGGATGCCGGCAACGGAGCGGCCATGCGCATCCTCCCGGCAGCCATATTTTCCCTGCCTGACGAGCAGCTGCTTCAAAAATATGCCATCGAGCAGGCCCACATCACCCACAACAACCCGGTTTCGGACGCCGCCTGCATCTGCCTGGGGCAGCTGCTGCATCTGGCGATCTGCGGCGCGGAAAAGAGCCGCCTGCGCAGGCAGATCGACGGCCTGGTGGCGCGCTTTCCGACCTTTGCCTTCGATCCCTACCGGGGGCTGGCCACCGGCTATGTGGTCGACACGCTGCAGACCGTCTTTCACTGGTTCTTGCGGGGGAAGAATTTTGAGGAATGCCTGGTGGGCACGGTCAACCAGGGGGGCGACGCCGATACCACCGGTGCGATCTGCGGCATGCTGGCCGGGGCCTACTACGGCATGGAGGGTATCCCCCGGCGCTGGCAGAAGAAAATGGACCCGAAGGTCATGGCTGAGATAGAGAAGCTGACTGACAGGCTGCTGGATGCGTGCCCGCTGGGAGGTAACTACAGGTAAAAGATGGAGGATGGACGGAACAAACCGGAACCGCCCGTCCCGGCACAAGAAGGGAACATACTGAGGCGGTTACTGTGACCGGCTTTACCCCGGACGCTGTTCCCATTCGCGTACTGTTTTTTCAACGATGTCCGCTATGGATAAAAAAATCTCGGGTGATTTGATGATGAAATCCACCGCACCGGCCTGAATGGCATCAGCGGCCACCTGCCTGCTCGCGGAACTGCTCAGCATGACCACCGGAAAGGGGGGAGGCGCTGCAGAATCCTTCAGCATATCCAATGAACAGCCATCTGCAAGATTCAGGTCCAGCAGCGCAATCGTCGGCATGGCGGCGGCTATGCTGTTTTGATAATCCCGGATGCTGGTAACGACCTCTATTCGGGCATCCGGGTATACTTTCTCAAGCCTGCGACTGAATGCAATCGAATGTGTGATTTCGTCTTCTGCGATCAGAATGCGGAGGTCGGTGCAGTTCACATCAGCCTCTGATGATATCTTCTGTATTTTCTGCAAGTATACAGAGGTTGTATAAGAATTTCTGCCGCAGTTCAAGGAAAACCTGCCTGTTTTTCTTGCAATGTATGTTTGCAGCCATTACCCGTCAAACCGTCTTTCCCTCCACTGTTGCAAAATCTCCCTTATCTGCTACAGTTATATGCACATCACATCCATCGAGGCTCTCCATGCCCACCCTTTCCACCTTCAGAAGCTACAGCCTGAAAATAAGAACCGCCGTCGCGGTGACCCTGCTGTTCATCCTGTTTTGCTTTGCCTGCGGCTATCTTGGTGACCGCTACATCGAACATACGATCCGGGAGACCGTCCACAACGGTCAGTTTTCCTACGTTACCTCTCTGGCGCAGAGCCTTGACGACAAACTCGAGCTCGTTCAGGACGCCCTGATCAATTCGGCTGCGAACCTTGGGCGGGAGATTGTCGACAACCCCGATAAAGCCCAGGAGTTCCTTGATTCCCGCTATGCACTCAAATCGCTCTACGACAATGCGCTCTTTCTCTTTTCGCCAGACGGGCGGATCATTGCCGAAAGCCCCTTTTTAGCCGACCGGCGCGGCAGGGATATCTCGTTCCGCCACTATTTCCGTACGACGATGGCAACGGGAAAACCATTTATTTCTGACCCTTACGTTTCAACCCACAAACAAGGGCACCCGTCCGTCATAATGACGGTGCCGGTCAGGGACCGGCAGGGACAGATCATCGCGGTTCTAGCCGGAGCCTTCGACCTGCTCGGAAAAAATAATATCCTGGCTGACCTGGCCGGGATGAAGAGCGGGAAACATGGCTATGTCTACCTGTTCACCCGCGACCGTACCATGATCATGCACCCGGACCGTTCGCGGATCATGAAACAGGACGTCCCACCCGGTTCGAATATCATGTATGACAAGGCCGTCACCGGATTTGAAGGGAGCGGTGAGACAGTCAATTCGCGCGGCCTGCATGCCCTGTCGTCTTTCAAGCGCCTGCAGAGCACCGGCTGGATCCTCGGGGCCAATTTCCCTTTTGAGGAGGCCTTTGCCCCGCTTGTGTCAGCCCGCCGCTATTACGCCGGCGGACTGGCTTTTTCTGCGCTTCTGGTCATCAGCGGCATCTGGTATATGATGCATCTATACCTGTCGCCGCTCAGCGGGATGACCCGCTATCTTGCGTCGCCTGAACATACCGGTGCCCTCCTGCCGCCCGTTTTTGTCACCGGTGATGAACTTGGGAATCTGGCCCGCGCGTACAACAATATCATCACAGAGCAGATGCGCCAGCATGAAGCGTTGCGCGAAAGCGAAGAACGCTTCCGCACTCTTTTTCATCAGCACAGCGCAATATTTCTGCTGATCGATCCGCTCACCGGCGCAATTATCGATGCCAATGGCAGTAGCACCCGTTTTTACGGGTATTCAATCGATGAGTTGCTCCGGATGAACATTTCCGACATCAATGCGCCGGGCGCTGAAAATCACGCGGAGTTGCGCGACCGAGTTTCATCAGGAGAGTCCGGACAATTCAACGCAACTCACCGACTGAAAAACGGAGAGTTACGATCGGTTTCGGTTCACACCACCCCCATCGAGGTGGCCGGGCAGCAGGTGCAATTCTCGATCATCAACGATATCACCGGACAGTGGGAAGCGGAACAACTGGTCGTGTCACGGGAGAAGATGTTCTCCTCGATCTTCGACAACATGGGGATCGGCATCTCCATAATCAGCCCCGACCTGCAGATTATCTCCATGAACCCGGTCATGGCCGCCTGGTTCCCGAATCTTGATGTCAGTACAACTCCGATCTGTTATATGGGCTTCAACACCCCTCCCCGGGAGTCACCCCTGCCCCTGGTGTCCCACTATTCAGACCCTCGTCGATGGCAAGACTCACATCGCGGTAACCGAGACGCCCACGCCCGGGGGTCTCAGGAATTACAAGGTAGTCGCAACCCCGGTCCGAGACCCCAAAGGCGCGATTACTGCCGCCATCGAAGTGGTTGAGGATATCACCGAGCAGATCTCCCATGAAGAGCTGATGCGTACCGCCCGTGATGCCGCTGTGGAGGCCAGCCGGGCCAAATCCGATTTTCTGGCCAACATGAGCCACGAGATCCGCACCCCGATGAACGGCATCATCGGCATGACGCAGCTGCTGCAATTGACCGAATTGACTGAAGAACAGCAGGAATATCTGGGGCACATAGACTCATCAGGCCGTAATCTGCTGACCCTGATCAACGACATCCTCGACCTTTCCAAGATCGAATCCGGTATGATCGAGCTTGAGCAGTCCGAGTTTTCACCGGAACATGCGGTCAACGATGTTATCAATTCCCAGCTGTCGGTCATCCGCAACAAACATCTCGATATCAAGAGCAATATTGCTCCAGACGTTCCCAAAATCGTCCTCGGCGACCAACTGCGTTTCAAACAGATTATCCTCAACCTTCTGGGCAACGCCATCAAGTTTACCGTTCAGGGGGGCATCAGCATTGATCTGTCGATTGACAATCGACTGGGAAATACCGCTGTTGTCCAGATCAGCGTAGCAGATACCGGCATCGGCATGGCGCCGGAGCAGCTGGGGAAAATTTTCGGCGCCTTCACCCAGGCCGATTCTTCGACCACCCGCAAATTTGGCGGCACCGGCCTGGGACTGACCATCTGCCGTAGGCTGACCGAGCTGATGGGTGGTAGCATCACTGTCGAGAGCACACCGGGAATAGGTAGTGTCTTCCAGATCTCCCTGCCGTTCGAGGTCGTTCCACAATCGGAAGCGGCATCCATCGACACCCCGGCCGACCACTGCCTTTGGGACGGCCCTCTGCACTCCATCCTGGTGGCTGAGGATAATCCCGTCAATCAGAAATTCATCTGCACCATCCTGCGCAGGATGGGACACAAGGTGGTGTGCAGCAATGATGGTGCGGAAACGGTAGAAACCTGGAGCAAGGGGAATTTCGACTGCATCCTGATGGATATCCAGATGCCGGTCATGAGTGGCGAGGAAGCGCTGCTGCAGATTCGGAAAAAGGAAACGGCACAAGCAGGCGGTATCCCGATCATCGCCCTCACCGCCCATGCCCTCAAGGGTGACCGGGAGCGCTTTCTGGCGTTCGGCTTTGACGGCTACCTGGCTAAGCCGCTGCAGCTTGATGAGCTGACCAGAGAGCTTACGCGGTGTATAGCCAAGGGGTCAGCGGCATGAGCACGAACCGGCATGATTCCGTAAGGTAGCGGACAGTCTTTTCAGACTTTGGCAGCAGCCGATCACCCCCCTGCCTCTACAAGCCTTTCAAAATACCGTCCGCAACCTGGCGCAGGTTCTTCCGCTTGTCCATAGCCATCTTCTGCATGGCGCGGTAGGCATCGGCTTCAGGGATACCGTTCTTTTCCATCAGCATCCCTTGGCCTTCTCGATGATCTTGCGGTTCTCGATGGTCTCCCGCAGGTCTTCGATCTTCTCTTTCAGTTCTTCTACCTGCTCGACATGGTGCAGGGCGATCTCGATTGCCGGTAGCAGGTCCTGCTTGCGGAGCGGTTTGGTTAAAAAAGCGGCAATTCCGCTCTCGGATGCACGTTTGACAGTCGTGGCGTCATAGGCATTTGTCAGCAGTACCATAGGAATCTTAAGCTTTTTATTGATCTCGCAGGCCGCAGTGATGCCGTCCATCTCCGGCATGGAGACATCCAGGATCACCAGGTCGGGATAGCTGGCCAGGGCCATTTCCACGGCACGTTTGCCATCTCCGCACTCCAGCACGTCGTCAAATCCAAGCTCGGAGAGCATGGCTTTCAGGTTCATCCTGATTACCGGTTCGTCATCGCAGATCAGTATGTTTTTCATAGGAAGGTTCCTTTCGGTTGCAATCGGATACAGTCGGGTTTGCATCGAATATGCCAGATACAACAAAAGGCCCCGATTCGTATCCCGGGGCCTTTATAATTATTTCAGTGTGTTGTACAGGCTCTAGTGCAAGACTGCCTCAGCCATGACTTCGGCCACATCCCGGACTCTGACCCCTTCGGCATTCACATCCTTGAGCCCGTCCTCGAACATTGTCAGGCAGTACGGGCAGGCAACACAGATCGTATCAGGCTTTTCTTCAAGCGCCTCTTTGACGCGGGTCAGGTTGATGCGCTCACCGGTATGCTCCTCCATCCACATCCTGCCGCCGCCCGCCCCGCAGCAGAAACCGTTGCCGCGGTTACGCCCCATCTCCGCCGGGGCTGCTCCGGTGGCCATTTCGATCATCTGGCGCGGAGCTTCATAGATGTCATTGTGCCGACCCAGGTAACAGGAATCGTGAAACACGGTTGTCCCCAGCTCCCCGGTGGCCTTGTCCAGCACAAGCCGGCCGTCTTTCACCAGATCCCGCAGCAGTTCACTGTGGTGGATCACGTCAAGTTCCAGTCCGTATTGGCGATAGTCGTTTTTAAGGGTCGAGAAGCAGTGTGGACACTGGGTGATGATTTTTTTCACCCCCCGCTCCCTGAAAACCTCAACGTTCTCGCGGGCCATCCTGTCGAAGACATACTCATTGCCCAACCGGCGCACACTGTCGCCGCAGCATTTCTCGTCCTTGCCGAGTATGCCCCACGAGATCCCGGCTCTGTCGAGCAGTTGAGCCAGAGCCACACTGACATGCTTGCTGCGGGAATCGAAGGAGCCGGCACAGCCGACATAGAACAGGTATTCGGTCGTGTCCCTGTCAAAGGGCCTGACCTCCAGCTGGCTGCACCACTTGGTGCGCTCCGACGGGGCAATACCCCAGGGGTTGCTGCGGCTCTCCATATTCTCGAACAGGTTCAACAGTTCTTCGGGGAAGCGGGCTTCGGTCTCCACCAGGTGCCGACGCAGCTCGATAATCTTGGGCATCTGCTCGATAAAGACCGGACAGGCCTCCATGCAGGCCCCGCAGGTTGTGCAGCCCCAGATCGCCTCCTCGGACACGCTCCCCTCACCCTGATCGCCGATCAGCGGAGTTTCAGGCGGCAGGCCTTTTTTCAGAAGGCGGCCGTTTTCCAGCAGGTTGACCTTGATGTCATGGACGACAGCGCGAGGATTGAGCGGCTTTCCGGTGATGCTGGCCGGGCAGACCTTCTGGCAGCGACCGCACTCGGTACAGGAAAAGGAATCCAGCAGATCCTTCCAGGTATAGCGGTCTACCTCCGACACGCCAAAGGTATTCCCGATACGGAACTCCTCGCGCGGTATGGTGTTGGGTTTCCCGAGACGGCGAAAGAAGCAGTTGGGGATGGCGGTCAGGATGTGCATATGCTTGCTGTGCGGCAGATAACAGATGAAGGCCAGCAGGGCCAGGGCGTGGGCCCACCAGGCGACGGCATGAATGGCCCCCAGGTGCGCCTGCGGGAGCAGCCCGGCTAACTGCGCCGACACCGGCATCATCTTTTGCGCCGTGGCAAGGAATGAAGCCGGATCGGAGTTGGATCTGAACATGTATCCTGCCAGCTCCGAGGCATTAAGCCCGAAGGAGGCCAGCATCAGCGTTGCGATCAGTCCCAGGATAAAAAATGCCTCCGGGGTGCGGGCCTCGGGGTAGGGAGGTGCCGCAATCCGTCTCACGACCGCCACCATCACTGCTGCCAGAGCCAGGAGCGAGGCGATGTCTATCATGAACGCCAGGGGTACATACAGTTCAAAGGGGAGCTTGATAAGCTTGACGGTCCGGGGGAAGATCCCGTTCAGGATGAACTCGGTGTTTGCCACAATGAGGATCAGGAACGACCAGAAGATGATGAAGTGGTTGATGCCGAACGGCTTGGCCAGGACCCGCTTCTGGCCGAAGGCGTACAGAAGCATTTCGCCGAAACGGGTGCCGAGCCTGTCGAAACGGTCTTCGGGTTTTCCCAGGGAGATCAGGCTGAGCCGTCTCCAGCACCCCCAGGCGAATACGGCCAGAGATGCGAGCAGCAGCGGGGTAAAGATGAGCGGGTTGGGTGTCATGTAAACCTCATATAATTTGAAACAGAGGGCACAGAGATCACAGAGTAAATCAAGTCACAGAAAAGCCATTTTGCAACTCGGAACAAGAAATTGGGCGATTTTAGAGGTTGCTTGTGTTTATCCCGCTCATTCTTTTTTTGTGTTTTTTCTCTGTGTCCTCTGTGTGCTCTGTGGCAAATGATTTTATTATTTTCTCTGCTGTTTCAATTCCCGGATACGCCGGGTGATGGCCGGTACGATCTGGAACAGATCGCCGACGATGCCGTAGGTGGCCACCTCGAAGATCGGGGCGCTCTTGTCGCGGTTGATGGCGATGACCATGTCCGAGTCCTGCATGCCGACCAGATGCTGGATGGCACCGGAGATGCCGCAGGCGATGTAGATCTTGGGGCGGACCGTCTTGCCGGTCTGGCCGACCTGCCGGTCGCCCGGCATCCAGCCGGCATCCACGGCACTCCGGGATGCGCCTACGACCCCTCCCAACTCGTCGGCCAGTTCCTGCAGCATGGCGAAGTTGTCAGGCCCCATCATGCCGCGGCCACCGGAGATGATGAACTCGGCGCCGGTTATGTCAACGGCACCTTTGCTCTTTGCGTCGCGGATGATTTCGATGACCTTGGTGAGGATGGTCTCCTCCGGGACTACGAACGTGTCACGGACGATGGTACCCCGGGCGCCTTCCCTGCGTTCCGGCATCGGCATGACGTTGGGTCGCACGGTAGACATCTGAGGGCGGAATTTGTCGCACATGATGGTGGCCATGATGTTGCCGCCGAAGGCCGGGCGGGTCTGCATCAGGTTGCGTTTGTCGTCGATGGCCAGGCCGGTGCAGTCGGCGGTCAGTCCGGTACCGACCCGGGTGGCGACAGCCCCGGCCAGGTCTCGTCCCATACCGGTTGCACCCATCAGGATGATCTCCGGCTTGTACTGCTCTATCAGGTGACAGCAGCCTTCGACATAGGCCTCCGTGCGGTAGTTCCGGTAGAGCGGTGCATCCAGCAGGTAAACCTTGGATGCGCCGTGGGCAAAGGCCTCCATGCAGAGATGTTCGACCTGGTCTCCGATGACCATGGCACAGAGTTCTACACCCAGGGAGGCAGCCAGACCTTTTCCGACCCCCAGCAGTTCCCAGGAAACCTTGGCCGGCTCTCCTTCCGTCTGTTCCACAAAGACCCAGACCCCTTGGTATCCGGCCAGCATCTTTGCCAGGGCGACGGCTTCCGGGTCGATATCCTCCTCGACCGGGAGAGCCGAGGAAGCCAGTTCGGCGAGAATCTTCTGTTCCTCGGGGGTGAAGTACATCTCCAGGGCTTCGGCAGGGCAGATCTTGACGCATTTCAGGCAGCCGATGCATTTGTCGGTCAGGATGACCGGTTCGCCGCTGTCGGTCATGTCGACGGCATTGACCGGACAGGCACTCTGGCAGCGTGCGCCGCAGGCGATGCACTTGCCGTCCAGCAGTTTTGCTACGCCGCGGGGTTTCTTGGGTTTCGGTTTTATCGGTTCAGTCATGGGTATTCCTTGGGTAATGTGAAACGTGAAGGGTAAAACGTGAATAACGGCCTAAGTTCAAGGGATTTTTCACGCTTCACTCTTCACGTTTCACAGTTTTTAAATCGGCAGCATATCCTTGGCCAGCAGTTTCTCGATCAGTATCGCGGCGGTTCCTTCCGGATCGGCATAACCGTCACCCAGGATCTCACCTATGGCACGTTCGGGTGAGAAGATTTTTGAGACCCAGGTAGGGGAACCCTTCAGGCCGATCTTCTGTTCGTCCAGCTTGAGCACCTGGTTGTTCCAGACTTCGACCGTAGCGTTTACTGCCGACAGACGCATGGGGACCCTGGGGTAACGGGGGCGGTTCAGCTCCCGTACAACCGTCAGCATGGCCGGGAGCGGCGCTTCGACGATCTCGTGACGTCCTTCGAGCTTGCGGCTGACACGGATGGTATTGCCGGAGAGGTCCAGGTTGACGATCCTGTCCACCAGAGTGAGCTGCTGGTACTCAAGACGACTGGCGATACCGGGCCCGACCTGGGCCGTGTCTCCGTCGATGGTCTGCTTGCCGCACAGCACCAGGCCGACATGGTCAACCTCTTCATGCAGTTTGCGGATGGCAGCAGACAGAACATTACTGGTGGCCAGGGTGTCGGCCCCGCCGAATACCCGGTCGGAAAGAAGAATCGCGTGATCAACCCCCAGGGCCAGAGCCTTCTTGAGGGTGGCCTCCGCGTTGGGTGGTCCCATGGAGATGGCGGCCACCTTGCAGCCAAAGCGGTCCTTGAGCCGCAGGCCCTCTTCCAGCGCATGGGTATCATAGGGATTGACGATGAACGGGATTCCCTCACGCACCAGGGTATTGGTGACAGGATCGATCTGGACCTGTGTAGTATCGGGGACCTGTTTGATACAGACGACAATGAGCATGAAAACCTCAGGGATTACTTCTTGAGAATAGAGACCAGAAAAAGCCCGGCTGATATCCAAGCCGGGCTTCATTGCCTCATACACCTGCAGGGTAACAGGTCCATGACATTTGAGCAGGAAGCATGCCGTTTCAACCAGAGTCAAAAATATTCGCTGAGCGTGAACGTCTTGAGATGGCCCGCGAGGCGATTTCACAGCGAATCAGATCGGCACCGGAAATAATAAATATTTAGTCATATCAAAAATCAGCTGTGTTTTGTGCTAAAAAATAAGGCATCATGCCGCTAAAACCAGCGCTTGACGACGTGCATTGTACCAATTTTCGCATTCCGGTCAACTGTTTATGCAGCAGCACCCACAAAATGAAGATTTCATGTCCGTTTTACATTTCACGGCAGCGGAACATTCCGCCGCAACCGGCAGTGCGTCGCTCACCGTGCATACTCTGTTGTGTAAATAATCAACTCTAAATCAGGAGACCCAGCAGCATCTCGGCACCGCATTCGATACCGGCAATGGCCTAAGTGACTAATTCGTAAGCGGTGGTTGCCCAACAACAATGCATTCTCCTCCGGTGGCACGGAAACTGCTTACAAAACGGGCACCAGCGCGGCAATATGCATAGTAATTATTCATGGCTGCCCGTATTTTAATCTCTCAGGAGGCATCAATGGCGAAGGTCGACGAGAAAATCGAAGGAATGTATCAGGAAGTTCTCAAGCGCAACCCTGGTGAAACCGAGTTCCACCAGGCGGTTCTTGAAGTTTTGGAGTGTCTGGGACCGGTTGTGACCAAGCATCCCCAATATCTTGAGCGCAAAATCATCGAGCGCATCTGTGAACCCGAGCGTCAGATCATATTCAGGGTGCCCTGGCAGGATGACAAGGGTGTTGTTCAGATCAACCGCGGCTTCCGGGTTGAGTTCAACAGCTCCCTGGGCCCCTACAAAGGCGGCCTGCGCTTCCACCCGTCCGTTTATCTCGGTATTGTCAAGTTCCTCGGCTTCGAGCAGATCTTCAAGAACTCCCTGACCGGCCTGCCGATCGGCGGCGGTAAGGGCGGCTCTGACTTCGATCCCAAAGGCAAGTCCGACGACGAAGTCATGCGCTTCTGTCAGAGCTTCATGACCGAACTGTATCGCCATCTGGGTGAGCACACCGACGTACCGGCCGGCGATATCGGCGTAGGCGGCCGCGAGATCGGCTACATGTTCGGCCAGTACAAACGCATCACCAACCGTTATGAGCCGGGAGTACTGACCGGCAAAGGCCTGACCTGGGGTGGATCACTGGTTCGAACCGAGGCTACCGGCTACGGAGCGACCTTCTTTGTCAACGAGATGCTCAAGGCCCGCAAGGACTCCTTCGAAGGCAAGACCTGCACCGTTTCCGGTTCCGGCAACGTGGCCATCTACACCATCGAGAAGATCCATCAGCTAGGCGGAAAGTGCGTCGCCTGTTCCGACTCCAACGGCGTCATCTATCACGAGAAGGGGCTTGACCTGGACCTGATCAAGCAGCTCAAGGAAGTCGAGCGTCGCCGCATCTCAGATTACATAGCCGTACACAAGGACGCCAAGTACATTGCCAAGGGCAATATCTGGGAGATCCCCTGCCAGGTAGCCATGCCCTCTGCCACACAGAACGAGATCAACGGCAAGGACGCAGCTACTCTCGTCAAGAACGGCTGTATCGCAGTCGGAGAGGGCGCCAACATGCCGACCACCCCGGAAGGAGTCAAGGTGTTCCTGGATGCCAAGATCGCCTACGGTCCGGGCAAGGCAGCCAATGCCGGCGGTGTAGCCACCTCGGCGCTCGAAATGCAGCAGAATGCCGGCCGTGACTCGTGGACCTTCGAGTTTACCGAGAAAAAACTCGAAGACATCATGGTCAACATCCACGCCAACTGCTTCGAGACAGCAGAAGAGTACGGGGCACCCGGCAATTATGTACTGGGTGCCAATATCTGCGGCTTCATCAAGGTTGCCAACGCCATGGTTGCTCATGGCTTGATTTAAGCATAAGAGTAGGCTATTCTTACCAAATGCCCGGCCATCAGGCTGGGCATTTTTTCTATCACTGCGGCAGAGGGTGTTTTCTGATCAGAATTTTCACCGTGAGGTAGGCATGGCACGTGTTGTACAGAAATACGGCGGAACCGCAGTATCCACACCGGAGCAGATCAAGAAGGTCGCGCAGCGCGTTATTGATTCCTACAACGACAATAACGACGTCGTGGTCGTCATTTCCGCCAAAGCGGGTGAAACCAACCGCCTGATCGAGATGGCCCAGGAGATGTGCCCCGGCCAGGAGGGGCGCGAATACGACGTGCTGATTTCCGCCGGCGAACAGGTATCAGTGGGCCTTCTGGCGCTGTGCATCAGGTGCATGGGATACAAGACCAGAACCTATCTCGGATGGCAGGTGCCGATCATAACCGACTCCCTGCATTCCAGGGCTTCTATCGAAGAGATCAATCCGGACAGGATCATCACAGACCTTAACCTCGGTGCCATTGTCATTGTGGCCGGTTTTCAGGGTATTGACCGGGCCGGGAACATCACCACTCTCGGACGGGGCGGAGGCGACACATCGGCCGTTGCCCTGGCCCATGCGCTCGGGGCGGAACAGTGCGAACTGTACTCGGATGTGGACGGCATCTTCTCCGCCGACCCCGAGGTCTGCAGCGATGCCCGCAAGATAGACCTGCTTTCATACGACGAGATGCTGGAACTCGCCAGCCAGGGGGCGCGCGGCGTTCAGATCCGCGCCATTGAATATGCCAAGAAGCACAATGTTACCATTCATGTACGCTCGAGCTTCAGCACCGCTCGCGGTACGTTGATAAACGGGGAGGAAACAACTATGGAAGGTGTTGTCGTTACGGGGATCGTGTTTGACGAAAACGAGGCCAAGATCGCGGTACTCGGGGTGCCCGACACGCCGGGTACGGCGGCCAGGATACTGACCGCCCTGGCAGACAGGGACATTTCGGTTGACATGATCGTTCAGAACGTCAGTCAGGCCGGCCTGGCCGACCTCACTTTCTCGGTCTCAAAAAGCGACCTGGACAAAGCCCATCTGATTACCAGGGGGATTGCCGACGAGCTTCAGGCGCGGGAGGTGATTGCCGACCGGAACATCAGCAAGGTCTCGATTGTCGGGCTTGGCATGAAAAACCACGCCGGTGTTGCAGCCCGCATGTTCACTGCCCTGGCATACAACAACATCAATATCCAGATGATATCCACTTCAGAGATCAAGGTATCGGTAGCGATTGACGAAAAGTACACGAAACTTGCCGTCCGCGTCCTGCATGAGGCATTCAAGGTCCACGCCTGAACACACCCTGACTGCAACCAGATCACCAGGCCCGGCACCCAGCCGGGCTTTTTGCTGTCTGAGATGCGGGCGGTGGGAATTCAGTGTTGCAGCAGCGCCATCCACCATGCCCCCACCACAATTGCAGCACTCATCAGTGCCAGCAGGACATTCAAAACAGTTCCCGGATTCCCGCGCCGGCCGACCAGATATTCCGTAATCAAGCCCAGAAATCCTCCGTAGACGAACCCGAACAGGTGTGCCCCCAGATCGGTGTTCTTCCCTTCTGTCCCGAGTATGGCCAGTAAAGCCAGCGCAGCTGCCACGGGCAGCGGCCAGCGGCGCTGCAGCTGGTGGCGATGGCGCACAAGGCTGAGCGCAGCCAGAATACCAACCGCACCGAATACGGCGGTGGATGCCCCGACGGAACTGTGGGCAGGGGACTGCACACAGGCATTGACCAGATTACCGAGCACACCGGCGCTCAGAAGCAGGCTCCAGGACAGGCCCGAGCCGAGCTCGCGGCAGAGGAAGATAACGAAGATCCCGCCGATGGCCAGATTGCTGGAAAGATGGGCCCAATCAGCATGCAGCGTGAGCGCTGTAACCAGCCGCCACCATTGACCGTCCAGAATCTTCGCCGCTTGGGCATTGCCGAGGAAAACCCAGTCCGGTGCCAATATACCGGGCAGTGACAGGTCTAATCGGGTAAGGTTGTGGAAGGTCGCCAGCAGGATCAGGATTGAAAAGGTCGCCAGGGTATTTTCGAACAGTGGCCGCGCCTGCGGGGGCACGGGTGGCCAGTCGGTATTCTCCCTGAGATAGCAGTCCAGTTCGTGAAGGGCACGTTCATAGTGTTCCGCCGGCACCAGCAGATGACTGCCGTCATCGCGGGCTTCAATCAGGCAGGGAACTGAGCGGGCGTCCAACACCAGGGCCCATTGGCGGGCATACCGCTGACGTGTGCCGTCTGGAGCCCCGGATTCAAAGGCATCGCAGCGGATCTCCCGCCAATCGTCGTTTCCGGCGGACGTATGTTCAGCTTCATGCTCCATGAAGACACTATAAACACCCCGGCCCCGATTTGCCACGATATCTGAGAAATAACTTCATCCCGTGAAGCGCCGCAACCGAAAATTGCCGTCATGGCACGGGAAAGAGTTGACAGCAGGATCTTTGGCGCTATGATTTAGTACCTGCAACAACACCATCTGACAGGAGGGTCACATATGGCTGACATCAAGGGAACCAAAACGGAAAAGAACCTCAAGGACGCCTTCGCCGGCGAATCCCAGGCACGCAACAAGTACACCTACTTCGCCTCGGCCGCCAAAAAGGAAGGCTACGAGAAGATCGCCGCCATCTTCCAGGAGACCGCTGATAATGAAAAGGAGCATGCCAAGCTGCACTTCAAGCTGCTTCAGGGGATCGGCAGCACTGCCGAGAATCTTAAGGCGGCCGCTGCCGGTGAATCGGAAGAGTGGAACGACATGTATCCCCGTATGGCAAAGGAAGCCCGGGAAGAAGGGTTTAACGACATTGCCTACCATTTCGAGGCTATCGGCAGGATTGAAAAGGTACATCAGGAACGCTACAGCGCCCTGCTGGCAGAGGTAGAGGCAGGGGCTGTCTTCTCCAGCAAAGAGAAGGTCAGCTGGAAATGCAGGGAATGCGGCCACATCCACGAAGGGACAAACGCCCCGACGATCTGCCCGGTCTGCAAACATCCCCAGGCATACTTCGAGCAGGTCTGACCGCACTGTCCACACTAGGGCATTCGACAGGGCCGGGAGAGCTCCTTCCGGCCCTGCCGTGTCTCAATCCCCTTGACGCTGCAGCCCTGAACGTCTAAAACTGACGACATGGATCTTCTCAGACACCTCAACCCGCCCCAGAAAGAAGCCGTACTGCACGGCGAAGGCCCGCTGCTGATACTGGCCGGCGCCGGCTCGGGCAAAACCCGCGTCATCACCCACCGCATCGCCAACCTGATCCATAACCATGATGTCCGCCCCGGCAACATCCTGGCGGTGACCTTTACCAACAAGGCCGCCCGGGAAATGGCCGAGCGGGTCCAGCGGCTGCTGGGAGGGGGCGATATCCCGCTGATCGCCACCTTCCATGCCGCCTGCGGCCGCATCCTGCGCCGCGATATTCATCACCTGGGCTTCCTCTCCTCCTTTGCCATCTACGATGACCGCGACTCCGAGCGCCTGCTCAAGGACGTCCTCAAGGAGCTGGATCTGGATGATAAACGCTTCGCCCCCAAGGCGGTCGGAACGCGGATAGATGACTACAAGAACCGAGGCCTGTTCCCCGAGGATATCGACTCGGTGGCGACCGGCGACATCTACAACGCCACGGTCGTCAAGGTCTACGCCGCCTACCAGGAGCGCCTGAAGAAGTGCAATGCCCTGGATTTCGGCGACATGCTGATCCAGACCGTGCGGTTGCTCTCCGATTTTCCTGATGTTCGCCGCCAGTACCAGGAGCGCTTCCAGTGGATCCTGGTGGATGAATACCAGGATACCAACCCGGTACAGTACAACCTGATCCGCCTGCTGGCCGGGGAACGCCGCAACCTGTGCGTGGTGGGTGACGACGACCAGTCGATCTATTCCTGGCGCGGGGCCGATATCCGCAACATCCTGGAGTTCGAGAAGGATTTCCCGGGTGTCAGGATCATCCGCCTGGAGCAGAACTACCGCTCTACCTCCACCATCCTGGCCGCCGCCGCTGAGGTGGTCAGACAGAACTTCGGCCGCAAGGGGAAGACGCTCTGGACCGAAAACCCGGCCGGAGAAAAGATCCGCTACGAGCGGGTCGAGTCGGATCGGGAGGAGGCACGCTACGTCAGCCGTGAAATCGCCAGGCTCCGCGCCCGGGGGATCCCGCTGGAGGAGATGGCGGTCTTCTACCGCACCAATGCCCAGTCGCGGCTGGTGGAGGAATCGCTGGTGGGCGAGGCGCTTCCCTACCACATCGTCGGCGGCGTCCGTTTTTATGCCCGCATGGAGGTCAAGGATATCCTGGCCTATCTGCGCGTTCTGGATAACCCCTCTGACGAGGTTTCCCTCAAGCGCATCATCAATGTTCCGGCCCGCGGCATCGGGCACAGCACGGTGGACAGGATCTCCGGACTGGCCGGCCAACAGGGCATCACCTTCAACGAAGCCATGCATCAGGCCACTCAGGGGGCACTCCTTACGTCTGGTCCGCGCGGGAAAGTGGCCGGTTTTACGACCTTGCTGGATGGTTTCCGGGAATTGTCCGGCAGCCTCGAGCTGCCGCAGCTGGCCCAGACCGTCATGCAGGAGAGCGGTTACCTGACACGGCTGAAGGAGAGCCGTGACCCGGAGGACGCAGAACGCCTGGAGAATCTTGAACAGCTCCTGGCTGCCATGGAGGAGTTCGTCGAAAAGAACCCGGAAGCTGGCCTGTCGGAATTCCTGGAGCAGGTCTCACTGGTCTCGGACCTGGAGCAGGGGGAGGCCGGCAAGCCTTCGGTAACCCTGATGACCCTGCACGCCGCCAAGGGGCTCGAGTTCCGGGCCGTCTTCATGATCGGCATGGAGGAACGACTCTTTCCCCATGTACGCTCCCTGGATGATCTGGACGGTATGGAGGAGGAGCGCCGGCTCTGTTATGTCGGCATGACCCGCGCCCGGGAGCTGCTCTATCTGCTCAATGCGCGGCGGCGCTACCTGTTCGGCCAGGAGCAGTGCAATCCTCCATCACGGTTCCTGAAGGATGTACCGGCGGAACTGCTGGATGACGGTGGAGGCCCCTCACCCTATCCCTCTCCCGCGGGGAGAGGGGATTCCTTTTACCCTCGCCCTCCGGGAGAGGGTGGCCAGAGGCCGGGTGAGGGGAAATCACACAACCTGGCGGCCGTCACCTCTGCCTTCGATGATATCGAGATGGTGCCGGAACCGCCCGAAGAGCATGACGGGGTCTGCATCGGCATGAAGGTCCGCCATGCCAAGTTCGGCGTGGGAACCATCCGCAAGATCGAAGGGACCGGTGAAGGCCAGAAGGTCATTGTCTGGTTCAACTCGGTCGGGCCGAAGAAGCTTCTGCTCCGTTTTGCCGGCCTGGAACGCGCCTGAAAACAGAAGGAGTCCCGTATGGATCGCACCCTTTTCATCACCCTGGCCACCTTCAGCACCGCACTGCTGTCCTGCTACCTGCTGTTCAGCATACTTTCGCCATTTCTGGCGATGCTGGTATGGGCCGGCGCCGTCGGGGTCATTACCTATCCGCTTTACGAAAAGCTGCTCGCCAGGTGCAAGGGGCACGAGATCACCGCCGCGGCATTGATGACGATCTCCGTCGTTATGGCGGTCATCGTGCCGCTGATCGTACTGATTTTCACTCTCTCGGGAGAAGTGGCGCTGGCCTACCAGTACCTTGAGCGGACAACCAGCGGGCCTGCCAGCTTTGCACCGGCACAGATTCTCAATCATCCCTCCCTGGCGCCCTGGCTGGAGCGGATCCGTCCCCTGACCGGCTCTCTCAACCTCGACCTGGAGTCCATGATGCTGCCCGCGTTCAAGAAGGGGCTGTCCGCCATGCTGAACTATTCCACCGGCATCGTGAAGGATTTCTTCGGGTTCCTGTTCAAACTGACCCTGATGCTGATCACCCTCTTTTTCATTTACAAGGACGGTTCTCGCTCCCTGCAGGCCTTCTGGCAGGTCGTACCCGTCGGAGAGAAGCTGAGGAGCACCATCACCGGGACGGTCACCCGGGTGCTCGGGGCGGTCATGTTCGGCGTGATCATGACCTGCATGGTCCAGGGGGCGTTGGGAGGCCTGGGATTCTGGGTGGCGGGACTTCCGTCGCCGTTTCTGTTCGGGACGCTGATGGCGCTCTTCGCTCCGATTCCCTTCGTAGGGACCGCACTGGTCTGGCTGCCCGGTGCGGTCTACCTGCTTATGCAGGGTCAGACCATGCACGGCGTCCTGCTGATCGCCTGGGGAGCCCTGGCGGTCGGCAGCATTGACAACGTCCTGCGCCCGCTTTTCATCAGCGGCAAGGCCAAACTGCCGATTCTGGTGATCGTCTTTGGTGTGCTGGGTGGTTTCCTGGCCTTCGGCCTCTCGGGTATCGTTGCCGGTCCGCTAATCCTGGCCCTGGTACTGGTCTTCTTCGACAACTGCCGCGGGGAGGCCGCCAATCAGGATGTTTCTGCCCGTTAGATATTCAATGCTCTGCCACAGGGAACATGCGACATGACGGCCTTCTCGACACTTCAGGATCTTGAAATCCTTTTCGGCCTGGCACTGGTGACGGTGATCCTGTTCCGGCGGCTGAAGCTCCCCTCTATTGTGGGATTCCTGGCCACCGGGATTCTGGCCGGCCCGCATGCATTCCGGCTGATTGACGATGCCCATCAGGTGGAGCAGATGGCCGAGATCGGCGTGGTGCTGCTACTGTTCACCATCGGCATCGAATTTTCCCTCAAGGAACTGGTCCGCATCCGCCAGCTGGTGCTGTGGGGGGGCGGACTGCAGACGGCCGTCACGATCCTGGCCGTGGGCGCACTGACCATGGCGCTGGGTTACGGCTGGAGCCAGGGGGTCTTTTTCGGTTTCCTGGTAGCCCTTTCCAGCACCGCCATCCTGATGAAGCTGCTGATGGATTCGGGGCAGATGGACACCCCCCAGGGCAAGATCGCCCTCGGCATCCTGATCTTCCAGGACCTGTGCGTTGTACCCATGATGCTACTGACACCACTTTTAGGCGGGGCCGGCGGAGGATGGCAGGGGATGCTGCTGATCGGGGCCAAGGCGGTCGGCGTAGTACTGGCGGCACATTTCGGGTCACGCTTCGCCATCCCCTGGATTTTCGGCCAGGTGGTCGGCACCCGCAGCCGCGAACTCTTTATCCTGACCATACTCTTCATCGGTTTCGGCACCGCCTGGCTGACCGCCATGGCCGGCCTGTCGCTGGCGCTGGGAGCCTTCATCGCCGGACTGGCCATCTCGGAATCGGAGTACAGCCATCAGGCCCTGAGCGACCTGATCCCCTTCCGTGAAGCCTTCCTGAGCCTGTTCTTCATCTCGGTCGGCATGCTGCTCGACCCGGCCGTGGTGGCGCGACAACCGCTGACGGTGGCCGCCGTGGTGGCCACGATCCTGCTGGTCAAGACCGTTGTCTGCGGCGGCGCGGTGCTGGGCCTGGGGGTGCCCTACCGCATTGCCCTGATCGCCGCCCTGTCCCTGGCACAGATCGGCGAGTTTTCCTTTGTTCTCTCCCAGGCCGGCCTGAAATACGGCCTTTTGACCCCTGAACTATACCAGATCTTTCTGGCGGCCTCCATCGCCACCATGGGGCTGACGCCGCTCCTGATCAGGCTGGCGCCGGGCGTTGCCGACCGGTCGGCGGCCCTGCTGCCGAAAGCCCTGCTACACGGGCGCGGCTCGCTGGCACGGGGTGAGAAGAAGCTGCACCTGGCCGACCACGTCATTATCGTCGGTTACGGTTTCAACGGCCGCAACCTGGCCAAGGTCCTGCGTCATCTGAAGATCACCCACGTGGCCATCGAGACCAATCCCTTCACCGTGGCTGCAGAAAAGAAGCGTGGTCAGCGGATCATCTTCGGCGATGCCTCCACCCAGGAGGTACTCTCCCATGCCCAGGTGGAGACAGCCCGCGTCGTAGTGATCGCTATCTCGGATGCCGCCGCCAGTCGGCGCATCGCAGCCCAGGTGCGGGCCATGAACCCGACCGTGCGGATCATCGTCAGGACCCGTTACATCGCTGAAGTGGAGCCGCTCTACAAGCTGGGGGCCAACGAGGTGATTCCGGAGGAGTTCGAAACCTCGATCGAGATACTGGCCAGGGTCTTGCGCACCTTCCTGGTGCCCCAGGACGACATCGAACACTGCGTGGCCGACGTACGACGCGACGGCTACGAGATGCTGCGCGGCATCAGCCGCCGCCACAGTCATGCCGTGGGCATCGGCAGCTATCTGACCGGCGCCGAGATTGCCTCCTTTCAGGTGCGCAAAGGCGCACTGCTGGAGGGAGAGAGCCTGCGGGAAGGTACCCTGCGAAGCCGTTCGGGAGCCAGTATCCTGGCTATCAAGCGGGGCGAGGAGATGATTCCCAACCCCGATCCGGTCTGGGAGCTGCATGAGGGAGATATGGTGCTGGTGCTGGGGACGCCCGAACAGCTGGCGGCTGCCGGACACCTGTTCGAGCCGGCGCACGGCCCCGCAGACTCAGGGCACAAATCATGAGGATCTGCCGTACGCACTACGTTGCTGAAAAGGAGGGGATATGTGGAATCAGGTGAGAATTACCGGCGCATTTCTGTCGACCGCACTCTGGCTGGCTGTCGCGATGCTGCCCACACAAGGCTGGTCATCGACAGCCGACATCAGGCTTTCGCAAAAGCAGACCGTCTATGTGCCGGTCTACTCAAATATCATCAGCGGCCCCCGCAAGCGACCACTGCCTCTGGAGGCGACCCTGGCCATCAGGAGCACCGATCCTGCCGCCTCACTGCGGATTACCGCCATCGACTACTATGACACCGACGGGAGGCTGGTCCGACGCCATCTGAAACGGCCACAGCTACTGGGACCGCTGGCCTCGACCGATGTCCACATCGAGGAACGGGATATGAGCGGCGGCTTCGGCGCCAACTTCATCGTCCGCTGGGAAGCCGACCGGATCATCAACGCACCGGTCATCGAGTGCGTCATGATCGGCGCCAGCGGCGGGCAAGGCATCTCCTTCGTCAGCCCTGGGCAGGAGATCCGGGAGGGTACACCGTAAATTAATCTGAAACGTCAATCGAAACGCGGAGTCACAGAGGACACTGAAAAGTAATTGAAGAAAATTCCATTGCACGTATCAGCCTGCAGGTAAAGCACACACGTTTATGACAAGATGTAACCATCTGATTTGTTTTGATGTTTCCTCTGTGCCCTCGCTTAGAAGCGCCTACTTTTGGCTGTGCCTCTGTGTTAAACTGCTTTTTATGGGATGAATTGAGAGATCGCTCTGATCCGTCAGCCAGCAGCAGCATCCGCTCTTTCCCGTCAGAGCACCACGCTGTGCAGGTCCCGCCGCCGGTAGCGCCAGGCAAAGGCCGCCCCCCTGAAATACCAGTCGATCAGGAACACACCCCATACCATATACAACGAGAGATGCAGCCAGCTTGCCGCCACCCAGGAGAGCGCCACCCGGATCCCCCACATGGCGACCAGCGTCACGATGAAGACATAGAAGGTATCACCGGTGCCGCGCAGGCTGCCGGCATAGACGAAGGACACTGCCAGCGGCACCTGGGCAAAGGCCACCAGCCGCAGGAAGACGCCCCCCTTCTCTATGACATCCGGATCGTGCGTAAAGAGTCCCATCAGGTAATGGGGGGCAAAAAAGAACACCAGGGCCATGACAGTCATGACACCCACAGCCATGCGCAGGGCCTCTGCATGGCTGATGCGGGCGCGGCGGATCTTGCCGGCCCCCAGTGACTGCCCCATCAGCGTGGCTGCGGCAATGCCCATGCCGGCACCGGGCATGAAGGAGAGTGATTCGATAGAAAGGCCGATCTGGTGAGCGGCATAGGCGGTCGTGCCGTAGCCGATGATGAAGCTGGAGTAGAAAAGCTGGCCGCTCTGCTGGGCGATACGCTCCAGCGCCACCGGCCACCCCACCCGCCAGATACGGCCGAAGAGCGGAATATCGGGGCGGCTGAACGTGATACACTTCTTGCGCAGCGCCTGAATCAGCAGGTAGGCAAAGCCGACGAACTCGGAGGTGTTGATGGCGATTGCCGCCCCTTTGACGCCCAGTGCCGGCATCCCCAGCCTGCCGTAGATCAGCGGCCAGGCCAACAGGACGTGGAGGATGTTGACCAGGATGATGGCCTCCATCGGGGTCCGGGTGTCGCCAGCACCGTGCATGACTGCCGAAAGACAGTTCAGGCCGGTGGTCCAGATCAGCCAGAGGAAAATCAGGCGGGTGTATTCGGCGGCCAGTACCTGCACATCGGGTGCGGCTCCCATCAGGCGGGCCATGTCAGGCCCCCAGACAGAACCGGCAAGACTGCAGACGGCCGTCATCACCAGGCAGGCCAGGCAGGCCACGAATGCGGCCCGGCCGGCATCCTCGCGCCGGCCGCCCCCCCAGAGGTGGGCGATGACCACCGTGGTTCCGGTGGAGAGCCCCCAGAAGACGGTCATGGTGACGAACACCAGGAGCTGGCCGAGGCCGGTGGCGGCAATGGCGGCGGCCCCCAGGCCGCCGGTCAGAAAGATGTCGACTATGGAGACCAGGCGCTGGAACAGCGAGGAGAGCAGCACCGGCATGGAGAGCCGGAAAACGTTGCGGCGGATGGAAACCGGTTTACGACCTTTGGAAAAGCGGACCACCCAGCGGGATGAAAGCGCCTGGATATGTCCGCTCCACACGATTAGTGTCCCGTACGGTTAATGAACCGCATTATTTCCGGGATATTTTGGGTTCCGGCCAGGCGCGGCGACGCAGGCATAGCCAGGACTATGTCGAGGAGTCGCAACGCCGCCGAAGGCCAAAAGAGCCGGAAATAAAAGGAATGAATTAGCCGCACGGGACACTAAACCCCGGCGATGGCACCGGCGGCGCGCAGCAGTCGATCCACCTGGTCAGCTTCGGAAGCTTCACTGTAGAGGCGGAGCACCGGTTCGGTGCCGGACGGGCGGATCAGCAGCCAGTCGCCGTTTTCGAAGATGAACTTGAATCCGTCGCTGAAATTGGTCCCGCTGACCCTCCTGCCGGCGATCTCAGCCGGCGGTTCCGCCGTGAGGCTGTTGATCAGCTGCTCCTTGGCGCTGTCCTCTATACGGCGGTCAATGCGACGGTAGAAGAAATGTCCTATCTCGTCCATGGTTTCATTGAGCAACTGCCGCAGCCCCTTGCCGCTGACCGCCATGGCCTCCAGCAGCAGCAGGGCCATCAGGATGCCGTCCCGCTCGGGGATATGCCCCTTGACCCCCAGACCGCCCGACTCCTCACCGCCCATCAGGATGTCCCCGGCCAGCATCAGTTCACAGATGTGTTTGAAGCCGATGGGGGTCTCGTAGAGCGGCAGACCGAATTTTTCTGCCAGCAGGTCGATCATGCGGGTAGTGGAGACGGTTTTGACAACCCCGCCGCGCAGATTCTTGTGTTCGATCAGATGACGCAGGATGACGGTAAAGATGCAGTGGGAGGAGAAGAACTCGCCGGTCTCGTCCACGGCCCCGATCCGGTCGGCGTCGCCGTCAAGTGCCAGGCCGACCTGGTATCTGCCGTTCTTCAGCAGGGCGGAGAGTTCCATGAGGTTATCGCCGATCGGCTCTGGCGGAATTCCGCCGAATGCGGGGTTCTCGGCAGCGTGGATCTCATCGACACCACTCAGCAGGCGCGGGATAAAGCCGCTGCCGGCCCCGTACATCGGATCGACCACCGCCGCTATACCGGCCCTGGCGATAAGGTTCAGATCCACATAACGGTTGATCTGGTGGAAGTAGCTCTCGCAGGGGTCGAACATCTGGATCAGCCCCTTGCGCAGGGCCTCCTCGAACGGGCAGTCCACCACCCGCCGGCCATTGGCAACGTTGTAGGCGACGATCTCTTCCAGGATCTTCGTGGTGGCCGGCCGGGCCGAGCCGCCGTAGGCCTCCTTGACCTTGAAGCCGCTGTATTCGGGAGGATTATGGCTGGCGGTGATCATAACCCCCGCCCCGGCGCCCAGATCATGAACCGCCCAGGACACAGCCGGTGTCGGCGCATAGCCGTCGGTCAGGCAGACACGGATACCGTTTCCGGCAGCCACCTCCGCCACCCGCCGGGCAAAGTCGCGGGACAGAAAGCGCCGGTCGTAGCCGATCACCAGAGGTTTGTCCCCCAGACCCTCGCGATTGAGGTAATCCATGGTTGCCTGCGCCACCAGCGACAGGTTGTCAAAGGTAAAATCGCGGGCAATCAAACCGCGCCAGCCGTCGGTACCGAACTTTATCTGCATGAAACCTCCCAAAATTCAATGGCCGACAGTGAATGATATGCTTTTTGTCGGCACAGTTGTATGCTAAAAACAGGCAGAAACAATACCAACAATATCTGTCGTTCACAACCAAATTTCCGGATTGTTGATTGGAGGTGCCTATGTCCATCCGCATTGAAAAAGACTCCCTGGGAGAAATGGAAGTTCCGGCCGAGGCCTATTTTGGGGCACAGACGGCCCGGGCGCTGCAAAACTTCCCTATCTCCGGACTCAAGCCGCACCCGGCCTTTGTATGGGCCGTGGTGATCATAAAAAAATGTGCTGCACGGGCCAATATGTCTACCGGCAGACTGCCGACCGATATCGGCGACGCTATCGTCGCTGCCGCCGATGAGGTGCTGGCCGGAGGGTTGGCCGACCAGTTTGTGGTGGATCCCTTCCAGGCCGGGGCCGGGACCTCCCATAACATGAACGTCAACGAAGTCCTGGCCAACCGTGCCCTGGAACTGCTCGGACGGAAGCGAGGGGATTTCACGACCCTGCACCCCAACGACCATGTCAACATGGCCCAGTCCACCAACGATCTGATCCCCACAGCCATCCGCCTGGCCTCTCTGGAGATGCTTGATCCCCTGCTGGAGGCGCTGGAAGGACTGGAGAACTCCCTGGCCGCCAAGGGAGGCGAATTCGACCATATCCTGAAATCGGGGCGTACCCATCTGCAGGACGCTGTCCCGATCCGACTGGGACAGGAGTTCAACGCCTATGCCTCGGCGATCCGCAGGAGCCGCGAAGGTCTTGAGTCCTGCATCCCGGCACTGCTCGAACTGGGCATCGGCGGCACGGCAGTCGGCACCGGCCTCAATGCCCAGCCGGCCTATATCACAGCCATCATCAAGGAACTTGAAACGGCCACCGGATTCCCGGTGACCGCCGCTCCTGACCTGTTTGAGGCCATGCAGAACATGGACCCCTTTCTGGCACTCTCTTCGGCTCTGCGGCGCTCCGCGGTCACGACCGGACGCATCGCCAATGACCTGCGACTGCTCTCCTCCGGTCCACGGACCGGACTGGACGAGATCCGCCTGCCGGCCGTCCAGCCCGGCTCCTCGATCATGCCGGGCAAGATCAACCCGTCCATGGCCGAGATGACCAACATGGTCTGCTACCAGGTTATGGGATGCGATCAGGCGGTCATGCTGGCGGTCCAGGCCGGTCAGCTCGAGCTGAATGTGATGATGCCGCTGATCGCCTATAACCTGCTGTTTTCCATGGAGCTGCTCAAGAATTGCGTGCAGAAATTCACCGATTCATGTATTACTGGAATTACAGCCAATGAAGAGCGCTGCCGGCGCTACCTGGAGGATTCCCTGGGACTGGTGACGGTGCTGGCCCCCTCCATCGGATACAACGCAGCTGCCGAAGTGGCCAAGGAATCGGTTGCCACAGGCCGCTCCATCCGGGAGATCGTGCTGGCACGGGGCTTGATGCCGGAAGCGGACCTGGAAGAAGCCATGCGGCCGGAGCACCTGACCGAGCCCGGGCTGCCGCTGGGAGAAACATAACCCTTCATCTCGGATAATTCGGATTGATCCGGTTTCAGCGATGAACTACTTATACTCTAAAGGAGAACAGTCATGAGAGAAGAAGTACTGAAAGTTCTGGAAATGGTTCGCCCCGGCCTGCAGGCCGATGGCGGTGATGTGGAGCTGGTGGAAGTGACCGAAGACGGCATCGTCAAGGTTCGGCTGAAAGGCGCCTGCGGCAGCTGCCCCATGTCCACCATGACCCTCAAGATGGGTATCGAGCGGGCCATGAAAGAGAAGATTCCGGGTGTCAAGGAAGTCATCGGGGTCTGATTACTGATCAGCAGGGATTGTCGGAAAACCCCGCCGGAACTGTTTCTGCGGGGTTTTCTATTGTGAAGCATGAGGACGTGAAGGCAGGGAATACATGAAAATCTGGATCGATGCCGATGCCTGTCCCCGGGTCATCAAGGAGATCGTCTTCCGCGCCTCCGAACGACTGGAGATTCCGGTCTGTCTGGTGGCCAACACCTCGCTGCACAAACACCATTCGGCCCTGGTATCCTCGGTCGTGGTAGCCGACGGCTTCGACGCGGCCGATGACTATATCGCTGAACAGGCCACGCCGCAGGATCTGGTGGTCACCGCCGACATCCCGCTGGCGGCCCGCATCGTCGAGAAGGGTGCGCTGGGTCTTGACCCGCGCGGTGAGCTCTATACCGAGGAGAACGTGGGTGAACGCCTCTCCATGCGCGACCTGATGCAGGAGCTGCGCGGAGCGGGCATGATCCAGGGTGGGCCTGGCCAGTTCAGCAATACTGACCGGCAGCGCTTCGCCTCATCCCTGGACCGTGTCCTGACACGGATGCTGAAAGGAATCCGACTACCTTGAAAAAGCTGCTCACCTGGGGTGCGGTCGGCCTGTTGACCACGGCACTCCTCGACCCGGTGATCTATTCCATGCTCGACCTGCCGATTCCATGGGGTCGCGATCTGCTCATGCTGGCGGGCGGTGCGGGGTGCTGCTACCTGCTGGTCAGGTTCCGAGATGACTTCTGAGAGAAACCATGACTATTGAGATCCGGGATACAGACCTTCGAGTTGAGTTCTACCGTGCCTCCGGACCGGGCGGACAACACCGCAACACCACCGATTCGGCCGTGCGCATCCGCCACCTGCCGACCGGCATCGTGGCCCAGGCTTCCGAGAGCCGTTCGCAGCTACAGAACCGCGAGAAAGCCATGGTGCGCCTGCAGGCTGCACTGGAACGACGGGAGCGCAAAGAGAAGAAGCGTATCGCCACCAAAGTACCGAGACGGGCCAAAGAGCAGCGCCTGACCGAGAAGAAGATTATGTCGCAGCGCAAAAAACAGCGCTCCACACTGGAGTAACGGTCAAATTCGTCTCTCACCCGCTCACTGCGTTCGCTCAAGCTCACAGCCAAAAGTAGGCGCTTCTAAGCGAGGCACAGAGAGAATCAAAAACGATACACCTTCCGAACTCTTCTGCAGTATGTTTTTTACTCCGTGTACTCTGTGTGCTCTGTGAGAGCCAGCTTTTTGTTAAACGGGATTAAACCCTGACTCTTCTTTCGAAAGACGACATGCGCTCAATCTCCAGCCTCACCATAACCTGGGTCAAGCCGGAACTGTCATGTGAAGAATGGGAATTCACCACCCATCCTGACAAGCAGGACTTCTACCGCCGTCACGGGATCGGCTGGGAGCAGATCCTGTCCTGTTTCGACTCCGGCCGCCTGACACCCTATCCCCGTTCGGGGCAGATCAACGGGATTCCGGTGGCGCTCTCCTACAGCAGCTATGACGACTATGCCCGCTATCTGGCCAAGGCCAAACGCGGCTACCGCAGAAACTACTCCCTGATGGAGGATGCCCTGCAGCGACAGGGAACACTGAGATTACCGGCACCGATCATCCTGCAGTGCGGAGGCGAAGCGCTGCTCTTCTCCGGCTACCGCAGGCTCTGCCTGGCCTGGAACTACGGCATGGCCCCCCGGGTCTGGCTGCTGCCGCTCACCGGAAAGGATGAAACATGCGCATAATCCTTGTAGCCATTCATCCCTACCCGTCTCCCCAGGCCGTTCCCCTGGCCAACGCTTTCCTGAAGAGCTATCTGACAACTGTCCCGCAAGCCTCGTCAGCTGACGTGGAACTGGCTGATTTTTACCTGGGCCAGGATTGCTCCGACTGCGTTGACAGGCTGATCGCGCTTCGTCCCGATCTGGTCGGCTTCTCCCTGTATGTCTGGAATCGCGAAATGTGCGGAGCGCTGTCAGATGAACTGCGACGGCGCCTGCCGGGGATAACCACCGTTGCCGGCGGCCCGGAGGCCACTGCCGACCCGTCGGGCATACTGGCCGGAACAGCATTCGATTTGCTGATCTCCGGCGAGGGTGAGGGCCCCTTTGCCTCCCTCTGTACGCAGCTGTCAAAAGGCAGTGCTGTCGCTGACCTCCCGGGAGTTGCCTCACGAAGAGCAGGCGCTATCTCCCTGACCCCTGCGTTTCCGGTCAACGACCTGGACGCTATCCCCTCCCCCTGGCTGAACGGCATTATCGATGCCGGAAGCTATCCGGGAATTCTCTGGCAGTTGTCGCGGGGCTGCGGCTTTTCCTGCGACTTCTGCTTCGACTCCCGTGACAGCCACGGTGTGCGACGCTTTTCACTGGAGCGGATCGAAGCCGAATTGCGGCACTTCGTCAGCCGCGGAGTAAGCCAGATTTTCGTCCTGGATTCAACCTTCAACCAGGATCAGCGGCGCGCCAAGGTAATTCTGCGCATGATCGGGAAGATCGCTCCGCTGATCCATTTTCATTTCGAGGTTCGCAGCGAGTTTATCGATCGCGAGATGGCCGGGCTCTTTGCCGGCATAACCTGCTCGCTGCAGATCGGTCTGCAGAGCTCCGATCCGCAGGTACTGAAACAGGTCGGGCGAACCTTCCGGCGGGATGACTTTGTCAGCCGCACCATGCTGCTGAACGAGGCCGGAGCAACCTTTGGCTTTGACCTGATGTACGGCCTGCCGGGTGACACGCTGGCCGGATTCCGGGACAGCCTCGATTTTGCCCTGGGGCTCTATCCCAATCACCTTGACATCTTTCCGCTGGCGATACTGCCGGGAACGGCACTGGCGCTACGTTCCGAAGCTATCGGCCTGCAACATCTTCCGGCCCCACCCTATACACTGGCTTCTTCACCGACGTTCAGCGCAGAGGATATGCAGAAGGCTCTCTGCCTGGCAACCGCCTGTGACATCTTCTATACCCGTGGCCGTGCGGTGGCCTGGTTCAACGGGATGCTCCATACGTTCGGCCTGCGGCCGGCGGAATTCCTGCAGAGATTCGCGGAGTGGCTGGAAGCGGCACGGGGAGCCGGAACCAGCGAATCCGACCTGACTGATGAACAGATCTGGCAGATTCAACGGGACTTCCTGACGGCACAGTTCTCTGCCAAACGACTGAAACGTTTTCTGCCGGCACTGCTTGACCTGGTGGATTACCATTATCACTACGCAGCAGCACTGATGACACCGCCGCCCCCGCTTCCCAAACAGAGACAGAGTCAACATCAACTGCTGAAGATGCCGTTACGCTTGGCAGATTCAGCCAGGCTGGCGGTATTCCGTTATGAAATCCTTGATGTTCTGGAGTTCGGTACGGCGGATGTGCGGGGGATCAGTGACAGGCTTCGACCGACAGGGTCATGGGCTGTCATCTATCCAAGCGTGGAAGGTGTGTGTACGGAATCTCTCTGTGAAACCTACTTCCGCCTCCTGGAGAGGCTGGACGGCTCGTCAGCCGCCGGAGACGTGGCCACCGGGATCGGTATACCGGCCGTTGACGCCGGAGATTTCATTGAGTTTGCGCTGACGGAAGGTATCGTGGTCCGCGGCTGACCATACTACCCCAACAAAAAAGACGGGGGGCAAGCAGCCCCCCGTCGAATTCAGCCCGGTTCAGTCACGGCCATGGCGGCCACGATCCCTGTCACGACGGTCTTCCTTTCGATCTTCCTTTTCACGCCTGCGCTCTTCTTTGATTTCCTGCCTGTCGTGCCGGCGATCGTCTTTCCACTCTTCCTTCCGCTCATGCCCGGGGCGGTGGCTGCGCCCGCGGTAGTGGTCACGGTCACCACGATAGACGCGATACTCCCGGTCCCGGTACGAACGGATCTGTTCGATACGATGCTTGCGGATTCCCGGCGGCAGCTGCCGGTAGGGCACAACGGCCCAGGGGCCGTTGTGATGGCGGGAGCGATGCCAGCTGTTGCCATAGTACAGATAGTAGTAGTCCGAACTAAAGATGATGTCATAGGGTGTGTCCACCCCTACATAGAAGCCGAGACGCGAAGGAGCGAGAAAAAACGGTTCCACATCAAAAAGAACCGCCGGGGGACCGGACACGACCACCCGCGGGACAGGGACACCGATGCTGACATTGACGTTCGTCTCAGCCTGCACAGACGAGGCTGCCGTGATAAGGACAGCCACAAGGACCAGAACAGATTTTTTCATAGGAAACTCCTTTCATGTAATTCTGACGTATACCACAGCATAGCAAGTTCGATGCCGACCCGAGAACTGCCAGTCACATCCTGCACCTCGGCCGTGTAAGCCTGATTATTGCACAGCGTAGTGCTGCTGCTGATCGGCAGGCCGCTAAAAACCGCCTGATTTGAGGTATCGACCGAGCATTCCGGTTACCGGCCCTGTTGTCAAGAATATCCCGGCCTTCGCGGTAACGTAATGAGATCTTCTGCATCATGATGAAGCGGGATAATCGAACAGCTGCCGGTTTACGGGGATGTTACCAGTACGATGGAAATATTATCCCTGCCGCCGTTTGCATTGGCGGCGTCAATAAGTGCTGCAGCACGTGAATCAAGGCTGTCCTCGCCATGTGAAAGAACGGCTTCGATTTCAGCGTCTGTCAGCATATTGGTCAGGCCGTCGGAACAGATCAGGAGCACATCGTCCTGCTTGATTTCAACAATGTTGAAATCCGGGTACGGAGGACTTCCGCAGCCAATTGACTTGGTCAGTGTGTGAAATTGTTTCTTTGGAATCATTCCGATAGCAACGCCCCTTGCCAGCAGCAGATCACCCACGGTGTGATCGTGGGTCAGCCGCTTGATTTTATTTCCCATACTTTCAAGGAGAGGGTCAAAATCGGCACAGGGGCCGCTCTGGAACAAATAGCACCGGCTGTCTCCGGCGTTAACGATATAGGCCTTATTCTCCCGCACAACGGCAACGACGAGGGTTGTACCCATTCTCATAAGCGCCGGGTCTGACTGTGCTTTGGTGCTTATCTCCCAATGAGCGGCATGCATGGCATGCACCATAAGCTCAAAATATCCATCAACCGCAGTATGTGCGATATTTGATCGCAATGTCCGATAGACTGTTTCAACGGCCAGGGAACTGGCCACTTCGCCGGCATTATGCCCGCCAATACCGTCTGCAAGCAGATAGATTCCACACTTGTCATCCGTGAGGATGCAATCTTCGTTGTTCTGGCGGACAAGTCCTGGGTGTGTGGCGTGGGCGGAGATCATCGTGGCTGTTGTCATTGCTGTTTCGGTTGAGTATACAGCTGATGCAGTGCTTCTACATAGGAATCCATGTCAGGGGTCCGCTTTTTACTAAAGCTCGACACCATGACCTTCGGCACAATATGAACGGTTATGTCATCAACAAGAAATTCATGGCACGGGAACTCCTTGTCAATTCTCCTTTTCACAAACAGCACACCTGATGAGTCAGCCATCGGAAGTATGAGAAAGGGAACTTTCGAATCATCAATAGTAATGATGCCAAGAAGATCCAGTTCCATTTTTCTCATGTCGTTGAGAAACAGTAACGACTGGTTGGTCAGCTGGATATGCATGTCCCGGGTCAGATCCATCGTGGTAAATGTCCGCAGGTCAACGATCTGCTCATAGGTGATCAGGATTGTCGAGAAGGGAGCATTATAACGCAGGTTCCTCTTGATTTCACGATCCAGAAAAAACAGCATCTCGCGGGCATTCATGACCCCCTCGGGGAGTTCTATTTCATGGGTTATTGCCTCGGCGGCACGTTGCTGGGCTTTTTTGACAATCGTGTCTATCGTCTCGGCAGAAAAACCATGGGAAATCAGAACGGCCTGAATCTCTTCGGTAACCCCACCCCCTTGTCCACGCTCAGCTACCTGCTCAATAATTGAAAGCAGCATGTCATCAGTCGGTTTTTCCAAACGAGTGAGGTTTGTTCTGATCCAGTCTCCGTGCAACATAGAAACGGTTTCGGAAAACTGGCTGGCCAGTTTTTCTGCTACCTCAGATACCGTATTCGAAGCGATATTCTGTGCTTTCAAACGATCAAGAATTTCCCGCTCAATTCTTGTGACAGCCGATTTAAGCATCCTTCCGCCGCTGGAGGTTGCAGCTTCGGGTGATTCCAGCGCCAGGGCCCGGCTCACTTTTTCGATGTAGTCGCTCAAGACTGTTGACATCTGTTCGTCATCAGCCTTGACGCCGCCTTTCTTTAATTCTGCAGCCAGTACGATGATCCTGGCCGCTTCTTCCGGGGCATCCTTGATACCGTCAAGCAATTCTTTGAATGTGAGCCCGACCTGGTCGGATGCCTCAATCAAAATCTGAATTAAGCCATCACTATCAAGCTCTTTGTTCAGTTCCTTCACCAGTGACAGGTAATCGGCGGGCGACATGCCTTCAGCAAAAAGACCGTCTTTAAGCTGTGGCAGCAGATATTTCAACTCTTTGATGTCCGGCAGCATACGCCGGATAATCTGAGCCAGCCGCTTAACGGAAATGGTGCGATCGTTTCGGTATTCCTCCTTGATCAGCCGTACAATAACCTGGTAACTGATCTGGTTTATCTCGTTTATGGCAAGTTCATCCGTGGCCGTCAGCTTTCCCGTTTCTCTTTGGATTCTGATGTTTTCGAGTACATTCTCTTTGAGCTTGTAGATGTTCTCGAGCATTTCAGCCGGAGTCGGTGCTGTAGCGTCTGTTGATTCCTCGGCTGCCGCGAGCTGATTATTGAGTGATTTTATTTGAGAGGAGATGAAGGCGCCATAATCGATCCGGGAGGCCCCGGAAGTGTCAGAAGCTCCTGTTTCAGCAGAAACGACATTTCCAGGTGTGGAATTTTGCAGAGAGAGGATTTCCGAAAATTCCTTGAGGATCTTCTCCGGATCCGCCTGAACATAGGTTTCTTTTTGGCTGTTCAACAGCAGTTGTGTTTCCGAAAAGGTGATTTTATCAACGACCGTGTCGTCAAGAGTGACTTTCTGATAGACGACATAATTGATTCTTGCACCCGAAATACGCGCATCACGAAGGTATGTCTGCATCTGATCGACGTTTTGAAATTCTGACAGTGCGCCCATTACGTAATACAGTGCCTGAACACTTTCCTGGGTAGCATCCCTGTCAAAGGTTATAGACTGGACGCCGGTTTTAGTGAACCGGCTGATTATGCGAGGAACGCTCACCACTTTGTCCACGCAATGGCTCTCGATAAAGACAGAACCCCGGTCGACGCTCACCGTGATATTGCTTGCACTGGTGAGAAACGGCTGCAGCAACCGATAAAAGGCAGCAGCGCTATCTTTGGTAGTCTGGTGACTTCCCCCGTACATAAACGCATTATTGAATGCCAGGTTGAATGGCCGGGCAATCTGTAATGCCTGCTTTATATCGATCGTGGTTTGTGACATATCAAGTAACGCCCCTGGGATTCAAGTAATACATCAGACAAGCTGACTCAGCCCTCTCCTGCGAACGTAGACGTCGAGGGCTGTTTTAAATTCCAGACAGTTTGCAAACCGATTTTCGGGGTGCCTCGCCAAGGCCTTGAAAATTATCGCCTCGAGTTCACTGTCTATCGAGGGATTAATTTCAGATGGCCGGGCGGTAAAGAACGTGTCCGGCTCGTTGCGCTTGCGTTTGATCATATCAGCAAGTGGTTCTTTCTGAATCGGTAACAGGCCTGCCGTCATCTCCATAAGCATCACACCGACGGAGTAGATATCGGTCCGACCGTCAACTTCTGCGCCGGCTGCCTGTTCGGGCGACATGTACATCGGTGTCCCGACCACCATCTGCGTAGACCTGTATTCAGCCCAAAGAGTCCGGGCGATGCCGAAGTCTGCCACGAGGGGACGCTTGAATCTGTCGTCGACAAGAATATTCGCCGGTTTGATGTCCTGATGAAAAACACCTTCCTCATGGGCATACCCAAGGGCATCAAGGATCTGACAGATATACGGGACCGTTTCCGAAACAGGAAGAATCCGCTTGGTCGGAACCGGGTGTTTGCGAGCCCTGACGATGATTGTTCTCAGGTCTTGACCGACAACCAGCTGCATTACTTGAAAAAAGAAATCGCTGCTCTCTCCCATATCAAACACAGGGACAATATTTGGATGGGTAAGGATCCCGACCGTTTCGGCTTCATCGCGAAACATCTGCTGGGCCCGTGTGCTGCTTGCAAGTAGCTTGGGGAGGATTTTGACGGCAACCTGCCGTTTGAGCGTGGCCTGATAACCGATAAAAACGGCTCCCATAGATCCCTGGCCCAGTAACTTGACCAGGGTAACAGTTCCGATATTTGCACCGATGTATTGTGAGAGGTCAATGGACGCAATGGTGCTCATAGGGCAATCTCCAACCATACTGCTTTTGTGTGGAACAGTATCAACTTTATAGAACGTGGTAAAGCAATTATTAATTGAAGTGCAGAGCACACACATTGCGGATGCGGAGACATATCCAGGCAGGATAAAGCTTATAAGGAGAGCCTCATGCAAAAGTATTCTGTCCATGGTTCGACAAACTCGCCACGAACTGAATATCAGCCGGTTACAGCAAGAAAAACCCGTTAGCCCTGAGCTTATCGAAGGGTGATAAGGACTTTTGCAAGAGCCTCGGGATTTGGCAATAATACTGCCGCTATTATGAAGCGTTGCGGCGTGATTTAATGTGCAGTCAGAATAGTGGGAAACAGTTATGGCTACTAATTTTGTCGGGAAACAGAAATCTCTTTAAGAAATTGTTGAATCGGATATAATTAATGCTACAAGCTCTCGGTAGCTCCGAGCGTGCATCGCAACTAATATACGAAAGAAGCCGAAACATGGACAGCTACAAGTTCCCCCGGCAGAAATCTCTCTACGATAATTTTCCTTTTACCCGTGACCTGTTGCTCAGTATGCTGGAGACGGCCTACTCCGTGAATCCCCCCTTTACGGGTTACCTGAAGTTTACAGGAGATGATTGTATTCATTTTCTCTTGTTCTTTAATGGAACCCCCTATGCTGCCAGCAGATTCGCAGACAGCAAGCCGGTCGCTTACACTATCCAGGAGCTTGGCAGGTATCTGGCGAAATACGCCGATGGTTTCATGTCCGTTTCCCTCTGCGAGACGGATCCGGTTCTCATGAAAAGCTTGCTGCTCTTTCTGCAGGAAGAACCAGCCGTCAAAGCACCACCTTCTCTACTTGATTTTGAAAACATCCTGCGGCAGATCGGCGAGGTTGGCGCACATGCAATGATTGCTCTTTGCTGTGACAAGAAGACAAATTTTTTCTTTTTCAAGGATGGAAAAGGCACTCTTGCTTACTATGCCGATCTGGCGTTTAAGCGACCTGAAGGAATGACCATCGACGAAGAGATGCTGCTGTATGCATTTCAACCTGGAGCTGACGTACAGGCCTACATTTTCCGCGACATGAATACACACATGGCAGAGGATTCAAGCCAGCTTGACAAAGATTCACTTTATAGACTTCTTACGGTAGGCTATCTGCAAGACAGGCGTAAAGCTGATCGGGAGAAATCGCCAATGCCCGATAAGAATCCGGAAGGCAGGCCTGAAATAGAGCCGGAGAAATCGTCCAAGCCTTTAGTGGTGGAATTCGAAGAGCCTGTCAAAACTCCCCCTCTAAAGCCGAAGCTCCCGAGCGTCGTGCTCTCTGTAGAGTCAGGACCGCTGCAGGGGGAACGCTTTACTGTGACGCTTCCTTGCACAATCGGGCGTAAAGACTGTGATTTGGTACTGGATGATCGCCTTGTTTCACGACGCCATGCAAAACTCAAAATTGTCGAGCACAAATTGGTAATTGAAGATCTGGCGAGTACAAACGGCACTAAGGTCAACGACAAAACGGTTACTACGAAGCAGCTTATCCCAAAAGATCTGATATCTATAGGATCGACCAAACTCAGGGTCTCCCGTACATAGTCTTTCATCCATACCGGGAATAGACTTCTCTGGAGATAAACCGCCCCTGCGACATCAAACAGTTTAAACCGATACGCTCCGGCGATGGGACTGATTAATTTTTTTGTATCCCGGAACACCGAGTCTTTACTTGCTAACAATAGAAATAATCACATGGGGAAACAGATGATTTCACCCGGAAATACGATCCCGCTCATGCTCGAGAGGAAAACTAAGGATGGAAATTTGTGGGTGATTCCTCTTGATCATTCACCATTCACCATCGGGCGGAGGGAAGGATCGAGCCTCTTCCTGGCTGCGGAGGGTGTCTCTCGTAAGCACTCTGAAATACAGGAAACTTTCGACGGCTGGCTGATCAAGGATTGCGGCAGCACCAACGGTACGTTTGTCAACGGCAGGCGCTTGACTGAAAATCATCTTCTCAATCATGGCGACTATGTGACAATTGGTGGAATCAGGTTCGATGTTGTGGAGCAGATCGATGATTCGGAATGCACGCAGGTTATCAGTCCGGATATAGAAAATCTCGAACGGATGATCGACCTGAAAGCGGTTGTACCCTGTTTTCAGCCAATGGTGTCTCTCTCTGACGGTACCTTAATAGGATACGAGACTCTCGGAAGAATTGACTTCGACGGCCTTCCGAATTGTCCCACACAGTTGTTCCAGATTTCCCGGCGGATTGACAGACAGATTGAATTAAGCGAATTGTTCAGGAATACCGCGCTGGAATATGCCGCACGCATCGGGGTCAAGGATCTGATCCTCTTTAATGCTCTACCGGAAGAAATGAACCTTGAATGCCTGGGCAAGTCCTTGTCAAGACTCAGACGTTCTGTACCGGATTTGAAACTGGGATTGGAACTCAACGAACACTCGATCACCAATGTCGACATGATGAAAGGTTTGAGATCAATGCTGAATGATCTGGACATGTTACTTGTTTATGATGATTTTGGGGCCGGCCAGTCCCGGCTTATCGAGTTGCTTGACTCGGTTCCTGACATTGTCAAGTTTGATATCGCACTTATTCAGAACATCCAGCATCGTTCTGACATCTCCCGTTCCATGGTGGAAACACTGGTAAAGATGGCACGCGATGCCGGCATCCGTACCCTGGCTGAAGGAGTTGAAAGTCATGCGGAAGCTGAAACCTGCAGCGCTATCGGCTTTGAACTCGCCCAGGGATTTTATTTTGGATATCCGGCTCCGCTCTAGCCGGTTTCAGGCATTTTCCTGTTCGTAAAACATAGTGAGGACAATTCCTGACACGGCAAAAAGACATTGCCGCAGCACCTTAATTAATGGTATATTGAAAACCATCTGAACCGCAGGGATTACCCCTGTGGTTTTTTATTTGGTCTGAAAGGAATCTAGTTACACATGATCTCTGCAAGCAACATTTCCCTCTCCTACGGCAAGCGGGTCCTCTTCAAGGACGTCAACATCAAATTCACCCCCGGCAACTGCTATGGCCTGATCGGTGCCAACGGTGCCGGCAAATCAACCTTTCTGAAGATAATGGCAGGCGAGGTCGAGGCTGATAAAGGGCGAGATCGTCATGGGTCCGCGGGAACGCATGGCCGTCCTTCGACAGGACCAGTTCGCCTTTGACGAGGAGACTGTCTTCAATACCGTCATCATGGGGCATGAACAGCTCTACAAGGTCATGGTCGAGCGCGAGGCCATCTATGCCAAGCCTGATTTTTCCGAGGAGGATGGTACCCGTTCGGCCGAACTGGAATCGGAGTTCGCCGAGATGAACGGTTATGAGGCCGAGTCGGAGGCTGCGGTCCTGCTCAACGGCCTGGGCATCCCCGAAGATCTGCGCCACAAGAAGATGAACGAACTTGAGGGGGGAGATAAGGTGCGGGTGCTGCTGGCCCAGGCGCTGTTCGGCAGCCCGGACATACTGCTGCTGGACGAACCGACCAACAACCTGGATCTCAAATCAATCTCCTGGCTGGAGGATTTTCTGTTCCGTTTTCCCAATACGGTCATCGTCGTCTCCCATGACCGCCACTTCCTCAACCAGGTCTGTACCCATACGGCCGACATCGATTTCGGACGCATCACCGTCTATGTCGGCAATTACGACTTCTGGTACCACGCCAGCCAGCTGAACCTGAAGCAGAAACAGAACGAGAACCGCAAGGTGTCAGAGAAAGCCGAAGAACTGAAGGCCTTCATCCAGCGCTTCTCATCCAATGCATCCAAGGCCAAACAGGCCACCTCACGAAAGAAACTTCTGGACAAGCTGACCCTGGAGGACATGCCGACCTCTTCGCGCAAATACCCGCATGTGGTCTTCAAACCGGAACGTCCCTGCGGCGACATCATCCTGGAGATACAGGGGCTTACCAAGGAGATCGACGGCGTCAAGGTGCTGGACAGCTTCGACCTGATCGTCCGCAAGAATGACAAGATCGCCTTCGTGGGGGGCAACAGCCTGGCCCGTACGACCCTGTTCCAGATCCTGGCCGGAGAGCTTGAGCCGGACAGCGGCAGCTTCCGCTGGGGCGTGACCATCACGACCGCCTATTTCCCCAAGGAAAACAGCCAGTTTTTCGAAAACGACCTGAACCTGATCGAATGGCTGGGGCAGTTCTCGCCACCGACCGAAGGGGAGACCTTTGCCCGGGGTTTTCTGGGAAGGATGCTGTTTTCCGGTGATGAGGCCACCAAGAAATGTGTGGTGCTTTCCGGTGGCGAGAAGGTACGCTGCATGCTCTCCCGCATGATGCTGACCGGCGCCAACACCCTGATCCTGGACGAACCCACCAACCACCTGGACCTGGAATCGATCACCGCCCTGAACGACGGCCTGATCGCCTACACCGAGGTGGTCCTGTTCGCCTCACACGATCACGAGTTCGTATCAACGATTGCCAACCGGATCATCGAGATCACCCCCGGTGGTGTCATCGACCGGGTCATGGGCTTTGAGGAGTATCTGGAAAATGCTGATGTGAGCCGGGAGCGGGACGAGTTGTACCACGGGCATGCCGAGCTGAGCCTGTAGAAGTAAAGGGAAGTTTTAACTCACACAAAGCTCACGAAGCTCTCAAAGCTTGAACAAAAACTTTCAGCTTAGTTTTTCTTTGTGTCTTTGTGCCTTCGTGAGAGGCTTTAGTTTGTCTAGGTTAGATTTCGAGCGCCATTTCCCTTGTGGAAGTAGCGCTTTTTTTTATGGGCGCGTTGCGCTGATGGAGGTAATGTAGACCGTCAGGTCGCCGTTGGGACGTTTGATGAAGACTTCATCGTCCAGCCTCTTGTGCAGCAGCGCCTGACCGACCGGCGAATCGATGCTGATCCGGCCTTCCGTCACATCGATCTCATCCGGACCCACCAGCTGGTAACAGCGGGCATCGCCGGAGACATCTTCGTAGCCGACCCAGCAGCCGAAAGAAACAACTGCCGGGTTGGCCGGCGGTACAGCCACTTTGAGCACCTTGAGACGGGCACCCAGGTGCTTCAGCTTGCTGTCGATCTCGCGCAGGCGTTTCTTGCCGTAGATGTATTCCGCATTTTCGGAACGATCCCCTTCAGCCGCTGCATCGGAAACGCCCTGGCAGATCTTGGGACGCTCTACCCGCCACAGATAGTGGTATTCATCCTCCAGCCTTTTGAGGCCCGCTGCTGATATCAGGTTTGTCATGCCGCTCCCGTCCTTTGATGTGTGTCCGGGCCGGCCAGATGCCTCACCGATGACTCCAGGGTCTCGCCGTCGATGGTCAGATACAGTGAACCTTCGGTGACGGTCAGCGACCAGGAGATGGAACGCTGCAGGCGCTCCGCCAGGCGACCCAGAAATGCCTGTTCCAGGCTGAAGACCGTCAGGTTGGAGATACCGGCAAGCTTGGGCAGTTGCTGCTTCTCCCAGATCGGCAGAGATGAACCGAAGGCGCACAGGACCACCCGCTCGGAATGCCGGCCGGCCTTGATCAGCCGCTCGGCATCGGGAAGCCCGACCTCGATCCAGCACGTAACACGCCCGTCCGGCCCCTTGACCCAGAGGTCCGGTTCGTCCCCTGCTCCGACGCCCCTGGTAAAGGTCAACTCCGGCTCATAGTAAAGCGCAAAGGCCAGGATCCGGCCCAGCAGGCGTTCTTCGGTTTCCGATGGGTGACGGGCAACGGTGGTCTGCAGTGATTCGTACAGTCCGCGGTCGATATCCGACAGTTGTATGCCGACGCGGTAGATGGTTGACGGCTGGGCCATATGAGATGGATCCTTTTCTGCCGGACTGGACAACAAAAAGGCCCCGGATTTCTCCGGGGCCTTTCAGTGCTTGAACGCAGACGTGAATTACACGCGCACTACGTTAGCGGCCTGCAGGCCTTTGGGGCCTTTGACCAGTTCAAAGGTAACGCTATCACCTTCAGCGAGGGATTTGAAGCCGTCTCCCGCGATTGCGGAGAAGTGAACGAATACATCATCGCCACCTTCCTGCTCAAGAAAACCAAAACCCTTGCTGTCATTAAACCATTTTACAGTTCCGTTTACCATGTTCGTCTTTCTCCTGATACTTCTCTTTAAGTTTGTCTTGGAATATCCAAGGACGTTTGAACACCCTAACAGTTTTAAATGTGAATTGTCAAACTAAATAATTACCGATGAAACATTTTATTTTTCACCAGACGGTACCGGAAGAATCTTCCGGTTAACCAGCCTGATCTCTCCTGAATGCTCAGGGTCCGGAAGTCAGACCCCCCCCTTCATCCCCCCCCCCCCCCCCGCCCCCCCCCTCCCCCCCCCCCCCCGTCCCCCCCCGCCCCCCCGGCCCCCCCGGGGGCGGGGCCCCCCCCCCCCCCGGCCCCCCTCCGGCCCCCGGGCCCCCCCGGGTGCCCCTGGCCGTCCCCCGGCCCGGGCCCCCCCCCCCCTCCCCCCCCCCGCCCCCCCCCCCCCCCCCCCGGCCCCCCCCCCCCCCCGCGGCCCCCCGGGGGCGATTTCCGGCCCCCCCGGCCCTGCCGGGGCCCGGCCGCGCCCCCCCCCCGCGCGGGGCCCCCCCCCCCCCGGCCCCCCCCCCCCCCGCCCCCCGGGCCCGTGCTTGCCCCCCTCCTTCCCCCCTCTGGGCGGGGCAGGGGCCCGGGGCGGCGCGCGGGGGGCCCCCGGCGCCCCCCCCCTGTCCCCGGGTGTTCGGGGGGGTCCCGCCGGGGGTCGCCCGGGGGCGCCGGGGCGGGCTCGCCGGCGCCGGGGCCGGCCCGCCCCCCGGGGCCCCCCCCCCCCCCCGGGCCCCCCCCCGGCCCGGGGGGGCCGGGGCGCCCGCCGGGCCGCCGGGTCCCGCTTCCCCCCCCCGCCCCCCCCCCCCTCCCGTTTCCCCCCCCCCCTGCCTCCCCCCCCCCCCCCCCCGGGCGGCGGTGCGGGTCCCGCCCCCGGCCCGGGCCCCCCCCCCCCCCCCCCCCCCCCCCCCCCCCCCCCGCCGGGCCCCCCGGCGCCCCCAGCCCCCCCCGGCCCCCCGCCCCCGCCCCCCCCCGCCCCCCCCGCCCCCCCTGGCCCCGCCCCCCCGCGGCGGGGGGGCCGCCCCGCGGCCGGGGGGGGCCCCCCCCCCCCGGGGCGGGGAAACCCCCCCCGGGGGGGGGGGGGGGGGCCGTGACCCGGGGTGCCCCGACCCGCCCGTCCGGGCCTTTTCCTGCGGCCGGGACCCCGCCCCCCGCCCCCCCCGCCGGGAGGCCCCCCCCCCGCGCCCGTGCGGCCGTGCTGTTGGGCGGGGAGGGAGGGCAGGCCGGGGGCGGGAGCGTTTCCGGGGCCGGGGTTTTCCCGGGGGAGGGGGGTTAAGGGGGGGGGGGTCCCCCGCGGCGGCGCCGGCCCGGGGGGCCCCGCACCCCCCAGCCGCCGGACGGCGGCCGCCGGGCCGGGGGCCGGGGCCCGGGCCTCGCCCGCGCCCCCCCGCCCCGGACAACCCGGCCCCGGGTCTGCCGCCCGCCCCCCGGCCCCCGGCCCGGGGGCGTAGGGGGCCAGGCCGGGGGCCCGCGGGGTCCGCGGGCCCTCCCCCCCCCCCCCCCCCCCCCCCCCCCCCCCCCCCCCGGCCGGGGGGGGGGGGAAGGGGGGGCGGCCGCCGGGGCGCTCGCCCCGGTGGAACCCCCGCCCGCCCCCCGCGGCAGGGGGGGGGCGGGGCGGTTTGCCTCCGGCCGCCGCCCGCCGGGCGGGGTGGCCCCCCCGGCCCGCGGCCGCACCGCCCCCCCGCCCCCCTGGGGGGGCCCGGGGGGGGGGGGCCGGCGGGGGGGCGGGGCCGGGTGAACGCCCCCCCCCCGTCCCCCTCGGCGGAGCCCCGCCTTGCCCCCCCGGGGGTCTGCCACCTAGGGGGTTTGCTGCCGTATTTCCAAGGTCGTGGCGCCTGGTCGCCCCGGAAACCCCCGGGGGGGCCCGAGACCAGGAGGCGGCCGGATAGAGGTGCGCGCGCGTCCCACGTGCGACCTTCCCTTGCCCCCGGGGGGGGGCACCCCTCACCATGAACCTTGTGCATGTAATACTCGTAGGTGCCGTCGTAGACCCGCATCTCACCGTGGTCTATCTCGAATACCCGGTCCACCAGGTGGCGGAGGAAGTGACGGTCATGGCTGACCAGCACGACGGTACCGGCAAAGTTTTTCAGCGCCTCCAGCAGGATCTCGCGTGAACGGATATCAAGGTGGTTAGTCGGTTCGTCCAGGATCAGCAGATTGAGCGGTCGTGCCAGGAGCGTCGCCAGAACGACACGGCTCTTCTCGCCGCCGGACAGGTTCTCGATGCGCTTTTCCACGCTGTCGCCCGAAAAGAGGAAGGCACCCAGCAGGTTGCGGATCACACCGATGTTGGCCAGCGGCATGGCATCCTGAAGCGTCTCGAAAACGTTCTTCTTCGGGTCGAGCACCTCCAGGGCATGCTGACTGAAGTAGCCGACCTCCACGTTGGCCCCCAGAGTGAAACTGCCGGTCGTCGGTCCGGTCTGGCCGGCCAGGATCTTCAGCAGGGTCGATTTCCCGGCCCCGTTGACCCCCACCACGGCGATTTTGTTCCCGCGGCGGATCACGCCGGATGCCCCGCTGAACACCGGGTGCTCCCGTCCGTCCGGTGTCTCCCAGACCTTGCCCAGATTGTCCATGACCACCACATCGTCGCCACTGCGGGGCGGGTCGTTGAACTCGAATTTGACCGTGCGCTCCTCAGGCGGGATCTCGATGCGCTCAATCTTGTCGATCTTCTTGACCCGTGACTGAACCTGGGCGGCATGGGAGGCGCGCGCCGCAAAGCGCGCGATGAACTCCTCCTCCTTGGCCAGCATGTCCTGCTGGCGTTTGTGACTGGCCAGCAGCTGGTCAAGGCGGATTTCCCGCTCCCGCTCGTAAAAGTCGTAATTTCCGCCGTAGGTGGTGACCGTCCGGTTGGCCACCTCGAGGATGCGGGTGACAATGCGGTTCATGAAGTCGCGGTCGTGGCTGGTCATCAGCAGGGCGCCGTCATACTCGTTGGCCAGCCACTCCTCCAGCCAGATGATCGACTCCACATCCAGGTGGTTGGTCGGCTCGTCCAGCAGCAGCACATCAGGCTTGAGGGTCAGAATCTTCGCCAGGGCGATGCGCATCTTCCAGCCACCGCTGAAGGACTCCACCGGGTGGTTGTAGCGGTCCGGCCCGATCCCCAGGCCGGTCAGCACGGTCTGGGCGCGGGTGTCCAGGTCATAGCCGCCGCGATGCTCATACTCCTCCTGGGCAGCACCGTAGCGTTCCAGCAGGGCCGCCATGGCATCGTCGTCCATCGGGTCGCACATGGCGGATTCCATCATCTGCAGCTGTTCCGCCAGCTGCACCGTGGCGGCTGAACCGGCCATGACCTCCTCCAGGGCCGAGCGGCCGGACATGTCGCCCACATCCTGGGAGAAATAGCCGATGGTCGTGCGTTTGGCGCAGGTGATCTCGCCGCTGTCGACCTCCTCCTCCCCGGTGATGATACGGAAGATAGTGGTCTTGCCGGCGCCGTTGGGGCCGACCAGGCCCGTGCGGGAACCGGGGAGGATCTGGAAGCTGGCGTCGCGAAACAGTACCTGCGAACCGTGCTGTCGTGTGATGTTGGAAAGGTGGATCATTGCCGTAGGACCTCTTGCGCTGAAATTGAACTGGATTTGATAGCATGCCGTGTATCGGGAGGCAACTGAAATTGTGCAGGTGACTGGTTGACGGATGCCGCAAAAAAGGTGAAGATGGCGTTCTTCTGAGACACATTCCCGGGACAGGAAGGAAAGCATATGAGCTCAAGCGAGATAACGACCGTGGATCGGGCCCTGGCCAGGGTCTGCGAGACCTGTCCGGTCTGCCGCACAGCCCGCACCAACCAGCAGGGACTGGCCAACCGTTTCGTCCGGGGTGTCGAAGTAGGCATCTGCCCCTTCTGCCGGGCCTACGAACGGGTGCACGGCCGCAAGGCGCACGAACCTGAGAACGCGAAATGATCCGTTACGGCCGCTACCGGCACTACAAGGGCAACGACTACCAGGTGATCGGCATCGCCCGGCACAGCGAGACCGAAGAAGAGATGGTCGTCTATCGTAAGCTCTACGGCGACGGCTCCCTGTGGGTCCGGCCACTGGCAATGTTCCTGGAGGACGTGACGGTCGCTGGCCGTCAGGAAGCACGGTTCAGATACATGGGAGAAGAATAGCACGATGGCACTCATATCGCTACGCAACATAACCCTGGCCTTCGGCGGGCCGCCGCTCTTCGACGGTATCAACCTGCAGATCGAACCGGGCGACCGGCTCTGTCTGATGGGGCGCAACGGCAGCGGCAAATCGACCCTGCTCAAGCTGATCGGGGGGGAGCTGACGCCCGAAGGTGGCGAGATCCAGCGCCAGCAGGGGCTCAAGGTGGCCCAGGTGGCCCAGGATGTGCCGCTGGGGCTGACGGGTACCGTCTTTGACGTGGTCGCCTCCGGCATGGGCAACGCCGCCGACCTGCTGGCCGAGTACCACCATGTCAGCCACCAACTGGCGGTCGACGGCAATCAAGCCCTGCTGGCCAGGCTGGAGGAGCTGCAGCACCGCCTGGAGGAGAGCGGCGGCTGGTCGCTGCACCAGGAGGTGGAGCGGGTACTGAAGAGGCTGGACCTGGATGCCGAGGCAGAATTCACCTCGCTGTCGGGGGGCACCAAGCGCCGGGCGCTGCTGGCCCGGGCCCTGGTTTCCTCTCCGGATATCCTGATCCTTGACGAACCGACCAACCATCTGGACATCGACACCATCCTCTGGCTGGAAGAATTTCTGGCCAGGAATGTCAAGACCGTACTCTTTGTTACCCATGACCGGGCCTTTGCCCGCCGTCTGGCCAACCGGGTAGCCGAGGTCGATCGAGGGCGGCTGTATGCCTTTTCCTGCGGCTACGACGAGTTCACCGAGCGGCGCGAAGCGTTGCTGGAGGCGGAGATCACCCGCCAGGCGCTCTTCGACAAGAAACTGGCCCGGGAAGAGGTCTGGGTACGCCAGGGGATCAAGGCCCGCCGCACCAGGAATGAGGGACGTGTGCGGGCGCTGAAAAAACTGCGCGAAGAATCCCGCCAGCGGAGGGTCCGGCAGGGGACGGCAAAGATCCAGCTGCAGGAGGCCGACCGCTCCGGTGCGCTGGTAGCCGAAGCCGGGAAAGTATCCTTCTCCTATGAAAAACGGACGATCATCAAGAACCTTTCCACCACCATCATGCGTGGCGACCGGATCGGCATCATCGGCCCCAACGGCTCCGGCAAAACCACCCTGCTGCGCCTGCTGCTGGGAGAACTGCAGCCTCAGGCCGGGGAGATACAGCTGGGGACACGCCGCGAGGTGGTCTACTTTGACCAGCTGCGGGAGCAGCTCGATCTGGACAAGAGCGTGCAGGAGAACGTCGGCGAGGGGAACGACACCCTGATCATCAACGGCTCGTCGCGCCACATCATCGGCTACCTGCAGGACTTCCTCTTCTCGCCGGAGCGTGCCCGCTCGCCGGTCAGCATCCTCTCCGGCGGCGAGCGCAACCGCCTGCTGCTGGCAAAACTCTTTACCAGACCTTCCAATATCCTGGTAATGGACGAACCGACCAACGATCTGGACGCCGAGACTCTTGACCTGCTGGAAGACCTGCTGCTGGAGTACTCCGGTACCCTGCTGCTGGTCAGCCATGACCGCGAGTTTCTCAATAACGTCGTCACCAGCACGCTGGTGCTGGGCCGAGACGGGACCGTGCAGGAATTTGTGGGGGGCTACGACGACTGGCTGCAGCAGTCGGAAGGCGGGGTGCCTGCTTCACAGTCTGCCGAGCGGGCCACACCGGAAAAGAGCCGGCCGCCGAAGGAGCGCGCCCGAAAGCTGTCCTTCAAGGAAGAGCGCGAACTGGAGGCGCTGCCGGAAACGATTGCAGGGTTGGAGAGGGAACAGGAACAGTTGCACGCGCGCCTCTCCGACCCGGAACTCTACAAATCGGCCGGCGCGGAGGTGGCCTCGATTAATGCACGCCTGGCCGGGCTGGAAAGGGAACTTGCTGACGCATATCAGCGCTGGGAGGAACTGGAGGAGCTTCGCGGATAGACCCGCCGGTCAGTCTTCAGGCCGGGCCGCAGCATCGCGGGCCAGCCGGGCCTGCTTTTCCGCCTTACGCCGTTTCCGGCCGCCAAGGAACACCTCTTCGACAAAGACAGCGACAAACAGCAGCAGAAACAGGCTGAACACGATCCCAAAGCCCATCCGCATCAGCCCCAGTCCGTCAAACAGTTTTTCGAAACTCCACTCAGTGGTCATGATACCCCAACACCACCAGCAGGCAGCTCCCGTCGGCGATAACATTAATCCCTTTTCCGCGGCAGAGCGCCACAGCTGAGGCGCTCTCGGCCCCCGGCTGCATCCAGATGTTCTCGATCCCGTGTGCAATGGCCCGCGGCACAAGCTGCTCCGTCACTGCCGGCGGGGTGATCATGGAAATGCTCTTCACCTCCGGCGGCAGCTCCTCGATACTCTTCACACAGGCTACACCCTCGATTTCAACTTCATTGGGATTGACCGGAACCGCCCGCTTCCCGTTCTGAAGATAGCAGCGCAGGACGCGGTTGCCGAATTTCTGCCGGTTGGACGAAGCACCCACCACCCCGAAGGCCCCGGCAGTCAAAAATTTATCGATCTGTTGCTGCATAATCCCCCCATTGTGCTCGTGAATATGTCTAAGTATAGACCAAATACTCCACGGATGCCAGCATGCCGTAAATCTCTTCATATCCGCTGGACATTATTTACCTGGCTCTGATATAGGTACATTGTTTTAAATATCAGCATCTTATTAATCGGCTTCCGCGCAGATTGCGCTCGCCACAATCTCCGGGTTCATGGTCGTTGGAAACCTTGAGGAGCGACATGTTGACTGAGAGTCCCGCAGCCTCGCTGATATTGCTTGTTGAAGATGACTCCGGCCATGTGGCCGCCATTCTGCGCGCATTCGAAACAGCACAGGAAAACTATCATCTTCAGATTGTCGCCACCCTGCACGATGCGAGGGAAGCGATTGAGCGGCTCAAGCCGGCGCTTGTCCTGACCGACTACCGCCTGCCTGACGGGAGCGGCAGTGATCTGGTCCTTGTGACAGACGAGGTCTGCCCCGTCGTACTTATGACCGCCAGGGGCAGCGAACAGATCGCTGTTCAGGCCTTGAAAGCGGGGGTTCAGGATTATGTCATAAAATCCCCCCAAGCATTTGCACACATGCCGCAGACGATCAACAACGCGCTTAAGGCATGGTCATTGATCCAGGCAAGCAAACAGGCCGAAGAGGACCTGCGCAGATATGCCCGGCGCCTGATTGAGATGGAAGAGGAGCTCAGGAAAAAACTGTCCGCCGAACTTCACGATGAAATCGGCCGGGACCTGACGGTACTCGGTGTAAATTTCTCGATTATCAGTTCGGAACTGGCAGACCAGACTTCACCGCAGGTGCAGAAGCGCATCGATGATTCGGTCAGACTGGTCCAGGAGATCAGCCGTACCACACGGAACATTATGAACAGCCTGAGACCGCCCGTGATCGATGACTACGGACTGGTCCCGGCACTGCGCTGGCAGAGCGACCTCTTTTCTTTCCGCACCGGCGTGGCTATCTTCATTCACGCCGAAGAACCCTTTCCGAGGCTGCCGTCAGAGATCGAACTGACGCTCTTCCGCATAGCCCAGGAAGCGCTCTTCAATACCTCGAAACATGCGCGAGCGACGTTAGTGGCCATTTCACTCAGGAAGGATGCGGACGGCGTTATGCTTGACATCGCTGATGACGGGATAGGATCAGCCATTACCCCCCCGTCCGAATCGAAGAATTCAGGCTGGGGAATGACTCTCATGCGTGAGCGCAGCGAGCTGGTTGGTGGCAGGTTTAGCGTGACGTCACTGCCGGGACATGGTACCGTAATAAGCGTCGAGATACCACTGGAGGAGACATAGATGCCTTTCAGAATTCTGATTGCAGATGACCATGCTGTCATACGGGAAGGCCTCAAGATAATCCTCGAATCCCAGGGCAGTATGACCGTTGTCGGTGAAGCAATAAACGGGCGGGATGCCCTGGAAAAGTCTCTGGCACTGAAACCGGATGTCATCGTCATGGATATTACCATGCCGGACATGAACGGAATCGAGGCGACGCGTCTGATCCACGGGCAACTGCCGTCGGTCAGGATCATAATTCTGTCCATGCATCACTCCCGGGAACATGTCTTCCGTGCAATCCAGGCCGGTGCATCCGCATATCTTCTCAAGGAATCAGCCGGCACCTGTGTCTTTGCTGCAGTCCAGACCGTCATGAGAGGAGGATCTTATTTCAGCGAAGGTGTCGAACCCCCGCCGAACATGTCACAGGCCGGTAAAAAGTCCCGTATGCCAAGCCCGCTTGAAAGCCTGAGCCAGCGTGAACGGGAGGTCCTTCAGCTCGTCGTCGAAGGAAATACGAGTGCCGAAATCGCTGAATCCTGAACCTCTCACCCAAAAGTGTCGAAACCTACCGCAGCCGCCTCATGCTTAAACTGGGCGTCGGCAATGTTCCCTCTCTCGTCAAATTCGCCCTTCTGCACGGAATCACGCCAACAGACAACAAATAATCCCACTCTCAAACTTTCCCGACAGACATATGCCCCGGTTACCGCTATAGCTGTATCATGGGATATAACCAGGCTCCGGGAAATCCCTCCACAGAACCACACCTTCCATTTCCAAACCGGGAGGAAGGGGGGGGGGGGGGGGGGGGGGGGGGCGGGGGGGCCCCCCCGCCGGGGGGGGGCCCCGCCCGCACAACAGAGAAGGTTGGTTAAGGAAGGGTCCTCCACCCTAACTCACCAAGACGAACCAACGAAGTGCGCCTTGACAATCAACAAACATTAGAAAAGTGCTGTCTCCATCCATTTCTCATAACACATTGTACCGGGCTTTATGGACATACGGAAAGCCTGTGATAGAGTTGTATCGTACCAGGAGGAGAAGATGGTCAAACGCCCGATCAAACACAAGCAGACCAGCATTAAAAACAAGGTGGCCCTCGCAACCTTTCTCTCGGTTTCGATCGTCCTGATCTGTGTTTCACTGAGTCTCTTTTTCTATGTTCATACCCTGCTGCGTGAAAACATCTTCCAGCAGCAGTTCACTCTGGTCTCTGAAGTCGCAGACCAGCTCGATGGACGTATCACTCTTGCCCGCCACCAGCTGGCCCTTGCAGCCACAGAGCTGAACGCAAAAGTCCTTGCCGATCCCGTTTCATTAGAGCAGGCTCTTGACCATATCAGCGCCGTCGGCATGATCTTCGACGCCGGATTTCTGGTGATCGGGAGCGACGGGCGGGTACTGGCCGAAAGCATGGAGCTCTCCGGTCTGGTCGGTAAAGATTTAAGCCATCGTGATTATGTGCAGAAGCCGCTGCGCAGCGGCAAGCCCTTCATCTCGAATCCGTTTCGCTCGATCCTGCCTTCGAATTCCCCGTTGATCGCCATGAGCATGCCGGTCCGGGATGACGATGATCGCATCATCTGCCTGCTGGTCGGCTACCACAACCTCATCAGCGGGCAGTTCCTTACCGCCCTCTCCTCCAAAGGTTTCGGCAAGGGCGGCTATCTGTTCCTCCTGCATGACCGCACCATCATCATGCATCCCGACCGCACGCGGATACTCGACGTCATCGACGAGGGGAAAAATCGCGGCATAGATCGGGCCATAACCGGCTGGGAAGGCTCCCTGGACAATGTCAACTCCAAGGGCAGACACATGATCAGCTCCTTCAAAAGGATCGGAGCAACCGACTGGATCCTGGCTGCCAACACCCCCTATGAAGAGGCCTTCGCCCCCCTGAAAAAACTGGAGCTCACTACGCTGCTGATCTCGGCCGGAGGCCTGCTGCTTTCTCTGCTGGTTGTCTGGTATGTCACCCGCCGATTGACCCGACCGATCGAGCAGCTGATCACCCATGTGGACGTTACCTGCCGGGATATCAGCAACTGGAAGCCGCTGGAGCTGAAAACCGGCGATGAACTTGAACGGCTGGCGGAAGCCTTCAACAACATGATGGATGAAATCAGGCAGGCAGAAGAAGCACTTGAGCAGAGTGCCAGGGTCTACCGCATCGTTGCTGAATACACCAGTGAGATCGCCTTCTGGCGCACCATGGATAACTCCATGCAATTCATATCGGCAAACTGTTTCGAGATCACCGGCTATCGGGATGCGGAATTTTATGCGGACCACGGCCTTCTTGACGGACTGATCCACCCGGATGACCGGGAAATCTGGCAGCATCATCTTGAAGACAACAAACACGAAGATACCCATGCCCCCGTACAGATTCGCATCCTCTGCAAGAACGGCCAGACGAAATGGATGGCTCACGCCTGCCATAAAGTTCGCGACGAATCCGGACAGAGCGCCGGCACACGGGGCAGTTTCAGTGATGTTACCGATACCGTGCTGGCCCAGCAGCGCCTGAGATATGAAAAGGTCTTCGTCGAGAACCTGATCAACAGTGCCTCAACTCCCATCTTCGTCATCGACAGCAGGCACAGGGTTCAGTACTGGAACCGTGCCCTGGAGATCGTCACCGGTAAAACGTCGGCGGAACTGAAAGGCACGGACCGGCACTGGTCAGGCTTCTATGACAGCCGACGTCCAACCCTGGCTGACATCATTCTGGAGGGAAATTCTTCTCTTGAGGGTCTCTACAAAACCTATTCCCACTCCAAATACCTTGAGGGCGGTTTCCAGGCCGAAGGCTGGTACAGCATCGGGGGCCAGAACCGCTATCTGTTTTTTGAAGCCGCACCGATCCGCAACAAAAAAGGTCAGGTCGTCGCATCTATCGAGACCCTGGCGGATATTACCGAGCGGCGGCTGATGGAGGATTCGCTGTCCCGACTCACCCGTGCCGTTGAGCAGAGTCCGGCCACCATCGTGATGACCGACAGGCAAGGCGCAATCGAGTACGTCAATCCCAAGTTCTGCCAGACCACCGGTTACACCGCTGAAGAGGCCATCGGCCAGAACCCGCGGGTACTCAAGTCCGGCGAGATGTCCGCGGAAAATTACATCACCCTGTGGAAGGATATTTCTTCCGGCAAGGAGTGGCGCGGCGAATTTCATAACAAGCGCAAGGACGGTTCGCTGTATTGGGAGTTTGCCTCCATCTCGCCGCTGTTCGACAAAGACGGCCTCATCACCGGTTATCTGGCGGTCAAGGAGGATATCACCGAGCGCAAAATTGTCGAAATGGAACTGCAGAAGGCCTACACGGATTTGAAAGAGGCCCAGATGCAGGTCTTCCAGCAGGAGAAGATGGCCTCCATCGGCCAGCTGGCCGCCGGCGTGGCCCATGAGATCAACAACCCCATGGGTTTCATCTCCAGCAACCTGGCAACACTCAACAAGTATGTTGATCGCCTGGTTGAATTTATCGGCGCCAGTGACCAGGTCCTGCTGGCATGCAATTGCGGCACGTATGCCGACAGCCTTGCCGAGGACAGAAAGCGCCTCAAGATCGACCATGTCATTAGTGATACCCGTCAGTTGATTCTTGAGAGTCAGGACGGCGCCGGCCGGGTACGCCGCATCGTGGAGGATTTGAAAAACTTTTCGCGGGTCGATCAGGGGATGCAGGAGCTGGTCAATTTGAACAACATCCTGGAGACCACCATCAATATTGCCTGGAATGAAATAAAGTATGTTGCCTCAATCAATCGGGAATTCGGAGAGATCCCCGAAGTACGCTGTTTTCCCCAGCAGATCAGCCAGGTCTTCCTCAACCTGCTGGTGAATGCCGGCCACGCCATGGAAGGCAGGCCGGGCAGCATTACGATCCGCACCTGGTGCGAGGGCGAAGACGTCTTGATTTCGGTGGCCGACACCGGTTGCGGCATTCCTCATGAGATCAAGCGCAGGATTTTTGAGCCCTTTTTCACGACAAAGGAAGTCGGAAAAGGGACGGGACTCGGTCTTTCCATCAGTTACGACATCATCCGTAAGCATAGCGGTGATATCACGGTGGAAAGCGAAGCGGGCTGCGGCACGGTCTTCAGGGTAAGCCTTCCGTTGGCAGGGAATGAGCTGCCGCAGGTGAACCTGTAGCGGATACCTGTTGTCAGGGTCCATGGCATGACGTTACGCAGGTGAGGAACAACAGGAGGAGGCACCATGAGTGAACTCACTGATCAGATTCGGATACTCTGTGTGGATGACGAACGGAACATCCTCCAGGCGCTGGAGCGATCATTTCTGGATGACAACTACGAAATCGTCAATGCCGGCTCGGGCACCGAAGGGCTTCAGGCCCTGAAAGAGGCCGGTCCGTTTCAGGTGGTCATCTCCGACTATCGCATGCCGGTCATGAACGGGGTGGAATTCCTCAAGAAGGTCTATGCCGGCTGGCCCGACACGGTTCGCCTGGTCCTCTCCGGGTATGCCGATGTCGGTGCGATTGTGGCAGCCATCAATGAGGGGCACATCTACAAATTCATCCCCAAACCGTGGGACGACCAGGATCTGCGTCTCACCATCCAGAAAAGCCTCGAGCACTACCTTCTCCAAAAGAAGAACCGCGAACTTCAGGCGGAACTTGAGTTTTCAGAGAACCTGCTGGCGAACCTGCCGGCCGGTGTGGCGGGAATAGATGAGCAGGGTTTGGTTGTCTATTGCAATGACCGCGGGAGAAAACTGCTCGCCGGAGACTCCTGCAACACCACAGCTGCGGATGCGGCCGGCGTCGCTGCCGAATCTCTGGGCAGCTTTGTGGAAGAGGTGCGTCGCAAACGGACTGTATCCGCAGAGATAGTACTGGGTGGCAGGTTATGCACGGTCCGGGGGCGGCTGATGTCCTGCGACGGGAAAGAGATTGTCATACTTGTTGTACTGGAGGCGGTGGCGTGAAAACCGTCCTGTTCGTAGATGATGAACAATCGATCCGCAACTCCATCAAGCGCATGTATCTGGAGCGCGACGATGTGCGCCTGCTCTTTGCCGCTTCCGGCCCGGAAGGTCTGGAGATTCTGAAGCAGGAAGAGGTCTGGGTGGTGGTATCCGACTACATGATGCCTGAAATGTGCGGGGTTGAATTCCTTTCGCGCGCCAGAGAAGTGCGTCCGGAAACCGTACGGATCATGATGACCGCGTATGCCGAGCTCTCGATTGCAATCGAGGCCATCAACAAAAGTGAGGCCTATCGCTTCATCACCAAACCCTGGAACAATAAGGAGCTTGAGGAGACCATTGACGAGGCTCTCCTGCGCTATGAACTGGTCCAGTCCCTGAAAAGTGCGGACGAGGATGTCTGTCTCTCCCTGGCACAGACCGTGGAACTGAAAGACCCCTGCACCAAGGGGCATTGCGACCGGGTGGCCGGTTATGCCGTCAGTCTTGCGCGCGCTGCCGGTCTGAATGAAAGAGTTGTCAGCGATATCAGACATGGCAGCTGGCTGCATGACTGCGGCAAGCTCGGCGTACCGGAGCGGGTCCTCAACAATACCGGAATGCTTTCGACACACGATTTCGAAACGGTCATGCAGCATCCCCACTGGGGCTCGGAAATCGCACGTCAGGCCCGAATGTCCGATACGGTAATCAACATCATTCTCTACCATCACGAGCGTTTCTACGGCGGGGGGTATCCTTCCGGCCTCTCAGGCGAACATATTCCGGTTGAAGCACGTATCGTGGCCCTTGCCGATGTTTTTGACGCCCTCTACTCCGACCGTCCCTACCGCAAGGCGTACACTTTTGACCGGGCGATCGAGATCATGCATGAAATGACCGAGACCCATTTCGATCCAGGCCTGATGAACCTTTTTCTGCCGATTGCCGAGCAGGCCCGCCACATTCAGCCCGTACAGGCGGTGTCCACACTGGTTACAGAGGATAGACGGCCCCATGATCGAATTTGACGAAAAACAGAAACGCATGGTGTTGAAGCTGGTCTACTACGGTCCGGCCCTGTCGGGCAAGACCACAAACCTGCTGACACTGCATGACATGCTGACACGGGACGGCCGGGGTGAGCTGATGCTGCTCGACACTACGGAAGACCGCACCATCTACTTTGACCTGCTGCCGTTTTTTTATGTCGCGCCTTCCGGCATGAAGATCAAACTCAAGGTCTATACCGTGCCGGGGCAGGTCCGCCATGATGCCACACGAAAAGCGGTACTGCAGCGGGCCGATGGTGTCGTCTTCGTTGCCGACTCCCATACAGCCGGAATGGCCATAAACTTCGAAAGCTTTGACAACCTGGAAAAGAACCTGAGCATGGTGGGCCTTTCCTTCGAACGGCTGCCCCTGGTGGTCCAGTTTAACAAGCGTGACCTGACTGATATCGTTTCAGAAGAGGATATCATCCGGACCTGGGGGCCGACCGGCCTGCCGGTGATCATGGCCTCAGCCCTCAAAGGGTGGGGTGTACGGGAAACCTTTCGCAGGGTGCTGGAGTTGACCTTCGACAGTCTGCAGGTCCGCTATGATCTGACAGCGCGCTATGGAGTCGACAGGGATGACTTTCTGGAGGCGATCCTCAGGACAGCCGAAGATGCAGAAGAGCTGGCCTTATCATGAACAGAGCACACAGCCATATAGACTTCGTTATCGGAGCGGAAAAACGTATTGCCGAAATCATCTCCCCTGCGGAGATAGAGCCGCTGCTGCGCAGTCTGGTCATGGCCGGCCCGCTCTATGCCGCCGTCCTTGACGAGAACAATCTGCCGATATGCGAACAGGGAACGACAGACCTGCTGCATACTGCCCAGGAGTTCAGGCACGGACTGCTGGTGGAGGGGGAGCCAAAGGGTGCCCTGGTGGTGTCCTTCGACCCGGATCAAACCGGCCCTCAGGAGTCGCTGTCGCTCCTGGCACGGGCTGCCCTGCAACTGATCATAACCAACAACCTGAAACGGATGCTGACCACCGAAATCCACACCACGGTGGTCAAGGACTCCTATGAGCAGCTGCTCGAGATCAACAGGAGCCTGGCAGAGTCAGAGAAGTGCTACCGGGAGCTGTCTCTTTCGCTTGAACAGAAAGTGGAGCAGCGTACCGCCGAACTGCAGAAGGCCTACGCCAGGATGCTGCAGCAGGAGAAACTGGCCGCGGTGGGCAGTCTGGCCGCCGGCATGGCCCATGAAATCAACAACCCCAACGGTTTTGTCCGCTGCAACCTGTCGACCTTCGACCGCTATTTTCAGAGGATGAAGGCCATGATAGACAACTATCAACATCTGGTCGCCAGTGAGACACCCCTGTCGCAGTTGCAGCAGGAAACCGAGAAAAACCGGCGGGAACTGAAGATCGATCTGATAATGAAAAACACGCCCGAGATGCTGTCGCAGTCCATTGAAGGAACCGACCGGATTGCCCGGATTGTTGCCGACCTGAAGAGTTTTTCTCATGTGGACGATTTGGGAGAGTCGGCTGCCGACCTGAATGAAGAGCTGAAAAGGACCCTGGCCGTGCTGGAGCCGCAGATTCCCGCCGACACGGCGGTTTTGAGCGAGCTTCGCCCCCTGCCGCCGTTTATCTGCCATGCCGGACTCATCTCCCAGGCCTTTTTCAACATCCTCCAGAATGCGCTCCAATCACGCCGGGAAGGTCTTCAGGTGCATATCAGCAGCGCTTGTTCCGATGACGGGATCGATATCGTCATTACCGACAACGGCTGCGGCATCGCCCCTGAAAACCTGTCACGCGTGTTCGACCCGTTTTTCACCACCAGGGATGTGGGCAGCGGCACCGGTATGGGCTTGACCGTTGCCCGGGAGCTGATCAGGTGTGCCGGGGGGACCGTTCAGATATCTTCTCGGGAAGGCTCCGGGACAAGCGTAACCATCCAGCTTCCGCTTGCTTCAAAAGGTAGGTAGCCATGTCAAAGTACGCCGAGCTTTTCAAGACAATGGGCAACAGCAGACTGTCCGACCTGACGGACGAGGTGATCGATCCCGAGGCCGCCGCAATAGCGGAACAGACCTTCACGATCCTGCTTGTGGATGACGAAGAGAATGTGCTCCGTTCGCTGAGCCGTATCTTTCTTGACGAAAACTACACCGTCCTGACCGCTTCATCGGGCCTGAAAGCGCTGGAAGTGCTGGAACGTGAACCGGTGCACCTGATTGTCAGCGACCACCGCATGCCGGGCATGACCGGTTCGGAACTGCTCAAGACCGTGCGTGAAAAACACCCTGAAACGATCCGCATCATGCTGACCGGTCATGCCGACGTCAATTCCATCATGGGGGCCGTCAAGGAAGGCGCGGTCTACAAATTCATCACCAAACCGTGGAACGACGAGGATCTGCGTCTGACCGTCAGCCTGGCACTGCAGCAGTATGTGCTGACACTCGAAAACCGGCGCCTGAAGGACATTACACGGAAGCAGCATACCAAGATCAAGAGCTTTGCCGGCCTGTTCGAGCAGAATCGCGGCCTGCTGGGCGACATTCTGGTCAAAGCAGCCCTGATCGGTACTCAGGAGCTCGAGTTGGCGCGCAAGCAGAAGGACAGCAGCGAATTTCTGGGTGATTTCTTTGTCAGGGCCGGCATTCTGACCGAATCCCAGATCGTCGCCGTGCTGCAGAAACAGATGGGGATCGAATTCATCGATCTGCGCGATATAAGCATCCCCGGTAACGTGGGGCGCTGTCTGCCGAAGGAGCTGTGCGAGAAAAGCCGGCTGATGCCGATCAAGCTCGAGGGGAACAACCTGACGGTCGCCATGGCAGATCCGTCTGATATCGTCACCTGCGATAACATCGGCCGGATAACCGGTCTGCGGGTGATGCCGATGCTGGCATCCTCGTCGCAGATCGGTGAAAAGATCGCTCAAGCCTGGAACCTGGTCGAGGGATCCGGCGAACAGGATTTCGATGATCTGGAACCGCTCGACGAGATCGACATCGTGCTTGAAGAGGAAGAGGAGGAAAGCAGCGTCGAAGAGCTGCTCGGTTCATCCAAGGTGCCGCCCATCATCCGCATCGTCAATGCCGTCATATCCGAGGCGATCCGCTACGGCGCCAGCGACATCCATATAGAAGCCAAAACCAAGTATACCGTCATCCGCTACCGCATAGACGGCATGCTGCACGCCAAGATCAGGATTCCGGCCGACCTGCACCCGGCGGTCATCTCACGCATTAAAATACTGGCCAAGATGGACATCTCCGAACGCCGCCGTCCCCAGGACGGCCGCATCACCGTCAAGGCCAGCACCCGGGTCGTCGACATGCGCGTCTCTTCGCTCCCCACCATCAACGGCGAGAAGATCGTCATGCGCATCCTCGATAAAAGCGCGGCCATCAAGCGTCTGGATGAACTGGGGGTCCTGGAGGATGATTTTCGCAACATCTCCATCATCACCCGTAAACCCCAGGGGGTGGTGATCGCCACCGGGCCGACCGGCAGCGGCAAGACCACCATGCTCTATTCACTGCTCGCGGCCATGATGAACCCCAGCAAGAACTTCGAGACCATCGAGGAGCCGGTAGAGTATTTTCTGGAAGAGGCCAACCAGGTCTCGATCCACGGCAAGATCGGTCTCTCGTTTGCCCAGGTACTGAGGGCCACCCTGCGCCAGGACCCGGATGTGATTCTTGTGGGCGAAATGCGTGATTTCGAGACCGCCGATGTGGCCTTCAAGGCCGCACTGACCGGGCATATGGTGCTTTCGACACTGCACACGAACAATGCGGTGGCATCCATCACCCGACTGGTTGACATGGGCATCAAGCCCTACATCATCGCCTCGGCATTGGAAGGGGTGTTTGCCCAGCGACTTGTGCGCAAGATCTGCTCTGGCTGTACAGCCACGGGCGCGCCCGATGCCGCCATGCTCGACCTGCTGCGGCTGCCGCAGAATTATTTCGGCGACGAGGTCGCCGTCGGACAGGGCTGTCCGCAGTGCAATAACACCGGCTATCGCGGGCGGGTCGGCATCTATGAACTGTTTGTGATGACTGATGATTACCGGCAGATGATCGGCGCAGACTACCGGGAATCTGAGCTGTTCAACCTGGCCCGCACCAACGGCATGAAGACACTGCTGGAGGACGGACTGGAAAAGGTGCGGCGCGGTTGGACGACTCTCGACGAGGTACTGAGGGTCGTCGGGCCGACGGTGAAATCGGAGCGTTCCTGCGAGTGCTGCGGGAAAAACATAGATTCCAAATTCCTGTTCTGTCCCCATTGCGGATCCTTCCGCCACAGCAGCTGCAAAAACTGCCACATGCCGCTGGAGGAAGGCTGGCATATCTGCCCCTTCTGCGGTACGGAACGGGCATCCTGAGCATCAACGAGTCGTCAATGGACAACACAGGCCACTATCTGAAATCTTTTGCGGAAGAACTGGTCAACAAGGCCGCCGTGCCGATCTTTGTACTGGACAGCGAACATCGTATCATCGTCTGGAACAGCGCCATCGAAGACCTCACCGGTCTGCGGGCAGAGGAGATGCTCGGAACCAGACGCCAGTGGGAACCGTTCTACACGAAACCACGACCGGTCATGGCCGACATCATCCTCTCAAGAAACGAAAGCCTTCCGGGAGAAGCCGAATCAGACTCATTCCCGTACCAGGCCTCACAGCATGTTCCGGGAGGGCTGCACCGGGAGCGGTGGCATGAAAACATCAACGGCCGGCGGCGCTGCCTGTATTCCGATGCCGCTCCGGTCTATGACGATGAGGGGCGCACCGTCGCCGCCATTGAAACCATGCTCGACATCACCGAGCGCAAACTGGCCGAGGAAGAACAGCTCATTCTCTCATGGGCCGTCGACAAAAACCCCAACGCCATTGTCATCACCGACCTCGACGGCACGATCGAATACGTCAACCACACCTTCTGTTCCATGACCGGCTACAGCAGGGAAGAGGCTGTGGGGCAGAGCTTGCAGACCTGTGCATCGGGCGAAATTACGCCGGAAGAGTTCGCCCGGATGTGGTGGACCGTGTCCCAGGGGGGCAGCTGGCACGGGGAATTCCGCAACAAAAGAAAGAACGGAGAGCTTTACTGGGAGAGCACCTCCCTGTCATCGATAAAGGACAGCCAGGGCAATTCCCTCCGCTTTCTGGCGGTCACGGAAGACATCACCAACCGCAAAGTCTATGAAACGGAGCTGGTCAACAACACGGAAGAACTGCTGCTCAAGCACAACGAGATGAACAGGATGTTTGACCTGGTCAAGGCCGGCAAGCGCGAGTGGGAAGACACCATGGACAGCATCCCTGAAATGGTGCTGATGTGCGATCCGTCCGGCACCATCACGCGCTGCAATCGCACGGTCTGCTCCTTTACCGGTCTTTCATACACCCAGATACTCGGACTCAACTGTCTGGAGTTGTTCACGAAAGTCGGCATGCAGATTATCAGCTGCGATGACACCAGTGGTCAGATGGTCAGCGAGAACGGTACCCGTCACTTTGAACTGCTGTTCAATGAACTGAAACAGTCAGGAACGGCAGAGGTACGGGGCTCCGTTGTTACCATCCACGAAACGACAGAGTTTCTCAGGATGAATGAAAACCTCCAGAGGACCTCTGCCGAACTGCAGCTGGCCCAGTCCCAGGCCTTCCAGCAGGAAAAACTGGCCTCCATCGGCCAGTTGGCAGCCGGAGTGGCCCATGAGATCAACAATCCGATGGGCTTCATCTCCAGCAATCTCACCACCATGGGTAAATATATGCAGAGGTTGAGAGAATTCGAGATGGCCGTCATTGAAGCGGTGCAGCAGAAAGGAGACCAGGAAACTCTTGAGGCACTGAACAAGGCGCGCAGCGAGATGAAGATCGACTTCATCCTGAACGATCTCCACACGCTGCTGGACGAATCACAGGATGGCGCGCAGCGGGTGCGCGCGATAGTTCAGGATCTGAAGAGCTTCGCCCATGAGGATGAAGCCCTGTGCAAGCCGTTCAGCATCAATGACTGCCTTGACAGCACCCTCAATATGGCGCGCAACGAGATCAAATACGTGGCCGATGTTGAGCGGGATTATGACCCGGCCCTGCCGCTGCTGAACTGTTATCCCCAAAAGCTCAATCAGGTATTCATGAATCTTCTGGTCAACGCGGCCCATGCCGTCGAAGGGCATGGAACAATCCGTGTCAGGACGTTCAGTGAAGACGGCGACATCGTCGTGACTATCTGCGATAACGGCAGAGGGATTGCACCGGAAAATCTGACCCGCATCTTTGAGCCGTTCTTCACGACGAAAGAGGTCGGAAAGGGAACCGGCCTGGGGCTTTCAATCAGCTACGACATCATCAAGAAACATGGCGGCGAAATAACGGTTGAAAGCAAAGTCGGCACAGGCACCACCTTTACCATCCGCCTGCCGCTCAACTATACGGCAGCGTGAAGTCTGCCCGAGATATTCCTGTACAGGAGGGAGGTCGTATGAACATCTGTGATCTGCTTGATAACTGCATTCAGATTGAACAAACACTCGGGCAGATCTACCGTGTTTTCATGGAGCAGCAGGCTTCACACCCTGAATACGCACGTCTGTGGGAGAAGACAGCTCAGGAGGAGCAGAACCACGAGCAGCAGTTCATCATGGCAAAACGGCTGGCCTGTTCCGTGAAGACGGATGCAACGAAACTGTCTCAGCCCTCAATAGAACTCGTTAAAAAATTGACAGCACTCAAGGGCCGCCTGGCCGAAATTCCGCTTTCACCATACGAGTCATTACGCCTGGCGATCGATCTGGAAGAGAAGCTCTCCGCATTCCACATGGACCAGATGAACATTTTCCCCGATGAGTCGACCAACAGGCTCTTCAAATCGATGATGGACAATGATGAAGAGCATATCGAGGCATTGAAAACCGCCTTTGCAAGGATTTCATCTCACTTTACCAGCAAATGATGCAGCCGCTTCCGGATTACATAGCGGTGAACACTAGTTATCAGGAGCAGTGACACTACATGAAGCCAGGAGGGTTCTCGTGGATGCAAAGGCAAAACTGAGGCTCAGCGAAGTAAATATTCTCCAGACGTGCCTGGCAATTGAGGAGACCTGTGCCGGAATGTACCGGTATTTTGCGCACCTCTATGCTGACAACCCTGCAGCAGCTGATTTGTGGGCCAAAACGGCACAGGAAGAAGACAACCATGCCGAACAGTTCCATCTGGCATGTCGACTGTACGGAAGCGGTATGAAATCACTGAAGAGCGACATGGAAAAAGTGCAGAAAATACTGACAAATATCCAGACCATCTTCAACCATGTAAAAACAGCCCCTCCCGCACTCAGTGATGCATTGCGGTATGCCATCAAGATGGAAACCTCTTTAGCCGAATACCATATGAATACTATCGTAGAGTTTGAGGATGAGAATCTGGCCCGGCTTTTCTCCTCGATGAAGAAAAACGACCAGGAACATACCCAAATGCTTGAGCGGGCCTATGAAGCGGTCTGTTCTGAAATAACCGGTGAAGCGAAGGTTGTTGGAGGTTGAAGATGATCAATGAATGTAGTGCGGATATTTCCCGGCTCGATTCCATCCCGCCACTGAGTTCAGACCGCTATGCCGCAGCCATGGAGCGAATGATCGAGCAGGTCAACAGCGAACTGGGCGGGCGGGCGGACGTCATGGAACTGATCGGCCGCAACCCTCTGCAGATGATGGAGTTGAACCATCTACACCATGCTCAGTTCATGCTGACGGTGTTCAGGCTCCACGCCTTCGACCTGCTGGTCCGCACGGTTCCCTGGGTCTATCGGGCCTACCATTCCCGCGGATTTTCCTATGATTATTTCCCGATCGAACTGCGGGCCTGGAAAAAAGCGCTCCTGGACAATGCTGCGGGAGCGGATGTCAGTCAGATTCAAGCCGTCTACGACTGGATGATCAACCATCATCAGGAGATGATCGAACTTTCCGTCAGCGGCGACACACTCGGTTTTTCCCTGCCCGATGAAAGCAGCGAGATGGGTCAGATATTTACCGCACTTCTGCTGCACGGCGACCACAAGGGCTGTCTCAAGCTGGTCGAGCAGTCCATAACATCGACCGATGAGCTGCGGCATTTCTACGAACATGTTGTCAGGTATGCCCTCTACAACGTCGGCATACTCTGGGAGCGCAACGAAATCTCGGTCGCCGAGGAACACCTGGCCACCGCCATTGTCGGCCGGGTAATGTCCTATCTGTACGGCCATTTCGTCGGGACGCCGCAGACAAAAGGGACCGCGGTGGTCAGCGCCGCTCCCAACGAATTTCACGAGGTCGGCGCCCGGATGGTGGCCGATATGCTGGAGCTCGACGGCTGGGATGTGACCTACCTGGGAGCAAACATCCCCCGGGAAGATCTCCTGAAAATAATCAGGCAGAAACGGCCTTTCCTGCTGGCTCTTTCGGTGGCAACGGCCTTCAATCTGGAAAAGGCCCGGGATGCCATTGCAGCTGTCAGAAATGTGCCGGAGCTCTCTGATATGCTAATTCTGACCGGCGGCCTTGCTTTCAGCAGCGTACCCCGTTTGTGGCAGGAATTCGGCGCGGACGGTTATGCCGCCACTCTCGCGGAAGCCACCGGACTCTGCAACAGCTGGTGGGAAAGAGGAACAGCATCGTGATAAGAGCAGTACTCCGCGCAACCGGCGAACAGATGTCTGAATTTCTCGACTCGCAGAGTCGCGTACCGATCCTCTGGATTGATAATCAGCAGCGGATACGGGATTGCAACCGGGGATTTCTGCAGATGTTCTCCCTGTCGGAAAAGCCGCTTGGGGCAGACCTGACCGACTACCTGATCCCCGGCGACGAAGGGGTGCTGTATGAGCCGGGGCCCCAGGAACTGACCTGCAATCCGCGCACCGGCGTACCCGGGGTGCTGGTAGCACATCGCCTGCCGCACGGAGACGGTCTGCTGCTCTGGTGCGAACGGCTGCTGAATTCCGACAACCAGGTGGTGGAGCGGATGGCGCTCCTGAATAACGAATTCATCGCCATGCAGCGGGAGCTGATCAAGGAGAACCATGAACGGGGCCGGATTCAACGTGAACTGGAAGGACATATTATCCAGCTGAGGGAGAAAAATGCCGAGATCGAACGTTTGATCTACAGTGTGTCCCATGACCTGCGCAGTCCGCTGGTGACCGTCAAGACCTTCCTGGGATATCTGGAGAGTGACATGGCCGGTGACGATCGGGAGCGGATCGCTCAGGACCTGCAGTATATTCACAGTGCCGCCGACAAGATGGAACTGATGCTGGACGAATTGCTTGAACTGGCCAGCATCGGGCAGGTATCTACTGCCCGGGGCAGGGTGCCTCTCAGGGAAATCCTTGACGAAGTTCTGGCGACTCTGGCCGGCGTCATCAGAGAACGAACGATTGACATCCGCCGGCCTGACACGGAGTTGATCCTGTACGGAGATCGCGCGCGCCTGTACCGGATCTGGCAGAACCTGATCGAGAACGCGATCAAGTACAGCAGCGGTGACAGCCCGATTTGCATCAAACTCGGCCTGCGGCAGGAGAGCGGAGAGACCGTTTTCTTCGTGCAGGACAATGGCATCGGCATCGATCCCTGCGATCATGACAGGATTTTCGGCATATTCCAGAAATTGAACCCGAAAAGTCCCGGGGTGGGTCTTGGACTGTCAATGGTCCGGCGCATCGTGGAGAAGTACGGAGGACGGATCTGGGTCGAGTCGGACGGGACCGGCACAGGCAGCTGCTTCCGCTTTACGCTTCCGGGGGCTTTGAAGAGTGATACGTGATAAGTGATGGGTGATGGGTGAAGTGTACTTTTTCATGGTGGATCAATTGAGGAAATCAGGATGAACTTCAACATTATCAGGCCGGTTTCAATCAAGGCAAAGATGACCATCCTGACGCTGGTTTTTTTCGTGATCGGCATCTGGTCGCTGGTCTGGTACGCCTCACGGATATTGCGCGATGACATGGAGAAGCTGTTGGGCGAGCAACAGTACTCAACCGTTTCCATGGTCGCCCGGCAGATCAATGACGAAATAAGCAACCGCATGCTGGCCCTGGAAGCCGTGGCCCGGGGCATTTCCCCCTCCATCCTGAATAATGCTGCGACCCTGCAGGCGCTGCTGGAACAGCAACCGCTGCTGCAAATCATGTTCAATAGCGGATTATTTGTCGCCCGAACGGATGGAACGGCCATTGTTGACGTGCCGCATAGGATGCAACGAACCGGTATAAACTACCTGGATCGTGACTACATGATCGCCGCCCTCAAGGAGGGCAAGTCGTCAATCGGTCGGCCTATTATCGGTAGGGGGAACAAGTCTCCGAGTTTTGCCATGGCGGTACCGATTCGCGATGCCCAGGGCAACGTGAAAGGCGCGTTGATGGGGGCGACTGACCTGGGCAGACCCAATTTTCTGGACAATCTTACCATGAGCAGTTACGGCCCGACCGGCGGCTTTCTGTTGATCACGCCACGGTACCGGCAGGTCATCACCGCCACCGATAAAAAACGGATCATGGAGGTGCTGCCGGCGGCCGGGGTAAACCGCTACGTTGACCGGAATATCGCCGGCTATGAGGGCTATTCCTTACTGGTCAATCCACTCGGTGAGGAGCAGCTGGCTTCGGTGAAGCAGATTCCGGCGGCCGGGTGGTACCTGCTGCTCGGCACACCGACCACGGAAGCCTTTCAGCCCATTCGCACCCTGCAGTGGCGCGTGCTGCTGGCCGCGTTTGTCCTGAGCCTGCTGGCGGGCGGCCTGATCTGGTGGTTAACCTCGCGGATGCTGCGCAGCCAGTTATCGCCGATGATTACGGCCGCGGAAATGGTTAACGCCCTGGCCGCCGGGAATCGGATACCCCAGCCATTGCCCGTTATCAGACAGGACGAAATCGGCCAGCTGGTCGGCGGCTTCAACCGATTGCTGCTGTCTCTGGGACAACGCGAAAATGCGCTGAAGGAAAGTGAAGAAAACCTCGCCATTACGTTGCAATCTATCGGCGATGGGGTCATCAGCACCGACGAGGCCGGCCGGGTGACCCGCCTGAATCCGACGGCAGAAAGACTGTGCGGCTGGCCGCTGGCCGATGCCGCAGGCCGCCCCCTGGCGGAGGTGTTCCGCATTGTTAATGCCAACACTCGTGAAGCGGTGACAGACCCGGTGCACGTGGTGATGGCAAGCGGCCAGGTGGTCGGGCTCGCCAACCACTCGTTGTTATTGGCCAGGGGCGGACAGGAATACCAGATTGCCGACAGCGCGGCGCCCATCCGCAATGCCGCGGGCGAAATCGTGGGCGTGGTGCTGGTGTTCAGTGATGTCACCGATAAATACCGGGCAGAGCAGAAACTGCGGGAAAGCGAAGAGGGCAATCGCCTGCTGGTGACCAACCTGTCTTCCGGCCTGGTGGTTCACGCCTCTGATACAACGATACTCTTTTCCAACCCCATGGCTTCCACGATACTCGGTCTGAGCTCTGATCAAATGCGGGGGAAGCAGGCTATTGATCCGGCATGGTGTTTTTTTGGTGAAAACGGTATACCGCTGCCGCTTGAAGAGTATCCGGTCAATCGGGTGCGATTGTCGGGTGAGTCAATAGAGAATCAAATATTAGGGATTCACCGGCCGGACCTGCCTGAACCTATCTGGGTACTCTGCAACGCCTACCCGGTTACCGGTGCAAGAGGCGAACTACTGAAGGTTGTGGTGACCTTCTCTGATATCACCCTGCGCAAGCAGATTGAGGACGAACTGCGGGCGAAAAGCGCTGAAATCGAACAGTTCATCTACACCGTATCCCATGACCTGCGCAGCCCGCTGGTGACGATAAAGACCTTCATGGGATACCTTGAAAAGGATATGGCCGAGGGCAACCGGGAAAGTCTGGCGCAGGATATTCACTACATCCACGGCGCAGCCGACAAGATGAAACTGCTGCTGGACGAACTGCTGGAGTTTTCCCGCATCGGGCGGATCGAAGCTCCACTGGTGAAGGTCCCGCTGCGTGAGCTGCTGGACGAGGTGCTGGGTACCATGGCCGGAGCCATCAGCGAGAGATCCGTCGATATTCACCTGCCCGAAGCGGGCCTGATCATTTCCGGTGACCGGACTCGCCTGTCCCGGCTCTGGCAGAACCTGATCGAGAATGCTGTCAAGTACAGCCGCAATGATATCATGCCGCGCATTGAAATCGGCTGGCAGCAGGTGAACGCAGAAACGGTCTTTTTCGTGCAGGACAACGGCATCGGCATCAACCCGAGTCACCTCGGCAGGATATTCGGAATATTTGAGAAACTGGATCCCGGGAGTCCCGGCGCCGGTCTCGGACTTTCCATGGTACAGCGCATCGTTGAGAAGTACGGAGGACGGATCTGGGTCGAGTCGGACGGGACCGGCACAGGCAGCTGCTTCCGCTTTACCCTGCCGTGGGCACTGAAGGGTGAAGTAACAGTATAGTACAAAGTGAGATGAGTCATGTCTGATAGCACCACATCATTACAAGCGCCGGAAAATAAAAATATCTACATCAGAAGACTGGTGCTGGCTGTTGTGCTGCTTAACCTGCTGGTCTATGTTCTGGCTGCCGTATGGTTACGACATTCCTGGAATCATTTACAGACGGGGGTTTCGACATCGACTCAGAACATTGCTCTTGTACTTGAAAATAGTATTGATGGCATGATCGGCAAGATTGATGTGGCCGTGACGGGAGTCCTGGCTGAAGCTGAAGAAAACCATGCCAGAGGGAAGATTGACCGTAAAGAACTTGACCACCATATTTCGCGGCAATGTCTGGCTGTTCCGGAGCTCGACAGTATCCGCATGACCGATTCGGAAGGACGTGTCCTGTATGGCAAAGACACGGCAACCTCCCCACCGGTCACTATTTCCGACCGTGAGTACTTCCAGTTCCTGCGCGACAATCCCCGGGCAGGAATGTACATCTCCCGGCCCTTCTTCGGTCGCATAAGTAAGGCCTGGGTATTTGCAGTTGCCCGCCGCGTCAATCATCCTGACGGAAGTTTTGCCGGAGTGGTCTATGGTGTTGTGCCAATTGAACTGTTCACCAGGCTCTTCTCTTCTCTGGATGTTGGCCGGGACGGTGCCATTTCGCTGCGTGACACCAACCTGGCGGTGATCGCCCGTTTTCCGGAGCCGGATGGTGTGGGAAGCTCCGTTGGACAAAGATCGACCATGAAAGAATTTGTGGATCTGACCCGGGCCGGAAAGCTTGCCGGCACGTTCAGCGGGCCTTCCAGCTTTGACAGGATCAGCAGGATCTTTTCATACCGGAAGATTACCAATCTCCCTTTCTACGTCGTTGTCGGCCAGAGTATCAACGAAATGCGCATTGTATGGCGCACAGAAGCCATAGCCCTGATCAGTATGATTCTGTTGTTCAGTGCTGTTACGGTTATGTTCTCTCTGAAGCTCGTTCGCGCATGGCAACAGGAAAAAAGGATCGATTCTGAACTGCGCAATTTGAACCAGCAGCTGGAGGCACGTGTGATGGACCGTACCGCCGAGCTGAGCACGATCAATCAACTCCTGCAGATCGAACTGGCCGGGCACAAACGGACCGAAGCTGAGCTTGACAGAAGGACCGCCGAGATCGAACATTTTATCTACACCGTATCCCACGATCTGCGCAGCCCGCTGGTGACGGTCAAGACCTTTCTGGGCTATCTTGGGCAGGACATAACCTCCGGCGATAGAGAGCGTGCCGACAAGGATATGGAATTCATACATTCCGCCGCCAACCGGATGGAGGCACTGCTGAACGAACTGCTGGAGGTTTCACGCATCGGGCGGGAGAACCAGCCTCACGAAGCGGTCGGCCTGCGCGATCTGGTTGCCGAGGCCCTGGATGCGGTGGCGGGACAGATCACCGCAGGCAGGGTTGATGTGCGGGTGAACGGATGCGACATGACCCTGCGTGGCGACCGCCGACGTCTGCTGCAGATCTGGCAGAATCTGCTGGATAATGCGGTCAAGTACATGGGTAATCAACCGTCAGCATTGATTGAAATCGGGTGTGAAGATCTACAGGGTGAAAGGGTATATTTTGTCCGTGACAACGGAATCGGTATCGCACCCGAATATCAGGACAGAATCTTCGGCATTTTCGAACAATTGGATCGCCAAAGCAGCGGGTTCGGCATGGGGCTGACCATGGTCCGGCGCATCGTGGAGACCTATGACGGCAGGATCTGGGTGGAATCCGCGGGTAAGGGTCAGGGGAGCTGCTTCCGCTTTACCCTGCCCGGGGCTGAACAGAGCCACATCCATCGGTGTCAGGAGTAACGTATGAGCCAATTCCCGCCTTGCTGTCGTTATGTTATCGGCCTGATGTCAGTCTGGCTGACGCTGTCAGCCGGGTCCGCCGCCGCAGTTGAAACCGTCACCCTGCAGCTCAAATGGACGCACGCCTTCCAGTTTGCCGGATACTACGCGGCCAAAGAGCAGGGCTACTACCGCGAGGCCGGACTGGAGGTTAACATTCAGGAAGCTTCGCCGACAACCGATCCGGTACGCAGTGTGCTGGATGGAGAAGCGGAGTTCGGCGTGGGCACCAGCAGCCTCATTCTCGAGCGCAAGGCCGGAAAGCCGGTAGTGGTACTGGCAGTTGTGTTTCAGCAGTCCCCCTACGAAATCTATGCCGCACCTGGCATCAACCATCTGGAAGACCTGATCGGCAAGCGTCTGATGCTGGAACCGCAGGCCGATGAATTGCTGGCCTACCTCAAAAAAGCAGGTATTCCTCTGGATCGTATCCAGATACTGCCGCACAGTTTTGATGCCGATGGTCTGATGCAGGGTAAGGCCGATGCCATCTCGGGATATATCTCGAACGAGCCGTATTATTTTAAGCTGGCCCGCTATCCTTATCAGACCTTCAGCCCCCGCTCGGCCGGGATCGATTTCTACGGAGACAATCTGTTCACCACGGAGCAGCAGCTGCGCGATCATCCGGAGCGGGTCAGAGCGTTTCGCGCTGCGACCATGCGGGGGTGGAAATACGCCAAGGATCATCGCGACGAGGTCATCGAACTGATACGTGCCCGGTATTCGCAAAAGCATTCACATGACTACCTGCGTTACGAATCCGACCAGATGATTCCGCTGCTGCAGCCGAATCTGATCGAGATCGGCTACATGAACCCGGCACGCTGGCGGCATATAGCGGATACGTACGCCGTCATCGGCCTGCTTCCGGCGAACTACTCGCTCGACGGGTTCATCTATAATGCCGACAAGCCGGATCTGGGCTGGTTCTATCGCAGTCTGGCCGGCGCACTGCTGCTGATACTCAGCATCAGCGCCGTAGCCCTCTATATCTTCCGGCAAAACCGGCAGCAGATGCGAATAATGGAGCAGAACCGGGTGGCCGGCGAGGCTCTTGAACAGGCAAATAAGGATCTGGCGGAACGGGAGGCCCTGCTCAAGCAGATCATGGACACATCAACCGCAGCGATCTTTCTGGTGGATAACGGGGGTCGCATCACGCACGCCAACCAGCGCATGACCATGATGTTCGGGTGGCCGGTTGAAGGGCTTCTCGGCAGGGAATACGCCGAACTTGTTAATCCGGCGGAACGTGACAGTGTGCGACAAAAGACGCGTGAGCTGCTGGCCAGCCAGGCGGCCTCTGTCGATCTGGAGCGGCGCTACCGGCGCGCCGACGGCAGCGAGTTCTGGGGGCATCTGGCGTGCGACCGCTTCCATGATACAAACGGCCGGGAATACGGCATCGTGGCGATGATAGCGGACATTTCCGAACGGAAACAGGGTGAAGAGAATCTAAATCGGAAAAATGCCGAGATCGAGCAATTCATCTACACCGTCTCCCATGACCTGCGCAGTCCGCTGGTGACGATCAGAACCTTCCTGGGCTATCTGGGGCAGGATATTGCCAACGGCGACAACGAGCATATTGCCAGGGATCTCGAGTACCTCAGCGCAGCTGCCGACCGGATGGAGGTCCAGTTAAACGAACTGCTGGATATGTCGAGAATCGGTCAGGCAGTACACACACGGGAAGTGGCTGGTTTCCGGGAGTTGGCTGCCCATGCTCTCGACGCACTGGCAGGTCAGATAAACACAGCCGGGGGCGATATCCGGGTGAGCGGTGAAGATGTACCGCTTTGCGGAGACCGCCGGCGCCTGCTGCAGATCTGGCAGAACCTGCTGGACAACGCCCTCAAATACATGGGCGGTCATACTGCGCCGGACATTCTGATCGGCGTCGAGCAGCAGAGTGGGCAAACGGTCTTTTTCATACGCGACAACGGCATCGGCATCGCCCCCGAATACCACGAAAAAATATTCGGTATTTTTGAGCAGCTTGACCGGCAGGCAGGCGGAGTCGGCATGGGTCTGGCACTGGTAAAGCGCATCGTCGAGAGCTACGGCGGCTGGATCCGGGTCGAGTCGGACGGGACCGCCACAGGCAGCTGCTTCCGCTTTACCCTGCCCGGGGCGTTGAATACCGTCGACAGCAAGACAGACGACATGAAGAGGATATCTCATGGCTCCTGATTACACGACAGACGTCCCGGCAGACACCGTGCAACCCGCCTCTGTTATGCGGAGTACTGCAGCGACATGGGCCGGCGTGGTACTGTCATTGCTGACCCTGATCACCTGGGTGGCATTTGATGTTTATGACGACCGTGCCGTCATCATAAAAAACGAGCAGGATCGACTCCTGACCCAGGCCAGGGTGATTGAAACCAACCTGGAGCATCAGACCGCGTCGGTTGCCCGGGTTTTGCGGACCCTGGCCACCGCTCCCTTGGACGGCGGGATGAACCGGCGGCTCTCTGAATTGTGTCAAGCCATGCCGGGAATTCGCACCTTGCTGTTTCTGGACAGGTCCGGCAGGGTCGTGGCTTCAAACCGGCAGGAAATCCTGCGGCGTGATTTCAGCGGGCGCGATTATTTTTCCATCCCCCGCAAGCAGCAGCGTCTTGAAACCCTCTATGTGTCACCTCCCTTCACAACAGTCACGGGGAAGTTCGTGATCAATCTGAGCGTGATGATCCCCGGCAGGGATGGCAGCTTCAACGGGGTTGTCGGGGCAACTCTCAACCCGGACTACTTTGCCGTGCTGCTCAGGTCGGTTCATTATACCAGCAGCGGCATGTGGAGTTCCATCGTGCATGGCGACGGCCTGATGTTCATCATGATACCCGAAACTGCCGGGGCACAGGTCACCAGTGTGGCGGTGCCGGGAACATTTTATACACGGCACATAACCAGCGGAAAGGGTGAGAATGTCTTTAGCGGCACATCCGGGATATCGGGCACCAGACGGATAATCGCCATGAAGACATTCAACCCTTCAGGGCTCCAGCTTTCCAAACCGTTGATCATCGCGGTCAGCCGCGATGCTGCTGCGGTACTGGCGGACTGGCGGCGGGAATCATTATTTAAAGGCCTTGCAATACTCCTGCTGACGGGATTCATCTCACTGGGCACGCTCTATCTGCTGCGACGCAAGAGATTCTTTGAACAGCAGGAACTGCAACTGCTTGAACAACAGGTGGCCACCCGGCACGAGACCCGCATGGCGCAGGAGTCACAAAAGAACAATGCCCTCATCCAGGCTATCCTGGAAAGTACCTCCTCCGCGATTTTTTCCCTGGACACATCGTTTTGCTATACCACCTTCAACCATGCCCATGCGAAATTCATGAAGGCCCTGTATGGAGCCGACATTGAAAAGGGGGCTGCCTGTTGGACTACATGACTCCGGACGACGCTGCAGTCGCCAAAAGCAGCCTGGAACGGGCCATGAATGGCGAAGTCTTTGTTTTCGAGGAGGAGTTCGGCGGAGATGATCGCGACAGGACCTGGTTTGAAATCAGCCAAAATCAGATCATGGCTGATGACGGCAGCATCAGCGGCGTCGCCGTGTTCGCCATCGAGACAACAGAGCGCAGGCGGTTGATCAATGCCTTGCAGGAGACTAACGAGCTGTTCGATCTGTTCCTGCTCCATTCTCCCATCTACGCCTTTATCAAGGAGGTTACCGCGACTGAAAGCAGGGTGCTGCGCTTCAGCAGGAACTATGAGACGTGGATCGGCCTTCCCTCGAGTGAACTGATCGGCCGTTCCATGGCGGATCTGTTTCCCGCGGAACTTGCCCGGAGGATACACGAAGAGGACCGGGGGGTTGTTTCCAGCGGAGAGGTCCTGCATATTGAAGAAGAGGTGGGCGGGCGGCTCTACAACCCCATCAATTTTCCGATCATCAAAGAGGATGCATCCCTGGTGGCAGGGTACACCATAGACATCACCGAGAGTAGACAGGCCGAAAAAGAGCTGAAAAAAAAGAACGCCGAGATCGAGCAGTTCATCTACACCGTGTCCCACGACCTGCGCAGCCCGCTGGTGACCGTCAAAACCTTCCTGGGCTACCTGGAGTGCGACCTGACGACCGGCGATCAGGAGCGGATCACGCAGGACCTGCAGTTTATGCACGGGGCCACCGACAAGATGAAGATGCTGCTGGATGAACTGCTGGAGCTGTCCCGCGTTGACCGCACAGAAACGGCGCCGAGCAGGGTATCGCTGAGAGAGATATTGGATGGTGTACTGGGTGATCTGGCAGGCGTCATCAGTGAACGCGGGGTCGCTATCCATCTCCCTGACAGGGACCTGATGCTGTACGGTGACCGCCTGCGTCTCTCCCAGATCTGGCAGAACCTGATCGAAAACGCGATCAAGTACAGCCTCGATGGCACTCCGCCGCTGATCGAACTCGGCCTGCAGCAGGAGAATGGGGAGACCGTCTTTTACGTCAGGGACACGGGCATCGGGATCGACCCCCAATACCACCACAAGGTATTTGGAATATTTGAAAAACTGGACCCGAAGAGCTCCGGTGTGGGACTCGGACTGCCCATGATCCAGCGCATCGTGGAAAAATACGGCGGGACCATCTGGGTGGAGTCCGCTGGCACCGGCCGGGGGAGCTGTTTCCGCTTTACCCTGCCGCGGGCAGCAATCGAAAGAACAGAGGAGCTGTCATGATGCTGGATGCCTTTACCGGGATTGTTGCTGTCGGTATTCTCTGCACCTGCTTTTCGGCTGCCATGCTTCTTTTGTGGCGCCTGCTGTTCCACCGGCAGGCACTTCTGCTGTGGGGCATCGGTATCGGTTGCTTCGCAACGGCCGCCTTCCTGATTGTCCTGCGGCCGGTGCTGCCGGTGTTTGTAACGATCACCCTGCAGAATCAGATTTTCCTGCTGGGCTACTGCTTTCTCTGGTGGGGCGTCAGCACGCATCGCAATCTCCCCCCCCGCACCGTGCCGATGCTGATCATGTCGTTCAGCTTCCTGCTGCTGATGGCCTGGTTTACCTATGTCAATCCGCTGATTTCGCTGCGCACGATTATTCTGCAGTCCTATGGCGTGATCTTTCTGGCCTGCATCATCCGCACCCTGATCTCTTCATCTCCCGGTCTCAAGCCCATGGAAAAAGTGACCGTGGCAGCCCTGCTGCTGGACATGGGCATGCTGATAGTTACGGTAGCAGCGCAGCTTGCACATCTGGACTACAATGAACCGGTCTTCCGGAATTACATCTCAGCTGCGTACAGCATTGCCGGGCTGATAACCGTCACGTCATTCGGGCTCTCATTCTTCCTGATCGTCCTGGAACAGATGTCCAATGATGCCCACCGTGCCGGTGCAGACTCCCGTTCAGCCAAAGAACTGCTGGAGACGATCATCGACAACATCCCCTCGTTTGTCTACCTGAAGGATCGCGACGGGCGGCTGCTGGCCTGCAACCAGCGTCTGGCAAATCTGATCGGTCTCTCCCGGGAGCAGGCGGTCGGCAAAGGCAGCCACGCTTTTTTCCCTGTCGATGTTGCCGACAGGCAACTGGCAGAGGACTTGACGGTGATTCGGACGGGTGCCGTAGTTACATCAGAAGAATGCATCCAGATCGGTGACGGGCTACATTACTATGAGACCATCAAAATCCCGGTAAGAGGGGAGGATGGGCAGGTGACGTCACTCTGCGGCATATCCACCGACATCACCGAACGCAAGCTGGCCGAGCAGTCGCTGAATGAGACCCGCGACCGATTCATGAAACTGATGGAGACGGTTCCTGCGCTGGCGGTACAGGGGTATGAACTGGACGGCACGGTGTTCTTCTGGAACAAGGCCTCGGAAACCCTGTATGGCTATTCTGCTGCGGAAGCACTGGGGGCCAACCTGCTGGACCTGATCATTCCGGCAGAAATGCGCGAAGAGGTCAGGCAGGCCGTACAGCATATGAAAGAGACCTCCATTCCCGTGCCGTCCGGGGAGCTGACACTGGTTCGCAAGGATGGCTCTCCGGTGACGGTTTATTCCAGCCATGCCCTGATACAGACCGGGGGAAATCAGCCGATGTTGTTCTGCCTGGATATCGATCTGTCCGATCGCAAACGGATGGAGGAAAAACTGCGGAGTGCCAGCAACGAGTGGCGCAGGACCTTTGATACCATACCAGACATGATCACCATCATCGACAACAATCACCGCATCCTTCGCTCCAACCGTGCCACATGGCAACGACTCGGCTGCACAATGCAGGAGATCGACAGCCAGCCCTGCTACACCAAGTTTCATGGCCTCGACTCGCCACCGGACTACTGTCCCCATGTACAGCTGATGCTGGACAAGCAGCCACACTCAAGCGAGGTTTTTGAACCCCGGCTGAATGCCTGGCTGGACGTGACGGTCACGCCGCTCTTCGACGATGAGGGCAAGGTGACCGGCAGCATCCACGTTGCCCATGATATTACGGAACTCAAAGAGGCCGAAAAGATCCTGCGGGTAAGCGAAGAAAAGTTCCGGCTGTTGTTCGAAATGAGCAATGACGCCATTTTAATTACCGTCCCCGACGGAAACATCCTGGCGGTAAACCCCGAGAGCTGTCGGATGTTCGGGATGACCGCCGATGAATTAATTCAGGTGGGACGAGAGAAGATCATTGATCCGTCTGACAACCGCTACAGGCCCGCCCTGGAAACCAGGGCCCGAACCGGGGATTTCAAAGGGGAGCTGAATTTCGTCAGAAAAAACGGGGAAGTATTCCCCGCCGATGTATCCTCCAGCATCTTCAAAGATTCCTCGGGGAATACCAGGGCCACCGTCAGGATCGAGGACATCTCGGAGCGTAAACTGGTCGAGAAGGAACTGAAACATAAGAACGCCGAGATCGAACAGTTTATCTACACCGTATCCCACGACCTGCGCAGTCCACTGATAACCATAAAGGCCTTCCTGGGCTATCTGGGGCGGGATATATCAACCGGAGACCGTGAGCGAATCGACAAGGACCTGGACTTCATGCATAACGCTGCCGACCGGATGGAGGCACTGCTCAACGAGCTGCTGGACATGTCACGCATCGGTCGGGCAGTCGAATCCCGTGAGCAGATGACCTTTCAGGAACTGGTTGCCGAGGCCCAGAGTGCCGTGACCGGGCAGATCACCACCGGCAAGGTCGATATCCGGGTAAGCCCAGCCAACCCGATCCTCTACGGAGACCGGCGGCGCCTGCTGCAGATCTGGCAGAACCTGCTGGACAATGCCCTCAAGTACATGGGTGACCAGAGAGCCCCCGGGTCGAAATCACCGTCGAACAGCAGGGGAGGAGACGGTCTTTTGTGTCTGCGACAACGGCATCGGCATCGCCCCGGACTACCACGAAAAGATATTCGGCATATTCGAAAAGCTGGACTCCACGGCGGGCGGGGTCGGCATGGGGCTGACCATGGTCAGGCGAATCGTGGAGAACTGTGGTGGCCGGATCTGGGTCGAGTCGGAGGGTGTCGGCAGCGGTTCATGTTTCCACTTTACCCTGCCAAAGGTCGTGGCCGCGGATCCTGTTTCAAGTGACTGAATCCGGCCCGGGCCCTGGCTGCGGCTGATACCTGCACGGAACAAACGATGAGGGATGGAGACGGATGAACCACACCATGATCAGCGATTATATGGCCCACGGTTTCTGCTTTTCCTGGGAGCCGGGATTGGTCTGGCTGCATGTCGCATCAGACATACTGACCGGTCTGGCATACTATTCCATCGCCGGTGCCATGGCATATTTCTATGTCAAGCGCAGAGACATGCCCTTTGTGATGGTTTTTCTCTTTTTTGCGCTGTTTATCCTGGCCTGCGGAACCACCCATTTTTTTGCTGCCTACACCGTCTATGTTCCTGACTACTGGCCGGAAGGGTACGTAAAGGCTCTGACGGCCGCTATTTCGACGGTGGCGGCGCTGATGTTCATTCCCAAAATACCGGTAGCCATCGAAATGCCGAGCCTGGCAAAGACCGCGCAGGAGATCAGGGATCTCAATGTCCGGCTGCAGCTCAGCAAAGATCGCATGCAGCGCCTGTTGAGCGTTTTCCAGTACGAAGCCAGCAGCAACCAGGATCTGCTCGATTATGCCCTGGCAGAGGCCATCGAGATGACTGCCAGCCGCTTCGGCTACATCTATTTTTATGATGACGAAAAGAGACAATTCATCCTGAATTCCTGGTCGCAGGACGTCATGAAGGAATGCAGCGTTGTTGACCCGCAGACCCTCTATGATCTGGATAAAACCGGAATCTGGGGAGAGGTCGTGCGCCAGGGGAAACCGCTTATGGTCAACGATTTTCAGGCCGCGCACCCGCTGAAACGCGGCTATCCGGAAGGGCACGTGCCGCTGCAGCGCTTTCTCTCGATCCCCCTGTTTGACAGTGGCAGGATTGTGGCCGTGATCGGCATGGCAAACAAGGGGACCGATTATGACGATAGCGACATCTTTCAATTGACCCTGCTGATGGATGCCGTCTGGAAGATTTCAGAACGCAGGCGGGCGGAAGATGAGCTGAAACAGAAGGTTATCGAACTGGAACGTTTCACCTACACCGTCTCCCATGACCTGAAAAGTCCGCTGATCACCATCAAGGGTTTTGCAGGCGCCCTGGAACGTGATCTTGCGAAAGGCAGCCATGAAAACATGGTTGGCGATCTGACGCGGATCGGCAAGGCAGCGGACAAGATGCAGAACCTGTTAAACGACCTGCTGGAGCTCTCGCGCATCGGCCGGGTCATTCACACACCCGAAGCGGTCGATATGAACGAGCTGGTCAACGAGGTGCTGGCGCATCTGGAGGGGCCGCTGAAGAACAGTTCTGCAGCGGTGGATCTGCAGCCGGGCCTGCCGACGGTGTTCTGCGATCGTCAGCGCATGTTCGAGGTGCTCCAGAATCTGGTGGAGAATGCCTGCAACCACCGTGGAGAGCAGGGCAGTCCGAAGATACAGATCGGAGTGCACGAGGATGCCGGGAAAAGCATTTTCTATGTCCAGGATAACGGTATCGGCATCGATCCGAAATTCCATCAGGTTATCTTCGGCCTTTTCAACAAGCTGAAGACCGACAGTGAAGGCACCGGCATCGGCCTGGCGATCGTCAAGCGCATCATCGAGGTCCATGGCGGCCAGGTCTGGGTGGAGTCGGAAGGTGTCGGAACAGGAAGTAGATTTTGTTTCTGGGTCCCGCAACAGAAAAAAGCTTACGAGGAGCACACATGAACGGCCAGCCATTGACTATACTTCTGGTAGAGGACAACCCCGACCATGCCGTGCTGGTCATGCGCAGCCTGGGTGATTTCAAGGTGGCAAACAGGATCCTCCATGTCGAAGATGGTCAGGCAGCCCTTGATTATCTCAGTGGGAATGGTCCGTATGCCGACCGAGTGACGTATCCGCTGCCGAACCTGATACTGCTCGATCTGCGTCTGCCGAAGATTGACGGGCTGGAGGTGCTCAGGGAGATAAAGGCGAATGCCGGGCTCAAGCCAATACCGGTGGTCGTCCTGACCACATCGGATGCCGAGCAGGATTTGACGAAAGCCTATGAGTTCGGCGCCAACAGCTTCCTGACGAAGCCGATAGATTTTCTTGAATTCACCAACCTGATGAGAGATCTGGGTTTTTACTGGCTGGCCTGGAACAAACAGCCCTGGTGAGCAATAGCGTGCCGGCGTGTCAGCGCTTCGGGTACGTAGACAGGTGAAGGCCTGCAGTAAATCTGAGGCTTGGGAGGGAGCAGGAAATGACTGAAAAAGATACGCAGTCAAACCGGTCAGGTGATGAGAACGGAATGCCGCCGGCCGCCCTGTTATATGCTGCCGATGAAATCCTGCACATGTATGACAGCGTGCCGTTCATCATATGCCTGCTGGACTCTGAACGCAGGATCATCAGACCGTATCCCGTCGATCGAACTTGGGTTTCGCCACGCCACCGGGGGGGTGACCTTCTACGTCAAGGACAACGGTATCGGAATAGACCCCTCCGATCACGCTTAAATATTTGGAGTTTTTGAGAAGCTTAACCAAAAAAGTGCCGGGGTGGGTCTTGGCCTCTCGATGATCCAGCGCATCGTTGAAAAGTACGACGGCAGGATCTGGGTGGAATCAGTGGGTCAGGGCCAGGGGAGCTGTTTCAGCTTTACCCTGCCGCGGGCGATCTCTCACGATTCTACCCGGGAGCAGATGCCTGCCTGAAAACACATTCCCGGCGACACCTGCCGGGGGAGTAAATTATGGAACACTGGAAACACATCGGACATATCCTGATTCAGAACGGGACTCTTTCCCCAAGACCGTTGCCCGTGCACTTGCTCTCTCGCAGAAATACAATAAACGCTTCGGTTGGACGCTGGAAAGCTGCAGCTGGTCACAGATGATGAACTGGCCTCAGCACTGGCACAACAATACGACCTGAAAATGGTATCAAAACTGACCACATTCAGCTATCCGCCGGAAGTGCTTCAGACCGTCACGTGCGAAGTGGCCCTGCAGAACCTCATTTTTCCGCTCAAGGTGGCCGGCGGCAACCTGCTGCTTGCGATTGCGGATCCAACCAGAATGAAAATTGTTGAGACCCTGGCGGTAAATTCCGGTTTGCGCATTTCCGTGCGCGTAGCAACGAAGAATGATATCTATGCGGCGATCTGCAAATTCTATCTCGGGAAGACGGTACAGGAACCGGCCAGGAATACCGTTCTGGTTGTTGATGATGAACGGGTCACCCAGACTCATGTGAGGGACGTTCTGGCTGCAGCCGATTATAACGTTCTGGTTGCCGATGACGGACTGGAAGGCTTTAAAGCGGTAATCAGCGAAAAGCCTCATGTGATCCTCACCGACAAGGTCATGCCGAAATTCGACGGGTTTTCCCTGCTTGCATCCATCAGGACAATTCCGGAAATCCAGTCTGTTCCGGTTATTCTCATGAGTGGGAAACTGACCCCCGAAGAAGAGATGAAGGTATTTGACACCGGTTTTTTTGATTACATACCCAAACCGATCAACAGCATAACGCTGATCTCGAGGGTCAAGCGTGCCTTCCGGTACAACGATCAGAAATACGATTTCTTCTGATCAGGACCCGTGAAACGACATGACACCTGGAGGTATTATGAGGTATATATTCTCAACATCTGCCTGGCAATCGAGGAGACCTGTGCCGGGATGTACCGGTATTTTGCGCAGCTCTATGCTGACAACCCCGCAGCAGCTGATTTGTGGACCAAAACGGCACAGGAAGAAGACAACCACGCCGAACAGTTAAGCCTGGCATGTCGACTGTACGGAAGCGGCATGAAATCACTGAATACCGACGTGCAGAACGTGCAAAAAAACACTGACGAATAAGGGGCAGGGAGTATGTTTTTACTTTACCCTGCCGGGGACGATGAAAGTTTAAGGGGTGCTTACGTGAGAACTATCATCAGGCAGTGTACCGAAACCATTCTGCAATCACAGGGCATTGACATTTCAAAATACGAGATTTCGTTTCTCGAATCATCTCTTCAGAAACGGATGAATGAAAATGGCTGCGACTCGGCCGAGGAGTATTGCGCGCTTCTTGAGCGGGACCGGAAGGAATGCACGACTTTTGTTGATGCCCTCCAGATCAGCTACAGCCTGTTTTTCCGCAACCCGCTGACCTGTGCGGTGCTCGAACGGATGGTTCTGCCGGCAGTTGCACTGCAGCGGAAAAGCTCCCGGCGGCACGAGATCCGGGTCTGGTCGGCCGCCTGCGCCGGAGGCGAAGAGGCCTACAGCCTGGCGATTCTGCTGGAAGAACTGGTCGCCGGTAAAGAGAACATTGCCTATCGAATTTTTGCCACCGATCAGAGTGACGTGCAGATTGACAAGGCCCGCTCAGGAGAGTATGCCGCCACGGCTCTGAACAACCTGACTCTGAAACGAGCCGGAGAGTGGTTTACCCGGAGGGGCGACACCTGTACGGTCAGATCGGAACTGCAGAAGCACATCGAATTCTCCACCTTCGATCTGTTCAGTGACGGTATCGGCTGCCCACCCGCCAGCATCTTCGGCGACTTCGACCTGGTGGTCTGTGCCAACCTGCTTTTTTATTATCAAGAGCCGTTCCGGGACACCATTCTCGCAAAAATCGGCCATTGCCTGACAGCCGGCGGTTATCTGGTGACCGGCGAAACCGAGCGGGACATCGTCATGAGACACCGCTATCAGGAGTTGTATCCACAGTCGGCCATATTTACAAGGAGCACCCCATGAACCTGAAAAACCTCAAAATTTCCTCCCAGCTCAGACTCGGATTCGGCCTGCTGCTGCTGTTCGTCATCATATTGGGTACAGTCTCCTACATCCAGAATGGACTGATTCACCAGCAAACCGAAACCATGCACAATCACCCGCTAAAAGTCAGCAACGCGATCGGCGAACTCAGAGGAGATATCCTGAAAATGCGCCTGGGCATGAGAGATCTGCTGCTGGCACAGAATGCTCGGGAAAAACAGGCCGCCATTCAAAACATGGAAGTCTCTTCCGCCGATGCCGTTTTACAGTTTGATGTCTTGCGCAACCACTATTTAGGGCCTCGCACAGATGTAGATGAAGCATACACCGCCTACATCAACTGGAAAACAGAGCGCGAAGTGAACATCAAACGGGCACTTTCCGGAGAAGTTGAACAAGTGAAGGAGAGTGTTCTCCCCACCGGCACTGTCGGTGGTTATAGAGACAAGTTGTTAGAAAAAATCCAGAAAATTGATTCATTTGCCGATAAAAAAGCGGCCGATTTATATGCCACTTCCAATGGATTGGAACGCTCCCTGAAAAGGCAGCTGATCCTGCTGGTCGTTATCATCCTCATAGCATCACTGACTATAAACTATATCCTGCTGCGAAATATCCGCACGCCGTTAAAGGATTTGACCACTGCCGCCCGCCGCTTTCAGGAAGGCGATCTGGAGGCCCGCAGCAGCTATGAATCCAAAAATGAGTTCGGCTCGTTATCCGCCTCCTTCAACAGCCTGGCAGACACGGTTCAGGCGAACACCGTCTTGAGTGAACAAGCCGCCGGCCTCGCGCAGGTCATGCTGAGTGAAGATGACGCGACGCTGTTCTTCCAGTCAACGCTGGCCGCACTTGCAGGCCGGACCGGCTCGCAGACCGCTGCCGTGTATCTGCTCAGCCATGATAAAAAAACCTATGACCATTTCGCCTCCATCGGTCTGGGTGACAGCGCCAGACCATCCTTTGCCGCCGACAGCTTCGAGGGAGAATTCGGTGCGGCGCTTGCCTCCCGCACCACCCAGCACCTCGCGCACATCCCGGAGGATACCCGCTTTCTGTTCCACACGGCCGGCGGCACGTTCATCCCCCGTGAGATCATCACCATCCCCATCGAGAATAATGACGTGGTTGCGTTCATCTCCCTGGCAACGGTCGGCGTGTACAGCAGATCGGCACTGCGCTTGATCGACACCATCCATGCCACCCTGAACTCCCGTATTGAGGGGATTCTGGCCTATCGCACCATCAAGGAGTTTTCGGAGCAGATGGAAGGGCAGAACCGCGAACTCGAAGCCCAGAAGGTTGAACTGACCTCACAATCGAGAGAACTGACCGCTCAGAACAGTGAACTGGAAGTGCAGAAGAAGCAGTTGGACGAAGCCAGCCGTCTCAAGACCAATTTCCTTTCGAATATGAGCCACGAACTGCGTACCCCGCTTAATTCCGTTATCGCCCTCTCCGGGGTTCTGGGGCGGCGCCTTGCCGGCACGATCCCGGCAGAGGAGTACAGTTATCTGGATGTCATCGAGCGCAACGGCAAGCTGCTCCTGCTGCTGATCAACGACATTCTCGACATAGCCCGCATCGAAGCCGGACGTGAAGAGGTTGAAATCACCGATTTCAATATCAACGGCCTGATAGACGACGTTGCCGGCATGATCCGGCCGCAGGCGGACCAGAAGAATGTTGAACTGCTGCAGAGCGATAGTGAAACCGCCCTCACCGTGACCAGTGATGCCGGCAAATGCCGGCATATCCTGCAGAACCTGATCAGCAATGCGGTGAAGTTCACCGAGACCGGCAGGGTGACGGTCACCGCCCGGCAGGATGATAGTACGGTTGAAATTACCGTGACCGATACCGGCATAGGGATTGACGCGGTGCATCTGCCGCACATTTTTGATGAATTCCGGCAGGGCGACGGCAGCACCTCGCGCAGATTCGGCGGCACCGGACTGGGGCTGGCGATTGCCAGGAAATATGCCCTCCTGCTCGGCGGGACAATTTCCGTAACAAGCGCCCCCGGTGCCGGTGCAGTTTTTACCCTCTCGCTCCCCCTGCGCTATGCCGTTGAAAACAGGGTCAGCGGGGCAGACTCACCGGACAGGTACACACGCAGCATCCCGCCGCTGCCGCAGCGAACGGATGCAGCAACATCGGTAAAAACGGTGCTGCTGGTGGAAGACAGCGAACCGGCCGTCATTCAGCTCAAGGACATGCTGGAAGAAGACGGCTACCGGATCCTGATCGCCCGGGACGGCGGCGAAGCGCTCGGCATCATCGCGGACACGGTTCCCGATGCCATGATACTCGACCTGATGATGCCGGGCATTGACGGATTTGAAGTGCTGCGGGTGGTTCGCGAGGCGGAGCGGACCGCACATATCCCGGTGTTGATCCTGACCGCCCGGCAGATTTCAAAGGATGAGCTCAGCTTCCTGACGCGCAACAACATCCACCAGCTGATCCAGAAAGGCGATGTGAACCGTGGTGAGCTGCAGCAGGCGGTGGCGTCTATGGTGTTTCCTGAAACGGATCCGCCGGCAAGGCCGCAGCGGGAGCGGCGCCCCATCGCCGGCAAACCGCTGCTGCTGGTGGTTGAAGACAACCCCGACAATATGATTACGGTCAAGGCGCTGCTTGCCGATGACTTTACGGTCATCGGCGCGACAGACGGACCGGCGGGAGTTGCACTGGCCAAAGAAAGGAGGCCGCATCTGATTCTGATGGATATCGCCCTCCCCGGCATGGATGGTATCGAAGCATTCAAAATCATCCGCAGCGACCCGCACCTGCAGCATATCCCGGTGATCGCCCTGACCGCCAGCGCCATGGTCTCGGACCGTGAGACCGTTCTGGCCCACGGGTTTGACGCTTATATCGCCAAACCGATTGACGAAAAGCAGTTTTTCAAGACCATACACGAGGCGCTTTATGGAAACTGACAGAATAAAAGTTCTGGCCATAGACGACAATCAGGACAACCTGATCAGTGTACAGGCACTGATTCGGGAGGCTTTCCCCGGGGTGACCGTACTGACAGCGCTGAACGGGGTACGCGGTCTTGAGCTGGCCGCCGCCGAAGATCCGGACGTGATCCTGCTCGACATTGTCATGCCCGGCATAGACGGCTTTGAGGTCTGCCGGAAACTGAAAGCCGATGAAAAGCTGTGCGACATACCGGTTATTTTTGTGACGGCGCTCAAAGGTGACCGGGAAAGCCGCTTGCGGGCCCTGGACTGCGGCGGCGAAGCATTTTTAGCCAAGCCCATCGACGAGATCGAGCTGACTGTCCAGATTCGCGCCATGGTGAAAATCAAGGCCGCGAACGTCGAAAAACGGACTGAAAATGAACGTCTCACCGCATTGGTCCGTGAGCAGACACACGATCTGGAACAGGAGAATGAAGCCCGCAAGATCAGCGAAGAGGCGATGCGCAGGAGCGAGGAGCGGCATCGGGCCATCCTCCGGACAGCCATGGATGGGATCTGGCTGATGGATATGGCGGGGCGGCTGCTGGAAGTCAATGACTCCTACTGCCGGATGAGCGGGTATTCTGAACAGGAACTGCTGGGTATGACGGTTTCAGACCTGGATGTTGATGAAACAGCTGACGACACCGCCGCACACATCAAAAAAATCATGGATCATGGCTCGGACAGGTTCGAGACCCGGCACCGCCACAAGGACGGGAGCGTTTTCGCCGTTGAATTAGCGGTCCAGTACCAGCCCCACGACAGCGGCGGGCAGATGGTGGCATTCATTCAGGATATCACTGAGCGCAAGAAGATAAGCGGATTACAGGAGTTTCTGGCGTTATCGAGCACCGCCATGACCGGCACCTCCTTCTTTCAAGAGCTGGCCATCTATCTTGCCAGGGTATTTGGTATGTTTTATGTCTGTATTGACCGCCTTGAAGGGGATGGTCTGAATGCCACGACCCTTGCGGTCTGGTGTGACGGCGTGTTCGAAGACAATGTGACCTATGCCCTGAAGGACACTCCCTGCGGCGACGTGGTCGGCAAGAACATCTGCTGCTTCTCCGAGCGGGTCAGCCAGCTGTTTCCGCTCGATCAGGTATTGCAGGATCTGCGGGCCGAAAGTTATATCGGGGTGACACTCTGGAGCCATAGCGCTCAGCCGATCGGTCTGATCGCGCTGATCGGGCGGACTCCGCTGAAGAACCGTCCGCTGGTCGAAGCCATGCTGAAACTGGTGGCCGTGCGCGCGGCCGCCGAACTGGAGCGGCTCGATGCCGAGGCGGCCCTGCTGGCGAGCGAGCAGAAATTCAGGGGCATGGTGGACACACTCCCGCTGGCCATCCACCTGACGACCGGCATAGAACAGACCACCTGCTACATAAACCCGACCATGGTCAGATTGTTCGGCTATACCGAGGCGGATATCCCCTCCGTCGAGCAGTGGTGGCCGCTGGCCTATCCCGATGAAAACTACCGCAGGGAAATCTCGGAGGAATGGAACCGGCGGGTTGAGCGGGCTATTGAGACACAAACCCCCATTGACCCGATGGAAGTCGTGGTGACCTGCAAGGATGGTTCAAAGAAAAACATTTCGTGGGCGTACATTACCCTGGGAGACAAAAACTATGCCTGCGGTCTTGACCTGACAGAACTGATGCAGATCGACCGGGAACTGCAGAAGAAGAATGCCGAAATCGAGCAGTTCATCTACACCGTGTCGCATGATCTGCGCAGTCCGCTGGTGACGGTAAAGACGTTCATGGGATACCTGGAAAAAGACATGGCCGAGGGGAACAGTGAACAGCTTGCCCAGGATGTGCAGTATATCCACGGTGCCGCCGACAAGATGAAGCTGCTGCTGGATGAGCTGCTGGAGATGTCCCGCATCGACAGAATAGCCTCGCCACCGGTCACGGTGACGCTCAAGGAACTGGTTGACGAAGTGCTCGGCACCCTGGCCGGTAGTATCAAAGAGCGTGCGGTAGTCATTCAGCCGCCCGCCGCCGACCTGACCCTGTTCGGAGACCGCCAGCGTCTGCACCAGCTCTTGCAGAACCTGGTCGAGAACGCGATAAAATTCTGCCCCGACGACCGGACACCCCGTATTGAACTCGGCCTGCGGCAGGAGGACAGCGAAACGGTCTTTTTCGTCAGGGACAACGGTATCGGCATTGATCCCCAATTCCACAGCAAAGTGTTCAACATTTTTGAAAAGCTGAATCCGAAGATCCCGGGTGCCGGTCTCGGTCTGTCCATGATCGAGCGCATCGTGGAGAAAAACGACGGGCGGATCTGGGTTGAGTCGGAGGGCAAAGGACACGGAGCATGTTTTTACTTTACCCTGCCGGGGGCGGTGAAGGGTGAAATGAGTGAGGATTGCGGGCGTAGAGGAGAAGGATTCCGGTGATGAATTGCGTCCGGAAGTATCGCCACGACAGGCTGCAAGAGCAAAAGACCGCTTTCTGTCCGGGAGAAGTTATTTCATGAAAACTGTGTATGGTTTGTTCATAGCAGTACTGCTGCTGCAGTTCGTCACGTTTCCGGCAGCTGCCGAAAGCAGGGAACCACAAACCCGCACGATCCGGGTCGGCGCCTTCAATTACTATCCCGCTATTTTCAAAGACAGCGATGATATTGTCAAAGGTTTCTATGTGGATGCGCTGGCGGATCTTGCGCAGCGGGAAAATATCAGTTTCGAGTATGTCTACGGTTCCTGGAATGAGGGGCTGGAACGGATAAAAGCCGGCGAGGTGGACGTCCTCACCAGTGTCGCCTACACCCCGGAACGGGCACAGTTTCTTGACTACTCCCGTACGCCGCTCCTGACGGTGTGGGGCGAACTGTATGCCCCGCTGGCTTCAGAAATTGACGGTATCCGCGAGATACAGGGGAAAAAAGTCGCGGTGATGAAAAGTGATTTCAATGGCAGGGATTTTATCGAACTGGTGAAAAAATTCGGTATCACCTGCGAATTTGTAGAAAAGCAGGGATTTGATGATGTGTTCCGCGCGGTTGCATCACATGAGGTTGATGCGGGGGTCGTCAGCAGCACCTTTGGCGTCGCAAAGCAGAAAGAATTCGGACTCCGCTCTACCGGCGTCGTCTTCAATCCGTTTGATATATTCTTTGCCGTTGCCAAGGGCAAGAACCAGTCACTTCTGGCGCTGCTGGAAAACAATCTGGCCGACTGGCGCCATCAGGCCGATTCGCCCTACAACAAGGCCCGCCAGAAATGGGCACACGGGACCACCGGGACACTCAATGTTATTCCCCACTGGCTGATCAGCTTTGCTGCCGCGCTGGGCCTACTGGTTGTCGTCTGCGCCATATTTATCGTACTGCTCAGAAGACAGGTGCAACGGGCCACGACAGATATTCTGCGTAGCAAAGCCGTCCTGATGGAGAGTGAGGCCAGGTTTCGCAGTTATATAGACAATTCCCCGGATGGTGTCTTTGTTACCAATGAAAACGGCCGGTATCTGGAAGTTAACCCGGCGGCATCCGCTATCACCGGATACCCGGAGGAGGAGCTATTGCGGATTGATATTCCGCACCTGTTCCCGGAAGAATCGGCTCAAAAAGTACTGGACCATTTCAGTACATTAAAGCAGACCGGTCGCTCTAGCGGAGAAATGGAGTTTTTACATAAAAACGGGGAGCGGCGCTGGTGGTCGGTAGATGCGGTCAAGCTTTCAGATACCCGGTATCTCGGCTTTACCAAAGATATAACCGTGCGCAAGCAGTCCGAGAGAGAGTTGAAGAATAAGAACAGCGAAATCGAACAGTTCATGTACTCTATATCTCATGACCTGCGCAGTCCACTGGTGACGATAAAATGTTTCATGGGCTACCTTGAAAAAGACCTGGCTGAAGACAACCGGGAACAAATCGCCCAGGACATCGGGTACATTCACGGCGCCGCTGACAAGATGAAGCTCCTGCTGGACGATTTATTGGAATTTTCCCGCATAGGCCGTATTGAATCCACCCCCGTTGAAATATCTCTCGGGGAGGTACTGGAAGAAGCACTGGACACTCTGGCCGGTGTTATCAAAGAGCGCGCGGTTGACATACGGGTGCCTGATACGAAGGTGGTGCTGTTCGGCGATCGTCGCAATTTGTGCCGGCTCTGGCAGAATCTGATCGAAAATGCGATCAAATACAGCAGCACCAGTTCCCCTCTGGTCGAAATCGGAGTGACTGAGGTGAACGGGGAGAACGTATTTCATGTCAGGGACAACGGCATCGGCATTGACCCCCGATACCACAGCAGGATATTCGGAATTTTTGAAAAAATGAATCCGAAGAGCTCTGGTGCAGGTCTCGGGCTGTCAATGGTGCAGCGCATCGTGCACATGTACGGCGGGAGGGTCTGGGTGGAGTCTCAGGGTGTCGGTCCGGGATCGTGCTTCTACTTCACCCTGCCCGGGATGCTGGTTAAGAGTGCCGGGTGAAGTAATATATGTTACATCTTCTGATATTCTTCTGGTTTCAGCGTCTCCAAGGCGGCAGCACCAGCCGGCAGGCAGAGAGGAAAGCCATGACACACACATTGCAGGGGGTCATCAGGTCACTGCTGTTCTTCATCACGATAGCGGCCCTGTTCTGCCAGGGGTGTACCAAAAGGGAAACTCCGTCTTACTCCGGCCCTCCGACGAAGATGGTCATCGGGATCTACCGGGGCGAACTCACGACCGTGCTGTATATGGCCGAGCAGTTGGGCTACCTCAAACAGATGGGTATCGATGCGGAATTGCGCGACTTCGAAAGCGGGGCCGCGGCCGTCGCGGCACTCAATGACGGGCGGGTCGACCTGGCCACGGGAGCGGATTTCGTGTTCGCCGCCAACATCGGCAAACATCCCGACCTGCGGATGGTAGCTGCAATTAACAGTGCCAATAGCATCTACCTGGTTGCTCGCAGGGACAGGGGCATACTCAAGCCTGCCGACCTCAAGGGAAAGCGGGTTGCCGTCACATTGACCACCCCGGGGGAGTATTTCCTCGGGAAACAGCTCAGTTACCTCCGCCTGAAGCAGGATGATGTTACCATGGTCAATATGACCCCGACCACGGCGGAAAAGGAGATGGCAGCCGGCAGCGTTGATGCGGCCATCTTCTGGAACCCGGTGGCGCGGCGGATCAGGGAGAGTCTGGGCGCAAACGGAGTCAGCTGGTCGGCCCAGTCCGAAAGCCCCTTTCACATGCTGCTGATTTCACGCGACAGCTTCATCAAAAAGGAGGCCCCGGCCATGCTGCGCCTGATGAAGGCGCTGATCATGGCCGAAAAGGCCATTGAAGCCGACCCGGCGGCGGCAAAGCGGCATATCGCCAGGAGGATAGGCATGCCCGAGTCATACCTGGCGGAGGTCTGGGGAGACAACCGCTTCAGGACCTCCCTGGACCGCAGTCTGATCCTTGCTCTTGAGGAACAGTCGCGCTGGATTGCCCGTTCCCCGGGCGCGGACAACCGGAGGCTGCCAAACTATCTGGACTATATCCATTTCGGAGCGCTTGAGTCCGTGGACCCCGGTTCGGTAACGATCATCCACTGACAGCGGAGAACGGGCATGACCATAAAAAAACAACAGTTCGTCCTGCTGGCGGTTATCGGTGTCCTGTTCATGGCGCAGATCGGAATCAAGATCCATTCGAACCGGGTCTCCGCTGAGTATATGGCCATCAACAGCATCATGGCCCGGGTTATCAAAGAGGTCGCCGATATCAATCTGGTCACCAGCGATTACCTGCTCTACCATGACGACCGGCCGCTGACCCAGATAGACCGCCGGCTGGCATCACTCAGGAAGCTGATCGAAGCGTTGCGGTTCCGGCAGCCGGAGTACAATTCTACCCAGGCCGGGATGCTGAAGGAGCTTGAGCGGGCACGGCAGCTGTTTGAAAGGGTGAAGGATAACCACGACAGAATCAGCAGACAGATCAGCACCCCTCATTCGGAGCATGCCGACCCGCTTTCCGTGCAGGCGCTGGAGAACCTGTCGAAAAATCTTTCGATCAGCTTTCAGGCTCTGGCAACTTCGGCCCATGAGCTGCTGAAGTCCCTGGCTGAAAAACAGGAGCAGGACAACCGCTTCTACGACAGCATGATCCTGACAGTGATGGGCGTGTCGTTTCTGATACTGACGGCGGTGGTCTACCTCTTCTCACGAAGGTTCATCCGCTCCACGCTGTTGCTGAAGGAAAGGACCTCGCGGATCGCCGGGGGTGATCTGACCTCCCGGATCGAGATGTCAGGTCATGATGAGCTGACTGATCTGGCGGGCGAGATCAACGTCATGTCGGAAAAGCTTCAGTATTCCTATACAGCGCTGGAAGACGAGATCGAAGAACGCCGTCGCACTGAAGCGTCTCTGCTGGAATCGCAGAAGCAGCTCCGCCACAGCGAGCAGGACGTAACCAGCCTGAACAGGAAGCTTGAAAACCAGCTGCTCAAACTGCAGGAGGCCAACCGTGAGCTGGAGGCCTTCAGCTATTCCGTCTCGCACGACCTGCGGGCGCCCCTGCGCCACATGTCCGGTTTCGTGGAGCTGCTGGAGAGAAGGGACATCAGCGGGCTGGACGAAAAAAGCCGGCACTACCTGGTCGTTATTTCCGAGGCCTCAAAAAAGATGGGCTGCCTGATTGACGACCTGCTGCTGTTCTCCCGCATGGGGCGCGGCGATATGATGAGGAGCAGCGTCGATCTGCAGCAGCTCACCCGTGAGGTCATCGAGGAGATTTCAAAGGATCTGCCGCAGGACAGACAGGTAGAATGGCGCATCGGCGACCTGCCGATCGTAACCGGCGACCCGGCCATGCTGCGACTGGTGCTGGTCAACCTGCTCTCCAATGCGGTCAAGTTCACCAGCCACGTCGCAGCGCCGCTGATCGAGGTGGGCAAACTGCCGCCGGAAGGCGACAGTCATGTCCTGTATGTCAGGGACAACGGGGCCGGGTTCGATATGAAGTATGTGGACAAGCTCTTCGGTTTGTTCCAGCGGCTGCATTCGACAGAAGAGTTCGAAGGGACCGGGGTCGGGCTGGCCAACGTCCGCCGCATTATCGGCAGGCACGGCGGCCGGACCTGGGCCGAAGGCGAACTGAACAAGGGCGCGACGTTCTATTTTACACTGCCGGTGTGAATTGCCTGAAAATTCTTCCCCCACCCCCCGACCTCCCTCCGGGGGAGGGGGAGAATACACGTTGTAAAATAAAGAGGAGACGTAATCATGAATGTGAACCTGAAAAAAATCCTGCTGGTAGAGGACAACCCCAATGATGCCGAATTGACCCTGGAGGCATTAGCCGATAAGAACCTGGCCAATGAGATTATCTGGCTCAAGGACGGACAGGAGGCCCTGGATTTCCTGTATTGCACCGATGCCTGGGAGGGACGTGAGAAGATCAACCCTGTCCTGATCCTGCTGGATATCAAGATGCCCCGCGTGGATGGCCTGCAGGTATTGAAGCGGGTCAAGGAGGACCCGAAACTGCGGACCATACCGGTCGTGATCCTGACTTCGTCGCGGGAGGAGAGCGATCTGATTGAAGGGTACAGCAGCGGCGCCAACGCCTTCGTGGTCAAGCCGGTCAATTTTGCCGAGTTCATGCATTCCGTATCGTCACTGGGCGTGTTCTGGGCGATGTTGAATGAAGTGCCGCCGACCGTGATTTGATCCGGGGCTGTCGAATCCAGCAGTACTACGAGGCTCGTTATGGCTGAAAAAATCCGCATTCTTCACATCGAGGACAATCCACTGGATGCCGAATTGATTGAGGCACAGCTGCGCAGCGGGTGGCCGGATTGCGACTATGCGCTGGTCTGTTCGGAAAGAGAATTTTCGGCTGCACTGGACGCTGAGGCGGTAGACATTGTTTTGTCGGACTACTCCATGCCGGATTTCGACGGGCTAGCGGCCCTGAGTTTTGTAGTGCGGCATTCGCCGGAAACTCCGGTTATATTCGTTACCGGGGCCATGGGCGAGGAGAAGGCCGTCGAAACCCTGAAAAGCGGCGCCGCGGACTATATCCTCAAATCACATCTGGAGAAACTGGTTCCCTCGGTGGGAAGGGTTCTGGAGGAAAGGAAGGCCCGTGAGGCACAGCATACACTTGAAAAACAGCTGTCACAGGCAACCAGGGAATGGCAGGCCACATTCGACTCGATCAGTGACAGCGTCGCGCTGATAGATCCCGACCAGCTGATCATTCGCTGCAATCGGGCAACAACCGACATGCTGGGGCGGGAGTATGCCGACCTGATCAATCAACCCTGCTGGAAACTGTTTCATGGCTCCGACGAACCACTCCCCGACTGCCCGATGAATGCAGCCAGACGTTCGCTTCAGTCAGAAAGTTCAACAATCCTGAAAAAAGGGCGTTGGCTGGACATTACCGTTGATCCGATTCTGTCCGACAGCGGTGAGATGACCGGCGCCGTGCATGTTGTCCGGGATGTCACCGAACGGGTCCAGCTGATAAATTCCGTTAAAGAAATAAACGAACTCTTCGGGCTGTTTATGAAGTATTCACCGATTTACGCATTCATCAAGGAAGTTGACGATACGGAAAGCCGTGTGCTGCAGGCGAGTGACAATTTCCGTGAGATGATCGGCATCGATGCCCAGGAGATGATCGGCAAGACCATGCGCCAGCTGTTCCCTCCCGATTTTGCAGATACCATAACAGCCGATGACCAGCGGGTGGTTGCAACGAAAACGTTAGAGATCAAGGAAGAATTTTTGAACGACCGCTCTTACATCACCTACAAATTTCCGATCGAACGCGATGACGGGAAAATGATCCTGGCCGGCTACACCATCGACATCACCGAGCGGAAATGGGCTGAGGAGGAGCTGAAAAAGAAGAGCAGCGAGATCGAACAGTTCATGTACTCCGTTTCCCATGATCTGCGCAGCCCGCTGGTGACCATCAAAACCTTCATGGGATATCTGGTGCAGGATATGGCCGACGGCAAGCAGGAGCATCTTGCCCAGGATATCGACTACATCCAGGGTGCGGCCGACAAGATGAAGCTGCTGCTGGACGAACTGCTGGAGATGTCGCGGATCGGCCGGATCGAGGCGCCGCCGGTCAGGGTGCGGCTGCGGGATGTTCTTCAGGTATCGCTGAGCATGCTGGCCGGCATCATCAGCGAGCGGCGCGTTGAGATCGATCTGCCCGGTCCGGAGGTGATGCTCTGCGGAGACCTCCAGCGCCTGCATCAGCTCTGGCAGAACCTGATCGAAAATGCCATCAAGTACTGCAGCGACGGGACGATCCCCCGGATCGAGCTCGGCGTGAAGCAACAGGACGGTGAAACGGTCTTTTTCGTCAGGGATAACGGCATCGGGATCGATCCCCGCTACCTGGACAAAATCTTCGGGGTATTCGAAAAGCTCAATCCGGAAAGCCCCGGCGCCGGTCTCGGGCTGCCCATTATCAAGCGGATCGTGGAGCTTTACGGTGGCCGGATCTGGGTGGACTCGGAAGGTGAGGGCACGGGGGCCTGTTTTCACTTCACGCTTCCGGAAGCGATAGCGGACGACGGGGGGGCATGATGCACACGCGCCAGCCACAGAGCGCCGTGCGCCGTGACGGCAGTTCCGTCCGGTTCCTGTTCCGGCGAACCGGTTCCGCTGACATCGTCATCTACTACGTCATTTTCGGCGCCTGCTGGATTCTGTTTTCAGATATGCTCGTTTCGAGACTTACCACGGATCCATTCATCATCAGCAAGATTTCGATCATCAAGGGCTGGCTGTTCATCACGGTAACCGCGCTGCTGCTGTACGTGCTGATAAAGCGCCGGGTGCGGATGGTGCTGGAACTTCAATCGAAGCATCTAGCCGAGATCGGGGAGCGAGAGCGGCGCATCATGCACGCCAACCGCCTGTACTCCGTGCTCAGCGCCGTCAACAGGAGCATCATCAGGATTTCCGACCAGCAGGAACTGCTGGAAGAAATCTGCCGTATCCTGGTGACCAGCGGCGGCTTCAAGACCGCCTGGATCGGCTGGCCCGACGATGACGGCTGGATCGTCCCCACAGCAAGCTGCGGGGATGAATCCGGCTACCTCAGATCCATCCGCATCTCGGTGCGGGACATCCCGGAAGGGCACGGCCCCAGCGGCACAGCCATTCGCGAACGCCGGCCGGCCGTCTGCGATAACATCGCCACCAACCCGGCCATGGCCCTCTGGCGCGAGACCGCCCTGCAGAACGGTTTTGCCTCATCAGCCTGCTTCCCCTTTACGCTCCCCGACGGTTCGACCGCCGGGCTGACGATCTACTCGGCGGAGCCAGCCTTTTTCAGCAGCGACGAGGAAAGGAACCTGCTGGGCGAAGTAGCCGATGACATTGCATTCGCCCTGCAGACGATCCACACCGCTGCGACCAGACAGGTTGCCGAACAGCGCCTTAAGGAGATCATCGACAACTCGCCGGCGATGATCTATGCCTTTGACCGTGACGGACGCCTGCTGCTGGCCAATTCCGCCCTGGCCGCCCTGTGCGGCAGGCCGGTTGAGCAGCTGCACGGCCGGCGACGGGAGGAAATCGGGATCCCGGCTGAATCAGCCCTCCGGCATCGGGACAATGACCTAGCGGTACTGGAGAGCGGCACAGCACAGCTGCTGGAAGAAACCAATCTCCAGGCCGATGGTCTGCATACCTACCTTACCGTCAAGTTTCCGCTGGCTTCTTACGATAACGCCAAAGAAGCAGTGGGCGGCATATCGACCGACATCACTGAACACAAAAAAGTTGAAGAGGCCCTGAAGGTAATCCGCAATCTGCAGGCAGAGACCGAAAAGATCGGGCACGTCGGCGGCTGGGAATTCGATCTCGTTACCAGGGAACAGACCTGGACCGAAGAGGTCTACCGTATCCACGAAGTGGATGACTCATTCAAGCCGACGGTGGACAATGGGATCAGTTTCTACACCCCGGAATCACGACCGCTTATCGAAGAGGCTGTGCGGCGGGCCGTTGAGTATGGAGAGCCGTATGATCTGGAGTTGGAGATCATCACCGCCAAGGGCACAGTCAAAAACGTCAACGTAATCGGACGGATGGATCGGGAACATCACAAAGTAATCGGATTCTTTCAGGACATCACGACGCGCAAACAGACGGAAAGGGAACTGCACAGGAAGAATGAAGAGATCGAACAGTTCATCTATACCGCTTCCCATGACCTGCGCAGCCCGCTGGTGACCATCAAGACCTTCATGGGATACCTTGAAAAGGACCTTGCCGAAGGCAACCGGGACCAGCTTGCCCAGGATATTAGCTATATCAATGGTGCCGCCGACAAGATGAAGCTGCTGCTGGACGAACTGCTGGAGATGTGCCGCATCGGCCGGGTGGAAACGCTTCCGGAAACCGTCACGCTCAAAGAGGTTCTGGCTGAAGTGCTTGGGTCCATGTCCGGTGTCGTCAGCGACCGCACGGCTGATATCCGGCTGCCGGGCACGGACCTGATCCTGTCCGGTAGCCGTCAGCGCTTCTGCCAGATCTGGCAGAACCTGATCGAGAATGCCATCAAGTACAGCCCTGACGCCTCTCCCCGGATTGAGCTTGGAATCCGGCAGGAGAGCGGGGAAACGGTCTTTTCCGTGAAGGACTACGGCATCGGGATCCCCCCCGATTACCATGCCAGGATCTTCGGAATATTCGAGAAACTGGACCCGAAGAGTCTCGGGGCAGGGCTCGGGCTGTCCATGGTCCAGCGGATCGTGGAAAAATACGGTGGCCGGATCTGGGTCGAGTCGGAGGGCGTCGGCAGCGGTTCCTGTTTCAAATTTACGCTGCCGGGGGCCGTGCCTCCGAAATAGCAGGTTGTTCCAGCCGTCTTCGACAGGCTGCCCGGCGATAAAACAATTTTTTGCGGCAAGACTTGCTAGTTTGGAGTATTACAGTAAACTTTCATCATATGCCTGAATATCAGTGATGGAGAGCATGCCATGAACGATGAACCGATCACAATCCTGCTGGTTGAAGATGAACCGGCTCATGTCGAGATCGTCAGAAGGAACTTCGAGACGATAGGGATTGCCCACACGCTGAAGCATGTTCCGGACGGCGAGAGTGCCCTTGATTATCTCTACCGCAACGACTCATTCCGCGATCCGGCCTCGTCTCCCCGTCCGGGCCTGATCCTGCTTGACCTGCGACTGCCAAAGGTGGATGGCCTGCAGGTATTGAAAACGATCAAGAATGATTCCGCCTTGAACTCTATACCGATAGTAATCCTGTCAACCTCTGCCTCCGAAAACGACATCACCATGGCATACGCCAACGGGGCCAACAGCTATGTGGTAAAACCGGCCGATTTCAAACAGTTTGGTGAACTGCTGGATAGTATAGGTACCTACTGGATGACGTGGAATCATCATTCCAGGAAGTGATAAAGGTGAATTAATGGATCTGACCCAAATGAATATCCTGATTGTGGAGGACGATGAGGCGCATGCGTCGGCCATCAAGCGCACACTCAGTAAAGCCGGCGTGATTTCCGGGGTCCGTATCGTCAGCTCGCTGCAGGAGTTTCATGCTCAAGTGGCCCAAACGCCTCCCGACGTTGCCATCATGGACCTGAACCTCCCGGACGGCCGCGCGGTCGAGGCCCTGACCAGCCCGGCAGTAGACGGGCCGTTTCCGATCCTGCTGATGACCAGTTACGGCAATGAACAGGTGGCGGTCGAGGCTATCAAGGGCGGCGCACTTGACTATGTCGTCAAATCACCCGAAGCGTTCTCTTCGATCGCCACGACGCTTGAGCGTGCCATGCGCGAATGGAGGCTGCTGCAGGATAAGAAACATGTCGAGAAACAGCTCCAGGAATCACAGGCACAGGTTGTCCAGCAGGAGAAGATGGCCGCCATCGGCCTTCTGGCAGCCGGCGTTGCCCATGAGATCAATAATCCGATCGGTTTTATCACCAGCAACTTGAACACCCTCGTCAAATATACAGACAAGCTGATCCAGCTTATTGAATTCCAGGACCGGATCATTGAAAAATGTTCCGATGAAGATGACCGGTCAGCGCTTGCAGATATGAAGCAGCAGATCAGGATCGAATATCTGGTTTCTGACCTGCGAGAGCTGCTGGCCGAGTCGCTGGATGGTTCCCGGCGGGTCAGCAAGATCGTTCAGGATCTGCAGACCTTTTCCCGGGCCGACACGAGTGAGGCCCTCCCCAGTGACCTGAAAGAGACGATCATGAGAACGATCAACATGGTCCGGAATGAGATCAAGTATGTTGCGGAACTCGAACTGCGCCTTGAAGACCTGCCACCGGTGGTCTGCCAGCCGCAACAGATCGGACAGGTGATCATGAATCTTCTGATGAACGCCGCCCATTCGATCGAAGGCAAGGGCCTGATCACGCTGGCCGCTTCTCAGATCGGTGATTCCGTTGAAATACGCATCACCGACAACGGCCACGGCATCTCAGCGGAAAATATCGAAAAGATATTCCAGCCGTTTTTCACGACCAAGGAGGCCGGAAGAGGGACCGGACTGGGACTGGCGATCAGCCGCGATATCGTCAGAAAACACGGCGGTGAACTGCTGGTCGAGAGCAGCACCAGCAGCGGTACGACCTTTACGGTCAGACTGCCGGTAGATTTGGCGAACGCGCCCACGCTGTCAAAGGAGACATGATGGCAACTATCATGTTCGTAGATGATGAGGCCGGAATCAGAAATTCACTGAAGCGCCTGTTTGCTGACTCACCGCACAATGTGCTGATCGCGGCAAGTGCCGCCGAGGGGCTGGAACTCCTGCGGTCCACCACCTGTGCCGTGATCGTGTCGGACAACCAGATGCCGGGCGAGTCCGGGATCGAGTTCCTCTATAAAGCGCGCCAGCTGGCACCCGATACGGTGCGGGTCATGATGACCGCCTATGCCGATCTGGGAACCGCCCTGAATGCGATCAACCACTGCGAAGCGTATCGCTTCGTGGTCAAGCCGTGGGACAATCAGGAACTCGTCGAGCTGGTCAACAATTGTATCATGCGTTATGAACTGCTGCAGTCCCTGCGGCTGAACGATGAGGCCATCTACCGCTCTCTGGCTCAGGCGATCGAGTTGAAAGACCACTACACCCGCGGACATTGCGACCGGGTAGTGGATTTTTCGCTGGCGCTGGGTAAACGGATGGGTGTTGCGACGGACATCATGACCCACCTGATGCATGGCGCCATGCTCCACGACTGCGGCAAGATCGGTGTCCCGGAAGCAACACTCAATTTTCCGGGAAAACTGGACGATGACCAGATGAATGTCATCCGCAAACATCCCGACTGGGGTGGAGAGGTCGCCCGTGCCGCCGGCATGCACCAGATCACCGTAAATGTAATCCTCTACCATCACGAGCATTATAACGGCAAGGGCTATCCCACAGGGCTGTCCGGAAACGATATCCCGCTGGAGGCGCGCATCGTCGCAGTCGCAGACGTGTATGATGCCCTGGCATCCGATCGTCCCTACCGGAAAGCCATGCCGCCGGATATTGCCATGCGCGAGTTCCTGGCCATGAGCGGAACGGTACTCGACCCGTTACTCGTTGAGAGTTTTCTTGAGATCTTGAAAGAACAGCCTGAAGCGTTGAGTTCTGCCGCCTCCGCCCCCTGAGAACGCTGCTGCTGATTACACACGGTCATTCCACCCCGATGGATGGATGAATACGCAAGGGAGTTAACTAATGGAAAACCTGATTATGCTGGTGGATGATGAGACCAATGTATTGTCGGCCCTGACCCGGGCGCTGATCGATGAACCCTACGAGATCATTACCGCTACCAGCGGCAGCCAGGCCCTGGAGCTCATGGCAGGCAAGACCGTCAAGGCGATCGTTTCCGACGAGCGCATGGTGGGGATGCAGGGCTCGGAACTGCTGGCGGAGGTGAAGCTGCGCTCGCCCCAGACCGTCCGCATCCTGCTGACCGGCCATGCAACCCTGGATGCCGCCATGCGGGCCGTCAACATCGGCGAGATTTATCGCTTCTTTCTGAAGCCCTGGGATGATACCCAGCTGCGCTTCGCGCTGATGTCGGCCATCGAAAAATATGACCTGGAGGCCGAGAACCGCCGCCTGCTGGCAACGGTTAAAAGTCAGGCCCTGGAGATCAGGGTTCTGGAAAAACGCTATCCCGGTATCAGCCGGGTCCAAAAAAATGAAAGCGGAACCTTTGTACTTCCGGATATCCCCGAAGACGAACTTTCCAGAATCATCAGGGAGTGTGAAGCGGAAGTAACGAAAGGTTCTTAAGATTTACGGTTAAGACCGCACCGAAAATAGACCTGCGAAAGCCCGCCGAAGCCTTTTTACAGCGGGCTTTTGCATGTTCCTGACCTGTAGCCCAACATCCCGCTGGACATTATTTCCCTGCCTCTGATAAAGTATCGCGTTTATGAAAATCAAACGTCTTGAAATAAGTGGGTTTAAATCCTTCGCCGACAAGGTCGTGCTGGACTTCCAGCAGGAGGTGACCGGCGTGGTCGGCCCCAATGGCTGCGGCAAATCCAACATCGTGGACGCCATTCGCTGGTGCATGGGGGAACAGTCCGCCAAGCATCTGCGCGGAAAGTCCATGGAGGACGTGATCTTTGCCGGCAGTGAGAACCGCAGGCCGCTGGGCATGGCCGAGGTGTCGCTGGTGTTCTCTACCGAGGATGGCCGGGCACCGGCAAAGTTTCTCGATTATGCCGAGATCCAGCTTACCCGGCGCCTGTACCGTGACGGCGAGAGCGACTACCTGATTAACAAGACCCCCTGTCGCCTGCTGGACATCACCGAGCTGTTCATGGATACCGGGGTCGGTACCCGTGCCTATTCGATCATCGAGCAGGGTAAGATCGGCCAGATCCTCCATTCCCGCCCTGAAGAGCGGCGCTTTCTGATCGAGGAGGCTGCCGGGGTCACCAAATTCAAATCACGGAAACAGCTGGCCCTGAAGAAGATCGAAGCGACCCGCCAGAACCTGACCCGTCTGGCGGATGTGCTCGGAGAGATCCGCCGCCAGCTCTCCGCACTGCAGCGACAGGCAAAAAAAGCCGAGAAATTCCGTGAACACCGTGACGAGCTGCGCGAGATCGAGCTGCTGTTTAGCGCCCGCGACTATCGTCAGACGCAGGAACAGCGCACCCGTGCCGAACAGGAGCTGGCTGCGCTCAATGACCGTATCCGTGAGGTATTTTCCTCTTCGGCGCTGAGCGAGGCGCGGGTGGAACAGGCACGCCTGGGACAGCTGGAGGCGGAAAAGCTGCTGACCGCGGCCCAGGAGGAGATCTACCGCATCCGCAGCGAGTTCAGCGCCGCAGAGAGCGGGCTGGAGTTCCAGCGCAAGGAGCTGGCCGGACTGGAAGGTCGTCTGACCCGGCTGGAGTCCGAAGCCGGCGAACTGGAGCAGCGCCTGAAGGAGTGCGCAGCGCAGCGTGAACTGCTGGAGCTGCGGCGTGATACTTCGGCAGTCGAGTCTGCCACGATGGCTGACGAACTTTTGCAGGCAGAGACAGAGCTGGCCGGACAGCAGCAGGCTGAAGATGAGCTGCAGAGGCTGCTGGAGAGTCGTCGTAAGGAACTGTTCGAAGCCTTGTCGGAATCGGCCCAGTTCAAAAGCCGTCAGGAGACTGCCCGCAAGCGCCTGACCGGTGTGTCGGAGCGCCTGGAGCGCCACGGCCGGGAAGGGATTCAGTTGTCTGAACGCCTGATTCTGGCACAGAGGCGCGCGGGGGAACTTGATGCCGAACTGGCCGCGGCGGCAAGCGGACAGGAGGCCTGCAGGATCGAAACAGCCGGGCTGCGCAGCCGCGAGGAAGAGCTCAGGAAGCGGCTGCCGGAACAGGAAAAGGTCTGGCAGTCGCGAAGGGACGGGTTGAACCGGTCCGCCTCGCGCCTGCACTCCCTGAAAGAGCTGGAGACCCAGTTCGCCGGTTACGGCCGGGGTGTGCAGCAGCTGATGAAGGCCCCGGAGCTGCAGCCCGGTTTCAGCGGGCTTCTGGCCGATGCCATCGAGACAGCACCGGAACTGGAAGCTGCCGTGGAGTCCGCACTGGCTGACCGCCTGCAGTGCATCGTCTGTGCCGGTGACTCCGCTGCTCTTCGTTCACTCTCCTACCTTAAGGAGCACAACGGCGGCCGGGCCGGCCTGGCACTGCCGCTGGAATATGAACCGCAGCCGCTTCCTGAAATAGCGGGAGCGGCCCCGCTGTCCGGCCTGGTGACGGTCTCGGGAACCTGCAGCGGGTTGATCCGGCATCTGCTCGGCACGGTCATGCTGGTGGACGACCTCGGCCGGGCAATTGAACTGGCCCGTCTGTATCCGGCTCTCTCCTTCGTGACCCGTGGCGGCGACATGGCCGGCCAGGGGGGTATTGTCACCGGCGGCTCCGCGGACCAGGTCCAGAAGGGTATCATCCACAAGAAGCGTGAGATCAAGGACCTGGAAGAACAGGTCGCGGCGCTGGAAAACGAGGTCCTCGAGCTTGGCAAAGAGCGCGATGAACTGCGACGACAGTCCCAGGAGACCTCCGAAGCGCTGAAGGCCGCCGGTGCCCGGCTGCATCAGACGGAACTCACGCTGGCCGGACTGCGCAAGGACCGCCAGCAGGCTGCCGACGAGATCACCCGTGTCGAAGAGCGACTGGCGGTTCAAGCCCTGGAGTCCGATAACCTGTCGGAAGAGAAAGAGGCCCTGGAAGCGGAGCTGCAGCTGGCCGGGGAGCGTCTGGCCATAACCGGCAGCGCCTCACAGGAAATTGAGCAGGACGTGGCACGCCTCAAGACAGACCTGGACAGTCGACGGGGGCATCTGGCGGCGGTTCGCGAGCGGGTCACCACCATCCGTGTGCAGGTAGCAACCCTGCGTGAGCAGCATGAAGCCCATCTGCGCGGCATCGCCGACCTGGAACGCCAGAGCGGGGACTTCGCCCGGCGCATGACGTCCGACCGTGATGACACGGAAAAGGGAAGCGCTGAACGTCTTCAGCTGCAGTCAGCTATCATCAGCGGCAGCGAGCGCCTGGAGGCCCTGCTGAAGCAGCAGTTGGCTGCAGAAGCCCGCCTGGCAGAGGTTCGAGGCGCTTACGAAGCGACCGGCGAAGAATTGAGTTCCGCCGAGACCCGGGCCCGGCAGCTTCGTGACGAGAGTGACGCCGTGCGGCAGTCCCAGGCTGAGCTGAACCTGCGCTTCTCCACCCTGAGCATGCAGGCCGAACATCTGGAGCAGGGCCTGCTGGATAAAAGCCGCATCACCATGACCGAAGCGCTGGCCCGGCTGGAAGCGGTCGATTTTGATGAGGCCGTCAGCCGGACCCGCCAGAATGAGCTGCAGCGGCTGCTGGATGAAATGGGCGAGGTCAACCTGATGGCCATCGATGAATACGCCGGCATGGAGGAGCGCTTCAGCTTCCTCTCTGCCCAGAAGGAAGACCTGGAGGATTCCCTGCGCAGCCTCCAGCAGGCCATCCAGCGCATCAACCGCACCACCCGCCAGCGGTTCCAGGAGACCTATGACCTGGTCAACGCCAAGTTCCAGGAGGTCTTCCCGCGCCTGTTCTGCGGCGGGCGGGCCGAGCTGCGCCTGACCAATGAAGAGGACCTGCTGGAGACCGGCATCGACATTATCGTCCAGCCGCCGGGCAAGAAGCTGCAGAATGTGACCCTGCTGTCGGGGGGTGAGAAGGCGCTGACCGCCGTGGCACTGATCTTCTCGATCTTTTTGATCAAACCGACCCCGTTCTGCCTGCTGGACGAGGTGGATGCGCCGCTGGACGACGCCAACATCGGCCGTTTCAATGAGATGGTCCGGGAAATGTGCGCGGTTTCCCAGTTCATCATCATCACCCACAACAAGGCCACCATGCAGGTGGCCGACACGCTCTACGGCATCACCATGGAAGAACCGGGCGCGTCGAAGGTCGTATCGGTGCGGCTGCACTAGAAATCACGACGGGATCTGAGCTCAGGAGGCCGGACGGTGATCAAAACCTTCTGCCCCGTGCCCTTTCCCTTCAACTCTGGAGGACACATGCCATTCATCAACATCCTGAAGAAACTCGTCAACAACACGCCCGACTCGGTCGGGGCAATCCTGGTGGACTGGGAGGGCGAGGCGGTACAGGAGTACTGCCACTGCGAACCCTACGATATCCGTTTTATCGCCGCCCACAAGGGGATCATCCTGGCCCGCCTGAAAGAGCTGCACAGCAGCGGCCGGGTGGGGCTCATCGAGGATGTGGTGATCACCGCCAGCGATTGCCACCTGATAATCGGCTGCATCGACGATGACTATTCCCTGGTCATGAGTATCGGCCGCGCGTGCCCGGTCGGCCTGGCCCTCTATCACTTCCGCGACGCGGTCAAGAATCTGAAGAAGGAGATCTGATGGAACAGGTCACAAAAGGCTTCTTCCGCGGACTGATGGACAAGATCGGCGTGACCTCTCAGCCGGACGATGCCCCCCCTTCAGAGAGTGAAGAGCAGCTTCAGCAGGCGGCGGTTGTTGCAGATGTCCAGGAAAAACCGAAGGGGGAGCCCGGTTTCTTCGAGCGCCTTAAACAGGGACTGAAGAAAACCACCGACGGTCTGGTGGGGAGGATCGACACCCTGGTCCTCGGGAAAAAGGTGATCGATGCCGAAACCCTGGAGGAGCTGGAGGAGATCCTGATCACCTCCGATATCGGTGTCAAGACCACGGTAGAGCTGATCCGGACTCTGGAACAGCGGCTCGGGCGCAATGAGCTGAAAGACGGGGCGGCACTGCGGGCGGCACTCAAGGAGGAAATCCTGGCCCGTCTGGTGGCCCACCACCAGGTTCTCGACATGACCGGTTCCCGACCATTCGTGCTTCTGGTAATCGGCGTCAACGGTGTCGGCAAGACCACCACCATCGGCAAGCTGGCTTCACGCTACTCGGCGGACGGCAGGAAAGTGCTGCTGGCTGCCGCAGACACCTTCCGCGCAGCAGCAGCAGAACAGCTCGAATCCTGGGGCAGCCGTTCCGGCGTGGATGTCATCCGTCACAAGGAGGGTGCCGACCCCTCTGCGGTCGTTTTTGATGCCTGCAAGGCCGCAGTTGCCCGGCAGGTGGACATCCTGATCGTGGATACGGCCGGTCGCCTGCATACCAAGGTCAACCTGATGGAAGAGATGAAGAAGATCCGCCGCGTCATCGACCGGGAGATTCCGGGCGCCCCGCACGAGACCCTGCTGGTTGTGGATGCCGCCACCGGGCAGAACGCCATATCCCAGGCACGTCTTTTCAAAGATGCCGCCGGCGTGACCGGCATCGCCCTGACCAAGCTGGACGGCACCGCCAAAGGCGGCATCGTTGTGGCGGTCAGCCATGAATTTGCCCTGCCGGTGCGCTACATCGGTGTCGGCGAATCGATCGACGACCTGCGCGACTTCAATCCGCAGGAGTTTACGGATGCCCTCTTCCAGGCCTGACAAGACAGGTACAAAAAAGCGCTGCAAAGACAATGAACCGTGCGATTTCGCGCAATTAGGGCTTGACTTCTCGGCAGCCCCTGAGTATAGTAATGTCCCCCGAAAGGAAACTGAAATCATGAACCATGAACTGTTTGAAACACTCGAAAACAAGGTCAACGGCCTTCTTGAGAAATATAACGCACTGAAAGACGAGAACGCACGTCTTGTGGAAGAGAACGAGCGGCTGCAGAACGAGCGGGAAGGCCTCAAATCCCGTGTCGATTCAATACTCGGCAAACTGGAAGGGATCTAGCAGCGTTGAAAACGGCCCACTCTGTCAGGGTATTGGGACGGGAGATTTCAGTCAGGAGTTCTGCTCCGGCTGAAAAGGTTCAAGCTGTTGAAACCTTTGTCAACGACAGGCTGCAGGAGATCGGCAGCGCGCTCAAGAGCGGCGATGCCCAGCTGGTGCTGACTCTGGCACTGCTCAACACCGCCGAAGAGATGCTTGACCTGCGCAGCGCGAAAGAATCGGACAGGGCCCTCGACACCAGGGCGCGCGAGATCATCGAGCGGCTGGAAACAACCTGACGCGTATATACGTGTTTGTTTTACATGGTCTCTTCAGGGAGACTTGATCATATATTCACAGCAGCATTAACCGGTCTCGACAGCTCTGCCGGCACTGCCATACCGTTCGCCGGCACCTGAACACCGCAGAATATATCCATCACGGAAAGGAGGGAATCGCTCTAGCACAGGAACCAGAGAACCGTCCTCATTCCACAGCACATACGAGCCATTCCCCACCGCCACCCTCCCTGAACGACCTTCCCGGATATCTCTCCGGGCAAAGCCCAGTGTAGCGCCCATAACGAGGCAGCATGCCGAAACGTTCACTCCGCCAGCAGATTCTTGCCCGGCGCAGGGCTCTCAGCCACGAGCAGTGGCTCGCGTCCAGCCGGTCGGCACAACGGCAGCTCATCGAGCTGGAACAGTTTTCGCGGGCAGCCTGCATAGCCCTGTACGCCCCGGCGCACAACGAGACCGATACAGCTGGAATCCTCGAGGCGGCTCTTGCGGCCGGCAAGCGGGTCCTGTATCCGGCTGTCTGCGGTGAGCGGATGGTGCTCCGTCAGGTTGAGGGATTGCGGAGCATGGCCGAAGGGAGCTTCGGCATTCTTGAACCCTGCCCGACCGGTCTCGACCACCATGCCGACGAACCGGACCTGATCGTCGTCCCCGGTGTTGCGTTTGACCTCAACGGACACCGCATCGGCTACGGCAAGGGATATTACGACCGGTTTCTGCAGCATCCGGGTCGAACGGCACACCTGGTCGGATTGTGCCACGATTTCCAGCTGATAGAAGGTGCGCTTCCCTCGGAAGAGCACGACATCCGCATGGAACTGATCGTCACCGACCGGCGCATCATCCGCATAGAATAGTGAAACAATTTCAAATCGAGGATGAAATCAAGGCGGCGAGGACTGAGACGACGAAGGCGTACAATCAGTACGCTGAGGAGTTGAAGACGAGCCAACGCAGATAGCGCCTCGATCTGGAATTGTCAGGAAGAAGAGGAAGTAACCGGCGCCACACAGATGGCCCGGATTTATATAGAGGAGGTTATAGATATGGAAATTATCGGGATTATTGTTGCACTGCTGGTAGTTGCCGCCGGCGCTTACTTGGTGGGCAACAAGCTGAACAGGAAAGATTCGGGCTCCATCGTTCGCCAGGCTGAAGAACTGGCCACAAAGATGATCGATGACGCCCGGCGTGAGGCCGACACCATCACCAAGGAGGCCGAACTACAGGCCAAGGACGCCGCCCTGGAAGCCAAGGCCGGCCATGAGCGGGAGATGACCGAGAAGAAGAAGGATCTTCTGGCTCTCGAAAAACGCCTGCAGCAGAAGGAAGAGAATCTTGACAAGAAGATGGCCCTCTTTGACCAGAAGGAACTGGATATCCTCAAGAAAGAACAGATCATTTCCTCAAAGGAACAGTCCATTGCACAGCGTGAAGCTGATCTGAAAATGGCCGCCGATGTTCAGAGGGAAAAACTGGAAACCATCTCCGGCATGTCAGCCGCTGAAGCCAAGAAAGAGCTGATGCATGTCATGGAGGATGAAGCCAAGCACGACGCAGCCAAGATCATCAGGCAGATCGAAGAGGAGGCCCGCGAGACCGCCGACAAAAAAGCCAAGGAAATCATGGCCCTGGCAATCCAGCGCTATGCCGGTGAGTACGTGGCCGAACGCACCGTTTCCGTGGTACCGCTGCCTTCCGACGAAATGAAGGGCAGGATCATCGGCCGTGAAGGGCGCAACATCCGTGCCCTGGAGGCTGCCACCGGCATCGACCTGATCATCGACGATACCCCTGAAGCGGTCATCCTGTCCGGCTTCAACCCGGTCCGTCGCGAAGTGGCCCGCCTGTCGCTGGAGAAACTGATCGGCGACGGCCGGATCCATCCGGGCCGCATCGAAGAGGTCGTGGCCAAGGCCACCGAAGAGGTCGAGCTTTCCATCAAGGAGGCCGGCGAGCAGGCCGCTTTCGACCTGGGCGTACACGGCATCCACCCCGAGGTCCTCAAGTTGATCGGCCGCCTCAAATACCGTACCTCATATACCCAGAACGTTTACCAGCACTCACTGGAAGTGGCCTTTCTGTGCGGCATCATGGCCGCTGAACTGGGCATCAATGTCAAGCAGGCCAAACGTGCCGGTCTGCTGCACGACCTGGGCAAGGCCGTCGACCACGAGGTCGAGGGTTCCCACGCCGTAATCGGCGCCGAACTGGCCCGCAAATATGGAGAATCACCCAAGATCGTGCACGCCATCATGGCCCACCACGAGGATGAGAAACCGACGACGGTTTTGGCAGTTCTGGTGCAGGCAGCCGATGCCCTGTCCGGTGCCCGCCCCGGTGCCCGGCGCGAGATGATGGAGACCTACGTCAAGAGACTTGAAGATCTGGAGCGCATCGCCACCTCCTTCGGCGGCGTAACCAACTCCTTCGCCATCCAGGCCGGTCGTGAGATCCGCGTCATGGTCTCCAGTGATCAGGTCACCGACGAAACGGCCGTAATCATGGCCCGCGACATTGCCAAGAAGATCGAGGCTGAAATGACCTACCCCGGTCAGATCAAGGTCAACGTTATCAGGGAAACGCGAGCTGTGGAGTTCGCCCGCTAAGTTTTCCCGTTCAAGTTGAAAGGCATCATGACCGTAAAAATATTATTCATAGGTGACATCATCGGGAAACCGGGACGCCAGGCGCTCTCCAGGGAACTGGACCGCCTGGTGGACCGGCACGCGGTCGACCTGGTCATTGTCAACGGCGAGAATGCCGCCGGCGGCTTCGGCCTGACGCTGGAAACCGCCAAAGAACTGTTCGATATGGGGGTGCACTGCATCACCAGCGGCAACCACATCTGGGACAAGAAAGAACAGGTCCCGCTGGTTCTGGCCGACCCCGCATCATCAGGCCGGCCAACTACCCGGACGGAGTACCGGGAACAGGAAGCGCCCTCTTTACCACTCCCGGCGGAATCAAGATTGCGGTACTCAACCTGGAGGGGCGGGTCTTCATGAAATACCTGGACTGTCCGTTCCGTGTTGCCGACCGCGAGATAGAGCGCCTGAAAAAAGAGACTCCGCTGATCTTTGTGGACTTTCACGCCGAAGCCACCTCGGAGAAAGCCGCTCTTGGCTGGTACCTGGATGGCCGTGTCAGTGCCGTGATCGGCACCCATACCCACGTCCAGACCGCCGATGAACGTATCCTGACCCAGGGCACGGCCTACATGTCCGACGCCGGCATGACCGGCAGCTTCGATTCGGTCATCGGCATCGGCAAAGAAGACGCCATCCGCAAGTTCCTGACCCAACTGCCGGTCAAGTTTGAGGTGCCAAAGAAGGATATGCGCCTGAACGGTGTTGTGGTGGGGATAGACGAGTCAAGCGGCAAGTCAATTTCCATCGAGCGAATTGCCGTGAACTGTTAAGTAAAAAACATTTGCCACAGAGGGCACAGAGGACACAGAGAGGATCAAAATAAAACTGAATTACTTGGTTAAATCTTAGTTTTACCGTTAGATTGTCTGTAATTTTGTTTTCTTTTTCTCTGTGAACTCTGTGTCCTCTGTGGCTAAATTGTTGTAAGGAGTTGAGCATGTCCGTAGCAGAACAGATGGCCGTCATCAAACGCGGCACCGTCGAGATCCTGGTCGAGAAGGAACTGGAAGAGAAACTGGCGAAATCGCTCAAGAGCGGCGTGCCTCTGACGATCAAGGCCGGCTTCGACCCCACCGCCCCTGACCTGCACCTGGGGCATACGGTGCTGATCCAGAAACTGCGCCAGTTTCAGCAGCTGGGCCACGCGGTCAACTTCCTGATCGGCGACTTCACCGGCATGATCGGCGACCCGAGCGGCAAGTCCGAGACCCGCAAGGTGCTGACCCGCGAGGATGTGCTTCGCAATGCCGAAACCTACAAGGAACAGGTCTTCAAGATCCTCGACCCGGAGAAAACCAAAGTCGTCTTCAACTCCACCTGGCTGAACGAACTGGGAGCCGGCGGCATGATCGCCCTGGCCTCCAAGTGCACCATGGCCCGCATGCTGGAGCGCGACGACTTCCACAAGCGTTTTACCACCCAGCAGCCGATTGCCATCCACGAGTTCCTCTACCCGCTGGTTCAGGGGTATGATTCCGTGGCCATGAAGGCCGACGTCGAACTGGGGGGCACCGACCAGAAATTCAACCTGCTGATGGGGCGCGAGCTGCAGCGCGAGTGGGGGCAGGCCCCCCAGTGCATCCTGACCATGCCGCTCCTGGAAGGGCTGGACGGGGTCAACAAGATGTCCAAGTCGCTGGGTAACTACATCGGCGTCAACGATCCGGCGGATGAAATTTACGGCAAGCTGATGTCGATCTCCGACGAGTTGATGATCCGTTACTACGAGCTGCTCTCCGACATGCCGCTGGCCGACCTGGAGAAACTCAAGGCCGGGCTGAAAGACAAGTCCCTGCACCCCATGGCGGCCAAAAAGGCCCTGGGACGGGAGATCGTCTCCCGCTTCCACGGTGCCGGCGCCGGAGATACGGCCGAGGAAAACTTCGTCAGGCGCTTCAAGGAGAACGAGATCCCGGAGGAGATGCCCCAGGTAGGCTTTAACCTGACCGACGGCAGCGTGCTGCTGGCCAGGGCCATGACCGAGGCCGGGATGACCAAGTCCAACGGCGAGGGGCGTCGCGCCATCGACGGTGGCGGTGTCAAGCTGAACGGCGAGAAGGTCTCCGACACCAATCTGGAACTGACCACCGCCGGAGAGTACATCGTCCAGATCGGACGGCGCAGGTTTGCCCGGATCATTGTTTCGTAGGTATTTCTGAACAGATGGTCGAATAGTTAACCCCTGCCGGCAACAGCCGCGCAGGGGTTTTTTCTGCATTGACATCATAGTATCAGATTAGTATCATCGAGTATGCCAAGAAAAATCAGAGAGCTGATAGCCGATCTGGAAAAGGCCGGATTTATCAACAGGGGCGGCAAAGGAAGCCACCGGAATGGCTTGTTCCATGCCGGTAACGATATCCGGTAAGAGTGGTGACGATGCAAAACCCTACCAGGAAAAGGCTGTACGTGATTCAATAGAGGAGATAACACGATGAAACCGGGTGACGAATATCTGAAGATAGTTCAATGGTCGGAAGAGGATGGTTGTTATGTGGGTACATGCCCCGGCGTTTTGCGGGGCGGGGTGCATGGTGACGACGAGGCAGCTGTCTATAAAGAACTGTGCGAGGTTGTCGCCGAAACCATCGAGCTGTACAAGACCGATGCCAGGCCGCTTCCAAAATCGACAGCTTCCAAAACATACTCCGGAAGATTTGTACTTCGGGTCGACAAAGAACTGCATCAGACACTGGCCATCAGAGCCATGCAGCAAGGGGAAAGTCTGAACAGCTATTGCCAGAAAATTCTCAAGAAAGCGGCTTGAATCTCCAGAAATAGCCATTCAAACGTTTAAAGACCAGCTGAAACTACAACTCCATGATCACCGGCAGGATCACCGGCCGCCTTTCAATGCTCTTCTTGAAGAACCTCCGCAGCACCTGGCGGACGGTCGTATTGACCTCCTCGCAGTCGCAGCGCATCTCTTCGCTCAATTCGTTCACGGCCTCTACGACGATGCAGCGTGCCGTTTCAAGATATGCCTGACTCTCGTCCTCAAACACGAATCCCCGCGAAACGATATCCGGTCCGTAGATAATCCCGCCGTTGGTCTTGTTCATGCCGATGATGACCACCACCATGCCGTCTTCAGAGAGATGCTTGCGGTCACGGAGCACGACGTTGCCCACATCGCCGACCCCTTTGCCGTCAACAAAGACCCGCCCGGATTCGACCTTTTCAACGATGGCCGCCGTATCGGAGTAGAACGAGACCACATCGCCGTTGGTCGCCAGCAGGCAGCGCTCCTCGGGGATACCGGTTGTGCGGGCCAGCCGGGAGTGCACCATCAGGTGACGGTATTCGCCGTGGATCGGCATGAAAAAGCGCGGACGGGTCAGGTTGAGCATCAGCTTGAGCTCTTCCTGGCAGGCGTGGCCGGAGACATGCACCTCGGAGGTCCGTTCGTGATAGACATCGGCGCCGCGGCGGTAGAGGTGGTTGATCAGCTCGGAGATCGTCCGTTCGTTGCCGGGAATAACCCGCGAGGAAAGTATGACCGTATCAGCGGCTTCAAGCTTGATCTGCTTGTGGTCGTCCATGGCGATGCGGATCAGGGACGAGCGCGGCTCTCCCTGGCTGCCGGTGCTGATGATGCAGACCTGCTCGCGGGGCATGCGCGGCAGCTCCTTCAGGTCCATGAGCAGGTCATCGGGGATATGCAGGTAGCCGAGTTCGCGGGCGATGCGCACGTTGGCCACCATGGAGCGGCCGTTAAGCAGGATCTTGCGGCCGCAGCGGGCAGCGGCATCGGCCACCTGCTGCACCCGGTGGATGCTGCTGGAGAAGGCTGCCACGATGATGCGCCCTTCACAGGTCGGGAAGATCTCGTCAAAGGCCTCGCCGACCGATTTTTCCGAAAGGGTGTATCCCTCGCGCTCCACGTTGGTGGAGTCGGAGAGCAATGCCAGCACACCCTGTTCGCCGTAGCGGGCGAAGGAGGCCAGGTCGGTCAGCTGTCCATCCACCGGGGTCTGGTCGATCTTGAAGTCGCCGGTATGGATCACGACCCCTTCGGGTGTCGTGATCGCCAGGGCGCAGCCGTCCACGATCGAGTGCGCCACCCGCAGGAACTCCACGCTGAAACAGCCCAGATCCACTGAGTCGCGGGGCTTGACGACCCGCAGGTCGACCTGGTCGTCCAGTTTGTATTCCTTGAGCTTTTCGTTGACGAATCCCAGGGTCAGGGCCGTGCCGTAGATCGGCACATTCAGTTCCTGCAGCACGAACGGCAGGGCGCCGATGTGATCCTCATGGCCGTGGGTCAGGCAGATGCCGCGGACCTGGTCGCTGCGCTCGCGCAGCCAGCTGATATCCGGGATGACGTAATCAATGCCCAGCATGTCCGGCTCGGGAAACATCAGGCCGCAATCCACGACAATGATGTCATCTCCGCAGTGGTAGACCATCATGTTCATGCCGATTTCGCCCAGACCGCCGAGAGGGATAATCTGCAGTGCTGCTGTTGATGCGGAAACGTCCACGTTCACCTTACTTTCTGGAGCGGCACCAGGGCCGCAATTTTTGTGTCACAGCGGGAGATCCAGTCCATACCCGGGGTCATCAGCCAGCGATCGGCGTAGAACGAACTGCGCAGGGCGCGGTAGGCGATCAGCGCACGCGTGACGTCGCCCCGGCGCTCATTAGATTCGGCAATATTCCACAGCTGACGGGCCGACTTCTCCACCGTGGGACTGAAGGGAATGTACATATGGATGGCTGATTCATATCCGGCCACCGCAGCGGTAAAGTCGCCGCGGTGAAAGGCCGCTTCACCCAGGGCGAACTGGTCCTGCAGGCGCCACCAGGTGCCGGCGAGAAAAAGTACCAGGCAGATCACGATGATGACAGCAGCATTAGCTGCTATGGTAGCAATGCGTTCTTTCATAGTTCACCTGAAAAAATCCGGGATGATCACCAGCAGCACACCCATGGCCGCAGCGATCACGCCGGCCAGAACGATCAGTGCCGCTGCGGTATCAAAAGGTCGCCGCAGGCGATGGGCAGCCGGCAGCCCCCAGGCGATGGCTGCCAGTCCTGCAACGATAAGCGGTATGAACTTCACTCCTGCCTGCATATCAGACCTCCAGGGCAGAGCCGATGGCACCCTGCACCCGTTCCATGAGCCATTCCTCGGCCGCGCTCTTTTTCATACCTTCCGGTATCGTGATCGGCGGATGGAGGGTAATGGTAATCTTCCCGCTGTACAACCTGATCAGCCCCCCGGGGTTTACCCGGCCACTGCCGTTGATCGTAGCCGGTATGACCGGCACACCGGCCCGTACGGCCAGCATGAAGCCCCCGCGCTTGAAAGGGAGCAGATGCCCGTCACGGGTACGGGTCCCCTCCGGGAACATCACGACGCTGCTGCCCTGCCGGATAATGTCGGCAGCATTTTCCATGCTTTTCAGTGCCTTGCGTCCATCACTGCGGTCCAGAGGGATATAACCGCCGCGCCGCATGGAGGGTCCGAAGACCGGTATATCGAAGAGTTCCTTCTTGGCGATCCAGTAGATCCTGCGTGGTATCGCGGCTATCAGCGACAGGATATCAAAGCTGCTCTGGTGATTGCTCATCAGGATGAACGGCCCGTCAGGCAGATGTTCCGTCCCGCGCAATTCAACCGGCGTATGGTTGAGACCCAGACTAAACCGCGACCACAGGCGTGCATGAAAGGCATACGACCGGCCGCTTGAGTCAAAAAGGGTCCAGATGCTCGCACTCACGGCAAACAGGGCTGTTACCGGAATAAACAGTGCCAGATAAAGGTATGCTCGTACCATCCGGAAACTCCTGAAAAATCGCTATAATCTACGTTTTTTCACGATGCGAGTCAAATGAATATCCACCCCTTGGGGCGAAACAGGGCTTGAATGCAAAAAAAAGGGGTTACGGACCGGACCGTTACCCCTTGGATGCTACATACGATACCGCTCCCCTGCTTCTGCGAACGATATACCTAGCCGTAATTATTATCAAGCATCAGAGATCGTTCGAGCTCTTCGGGTTTGTTGGTTGCCTGTTTTGCCGTTTCGATATCAATCTTGCCGGACTTGACCAGAGCCAGGATGTGCTGGTCAAAGGTCTGCATCCCGTAAATATCCCTGCCCTTTTCAATGTATAAATGAATGTCGTCGGTTTTGGAAGCGTCGCAGATACAATCCCGGATTCCCTGGGTCACCCAGAGGATCTCCACCGCAGGGATTCTGCCGATGCGATCCTTTTTGGGCATCAGACGCTGGGCGATTATCGACATGAGACAGTTTGAGAGCCGTTTTCTGATGTTTGTCTCCTCATCGGCAGGGTAAAAGGCGACCAACCGGGAGATGGCGTTGATGCTGTCCATGGTGTGCATGGTGGAGATAACCAGGTGCCCCGTCTCTGCTGCCTTGAGAACCGTATCTACGGTCTCTTTGTCACGCATTTCCCCCACGAAAATAACGTCGGGGTCCTGCCGCATGGCCGCTACGGTAGCTTTACTGAAGGATTCCGTATCCACGCCGACCTCGCGCTGGCTGATGACCGACATTTTATTTTCAAAAACATACTCGATCGGCTCTTCGATGGTGACGATATGGGACCGGCGGGTGGTATTGATATACTGGAGCATTGAAGCCACGGTGGTTGATTTGCCGTTGCCGGTTGCGCCAACCACAAGGACCAGGCCACGCTGCAGCAGAGAGATTTTTTCAAGGACCGGCGGGAGGTTCAGCTGTGCAAAGGTCTTGATCAAAACAGGAATTGCCCGCAGGACGATGTTATATGCCCCTCTCTGCAGGTAAATATTGGCCCGGAAGCGGCCATGGCCTTCCAGGTTATAGGCAACATCAAGTTCCGCAAGGGAATTGGAAGCGGGAAGCTGGATGATCGACTGCGACAGGATCTCATCGACAATGGCGTATGTTTCCTTGGCAGTAAGCGGATGATACTTCACCTGCAGAAGTTCACCGTTAATCCTGAACATCGGACTTGCCCCAACCTGCAAATGGATATCGGACACATTTTTAAGCGTGGCGGCAACAAGCAGTTTTTTGAACGTTAATGCGTCCATTTTGATTTCCCTTTAGAGTAAGAAAGTTATCACGACCGTTTCTTTATACAGATGATATCAATTTTTATAGAGAGCGTTTTAATTTGTCAACAGGGGAAACACTCGAAAGCACCACGCCCTTCATCACAAATGTAAAGATGGCCCTTTATAGCAGGTGCAGAGGCAATACTATCCAACCAAAATCGGCATGACTGAAAATAAGAACGATACGAATATATTGCGATCAGAGCAGTGGACCGACATTTAACATTGACAGAGACTTTTGCCATTACTATATTGTGATATATGAATATATATTTCAGGGGATAAGCTATGCCGATTTTCGAGTATTCATGTATCACATGTGGCTGCCAATTTGAGAAACTGCAGAAAGATAGTAACTCACAACCGACCGGTTGCCCTGCATGCGGGTCAGCTGAGATCAAAAAAGAGTTTTCGACTTTTTCGTCAGCGGGGGCTGTCTCCTCGTCAAAAGCTTGTTTCAGTGGTGGCTGAAGACCAAAATAACGCCGGTCTGGCGTTACTATGAACCAAAGACATGCCTGCTCGCAGTTCACGCCGCAACACGTTGAGGATTTGTACCGACTGATGTGCTCAAAACCATTTTAGTCGGTGAGACGATGCGACCCTGGCGACGCTGGAAAACCACACGTTCTGAGAAAGCCTTCTTATGAATAATCTTCTCGACTACAAATTCCTTATACCGCTTGTTTTGCTATTGGGGTTTGCACCCTTTATCCCGGAACCGCATATTGTGGAAAAGATCAGAATGCTCATGACCGGCACTCTGGAAAGACCGGTCGATATTTTCGACCTGGTTTGGCATGCATGGCCGTTTGCACTGCTTGTGTACCGGATTGGTAAAGACATCAGAACCACGGCACGATAAGCGGGTGCTTTTGCAAAAGGAGACCACATGCAACAACAGGAGTTATTGAAACGGATCAAGTCCAGGCAGGCTCCTGCTGTCCTCGATGTCCGGAGTGGTTTCGAATTCCGGAGTGGTCATATACCTGGAGCAATCCACGCTCCGGCATTAAAGATCCTGTTGCGGATTGCCCGCATCCCGTCAGACAAGGGCACTGAACTGGTGGTGACCTGTGAACACGGCCCGCGGGCACAACTTGCAAAGGGTTTGCTGGGTATTTTGGGCTATCGTAATGTCACACTTCTTGAAGGGCATATGGCCACATGGAGACATGCCGGGTGTCCCCTGGAGAAGTAAATCACCATATTTATGCCGCTCTATTAAATAGATAATGAGGACAACAATGCAATGGGCAGAACTTTACCAGAAAGAAACTGAGAAACCTCTCCTGCAGTTTGTCAGAGACCTGAAGAACGCCGGTGAATCGCGCGGATTTATAATCCACAATGAAAGCGGTATGGAGATGGCGCACACGTTCGGGTCCCATGGGGTGGAAGTGGCTCAGGGATTCGATCTTCACATGATCCAGATCTGCAAGCCGGAAAAGGCTGCGTTAAGCCTGCAAACCAACCCGGAGCGGGCGGCCCTGATGCCCAAGTTCGTCATGGTTTTTACCCGGGGCAACAGGACTCAGGTGCGCTTTCTCGTTTACAACCGTCCAATGATCGAGACTCTGATCGGTGAAGCGGCATTTGCCGATTCCCTGATCGAAAGTTACACCGCGATCAAAGTTATGATTGATGTGGCGCTCTGACATGTGGGGCCTTCTGGCAAAGCTGAACAAGAATCTTCTGCTGGCAATCCCGGTCATGATGCTTGCTGGATTTGCCTTTGGTATAAAGACCGAAGCCGGTTTTCTGAAGGCATTGATTATCCCCTTCACCTTTCTGATGGTCTACCCGATGATGGTGACCCTCAAGCTAAAAAAGGTTATGGAAGGCGGTGACGGCAAGGCCCAGTTCTTGGCCCAGATTATCAACTTTGCGATTGTTCCTTTTGTCGCCTATGGCCTCGGTCGGTTCTTTTTTGAGGATCAGCCCTATATGGCGCTGGGGCTTTTACTGGCGGCCCTGGTGCCGACCAGCGGGATGACTATTTCATGGACCGGCTTTGCCAAAGGCAACCTGGAAGCGGCCGTCAAGATGACTGTAGTCGGTCTTATTCTGGGCTCTCTGGCAACGCCATTCTATGTACAGTGGTTATTGGGGGCGCATGTAGCCGTCGACACACTGGCGGTCATGAAGCAGATCGCCGTTATCGTGTTCCTGCCACTGTTGGCCGGCTATGTCACCCAACAGTGGCTGATCAAGCGCCATACCCCAAAAGTATTTCAGGATACATGGGCACCACGCTTCCCGGGACTGTCTACAATCGGCGTTCTGGGTATCGTGTTCATAGCCATAGCCCTCAAGGCACGCGCCATCATGGCTGCACCGGATGCCCTGATTCGAATTGCCCTGCCGCTGGTTTTTCTCTACGGATTCAACTATCTGCTCAGCACCATCGTGGGGAAACTGTTCCTGAAGCGCGGTGATGCCATTGCACTTGTCTATGGCACGGTCATGCGCAACCTCTCAATCGCTCTGGCTGTTGCCATGAATGCCTTCGGCACAGCCGGTTCTGATGCCGCGCTGGTAATCGCAATGGCCTATATCTTCCAGGTTCAATCCGCAGCCTGGTATGTAAAACTTACAAATGGGATCTTCGGCAAGGATGCAAGCTGATCTGCTAAAAACTCAATTAAGGAGGAACTATGAGAAACGTTATATGTACCATTCTGACAGCAGCAGCACTGACCTCAGCAGGTGTTGCGGTGGCTGGTGCCACACCGGCCCCGCTCAGCACACCGGAGCTGAAGCAAACCATCGGCTCCAACGGGAAAGCAACACTCGTATTTTTTCAGAACCCATACGGGGGACCTTGCAAGGCTCAAAAAGCAATCCTCGACAAACTGCTGCAAGATAAAAAGGCCGGCTTTAACATTGTCAGTGTGAATGCCATGAACCAGAACGATCAGAAGGCCTTTTACGATTACGGGGTCAGGAGTCTGCCGTCACTGGTTCTGGTGGACAAAAACGGCACTATCGGCCGTGTGTTCCCCCCCGGCATCCAGACAAACGAGACCCTGACGTCAGCACTGGACAGGTTAAAATAATGGATTTCAGCATCATAAACATAATCATGGCCATCGGAGCAGGTCTGGCAAGCGTGCTTTCGCCCTGCGTTCTTCCGGTCATCCCGATCATCATGGCGGGGGCAGAACGCAATGACCGCCTCCGCCCGCTGTTCGTAGTAGTTGGCCTTTCCCTGTCTTTCATGGCTATGGGGGCGATCTCTTCACTCTTCGGAGCGCTCTTGATCGGGAAAACCCGGTACATTGAAATAACCGGTGCATCGGTAATTGTTATCATGGGATTGATGGTCATGTTTGACGTAAGCATCTTCAAGCGTTTCTACCGGCTTTCCAATATCCGGGTCAAGGGTGAAGGACGTATCGGTGGTCTGATTCTCGGCCTGGCGCTCGGAGTTATCTGGGTCCCGTGTGTCGGGCCGTTTCTCTCGAGTACACTTGCCATGGTTGCGACTGGTGGGCAGTTGGCAAGCGGCATAATATTGCTTGGTTTCTATTCCCTCGGTCTGGCCCTGCCGATGCTGGCAGTCGGTTATTCGTCACAACTGTTGCAGAACAGGATCAAGGGCATGCTAAAGCATGACGTGATTCTGCGCTATATAACCGGGGGCATCCTGATCGCCTTCGGTCTTTATTCGATAGTTGCCGGGAATATTGCATTCTGATTTTACGGCTGCAGGCTTCTCTGCATGTCCCTTGCCTGCACATCACGACCTCCATCACAGAGGAGTTAGCAATCAGGCACAAAAGAGTCTGGTGCTCCTGGAAGTGCATTTACTGCTAAAATATGACCTGGATTTACTGGGTCCATAATTATATTAAAAGATAAACAATCAACTCCCCATTTATTAGGTACATTTAGATGAACGTAAAAGGGCCACAGGGAGCCAGCAGGGCTTTATGAGTGGAGCTTAACCCCATTCCAGCGGGCTGAGTTATTACAAAATACGGGTGTAACATTCGATGTTAAAATTCCACCAGTCACTCCAACGGCAGAATAGATGAAAGTGTCATCTCCTGAAAATTGAATCCTGCCACAAAGGGTTTAATTCCGTCAGCGGTATTGAAGCCCTGCAGGGATAGCGTAGGGAAAAGATTGTATATCAAAGTGAACGATAGCTGTTTTCTTAACATGGGACCAGTTATTAAATCTACCTATTCAAAAGCAACCTTCCTATCTTCCCGAATGTCTTGGTACCTGCCAGAAATGGTTAAGCCAAGTGTTATGATTGTTGAGACGGTCTAACTCAGACGGAGCGGAGTCCTGTGGCATAAAGCAATGCCCACTATTCCCATACATGCCGTTCAGAGGCAAATGACATTGGACTGCTCAAAGGATTGTGTAAGGGAATGTTCTGGAGGATGCCGTACAGCCTTCTGTAGGAAATAACTGTGGGTAACCCACAGAGACCTTGCCACTTATTATGAAACGTTACAGGGAGGCGGTTAAGGGATACCTTGCCGCCTTTCCGGGCCTGTCAATCTGATTGTGTAAATAACGTTTCGGTTTTCTGAAGTTCAATATTATCCTTCATTGGCGAGGCAGACGCCGACCCATAGGCAACTTGGTTCATTAGCGAGGCATTCTTCTTCATCTAATTCAGAGCATGATAGACCAGTGCCGGGGGTAATACAGCTTCCGTCCCACCATTCGCAGTTCGCACGTGTACATGTGAGCGGGTCCTTGAGCTGTTCGCAGACGCAGGGGGTAGTGTTACACGATTCTGTTTTCACGAGCGGGGCGGTACAAAAGGCTGCGCCTGGATAGATTACTGTCCGTGTTGATGTTTGGGTCCCCCCGTTGCACGCAGCTGTGCAAGGTGACGGTTCACTCCACTCAGAATATACGCATGGACCTACGCATATGTTGTTTGTGGAATCCCATGCGCAGGCTGCATTGTAAGCGCAATCTGCTGAGGAGAGATAAGAAGCACAGGGACTGCAATCAACGCAGCTGGTAAGCGCAATGTTGCTCACGGTTACCTTCCCGCCGGATATGGCAATATTGCCGTATATTGTTGTACTGCCGGTGACAAAGTTCAAACCGGCGTCATATCCTCCGGAAAGCTTAATGTCGAGAGGCTTGTCGAATTTCCTTGTTAACATTCCCGTATTTGGATTTATGTAGATCCCGTCATGACAAAGTAGCTCATCCGTGTCCACAGTTGCAGGATCATCATAGGCATCCAGGATATCAGGCGAAAATACTGTTGAGGAGGAGTTGACCGTCGATTTCCTTACGACATCTGCAGCACTGGAAATTGCAGGCTTAAGGCATAATGAGCCGAAAAACACCATAGTTATGATAAAAACAACTTTAGACGTCATGGGAATGAACCCTCCGCTCATTTGATGCGCCCTGTTACTGATGGCAGTTGAATATTTTTTGAAAAGGATATTGCATTTAATTGTCATATCCTCCACCTTTCACGACATGATTTAGAAAAACATTGAGTATTAAAATAGGGATCGAACATCGTAAAATTACTTCCAACTAAACCTACAAAGAAATCGTACTCATAAAGGGCAGCAACCAGAATACCATTTCAAACAAATCGCTCCAGATGCAAACCCACCATATAATTACCTCATGACCACCAGTTTTCACTGACAGCTATTAGAAATTGCCATTAGGTATTTACAATAAATAAGTATCGGATGAGTGTCTGTCAGGAAATTCTTACAATAAAAAATATTTATAGCGGGAATTATGGAGGGTGAACCTGGCTTTTGTTCCGTCCGTCATTGTTCATTGCAGCCGTTCAACAAACTGATTCATACATCTGCATCTTCTGGGAGTGGTTGTATGGCGGGCGGTAGTAATGCTTTGAATCGTCCAGCGGATAGCAAGGCCGCCAATAAATTATATTCGTAGCAACTGACCCTATATTGACCCTATGAAGATTTAAAAACAAAAAGGGGCTACAGCTTTTGACTGTAACCCCTTTATTTTATTGGCGCGCTTGGAGAGATTCGAACTCCCGACCTACGGATTCGTAGAAATATGCTCTAACTATTTTATATTATTCATATTTTTTCCTATTGAAAGGCACTTTCATAGGAAGCAGATTAATTTACATGCTAGAAGCCGTCCAGTAGGATGATTTGAATTATCCTCACCAAAGAACTTTCATCGCCTAGTTTAATTACACTGCTGCAGTTCAGTATAGGTTTCATCGATATGGTGCTGCAGCGATCTGGCTGACGTCATGATCTGGCCGTTGATATTGTTTGCCTCGGTTATTCGTTTAAAACTCAGAAACCAGTCGGTTGCGTTGTATGTCTGCTTGATAGTGATTTCAACCATACCGATTATCGGCACTTGTCTGGCGACCCATTTGCCGAATACCTTTTCGGCAGCCGCCATTTTCGAGATATCGAGCAGCAGGTTCAAGCGCGGACTTTCGGTAGTAAAGAGTTGCTGCATGATCGGTTCTTCCATCATCGCCTTGATTTCATCGTTTGATGAAGACAGCTGTGCCACCAGACTCGATATACCGTCCTTCATCATGGTTTGCCAGTCGTTAGCCTTGGCGATGTTGTCCGAAGCCGTGCCAATTGCCTTGAATCGGTTAAGTTTTGCCTCATAGGCAGATATGTTGTAGCCGGCCCGAGCCAGATTCTCTCGTTGAGCGTTGATCCTCTGCAGAACCGTTTCCGCATACTCTGCCCGATCCTTGAGTACCTCTAGGAATATCCCTGCAAAATACTCGAATCCGTCCTTGGCGGCGTTGACCAAGGCGGCCCGATTGGCCTCCTCCCATACGTTCAACTGTTCCTGCCCCTGATAGATGGTCTTCTGGAACCGGTTTCGCTGGGCTAGGAATCCGTCTAGTTTTTTGGCCAGAGCAACGCATTGCTCTTTTGTTTTGCTTGTCTTGGCCTGTTTGTCTTGCTGTTTCCTGACTGCAGAATCCATTTTCTCCTCATCGGTCTTGATGCTTTGCACTACATAACTGTTCGCCTCCCGCAGATCGGCCACCCGTGGATCGTTTTCTGGATTGGCCAACAGTTTGATGTCGGACAGCGGCATTGTATCGCCGAAAAATTGCGTCGGCACTCCCGGGTCTGGCGGGACCGGCGGCGGCACCAGGTCCCCAGCGGTATCGAACGGTTTGCGTGCATTGGCCGCCATGGTCTCATAGTCGCCATCCAAGCCCTTGAACGACAGGTTGGAGTCGGAAATTGTCTTGAAACTCGCAGCCGCCGCATCGTCCAGCTGCTTGTAGGACTGCATCATCCGGTCGTAGGCGGCCTGGGCGGCGGCCTCCCTCGCCTGCCGCTCCTGCTCCTGCTGCCAGGCAAGTTCGGCGGCCCGCTGCTGGGCGGCCTGGATGTCCGCCTGGCTGTCCTGCGGCGTGGCAAAGAGTGAAGTAAGCACGCTCTCGAACACCGCTCCGAACACCATCCCCTTCATCTGCGCCGCACTGGACAACCCCTTGCTGCCCCCAACCTTGGGCTTTGCCGTTCCGGTACAGACAATCTGTCCATTGACGCACGTGCACGGGATACCTTGGGCTCGATAGGCAGCCTCCGAGCCTTTGCAATCAACCGCAACGCCGGCCACGGCAAAACCAGGCAAGATGAGCAGTTGGACCAGAACCAACAAACAACCGATTGACAGTGCAGTTGGCGCAATCGGCTTTTCGCTATTGACATGCTTCATCATGTTGTCCCCAAGTGCCGCTATTTCTTCTGGTAGAGGTATTCCCATTCGTAAATCTTGTCCTGGGCGCTGCGGGCGTCCTTGGCATCCGGCAGCAGCAGCAGGTAGCGCTTCATATAGTAGACTGCCGAAACCGGCAGATTTTCCTGGGCTGCCAGCAGGGCCAGGTTGTAGTAAGCGGCCGGATAAGAGGTCAAGCTGAGCTCGACAACTTTTTTGTATTGTGCAAGCGCCTCTTGATAATTTTTCTGCTGGGTCAACGCATTTGCCTGAACTATCAGCTTTCTTTGTTCTTCTGAAACGTTAGGTTTGACCGAAAGGGAACGATATTCGGCAGCAACCGGTGCAAACAGAGCAAGTCCCCGCTCTTTTTCTTCAATAAACTTTTGCATCTGCATCTGCTTGAAGTAGAGCAGATCTGCCAACTTGCTTGCGGTAACCAGAGTTCGGCACCTGAACGCGACAACTCCGGGGATAAATATGGCGAACTGGTCGATACTGCTCTCACTCGCCATTTCGACGGCTAGATCCGCTTTCAGCAACTGATAGTTGTAAAGCGTGAATACATTTTTGCTGCCGACATTGTCGCCAGATTCAACCGGAACATAGGTGATTTCAACCCTGTTTTCCAAAAAATTGAAATTTCTGATGTTGAAATTGCTGCGCTTCAGGTAATCGAACTTCATGGCCAGCCAGACCCGGTCAAAGCGATCATGGGAGTTGTAGGCGGCAACCACGTCATTCCAGGTCTGCTCGGGCATGGACACCGGCCGATAGACGACATCGAACCCCGGCCGCAGACTTTCACCGGTTGGCATAGGACGGCTGACCGCGCAACCGAAGCATATCACGATATGGAGCAATGCAACCAACCACAGAAGACGTATGATCAACTTCATGTCATTTACTCTCCTTCTATTTTTGCAGCATCAACTCCCACTCGTAAATCTTATCCTGGGCGCTGCGGGCGTCTTTCGCGGCGGGAGCAAGCAGAAGGTACTTACGCATGAAACCAATCGCGGAACGATAAAGACCCTTTTCACCAGCAAGAAGTGACATATTGAAGTAAGCTGCCGGATAACTTACCGGATCAACAGTCAGCACCTTACCGTAAAATTCAAGTGCACCCTGGTAATCCTTTTGCTGGGTTAATACATTAGCCTGAACAATATATTTCCGTTGCTCTTCGATAATATGTGGCCTGGTTGATAGTGCACGATATCGTGACGCCTGCGACTCGAATTCTGGAGACATTGAATCCCAAGCCATTACAGCTTTAAGCAGTCCCTTCGACACACCGCGACCGGATGATAACATTGCATTAAGATATTTTAGGGCCGTTTCATTGCCCTGTTCTGCCGCCTGCCAATACCACCATACCGCTTCCGCCTCGTCCTTTCGGATACCACGGCCGGTCTCCCGCAGCGTACCGAAATTCACCTGTGCCCACACATACCCCTGCTCCGCTGCCTTGCGAAACCACTTTGCTGCTTCGACATCGTCTTTCGGTACGCCACGCCCGTCGTAGTAAAAGACACCCATCATGTACTGCGCTACGGAATATCCCTGTTCCGCAGACTTGCGATACCATTTCGCTGCTTCGACATCGTCCTTGGATACGCTACGCCCGGTATCGTAAAAGGCACCCAGGTTGTATTGCGCTATGCTGTGCCCCTGCTCCGCCGCCTTACGATACCATTTCGCCGCCTCGTCAGCGTCCTTCGGCACGACACGACCGGTATCAAAATACATGCCCAGATGTAATTGCGCCACGGAATAACCCTGCTCCGCTGCCTTGCGAAACCATTTCGCCGCTTCGGTGTCATCCTTGAGCACGCCACGTCCGTTATCATAAAAGACACCCAGACTGTTTTGCGCCATAGCGTAGCCTTGCTCCGCCGCCTTGCGGTACCATTTTGCTGCCTCGGCATCGTCCTTCGGCACGCCGCGACCAGCATCATAACAGGTACCCAGATTGTATTGTGCCATGGCGTAACCTTGCTCCGCCGCCTTGCGGTACCAATTTGCCGCCTCGGCATTGTCCTTGGTAACGCCTCGCCCGGTTTCGTAAAAGACACCCAGATAGTATTGCGCTAAGGAGTAACCCTGTTCCGCAGACTTGCGATACCATTTCGCTGCTTCGGTGTCATCCTTGGGCACGCCGCGACCGTTGCTGTAAAGAATACCCAGGTTGTATTGCCCAATGGAATACCCCTGCTCCGCCGCCTTCTGAAACCACTTTGCCGCCTCGGCTTCGTCCTTCGGTACGCCGCGGCCGTTGTCATAATAAGCACCCAGATAGGATTGCGCCACGGAGTGTCCCTGCTCCGCGGCCTTACGAAACCATTTTGCCGCTTCGGTGTCGTCCTTCGGCATTCCTGCACCTTCGGAGTATAGATATCCGTACAGTGTCATCGCTCCGGGATGGCCCAGTTCAACCGCCTTCCGACACCACTCAACGGCAGCCGCCGGATTTTTTGGCACCCCTTGGCCGAGACTATATGCACGAGCCCGCAGGAGAAGCGCATCGGGATCATTCTTTTCAGCGGCCGCCCATACCGCCTTTCGGAAAGCCTCATCTTCCGTCATCAGCCGCTCAATCCGTTCACGACCACCGACCGAAAAAGCTCTGACAAAAGCTTGCGCCGCACCCAGGTAATCTGCTTTTGCCAGCGCGGCATCACCACGCTCAACTCCTGACCGGTCAGTGTCAACTTCTGCAGCAGCCAACACTGCCGTTGCCAATGACATACAGAGAACAACCTGTCGCAATACAAAGAACACACTCTGTACTAAACTTTGCATTTTATTTCTCCCTTATTTCTGCAGCAGACCTTCCCACTCGTAGATCTTGTCCCGGGCGCTGCGTGCGTCCTTGGCATCTGGTTCGAGGAGGAGGTAGTGCTCCATATGGAATACTGCACGGTAAGGATTATTCGTCTGGGCATACAGAAGGGCCAGATTATAGTAGGCTGCAGGATAGGAGGTGGAATCCAATTTAATGGCCTGCAGATACTTCTCGATGGCCATATCATAATTTTTCTGTTGAGTGAACGCATTGGCCTGTACGACAAGTTTCCGTTGTTCTTCCCCCATTTGTGGTTTTGTCGGAAGACCGCGATATACGGTAGCCTTTTTCTCAAAATCAGCAAAATGGTTGCGACGTTCCGATTCCATTTCCTTTTGGATAAAGTAGAGATAGTCCATAATCGTCTGCGCCTTCTCTACACCGTCGATAACATAAACATCAATACTGTTCGGAAGCTGAATCCGTTTACCTTTAAGTGTGATCGGTTTACCAGGTAATTCCTCTAAATAGAGTGGGAAAATGGGGAGGTACATCTTTCCTTGGGAAATATCGATGCCGTCTGCATCAATCTGAAGAATCGGATCGTCAGGTTGGTACCAGAGGTGTGTTGCCTTTCCTAGGCTAGGTTTTGTATTATCCACATAGTTTTTCAAATCCGTAAGATTTGGGAATTTGGCAGTTGCATGATAGATAATTCTAACAGGACTCCTTTGAAGGAGGAGGGACAATTCCTTTTCCGCAGCATCGACAGTAGATGCTCCCTGTGGAGTTTTCGGGTAATATACAGGTCCGTCGGCGTCGATGATGAGGTGGGCGCGAACGCACCCCGATAAGAGGGATAAAAGAAGAATCACAACAGGCATGATCAATCGCATTCGCGCTCCTTTCGAGTTCCCTCTGTAGCATCGCTCCCACTAGTAGATCTTATCACGGTCGCTACAAGCGTCTTTGGCATATGTAAACCATAAGATTCTCTTTATCAGATAAGGTTTTTCTTATCAAGCCCCTTGGCACTCAGCCTTGGGGCTTTTTTTGACCACAATCCAAACTGAAAGGAGGTGAACCCATGTGACACACACTGAAATCGTATCCTACCTATCCCGCCTCATAGATAGTCCCGCCTCAGATATCCTCTACTCCATCACCATGCAGCAAGTAATCACTGCCATAGTCTATCGTATGTAGATATCATAATTGCCTCCTTCCGGTAGGCTATCATATTTGAGTGACAGAATACGATTGGTAGGGTGTTGGCGATATTATTGTTAGCCGGTATAGACTACTGACCTGAGACCTCATGACCTCAGGAGATCCTTTGCCTCGTTGCTTGTGAATGCTAATTTCGATATTTACCAGATCAAGGACGTTCTTGGACATTCATCGGTAGCGGTTACACAAAAGGCATACGCTCATTTGCAAAATTCTACCCTTCGTACCACCAGTGAGGTGATGGTCAAGACTCTGGATGATGCTATGGGAAAATTAGTAATTACGACTGTTCAGTCTGAAATGGAATCTATGGCGGCATAATGTAGCGGACAGAGGACTGACGGACCGAGAGCCGGCCACCGGAAATGCTTGCCAGACATGAATCTATGGGTATGGACTTCGACGGTCGGACATGAAAGGACCGTCTATGGCCCGTGACAAAGAAAAAGGGGCTACGGCAAAAACCGTAACCCCTTTATTTTATTGGCGCGCTTGGAGAGATTCGAACTCCCGACCTACGGATTCGTAGTCCGTTGCTCTATCCAGCTGAGCTACAAGCGCATGTAAAACTGACATTAAAGAGGAGAATAAATATCAAAAGACCACGCATTGTGCAAGACAAATTTTATCCACAGGCAAATGTGGAGTCGGCTCTTGCCCTGTCGTGCAAGATGTTGTATCCTCTGCCGCACCTAAAAATTGAGGCTTTTTATCATGACAGGCGAGAGACAGAGCAAGGGGGATATCAACAATGGCAAGCCTTAACAAAGTGATGCTGATCGGAAATCTGGGCAAAGATCCGGAGGTGCGCTACACGGCTTCGGGTCAGGCTGTGGCAAGCTTTTCCCTGGCCACCAGCGAAAAGTTCAAGGGAAAATCGGGTGAGTGGGAAGAGCGCACCGAGTGGCACAATATCACCCTGTGGGGCAAACTGGCCGAGATTGCCGGTGAATATCTCTCTAAAGGCAAGACCGTCTATATCGAGGGTCGGCTGCAGACCAGAAAATGGCAGGACAAAAGCGGCAATGACCGTTACACGACAGATATCGTCGGCGACAAGATGCAGATGTTGTCTCCCAAAGGCGAAAACCGCCGCGGCAGCGACGTCACCTCCGAACCCGCCGGCTCCGGCACTTACGAAGAACCTCCGTTCCAGGATGACGACATTCCGTTTTGAAAATTTTCTTGACAAGCCTCCCCGTTGAGGCAAATATGCACGCGGACACAGCACAGTTAACTACATTGGTTACACGATAATACTAAACCATTCGCAAGAATGGGACGGAAAGCCTACAGGGTCTCTGCTAGAGACAGCCGGGTCGCCGAAATATCCATACGATATTCGGCCCCGGCTTTTTTTATGCCGTCACATCAGTCTCTGCCGACGACGCCAGGCGTCGCAATCCGGGCTGAACGAACACATACACCACTGAAAGGACCGTATCTGACCCCATGCGTCGAATCATTGAACTGATATCCCTGCCCGCGACGCTTCGCCTCATGACGCTGCTCGTCGTCATATCCTTTCTCCAGGGATGTACGGCAATGACACGGATTCAAGGGGAATCCCCGTTTGTCCCGCGGCAGTTGGAAGAACATGTCGTACGAAACGAGTTTCCTCTCGCAAAAGGAGAGGATGTCATCGGCCGGGCGCGCTCGGTCCGCCTGGAAAAGGGGGATACGCTGCCGGATATCGCACGGCACTTCAGCCTTGGGCTCAATGGAGTCAGTGCAGCTAATCCGGGTGTGGATATATGGCTGCCTGAGCCCGGCAAGCGCATCCTGCTGCCGATGAGTTTTATTCTGCCGGACGCTCCCCGGAAAGGCATCGTGATCAACCTGGCGGCAATGAGGCTCTTTCAGTTCAAAGAGACCAAGGGGTCACTGGCAGTAGTGACCTACCCGGTTGGTGTCGGCGCAGAAGACCGGCCCACACCAGAAGGTCTCATGCGGGTGGAGCGCAAGGTCACCCGGCCGACCTGGCATGTGCCCGTTTCAATTGCCAAGGCTCATCTGAAAAAGGGAGATCCCCTCCCCGCGACCGTCCTGCCGGGGCCGCAGAACCCCCTGGGGGAATACGCTCTGTATCTGAGTGCCCAGAGTTATCTGATCCATGGCACCAATAAACCGGCCAGCATCGGCCTCAGGGCAACCAATGGCTGCGTACGGCTCTATCCGGAAGACGTGAAACGGCTCTACGAGAGCACTCCGGTCAAGTCGCCGGTCAGCATTGTTAACCAGCCCTATCTCCTCGGCCAGAGCAACGGTGTCATGTACCTGGAAGTCCATGACACCGCCGAGGACACGGATTCGGTCGAACTCGACAGGATCTACAGAAAACTGAAGGCTCTTGAAAAGGAGTCCGGACGCCCGCTTGACTGGAACAAGGTCAAGAAGGTACTGGCCGAGGCTCGCGGGATCCCGGTCCCCATCTTCGAGATCAGGCCGGGAAGCGGGAAGGCGGTTGCGGACCCACCGGAGATCAGGCACCCGGGCGAATTAAACGGCAGACCTAAAATACCGGAACTGAGAGCGGATGCCTGGTCTGTTCTGGCTGCCGACCTGCGTGACGAGACCGAAGCCGTCAGGCTGGCCGCCATCATCAACCACCAGGGTCCGCACATCCCGGCCCGGGTGATCGCAAAGGACAGCGGCTACCAGGTCGTTGCCGGACCTTTCAGTGATAGCAAAGAGGCAAAAGATGCCGCCAGGCGCCTGAAAATCGATCTGGAGCTGGATGGCAGAGTGATCGAGCCTGTCAGGAAGAGATAGCAGAAAGAGAAAGGAGGTGATACAGAATGATGAAGCGTCTCGTAGTAACCTCAATGATGCTTGCGTGTGCCGGTATGCTGGGAGGGTGCGCGACAACAGGCGACCTCGAGAAAGTCCAGTCGCAGCAGATGGCGACCGGTGCCAAAGCCGATCAGGCAGCGCAGGATGCGCAGGCTGCCAGGGCAGCCGCTGATGCAGCCACCTTGAAGGCCGAGGCGGCCGCAGCCCGGGCGGAAAACGCCCTCAAGATGGCCGAGGAGCGGGCCAGGATCGCGGATGAAAAGGCGAAGATCGCAGATGACAAGGCGATAATCGCGGACGAAAAAGCGAAGAAGGCCGACGAGATTTTCCGCAAATCGATGAAGAAGTAAGTCGTTGTTACGGGGAGCAGCCAGCGTTGTCGTGACCGCTCCGAAGGGAAGCGGCAGGGTTTCAGATGCCCTGCCGCTTCCCCCGGACTGCTCCTGATGCCTCTTTCAAGGGATGAGCAATGCTTCTGCGATTACCAGACATCATAGCACCGGGCACAATGCCGGATGCGACTACACAGCGGCGTATGACGGCCCGGCACCTCAAGCGGTCCATCGCCGCCATCATACTGCTGCCGCTGCTGTGCTTCGGCTGCAGCCACCTTAACGATCAGCCCGGGCCGACCTTTCTGGAGGCGAACGATCTTTTCAGCAGGGGAGAGTACACGGCCTCCCTGGGAACATACCGGCAGATCATCGAAAAAAATCCCGCGGAGGGCGACCGGGTCCTGTTCGAAATGGGCATCATCCATGCCTATCCGGGCAATGAACAGAAGGATTATCAGCGGGCCCTGGAGTGTTTCAGCAGACTCATCAAGGAGTACCCGGGGAGCGGCTACAGGAAGGACAGTGAGCTGATGGTGTTCAACATCGGCAACGTCATTGCCAAGGACCGGACGATCGCCGCCCAGCAGGCACAGATCGAGGCGCTCCGGCAGGATCTTCAGGTCAGGGGCAATGAGAGTTCCGCCCTGCAGCAAAAGGTCGAAACGCTCGAACAGGAGCTCAAGGGTAAAGAGGCTGAGATTACGACGCTGAAAAAAGAGATCGTTATCATCCCGAAAGGCCCGGCAGACAGGGTCCTGATAGAAAAGAAAGAACGGCGCCTGACGCTTCTCTCAAAGGGCAGGGCCCTCAAGACCTACCAGGTCGCCCTGGGAGGTAACCCGAACGGTCCGAAAGAACGGCAGGGTGATAACAAGACCCCGGAGGGGATCTACCGGATCGATGCACGGAACAGGAACAGCCAGTTCCACCTGTCGCTGCATATCTCCTATCCGAGCGAAAAAGACAAAAAGCGGGCAAGAGAGCTGGGCGTTTCCCCTGGCGGCGACATCATGATCCACGGGATCAAGAACGGATTCTCATGGGTTGGTGAACAGCACGCCGAGCTTGACTGGACGAAAGGGTGTATTGCCGTTACCGACGAGGAGATCGAGGAGATTGAAAAGGTCGTGCCGAACGGCACGGTTGTCGAGATACGCCCATGATTGGGTACGGTTCCGTTATTTCCCGTATGGAGGAAAACTGGGGACACTCCCCGTATTACTGAGTGTTATCAGAAAACGGGGGAGTGTCCCTGATTACCTCCAGTTCTGTTTCAAAGATAGTTTGACACCTCAATCAGGTTTCCGTCCGGGTCACGAAAATAGATTGAATTGATCGGTCCCATGGCGCCGGTTCTCTTGATCGGGCCTTCCTCAATCTCCATGCCGCATGATGCCAGATGCTGCACCACCTCTACAATCGGCACGCGGGTGATCAGGCAGATGTCCTGGCACCCCGGTGCGGTTGTCTTGGCCTTGGGCGCAAACTCCTTGCCGTACTGATGCAGGTTGATCTTCTGCGCCCCGAAACAGAGTGCCTTACGCCCCTCGCCGAACGTCTCCACCTTCATCCTCAGAATCCGCTCATAAAAATCGCATGTTGCCGAAATGTCCGCTACGGTAAACACAATGTGGTCAATCCGCTCGATCATGTGACACCTCCGGTTGAATGTATTGACGTTATCTTTAAACATGGTAGATAAGTTGTCAATCTTGATAGCGCAATCAATATGACAGGAGTCGCGTATGTCCCGATTCTATTCAGCACAAGAGGCCAGCGAACGTCTTGGAGTCTCGCGAAACACCCTCTATTCCTACGTCAGCAGGGGGTTGATCCGCTCCGAGCCGACCGGTCCTTCGGCTAAAACCAGCCGGTATCATGCCCTTGACATTGATCGAATGGCCACCCGAAGCAGGATTTACAAATCACCAGTAAAGGCGCTGCAAAACTCGACCGATTGGGGGGCACCCATTCTTGAATCGGCAATCACCCTGATCGGCGATGAAACCTTCTATTATCGCGGCAATTGCGTACCGACAATGGCAGCCGGACAGACTTTTGAGAAGGCGATAGCGATACTCTGGGAAATCTCAGAATATGAGTCGGTATCGGTCAATCCGGTGCTGCGAAAAAAGGTTGAGAAATTATTCGAAAATCGGCCGGGTTTCGACCTGATGGATCTCTTTCAGAGTGTTCTGGCATTACTGAATCATGAGGATGTCACTGCCTACCACTTTACCCGGGAAGCTGCAATGAGCGCCGGCCGGATGATGCTTGAAAGCTTTGTGCGGGTTTTGACCGGAACATGGTCAACCGGAAGGATTGCAGAGCATCTGACCGTAGCATGGAAGGTTGATCCCCTGTTTGTGCCGATTCTGGACGGTGCATTAATTCTGGTGGCAGATCACGAACTGAACATTTCTTCCTTTACAGCGCGCTGTGTCGCCTCCGCCGGTTGTTCTCCCTACGCTTCGGTGGCTGCTGCCACTCATGCATTTTTGGGTCGTCGGCATGGCGGCAACACTGAGAGGATTCGAGGACTTCTGGATGAGGCCCGTGGTCAGGGGAGCCTATACAGGGTTATTGAATCGCGAGTCAAACGTGGTGACCCTGTTCCCGGTTTTGGCCACAAGCTTTATGAGGCAGACCCAAGGGCCCGCTTTCTGTTGCCAAGACTTCCTGACCTTAACGGCTACATCAGCCAGGCGCAGGAAGCGGCGGAAAAACTTCTGGGGTTTTCGTATCCGACCGTGGATTTTGCCCTGGTTGTCATGGAAAAAGAATTGGCTTTACCCGAGAAATCGGGTAGCTGCCTCTTCTGTCTGGGGAGGCTGGCCGGTCTGGTTGCTCATGTCATGGAGCAATACGCCCAGAATAGGCCGATCCGCCCAAGGGCACAATATGTAGGGAAAATGCCCGGTTAGAGCAGATAGGCTGTCACCGGCATCGAAAGGCGTCACTTCCAAGGTTCTCAGGGGATACTGCCAGCTAATCAGTCAGCCATGACAACAGTTGTTCAACAGCTCTCAACCTCGATCCTCTCCAATAACGCCAGCGCCGGCTGGTCATCGTACTCCTCGAACAGCTCGCGGATATTGTTGATGTAGGAGTGGATCAGGAACAGTTCGTCCAGGCAGCGCCCCCCGTTCCGGCCCGGTTGCCCCACACGGTCCAGCTTCTCCTTGAACAGCTCCCAGAAGCGGTTGCTCCTGGCCGGGTCGTCGATGTGCCGGCGCAGCATGACCATCAGCTCCCGCGAGTTCCGGTCCCCCTCGATCCCGATGAAGGTCACGTAACGGTCGGTCTTTTCTCCCTGCTGCATCGCATCGCCCCCCACGAATCTATTCCACCTTGTCCACGCGCAGCGCAAAGGTCAGCTCATGCCCGGCCAGGGGATGGTTGCCGTCCAGGATCACGTCTGACTCACCCACGGCGGTCACGACCATCACCCGGGTGATGCCCCCTTTGAACTCGATGCTTAATTTCTGACCAGCGGCGATCTCTTTCCCGGCAGGGAAGCTCTGCCGCGACAGACTGATGATGTTTTCCGCCAGGCGCGGGCCGTAAGCATCGGCGGCGGAGAGGACGATGTTCTTCACCTCGCCGGTCCGCATGCCGGTGATGGCCAGCTCCAGGGCCGGGAAGAGCTGCCCCGCACCGAGGGTGAAGGTCTGCGGGCCCTGCTCGTCGGTGCTGTGGAAGATTCGGCCGTTGTCCAGGGTGCCGACATAGCTGACCGTGACGCTGCTGCCTGTCTGTGCCCGTGTCATGGTGTCACCCCCTTCTGCGTGTGGTCATCGTGCGGCGGGCAGCCGCAGGCTCCGCAGGTGCAGACTCGCAGGTCGCACTCTTCCCGGCAGGCCGGGTTCTGCGGGTCGCGCCCGTCGACCGTCAGGCCGCAGGCCGGGCAGCTGTAACGGTAGAAGGCGAAGCCGCAGTCGCGGCAGACCAGTTTGTACGGGTCGTCCGGTTTGGGGATGATATGGACGGAGCCGCAGATCAGGCAGACGCAGGCCATCTCCGGCCGGTTGCGGATGCCGTCGCGGTGGATGCGGTACTGGTTGTAGAGTCGCTTGGCGGTTTCCCGGTCGAGTGTCGCAGCTGGTTCCATGGCGTGCCTCCCTGGTTGCTGAGGGCGGTTGTTGCAACTTTACTGCCGATTCGGTGATTGATGGCATGACAGTTGCGGTAAATTCCATCATGGGGTATACAGACAAAGGCATCGGGAGGTAGTTTCAATGGGCTTGCTGCGTACATTCCTTGTTCTGCTCGTCTGTTTCGGATGTGCAGTATCGTCTGCACATGCTGAAAAAATAACCATCGCGGCGGCCGCTGACCTGAAATACGCCATGGACGAGATCATCGCCGGTTTCAGGAAGGGCCAGCCCGCCCATGAGATAGATGTGGTCTATGGCTCCTCCGGGAAGTTTCATACCCAGATCCGGCAGGGTGCCCCCTATGACCTGTTCTTCTCGGCAGATATCAGCTTCCCGCGTGAGCTTGCCCGGCAGGGGCTGGCTGCCGGCGAGGTCAGGCCCTATGCCGTCGGCAGGATCGTGCTCTGGAGCAGCAGCATGGATGCCGCTAAAATGACTCTGGCCGACCTGGTTGACCCGAAGGTCACCAAGATCGCGATTGCCAATCCGAAGCATGCCCCCTATGGAAAGCGTGCCGAAGAGGCGCTGCGTTCTGCCGGATTGTGGGACCGGTTGCAGTCGAAGCTGGTGTTCGGCGAGAATATCTCCCAGGCCGCCCAGTACGTCCAGTCCGGCAATGCGCAGGTGGGGCTGATTGCCCTGGCGCTGGTGCGCAACCCCGAACTTTCAAAGCGGGGCGGCTATTATCTGATCCCTGAAAACATGCATAATCCGCTGGAGCAGGGTTTCATCATCACCAGGCCGGGGGCGGGCAAGCCGCTGGCCGGAAGTTTTGCCGATTTCATGGATTCGAAACAGGCCCGCAGCATCATGACGAAGTACGGTTTTGCGCTGCCGGGCGATAAGACGGGGAAATGACCATGATTCTGGCGGACGCAGATATCCAGTCGATCTGGCTCACGGTCAGGCTGGCTTCCGTGGTCACGGTTGCACTGCTGATCCTGGGGACCCCGATCGCGTGGTGGCTGGCCCGCACCAGATCACGCCTGAAAGGGGTGCTGGGCGCGGTGGTGGCACTGCCGCTGGTTCTTCCGCCGTCGGTGCTCGGCTTCTACCTGCTGCTGGCCATGGGGCCTGATGGCCCGGTGGGGCAGCTGACGAGAGTTTTAGGAATCGGTGCCCTGCCGTTCACCTTCCGGGGACTGGTGGTGGCATCGATCTTCTACTCCCTGCCGTTCATGGTGCAGCCGCTGCAGAATGCCTTTGAATCCATCGGGGAGCGCCCGCTGGAGGTGGCTGCGACCCTGGGTGCCTCTCCGCTGGATGCGTTCTTCACGGTGGCGCTGCCTCTGGCCCGCCCCGGTTTTCTGACCGCTTCGATCCTGACCTTTGCCCATACGGTGGGAGAATTCGGCGTGGTGCTGATGATCGGCGGCAACATACCCGGTGTGTCCCGGGTGGCCTCGGTGCAGATCTATGACCACGTGGAGGCGCTGGAGTACGCTCAGGCACACCGCATGGCGGCTGTCATGCTGATTTTCTCCTTCATCGTACTGCTGGCCCTCTATGTGTGGCGCCCCGGCACCATGAAAACGACGCGGAAGGATTGAGATGAAACTCTCCCTGAACGTCAGAAAGAGTTTCGCCGACTTCACCCTGTCTGCCGGTTTTACGGTCGATGGCGACCGGGTCGGTGTCTTCGGCGTATCCGGCAGCGGCAAGTCGACCCTGGTGAGTATGCTGGCCGGGTTGCTGGAACCGGACAGCGGCGAGATCGTCCTGGATGGCGAATGTCTCTTCAGCAGTGCCGCAGGGATCAACCTGCGTCCCGAACAGCGGCGCATCGCCATGGTCTTCCAGCAGCACTGCCTGTTCCCGCACCTGAACGTCAGGAACAACCTGCTCTACGGTTTCAGGCGCTGTCCTGCCGAATACCGCACCATCGACTTCGATACCCTGACCGGGGTGCTGAAACTGGACGGGCTCCTCGAACGGAGCGTCACCAACCTGTCAGGGGGTGAGAAACAGCGCGTCGCCCTGGGTCGGGCCATACTGGCCAATCCGCGCCTGCTGCTGATGGACGAGCCGCTTTCGGCCCTGGACGACTCCCTGCGCTTCCAGATCATTCCCTACCTGCGGAGTGTCAGCGAGCAGTTCGGCATACCGTACCTGTTCATCTCCCATTCACTGGTGGAGATGCGGCTGATGACTGACAGCGCCCTGGTGTTCGAGAAAGGCACCTTGACCGGGCAGGTGAGCAGCGAGCAGCTGGCCCGTGACCGCATGGGGCAGAGCCAGGCCGGTTACATCAACCTCCTGAAGCTGGGCAGCCCGACAGCGATCTCCGGCATGTCCGCCTACCCCTGGGGTGCGTCGCGGCTGCTGCTGTCGGCCGGAACGGAGCGCGAGACATCCATGGCCGAGCTCTCCTCCAAGGATATCATCCTCTTCAAACAGCACCCTGAAGCCATCAGCGCCCGCAACCTGCTGGAGTGCACCGTGCGCTCCCTGTTCTGTTCCGGTCGCAAAACCGGCGTGGAGCTGGAATGTGCCGGGAACACGCTGATCGCCGAGGTGGTCCAGGATGCGGTCGATGAGCTGGGCATCACCCCTGGCAGTACGATTTACGCCGCCATCAAGGCTTCGGCTTTCCGCCTGCTGCCGGGTTGATCAAATTTTAAGCATCTGCACGCGGTCTTGATGCAATCCTGTCCCGAATCTCCCTCCCCGCAACGCCTTTATTTTATTCATACAACTGTAACTGCTCGTAAATAAAGGTTTTAATGTTTTTGGCACACCCTGTGCTAAAAGCCATTACAGAAGCAATCAGAGAACGACCCATAACAGAATAGATATTTCAGGCAAAGGCGCCTCCAGTAAATCGGGGCGCCTTTTTATTTTGCCCCATATCACAACAAGATAGTTCGTTCACGAAAATTGTTTCTGCAAAGGCAGCAGAAATGTTTTCAAACTCACTAACCCACAGGCCACGGATTGGTGGCCGAAAGGAGCATCACAATGAGACAGATCGCAATTTACGGCAAGGGCGGCATCGGCAAATCAACCACAACACAGAACACGGTAGCGGGTCTGGCCTCAATCGGCAAAAAGGTTATGATCGTAGGCTGCGACCCCAAAGCCGATTCGACCCGTCTGATCCTGCACGCCAAGGCACAGAACACGGTCATGGACCTGGTCCGCGAACTGGGCACCGTTGAAGATCTCGAGCTGGATCAGGTCATGAAGGTCGGATACGGCGACGTCAAATGCGTCGAATCCGGTGGTCCCGAGCCGGGCGTCGGCTGTGCCGGCCGTGGCGTCATCACCGCCATCAACTTCCTGGAAGAGAACGGCGCCTATACCCCTGACCTGGACTTTGTCTTCTACGACGTTCTCGGCGACGTTGTCTGCGGCGGGTTTGCCATGCCGATCCGTGAAGGCAAGGCTGAAGAGATCTACATCGTCACCTCCGGCGAAATGATGGCCATGTATGCTGCCAACAATATCGCCAAGGGTATTCTCAAGTACGCTTCTTCCGGCAAGGTCCGTCTGGGCGGCCTGATCTGCAACTCCCGTAACACCGACCGCGAAGACGAACTGATCGAGGCCCTGGCCAAACGACTCGGTACCCAGATGATCTACTTCGTGCCGCGCGACAATCAGGTCCAGAGAGCTGAGCTGCGCCGCATGACCGTTATCGAATACTCTCCGGAGCACAAACAGGCTCAGGAATACCGCACGCTGGCCCAGAAGATCGCCGACAACAAGATGCTGGTTGTTCCGACCCCGCTGGAGATGGAAGAACTGGAAGAGCTGCTGATGGAATTCGGCGTTATGGAAGTTGAGGACGAATCGATCGTCGGGGTAGCTGAGAAGGCCGCCTGAGCATGATCTCCCCGTTATGGGGAACGTTTTAACCCAACAGTTACAAGGAGAGATACCATGTCAGATAAAATAAGAAAAGTTGACGGCATAACCAAGGAATCAACCCAGGCGATGATCGATGATGCCCTGGCAGTGTATCCCGAGAAGGCCAGGAAGAAGAGAGCCCCGCACCTGGCGCCCAACGATGCCGCTTCCGGCTGCGCCAGCGTCAAGTCCAACAAGAAGACCGTTCCCGGCGTGATGAGCGCCCGCGGCTGCGCCTATGCCGGCGCCAAGGGTGTTGTCTGGGGCCCGATCCGCGATATGGTCCATGTTTCCCACGGTCCGGTCGGCTGCGGCTGGTACTCCTGGGGTACGCGCCGCAACCTGATGAGCGGCATCACCGGCGTCACCAGCTTTCCCATGCAGTTCACCTCGGATTTTCAGGAAAAAGACATTGTCTACGGCGGCGACAAGAAGCTCAAGACCCTGCTGGAAGAGGCCCACGATCTGTTCCCGCTGGCCAAGGGTATCTCGGTTCTGTCCGAGTGCCCGGTCGGTCTGATCGGTGACGATATCAACTCCGTTACCAAGCAGTCCTCCAAAGAGCTGGACCTGCCGATCATCCCCTGCAACTGCGAGGGGTTCCGCGGTGTTTCCCAGTCGCTGGGTCACCATATCTCCAATGACTCGATCCGCGACTACATCATCGAGACCCGCGAGTTCGCTGAGCCTTCCAGCCCCTATGACATCGCCCTGATCGGCGACTACAACATCGGCGGCGACGTCTGGTCGGCCAAGAGCCTGCTGGAGGAGATCGGACTGAACGTGAAATCGGTCTGGACCGGTGACGGCGAGCTGGAGAAGATCGCCGCAACCCATACCGTCAAGCTGAACCTGATCCACTGCTACCGCTCCATGAACTACATGTGCAAGGTTATGGAAGAGAAGTACGGCATCCCCTGGCTGGAGTTCAACTTCTTCGGCCCGACCAAGATCAGAGAGAGCCTGAGGGCCATCGCCGAGCGTTTTGACGATGTGATCAAGGAAAAGGTCGAGCTGGCCATCGCCAAGTACGAGCCGATCATGCAGGCCATCATCGACGAGTACAAACCGCGCCTGGACAAAAAGAAGGTCATGCTGCTGGTCGGCGGCCTCCGCCCGCGTCACACCATCGGCGCCTATGAGGATCTGGGTATGGACTGTGTCGGTGCCGGCTATGAGTTCGCCCACGGCGATGACTACGACCGTACCGCACCGGAGATGCCGGAAGCCACGGTGGTCTACGATGATCCGTCCGAGTACGAGTTTGAGAAGTTTGCCCACGCGCTGAAGCCGGACCTGATCGGTTCCGGCATCAAGGAGAAATACGTCTTCCAGAAGATGGGTATCCCTTTCCGCCAGATGCACAGCTGGGATTACTCCGGTCCCTACCACGGCTACCAGGGTTTCGAGATCTTCGCCCGGGATGTGGATATGGCGGTCAACAGCCCGACCTGGAAACTGGTCAAGGCTCCGTTCTGAGTTAACCACCCCCCGGCCCCCTCCTGAATCAGGAGGGGGAGCTATAAAGTCCCCCTCCTAGATTAGGAGGGGCTAGGGGTGGTAGAGGTTATACAACAACTCGGTTGTGCGACAGATTGGTCGCCGACCCCAAAGGAGTACATCATGGCAAATCTATTAGGACTTGAAGTCAAAACCATAGTCGAGACAACCCCCGAAGAGATCGAGCGCGTCAAGAACTGGATCAACTCGGAAGAGTATAAAGAAAAGAACTTTGCCCGCCAGGCGCTGGTTATCAATACGGCCCACGCCTGTCAGCCGCTGGGCGCGCAGCTGGCCGCCCACGGCTTTGAAGGTACCCTGCCGTTCGTACATGGCTCACAGGGCTGCGCTTCCTACTACCGTTCGACTCTCAACCGTCACTTCCGCGAGCCGGCTCCTGCGGTATCGGACGCCATGACCGAAGACGGCGCCGTGTTCGGCGGCCAGAACAACCTTCACGAAGGGCTCGAGAATGCTCACGCTCTCTACAAGCCCAAGATGATCGCCGTCTTTACCTCCTGCATGCCGGAAGTTATCGGCGACGACCTGACCGCCTTCATCAAGAACGCCAAACAGAAAGCGTTCGTACCCAAGGAACTGCCGGTACCGTTTGCCAACACCCCCAGCTTTAACGGTACCCATATCCACGGTTATGATTCCATGCTGGTCTCGATACTGCAGACCTTGACCGAGGATAAGCAGGTGGAAGGGCGCTGCACCGGTAAACTCAACCTGATTGCCGGCTGTGACTTCAACACCGGTGACTACCGCGAATACCGTCGCATCCTGAAAGAGTTCGGCATCCCTTATACGCTTCTGGCGGATATCGGCGACACCTTTGAATCCCCCTGCGACGGCACCTACCACATCTATGCCGGCGGGACCAAGCTGGATGAAGCTGCCGATTCGATCAACGGCAAGGCCACCATCGCCATCGGACCGTATGCAACACCCAAGACCTTCAGCTGGATCAAGGACAATTACTCCGGCAAGCATGTCAGCATGCCGATGCCGATGGGTATCGAGAAGACCGACGCCCTGATCATGAAGATCGCCGAACTGTTCGGCAAGGATGTACCCGCATCACTGAAGAACGAGCGCGGCCGCGCCGTGGATGCCATGACCGACTCTCAGCAGTATATGCACGGCAAGAAGTTCGCCGTTTACGGCGATCCGGATTACCTGATGGGCTATGTCTCCTTCCTGCTGGAGATGGGTGCCCGGCCGCACCACATCCTCTGCAGCCGCGGCAGCAAGAAGGTGGAGAAAGAGCTGCAGACGCTGCTGGACGGTTCCATGTATGGTAAAGGCTGCAAGATCTACATGAACAAGGACCTCTGGCATCTACGTTCCCTGCTGATGACCGATAAGGTCGATGCGGTCATCGGTGACAGCCATGGCAAGTTTGCCGCACGCGACGCCGGCGTACCACTGTTCCGCTTCGGTTTCCCGATCTTTGACCGGGTCAACAAGCACCGCTACCCGATCATCGGCTACCAGGGCGTTGTCAACATGGTCACCGAGATCTGCAACAAGTTTATCGATATCAAGGATGAGACCTGTGAAGACCGCTTCTTCGAATTGATGCGCTAGTGGTCCGCCGCTTTTCCGCCCTGCGTTCGTTGCCGGTGCGGATCGGGTGGCGTGGGTCGCTGCTACGCCCCTTCCCCCTGCCCCACACCGGCGCCGCCTAGGCCTGAATATCGAACAACACAGTAACCGACCGCCCAGAGCCGACGAAAAATCTCCTCTCCCAGGGGGCGGAACTGCCTGTTTTTGGGGTGCCCGGGATCCGGGGGGGCTTTCTGGTGCCGGCGGTCAGCAATCTGCACAAAAAATAATCATGCCGGCGGCCGGTAAACGGGGTGCTGCTTAATAATACCATAAAATACAGACCTTTATAAGTTACAGCCGACTTGGCACAGCACATGCTAATGGAGTAGGTAACAATCAGGATAGTATTTTCGGCAACGGCGCCACCATCTTCATCCCGGATGAAATGGAGCGCTGTTTTTCGTTAGCGGCAGAACAGACGAAGAGCCGACAAGGGATATATCAAGCCCGACTGGTACGACACCGACAACTGCGAGACCCACGATAAGGGCGCCCCCAAGTTCTGCAAGAAATCCGAGCCGGGTGAGGGGACCGAGCGCTCCTGCGCCTATGACGGCGCCCGCGTGGTGCTGATGCCGATCACCGATGTGATCCACCTGGTTCACGGCCCGATCGGCTGCGCCGGGAACTCCTGGGACAACCGCGGTGCCCGCTCTTCCGATGCCCAGCTCTACCGGCGCGGCTTTACCACCGAGATGCTGGAAAACGACGTCATCTTCGGCGGCGAGAAGAAGCTCTACAAGGCGATCCTCGATCTGGCCGAACGTTATAAGGACCAGGCCCGGGCCATCTTCGTCTATGCCACCTGCGTGACCGCCATGACCGGCGATGATGTGGAGGCGGTCTGCACGGCGGCAGCAGAAAAAGTCACCATTCCGGTGATCCCGATCAATACCCCCGGCTTCATCGGCGACAAGAACATCGGTAACCGGCTGGCCGGCGAGATCATGTTCAAGTACGTGATCGGCACGACCGAACCCCCGTTTCTTGGTGAATACCCGATCAACCTGATCGGCGAGTATAACATCGCCGGTGATCTGTGGGGCATGCTGCCGCTCTTTGACCGGTTGGGGATCCAGGTGCTGTCCTGCTTCAGTGGTGATGCCAAATTCGAGGAGCTGCGCTACGCCCACCGGGCCAAGCTCAATATCATCATCTGCTCCAAGTCTCTGACCAACCTTGCCAAGAAAATGCAGAAGACCTACGGCATGCCCTATCTGGAGGAATCCTTCTACGGCATGACCGACACCGCCAAGGCGCTGCGCGACATCGCCCGCGAGCTGGACAATATCGTCAACGGTCTGGAGAAGCGGACCATGCAGGATCGGGTGGAACGGTTGATCGAGGAGGAAGAGGATAAATGCCGGGCCGCTATCGCACCCTACCGGGCGCGACTGGAGGGCAAGACCGCCGTACTGTTCACCGGAGGGGTCAAGACCTGGTCGATGGTCAATTCCCTGACCGAACTGGGTGTAGAGGTGCTGGCGGCCGGTACACAGAACTCGACCCTGGAGGACTTCTACCGCATGAAGGGTCTGATGCACAAGGACGCCACAATCATCGAGGACACTTCCACGGCCGGCCTGCTGGCGGTCATGCGCGAGAAGATGCCCGACCTGATCGTGGCCGGAGGCAAGACCAAGTTCCTGGCACTCAAGACCAAGACCCCCTTCATGGACATCAACCATGGCCGATCACACCCCTATGCCGGCTATGAGGGGATGGTGACCTTTTCAAGACAGCTGGACATGACGGTCAACAACCCGATCTGGGCGACCCTGAATGCCCCGGCTCCCTGGGAAAAGAGTGCTGATCAACTGGCAGCGGATCTGGCAGAGTCCGCCAGCCATGCCGAGACATATCTGGGCGAAGATATATCAGCTTCGCGGGTCAAGGTCTCTACCAAGGCCGCCACGGTCAACCCGCAGAAAAACTCGCCGGCCCTGGGGGCCACCATGGCCTACCTGGGGATCGACAACATGCTCGGTCTGCTGCACGGGGCCCAGGGCTGTTCGACCTTCATCCGCCTGCAGCTCTCGCGGCACTACAAGGAGTCCATCGCCCTGAATGCCACCGCCATGAGCGAGGACAGCGCCATCTTCGGCGGTTGGGACAATCTGAAAAAAGGCATCAGCCGCGTGATAGAGAAGTTCAGTCCCCGGGTGGTGGGGGTCATGACCACCGGACTGACCGAGACCATGGGTGATGACGTCAACAGCGCCATCAAGCAGTACCGCGAGGAACATCCGGAGCATGAGCGGGTCCCGATCATCTGGGCCTCAACCCCTGATTACTGCGGTTCGCTGCAGGAAGGCTACGCGGCAGCGGTCGAATCGATTGTCTCCAGTCTGGCGGAGGGTGGCACAACGGTGTCCGGGCAGGTCAACCTGCTCCCGGGTGCACACCTGACGCCGGCTGATGTGGAAGAGATCAAAGAGCTGGTGGAATCCTTCGGCCTGACCGTGCTGACGATCCCGGATATCTCCAATGCCATGGACGGTCATATCGACGATGTGGTCTCGCCGCTTTCGACCGGTGGTATCCCGGTGGATGAGATTCGCAAGGCCGGGCGCAGCATCGCAACGTTGTATGTGGGTGATTCCCTGGCCAAAGCCGGGAACAGGCTCAAGGAAAAATTCGGTATTCCGGCCTACGGCTTCACCTCCCTGACCGGCCTGGCCGAGACCGACAGGTTCATGGAAGTTCTGGCAGTCATCAGCGGCCGCCCGATCCCGGACAAGCATCGCCGCTGGCGCTCGCGCCTGATGGATGCCATGGTGGACAGCCACTACCAGTTCGGCACCAAGAAGGTGGCCATCGCCCTGGAGTCGGACAACCTCAAGACCCTGACCGGTTTCCTGGCCGGCATGGGCTGCGAGATCCAGGCGGCGCTTTCCGCCACCCGCACCCGGGGGCTGGACGCTCTGCCCAGCGACAACGTCTTCGTCGGCGACCTGGAAGACCTGGAGACGGCGGCCATCGGCGCCGACCTGATCGTGGCCAACTCAAACGGCCGCCAGGCGGCCAACAAGCTTAAGATTGGCGCCCATCTGCGGGCCGGCCTGCCGGTCTTCGACCGTCTGGGCGCCCACCAGAAGGTCTGGGTCGGCTACCGTGGGACACTCAATCTGGTCTTCGAGACGGCCAACCTGTTCCAGGCCAATGCCAAAGAGGCGCAGAAACTGGCGCATAACTAAGGAACGCCGCTTTTCCACCCTGTCGGCGTAAGTCTTCGGGATTACTTGTGCGGCGTAGCGCTGCTACGCCTCCGTGCAATCCCTTGACAGCTTTGACAGGATGAAAAATCGACATTCCTGCAAAGATGCTTGATGAAAACATAAGGAGACAACCCATGAAAATTGCATTTACCACATCAACCGGGGAAACTATCGACCAGCACTTCGGCCAGTGCCAGAGCTTCCACATCTGGGAGGTCGGGCCGGACCAGGCAGAGTTTTTGGAGGCGGTCAGCGTCGGTGAACATGGCACTGACGAGGAGGACCGCATCGCTGCCCGGGCCAAGGTGCTGACAGATTGCGCCATTGTCTACACCATGCAGATCGGTGGCCCGGCAGCGGCCAAGCTGGTTGCGCACAAGATTCACCCCATGAAGACCAATGCGGAGGTAAGCCTGAAGGAAACGGTGGAGCGTTTTCAGGAGGTACTGCGGGGAAATCCGCCCCCCTGGCTGCGTAAGGCGATGAACAAGGGACAGGCAGCATCATTTTTGGACGAGTAGATCTGGCCGGGAAACCTCTCGCCGGATAAAAGCTCATCAGCATTCAACACAGGGTACAGCCCGACAACACACAAAGGAGGATGTAAAATGTCATTTATCACAGGTTTGACAAAAGACGGACATGAGTGGACACCGCAGTTCATCAAGGCAATCGAGAAGGATCTCTGTATCGGCTGCGGCCGCTGCTACAAGGCCTGTGCCATGGACGTACTGGCATACGAAGAGGTGGATACCGAGGAGACTGCAAAGGCCTATATGACGGTCGCCACTGCCGGAAATTGTATCGGCTGCCAGGCCTGCGGACGGACCTGTCCCAAGAAGTGTTTTTCGTTTGAGCCGGTTGAGGCACACGGCTACGGATACACTTCATAATCAGGCATGAGTTGAATGAATGCTTCCCGCGTTGCGGGTCGCACAGGCGAAAGGTCCCCGGACAGATGTGCGTGTCCGGGGGGCTTTTGCAGGGGAGGTACGTCATGCTGATCGCAGTCGCATCCAAGGATGGCAGGGAGATCAACCAGCACTTCGGCCACGCCGAACGTTTCCTGATCTATGACGTTGACGGCGGGGACGCCAGGCTGGTCGACGAGAAGATTGTGGAGCGCTATTGCAGCTTTGATCCCGAGCACCCCCTGCGGGGGCACGTGCTGAAGGGGATTGCCGAAGCACTGGAGGGCTGCCGGGCGGTGGTGACGGCTCAGATGGGGGAACATCCTAAAGGTGAACTGGAGAAACTGGGTGTCGAACCGTTTGTCGTGAGCGGGCCGATCAAGGCGACGCTGGTAGAACTGGCGAAAATCTTGTAAAGGCTTTGGTCACAGAGAACACAGAGGAGTCAACAGCATAACCGATGGATGAGTAAAAATACTATCCCGCGGTAGTTAAAAACTAATATTATTTTGGTGTTACCCTCTAAATGAGTTTGGTTTTCTCTGAGCCCTCTGTGTCCTCTGTGGCATAAAGGTTTGTAATCTTCACAATGAGGTGATGACCTGCCATGCACAACGGATCCTTCAACAACTGCAACCTTCCGCCCTGGGTCATCGCCTCGCGGCATTTCAACGACAATCCGCAACCTCTGGAGATCCAGGGGGTTAAGGAGGGTAACCGCTTTCTTTTTGAAAGACTTGTGTCGATTGGCTCCCAGGAGGAACGGGCTTTGGTCTTCAATGATTTCATGTCGGTCAAGTTCCAGCTGCACCACTGGCAGGATCAGACCGATACCGCCCGGAAAAGCATCAGGAACAGTTACCTGCGCTTCCTGCGCGGCTGGATGATGGATTCCAACTCTGTCGAGGGAGCGGTGCTCAAACGCTGGGTGGAAAGCCGCATGGGCATTACCCCCACTTATCATCGCGCCAGGATTGACGGCATTCACAGCCAGGCCTATTTCGAGTTCTCCGTGGATGTCATGAAGGGCAGTGCCCGCACTAACGCCATCCAGTCACAGCTGGATATCCTTTACGAATACTGCCAGTTCGAGCTGCTGCGCAAATATCCGCACACTCCGATCATCACACTGTACCGCGGGACCTACGATGCCAGCGAACATGATGTCATCGAACAGGTTGCCAAGCGCGAACAGATCGTGCGCCTGAACAACCTGGTTTCATGTACCTCGGACGAGGAACGGGCCTGGGAATTCGGCTCCACGGTCTGGGAGGTGCGCGTACCGCTCAGCAAGGTCTTCTTTTATAATGACCTCCTCCCGGGCAGCATCCTGAAAGGTGAGGGAGAATACCTGGTCATCGGCGGGGAATACCGGGTGCGCCAGGTGATGTGTACGGTGTAGTCTTTATCCTGAAAAACAATTGAAACACAGAGCAACAGAGAAAATCCGGGAATTGTTTTTTGAAGTTCCCCCGGACCTCCCCGACAGGTTATATACAAGGTTGTGATTTCTCTGTTGCTCCGTTACTCTGTGTTATTGCGCAAGCTGGTATGAGGTTTATTGCTTGAAGCTACCAGCCGTTTACCGTAAACTGTAATCTCACTGAAGTCCGGGTGGGATTTTTTTGTGCAAGGGAGTTTGTTATATGACCATTGCCGCACAGGTTGCGCACATGGCCGCCGAGGCCCGCGAGGCATCACTGGCCATGGCACGTCTTTCCACCGCTACCAAGAATGCTATGCTGCTGGCCATGGCGGCTGCACTCCGGGAACAGGCCGGACACCTCGTCGCGGAAAATGCCCGGGATCTGGAGTCGGGCGCACAGAAAGGGCTTTCCCCGGCCATGCTGGACCGCCTGATGCTGGATGAAAAACGCATCTCCGGCATCGCCGACGCCCTGTGTGAGGTGGCTGCCCTGCCGGACCCGGTGGGTGAGGTCGCCGGGATGCGCAAGCGTCCCAATGGAATGATGGTCGGCAAGATGCGCATCCCTCTGGGGACTATCGGCATCATCTACGAGGCGCGCCCCAATGTCACCGCCGATGCCGCGGCCCTCTGCCTCAAGGCCGGCAATGCCGTTATCCTGAGGGGTGGTTCCGAGGCGATTCATTCCAATCGTGCCATTGCCGAAATCCTGCAGGGGGTCATGAAGCAGATGGGCATCCCGGTGGCGGCCCTGTCGCTGATTCCGTTCACCGAGCGTGAAGGGGTGCTGGAGATGCTCAAACAGGAGCAGTCCATCGACCTGATCATCCCGCGCGGCGGAGAGAGCCTGATCCGGTTCGTGGTGGAGAACTCGCGCATCCCGGTCATCAAGCACTACAAGGGGGTCTGTCACATCTTTGTGGACGAGAGTGCCGATTTTGACATGGCGGAGCGGATCATCGTCAATTCCAAGGTCCAGCGCCCCGGCGTCTGCAACGCGCTGGAGACGCTGCTGATCAACAGATCAGTGGCTGCCGCTTTCATCCCGCGCATAGCCGCGACCCTGGGCCGGCTGCAGGTGGAGCTGAGAGGAGATGATGATTTCAGAAAATTTGCCCCGAATGCGACACCGGCCACAGAAAGCGACTGGCCGGCCGAATATCTGGAGCTGATCCTGGCCTGCCGTGTGGTGGACGATATGGATGCAGCCATCGCCCACATCAACCGCTACGGCTCACTGCATACCGAATCGATCATCACCAGCGACTACAGCCGTGCCCAGCGTTTTATTCGAGAGGTCAACTCATCCTGCGTGATGGTCAACGCCTCCACGCGCTTTGCCGACGGCAACCAGCTCGGCCTGGGGGCCGAGATCGGCATCTCCACTACCAAGCTGCACTCCTTCGGCCCCATGGGGCTGGAGGATCTGACGACCACCAAGTTCATCGTCTATGGGGATGGACAGGTGCGCGAGTGAAAGTTCTTGCTATATAAGAGAAAAGTTGTCATAGTACACCATTACACGGACGGGCATCTGCCCGTCCTTTTATTTTGAGAGAGATTGAGGAGTCCGTTCATGCAGGAAAGAATCCGTAACATAGCCATCATCGCCCACGTCGACCATGGCAAGACCACCCTTGTTGATGCCATGCTCAAGCACGCCGGCGTCTACCGTGAAAACGAAGCCATCACCGAGCGCGTGATGGACAGCAACGATCTGGAAAAGGAACGCGGCATTACCATTCTGGCCAAGAGCCTTTCCATCCATCACGGCCAGTATAAGATCAATATCGTCGATACCCCCGGCCATGCCGATTTCGGTGGCGAGGTGGAGCGCGTGCTCAAGATGGTCGACTCCGTCCTGCTGCTGGTTGATGCCCTGGACGGGCCGATGCCCCAGACCCGTTTCGTGCTGAAGAAGTCCCTCGACCTCGGCCTGAAGCCGATTGTGGTCATCAACAAGATCGACCGCCCCGGCAGCCGACCCGATGAAGTCCTCAACATGGTCTTCGACCTGTTCTGCGAACTGAATGCCTCGGATGACCAGCTTGACTTTCCGGTTGTTTACACCAGCGCCAAGCTCGGTTATGCCAAGCTGGATATCAATATTGAATCCACTAATCTGGAGCCGCTTTTTGCGGTGGTGGAATCCAATGTCCGTCCTCCCAAGGGTGACTCGAATGCTCCCTTCCAGATGCTGATCGCCAACATCGACTATAACGATTATATCGGCCGTATGGCCACCGGACGTATCTTCAACGGCAAGGTCCGCGCCGGAGAAACCGTTGCCATGATCAAGGCCGACGGTACGATCACCAAGGGCCGTATCTCCAAGCTGCTCGGCTATGAAGGGCTCAAGCAGATCGATATCGAAGAGGCCGGCACCGGCGACATTGTAACCGTAGCCGGGTTCGAAGATGTAAGCATCGGCGAGACCCTGGCCTGCGCCGAGAATCCGATAGCAGTACCGTACGTCTCCATCGATGAGCCGACCCTCTCCATGAACTTCATCGTCAACACCTCGCCCTTTGCCGGCCGCGAAGGCAAGTGGGTCACCTCGCGCAATATCCGCGAACGCCTGACCAAGGAGCTGCGCGTCAACGTCTCCCTGCGGGTCGAGGATACCGACAGCGCGGATACCTTCCAGGTCTCGGGCCGCGGCGAGCTGCACCTGTCGATCCTGATCGAGAACATGCGTCGCGAAGGATTCGAGCTGGCCGTTTCCAAGCCGGAGGTCATCGTCAGGATCAAGGACGGCGTCAAGATGGAGCCGATGGAATACCTGGTGGTGGACGTTGCCTCCGAGTTCCAGGGTGCCATTATCGAGAAAATGGGACCACGCAAGGGCGAGATGGTCGCCATGGCCCCTATGGGCGAGATGGTCCGCCTGGAGTTCATCGTCCCGGCCCGAGGTCTGATCGGCCTGCGCGGCGAGGTGTTGACCGACACCCGCGGCACAGCCGTCATGACCCACACCTTTCATGAATATGCCCCCTACAAGGGTGATATCCCGGGCCGAAAGAACGGCGTATTGATGGCCATGGAACATGGTGAAACCACGGCGTACTCGCTGGACGCCCTGCAGCCGCGCGGCACCTTGTTTATCGGTGCCGGAGTCGAGGTCTACGGCGGGATGATCATCGGTCAGCACAACAAGGACAACGACCTGGATGTCAACCCCTGCAAGGGCAAGAAACTGACCAACGTCCGTGCTTCGGGTACTGACGACGCCATCAAGCTGACCCCGCCTCGTCTCCTTACCCTGGAGCAGGCGCTGGAATTCATCGCTGATGATGAACTGGTGGAGGTCACCCCCCTGTCGATCCGTCTACGCAAGAAGGAGCTGGATCCGACCAGGCGCAAGCGTGCTTCAAAGGGATAGCCTGCAGGTACTATAGTGCAGAAGAGGCTGAGGCGGTTGCCCCGGCCTCTTTTTTTGCTGTGGGTGTCACAAAAGATAGTGCGAATTTTTAAGATGGCTGTATAAAAAGACACCTTTTGTTGAATCAGTATGCCAGCGACTTGTGTCTGCCGGGAGACCACACATGAAGCTGAACCCTCCCATGCCTGATTACCGGACGTTCAAGCGGGTGATTGTCGGCGCTGTCATGGCAATGATCCTGCTGATCATCGGTTTTTCGACCTGGAAGTCGGTGGGTGAATATCGTCTCACCATACGTGCCGCCGAGCAAAAATCACGCGGCTATGCACGGGCTCTCAAGGAACATGCCGAACGAACCTTCAGCGAAGCTGACAATGTTCTGCTGGACACCATCGATCATATCAAGGATCATGGCGGCATCGATCGGGAAAACAGCCGTCACCTCCGTGAATTCCTCTTTCGTCATCCCCGTAATGTTCCCCAGGTCGGATCGATCATCCTGGTCAATCGTGACGGCCTGCTGTTTGCCCATTCGCTGGAAACCCCGGTGAAGCAGGCCGACGTGGCCGACCGTGAGTATTTCATCCATCATCGCGATAACCCGGCAGATGACACCCCGTTTCTTTCAAAACCGGTGCAAAGCAGGATCAACGGCAAGTGGCGCTTCACGCTTTCACGCCCGGTACGTTCTGACTCCGGGGTGTTTGAAGGGCTGGTTGCGGTCGCCTTCGAGATGGAATACTTCCAGGATTTCTACCGTTCGCTGGATCTCGGGAAGAAAGGGCGAATCGTCATCGTACGTAAGGATGGTGCGCTGATACTGACCGAACCGTACAGGGACCATGATTATTCAGTCGATTTCAGCAAATCCTACCTGTTCCTGACCCACCTTCCCCGGTCTCCCCGGGGGACGTTTCAGATCAAGGGCGGCAAGGCCCTGCTGGAAAAGACCCCCCGCATCATCTCCTATGAGGCACTGGACAATTTTCCGCTTGTTGCAAATGCAAATATGGGGACTGACGAGGTGACGGCAGCCTGGCGGGACACGACCTACAAGCAGGCGGTCATAACTGCTGCGGCCTGTCTGGCGCTGATCCTGCTGACCATTGCACTTCTTCGCCAGATCAGGCGTATAGAACAGGCCTACCTCCTGCAGACGGAACATCAGGCCGAGATCGCTGCGGCTGAAGAGCGCTACCGGTTGCTGGTCGACAACCTCCCGGTGGTCGTCTGGCGGTCCGATGAGAACGGAGTGACCAGTTTTATCAGCAGGAATATTGAAAAAATCTATGGCTATACCCCGGAAGAGATTTATGCCGCCGGGAACGCGCTCTGGTTTGACCGGATCCATGGAGAAGACAAGGAAAAGGTGGTTGCAGCCTTCAGGTCTCTGTTTGGCGGAGTCGGCATCTATGACGTCGAATACCGTATCCAGCGCAAAGACGGCACGTGGATCTGGATCAGCGACTTTGCCTATACGACAACCCTTCAGGATGGTGTCCTGCAGGCGCACGGCGTATTCAGTGATGTCTCCGACAGGAAGCAGGTGGAAGATACGCGCGACCAGCTGGAAATACAGCTGCTGCAGGCGCAGAAGATGGAGGCCATCGGGCATCTGGCCGGCGGCATCGCCCACGATTTCAACAACCTTCTGACTCCTATTATGGGATATGCCGAGATGGTTGTCGGCAGGATGGAGACAGGGGACCCGCTGATATCAAAAATGGCAGGAATCATAGCAGCTGCACACAGGGCCAAGGACCTGACCGGGCAGCTGCTGAATTTCGGCCGACGCTCATCGATGATACCCGAGGTCATCGACCTCAATGAGGTCATTCGATCGTTCCACGGTATTCTGAGGCGCACCATTCGTGAAAATATCAGCATCGATCTTATGCTCGACCCCGAAGGCGCATTCATCAGGGCCGACAAATCACAGGTGGGGCAGATCATCCTCAACCTGACCGTAAATGCCCAGGACGCCTTCAGCGACCAGGGCAGGATCGTCGTAGAGACCTGCAAGGTGCAGATGGATGCCAAAGATGTGCACCTGCATCCCGGCATGCTGCCCGGCGAATATGTACGGTTTACGTTTCAGGACAACGGCTGCGGCATGACCTCCGACGTGCAGAACCACATCTTTGAGCCGTTTTTCACCACCAAGCAGGTCGGCCATGGGACCGGTCTCGGGCTGGCTACAATTTACGGTATCGTCCGGCAGCATGATGCCCATATCAGCGTGGCAAGCCGGGAGGGTGCCGGCACGACATTCAGAATCTATTTCCCCGGTTGTCATCCCCCCCCCCCGACTCAAAAACAGCCTGAATTCATCGGGTTGGTCAGGGATGGCGGCACGGCGACCATCATGCTGGCCGAAGATAACGAGATGGTCAGGGAGATGGTCAGGGAGATGTTGCACACAGCGGGCTTTACCGTGCATGCCGTCAGCGGTCCGCAGGCTGCGCTCGAATTGCTTGCCGGACACATCACCCCTGTTGACCTGTTGATCTCTGATGTCGTCATGCCCGACATGAGCGGGCCCGAACTGTATGAGCTTCTGGTGGCACAGCTTCCCGGTCTCAAGGTCATGTATATATCCGGGTATCCGATACGTCCGGGCATGCGCGGCGGAACGCCGGAAGAGGCCCTGAGGTATCTGCAGAAACCATTTACTGCTGAAGCACTGTTGGAGAGGGTCATACAGGTATTGTCGGTTCCGTAGCCGGCCCCGTTTCCGGGGCTCATTGAACAGGAAACGGAACCGCGGTCAGAACGAAAGGCTTGCGGTCAGGCTGATGCCGTTGATGCCGGAGGGCTGTTCCTGTTGCGGGTGCTGCTGCTGGTGTGAGGGTTTGAAGCGATCGGCCGGATCGTTATAGGCAACGGTAAAGCGTGCGCAGCCGCATTGAATCAGGAGGTCGCCTTTTTCATCGAGTTTCAGGAACTTCTGTTGAATTAGGCGGGCTTCGTCTCCCCGGGCCGGCAGTGCTGATTCGGGGGAACGGAACAGGAAAAGTGCTTCGGCGTGCGCGGCCGGGACCGGCGTGATGATGAAAGCGGATATGAGCAGGGGGCATGCTGCCGCGAACTTCTTCAGGTTCTTCAGGAGCCGGGTGTCCATAATCTCTCCCCTTTCAGGTTCGTTGCGCGATGCTGCGCAACGAGCGGCGACAAAAACGGGTCGCCATATCGTTGAGATATTTCGGCGACCCGGCTGTCTCGGGGAGACCCTTAGGCTTTCCGTCCCACCCTTGCGGATGGTTTAGTATTATCGTGTGTCTCGTTATTTCACTTCCTGATGATCAAAGCATATTCCATGCCCGAAAGATTAAAATAGTAACCACAAGAAATCATTGCTTTTTTATTTATTGTGCATGCTGCCGTGGATTGGCCGGTATGTGAATTGGCTTATTTTTGTCGTTATTGGTCCGCGGCGTGACGGCCTGCGGCACGCGGATCTTTTCCCCCGGGCTGTAAAAAATTAACACTGCCTGCGCCGGCGAAGTAATCTGGTGATTTTTGGCTGGTTGGATGGTATAGTTCTGCCCAGAAGGCTTCAGAATCCCCACGCGGAGAACTACGTATGGCACAGCAGAAGATCTATCTGGTCGGAGCCGGTATGGCGGGCTGGGAGGGTTTCAGTTCCAAGGCTCTGGAGATCATCGGTAAGGCCGAGGTGCTGATCGGGCACCGGCGGCATCTGGACATCTTCCCTGATTTCGAAGGTCGCAAGACCGAACTGGGCGACCTGTCCGAGCTGCTGGATTTTCTCCAGACGACAGACAAACGGGTTGCAATCCTGGCCTCCGGAGACCCTGCTTTTTTCGGGATTTCACGTTTTCTGCTCCGCAACCTGCCCAAGGAGCGAATCGAGATCTTCGCCAACGTAACCAGCATGCAATATGCCTTCTCCCGTATCAAGGAACCCTGGGATGATGCCATTTTTGTCTCCGTGCATGGCCGCGGGATGCATGCGGCAGTGGACAAGATCGTTGCCGCAGAGAAAGCCTGCATCCTGACCGACAAGGTCAATACACCGGCGGCCATTGCCCGGGAACTGATAGAGCGCGGTGCCGAGGGTTATGAGGCCTGGCTGTGCGAAGATCTGGGCCTGCCCACAGAAAAGTTCACCAGGTGTGACCTGCGCGGCCTGCTGGAACTGAAACCCTCTGACCTTAATATTCTGATACTGATCAGGACCTATGAGCCGAACCTTGTCCAGTATCCGCTGATCGGTATTGACGACGACGAGTTTCAGACAACCAAAAAGCTGATCACCAAGCAGGAGGTACGGGCGGTCACCCTCTCCAAGCTGCAGCTACAGGACGATCTTACCATGTGGGATATCGGTGCCGGCAGCTGCTCTGTATCCATCGAGGCCTCAAACCTGATGCCCAACGGTCGCATCTACGCTGTCGAGCGTAATCCCCAGTGTGTCGGCTTTATCAATGAAAACCTGAAGAAATTCTGCACCCGCAATGTCAAGCTCGTCGAGGCCGAGGCCCCCGAGGGGCTGGAAGATCTGCCCGATCCTGACCGTGTCTTTATCGGCGGTGCCGGAGGACAGCTGGAAGAGATCATCGATGCCGTGGACAAACGGCTCAAGGCCGACGGCCTGATCGTGCTGAATGCCGTGACACTGGATACCCTCACCAAGGCGGTGGAGTTCCTGGAGGACCATGGCTATACCGTAGAGGCAACCTGCGTCAATATCGCCAAGACCCGCCGGTTGACGGAATACAAGCTGTTCGAAGCCCAGAATCCGGTCTATATCATCAGTGCCTGGAAAGGAAGCGAGTAGTGGCGACGGTCTATGCCGTGGGCGTCGGACCCGGCGATCCGGAGCTCCTGACCAGAAAGGCCGAACGCATTCTGCGTCAGGCGGATGTCATCCTGGCACCGGTCTCCAATCCGCATGAAGCCAGCGTTGCACTGGAAACGGTGCGCGAATTTCTGGACGCAGGGCGCCAGGAAATCATAATCCACCAGTTCCCCATGACCTCTGACCGGTCAAAGCTCGTTCCGGCCTGGCAGGAAGCTGCCGCCCTGATTGCCGGGAGGGTTCTGGCTGGCAGGGATGTTGCCTTCATCACCATCGGAGACCCGCTGCTCTATTCGACCTTTATCTACCTGTTGCGCATCTTCCGTGAATCCTACCCGCTGATCGGCATAGAAATTGTCCCGGGAATTTCCAGTATCAACACCTCTGCTGCCGTAGCCGGTGTCCCCCTGGCCGAGGCCGATGAACGGATAGCCATCATTCCTGCAACTGCCGGTATGGAAAGGGTCATAGAAGCCCTGGCAACGTACGATACGGTTGTCCTGCTGAAAATAAAACCGCTCTTTGGTGAGATTCTTGAGGCCCTCAGGCAGATGGGCAGAGAACGGAGCACACTGTTTGTCGAGCGGGTCGGGAGCCCCCGCCAGAAGGTAATCACCGACTTCACTGAAATAACTCTCCAGACACCGGACTATCTGTCGTTGATGATCATACGGCGGCCATGTTTATCGTAAAGCTTGCCCTTTCCAACCTTGTAATCATCTCCTGCGTCCTGATCGGCCGCCGTTATCCCACTCTCGGCGGATTAATCGCCACTATGCCGCTCACCAGCCTGATCGTGATGATCTGGCTGGCCTCCGACAATCCGGGCAATCCTGGCCTGCTGGGCGACTACACCAGGGGGGTGTTGTGGGGGATACTTCCGACTATCGGATTTTTCCTGGCAGCACTCTTCTGCCTGCGTAAGGGGGTCGGCCTACCGGCCGTCCTGGGGGTGGGGGGAGTGGTCTGGCTGGGAGGGGCCCTGCTGCACCAGTATTTCCTGCGCTGACGGCAACGAAAACGCCCGTCCGGAACGATTCCGGACGGGCGTTTTCATGTGTTCACGAACAGCCGGATCAGGCTGTAACGGCAGTAATTTCAAAGGCTGGCGGGTTGGCGATGGCCTTTTTGACGGCGCACAGTTCAGCCGCCTTGAGCACGGCAGTGCGGTATTTTTCCGGAAACTCCGCTGGCAGGTGTACTTGTAGAGAAACCTTCGCCAGCGTACGCTTGCCATTATCGTCGATGGTGAATTCAGCCTGTTGCGTCAGGCTGATGCCGGTCGTGGGAATGCTGCGGTGTGAACAGAAATTTTCAACATAGACACCTGCACATGTAGCAATCGCCCCGAGAAAAACCATAAACGGTGACGGCGCACTTCCCTCTCCGCCGGCCTCGATCGACTGATCTGTTACCATGCTAAGCCCGTCGGGATAATGGGCGGTGACCTTTTTCCCGCCGTCCAGCGTTACCGTAAGATTCATGTGAAGCTCCCCCTGTTCTTCAAATCTACACGTGTGTCCAGCCTGCTACAGCGTACTGCCCTTGGCGGGAACAATCTCATCGGCCGGATTTGCCGGCTGTTCCAGCACGGGGACCCGTGTGACCTCTGGAACCTTTACTGCCGGGGCGGGAGTGGCGGCCGGCTGAGCCGGTGCAGCCGGCGGTGCTGCGCCTGGCGGCGTCACTTCAGGGGCCTTGGCCGGCTGTTGCACCCGGGGAGCCTCGGACAGAGGTGCGGCGGGCTTCTTTTCCTTGTCGTGGTCGTATTTCAAGAGTGAGATCATGTCATCGAACTGTTTGCCGTAAACCACCGGCTCCTGGGTTTCACGCAGCAGCCAGTCCTTGCTTTTCTGCTCCAAGGTGCGCCGGATGCCTTCAATGGTCTTGAATTTAACCTGCACGCCGGTAGTCAGGTTGGCTTCTGCCTCGTTGAAATCGGGATATTCCAGGTTTATCAGCGGATCATAGCTCAGGAGGCGCCGACGGAAATTCGGGTATTCCCAGAGAATAGAACCGCTGGCATCCAGAATCTGGGCGGTCATGATCAGGTAGTTATAATCACTGGTCAGCGATTTCATCTGTCCGATGGATGTGACGCTCTCTGACTTGGTCAGGCCGCTAACGACGAGCAGCATGACGGCATCCAGGTTGTTCTTCTGGATATAGTCCCGTAATTCATCGTTCTTCCAGAGGTACTTATTGTACTGGATCGAGGCGTCATCACGTTTTTCACGACGGGAAACGAGCTTTCCAAAGATGCTTTGAGGGTCGCCGTCCAGCAGCACGGTCGTATAAAAATTGCCGGTTGCTTTGAGTTTGCGCACCAGTTGCTGTTCGTATTTCCGGTTGGTTTCCGCCACCAGCGAGACCAACTGATCTTTCTGGGGGTGCTTGATGTCCGAGTCAACGTCAACGATAATAGGAGCAACACCAAGCGCCCTAACCCTCTCCGCGAAATTCTCGGTCGGAATGTTAAAGTGGTTCTGTGAGCAGCCCGTTACGACAGTGGCAAACAACATACTCAACAGCAGCAGTCTTTTCATGTAGCCTCCTTACAGACGGCATGCAATGCCGGATTTTATGATCCTATATTATAGCAGATGCCGCCCCTGTTTTCCAGATATTTTGACGGCCGGCAGCCAGCCCTGGACGCGCTGTCCGGAGGCATATTTGATTGACAACCGTCGTCATCTTTCTGTATTCTGCCTTCATAAAACCTGCTTATCGAGAGTGGTGGAGGGAAAGGCCCTGCGAAACCACAGCAACCGGCCAATGGGGCGTCAGGTGCTAATTCCTGCCGAAAGGCAAAGATGAGAGGTGCGCTGTGAACGATCGTTTCAGCCCCTTCTCTGTTTGTGCGAAGGGGCTTTTTTGATGTCAGTCGGCATTGTCACCGAACAAACCAAAACCTTTGACTCGGGCATCCGCCTGGACAGCGGGCGAATCCTCGCGCCGATCACCCTGGTGTACGAAACCTACGGGGTTCTCAACGCTGCCGCCTCGAACGCCATCCTGGTCGAACACGCCTGGACCGGCAATGCCCACCTGGCCGGAAAGTCAAGCGCCGAAGACCCCAAACCGGGATGGTGGGATGCCATCGTCGGGCCGGGGAAACTGCTCGATACCGACCGTTATTTTGTCATCTGTCCCAACGTGATCGGTTCCTGCTACGGATCGACCGGTCCGGCCTCCATCAATCCCAAAACAGGCAGGCGCTACAACCTGACCTTCCCGGTCGTCACCGTGCGGGATATGGTACGGGCCCAGAAACTGCTCATCGATGCGCTCGGCATTCAGCGTCTGTTATGCGTGATGGGTGGCAGCATGGGCGGCATGCAGGCACTGGAATGGGCTACTCAGCATCCTGACTCGGTCGCCTCGGCGATCGTGCTGGCTGCTACGCCGCGACCCTCCCCCCAGGCGATTGCCCTGAACGCCGTGGCCCGCTGGGCGATCTTCAATGACCCGACCTGGCGCAAGGGAGAGTACAAACACAACCCCAAGGACGGGCTGGCATTGGCCCGTGGCATCGGCCATATTACCTTTCTGTCCGACGAATCGATGAATGCAAAGTTCGGGAGGCGATTTTCAGCCAAAGACGGCCAGTTCGATTTCTTCGGTCAGTTCGAGGTAGAGCGCTACCTGAACTACAACGGCTATAGTTTCGTCGATCGTTTTGATGCCAACTCCTTCCTGTATCTGGCCAAGGCACTGGACCTGTATGATGTCGCCTGGGGATGTGAATCCATGGCGGAAGCGTTCAGTACGGTAACCGCCCCGATCCAGTTCTTTGCCTTCACCTCGGACTGGCTCTATCCCCCCTATCAGACCGAGGAGATGGTCTCCTGTCTGAACGGCCTGGGCAAGACGGCCGAATACCATCTCATCGAATCGGCCTACGGCCATGACGCCTTTCTGCTGGAGCATGAAACCTTTGCACCCTGTGTCCGTTCGTTTATCGAGAATGCGGCGGTCGATCGTCCATGACCGCTCTGCGGGATGAATTGAAAAATCATCCGCTCTATCGACGGTTGCGTCACCAGATGGGGAAGGCCGTTGCTGACTTCGGTATGATAGAGGAAGGGGATCGCATTGCGGTCGGACTTTCAGGCGGTAAGGATTCTTACTGTCTGCTGATGCTTCTGGGTGAACTGCAGCGAAGGGCTCCGGTGCGGTTCGAACTGACAGCGCTGACGGTGGATGCCGGCTACCCCGGCTTCGATGCAGCCTCTGTCTCACGGTTCTGTGCGGACAACGGTTTCTGTCACCGCGTACTTTCTACCACCCATTATGACATCATTCAGGAGAAGCTTCGTCCCGGTTCATCATTCTGCTCACTCTGCGCCCGGTTGAAAAGGGGCACACTCTACGGCACGGTCCGCCAGATGGGGTATAACAAGTTGGCCCTCGGCCACCATCGGGATGATTTCATCGAAACCCTTCTGCTCAACCAGTTTTTCGTCGGCTCGATCAAGGCCATGTCTGCCTGCATGCTTGCCGACAGCGGGGACGTTACCGTTATCCGCCCGCTGGTATACGTTGCCGAAGAAGATACCGCCCGGCTCGCTGCTGACGCCGGGCTGCCGGTCGTGTCGTGTTCGTGTCCGGTTGCCGGTTCCCCCGACCTGCAGCGTCAGAGGATGAAAGAGCTTCTGACTTCTCTTGAGAAGGACATTCCCCATATAAAAAACAGTCTGCTCACAGCACTCTCAAATGTGCATCCCCGCCATCTTCTTGACGGGAGACTTCAAGCCCTGCCACCGTCCGCTGAACCGCACTGCAGCCCTGGCTGCCCGCCGGGGAAAACAGCCTGACAGATCCCCCAGCAAATCCAGCACAGCCACATATCCGCCATACCCGACAACTATCAACCCAAGCAGTACAATCGGTTCCATGCCAAACCTCCCGTGATCTTTTTTATAAAGGTAACACGGAGGTATGACACAATAAGTCGTATTTTCTTGAGGCTCTGTCAGGGGCGGGGAAGCGGGAAAGTTTCGATGAAGCTCAGGCGAGGGTCATTCAGGCTGAAACGTCACAGCATGGCGTCGATGGTGTCGAAATCAATGTACTGATCGGCCATGGAGTTGACCAGTTCGATTTTTTCCAGATCATCAGGGCCGATCTTGGAGACGTGCTCGCGCAGCAGTGAAAAAACATCCGAAGAGGTCTCCTCAATCCGGATATAGGGGATCCTGCTGTCTTCGAGTATCTGCCGGGTTATGTTGGACATGGGGGCATGACCGCTGATGATAAGGCCGGTCAGGCGTTTCTTGAAGTCAGGGATGTGATGCAGTGACGATGCCGTCACGATCAGCTCATCACGTGAGCTGGTGACGATCAGCAGCGTCGAGTCTTCCAGGTGATCGATCACGCGCTGCGAGGATGCGGCACCAAGCTGGATGTTGTGGCAGATGCGGCTTCGTTCTGAGGGGTCGCCCATCAGCGGCAGTTCCAGCAGTTCAGCCACGTGCTGCAGGGTCGGGTGGGCCAGGATCGGTGAAAAATCGAATGCGCTGGTCACCAGGATGTTCTTGCTGGAAAAGGCCTTGCGAAGGTATGTCAGCGATCGCTCCCGTTTTTCCGCCACCAGTTTGTTGACCATGATCAGGCGCACATCGGCTTTGGTTTCCTTATACAAAGCGAGGTTGAGTTCCACGGCATCAATGACACTGCCGATACCTCCACCGGTCACCATTAAGACCGGAGCCCCGGTCAGGGCAGCCGTACAGGCATTGTTCATACCGACAACCGAGCCGACTCCGCCATGGCCTGCGCCCTCGATAATCAGGAAATCATTCTTTTTCTCGAGCTGTTCGATGGCCTTGAGGATGACATCCCGTGGATAGTCAGGAGAGATCTCCCCGTCCAGGAACCGGCGCGTCAGTCCGGGGGTAAGCGTCATGGGGGACATGAGGTGTGCGTCTGCATCCAGGTTATACACCCCGGCGATCATGGCCGCGTCCATATCCATGGTGCGCCCCTTGTATGCTATGCACTTGGGACCGATCGGCTTGATGAAGCCGACCCGCGGGTACTTCTTGCTTGCCAGGTGCATGAGCGACAGGCTGATGGTGGTCTTGCCGCAGTGCTGGCCGGTTGCGCCGATAAAGATTTTTTTGCACATAGGGCTCTCGGACTCCAGTAGGATGGTTCTGCTGTCAGTTGTTCGGACTCTCGATGTATGTGTTGAAATCCTCTTCGCCGGAATGGAAGCGAAGGAAGCGGACTCCCATACCGCTCTTTTTGACAAGGTGGAAAAGGTTTTGAGGTACCTTCTTGGCCCACATGACGCGGGCCTCAAGCGCAACCTTGTTCTGTGCGACCTCGAACTCGATCTCGATCTTGGTGTTGGGAGGACAGATATTGGGCGTCTTGATGAACATCCCGGTCAGGGATACATCCTCGGTAAAGGCTACCCGGCTGGTTTCTCCAATGCCGAATCGTACGGTGAGACGTTTTTTGAGCCGCCCAATGTCACGTTTTTCGTTAGCCATCAGATGGCCTCCTGATTCGTCCAAACTTGCCCGCTGTGTGTACTCCACATGTTGAACGCCAGAAATATAGCATAATTCTTGAATTGTGGTAGTGTTTTGGTAAAAACGTACCGTGGATACCGCTGTGTCCAGCTGTCGGGAAAATTGGATTGACAGGGACACATCAATAATCTAGGTTAAATAAAATCGCTGGGGGAGTTTCGACTGAGAGCGGCGTACCGGCCGCGACCCTTAGTACCTGATCCGGGTAATGCCGGCGTAGGGAAGCGCAACCGACCAACACTCACAAGCCGCTTCTGCGGCTTTTTGTATTTTGAGGGTTACGCATGGACCACTTCTGCGGGGACGTGCAGCAGGGTTTTGGTGTACCTTTCCGGTAAGCCAGGTTTGTGGAGGCATATATGAAGGTCATTGTAAACGGTGATTCCTCTGACATCAGAGACGGCAGCACGGTAGCCGGGCTGCTTGAGGCCTTGAAGATAGGCCGTGAACGAGTGGCTGTGGAGGTAGGCCTGGAAATCGTGCCGAAGGCCTGCTACGATACCCATACCCTGATGGAGGGGGATAAGGTTGAAATTGTCCAGTTTGTCGGTGGCGGATAACAGCGGCATCTGAAACGGTCGTTGAGTAACAGCTTCAACAGGTGCGATTATAAGCTGATAATAAAGGAGTTCCGAAGATGAGCATGCAACGTGACCCGATGGTTATTGCCGGCCGTGAGTTCAATTCCCGCCTGATGGTGGGCACCGGCAAGTACGCCAGTTTTCAACAGATGGTTCAGGCCATCGAGATTTCGGGGGCCGAGATCATAACCGTTGCTGTACGGCGGGTGAATATATCTGACCGCAGCAAGGAGTCGCTGCTGGATCATATCGACCTCAAGAAATACACCCTGCTGCCCAACACCGCCGGATGCTACACGGCAGAGGATGCCGTCCGGACGTGCCGTCTGGCCCGAGAGGCCGGCATGTCGGATTTTGTCAAACTGGAGGTACTGGGGGACGAAAAGACGCTGTTCCCGGATAACGAGGAGTTGCTTAAGGCTGCAAAAATACTGGTCGGTGAGGGTTTCACCGTACTTCCCTACTGCAGTGACGATGTCACCGTCTGCCGCAAGCTGCAGGACCTCGGCTGTGCAGCGGTCATGCCGCTGGGAGCTCCGATCGGCAGCGGTCTGGGCATTCGCAACCCGTACAATATCAAGATCATTCTCGAGAACATCTCGGTACCGGTCATTGTGGATGCCGGGGTCGGCTGCGCTTCGGATGCAGCCATTGCCATGGAACTCGGCTGCGACGGCGTGCTGATGAACACTGCCATTGCCGGCGCGCAGGACCCGATCGCCATGGCCGAGGCAATGAAGCTGGCTGTTATTGCCGGACGCCTTTCCTTCAAGGCCGGCCGTATTCCGCGCAAACTCTATGCGAATGCCTCAAGTCCAATAGAAGGTCTGCTTGGTTGATTTCAGCCTCTACCTGATTACCGACAGGCAGCAGACGGCAGGAAGGCCGCTTTCCGCCGTTGTCACGGATGCCCTGCGTGGCGGGCTCCGGGCGGTTCAGCTGCGGGAGAAGGACCTGGCTGCCGGTCAATTGTTTGAACTCGCTGCCGGGCTGCGGCAGCTGACCAGGGACTATGGAGCACAGCTGCTGATCAATGACCGTATCGATGTCGCTCTGGCGGTCGATGCAGACGGCGTGCATCTGGGGAAGGCCGGCCTGCCGGTACCTGAGGCCCGGCGCATTCTGGGGAGCGGCCGGCTGATCGGTTATTCGGCCCACAGCGCGGCTGAAGGACTCCAGGCGCAGCACGACGGAGCCGATTTCGTTACCCTGGGGCCGGTGTATCATACGCCCTCCAAGGCGCAGTACGGTGAGCCGGTCGGCGTAAGTGCGCTTGCCGAAACCGCCCGGATGCTCAGCATACCTGTTTTTGCCCTGGGAGGGGTCACGTCCTCGACTGTTGATGAGGTCCTGTCTGCCGGTGCACACGGAGTCGCACTGATCTCTGCCCTGATGGCCGCCCCTGACCCTGTGCTCGAGACGGAATCATTGCTTCGGATAATCTCACGCCATGCGGCCTGACGAACGAGGCCTGATTCATCGGGATACAAGCAGGAGCGCTCCTGTTCCTGGCAAAGAACAGCTGGCGTCTGTTTCCAAGCCGCTCCTCCATAAAGAACTGCATATCCATTCCTATGGCCAGTATCTCCGGCGACGCTTCGGCTGTCGGGTCAGCAAGGTTAACGTGGACGCCGGGTTTACCTGCCCCAACCGCGACGGAAGCAAGGGCACCGGCGGTTGCATCTACTGCAACAACGTATCCTTTTCCCCCAGAGACACCCAGTCGGCCATCCCGCTGAAAGAACAGCTGGCGGCAGGGATGGCGTATCACCGGACGCGTCTCGGCTCCGAAAAATTCATCGTCTATTTCCAGAAATACACCAACACGTACGCCTCGGTGGATGTTCTGGCCGACCTTTACCGGCGCGCCCTGGACCATCCCGATGTCATCGGGATTTCAGTCGGCACCCGGCCGGACGCGCTTTCGGCAGAGGCGCTGGAGCTTCTTGCGGAGGTCGCCCGCACGCACTACGTCTGCCTGGAACTGGGCCTGCAGTCCATGGACGATGCCATTCTGTCACGCATCAACCGCGGTCATACGCTGGATGAATTTCTGGGTACGGTGCAGCGGGCTTCCGGCCATGGTTTTGACATCTGCGCCCACCTGATCTACGGTTTTCCCGGAGAACTGCGGTCTGATTTTTTGAAGACAGCCGCCCTGATCGCTTCGCTGCCGATCGACTCGATCAAGCTGCACCAGTTGCACGCCGTTGAAGGGACTGAGCTGGCGGAGATGTACCGGCGAGGTGAGTTTGTGCCGCTCTCGCTGGAGGAATATGTATCGACAGCGGTGGATTTTCTGGAGCGGTTACCCGCACGGGTCTCGATCCAGCGACTGTACGGCTCGGCGCCGCTGGCAATCAGCGTCGCACCCTGCTGGGGGTTGAAGAACAATCAGATGTGGTTCGCGGTGATTAATGAGCTACGGAAACGCGGCACCTGGCAGGGGTGCCGCGTGGAGTGAAAAAGATCGACGGTAATTCGGCTTATATCGCGACGATATAGCGGTTTCTGCCGCCCTTTTTGGCCAGAAGCAGGGCCTGGTGGACCCGGGATATGGTCTCCTGCACCGTCTGGGACGGCTTGTGTTCGCAAACTCCGATACTTACGGTGATACGGATACCCGGTTTGTTGGCCTTGAATTCTGTCATGCACGTGGCCTCAAGAACCTTGTTGGCGACCGGCAGCGAGTTTTCACTGTCCGTCTCCGGTAGCAGGATCAGAAACTCGTCTCCTCCCCAGCGGGCGCAGATGTCCTCATTGCGGACGCAACTCCTCAGCACGCGGGCAAACTCCACCAGGACATCATCGCCGGAGTAGTAGGTGTAGGTGTCGTTAACCTTCTTGAATTCATCGACATTGATCAGCAGGATGGTGAAGGGGCGTTGGTGGCGCTGTGAACGGGTAGCCTCGCGGTCGATTTTCTCCATGATGTCGCGACGGTTGGCAAGTCCGGTCATGCCGTCAACCCTGCTGGCAAGATCCAGCGACCGGACCATATTCACCAGCTCGGTCTTGAGCTGCTCGTTCTCGATGCTGAGCTTGTTCACCTGCATCCGCATCATATTGTAGCATTCGCTCAGATGGGTGAACTCTTCCAGAAGTTTGTTGTCTGCATTATGTATATCCGCAATGACCTTCTGGAAACGCTCAACGTCGCCGCTGCCCAGGCAATCCCTCGCATCAGATGATTTTCTCATAATCTCTCTCCGGTGCTGCCCTCAATGTATGAATATCAATGCAAGCCATATGAAACGATCACGTAATTCTTTGACATATTAGCACAATATGCCGGTATCTTGTCAAAGACTAATGAATATATCAACAGTAGAAAGTGCTTTTTCGGAAACGCCGACAATGCTATAGTGGCCGTCCCCCGATCAATGCACCTCAGTCACGTACCGTACGCAAGGAGTTCTGCCATGACCGCTATCCGTGTCCGCTTCGCCCCCAGCCCCACCGGCTATCTGCATGTCGGCGGAGCCCGCACCGCACTTTTCAACTGGCTCCTGGCACGCAAAACGGGTGGAACCTTTATCCTGCGCATCGAGGATACGGATGTGGAACGCTCCACCAAGGAATCCGTCGACGCTATCCTGCAGGGGATGGAATGGCTTGGCCTGGACTGGGATGAGGGGCCGTATTACCAGTCGGACAATTTTAACCTGTATAAGGAGTACGTCCAGAAGATGCTGGATGCAGGCACGGCTTACCGGTGCTGCTGTACAGCGGAGGAACTGAACAGGAAACGTGATCTGGCCATGCAGGAAGGGCGCAAGCCCAAGTATGACGGCACCTGCCGCGAGCGTATCGATCAGCCGGATGCTCCGTATGTCGTACGCTTCCGCGCGCCGCAGGGGGGTGAGGTCGCTTTCGATGATCTGATCAAGGGGCGCATCGCTTTTCCGGCCGAAGAGCTGGACGACCTGATCATCCAGCGTACGGATGGAACGCCGACCTACAACTTCTGCGTGGTGATCGATGACGCTGTTATGCGCATTACCACCGTTATCCGCGGCGACGATCACGTTAACAATACCCCCCGCCAGATCCAGCTTTACCAGGCGCTCGGTTTTGCGGTGCCGCAGTTCGCCCACGTTCCGATGATCCTGGGCAGCGACAAGGCCCGTCTCTCCAAGCGTCACGGTGCAACCAGTGTGATCGCCTATCGCGACATGGGCTATCTGCCCGAGGCGCTGATGAATTATCTGGTTCGCCTGGGCTGGAGCCACGGGGATGATGAAATCTTTTCGCGCGAAGAGATGGTGCGCCTGTTCGACATCGGCAATGTGGGGCGTTCGGCAAGCGTATTCAACCCCGACAAGCTCAACTGGCTGAATGCCCACTACATAAAGACCGGTGACCCGGAGCGCCTGGCAGATCTGCTGCTGCCGCACCTCTCCAGCCGTAACGTCAGCACCCTGAGCGGCCCGGCGTTGATGGACGTCGTAAAGAGTCTGCAGGAGCGTGCCCAGACCCTGGAGGAGATGGCCGACCGGGCTGTGTTCTATTACAATGCCCCCGTTTCCTACGATGAAGCTGCGCTGACGAAGTTTGACAAGGCCCATCTGGCGACGATGTATGCTGTCGTGGCGGAAAGACTGCTATCATCAGGGGCGGCGAATGCCGCGGACTTCGATCAGCTGTTCAAGGACATCTGCACGGAAAACAGCTGGAAGATGCCGCAGGTCGGCCAACCGCTCCGCATCGCCCTTTCGGGCGGCACCCAGGCGCCGGGCATCGGCGAGATCATCCATGTGCTGGGGGTCGAGGAAGCCGTAAGGCGGATCAACGCGACCCGGGAGTTTGTGGCAGCTTAGCAGGAACGAAAAATAGTTATTAACGACAGTTGAAACACAGAGCAACGGAGCAACGGAGAAAAATCTGAGAATGCTTTGTTGGAAAATCTTTTTTGACACTCATCTGAAGTTGTGATTCACATTTCTTCACGCAGTTTTGATTTCTCTGTTGCTCCGTTGCTCAGTGTTATTCCGATATCCGTTTCTGGGTTAAACTTGAAATACACGTATAGAAAAAAGCCGGTCCGGTCCGGGTTTTTTTGTGCCTGAGCTGGCAACCAAGCTGTTTTGTGATACAGTTCTCACATGAGCCAGACCATCACCATATCGCCGGTCAGCCGCATCGAAGGGCATGCCCGGATCAGTATCCGGCTGGACGACTTCGGGAAGGTGACCGACGCCCGCCTGCAGGTCCAGGAATTCCGGGGATTCGAGAGTTTCTGCGTCGGCCGGCCTTTCTGGGAGATGTCGAACATAACCGCCCGCATCTGCGGTATCTGTCCTGTCAGCCATGCCCTGGCAGCCGCCCAGGCCGGAGACCGTATCCTGGGCCTGGCCCCCCCTCCCGCCGCCCGCCGCTTGCGCAGCCTGCTATCCCTTTCCCAGCTGATCCTCAGCCACTCCCTCAGTTTTTTTCACCTCTCGGCACCGGATATCGTGCTCGGGCTGGACTCCGATCCGTCTGAACGCAACATCGTCGGCCTGGCCAGGCACAGGCCCGAAATCATCAGGAACGGGATCCGCCTGCGCCAGATCGGGCAGGAGATCGTCAACCGGGTCGGCGGCGGAAATCTCCATCCCGTGCATATCGCAGCCGGCGGGATGCGGGAGGCATTGAGCCCTGTCTGTCGCGATGAAATTGCCGGCCTGCTTCCGGAGGCGCTCCGGTTGGTCCGCTTTGCCGCAGAGCTCTGGGAGGAGCGAAGTCAGCTTTTTCTGGCTGAAATGGAGGGGTGTGACGACTGTCATGGTTTGTCTCTCGGGCTGGTCGACGGGGATGGATACCTTGACCATCTTGACGGCCGGCTCCGCTTCGTTGATGATTCTGCTGTGACGGTCAAAGAGGTGCTTCCGGAAGCTTACGGCAGCACAATTCGCGAGACGGTAGCGGGTGACAGCTATATGAAGCCGACGGAATGCCTGGTGGGGAATACCGCGCTCTACCGGGTCGGGCCATTGGCCCGCCTGCTGATTGCTCCATTCAAGACGGCCCCGCAGGCTGAACAGGCCCGCCTCTTCTTTCTGGAGGACAGGTCCCTCTCTTCGTCAGCTCTCGGCAGCCACCAGGCACGCCTGATCGAGATGCTCTATGCCGTGGAGCGGATAGGTGTATTGCTGGACGCCCCGGACATCTGCGACCCGCACGTCCTTGCCCGCGGGGGGGTGAACAGTTCCGAAGGGGTCGGCGTAACGGAAGCCCCGCGGGGGACGCTCATCCACCACTATCAGGTGGACCGGCACGGTCTGCTGACGGGGGTCAACCTGATTGTGGCCACCGGCCACAACAGCCGGGCCATGGACCGCACCATCACCGACATCGCCAGGCGGCACATCCGGGGCGACCGGCTTACGGAAGGGCTCCTCAACCGTGTCGAACACGGCATCCGCCTCTACGACCCGTGCCTTTCCTGTGCCACCCACCTCCACGGCCGCCCGGGTATGACGATCGAACTGCTGGCACCAGACGGGAAGGTGCTGGACAGTACCACTGTGTAGGTTTATTATTACCGGATGAACGTCGAAGCATCCCCCTTTCTTCTGAGAACAGACTATATCCCCCGCGGAGACCAGCCACAGGCCATACAGGAACTGGTGGAGGGGATCGAGCGCGGCGACCGGCACCAGACCCTGCTGGGGGTTACCGGCAGCGGCAAGACCTTTACCGTGGCCAATGTCATCGCCCGCACCGGCCGCCCGGCACTGGTCCTGGCGCCCAACAAGACCCTGGCCGCCCAGCTCTACGACGAGTTCAAGGAACTCTTCCCGGACAATGCCGTGGAGTATTTCGTCTCCTATTACGACTACTACCAGCCGGAAGCCTACCTGCCCACCACCGATACCTTCATTGAGAAGGATTCCTCCATCAATGACGAGATCGACAAGATGCGCCACTCGGCAACCCGCTCCCTGCTGACACGGCGGGACGTGATCATCGTGGCCTCGGTCTCCTGTATCTACGGCATCGGTTCCCCCGAAGCGTACCAGGCGCTGCACATCTTCTTCCGCCAGGGGGAGGAGTATGGCCGCGACACCCTGCTGAAGAAACTGGTGGAGATCCAGTACGAGCGCAACGACACGGACTTCCACCGCGGAACCTTCCGGGTGCGGGGCGATGTGGTGGAGATCTTTCCGGCCTATGACAACGACAGGGCCCTGCGGATCGAATTCTTCGGCGACCAGGTGGAGGCGATCAGCGAGATTGACCCCCTGCGGGGCGTGGTCATCAACAGATTGATGAAATGCGCCATTTACCCTGCCTCCCATTACGTATCGACCCGCGAGACTCTGGAAAAGGCGGTGGAGCTGATCCGCGTCGACCTGGGTGAGCGCATCAGGTATTTCCGGGAGCAGAACATGCTGCTGGAGGCCCAGCGCATCGAGCAGCGCACCTTCTTCGACATTGAGATGATGGAGGAGATGGGTTTCTGCCAGGGTATCGAGAACTACTCCCGATATTTTGACGGCCGCCAGGCCGGTGAGCCGGGCTCTACCCTGATCGATTATTTCCCGGATGACTTCGTGTTGTTCGTGGACGAGTCCCACATCACCATCCCCCAGGTGGGCGGCATGTACCGTGGTGACCGCTCGCGCAAGGAGACCCTGGTCCAGTACGGATTCCGCCTGCCGGCGGCCTTGGACAACCGGCCGCTGAATTTCCCGGAGTTCGAGGCACGCATCCGTCAGGCGGTCTACGTCTCGGCCACCCCGGCTGATTTCGAGATGGAACGCAGCGGCGGCGTGTTCGTCGAACAGGTCATCCGCCCGACCGGCCTGGTAGACCCGGTCATCGAGGTGCGTCCGGTGACGGCTACCCCCCCTCAATCCCCCCCTAAACTAGGGGGGGAGGCCCAGCTCCCCCCCCTGATTCAGGGGGGGGCAGGGGGGTACGGCCAGGTGGATGACCTGCTGCACGAGGTACGCGAAACCGTGGCCCGCGGTGAACGGGTGCTGGTGACGACCCTCACCAAGCGCATGGCCGAAGAGCTGACCAATTACTACCGGGATCTGGGGGTGCGGGTGAAATACCTGCATTCCGATATCGTAACCATCGAGCGGATGCAGATCCTGCGGGATCTGCGTATGGGTGAATTCGACGTGCTGGTGGGGATCAACCTGCTGCGCGAAGGGCTGGACCTGCCCGAGGTCTCGCTGGTGGCGATCCTGGATGCTGACAAGGAGGGTTTCCTGCGCTCGGCACGCTCCCTGATCCAGACCTGCGGCCGGGCGGCACGCAATATCAACGGCCGGGTTCTGATGTATGCCGACAATGTGACCCGCTCCATGCAGGCCTGCATCGATGAGACCGGGCGCCGGCGCGCCAGGCAGCTGGTTTACAACGCCGAGCACGGCATAACCCCCGAAACGGTCAAGAAGGGTATCCGCAGTATCCTGGAGTCCATCGAGGAGAAGGATTATTTCACCCCGCCGGGAGGGGTGGCAGAATCCGGGGAGGAGTATATCGCGCTCAAGGATATCCCCAAACTGGTCAGGAAGCTGCGCAAAGAGATGCTGGCGGCTGCCAAGGCCCTGGATTTCGAGGTGGCCGCCAGGCTCCGCGACCGGGTGAAAAAGCTGGAAGCGATGGAACTGGCGCTAAGGTGAGTTTAGACAACATCAATTTAAACACAGTGTCACAGAGTTCACGGAGGAACACCATGAACAGGTTTACATAAAACCTTGCCGCAGCAATTCGATTTGTATTTCCAAGCAGTTTTGTTTACCATAATAATTCAGTATTTCTCAGTGACCTCGCTTAGAAGCGCCTACTTTTGGCTGTGTCTCTGTGTTGAATAAAAGAAAGGTTTTCAAATGTCAGATTCCACCATTGATCCGCTCAAGCGGGTCGAGGAACAACTCAAGAAATGTGTCAAGTGCGGCGCCTGCCGGGCCAACTGCCCGGCTTTTACCGCCTTTGGCCGTGAACCGGCCGTGGCCCGCGGTAAAATCGCCCTGGCACAGCACATCCTGAAAGACGATATCGAACTGGATGACCAGACCTACCTGGCCATGTCGAAATGCCTGCTCTGCGGCAGCTGCGTTGAGAAATGCCCCAACGAGGTGCCCACCGACGAGATCGTTATCGCCGCCCGTGAAGCCCTGGCGAAGAAGCGCGGCCTGACGACCTTCCATGCGGCGGTCGGCCAGGTGATCAAAAACCGCTCCCGCATGAAGATGGGGGCCCGGGTGGCCTCTCTGCTGGGGCCGCTGTTCTTCAAGAAGGTCCCTGAGACGTCCGGTCTGCGGCTGCGTTTTCCGATGCCGTTTGTGGGGAATACACGCCATATCCCGGCCATCGCCAAAAAGCCGTTCATGGACCGGCACCCCGAGGTCATCCCCGGTGAACCGGGCAAGCCGCGGATTGTCTTTTTCGTCGGCTGCATGACCAACTTCGTCTATACCGAGGTCGGCGAAGCCACACTGGCGCTCTTCCGTCATCTGGGCTGCACCGTGATCATCCCCAAGGGGCAGCAGTGCTGCGGCCTGCCCGGCATGTCCGGCGGTGATATTGCGACGGTGCGCGATCTGGCCGAGATAAATCTGGCCGAGATGGAGCGCTACGAGGCGGACTACGTCATGAGCGCCTGCGCCACCTGCGGCGGTGCCCTGCATCGGCTCTATCCTCTGGTTGTCGGCAAGCGCAATCCCGAGCTGAAGGTCCGCCTGGAGGCGCTGGCTGCCAAAACCGTGGATGCGGCGCAACTGCTGCACAAGCTGGGCCTGAACCCTGTCGAGACCGGGGCGGGCGACCCGCTCCGCATAACCTATCACGACCCCTGTCACCTGCGTACCCGTGGACTGACGAAGCAGCCGCGCGAATTGCTGGCCGGGACCCCGGGTGTCGAGCTGTCCGAGATGGAGGGGGCCGACCGCTGCTGCGGGCTGGGCGGAACCTTCAATGTCTATCACTACGGGTCATCCATGACCATCAACGAGGCCAAGAGCAGCGCAATCATCGCAACCGGAGCCCAGGCCGTTGCCACCGGCTGCCCGGGCTGCATGATGCAGCTCTCTGACGGCCTCAAACAGCACGGTTCCAAGGTCGAGGTGCTGCATACCCTGCAGCTGCTGGCACGCCGGTTGAAACTCGTACGCTGACTGAACCTGCAGGAACAATTATCGGGCTGCTGCGGGAACTTTCTGAACCGGGTTTTCAAACGCTAAATCAGCGTGAAGCCCGCTGTTTTTCTTTACCCGCGATAAAAATTTTTTATTGACATTAACATGCTTATTGTATACAACTCCCCGCATAAAAACTGGTTTTATTTCTGGCAGGAGCATGGATGAGTGACTACAATATCGGGGCAAAAATTAAGAAGCTCCGGCTTGCAAAAAAACTGACCCTTCAGGCCGTGGCCCGGGAAACTGGTTTTTCACCCGCACTCATCTCGCAGATTGAAAACAATAATGTTTCCCCCCCCATTGCCACTCTTACCAAGATTGCAAAGTTCTTCGACGTCAAGATCGGTCTTTTCTTTGCCGATGACGAAGAGGAGTGCCGTTACGAGATCGTTCGCGCCCATGAGCGCAAGGCCATTCCACGGGTCATCTCCCGGGCCGGCACCAGCCAGGGCTATTCCTACGAATCGCTCTCATTTCACAAGCAGAACAAGAAGATGGAGCCGTTCCTCCTTTCGATTACCGAGAAGGCCCCGGAGGAGAATACCTACAGCCACGACGGCGAAGAATTCCTCTTTATCATGAAGGGGACGGCCGAACTGCTGATCGATGACCGCCGGATTCCGCTTTATGAGGGTGACTGTGTCTATTTCGACTCGGCCCTCAAGCATCGTCTGCTTTCGAAGGACGGTGAAGAGGTCAAGGTGCTGGCGGTCGTTACCCGATAAGACCCTTTTCAACTCGTTGTTCTGTATAGATTGAGCCAATTGATTTCCATATCAAGCAGAGGAAGGATGGTTGAGATGTCCCCAAAAGCGATTAAACCCTCACTGAAAAACCCGTTTGCACCCACTGAAACCGTTGAATTTACCATTCCCGGCGAGATCCCCGGCAAGAAGGGGGGCTACGAGGAGGCGATGAAGGAAGGTTATGACCTGATTCAGCGCCCGGTCAAATCGGTCAGCATCGCCCAGATTGAGAAACAGCACTTCAAAAAGCGCATGACCGTCTGGGAGCGAATCCGTGTCCTGACGGAGAACGAGCCCAATATCCTGTTCCAGAACTGGGGCAAGAATCTGGACGGCGCTTCTCTGGTGACCGGTATCCTCAATGTCAACGGACGTGACGTGGCGCTCTACGGCCACGACTTCACGGTTCGTGCCGGGTCCATCGATGCCACCAACGGCCGCAAGCTGGCCCTGCTGTTCCAGATGGCCGGTGAGAAGGGCATCCCGCTGATCGGTATGAACGACTCCGCCGGTGCCTTCGTCCCGGCCGGGGTAGGGGGCCTGGACGGCTATGCCGAGGCCTTTACGGCGCTGCGCAAGATCAGCGGCGTTGTCCCCTCGATCATGTGCATGTTCGGCTTCAATGCCGGCGGCGGCAGCTACCTCCCCCGCCAGGGCAGCTTCCTGATCCAGCCCCAGGACACGTTCTTCGGTCTGACCGGGCCGGGGGTTGTCAAGTCGGTTCTGGGTGAGGACGTGACCCCTGAAGATCTGGGTGGCCCCAAGGTTCACGGGCTTTCCGGTGTTGCCGATATGACGGTCGAGGACGAGGTTGATGCGCTGCGCACCGCATTGCAGCTGCTTTCCTACCTCCCCGACAACAACAGTGTCATGGCCCGTTTCCGCGAGACCAGCGATCCGCTGGACCGCAAGACCTGGGAGATCAACACGCTCCTGAAAAAGGCCTTCAACTCACCCACCGGTTTTAATACACCCTTTGATGTCTCGATCATGATTCAGCAGATCTGCGACCATGGTGATTACTTCGAGCTGCAGCGTGACCGGGCTCGCGAGGCCGTTACCGCCCTGGGTCGCCTGGGGGGCAACGTCGTCGGTTTTGTGGCCAACAACAGCGCGGTAGCCTCCGGTCAGATCTCGGTGGATTCCGCCTACAAGATCGCCCGCTTCAACCGTTTCTGCAATATCTACAACATCCCGATGATCTTCATGGAAGACACCACCGGCTTCCTGCCGGGCCGTGAGCAGGAAGGCCGCGGCATCGTCCAGGCCGGCCGTGCCATGCTCGACTCCATCGTCGATATCAGGACGCCGCGCATCCTGCTGATCATCCGCAATGCCTACGGCGGGGCCTATGCCTCCTACAACAACTACCCCACCGGTGCTGACCTGGTTCTGGCTCTTCCCACTACCCGTCTTGCGGTTATGGGACCGGCCGGCAAAGAGTTCGTCTACAAGGACGAGGTGCGCAAGATGCGTGCTGCCGTTAACGATCGCATCAAGCATGGTGTACAGGAACGCGTCGCTGCAGGCATGTCGGCCGGCGAGGCCAAGATGGATGCTGAAAAGGATGCCGCTGACTGGCTGAAGATTGAGGACGCCGCCCTGAACATGCGCTATGAAAAAGAACTGATGAACCCGAAAGAGGGTCTGGCCCTGGGCTCCATCTCCTCTCTGGTCATGCCCACCGACCTGCGCAAGGTACTGGGTGAGAACATGAACTTCTTCCTGCGTCACTACAAACCGGGCCCGATGCAGGCTGTTCAGCGTGAGTTCCACTAATCTAAAAAGCATTAATAACACAGAGCAACTGAGCAACGGAGAACTGCAAAAAAAGCAATTACGAATAGATCAGGTTTAATGCTTTTAAGGACTTGGTTTTCCACAGAATTTGATTTTAATTTTTCTCTGTTGCTCCGTTGCTCTGTGTTTCAATAGTTTTTATTCGACAAGATTGGAGATAAAGAGACCATGCCACAGACCGATTACTACAAGCATAATCCCCTGATCCACCGTAACCGCAAATTGAGCAAATCCACCTCCGAGTGGGTGCGCTCCTTTTCCTGCGAAGACCTCAAGCCTCTGATCGTCTGCCGTGGACCGATCCGCAAGGAAGCCATGGATGTCTATGAGGAAATGGGGATTACCCACTACGGCATCCTGCTGTCCGAGAAGGACTCGATCATCTATGCGAATGCGCTGGCTCCCGAGCTGCGCCAGCTGACCGATTCGAAACGCGTCCACCGGGTGCCCGACTACAGCGGCGCCAGCAAGGAAGAACGGGTCGAGCGCATCAACCAGATCATCCAGATGGCCAAAGATAACGGTTACGACTCCATCTTCGCCGGTTACGGTTTCATGGCAGAGGATGAAGAGTTCGTTGCAGCCATTGAAAAGGCCGGCCTCAAATTTATCGGTCCCTGCGCTGCCACCCAGGCCAAGGCCGGCAAGAAGGATGAGGCCAAGCGTACCGCCCTGAAGGTCAATGTCAGTGTTACCCCCGGGGTCAACAATGTCACCGCCCTGACCCTGCTCAAGAAATACCCCACCCGCGAGAAGCTGCTCAAGCTGGTCGAGGCCGAAGGCCTGGCCTGCGACAAGAAGATTCTGGCGGACAAGAAGATTGCTGACGAGGTCTTGGCCGACCATATCCTGATGGCTTCCTACGCCAAGGGCATCGACCTGTTTTCCATTGAGGAGCTTTCTGCCCAGGTGCAGGCCGAAGTGACCGAACTGTTCAAGAAATTTCCCCAGAGCCGCTTCCGTATCAAGGCCATCGGCGGCGGCGGCGGCAAGGGACAGCGTATCCTGGGAGCCTCACTGCTGGCACTGAAAAAGGCCGATGACAAGGCGATTGCCAAGGCTGCCGCCGAAGCTCCGGCCATGGTGCGCGAGGTCCTCAACGAGGTCAAGGCCAACGGTGTCGGCGACAACAAGAACGTGCTGATCGAGCTGAACATCGAGCAGACCCGCCACAACGAGATCCAGCTGCTGGGCAACGGCGACTGGTGCATCTCCCTGGGCGGTCGCGACTGCTCCCTGCAGATGCACGAGCAGAAGCTCCTCGAGGTCTCGGTCACCCAGGAAGGTCTGATGGCCGCCATCGAGAAGGCCAAGGCCGCCGGCCGCAAGGCTGAAGTCAAGGCGCTGGAGAGCGACTTGAAGGTTCTGGCAAGCATGGAAGAGCAGTCGGCCCGTTTCGGCCAGGCCGTCGGCCTCGATTCGGCCTCGACCTTCGAGTGCATCGTCGACCGCGACCGCCACTTCTTCATGGAGGTCAACACCCGTATCCAGGTCGAGCACCGCGTCACCGAACTCTGCTACAGCCTCAAGTTCACCAACCCCAAGGACAAGAAGGATTTCTTCATCGTCGAATCCCTGGTCGAGGCCATGGCCCTTCTGGCGCGCCACAAAGAGCGCCTGCCCAAGCCGGAGCGTGTCGTCCGCTTCAACGCCTCGGTCGAGGCCCGTCTGAACGCGACCGATGCATCGCTGTCGCCCCATGCCGGAGGTATGATCCGCTACTGGTCGAAACCGATCAAAGGTGAAGTCCGTGATGACCAGGGTATCAGCATGACCAACCCGGATACCGGTATTTTCATGAAATACAAGGTGGCCGGTGCCTACGACTCCAACATTGCCCTGCTGCTCACCAAGGGCGATGACCGCCTGTCCAGCTACGAGCGCCTTTCCAACGTGCTGTGCAGCACCACGCTGCGCGGCAGCGCCCTGGCCACCAACCTGGAATTCCATTATGGTCTGGTCAACTGGTTCCTGGGCCGTAACGTCATGGCCAAGCCGACGACCCGCTTCGTGGTCCCCTATCTGGCACTGGTCGGTACCCTCAAGGAGGAGGCCAACAAGCTGGATGTGGTCTATGCATTCTTCCAGATGAAGAAGCATTATGCCAAACTGATTGCCGAGCAGTACGCAGATCAGCCGGACGTCTGTGCCAAAGAGCTTAAAAACATGTCCGCCCTGCTGGACCGCAAGGGAACCCTGGTAACCCGCCCCATGGAGCGTCTGCTGGGTGATCCGCACCTGCTCTCGGGGTGGCTGAGCATCAACACGAAGAACTTCCGCATCGAGAAGGGCAAGGTTATCTGGCTGAGGAACCCGCTGGGCGTGCTCAACGAGACCTACGAGTACCTGCACATGAACTACCGCCCGCACAAACCGGCGGCCGAGATCATCTGGGATCATGACAATGAACTGCTGCAGCAGTCGCTGCACTTCTACCGTACCCTGCGCGAGAAGCTCGGGTTGGAGCGGGATGAATATTTCAAGCTCAATGAACTGGTCAAGAAGGAAAAACCGCAGGCCGGCTTTGACGCCGAAACCTGGGAGCAGATCCGCTCCGCCCACTTTGGCTATGAAGCCGGACTTGAGCTGCTGGGTATGCTGTTCCTGATCGGTGATACCACCAAATTCTGGGATATGAAGGTTCTGGATGACCTGGAGGTCGTGATTCCCGATTATCTGACCGACCTGGATCTGCAGGCCCGCATGAAAAAGATCCTGGTTCCGCCGCCGGCAACCAAGGCGGACGAAATCGTCGCGGTGTGCGGCGGCATGTACTACGGCCAGGAGGCCCCCGGCCTACCCCCCTTCATCTCCGAAGGGATGCACTTCGAGAAGGATCAGCCGCTCTACATCATCGAAGTCATGAAGATGTTCAACACCATCCGGGCGCCCTTCTCCGGGACCATCGACAAGATCATCATGGAAGGTGCCGACGGCACCATTGTCCAGAAGGGGCAGCCGCTCTTCAAGATCACCCCGGACGAGAAGTTCGTGGAAGTGGACCAGAAAGAACTGGAGCGCGAAAAACGCGAGTGTACGGGCAAGTACCTCAAGGCCGTGCTGTAACTGGGTTGCAAATGTTGAGATGAACAAAGGCCAGGGCGGGGAGGTTATCTTCTCCCCTGGCTTTTCTTATTGAATCGTAAATGACAGGCTGAATAACACAGAGCAACAGAGCAACAGAGAACGTTAAAGCCAAAAATCAGGAAAAAACGAACTTCAGATTCTCTCCGTTGCTCAGTTGCTCTGTGTTTCAAGTAGTTTGGTTGAATACAATAATTTAAAGGGGCCATATATGAGCATCCAGGAACGTAAAGAAAAGTGGAAGGCCGTTGTCGCCAAGAATATCGCCCGTTCGCCGGAGCGGATGGAAAAATTCCTGACCTCCTCCAACATAGAGATGGAGCGCTGCTTTACCCCCGGTTTCGACTATCCCGGCTATGAAGAACAGCTCGGTTTCCCCGGAGACTATCCCTATACCCGCGGTGTGCAGCCGACCATGTATCGCGGCCGTTTCTGGACCATGCGCCAGTATGCCGGTTTCGGCACGGCCAAGGAATCCAATGAGCGTTACAAATATCTGCTCTCGGCCGGTCAAACCGGACTCTCGGTGGCCTTTGACCTGCCGACCCAGATGGGATACGATTCCGATGCCGCCATGAGCCAGGGTGAAGTCGGCAAGGTCGGCGTGGCCATCGATTCGCTGGCCGACATGGAGATTCTCTTCGACGGCATTCCGCTGGATACGGTCTCCACCTCCATGACGATCAATTCCACCGCTGCCATCCTGCTCTGCATGTACATTGCGGTTGCGGAAAAACAGGGCACTGCGGCGGACAAGATCTCCGGCACCATTCAGAACGACATCCTCAAGGAGTACATGGCCCGCGGCACCTACATCTATCCCCCCAAGGAGTCGATGAGGATCATCACCGACATCTTCGCCTACTGCAAGGATCACGTACCCAAGTGGAACACCATCTCCATCTCCGGCTACCATATCCGTGAGGCCGGCTCCAGTGCGGTACAGGAAGTCGCCTTTACCCTGGCCGACGGTATCGCCTACGTTGACGCCGCCATCAAGGCCGGCCTGGAAGTGGACGATTTTGCCCCGCGCCTGGCATTTTTCTTCAACGCCCACAACAACCTGTTCGAAGAGGTGGCCAAGTTCCGTGCCGCCCGTCGTATCTGGGCCAGGATCATGAAGGAGCGCTTCGGCGCCAAGGATCCCAAATCCCAGATGCTGCGCTTCCACACCCAGACCGCCGGCTGCACCCTCACCGCCCAGCAGCCGGACAACAACATCATGCGCGTCACCATCCAGGCCCTTTCTGCCGTACTGGGCGGCACCCAGTCACTGCACACCAACTCCCGCGATGAGGCCCTGGCTCTGCCGACGGAGGACTCCGTCCGCATCGCCCTGCGCACCCAGCAGGTGATAGCCTATGAATCGGGCGCGGCAGATTCCATCGACCCGCTGGCCGGTTCTTTCCTGGTGGAGTCGCTGACCGACCAGATCGAGCAGGCGTCGCTTGCGTACATCGAGAAGATCGACCAACTGGGCGGTGCCGTAGAGGCCATCTCCCGGGGTTTCCAGCAGAAGGAGATCCAGGACTCGGCCTATGCCTACCAGAAGGCCATCGAAAAGGACGAACTGATTATCGTCGGCGTCAACAAGTTCACCGTCAAGGAACCGCCTCCGACCGGTCTGCTCAAGGTAAAGGAAGAGGTTGAGATCTCGCAGAAGAAATCCCTGGCCGGAATGAAAGCCGGGCGGGATGCAGCAGCGGTGCAGGCAGCGCTGAAAACACTGGAAACAGCCGCCAGGGGCACAGACAACCTCATGCCGCACATCCTGGCAGCGGTCAAGACCTACGCCACGCTGGGCGAGATCGCCGACGTCTTCCGCGGGGTCTTCGGCAAGCATACGGAAACGGTTGTTTTGTAGCCCACCACGGAGCAGCGTCTTGAATAAACACAGAGGCACAGAGAACACAGAGGGGAAAAACTCGATAACAGAAAAAATTATTGGTGCAGCCATAGAAGTTCACAAATCGCTTGGACCAGGGTTGCTTGAGTCAGTATATGAAACGTGCCTGTGTCACGAACTTCAGCTATTAGGTTTATCATTTGAGAGACAGAAGGCGCTCCCGGTTATTTATAAAGGCATACGCCTTGAAGCAGGGCTTCGAATAGATATTATTGTCGAGGGCACTGTGGTTGTTGAGCTGAAATGCGTAGAGAATATTGTACCAATACATGAGTCCCAACTCCTGACTTACATGAGGCTATCGGGCTTGTCAACAGGTCTCATTTTGAATTTTTATACGTCACGAATGACTGATGGAATCAAAAGGATGGTTCTATAAGGTTCATTATATTGGTTTTCTCTGTGTACTCCGTGCCTCTGTGTTTAATAAAGAAAGGTTTTAACCATGCTTACAAAGATCAACCACATCGGCATTGCCGTCAGATCCCTCGAGGAGAGCATCCCCTTCTACCGTGACCAGCTTGCCATGCCCTTTGCCGGCATTGAGGAGGTTGCCGAGCAGAAGGTCCGGGTTGCCATGCTGCAGGTCGGTGAATCCAAGATAGAACTGCTGGAGCCGACTTCGGAAGAGAGTCCGGTGGCAAAGTTCATAGAGAAGAACGGCCCCGGTATCCATCATCTGGCCTACGAGGTGGAAGACATCGAGGCCGCCATCGCCCGGTTGATGGCCGAGGGGGCACGGATGGTCGACGAGAAGCCGCGCGACGGTGCCCACGGGACACGGATCGCCTTTATACACCCCAAGAGCAGCAATGGCGTGCTGACTGAAATCTGCCAGTGCGGTCACATCAGTGCCTGATGCCTGTGGCGAAAATGCCTCGCTAATACGCTGATCCGGATCGGCAGGTCGGGTGATAGATTAAGATTATTTTAGCAGTTACGGCGTGTTAAAACAAAATCGGGTTTTTTTTCTTGACAACCGTTTGATTTATTGTGTATATCAAACACCATTATAAAACATAGCTGAGACAAACGATCTCCTTCTAGTAGCTAACCGATTGATTTAAAGAGTGTTCGAACTTTTTCGACCACAACCTAACCGGGAGCGAAACCACTGTGAAACGTTTCAGGAAACATCAAAAAAGCGAGATGTATTAGTATATACCTTTGGGTTGCCCTGTTGTTGCGGGTGATTCAAGGGTATTTGTGTTTTGAGGATTCAAATGTACGCAGGTCCGTCTGTTGAAGTACAGCCCATAAAGGAAAGGTGGTGACCCGTAATCACAATAATTGGGCAGTAATCGATTTGGTTGTCAGCAGAAGTATCAAGGCATTTAATAAAAATTGAGGGAGGCACACATGAGTTTGAAGAAAACAGTAACAATCCTGGCAGCAGCAGGCGCCCTGGCCGCTATCTCGGTACCGGCAATGGCATTGGAGAACGAGTTCCACGGTTCCTACGCCTTCAGCACCACTTTCTCCAACTTCCAGGCAGGTACTGCTGGTAATTTCAGCCCGGCTAACAGAGCAGAGAAACTGAAAATGAACAACTACTTTGAGCAGCGCGCCCGACTGCAGTACATCGCCAAGGCCAGCGACGACCTCAAACTGGTCACACATTTTGAGTTCGATAACCGTTTCGGTGCCGGTAGAAGCGCAACAGCAGGTGATTTGGATACCGACTTCACCAATTTCGAGCTCAAGCATATGTACCTTGATTTCAACCTGGGCAAGAACTTCAACTCAAAGGTCGGTCTTCAGGCCTATAATGATACCATCAAAGGTCTGTTTATTTCAGCCGACCTGCCGGCCATCATGACCACCACCAAGATGGGCGCCTATACTCTGGGTGTTGGATTCTCCCGTTTTGATGATGATGCTGCTGCAAGCCTTGACGGTTCTACTCGTCTTGGCGACAAGAACAAGGACCTGTTCATCATGGACAATACCTTTGCATTCAGCAAGGATACCAAGGTTGCGCTTTCCTACTACTTCCTGGCTGACTATGCTGCCGGCAACACTGGTGGCGTTGCTTCTGCACAGAACGGCCTCGACCTCGCCAATGCCGACAATGCCATCCTGCTGCACACCTTTGGTTTGAGCGGTGAGAGCAAGGTCGGTCCGTTGACACTGAGCGGTTTCGTTGCAGCACAGGCAGGCCACCAGAAAAACGGTGCCGCTGTCGGCAGTAGCAAGCAGTTCCACGGCTATGCCGCCAATGTTGCAGCCAAGGCTGCAGTTGGCCCCGGCACCGCCAGAGCAGCCTTCCTGTTTACTTCGGGAAATAACAGCAACAGCGCATCACACTATAAAGGTTGGGTGACCTCATCTGTTAACACCTACAATGAAGGCAATATGCAGATTATGGTCCGCGACCAGAACAACTCGCCTTCAACCACCGATACCTATCTCCGCCGTAATGTTACCAATATCGCCCTGCTGAGCATGGGCTATGATGCCAACCTGACCGACAAGATTTTTGCAAACGGTAACGTTGGTTTTGGTTGGACACCGGCTTCCGGTGAAGTTGCCAAAAATTCTTCCGACTTCATGGGAACTGAACTGAACCTCGCTGCAGGTTACAAAGTGTCCCCGAACCTGACACTCAAGACCACAGCAGCTTACATGATCCTCGGCGGCCTGTACGACAAAGCCGACGTAACCGGAACCAAAGATCCTGAGAACCCCTACTCGATGCGTCTGCACGCACAGTTCAAGTTCTAATCTGCAGATTGATGGCAGTCCGAAAGGGCGGGAGAAATCCCGCCCTTTTTTTGTGTTTAGAATAAAGAGCCTGAAAACAATTGAAACACAGAGCAACTGAGCAACAGAGTATGACCACGTGACCATCTAGCTAGAAGGTCAGGCGAGGAAGAATACGGATATCTACCTGAATTCATAGTAAAGTCTGTGCAGTCCTCTGTCGCTCTGTTGCTCTGTGTTATTCCAGCCATTCATATAGGTTTACTTTGACTTTACCCCGTACATTTGCGATAATCCGCCGGCTTATACCCTGCTGTGGAGGCACGATGAAAAAATTACAGGCGATGCTGGCGATAGTGATGCTCCTTCTGTGTGCCGTGTCGGTGCAGGCCGCCCAGTTGCGGGTGTTTGTTGCGGATATGAATGCCATTGGCGTACCGAACCGGGACGAGATGAAAGCCACACTGCAGGTGCTGCTGTCATCCCGCCTGAGTGGTGATAAGATCATGGCTGTCGGCAGTGCTGCCGAGGCGGATGTTGTTGTTACCGGTACCTACGTTACAATTGGCAAGGTGTTCAGTATCGATGCCCTGGCCAAAACGGCTGCCGGCAGGAGCATTACCCGTTCATTTGTGCAGGGTGAGAGTCAGGATGAACTGATCCCGGCAGTGGGCAAACTGGCCGAAAAGCTGTCTGCTGATCTGGTTAAAATCAATGCTGCAGGGCAGATTCCTGCAATTTCCGCGGCTACGGTACCGGCCGCAGTTGCCCCGCTTGCTGCCACAAAATCCGATTTCATAAAATATGAGCAGCAGGTCCGCCCGGCCCCGGTTGGAGAGTTTATCAAGCCTGTTGATTATGAGCGCAGCAACAGCGCCGGGTGGCAGAGTAAGCGGCTGGATGGCGTCGCCAATCTGATGGCAACCGGCAAAAGCCTGCCGGACGGCAGCCGCGAGATCTTTCTGGGTGAAGCACGGCGGCTTTCCTATTATCGCCAGGGCGCCGATATGAAGCTGGTGGCCGAGACGGAATTCAGGAGTTCGGAGAAGATCCTTTCGGTCGATACGGTGGAGGCTGCTGACGGAGTTCTGGATATCTATGTCACCATCATGCGATCTGCAGAGCTGGATTCTCAGGTCTGGCGGGTAAAGGGCGATGCACTGGTGCAGGTAGCAAAAGGCTTGCCCTATTTCTTCCGCAGCTTCTCGCTGGCCGGCGGTCCCAAGAAACTCTATGCCCAGTCCATGGGGCGGGATACCGATTTCTATGGCGACATTGCCGAGGCAACTCTGACCGGCTCTAAAATCACCCTGAAGAATCCTGTCAAGATGCCGCGCTTCGGTGATCTGTACAGCTTCAACCAGTTTCGCGACCGGGAAGGAAAGACCCTTTCCATCGTGATCAATCGGGACAACTACCTGGTAGTTTATGACCAGAATCTGCAGGAGCTTTGGCGCAGCAATGACCAGTTCGGTGGTTCGGAGCTCTTCTTCCAGAAAGATGATGCCAATCCGCTGGTGACGAGCGACAAGTTCCGCTCAATCTATATGAATCAGCGTATCCAGGTTACCGGCAAGGGAGAGATCCTGGTCGGCAAGAACGATGGATTCTGGGTCCTGGGGGATGCCCGTTCGTACAAGAAGGGCGCCGTGTACAACATGGCCTGGAATGGATCGAGCCTGGAAGAGAAGTGGCGTACTCGCGATACCCAGAATTATATGCCGGACTATTACTATGACGAGGGTCGCAACGAACTGCTGATCCTGCAGACCGTTCAGCGTCCGGGCGTTATGGGCGGCCGCGGGGCATCGGCACTGGCAATCAAGAAGGTCGAGTAACCTTACCACCCCTAGCCCCTCCTAAAATAGGAGGGGGATTTTATAGCTCCCCTCCTTGATAAGGAGGGGCAGGGGGTGGTTGATTTTCAGAATTGGACCCCTATGACCATAACGAAACCTGACATATCCCTGCCGCGCGGGGTCAGTGACTTTCTGCCCGATGCGGCGGCCAAGATCGGCTATATCGAGGGCAGGATCCGCCGCGTGTTCGAACTGTGGGGATTCCGGCGCATCATCACTCCCAAGCTGGAGTACGAGGATGTCCTCTCGATCGGCATGGGCGAAGAGCTGAAAGGCAGGACGTACCGTTTCGATGATCGCCAGAGCGGCCGCCTGCTGGCGTTCCCGCCTGACATAACCCCGCAGGTCGCTCGCATCGTGGCCACACGCCTGAACAACTGGCCGCTACCGCACCGCATCAGCTACAGCGGCCGGGTGCTGCGCCAGACCGAGATTCAAGCCGGTCGCAGCCGGGAAATCTTCCAGTCGGGTGTGGAGCTGATCGGTCTGGATTCGCCCGAGGCGGATGCCGAGATGGTCGCCATGGCGGTGGAAGCCCTGCAGGGGCTGGGTTTCGACGATTTCAAGATCGATATGGGCCAGGTTGAGTTCTGCAGGGGCATCATGGCGGCTTCAGGCCTCCAGGGACAGCCACTGCATGAATTGCAGCAGGCCGTTTCCCGCAAGGATTCTTCGGCCGTGGCGCGGGTGCTTTCCGCGAACAGTGTCCCCGAGGCCTCCCACAGGGAAATTTCTGCCCTGCCGCGTCTTTTCGGCGGCCGCGAGGTGCTGGATGACGCCCGGCGGGTGGTGACGAACAGCCGCTCTCTCGCGGCACTGGACAATCTCTGCCAGGTGCTGGATATCCTCGAGATACATGGCGTCAGTGACCGGCTGACCATTGACCTGGGTGAGACGCGCGGTCTGGAATACCACACCGGCATCACCTTCGAAGGTTTTGTATCCGGCCTCGGAGAACCGGTCTGCAGCGGCGGGCGCTACGACAACCTGACGGCCCGTTACGGTTTCAATGCTCCTGCCACGGGGTTCACCTTTAATGTGCTGAGCCTGCTTCAGGCGCTGCAGCACCGGCCGGAGCTGGAAGCCAGCACAACGCGTGACTTCCTGCTGTTCAATCGCCGTGATGACCGCCGCGAGGTGCTGAAAGTGGCGCACCTGCTCCGCTCGCAGGGATACACCGCTGCCCGTGACATCATCCGGCGCGACTACGACAGCTCGCTGGAATATGCCCGCCGGATGAACTTCCGCTGCATGCTGGTTGTCGGAGATGATTCCGCCGGCGGCGGATGCCGTGCCGTGCGCACACGGGATGGCCGCACACTGACTCTTACGATGGAACAGCTTCAACAGAACGGATTGATGAAATTTATTGAAGAAAGCCAGGGAGACGAATAGTTATGGCAAACGTAGTAGTGGTTGGCGCCCAGTGGGGCGATGAGGGCAAGGGCAAGGTCGTCGATATCTATACGGAGTATGCCGACAATATTGTACGCTATCAGGGGGGCAACAATGCCGGCCATACACTGGTGGTTGGCAGCGAGAAGATCGTGCTGCACCTGATCCCTTCGGGCATCCTGCACGAAGGCAAGCGCTGCATTATCGGCAACGGGGTGGTGCTCGATCCCGAAGTGTTCATCAGGGAGATCACCAAGCTCAAGGAGTCGGGCCGCATCAAGGACGACGCCTGCCTGCTGCTGTCCGAATCACTGCATATCATCATGCCCTATCACAAGCGGATCGACATCGCCCGTGAAGCCAAAAGCGGCGACAAGAAGATCGGCACGACCGGACGGGGCATCGGTCCCTGCTACGAGGACAAGATCGGGCGCCGCGGAATCAGGCTGATGGACCTGCTCAACGAAGAGGCCTTTACCCGCAAGCTGAAGGAATTCCTGGTCGAGAAGAACTTCCTGCTGGAAAATCTGCTGGGCGAGAAGCCCTGCAGCTTTGATGAGATCCTGGCCGAGTACCGCGGTTATGCCGATGTGCTGAGAAAGTACGTGGCCGATACCGCGCTGATCCTTGATAAAGACCTCAAGGCCGGCAAGAAGGTGCTCTTCGAGGGTGCCCAGGGGACGCTTCTGGACGTTGACCATGGCACCTATCCCTACGTTACCTCTTCATCGACCTGCGCCGGCGGCGCCTGCACCGGGTCGGGCGTCAGCCCCCGCGACATCCACGAGATCATCGGCATATCCAAGGCATATGTGACCCGTGTCGGCAGCGGTCCGTTCCCGACCGAACTGCTGGATGCGACCGGTGAGCAGCTGCGCCAGACCGGCGGGGAGTTCGGTGCCACCACCGGCCGTCCCCGACGCTGCGGATGGTTCGACACGATGGTGATCCGCTATGCCGTGCGGGTCAATGGCCTGACCGGCATCGCCCTGACCAAGCTGGACGTACTCTCCGACTTCGACACGATCAAGGTCTGTACCGGCTACACCTATCAGGGTAAGGCCCTGGAGACGCTGCCGGCCGCCCTGGAAACCTTCGAGAACTGCCAGCCGGTGTACGAGGAATTGCCCGGTTGGAGGACCGATATCACCGGAGCAAAATCCTTTGAAGAGCTTCCGGAAACAGCCCGGGCGTATGTGCGCCGCCTGGAGGAACTGGCCGGCTGCCCGATCGTGATGGTTTCCGTCGGTCCGCGACGTGACCAGACGATTACCCTGAGGAATCCGTTCGCGTAACAAAGGCGAGCGTTTCAGAAACCAAAAGGGGTGCCTTCGATCGAGGCACCCCTTTTTTAATGAATAAACAGATTAAGCCAAAAGCATTTTAACACAGAGGCACAGAGGGCACAGAGGAAGACTGACATCAGAGATACGGGTTTACCCCAAAAAGGCGTTGACTCTTTATCCGGGTTTTCTCTGTGTTCTCTGTGCCTCTGTGTTTCATATACCGATTTTTGCTGTTAAGGGAACAGCCCCAGACCTTCCAGACCCATGGTTTCCGGGAAGCCGCAGACCAGGTTCATGTTCTGCACGGCCTGACCCGAGGCGCCTTTGACCAGGTTGTCGATGGCGGATATGACGATGATCCGCCCGCTACGCCTGTCAACCAGCGGAGCGATATCACAGAAGTTGGAACCGCGGACAGAGGCGGTGCCCGGCAAGGTCCCCGCGGGGAGAACCCGTACGAACGGCTCTCCCTTGTATGCCTCTTCATACAGCCGGACCAGCTTCTCCGTGGTAGTCGCCTTGAGTGGTGTGGCATAGACCGTGGAGAGGATGCCGCGGTCCATCGGCACAAGGTGCGGGGTGAAGGTTATGATCAGTTTTTCTCCGGCCAGCAGCGACAGTTCCTGCTCGATCTCCGGGGTATGCCGATGGACACCGCCCGCGCCGTAGGCCCTGAAGCCTTCGTTTACCTCACAGTAGAGGCTGTCGACCTTGGCTGCACGTCCGGCGCCGGTAACACCCGAGGCGGAATCTGCGATGATATCCCCGGTTTTTATCAGGCCCTTTTTGAGAAGCGGGGCAAGTGCCAGGATGACACTGGTGGGATAACAGCCCGGATTGGCCACCAGCCTGGCACCCCTGATCTTGGCCCGCCGGACCTCCGGCAGTCCGTAAACTGCCTTCTTCAGGTTGGCGGGATTCAGGTGCGGTTCGTACCAGGCACCGTAGACATCCGGATCGCTCAGGCGGTAATCGGCGGAAAGATCGATGACGTGTCTGCCCAGTTTTAGAAAGGTCGGCACCACCTCCATGGCTGCCTTGTGAGGGAGGGCGGTGAAGATCAGGTCGGCTTTCTCGGCGACCCGCACCGGTTCGAGATTTTCAAGAATCAGGTCGCAGCGGCCCCGCAGGGTCGGAAAGATGTCAGATATCTTGCGACCGGCACTCTGCTCCGAGGTCAGGCAGGTAACCGCGACCTCGGGATGACAATAGAGGATGCGGATCAGTTCCAATCCGGTATAGCCGCTGGCTCCAACAATCGCAACATTCAGCATTGATTATCCTCCGTTCTGCAGTAAACTCGTTGCTGAAAACACTCTAGTGCAGCCTTTTATGGCTGTCAATCAGTTTAGCCGCCGCATCCGCACCAGCATTCACCGCTTGACCTGCGGCGGCAGTTAAGGTTTACTGGCTCCACACCCATGAGCAGACTAACCGGAAACATGCAGCTGGTATCGGAACAGGGCGGGGAGCTGACCAGCCTGCGCGGGATAAACGAGCTTGCTCCGGCAGAGAAAACCCGCATCTATACGTCGATCATCCCGCCGCGCCTGCTGGAACTCCTCAAAATTTCGCCTGAAACCCTCGGAGGTCTTGACGGACTGCGCAGGGTCACTATAATCGCACCCCAGGGTATGGGTCTGGCGCGCATAGAGATCAGGAACAATCCCGGTGACCCGCGTACGGTCTTTTTTCTGGATATCGCCGATACCCCGTACCGCCAGATGGAGCTTTCCTTCTGCATCATCAGTGACCCTGCCGCGCCGCGCTTTGCCGTGGATGTTGACAGCAACGGCAACGACAACTGTTTCACCAGCCTCGGCCGCAACATACCGGAAGAGATCAGGGCCATGAATGCCGGACTGTTTCCAAACCAGACCTGCCGGGGACTAAGGATGTTCGGTGAGTTCTTCGCACGCTTCGAGCACTTTGTTGATTCTCTGGCCATGGATATGGTCGTGGCCGAGCCGTTGACCTACGACAACGCCATCCGCTACGAGAAATACGGTTTCGATTATCTCAACGGCAGAATGCTGATGGAGCGCATTGACCAGGGATTCGCGCCCGGCGGGGAGCTTGCGAAGAGGCTTGACGGCTCGACACCGTTTCGTGTGCCGGGCATGGAAAAAAGCGTTCATGGCAGAAGCTGGGCGATCCACGACGGGATCATGGACGAGCCCTGGGAGGGTGTCAGCATCTACAAGCTGGTGGGGGTTGATGCTGGTGTGAATACGTTTACCGCTCGGGGATAATCTGCTATAACGCAGCAATTTTAATGGAATTGACAAAGAAGGAGAAAGGGATGACTCAGGCGATACATGTCACTGTAGGAAAGCTTCTCGATGATATCGCGGAGCGCTATCCGGCCAATGAGGCGCTGGTCTACCATGAGCGCGGCCTGCGCTACACCTACCGGGAGTTCAACGAGGTCTGCAGAAAGGTAGCCAAGGGACTGCTGAAGCTTGGCGTCCGCAAGGGGGACAATGTCTCCATCTGGGCCTACAATGTCCCGGAGTGGGTGGTCCTGCAGTTTGCAACCGCCAAGATCGGCGCCATCCTGGTCACCGTAAACACCAGCTACAAATCGGCAGAACTGGAGTATATCCTCAACCAGTCAGATTCTTCGACCCTTTTCCTGGTCAAGTCCTTCAAGGACACGGACTATGTGGCCACCCTCAACGAGGTTGTACCGGAGCTGGCGTCAGTCGGGAACGGTCCGCTGGACAGTCCCAAGCTGCCCTTCCTGAAGAGGGTGGTCTTCATCGGAGATGATACGCCAACCGGTATGCTGAACTTCAGTCGTCTCGAAGAGCTGGGAAGTGATGTCAGCGATGCCGAACTGGCAGCCGTGGAGGCCACCCTCGACTGCCACGACACCATCAACATGCAGTATACCTCCGGAACCACCGGTTTTCCCAAGGGGGTCATGCTGACCCACTTCAACGTGATCAACAACGGCTTCAACATCGGCGAGTGCATGAAGCTGACCGGCAAAGACCGCCTGTGCATCCCGGTTCCCTTCTTCCACTGTTTCGGCTGCGTTCTGGGGGTTATGGCCTGTGTTACCCACGGAACCGCCATGGTGCCGGTCGAGATCTTTGACCCGCTCAAGGTGCTACAGACGATCGAAAAGGAAAAATGCACTGCCGTTCACGGTGTGCCGACCATGTTCATTGCCGAACTGGAGCACCCGGAATTTGCACAATTCGACCTGACGTCCCTGCGCACCGGAATCATGGCGGGATCGAACTGCCCGATCGAGGTCATGAAGAAGGTCATCAGCCAGATGCACGCCTCCGAGATCACGATCGCCTACGGCCAGACCGAGTCCTCCCCGGTCATCACCCAGACCCGCACCGACGATGCCGTCGAACTGCGCGTTGCCACGGTCGGCAGGGCTTTGCCGGATGTGGAGGTCAAGATCGTAGACATTGAGAGCGGGGCCGTCCTGCCGCCGGGAAAGCAGGGCGAACTCTGCACGCGCGGCTATCTGGTGATGAAGGGCTACTACAAGATGCCCGACGAGACCGCCAGGGCCATCGATGCGGACAAGTGGCTGCACACCGGCGACCTGGCCATCATGGACGAGAACGGCTACTGCAAGATCACCGGACGCATCAAGCAGATGATCATCCGGGGGGGCGAGAACATCTACCCGCGCGAGATCGAAGAGTTCCTCTACACCCATCCCAAGATCTCCGATGTCCAGGTTTACGGTGTGCCGGACAGGAAATACGGCGAACAGGTCATGGCTTCCATTATCCTGAAAAAAGGCGTGGAGATGGCTGAAGACGAGGTCCGTGATTTCTGCAGGGGCAGGATTGCAAACTACAAGATCCCGAAATATGTCAAATTTGTGGAGTCGTACCCGATGACCGCCAGCGGCAAGATTCAGAAGTTCAAGATGAGGGACATGGCGATCAAGGAGCTGCAGCTTGAGGAGGCAGATCTGCCCGCATAAGGAATAAACCCGAAAAAGCAGTTCAACACAGAGACACAGAGGGCACAGAGTAAAATTTTTTGATTCAACAATCAGTTAGAAGTTCAAGAGCTAAATATTCAATTCACTTTATTGGTGCCGATCAGTTTTTATGAAAACTCAATGATTTCTCTGTGTTCTCTGTGCCTCTGTGTTCAAATTGCCGTTTTTTAGGATAAGCCAGACTGTGACCGGTGGGGTGGCTGTTTGATCGGCCGCCCCCTTTTTTGTAGATACATAGACATAAAAAAGGGGAAACCCTTGCGGATTTCCCCTTGTATCGAATATGCTGCTGCAGTCTTCGGCTTAACGCTTGGAGAACTGGAAGCGGGCGCGGGCTGCCTTGCGTCCGTATTTCTTACGCTCTTTCACGCGCGAGTCGCGGGTGATGAAGCCGGCCTTCTTCAGGTTGCCGCGCAGTTCGGGGTCGCTGGCAAGCAGTGCCTTGGTGATGCCGTGGCGGATAGCTCCGGCCTGACCTGAGTCGCCGCCGCCCTTGACGGTAACGAAGATGTCAAACTTGCCGATGTTCTCGGTGAGTTCCAGTGACTGGCGGGAGACCATCTTTGATGTCTCGCGTCCGAAGTATTCGTCCAGGGTCTTGTTGTTGACGGTGAATGCGCCGGCACCGGGTTTGAGCCATACCCGTGCGATTGATGTCTTGCGCTTGCCTGTTCCGTAAAAGCTTACAGCTGCCATATCGTGCCTCTCCTCAGAGAATTAAAATGTCAGATTCTTTGGTTGCTGGGCGTCGTGCGGATGACTGGCGCCTGCATAGATTTTAAGTTTTTTGAGCATATGCCGTGAAAGCTTGTTCTTAGGGAGCATTCCCTTGACGGCACGTTTGATGAGGTCGGCAGGCCTTTTTTCCAGAAGTTTACCGGCGCTGATCTCCTTGAGGCCACCCGTAAAGCCGGAGTGGTTGTAGTAGATCTTGTCGGCCAGCTTGCGGCCGGTCAGTGCGATCTTCTCGGCGTTCACGACGATGACGAAGTCACCGGTATCAACGCTGGGGGTGTAGATGGCCTTGTTTTTGCCGCGCAGAACATTGGCTACCTGGGTGGCAAGCCTTCCAAGAACCGCGTCCTGTGCATCAACCAGATACCAGTCACGCTTCACATTTTCGAGTTTTGCAACTTCTGTTTTCATAGCTTCCTCACGTACTGCACATTCTGAACATCGCCAGACGGTGGTTTTTTTTCGAAGAGGTGTAAATTACTTAAAGTGGCGAGGTATGTCAAGAAAAAAAACATTTCTCTGCTGCGGTGCGGTTAACGAGGTTGTCATGGACGCTGTTTCGTGGTACAAAGCCTGCTGCAACAGTACCTAAGTTAGCGGAGTTTGTCACCATGGATATCAGCGTTGCAGATGTGGAGCATGTCGCCCGGCTGGCCCGCCTGGAACTGAGCGAGGCGGAGAAAAGCCTGTTTGCCGGCCAGATGGGCGCCATTCTTGGATATGTCGAAAAACTCAAGGGGCTGAATACGGAGGGGATCCTGCCGACCTCCCATGCCGTCCCGATGGAAAATGCCTTTCGCGAGGACGTGGCCTGCCCGTCCATCGGCGTAGAGAAGGCGCTGGCCAATGCGCCGGACCGGGCGGACAGTTTTTACCGTGTCCCCAAAGTTATTGAATAAATCAGACCTGAATCGGAGAACGCATCCGCATGGATATAGTGGACCAGAGCATACATGAGCTGCATCGCTCGCTGAAGGCCGGGGAGGTCTCCTCGGTGGAGGCGACCAGGGCCATGCTGGCACGCATAGAGGCGGTTGAGCCGCAGATCGGCTCGTTCATTACGGTCACCGCCGGGCAGGCCCTGGCGGACGCCGAGGCGGCCGACAGGCGCATAGCGGCCGGACGGATGGATGTGCTGACCGGCATACCGCTGGCCCTCAAGGATATCTTCCTGACCGAAGGCATCCGCACGACCTGTGGTTCACGCATACTGAGCAACTTCGTGCCTCCCTACAGCGCGACGTCCTGGGAAAAACTCAAGCAGCGCGGTGTGGTGCTGCTGGGCAAGCTTAACCAGGACGAATTTGCCATGGGTTCCTCCAATGAATCCAGCGCCTTCGGGACGGTTCGCAATCCCTGGGACACGACCCGCATCCCGGGCGGTTCTTCGGGCGGTTCGGCGGCTGCCGTCGCCGCCCGCCAGGCCACGGCCACCCTGGGCACCGACACGGGCGGTTCCATCCGCCAGCCGGCCTCGCACTGCGGCTGCGTAGGGCTGAAGCCGACCTACGGCCGTGTGTCGCGTTACGGCGTCATCGCCTACGCCTCGTCGCTCGACCAGGTCGGGCCGCTGACCCGTGATGTGACCGACAGCGCCATCCTGCTTGGGGCTGTTGCCGGATACGACCCGAAAGACTCGACCAGTGTCAACACTCCGGTGCCGGACTATACCGCCGTCCTGACCGGCACCGTCAAAGGCCTCCGCATCGGCCTGCCCAGGGAGTACTTCATCGCCGGACTCGACCCGGATGTCCAGAAGGCGATGGATGCCGCCATTGAAACCTATCGGCAGCTGGGGGCAGAGTTTGTCGACATCTCCCTGCCCCATACCGATTACGCGGTGGCGACCTACTACCTGATCGCCACGGCCGAGGCCAGCTCCAACCTGGCGCGCTACGACGGCGTCCGTTTCGGCCACCGCGCCGAAGAGGCCTCCGGCCTGCTGGACATGTACACGAAGAGCCGCAGCCAGGGTTTCGGGGCCGAGGTCAAGCGGCGCATCATGCTCGGCACCTATGCGCTCTCCTCCGGCTACTACGATGCCTACTATGTCAAGGCCCAGAAGGTGCGGACCCTGATCATGCAGGATTTTATGCGGGCCTTCGAGGGAGTGGATGTGATCCTGACCCCGGTGGCACCGACTCCTGCCTTCAGGATCGGCGAAAAGGCCGACGACCCGCTGCAGATGTACCTGTCCGATATCTTTACGATCCCGGTTAACCTGGCGGGGACCTGCGCCCTGTCGGTACCGGCCGGATTCAGTTCCGACGGCCTGCCCATCGGGCTGCAGCTGATCGGAAAACCTTTTTGTGAGGAGACCATTCTCCGCGCTGCCCACGCCTTTGAGCAGGTGACGGAGTGGCACACCAGAAAGGCGGTGATCTGATGCGATTCCAACCGGTCATAGGTCTTGAGGTCCACGTCCAGCTCAAGACAGATTCCAAGATCTTCTGCGGCTGTTCCACCTCCTTCGGCTCCGAGCCTAACTCCCAGACCTGTCCGGTCTGTCTGGGGTTGCCCGGTGCGCTGCCGGTATTGAACAAAAAGGTGGTCGAGTTCGCCATCAAGGCCGGCCTGGCCACCAACTGCTCCATCACACCCCGCAGCATCTTCGCCCGTAAGAACTATTTTTACCCCGATCTGCCCAAGGGCTATCAGATCAGCCAGTTCGAGGACCCGATCTGTCAGCGCGGCTGGCTTGATATTCAGGTAGAAGGGCAGGAACTCAAGCGTATCGGGATCACCCGTATCCATATGGAGGAAGACGCCGGCAAGCTGGTGCATGGCGAAGTCTCCGGCCTGGAGGAAGGCTCGGGCGTCGACCTGAACCGGGCCTGTACACCGCTGCTGGAGGTCGTTTCCGAACCGGACCTGCGCTCGTCCGATGAAGCGGTTGCCTATCTGAAACAACTTCACCAGATCGTGACCTGGCTCGGCATCTGCGACGGCAACATGGAGGAGGGCAGTTTCCGCTGCGACGCCAATGTCTCGGTCATGCCGGTGGGCTCTGACGTATACGGCACGCGGGCCGAGATCAAGAACGTCAACTCGTTCAAGTTCGTCAAGCAGGCCATCGAGTACGAGATCCAGCGCCAGATCGACCTGATCGAGGATGGCGGCAGGGTGGTCCAGGAGACGCGCCTGTTCGATCCCAATGCGGGAAAGACCCGCTCCATGCGCGGCAAGGAAGAGGCCCACGATTATCGCTACTTCCCCGATCCCGACCTGGTGCCGCTGGTAATCGACGCCGCCTGGGTAGAGCAGACACGGCAGGAACTGCCGGAGCTGCCGGAGTGCCGGAGACAGCGCTTCATGGCGGCATTCTCCCTGCCCGCCTACGATGCCGAGGTGCTGACCGCCAGTCGCGAACTGGCTGACTATTTTGAAGCCTGCGTCGCGCTTGGCGCGAATGCCAAGGCGGTTTCCAACTGGGTGATGGGCGAAATCACCCGCAGTTTGAATGACAGCAGCACATCGATTGGCACCTGCCCGATTTCGCCGCGTCTGCTGGTTGAGCTGCTCAAGCTGATCGACGTCGGGACCATTTCCGGCAAGATTGCCAAAACGGTCTTCGATGAGATGTGGCGGAGCGGCAAGGAACCGGCTGCCATCGTTGAGGAGCAGGGTCTGGTCCAGGTTTCCGACAGCGGCGCCATCGAGTCAATCATCGATGAAATCCTGGCCCGGGAGGCCGGACAGGTGGAGGAATACCGCTCCGGCAAGGACAAGCTGTTCGGCTTTTTTGTCGGGCAGGTCATGAAGGCCAGCAAGGGCAAGGCCAACCCGACTGTTGTAAACGAGCTGTTGCTGAGTAAACTCAAGGGGTAGTGAGTGGAGGTCGTATGAGTGCAACTGTGGTGATCGTCGACGATGCCGTCTTTATGCGCAATATCCTGCGCGCCATCATCAAGGATAAGGGCTACACCGTCGTAGCCGAGGCGGCCAGCGGCATCGAGGCCATGAGAACCCTCCATGACCACAACCCGGATATCGTCATCCTGGACATCATTCTGCCGGACGTGAACGGACTCGATCTGCTGGATTCCATACTCAAGGTCCGACCCCAGACCAAGGTGGTTATCTGTTCGTCCATCGGCCAGGAGCAGATCATCAAAAAAGCTCTGGATCATGGTGCCAAAGCCTTCATCCAGAAGCCATTCACGCCGGAAAAGGTCCTTGCAGCCCTGGGCAGCCTGGAGGCTTAGCCCATGGACATGTCCCCCTACCGGGATCTGTTTGTTTCCGAGTCCCGAAATCACCTTGCCACGTTCAATGAACTGATCGTTCAGATCGAGGGCACTCTCTCCGACCGGCCGATCATCGACGAGATGTTCCGTCATGCCCACTCTCTCAAGGGGATGGCTGCAACCATGCAGTTTGAGGCGATCACGACTCTGGCCCACCGGATGGAGGACCTTCTCGGCAAGGTGCGCAGTGATGAAATCGCCTTCTGCCCGGCTCTGGCCGATCTTCTCCTGGAGGCGAGCGATCTCCTGTCCGGCATGGTTACCGTCATCGAGAACGGAGAGGGGGAGCAGCCGGATGCAGCCGCCCTGATCGGGCGCCTGGAGTCCTACACGCCAGACGCTTCAGCCGGTGCGCAGAGTCCGGACCACCCGCCTGCCGTTGAGGGGCCAGCCGTTGCGGCAGCGGAATCTCCGAACAGGCGACATCAGTTCCGCCAATCTGATTCTTTCAAAAGTGTTCGCATCAAAACCGATACCCTTGACCGGCTGGTGAACATCACCGGAGAGCTGCTCACTACCCGGCACCGCCTGAAGGTTCAAGCCCGCCGGCATGCCGGCCCGGCGCTGGACGAGCCGCTCCACCAGCTTTCAGCCCTTCTTCCGCGAACTGCGTGACGAGGTGTTCAAGGCACGCATGCTCCCCTTTGCTGTTGTTGCAGAACGGTTCCCCCGTCTGGTGCGTGACCTGGCCCGCAAGCAGGGCAAAGAGGTCTCCGTGCAGATTGAAGGCAAGGAGATCGAGCTTGACCGGGGTATCCTGGAAGAGATCACCGAACCACTGGTTCATATCCTGCGAAATGCCGTGGATCACGGCATGGAGATCCCGGATGCCCGCGTTGCGGCCGGGAAGGCACCGGGCGGTGTTGTCACCATAAGCGTTGCCCGGGACAAGGACCACGTGGATATCACCGTCGCCGATGACGGCTGTGGCATGGACCCCGCACGGCTCGCTCAGAAAGCGGTTGAAAAAGGGCTCCTCACTCCGGCCCAGGCGTACAATATCTCCCGCCAGGCTGCCTTGATGCTGATCTGTACCCCCGGATTCTCAACGTCTGCCGAAGTCAGTGACGTTTCCGGACGGGGTGTCGGTATGGATGTGGTCAAAACTGCGGTTCATGTCCTGGGCGGAACACTGGCGATCGAGTCTGAGGCGGGCCGGGGAAGCCGCTTTACCCTGCGGCTGCCGATCACGGTTTCAATCATCCATGCGTTGCTGGTGGAGTGCGGCAAGCTTACCCTGGCCTTTCCGGTCAATACGGTTTCCCGCACCATCGAGCTCAAGCGCAGCGATATCTTTGAGGAGGCCGGGCGCAAGGTTTTTGCCCTGGCTGGAAGGCATATACCCCTCAAGAGCCTTAACCGACTGCTCGATCAGCCACTGCCCCGGGGGACGGTCACGATTGTCCCTGCTGTAGTAAGCGAGGCCGGTGGCGTCATGACGGGACTGGTCACCGATAAATTCCTCGGGCAGGAAGAGATCTTCGTAAAGCCGCTCGGCATTCCGTTGAGTCGCATGAAGAGTCTTACCGGCGGGACAATCACGGGTGACGGGCGTATCGTGTTTGTGGTGGATGCCAGCACCCTTGTCTGACGACCCCGCCCACCGGTCAAAAGCGGTTGCGATACCGGAGTGCTTGTGGCACAGTGGCTGCCGGAAAAATCTGCTACACATGAAAAGGCGACGGTAATGCAAAAGATACTATGCGTGATGATGTCGCTGCTGATTCTGGCGGTGCTTTCCACACAGCTGTGGGGTGCCGAAAAGAAGGCCGGCCTGCAGGATGTGATCTCGGCCCTGGAAAAGGGGTACGCTTCGCTGCAGGATGTCCAGGCCGATTTTGCCCAGAAAACAGTCATTTCCGGCGTCAACCGCGAACAGAGGGGCAGCGGTGAACTGCTCCTGAAAAAACCGGCCTCTGCAACGGCCATGTTTCGTTTTAATTATCTGAAACCGAAACAGCAGATTGTCTCCAACGGCAAGCAGGTCTGGTTCTACCTGCCCGAGAACAAGCAGGTGATAGTCAGCAGCGTGACGGCCATGTTCAAGGGAGGCAATTCCATTGCCCTGAACTACCTGACCGGTCTCGGCCACGTCTCACGTGATTTCAACGCAAGTTTTGCACAAGAGCCTCTGGACAAAAACGGCAATTATCAGCTTGAGCTGCTGCCCAAAAACCCGTCCGCCGTGCTGGCGAAGTTGCAGTTGACCGTTTCAGCCGCTGCCGTGGAGTCTTTCCAGCGGGACGGTAGCGTGCAGGGCATCTTTCCCGTGCTTGCCTCGGTGATCCACGATGCCGGTGGCAATCAGACCCGCATCGAGTACAGCCGCGTCAGGGTCAATAAAGGTCTGGCTAACAGCAGATTCAGTTTCAAGATCCCGGAAGGGGTCGAGGTCATAAAACCGTAATACCTGTGGTACTCATTTTTGCGTCGCATAATCAAAAACCACTCTCTCACAGAGTACACAGAGCACTCAGAGAGAAAGCCAGACAGCCATAGTTAGAATTTCTCTGTGCCTCTGTGAGCTCTAGCGAACGTAGTGAGCGAGTGAGAGCACTGAATATTTTTCTGGAGGTTTAAACATGCCGTCATTCGACATTGTTTCAAAGGTTGATATGCAGGAGGTTGACAACGCCGTCAACCAGGCGGTCAAGGAAATCGGCCAGCGGTATGATTTCAAGGGTTCCAAGTGCCAGATCACGCCGGAGAAGGATTCGGTCAAGATCCTGGCTGATGATGACTACAAGCTGAAGGCTGTGGTGGACGTGCTGCAGTCCAAGTTCCTCAAGCGCAACATCTCCATCAAGGCGCTTGTGTACGGCAAGGTCGAGCCGGCTTCGGGCGGCCTGGTGCGGCAGATCATCACGGTCCAACAGGGCATATCCAAGGAAAAGGCCAAGGATATCATTGCCGCCATCAAGGAGGCCAAGCTCAAGGTGCAGGCCCAGATCCAGGATGACCAGGTGCGGGTCACCGGCAAGAACCGTGACGATCTTCAGGACGCGATCCAGCTCCTCAAGGGGTCGGACATTGATGTTGAGATGCAGTTTCTGAATTTCAGGGAATAATTGAGTGAGGATACTTTGAGCGATACCGTAAAACAAAAAGTCAGCATGGTCAGCCTGGGTTGCCCGAAGAACCTGGTTGATGCAGAGGTCATGCTGGGCGTGCTCTCCAGGCAGGAGTATGAGATCACCACCGACGAGAAGGATGCCGATGTCATCATCGTCAACACCTGCTCCTTCATCAAGGAGGCCAAGCAGGAGAGCATCGATGCGATCCTCGATCTGGCAGAACGCAAACACGACGGCCGCTGTCACACCCTGATCGTTTCCGGCTGTCTGCCCCAGCGCTATCAGGAAGAGCTGGCCCATGAGCTGCCCGAGGTCGACATCTTCATCGGCACCGGCGACTACCCGCGCATCGCCGAGATCCTGGCCGAGAAAGGCGGGACAGAGGGCCAGCTGCGCTACGTCGGCGATCCGGATTACATCTATGACGAGTCCCTGCCCCGGCTCAACTCGTCACCGGCCTGGTATTCCTATCTGAAGATCGGTGAGGGGTGCTCCAACTGCTGCTCCTACTGCATCATCCCGCAGCTGCGAGGCGCCTATCGCTCCCGTCCGCTGGAGGCGCTGGTGGCCGAGGCTGAAAAACTGGTCTCCCGGGGCGTCAAGGAGATCAATGTGATCTCCCAGGATATCACCCGCTACGGCAGCGACCTGAGTGACGGCTCCACCCTGGAGGCGCTGATCCGCCGCCTGGCTGCCATTGAGGGCCTGCGCTGGATACGTCTGCTGTACGCCTACCCCGACGGCATTACGGACAGCCTGATCGAGTTGATCCGCGACGAACCCAAGGTCTGCAAGTACCTGGACATCCCGATCCAGCATATCAGTGACCCGGTGCTCAAGGCCATGAAGCGCCGCAGCAGCGAGCAGCAGATCCGTGACCTGATCGCCCGGCTGCGTAGCCGGATTCCCGGGATCGCGCTGCGTACATCGCTGATCGTCGGTTTTCCCGGTGAGACCTTTGAGGACTTCTCAACCCTGATGCATTTCGTCGAGCAGACCCGCTTCGATCGTCTGGGAGTCTTCTGCTATTCCCGGGAGGAGGGAACGCCCGCCGCCGAGATGCCGGAGCAGGTGTCTGAGCGGGTCAAGCGCGAGCGCTACCGCAAGCTGATGCGTGCCCAGGGGCGCCTTTCGTTTCGCCACAACCGGGGGCTGATCGGTCAGACAGAACAGGTGATTGTCGAGGGCTACAGCGAAGAGACCGAGCTGCTCCTCAAGGGGCGCTCATCCCGCCAGGCCCCGGATATCGACGGACAGGTCTATATCACTGCCGGGACAGCTGACGTGGGCGACATCGTGACCCTCCGGATCACCGACTCATCGGACTATGATCTGATCGGCGAGATTGTCGACTGATCAGGCTTTTGGCTTGACAATCCGGCTGTTTTCTGCAATATTCTGCCGCCATTTTCCGGATAATTCTACAATCAGCGCACGGGAGCACATACATGGCGATAAAGCCGAAGAAACAGAAATGGAAGGAAATTCGGGATATCCTCCTGCAGATGAAAGAGGATACCCTGCGAGAGATAACCAAATCACTCAAAAACGGAGCCGATACGACACTTATCGGTGAACCGAGCGGCGACATCTATGACCAGGCTTCCTCCGAGCGTGACCGGGAGCTGGGGCTGTTGCTTGGAGACCGCGAGCGGGAGAAGGTCCATGCCATAGACGAGGCCCTGCTGCGGATCGATGAAAATGAATACGGGGTCTGCGAGGAGTGTGAAGAGGAGATCCCAATGGGCAGGCTGAAGGCCATGCCTTTTGCCCGGCATTGCGTCAAGTGCAAGTCGGACCTGGAAAAACTCCAGGCACAGACCAAGCGCTTCGAGGAGGAGCGGGCCTATCGCGAAATACCGCTCGGGGCAGAAGAGGAAGACGCATAGCTGCTGCGCCCTGCAAGGGCGGAAACGATTTTCAGCAGGAGGCTTCGCCTCACCAGCATGGCATCGTGGGGGCAGAGCTCACGACAGCACCAACAGCGAATGCAGCGCCCTTGATCGACGGTCAGGGCGCTGTTTTTTATTTCTATGGCCGCTGGCGGACAGGCATCCCGGCATATTCCGCACAGGACACAGCGCTGCCGGTCGGCATCCGGGAACGAGGTCAGCTGCCGTTTGAGGGCGGTGCTTAAAAATTTCGGAAGCCCGAACTGCACATCCAGTCCGGTCGGCAGCCGGAATGGCTTGGTCGGGAAGCTGTCCAGGGGGGCTCCGCTGATTTCTATCTCCTCCCACGATGCCCCTTCGAGACCCATGCTCCGCGCCGTACGCTCCACATGCAGTAATTCCGCCGGGATGCCTGCCAGGCGCCCGGCCACCATGTCGATCGCCACGGGATTGACTCCGGCAATCAGTGCCCCCACCTGCAGCGGGTCTCCGCTCCCCGGCCCGTTGCCTTCCATGGCGACAACCGCATCCACTATAGTCAGTGCCGGCTTCTTCAGCAGATAGATTTCCAGCAAAAGCCGGGCAAACTGCTCCCGCGAAGCCCCGGCCTTGAGGTGCCAGCCTGCTTTTTCGGTTCCCACGACTGCGCCGAACAGATTTTTTACGGCACAGGTCATGGTCATCATCTCGTGCGTCTTCAGCTTGGGGAGGTTTATGATCTTGTCAGCTTCCCAATAAGCCCTGGCAAGGGTGATACGCCGGAAGGTGCCGCTTCCGGGCAGTTCGACGGTGTCATCGAATTCGACCAGTTCAGCGCCGCTCTCCTGGGCTGCACGGGCAATACCGCTCTTGTCGGCAACCCTCTGAAACCCGCCGATGCCGGGGCTGTCTCCGACCAGTACCAGGCCCCCTGCCTCGCGGACCAGTTCAGCTACGGCACGTACCACGGCAGGATGGGTGGTTACGGCCTGCTCGGGCGACTTGACCGACAGCATATTCGGTTTGAGCAGTACCGTTTCGCCGGCCTTGACGAAGGCCCCGATTCCACCGATCGGTTCGAGCAGCCGGATGATTGCGGACCGCATCCGGGACACGTCATAATCGTCGCATCTGGCAAGTACTACATGGTTCATGGTGATCCTCCGGGACTCGCTGTAACCGGCTGACAGCGGCTTTCACAAGGTAACGCAAGGAGCTGTCCCGTGCAAGGGTGCTGTGGTCTGTGATTGAAAAAACTGAAATCAGAGATAAAAAATGTTGACTTGATACCGGTGCTGCGGTATAAGATCAATTCTTTCGAGCCGCTAGCTCAGTCGGTAGAGCACCTGACTTTTAATCAGGTGGTCGTTGGTTCGACCCCAACGCGGCTCACCAAACATTCAAGGGTTTACGGATATTCCGTAAGCCCTTTTTGTTTTTCAGCAGGTGTCCCGCCGGCGGGTAACGCTCACGGTATGGCACTGAAACGGGAAAAAATATTCATAGTTGCTAAAAAAATATTGACTCCGGATTTTTCTTCCGGTATATATTCACGTCTATCGCGCCTGCTTTGGGCCAGGGACCGCTTCGGCGGAACAGGTGTGATAGTAATACAAACGTCCCCTTCGTCTAGCCCGGCCCAGGACACCGCCCTTTCACGGCGGCGACACCGGTTCAAATCCGGTAGGGGACGCCATACAATTCAGCCCTTCTGCTTTACGCAGAAGGGCTTTTTGTTTATGCTGCGTCAGGCCGGCCAGGTGAAGTATGACTGACGCTGACGATGCGGCAGCAGGCCCGGTTCACCATCAATGTTACCGGAAAGGACCTGTTGGAATGACACCTCTGCACCTGCAGACTGTTGCAGCGATATTTGTGCGTCACCCGGTTCCGGGACGGGTCAAGACGCGACTGGCCACTGACCTGGGCGACGAGCCTGCCTGCGATCTCTATCGGGCCATGGTTGCGGACGGCCTTGCCAATGTCAAGGCATGCGGTCTTCCCCTGCTCCTCTTCCATGACGGACGGGACGCAGCCGGTCTGCCGCCTGAATGGACCGGGTCGGCCGACCTGATCTTCGGGCAGGAGGGTGAATCCCTTGGCGAGCGGATGAGTGCGGCATTCGAACGGTCGTTCGCTGCCGGTGCAACCGGGGTCATTCTGACCGGCAGCGACATCCCCGGCATTGATACCGGCCTGCTGAGTTCCGCACGGGAAGCTCTGGAACTTTACGACATAGTTATTTCACCGGCCTTTGACGGAGGCTACTGTCTGGTGGCCTCCACGAGAGGACGTTATAACAGCTTGATCTTCCAAGGAATTCCCTGGAGCACGCCCTATGTTCTGGAGATGACGGTCGCTGCCTGCTCTGACCATGGTTTGTCATATCGTCTGTTGGAGCCGCGCCAGGATATCGATACCATGGATGATCTTGCCGCGTATTGCCGCCGACCCTCCGGATCGGCACATGCAACCAATGCATGGCTTATTGCGCGGGGCCTGATGCCTGTCGCCCGTTGAGCGTATCTTAACTGCCTGCAGCAGAGAATCCTGCCTTCTGCCTCCCCGTCCTTCCGACTCATTCCGGGAAATCGATTACAACTCTTGCAATGCGATCTACAGAGCATATACTACAGGTGATTTCCCTCTTCGATAACTCAGCAGCGGAAAAAGGCAGCCAGCCAGACGTGAAAAAGAAGAATGCAGATACTGTCGGGATCGGCGAGCGGGCAGGAATAGTGCTCTTCTCGCAGTGGAACGAGTTCTGTGACCTGCGGGAACGTGTTCTCAAACAGCGGGATATCGATTCCATCCATGACTTGCGGGTCGTTTCGCGCCGGATTCGTTCGACGGCCGGCCTGTTTGCCCCGTATATTGCCGGCCGGGCCGTCAGGCAGATTACAAAGCGGCTCCGGCGGGTTACCCGGGAACTGGGACTTCTGCGCAACATCGATGAGGCTGTCGTCTATTTCGGGGCCATGCCGGTGTCGCTTCCTGCCGTGCGTGCGGCGCTCTCTGCAGCCAGAGTGCAGGAGATGAAGGCGGTCACCGATCTTCTGAAGTCCTTTCCCCGGGAGGAAATGGACAGGATGCTCCGCGAAGCCGTGTCAGGGCTGGCCGGAATCCCGCATAATGATAACGTGCTGCAGGTCTACCTGTCGGACACCTCTCTCCAGCGCTTTCAGGCTGTCTATGACCTGCTTGTTCCGGCAACGATCCAGGAGAATGCCGAGACGCGTCACCGGCTCAGGATCGCAATCAAAAAATGGCGCTACCTTCTGGAGGCCCTCGGGCAGGTGAGCCGGCAGGATTATTCCTCCACGCTGGAGGCCCTGAAAGAGTATCAGACGCTGTTGGGGAGCCTGAACGACATGGTCGAGTTCGCTGCCTTGTGTGCTGATCTGTCGCTCCCACGGCACGAGCGCGACGAGATCGCATCTGCACTAGACAGGGATTCCGCCGCATACCTGGCGCGGTTCATCGAGAAAGCCTCTACCCGGCCACTGCAGTACACCTTCACCCTGTGAGGAGCACCCGAGCATGAATACACAACGACTGGCCGCCATGGATATAGGAACCAACTCGATCCGCTGTATTGTGGTGGAAGCCGACGGCAAGGGGGGCTACAGGGTTCTGGATGATGAGAAAAGCACGGTCAGGCTCGGTGAGCAGCTTGCCAAAACCGGGGCCATATCGCCACAGGCTTCGGCACGGGCTCTGGCGGCGGTCGCCCGCTTCCGGAAACTGATCGCGGGCCTGAAGGTGGGTGCGGTTGAGGCGATTGCCACCAGCGCCATGCGCAGCGCCAGTAACGGCCAGGAGCTGCTGGATGCCCTTTCCCGGGAATTTGGTCACGAGATCAGGATTATCTCGGGTATCGAGGAGGCAGAACTGGCCATGGCCTCCGCCCAACGCCATTTCGACATGGAATACAAGCGCTATGCCGTGTTCGATATCGGCGGCGGGAGCCTGGAGATCACCACCGCCCTGGGCAGCCATATCGAAGAGTGCTACTCGCTTGATCTGGGAGCGGTGGTCATGACTGAGCAGTTTCTCAAGCACGATCCTGCCGGGGTTGCTGATCTGCAAAAACTGCAGCGTCATGTCCGGGACCAGCTGAAAAAAAAGATAGACCGCTCCAAGGTCCAGCTGCATACGCTGATCGGGTCAGGCGGAACGACAACCGCTATCGGCTCCATGGCGATGAGTGCCCTCGGGAAATCCTATGCGTCTATTCACGGCTACGAGGTGCTTCGTTCCGAGGTTGTCCATCTGCTGGCCATGCTGACACGTAAGAGCCTGGCGGAGCGGCGGCTGGTGCCGGGCCTGAATGCAGACCGGGCCGATATCATCGTGGCCGGTATCGCTGTTGTTGAAGAACTGATGCGCTTTTTCGGAGCCAATCAGCTTCTGGTCAATGAGCGTGGCATTCGCGAGGGTCTGATTATCAGGGCCATGGAGAAGCACGGCCTGATTCCGGCCGCGTCTTCACCCCGTACCTGGCGGGAATCGGCCCTTGATTTCGTCAGGTCCTGCCATGTAGACGAGCCACATTCCCTGCATGTGGCCCGGTTGGCACTATCGGTATTCGACGGCCTTTCCGTACCATTTAACCTGAAAAAATCCGACAGGAAGCTGCTGGAAGCCGCTGCCCTGCTTCATGATGTCGGCTATTTCATCGCCTACAGCAGTCACCATAAACACTCCTATCATCTCATCCGCCATGCGGAATTGTTCGGTTTCCCCCCCCGTGAGCGGGAGCTGATTGCCCAGATCGCCCGTTACCACCGAAAATCGCTCCCCAAGCGCAAGCACGAAACCTTTCAGGCGCTCAACGAGGGTGACCGGCAGCGGGTTGAACGGCTGGGGGGCATACTGCGCCTGGCTGACGGCCTGGACCGTCGCAGGAGTTCGGCGGTCCAGGCGGTAGCCTGCTCATTCGGGGGCACACTCTTCACGGTGAATCTGAAGGGGGACGAAGACATGTCGGTGGAGCTCTTCGGGGCGAACGCCAAGAAAGATCTTCTGGAGAAGGCCTTCGGCTTGCGGGTCGTTCTGCAGATGTAGGCAGATGTTCCGGCCAGCTTCAGCCCGTGAGGGGTGCAGCCCCCTGCAAAAGTGATTTAAATTGAACAGTCGGCTGGTTAGCTGATATAGTGCCACAGGAAGAAACCGTTCTATTCCACCAGCTGCCGGCGACCGGGCAGTGATTCCAGGTCCTGAGTGAGTATTTCCGTTATCGACAAAAAGATGCTCCATTTTTTCAACGACCTGCAGGAATATTTTTTCCTGGCAGGCCGCAGCCTGCTGCGCATGTTCCGCCGCCCCTTCTATTACCGCGAATTCGCCATACAGTTTGACAAGCTCGGCTTTTCCTCACTCTTCATCTGTATCCTGACCGGTCTCTTCACCGGTATGGTCATGGCACTGCAGGCACTGATCCAGCTCAAGCCCTTTGCCGCAACCAGTTATGTGGGTGGCATGGTGGCTGCCACCATGATCAAGGAACTCGGGCCCGTGCTGGCCTCGCTGATGGTGGCCGGCCGGGTCGGGTCGGCGATTACCGCGGAACTGGGCACGATGGTGGTCACCGAGCAGGTAGACGCCATGCGGGTCGAAGGTACCGATATCATACAGCGTCTGGTTGTGCCGCGCATGAAGGCCATGCTGCTGGCTATGCCGCTGCTGACGGTCGTTACGGATCTCATCTCGCTGGTGGGGGGCTATATCATGTCCGCCGGCTACGGTATCAATCCGACCATGTACATTAAAGGCCTTCCCCAGTTCATGGTTTTTCAGGACCTGATCGAGGGTCTGGTCAAACCGGTTTTTTTCGGAATGATCATCACGCTGACCGGCTGTTATATCGGCCTGAACACCCGAGGCGGGGCCGAAGGGGTGGGCAATGCAGCAAAACAGGCTGTGGTGCTGTCATCGGTGCTGATCCTGATGTCCGATTTCTTTATTACCAAAGTTTTTGTCGTGTTCAGGTGAACTGATGGCTTTCTGGCTTTTCAAAACCGAACCGGGCTGTTTCTCTTTTGACGACCTGAAGAACCGGCCGGATATGACCGAGCATTGGGACGGGGTGCGCAACTTCCAGGCGCGCAACTTCCTGCGAGACTCCATCAAGCCCGGCGACCTGATACTGTTTTATCACAGCAATATCCCTGAGCCGGCGGTAGTCGGCATAGCGGAGGTTGTCAGGGGAGGATATCCCGATTTCACGGCTCTTGATCCGGGAGGGGAGCATTTTGATCCCAAGGCCTCTCCCGGCAATCCGATCTGGTACATGGTAGACGTTCGCTACCGGGAACCGCTACGGAAACAGGTGACACTGGAGGCTATCAAGGGGCATCCGTTCCTGGGAGACATGCCGCTGGTCAAGCGCAGCCGCCTTTCGATCCAGCCGGTGACAGCGGCCGAATGGCAGACCATCCGTACCATGGGGGGGCTTGAATCGCCATGACAAGCTCCGACTCAATCCGGATGGAAAAGCTGTCCTACACGATTGGTGGCAGGCGGATCCTGGAGGATTTTGACTTCAGCCTTGAGCGGGGCGTCAACCGTACCATCCTGGGGATCAGCGGCGCAGGGAAGACGACCATCCTCAAACTCCTGCTGGGGCTGCTGCAGCCCGATGCCGGCAGGGTCTGCATCGGTGATGTGTGTATCACCGGCGTGCCAGAATCCGATTTCATGGAGCTTCGCAAGCGTATTGCCATTGTCTTCCAGGGGGGCGCACTGTTCGACTCCATGACCGTAGGTGAGAATGTCGGCTATCGCCTGTTCGAGGAGGGGCGTCTCTCACAGGTGGAGATCGAACAGATTATCCGTGAGAAACTCAGCTTCGTGGGTGTTGAGCCGGCTCTTGACCTCTACCCGGCCGAACTCTCGGGGGGCATGAAAAAACGGGTCGCCATTGCCCGGGCCCTGGCTGCCGACCCCGATTACATCTTCTTTGACGAACCGACCACCGGGCTGGATCCGATCGGCGTGTACAATATCTGTAATCTGATGCAGCGCCTGCAGGCCGAAGGCAAGACGACCCTGATGGTGACCCATGATCTGGAGACTGCCTTCAGAACATCGCAGCGTTTTACCTTTCTGCACCAGGCACGCATGATCTTCGAAGGTACACAGGAGGAGATGCGGGAAAGCCGTTTGCCGGAAGTGCAGCAGTTTTTGCGGCCCACGGTCGAGTCGCTGTTTGTATAACATGACCTTGAACAGGCGGGAATCACATGGAACGAAGTAATCGCATAGGCTGGGCGCAGGTTCGGGCCGGGGTGTTCATTCTTGTGGCCCTGGTCTGTATTGCAGGCGGAGTCCTGCTGATGGGGCAGAAGACCAAGATGTTCATTTCCAAGGGTGAACTGCGGATCGTGATGGACGATGTGGCAGGTCTCAAGGAAGGTGCCCCGGTCTGGCTGGCCGGAGTGGATGTGGGTGTTGTTACCCATATCGCTTTCTCCGACCCGACGCGCACCAATCAGGTGGAGATCCTGCTGGAGGCTGATCATAAAGCCTTGCGCAAGATCGGCACTGATTCGAGGATCACCATCAAGACCCGCGGGCTGATGGGGGAAAAATACGTGGACATCACTCCGTCTGCGCAGTATTCGGAGATACCGGCCACCGTTCTGCAGGGGACTACGGTTGCCAAGCTTGATGATGTAGTCCAGAAGGCCGGTACCACCTTTGACCGCTTGAACACGATTGTCGACAGCATCACCCAGGGTAAGGGGACCCTGGGCAAGTTGACTACCGATCCGGCACTGTACCATAATATCGTCAATCTCACCGGTGAGTTGAACTCGCTGGCCGTCACGATCAACAGCGGCAATGGCACACTTGGCAAGCTTGCCCGAAGCCCTGAGCCTTACGACCGGCTTATCAGGATTCTTGAACGTGCTGACCGGACCCTGCATGATATTCAGGCTTCTAACGGTACGCTGAATAAGTTGATCTACGACAAATCGCTCTACGATAAGCTGGTCGCCCTTGCGGAAAAGAGCAATCAGGCTGCCGATGACGTGCGCGAACTCAACAAGAAGATAACCTCCAAGGACGGCACCCTGGGACTGTTGATAAATGACCGGGAGTTTTATGACAAGGGCCTGTCGCTGCTCACCCGGGCGGACAATTCAGTCAAGTCCATTGAAAACATTACCGTCAAGATCAATAACGGCGAGGGGACTGCCGGACGGCTGGTGAATGACAAGGAGCTCTACGACCGCATGAACCGGATGGTTGAGGATGTGGATGCTCTGGTCAAGGATTTCAAGGAACAACCGCGCAAATATATCAAGTTCTCGGTGTTTTAGTGGAATGAACCGGAAGACAGGGGGCGGACGAAACGTTACCGCCGCAGGCCTGTCGCGAGTGATTCCTCCAAGGTATGGTTGAATTTCCTTTGCTCAAGCAGGGCAATGGCAGCCTGTGCCGTATTCCCTGGCGAAGCTCTCTCTCTGCAGGCCATGTATTTCGAAATGCGCGTAAGGCATCACAAACTGATCCTGAAGAAACACGGATTGCCACGTTGGTTTATCCGTAATGGACCGTTGGAACTACAATCTGCCGATCAGCCGAAGCAAGCCATCGAGGATCGTCAGGGGGTGGGGCGGACAGCCGGGGATGTACAGGTCTACGGGAAGGAAGGAGTCGACGCCGTCATGCACCTCCGGGTTGCCGCGATAGGGTCCGCCGCTGATGGCGCAGGCTCCGGCGGCAATAACCACCTTCGGGCCCGGAATCGCTTCCCAGGTCTTGAGCAGGGCGATACGCATGTTTTCGGTAACCGGCCCGGTGACGTACATGCCGTCAGCATGACGGGGTGAGGCCACAAACTGGATTCCGAAGCGTCCCAGGTCGAAACCGACGGTGGAGAGGACGTTGGTGTCAGCCTCACAGGCATTGCAGCCGCCGGCACTGACTTCACGCAGCTTGAATGAACGGCCGAAAAGCGAGACCAACTCTTTGCCCATGGAATCTGCCATCCGGCGCTCTTCACCCTGGCGGACCACAAGGTTTTTCCGTTCGGATGCAGCCAGTTTCTCGTCGCGGTCGAATGCAACCGCGCCGGTCGGGCAGACCCGGACACATTCGGGGCAGAACAGGCACCTGCCCATGTCCAGCGATAATCCGGTGCAGCTGTTGATTGCGCCGGTCGGACAGACGTCGGTGCAGTTCTGGCAGCCGGTCGGGCATCGGTTCTGATCGAGGCGTGGATAACCCCGGAACAAATCCGGGAGTACCGCCGGTTCAGCGGGGTACTTTGTGGTCCGGTGTCGTTGGCGAATTCTTTCGAGCGCGGCCTTGTACATCGTTATTCTTCCTTGTTTTTTTCTTCGTTACCGCTGCAGGTGCAATGACGGCGGGCTCCAGCAGGCGGAGCAGCAACCGTGCCCGGTAGCCGGCATGTGCCGCCAGGTCCTGCAGTCGCCGGTTCTCACCGGCCATACGGCCGAGCAGGCCTGATGTCGTGCGCTGTGCCGGTATATGCCCGACGCTTTCCATCAGTGAAACGATCGAAATCCATTCCAGAAGTTCTTCAAAGCGCTCCTTGTTGAACCATTCCGTTCCGCCGCTTTCATGCCGCTGCAGGAACGAGCAGCAGGCCGGTGATGCAAAGGCCCGCTCCACTATCGAACCCTCTGGTGCTCTGCTTCCCGACTCTTCCAGGGCCAGTAATGCCTGAAGCAGCTGAACGGTGCGACCGGTATCGGAAACCGTTCCCGGCTCGATGGATTGATTCAGGCTGTAATCGAGACCGAACTTCTCCAGCGGAATCTTTCTGCCTTTGAGTAGCAGCCAGGCCAGCAGCACCCGCGCTCCGGACGGATCAGCCAACCGGCTGATAAGACGTGCGAGCAGCAGGGCGGCTGCCTTTGCAGACGGCTTGCAGGCTGTGAGCGTTGCCACAAAGTCCAGGCATGACGGCAGCTCTACCAGAACGGTATCCTTTTTGTCTGCACGCCCCCCGGTCTGTGCTGCAAGGGAGGCAAGAAAGTTGCGCACGGCTGCAACGAGGGGCTTCTTTTTTCCTGATGTTCCGGCAGCGGTTGAAGGCGACATCTCCAGCACTGCGCGGAAGGCACTGTTCAGGGCAGCATAGCGCAGCTGTTTTATCTCTTCCTCCAGGTCTGCCACCCCCCGACCGTTCAGGGCCGCACAGAGCCTGCCCCAGGTGCCGTCGGCATCATCCCTGATCTCACGGAAATCGGTAAATACATGGAACTCGTACTCGCCCAGCCCGGCGTAGAGTCCCTGAGTCGACAGTTCCCTGCTGTTTCGCAGAAAAACGAGGCCCAGCGTGTGATCACGGAAGGAGTAGTACGTCTGTTCGTCGTTGACCAGATCCAGTGCCTCGGCCAGTGTCGTACGGCGTAACTCGATGGCGTCGCCACCGCCCTTGACTGCAAATGCAGTTGATTCCCTGATCCAGCCTGACGTGGCGGCGTAGCGGTTATGATAGAGCACCAGTCCGCGCTGATCACCGACCCGGTTTGAATAGGCAAAGACGTTTTCATCGACCGCATCACCCGCGTAAAAGTCGTACAGCACGAAATTCTCAGAGCCGGAGAAGAGCCAGCGCCGTCGAAGAAGCGGAAAGATGCGCTGCTCGTGGAGCCAGACAAGGTGGCCGTCCGGTTCTTCATTCCAGTAGGATTGCTTATATTCCATGCCGTATTTTTCGTGATATCCCTCGATCTGACCATGGCCGAACATGGGCAGGCCCGGCATGGTTGCCAGCAGCACGCAGGCACCGAAGTACTTGCCTTCACGGCCGAACTGTTCCACAGCGGTCTTCTCATCCGGGTTGTTCATGAAGTTGACGAAGCGCTTGAGGACCTCGGGATTGAACTCCAGTACGTTTTTGATGGTCTGGCGATACTTGGCGTTCTCCTCCTGCTTGAGCATGTTCATGAAGGCGCTGTTGTAGACGCGGTGCATACCGAGGGTCCGCACGAAATACCCCTCCATCAGCCAGAAGGCCTCAGCAAGGAGCAGTGTCCCCGGCACTTCGACCGCCACACGGTCAACGACCTCACGCCAGAATTCGACGGGAAAGACGGTATCGAACTCCTCGCGGCTCATGCCGTGTTCGGCGCGGGAGGGGATGCCGCCCCCCAGGCCGCGGACCGGGAACCACAGCCGCTGGAAATGCTTCTTGGCCAGGGTCATGGCGGCATCGAAACGGATGATCGGGAAGCTGCGGGCGACGTGCAGGATGGTCTGGATGACCGCCTCGCGCACCTCGGGGATCAGGTAGTTGAGCTGGGCGGTATCGTTCCAGGGGATCGTGGTGCCGTCGTTGCCGTGGTAGATGTAGCGGATACGCCCCGTGCCCCGTTCGATCAGCCGGAAGACCACGGCGGCGTCAGTCTTGTTCCAGTATCCATCCTCGATCTGGATGACGATGTCACTGGATGAGGATACGTCCTCGCCGTTGAACTGGTAGGTCGGAAAGGGCGGATAGTCGGTCTGTACGAACCAGTCCGGGTGCTGCATGACCCAGCGCGAATAGATGCCGGTATGGTTGGGAACCATATCACTGGCCAGTCGGATGCCGCGCCGGGAGGCCCGTTCCTTCAGGTTGTGCAGAGCTTCCCAGCCGCCCAGGTCGGCTGCGATCTCGTAGTCGTAGAGCGAATAGGCGGATGCGATGGCCTCGGGATTTCCGCACAGCTGTTTGATGTGCTGCGAAGCCGGCGAGCGTTCCCAGATCCCGATCAGCCACAGACCGGTGAATCCACCTGCGGACAGCCGGTCGAGTTCAGCGTCCGGTATCTGGTCCAGGCGGGTGATGGGCCGACCATACTGCAGTGAGAGTTGGTGAAGCCAGACATAGACCATCTTCGCCATCAGGACGACGTGGGACATCCAGTCGGCGTCGGATGAAAAATGCTCGTATTCGGGATAGTCGTAGCCGCCGAAGACCGAGCTTCCGTCCCCACCGGCAGCCTCCGTATGCCCGAACACCGCAGAACCGGACTTTGCTCCCGCCCTTCCGAACTCCATTACCGGTGGCGGCCCCGGCTCACCGCCGCCGCCCCAGGCACGCTCTTCCTCCAGAAGAATGTCAAAGGAAATCAGTACTTCTTCGAGCAGTTCGGGCGGGAGCAGCGTGTTCCAGTGCTCGCGGATGTAGCCGACCTGACCGGAGAGAGAGTGGGGGCTTGCCGAAATTGGCGCCCGCAGCGCCTCGGCCAGAGTTACGTCCAGTCCCGTCAGCAAAGGCGTTCGGGACAACGCCCGTTCCATGTCTGCCACCATCTGCGGGTAAACGGGGGCTGATGCTGCCAGTTGCGTGTCATCCAGGATCTCGCGGAAACTGTCGAGGGCCGGGTTATCAGCGGCCAGCCGCAGGAGCAGGACCTCCCGCAGGATCACCCGGCGTTGTTCAGAGGTTTGCTGTCTGTGTGTGCCGCTGAAGCGATGAACGTCTCCTGGTGGAAACAGTTTCACAAACTGCCGCGCGATCTTCTCGGTTGCCGGGCCGGTCGGATCATGTCCGGCCCGGCGCATGGCGTCAGCCAGCACATCCGGCACCAGTTTTTCGGCGACCCCGTCAATCAGGTGGTGAAATACCTTGAGCAGGGTCGCGTACATATTGAGCTGGCCGGCATGAATGGTCGGCCGGTTGGTGTCGTCCCGGCGGCGGTTCATGCGCAGTGCCAGTTGCCGGTAGAAGATGATATCAGGGATGGATCGCTCGGAAATCAGGCGCGACAGCTCTCCCAGATCGAGGGAGCGCCAGTGTTGAGCATCTATCTGGATAATGTGGGAAAAATAGGATGGCGAGGAGCTGTCTTCAGTCATGAGAGTGCCCGGTGGTCTGAAACAGTGTGATGAGAAATCACGCCCCAGGATTCGCGTCGCTCAAGGGGCGGGCTAGTTCTTCTTGTTGGAAGTTGCGGGTTTCTTATTAGAGGTGGTGCCGGTTTTTGTTGTTTTCTTGGTTTTGGAGCTTTTTTTGCTTTTTCTGGATTTACTCTTCTTGCTCTTGGAAATCTTTCGTGGTTCAGGGTTGAATTCGTCACGGATATTGTTGAGTAGAACGGCGGTCTCTTCAAGAGTGGGGTCAGCCTTTTTAGCGGCTTCAAGCATCTCTTTGGCTTCATTGATCCGGCCGGTCTTCATGTAGAGGCGCCCCAGTGCATTGAGCGAACGGGCATGGTCCGCTTTCATCTCTATCGCCTTCTTGTAACTGGTGATAGCATTTTCGTAGTCTTTTTTGAATTCGTAGATCAGGCCCAGCTTGTAGTGGTTGTTGGGATCATCGGGAAACAGTTCGGCTGTGCCTTTGAGCAGCACGGTGATCTCGTCGTACTGCTTGTTTTTTACGTAGATGGAAACCAGGGCGTTGCGGGTATCCATGTCGTCTTTCTGTTTTGCCAGTACCTTGGTGTAATGCTCAACAGCCTTGTCATTGTCGCCTTTGGCCCGGTACAGCGCCGCGATCTCGCGATTGGCATCGACGTTGTCGGGTGCATGCTTCAAAAAAGCGATATAGGCATCGATGGCCAGGCCGTTTTCTTTGTTCCGGGCAAAGATGCGGGCCAGTTTCAGTTGTATGTCCGGGCTGTCCGGTTTCAATTTGAGGAATTCGCTGTAGTGCGTTACCGCTTCCTGGTGGAGGCCGCGACTGTTGCGCACGTCTGCCAGGCGAAGATGGGCATCCGCATAATCCGGTTTGATGCGAAGTGCCTGTTTGTAGGCGACCACCGCTTCATCCAGCAGTGAGCGCTTTTCCAGGAGAATACCCAGGTTCAGATAGACCTCATGGCTCGTGGAGTTGAGATGTGCGGCTTCCTTGTAGGCGGTGATCGCCTCGGTATCCTTGCCGCCCGAACGGTAGAGATTGCCGAGTTTTTCATAGAGGGATGCCGAGGCAGGGTTCTTCTTGATGGCGGTCTTGATGGATTCAATGTCCTTGGCAAAATCACCGGTGAGAGTCTCGTCTCCGGTCGACTTCAGTTGTGTCGCCGTCCCTGGAGCGGTTTTGGGCTTGCCGCCCAGAAGATACTGGTATTCCGCAGATGCGGTATCACCCTTTTTCTCATAGATAGCAGCCATTGCCAGGTGTATCTCGCGGTTTTGCGGGTTGCCGGTCTCGGCTCTTTTCAGTGATTCCAGGGCCTTGTCCTGATCATTGCGGGCAAGATAAATCGATGCTACGCCGATGTGAGCTGCTTCGGAGTTGGGATCGGCCGCCAAGGCCCGCTGATACTCCTCCAGGGCTTTTTCCGGCTTGCCGGTCGCAACATAGGCCTCCGCCAGGCCGTTGTATACGGCTGCATCGCGGGGCAACTCGCGGGCGGCCTCGCTGTAGTGATAGATCGCCAGGGGGTAGACCTTGCGATCGGCCAGGATGCGCGCCATGGCCTTGTGGTATTTGGGGTTGGGGTGTGCGGAAAGGCCGCGGGCCAACTCGACCGAGGCTTCATCGTTCATGCCCTTCTGGGCATAGAGCAGGCCAAGGTTGCCGCTGGCCAGGGGAAAATTCTTCTCCTGCTGCAGAGTTTTGCGATATTCATTGATGGCACCGTCAAGATTGCCGACCCGTTCAAGCTGCAAGGCCGAGACAAAATGGCCGGCTCCGCCATCGGGACAGAGCGACAGGATCCTGGCCTCGGTCTGCCGAACCTGAACCTCGTCCCGAATACTTTCCAGGGTGCCAGACAGTTCGCGCGCATCCCTGCACGGATCACCGCTGCCGAACCCCCAGCTGAAACCTGTCAGGAGGATGGCGGCGCATAACAGCATGAAGTGGGTCCAGAGCTTCTGCATATACTAGGTATCCTTGGTCGGCGCGTTAGTGGTGGGAGATTATACATGCCCTCCGACAAAGTTTCAATTATTTAGGCGAAGTTCTTGATTATTTATCGCCGGATGTGGATAATGGTAAATTAAGGTACTGTCCGGTAGTCAGCACACTGCATAGTGCCGCCTACACACGTTTCAGCCCGATAGAAAACCAGGCTGCAAGGAATATCATGATCCGCACCATCCTTACCTATCCCAATCCAGAGCTCAAGAAGAAATCCGCTCCTGTGACTGTTATCAATGACAGCGTCCGTGAACTGGTCCGCGACATGAGCGAGACCATGTACCACGCACCGGGAGTCGGGCTGGCTGCACCGCAGATCGGTGTGCACCAGCGCGTTATCGTCATTGATGTGTCCGGCTCTGATGAAGTGCCGGGCCTTATCGTTGCGATAAACCCGGTCATAGTCCACGCCGAAGGTGAAGCCTATGAGGAAGAAGGCTGCCTGTCCGTGCCCAAATATGCAGCCAACGTGCGCCGGCATGCCCGTGTGGTCGTAAAGGCGCTGGACCTCGAGGGGCGTGAGTGTACATGGCGCGCAGATGAGCTGCTGGCTATTGCCTTCCAGCACGAGATAGACCATCTGGACGGTATCCTGTTCGTGGACCACCTTTCACCTCTCAAGCGAGAACTCTTTATCCGCCGGGCACGCAGGCTGGCAGAATCAGACGGTGAAGGCTCATGAGCGGTCTGCGGGTCATTTTCATGGGGACACCGGAATTTGCCTGCCCCACACTGCAAAAGCTGATCGATCGCGGCGACCGGGTTGTGGCGGTGGTGACCCAGCCCGACCGGCCCAAAGGGCGGGGGCAGCACGTGATGTCGCCACCTGTCAAGGAGTTGGCTGCCCGATACGCTCTCCCGGTCTATCAACCCCACAAGGTGCGTGACCCGGATTTTATAGAAACTCTTCGAAATCTGGCTCCCGATGTGATTGTGGTTATCGCTTTCGGTCAGATACTTCCCAAATCACTGCTGGACATCCCCCCTCTCGGTTGTATCAATGTACATGCCTCGCTTTTGCCGCGCTACCGGGGGGCTGCGCCGCTTAACTGGTGCATCATCAACGGCGAGACGGAGACTGGTGTCACAACCATGCTGATGGATGTCGGTCTGGATACCGGGCCCATGCTGCTCAAGCGGTCGACACCGATCGACGGTGACGAGGACATCGTCTCGCTGCACGACCGCATGTCTGCCATGGGCGCGGAGCTGCTGTCAGAAACCCTGGACCGGCTGGTTGCCGGCACAATCGAAGCGCAAGAGCAGAACGACTCTGAGAGCTGTTACGCCCCGATGCTGAAGAAGGAAGACGGCCGGATCAACTGGGATCGTGACGCCCGTAGCATTCATAACCAGGTTCGCGGCCTGGCCGTATGGCCGGGTGCCTATACCTGTCTGAATGGCCAGGTGCTCAAGGTCTATCGATCAAAGGTCGCAGACGGAAACGGTCTGCCCGGCACGGTAGTGCGCGCCGACAGACATGGCATCGAGGTGGCCTGCCGGGAGGGCAGCCTGATCGTAGAGGAGTTGCAGCTGGCCGGTAAAAAGCGGCTGGAGGCCGCCAGCTTTCTGGCCGGTTTTGCACTGCCGGTCGGCGCGTTATTTTCCGGTGATGATGCCGGAGGTGCGGGGATATGATAGCTGCTGAAGAAAAGATAGCGCCGCCGCGCAAGCGGCTTTTCATTACACTTATGGGATTGACCTGTCTGATCCTGGTAGGCCTGATCTTCCTGGCCTGGTGGGTCCCTAACCGCGGCCTGGCCAACATCCACCCCAACCTTCCGCACGTTGTCGGCATCGTCATGGCGGTGCTTTCCGGGGTCGCCATCCTGGGGACCGGCCTGCTGGTGCTGACCACCGCCCTGGGAAAGGATATCTTCTTTACCCGCTTCATGCGGCTGGTGGTGATCAAGTTCCTTCTGCCGGTGATCGAGTTTGTCGGCCGGGTGATGGGCATGGACAAGGACAAGATCCGCCAGTCCTTCATTGCCATGAACAACAGCCTGGTGATCTCCCAGCGCCAGAAGATCAGCCCTGACCGTGTCCTGGTCCTCCTGCCGCACTGCATCCAGCTCTTCGACTGCGAGATAAAAGTCACCGGGGACATCAACAAATGCGTGCTGTGCGGCCGCTGCGACATCAAAGGGCTCGTTGACATCGGGCGAAAATACAACATCGACATCTCGGTTGCCACCGGTGGCACCCTGGCCCGCAAGGTCATCGTGGAAAAACGCCCCAAGCTGGTGCTGGCCGTGGCCTGTGAGCGTGACCTGACCTCCGGCATCAAGGATTGCTACCCCCTGCCGGTGATCGGCATCCTCAACGACCGTCCCTTCGGCCCCTGTTTCAACACCACTGTCGATGTGCGCAAGATCGACGATGCACTCAGCCAGATACTCCTGATTCAAGAACCGGCGACAGCCGACTCCTGAACAAATAAAGACAATGACATTAATCAGATACGGGGAACAGCTGATTCAGCGGTTCCCCGTACTGTTTTGTGAAAGCTGAATTAACAGGGAACTTTTATCCTGCTTTCCCCTGCTGATTTTCATTCAGTCGGGGGCCATCACTCGAAGCATTCCATGGTACGCTGCTTGTTTATCTCCGTATGTCGTTTGTCACACCAGACATTTCCGGGACGCGGCGCTTCACCCGTTTGTGACAGCAGTTTCGCCCGTTTGCAGTCAAGGCAGTGCCTGGGACGAACCCCGCCGGGGGCGACAAAACAAGGCAGCTGACGCTGCTTTCCCATCTGCAGGTTGCGCTGGCCGCACCAAACCGTCCCCGGTGAGGCCTTTGTCCCCCCGGGCTTTGTTTCGTGGCCATGCTTGCAGGTCCCGCACAGGTTAGCCATGTAAGTTCCACCTTTTCGCAACCCACTTCATGAAAGTAACTGACATATAATGACGGGAATTGTTATTCAACTTCGTCCAGCATGCCCAAAGCAAAATTCTTGGCACGCCCGGAGGGGGCGATAATGCCGTAGGCGATCGCCTCGCGCAGTTCCGCCTTTGTTGCCCCTGCCTCCTTCGCGACCGCGAAGTGCTTCTTCAGTCAGGTGGGGCAGCCGGTGACGATGGCGCAGGCTACGCGGATCAGCTCGCGGGTCTTGGTGTCCAGTACCTCTTCGTACTCGTAGTCGAGAATCTTCTTGCGTATATTCATGATGTTCCCTCCCCCATGATCCTGTCGTAGCAGTCGCGGATCCTGCCGGTTGTCTCTTCATAATCGCAGATCAGACTCGCGCCGGGATTTTTCAGTTTCGGGTCGTATCCCAGCCTGCGGGCAAGTTTATTTATATAGCTTTTGGGACCACCCAGATCGTTGACCGAATAATCGTGGATGATACGCAGGCGGTTCTCCAGCTTGCGAAGGAATTTGTAGCCGTTCAGCAGTGTTTCTGCGTCCCCTTCCTTGAGGAGTCCCAGGGTACGAATCTCCTTGAGCGCCACGATGGTGCTGGTGGTACGGAGTTCCGGGTAGTGGCAGCCATGCTTGAGCAGCAGATACTGCACGGCAAATTCCACATCGACCATGCCGCCCCGCCCGGTCTTGATATTGTAGCTGTCCGCGGTTTCTTTGGCCAGTTCGTTTTCCATGCGCATGCGCAGCCGGTGAATCTCCCGGCGGCCGTCATCATTGATGGAGCCTCCGTAGACGGTCTGACGGATGACATCCTCCAGCTGGCTGGCCAGAAGAGGATCACCCAGCACCACGCGAGCCTTGGTGAGCGCCTGCCGTTCCCAGATCTGGGCCTCTTTGCGGTGATAATCCAGGAACGAGTCCAGCGAGGTCACCAACGGGCCGGCATTGCCGGAAGGGCGCAGGCGGGTGTCGATCTTGTAGACATATCCTTCGCGGGTCTGCATGGTCAGGACAGAGATGACCTTCTGGGCCAGTTTTGCAAAATATTCACGGTTGGAGATCTGCTTATCGCCATCCGTAGAGCCCTGGTGGTCATAGACGAAGATGATGTCCAGATCGGAGTGGTAATTGAGGTCACCCCCGCCCAGTTTGCCCATGCCGATGACTGCCAGATTGGCCTGCCATGAATGTCCATCGGTGAGGTAGGTCGGTTTGCCGAAGCGTTTCAGCTCCTGCACCGCCAGACGAAAGGCCGCTTCAAGGCAGATTTCACCCAGCAGGCTCAACTGGGTGGTGACTTCACTCTGCCCCAGCCTGCCATGGATGTCATTCAGTCCGATGCGCAGGAACTCCTCATTACGGTAGCGCCGCAGCACATCAAGCTGCTCCTCGAAGTAGTCGGTCTGCTGCAGCAGGCAGGCCAGATCCGAGGCCATGGTCTCCTTGGACTTGATGGCGGATGAATCTCCGCGGGCCACCAGGCTGTCCAGCAGTTCCGGGTGTCCGACCAGGATCTTTGAAAGGAATTCCGACATTCCGAACAGTGACACCAGTAGTTTGAGGGTCTCCCTGTTTTCAGCAAGCAGGGCGTAGTACGATGAGCGGGTTCCGACCATTGCCAGAAAACGCTCCAGGTTTGCAAGTGCCATATCCGGGTCCGGAGAATCGAAGATCTCCTGCAGCAGCACCGGTGAAATCTTTTCGAGAAGGCGGCGGCTGCGTTCGGTCAGGTTACCCTTCGCCGGCCCGTTTCTCAGTGAGAGCAGGTTTTCATAGGCCCGCTCCACGTTCTCGAAATGCCGTTCCGCCAGCATATCCTTTACCAGATCGGCATCGGCCTTGTGATCCAGGAAAAAGAGCACCTCGGGGTTCGTATCCTGCTCCAGTTTCTCGTCTCGGGAATGGAACAGGTTGCCGTAGATTGTCGAGACGTTCCGGCGATGCCCTTCAAGGGTCTCACGGAAACGATCGAGGCCGTTGCCGCGCAGAAAGCCGCTCCGTCGCGACAGGGCCAGAATCTCGTCATGTTTGGTGGGCAGGTTATGGGTCTGGCGCTCCTGTACCACCTGGATCCTGTGTTCGACCGTGCGCAGGAACCGGTAGGCGTCGGTAAGCCGGAGATGGTCCTCTTCACTGATCAGGCGGGCTGCCAGCAGTGTATCCAGTGCCTTGAGCGAATTGCGCTCGCGCAGCAGGGGGTTCTTGCCCGCATAGACCAGTTGCAGGGCCTGGATGAAAAACTCTATCTCGCGGATGCCTCCCCGCCCCAGCTTGAGGTTGGTCTCTCCCTCCATGGAGCGGGTCAGGGAGGCATCAATCTTCTGCTTCATGTTCTTCATGTCCTCGATCAGGTTGTAATCGAGGTATTTGCGGTATACGAAGGGCTGCAGCGTTCTCAGCAGCTGTTCTCCAAGATCCAGGGAACCGGCCACCGGTCGTGCCTTGAGCATGGCGGTCCGTTCCCAGGACTGGCCCCACGACTCGTAATAAATCTCGGCCGAGCGTAATGAAACCGCCATGTCGCCGGACTTGCCTTCCGGCCTCAATCCCACGTCGACGCGGAACACAAAGCCGTCCTCGGTCACCAGCGACAGGGCCTTGCTGATCATCTCGCCCAGTTTGTTGAAAAATGCGTGCAGGGAAGTGACCCCCTTCAGGTCGCCTGAACTGTCCCTGATGCCGCTGGTTTCTCCTTTATCCGATTCATAAAAATAGATGATATCGATGTCAGAGGAAAAGTTGAGCTCATTTCCGCCGAACTTGCCCATGCCGATCACGGTCATCTCCGCCGGCTGAGGCCCGTTATCCGTCAGCATCAGCGGCAGGCCGTGCTCGTTGATCAGGCATTGCCGGCAGATATCATGGGCAACCTGCAGACAGGCAGCGGCCAGGCTGGAGAGCTCTGCGGTCACCTCCTCCAGGGGAGCCAGTCCGTTCAGGTCGCGGCCGGCGATACGCAGGATTTCGGCACGCTTGAAACAACGCAGTATTCTGAGCAGTGTCGTGAAATCCGAAATTCCTTCTGCCTGTCTGTGCAGTTCATCCAGCATGTCGTCGTGTGAGCGGCTGAGATCGATGCGGTTTTCCAGGAACAGGCTGCGGAAGGCTTCGGGGGTCTTGAAGATCAGGTTGACCAGAAAGGGGGATGAACCGCATACCTGCAAAAACTGGGCGAGACGTTTCTTGCGGCCGGCAATATCCGCCAGGTCAGGCGGATGAATAACTGTTGCCAGTCTTTCAAAGGTATTGAGCGCCATATCCGGTGATGGGGTCAGAAGTGCGCAGACAACGATGCGATGTAGTGTCTCAACCGGAAAGAGCGGCTGGATCAGAAGGATGTTTTCAGCAGAGCGGGTTCCGTACAGATAACCGTGGTTCTGGAGGAATCCGGCCAGTTCCCCGGTCCGCACGACGCTGTCGTCGATTGCCATGATCCGGCTGAAATCCTGTGAAAAACGTTCAACATGCATGTCAGGTGCCCGCTATCCTGCGCAGGCCTGCGCGGTAGTCATCCCTGACGATGCCGTTTTCGGTGATGATGGCGGTGATAAGTCTGGCCGGGGTCACGTCGAAGGATGGGTTGCGGACCGGGACCCCGTCCGGAGCGATGGCAATCCCCTTGATGTGGGTAACCTCGCTGGCTGGACGTTCTTCGATGGGGATCCTGCTGCCGTCAGCGAGTGACAGGTCCAGGGTGGATACGGGGGCTGCCACGTAGAAAGGGATCTTGTTCTCCCTGGCCAGCACAGCCACGGTATAGGTGCCGATCTTGTTGGCCGTGTCGCCGTTGGCCGCGATGCGATCGGCTCCGACCACACAGCAGGTAATCTCACCACGGTTCATGAAGAAACCGGCCATGTTGTCGGAGATCAGCGTCACGGGAATGCCGTCTTTCATCAGCTCCCAGGCGGTCAGACGTGCCCCCTGCAGCCAGGGGCGGGTCTCGTCGGCGAATACCCGGATGTTCTTGCCGGCTTCGTGGGCGGCACGGATGACCCCCAAAGCGGTGCCGTATCCGGCGGTAGCCAGCCCCCCCGCATTGCAGTGGGTCAAGACGGTTGCCCCTTCGGGGATCAGGGTTGCACCCCATTTCCCGATATTACGGCAGATGGTCAGGTCTTCCGCTTCGATGCGGATGGCCTCGTCTTTGAGAATCTCCCTGATCTGGGGCAGCTTCTTGTCACGGTTGGCCTCGGCGACCCGTTTCATGCGTTCGATACCCCAGAACAGGTTAACTGCCGTAGGCCGGGTGTGGGCCATGACGTCGCAGACATTCTCCAGTTGACGGAAAAAGGATTCATGCGTGTCGGCGATGATGTCTCGCGCACCCAGGGCGATACCCATGGCAGCTGCTACACCGATAGCAGGCGCACCCCGGATAATCATGCCGCGAATAGCCTCGGCAACAGCCTTGAAATCTGTGTAGGTGTTGTAGATCTCCTCGCCCGGAAGACGGGTCTGGTCGATCATTACCACGCTGTTGTCTCGCCATTCGATAGTGCGGAAGGACATGAGGGGGCTCCTTGTTTCGATGCTGCACGGATCCTGTGTGCCAGGATGGTGCAGGCCGGTACCTGCAGGAGATATGTGTATCACGGGCGGGCTGATTCAGGCAATCATTTCGACTCGTTAAACCGGCTTTTCCCTTGCTGTCACCCCCGTGTCACGGTATAACCGCATCATGGATACAGACGGTAAGCAGGTACGCCTGACCGAGATTCTCCTGACGTTTTTAAAGATCGGCCTGACAGGATTTGGCGGCGGAATGGCCATCGTCGCTCTGACAGAGCGGGTCTGCGTCAGGGAAAAGGGCTGGATCGCCTCCGGGGAGTTCCTGCATGGCTTGGCTTTCGGCCAGATACTGGGGCCGTTTTCCCTTAATGTCTGCATCTTTATCGGCCATCGCCTGCGCGGCATCCGTGGAGGACTGACCGCGGCCGTCGGATTTATTGCCCCCTCGTTCCTGCTGGTGTCGCTGCTCTCCTGGTTCTACTTTACCTATCACAAGCTGCCCCTGCTTCAGGCGGCCCTGAAGGGCACCAACCCGGTGATCATAAGTCTGATCGTGGTAGTGGCTGTTGACATGGGGCGCAAGCAGATCACAAATGTCTCCAGCGGCCTGATGGCTCTGACCGCCTTTGCAGTATCCGCCTTTATTAAGCTGAATGCGGCCTGGATCCTGCTGGGCGCCGCTGCATGGTCCCTGGGGGCAGGCATCTATCGACGGAGGCACGGTCGATGACCTCGTTCTTCGCTCTGGCCTGGATATACCTCCGTATCGGAGTGATGTTCGTGGGGGGTGGCTATGTGCTGATTCCGCTTCTGAATCACATCATGGTCGAACAGAACCATTGGCTTACGCGGCGGGAATTTCTGGACGGGCTGGCCCTCTCACAATTAACCCCCGGTCCTCTGGCCATGCTGGCAACCTTTACCGGCTATCGCGCCGGAGGTTTCACGGGTGGCCTGGTGGCGACAGTCTGCATCTTTCTGCCCTGCGTTGTCCTGATGCTGGTCATCAGCAGAAACTATCATCGTCTGAAAAATATCGAGGTCATCAATAACACCCTGGACGGTTTGCTACCGGCGGTTGTCGGGCTTGTAGCGGCAGCGGCCTGGAACCTGGGTTCTTCTTCGCTTGCCGGCACACAGGAATTTGTTGCCCTCGCACTGGGATGTGCGCTCTTCACCTGGACCAGGGTCAGTCCGATGATTGTCATTGTCGGGGCGGGAGTCGTGGGGGTGCTGATGAACTGACGGATGAAGCCCTGCTGGCGGGTCGTTCCTGCTGATCACCGAGTCCGCTTCGCAACCGACGGTATCAGGACGAAAGATCAGGCCGGATGTGGGGCTTCCGGCTTATCAGGTCTTGTATGAATCAGAGCGTCCGTGTCAGGCTGTTGAAACCATACGTCCTTCCTGAGCAGGGTTTCGAACTCCAGGGCGGTAACCGGCCTGCTGACATAGTAACCCTGAATCTCATCGCAACCGTGCTGGCGGAGATAGTCCAGCTGCTCTTTCGTTTCAACCCCTTCTGCAATTGCACGGAGGTTCAGGTTGTGAGCCATTGCGATGATGGCCCGCGCAATCGCCGCGCTTTCCGGATCGGTCATGATGTCCCTGACAAACGACAGATCGATCTTCAGCTTATCAAAGGGGAAGCGCTTCAGGTAGCTCAAGCTGGAATAACCGGTTCCGAAGTCATCCATGGCAAGCATTATCCCCAGCTTTTTCAGATCCTTCATGATTACCGCCGCGCTTTCCACATCATGCATAACCATGCTTTCGACGATCTCCAGCTCAAGAAAACGCGGTTCAAGACCGCTTTCCCGCAGGATCTCCGCAATGACGGCTGACAGATCCTTTTTCTGCAACTGGCGGGCTGAGATATTAACCGAAATAGTCACCGGAGTAAGTCCGGCCTTCTGCCAGGCCTTGTTCTGTTCGCAACAGGTCTTCAGGACCCACTCACCAATCTGGACGATCAGTCCGGTTTCTTCTGCCAGTGGAATGAACCTGTCGGGGGGCACCGTCCCCAGCTCCGGACTATGCCAGCGCAACAAGGCCTCAACACCGACGAGTTGTCCGTTGTTAACTTCCACCTGCGGCTGGTAATGCACCTCCAACTGCCCCAGCTCGAGTGCGTGACGCAGATGGCGCTCGATGACCATCCGCTCGACAACCCGGTCGTTCATTTCACTTGTATAAAACTGGAATGAGTTGCGGCTCTGTTCCTTGGCCCGATACATGGCGGCATCGGCGTTTTTCAGAAGCGAGTCCACATCATTCCCGTCCTTGGGAAACAGGCTGATGCCGATGCTGCAGGTAATGCCGAATTCGTGGCCGTCAATGGCAAATGGCCGGGAAACCAGTTCCTGTATGTTATGTGCCACCGTAGCGGCATCTTCGCTCTTTTCCAGGTTGGAAACAACGACAACGAACTCATCCCCTCCGTAGCGGGCCACCGTATCCCCCGAGCGGATAATCTTGTGCAGGCGTTCTGCCTGGATAACCAGCATCTGGTCGCCCAGGGCGTGTCCCAGGCTGTCGTTGACGAGCTTGAAATTGTCCAGATCGATAAACAGAACGGCTACCCGCATATTGTAGCGGCGTGCATTGGCCAGCAACTGGTTGATCCGGTCTGCGAGGAGATTGCGGTTGGGAAGTCCGGTGAGCGCATCGTGGCTGGCCTGGTATTCCAGAAGCTCTTCATGCTGTTCACGCTCGGTTACATCATTGATGACCCAGACAAAATGGGCCACATTCCCGGCCTCGTCCAGCACCGGGGAGACTGACAGGTCATTCCAGAAAAGACTTCCGTCTTTGCGGTAGTTGCGGAGTACGGCACTTCCTTCTCGCTGTTCGTGCAGCGAAGCGTGTATTTCCGTGAATTCCGCCTGCTCCTGGTCTTCCCCGAGAAGGAAGTGCATGCTGCGTCCGAGCGCTTCATGGGGTTCATAGCCGGTGATGCGTCCAAAGGCAGGGTTCACATAGATGATCGGATTTTCCGGCTGGGTTGTATCGGTTATCATGATACCGTTGCTGCTTGACTCGATAACACGCTGTCGCAGGCGCAATGTCTCCTCCGAACGTTTTCGTTCAGAGATGTCCTCGCAGGTTGTAACAATGGCTATGTCGCTCAATTCACCGTCAACGATATCCCTGACGATGTCGGATGTTATCCGCACGGGGAAAAAGCTCCCGTCCTTGCGGCAGTTTACGCTTTCGCGACTCCAGTTGGTCATGACTTTAAGATCTTCCGGCATCAAATCCTTATAACACGAGACCGGGGCAAATATCCGCACATCCATGCCGACCAGTTCTGACACATCATATCCATGCATACGTGCGTCAGCGATATTTGTGTAGAGAATCTTTCTCTGCATGTCAGTGATCGTTACACCAAGCTGCATGATGTCGACCGCCTTTTTCAAGGGGGTGAGGGCGTTCTCTGCCTTGTTGCGTTCGTTGTGGGCTTTTTTGAGCTCCCCGTCCATCTTTTCCAGAGTTTTCCCGGTTTCTTCGAGTCTTGAGATAAGTGTGTTGAACGATGTCGATATCTGGCTGAACTCGGAACTGTCCTTGGGCAGATCCATCATGACCATCTCGCCGGCCTCGGCTTTTTTCATGAAGATTGATACCAGGATGAACTTGTTGAAGGCCTGCCGCAGTACCATGATCCCGGCAAAGGCAAGGATGGTGATGAAGAGGAAGATGATTTCGTGAAGCGGGTCAAGGCTGGAAAAAAAGCCCTGCTGGTAGAGGATGTAAAACATGACCGTGAAAGGGAACACAAAGAGCACAAGGGAGATGATCCTGAGCTTGCCGTGCAGGCTCTGGTTCTCAATGCTCAGTTTTTCGAGTCCGAATGACCCCATAGTCCCTCACCATTGTTTTTGACATCAATGCCGGATCAGCCGCGAATCTTACGCCGGAGTCGATGATCAGGTGCGTCGGCACCACTGATAACTGTAACAAGAAAATAAAAAATTGCAAATAATGTGCCGTAAGGGCAAAAAACGCTGCCAGGATTCCCCGGTGCCTTTTCCCGTATGTTGTGCTATGGTATGGACCCTTATGGAAACACACTTTACCGAAGAATGCCGCGCCCTGATGCGCTACGAGATTGCCGAGGCTGCAGGCAACGAGGTGTTCTTCATCGGTCGCTGCAACGTGGACGGGATCGTCTGCGAGGCGGAGGCCATTGCCCGTGGAACGAAACAGGCCGTGCCGGCCATTCTTGCCCGGGCAGCCTGCGGAGACGTGGTGGTTCACAATCACCCCTCCGGTGACCTGACCCCTTCGGCAGCCGACCTGGACATTGCCTCGGTGGCCGGCAATCAGGGTATCGGTTTTGCTATCGTCGATAATGCCTGCAGTCGCTGCTACCAGGTGGTTTCCCCCTTTACGGAGCAGAAAGGGGAGCTGCTCTCGCTGGAAGAGATCGGTCGGGTCTTCGCTGCTGACGGCATAATGGCGCACCTGAAGGGCTACGAGCAGCGCGACGAGCAACTGCGCATGGCTCTTGCCGTAGCTGAGGCCTTCAACAGGGAAAAGGTAGTTCTGGTGGAGGCCGGCACCGGCACCGGCAAATCTCTGGCCTATCTGGTCCCGTCCATCCTGTGGGCCGTGCGCAATAACGAGCGGGTCGTTATCTCTACCAACACCATTAATCTGCAGGAACAGTTGATCAAGAAGGACCTCCCCTTTCTGGCCCGCAATTCCTCCGTTGAATTCAAAGCGGCACTTGTCAAAGGACGTAGTAATTACGTTTGTTTACGTAAGCTGGAACATGCCGAGGCAGAACCGGCCCTTTTCCCTGATGAGGCCACGGCTGAGCTGACCAGTATTATCGAATGGAGCAAAGGTTGCCAGGACGGCTGTCGCAGCGACCTGTCCTTTACGCCGCGCCGCAGCAGTTGGGAGGAGGTCTGTTGCGAGGCCGACCAGTGCAGCCGTTCCAAATGCAAGTACTTTAACCGCTGCTTCTTCTACCGTGCCCGCCGCGACTCATCGGCAGCCAGAATACTGGTGGTAAATCATGCCCTGCTGCTCTCGGATATCGTCCTGCGCAAGGAGACCGGTTACGATGCCACCGCAATTCTGCCCCCCTTTACGCGGCTGATCTTCGACGAGGGGCATCATCTTGAAGATGTGGCCACCAGTCACCTGTCCCTGGTCATCTCGAGGGGTGCGATACTCAAACAGCTGCATCGCCTGGTCCCCCCCAAGACCAACCGGGCCGGACTGCTGACGATCATCTCCAGCCGCCTGACACGGGAGCTGCCCGAATCCATGGAGGCGCTCTATACCGAGCTCTCGGCCCTGTTGGAGAGCCATCTGCTGCCCAAGGCCCATGACGTGGCTTACCTGGTCGAACAGACCATGGACTGGCTGGCGCTGGCTGTCGAGCGCGAATCCGGGGCCGAAGCGGGACGTGAGCGCAAGCTGCGCGTCACGCCCGAGGTGCAGGGCAGGCTCTTCTGGCAGGAGTGCCGACAGCGGGTGCAGGCTCTGGCTGATGCCCTGGGAGACTATACATCGGCTTTGCGTACCCTGGTACGCCGCACGGAAGACCTTCCCGACAAGCTCAAGGAAAAACTGTCCGATCAAATTCTGGATACCGGCGGGATCGAAGGCCGCCTGCAGGCCATGGCCGACGGACTGCTGTTCTTTATCACCGAACCGGAAGGCTACTGCCGCTGGATAGAGACCTCCTCGAGTCAGCGGGGCGTGCAGGCCCGGCTGTGTGCCGCGCCTTTAGATATCTCGCGCCAGGTCAGGGAGACAATTCTTGACCGGCTCAAGACTATTATTGTCACCTCGGCCACCCTGACGGTGGGAGGTGATTTCACGTACCTTAAAAAGAGAACCGGGTTCGGTCTGCTGCCCAAAGAGCGTCTTAACGAGCTGCGCCTGGCCTCGCCCTTTGACTATGCCTCCCAGGTCTTCGTGGCCGTGCCGGACGACATGCCCGAGCCGACGGCGCCCGGTTTCCGCGAGGCGTTGCAGGATCGCATCCTGAGGGCCGTGTCCCTGTCACGGGGGGGGGCATTTATCCTGTTCACCTCCTACGACCTGCTGAACAAGGTCTACGCGACTCTGGCGCCCGGGTTGGCCAGGCTTGGCCTGACGGCGTTGAAACAGGGGGATACCGGACGGCATGCCCTTCTGGCCCATTTCCGCAAGGATCATAATGCCGTGCTGTTCGGCACCGACTCGTTCTGGGAAGGGGTGGATGTGAAAGGCGAGGCCCTCCGGCTGGTGATCATAGCCCGGCTGCCCTTCCAGGTGCCGACCGAACCGGTACAGCAGGCGCGCTCCGAACAGATCGATGCCGAGGGGGGAGACTCGTTCCGGGAGTTCTCCATCCCCCAGGCGGTGATCAAGTTCCGTCAGGGTTTCGGCAGGCTGATACGCAGTCGCGACGACCGCGGGGCTGTTCTGATCCTCGACAGACGGGTGACGACAAAGGGGTATGGGAAGACTTTCCTGCGGTCATTGCCGGATACGGAGCTGATTCGGGGTAATTCGGACGAGGTGTTTGCCAGGATGGGGGCGTTTTTCGGCGAGGTGTCGCGATAAACGTCAAAAGCGATTTAGCACAGCCAAAAGTAGGCGCTTTTAAGCGAGGACACGGAGGACAAGCAGAAACGGAGGAAACCTGAAAACAAGTCTTTTAAGGGGTAACCCCAAAAGTATTTTTGATTTCCTCTGTGTTTCTCTGTGCCCTCTGTGGCAAAGGATTTTTTCAGCTGGTCTGCTTCATCCGTTTCTTGGCGCTGAAGTTGAAACACTGGAAGTAGGTCAGGCACATCAGCAGGAATGAAAAAATAATGATGGCAAGGATGACGGGAGCACCGGGTGCTTTTTTGACATCCGGGACCATGGTCACAAAGGCTAGAAAAAAGCCCACTGCGCTGAATTTCCAGAGATCACCCAGGAGACGTTTTTTGCGCAAGGCGGCCGACGCTTCAGCGGAGAGACCGATTGCGCTACCTTCCATCTCGACGCCGGCATCACGCCAGGCAAGCCGGTAAATCGGGTAAAGCAGCAGCAGTTGGACCACGATGGCTGCGATAATGCTGGACATGAACTTTTCAGGCCTGCCCATCAGGGCGAAGTTGTTCTGGAATATGTAGGCAACGTAAATCAGCAGGCACAGCAGCAGGGCCTGGACAACGCGATAGATGGTCATGGTACGGTTCAGGCGCTTGAAGTCGAAACTGGACATTATATCGTCTCTCCGATGTACTCTCTGATTGCGCCGCAGGCGCCCAGCGGTTATAACAGAATAATGTGTAAGCTTGAAGTAATTTCCTTTATTTTTTGGTAGAAAATAAACTGTTTCATTCACGGATCACGTTAATGGGGCAGGGCTCCCGGCAGGAATTCCCGCCATGTTAAACACTTCCTGCCTATGCCGCCTGGAATCAGAAGGGCTGCCCGCGAAACTACAGATAGAGATACGAGGAAACATGAAGCTGCCGCGCAAGTTGTTTCATCCGGTCATGGCGCTGATCGCCGTCCAGCTGGTCTGGATCACCCTGGTGGTGTTCTGGATCTCCTGGTTCATCGGCAAGGATCGTGAATTCCGCCAACTGGCCGAAAAATATCGCCCCGAACTCCTCGGCGCGGGGTTCAACTGGCCGGTCATGGTCGAGGGGCTGCTGCTGCTGGTGATCATACTGGTGGGCGTGTATGTCATCTTTGTCTATTGGAACCGGCAGTCCAAACTGTACACCAAGCAGCGCGACATCATCTCGCAGGTCACCCACGAACTGAAATCACCGCTGGCCTCGATCCAGCTGCACCTCGAAACCATCCGGCTGCGTCGACCTGCCGGAGACAAGCTGGATGCTTTTGTCGACACCATGCTGTCGGATACGGACCGTCTGCACTATCTGATCAACAACCTGCTCATGGCGGCGCGCCTGGAACAGCGCCGCAAGCCTGCCGAGCGCCGCCTGACGGATATTTCCGCCATGCTGGCGGAATATGTGGAGCGTGAGCGGGCGAGCCTGTCGCAGGGGGGCAGCATCTCGCTGGATGCGGAACCCGCTCTCAAGCTGTTCGTTGACCCTGAAGAAATGGGCATGGTGTTGCGCAACCTGTTCGAAAATGCCGTACTCTATTCACCCGGAAGCCCGGAAATATTTGTTCGGCTCTGCCGGGCAGGGAACTCTGTGCAGCTGACGATCCAGGATAAGGGCAGGGGATTGGACAAAAGCGAGCTGAAGAATGTTTTCGAGATGTTCTACCGGGTCCATCCGGCTGGAGAGAACGTGCGCGGGACCGGGTTGGGCCTGTATATAGTCGATACCATCATCCGCAGCTATGGCGGCAAGGTCTCGGTTGAGAGCGCCGGTCTCGGTCAAGGCTGCACGTTTATTTTAACCCTGCCGGGGGTGTAACGGCCATGTACAGTGAAAAACCGCATATCATGCTTGTCGAGGACGAGATTCACCTGGCACGGGGCATCTGTTTCAATCTGGAAGAGGAAGGTTGCCGTATCAGCCATTTCGAATCCGGGGAAAAGGCCCTGACCGCTCTTGAGGTGGAGCACTTCGAACTGATCATCCTGGATGTCATGCTGCCCGGCATGGATGGTTTCCAGGTCTGCCGGGCCATTCGCAAGCTTGATCCGCGCGTGCCGATCCTGATGTTGACCGCCCGCTCCGAGGATGGTGACCGGGTGGAGGGGCTGGAGAACGGGGCCGACGATTACCTGACCAAACCTTTTAACCTGGTGGAGTTCCTGTTGCGGGTCAAGGGGATGTTGCGTCGCTCCTCATGGTACCGTCCCGATCCGGTGGAAGAGGGGTACCGCTTCGGCAGCAACGAGGTCTTTCCCCTTTCCTACCGTGCCCGGACCGCCCAGGGAGAGATCGACCTTACCGAGATGGAGGTGCGTGTGCTGTCGCTCTTTTTCCAGAAGGAAGGGGAGATCCTGTCGCGTGCTGAACTGCTCCAGTCGGTCTGGGGCTACGCCAATGATACCGAAACCAGAACCCTGGATAACTTTATCGTCAGGCTGCGCAAGTATTTCGAGCCCGACCCGACCCACCCGGTCCACTTCCAGACCGTGCGCGGTGTCGGCTACCGTTTCAGCAGAAAAGGGTGACCATGGCTCCGTCTGAAGGCATATTCGTATGAAGCACCTGATCCTTGGCACCGCCGGCCACATCGACCACGGCAAGACCTCGCTGGTCAAGGCCCTGACCGGCATCGATACCGATCGACTGAAGGAGGAGAAGGCCCGCGGCATTACCATCGAGCTGGGCTTTGCCCATCTGGAGATGCCGGGGGGGATCCGCTTCGGGATCGTGGATGTGCCGGGGCATGAGAAGTTTGTGCGCGCCATGGTCGCCGGCGTGGGCGGCATGGATCTGGTCATGCTGGTCATTGCCGCCGATGAGGGCATTATGCCCCAGACGCGGGAACATCTGGATATCCTGAGCCTGCTGGGGGTCAAATGCGGTTTGGTGGCCCTGACCAAGCGTGATCTGGTTGACCGGGAGTGGCTGGAGCTGGTGACCGAAGAGGTGCGGGATTTCGTGGCCGGAAGTTTCCTGGAGGGGGCTCCAATCGTCCCGGTTTCCTCACGCAGTGGTGAAGGGCTGGATGAACTCAGCAACGAGCTGGTCCGCTTGGCGGATATGGCCGATGAGAAAAGGCGTGAAGGGAGTTTCCGTCTGCCGGTAGACCGTGTATTCACCGTTGCCGGATTCGGGACGGTGGTGACCGGTACGTTGCTGTCGGGCGAAATCCGCGTCGGCGACGAGCTTGAACTGTTGCCTTCGGGCCGTGAAGGGCGCGTCCGTGGTATCCAGGCCCATGGCTCGAAATCAGAGCAGGGTCAGGCCGGGCAGCGTCTGGCCGTCAATCTGCAGGGGATCGATCTGGACCAGGTCCATCGGGGTGACGTGGTGGTGCCGCGGGGTGTCTTCCGGGCCACCCGGGCCGTGGATGTACGTCTGGACTATCTGGCCTCGTCGCCTCGCGAGTTGAAGCACCGTGCCACACTGCGACTCCATTCGGCCACCTATGAGGTGCCGGCACAGGTGATTCTGCTGGATCGTGACACGCTTCAACCGGGCGAAAGCGCCTATGTTCAGCTGCGACTGAAGGAACCGGCCCTGCTGCTTTCCGGGGACAGCTATATTCTGCGAATGTCGTCGCCGGCTGCCACCGTCGGCGGCGGAGTCGTCCTGGATCCTTTCCCCCCCCGTCGCCGGCGCCGAAGCAGCGAGGCACTCGAACTGCTGGAGGCCTTCGGCAAGGAAGATCACGGGAGCACGATAGCCTTGATCATTGCCCAGAGCCTGCTGACCGGGATTGGCTTTGACGATATCCTGCTGCGCTCCGGTGTGCCGCGCAAGACTGCCGAGGCCGCATTGGCGGTACTGCTTTCGTCAGGTGAGGTGCTGCAGGTGAGCCGGGAACCACGCCTGTTTCTGTCCAGGAGCGCCTTTGAAGCTCTTAAAAAGGTGCTGCTGGATGAACTGAACGTCTTTCTGGATGCCAATCCTCTCAAGGATGGCATGGGCAAGGAAGAGCTCAAGACCCGTCTGCCGAAACGGAGTGACCAGCGTTTTTTCACGCCGCTTTTGTCAGCGCTGGAGAAAGACGGGATGCTGGTCCCGGACCGGGATATTGTCAAGCCTGGCGGAAAGGTTGCCAGAAAAAACAGCCCTGCAGAGGACCTGTCGTCCAGGATTGCCCTGTTTCTGAAAGAGGGGGGCATTGAGCCGCCAACGGTCAAGGAGATCATGGAACGTTTCCGCTGTGATGAAAAGGCGGTGCGTGACAATCTGGCGCTGCTGGTCAGGAGCGGCGACGTGGTGCGCATATCCAGCGACCTGTTTTATGCGTCCGTTCCCTTGGACGGTCTGCGGGAAAAACTGGTGGGGCATCTTCGGGAAAAGGGGGAGATAACCCCGACTGAATACCGTGAACTGACCGCTCTGTCGCGCAAGTTCCTCATACCGCTCCTGGAGTACTTCGATAGCGAGAAATTGACCATCAGGGTGGGTGACAGGCGGCTGGCACGGAAAAGGTAACAATCATCAAGTCTCACCCGTTTTGCCTGAATTTGAACCGTCTGCAAATAAAACAACATGCCGGGCACAATTCTTCTGCCCTGCATAGTGACAGACCAAGGGGGACATACCGTGACTGCTCTTCTGCTGATAGCAAAGAACGATCATGCCGAGCTTCAGATACTGCCACAGATGGCCAACCGCCACGGCCTGATCACCGGTGCCACCGGTACCGGCAAGACCGTTACCCTGCAGAGCATGGCAGAGCAGTTTTCTTCCATTGGCGTACCCTGCTTCATGTCCGATGTGAAAGGTGACCTGTCCGGAATATCCCAGCCTGGTGGCGGCAACGGCAAGGTGACCGAACGCCTGCAGCAGTTGGGGATTGCTGATCACACCTACCTCGGTTTCCCGGTGATGTTGTGGGACCCTTTCGGTGAAAGCGGGCATCCGGTGCGCACCACGGTCTCCGATATGGGGCCGCTGCTGCTGGCAAGGATGCTGGAGCTGAACGAGACCCAGAGCGGCGTGCTCAACCTGGTCTTCAAGGTGGCCGATGACAGCGGCCTGCTCATGCTGGACCTGAAAGACCTGCGCGCCATGCTGCAGTTCATCGGTGACAATGCCAGGACCTTCACCACCGAATACGGCAACATCTCTTCCGCCAGTGTGGGGGCCATCCAGCGTGGGCTTCTGTCGCTGGAGAGCCAGGGGGGTGACAGGATCTTCGGCGAGCCGATGCTGAACATAGACGATCTGATGCAGACCCTGGACGGCAAGGGCGTCATCAACATCCTTTCCGCCGACCGCTTGATGCAGGCGCCCAAGATGTACGGCACCCTGCTGCTCTGGCTGCTCTCCGAGCTCTATGAAAAACTGCCGGAAGCGGGCGACCTGGAAAAGCCCAAGCTGGTGTTCTTTTTCGACGAAGCCCACCTGCTGTTCAGCGATGCCCCTGGCGCCCTCCTTGAAAAAATCGAGCAGATGGTCCGGCTGATCCGCTCCAAGGGGGTGGGGGTTTTCTTCGTGACCCAGAATCCGGCAGATGTGCCCGATACCGTGCTTTCCCAGCTGGGCAACCGCGTTCAGCATGCCCTGCGAGCCTTCTCCCCCCGCGACCAGAAAGCGGTGCAGGCGGCCGCCCAGACCATGCGCGACAATCCGGATCTGGATGAAGAGGGCGCCATCACCGAACTGGGTGTGGGCGAGGCTCTGGTTTCTTTTCTGGATCTGAAGGGTCAGCCCGGCATCGTCGAGCGGGCCTTCATCATCCCGCCCCGGAGCCATATCGGCCCGATCGAGGCCGACCAGCGCCGGCAGCTGATCCAGTCTTCCCTGGTGGCCGGCGTCTATGAAAAGAGTATTGACCGGGAATCCGCCTACGAGGTTCTCAAGGCCCGTGCCGGGCAGGCGGCCGCCCAGGCGGGAGACGTGCTGCAGTCTGGCGGAACCACGACGCAGGTTCCTGAGGGAAGCGGCGGGTTGGCAGGGATGCTAGGGGATCTGCTGGGAGGCAGCACCGGCCCTCGTGGAGGGCACCGGGAGGGTGTCGTAGAGGCCATGGCCAAGAGCGCCGCCCGTTCGGTCGGGAGCCAGGTGGGACGGGCGATTATCCGCGGCGTGCTCGGGTCCCTTCTGGGAGGAAGGCGCTGATCGTGTCGTGAAGATCACCTGGCGGTCTGATGTTCCAGGCCGGCCACAGGTGCGTAAATCTTCAATTTACGGTTACTAAGGATTTCAACGGTGGAACAGTATCATCTTCTGATTTTTATCTGCAACACCGTGATGGTACTGGGAGTCACTTCTCTCGGGTACCATCTGGCACCGCGCCTGATGGCCGGCATGGACGAGGCGGAGGCTGCCAAGGCGGGGGTCCGAACCACACGAGGACTGTTGCCGCTGGTCGTGGCGCTCTACATGTTCTTTAACTGCCTGGGATACTTCGAAGGTCGTACGGTATACCTGCTGGGAGTAAGCGGCCTGGTCCTGGTGGATTTGGCGCTTCAGCTGCTGATGCGTCGCAAGCGGCTCAACATGGATTCCGAAGACGGCGAATGACCCGTCTGTCCGGACCCGTCAAGCCCTCCGGAGCTCCACCGTCACATCGTAGAGCGTACTTCCCCTTCCTCCATCGGTAAGGCGTTGAGACGTCAAGGCATTAACCCCGCGTCCTCCGGGAATGAACTCGCTCCACCAGACCCCTTCCGTAACAACCGTCCCGGCCGGAACCCTTTCGGTAACTTTCAAGCAAAAGGCAACTTCTCCCGATTCATTACAGGCCAGCACCTGTTGGCCATCTGTCAACCCGCGTGCCCCGGCATCAGCCGGGTTTATCATCAGCTCCATGCAGGTTTGACGGGACCGCAGGTCGTCCTGCTCGTAGAAGCTGGAGTTAAGGGCATAGGGGGTCACGGCCGGCTGCAGCCGCAGGGGAAAACCGTCCGCTTCGGCGTGGGTCGGCAGGGGCCGCGGCAGCGGCTCTGCCTCGCGGGTGTTGAGGATCTCGATCCGGCCGGATGGTGTACGCCAGGGGTGTTGAGGGTCGCGGGGCGGGGTCAGGAAGACCGGTTCACCCCGCCGCAAACGGTCGGTCATCTCCCGGTCACGCCAGGATGTGTCGAAATCCAGAAGCTGCTCGATTAGCTTTTCTGCCGGTTGCCGGAAAAACGGTTCCTCCCAGCCCATGCCTTCAGCCAGAAGGCTGAACACCTCCCAATTGCTCTTCGACTCCCCGATCGGGGAGATGACAGCGGAACAGCTCTGGCTGACGTAGTTTCCGTAGCAGCGGTAGAGGTCGGGCTGTTCCAGCGAGCTGGTAGCCGGCAGGACGATGTCGGCATAGCGGGCCGTGTCGGTCAGGAAGCGTTCGTGCACAACGGTGAACAGGTCGTCGCGCAGCAGGCCGCGGATGATGGCGTTCTGGTCCGGGGCAATGGATGCCGGGTTGGAGTGGTAGACATACAGCGATCCTACCGGCGGGTCGGAGAGTTCATTCAGGGCCTGCCCAAGCTGGTTCATGCTGACCATTCGGGTTGGGGCGGTCATGAAATCCTCACGGGTCACCACGGCCGCCAGAGGAAAAGCCGCCCCGGTGGAGGTGCCGGGGAAGATGCCGCCGCCAGGACGCTGCCAGGCCCCGCTGACCGCCGGCAGGCAGACGATGGTACGGACGGTCATGGCGCCGTTGCCGTAGCGGGTCAGGCCGCTTCCCAAGCGGATGAAGGGCGCCAGGGCTGCGGCATATTCACGCGCCATCCGCTCGATGGTCGCCGCCGGTAGACCACAGACAGAAGACATCTCCTCAGGGGAGCACCGCGGCAGGACCTGCTGCTCGAATTCATCGAAGCCATGCACATTAGTAGCGATGAAATCCCGGTCGACCAGCCCGTCACGCACCAAGACGTGCATCATCCCCAGTGCCAGGGCACCGTCGCCGCCCGGCTTGACGATGAAGGCCTCGTCGACGGCGTCGCAGGTCGGGGTACGGTAGGTGTCGATGGCCCAGACCCGTGCTCCGCGCTGCCGTGCCGCCCGGGCATCGCGCATGGCGTGGATGCTGGTGGCTGCGGCATTGATGCCCCACAGAATAATAAGGTCACTCTGTTGCATATCTGCCGGATCCATGGCCGGTGTTTCACCCATGACCGCCCGCCAGCCGGCATCCTTGGCCGGTGAACAGATGGTCCGTTCCAGCCGCGAGGCCCCCAGCTTGTGAAAAAAGGGGTGGCCGCTGTTGCGCTGCACCAGTCCCATGGTGCCGGCGTAGGAGTAGGGCAGGATCGATTCACCGCCGTACCGGGCAGTCAGCTCTTTCCAGCGGTCGCATGTGTGCTGGATGGCGTCTTCCCACGAGATCGGCACGAATTTGCCGGTCCCCTTGCCCCCGGTCCGCAACAGCGGCGTCGTAAGGCGACGAGGGGAGTGGACCGTCTGTTCGTAATGCAGCATCTTCGGGCAGAGCAGGCCGCGTGTGACCGGGTGGTCTGGATCGCCACTTACCCGCACGGCGCGGCCGTTCTCCACCTCCACCAGTAGACCGCAGGTGTCGGGACAGTCATAAGGACAGATGGAGCGGTGGGTGGTCATGGGCGGCCTTTCGTAAATTATAGTAACGGATAGGGATTTGACCGGGTAGGTTTTCGGCCCGACCTAACGTCTATCTTGGAAACTTACGCATCTATTCAACTTTTCTATACTTAAGGGTTGACCTCTTTCTTGGCTATGCAACCTTTTATTTCGTTTTGTGAATAGAAAAGGTAAGAAGAACCAGACTCTTGATCAGGTGTACCAATTGATATCTGATAAAAATCTGAAATGAAACGCCCCCGCTAAGCAGACATCCTGTGTGGATTGTCCTTGTTTCGCTACCATGACCTTAATAGTCATAATAATCTGTTTCGTCAATTCGCATTTGCATGATTTTAAAAAACAATTGCAGACCTAAACGAATGATGGTAACCAAATTGTATACCATCTGATGGAGGTTCCCATGCCCCAGCAAACAGAAACCCTGCACTACGCCGTTTCCGTTGTCGGAAAGGACCGTACCGGTATTGTGGCCGGTATTGCCGAGGTGCTCTTCCGTCTGGGCTGCAACATTGCCGATTCCAGCTGCACCATGCTGGCGGGTGAGTTTGCCATGATCCTGATAGTCTCCCATCCGCGCCCGTTCAGTAAATCGCGCCTGCACGACGAGTTGAAACCGGTCTGCGATGACTTGGGCATGTCTCTGGCGGTGCGGTCTCTGCATGCCGACGAGGTGGTTCGTCAGGAGACCAGCGACGAGATCTGCATGATTTCGGTCTACGGGGCCGACCAGCCGGGTATCGTCTACCGCGTGACCCGGGAACTGGCCGCGCTGGGGGTCAATATCATGGACCTCAATACCAAGCTGATCGGTACGCCGGAAGAACCGGTCTACGTGATGATGTTGGAGGCGGCCATCCCCGAAAGACAGACGCCGGAGGGTCTGGAGGCGCTGCTGGGGAACCTCAAGAAGGAGCTGAACGTGGAAATCGGCGTACGCATCGTGACGCCGGTGTCCTTCTGACCTATGCCGAATCAACCGATCCTGCGCTATCCCCACCCGGTCCTGAAGAAGGTCTGCAATCTGGTGGAAACCATTGATGCACCGATACGATCCCTGGTCGACGACCTGCTGGACACCATGCATGCCGGACCCGGTTCGGTGGGTGTGGCCGCACCGCAGATCGGTGTGACCCTGCGGGTCTGCGTGGTGGATGTCTCCGCCAATCGGCACGGCAGAGGCAACAATCACGGGCAGCTCTGCATGATCAACCCTGAAATCGTAGCCCGGGAGGGAACGGCCATTATGCGCGAAGGATGCATGAGCGTCCCGGACTACACCGGTGATGTGGAGCGGGCCACTGCCATCACCGTACGTTTCAGCGAACCGGATGGCAGTCGGCGCGAGATCGCGGCCAGCGGTTTTGAGGCGGTCGCTATCCAGCATGAGATGGACCATCTGGACGGCGTCCTCTTCCTGGACCGGATCGTGAGCATCAAGACCGGGCTGTTCAGACGAAAGAGTTACGCTTGAGACGGAGGAACAATGGCTGATCTGTTGACAAAGAAGGAGCAGAAGGAACTGCTGAAGATCGCCCGGGACACGATAGTCTCATACGTGGAGAGAGGGGTGATGCCGGCCCTAGAAAGCGCATCGGCCGGGTTGAACCTTGAATCGGGTTGTTTCGTCACCATTAAACAGCACGGCCAGTTGCGGGGCTGTATCGGCAACTTTATTTCCGACCAGCCGCTCTATCGCCTGGTACAGGAGATGGCCGTTTCCGCGGCGACCCGTGACCCACGCTTCTACCCCATGAAACAGCAGGACCTGGAGGATTTTGAGCTGGAGATATCGGTGCTTTCACCGTTGAAACGAATCTCCTCGGTTGATGAGATCCAGGTGGGTACACATGGCATCTACCTCATAAAAACAGCTCCGCGGCGTTCTCTGTACCGCAGGTGGCAACGGAATACGGCTGGGATCGGGACACCTTCCTGAGGCATACCTGCCTCAAGGCCGGTCTTTCGGAGAATGCCTGGCAGAAGGACTGCGAGATATACATCTTTAGTGCATTGGTGTTCGGGGAAAAATAAAACTTAAAAAGCGTCTGAAACACAGAGACACAGAGAAATCATTTAGCTTTCAGCAAAATAGACAGTCTCCATACAGGTGAACGGACAATTTTGCTCTTGATCCTCTGACCGATTGTTGGTTTTAAAGATTGTACTTTCAGCTCTGTGTCTTGTATGTTTGTCGTACAGCATTTATTGTTCTTTCAAATAGCTGGGGAGTGACAGCTTCATCGTGACTTGGGCCACCAAGCCCGCCACAGAGCATAAGGCGTCACTCCCTTCCTCCAAGCAGCCCGAACAGTTGGCTGGGGACCATCAGGATCCCGCATTCTGCAAGAACGGGAGAGGAGAAAACACTATGGAAAAGAACCTGTTTGTCGGTATCGACGTCTCCAAAGACATTCTGGATGTAGGAATCATTCCTACAGAAGAAGTCAAACGCTTTACCAACGATGATAACGGCTGCAGAGAGCTAGTATCCTGGCTAGGTGAATTCTCTCCGAGCCTCATCGTTCTGGAATCCACCGGCGGTCTCGAGATGCAAGCGGTCGGTGTACTGTCATCTGCCGGGCTACCGGTTGTGATTGTCAATCCCCGCCAGGTTCGCAATTTTGCCCGCGCGCTGGGAAAACTGGCCAAGACAGATACCATAGACTCATTGGTCATTGCCAGATTTTCCCAGGCAGTACAACCAAAGGTCAGACCCTTGAAAGACGATCAGACTCTTGAGCTTAAAGCACTGGTCACCCGACGCAAACAGTTAAGCGACATGCTGGTGGCAGAACAGAATCGTCTCAAAGGTTCACACCATCGAGTTAAAAAGAGCATTGCTGCAACGATATCCTGGCTCAAGAGTCAGATCGAAGACACGGACAGGGATATTTCAGAGAGCATCTCAAACAATGACATCTGGCGTGACAAGGAAGAGATTCTTACCAGTGTCAAGGGCGTCGGGCCTGTTCTCTCTGCCAGCCTGCTTTGTCTTCTGCCAGAACTTGGTACCTTGTGCCGTAAGAAAATCAGTGCCCTTGTAGGTGTCTGTCCTTACAACCGTGACAGTGGTCACTACAAGGGAAAACGAAGCATCAGCGGCGGCAGAGCCGATATACGAAGTGTTCTGTACATGGCGACACTCTCTGCTACACGCTACAACCCGATTATCAAGGCATTCTTCGAGCGACTTAAAACCGCAGGCAAACCACCTAAAGTTGCCATCGTAGCATGCATGAGAAAACTGCTGACAACCCTGAATGCCATGCTGAAAACAAAACAGAAGTGGAATCCAGCAATGGTCAGCTAACTAAAACTATTTGACAAAGAACACAGTTGCTCTGTGTTGAACTGCTTTTTCCGGGTTGATTTCTCCGTTGCTCCGTTGCCCCGCGTTATTAAGAGCGGTTTTTTTGCTTATTTCAACAGGCAAAAGTTAAAAGGGGATGACCGTTATGGCCATCCCCTTTTAACTTGCCGGTTTGCTATGTTCAGGCCAGTGCGGCGTGGGCCGCAGCCAGTCGGGCTACCGGAACCCTGAAGGGTGAACAGGAAACATAATCCAGGCCGATATTGTGACAGAAGATTACCGATGCAGGGTCGCCACCGTGCTCGCCGCAGATGCCGAGCTTGATCGCCGGGCGGGTTGCCCGCCCCAGTTGGCAGGCCATCTTGACCAGTTTGCCTACGCCGACCTGGTCGAGGGTCACAAAGGGGTCATCCGGCAGGATGCCGTGATCCACGTAGAACGGCAGAAACTTGCCCGCATCGTCACGTGACAGCCCGAAGGTCGTCTGGGTCAGGTCGTTGGTGCCGAAGGAGAAAAACTCAGCTTCCCGGGCGATCTCGTCAGCTGTCAGGGCTGCGCGCGGCAGCTCGATCATGGTTCCGATCAGGTATTCGACCTTGACCCCGTACTGGGCGATGACCTCCTCACAGATAGCCACGGCGTTCTGTTTGAGCACCTGCAGTTCGCTGACCGTGGCAATCAGCGGGATCATGATTTCGGGTATGATGCTGAAGCCTTCGTTTTTGACCAGTTCACAGGCGGCTTCCATGATGGCCCGCACCTGCATATCGTAGATCTCCGGGTAGGTGATGCCCAGGCGGCATCCGCGATGTCCGAGCATGGGGTTGAACTCGTGCAGCAGCTCGATCTTGTGTTTGACGGAATTGACGGTGACCCTCATGGTCCTGGCCAGATCCTCGATATCCTTCTCCTCCTGGGGCAGGAACTCGTGCAGCGGCGGATCCAGCAGACGGATGGTGACCGGCAGGCCTTTCATCTCGCGGAAGATGCCGATGAAGTCACCCTTCTGCATGGGCATGATCTTGGCCAGTGCCTTTTCACGTCCCTCAAGTTCTTCCGAGAGGATCATTTCGCGTACGGCAGCGATGCGCTCGGCATCGAAAAACATGTGTTCGGTACGGCAGAGGCCGATTCCTTCGGCGCCGAACTCGCGAGCCACCTTGGAATCGTGAGGGGTATCTGCGTTCGTTCTGACCTTCATGGTGCGGAAGGTGTCAGCCCAGGTCATCAGCCTGGCAAAATCACCGGTCAGCTGAACCGGGATGGTGGCGACCTCTCCCAGGATAACCTGGCCGTTGGAGCCGTCCAGTGTGATGGTGTCACCTTTTTTGACGACGACGCCGTTTCTGGCGGTGAAGGTTTCGTTGGTGTAATCCACCTTGATGTCGCCGCAGCCGGCTACACAGCATTTACCCATGCCGCGCGCAACAACCGCGGCGTGGGAGGTCATACCGCCGCGGGCGGTCAGGATCCCCTGCGCCGCATGCATACCGTGGATGTCTTCGGGAGAGGTCTCAATGCGCACCAGAATGACTTTGCGTCCGATCTTGGCCTCTGCCTCGGCTTCGTCGGCGGTGAATACGACGGTCCCTGAGACCGCTCCCGGTGAGGCGGGCAGTCCCTTGGCAATGATATTCTTGGGTGCTTTCGGGTCCAGCGACGGGTGCAGCAGCTGATCGAGCTGGCTGGGTGCTACGCGCAGGACGGCCGTTTTTTCGTCGATCAAACCTTCCGCGACCATGTCGACGGCGGTCTTGATGGCGGCAGGAGCGGTACGCTTGCCGTTGCGGGTCTGGAGCATGTAGAGCACACCGGTCTCGATGGTGAACTCGATGTCCTGCATGTCCTTGTAATGCTGTTCCAGTATCTCGCGGATCTTGACCAGCTGGCCGTAACACTCCGGCATGACCTCTTCCATGGAGGGGAGCTTACCGTCCTTGTCCTTGACACGGTTGATCGGCTGGGGGGTACGGATGCCGGCTACCACATCCTCGCCCTGGGCATTTACCAGGAATTCGCCGTAGAAATAATTCTCCCCGGTGGAGGGGTCGCGGGTGAAGGCCACTCCGGTGGCGCAGTCGTTGCCCATGTTGCCGAAGACCATCGACTGCACGTTGACGGCCGTTCCCCATTCGGCGGGGATGTTGTTGAGCCTGCGATAGGTGATGGCGCGCTGGTTCATCCATGAGCCGAAGACGGCCCCGATGGCGCCCCACAGCTGTTCCTGGGGGTCTTCGGGAAAGGACTGGCCCAGTTCCTTTTTGATGGTTTTCTTGAAGAGGGCAACCAGGTCTTTCCAGTCAGCGGCCGTCAGATCGGTATCCAGATGGACACCTTTCTCCTCTTTCTTCTGCTCCAGCAGGTGATCGAGGATATCCTTCTCCATACCCATGACCACGTCTGAATACATCTGCACAAAACGCCGGTAGGCATCATAGGCAAAACGTTCATCACCGCTCTGGGCAATGATCCCCTGGACGGTGGTGTCATTGAGGCCGAGATTGAGGACGGTATCCATCATTCCCGGCATGGAGGCCCGGGCACCGGAACGGACTGATACGAGCAGCGGGTTCTGGGGATCGCCGAACTTCTTGCCCATAAGTTTTTCAATCTGTTTGAGATTGGCGGCAACTTCAGCGGTAAGGGATTCGGGATACTTCTGGTCATTTTTATAAAACTCGGTGCAGACCTCAGTTGTAATGGTAAAGCCCGGAGGAACCGGTAGACCGATGCTGGACATCTCGGCCAGATTGGCTCCCTTGCCGCCCAGCAGGTTCTTCATGTCGGCCCGACCTTCCGCCTGGCCATTTCCAAAGAAATACACGAACTTCTGCGCCATTGTACTGCCTCCTCTGTCATAGATAACGTCTTCGCGGTTTACACTCGCTAAAAACGTTTATTCATAATAAAAATAACAGTTTACAGTGATAGACTATAGCGCAGATTTTCAAAATAACAACTACTATTATGGGTAAAACGCCTATTTTGTATCCCAGCTGGTTATGTCGGCGTTCTTGCCGTCACCGCCCTTGGCACCGTCGGTTCCGTATGAAAAGAGGTCGTAATCGCCGTGCTCTCCGGGTGACACATACAGGTAGTCATTGCCCCATGGGTCTTTGGGCATCTTCTTGCTTTCGAGATAACCACCTTCCTTGTAGCTTTTCGGGATCACGCCGACGGTCGGTTTGGCAACCAGGGCGCCCAGACCCTGCTCCGTGCTGGGGTAGGAACCATTATCAAGCTTGTAGAGCTTGAGCGCTGTTTCGATGTTCCTGATCTGGACCCGGGCATCGGTGAGCTTTGCGTCGTCGGTGCGTCCCATCAGTTTAGGACCTACCAGCGCCGCCAGCATGGCCAGGATGACGATGACAACCATGATTTCAATCAGGGTAAAACCTTTTCTGCTGTTGAGATGTTTCATTGGGCAGAAGCCTCCGTTCATTAGTGTTGTGCAGAGTAATGAATGTTACATGAAGGGTCTGGTGCGGACAAGGGTTTTCGATTTAGCGATGTTGTCCCAAAAGAAATATCATCTGCCTCAATTGGGGTACTCTCTGGGTAGCGCTTCCAGGGCAAAATAAAATAATGGCTGAATAACGGACAGTTATCCGCCGTGGTGTACTTGGCACAAGATATGTAATATTCAATATCAAAAGTTTGATAAAAATGTTCGACTGCCTTCGGGCAGAAACAACCATTAACAAGGAGAATAAAAATGAAAAAGACCGTTATCGCACTGTTCGCCCTGGCAGCCTTTGCCGGAACCGCCTTCGCCGCCGACGTTATCGAGATGAAAAAAGGCGTCAAATTCACCCACAAGGCCCACCAGGAGTCCTTGAAAGACTGTACCAAGTGCCACACAACTGCCGCCGGCGGCAAGATTGAAGGTTTCGGCAAGGACATGGCTCACAAGACCTGCAAGGGTTGTCACAGCGAAGGGAAAAAGGGGCCGACCTCCTGCAAGGAATGCCACAAATAGCAGGCAGCAGATAGACGGATAAAAGGAAGGGGTGGTGCGAAAGCGCTACCCCTTTTTTGTATAGTCCCGCACCAGATAGTGGCTGCCTGTACGGCAGAGAAAGCCCTCCCGCTCCATATCGGCAAGATTCCTCTCCACAACCGCCTGCTCCGCGCCCAGCTGCCCGGCCAGTTCAAGAGCGGATGCCCCGGGACCTGCCATCACCGCCCGCAGCAGGCGACTTCTCAGCTGGCGGTTCGACCCCTCGAAACGGGACTGCTGCACATGATGTCTGCTGCGACGACCCGGATTGGGGTGCTGCTGTTTGAGCCACACACCGAAATCCATCAAGGCATAGTACCACTCGCGGGGGTTGTGCCGGTCGAGAGTTGCCGCCACCAGCGGCATGATCTCACGGTCAGAGATCTTGTCACGGCCGTGAAAAAAGAAATGGATGAAGACGGTACGGATGTTGGTCTCGATCAGCGGTTCTGCAATTCCGAAGGCAAAGGCAGCCACTGCGCGGGCCGTGTAGGGGCCGATACCCGGCAGGGACTCCAGTTCGCCCGTGTCACGTGGGAATTGCCCGTTGTAACGGCTGATAATCTCTTCGGCACACCTTTTCAGGGCCAGCGCCCGACGGTTGTAGCCCAATCCCTGCCAGACCCGCAGTACATCCTCCAACGGTGCGGAAGCCAGGGCCGCGAGGGTCGGGAATGCAGACAGAAACTCGGCGTATTTGGTCTTGACCCGCTCCACCTGGGTTTGCTGGAGCATGATTTCGGAAACGATGATGCAGTAGGGATCTTTGGTTGTGCGCCAGGGCATGGGGCGGGGATTGGCGTGGTAACTGGAGTAGATATGTTTCTGGAAGGCGCTGACCGTTTTTGCATTCAGGACACCGCTTTCGTTGTAGAGACGGGTAAGTTCTGCCGGATCAAGCAATGGCGGCCCGCCACTCATCCAGCAATGCCAGCGCGCGTTCGGCCAGTTTCTGCCGCTTTTCCTTTTTGGGGACCCGCCCCGGCAGATCCGGGAATAAACCGTAATTTACATTCATCGGCTGGAAGTGTTTGACATCAGTATTTGTAATGTGGTGCATCAGCGCACCCAGCGCGGTTTCCGGAGCCGGTACAGAAACAGGGCGATCATGAACAAGCCGGGCAGCAGCGATACCGGCCAGGAAGCCGCTGGCAGCCGACTCTACGTAGCCTTCCACACCGGTAATCTGACCGGCGAAGATGATCCGCTGATTGCTCCTCAGCTGCTGGGTCGGCAGCAGCAGGGCCGGCGAGTTGATGAAGGTGTTGCGGTGCATCGAACCGAGGCGGACGAATTCGGCCTCTTCAAGACCCGGTATCATCCGGAAAACCCGGCGCTGCTCTCCGTAGGTCAGCTTGGTCTGGAATCCGACCAGGTTGTACATGGTCTTTTCCCTGTTTTCGGCACGAAGCTGGATGACAGCATGCGGTTCTCTGCCGGTGCGCGGGTCCGGCAGGCCGACCGGCTTCATCGGGCCGAAGCGGAGCGTTTCCACACCACGCTCGGCCATGGTTTCCACCGGCATGCAGCCTTCGAAATGGACAATCTTCTCGAAATCCCGGCTGGGGACTTTCTCGGAACGGACCAGTTCATCCACGAAGGTGAGGTACTCGGCCTCGTTCAGCGGGCAGTTTAGGTAGTCGTCACCGTCCCCTTTACCATAGCGGGAGGCGGCGAAGACCTTGGTCATGTCAAGGGATTCGGCAGAAATGATCGGGGCGATCGCATCGTAGAAGTAGAGGCGGTCTCCGGTCAGCTCCGCCAGGGATGCTGCCAGGTGATCGCTGGTGAGCGGTCCGGAGGCGACGACGACAATATCTACGGAGGGCAGCTCGCGGACCTCGCCCTGTTTCAGGGTAATGAGGGGGTGGCTGCTGATCTTCCGGGTGACATAGTCGGAGAAAAGCCGGCGGTCGACAGCCAGGGCACCACCGGCCGGAACGCGGGTCGCTTCGGCCGCTTCCATGATCAGCGAGCCGCAGCGGCGGAGCTCTTCTTTCAGCAGGCCGACGGCATTTTCCAGAGAGTCACCACGCAGGGAGTTGGAGCAGACCAGTTCCGCCAGTCCCGGCAGGTGATGGGCAGGAGAGAACTTCTCGGGTTTCATTTCATGAAGGATAACGGGTGTTTCCCGGTTGGCCGCCTGCCAGGCAGCTTCACAGCCGGCCAGGCCGCCACCGATGATATTGAGAGTTTTCAATCAGATTTTTTCCTTGCCGCCTTCTTTGAAGTCGCAGCCTTCTTTGGGGCATTTGAGGAACTCTCCCTCACGTTTCAGAGTCCTCTTGATCAGCAGCGGGAAGCCGCATTTCGGGCAGGGCCGCTCTACCGGCAGGTCCCACAGGGCGAATTTGCACTGCGGATAGCGGTTGCAGGAGTAGAAAAGCTTGCCGAAGCGCGATTTCTTCTCGGTCAGTTCTCCTTCCTTGCACTCGGGACAGACCACACCGGTACTCTTGGGCTTGATCAACGGCTGGATGTTCTTGCAGGCCGGGTATCCCGAACAGGCCAGGTATTTCCCGAAACGGCCATCCTTGATCAGCATCGGCTGACCGCATTTTTCGCATTTTTCGTCGGAGAGAACAGGTTCAGCGACTTCGCCTCCCTCCTGATCGACGTTACGGGTGTATTTACAGCCCTCCTTGAAAGCGGAACAGGCTATGAACTTGCCGCGCTTTCCAAGTTTGACCACCAGCGGCTGTCCACATTCGGGGCATTTCTCATCGGTGGCCTCAGTGGTCAGGTCGGATTTCTGGACTTCTCCGTCCTTTTGTTTGAGAAGCGCGGAGAACGGTTCCCAGAAGGTCTTGATCAGCGGTTTCCATTGCGTCTCACCCCGCGAGACCTGATCCAGTTCCTCTTCCAGGCCGGCGGTGAAATTATAATCCACATACTGCGAGAAGTGGGCTACCAGCAGGTCGCTGACCACCATGCCGACGTCTTCGGGGAAGAAGCGCTTCTTGTCCAGGCGGGCGTATTTCCGTTCCACCAGGGTGTTCATGATCGATGCATAGGTCGATGGCCTGCCGATCCCGAACTCTTCAAGGGTCTTGACCAGGGTGGCCTCAGTATAGCGCGGCGGCGGCTGGGTGAAGTGCTGCTCGGGAAGGACCTCGTGCAGTTTCAGGGCTGCTCCCTCTGTCATGGCGGGAAGCAGTCCTTCTTTCTCCTCATCCTGATCATCCAGTCCTTCGATATACAGTTTCATGAAACCGGGGAAACGGATGACCGTGCCGGCGGCCCGCAGACCGCAGCGTTTGGCTCCGGCAAAAGGTCCGGCGGCAGACGGCACTGCCAGGTCGGCGGTGATGTCCACGGAAGTCTGGTCCAGCAATGCCTCTGCCATCTGGCAGGCGACGGTGCGCTTCCAGATCAGTTCGTACAGTTTATAAAGATCCGGCGACAGGAACTTTTTCAATTCAGCCGGAGTTTTGGCGATATAGGTCGGCCGGATGGCTTCGTGGGCTTCCTGGGCGTTCTTGGTCTTTGTCTTGAAGATCCGCGGCTTGGCCAGTGCATACTCTTTTCCATAGGCCGCCGAGATGACATCGTGGGCTTCAGTCAGTGCCTGGGTCGAAAGGTTGACACTGTCGGTACGCATGTAGGTGATCAGGCCGACCGTACCCTCGGAGCCGATATCAATACCCTCATAGAGCCTCTGTGCTGTGGACATGGTTTTTTTTGCCGAAAATCCGAGCTTTCGCGAAGCCTCCTGCTGCAGGGTTGAGGTCGTGAAGGGAGGGGACGGATTGCGTTTCTTCTCGGTTTTGGTGATCCTGGCCACCCGGTAGCTTCCCGATTGCAGTGCGGTTTTCAGCCCCGTCGCGATGTCTTCTCCGGGGATATCGAATTTGCCAAGTTTCTTGCCTCCCACATCCACCAGTCCGGCCTTGAATTCCTGACCGGGAGCCACCCCCAATCGTGCGGCGATACTCCAATACTCCTGCTCAATAAAGGCCTGGATCTCCTTCTCCCGCTCGCAGACCAGACGCAGCGCCACTGACTGGACCCGTCCGGCTGAAAGGCCGTAGCGGATCTTCTTCCAGAGGAACGGTGAGAGGTTGAAGCCGACCAGATAGTCGAGTACCGATCGGGCCTGCTGGGCATCGACCAGCTCAATGGCGATCGAACGCGGATTCTGGACGGCGTGAACAACGGCATCCTTGGTAATCTCATGGAACACGACACGCTGGATCTCGATGCCCGGTTTTTTCTTATCCAGTCCCAGGGCCGCCAGCAGGTGCCAGGAAATGGCTTCTCCCTCCCGGTCGGGGTCGGTTGCCAGCAGCAGTCGATCGGCGTTCTTGAGCGCCTTCTTGATGGCATCGAGATGTTTCTTGCTCTCGGGAAGGACATGATATTTGGGTTCGAACCCCTTTTCGATATCAACCGAGCCCTGTTTGCTGGGCAGTGCGCGGACGTGGCCGAAGGATGCCAGGACGGTATAGTCAGGTCCGAGAAATTTCTCTATTGTTTTGGCCTTTGCGGGCGATTCGACGATAACGAGGTTGTGCGGCATATCGGTCCGGTATCCTTGATCTTCAGTGATGGTGGTGTTCAGCTGATGCAGTAATGGGTGCCCGGCAGAGACGTAACCGCCCCCTTGAGCTCAAGGTGGAGTAACATAGAGGAAACCTCGCCGGCTGTCAATTCAGTTTGGGAGATGATGTCATCAATATGCAGCGGTGATCTGGCCAGCACCTCGTAAATTGCTGCTTCTTTCGGCGTAAGTGAAAACGTGCGCGGCGCCGGTACCCGTTGTTCGGCTCCCCCGTGCAGGTTTTCGAAGCCGGGCAGTTCCTCGAGAATGTCCTCTACGCAATCGACCAGCTTTGCACCCTGTTTGATCAGGCGGTTGCTGCCCCTGCTGGTGGCAAAGCTGATATTGCCAGGAACGGCATAGACATCCCGGCCATGTTCCAGGGCATACTGGGCGGTGATCAGCGAACCGCTGTTTTCGGCCGCCTCCACCACCAGCACGCCTTTGGAAAGGCCGCTGATGATCCGGTTGCGGCGGGGGAAATTCTCGGCCAGAGGCAGGGTGCCCAGAGGGAACTCTGACACCAGGCAGCCTTTTTCGGCCATTTCCTGAAACAGTTTCCGGTTTTCGGGAGGGTAGACCATGTCGATTCCGCAGCCAAGTACACCGATCGTCCTGCCGCCTGCCGCAAGTGCTCCCTTGTGTGCTGCCGTGTCAACACCGCGGGCCATGCCCGAGGTTACACAGACTCCATGACCGGCAAGTGCACCGGCCAATCGCGAGGTTGTCTGGATTCCATATGCCGTGGCGCGACGGGAGCCGACAATTGCAACCGCCGTCTCATGGCAGCGCAGCTCGCCCCGTACATAGAGGAAGGGCGGCGGGTCGGGTATCTCGAAGAGCGACTTGGGGTAGTCTGCTGCAAGAAACGTTACAATCCGGGCCCCGCTGGCGGCCAGCCGGGAACACTCCGCATCGGCAAAGCTGCGCCAGGAACCGTGCCTGATGGCTTCCCGCATGGCGGGTGTGACGCCACGGACATTCGACAGTTCCGCTATGGAGGCTGACAATACGGCTTCGGGCGATTCAAAACGCTCAAGCAGCCGTCGGAAGGTGACATTTCCTATTCCGGGAATTGACTTAAGCCCTATCCAGTGCAGTTCTTCCATCAATCATGCTTCTCCAGGTGTCTCTGGTACACAGCAGATAGTGCGGGCAGGTCACCAGATACATTCTTCACGCCGTTCATCGCACTACATGATTCTGACTTACTATAGCGCATAAAAAAAGACCGGCAACTGGCCGGTCTTTTTTGAAACTGAGCTGCCTGCTATTTCGGGTGACTTACCAGTTGGTCGCCCCGGTAGATGGCATCGATGCTTTTAACCACGAGGGCCGTTGCCGTTTTTTTGCCTGTTTCCAGGATGACAATCGCTCCCAGAAGTTCCTGCGGGAGTTTCTGGGTATAGCCTGTCGTGGAGCTGCCGTCGATAGTTACATCGCGGACGACATACAGCATGTTGCCCGGTTCGGCACCATGGATGCTCCCAAGGTCGATATAGACGATATCACCTGCGGCGATAATGCCGATTCCGCTGTAACTGTCTACAATGTAGCCTTTCAGCTCTTTTGCCGACATTTTGAGTGGTATCTCCCGCCGTTTGCTTTCACGGGCCGGCAACAGATAGGAACCGGGGGTTATCTCCTGGGTGGTTTTGATGATAATCGCGCGTGACGTCTTCTTTTCAAGATCGGTTAACTGCACCATTCCCAGAGGGGTTATCTTGGTCCCCAGAATCTCGTTACTTACGGGATGACTTACGGTGCCATCCTTGCGAAAAACAGAAAACTTCTCGCCCCCCTTGACACCACGTTCCTTGCCGATGTCTGTATAGACGATGTCATCATCACCGGCAATGTTGCGGTTATTGTGGATGCTGATGAGGGTGCCGGTCGATGTGGTACCTGTTTCAAGGATGAAACCTTCGCTGCCTCGAACGGAATAGGTCCGTTCCTTGGCAATTTCGGCCAGGGCTTCGGTTGTGGTGACAGTCGCTCCGGATGCTGTCACTGCTACAGGCTTTTTCTGCGCACTTACCTCCTCTTTCGGCAGAAACTCGAGGCGGTCAGGAAACACGCGTACCTTCTGGCCCGGATAAATCACATGCGGATTTGTGATCTGGCTGTTTTTTGACCACATATTCGGCCAGTAGTTCGGATCCTTGATGAATCGATCCGAAAGTCCCCAGAGCGTATCGCCCTGCCTGATCACATAGATGGTCGGTTCTTCCTGCTCCTGCGCGGCGGAAAGGCAGGGAACTATCAGGATCATCGCCAGCAGTAGTAGCTTCAGTCGGAATTTCATAGGCACCTCAATATTTCGCTCATGAGATAGTCGCAGGTATTGTCTGCAGACTTCAATTGGCAGTCAGTCGTTCACGGGCTTTTGCTGCGGCCGGGCTGCTGGGGTATGACTTAATCAGGCTCTCGAAAATGGCCTGCGCCTTGTCCTTCTCTTTCATTGCCGCAAGGGAGTATCCCAGTTTCAGCAAGGCGTCCGGTGCCTTGGGGCTGTTCGGATAATTTCCGGCTACCCTGAAGAAGATGTCTTTCGCCCTGGGCAGGTCAGAAAGGCTGTAGTGACATTCGCCGATCCAGTACAGGGCGTTGGCGGCATACTCACTCTGGGGATTGTTCTTCATGAAAGCTTCGAAGGCCGTGATGGCTTCGGGAAAATTGTTGGCGCTGTAAAGCCCGAAGGCCTTGACATAGTCGGCAGGTGGGCCGCCGTCGCGGCCTTTGGCGGGGGCTTCCTGGTTGACGACCTCAATTTTGGGGGCCGGAGTCTGTTGTGACAGCAGGATGAATCGGGCCTTGAGTTCGTCCTGGGATTTCCGCAGCTCGCGGATGGTGTCCTCGAGCCGAATGATCTGAGTAGAGACATTCTTGGCCTGGTCATCCTGAGCCTGAATCTGTCTGGCCAGATCGTTTGCACGCTGATCTATCTTCCTGGAGGACTGGATCAGGTGTTCAACCTTGGCTTCCGTCTCGGATTGGCGCTTGAGTGCCAGGTCGTTGGCGGCACAGCCGGTCAGTGCGAAACATGAAACGAGGAATGCGATCCACCTGCTGCCATTCACCATGATTCCCCCATGTGATAGATGTTTTTCATAATTAAAGCGATAAGCGGCGTTTTGTCAAGTGAAAGCTGGATTTTTAGTAAGTTAGAAGTTATTTTCCGGATGTATTTGAAGTATAACTTCGTTAACGCACTATCCCGATGTTTGGGCCCCGTATGTTAGAAACCATTTTCCGGACTGTTGCCGGACAACTATTTCGCTGCACGTGCAGATCCGCTTTAACAGGGTCGTTGCGGTACAGGCAGGTGTGTCCCCTGCGGCGGTTGTTTATTATGACGCAGGGCTTCTGCCCGTCAAGGTTTCAGTTTAATTGAAGAGCATAATGTGCTAGCATTCCCAACCCAGTATATTACGAAGCCTGACCGGAATTCTCTGTGCACAAGCCCGAACTGCTGGCCCCGGCCGGCAATATGGAAAAACTTAAGATTTCTCTGCACTACGGAGCCGACGCGGTCTATCTGGGCGGGCATTCCTTCGGCCTGCGCAATATGGCCGACAACTTCACCCTTGCGGAGATGGGATCGGCGCTTGAACTCTGCCACGATCGGGGGGTAAAGGTCTATCTGACGGTCAACAGCTATCCGCGGAACGAGGCCATGGCGGATCTCGAAACGTACCTGAAGAGCGTCGCGTCCCTTCCGTTCGACGCCTACATCGTGGCTGACCCGGGGGTGATCGAACTGGTGCGGTGCCTCTCTCCCGACCGTGAACTGCACCTTTCCACCCAGGCCAATACCATCAATCTTCACAGCGCCCGTTTCTGGCAGCGGCAGGGTATCCGCCGGGTCAACCTGGCCCGCGAAATGAGTCTGGAAAATATTCGCGAGACAGTGGCATCCGTACCCGGCATGGAGTTCGAGGCCTTTGTGCATGGCGCACTCTGCATCTCCTACTCCGGTCGCTGCCTGATCTCCAGCATGCTGACCGGACGGGATGCCAACCAGGGGGAATGCACCCACCCCTGCCGCTGGAGCTACCACCTGGTGGAGGAGCAGCGCCCCGGAGAGTATTTTCCGGTCCAGGAGGATGAAAACGGCACCTTTATCTTCAACTCCCGTGATCTGTGCCTGCTGGAGCATATTCCGGCACTGGTGGAAAGCGGTATCGCCTCGCTGAAGATTGAGGGGCGCATGAAGGGAATCAACTACGTGGCCTCGGTGCTGCGGGTTTACCGCCAGGCGCTGGACGAGTATCTGGCCGATCCGGCCGGGTGGAGCTGTCGGGCGGAGTGGCTGGAGGAACTGGCCAAGCTGAGCCATCGCGGCTATACGACCGGTTTCCTGTTCGGCGAGCCGCGCACGGTGGGTCAGGAGTATGATTCGGCCTACATCCGGAGCCACGAGTTCGTCGGGCTGGTGGAAGAGCGCTGCGCGGACGGTGCGACCGTGGTCGAGGTCCGCAACCGTATTCAGGTCGGAGACGGGTTGGAATTCATCGGCCCCGGCATGCGTTCGGCCCGCTTGACAGTTGACCGGTTGCGGCTGCTTGACCGGCAGGGTGGCGTAAGCGAAGTGGATTCTGTCAACCCCAACCAGCGGATCATTATGAAACTGCCCTTTGCCGCGGAGCCCTCCGACCTCATACGTCGTGAAAAGAGCGGTGCCGTATGAGAGACCACAAGGCTATCGTGCGAGGCACGTCAGGGGGCTGGCTGCGTGATCTGCTGCTCCTGGCCGTGATCCTGGGTATCCCGTTCTTTCTCTACCTTGGCGAGCTGCCGCTGATCGATCCGGATGAAGGGCGTTATGCCGAGATACCGCGCGAGATGCTGGAGCGGGGCGATCTGATTACCCCTACGCTCAACTACGTCAAGTATTTTGAAAAACCGCCGTTATTGTACTGGGTGAATGCCGCTTCGCTGAAGATCTTCGGCATGAATGAATTCGGTGCGCGCTTCCCTTCGGCGCTATGCGGTCTTCTGACCGTGCTGGCAACCTACGTCATCGCCCGCCAGCTCTACGGTCGCCGCGCCGCATTGATCTCGGCCCTGATCCTTGGAACTTCAGCCGGATTCGTGATACAGTCGCGCATCATTCTGACCGACATGCTGCTGACCTTCTGTCTGACGGCCGCCCTGGGCTCCTTTATCGTGGCAGCCGGGCGCGAGGGGCGCCGCTCACGGCCGCTGCCCTGGTACCTGTTCTACCTGTTCTGTGCCCTGGCGACCCTGGCCAAGGGGCTGATCGGCATGGTCTTTCCGGCCGGCATCATCTTCTTCTACCTCCTGCTGAGCCGGCGCTGGAATCTGTTGCGGGAGATGCGCCTGATCCCCGGACTGCTGCTGTTCCTGGCCGTGACCGCCCCCTGGTTTGTGGCGGTCTCGCTGCGCAACCCTGAATTTGCTCATTTCTTCTTTATCCGCGAACACTTCGAGCGCTTCACCAGTACCGTGCATGGTCGCTATCAGCCGTTCTGGTTCTTTGTCCCGGTCCTGCTCGGCACGATGCTGCCCTGGTCGTTTTTTATCCCCGGCGCGCTTGGCCGGGTCTGGAACAATCGTCATCGCGACGAGGGACGGACCGGCATGTACCTGCTGATCTGGACCGCAGTGATCTTCCTGTTTTTCTCAAAATCCAGCTCCAAACTGGTTCCCTACATCCTGCCGATCTTCCCGTCGCTGGCTATGCTGATCGCCCAGCGCCTCGACCAGGCACTGGACGGACGCGGACGGGAGATGAAAGGGGCGGCGCTTGCGCTGGGGGTGACCCTGGTTGTGCTGGGCGCCGCCGCCTTGGGGTATGCCCGTTTGCCTCAGGTGGTAGCGCTGCTGATCGGACAGTTCCCGGGCTGGGCGCCGCCGCTGAATCAATTTGTCCGGCATGCCCCGGCGTTTTCCGGCGCCGCCAGCCTGATGCTCGGCGGCCTGTTTCTTTTTCAGGGACTGGGTACCCTGCGGGCTGGCGGCCGGAACCCCGTCGCCATGGTGGCCGTGCTGTGCGTTGGATCCTTTCTGCTTGAAATTGTTGTGTCGCGAACGGTAATGCCCGAGATTACCCGCGCCGAGTCCCCCCGTGAACTGTCGATGAAGGCCGCTGCCCTGGCCGGGCCGGACACGCGCATCGTCACCTCTGGTCCCATGCAGGCGGTTTCGTGGTACACCGGACGGCGGGTGCTGGTTACGGGGGACAGGGATGAACTCGACTTCGGCAGCCGGCAGGGTGACCAGGCAGCCTGGTTCCCCGACCAGCAGGCCCTGCTGAAGTTATGGAGCGAGGGTCATATCCTGCTGTTCCTCAAAAAAGGCGAATTCGAGAAACTGCAGCCGCTGCTGGATCCACAGCCGTTAGTCAAAGGCGAGGCGGGCAGGCGTATGTTGATCAGCAACCGTTAGAAAACAACTGCCAAGGAGCATCAATACACCATGCGTTCAACATTCCTCCCCTTTTCCACACCCACTATCGAGGAGGCCGAGATCAACGAGGTTGTCGACTCGCTCAAGTCCGGCTGGATCACCACCGGTCCCAAGGTCAAGCGCTTTGAAGAGGCCTTCCGGGCCTATGTGGGTGCACCCTACGCCATACCGCTCAGCTCGGCCACCGCCGGCCTGCACCTGACCCTGCTGGCCCTGGGCATCAAGGAGGGGGACGAGATCATCACCACCCCGATGACCTTTGCCTCCACGGTCAGCATGATCATTCTCTGCGGAGGCACGCCGGTGCTGGCGGATATTGAGCCGGGGACGCTCAATATCGATGTGGAGCTGATCAGGGCGAAGATCACCCCGCGCACCCGTGCAATCATCCCGGTGCATTTCGCCGGTCAGTCCTGTGATATGGACCCGCTCTTTGCCCTGGCCCGGGAGTTCGGCCTGACGGTCATCGAGGATGCCGCCCACGCTGCCGGGACCGAGTATAAGGGAAGGCGGATCGGATCGCTGGAGTCGATCTCGATCTTCTCATTCCACCCCAACAAGAACATCACCACCGGCGAGGGGGGCATGGTCTGCACCGCTGACGAGACCCTGGCCGAAGAGATCTCGCTGCTCAAGTTCCACGGCATGAGCCGCGAAGCCTGGAAGCGCTTTGCCGCCAGCGGCTCCCCCAACTACGACATCCTCATGCCCGGCTTCAAGTACAACATGATGGACATCCAGGCTGCCATCGGCATCCACCAGCTGCCCAAACTGGACGGCTTCATCGACCGGCGCCGCGATATCGCCGAGTATTACAACCGCGAACTGGCCGGCGTCGAAGAGCTGGCCCTGCCGCAGTACGCCCCCTACGTTCAGCGCCACGCCTGGCACCTGTATACCCCGCTGGTCAGGATCGAGAAGCTGTCCATCGACCGCGACCGCTTCATGGAGGAGCTGAAGAAGCACAACATCGGCAGCGGCCTGCATTACAAGGCCATTCATCACCATGCCTGGTACCGCCAGCACCTGAACCTGCCCGACAGTGCCTTGCCCAACGCCAGCTATGCCTCGGAGCGGATTCTCTCGCTGCCGCTCTTCCCGAAGATGAGCGACGACGATGCCCGGGACGTGGTCGAGGCGGTAAAAACCGTGCTAGCAGTCAACAGGAGATAGAAATAAGTATGAGCAACGCAGACCTGAGAAAACTACCCCCCCAGAGCCTGGAGGCCGAGATGTCCATCCTGGGTGGCATCCTGATCGACAACGACGCCATCAACCGGGTGCTGGAGGTGCTCACACCGGAGGATTTCTACCGCGAAAGCCATCGCAAGATCTTCCAGGCCATGATGCGCCTGTCCGACACGCGCGAACCGTGCGACCTGATCACCATGACCGACATGCTCAAGAAGGCCGGAGAGCTGGAAGAGATCGGCGGGGCCGCCTACCTGGCGACCCTGGTGGACTATGTCCCCACGGCCGCCAACATCTCCTACTATTGCAAGATGGTGAAGGAGAAGTCCACAAACCGGAAACTGATCAGCGTGGCGACGGAAATTGTCAGTCGCGGCTACGACGAGCAGGCCGATGTGGAGGAACTGCTGGACAAGGCCCAGAAGGAGATCTACGAGATCTCCGAGAACAAGTCACGGCCCCAGTACGTTCCGGTGCAGGCGGTCCTCAAAGATGCCATGAATATCCTCAAGAGTCTCTATGATCAGAAGGAGCATGTCACCGGCATTCCCACCGGCTATGTGGATCTGGATCACAAAACCGCCGGCTTCCAGCCCGGCAACCTGATCATCGTCGCTGCACGCCCCTCCATGGGCAAGACCACTCTGGCCCTGAACATCGCCGAGTATGCCAGCGCCAATCCGCATAACAAGAAGAAGACCCCTACGGTGATCTTCTCTCTGGAGATGGGCAAGGAGGAGCTGGTCATGCGCTTTCTGGCCTCCATTGCCCGGGTTGATTTCGGCCGCATGCGCACCGGCTACTTCCATGATTCGGACTGGCCGCGTCTTGCCCAGGCTGCCGGTATTATCCACAACGCCAAGATCTTTATCGACGACAGTCCCTCCATCAGCGTACTGGAATTGCGTTCCAAGGCGCGCCGTCTGAAGAGCGAGCATGATATCGGCCTGGTCATCGTCGACTACCTGCAGCTGATGAAGGGCAGCACCAACCCGGAATCCCGTCAGCAGGAGATTTCGGAGATCTCCCGCTCCCTCAAGGCGCTGGCCAAGGAGCTGAACGTGCCGGTGGTGGCGCTCTCCCAGCTCAACCGCGAACTGGAAAAACGTGCCGACAAACGCCCGATGATGAGTGACCTGCGTGAGTCGGGTGCCATCGAGCAGGATGCCGACGTGATTATGTTCGTCTACCGCGAGACCGTGTACTGTGAGGATTGCCGCAAGCCGGACACCACCTGCAGCAAAGGACACGAGCGCAATGCCGAGATCATCATCGGCAAACAGCGAAACGGCGCCCTGGGGACCATCGAGTTGACCTTTATCGGCGAGCATACCCGTTTCGAGAACCGTAGTGACCGCAGTGACGCATAACCGGGAAAAAACACGTGAAGCACGGAGAACACGGAGAAACCACAAAATCAGTCAGGGCGACATCGTCGGTTAGAATTATGTGGTTTACGCCAAAGACTTTATTTACATAACCGCGACCACCATATCGTTCTCCGTGTTATTCCGACTGCCGTTTACAAGATACCAGATACCCAACAGGTGACGGAGGGCAGCATGTCCGATATCAATAAAAAGACCCTGGGTGAAATCCTGTCTGCATCGCAAATCATCACTCAGGAGGATGTCACCGCAGCGCTTGATGAGCAGAAACGGGTCGGCTGCCGTTTCGGCGAGGCGCTGGTCAGCCTGGGAATCGTAGCTCAGGAGGATATCGACTGGGCGCTGTCCAATCAACTGGACATCCCCTACATCCGCCTCAAGCAGGAGATGATCGACCCGGATGCCATCGCCTTGATCTCGGGTGCCATGGCCCGCTCCTTCACCTGCATCCCGCTGATCCGGGCCGGGGGTGAGTTGAACATAGCCATGGCCGACCCGCTCAACAGAACGGCCGTCGAGGCCATCGAGGTGCAGAGTGGCTGCACGGTCAATGTCTCGGTGGCGCTGAACCGTGAGATCCGCGAGATGATCGACATCTTCTACGGCAGCGACCGGGAGGAGAACCTGGGCTTCACCTCGGCGGTCTTTCCTGCAAAGGCCCTGGATGCAATCAATGCCGATCTGGAGAGCGGTGTCCTGCTGGAATACCTGCTGGTCTTCATTCTGCAGAACCGGCTCAGTTCGCTTTCGCTGCAGCCTTTCGAGGACGTGGTGCAGATCAGCGGCAAGCGGGGCGGTACCGTCAGCAGCATCGGGAGCCTGCCGCCTGAGCATTATCCCGGTTTTTCCCGTCGCGTGCGCACGGCAGCCTCCATTCAGGCATCAGCGGCGACGACTGCAGACGGCACGCTCACACTTTCTTACCGCTCCCGGACCGTGACATTTCAGGTTGCCATCATGCAGGGCAGCGACGGTGACTACATGACGATCCGTCAGCAGATCACCGCCCCGATTCCGGAGAGGCTGGCCGAACTGAATCTGCAGGCGGTGCAGGAGACCGCTTTTACCTGCCTGGCACGGTGCGGGCAGGGTGTTACCTGGTTTGCCTCGCGCAATGCGCGGGAGCGCAACAGCTTCATGGGCCTGATGCTGGAGGAGATGCAGACTGGCGGCCGAAACGTCATCATCCTGGGTCAGGGGCGGGCGCAGGATCGCTTCCCTCGCATTCCGCTGCCGGAATCCGGTGCCGAGTGCGCCCGGCTGATCATGGAGAGCCTGGAGCATGATCCGGATGTCCTGGTAATCGAGGATGCCACCGAAGGGCCGGCCTTTGCCGCTGCCTGTCGGGCTGCCCTTCGCGGAAGACAGGTGCTGGCCGGACTCGGGATCCACGGTACTCGCAACGCGCTGCGCCACCTGCAGTACCAGCAGAGGAACGGTCTGTTGCCGGCCTTTGTCAACGGGCTGGTCACCTTTGCCGGCATACAGCTGCTCTGCACCGAATGCCGGACGGAATACGTGCCGCTGAAAGCGGAACTGGCCGCCATGGGATTGGAACAGCCTCTCCAGACGTTCTACCGCTCAAGCGGCTGCGAAGCCTGCGGCCACAGCGGCTTCAGCAGGCGACGCTTCCTGTTGGATATAATCCCCTTTGACGAGGGGCTCCTGCGGTTGCTGGATCAGGCCGGTAATGAGGTTACACTGGAAAACTACCTGAAGACAGCCGGTAGCTGTGGCATCGAGAGGGAAGCGCTGGCGCTGCTGAACCGCGGCGAGGTTTCACCGGAAGAGTATATCGAAGCAATCATTTTCTAGACATTACGGGGTTCTCACGATGGCTCGTATAGACGCATTATTCAAGATGATGAAGGAGCAGGGGGCGTCCGACCTGCACCTCTCAACCGGCAACCCGCCTATCTTCCGGCTGCATGGTGAGATGGAGCGACTCAACTTCAAGGAGCTGGGTCACGAGGAGCTGAAGGGGATCCTGTTCGAAATCCTCACCGAACAACAGCGCGAGCATTTCGAGCAGCACAAGGACCTCGATTTCGCCTACTCTGTGCAGGGTTTGGCCCGCTTCCGCGGCAACATCATGCTACAGCACCGTGGTGTCGCGGCGGTATTCCGCATCATCCCCGACAAGATCCTCTCGGCCGACGAGCTGGGTCTGCCGGAAGGGGTGCGTCGCATGACTCGCTACAAGAAAGGGATGGTCCTGGTGACCGGCCCGACCGGATCGGGCAAGTCCACCACCCTGGCGGCCATGATCGACCTGATTAACTCCACCCGCCGGGAACACATCCTGACCCTGGAGGACCCGCTGGAGTTCATCCACCAGAACAAGATGTCGCTGATCAACCAGCGCCAGATCGGCGAGCACACTGAGAGCTTCGCCTCGGCTCTGAGGGCGGCGCTGCGCGAAGACCCGGACATAATTCTGGTGGGTGAGATGCGTGACCTGACGACTATCCAACTGGCCATGAGTGCTGCCGAAACCGGCCACCTGGTGTTCGGAACCCTGCATACCAATACAGCCTCCAAGACCATCGACCGTATTATCGATGTTTTTCCCACCGATCAGCAGGAACAGGTGCGGGCCATGCTGTCCGAGTCTCTGAAGGGAGTCATCTGCCAGCAGCTGCTGAAGACCGTCGACGGCAAGGGGCGCGTGCCGGCACTTGAGATCATGGTCGGCACAGCCGCCATCTCCAATCTGATCCGCGAGGGAAAGACCTTCCAGATTCCATCAATCATCCAGACCGCCAAAAAAGACGGGATGCAGCTGATGGACCAGCATCTGCTGGATTTGCTGAAGACAAAAAAGGTCAACCCTGAAGAGGCCTACCGCTGCGCCATCGACAAGAAACAGTTTGAACAGTACCTGCCTCAGGCCGGGGGAGCGGCAATGGGTATGGGACATTGATCAGGGAGGGGAAGATGAATTTCAATCATTTCGACGAGCGCGGTAATGCGGTGATGGTGGATGTCTCTGCCAAACAGCCGACCCTGCGTACCGCAATTGCCGAGGCACTGGTCCGGATGTCGCCGGAGTTGCTGGCAGCCATCAACAGTGGTGGAGTGGCCAAGGGTGATGTGCTGGGGGTGGCTCGGCTGGCCGGTATCCAGGCCGCAAAGCGGACGCCGGAGTTGATACCGCTCTCCCACCCGCTGGCCATCCACCACGTGGCGGTGGATTTCGAGCAGGATGCGGCTTCCGGAGTGATCTCCGTGAAATGTACCGTGCGGGCCCTGGAGCGGACCGGTGTGGAGATGGAGGCCATGACCGGTGCGGCACTGGCAGCCCTGACGGTCTACGACATGTGCAAGGGGGCCGACAAGTCGATCGCCATCGGTGATATCAGGCTGCTCTACAAGGAAGGCGGCAAGAGCGGCGTCTACTGCCGGAAGGAGGGACCATGAATCAGATCAGGGCAGCGATACTGACCTTGTCCGACAAGGGCTCGCGCGGCGAACGTGTCGATGAGAGTGGTCCGGCGCTCTCGGCCTGGTTGGCCGCGCGCGGTGTTCATACGGTGCATGCCCACGTTATCCCGGACGAGTATGACCAGATCGTGGAGGTGCTTACCGACTGGGCCGATCGTGACATTGCCGACCTGATTCTGACCACCGGCGGAACCGGGGTCTCGCCCCGGGATGTGACCCCCGAGGCAACCATGCAGGTTTGCAGCCGGATGATCCCCGGTATCGGTGAACTGATGCGCCTGGAAAGTCTGAAAATTACCCCCATGGCGTCACTGTCGCGGGCCGCGGCCGGCATCCGCAGGCAGTCACTGATCATCAACCTGCCGGGCAGCCCCAAGGGGGCGGTTGAGAACCTGGCGGCGGTCTGGCCGGTGATCGGCCACGGGGTGGAGAAGATTCGCGACGGGCAGGAGGATTGCGCAGGGAGGTTCGACAGGTAGGAGCCTGAATCCGTTAGAAAAATAAGTAAAAGGCATTTCTCACGCGACGACGCAACGACGCAACGAAAGTCTATTTAACAAATCTCTGCTTTAAGGTTTTAGCGTTGCGTCGTTACGTCGTTGCGTGAAACATCTTTTATTAGGTCCTGGTTTGTAAGGCTAAGGACTATAAAATTACAAGACCCACAGGTAATTCAGCCTGTTGGGTCTTGTTCTATCTTGTCGGTGTACCGCCACCAGAAATTACAATGCCACCGCCAGTGCCTCGGCGGCCTCATTCACAAAGGTGAATTCCAGCTCGGCCCGCACGTTTTCGGGGATGTCTTCCAGGTCGTCCCGGTTGCGTTCCGGCGCCACGATCCTGCGCACTCCGGCCCGGTGGGCGGCCAGCACCTTCTCCTTCAACCCCCCGATGGCCAGCACCCGACCGGTCAGGGTGATCTCACCGGTCATGGCCACGCCCCGCTTGGCCGGCCTGTCGGTTAGCAGAGATACCAGTGCCGTGACCATGGTGACCCCGGCCGAGGGACCGTCCTTGGGGATGGCGCCCGAGGGGACATGGATGTGGATGGTCCTGTTCTCGAAGGCGTCTGCAGAAATGCCGAAATCGGCCGCATGGGCCTCGATGTAGGAGAGCGCCGCCCGGGCCGATTCCTTCATGACGTCGCCCAGGGAGCCGGTCAGGATCAGCTCGGCTTTGCCCGGCATGGAGGTGGCCTCGACGAAGAGAATGTCGCCGCCGGTCTCAGTCCAGGCCATGCCGGTCACCACGCCGACCCGGTCCTGTTCGGCCGCCACCTCGTTGTGGAATTTCTTCGGTCCGAGCAGTTCCGCCACGACCTCGGGTGTGATCATGGTGCGCGGTTCCTTCTTCTGGGTGATCTCCTTGGCCACCTTGCGGCAGATGGAGCCGACCGTGCGCTGCAGGTTGCGCACTCCGGCTTCGCGGGTGTACTCGCAGATGATCCTGGTGACGGCCTCGTCGCTGAACTCCAGCGGATAGTCGGCCAGCCCGTTTTCCTCGATCTCGCGCTTGATGATAAAATTGCGTGCGATATGCAGCTTCTCCTCGGTGCTGTAGCCGGCCAGGCGAATGACCTCCATGCGGTCCTTGAGAGGGCCGGGGATCGGGTCGAGCTGGTTGGCGGTGGTGATGAACATCACCTTGGAGAGATCGAAGGGTACGTCCAGGTAGTGATCCTGGAAGGAAAAATTCTGTTCCGGGTCCAGCACCTCCAGCAGGGCACTGGAGGGGTCGCCGCGGAAATCCTGCCCCAGTTTGTCGATCTCGTCCAGCATGAAGACCGGGTTGTTGGAGCCGCAGCGGAAGAGCTCCTTGATGATGCGTCCCGGCAGTGCACCGATGTAGGTGCGACGGTGGCCGCGGATCTCGGCCTCGTCGCGCATGCCCCCCAGGGAGATGCGTACGAAGGTGCGCCCCATGGAGCGGGCGATGGACCTGCCCAGGCTGGTCTTGCCAACGCCGGGAGGGCCGACCAGGCAGAGTACCGGCCCTTTCATGTTCCCCTTCAGCGAACGCACCGCCAGAAATTCCAGGATGCGCTCCTTGACCTTCTTCAGGTTGTAATGGTCCTCGTTGAGGATTTCCTCGGCCCGGATCATGTCCAGGGAGTCCTGGGTGCTCTTGTTCCAGGGCATACCGGCCAGGTAATCCAGGTAGGTGCGGGAGACGTTGTGCTCGGGTGATGCCGGATTGATGCGCTCCAGCCGCTTCAGCTCCTTGTCGGCGATCTTTTTGACCTCTTCCGGCAGTCCGGCTTCGTCGATCAGCCGGCGCAGTTCGTTCATATCGGAGGCCTTCGGATCATCTTCACCCAATTCCTCCTGGATATGCTTCATCTGCTCCCGCAGGATGTATTCCTTCTGGTTCTTACCCACTTTGCGGTTGACTTCGGTATTGACCTCGTTCTTGACCTGCATGCGCTGGACTTCGTTGGTCAGATGTACATAGACCTTCTTGAGGCGCTCCAAGGGGTCGACCGTTTCCAGCAAATCCTGAAGATCGGACAGCGGCAGGTTGACGTACAGCGCCACCAGGTCCGACAGGCGGGCAGGGTTGTCGATGTAGTCGATCATCTTCATGACGTCGTCCGGCAGGGGTTTGCCGTGGGAGAGAGATATCTTCAGCAGGGCATTCAGACTTTGTACCAGGGCTTCGGAAACCATGCTCTTTTCGACGAATTCACTCAATACTTCACAGCGTGCCAATGTGATGGCGGCTGCCGGTTCTGTTTCCAGTATCCTCAGGCGGGTAAGTCCCTCCAGGGTTACCTTGAATCTGCCGTCGCTGATCTTCTTGATCTGATTGACCCGGCAGAGGGTGCCGATCTCGCTGACTTCTCCCGGCCGGTCACCTGTGGAGTCGGCCGGGCGGCGCAGGACCACGCCCACCAGTTTGTCGTAATGGTCGGCTTCGGTAAAGGTCTGCAGGTCACGGTCATTGACGTAGACCGGGAAGACCATATAGGGAAAGGGGACCATCTCCTGCTGGATGTACAGCGGCAGTTTTTCGGGGGCTTCTATGGTGACATGTGGCATTGGCTGTAGTTCCTTTACGGGCGGTTAAGAGGAGGAAATGGTAGCATATTACGGAACAGAATCAAAGCCTCAGACGGGCCGGCCGTCGCGTACGTTGACGCTGACTACGCGGACAGGGGCTGATGAGCCGGCCAGATCACGGTAGAGCAGGGTCAGGAAGCGGATCGTCACCAGGCGGTGGATAGCGGCCTGGGTCAGACGGTACAGCCAGCGTCGCAGTGGCGACGGTGCTGAACTTCCCAAAATCAGCGGGCAGTATTCGGATAGCTGCAGGGATACCCTGGAACCGTCCGGGGTCGGCTCGACGGTGAAGCGCAATTCGCCGCGATGGCATTGTTGTGACTGCACCAGCAGACCGCCGCAGATGCGCAGGGTCACGTAACACTCTCCCACTTCCGGCGGCAGGAAACTGATCAGGCTCAGATGGCTGCCCAGCAGGCGGAACTCGACCCCGGTTACGGATTCTGATGGACGGATGGCGGATAACGTGGCACGGCGGATATAGACCAGGTAGCGGGTCAGCAGGTGCCGAGGTGTCAAGCCGGAGGCAATCTGTGAGGGAAAAGTGCTCCACTGCACTGAAAATACTGATGAATCCTCAACCAGCACCTGCTGGCAGGCAATCTCCTGATTGTTTCGTATCGTATTCATTTGGACATTCTGCCACCAATTACTGATATTGCAATCACAATTACCGTACTGCAGCTTCAGCAAGCGCAGGAGATACATCTGCACCACACAAATAATCGGGTATAAACCGCAAGTAGCCGCTTGCTATCCTGGAATTTTCTGGCACAATATCCTCCATGGAAAAGTCAGCCAGGAAGGTATTGATCAGCGGTTCAACAGGTTTTATCGGCAGACTCCTCACCCTTCGGCTGCTTGACCAAGGCTGTGACGTACGCTGCATGGTGCGTCGGGCAGCAACCGGCATGCCGGCCGCTGTCGAAACCGTGCAGGGCGACATGCTTCAGCCGCTGACCCTGGGACCGGTGCTGGAGGGGGTCGATACCGCCTACTATCTGGTGCATGCCATGTCCGGCGGTCGGGCAGGTTTCGAGCGCCGTGACCGGGAGGCTGCCGAGAATTTCGTTGCCGCCGCCGATAAGGCCGGTGTCCGGCGCGTGATCTACCTCGGCGGCCTGGGAGAAACCGGTGACGACCTCTCCGAACATCTCAAGAGCCGTCTGGAAGTTGCCGAGATTCTCAAGAAAGGGGCCTTTGCCACTACCTTTCTGCGAGCAGCGATTATTCTCGGTGCGGGCGGTGCTTCCTTCGAGATGGTGAGGAGTCTGGTAAACCGCCTGCCGGTCATGATCACGCCGCGCTGGGTGACCACCCGCTGCCAGCCGATCGCGGTCAACGACGTGATTGCCTATCTGGCCGGCTGTCTGTTCGATGAGCGCACTGCCGGAAGAACCTTTGATATCGGCGGGCCCGAGGTGCTGACCTACAAGGAGATGATGGAGCGTTTCGGTCGGATTGAAGGGCGGAATCTGCTCATCCTGCCGGTACCGGTATTGACTCCCAAGCTCTCATCCTACTGGGTCGGGCTGATCACACCGGTCTCGCCTTCGGTCTCCATGCCATTGATCGAGGGGCTGAAAAACGAAGTGGTCTGCCGGGAAAATGCCATCCGGGATATCTTACCCATTCGTTTGACGCCCTATGATGAGGCGGTTCGCACGGCACTGGCAGGATGAATTGAGTTAAGCTGCCGATATAACCGGAATATTCAGGTGCAAGGAGGAATGCCGATGAAGAAGATAGGAGTAGTTCTTTCAGGATGCGGGGTGCGGGACGGCAGTGAGATCCATGAAGCGGTTTTTGCACTGCTGTCAATCGATCAGGCAGGATGCGAAGCGGTCTGCATGGCACCTGACGCCGACTTTGCCGTGACCAACCACCTGACCATGCAGGATGCGGGTGAACACCGCAATATTCTTGTTGAGTCAGCCCGCATTGCCCGTGGCAATATCCGCGACCTCAGTGATGTGAAGGCGGCCGATCTGGATGCGGTCGTTTTCCCCGGTGGTTTCGGAGCCGCCAAAAACCTGTGCGATTTTGCCGTGAAGGGTGCCTCGGCGTCGGTGAACCCGGAGACGTTGCGGCTGCTGAAGGAGATGGCCGCAGCCGGAAAGCCGATCGGCGTGATCTGTATCGCCCCGGCCTTGCTGGCCGCCGCCCTGGGCCGGGATCTGGCCCCGACCGTTACCATCGGCAATGACGCCGGAACCGCGGCCGAGATCGAGAAGACCGGCGCAATCCACCAGGAGTGCCCGGTGACCGGGTTCATCGTGGACAAGAAGAACAAGATCGTAAGTACTCCGGCCTATATGCTGGCCACCCGCATCTCCGAGGTTCAGCAGGGGATCGAGAAGTGTGTGCAGGAAGTTATAAAGCTGATCTGAGCCGATTACACCCATCGATCTCCAAGGGCGAAGACTAGATGTGCTTCGCCCTTCTTTTTTCAAAGGACCTGTATCTGATGAAGCTTTCCCTGTTCTGCCTCTTTGCGTGCATTACCGCTTTTACCTACTGGCTGCGGCAGATCAATCTGCAGCACCTCAAACAGCACGGCTCACATGTCCCGGAAGGCTTCGAGGGCGCAATCGACGAGGAAAAACTCCGGGCCAGCACCGCCTACACACTGGACTCCAGCCGGTTGGGACTGTGGGAATCCCTTTTTGACAACTGTCTCCTGATCCTGTTCCTCTTTTGCGGGGTTCTGGCTGCGTATGACCGTTTTATCAGCGGTCTAAGTACGTCGCCGATCGCCTCGGCGGTACTTTTCTTTCTGCTGCTGACCCTCTTCCAGGTTTTGCTGGGAGCTCCTTTCGACCTGTATGGGATCTTCGGGATCGAGGCCCGCTATGGTTTCAATACAACAACGCCGCAGTTGTGGGTTATCGACCTAGTCAAGTCCCAGGCTATCGGCGCCCTGTTGCTTGCCTTCCTGGTCGGCTCCGTCTTCTGGTTGATCCAATGGAGCACGCAGCACTGGTGGCTCTGGGTCTGGGGTTTCATGGGCGTTTTCAGCCTGTTTATGATGTTCATCTCTCCGTACGTGATTGAGCCTCTTTTCAATAAGTATGAGCCGGTTACCGAAGCAGGGCTGGAAGACGATATTCGCGTCATGATGGAAAAGGCCGGTTTGAAGGTCGGGCAGGTGCTGCAGATGGATGCGTCACGGCGCAGCCGTCACTCCAATGCCTATTTTACCGGGATCGGCAAGGTAAAGCGCATCGTGCTCTACGATACCCTGATCAGGCAGATGAGCCACAGTGAGATCGTGGCGGTGCTGGCACATGAAATCGGACACTGGAAGAAGGGGCATATCTGGAAGCGTCTGCTGTGGGCCGAGATAATGGCCCTGGCGGGGTCATGGATCAGCTTCAGGTTGTTGAACTGGCAGGAGCTGCCGGGTCTCCTGGGGTTGCCCGGTGATATTTCCCTGCCGGCGAAAATGGTGGTGCTCGGTTTTCTCGCTTCGCTGGTCCTGTTCCCTCTGGGCCCGATTTCAGCCTGGCGTTCACGCTGTCAAGAACGCGAGGCCGACCGTTTTGCCGCCGACCTGACCGGCAGGCCGCAGGACCTTGCTGCAGCATTGATCAAGATGTCGGCCGAGAACCTCTCTAACCTCTTTCCGCATCCCCTGTATGCTGCATTCTATTACAGTCACCCACCGACTGTAGAGCGGGTCAGGCAATTGCAGGCGTTGGTGCGTGGAGCCTGTTACCAGTCAGACAAATCTCCGCAGGTACCCAGAACGCAGTAGTGCCCGGCACGCCTTTGATAATCGGCGACCGGTTTCTGGATGATATTGCGACGTTCAGGACCGTCGTAATCCGCCCCCCCGTCACCGCGGACCGGCTCCGCCCCTACCTTGACCCACCTGTCTGAACGCCGGAAGGCCAGAACCGCTCCGGCTGATATCATGCGCTTGAGGTCGCGGGCGTCTACATTTTCCACTGAATCGTAATGGGACATGACAGGTATCTTCAATGTTTGCCTCCCTTTTCAAAGGGGATGTGCAGGAAGACGTGGATGGGGCTGCGGAGTTTGCTGGAGACAGGAATTGATTATAAATCCAACTCCGGAAAAAGAAAATATGAAAGTGGACCGGAGTTGGACCGATTTTCCATCTGGACCCTGCTATTCCTTGGAATACAATACCGCCACGGCCTTTGCCTTTTCTTTGCCTATCGCAACCCAGCCGTGGGGCTGACTTGAATCATAATAGATACTGTCTCCCGCATGCATGCGGATGATTTCGCTGTTGTAATGGAAATCAAGCTCACCCTCGGTGACATACAGGAATTCCTCGTCGCCCTCATGCTTGAAGAAGAGTTTCTCATCCCACTCACGTTCTTCAAACTCAACCAGAAACGGCTCCATATGTTTGTGGCGAAGGCCCTGGGCCAGGGAGTGGTAGACATAGGGCCGGGAGGCAGAGTTTATTGCCGGGCGGGGAACTGTCCCGTCTTCCTTGACCTCCTCGCGCCGTGTCAGAATGTATTTCTGGCGGTTGCCTTCATCCTCGAAGAAAAAGTGGATGCCGACCTTGAGCCCCTTGGCAATCTTGAGCAGTGTCGCCAGCGGAGGGACTACCTGCTCATTCTCGATTTGCGACAGGAGCGGTTTTGACAGGGTGGTCAGGACGGACAGCTCCTGCAGGGTCAGCCGCTTCTGTTGACGCAACCCCCTGATCTTTTCCCCGATTCGGAATTCTCTGATCTGTGCCTTGATATCACCCATCCTGCTTCCCCCAGCACGTGTTTCCGGAATAATAATTGTCCTACGGGTGGTGATTTTTACATAAAGGAGCCCTCTATTCAATAACATTATTATGCTGGGTAAAACAGTGTCGGTTTCCAAGGGTACGAAAGATGAATTCCGTTGACATAACGTGCAAATGTAGCTAGTCTTTTGCTTCTTTTAGGACATTTCATGCGGGCCGTATCCGGTACACATACAGCTATGAATGCAATACGACGTGCAGTATATGCCGTAATCGTCTGCCTTGTCGTTTTTTCCTGTCTGGCAGGCTGTTCCGGCACGAGCGATTCACCGCTCTTCTTTGAATCGAAACGCAAGGCGGGCGAGGCCGACGCACCGGTAAAAGACGTACCGGCAGATCTTTTGTCTACCCAGAAGGCGTTCAGCGCGGTGGCCAAGAAGGTTACACCCTGTGTTGTCAACATTTCCACAATCAGCAAAAAGAAGATTGTACAGCCGTTCTTTGAAATGAACCCTTTTTTTGATGATTTCTTCAGTGCGCCGCAAACCAGGCGCGACAAGAGTCTTGGGTCAGGTTTTATCATCAGCCGGGACGGTTATATCGTTACCAACGACCATGTCGTGCGGGACGCTGAGAGTATTCAGGTCAAGCTTTCCAATGACAAGGTGTATGACGCCAAAGTTGTTGGCGGCGACCAGAAGACCGACATTGCCGTGATCAGGATACAGGCCGTCGACCTGCCGGTGGCGGTGCTCGGAGACTCGGAAAAGCTTGAGGTCGGCCAGTGGGCAATAGCCATCGGCAACCCCTTTGGGCTTGAGCGCTCCATGACAGTAGGCGTGGTTTCTGCCACCGGCCGTTCAAATGTCGGCATTGAAACCTATGAAAACTTCATCCAGACGGATGCCTCCATTAATCCCGGCAATTCGGGCGGACCGCTTCTGAATATCAATGGCGAAGTTATCGGCATAAATACTGCCATTGTCGCGGCAGGCCAGGGTATCGGTTTTGCAATACCGATTGCCATGGCCAAGCCGATCTTCACTCAGATAGTGCAAAAGGGGAGTGTCAGCCGCGGCTACATGGGAGTAACGATTCAGCCGATCACCGAGGACCTTGCTCAGTCCTTCGGCCTGAAGCAGGCTCGCGGAGCTTTGGTCAACGATGTTCTCAAAGGTGGGCCGGCAGAAAAGGCAGGAGTCCGTCAGGGCGATGTAATCATTACTTTCAATGGATCCGAGGTCAAGGATCCTTCCCATCTGCAGCGGCTTGTGGCGGAACATGGGGTAGGCAAGGCGGCGCGGGTGACCGTGTTCCGCGATGGAAAAGCTATCGATCTGGGCATGACCCTTGCCAGTGAGGACTCCACTCCCCGGCAGAGACGTGAGTCGGATGGTTCAGGAGAGAAGTCGGGTCAGGTTGACCCGCTTGGCCTGGTCGTTGATGATTCTGAACAGGGCGGCGCGCTCGTCGTTGAAGTAGGCCGGGGTTCTGTGGCAGCCGAGGCGGGAATCCGGCGCGGTGATGTCATTGTCTCTGTTAACCGGAAAAAGGTTTTAAACAGTGGTGAGTATAAACGCAGTATCCAGCAGTCCGGTCGCAATACCAGTCTGACCTTGCTGGTCCGGCGTGGTGACGCAAGTATCTACTTTGCTTTACGGATTAAATAACTACGATTAAGGAAAGAGCGACCATGAGCACGATTGATAATCCTGAACTCGCAAAACGACTGGCACGGGCAATTTTATCCGATGTTGCCATGTACAACCCGGATAAGGTTGAAAACGGTATCAAGAACGACAACATATTTGATGTCCTCAAAGAAGAGCTGGAGGAGGGGCGCCAGCATTTTTATTCGAGGGTGTCTCCCGATCTGGACCTGGATCTAATCTATGATATTGCCGTCGTGGATGTGCTCATTAAGCGTGCCGGCAAGATAGAATCGTCCATCTGGTAGGTTGCGGTTTACCGCACTGTTTTGAGTAAGGCGTGCCCGGAAGGGGTGCGCCTTTATTTTTGTAGCGCCCGGAGTTCTGCCGTCACGTTGCGGCAGAAGATAATCGATCATAACAAGGTTCCCGCGAATAAAAGGAAGCAGGATACAATCGCCATGAAAACTGAAATTTTTACCGTCCCTTCCGGGCATGAAGCTATGCGACTCGACCTGTTTGTCAGCAGCCAGCTGGAAGGCGAGACACGCGCATCTGTCCAGCGCCTGATTGAGGTCGGCAATGTTCTTGTCGACGGGAATCCGGTCCGCTCCTCGTTGAAGCTTAAAGGGGGTGAAGAGGTGACGGTTACTATTCCGGAACCTGCGGCGGCTGAACCGAAACCGGAATCGATACCTCTGGAGGTGCTCTACGAGGATCATGACCTGATCGTCATCAATAAACCTGCCGGAATGGTGGTGCACCCCGGGCCCGGCAACAGCAGCGGCACCATGGTAAACGCTTTGCTGGCTCATTGCACTGATCTGTCGGGTATCGGCGGCGAACTGCGCCCCGGGATAGTCCACAGGCTGGACAAGGGCACCAGCGGAGTGCTGGTGGCGGCCAAGAACGACCGGGCCCATCAGGGGCTTTCCGCCCAGTTTCATGTGCATTCCGTCAAGAGGATCTATCAGGCTTTGGTCTTCGGAAATCCGCCTGAGGATGGCGGCAAGATCGAAGGCATTATCGGGCGCCACCCGACAGAACGCCTGCGCCAATCATTAAAGGCCAGACACGGCAAACACTCCGTTACCCGCTGGCGGGTCAAAGAGCGTTACGGCAGGATTACGTTGGTGGAACTTCGACTGGAGACCGGCCGCACGCATCAGATCCGCGTGCATCTGACTGAATCCGGTTTTCCCCTGCTGGGTGATCCACTCTACCCTGACGGTGGACGGGTCAATAACCTGGCCGATCCCCGCCTGAAAAAAATGATCACGTCACTGGGAAGACAGGCGCTGCACGCCCGTACGCTCGGCTTCATCCATCCCGCAACCGGAGAATATATGGAGTTCAGTACTCCTCTCCCGGATGACCTGCAGGTGCTGTGTGATTACCTGGCCGGCCTCCCTGCAGCAACAACCTCACCCTGATCAACAGCACCCTGTCGTGGACCGGTAAAAACGGGGTGAGCCATTCGTCTGGCGCACCCCGTTCAGTTCTTCCATGGATTCCCCGCCTTCTGTTATAACGTGTTCCCGGCCCCCAGAATTTCCTCCAGACGCAGCAACTGTTCGATGCTCTGGCTGAGATAGACAGGACAGCCTCGCTGTTCAGGCAGCCTCAGGTCAACATCGTAACGGTCGCCGACAAAGAGAGCTTCTGACGGCTTCAGCCCTGTATCTGCCAAAATGCGGTCCAGCATGCCCTCATCCGGCTTGGCTTTCCAGGTGTCGTCAATGGCATATATGCGCCGGAACAGTCCATTCAACCCCAGGCAGTCGATGATGCGCTTCGTCAGGCCCCGGTTGTTGTTCGTGAACAGGTAGAGGGGGAAGCGTTGCGCAAAACCCTCCAGCAGGGCAATAACCTGTTCATTGCGATCAAGGCAGGCTTCAGGTCGCAGGCGTTCTTGAAAGAAGGTGTGCAGATCGCGCACGTTCCCGCCCAACCGTATGCAAACCGCAGAAAGGGTGGGGACCCCGCCGGTCTCCTCGGTCAGAAGTGTTCGGGTTGCTGCCATCAGTCGCTCCGCCTGACCGGGCACAATCCCTTTGAGCCCGGCGACATAAGCGGCTGCTGCCTCCTGAATTGCAGCTGCAAAATCAGGTGAGACGTAGAGGGTTCCGTCAAGGTCGAAGATGATACCGCGGATTTCATGTGCCGGCAGCGACATTCAGCCGCCTATCCTGCGCTGGCAGAGTAACCGAGCGGATTTTACTCCTTTGGACTGTATCAGCATCCGGAAGGTATCTCCCATGCCCCCCTCGGGCATGATCAGTTTCTTGAGGGCCAGCCGCAACTTGAGCTTATGCTCGTCACTGGCGTCCGATCTCTCAATCGCTTCAATCTCCTCCACAATCCCGGTTGAAAGAAGAAAGCGATACTGCTCGCCGAACCATTCCGTCTGCAGTCCCAGATTTTCCCCGCATTTCATCAGGGTGGTAAAGTCGACGTGGGTGGTGATGTCCTGACGTCCCAGACGGATATACGGGTTTTCCTCTGTCTGATGTCGATGGTAGCAGAGCAGCGTCCCCCGTGTGCGATGAGAGGCGAACAGTTCAGCGGCCGGAAAGCCATAATCGATGGTCAGTATGAATCCCTTCTGAAGCGCCTGTGAGGCCGCTGCCAGCCAGGCCGGTGCCGCTAGGTTGATTTCCGCCTGTTGACCCGGATGCAGCTCAATGGAAATGCGTGCCAGGTAATCTGAGATAGCCGGTGTCGAGAGCGGGCCGTACTCCTCGCATAACTCACCGTCTTTGCTGGTAACGTAGATCTCCTGCAGCCCGGATGCGGTCATCATCACCCGATGCACCGGCAGGGCGTCGATCAATTCGTTGGAGTACAGGCAACCGTTGAAGCTGAAGCGCCCCGAAGCGAATTCATCAGGCGATAGCCAGGTGACCCTTTCAGCATGCGCCGCGAGCATCTCACGCTGTGCCGATTCCAGAGACGGTTCCTTCTCTACCAGCACCAGACGCAGGCTGCCATGCAGCGACGATTCCCGCTCGGCCAGATAATCCATGATGTCGCATGCCAGCCGCCCGTTTCCGGCGCCGCACTCAACCAGGGTAAAGGGCCCGGACAAGGCCATGCAGTGCCACATCTGGGCTATTTCGCGGGCGATGACCCGGCCGAAGGCGGCATGCACGGAGATACTGGTGTAAAAGTCTCCCTCAGCGCCGACCTTGCGCCCGGGTGAGGTATAGTAGCCCAGTCCCGGCTCGTAGAGGCAGGCTGTCATGAATTCGGCGAAGGTTATTCTGCCCTGCCGGGCAATTCGCTGGTGGAGTATGTCGTTGAGTCGGGTTTCGTGTGTCATGGGTTTCTGGCCACCGGTTTTCGGGTAGAATGATCATGTATGATGCTGCAGCGCATGCAGCGTCAATCGTGCTTTTTTCCGGGTTTTTCTGCTTTCTTGTCCTTGCTGCGGTAGTACTGGCGCATCTCACGTATCTGCCGTTTGACTTCCTGGCGGAGTTCCGGCGGGTCGAGCACTTCAGCATGCATCCCGTAGGAAAGTATCCAGGAAACCAGTTCCATCTCGCCGGCTGCAACGAACTCGACCGTCACGCATCCCTCACTGTCTGTCCTCAGCAGTTGACCGGGTCTCCAGATACGTTCCTTGATGGTATGGGCAACTTCGGGAGAGAAGCGGACCCTGACCTTCATTGGGTTTTCGCTTACCAGGCCAAAGGCGCTTGAAAAATGGATTTCCGGCTGGAATCCCTCAGGGATTTCAAACCGCTGCCGGGTGACTTCGATACCGCGAATCCTTTCCAGGGCAAAAAGCCGCATGCCGGTACGGTTATGGGCAAAGCCGAGAAGATATATGCCCCCTTTATGGAACACCAGGGTATAGGGGTCAACGTCGTAAGTCTCGGAGGCACCCTTTCCTTTTTTTGCATACTCCAGGCGAACCCGGTATTGATGGAGCAGCGCCCGCTGCAAGCCGGCGATGAATTCTGATGCGGGCGAATAGTCGCGTGCCCCGTGCATCAGGGGAAGTGACACGCGGGCAATTCTTTCAAGGTGTGCGGCGTAACGGTCGGGCAGTACTGATGTTATGGTACGGAACAGTTCATCGATCTCGGCGTGGAAGGGAGTGCCGGAAAGATGAACCCCCAGAGATCGCAACAGATACAGCGACATCAGCTGATTGAGCGTAAAGGTTATCGGTGGGATGTTGCGGGACTTGCTCAGGAAGCTGTAAACTTTTTTCCCCTCCTGCCATTCAGAGGTCAGGGTGTATCCGGCCTCCTGGACGGCATTCAGGTCGCGGTGAATGGTTCGCCGGTCGACGTCGCATTCCTCGGCCAGGTCATCCAGGGTCATGTTGCGTCGTGCTTCCAGCAGCCGGATGATCGTGTGCAGGCGGCCGGCCTGGGAATACTTTTTTGCTGGTTTGCCTTTTTGCATGGTTACCTCTTGCTGAATTCTTAATTATCGCTACAATGTTGACAGGTCAGAAGAAGGAATCAGGGGGTATTGTAGCCGATTGGACCATTTTGACAACCAATTTCTGACGTATACTGTCATGCTGCATGACTGGCTCAATCAGCCGGGATATGCCGCTCTTTTCATCGTCAGCTTCCTGGCTTCGACCATGCTGCCGCTGGGTTCAGAGTGGCTGCTGGTGATGATGCTGGTAAACGGATACGATCCGGTCACAACAGTGGGCACTGCGACAGCAGGAAACTACCTGGGTGCGGTGACGACCTACCTGATCGGTATGTATGGCGGCACCTGGCTGGTCACAAAGATTCTGCGTGTGTCGCCGGAACAGCAGCAACGTGCCCGTAACCATTACCGGCGCTACGGCTCTTTTTCCCTTTTTTTCTCATGGCTTCCGGTAATCGGCGATCCGCTCTGCATGGTGGGCGGGGTGCTGCGGATCAATTTCTGGCTCTTCACACTGCTGGTTGCATCGGGTAAACTTGTGCGTTATGCCGCTACAGCTTTCGTTGCCCTGCGCGCAGCGGGATAAGAGATATGTTACTCACAGAGGTGGTTCTTGACCACAAACCCTGAAAAAACGGCAGGCACAGGCAGGTCCGGAGATCTTCATGGCTGATGATCGCGGCACGATTGTTCCCCCGGGAGTTCAGCAGCGCTTCAAGGGCTATGACCGTATTATGGGGAATATCTCCTGGCTGCTGATCGCATTGGTGGCCCTGGCGACCAGGATCATGCCGGCCCAGGGGCATACGGATTTTATTTTCCTGGCCGTTTTTTGCGTGCTGCTGTTCTTCTATAACGTGAATGCCCGCTACGGGGTGTTTTCTCGCCGCTACAGCCAGTTCAAGACGTTCATCGACCTGGTGGTCTTCCTGACATTCATTGTGGCGGTCTGCTGGTATACCGGCAAGCTTACCAGTCCGTTCCTGTCACTGCTTTATCTGATCCTGATGGCCGCGGCCCTGACTCAGGGGCGGCGGATCACCTATCTGATGGCCGGCCTGGCGATTACCTCCTACGTCCTGCTGGCCTCGGCCGACTTCCGCGAGATCAACTACTACCTGACCCACATTCTGGAGCTGTTCCCGTATATGCTGATTGCCCATTTGGGGGGCCTCCTGGCAGACGAGACCGAGAGCGCGCGCAAGGAGGTTGAGCGACTGTCGCTTACCGACGATGTGACCGGCCTCAACAACATGCGAAATTTTTTCATTCTGGCTGATGTCCAGGAGAAGATAGCAAAACGGTATGGCCGAACCTTCGTTATCTGCATGATTGACGCTGACGGCTTGAAGAAAATCAACGACCGTTACGGGCATCTTGCGGGTACGGAACTGATCCGACAGATGGCCGCCATGATCATCAAAAATATTCGATCCTCTGATATCTGTGCCCGTTACGGCGGGGATGAATTTGTGATCATGTTTAACGAGACGACTAAGAATGAAGTGGCTGCGGGTGTTGAACGCCTGATTGTCGACATGGCTGCCGGATCTTTCCCCTTTGAGGGTAGTATGCTTTCTTCGACCATTTCAGCCGGCCTGGCAGGATTTCCAGAAGATGGTTCTGATGTGAAAACAGTCACAGCCAACGCAGACCAGGCACTGTATGCGAGTAAGCGTTCCGGTAAGAACCGTCTGACCGTTTACCATGAAGGCATGGCTGCCATGTCATCAGTTTCCTTGGACGGACGGACGGATATCCCCTGATGGACGTAATTCAGCTTTCTAGCCTTGATCACCATTTCGCCGATTTCATTTCCCGAATCGAAGGCCGCTCCTGTGACGGGCTCTGGATGGCTGCGGCCCTTGCCAGTTACGTTGCCTGTCGAGGTCATGTCTGCCTTGATCTGGCCTCGTATTCGGGGGTTGAAATCCTTCAATTCCATTCGGGAGGTGAGCCGATGCAAACACCTCCTGCGGGTTCCTGGAAGGATGTGCTGTCCGGTTGCGAAGCCGTCGGCTTTCCGGGCGATTACACCCCCCTTGTGCTTGACGCTGAAGGCCGTCTCTACCTGCATCGTTCCTGGGACTCCGAACGCAGAGTTGCCGAAGATATTCTTGCACGCAGTGCATGGCTTCCGGGAGCCGCGGCCGCTCTTGATTCGGGACTGGATCGGTATTTCCCGCCAGCGGGCGGTGAAGAAGACCTCCAGAGAGCCGCCGCGCGGGCAGCTATTACGAGACGGTTTACGGTCATATCCGGCGGTCCGGGCACAGGAAAGACAACTACCGTGGCCCGGGTCCTGGTATTGCTTATAGAGTTGTCGGAGGGTAATGTGCCCCGCATAGTGCTGGCGGCTCCCACCGGCAAGGCCGCCATGCGCCTGAAGCAGTCCATAACTGATTCTGCCGGGCGATTGGCGATTTCCGAAGCTACCCGCTGCGTCCTCCCCCAGGAGGTTTCGACGATTCACCGCCTGCTGGGAGTTATTCCGGGCAGATCTGCTTTCCGTCATGATCGTGATAACCCGCTGCCCTGTGATGTGCTGGTGGTGGATGAGGCTTCAATGGTCGACCTGCCGCTGATGTCCCGGCTTCTTGACGCGCTACGTGCCGATACACGTGTGATCCTGCTGGGAGACCGGGACCAGCTGGCTTCTGTTGAGGCAGGTGCGGTCCTCTCGGATATCTGTGCCGGTGGCAGTACCGGTTCAGCGACACACGATCGCCCTGCTATCGTACACCTGAAGAAGAGTTATCGATTCAGTGATGAAAGCGGTATCGGCAGGCTGAGCAGCCTGATCAATGCCGGTGACGGTGAAGGAGCACTGGCGCTGCTGAGGTCGGGGCTCTACGATGATGTGTGCTGGCACCCGCTTCCGCCGGCTGAGACCTTTGCCGAGTCTTTCACGACGGCTGCCGGTAAAGGCTACGCTGATTTTGCCCGCGCCGCCACTCCGCTTGACGCTTTGGCTGCATTGGAACGTTTTCGTGTCCTGACCCCGCATCGCGAGGGACGGCATGGTGTTGGCAATCTCAACCGCCTGGTCGAAGCAGCGTTATTACAGCTACAGCTGTCTGGCTCACCAGCAAGCGTTCTGAAGCCGGTTATGATAACCGGCAATGCCTATGACCTGGGTCTGTTTAACGGCGATACCGGTGTCCTTTCCGTGACGACAGTCGGGGACGTTGCTGAAGCCTTCTTCACTGATCCGGATTCGGGAATGCGGCGAATCTCTTCGCTGCGGCTACCGCCGCACGAGACCGCCTTTGCCCTGACGGTCCACAAGACCCAGGGTTCGGAGTTTGATGCCGTGCTGCTGATCCTCCCGGACCTGATATCTGAGGTGATCAGTCGCGAATTATTGTATACGGCCGTTACCAGAGCCAGGAAACGCGTTGAGATCTGGGGTGACGAAGATGTCTTTTGCAAGGCTGTGGAACGGCGCATCGAACGCAGCAGCGGGTTGCGCGACAGGTTGAGGAGCGAGGGGCGGTCATGAGGGTATTCATAGCGGGTGGTACTGGTTTTGTCGGGGCTCATCTTGTGAAGGCCCTGAGTGGGAAGGGACATGAGCTGAGGATGCTGGTTCACAGGCGGGGCTCACAAGTAGCGGACTGCATCGACCAGGTTGAGGGGGATGTCACGCGCCTGGAATCATTTGAGCAGGCTGTCATCGGCTGTGACGCGGTCATTAACCTGGTGGGGATCATCCGGGAATTCCCTTCGCGGGGTATTACCTTCGAGCGGTTGCATGTCCAGGCTACGGCAAACATACTGGCGGCAGCCGGCAAGGCCGGAATCCGGCGCTATCTGCAGATGTCGGCTCTGGGGACCCGGCCGGATGCCGTGTCCCGCTACCACGCTACCAAATTCCGGGCAGAGGAACTGGTGCGGTCGAGCGGGCTTGATGCAACCATTCTGCGCCCGTCATTGATCTACGGACCGGAAGATGCCTTCATCAACATGCTGGCTGGCCAGCTTCGACTGGCCCCCGTCATGCCGGTTATCGGCAGCGGCACCTATCGCCTGCAGCCGATCCACGTTGATGATGTGTCACGCTGCTTTGCCCAGGCACTGGAGATGCCCGAAACCGTCGGCAATTGTTACGATCTGTGCGGCAACGAACGCCTGAGTTATGTGGAACTTCTGGACGCTGTCGCAGGTGCCATGGGCAAGCCTGTGCCCTTCAAGCCCCATCTCCCGTTGAGGCTGATGAAGATGATCATCCCGGTCATGCAGCGAGTGCCGCAGTTCCCGATTACCATGGATCAGCTCCAGATGCTGGTGGAGGAAAATATCTGTGACGGGTGCTGGAAAAAGGTCTTCCGATTCGAACCACGAAATTTTCAGAAGGGTATACAGGAATACCTGGGAAAGTGATGCGCCGGATTGCAATACTTGACCACGGGACTCTTGTATTGTATACCTCTCCACTCGGGAGATAGAGTAATGTATCTGATTAATCACGTTAAATTGCTGGTGTCCCTGTCCTGCGCCGTTATGCTGCTGGCCGTGGCAGCCACCACGCACGCCGAAACCACGCCGGAAAAACCTGACACACTGCTGTCGGAATTGCAGTCGCCGACAGTGTCCACTCTTGAGGAGCTGGTTCTTAAAGGCAGCCCTCAGATAGCAGAGCAGGGATTTGCCTCCTACTACGCCAAGCGTTTTGAAGGACGGAGAACTACGTCAGGGCACCGCTACCACCCGGAGAAATTGACGGCCGCCCATCAGAGTCTGCCGTTTGGAACGGTGGTCCGGGTTGTAAACCCGGCGACAAGCCAGGAAGTCAATGTCACAATCAATGATCGCTGTGCCAGGAAGCCTTTTCCGTTTATCGACCTTTCCCGTGCTGCAGCCAAGAAGATAGGCCTGTGGGGCAAAGGAAA
>JADKKR010000001.1:0-370000 GCA_016720395.1 Geobacteraceae bacterium | reverse complement strand
ACCTCGATGTCGGCTCATCGCATCCTGGGGCTGGAGCAGGTCCCAAGGGTTTGGCTGTTCGCCAATTAAAGCGGTACGCGAGCTGGGTTTAAAACGTCGTGAGACAGTTTGGTCCCTATCTGCCGTGGGCGCAGGATATTTGAGAGGAGCTGTCCCTAGTACGAGAGGACCGGGATGGACGAACCTCTGGTGATCCAGTTGCACTGCTAAGTGCACCGCTGGGTAGCTACGTACGGAAGGGATAACCGCTGAAAGCATCTAAGCGGGAAGCCCCCTCCAAGATAAGATATCCCGAGGGAGTAATCCCTCTGAAGGCCCCTTGGAGACTACAAGGTTGATAGGCCGGGTGTGTAAGTGCAGTAATGCATGGAGCTTACCGGTACTAATCGGTCGTGAGGCTTGACCATAAAATAATTAATACGGTCCGGGGAAGGTAACCCTTCCCCCAGGCCGGAATAAATCAAACCAGCATACAAACCTAAAACTATCCAACTGACGCAATTGCCAAGAAAACAATTGTTCACGTTCAATGTTCAACGTTCAGGGTTTTAAACCTTGAACATCGAACTTTGAACTCTGAACTAAGGATTTCTCGGTGGCTATGCCGAGGGGGTCACACCCGTTCCCATCCCGAACACGGAAGTTAAGCCCCTCAGGGCCGATGGTACTGCACGGGTAGCTGTGTGGGAGAGTAGGTCGCCGCCGGGAATAAAACAAAAACAGCCCCATCACTCAAAAAGTGATGGGGCTGTTTTTTGTTAAATACAGTTTAATCGATCCTCTGATTCTGCTATAGTCCCCGCATGGTCCATCCAGCATTTTATCATCTTCTTATATATACCGTCATAGCCGTTGCACTGATCGGCGTTCTTTTACTTGCTGCCTGGTGGCTGGGGGCAAAGCGGCCGTCCTTCGGAAAACAACGTCCCTACGAATCGGGTGTTATTCCCGAAAGCAGCGCACGACTAGCATGGCCGGTGCCGTTCTACCTGGTCGCAATCTTTTTTATCATCTTCGATGTCGAGGCGGCATTTATCTTTGCCTGGGCGGTTGCCTGGGATATCCTGGGACTGGCCGGCCTGATCCAGATTACTCTGTTTGTTGTCATACTTGCTGCCGGCCTGGTCTGGCTCTGGTTGAAGGGGGGGCTCGACTGGGGACCCTCACGAGAACGAAACGCAGATTTTTCGCAATCTCTGCGTAAGTCTCCGAAATAGTTCGTGCGACGTAGCGCTGCTACGTCTCCCCGCTATTTCTCGACAGCCTTGATCTTGCAAAAACTGTGCGCTTCTGAGGTCAGATTTGTACGAGAAACCTGATAATATTCTGCTTACAAATTTGGACGACTTGATCAACTGGGGGCGGTCCAACTCCCTCTGGCCGATGTTCTTCGGTCTCTCCTGCTGTTTCGTCGAAATGATGACCTCCTTTACCTCACGCCACGATATTTCCCGTTTCGGTGCCGAGGTGTTGCGCGGTACACCGCGTGAAGCCGACCTGATGGTTATTGCAGGAACTCCCTTTGTCAAGATGGCCCCGTCGATTTTGCATCTTTACGAACAGATGGCCGAGCCGCGATGGGTCATGTCCATGGGGAGCTGCGCCAATTCCGGTGGCATGTACGATGTCTACAGTGTCGTTCAGGGGATAAATCAGATTCTGCCGGTGGATGTCTATGTTCCAGGCTGCCCGCCCCGCCCGGAAGCATTTATGCAGGGCCTAATGCTGCTGCAGGAAAAGATCCGTAGCGGGGAGCGCCCTGCCCGTCCGGTACTGCATATGAAGGGCGGATGCCAGGGAACCACGGTGCCGGTGCTGGTGCCGGGAGTGACCAAGTTCAATGACACACGGGGTCCCGGTATGGAGGCGATTGCCATTCGGGGGAACCCGGCAGGTCATCCCAAGGCATACCTGCCGCGCTCGGATGAGATGTGGCGACCTTCGGCCCCCATCCACAATTATCCGGATTATGGACTCCCGGGTGAACTGGCACGTTGCTTTGAAGGACAGGTTACGGTTGATACTTCGTCTACCGACATGCTGACATTGCGCACACCGCCGTCGTTGGTACCGGAATTGCTAAAGCATCTGAAATTTAGGTCCGGCAGTTCGTTCAAGCGGCTGGAGGATATCGCGGCTGTTGACGATTCCTGCCGCAGTCAGCGCGAAAAGTTCAGCGACTTCACCCTCAACTATCACCTGCTCTCCTTTGACCAGCCCGGTTATGTGCGTATCAAGACCGAACTGGCCGGAGATTCCCCGGAACTGCCCAGTGTAACGTCCGTCTTCCCGGCCGCATCCTGGTACGAGCGTGAGGTCTTCGACATGTTTGGTGTCCGTTTCTCCGGGCACCCTAACCTGAAGCGCATCCTCATGCCCCACGACTGGGAGGGGCATCCCCTGCTCAAGCGTCATCCCTTCCGTGCCACTGAAATGCAGCCCTACACGCGGGAAGACGCTCTTAGGCATGCCCCTTTGCCGGCCTCTGACTTCTTTGAACGGATCAGCGAGGGAGAGTTGCTGCTCAACCTCGGTCCGCAGCATCCCGGTACCCATGGGGTCATTCGCTGCATACTCAAGCTAAACGGTGAAGAGATTACAGACATAGATTTCGATATAGGCTACCACCACCGCGGAGCGGAAAAGATCGCTGAACGCCAGTACTGGAACCAGTTTATTCCCTATACCGACCGGATCGACTACCTGTCCGGTGTCCAGAACAACCTGGCGTATGTAAATTCGGTAGAGCGGCTATGCGGGATAACGGTACCGGACCGTGCCATACATGTACGTGTCATGCTGGCGGAACTGTTCCGCATCGCCAGCCATCTGGTCTGGCTCGGTACGTTTACGGCAGATGTGGGAGCAATGACGCCGGTTTTCTACACATTCACCGATCGGGAAAAGATTTTCGACATCGTTGAAATGATCACCGGCGGGCGTATGCATCCGGCCTGGTTCAGAATCGGCGGCGTGGCAGAAGATCTGCCCGAAGGATGGCAGGTTCCGGTGAAGGCTCTCCTGGAATGGCTGCCGCCGCGACTGAAGGAATATGAACAGCTGATCAATGGCAACCCGATCTTCAAAGCCCGCCTGAAGGGTGTCGGGTCCATCTCCTCTGCCGATGCCATGGAGTGGGGGCTGACAGGGCCCAACCTGCGGGCCTGCGGTGTTGAGTGGGATCTGCGCAGGAAGATCCCCTATGCGGGCTATGATCGCTTCGTTTTCGATGTGCCGACCGCCGAGGGTGGCGACTGCTGGGCTCGCTACCTGGTGCGCATGGAGGAGATCCGCCAGTCACTGCATATTGTCGAACAGGCTATGAACGGGATGCCGGGCGGGCGCTGGATGACGGACGATTACCGCTATGTGCTGCCACAGAAACAGGACACGCTGAAGGACATCGAGTCGTTGATCCACCACTTTGTCAACAGCACCCGCGGGATGGCACCACCCCGGGGCGAGAACTACAGCGCCATCGAGGCGCCCAAGGGGGAAAACGGTTACTTTGTCGTTTCAGAGGGACTGAGTATCCCGTACCGGGTGCGGATCAAGACACCCAGCTTCCCGCATATTCAGGCGTTACCGGTCATGAGCCGTGGCTGGCTGCTGGCAGATTTTCTGGCTATCCTCGGGTCGGTCGATTTTGTACTGGCAGACCTGGATCGCTAGGTATTGCGGTTATTCCTGCAGCTGTCGAGCGGCTACTTTTCTTTGGACAACAGCCGGACCATCAAGTAGTATATCAACGTTTATTGAACCGCACATTATCCCCTGCATCGGGGTGGAGAAATAGAGGGACGTTTATTGGACAAGCTAATCATCAAGGGCGGGAAAAAACTGAAGGGTGAGGTAACGGTCAGCGGCTCCAAGAACGCCTCGCTGCCGATCTTTGTCGCCACTATTCTGGCGCCGGGAATGAACCAGATCAGCAATGTGCCGTTCCTGCGTGACATAAATACCACGATCAAGGTGCTGGAATCCCTCGGTGCCGGTGTTGAGGGTAACGGACATGTCGTAAAGATCGATACCACAGGTATCAACAGCCATGAAGCTACCTATGACCTGGTCAAGACCATGCGTGCCTCGGTACTGGTGTTGGGGCCGTTGCTGGCACGTTTCGGAAAGGCGCGGGTGTCGCTTCCCGGCGGCTGCGCCATCGGTGCCCGTCCGATAAATTTGCATCTCAAGGGACTTCAGGCCCTGGGGGCTGAGATTACCCTGGAGCACGGTTATGTTGAAGCCAAGGCGAAGCGTCTCAAGGGAGCCCGTATCAATTTCGATGTTTCTACGGTCGGCGGCACCGAGCACCTGATGATGGCGGCTGCCACTGCCAAGGGGGAGACGGTCCTTGAGAACGCTGCCCGGGAGCCGGAGATTGTTGATCTGGCACTCTATCTGAACCGTATGGGGGCCAAGATAGAGGGTGCCGGAACTGACACCGTCCGAATACAGGGTGTCACAGAGCTTTCTGCAGCTAATTACGAGGTCATGCCTGACCGAATCGAGGCCGGAACCTTTATGATCGCTGCCGCCATGACCGGCGGTGATATCAGGATTCATGGCATGAAGCTGGAGCATCTTGATGCCCTGGCCTTCAAGATGCAGGATGCCGGGGTAGAGATCACCAGCCGTGACGGTGTGGTACGTGTCAAGGCGCCCAAAAGGCTCAAGAGCGTCAATATCAAGACCCGCCCGTATCCAGGCTTCCCGACTGACATGCAGGCCCAGTTCATGGCCATGATGTGCGTGGCCGATGGAGCCAGCGTGATCAGTGAAAATATATTCGAGAACCGCTTCATGCATGTCTCGGAGCTGCTTCGCTTCGGCGCAGATATAACGATCGAGGGCAACACCGCCACGGTCAAGGGGGTCAAGAAGCTCTCCGGGGCGCCGTCCATGGCCACCGACCTGCGGGCCTCGGCATCGCTGATTCTGGCGGGGCTGGCTGCAGAGGGGACCTCGGAGGTCACCCGTATTTATCATCTGGACCGCGGTTACGAATCTATCGAGAAAAAGCTGGCCGGACTGGGAGCTGACATTATCCGGGTTAAAGAATGAACAACTGGATCACCATTGCCATCCCCAAGGGCCGGATACTTGAAGAGTCGGTCGGGCTTTTCGGAAAGATCGGCATCGATTGCCGCGAGCTGCTGTCCGACTCCCGCAAGCTGATCTTCGAGAATGCTGATCAGCGTATGCGCTATATGATCGTGCGGGCTACTGACGTGCCGACCTATGTGGAATACGGCAGTGCTGACCTGGGGATCGTCGGTAAAGACACCCTTATGGAGCAGGGCAAGGATGTCTATGAACCGCTGGACCTGAAGTTCGGCTACTGCCGCATGATGGTCGCCGAACCGGCGGGTCTGGCAAGTTCAGACGATCCTGCCGGTTGGTCGCATATCCGTATCGCAACCAAGTACCCCCATGTGGCCGAGAGCTACTTTGCCGCCAAGGGTATTCAGGTGGAGATCATCAAGCTGTACGGTTCCATCGAGCTGGCGCCGCTGGTGGGACTGTCTGAGCGGATCGTCGATCTGGTCTCTACCGGCGAGACGCTCAAACAGAACGGCCTGGTGGAGGTTGAGACCATAGCCGAAATTACGACCCGGCTGATCGTCAACCGGGCCAGCCTGAAGACCAAACACAGAAGGATTTCAGAGATCATACAGGGTTTGGAGCGGGTGCTTCAGGCCAGCTAGAGCAGGGTGGGCAATGATTTTTCTTGATATATGCGACAAGGATTTCGAGCAACGATTCGAGGCGATTCTCTCCCGGGGTGAGGAGAGCGGCCGCGAGGTAGAGCAGGTCGTTCTCGGGATCATCGCTGATGTGCGTAAGAGGGGTGATGCTGCCGTTCTGGAGCTGACACGGCGCTTTGATCGACTGGATGCGCCGGACATGGCGGCGTTGGAAGTCACTGCCGATGAGATGGACGCAGCCTTTAGCCAGGTCGATGAGGAGGACGTCGCCGCACTTATGCTGGCAGTGGAGCGGGTGACCCGTTTTCACGAAAAGCAAAAGACACAGACCTGGATCTCGACCGAAGAGCCGGATATCATGCTGGGACAGAAAGTAACTCCGCTCCAGCGGGTCGGCATCTACGTGCCGGGCGGCAAGGCCAGCTATCCCAGCAGTGTCATCATGAACGCTGTTCCGGCCCGGGTGGCCGGGGTTGGTGAGATCATTATGGTGGCCCCTACCCCGGGAGGTGAAATCAATCCTCACGTCCTGGTGGCGGCCCGGTTATCCGGGGTTGACCGTATTTTCCGTATCGGAGGGGCCCAGGCTGTTGCTGCTCTGGCTTACGGTACGGCCACGCTCCCCAAGGTGGACAAGATCACCGGACCGGGCAATATCTACGTAGCCACGGCAAAAAAACTGGTCTTCGGCCAGGTGGGGATCGATATGATCGCCGGCCCGAGCGAGATCCTGGTGATCAGCGACGGCAGCGGTTCGCCGGCCCACATCGCTGCAGACCTGCTCTCCCAGGCGGAACACGATGAGCTGGCCTCCTCGATACTGATCACGATTAATCGCAGTTTCGGAGAACGGGTTGCCGCGGAGGTGGAGCGACAGTTGACGATGCTGTCCCGTGAGTCCATTGCCCGTGCCTCGTGGGAGAAGTATGGCGCGATTATCGTGGCTGAAACGCTGGATGAGGTGATAGCCTTTTCCAACCGCATCGCACCGGAACATCTGGAACTGGCGGTTGCAGACCCGTTCGCGATACTGTCGCAGATCACCAACGCCGGTGCTATCTTCATGGGGCACTGGACGCCCGAGGCGGCCGGTGACTACCTGGCCGGCCCCAACCACACCCTGCCGACCGGCGGTACGGCGCGTTTTTTCTCACCGCTGTCAGTGGACGATTTCGTTAAGAAATCATCCATCGTCTACTTCTCGAGAGAAGGCCTGAATCGTTTGGGTTCAGATATCGTCAGGATTGCCGGCCTGGAGGGGCTGGAGGCTCATGGCAGGTCGGTCAGCATCCGGCTGGAAGAATAATTGATAGTCCAGAGGAAGTCTTAGTGATGAGGCAGGATCTTCATATGTCGTTACTCCGTCCCAACATTGCCGCCATGAAGGGGTATGTCCCCGGCTACCAGCCGCCTGACATCGCCTCATGGATCAAGCTCAATACCAACGAGAACCCGTATCCGCCATCACCCGCGGTACGCGAAGCAATCCTGGCCGAGCTGGGCTCTGACGGAGCATCCCTGCGCACCTACCCCAGCGCCTCCAGCCAGGCTTTGCGTGAAACTGCCGCAGAACTGTACGGCTTCGACCCGTCGTGGATCATCATGGCCAATGGTTCTGACGAGGTACTCAATAATCTGATCCGGGCCTGTGCTGCTCAGGGTCAGGAGGTCGGTTACGTCCATCCCTCCTATTCCTATTATTCCACCCTGGCCGAAATTCAGGGGGCGGTTGTCTGTACCTATGGCCTGAGCGATGAGTTTCGCATCGAGGCCTTCCCCGAGTATTACCATGGCAAGGTATTTTTTCTGACTACCCCCAACTCTCCGCTCGGTTTCGCTTTCCCGAACGATTATATCGAGGAACTGGCGAAAAACTGTGGGGGGATACTTGTGGTGGATGAAGCCTACGCTGATTTCGCCGAAACAAATGCCCTCGATCTTGTGCGTAACTATGACAATGTCGTGGTGACCCGCACCCTTTCCAAGAGCTACTCCCTGGCCGGGATGCGCCTGGGATTGGCCATTGCCCGACCCGAGATCATCAGTGCGCTGGACAAGATACGTGACCATTACAACCTGGATCGCCTGGCTCAGGCGGCCTGTGTGGCAGCTCTTAAGGATCAGGCGTATTTCATGGATTGTTGCCACAGAATACGAGAGACAAGGGAGTGGTTCTCGAAAGAGCTGCGCTCTGCCGGTTACGAGGTTAACCCCTCCCAGGGGAATTTCGTTTTTGCAGTATCCCCTGACCGGAACGGACGTCGGGTGTATGACGGCCTGTACAGCAGAAAAATCCTGGTGCGCCATTTTACCGACCCGCTCCTGTCCCATGGTTTGAGAATAACCATCGGAACCCGGAGTGAGATGGAGACAACTCTGTCTGCAATCAGGGAAATCAGCTAAGGAGGCGATATGCCGCTGAAAGACATGTACGAACCGTGTGGTCAGTGTGGATTTGAATACGGCCGCGTTGATACAGAAGCCTGGGGCACGAGCAGTGCCCGTCGCCTGATGTGCCCCGTATGCGGTTGGACGGCCTACGAGGAAATTGTCTGGGAGTCGAACCAGCCGCACCTGATAAAGCGCAACGAAGCAAAGGGGTTCGGAGCCTTTCGCCTGATCCCGCCTGGTGGTTACTGTGGCTACAACGCATTCCACGAACAGCCGTCACCCGAGGTTTTGCAAAATCTCAGGGACTTGATCGTAAACAATGGTTGGAAGGGATATATTTCCCTGTGGGATGAATCGGAAGGCAAGGCTTTTCTGCTGCTGGGAAGCCCTCTGGACAAGTTTGCCGTGATCGATAGAAGATAGATAATCAGTTGTTATATATGGTTGCGAGAGGAGACATGATATGTCCCGAATAGCTAGTATCGAGCGCGTGACAAATGAAACCAGGATTCGCCTGGAACTGCGCATTGATGGTGCCGGCACGGCTAGAATCTGCACCTCGGTGCCTTTTCTTGACCACATGCTCAACCTGTTTGCCCGTCACGGTTTTTTCGACCTTGACGTCGAGGCCAGTGGCGATATCGACATTGATTTTCATCACACGGTTGAGGATATCGGGATCGTATTGGGTGAGGCCTTCAAGCAGGCTTTGGGAGATAAGAAAGGTATCAGGCGCTATGGTCAGGCTACCGTGCCGATGGATGAAACGCTGGCCAGTGTGGCGATAGACATCTCCGGCAGGCCGTACCTCGTCTACCATGTAACGCTCCCCAAGGTGAAAATCGGTGAGTTCGATGTGGAACTGGCGAGGGAGTTCTTCCAGGCGTTTGTCAACCATTGCGGGCTGAACCTTCATATCAACGTGATGTATGGCGAAAACGTGCACCACATCATCGAGGCCTGTTTCAAGGCGGTAGCACGTGCCATGGATGTTGCCACGCAGTTTGACCCGCGCGTGGAAGGGGTAATGTCGACCAAGGGTGTTCTCTAAGACATCCGTTTTTTATGCAGGGATCAGAACAAAGGGGCGCCTCCGGATTGGAGTACGCCCCTTTGTTCTGAAGGCAGCAGGACTGTTTAATTGATTTCCTTGAGCAGTTCTTTTGCTTTTGACGCCTCGTCGCTTTTGGGAAAGGCCTCTCCCAGTTTCTTCAACACATATTTGGCGCTCTTTGTGTCATTGATGGCGTTAAAGGCCATGGCCTGCTTGAGCATGGCTGCCGGAACCTTATCCTTTGTCGGGTAGTTTTTTATTACGTCCTGAAATGCCAGGATTGCCGGTTCGTAGCTCTTTTCACTGTAATGAGTCTCACCGATCCAGTAATGGGCGTTGGCAGCCAGGTCGTGCTGGGGATATTTCTCAAGAAAACTGGAGAAGGTATCGCGAGCAGCCGGCATATCTCCGGCCTTGAAGGTATCCAGACCTTTCATGTAGACGGAGTCAGGTGTCGGGGCGACCTCTTTAATCTGAGCAAGTTCCCCTACCTTTTTTGTAAGTTCGTCAACGGTTGATTGAAGTTTGAGGATACGGTCTTCTAGGGTGATGATGCGCTTGTCCGAATCATCGCGATAGCGGGCCAGATCGTCGGTCGGTTTTTTCAGAGAGAGGCCCATATCGTCGAGTTTGCCGTTCATGGCCTGCATTTCGGTTTTCGTGCTGTCTATCGTTGCCTGGATGTCGGCAGAGAGTTTACGGACGTCGGCGACATCCGACCTGAGATTCTTCTCAATGGCTTCTATACCTTCCCTGGATTCACTGCGTATTCCCCCAAGGCTTTTTTCCATTGAACTGACACGTGACCTGAGTTCATCAACATCAAAGCGGGTTGACTCAAGTGCGTTCTGTGAGGCGCACCCGGACAAGCCGGCCATCATGGCAAAAATAAAGAATTGAATCGGTTTCATCGGAAAGACTCCTTTAGCTTCCTTGTTTGACACCTCATGTGGACATATATAGCATGCTGTACATCCATTGACAAGAACCGGTATGCAGTGGACGAGACGGTGGTCAATCCCGAGTAAAGGCAAAAAACTGTTAATATTACTGTTGACAAACTGTAAGCCGTCGTATAAAAAAAATAGGATTTTGCCTGTTAGTCATATCAAATGCTTTATATTTCAACCTTCAGCTTGAATTCTTAATAATTTATTAACTACAAAGAAAGAGGGGGGAACAATCCATGCAGCTGCAGATGGTAGCACCAATTCTGGGAGTGGCAGGTTTCATCATCGCCATCCTGATCTACAACACCATCAAGAGTCAACCGGTAGGCAATGAGAAGATGAGGGAGATTGCCGAGGCTATTCATGGTGGCGCCATGGCTTTCCTCAATCGTGAATACAGGGTACTGGCAATTTTTATTGTAGCAGTATTTGTGCTGATTTTAATAGGCATGGGAATACAGACTGCGCTTTCTTTTGTGGGCGGAGCGCTTTGCTCCATGCTGTGTGGCTATATCGGCATGCAGGCAGCGACACACGCCAACGTTCGTACCACTGAAGCGGCCCGCACGACAGGCCAGGGTGCAGCCCTGATGGTTGCCTTCAACGGTGGCGCCGTCATGGGCCTTTCAGTTGCTTCAGTCGGACTGATCGGTGTAGGCATTGCCTACATCATGTTTGGCAGCGATCCGGCTACCGCCACATACATAAACGGCTTCGCCATGGGCGCATCATCCATCGCCCTGTTCGCAAGGGTTGGCGGCGGAATCTACACTAAAGCTGCCGACGTCGGTTCCGACCTGGTAGGTAAAATTGAAGCAGGTATTCCGGAGGATGATCCCCGCAACCCTGGCGTTATTGCCGACAACGTAGGTGACTGCGTTGGTGACACTGCCGGCATGGGTGCCGACATCTTCGAATCCTACGTCGGCTCAATTATAGCAACTATTGCCATTGCCGCTACCGCAAGTGTGGCGCAACTTGGCGTTTTAGGCGGTGAGACAGTTCGCGCCAACGCCATGTTGTTGCCTCTGGTTCTCGCGATGGCAGGACTGATCTTCTCGCTGATCGGGGTCGGCTCCATGAAATTCCTCAAGAACATCAACCCGGCTGCGGCATTGCGCTACACGACTTTCGTAGCAGCTGGCGGCTTCCTTGTTGCCTCATACTTCATTACCAGGGCCATGAACATCAATAACGGCGTCTTCTGGGCGATATTGGCCGGCACCATCGCCGGTATCTCCATCGGACTGATTACCGAGTACTACACCGCAGCAGGCCCGGTAAGACGTATTGCCGAAGCCAGCAAAACCGGCCCGGCCACCAACATCATTCATGGTTTGGCAATCGGCCTTGAAAGTACGGTCGCACCGATTATTGTTATCTGTATCGGCATCTTTGTTGCTGACCAGGTTGCCGGCCTCTACGGCATTGGCATCGCAGCTGTCGGCATGCTGGCCACCGTCGGTGTCACCATGACTGTTGATGCGTACGGCCCGATCGCCGACAACGCCGGCGGTATTTCGGAAATGGCCGGCCTTGGACCTGAAGTACGCAAGATTACTGATGGCCTTGACGCCATTGGCAATACAACCGCCGCAGTTGGTAAAGGTTTCGCGATCGGCTCTGCTGCTTTGACCGCTCTGGCGCTTTTCTCTGCGTACGCTACCGCCGTCGGCCTTGAATCGATCAATCTGCTCAACCCGATGGTCGTTATCGGTCTGCTCATTGGCGGCGCCCTGCCCTTTTTTATCGGCGCCCTGACCATGACATCAGTTGGTCGTGCCGCAGGCAAGATGGTTGATGAAATCCGTCGCCAGTTCCGTGAAATTCCGGGTTTGCTGGAGGGGAAACCAGGCGTTAAGCCCGATTCGCAAAAATGTGTCGATATTTCTGCCAAAGCGGCGCTGAAAGAAATGGTTCTGCCAGGCATGGTTGCTGTTATTGCGCCGGTTCTGGTCGGCTTTGTGCTGCACAAGGAAGCTCTGGGCGGCATGCTTGCCGGGGCAACACTTTCGGGTGTTCTGCTGGCGCTGATGATGTCCAACGGCGGCGGTGCCTGGGATAATGCCAAGAAGTACATTGAAAAGGGTGAACTGGCCGGTGAAAAAAAAGGTGGCGAGGCCCACAAGGCTGCCGTTGTCGGTGATACAGTCGGCGACCCGTTCAAGGACACCTCCGGCCCTGCAATGAACATTCTGATCAAGCTGATGAGCGTCGTTTCTCTGGTTATTGCGCCACTCTTGCGATAGACTGCCAATTGCCGAACTGAAGGCTCGAAGGCGGCATGGGATTAAACCTGTGCCGCCTTTTTCTTTGCTTTCAGCGCCAAAACATATATAATCATTTAGTTTTGAACACAAATGCGGGCAGCGCCCGCCTGAAAGGTTGAACATCGTAATGAGCAAGACCGTAAGTAAAAAAATGCTGATCAATGTCATGCATCCCGAGGAGGCCCGTGTTGCCATTGTGCATGACGGCCGCCTGATGGAACTGAATATCGAAATCACCGGTAAGGAACAGACCAAAGGCAATATCTACAAAGGTGTCGTACTGCGGGTAGAGCCCGGTCTGCAGGCTGCCTTTGTTGATATCGGCCGCGCCAAGCCCGGTTTCCTGCAGATGGGTGAGTTGCATCCCGACTTCTGGCAGTGGCGTGACGACGTACCCGAGGACCAGCACAAGCGGCGTCCCCGTATTCAGGAGGTGCTGCGCCGCGGCCAGGAACTCTTGGTGCAGGTGGAGAAGGACGAACGCGATCACAAAGGCTCAGCCCTGACCAGCTACATCTCCCTGCCCGGCCGCTACATGGTGATCATGCCCGGCAGCGACTCCAGCGGTATCTCCCGCAAGGTCGAGCAGGAGGGTGAGCGCAAGAAGCTCAAGGAAATCATGGCCGGGATGAACATTCCCGAAGGCATCGGCTACATCATACGTACGGAGGCGGTCGGCCGTTCTGCTGAAGAGCTGCAGAAGGACCTTGATAACCTCCTGGGGATGTACGAGGGTATCAAGCAGAGTGCTGCAGAGATCAAGGGCGCCGGTGAGGTTTATCAGGACCGGGGCCTGATCATCCGCTCGATCCGGGACTATTTCTCTGACGATATCGATGAAGTTCTGGTGGACAGCAAGGAAGCCTACCGCGAGGCCAAAGAGTTCTTCCGCGAGAGCATGCCCAAGTGCGAGAAGCTGGTCAAGCTGCACAAAGAGAAACGTCCGATCTTCTCCCGCTTCCAGTTGGAAGAGCAGATCGACCAGATTTACGAAAAACGGGTTGCGTTGCCGTCGGGAGGGTCCCTGATCATTGAACCGACGGAAGCCCTGGTGAGCATAGATGTCAACTCGGGCAAGTCCAGCGGCGAGCGCGGCATTGAGGACACCGCGTTCAAGACGAACATGGAGGCGGCCGAAGAGGTTGCCCGCCAGTTGAGGCTGCGCGACCTCGGTGGACTGATCGTCATAGACTTTATTGACATGCGGGAAAACAAACACAATCACGAGGTGGAAAAGACCCTCAAGCAGGCACTCAAGATGGACAAGGCGCGTGTTAATCTGGGTCGCATTTCCGAATTCGGCATGCTGGAGATGTCCCGTCAGCGGATTGCCAAGACACTGAATGACGCCATCCACCTGGAATGTCCGCATTGCGAAGGTCGTGGCAAAGTCAAGTCGGTCGAGGCCATGGCACTTTCCTTCCTGCGTAAGGTGCATGGTGCTGCTGCCAAGGGCGTCGTCTCCGAGGTGCACGGAGGCCTGCCGCTGGAAGTGGCCTACTACCTCTTGAATCGCAAAAAACGCGAACTGGCCCAGATCGAGAATGATTACGAGATCGAGGTGACGGTCAAGGGCAAGACATCCTACCTGCTCAATCAGCTGGAATTGGAGACGGTCAAGCGCGAGAAGCCGAGAGCTGAGGATGTGGCAAAGTCGGACGCAGAATCCGACGAAGCGCCGGCCCCGGTCCCCAAGTTCGAGACGGTTAAGAATAAGGCTGCTGTCTCAGTCGTTGAACAGGATGTGGAAGGTGCTGTCCCCGTTGATGGCGGCAAAAAACGCAAACGGCGTCGCAAGAAAAAGAAAGGCCCCGGAGATACAGTCGTTCCAGCGGAACAGGTTGAAGCAGCAGCCGTCACGGTTGACGAGCCTGCCCATGAGGCCGGAAGCACTCCTGTAGCCGGTGAGGAACGGGATGAGGTCGCTGATGATTCGGCAACCCGTCCGAAGAAACGCAAACGCCGTCGTGGAAGAAAAGGACCGAAAACCGCCGGTGATGCAGTTCAGGAATCAGCTCCCTTGGCAGACGTGCCCGAAGTTTCACAACCAATAGCGCCGGTGTCTGAAGCGACCGTAGCAGCAGTAATCCCTGAATCCCCGGCTAAAGCCGAGAAGCCGAAGCGTACCCGGACGGCACGCGCAAAGAAATCACCTGTGGCTGACGTGGTTGCTGATATCCCCGCACCCGAGGTACATGCGGTGGTAGTAGAACAGCCTGCACCTGCTCCGAAACCGCGGCGTCGTGCAGCACCCAAAAAAGCGGCAGCAGTTGTTCCTCCGGCCGCGGAAGTCCCTGAAAAAAAGGCCAAGCCGGCATCCAAGCCGAGAAACAGAAAAAAGGTTGAAGACGGCCAGTAAGGTTTCCGGATACAGAACCGGAAACTATCCCACATGGGATATGATCGTGCGCAGTACCATGGAAATAATTTAGAGAGACAATACAGCAGGGAGATTGCAATGCGGAAGCTGGTAGCGGTACTTTTTATAGCAGCAGGTATGGCATGTTTTGCTGCTTGCGGAGGCAGTTCCACAACATCAAACGTAACGGTTTATGACCTGCCGACACCGGTTGCGAAGCCTTTGGCTCCGACCATCCTTGGCGGAGCAATGCAGGGAGGGCCTGCGCTTGTGTTGTCCAACCCCGTCACTCTTACGACGATTGCCGGCAGCAGTGCCGGTTTCAGCAACATATCCAGCGCAGGCAGTGCAACATTCAATCGTCCCGTTGCAGTTACAACTGACGGAACAAACCTGTATGTTGCTGATTTTTTTAACAATGCGATCCGCCAGATAGATCCCAACACAGGCCATGTTACCACGATTGGCAATGCTACCGGGCTGGCCGGTTCGAATGACGGCACGGGCGCCGCGGCCTTTTTCAATCGACCGAACGGGATTACTTCGGATGGGGTGAATTTATACGTCGCTGACTCCGGCAACTTCACGATTCGAAAGATTGTGTTTCCCGCAGGGACTGCAGGAGCTGCAAAGGCCGCAGGAGCTGTCATCAGCACCCTGGCAGGGGTGGCGGGATCGGCCGGATCGGTTGATGCTGTCGGGGTCAATGCCCGCTTTAATCTACTCAATGGCATTACCACTGACGGTAACAGCCTGTATGTATCAGACTCCGACAACACGATCCGCAGGATTGTGATTGCCAGTGGTGCTGTTACAACGCTTGCCGGTGCTCCCGGTACCTCCGGCTCAACCGACGGTGCGCCGGCTGTTGCCCGGTTCAATCAGCCAGCCCGTTTAACGACGGATGGTCCCAATCTGTATGTAGCTGACTTCGGCAACAGTACGATCCGCAAGATTTCTCTTGTTAGCGGGTCTGTCTCAACGATTGCCGGTGCCGTCGGGCCCGGTGGATCTGCCGGCTCGCACGCTGATGCCAGCACCGGGCAGAACGCACGATTCAACCAGCCGAATGGTATCACGTGTGACGGCTTTAACCTGTACGTGACCGATTCCTATGATAATACGGTCCGAATGATCGTCCTTTCTTCCTCTACCGTCTATTCCGGAGCTGTTACCACACTGACAACTATCGGCGCTGCGGCTGTAAATTCGACCATTGGTATCACCACCGATGGCACGGCACTTTTTGTAACGGATTTTACTACGGATCCCCCGAATTTGAGCCACACTGTCCGGAAAATAATGTGATTCCGGTTAGATGTTGCCAGGGTTCCTGTCCCGGCGGCTATTGCCGATAATGGCCGACAACTACTATGCTTTTTATAGCCACGTGAGGTTGAATAACATATGGAAGAACTAAGCGAACTCCTGCTCCAGCGACGCCGCAAGGTGGATACCCTCTGGGAGGCCGGCGTAAATCCTTACCCCAATGATTTCAAGCCTCAACATACCTCTGCTGATGTTGTTGCCGCCTATGGAGACAAAGAGCAGATCGATGCTGTCAGCGATGTATTTGTTGTGGCGGGGCGTATTCTGGCACGCCGTTCATTTGGCAAGGCGGCCTTCATTCAGCTCCAGGACCGCAAGGGTCGGGTTCAGCTCTACGTCAAAAAGGACGAGATCGGCGATGAGGCCTTTGCAAATTTTGAATCATTCGATATCGGCGATATTGTCGGTGCTGAAGGCTATCCTTTCCGGACCAAAACGGGAGAACTGTCGCTGCATGCCCGTTCTATCCGCCTTCTGGTAAAGTCTCTGCATCCATTGCCGGAGAAGTTTCACGGCCTGACCGATGTGGAGACCCGCTATCGCCAGCGCTATGTCGACCTGATCGTCAACCCTGAAGTGCGTGATATCTTTATCAGGCGCTCCCGTATTGTCAACCTGATCCGGGCCTTCATGACCGGTCGCGACTTCCTTGAAGTCGAGACCCCCATGATGCACCAGATCCCCGGTGGAGCAACCGCGCGGCCTTTTATTACCCATCACAATGCGCTGGACATGGAGCTTTATCTGCGTGTTGCTCCGGAGCTTTACCTGAAGCGACTGGTTGTCGGCGGGATGGAGCGGGTCTTTGAGATCAACCGCAATTTCCGCAACGAAGGTATTTCGGTGCGTCACAACCCCGAGTTTACCATGATGGAGTTTTATCAGGCCTATGCGACCTATGAAGACCTGATGGACTTCACCGAAGAGCTCTTCTGCCATGTGGCCCAGGAGGTTCTCGGTACGCTGGATTTTGTCAATCAGGGGCTTGAAATCAGCTTCCAGAGGCCCTGGAAGCGCCTGACGGTCCGGGAGGCGGTTCTGGAGTATGGTGATGTCGAGGCGCGGCAGCTGGACGACCGCGAACTGGCATTGGCTTATGCCCGCAGCATCGGCCTGGATCTGCCGGCCGATATCGGTTACGGCAAGCTACTGATGGAGATCTTCGAGGAAGTGGCTGAGCACAAGCTGATCCAGCCGACGTTTATTACCGCGTATCCTACCGAGGTGTCGCCGCTGTCACGCAAGAATGACCATAATCCTGAGCTGGTTGACCGATTTGAGTTAATTATCGGTGGCCGGGAGATTGCCAATGCCTTTTCCGAACTCAACGATCCGGTCGATCAGAAGGAACGCTTTCTAAAGCAGGTTGCCGAAAAGGACAAAGGGGACGAAGAGGCCCACTACATGGATGAAGACTATGTCCGCGCCCTTGAATACGGTATGCCGCCTACGGCTGGAGAAGGTATCGGTATCGATCGCCTGGTGATGTTACTGACCGATTCTGCTTCGATCCGCGACGTCATCCTCTTTCCGCAACTCAGAAAAGAAACAAAATAAAAATGCCCTTTGAACTATTAATCGGCTTGCGTTATCTGAAAGCGAAGCGCAAGTCCACGTTCATATCGATCATCACCTTTATCTCTACTGCCGGTGTTATGCTGGGTGTCATGGCGTTGATCATCGTACTGGCGGTCATGACCGGTTTCGAGGAGGATCTCAAGGAGAAGATCCTGGGCACGAATGCCCATGTCGTGGTAGTCCGAAACGGCGCCCCCATGGAAGACTATCGTCAGGTGATGCAGAATTTGAAGGGCTTCAAAGGAGTGACCGCAGCCACGCCTTTTATTTACAATCAGGTTATGCTATCTTCCGGTAAAAATGTCTCAGGTGTTGTGCTGCGTGGAATCGATGTCGTTACCGACAGGCTGGTTACGGGGTTGAGCAAGTCCGTTGTGGAAGGGAACATCGACGGACTCGAGCCGAAAATGGTTGAAGGGCGTGACGCTCTTCCCGGCCTGCTGGTCGGTAAGGAACTGGCCAAACATCTGAATCTCTCTGTGGGAGATAAGGTAAATGTCATCTCTCCCATGGGGAACATCACCCCGCTGGGCATGATGCCGAAGATGAAGCCATTCCGGGTCGCAGGGACCTTTAATACGGGTATGTTCGAATATGACTCGACACTGGCGTATGTGAGCCTTGGTCAGGCCCAGTCATTTTTTGATCTGGGTGATACCGTGACCGGTATTCAGCTTAAGGTCGAGGACGTCTACCATACCGGTGAATTGGCCCGGAGCATCAACCGGTCGATGGGTGTTGATTTTTATGCCCGGGACTGGATGCAGATGAATCGCAACATCCTGTTCGCGCTTAAGACCGAGAAGGTTGTGATGTTTATCATACTTACCCTGATAGTGCTGGTTGCTGCATTCGGCATTGCCTCAACACTGTTCATGGTCGTGATGGAAAAAAACCGGGACATCGCCATTCTCAAGTCGATGGGTGCCACCGGCGGCAGTATCATGAAGATTTTTGTACTGGAAGGCCTGGTTATCGGCATCATCGGCACGGCTCTCGGAGTCGCATCCGGTCTCCTGATTGCTCTCAACCTGGAGCCGATCATCGGATTTATCCAGAAAATTACCGGCCAGAACTTCTTTAGCAAGGATATCTACTACCTGGACCGCTTCCCGTCACTGGTCGTGCCTTACGATGTCGTGCTTATCTCCGTGACTGCGGTGCTGATTTCGTTTGTTGCCACGCTTTATCCGGCATGGCAGGCCTCGCGAATGCTGCCGGCCGAGGCGTTGCGATATGAGTAGCTGCCTGCTGGAAGTGCGCGGTCTCTGCAAAACATACGAGATCGGCAAGAACAGGGTGGAGGTTCTGTCCGGGATCAATCTGGAGCTGGAAACAGCAACCACGACTGCCCTGGTCGGCGCCTCGGGAGCCGGCAAGAGCACACTGCTGCATGTATTGGGCGCCCTTGACCGGCCAACATCAGGAACGGTCTGCTTTCAGGGGGCTGATATTTTCCAGAAAAATGACCGGGAACTGGCCAGTTTTCGCAACCGGAGCATCGGCTTCGTATTCCAGTTTCACCATCTGCTGTCGGAGTTTACGGCTCTTGAAAATGTTATGATGCCGGCCTTGATAGCCCGTGTTCCGAGGGTGGACGCCAGGATCATGGCCGAGGAATTGCTGACTGATGTGGGATTGGCAAACCGGATGATACACAGGCCCGGAGAGCTGTCGGGGGGCGAACAGCAGCGGGTGGCCATTGCCCGTGCTCTGGTTATGTCGCCTGCGCTGCTATTGGCCGATGAGCCGACCGGCAATCTTGATATGAAGACCAGCGAAGGTGTGCATGCCGTGCTGGCCGATCTGCAGCAGAAAAAGGGATTGACGCTTGTCGTCGTGACGCACAATGAACGTCTGGCTGCCGCCATGGCAAGGACTGTGCATCTTGTTGACGGGTGTTTGCAATAATTCTATTACAAAGTTCGGGGGAAGAGTGCCCATTTCATTAATATCACGTATGTCGGTTTTGATTGTGCCGTTGTTCTGCGCAGGACTTGTCTGGGCAGAAGGAGAGAAGATCGTTGAAGTTGCTGTCAAAGGCAATCGGCGAATCGAGAAATCCGCTGTCTTGAATGTTGTCAAGATGAAGGCCGGAGACACGCTGGAAGGCGACAAGACAGATAACGATATCCGTGCCATATACAGGATGGGCCAATTCAAGGATGTCCGGGTTATAACCGAGACGTCTGACAAAGGCACGGTGCTGGTGTATGTGGTGGCTGAAAAACCTATCGTGCGGAATATCCTGTTCGAGGGAAACAAGGAACTGACCACGGACAAGCTCAAAGAGGCTCTTGAATTCCGCCAGAACTCTGTTTTTTCCAATAAAGAGCTGACAAAGAGCGTCGCCAAGATCAAAAAACTCTATGCGGACGAAGGGTACTACCTGGCAGAGATCGAACCTGTCGTGGTTACCAGTTCAACGACGGACCTGGCAGTGACGTTACGGATAACAGAGGGGAAAAAAATTCTCATCCGCACTATCAGCTTTGAGGGGAACAGGACCTTTTCCAACCGCAAATTACGCGGCGTCATGGAATCAAAGGAACAATGGTTCATGTCATGGCTGACCGATGCCGGAACCTATAAGGAAGAGGTCCTCAAAAACGATGCCGCATTGATCGCTGATTTTTACATGAACAACGGTTTTATCAATGTGAAGGTCGGTGAACCGGTGGTCAGGCTGACGGACGCAAAAGACGCTCTGATGGCCTCGATCGGCATTACGGAGGGCGACCAGTACCGGGTTGGCGAGATCGGCTTCAAGGGCGAACTGCTGGAGCCCGGTGAGGAGTTACGCAAGAAACTCAAAAGCGAACCGGGCGAATTGTTCAGTCGCGCGGTGTTGCGCAATGATATCTTCACCCTCACGGACGTTTATGCTGACAAGGGGTATGCCTTTGCAAACATTAATCCGCTTACCAAGGCGGATTCTGAAAAGAAGCTCGTCGACCTGACGTTTGATATGGAAAAAGGTGAGCTTGTTTACTTTGAGCGCATCTCTATAGCCGGTAACCCCAAAACCCGCGACAAGGTTGTCCGTCGAGAACTGCGGGTCGACGAAGGTGAATTGTACAGCGCCACGGGTATGAAGAGGAGCAAGCAGCAACTTATGAACACCGGTTTCTTTGAGGAGGCCACCCTTGCCACGGCCAAGGGCAGTAGCGCAAATAAGCTCAACGTCGATGTCAACGTTAAGGAAAAGCCGACCGGTACCTTCAGTATAGGCGGAGGTTACAGCTCCCTTGACGGCATCATCGGTCAGGGTTCAATCCAGCAGGCCAACTTTCTTGGCCTGGGTCTCAAGGCGAATCTGTCGGGTTCTATCGGCGGTAAATCCCAGACCTATTCACTTGGCGTTACGGATCCTTACTTTATGGACTCACGCTGGACCCTGGGTGGAGATATCTATCGTTCTGAGCGCGATTACACCGATTACAGCCGCCGGTTGATGGGTGGTGATATCAAGGCCGGTTACCCGATCAACGATTTCATCGGTACCTTCTTCATGTACAAGTACGAACTCAAAGACATCTATAATCCAAATCTGTCATATCAAAACCTTAATTATCAGGATTCAACCAATTATCCATTGGGAAGCTCGACGACCAGCTCGATTTTCGCGAGTCTCACCCGTAATACCACGGATTATCGGCTTGATCCGTCCAGCGGCATGATTAATTCTATCTCTGCGGAGTATGCCGGATTGGGCGGGGATAACAAGTACGCCCGGTATATTGGCGACACCACCTGGTTTACCCCGGTATATAAAAAACTGATCTTTTCCAGCAAGCTTACTCTGGGATATATTCAGGAAGTCGGTAAACCGGTTCCGATTGATGAAAAATTCTATCTCGGGGGTATCTACTCGCTGCGCGGATATAAAGCCAGGACGGTATCACCGGTCAAAACCCAACTGAGCAAAGATATAAACGGCAATAGTGTTATGGAACAGATTTACCTGGGTGGTGACAAAGAGATTTTTGGTAATTTTGAATTTACCTTTCCTCTTCTGCAGGAGGCCGGGATCAAGGGTGTCGTGTTTTTTGATTACGGCAATGCCTATGGGGAGAGCCAGAAGATGTTAAGTTCCGTCCTTATGAGCTACGGGGGCGGGATACGCTGGGCATCGCCTATCGGCCCGCTGCGGCTGGAGTATGGTATCCCCCTCAACCCGCGCAGTGGACTGGACAGCACAAGCGGCAGGTTCGAGTTTTCAATCGGCAGTCTTTTTTAGCAGAGCATGTGTCCCGTTGCAGAGTTGCGGCTCGTTAACGATACACACGAGCCCTCCAATTTCTTGATGTACCTCTGATCGCACCCAATCCGCTTATCGGGTTGAAACGCAAAAACATACAAAGGAGAACGATTCATGAGAAGGTTTTTACTGGCTGGTATTCTGGCATGCTGTGTTGCGGTAACTCCGGCGGCTGCCGCCGATCTGAAACTGGGCTACATCGATATGCAGCGGGCCCTGAATTCATCCGATGCCGGCAAGGAGGCCAAGGAGCAGCTTGCAGCCCGCGTCAAGAAATACCAGGACGAAATCAATGCAAAGCAGGAAGAGATCAAGAAGTTGAAAGATGACCTGGAAAAACAGGGTATGCTCCTCTCGGAGTCAGCCCGGGCTGCCAAGGAGAAGGATTACCAGCAGCGCCTCAAGGAGTTCCAGCGTTTCACCAAGGACGCCCAGGATGAGCTGCAGGGCAAGGATGAGGAGTTCACTCGCAAGATACTTGAAAGCATGGAGAAGATTATTCAGGATTTTGGCCGCAAGAACGGCTACACGTTCATTTTTGTCAAGAACGAAGGTATGCTGTTTGTTGATGAAAAAGCCGATGTAACCGAAGAAGTTCTCAAGCTCCTCAACGCCAGCCGTAAAAAATAGACGGGGTTCCGCGATGCAACAGTCGAAAACACTCAAGGATCTGGCTGAATATCTGGGTGGAACCGTTTGCGGTGATGAGACCTTCCGCGTTAACGGTCTTGCGCCTTTGGAGTCTGCAGGGGCGGACAAGATTACCTTCCTGGCAAACCCGAAGTATGCCGCCAAGGTGGCTGACACGGGTGCCGGCGCGGTGTTGATGGCTCCGGGCGGTGAAAGCTTCGGGCGCAATATCATTGAGGTCTCCAATCCGTATCTTGCCTTTGCCAAGCTTTTGACTCTCTTCTATGTGCACCCGCACACACCTCGCGGGGTCATGCCGGAAGCCTCTGTCGGCATCGGGGTGTCTCTCGGTGAAGGTGTCAGCATATACCCGGGCGCCAGTATCGGTGACAATGTTGCCCTTGGTGACCGTTGTGTGGTTCATTCCGGCGCCGTCGTCTATGCCGGCGTGACGATAGGTGACGATACGACCGTTCATGCCAATGCGGTCATTCGGGAACGATGCCGCGTCGGTAAGCGCTGTGTCATTCAACCGGGCGCAGTTATCGGAAGTGACGGTTTCGGGTACGCACCTGACGGCAGCGGTTACTATCCAATTCCTCAGATCGGTATCGTGGTTCTCGAAGACGATGTGGAGATCGGTGCCAATACCTGCATTGATCGCGCAGCCCTTGAAGTGACTCTGATCAGGCGTGGTACGAAACTTGACAATCTGGTACAGGTTGCCCACAACTGCCAGATAGGTGAAGACTGCATGATCGTCTCCCAGGTGGGGATATCGGGAAGCACCAGGATCGGCAACCACGTTACCCTGGCGGGTCAGGTGGGAGTGGCCGGTCATCTGTCCATTGGCGACAACGTCATCGTCGGTGCCCAGTCGGGAGTTCCCGGATCGCTCCCCGCCAATGCCGGCTACAGTGGTTCTCCGGTACTTCCGCACAAGGAATGGCTTAAGTCCATGGCTGTAGTGGCCAATCTGCCGTCCCTTAAAAAAACCGTTTCTGCTCTTGAAAAACGTATTGCCGCTCTTGAGGCGGTTTTACCGTCCAACTAACGACCATACGAGGTTTCTTATGCTGATGGACATCAATGCAATTATGAAGATTCTGCCTCATCGTTACCCGTTTCTGATGATCGACCGTATCGTGGAGCTTGAGCCTGGCAAGCGTTGCGTAGGGATCAAAAACGTAAGCATCAATGAACCCTTCTTCCAGGGGCATTTCCCCGGGCACCCGGTCATGCCCGGTGTGCTGATTATCGAGGCAATGGCCCAGGTGGCCGGCATCATGGCCTATATGGCCTCAGATGAAGCGACGAAAAAAAAGGTCAGCTACTTTATGTCCATCGATAGTGCCAAGTTCCGCAAGCCGGTGTTTCCTGGCGATCAGTTGCGTATTGAAATTGAAACAACCCTGTGCCGTCGCGGTATCTGGGGGGTCAACGGCAAGGCGTATGTCGGTGAGATACTGGTCACCGAGGCGGCCCTCAAGGCCACGTTTGCCGAAAAAGCTGACTAACAGAGATCAGGGAGAAACCCATTATGATACACTCTACGGCAATAATCGATCCCAGTGCTCAATTGGCTGAGGGGGTAGAAGTCGGCCCCTACGCGATCATAGGCAAGGAAACAACCATCGGCGCCGGCAGCAAGATCGGGGCCCATGCCGTAATTGGAGACTGGACCTGTATCGGGGAAAACAACCAGATATTTGCCCAGTCATCGGTCGGTGCTCCACCCCAGGATTTGAAGTATCGCGGCGAGGAATGCTGGACACGTATCGGCAACAATAACATGATCCGCGAATTTGCTACCATCCATCGCGGAACGGTCACCGGTCACGCCGAGACCGTGGTCGGGAGCGGCAATCTGTTCATGGCCTATTCCCACGTCGCTCACGACTGCAGGATCGGCAACGGTGTGGTCATGGCCAACGTCGCCACTCTGGCCGGCCATGTGACCGTCGAGGATAATGTCATTCTGGGCGGCCTGGTGGCGGTTCACCAGTTTTCGACCATCGGGGCCTATGCCATGATCGGTGGCGGCACGATGTGCGGCATGGACATCCTGCCGTATACCATCGCCACTCCCGGAAAACGCGATGCCAAATTGCGCGGCCTTAACCTGATCGGCCTGAAACGTCGCGGGTTTTCCGATGAGACGATCAACAGTCTGAAAAAGGCCTACAAAACCCTCTTCATGGCCGACCTGAAACTGCCGGATGCTATCGCCCGCATCAGGAACGAAATAACCGGCTGCCCGGAGATCGACTACCTGCTGGCCTTTATCGAAAACTCCAAACGCGGGATCTGTCGCGGATGACTACCCTGCGAACGGCCGTCATCGGTGTTGGTTACCTGGGTAACTACCATGCCCAGAAGTATGCCGCCATCCCGGACTCCGAACTGGTCGGAGTGGTGGATAACGACCCGGCACGGGCGGCCGAAATTGCCGTCGCACTCGGTACACAGGCCTACAGCGATCACCGTGACCTGATCGGCAGGGTAGATGCCGTGAGTGTCGTAGTCCCCACCCAGTACCACCATGCCGTTGCCCGGGATTTCCTGGCCGCCGGGGTGCATGTACTGATTGAAAAGCCGATCACCGTTACCATAGAAGAGGCTGATGACCTGATAGCCCTGGCAGATAAGAACGGGCTGGTTTTTCAGGTCGGGCACCTGGAGCGCTTCAATCCGGTGCTGATGGCTCTTGGAGATGTCCTGCAGGAGCCGCTCTTCATCGAGTCTGTGCGTATTGCCCCCTTCAAGCCGCGAGGTACCGACGTCAATGTGGTACTCGACCTCATGATTCATGACATAGAGATCATCCAGCACATCATCAAGTCGCCGGTCGAGCGGGTGGACGCTATTGGCGCGCCGGTCTTCACCGGCGAGGAGGATATTGCCAATGCACGCATCCTGTTTCGCAACGGCTGTGTGGCCAATGTCACCGCCAGTCGGATCAGTCTGAAAAGCGAGCGCAGGATGCGCATCTTCCAGCGCAATGCCTACATCAACCTTGATTTTCAGAACCGCAAGGTGCTGGTGGCCTCGAAAGGTGACGGCGAGCTGTTTCCCGGCGTCCCCAATGTAAAGGTAGATGTGCGTGAGCTGGGTGAAGCCGATGCGCTTCGGAGCGAGATCGAATCGTTCCTCTCTGCCATCCGCGAGGGCAAGCCGCCGCAGGTGAGCGGTCTTGATGGCAGAATGGCGCTGGAAACGGCGCTCAAGATCAACATCAGCCTAAACAGGAGCCCTTCATGATACCGATGGTGGATCTCAAGACACAATATCACACGCTGAAGGCCGAGATCGACTCAGCCGTTCTGGATGCTATCGAAAGCACCCAGTTTATCCTGGGGCCGAACGTAACCGCTTTTGAGCAGGAGAGCGCCTCCTATCTGGGAGTCAGCCATGCGGTCTCCTGTGCCTCCGGCACCGACGCCCTCCATCTTGCTATCCTGGCTGCCGGTATCGGACCGGGGGATGAGGTCATAACGTCACCATTTACCTTCATCGCTACGGCAGAGGCGATCTGTTATGCAGGTGCGACGCCGGTTTTTGTCGATATAGACCCGCAGACATTCAATATTGATCCGGCTCTGATCGAAAAAGCAATTACCCCGCGCACCAGGGCGATTATTCCTGTACACCTGTTCGGTCAACCTGCAGACATGCTTGCCATCAGCGGGATTTGCGACCGTCACGGTCTGCTGCTGATCGAAGACTGCGCCCAGTCTTTCGGTGCAAAAGCCAATAACATGATGACCGGTTCACTGGGCATGCTCGGCTGCTTCAGCTTTTTTCCCAGCAAGAATCTGGGCTGCTACGGAGACGGAGGTATGATCTCCTGCGCGACGCAGGAACTGGCAGACAAGATCAAGGTGCTGCGCAACCATGGCAGCAAGGTGCGCTACCATCACCACCTGATCGGTTACAACAGCCGTCTGGATGACATCCAGGCCGCCATCCTGCGGGTCAAGCTCAAGCGGATCGACCTGTTCAATGCCGCTCGGCGACGAGTGGCCCATCTCTACTCTGACCTGCTCAGCGACCTGGTCACGGTTCCCTTTGAAGACGGCAAAGGCACCCACGTCTACCACCAGTACACCCTGCTGACTGACCGTCGTGACGCCGTAATGGCTCGATTGTCGGAGCGGCAGATCGCCTCTGCTGTTTACTATCCCATACCGCTCCACAAACAGGAGGTGTTCGCTGAAGCCTGTGGCGCCACCTGCCTTCCTGTGGCCGAGGAGGTCGCCTCCCGCTGCATGTCCCTTCCCATCTTCCCTGAAATGAGTGATGAACAGGTACGCCTGGTTGCAGCAACGGTGAAAGAGGCATTAGTTGGATAAGAGGTGTGCTCCGGATCTCCCCGTTGCAGCCGGGCGGCTCAGGGGGGACATCAAGCGATATTGCATGACAAACCACCCTGTCCAGACCGGGGATTACGGCTCGTGACGAAGGCAGTGTCCCATAAGCGGATTATGATTGTTGCCGGTGAGGCTTCCGGAGATATCTACGGAGCCGACCTGGTGCGCGAGGCGCTCATTCTGGAACCTGAACTGCATTTTTTCGGGATCGGCGGACAGCGTATGCGCGAAGCCGGCATTGAAACCCTGGTCGATTCGTCCGACATGGCTGTGGTGGGACTGATTGAAGTACTTAAGCATTTCGACGTCATTTCCGCGGCATTCCTGAAGTTGAAAAAAATCCTCCGTGAAGACCCTCCCGCACTGCTGATCCTGATCGATTACCCCGGATTCAACCTGCGACTGGCCAAGATTGCCAAACGCGCCGGTGTCAAGGTCCTCTACTACATCAGTCCACAGATCTGGGCCTGGCGCCAGGGTCGGCTGAAAAAAATCAGCCGGCTGGTTGATCACATGGCGGTTATCCTTCCTTTCGAGGCCGCGTTCTATGAGCGGGCAGGTGTCCCGGTGACCTTTGTCGGCCATCCCATGCTCGACATGGTTCAGGTGTCCATGACCCGTGACCAGGCCGCCGCCAGCTTCGGACTTGATGTCTCCCGAAAAATAGTCGGCCTGTTTCCCGGCAGCCGCACCAACGAGATCGAAAAGCTCCTGCCGGTCATTATCGAGTCTGCCAACCTGCTGGAAAAGCGCTTTCCCGGTACCCAGTTCGTCGTTCCGATTGCCTCTACCCTGAAACAGGAGGACCTTGCACCGCAGATTATGTCGTCCGGCCTCGATGTAACGTTTACCCATGAACGGATACATGACCTGATCCGTGCCTGTGACGCGGTAATCTCCGTTTCGGGCACGGTAACCCTTGAAATCGCACTGGTAGGCACCCCGATGGTGATTATATACAAGCTGTCTCCACTTACCTACATGCTGGCCAAACGCCTTATCAAGATCGAGCATATCGGGCTCTGCAATATTGTCGCGGGAGAAACCGTCGTTAAAGAGCTGATTCAGCATGAAGCCAGTCCGGACAATATCTCGGCCGAGATTGAGAAGATTCTTGGAAACGTGCTGTATGCCAACGAGATCAGGCAAAAACTTTCGGCAGTGCGTTCGCAACTCAAGCGCGGAGGTGCTTCCGCCAATGTGGCACGGCTGGTCATCTCTTTAATGGAAACACCATGAAACGGATCTCCTGGGCCCTTCAGGCTGCCATATTTTATCTGTTTACCCTCATGATTTCATGTATTCCCCCGCGTCTCGTACCCGTCTCCGGCCGTCTTGCCGGACTGTGTCTGTTCCGCCTGTTGTCCGTCCGCCGCAGGGTGGCGATCGACAATATCCGTCAGGCGCTTCCCTACATGCAGCAGAGCCCGGAATGGACCTGCACCCTGCAATCACCGGAAGCGATCGCCCGCAGCACGTTCATAAATATGGGCATCTCGCTGGTGGAAACGTGTCGTTTGTATCACGGCAAGGGTGGGGACCTGATCGACAGTATCGAGATCCGGGGCCGGGAACATTACGAAGCTGCCAAGGCCCGGGGTAAAGGACTTATATTTTTGACCGGTCATTGCGGCAACTGGGAGCTGGGCGCTCTGGCCTTCAGCCACAAAATCAACACTTCGGTGTCGGTTGTTGCCCGGCGGCAGAATAATCCGTATCTCAATACAATGGTTGAAAAGGTGAGGGTTCAGTATCAGAACCGGATCATTTACAAAGATAACGCATTGCGCCAGATGATGGCGGTCATTCGCAAAGAAGGCATTGTCGGGTTGCTGATTGATCAGGCAGTATTCCCCGAAGAAGGTTCTTTGATATCTTTTCTGGGGCGAACGGCCTGGGCTTCCAGGGTGCCGGTGGTCCTGGCTCGAAAGACGGGTGTCGTCGTTTTACCCATCTTTACCCACCGTGAGGATAAAGGACTTGTCATAACCGTCAATCCCCCCTGCGTCTTTGAAGGGACAGACACTGATGAAGGAATGGCCGCCGATGTCAAGTGCTATTCCGAATACATCGAACGCTCCATCATTGCCCATCCCACGGACTGGTACTGGGTACATCGACGCTGGAAGCGAGCCGGGGAACCTGCGCCATGAATCGCAGCCTCTGGTTAGAGCCTGCCCTGGTGGTATCATTTTTGGTGCTGTCGACGGCACTTATCGCCTGGTGCGGCGCGGATCTGGCACTCTCTGCTCTTTTCTCCATGGATGGTACGTGGACCGTCGGCTACCAGTTCCCGTGGAAGGCACTGTACCGCCTGGACCGGACACCGGCAATGATCCTTGCTCTACTGGGTTTGGGGGCGTTTATCGCGTCGTTTTTCCGGCGGGACCTGCTGCACTGGAGGAAATCCGGTGCGTTTCTTGTCCTGCTGCTGGCTCTCGGTCCTGGGTTGATCGTGAATGCGGTTTTCAAGGACCATTGGGGACGGCCGCGTCCTCGGGAGGTCGTACAGTTTGGCGGACAGAAGCAGTTTCTGCATCCCTGGCAGAAGGGGATTGACGGCAAAGGGCGCTCCTTTCCTTCCGGACATGCATCGGCAGCATTCTACATGACGGCACCGTTCTTCATCTATCGTCGCAGCAACAAGCGGCTCGCAAGGATCTGGCTGGCTGGCGGCCTGATCTTTGGTGTTCTTATGAGCATTGCCCGGATTACCCAGGGCGGGCATTTTCTGAGCGACAACCTGTGGGCCTGGGGCATGGTCCACCTGACAGCGCTTGTGCTGTATTACTGCCTCGGGCTTGACCGGGAGCCATCCGGTCAACAGCAGATTGAAAAGCGGCCATGTTCTTCCTGATATATAACCTGATTTCCATCGTTATTTTTTCCCCGGTTGTTGCATACCATCTCTACCGGTCTGTCAGCCGAGGCCGCCCACCGGCCCTGGCCGAGCGTTTCGGTTTTATTCCTGAGGCGGAGTTGTCAAAGATTCGCAGCCGACCGGTGATCTGGCTGCATGCGGTTTCCGTGGGCGAGTCGATAGCGGCCCGTCCTTTGCTCAAGGCTCTTCGCATTCGTTATCCCGATCATGCCATCCTTGTATCAAACACTACCGAAACCGGGCGCGGGACAGCATCCGCCTTCCCGGAAAAAGACCTCTGCATCTATTTCCCCTTCGATTTCCAGCCGGCAGTCCGCCGGGTGCTCGATTCCGTTCAGCCGGAACTTGTCATCATAATGGAGACCGAAATCTGGCCGAACTTTACCCGGGAGGCCTTCTCCCGGAATATTCCGGTCATACTTGCCAACGGCAGGATATCGGATCACTCTTATGCTGGATACCTGAGATTCAGTTGGTTTTTCCGACACGCGCTGCGACTCTTTTCACGGCTCTGCATGCAGACAGAGACGGATTGCGACAGGATTATCGCTATCGGGGCACCTGCCGGTCGCACGCTTCAGACCGGCAATCTCAAGTACGATATCCCGTTCCGGCTGATGAGTCAGGATGAAAAGCAACTATTGAAGGAATCCTATTCCATCCCTGATGGTCTGCTTGTCCTGATGGCAGGCAGCACCCATGCCGGAGAAGAACAGCTGGTAATCGATGCCTACCGGAAACTGTTGCCGCATTTAGACGGTTTATTCCTGATCCTGGTGCCCCGGCATCCGGAGCGTTCAGCAGAGGTCGCCGCTCTTCTTCAGCGCTCCGGTCTTTCATTCAAGCGGCGAACATCTGCGCCGTATCCCGATGAATTCAAAAAAGGCGAAGTATTGCTGGTAGATACTATCGGTGAAATGATGAGCCTGTATGCAATTTCAGATGTAGCCATTGTCGGAGGGAGCCTTGTCCCGACCGGTGGCCACAACCTCCTGGAGCCGGCGTCGCTGGGGGTGCCCAGCGTATTCGGTCCGCACATGAGCAATTTCCGGGAGATTGCCGAGCTTGTGCTGCACTACGGTGCAGGAGTCCAGGTCGATTCACCCGAAGGGCTGACGGAATCCTGCCGGGCATTGATCACAAGTGCTGAATTGCGGCAGGTGCTTGGTCAAAACGGGCTGAAACTGATTCGCGACAACGGCGGAGCCACTGAGCGATACCTGAAGATAATCGGCGAATACCTGTGACCGCCTCCTTGTCAGCATACTGGCGTGGGATGGCCAGCGGGAAAACGACAGGTGTCTGGAGTTGCATCCTGCGGGGCTTTTTCGTCGCCCCGTCACTTGTCTACGCTCTTGTACAGCGTGTGCGCGCCGGGCTGTATGGTGCCGGTGTCCTCAAAACATGCAAGCTCCCCCTGCCGGTGATATCCATCGGGAATATTACGGTCGGTGGTACCGGGAAAACCCCCTTTACCGCCCATGTAGCCCGTCTGCTCATGTCACAGGGGTTGAAGGTAGCCGTACTCTCACGCGGCTACGGTGGTACACGTGAAGGGCAGACCGCTGTCGTGTCCGATGGCAGGCAGATTCACCTCTCTGCAGAAGAATGCGGGGATGAACCATACCTGCTGGCCAGGAGCATACCCGGCTTGGTGGTGGTTATCGGCAGCGATCGCTATACGGCGGGACTGTTGGCCCTGAAAGAGTGCCATCCCGATGTGTTTCTGCTGGATGACGGGTTTCAGCACCTGCGCCTGCACCGTGACCTTAATATACTGCTTATGGATTGCACCCGGCCCTTTGGAAACGGCTGGACGTTGCCTGCCGGACTGCTACGCGAGACAAAACGGGCGGCTGAACGCGCCGATCTGGTTGTCCTGACCCGATGTCCGGAAGGCGGTCAGCCTCGGTCTCCTGTGCCGGTCAAACCGCATTTCTGTTCCCGGCATGACCTGAACGATCTTGTCCCGTTGGCAGGCGGAGAGCCGCTCAGCTTCGCAGAGCTTCGCGGCAGGAGCGTGGTCGCGTTTTCCGGAATTGCCGAACCACAGATATTTATTGACGGCTTGAAAAAACAGGGCCTGAATGTGAATAGTTTTCACTGCTTCCCCGATCATGCCGTATATGACGAAGCCCGGCTTGATGAGGTTAAGGGCCTTCTGGACACAGCGGGTGCAGAGTTCGCCATTACCACGGAAAAAGACGGCGTCAAACTTGGCAGGCTTCCTGCGAGATACGCACAGAGAATCCTGCTGGCCCGGCTCAGTCTGGGCATTGCTGATCCAGCCCCTCTGGCCTCGTCACTGCTCAATTTGCTTCAAAAGTGATGATCTTTGTGGCACTATATCCAACTTAATCTTCAGAGGGCGGTGAGATGATCTCCAGTGAAGTTCTCGACATACTTGTCTGCCCGGTATGCACCGGTGCTCTCCATGTTGAAGAGGGAGCCCGGCGGCTCTGTTGTTTTAACTGCAGACTGGCGTTTCCCGTTCGGGAGGGCATCCCGGTCATGCTGGTGAGTGAGGCCGGGAAGATTCCTACCCGAGGAGATGAAGGTAAGGGTCGTTGACGAAATTTAGCGCTGACAAAGTTGAAAAGCTGCTGATCCGCGCCGTCAACTGGCTTGGCGATGCCGTCATGACCACTCCTGCGCTTGCGGTGATACGCGAACAGTTTCCCGGTGCTGAAATTGTCCTGCTCGCCAATCCTCTTGTATCAGCACTTTTTCTGCCGCACCCCGCGATTGACCGAGTCATTACCTTTGACCGCAACGGCCGTCATCGAGGTGTTCGGGGAAGATTTCTGCTGGCGCGGGAGCTACGCCGGGAGCGGTTTGATTGTGCCATTATCCTTCCCAACTCATTTGATTCTGCCCTGGTCCCTTGGCTGGCAGGCATTCCTCGCCGGTTTGGCAAAAAGAGTGATGGCCGATCCCTGCTGCTGTCCGACAGGTTTGTCCCGGCAAATGACATGACTGAGGGGCATGAAGTTGAATATTATCTCCACCTGCTGCGATCCTTCGGAATCACCGGCCGAGTCAGGCAACCGTATCTCACCACCACGGCTGCGGAACAGGCGGAAGCCATTGACAGACTGGCACAGGCCGGGATCGCACCTGGCGATATCCTGCTCGGCATTAACCCGGGTGCCGCCTTCGGTTCTGCCAAGCGCTGGTTACCGGAACGCTTTGCCGAGGTGGCACAAAGGCTTTCCAACCGGTGGGGGGCTAAGATCATAATTTTCGGCGGCTCGGGTGAGGCCGATATTGTCTCGGAAATATCCGCCGGACTGCAGGGGAAATGCCTCGGCCTGGCGGGTAGAACCAGTGTGCGCCAGCTGATGGCTCTGATTCAGCGCTGCAGCTTTTTCATCACCAACGATTCAGGACCTATGCACATTGCCTCTGCATTCGATGTGCCGCTGGTGGCGATCTTCGGTTCCACCGATCATACCGGTACCGCCCCCTGTTCCGCCCGGGCGGTTATTGTTCGCAAGGATTTTGACTGCGCCCCCTGCAAGCTGCGGGAGTGTCCGACAGACCATCGCTGCATGACGGCGGTTACGGCGGATGATGTGGTGCAGGCGGCGCAACAGCTGTTTGCTGAAATTTCCGGTCCTGAATCAAAATACTTAACAAATCTTCGACTGGAACCGCATGAGCTCAACTCTTAAACGAACCTTGCACTATCTGAAACCCTACTGGGGATTGCTGGTTTTTTCGGCAATCTGCTCGGTGATTGTGGGCGCCATGGATGGTGCCTTTGCCTATCTGGTTGAGCCGGTACTTAAAAAAATATTTGCCGGTAAGGATGCAGGGATATTTATTCTGGTCCCGTTTGGGATTGTCGCTCTTTTTATTTTTCGTGGGATTTGCAGGTTCAGCTACGACACGTCTATTAAATTGGCTGGGCAGAAAGCGATTCAAGATATCCGTAACGATGTGTACCAGCGCACTATCAATAAGGATATGACCTTTTTCAATCGCCAGGCAACCGGTGAATTGATGAGTCGCATGACGAACGATGTCGGCATGATGCAGGAGGGCATGGCAAATGTTGTCTGCGGGCTGTTTCGCGATCTGATTTCATTTGTTTCCCTGCTTGTGGTGGTCTTCTACCGTAATTGGCAGCTCGCAATCCTCTGCTTTATCGTACTTCCGGTGACAATCTATCCGGCGCAACTTATCGGAAAGAAGATCAAGAAAGCAGCCCGTCGCAGTCTGGGCATCATGGGCGGGATCGGCATGATTCTGCAGGAAACCTTCTCTGGCATCAAGGTCATCAAAGCCTTCGGACTGGAACAGTCTGTAATTGAACGCTTCCGCAGGGAAAATCTTACCTTTTTCATTCAGTACAAACGATTTTTAATCTATGAGTCTCTCTCCACTCCGGTATCCGAGATAATCATCTCGTTTGGCATTGCTGCTGTTGTCTATATGGGGGGGAATCAGGTGCTTTCGGGCAGGATGACCCCTTCAGAGCTGTTTTCCTTCATCACTGCCATGATCATGCTCTTTAATCCGGTAAAGAAGCTGCAGGGATCCTACAATGTACTGCAGCGTTCAACCGGCGCTGCCGAACGGGTGTTCAAGCTGATGGATGAGTATCGAACGGTTGTCGACAGTCCGGATGCTTCTGATATGGTGCGTGCCACCGGAAGGGTTTCTTTTGAGGGGGTAAGCTTTGGATATGGTGAGGATGTCGTCCTGTCCGGAATAAACCTGACTGTAGAACCAGGCAGAATGGTGGCGCTTGTAGGTCCCTCGGGAGGCGGCAAGAGTACTCTGGCCTCGCTATTGATGCGTTTTTACGATGTCAGTACAGGAGCTATCCTGCTGGACGGTCACGATTTGCGCAGTATAACCCTTGAATCGCTGAACCGCCAGTTTGCCCTGGTAGATCAGGAAACGACTCTTTTCAACGACACTATTTCCAACAACATCCGCTATGGCAAGCCGGATGCCAGCGACGAAGAGGTGCAGGCTGCTGCCACTACCGCGTTTGCAGACGAATTTATCCGGCAGCTACCGACTGGCTATGACACCAACATCGGTGACCGGGGAGTGCGCCTTTCTGGCGGACAGAGGCAGCGGATCTGTATTGCCCGGGCGCTTTTGAAGGATGCACCGATCCTTATACTTGATGAAGCAACCAGTGCGCTGGATACAGAAAGTGAAAAGATGGTGCAGCAGGCGCTTGACAACCTGATGCAGAATCGCACCACGTTTGTTATTGCCCATCGCCTTTCGACTATCCAACACGCTGATACTATTGTTGTTCTGGAAAAAGGGAGAGTTGTTGAAATTGGCAGTCACGCAGATCTGGCGGAGCGGGGTGGTCTGTACAGCAGACTGAACGGAATGCAACTGGAATTGGTATGAAAATATCTGCAACTATCATCACGCTCAATGAACAGAAAAATATCAAAGATTGCTTGGAGAGCCTTGATTTCGCTGATGAAATTGTGGTGGTTGATTCTGGGAGTGTTGACCAAACGGAGGAAATCTGCCGCAGCTACCAGAACGTGCGTTTCTTTCAACACGCATGGCAAGGATATGGGAAACAGAAGAATAAGGCGGCAGAGCTGGCTGCCAATAAGTGGATTATAAATATAGATGCTGATGAGAGAGTTTCTCCGGAACTCGCTAGCAATATATTGTCTGCAGAATACTCCAGATATAACTGCTTCAAAATGACCCGCCGAAATTTCTTTGGCAAACGCTGGGTCAAACACTGTGGCTGGTATCCCGATTATACGGCCCGACTCTACAACAGCTCAGATTGCAGCTTTTCTGAGCGACCGGTTCACGAATCACTGGTCTGTGACGGGGCGGTGGGTGTGCTTTCAGGAGATCTGCTGCATTTCAGCTATGATGGAATCGGAGATTATCTGCAGCGCATGAATCGTTACTCATCACTGGCGGCACAAGAACTTTACGAAAGAGGATATACGTCCGGGGTTAAAGATCTTATTAGCCGTCCGATCGCCACATTTCTGCGGATGTACCTACTGAAAAAGGGTTTTCTCGATGGGAGCGACGGTCTGGTGCTCTCGTCTCTCTATGCCTTTTATACCTTCTCAAAATATGCCAAGGCCAGAGAAATGGCTCAGGAAAGACTTCATGACTGATCAGAATGACATTCGATCCATACTTGTAATAAAGCAGTTAAATATTGGGGATGTCCTGTTGACTTCTCCGCTGTTTGCCAATCTGCGCTTGCATTATCCGGGTGCCCGCATCTGCGCCCTTGTATATGCCGGTACCGAGGCGATGTTGACGGATAATCCGGATATTGACCACATCTATACCTGTAATCGATCATCCAGACAGGAATCGAAGGTACACCGGCTGCGCTCGGAGTTCAGGCAGCTATGTGAGATAAGAAAGGAGCGATTCGATCTTGCCATTAACCTTACGGTAGGGGATCGTGGTGCAATAGCTGCCTTTGCTAGTGGTGCCCGGTTTCGAATCGGGGTCGAGTCGCAAGGTCGGGGATTCAGGGGAAAAGACAGGTTTTTCACTTCACTGTTGCCGCCACACGCATCAACAATGCATACGGTGGACCAGAATCTGATCTGCCTTTCTGCGCTTGGCAAGAAGGTCATCCACAAGAAGGTATCGTTTTATTTTCCTGACGCCGTCCGGGATAGCATTCTTTTGCGACTTCGTACCCATGGTTTGGAACCGTACCGTTTTTTTCATGCGCATGTAACATCGCGCTGGATGTTCAAGACCATGCCCGCAGAAAAAATGGCTTACCTGCTGGATACATTTTTTGAACGAACAGGCCTGCCGGCGGTTCTGGAATCGGCGCCTGTTCAGAAAGAACTTGACTATATGCACAGTGTGCTTGCCTGTTGCCGCCACCCGCACGTCACCTTGGAGGGCGATGTTTCTCTGAAGGAGCTAGGCGCCCTCAGCGCACTTTCCTGTTTTCATGTTGGTATTGATTCGGCACCTATGCATATAGCTGCCGCCGTGGGCGTGCCGACGTTGGGAATCTTCGGTCCACTACCGGTGACCTGTTGGGGCCCCTGGGATAACCTGCTCTGCGTCAGTCCTTATACTGCCAGCCGCGGAGTTCAATGCAGCGGCAGGAACATCGCGCTTCAGTCGGATAAGTCATGTGTCCCCTGTGGCCGCGCCGGATGCAATGACAGTAAAATAAGTGAGTGTCTTAATTTTTCTCTGAAGGAACTGGATGCAGTTATAGATCGCTTCCTGGAGTGCCTGCGCTCAGAAACCGACCAGCCGTAGATTTTTGCTTAGATCGGCAATCCAGCAGTTTCATAATATATTGTACATGAGGTACTTTCATGTCTAAAATACTGGTTACCGGTTCTGCTGGATTTATAGGGTTCCACCTCAGTCGATATCTTCTTGCAGAGGGACACGAGGTCGTGGGGCTCGACAACCTGAATGATTACTATGATGTGGCCCTTAAGCAGGATAGGCTGGGTCAACTTGCCGGTGATGACGGTTTCCGGTTTGTCAGATGTTCCCTGGAAGACCGGCCGGCCATGGAACAGCTCTTCGGAGCCGAAGGATTCGACAAGGTCATCCACCTGGCGGCCCAGGCGGGGGTGCGCTACTCCCTTCAAAATCCCCATGCCTATATCACCAGCAATATCCTGGGATTTATGAACATTCTGGAAGGTTGCCGGCAGAGTAGCATCAAGCACCTTGTCTATGCATCCTCAAGTTCTGTGTATGGTGGAAACACTCAGATGCCCTTTTCGGTCCATCATAATGTGGATCATCCCATGTCACTCTATGCCGCCACTAAAAAGTCAAATGAATTGATGGCCCATACGTATTCCAGTCTGTTTGGCCTGCCGACTACCGGTCTACGCTTCTTTACCGTATATGGCCCCTGGGGGCGTCCGGATATGGCCTGCTTTTCATTTACAAAGGCTATCCTGGAGGGACGGCCGATCGACGTATTCAACCATGGCAGGATGCAGCGTGATTTCACCTACGTTGACGACATTGTCGAGGGTATCGTAAGGGTAAACGACCGAATTCCATTGCCAGATAAAGACTGGAACAGTAGTAATCCCGATCCTAGCACCAGCTATGCGCCTTACCGTATTTACAACATAGGCAACAACAACCCGGTCGAACTGATTCATTTTATTGAAACCCTGGAGCACTGCCTGGGCAAGGCTGCTCGAAAGAACCTTCTCCCCATACAGGCCGGTGATGTCCCGGCTACCTATGCCGATGTGGACGAACTTATGACTGATGTGGGGTTCAAACCCACCACAAGTATCGAGGAAGGAATTGGAAAGTTTGTGGAATGGTATCGCTCATATTATGGTATTTCAGTCTGAAGGGTTGATTCAACTTTAGACTGGTTTGCTCGGCATGAAAAATTCAATTGTCAGGAACGGCCACTGAATGCTAAGAATCCCACGCCCGCCGCTTTCAAACAGATGCGAAATGATTTGTGGCTTACGGCCTACAATAATGTCAGGCCGAAATCTCTGGAACCGTTTTTGATTGAAACAGCAAGATTCAAAGGTCAAACCCCCGTATAAAAATTGCAGTGGATGGAGTAAACTTATGCTTTTAAATATTCAGGGCGTTAACTGACCTGTCTGAATGATGATACTGTTGCTGGAGGACGACCATGATTGAATTCTCTGCAGATGTTGCGTTGGTCAATTACAAAAAACCGTTGGCCGACTGGTCGGTCGCTAGACGCAGAATGCGATCGGGTCGAGTGATACCCCATTTTACGCAGACATTTTCTCTTAAGAAGTCAGATACGATACTGACGCTGGGCAGTTGTTTTGCCCGTGAGATTGAAACCCATTTATCCTCATGCGGATGTAATGTGCCGGCTCTGGATTTGTCCGGACCAGACTCTGAAATAAACGGTCAGGAACTCAACAAGGTGATAGGCCTGTTTACTCCACCGACATTCCAGCAGGCTATTGAATGGGCCAAACGAATCTGGGAGAGGGATAAAACCGTGCAGCCTTCAGACTGCGATTGTTTTTTCTTTGATACCGGTAATGGAGCGATTGTAGATCTCGGTCTCGCACAACCGGCAAAGAATTCATACCAGCAATGCTTTGCGCGGAGGCAGCAGCTTTACAAACTTTACGAACACGCTTTCACAGCCAAGTGTGTCATGATAACCCCTGGACTGGTTGAGACATGGTTCGACAATAAGGAAAAACTGTATACAGTTACAGCTCCTTTACGAAGTGGACAGATATTCGATGCCGATCGTTTTTCTTTCCGTGTCCTTGAGTACACGGAATGTCTGGAGTCTCTGCTGGCTACAGTTGATCTTATTCGTGAGATTAATCCTGACGTAAAGCTCCTGATCACTGTTTCTCCTGTTCCTCTGCGCTATACGTTTTCCGACCGTGATATTCTAGTTGCCAATGTTTTTTCCAAATGCGTGCTGCGAACAGCCTGTGATGAGCTTATTCGCAAGCGGCCTCATATCGATTATTTCCCGAGCTATGAGGCCGTGACACTTTCTACTCGGAAGGTCTGGTTGAAGGATAAAAGGCATGTCGATCGGAGTATGGTCGGAGAAATTGTTTCACGGGTGATTCAACAATACTTCAAGCCCACAGATACAATTGTCGACGAATTAGAACATTACAAATTAAACTTTGGAGAACGGATTTTATATGCAATTAAAAAGCTCGCCAAGGTGAATTAAGAAACGCTATTTCTTGATCATAGAGAGTCAGTTGCAAGTAGGTTTGTGGTTTGCGTCAATTATATTTATGAGTTAGAAAATTATGGGAGTTCCTCGTGAAGCTGAATCTAGGATGTGGTAACAAACGAAAAGAGGGCTTCACCGGTATTGATAGATATCAATGCGATGCCGTCGATATTATTTGTGATGTGACCACGGGTATTCCGTTTGAGGACAGTTCGGTAGTAGAAGTATATATGGACAACTTTATCGAACATATCCTCGATATACCGGCGCTGATGCAGGAAGTGGTTCGTATTTCGCGCCCAGGAGCACGAATCACTATTATCACGCCTCACTTCACTTCCTTGTCTTCCTGGCGAGACCCGACTCATGTTCACCATCTTTCGTATTTTTCTTTCGACCACTTCACCAAGCCATCGACTCAGCACTACGTCGGAGGCAGAATGCTTAGGATAATTTGCAGGAAACTTTCTTTTAGCGGCGGCATATTTGGACTGTTCGGAAGGTTCCTGTTTGCACTAAGTCCTTATATGTATGAACAAAAATTCTGTTTCATTTTTCGCGCCAGTACCCTGACTTTCGAGCTGGAGGTAACAGATCAACCAATGCCTGCTTCCAAGAAGGGGTTACAGGTTTCAGAGAAAACATCGTGAAATTCAATATACTTCATGTCGAATGGTCATCAGGTTGGGGGGGGCAGGAGCAACGTATTCTTCTCGAGTGCCGCAAGGTCATGGCGCTGGGGCACTCAGTCCTTATTGCCTGCCAACCTGGCAGCGGGATTCTGCGAGGTGCCCATGAACAGGAGATTCCCGTTATTGAGGTTGTCATTAGAGGCAGTTGGGATATCAATGCCGTTCTGGCCATATACAACATCATAAAAAAATACAATATTACGGTTGTCAATACTCATAGCGGCAAGGACACATGGGTTGGCGGGTTCGCGGCAAAGATGGCCCGGACTCCTCTGTTCGTCAGGACACGCCACTTGGCCATCCCCATATCCAGAAATCCATTTAATTTTATTCACAAGCTAGCTGACGGGATAATTACTACGGGCGAGTCAGTTCGTACCGCTTTGATTGAAAACAATGGAGTAGCGACGGAGAGGATCGTTTCTATCGCAACGGGTGTTACTTTGGATCGATTCTCGCCTGTAATAGACGGTACTGAACTTCGTAAGGAGATGGGCATTTCCAAAGATGCCAGAATCATAAGCATTGTTGCAATTCTCAGAAAGGTCAAACGCCACGATGTTTTTTTGCAGGCAGCCAAGTTGCTCTTGCAACGTTACCCAAATTTGCGGTTTTTGATTGTCGGTGATGGTCCAATGCGTGATGATATTGTCGCGAGAGTTTCGGAACTAGGCCTTGAGCAAAGTGTAATCATGACTGGGCATCGCGAAGATATTCCACAAGTATTTGCCATTTCAGATGTTGTAGTTTTAACCTCAGATAAAGAAGGGGTCCCCCAGTCTCTGAGCCAGGCAATGGCCATGAAACGTCCTGTCGTAGCTGCAAGTGTTGGCGGTATTCCTGATCTGATAACCGACGGTGAGACCGGCTTGTTTGCAGAAGCGGGTAATCCAGCTTCTTTTGCCGAAAGAATATCAGAGTTGCTTGACAATGAGTCATTAAGGGATCAACTAGGGTCTGCAGCATGCCGCCATATTCATGAGCATTTCACTGACGAAATCATGGCACAACAAACTATTGAGTTTTACCAAAAGCTTGTTGGACTCAAAAGCACCTGAACTTATAGGGGAATTTATGGCTGATATCCGACAGGGTTCACTTCCTGTAACCAACACAACAATATTTGAACTGATTACCTCACGGAACATCATTGGCAAAAAGGTCCTGGACATCGGTGCCGGTGGCGGTTATATGGCCCAAAAGCTTGGAACGTATTTGCAGGGACAGGGGTGTACCCCCTCCGATACACTTTCCGCCTGCGATCTTTTTCCGGAGGTTTTCGGTTACGAAGGCATCGTTTGCGACAAGATGGCCTTCATGGACCGGCTCCCTTACAATGATTCCGCCTTCGACGTGGTTTATGCCATTGAGGTGATGGAACACCTCGCCAATCCTTATGAGTTCATCCGTGAGGTATACCGTATTGTCAAGCCCGGCGGTTGTTTCATTATTTCCGTGCCGAACGCCCTGAACCTCAATTCGCGGCTTTCTTTTCTCTTCTGTGGCTTCTTCTCCATGTTCGGCCCGCTCTCCTATGACGACAGTGACGCCGGCCGCCTCTCGGGCCATATCATGCCGCTCAATTATTACTACCTGGATCACCGCATAAGAAAAACCGGATTTGTCCAGACCCGGCTGGTAGCCGATAAGCTGAAGAGATCGGCCAGGTTCCTTTATGCACTCTTGGGGCCGTTCATCAAGTTCGCCTCATGGCGGTTCAAGGAGCGCCTTCTTCGTAAAAACCCGCAGCTTTTTGAGGCGAATATCGCGGCAATTGAAAATGTGAACGGCAGGGAACTACTCTGCTCAAGAAGTTGCATCCTGGTTGCCGAAAAACCCAGATGAAGATCGCCCTGATCCGCCAGAAATATACCCCCTTCGGCGGAGCTGAACGCTACATGGCCCGACTGGTGGCAGGCCTGGCCTCCGCAGGTCACAAGGTCCACATCCTGGCGGCGGAGTGGGATGATGATAGAGCTACGGCAGTGTCGTTCCACCGGGTTCCTATCGTGAAAAAGCCGGGGTGGTTCAAGTCGCTCACCTTTTCAAGGGGCTGCCGAACAATTATCGAACGGGAGCACTTCGATGTGGTATTCAGTCTTGAGCGCACACTCCGGCAGGACATCTATCGAGCTGGAGACGGTTGCCATCGCCAGTGGCTGACCCAGAAAAGCCTTGGTAAAGGTTTGTTGTACAAGGTCTGGACCTGGTTGAATCCGCTGCAACTCGCTTATGTCTGGCTGGAACGCAGGATGTTCACCGATCTCGGTCTCAAAGCAATTATTGCCAACTCCCAGAGGGGTAAAGATGACATAATACGACTCTACGGTGTTGATCCAGGTCGAATCCATGTAGTCTATAACGGCATCGACCCAGTCGCCTGGGATCAGGAACGGAAATTGAAGTACCGGAAGATGTTGGCCGACGAATTCAGACTGGGTGATGAATTGCGGATCCTGTATGTCGGGTCTGGCTTCAAACGGAAAGGAGTAGCTGCTGCGATCCGCGCGGCTGCACGGCTGACGGTTCCATTCAGGTTTTTCATAGTCGGAAAAGGGAATGTTGCGAGGTATCGCAGGCTGGCCAAGCAGATGGGAATCCATGAGTGGATGATTTTCACCGGACCCCGCAAGGACGTGGAGCTGTTCTATCAAGGGAGCGACCTGTTTGTTTTCCCCACCCTCTACGACCCGTTCAGCAACGCGACTCTCGAAGCCATGGCGCATGGGCTGCCGGTCATAACCAGCAGGTTCAATGGTGTTTCAGAGTTGATCCGGCAGGGAGACAACGGTTTTGTCGTGCAGGACCCGTTAGATGATGCGGCTGTTTTCGATTGCATGCATGCGTTGACAGAGCCAGGTCGGCGGCGGTATATGGGTGGGCAGGCGGCAGTAACGGCATCAGCCTTCACGATGCAGCGGAATGTTCAAGAAACACTGGCTGTGATCTACAAGGTATTTTCACCCCCGGCTGCAGACACTGAACGTTTGCATGCCACTTCTGCCTGACTGAGATAATATGAAAGTTCTGATCATAAAAACATCTTCCCTGGGCGATGTCATCCACGCCCTGCCGGTTGTCGACTACCTTCAACAGGTTTCTGCCGGAATCGAGATAGACTGGGTCGTGGAGGAGGCGTTTCTGCCCATTCTGGAGCATAACCCTCACTTGGCGCAGATTCACATCGTCAGGACCAAAAAATGGCGCAAGGCTCCGTTTTCGGTGACGACTCGCAATGATCTGAAGGCTTTGTACTCCGCACTGCGGGCACGTTCGTACGATATGGTTTTTGACATTCAGGGCAACTTGAAAAGCGGACTGATTGCCTGGCTCAGCGGAACAGAAAAACGTATCGGATTCAGCCGGGATGTGCTGCAGGAAAAGGTGAACAGCTTTTTCACAAACCGTAAGATTCCGTTCCGCGCCATTGACAAGAACGTGACCGATCGCTACCTGCGGGTGGTCAGTGTTCTGTTCGGCAGGGACTACCGGGAGATGGAGCTCATCGGCAGTATTGAGTCCTCCCCCGAAGACGAGGCTGCGGCTGATAAATTCATGGCCAGCTTGCCGGATGGTCTGGTTTTTGTATTTCAGGTTGGAACCACCTGGGACACAAAATTGTGGTATCCGGAAGGGTGGTCTAGGTTGGCCGGCAGAATAGTGGCCCGCTATCCCGGCTCAACCATCCTTATAAATTGGGGAAACCCGGATGAGAAGGCTCTTGCGGAACAGATCGCCGGTGAGGTGGGTGATTCTGTGCGTCTGCTGCCCTGGCTTCGGATCAAGGAGCTTATTCCGATCTTGAGGAGAGTCGATCTGGTGATCGGCGGTGATACGGGGCCTGTCTATCTGGCTGCTGCCGTCGGTACACCAACGGTTTCCTATTACCGCGCCACCAGTGCAGCTACCTATGCCCCGAGCGGTGACCGGCACCGGTCTGTTCAGGCCCGTATGGAGTGTACCGCGTGCGGTTTGACGTCATGTGACAGGGATGCCACATGCAGAGCCAGCATAACCGTTGATGACCTGTTTAACGCAGTCACAAGCCTTGCTATTTAACCACCCATTAGAGAGGAATTGCCCATGATGAACACTCTGAAGCTTGTCAGCCTGGAAAACGTCTTTGATCGCTACCTGGCCTTCTGGCACACCGACCCTGAGACATATGACAGCCTGAATCTGACCGTCAATCCAATCGCCCTTGAGCTGGGTTGGCGTAATTACCTGCTCTGGCATGAGGAGGATAAGGCACGTCGCACAGATGTGGATGACAGTGATATTGCCACGGTCAAGCGTGCCATCGACAAGCTCAACCAGCAGCGTAACGATCTCATTGAAAAACTGGATGAGGCCATTCTTGTCGAACTGACAAAGGTCATACCCGAACCAGCCACAGAGACGATAAACTCAGAGTCTCCCGGCAGTATCGTGGACCGGATCTCGATCATGTCGCTCAAGGTCTACCACATGGATGAGGACAGCCGCCGTGACGATATCGATAAGGAACACCGCGAACGCTCACTTCACCGCCTGGCTGTGCTTAAATTGCAACGTTATGACCTATATACCGCGCTTGGAGAACTGCTGGCGGACTATCTGGCCGGAAAGAAGCGCATGAAGCTTTATAAACAGTTCAAAATGTACAATGACCCGGCGCTTAACCCGGAATTATACAAGGTCCGTCAATAGGAATGATCAAGATTCTCCTGATACGGCTCAGTTCACTGGGTGACATCATCCTGACCACCCCGGTGATTCGTGCCCTGAGAAGGCGATACCCTGATGCCCGGATAGACTATGTCGTCTATGATCGCTTTGCCGCGTCACTCGCCCATCACCCTGAAGTCAATAAGCTCTTTCTGCTTCCAAAGAAAAAGCTGAAAGAACAGCTTGCCCACCGTCGGTTCGGCCAGTTTGCACAAACTCTGTATGGATTCATCCGTGAGTTACGGGCAATACAGTATGATTATGTTATTGATTTGCATAATGTAACCGAAAGCTCACTAACTGGAATTTTTGCTCGCGGCAGGATCAAAGCGGGGCACAAGAGACAGTTGCTTTCACTTTTTTTCAATGTCCGCTCAACCTTTGACGTCGGCTTTGCATCGGCTGAAATGCATGCGGCCGAAACCAACCTTCATTTTCTGGTTGACGCCAAATGTCTTTCCTTGTCCGACTTGCCGGAGCAGCCCCGGCTGGATTTTTTTGTTCCGGACACAGCTGTACGTGAAGTGGATGCATATCTCGCTGAAAATGGTTTGCAGGGGGCTATGCTTATAGGCATAAATCCCTGCTCTTCATATGAATTCAAGCGCTGGAGTGCAGAACGATTTGCTGCTGTAGCCGATTATCTTGCTGAAACTTATGGTGGCATTATTTTGCTGTTCGGTAGTCCTGCAGAACGACCGGTTGTTCAGCAGGTACTGTCAGCAATGAAATACCCGGCCGTTGATACGTCGTCATTGACAGTTTTTCAGGCGTTTGAGCTGATTGGCCGTTTAAGATTGTTTGTAACAAACGATTCTGCACCAATGCATGTGGCTGCCGCTCTGGGAACTCCGCTTGTTGCATTGCACGGTTCGATCAATGTTAAAAAATTTGCCCCGTTGTCGGATGTGGCTCGCAGCATAAGCAAGGAATTACCGTGCTTGCCATGCAAAGATATAGCACACTGTCCGACCCGGCTCTGTTTTGACCTTGTCACAACTGAGGAAGTCTGCAATGCATGTGACGACTTGCTGAGCAGGTTGCCGGATACACGTCGTTAAAGTATTTCTTCTGTTCCTGATTGTGTCTCTGTGGTAAAAGAATTTTGGAAGTTACGTTGATAATTTATGAAGTGAGGTACGGCAATGAGAGTCGAACTGGTGCGTCCCGGAACGGGAGAGCTTACCTACGAAATCAGAAATATCGTCAATGTGGCTGAAAAACTTCAGAAGCATGGCGTTAAGATCAATTGGGAAAATATCGGCGATCCGATTGTCAAAGGCGAGATCATCCCTGAGTGGATGAAGGAGATCGTGGCCAAAGCAGCCATGGACAACCAGACCTGGGGCTATTGCCATACGCGCGGGGTTCTGGAAACCCGTGAGTTCATCTGCGAGACCACCAACGCCCGCGGCGGGGCGCAGATCACTCCGGACGATATCATCTTTTTCAACGGTCTGGGCGATGCCATCGCCAAGATTTACGGATGCCTGCGGGCCGAGGCACGGGTGCTGATGCCGTCACCCTCCTATACCACCCACACCCTGGGTGAGATCGGCCACGCCCATGCCGCACCGGCCCTGTTCCGGCTCAAATCCGAGGATAAGTGGGCTCCGGACCTGGATGACCTGCGCAACCACATCAAGTATAACCCAAACATCTGTGCCATCATGATCATCAACCCTGACAACCCGACCGGGATGGTCTACAGCGAAGAGGTTCTGCGCGAGATTGTCGAGATTGCCCGTCAGAATGACCTGTTCATCATCGCTGACGAGGTCTACATCAACATCGTCTACAACGGCCAGAAAACGGTGCATATCAGTGATGTTATCGGTGATGTGCCGGCCATCTCCCTGAAGGGCATCTCCAAGGAATTTCCCTGGCCCGGCTCCCGTTGCGGCTGGATCGAGGTTTATAACGGCCAGAAGGACGAACAGTTCCGCAAGTATATCAACCTGATCCTGACCGGCAAGATGAACGAGGTCTGTTCCACAACCCTGCCGCAGACGGTGATTCCAGCCATAGCCCGGCACCCGGAATATGCTCACTACCTTGCCCAGCGCATTGCCAGTTACGAAAAGATGAGCAACATCACCTACGATTTCCTCAGCCAGGTCCCGGCACTGCAGGTTAATCGGACCAACGGTGCCTTCTACATGGCGGTGGCTTTCCATGAAGGCCTGTTGAACAACCGGCAGTCTATCCCGATTGCCAACCCCGAGGTGCGGGAGCTTGTCAGCGGGCTGGTGGGGCAACCGGGTGTTTCGCCTGATAAACGTTTCGTTTACCACATCCTGGCAGCCACCGGCATCTGTATCGTTCCGCTCTCCTCGTTCTCGACCCCGCTGCAGGGTTTCCGGGTGACCCTGCTGGAAAAGGATGAAAATGAATGTCGTCGCATCTACCGGACCCTGGCAGAGAAGATCGGTGAGTATCTGAATTCCTGAGAACTATATTTCAACAACCAAAAAGGGGAGAGCCGCATGCGGCTCTCCCCTTTTTGGTTGTTGAAACATTCTTAAGAATCAGGACTTTTTGACGTCATCCTCGTTCTTGGGCTTGATTTCGATCTCGTCCTTGCCATCCGATGCCTTTTTGAAGTTGCGGATGCTCTTGCCCAGGGCGCCTCCGATTTCGGGCAGCCTGCCTGCTCCGAACACAACCAGGACAATGACCAGAATTATGATCAGTTCGGGCATGCCAAATCCAAACATTATATCCTCCTCTGAACCTTTGAATTTGACAAAGTATCTCACCTCGCGCCGAAAAAATCAAGTAATGGGAGCAGCATGGTGTCCTTAGATTGCACGTAGCGGGAATCAAGGGGCAGCCGTTACGGCCGTGTGCGGTCAATAAGAGCTAACATGTGGATGCATCGGCACTTTTGCTGGACCAGTTTCGTTGACAGCGTTCATCCCCCGTGATACAAGCAGAGACTATTTTAGTTGTGAAAGGTCGTTGTATGTCAGATATGCATTATGCAAGCATATCCGCCCGCAGGACACGGATGGTTTTGATATCGCTGTCTGTTGCTGCAGTGGCAGGGAGTATACTTCTTGCCGCGGGAAGCGGCGGGTTGGCAGTTGGCTGTGTGATAGCGACAGCCTTAGTCAGTTCGCTGATCTGTGCACGCTATCTCGCCGTTGCTGTTACAGAAATCCGGGCCGACCAGGCCCGCGTCGTGGCAAGTCTCCAGCTCACCGAAGATGTGTCGGCTGTGCATGCCGAACATGATGATATCAGGGCAATCACCGCTTTTGACGGAATTATCATCAAAACGGTCGAGAGCAGGCGGAAAGAGCGACAACACCTGCTGAACCAGATTATTACAGCTGAAGAGCAGCTCAAGCAGATTATTCTCAACATGATAACCGGTGACAATCAGGAGGTAGCCCAGGTGCGGGATGCGGTGGTTGCCATGGAGGGCATGAAAAACGCTTTTTCCACGGTCATCGATGAGATCGACGAACTTTCGAGCCGCACCGAAGATCGCGCATCTATCTCGGCCGAGATGAGCGCCACAACGGACGCCATAGCAGAGAATATAAATCAGTACTCGACTTTTGTGCTTGAGACATCCAGTTCCATCGAGGAGATGGCGCGTGCTACCAGTGAGACCGCTGACAATATCCGGGGGCTTTCCATCTCGACCGAGCAGACGGCCTCGGCTATCCATCAGATCAGCGCGTCACAATCGAATGTGCGCGAAAACTCAGAGCGGGGGGCGGCAGCGTCGGGCAGTGTTCGGGATCAAGCCCAGCAGGGGTTGAGCAGTATGGCGGCAACGATGCTGGCCATGCAGGAGATCGTCAGGAGTAATGATGAATCCTTTGCATCCATCAGCCGCCTGTCGCGTTATTCTACCCGGGTTGGAGAGTTTCTGAGCGTAATTCAGGAGGTGGTGGAGCAGACCAATCTGCTGTCACTGAATGCCTCCATCATTGCGGCCCAGGCCGGCGAGCGGGGAAAAGCCTTCGCCGTTGTGGCTGAAGAGGTCCGTTCTCTGGCTCATCGCACATCTGCCTCAACCAGAGAGATAGAGGAACTGGTCCGCAATATCCAGAATGAAACCGCTGCGGTGCAGCGTTCAGTGACACTGGGCAGGGATAAGGTGACCGAAGGGGTCAAGATATCATCTCTGGCCAACGAGGCCTTGGCTACCATAGACAAAAGTGCCGAAGAGGCTTCGCGGATGGTCGCGCATATCGCCACTGAGACGGCTGAACAGTCGATCGGCATCCAGCGGATTACCGAAGAGTCCGAAAAGAATCTGGAGCGGGTACGGCAGATCACCATGGCAACTGAACAGCAGCAGGAAGGTATGACCCTGATCCTCAAGAACCTTGAGCACATGCGCGAACTGGCTCATCGCATCAATTCATCGGCACAGGAACAGGCAAAAGGGAACCGTCTCTATCTGCAGAGTGTCATGGATGATAATGAGCGCACCAGGGCTCTCAAGGAAGATGCCTCCGGCCAAATTTCCGCCGTTGTCCAGGCCGTGGATGCTGTTCGGAAGGTGGATGAACTGATCGCCTCCAATGCAGCAGACAGTATACGGATCATGGATGGCGTGAAGACCTTGACGATACTTATCGACAACTATCGCACAGGTACGGTTCTGGAAAATGAAGCAGACGGCCATACTCATGTATAGGCTGGCTGCCCTGGTGCTGCTGGTATGCTGTCCGCTGCCGTGTCTGGCCGCCGATATGGAAATTACCCCGTTTCGCACCGTCAACCAGAGTCCGCTTGTCCAGATATTCGGCCTGCCAGCGGAAACGTCTGCGACGATCACCCCTGCCGGGCGGTTGGCTGTCAATCTCACTCAGGATATCGCCAGCGAATATACCGTGAGCGGGACGAGCTCCGAAGAGGTCATTCTGGACGGTGAGTCCTACCGCTGGACCCTGGCGGCCCGCTACGGCATCAACGAGCGTTTCGAAGCCGGGGTCGAGATCCCCTACATCCTCTACGGCGGCGGGTTCATGGACGGACTGATCATCGACTGGCACCGTACCTTCGGCCTGCACCAGGGGGGGCGTGACACTGCCGTCAAGGGTCGCCTGAACTATCGATATACGAAGAACGGTGTAGAGAAACTCAGGATGGAGCAGGCCGGCTCCGGCATCGGCGATATTGTCCTCTCCGGCGGTATGAAGCTAATCGACGACCATGGCAGCGCTGCCCACGACAGCCTGGCGCTGCGCAGCTCGATCAAGCTGCCCACCGGCGACAGCGGCTCACTGCGCGGCAGCGGCAGCACGGATTTCTCGCTGTCCCTGTGTGGAAGCATGAACAATTTCACGGAATGGGGCAGTCTGGGCGTTTTCGGTTCCCTGGGTGGGCTGGCCATGACCCGCGGTGATGTGCTGGCCGACCAGCAGAACCACCTGGCCGGATTCGGCACGCTCGGGCTCGGTTGGGGACCGGCGGAATGGATCTCGTTCAAGGTGCAGATCAACGCACACACCCCCATCTATCATGACAGCTCATTGGATGAACTTTCACAGACAGCGGTGATGCTGGTCGGTGGCGGTGCCCTGAAGCTGCCGGGCGGTTATCTGCTCGATATCGGGGTCTCGGAAGACATCGCCGTGACAACCGCACCGGATGTTGCCTTTCACCTCGGGTTGAGCAAGCGCTTCTGACCCGACCGGGCACCGATCCGCGATAAACTAAAAAAGCCCCGTTTCGGGGCTTTTTTAGTTACAGGTCCAAGTTTCTAATAGTTCTGGTCGGCGTAATCCACCCAGCCACCGGCCATCACCAGGGCCTTGTCGAAGGGGGAGATCTCGAAGCTGAAGCTTTTGGATTTCCCTCCACCGCTCATGGTCATGGTCCCGGCCTCGATGTCGATGCTCATGGCGGTATCGGCCTCTCCGGAATGGGAGAAGATCAGGTCAAGGTCGGCCTTGGGCAGTTCGATGGCGGCCATCCCGCAGTTGAACATGTTCTGCCGGAAGATGCGGGCGAAAGATTCTGCGATTACGGCGGTGATGCCGTTGACCTCAAAGACCCACGGCGCGTGTTCCCGAGAGGAACCGCAACCGAAGTTGGCGCGTGAGACGACCACTTTTGCATTTCTTGTCTGCGGGCTCTTTGGGTCGAACCCGGGCAGTTTAAGGTCTTCAAGGATGTATGGTTTGAGGTCTTCCTTGGTAATCTCGGTCAGGTACTTGGCCGGGATGATCTCGTCGGTATTGATGTCGCTGCGGTCGAGAAAGAGGACCGGGCCTCCGAAGGTTTTCATGTGTACACTCCTTGCTGGAAAGATAAAATCATTTTAGCCACAAGATCAAGGGGACTCAGAGAAGTTCAAAACAGGTAAAAATAAGTCTAGGTCTGTTGTTTTTCTCTGTGCTCTCTGTGTCCTCTGCGGCAAAGCTTTACAGGTACTTCCTTGGGTCGGCGATCCTGCCCTCTATGGCACTGGCCGCCGCCGTGGCTGGAGACATGAGGTGTACCATGCCGCCTTTGCCCATCCTGCCCATAAAATTGCGGTTGGTGGTGGAGGCGCAGACCTCACCCTCGGCCAGGACACCGTTGCTCATGCCGAGACAGGCACCGCAGGTCGGGTTGGTGACACAGAACCCGGCTTCCATGAAGATGTCGATTAGCCCTTCACGCATGGCCTCCTGTTGGATTTTCGGAGTAGCGGGCGAGAGGATGCCGCGCACGGTCGGTGCCAGCTTGCGCCCCTTCAGGATCGCGGCAGCTATGCGCAGGTCCTCCAGGCGGCCGTTGGTGCAGGAGCCCAGGTAGACCTGGTCGATCGGGGAATCCGGCATGTCACCAACGAATTTGGTCTGATCCGGCTTGTAGCCGAAGGTCACGACCGGTTGCAGGGCTGTGACATCGATGCCGATTATCTGGTCATACTCGGCATCAGCGTCTGCGCTCCACCTGGAATATTCGGCCAGCGCGGCTTCTCTGCTGGCGAACTCGTCCTTGATGAAGGGCCAGAGGAATTCGACGGTGGTGGCGTCAGGCATGCAGATGCCTGAGGTGCCGCCGGCCTCTATGGCCATGTTGCACAACGTCATGCGTGATTCCATGGTCATGGCATCGACCGTGGAGCCGTGGAATTCCATGACCCGGTCAGTGGCGCCGTTAACGCCGATCTGCCCGATAATGTACAGGATGACATCCTTGGCATAGACCCCTTTGGGGAGTTGGCCGTTGATGTTGAACTTGATCGTTTTCGGCTGGCGGAAGGCGCAGACACCTTTCAGAATACCAACTTCCAGGTCGGTGGTGCCGATGCCGGCCGCAAAGGCACCGAATGCCCCATGGGTGCAGGTGTGGGAATCGCCCATGATGACCGTATAGCCGGGGCGAATGAAGCCCTTCTCGGGGAACAGTGCATGGCAGACTCCGTTGGCGCCGACATCGAAGAAGTCCTTGATGGCGTGCCGGCGTGCCCAGTCACGCAGAATCTTGGCCTGGGTGGCAGTCTTGGTGTCCTTGCTGGGGGTGACGTGATCAATAACCGCCTTGATCCTGGTCGGATCGAACACCCGGTCCTTGCCACGGCGGATCAGGTCGTCAATGGCGATGGGTGTGGTGATTTCATGGCAGAGAACTGCATCCAGCCGGAGGACTTTGGTCCCGGGGAAGGGCTCGGCAACCAGATGCGCTTCAAAGATCTTTTCAGCAGTTGTTTTTCCCATGTAGATATCCTTCTTTCCGTGCAGTAATGATGGATTTGTAGCAGAATTAAACAGCGATGTAAACCGGTGAACAAAAATTTGATGCGGCAACATCCGTCCGGCAACTTTCGGGTGGCAACAGTGCCGGACGTGGTGTATAAATTCAGCAGCCTATTATTGCCGGTGGCGAGGAATTCAAACGATGACCCCTGATTCTCTGAAAGAGCTGCTGGAGGCATTCAAACGGGGAGATATCCCCGTTGACGATGCGATGGAGCAACTGCGTGAACTTCCCTTCCAGGATCTGGGCTGCGCCCAGGTTGACCACCACCGTGAGTTGCGTCTGGGAATGCCTGAGGTTATCTTCGGCGAGGGGAAGAGTATCGAACAGATCGTGCGCATCATGACCGCCATGGCCGGAAAGAGGAGTAACGTCCTTGTGACACGACTCTCTTCTGATAAGGCGCGTGACGTGCTAACGACCTTCCCGGCAGCCACCTATCACGGCGAAGCGCGATGTCTGACCCTTGAGCAGAAGCCGGTGGAACTGACAGGTAAAGGGGAGATTCTGGTGGTCTCGGCCGGCACTTCCGATATCCCGGTTGCGGCCGAGGCGCTGGTGACGGCACGATTCCTAGGAAACCAGACCAGCCATGTCTATGATGTGGGCGTAGCCGGCATCCATCGCCTTCTGGCGCGGCGTGAACTGCTTGACGCGGCCGCGGTGATCATCGTGGTGGCCGGGATGGAGGGAGCGCTTCCTTCGGTGGTGGGGGGGCTGGTGAACAAGCCGGTCATCGCCGTGCCGACCTCTATCGGTTACGGTGCCTCGTTCGGTGGTATTGCGGCGTTATTGGGGATGCTTAACTCCTGTGCTGCAGGGGTGACGGTCGTCAACATCGATAACGGCTTTGGCGCAGCATGTGCGGCGAGCCAGATCAACCGGTTGTGACATGAATATCCTCTATATGGACTGCCAGGCCGGTATTTCCGGCGATATGATGGTCGGGGCGCTTCTGGATCTCGGGGTGCCGCTGGAATACCTGCGGACGGAGTTGGCCAGGCTCCCGCTTGCTCCTGATTCCTACTCGCTCTCCGCCAGCCGGACCGAGCGCCAGCATGTGCCGGCGCTCAAGTTCGATGTGGAGGTCCATGATCAGCACACCCACCGGCACTATGCCGGTATCGATGCCATGATCGCAGGTAGCGGCCTTGCCGGTCCGGTGAAGGAGCGGGCCCGCCGCATCTTCCGATGCCTGGCCGAAGCCGAGGCCCTGGTGCATGGCGTTGCCATTGAGGATGTGCACTTCCACGAGGTGGGGGCTGTTGATTCCATTATAGATATCGTTGCAGCCGCGATCTGCCTGGAGTATCTGCAGGTGGAGAAGATCTTTGCCTCGGCTCTACCGCTGGGGAGCGGATTTGTTATGACCTCCCACGGGCGTCTGCCGGTTCCTGCTCCGGCTACGGTTGAACTGCTGCGGGGGCTGAAGGTGCACGGAGACTGCGGTGAAGGAGAGCGGGTGACACCGACAGGCGCTGCCATCCTGGCTGCTCTGGCCGCATGTTCCGGTTCACGTCCGGGCATGACCCTCCAGCGGGTCGGCAGCGGCGCAGGCAGCAGGGATTTCAGCGACTGCCCCAATGTCCTGAGGGTCTTTCTCGGTTCGGACGCAAGCGGGGCGGGTGAAGAGGTCCGGGAGGTGTCCTGCAATCTTGACGACACAACTCCGGAAATTATCGGATATGTACAGGAACTCCTGCTGGAGAAGGGGGCTCTTGATGTCTGGCTTGCGCCTGTGCAGATGAAAAAAGGGCGCCCGGGTGTCGTGCTGTCATTTTTATGCCTGCCTCCCGATCTGGAGCGTCTGGTCGCGCTGATGATCGCAGAGACCGGCACATTGGGGGTGAGGTACACCTCCCCGCGACGCATCGTGCAGTCCCGAAGGATCGAAGAACGGAATACGCCCTTCGGCCCGGTGCGCTACAAGGTTGCCGAGCACGGAGAGAAGCCTGAATACGAAGACTGCCGCCGCATTGCCAGGGAACGGGGCATCCCCTGCCGGGATGTCATGCGACAGTTGCTGCACAAGGAGCATTCATGAGAATATCAACCTTGAGCGTGGGTGATGAACTCGTCTGCGGACAGATCACGGACACCAACGCCGGCGTGATAGCTGAAGCGCTTCTCTACCAGGGGCTGAGGGTTCAGCGGCACATGTCTGTCGGTGACAGTGAGCCGGACATTATCGAAGCCCTGCTGGAGCTTGCCAGGAACAGTGATGCTATTGTCGTGACCGGCGGACTGGGACCTACTGCCGATGACCTGACCGCACGTGCCGCTGCCCGGGCGACCGGCCGGCGGCTGGTTTTAAACGACCATGCCAAAGCCCATGTCCGTGATATGTCCGGCAGGCTCGCTTCGCTGATGGTCTGCCCGTTAAATGACAAGCAGGCCATGATCCCCTCCAAGACCACCCTGATCCCCAATCCGGCCGGCACCGCCTGCGGGTTTTACCTCATGAACAACGGCTGTTTCATGTTTTTTCTGCCGGGAGTCCCTTCCGAGATGATCCGGATGCTGAAGGATTCCGTACTCCCTTTTCTTGCTGAACGGGCGACGCGCAGGCGCTCCATCCGCATGGAACGCCTGAATGTGTTCGGTCCCTGCGAGGCCGAGGTGGATGAGATGCTTGGTGGCGTTGGCCGACCGGACCAGGGCCTGTTCCTGGGTATCTGTGTCACCTTCCCCTGGATGCGCATCACATTGCGGGCTGAGGCGGACAGTGATGACAAGGCTGCCGAACTGCTCGCTCCCGCAGTCAAGATCGTCCAGGAGCGGCTTCACGAGTATGTTTTCTCAAGAGGGGAGGTTACCATAGACGAGGCGGTGGCCGCCCTGTTCATCCAGCAGGGCATGACCCTGGCACTTGCAGAATCATGTACCGGCGGAATGATCGCCCAGAGGATCACGTCGATCTCCGGCAGTTCACGATATTTTCTGGAGGGTGCCGTGACCTACAGCAATGCAGCCAAGACCCGCCAGGTCGGGGTGGATGCCGCACTGCTGGTGGAGAAAGGCGCCGTCAGTAGTGAGGTTGGCTCGGCCATGGCCAAAGGTGTGCGTCGATCTGCCGGCAGCGATCTCGGACTGGCGGTTACCGGCATCGCCGGGCCGGATGGCGGCTCTGACGAAAAGCCTGTCGGCACGGTTTTTATCTCTCTGTCGGCTCCGGACGGCTGCTGGACCAAGCGGTTCCAGTTCAGCGGCACCCGTGATGAGATCCGCACCATCACAGCCTGGACGGCACTTGACTGGTTGCGGAGGTATCTTCTCCAGCGTGCGGTTGCATGACCCCCGAACAGACATATAAAGCCTTGCGGGACAACGGCAGGATGTGCTATTTTCTAGCCCTTTAAATCACATAAAATCCCATTTTTCAGGAGCTCAAGTCATGGCGGAAAAAGATACCGCGCAGGATAAGAACAAGGCGATAGACTTGGCACTCAGCCAGATCGAGAAACAGTTCGGCAAAGGGGCCATCATGCGCCTGGGTACCGATGAAGCTCTTCCGGGTGTAGAAGCCATCTCCACCGGCTCCATCTCCCTGGACATGGCTCTGGGGGTGGGTGGCGTGCCGCGCGGCAGGATCGTTGAGATCTATGGACCGGAGTCATCCGGAAAGACGACCCTTGCCCTGCACATCGTGGCCGAAGCTATGAAGACCGGCGGAATCGCAGCATTCGTGGATGCCGAGCATGCCTTGGATATCGGCTATGCCCGCAAGCTGGGGGTTAAAACCGACGACCTGCTGGTTTCCCAGCCGGATACCGGTGAACAGGCGCTGGAAATCGCAGAGACTCTGGTGCGCAGCGGCGCCATCGACGTGCTGGTGGTCGATTCTGTGGCGGCATTGGTTCCCAAGGCCGAGATCGAAGGCGACATGGGTGACTCCCACATGGGTCTTCAGGCCCGCCTGATGTCCCAGGCGCTGCGCAAGCTGACCGGTATCATCTCCAAGTCCAATTGCTGCGTTATCTTCATCAATCAGATCCGCATGAAGATCGGCGTCATGTTCGGAAATCCTGAGACCACAACCGGCGGCAATGCCCTGAAATTTTACGCTTCGGTGCGCATGGATATCCGCAAGATAGCTACCCTGAAGCAGGGGGATGCCGTTATCGGTTCGCGTACCCGCGTCAAGGTTGTCAAAAACAAGGTGGCGCCGCCTTTCAAAGAGGTCGAATTCGACATCCTTTATGGTGAAGGCATCTCCCGTACCGGTGATGTGCTGGACCTTGCTGTTGACAAGGGAATAGTCGACAAGAGCGGTGCCTGGTTCTCTTACGGCAAGGAACGCATCGGACAGGGCCGCGAAAATTCACGCACCTGGTTGACCGAACACCCTGAAACCCTGGCTGAGATCGAAGGGAAGCTCATGGACCTGCTCAAGGCCCCTCCGGTTGCCAAAAAGTAGACCGGTGTCGATGCCGTGGGATTTGCGCGGTTGTTCAAAAAAAGTGACTTCCTAGTCGGAGGACAACATGGAACTGAATGAAATTCTGACGATCGCCGTCAAGGCCAAAGGTTCCGATATTCATATCAAGACCGGCTTGCCGCCGATTGTGCGCATCGATGGCCGGCTGCATCCGATTCCGAACGCCCCGCGGCTTTCTCCCGACTTTGTCGGCGCCATGAGCCAGAGCATGATGAATGACCGTCAGAAGCGGATCTTCGAGGAAAACTCGGAGGTCGACCTGGCCTATGCCGTCCCGGGGTTGGGGCGTTTCAGGGTCAGCGTGTACCGTCAGCGCGGCACAACGGCGATGGTATTCCGTTCCATCTCCTTCGTCATCCCCTCACTGGCGGGACTGAACCTGCCGCCTATTCTGCAGAAGATCTGCCAGGAAGAGCGCGGCCTGGTTCTGGTGACCGGAACCACCGGCTCAGGTAAATCATCAACGCTCGCCGCGATGATCGACTATATCAATCAGAACCGCACGTGCAATATCATCACCATCGAGGACCCGGTCGAGTTCCTGCATCGCGACAACAAGAGCATCATCAGCCAGCGGGAGGTCGGTTCGGATACCCCGTCATTTTCCGGGGCTCTCAAAGGCGCACTCCGCCAGGACCCGGATGTGATCCTGGTGGGTGAGATGCGCGACTACGAGACCATCGAAACCGCTATGACCGCTGCCGAGACCGGCCATCTGGTCATGTCGACCCTGCACACCATGGATGCTGCCGAGACCGTAAACCGTATCATCGGTGTGTTTCCGCCCTACCATCAACGCCAGGTGCGTATTCAGCTGGCAAGTGTCATCAAGGGGGTCATCTCCCAGAGGCTGGTACCCAAATCCGACGGCAAAGGACGTGTGCCGGCCGTGGAGGTTATGCTGGGTACCGGGCGCATCCGCGAGTGCATCGACGACAAGGATAAGACCAAACAGCTGCATGACGCCATTGCACAGGGATTTGTCAGTTACGGGATGCAGACGTTTGACCAGTCGCTGATGAAACTCTATACGGCGAGCCTGATCTCCTACGACGAAGCATTACGGCAGAGTTCCAACCCGGATGACTTCGCTCTCAAGGTTTCCGGTATTTCAGGCACGTCCGATGCCTCATGGGAAGGCTTCGAGAACAAGGAAGACAATCCGGCTGTGGAACCGGAACCTCTTGATATCGAGAAGTTCTGAGCCGTCTTCGCCGGAGCGGGCCTACCTGTATGCACTGCGGCTTCTGAACGCGCGGGACTATACCGTGGCCAGGCTGCGGGAAAAGCTTCGCGGCAGGGACCTTGACGAAGCGGATCTCGAAGATGCTCTCGTACGGGTGGTGTCTGAGGGCTGGGTTGATGACCGCCGTTTTGCGGAACGTTTTGCCGAATCGGCAGTGGCTGCCGGTCGCTACTACGGTCCCCGGCTGCGTCAGGAGATGCGCCGGCGGGGACTCCCGCCGGAGCTGGTGTCCGAGGTGCTCGGCCGTGTCCTGGGTGAGCATGATGAAATCGAGGAAGTGAATACAGTCGTTGAGCGCCGCTTCAGCGGTTTTTCATTTTCCACGGCGAGCGACAGGGAAAAACGCCGTACCGTGGGGTTTCTTCAGCGTCGCGGATTTTCTCTTTCTGCGATAATGAGCGCCCTGCGGGCCACGGGACGGTAAAAGTAAATCACCATATGTGTTGAGGGGAACGATGACAGGCAAAGAGATTCGTGCACGATTTCTGAAATACTTTGAGGAGCGGGGGCATGTTGTTGTCGCCAGTTCGGGGATACTTCCCAAGAACGATCCGACCCTTATGTTTGCCAATGCCGGCATGAACCAGTTCAAGGATTGTTTTCTGGGACTGGAGGACCGCGGTTATTACCGGGCGGCCAGTTCACAGAAGTGCGTACGGGCCGGCGGCAAGCACAACGACCTGGAAAATGTGGGCCGCACGGCCCGCCACCATACATTCTTCGAGATGCTGGGCAACTTCTCCTTCGGCGACTACTTCAAGAAAGAGGCCATCGCCTTTGCCTGGGAATTTCTGACGGTCGACCTGAAACTGGACAAGAGCCGACTGTATGTGACGGTCTATACCGATGATGACGAAGCCGCCGATATCTGGCACGTGCAGGAAGGTGTGCCCCGCGAGCGGATCTACCGCTTCGGCGAAAAAGACAACTTCTGGTCCATGGGGGACACCGGCCCCTGCGGTCCCTGCACCGAGATCTTCTGGGACAACGGCCCCGAGATGAGCTGCGGCTCACCGGATTGTGCCGTTGGGTGTGACTGTGACCGCTACATGGAGATCTGGAACAATGTCTTCATGCAGTTCAACCGCACCGCTGACGGAGCCATGACCCCGCTGCCCAAGCCGTCCGTTGATACCGGCATGGGTCTGGAACGTATTACGACGGTCATGCAGGGTGTACGCTCCAATTACGACACCGATCTGCTACAGGGGATCATCCGCCATATCGAACGCCACAGCGGGAAACGGTATGGTGACAATGAACGGGACAGTGTCTCCATGAGGGTTATTGCCGATCATAGCCGCGCCGTCACCTTCCTGATCTGTGACGGGGCCCTGCCCAGCAACGAGGGGCGCGGCTACGTCCTGCGCCGGATCATGCGCCGCGCCGCCCGCCATGCCAAGATGCTGGGGGTGGGTGAACCATTGCTCTACCGGATGGTGGAGGCGGTACGCGAGATGATGGGGGATGCCTATCCGGAACTGGCCGAGCGTGAGGCCTATATCAAGAAGGTTATCCTGGCTGAAGAGGAGCGTTTCTCCGAGACGCTTGATCGCGGCCTCGGGATTCTCAATGATGAAGTGGCTGCCTTGCGCTCCGGCGGAAAGACGGTCATCCCGGGCGATGTGCTCTTCAAACTCTACGATACCTTTGGTTTCCCGGTCGATCTGACTGCCGACATAGTTGAATCAGAAGGTTTCACCGTCGATGAAGCCGGTTTTGAGTCCTGTATGAAAAGACAGCGCGAACTGGGCCGCGAAAACTGGAAAGGTTCCGGAGCGGCAGGTATTGCAGACATCTACAAGGAGATACACAATCGCGGCGTGCATTCCCGGTTTACCGGATATGATGCACTGACAATCTATTCACCGGTGAAGGCACTCGTGCGCGGCGGAGTCGAAGCCGAGTCGGCTGCAGCCGGTGATCAGGTGGATGTGATCGTAGAGTCCACACCGTTCTATGGTGAGTCCGGCGGACAGGCCGGCGACAGCGGCATTATCTCATCAGGCAGCGCCCATCTCGAGGTGGTGGAAACCAGCCGCCCATTCAGCGACCTGACCGTTCACCACTGTCACGTCAAGGAAGGGGCACTACGGGTCGGGGACGCAGTCGATCTGACGGTCACCTCTGCCACCCGCAGCGCGACGGCACGTAATCATACCGCTACGCATCTCCTCCAGACAGCCCTGCGTGCGGTGCTCGGAGAGCATGTCAAGCAGGCCGGTTCGCTGGTGTCTGTCGACCGCCTGCGCTTCGACTTTACCCATTTTTCCGCCATGACTGCTGATGAGATCAGGCGGGTGGAGAGTCTCGTCAACGGCTATATCATGGACAATGCCCCGGTGGTCACGAACCAGATGCAGATCAGTGAGGCTATTGAGGCCGGCGCTACGGCACTGTTCGATGAAAAGTATGGTGATTCGGTGCGGGTGGTGCGCGTGGGCGACGTCAGCATGGAGCTGTGCGGTGGCACCCATGTCCGTGCCGCCGGCGATATCGGACTGTTCAAAATCGTCTCTGAAGCAGGAATTGCAGCCGGTGTGAGACGCATCGAAGCGCTTACCGGTGCCGGCGCACTCGGTTTTGTCCGGCAGATGGAAGATGAACAGCGGGCAATAGCTGCTCTGCTCAAGGCCGAAGGAGGAAATCCTCTCGACAGGCTGGAGAAGCTGCTGACACGTCAACGCGAGTTGCAACGCGAGATTGAATCGCTTCAGGGCAGGCTCAATGCAGCGGCCTCAGGTGACCTGCTTGCTCAGGTCGTTGAGGTTAATGGTATCAGGTTGCTTGCGGTGCAGGTGCAGGTTGAAGATATCAAGGGCTTGCGCGACCTCTCGGACACCCTCAAGGATCGCATGGGAGACGGGGTGATTGTCCTGGGTGCAGATATCGGCGGCAAAGCAAACCTTCTGGTGGCGGTCAGTAAAGAGTTGAGTGCAAAAATAAAAGCGGGTGATATAATCAAAAAACTGGCGCCGTTTGTGGGAGGAAGCGGCGGCGGCAAACCTGAGCTGGCTCAGGCCGGCGGCAGCCAACCGGAGAAGATCGGCGAGGCTCTTTCCGTGGCAGCGCAGCTGCTAAGCCTGTGACCACTGTGATTCATGGGGTATAAGGACTGACATGATGCTGCAACATCTGCATAGCGAAGTAATCGCCCCGCAAACAAAAGCGGCTACCATCCTGATAGTTGATGATGAGGTCGTCATCAGGGAGCTCTGTGCCAAAGCCCTCAAGGGGTACGATGTCTTTCATGCCGGGAGTTGTGAAGGCGCCCTGCGGGTGTACGAAAAGGAATCCATCGATCTGGTGCTGACTGACGTGATGATGCCGGGGGGGACCGGGCTCGATCTCCTGCGCAAGGTCAAGGATATCGATCCAACGGCGGTCGTCATTATCATGACCGGTTTCGTTGAAAAGGATATTATTCTTGCCGCCCTCAAAGAGGGTGCCGATGATTTTATCAACAAGCCGATCAACCTGCTGCAGCTAAAGACATCTGTTGAAAAGGCCCTTGCAAAGAAAGCGCTGAAAGAAGAGCTGGCGAATCTTAAGAAACTGGATCTTCTCAAGAGCATCTTTCTTTCGCTCATCTCGCATAAACTCCGTACCCCGATCACTGCGATTTCCCTGTTTCTGCAGGATATACAGCACGGCGTCTATGATATGAATGATCCTGCATTTACCCGGAACGTGCAGATGATCAATGAAGAAACATTTTACCTGAGCCGGATAGTAAACGACCTGCTGGCCTTCAGCCAGGTAATGGAAGGAAATGGCGGAGGGTTGCAGCGTGAGCCATGCGACCTCAACCTGCTCGTGGCGGCCATAGTTTACGGATCACAAGAGGCTCAAAGCAAGCCCGGTATTGAGACGGATTTTCATGAGGTGTCACTGCCCCCTTTAAACCTGGACCGGAAAAAGATTACCTTCGCGCTGCAGCAGATCATCGACAATGCCTACAAGTTCTCCGGGGAACTGGGCAGCGTTTCAATCTCCCTGCTCGACGCCGGGGACAATGTGTGCATAATCGTCTCCGATACGGGAGTCGGCATTCCTCGTGACGAGATCCCCAAGGTGTTTGAAAAATTTTACCAGATCGATCCGGGTAATACCGGTCAGGTGCGGGGTTTTGGTCTGGGATTGTTTTATGCCCGGGAGTTTATCCGGCTGCACGGAGGAAGTGTCAGTCTGGACAGCCAGCCGGGTCTGGGGGCGACGGTCACGGTCATGCTGCCGATGCAATAAATCTTTTGAGGTTTTGCAGGACGTGCGCTAGACTGCCAGCTTTAAGGTTGGCATTTTTATTTTTAGTAAGTTAGAAATCATCTTCTGCGGCTTTTTGCAGAAGTGATTTCGTTAACGCACTTATCCCGGTTTTTCCGGGGCAGTAAGTTAGAAATCATCTTCTGCGGCTTTTTGCAGAAGTGATTTCGTGAACGCACTTATCCCGGTTTTTCCGGGGCAGTAAATTAGAAATCTGTTTCTTCACGCATCCCGGTCGTGGAGAGAAGAGAGACGCTATGAAGCATCTGATAGAAAAAGCCACGACCCTTATGGAGGCGCTCCCCTACATCCGTCGCTTTTCCGGCAAGACCTTCGTCATCAAGTACGGCGGGCACGCCATGTCGGATGAGAAGCTGAAAGAGTCCTTCGCCCTGGACGTGATCATGCTCAAGTCGCTGGGTATCAATACGGTCATCGTGCATGGCGGCGGTCCGCAGATCAACGAAACCCTCAAGCGCTACGGCATCGTCTCCGAATTCGTCAGGGGCATGCGGGTCACCGACGCCGAAACCATGTCGGTGGTGGAGATGGTGCTGGTCGGGCAGGTCAACAAGGAGGTTGTCGGCTACCTCAACCAGCATGGCGGACGTGCGGTCGGGCTGTCCGGCAAGGACGGTACCCTGCTGCTTGCGAAAAAGCTTCTCCAGGAGGTCACCGGGGAAGACGGCTCTGTGGAACTGGTCGATATCGGTTACGTCGGTGACGTGGTCAAGGTCAATACCGACCTGATCTCAGCGCTGGAGAACGGAAAGTATATCCCGGTGATTGCCCCGGTGGGAGTCGGTCTGGAAGGGGAGAGCTACAACATCAACGCCGACCTGGTTGCCGGCCGGGTCGCCGCGGCGCTTAACGCCGAGAAACTGATCCTTCTGACTGACATCAACGGAGTCAAGGACAAGAGCGGCACTCTGCTGGAAAGTCTTTCCGTGGCAGAATTACACCGCCTGATCGAGCAGGGCGACATCACGGGCGGCATGATCCCTAAGGTGATCTGTTGCGCCGATGCCCTCGGGGATGGTGTCAAGAAGGCCCATATCATTGACGGGCGTGTACCTCATGCCGTACTGCTGGAAATCTTTACCGATGTGGGCATCGGGACGGAGATAACCAAATAGATGGAACGCGAATTTTTCCCAATATCGGCTTTGGCCGTCGAGCCTCCCTGTGCAGCGTAGCGCTGCTAGGCTTCCGCGTCGTTCTTGGCCGACTTGATCTTGAAAAAATACACGTTCCGAGGAGCTGAACTTAATATGAACAGTCAACAGTGGATCGAAAAATCAGATAGATACATCATGCGGACCTATGGCCGCTACCCGATTGTCCCGGTCAGGGGTGAAGGCTGCCGCCTCTGGGATGCAGACGGTAAAGAATATCTGGATTTTCTCGGGGGTGTGGCGGTCAACAATCTCGGCCACTGTCATCCCAAGGTTGTCGCGGCCCTGCAGAAGCAGGCTGCCGAGTTGATCCACTGCTCCAACTATTACCAGATCCCCCAGCAGATCGAGCTGGCGGAACTGCTTTGCCGGCATTCGTTTGCTGACAAGGCCTTCTTCTGCAACAGCGGCGCCGAGGCCAACGAGGCGGCTATCAAGCTGGCCCGCAAGTACAGCCGCGACACCTATGGTCCGGAGCGCTATGAGATCATCACGGCAGCCGACTCGTTCCATGGCCGGACCATGGCTACGGTTTCCGCTACCGGTCAGGAGAAGGTTCAGCGTTTTTTCGATCCGTTGCTGCATGGATTCAAGCATGTTGCTTTTGATGACGTGGATGCCCTCGAGGGCGCCATCACTCCCACCACCTGCGCGATCATGCTGGAACCTATCCAGGGCGAAGGGGGGGTGAATGTCCCGTCCCCCGGTTATTTCCAGGAGGTTCGCCGCCTCTGTGACAAGCATGACCTGATCCTGATTTTCGACGAGGTGCAGGTCGGCATGGGACGTACCGGCAAGCTGTTCGCCTATGAACATTTCGACATAGTTCCGGATATCATGACCCTGGCCAAGGCTCTGGCCGGTGGGGCCCCCATCGGGACCATGCTGGCGACAGACCGCTACGCAGCGGCCTTCGTGCCCGGTACCCACGGATCGACGTTCGGCGGCAACCCTCTGGTCTGCGCCGCAGCTATCGCCACGGTACGGGCTATCCTGGAGGATGGCATCCTCAATCGCTGCGAAGAGATCGGCGAGTATCTGGAAGGCGAGCTTGAGTCGCTCCAGCATAAATATAAGTTTGTGAAAGAGGTGCGCGGAATCGGTTTGATGATCGGCATGGCCCTGGATTTTCCCGCCGGGGATATTGTCAAGAAGGGGCACGAGCGGGGAGTACTTTTGAACGTTACTCACGATACGGTTCTGCGATTTGTCCCGCCATTGACGGTGACCAAGCAGGAGATTAATCAGATGATTGCTATTCTTGACGGCATTTTCGCCGAGATCGAGGCGTAAATGGGGGCGACTATGGCACGACATTTTCTGGCGCTGCATGATTTCAATGAAATCGAACTGTACGGCATGCTGACCCTGGCTCGCGAGCTGAAGGAGAAACAGATGCGGGGTGTTCCGCACAGGCTGCTCGATGGGAAGACGGTGGCCCTGATTTTCGAAAAGGCTTCTACACGGACACGCGTCTCGTTCGAAGTGGGTGTCTTTCAACTGGGCGGTCACGGATTGTTCATGTCCTCCGGCAATTCCCAGATGGGGCGCGGCGAACCGATCAAGGACACTGCCCGTGTCATGGCGCGTTACTGTGACGGGGTGATGATCCGGACTTTTGGTCAGGAGATCGTTGAGGAGTTCGCGAAATTCTCGGATGTACCGGTGATAAACGGCCTGACGGACCTGTTCCACCCCTGCCAGATCATGGCCGACCTGCTGACGGTTATCGAACACAAGGGGACCTACGAAGGACTGACCTTTGCCTGGGTTGGAGACGGCAACAACATGGCCAACACCTGGATCGAAGCGGCTGCAATCTTCGGATTTAAATTGCGTTTGGCCTGCCCGGCAGGATATGAGCCGGATCAGAAGGTCATGGCGTGGGCCACTGCGAGAGCCCCCGGGCTGATTTCGCTGACGACCGACCCGAAGGCGGCGGTTGCCGGTGCTGATGTCATCAACACCGATGTCTGGGCCAGCATGGGTCAGGAGAACGAGCAGAAGGAGCGGGAACGGGCCTTTGCCGGCTACTGTCTGGATGATCACCTCCTGGGCCTGGCCAAGCCGGACTGCATCGTGCTGCACTGCCTCCCGGCCCACCGCGGCGAGGAGATCTCCGACTCGGTCATCGAGGGGAAGAATTCTGTCGTCTGGGACGAGGCTGAAAACCGTCTCCATATTCAAAAGGCTATAATGGCTACACTGATCAAATAATTTCAGAACGTAAAGGAGACTAAGCAGATGGCAAAAGCAAAGAAAACCGAGATCAACAAGATTGTACTGGCCTATTCGGGCGGCCTGGACACATCCATCATCCTCAAGTGGCTCAAGAACGAGTACGGCTGCAAGGTCGTGGCCTTCTCGGCCGACCTGGGCCAGGGGGACGAACTTGATCCGGTCCGCGCGAAAGCCCTGGCCACCGGCGCCGACAAGGTCTACATTGACGACCTGCGCGAGGAGTTTGTCCGCGACTTCGTCTTTCCCATGTTTCGCGCCAATGCAATCTACGAGGGGCATTACCTGTTGGGCACCTCCATCGCCCGCCCCCTGATAGCCAAACGCCAGATGGAGATAGCCGCCAAGGAGAAATGCGACGCCGTTTCCCACGGAGCCACCGGCAAGGGCAACGATCAGGTCCGCTTCGAGCTGGCTTACTACCACTTTGACCCGTCCATCAAGGTCATCGCCCCCTGGCGGATGTGGGACCTGAACAGCCGTCAGGCACTGATCGAGTACGCCAAGAAGAACGGCATCCCGATTCCGACGATCAAGAAGCGCCCCTGGTCCTCGGACCGAAACCTTCTGCACATATCCTTCGAGGGGGGCATCCTGGAGGACACCTGGGCCGAGGCCCCGGAAGAGATGTACGTTCTGACCCAATCGCCGGAAAAAGCGCCCAACAAGGCCCAGTATGTGGAGATCGAGTTCAAGAACGGCAACGCCGTGGCGGTTGACGGGAAGAAACTGACCCCGGCCAAGCTCCTGGCCCATCTGAACGAGATCGGCGGAGTCCACGGCGTTGGCCGTGTCGACCTGCTGGAGAACCGTTCGGTCGGCATGAAGTCGCGCGGTGTCTACGAGACACCCGGCGGCACGATCCTGCGCGAGGCCCATTCGGCCGTCGAGCAGATCACCATGGACCGCGAGGTCATGCGCATCCGCGACAGCCTGATCCCCGAGTACGCCAGGCAGATCTACGCCGGTTACTGGTTTTCTCCGGAACGCCAGATGCTGCAGACCCTGATCGACGATTCCCAGAAGTGTGTTAACGGCGTGGCCCGCGTCAAGCTCTACAAGGGCTTGTGCCGCACCGTTGGACGCAAGTCTGAGAGTGACTCGCTTTTCAACCTGGATTTTGCGACGTTTGAAAAGGATCAGGTCTTCAATCAGGCTGATGCTGAAGGTTTTATCAAGATCAATTCGTTGCGGCTGCGAATCAGGTCGCTGATGCAGGCCAACCGCAAGAAATAAAGAGACGAAGGGCGCTGAAAGGCGCCCTTCACGTTTGTAGACGAATCCAGTAGAAACCGTCTGATTAACTACTTACCTGTCCAGGGACGCTGAGCGCTTATGAAAGATGAAAAGCTGCCCGTGCTGGTCCGACGTTTTGCTGTTGCAGCCCGGGCTCACCATTCGGCCGTGGAGGATATGGACGAGGGGCGTGCCAACGCACAGGCACGTGCCATACAAGGACTTTACGCAACAATCACCCACGAGGGGGATGCCGGCCGCGAGGCTCTGATGGTGCTGCTTGACAGCGAGAATCAGGTGGTGGCTGGTATGGCGGCGGTTTTTTCTCTTCGATATTGTACACACAGGTCTCTCGAGGTCCTTCGCCGGTTGGCGGCCAGCGGAGGCCTGCTGGGGTTTCGGGCCGGCGTCGCCCTTGAACGCTGGGAGAACGGTGTCTGGGAAGATCCCTGAGAAGAGCCTGCGGGTGATGGGAGACGGCCGGTACCAATCGGCCCGCATCATCTCCCGTCAGGAATCTGCCGCACACTTCACAATTGTGCAACACGCTGCAATATGGTACACAATTTCTTTACAAAATGAATATTTTCGGAGGAGATGCATGTCCAAAGACAAATTATGGGGTGGACGTTTTACCCAGCCCACCGATAAGTTCGTCGAAGAGTTCACCGCATCGATAGAATTTGATAAAAGGCTGTATCATCAGGATATTCGTGGATCAATAGCCCATGCCCGCATGCTGGGCAAACAGGGGATCATCCCTCTGGAGGATGTGCAGCAGATCGTCCACGGTCTGCAGACGATCCTCGGGCAGATCGAGGCCGGCGAATTTGATTTTTCCATCGGCCTGGAAGATATCCACATGAACATTGAGGCGCGCCTGTCGGCAGCCATCGGCGAGGCTGGCAAACGCCTGCACACCGGCCGATCCCGTAACGATCAGGTTGCTCTGGACATACGGCTCTACCTGCGCGATGAAATTGTGGAGGTCAACACCTATCTCGATCTGCTGATCGACTCTTTGCTGGAGCAGGCCGAGGCCAACATCGATGTCATCATGCCCGGCTTCACCCACCTGCAGACCGCCCAGCCGATTCTATTCAGTCACCATCTCATGGCGTATGTTGAGATGTTCAAGCGCGACAAGGGACGTCTCGACGATTGTCTCAAGCGTGTTAACGTGATGCCTCTGGGCGCAGGGGCGCTGGCAGGCACCACGTTTCCCATCGACCGAGAATATGTTGCCGAACAGCTCGACTTTCCGGCCGTCACCCGCAATTCTTTGGATGCTGTCTCGGACCGTGACTTTGCCCTGGAGTTCCTGGCGGGCGCATCGATCCTGATGATGCACCTCTCCCGCTTTTCCGAGGAGCTGATCCTGTGGTCCACCAGCTCTTTCCGATTTGTGGAGTTGTCGGACGGCTTCTGCACCGGTTCCTCCATTATGCCGCAGAAAAAGAACCCGGATGTGCCGGAACTGGTGCGGGGCAAGACCGGGAGGGTCTACGGTAATCTGATGGCGCTTCTGACCACCATGAAATCCCTGCCGCTGGCCTACAATAAGGATATGCAGGAGGATAAGGAACCGCTCTTTGATACCATTGACACCGTCAAGGGGAGTCTGAAAATCTTTGCCGACATGATCCGCGAGATGCGTATCAACCGCGATAACATGAGGCGGGCTGCAGGTCTGGGCTTCTCTACCGCTACCGATGTGGCCGATTATCTCGTCCGCAAGGGGCTGCCCTTTCGGGATGCCCACGAGGCGGTTGGAAAAGCGGTCGGATTCTGTGTTGAAAATGAGAAGGATATCACCGAACTGACCCTTGAAGAGTGGCAGCGTTTCTCCGGTAAGATCGAAAATGACATCTTTGACGGTATTACGGTCGAGGCCAGTGTCAATGCCCGCAATGTGACCGGCGGCACGGCAAGGGCCGCTGTGGAGCATGAGATTCAGAGAGCGCGAGAGGGTAAGTAGCACCTGATGTACTGTGAATTTTTCGGATTCAGCGAAAAACCGTTCACGATTACCCCCAATCCTCAGTTCATCTATCTGAGCGATCATCATCGGGAGGCCTTTGCGCACCTTCTCTACGGTATCGACAGTCATGCCGGTTTCATTGCCATGACGGGTGAGGTGGGGACCGGCAAGACGACCGTGCTGCGCACACTGCTCAGCCAGCTTGACTCCGATAAATACCGCAGTGCCCTGATTTTCAGCCCCTGTCTGTCGGGTGAGCAACTGCTGGCCAGTATCTGTCGGGAGTTCGGGGTAACACCGGACGATCATAACAGCTTCGGGTATCTTGACGCGCTCAACCTGTTCCTTCTCGATCAGCATACAGCCGGGAGAACGGTTGTTCTGGTCGTTGACGAGGCCCAGAATCTGACGCCCGATGTCCTCGAACAGGTACGTATGATCTCAAACCTTGAGACGGAGCGCGACAAATTGATCCAGATCATTCTGGCGGGACAGCCGGAGCTTGACGATGTACTGAATCGACACGATCTGCGTCAGCTCAACCAGCGCATAACCGTACGCTGCCGCCTGACGCCGATGAACAGGCGCGACACGTCTGAGTATATACGGCACCGGCTGAAGGTTTCCGGCTACCGGGCTCCCGGATTGTTTTCTTCCGGGGCGGTAAAGCGGATCTACCGTTTTTCGAGGGGAGTGCCGCGACTGGTTAATATTGTCTGCGAGCAGGCATTGGTAATGGCCTGGACTCAGGAGGCCTGCAGCATTACTTCTTCGATTGCTGCACGGGTTATCGAGGGAGCAGCAAGCAGTTCGGGCCGTCGGAGCATCTGGCAACGCATACACGGCTGGCTTTGGGCCGGAAGGTAATCACGTAATGAGCTATATTCTTGATGCGCTGAAGAAACTTGAGCACGAAAGGTCCAGGAAGTCCCGCGGAGACGGGATGATCAATATATCCGGGGCGCTGTTTGAGAATGAACACCCTGTGCCTGCGCGGCTGACCGGCTGGAAAATCACACTTGCCGTCGCAGCGGCTGTTTTGGTGACCTTCACGGTGACCTGGCTGTTTCTCCGGCCTGCCCCGGAGCGGGTACACCCTGCACCGGGCCAGGCAGTTTCTGCCCCGGTCCCGGCCGAACCTGCTCCGGCGGCGCTACAGCCACCGGTGGTCGTGCAGCAGACCTCACCGCCGGAACCATTGGCTCCGGTAACGGTGGTTTCTGACAGGCCTCCTGCCCGGCCATCAACGTCGCAGAAAAAGCCGGTGAAGGCTATAACGCCTGCCGGGGATGCTGCTGCCGACATTACGATGCAGGGGGTGCGCAAGCCTGCGAAGGAACGCAAAGGGCAGGAATTGCCCCCTGAGCAGGTTATTGCCGCGCCCGCTGACATCAAACTGTCCGGCATCGCCTGGCAGGACGAGCGACGCGCCCGCCGGGCGGTTGTAAACGGTTTTCTGATGCAGGAGGGCGGGGTTGTTTCGGGTGCCAGGATCACCGATATTTATCAGGATCGGGTTCGTTTCTCACTCTCGGGCAAAACGTTTGAAATCCCGCTGATCTCTTCGAGTCTCCCTGCTGTGGGGAAATAAAGCCGATTGCTTCGGGAAAGGTCTCTCAATGCGTCAGATTGCCGGTCTGTTGTTTGTCGTTCTTGCCTTATCCGCCTGCGGTAAAAAAGGCCCCCTGGTCTATCCTGATATGCTGGTACCGGCTGCCCCCGCCGGTGTTTCTGCACGACAGTCCGGAGATTCTGTTAAACTTGTGTTTGTGCTCCCCTCAAAAGACCTGTCCGGGCGGAATATCAGCGGCCTGTCAGGAGTAACGATCCTCAAGCGCGACGAACAGTCCAGCCAACAACCGTCCTGCAGTTCCTGTACCTCTGACTTTTCACCGTTTCGCAGGTTGAATCTCGATCTTTTGCCGCCGGAGAGCGTGCGTTACGGCAACCGGCTGGTGCTGCTGGATGGTGATGTGAAGACCGGCAGGGCCTATACCTATCGGATCTCTGTACTTACGAATGACAATCAGGAGGGGGCGGTTTCCGTTGCGGGGCCGGTGGATGTGCTGCCTCCTCCTCCGTCGCCCGTGCTGAAGGTGGTCAGCCAACCGACCGAGATTCAGCTTGAATTTGCAGGCCAGCCATCCGGAATGGGTGTCATCGCGGGGTATGATGTCTACCGGACGTTGAAGGGAGAGGCCTTTCCCCTCATGCCGCTGAACAGGGAACCGCTGACCGGCAACCGTTTTGCGGATACGGGACTGGAACGTGGAACGTCATATATCTACGGTGTCAGGACAATTATCAGTCTGCCGTCAGGGGGCCGGGTTGAGAGCGGTCTTTCCAACGAGGTGGAAGGGAAGCTTAAGGACGACGAATAGCGGCTTCTGCTGGACTTCAGATCGTACAAACTAAAAAGGGCACCCGATAACGGATGCCCTTTTTAGTTGCAAACGATGCTAAAAATTACTTGGCTACGGTTTCAGCCAGTTTCAGAGCGATATCCTTGTAGGGGTTGGCGAACAGGATGATCAGGCAGACAACCAGCGCGTAGATTGCCAGGGACTCGATCATGGCCAGACCGATCATCATGGTGGTCAGAATCTTGCCGGAAGCACCAGGGTTACGGGAAACGCCTTCTACGGCGCTTTTAACTGCCAGACCCTGGCCAATGCCGGTGCCCAGTGTACCCAGTGCCATACCAATACCTGCTGCCAGAACGCACATCGTAAAAAAGCTCATCTTTACTTCTCCTCTCTTGCTGTGGTTGATATCCTAAATAGTATAGGATTTGGAAATTGCTATCAGTGTGCGTGTTCCAGTGACCCCTGAATGTAGATCATGGCCAGGAGCATGAAAACAAAGGCCTGGATGAAGGAGACCAGAACACCCATCAGGATCATGGGGAGGGGTACCAGGAACGGAGCCAGTCCGAAGAAGATCATCAGGACCAGTTCGTGGCCGTTCATATTGCCGAAGAGACGCAGGGTCAGTGAGACCGGGCGGCTCAGGTGCCCGATGACCTCAATGAAGAACATGATCGGGGCCAGCCAGGCGATAGGTCCCAGAAAATGTTTGATGTAACCGGCGCCATGGTGCTTGAGTCCGACGATGTGAGTCGAGATGAAGACGATCACCGCACAGGCTGCCGTGGTATTGATGTTAGCGGTCGGCGGGAAAAAGCCCGGGATCAGCCCGATCAGGTTGGAAACCAGAACGAAGATAGCCAGGGTGGCAATCAGCGGAAAGAATGGCCGCCCATGCTCACCCATGGTCTCGACGATCATGTTCTCTATGCCGCCGATGACGACTTCCATGAAGTTCTGAAACCCGCCGGGGATCGTCTTGATCGCCTTGGTGGCAAGCACGGAGAGAACCACAAGCAGGATTATGACGAACCAGGTGTAGATGATCGCATCGGCGCTGGCGCCGGTGATATGGAACGGTGCCAGGAACTTTCGGAAAAACTCGAGAAACAGTAACGGGTGAACCATGGAGCTAACCTCCTGTGCTCAGGGCACGATATAATGAAAGCGTAAGAATGTTTATTACTATAATGGACAGTCCTGTCAGCACTCCTGCCAACGAAAACCATTCTGATGTCAATACAAAGTACAGGGCGCACCCGGTAACAATCATGCGTGAGATATACCGCATCAGCGCATAACGGGTCGCATTTGCCGGCAACAGGCCAAGGATGCGCTGCAGCGCGTTACGCATCCAGAGGAAGTTGAGGATTGCGATACTGCCGCCCGCCAGAACTCCCAGGGCGGCTTTGCCGGAAAACAGGGCCAGACTGCCGAGCGTCAAAACTGCCAGCAGTCCGAGGCTGCCCTTGACGATGACGGCGAAGAGGTTATCTTCCTTGATCGCTGCCATCATCCCTGCGAATCTCCCTGCCGGCAATGACATAGATATTCTTGAACCCGGCCGCGATGCCTATCAACAGAAAAATATAAAAGAACCAGGGCTTTGTACCGAACCAGCGATCGAGTGTCAGTCCGAACCACACGCCGATCCCGATGGCCATCACTACCGAGATGCCCATGCTGGATACCATGGCAAGGTTACGGAACAGCTCTTTCTTGTCATTATTCATGACAGGTCACGTGGACACGTGAATGCACAAAACCGGTATTCCATATCACGGCTTGCGTAAGTGTGTCAAACGAAATCAGGCCGGTCACGCGATCAGTTTAAAACATTTTGCAGCCGCGGCGATTGTTTTTTCGATTTCGGCTTCGCCGTGGGCAGCAGAGACAAAACCGGTTTCAAACTGGGACGGGGCCAGATAGATCCCCTCGTTCAGCATGGCCAGGAAGTAAGCGGCAAAAGCTTTCGTGTCGCACTGCGAAGCCGTTGGCCAGTCGTGGACCTCGCCTTTGGTGAAGAAGGCGCAGAACATGCTGCCGACGCGGGTGGAATAGATCGGGTAGCCGGCATCTCTGGCCGCTTTGGCAATCCCCTCAGCCACTGTCCGGCTCTTTTCTTCCAGACTCTGGTAAAAACCGGGTTGCTTGAGGATATTCAGGGTGGCGATACCGGCAGACATTGCCAGCGGATTGCCGGAAAGTGTGCCGGCCTGGTAGACACCGCCTGCCGGTGAAAGCTTCTCCATGATCTCGCGCTTTCCGCCAAAGGCTCCTACCGGCAGGCCGCCTCCGATGATCTTGCCCAGCGTGGTCATGTCCGGCGTGACGCCGTACAGTTCCTGAACCCCGCCGTAGGCCACACGAAAGCCGGACATGACTTCATCGAAGATCAGGATGATCCCTTCCTGTGTGCAGATCTCCCGCAGTCCCTCCAGGAATCCTTCCTGCGGCGGTACCGTTCCCATGTTGCCGGCTACCGGTTCAACGATGATGCAGGCGATGGAGGAGCTGTTTTCCGCCACCAGTTTCCTGACCGACTCAAGCGAGTTGTACTCAGCGGTCAGGGTCAGTCTGGCGACATCGGCCGGAACGCCGGGGGAGTCGGGCACGCCGAAGGTGGCTGCGCCGGAACCGGCCTTGACCAGCAGGGAATCGGCATGACCATGGTAGCAGCCGGAAAACTTCAGGATCTTGTCTCGCCCGGTATAGCCGCGGGCCAGTCGGATGGCGCTCATGGTGGCCTCGGTGCCGGAACTGACCATGCGTACCATTTCGATGGAAGGCACCGCGTCGATAACCATGTTGGCCAGAATGGTCTCACGCTCGGTCGGTGCACCAAAGCTGGCACCGCTCTCCATGGTGCTTTTGACGGCTGCGATGACGTCAGGATGACAATGGCCGACGATCATCGGGCCCCAGGATCCGACGTAATCCACAAAGCTGTTGTCATCTTCGTCAACGATATGACAGCCGGCGGCCCTTTTGATAAAGAGCGGATCCGCTCCGACCGATTTGAAGGCCCTGACCGGGCTGTTGACGCCTCCGGGGATAGATGCCTTGGCTTGCTGAAAAAGCTGGCTTGAGCGGGTATGGTTCATTTCGAACTCCTTTGTGGGGGAATTGGGGCGGTGCAGGCAGAAAGAAGCCTCTTGGTTAGCATATCGGACCCAGTCATGTCAATCATTGACGATATTTGCTGCGTGCATGCAGGCGTGGTGATTGCCTGCGTGGTCAACTATTGGTCAATTAAAACAAAAATATAATAATAACAACATATTGTGCTGCCATGTGTATTTGTTCCACAAGGACAATTCTACGAAAAAAACACGGAAAAACTCCTTGACAAAGGGATTCAAATAACCTATTTATTTCAGCGTTTGTATACAGTATACCGTACGCAGTAAGGAGGGCTATCAATGCTCGGTGCTTATTTACCTATTCTTCTTCTGGTTATTGTGGCGATAGGCTTTGGCCTGGTCTCGCTGGTGATGTCATCGCTCATCGGCCCGAAGAAGTTCTCGGTGTTAAAAATGTCTCCCTACGAGAGCGGCTGTGAACCGGTCGGGACCGGCCAGGAGCGTTTTTCGATCAAGTTTTATCTGATTGCCATGCTGTTCATACTGTTCGACATCGAGGCGGTGTTCCTCTATCCCTGGGCGATCCTCTACAAAAAACTCGGCATGTTCGGGCTGATTGAGATGGGAATCTTCATCGTGATCCTCTTCGTCGGTTATATTTATGTCTGGAAAAAAGGAGCACTGGAATGGGAGTAGACAATCCGCTTGGCGAAAACATCATAACCACGTCACTGGACGCGCTGGTCAACTGGTCACGGAAATCGTCCATCTGGCCGATGACCTTCGGTCTGGCCTGCTGCGCTATCGAGATGATGGCTACCGGTGCCTCCCATAATGACCTTGACCGCTTCGGCATTATCTTCCGGGCCTCTCCCCGTCAGTCCGACTGTATCATCATCGCAGGTACGGTTACCAAGAAGATGCTGCCGGTCATCAGGACCGTCTACGAGCAGATGCCTGAGCCGAAATGGGTTATCGCCATGGGTGCCTGCGCATGTTCGGGCGGGATATTCGATACCTACAGCGTCGTGCAGGGGATCGATGAAGCGCTGCCGGTTGACGTCTATATCCCCGGTTGTCCGCCGCGCCCCGAGGCACTGCTTTTCGGCCTGATGAAGCTGCAGGACAAGATCATGAAAGACAAGAACTCCTTCGGTTCGGCCATTGGCTTGGGTGAGCGGATCGAGACGGTTGCCGCCTAGTTTCTCGCAGAAGGTTTCATACTCAAATCCCAGATAAAGGGTTGGATATCATGGCAGAAAACAATCGCGCAGTACTCCAGTTGAAAGAAAAATTCGCTGCTTCAATTATTGATGTAGTCGAGTTCAGGGGTGAAGTGACGGTTACCGTCAAAAAGGACAGCATTATTGAAATCCTTTCGTTCCTCAAGCATTCGCTTCAGTACAACCTGCTGACCGACCTTACCGCCGTCGATTATCTCGGGAAGAAGGAAGAGCGTTACATGATGGTGTATCAGCTCTATTCGATTCCCAGTAAAGATCGTCTGCGCATCAAGACGCCGGTAAACGAGGCCGACTGCCGCATCCCGAGCGCCACGCAGGTCTGGAGAACGGCTAACTGGCTGGAGCGGGAAGTTTTTGACCTTTTCGGCATTACCTTTGACAATCACCCCGACCTCCGCCGTATTCTCATGACCGATGACTGGGAAGGCCACCCGCTCCGCAAAGACTACCCATTGCAGGGACCGGATCGCGAACCCTACAAAGGGCGCTTATCATAGTTTTACTATACTGTTCTGTATTTCGATCATAGAAGAGGCGATACATGGCAACTACCGAAACAATGACACTGAACATGGGACCGCAGCACCCCAGTACACATGGGGTCTTGAGGCTCGTTCTCGAACTGGACGGTGAGGTTATCACCAAGATAACCCCTCATATCGGCTATCTGCATCGCGGAGTGGAAAAACTCTCCGAGTACCGCACCTACCACCAGATACTGCCACTGACCGACCGTCTCGATTATCTGGCGCCCATGAGCAATAATCTGGGCTATATCCTGGCTGTTGAAAAGCTGATGGCGGTCGAGGTGCCTGAGCGCGCTGAAACGATCAGGATTATCATGGCCGAGTTGACCCGCCTCCAGTCACATCTGGTCTGGATTGCGTGCCATGCCCTTGATATCGGTGCCATGACGGTCTTTATCTATGCCTTCCGCGAGCGTGAAACCATCATGGAGATTTACGAACTGATCTCCGGTGCCCGCATGACATCCAACTTCTTCCGGGTCGGCGGCCTCTCGCAGGATGTGCCTGATGAGTTTGTGAAAAAGGTCAGTGACTTTATCGACGTTATGCCCGGCTACCTTGATCAGTACGAGGGGCTTTTGACGACCAACCCGATCTGGCTCAAACGTACGATCGGAAACGGCGTCATCTCCGCCGAGGATGCCATCGATTTCGGCATTACCGGTCCGGCCCTGCGTGGTTCCGGTGTAGACCTGGATCTTCGTCGCGATAATCCCTACGGCGGGTATGAAAAATACCAGTTCCAGGTACCGGTAGGTGAGAACTGTGACACCTTTGACCGTTACAAGGTCCGTCTGGTGGAGATGCGTGAGGCCTGCAAGATCGTCCGTCAGGGACTTGAACGACTCAAGCCGGGACCGGTGCTGGCTGACTGTCCGCAGGTCTGTTATCCGCCCAAGGAAAGCGTCTACAACAGCATCGAAGGTCTGATCCATCACTTCAAGATCGCCTCCGAAGGTTTTCCTGCCCCGGAAGGGGAAGTATATCAGGGTGTCGAGGCCCCTAAGGGGGAACTGGGGTTCTACATCGTCAGCGACGGCGGCAACAAGCCGGAGCGGCTGAGAATCCGGCCACCTTCATTCGTCAATCTTCAGGCCATCGAAAAGATGTCCAAGGGAACCATGATTGCCGACCTGGTAGCTGTTATCGGAACGCTGGACATCGTACTTGGTGAAATCGACAGATAACTCCCGCATCGTGATACGTAAGCCGCTCATTATTTCAACTCGATATAAGTTGAGATAATTGCTCTTACTAAAAGGAGAAGGCGCGAATGAGTGAAGCAGTTGCTCAAAAGGCTGCAGAGCAGGAACCGGAAATAGACCTCTCGCTTGCCAATAAGATAATCGACAAGTATATCGACATGCCCGGAAACCTGATGCCGGTACTTCAGGGTGCTCAGGACGAATATGGCTACATCCCACGTGTCGTGGCCGATCTGATTGCTGAACGCCTGAATGTCTACCCGAGCCAGATCTATGGCGTGCTTACCTTCTACGCCCAGTTTCACCTCAAGCCGCGCGGCAGGTTCATCATCAGGGTCTGCGTCGGGACCGCCTGCCATGTTCAGGGCGCTCCCCGTATCGTAGAGACCTTCTTTGACAAGCTGCATATCGGCCACGCCGAAACGACTGAGGATCTTCGTTATACCTTTGAGCAGGTTGCCTGCCTGGGAGCCTGCGGCATGGCGCCGCTTGCCATGGTCAATGACGCTACCTACGGTGCCATGACGGTGCAGAAGGTCGATGAAATCATCAAAGACTACAACCAGAGACCGATGAAATAGCCAGTAGCTCGAAACTTTCCAGTAGGGGACAACTCAGTCATGAGCGAAAACGATGCAATTAAAATTCTGATCTGCCAGGGTACCGGCGGGGTTTCGATGGGCGCCAGAGAGGTCGAGGCGGCTTTCATACAGCATCTGGCGGAAAAGGGCGTGAATGCCGTCGTCGGCAAGCGCTGCGATGTCATCAAGACCGGTTGCCGCGGTCTGTGCGCCAACGATGTTCTGGTCGATATCATAACACCTGACCAGGGCCGTGTTACCTATGACTTCGTCAAGCCGGAAGAGGTCGAAAAGATCATCGATGAGCATATCGTCAACAAGACGGTAATGGAAAAAAGAAAGGCCAAGCCTTACTACAACCAGTTTGTCGATGCCCAGATGCGCGTTGTCATGACCGGCTGCGGCCAGATCGATCCGGACAGCATCGATGCCTACATAGAGGAAGACGGCTTCAAGGCCATCGAGAAGTGCACGCAGACCATGAAGCCTGAAGAGGTCATCGAAGAGGTCAAGAAGTCCGGTCTGCGCGGCCGCGGGGGTGGCGGTTTTCCCACCGGCATGAAATGGTCCTTCTGCAAGGCCTCACCCGGTGACCACAAGTATCTGATCTGCAACGCCGACGAAGGCGATCCGGGCGCATTCATGGACCGTTCGCTGCTGGAAGGCGACCCCTTCTGCATCATCGAGGGGATGATGATTGCTGCATACGCTATCGGCTGTGACTTCGGATATGTCTACGTTCGTGCCGAGTATCCGCTGGCTGTTCAGCGTCTCCAGCATGCCATCGACATCTGCTACGAAAAGGGCTGGCTGGGCAAAAACATTCAGGGCTGGGGCCTTGACTTCGACATGCGCATCAAGATGGGTGCCGGAGCCTTTGTCTGCGGTGAAGAAACTGCACTGATGGCTTCCATCGAAGGGCATCGCGGCATGAGCCGCCCCCGTCCCCCGTTTCCTGCCGTACGCGGTCTGTGGGGCCATCCGACCAACATCAATAACGTTGAGACCTTTGGCAACGTCCGCCATATCATCAACAAGGGGGGCGACTGGTACGCGTCACTCGGCACCGAGACCACCAAAGGTACCAAGATCTTTGCCGTAACCGGCAAGGTCAAGCACACCGGTCTGGTAGAGGTCCCCGCCGGAATGAAGATCCGTGAGGTCATCTACGATGTCTGCGGCGGCATCGCTAACAATCGTAAATTCAAGGCGGTTCAGGCCGGAGGACCTTCCGGCGGCTGTATCCCTGCTGAAATCCTGGATACCCCGGTTGACTACGACTCCCTGATCAAGGCCGGTGCCATGATGGGCTCCGGCGGGTTGGTTGTCATGGACGAGACTACCTGTATGGTTGACGTGTCCAGGTTCTTCCTGAATTTCACCCGCATGGAGTCCTGTGGCAAGTGCGTACCGTGTCGTATCGGCCTGAAGGTCATGCTCGACATCCTCGAGAGGATCACCGAAGGACGTGGCGAGCCAAGCGATATCGAGACCCTGCAGGATCTGGGTCTTGCCATCAAAAAGGCTTCTCTCTGCGGCCTCGGACAGACGGCACCCAACCCGATCCTCTCAACCATCAACTATTTCCGAGATGAGTATGAGGCGCACATTAACGACAAGCGCTGCCCTTCAAACTGTTGCAAGGAACTGCTCCTGTGGCAGGTAGTTGATGAGAAGTGCGTCAAGTGTGGAGCCTGTAAAAAAGCCTGCCCGGTTGACGCGATCATCTGGGAAAAAGGGCAGCTGGCCGTTCTGGACAAGGAAAAATGCACCAAGTGCAAGTCCTGCTATGACGCCTGCCGCTTCATGGCTCTCGAATAAAACAGACAGCTTAATCAACGTACGCGAACGAACAGTCAAGCCCACTGAAACAGAGGTTGAGATGGTTAATCTGACGATAGACGACAAGCAGGTCACTGCCCCCAAGACCGCTACCATATACGAAGCGGCCAAATTGAACGGGATTGCTATCCCGATTCTTTGCCACGACAAGAAGCTGAAACCTTTCGGTGCCTGCCGCATGTGCCTGGTCGAGGTGGAGCAGATGAAGGGCCGCCAGATTCCGGCCTGCACGACCCCGGTGACAGAAGGCATGATCATCCGCACCTCGACCCCTGATATTGTCAAGGCGCGCAAGATGGTGCTCGAACTCCTCCTGCTCAATCACCCCATTGACTGCCCGGTGTGCGACAAGGCCGGAGACTGTGATCTGCAGAACCTGACCTACGAATACAAGGTGGATGCCAACCGATTTACCGATGAGAAGTTCCACCACGAAATCGATTATAACAATCCGCTGATCGAGCGCGACATGAACCGCTGTGTCCTGTGCGGCAAGTGCGCCCGTATTTGTGACGAGATCGTCAGTTTCGGAGCATTGACATTCATCAGCCGCGGCATTGAGACCAAGATCGGCTGCGAATTTGATGAAGCGCTCAATTGTGAGTTCTGCGGTTCCTGTGTCTCGGTCTGTCCGGTCGGGTCGCTCCTGGCCCGGCCGTTCAAGTTCAAGGCCCGGTTCTGGTCGCTCACCAAAAACAAATCGGTCTGCGGTTACTGCGGTACCGGCTGCAACCTGACTCTGGGCGTCAAGGACAACAAGGTCCTCACCACGCTGTATGACGAGAACCAGGGATTCCATAACGGCCAGCTCTGCGTGCGCGGCCGCTTCGGTTATCAGTTCATCAACAGCGACAAGCGTCTGACCAAACCTCTGGTCCGAAAAAACGGCAAACTGGAAGAAGCAGGATGGGACGAGGCACTGGAGCTTGTCGCCGCCCGCCTCAAGGATGCCGGTGCCTCCACGGCCGCCCTTGCCACAGCCCGTCTGACCAATGAGGAGCTGGTGGTCTTCAAGCAACTGCTGCAAACGGCCGGCTGCGGGAATTATGACCACTCTGCCGGATACGCCCATGCGGCCCTGACGGAAGGCTTTGCCGGCAGCTTCGGGGCATCCGCGTCTCCATCGACCATACTCGACATACAAAAGAGCGACCTGCTGCTGGTGATCAAGACCGATGCCTATGAAACGCATCCGGTGGTCGGTTTTGAGATCAACATGGCGGTCAAGAACAAGGGTACCCTGCTCAAGATTCTCACCGACAAGTCCGGCAAGCTTTCCAAGCTTCCGGATGCCAGGACACTGGTGCATACCCCCGGCAGTGAGATAGCAATCATCAACTCGCTGGCAAAGGTTATTCTGGATAATAAGCTGGTGGATGCTTCAGCTGCTGCCCTTCCCGGTTATGCTGCGCTGGAAAAGGAATTGGCCGCCTTCACGCCGGAAGCGGTTTCCGCCCAGTGCGGATTGACAGCTGTTGAAATCAAGCTGCTGGCCAGTGCCTATGCCACAGCAGAAAAGGCGCTGATCCTGTTCCCCGTCGGACAGGCCTACCCCGGTCATACAGCAGCTTTGGCCAACGCTGTTGCCAATCTGGCTCTGCTTGCCGGCAAGCTGGGAAAAGAAGGCGGCGGAGTCCTCTGTCTCTCAGAAAAGAACAACAGCCAGGGAGCCGTTGACATGGGCTTCCAGGCCGGTATCGGTGCCGGTCGGATAATTGACGGCTGTGCTGACGGTTCAATCACGACATTGTTCCTCGCCGGAGAGAACCCGCTTGTATCCTATCCTGACCATGCCAGGGTGCAGGCTGCTCTGGACAAGGTTGAATTCCTGGTGGTTTCAGAAATGTTCCTGACCGAAACAGCGGCAATGGCCGATGTTGTCCTGCCGGTCTGCTCCTTTGCCGAAAAAGAGGGCACGTTCACTGCTACCGACCGCCGCGTACAGCATATCAAGCCGGCGATCAGGAAAGTCGGCCAGAGCCGTTCGGATTTCGAGATCTTCGGGGCCCTGATAGCAAAACTGGGTGGAGTCGCCCCAGGTACCCCGGCCTCTGTCTTCGCCGAGATATCCGCAACTGTCCCCGGTTACACGGGAATGAGCTATGCGTCTCTGGGCGTCGAGGGGCAGTTTGCGCCGGTTGAACTCAAACCAGCTTTTGTCATGCCGAACGCGCCTGCGGTTACTGTTGAGCCGGGCAAGCTGGCACTGGTAACCGGAAGCGCACTGTACCATAACGGCACACTCTCGCAGTATGGTGAAGGGCCGATGCATGTCTGCCCCGAGGGATATGTTGAAATCTCACGGGCCGATGCGGCAGCGTCCAGGTTTGCCGAGAACGATCTCCTGACGGTCAGTTCTGCCGGCGGAAGCATGAAGCTCAAGGCTCACATCTCAGCACGCATGCCGCAGGGTGTGGTCTTCGCCCCGTATCACTTCGGAGCCAATCCGGTCAACCAGGTCTGGAGCGGTGCCCCGGTTACCTGGATCACCCTGGCCAAGTAACTATATTTAAACGGAATAGAATAATTTTACATCAAGGAAAGAGGGACAGATGGATATCGTGATATTAGGACTGCCGATGATGTACTACATCGCCATGGTTGCCAAGGTCCTGGTGGCGTTTGTCTTTGTGCTACTGACTGTGGCATATGCCACCTACGCCGAGCGCAAGATCATTGGCCATATGCAGGTACGACTGGGACCTATGCGTACCGGTTGGCACGGACTACTGCAACCGATTGCGGACGGAGTCAAGCTCTTTTTCAAGGAAGAGATTGTTCCTTCCCAGGCCAGCACGTTCGCATTTCTGATCGCGCCGCTGATCGCCCTGGTTCCGGCTTTTATCACCTTTGCTGTCATCCCCTTCGGCGGAGTCATCGAGGTGGCCGGCTACAAGATCCCTCTGCAGATCGCCAGTTACGTCGATATGGCTTCCGGGAAAGTCTATGACATCAATGTCGGTGTCCTGTACATCCTGGCCATGTCCTCTCTGGGAGTCTACGGCATCGTCCTTGCCGGTTGGGCATCAAACAGCAAGTACTCGCTGCTGGGCGGCCTGCGTGCATCAGCTCAGATGATCTCGTACGAATTGTCGGCCGGACTTGCGATCGTGTCGGTCTTTATGCTTTCCGGCACCCTTTCAATGAATGAGATCGTCAATCTGCAATCAGGCATGGGCGGTTTCGAATGGTACGCATTCAAACAGCCGCTCGCATTCATCATGTTCTTTATCTGCTCGATAGCAGAGATCAACCGTACCCCCTTTGACCTTCCGGAAGCAGAAACCGAACTGGTTTCCGGTTTCTGCACCGAATATTCGAGCATGAAGTACGCCATGTTCTTCATGGCAGAATATGCCAATATGGTCACCGTATGCGCCCTGACCACCACTCTGTTCCTGGGTGGCTGGAACGGTCCGCTGGCAACCACGTTCACATTGCTTGGTCCGGTCTACTTCGTGGCCAAGGTATATTTCCTGATGTTCTTTTGCATGTGGCTCCGTGCGACAGTACCCAGGTATCGCTACGACCAGTTGATGCACATCGGCTGGAAGGTCTTTATTCCCCTTGGCCTTATAAACATCGTTGTCACAGGAATCTGGAACTATCTCATTTAGTACGGAATAAACCAAGGACTCTACGAACAAGGACGAAAACATGAATCCGATCAAAACGTTTGTGCCGATCATACAAGGCCTTAAAATCACCCTGGGGCATCTTTTCAAAAAACCGGTCACCCTGCAGTATCCGACGGAGCGTCCCAAAGTTGCCGAGCGTTTCAGGGGCCTGCATGCGCTGAACGTGTCACACAACAAAGCAAAATGTGTGGCCTGTTACCTGTGCCCAACGGTCTGTCCGGCCAAGTGCATCACGGTAGAGGCAGGTGAGGATGCCAACCACGACAAGTTCGCGTCAGTCTACGAGATCGACATGTTGCGCTGCATCTTTTGCGGCTACTGTGTCGAGGCCTGCCCGGTGGACGCCATCCGTATGACCGGTGAATTCGAACTGGCCAACTACAGCCGTAAGGACTTTGTCTACTCCAAGGAACGACTCTTAGAAAAGAAATAAAGGAGCAGTACATGGAAACCCTCTTCTTCTTAATTGTATCGCTGGTGGCCATTATATCGGCGATCCTGGTGGTTACCTGCCGGAACCCGATAAATAGCGCACTGTCACTGATCCTGACATTCTTCTGCCTGGCTACGTACTATGTCATGCTGGATGCTCCGTTTCTGGCAGCAGTGCAGGTAATGGTATATGCGGGTGCCATCATGGTTCTGATCGTGTTTACCATCATGCTCCTCAATATCCGGGTCAACGCATCAAAGAGCCAGTCACACAAGATCGTTCTGGGCTCAGTTATCGGGTTTTTCACGCTGCTGAACACGGCTGTCATTGTGTTCAAGAGCCGCGTGGCTCTGCCCAATGGACCTCTGACCGGAGATATCATCAAGCAGCAGGGGCACACCGAGTTGATCGGACGTGAGATGTTCACAACCTTTCTGCTCCCATTTGAGATCACCTCGATCCTGCTTCTGGTAGCCATCGTTGGTGCGGTAATTCTGGCCAAGAAAAAAATCTAGACTGAGGTATATATTCATGGAAAATCTGAACGGCTATCTCATCATCAGCGCCATCCTCTTCTCCATCGGGACGATCGGCGTGCTTACCCGCAAGAACGCTATTGTCATCTTCATGTGTGTCGAGATGATGCTCAATGCCGTCAACCTTACCTTCGTGGCGCTCTCCCGGCACCTGGGTAATCTGGACGGGCAGGTGTTCGTGTTCTTCGTCATGACCGTCGCTGCTGCAGAGGCGGCAGTCGGACTGGCCCTGATGATCGCCTTCTACAACAACAAAGAATCCATAGATGTGGATGATATAAATCTGATGAAGTGGTAGTTCCAGGCAGATAAAGCAAACAACGTTTAACGATTAGAATAAAGGAGTCTTACATGTTTGACTACGTTTGGCTGATCCCGTTCTTCCCGCTCGTCGGCTTTCTGATCAACGGGTTCTTCGGGAAAAAGATCAAGAATGAGGCGGTCATCGGTGCCATCGGCACCCTGGCGATCTTTTCGTCATTCATTGTATCCTGCCTGATCCTTGTTGAGATGATCGGTCTCTCTCCAGAGAAACGGGTCTTCGAGAAAGTAGTCTTCCCCTGGATCCATTCGGGCAATTTCAAGGCAGACATGGCTTTCCTGCTCGACCCGCTCTCCTGTATCATGATCATGGTCGTTACCGGAGTCGGTTCACTGATTCACCTGTACTCTATCGGCTATATGCACGGTGAAGAAGGCTTCTACCGTTTCTTTGCCTACCTGAACCTGTTCTGTATGTCCATGCTGCTGCTCGTGCTGGGCAGCAACATGCTGGTAATGTTCATCGGATGGGAAGGGGTCGGTCTCTGCTCCTACCTGCTGATCGGCTACTACTTCCACAAAAAATCCGCCGGCGACGCCGCCAAAAAGGCCTTCGTCATGAACCGCGTCGGCGACTTCGGCTTCCTGATCGGCCTGTTCACCCTCTACTGGTGGCTGGGCAGCAATCATAACATCTGGACTATCAATTTCACCGAGATCAAGGCAGCATCGCACCTGCTTCCCTACGGCGGTGTCGTGACGGTCGCAACCCTGTGTTTCTTCGTTGGTGCCACCGGTAAATCGGCACAGATTCCGCTCTTCACCTGGCTGCCGGATGCCATGGAAGGCCCGACACCCGTTTCCGCCCTGATCCACGCTGCCACCATGGTTACAGCCGGTGTCTACATGATCGGCAGGATGAGTTTTGTCTTCATCAAATCGCCCGAGACCATGATGGTCGTCGCCTGCGTCGGCGCTGCGACAGCCATCTTCGCCGCCACCATCGGCACGGCCCAGAATGATATCAAGCGTGTTTTGGCTTATTCGACCGTATCCCAGTTGGGCTTTATGTTTCTGGCAATGGGAGTCGGCGCTTTCACAGCCGGTATCTTCCACCTGATGACCCATGCCTTCTTCAAGGCCTGCCTGTTCCTCGGTTCCGGTTCGGTTATCCACGCCATGCACTATGCCCTGCATAAAGGCCACCTCCACGACGATGCCCAGGATATGCGCAACATGGGCGGTCTCAAAAAGGCCATGCCTATCACCTTCCTGACGTTCTTCGTCTCTACGATCGCCATTGCCGGCATCCCGGGTTTCTCCGGCTTCTTCTCAAAGGACGAAATCCTCTGGATGGCTTTTGCCAATCCGCTTCACGGAAATCTTAACATCCTGTTGTGGGGTACCGGTGCCATCGCAGCCTGTTTTACCGCTTTCTACATGTTCCGTCTGGTATTCATGACATTCTTCGGTGAGTGCCGCATCAACAGCAAGGTCAAGGACCACCTCCACGAGTCGCCGCTGGTTATCACCATCCCGCTGATGGTGCTCGGATTCCTGGCTGTTTTCGGCGGTTACATCGGCATGCCGAAACTGCTGGGCATGCTGCCCAACTACTTCGAACACTGGCTTGAGCCGGTATTCGAACTGGCAGGCGAATATGGCGCAACCTATGCGCATCACGGTGCTCACCCCAGCCATGCTGTAGAGTGGGCATTGATGGGCGGATCGGTTGTGATCGCTCTGATCGGCATAGCGATTGCCTTCACCATGTACGTTCAGAACACCGCGCTGCCCAAGAAGTTCACTGATACATTCCCGACACTTCACCGTGCAGTCTATAACAAGTGGTATATCGACGAACTCTATGACTACGCATTCGTGAATCCCTGCAAAGCCCTTGGCCAGTTCCTCTGGAAAGGCTTTGATGTCCTCGTGATAGACGGGATTGTCAACGGCGTCGCCGGGGTGGTAATGGGTTGCAGTGGAGTCTTCCGCTACATGCAGTCCGGCCTGATCCATAACTATGCCTGGTCTATGGCCTTTGGCGTTGTTGTGATGCTCGGCTACTACGTATTCAAGTAAACGATTCTCTGCAATTTGCATAAAGGAGCATGAATTCATGAGTAACCTATTGAGCCTGACGACATTCCTGCCGGTACTGGGTGTCCTGCTGCTGCTGTTCATCCCCAAGGACAGCAAAGGAATGCTGCGTAACGTAGCCTTCGCGACAACAGTAGTGACCTTCCTGGTGTCGTTGCCGATCATGTTTGGCTTCCAGAGTAACGCCGAATTCCAGTTTGTGGAGAATGTGCCCTGGATCGCCGCCGGCCCGTTCGTCATGCGCTACTTTGTCGGTATTGACGGCATCAGCCTCTGGCTGGTCATGCTGACCACCTTCATCATGCCGATTGCCGTGCTTTCAACCTATACGGCCGTCGAAGAGAAGGTCAAAGAGTACATGATCCTGCTGCTGCTGCTCGAAACCGGCATGCTGGGTGCGTTCATCTCCCTGGACATGTTCCTGTTCTACATCTTCTGGGAAGTCATGCTGATCCCGATGTACTTCATGATCGGTATCTGGGGCGGCAAGAACCGCATCTACGCGGCTGTCAAGTTCTTCATCTACACCATGGTCGGCTCCCTGCTCATGCTGGTTGCCTTGATCTACCTCTATTTCAAAGGGTTGGAGGCCGGTTTTACCAATTTCGGCTTGCTGCAGTTCTTTAACCTGCAACTGCCGATGTCAGCGCAGGTATGGCTGTTTCTGGCATTCGCCCTGGCCTTTGCCATTAAAGTCCCCATGTTCCCGCTGCACACATGGTTGCCGGATGCCCATACCGAAGCTCCTACAGCCGGTTCCGTCATCCTGGCCGCCATTCTGCTGAAAATGGGTACCTACGGCTATGTCCGCTTTGCTATCCCGCTCTTCCCTGAAGCTGCCCACACCTATGCGCCGCTCATCGCGACACTGGCGGTAATCGGCATCATCTACGCCGCACTGGTCGCCATGGTTCAGGAGGATGTCAAGAAGCTGGTGGCCTACTCATCAGTAGCCCACCTGGGTTTTGTCATGCTGGGAGTCTTTGCCTTCAACGTGGAAGGTATCACCGGCGGGTTGCTACAGATGATCAACCACGGTATCTCTACCGGCGCACTGTTCCTTATCGTCGGCTTCATTTATGAACGCCGGCACACACGACTGATTACGGATTTTGGCGGTCTCTCCAAGCAGATGCCGGTCTTTGCCACAATCTTCATGATCGTGACCTTCTCCTCAATCGGCCTTCCGGGCACCAACGGTTTTGTCGGCGAATTCCTGGTATTGATCGGGGCATTCGAGAGCGAGTTGCGCTGGTGGACGATAATCGCTACAAGCGGCGTGATCCTGTCAGCCGTCTATATGCTCTGGATGTTCCAGCGGGTCATGTTCGGTGAGCTTGATAACCCGAAGAACCAGAAGCTGAAAGACCTGAATGCCCGCGAAATCGGTATCATGGTACCCCTGATCGTCATGATCTTTGTAATGGGTATCTACCCGAAACCGTTTATCGACAAGATGGACCCGGCCGTTAAAAAGCTGGTCTCACAGGTCCGGCCGGCATCCATGAATGTAAAGAAAATGCCCGAAGCCGTACCGGCATCGCCTGCTGGCCATACCGGCATCGAGACGCCAGCCGGACACCCTGCCGCACCGGCCGCAGGTCCTCATGCCGCACCGGCAGTTAATCCGCACGACGCAAAGTAAAAAGAGTCAATCCGACCGGAGGATATATTAGATGGACATGATTACGATTCCAGCCGTCAACTTCACGCCGATACTGCCGGAGATCTTTCTCTCCGTGCTGGCCATGGTACTTTTGCTGATCAACGTTTTCATCCCTGGTGATCGCAAGGCTTACCTGGGCTACCTCAGTTTCGTCGGTATCGTTGCGGCGGGCGTTCTGGTGGCTGCCGGCTGGGGCGGACACATCGAGAGCTTCAGCGGTTCGGTTGTCCTGGATAACTTTGCCACCTTCTTCAAGATGATCTTCCTGGTGTCCGCCGGACTTGCGGTGCTGATCTCCGACCAGTACATGGAGCGTGAGGGATGCAACCACGGCGAACTGTACCCTCTGATCCTCTTTACTGTCGTCGGTATGATGCTGATGGCTTCCGGCACGGATCTGATGACCATTTTCCTCGGCCTGGAGGTCATGTCGGTGGCCCTGTACGTGCTGGCCGGCTTTAACCGCAAAAACCCCAAGTCCAACGAGGCCGGTCTCAAGTACTTCCTGCTGGGCTGTTTTTCCACCGGTTTCCTGCTCTACGGAATGGCCCTCACCTACGGAGCCACGGGAACGACACGTATTGCGAAGATTGCGGCTGTTGTCGGCCAGATGAGCCTTCCTTCGGCCAACATCATGCTGGTGGCCGGCATGCTGCTGATGCTGACCGGTTTTGCTTTCAAAATCGCAGCGGCACCCTTTCACATGTGGACCCCTGACGTTTATGAAGGTGCCCCGACTCCCATGACCGCCTTCATGTCTGCCGGACCCAAGGCGGCCGGCTTTGCAGCGGCCCTGCGTATATTCCTGGTGGCCCTGCCCACGCTTCAGGTTGAGTGGAGTCAGGTCCTCTGGGTCCTGGCGGTTTTGACCATGACCGTCGGTAACATCACGGCGTTGCGCCAGGACAATATCAAGCGCATGCTGGCCTATTCATCGATCGCCCACGCCGGTTACGCACTGGTCGGTTTTACAGCCGGTAACGGCACCGGCACGGCGGGTATCCTGTTCTACATGCTCTCCTACGCCTTCATGAACATCGGGGCCTTTGCAATCATTATCCTTGTCGGCAAGAAAGGTGAATCCAACGGCAATGTTCAGGACTTCGCCGGGTTCGGGGTCAAACATCCCGTTCTCGCGGTTGCCATGTCCATATTCCTCTTCTCACTGGCAGGCATGCCGCCGACGGCAGGTTTCATCGGAAAATTCTACCTGTTCTCCGGCGCCATTCAGCAGGGGTATATCTGGCTGGCCATCATCGGCGTACTCAACAGTGCTGCATCGGTGTATTACTACCTGCGGGTAATGGTCTTCATGTACATGAAAGATCCGACGGAAGAATTCGACTGGATGCAGGTGACAGCACCGATGGCTTTGTGCGTAGCTATTTCGGTGATCGGTTCGCTGATACCCGGCATCATACCATCACTGATCCTCCAGTTCGCCCAGCAGGCCATCAAATTGATATAAACGGTCTATCTCCGGCTGCACGAAAAAGGGCGGTCTCGAAAGAGACCGCCCTTTTTATTTCTGAATGCACAATGTTCTAGTGAAAGGTCGGCAACCTCTCCTGTATGAGGACATAGGGGCTGATGATCAGCATGGCAAACTTCTTCTGTTTCTCATCGTTCCAGTGAGTAATCTGCGCTTCGGTGGGCTTGCCGAGCTTGCCGGTGCTGACCCAATGCTCGATGACCGCAACATCGTCTTCTGCAACCCTGAGTCCCGCTTCAGCGAGGTCAAGACTGTCATTTACCAGAATAAGACCGCCACGTTCCAGATGCGCCCGCAGCCAGCTCCATTCGGTTTCGTCAATAGTCAGGGCCAGATCCTCTTTTGTCGCTGCCATGCTGGAACCTTTCTCGAATGTAATCAGTTGAATCTCCCGGTCGATAATTGATGGATCATGTTTTCGTAGCCGAATATTGCTGCCGAGTCAATCAGAAAAGCATGCGTAAAAAACACATGCAGATTGGTGCACTAACCGGTGAGGTGTATGAATTTCACCTGTATCAGGCTACACAGATGAAATCGAGTCCTTCCTGTAAAGAAAGCGGGCGTGCGATCTCTCTGAACTGTTCACGGGCTCCGCGTACGCCGATGGCAACAAGTATTTTACCGTTCATTTCATTGAGTTGTCCGGTAGAAATAACCGGCGCGCCATGCAGATTGCGGCCGATTTTGCGAGGGTCCACGTCCACCCAGCAGTGAACAGAGATACCTGCCTGCTCAAGGAGGCGCTGCCATGCCCGCCCTTCCAGGCCGGCCCCGGCAATAATGACACTCCTTTCGTTACGGAGAAAACTGCGCTGCAGATAATGCAGTTTGCAGGCACGGAAGGCCGCGTCACTGTACAGAGCCATGGTGCGTGTGGCGCGTTCGGCATGATCCCGCCAGAAAAAGAGTGACTGCTCCAAACGGGCAAAACGGGTGCCTGCCTCGGCAAGGCGAAGCCAGAGATCGTAATCCTCAGCCCATCCGCAGTCCCGGTAACCTCCCGCGTCTTCGATCAGTTGCCGACGGGCCATGATGGTGGGGTGGACAAAAGGTGACTCGACAAAGCGGTCGCGCATGATCAGATCGTGGTTTTTCAGAGTGTTCTGCCAGGTTTCATAGGCCAGCATGCCCTGCTTGAGTGTCGTGCGGGGAAAATGACGAAAACCACTGGCCACCAGTCCCGTGTCAGCATGTTCGTCCAGGTATGCAGCCTGAAGCTCCAGGCGCCGGGGGTGACTGATATCGTCACCGTCCATACGCGCCAGCAGTTGCGCCCGGCAGGCTTCCAGGCCGCAATTGAGAGCAGCCACAAGGCCACCTCCCTCGCGACGGATGATTCGAATCCGGGAATCATGCGATGCGGCTGCGGACAGAATGGCCGGTGTCTCATCCCACGAACCGTCATCTACCGCTACGAGTTCCCATGCCGGCAGGGACTGACGTGCAAGCGACCTGAGAGCAGCGGGCAGGTAGGCTGCCTCATTGCGGACAGGCATCAGGATCGATATCCGGGGCAGTTCGGTCATCAGGGTTTTGTGCGTGCAAGATCAGCCATACGGGCTGTCGCCTCCTGTGCCGCCGGTGATGAGGGATATTTTTGCAGGATCTCCTTATAGAGCTTTGTCGCGTGTTCGATATTGCTCTGCTTCTCCTCGAACCGCGCAGTTTCCAGAAGTTCTGCGGCCTGCTTCTCTGCGGACGAACAGCCTGGCAGTAAAGCAGCCAGCACCAGCATGGTAATCAACATTGATTTCATAGGTATGCCTCCTGTTTTTGCTTGACGAATGAATGGCTCTTCGTAAAGGATATATAAAATATAAACGAGGGATTCAAGGTGGCCATCGGGCATTCAGGACACCGGCACACTCTGGGCGATATCGCAGAGCGGTTCGAGCGTCACAGACACCAAAAAAAGTTCGTCGAAGGCCAGCGCACCAGGGCTGCGGTCGCCCTGATCCTGCGCGAACTGCCCGGAGATCTGGAAATTCTTTTTATCGAGCGGGCAACTGATGCACGTGATCCCTGGTCCGGACATCTTGCCTTCCCCGGCGGCAAGGTGGAAAAGGGGGAGCGGGCCAGACAGGCCGCGGAACGCGAGACTCGTGAGGAGATCGGACTGGTCCTGGAGACGGAACGCTATCTGGGCAGGATGTCCGATATTGTCGGGGCGAATCTTCCGGTGCGGGTTTCCTGTTTTGCGTACGCAACGGTCACGACAGCCCTGCAGCCGGTGGTAAGTCCCGAGGTGCACGATGTCTTCTGGGTCAGGCTGTCGGATATACGTGACCCGGATCGGCATCGGATGGCTCGAGTCGGGTTTTCCGGAAGAACGCTTGAGGTGCCGGGCATCATTCTTCCACAGCCGGATAAGCCGGTTCTATGGGGTATCACCTACCGGCTGGTCATGCAGCTTCTGGAAATTATTCAGGTCCCTGACCTTCCCCGGTTGCATTCCGGGGACGATGAAGTACACTAACGGTATCAAAGATCAACTTCAGGAGGTTGTCCCATGAAAGAACGCAGCGGTATCATCACCTTCAAAGGAAACCCGTTTACACTTCTCGGACCGGAGCTCAGGGTCGGCGACAAGGCCCCTGACTTTACCGTGGTTGACAACGGTCTGGCAGCGGTCTCGCTGGCAGATTCGGCCGGCAGGATCAGAATCATCAGCTCGGTACCATCACTGGATACGCCGGTCTGCGATACGGAGACCCGCCGGTTTAATCAGGAAGCCGCCGGCCTGCCGGACAATGTGGTTGTGCTGACGATCAGCCTCGACCTGCCGTTTGCCCAGAAGCGCTGGTGCGGAGCGGCCGGTATTGAAAAGGTCACGACCCTCTCCGATTACCGTGAACGCTCCTTCGGCCAGAACTACGGGGTGCTTATCAAGGAGCTCCTGCTCCTGACACGGGCCATCTTTGTGGTCGATGCACAGGATGTTATCCGCTACATCCAGATCGTTCCCGAGGTGACCAGCGAGCCGGATTACGCAGCGGTGATTGCAGCCGCCAAGGCGTTGCTGTAAAAGGCTATTGAAACACGGAGGCACAGAGGGCACGGAGCGGCATCATATCGAGTTGAAGTATAAAACCCAGAGGGTACTTTCTCTCAAGGTTTTGAGCCATAGTTTCTATGATGCAGTACTCTGTGTTCTCCGTGTCTCCGTGTTATTAATTGTTTCTACCCGGCAATCCACTACATCAGCCAGGCCATGCTCTCACCCGCCATCTTTATAGTCTTGATACCACCCTCGTCACTCACAACCTCCCCGATATCTCCGGTTACAGATCCTTTTCCATCCTCTTCAGCAGGATCGAATTCAGCACCACCGATACCGACGAAAGGGCCATGGCGAGTCCGGCGTACTCCGGTTTGAGGGTTATCCCGTAGCGGGAAAGCAGCCCTGCGGCCACCGGGATGCCGAGTATGTTGTAGAACAGCGCCCAGAACAGATTCTGTCTGACTTTCCCCAGGGTTGCCCGACCTATGTGTATGGTGCGGACCACATCCAGCAAATCGTCGCGCATCAGGACGATATCGCCGGTCTCCTTGGCTACGTCGGTGCCACCGCCAATGGCAATGCCGACGTCGGCCTGGGCCAGGGCCGGGGCATCGTTAATGCCGTCACCCACCATGCCGACGATCATCCCGCGCCTCTGATATTCCTTGACGACCTCCTGCTTGCGCCCGGGCAGTACCCCGGCCTCGTAGTCGTCTACTCCGATCTGCCGGGCGACGATCCCGGCGACCTCTGCGTGGTCTCCGGTGATCATGCAGGTACGGATACCCATGCCCCTGATCTCGCTGACCGCCCTGACAGCGTTGGGTGTAAGCGTGTCGCCAAAGGCTGCTACACCTACCAGAGTGGTGCCGGCTGCCACGAAGATCAACGACTTGCCTTCTGCTGCCAACGCTGCGGATTTGTCGGCCAGCGGTGCAAGAACGACCCCTTCCTCTTCCATCAGGCGCTCGTTGCCAACCGACAGCCGGAATCCGCCGAAGGTGCAGGTGATGCCGTAGCCTCCGCGCTCCTCGAAGTCCTGGGCTTCTCCCGGCTGGATTCCTGCTTTAGCGGCGGCGCTGATGGCCGCCTGCGCCAGCGGGTGGCTGGAATGGGCTTCTGCCGTGGCCAGGCACTCCAGGAGTTTCGCCGGATCGACGCTGCGTGAGACCGGTATCAGATCGGTCATGGCGGGTGTGCCGCTGGTCAGGGTCCCGGTCTTGTCCAGAAGTACAACCTGCATGCGGGAGATGGTCTCCAGGGCCGATCCCTTCTTGACCAGGATTCCCCGCCCGAGGGCGATGCCGCTTCCCACCATGATTGCCGTCGGGGTGGCAAGGCCCATGGCGCAGGGGCAGGCGATCACAACCACGGCGATTGCATACCTGAACGCACTGAGAAAATCGGTGTGCAGGAGGGAAAACCAGATCAGGAATGTTGCCAGGGACAGGATGATGACGAGCGGAACGAACCAGGCGGAGACGGCATCAGCGAAGCGCTGGATGGGAGCCTTGTCCCCCTGGGCTTCGCGTACCATGCGGACAATCTGTGAAAGGAGGGTCGCCTCGCCTACCCGGGTCGCCCGCACGCGCAGCACTCCGCTTTTGTTCAGAGTGGCTCCGGTAACGCTGTCCCCCGGATTCTTGATGACCGGCATGGATTCCCCGGTGACCATGGCCTCGTCCACCGCTCCGCGGCCTTCGAGCACCTCACCGTCCACCGGGATCGTTTCACCCGGACGTACCAGCACCACATCGTCGACCCTGATGATGGACGCGGGGACATCTTTTTCACCCGCATCGGTTACCAGCCGGGCTTTGTCGGCCTGCAGGTGCAGCAGTTTTTTGAGTGCCTCACCGGCCTTGCCGCGGGCGCGGGCTTCCAGATATTTGCCGAGACGGATAAAGGCAATCAACATGGCCGAGGTCTCGAAGAACACCTCACGATGCGGCCCGAGCAGACCGAAATAGGCCAGCAGTGAATAGAAATATGCGGCCGAGGTACCGAGGGCGACCAGTACATCCATGTTGCTACTGCGGTTTTTGATCGAACTCCAGGCGCCGCGGTAGAAGGTCAGCCCGGCTGAGAACTGAACGGCCGTTGCCAGAAGCAGGTTAAACTGCATGACCGCCCGGTTGGTGTGCATGCCCATGGTCAGCATGATCGGCAGCGAGGCACACAGCGAAAAGATCAGCCAGTTGCGCTGGATTCGCAGATCGTCATCCGCACTGGCCGGGGCGTCGTGCAGTTCAACCGGTGTATACCCGGCGGCATGGACAAGGCCGAAAACATTGGAGAGAGTCAGGCGCCGGGGATCGAAGCGGACGAAGCCGGTTTCAGTGGCCAGGTTGACGATGGCGGTGGTTATGGCGGGATGTTCCCGCAGTTTTTTTTCAAGGGTGTTGACGCATGAGGCACAGTGCAGGCCACGGACGCCGAACGTGATCTCAGATGGTGCGTTGCTGGTATGGGCAGGCTGTTCCGAAGTCAATGTTGTGGTCCCTTTAGCATGGTATCATTCTTCAGTGCCGGAAAGCACCTGCGATGATATGCCCCCAGGTGATTTTAATCGCTGCAGCAATGGGCAGTGCCAGCAGGATGCCCCAGAATCCGAGCAGTTCGCCCAGGGCCATAACCATGATGATGGTTACCAACGGGTTGAGGTTCATGGATTTTTTGAAAACCAGAGGTTTGACGATGTAGCCTTCCAGGAAGTAGATCACCCCGAAGGCTATGAGGATCTTCAGCAGCACAGCCAGGCTCTGATACTGGAACCAGGCGAAGAACAGGGCCGGAAATAATGCGATGACCACGCCGATGAACGGAAGGATCGAGGCTGCGCCGGCAAATATCCCGCAGAAGAACGGGTGGGGGATGCTGAGGAAAAAGAGCGCCAGCGAAACAAGCAGCGACACGATGATGGAAACGATCACCTGTCCTCTCAGGTAGCCACCGATACTGCTGTTGACCTCCTGGCCGATACCGAGAACGATGGTGCGTCTCTTCTCCGGGATCCACGAAGCCAGCATATCGATCAAGGTCTGCTTGTAGTACAGCATGAAGAACACCAGGATCGGTGAGAGAACGATAGTGAAGATGTTGAAGAAGATCCGGCCGGCGAAGCCGTATGCCCATGCCCCGGTTTTCTCGGCTGCGGTATCGACATTGGCCGAGATTTTGTCAAGCAGCCACTGGATCTCCTCCGAACCGTAGCGATCCGGGATGCGGGACTTCCATTCCAGGGCGATCTGCTTGATCTTCTGGAGATACTGGGGAAGTTCACGGAGAAAGGCATCCCAGCTCATGGTCAGCTTGGGGACCATGAAGGTGAGGAAAAATATGGTCAGGACCCCGAGGACGACGTACAGCAGGGTCAGGGCATAGGTACGTGATATCCTCTGCTCCTCGATCTTTACCACCAGCGGATCAAGCAGATAGGCAATGATCCAGGAGAGCAGGAAGCATGAGATCGTGTGCTGGAGAGCATATCCGGCAGCGGCCAGGAGGCAGAGCAGCAGGATGGCGGCAATCAGCCTGCCGTAGTCATTGCGGGGGAGGTGTGCTCCATGATGTGTATGCGGCATACGCCCCTCAGATGCGCGGAGAGAAAAGTGCGTCTGTCTCGACGGTGAACAGGTTGTGCTCCTCAAGCCAGCTCTTTACCCGGCTGGTAACGAATTCATCCTTCATCTCCAGAAGTTTCTCACGCTCTTCGGGAAAGAAGTCCAGAATGTCATTGATGTTCCCGTAAGGCTTTCTGCCGGCCAGTGCGCCGCCGAGGAGTTTTTTCAGATCGGAGTCCGTTACGGATTCGATGAAACCGGACATGATCTGACGTTCGTTACTATACTCCAGGCGCGGTATTTCCAGAAATCGCTCCTGGTTGGTCTCCACCTGCCGCCAGAAATCTTCATCCTCCAGCGCTGAGGGGACAAAGAATACCTCTCCGGTAAAGCGGTCAAGAAAATATACCCGGTCACCCGTTCCGCTGGTAAAGGCGTCCATCAGTTCATTCCAGGCGATTTCCACATTATGTACAAAGCCCATGGCGGCTTACCTCTCTTCTCTATTGACATCTGCGGGGAGTGACAGCACAATCCCCGCATGCGTACGATTTTTCTTGCCGATGCCCATCTGGTTGCCCCGGCTGACCGGAATTACCTCCTGCTGCTGCAGTTTCTCCGCGAGCTGGAGGGGAATACGGAAACGCTGTTCATCATGGGCGACCTGTTTGATTTCTGGCTGGGCTTCCCCTCGAATCCGTTGTGCCAGTATGATGACGTGCTTGCCGCGCTTCACACCCTGGTGCAGAGCGGCTGCCGCCTGGTGTATCTGGAAGGCAACCACGATTTCCATCTGGGTGCCACATTCCGGGAGCGCCTCGGGGCCGAAATACACACCGGACCGACGGTCATTACCCTGCAGGGACGGCGTCTGTTTCTCTGTCATGGCGATCAGATCAACCACCGGGACCTCGGCTACCGTCTGCTGCGGTCGATTCTGCACAACCGCCTGGCTGCCGCTCTGGTTACCATCATCCCGACCGCCGTTGCACTGTATGTCAGGTCCCGGCTGCAACGCGCCAGCCGTGCCGGGTATCAGGCCAAACGCAAGCGCTGGGACTACCGTGAGATCATCCGTTCATTTTCCCGTACGGTACGGGCACAGGGGTGTGACGGCCTGGTCACCGGGCATTTCCATCTCGCCTTCTGTGAGCAACTCGACGGCACTCCGTTTACCATACTTTCGCTGGGTGACTGGATGGAGCAGTTTACCTACGGAGAGATCACAGCGGGGTCGTTGTCCCTGAAGACCTATCCCGCTCCCGGGGCGCAGTAAGTTGCAGCACCTGTCGCGACCGTAGCTCCGGGGCCGGTCAGTTCCCGAAAAACTCTTCCAGAGCCTGTTCTCCCACCTGTGCTGACTTGATTCTCCATTTATCCTGATTGATGATCAGCGCGACCAGGGCTATTCGCGGATTGTGCGCCGGTGCATAGGCCGCAAACCACGAATATTGGCCGCGCGGGTCGCTGCCGTTGATGGAGCCGGTCTTGGCGGCGATCTCCACATCAAGACGCGGGCGCCCGCGGCGGTCGTGAAAGGCCCGCCGCGATGTTCCGGTGGTGACGGTACTGGAGAGCATCCGGGTCAGTGATGCTGCCGTTTCGGGCGCCACCAGCCTGCGGATCTCATGCGGGGCGAACGTTTCCTTTTCTTTACCTTTCCTGTCGGTGATCCTGTCGGTCAAGCCGGGGGCCATCATCCTGCCGCCATTGGCGATGGCTGCCATCATGACCGCTGCGTGCAAAGGAGAAATCTTCACCTCATGGTCCAGGCCGGCACCCATCAGCATCAGCCCGTGGCTGCTCTGAGGTTCCGCGGCTGTACTCTCTTTTGCGGATGTACCGGGGAGCAGCGGCTGGTTGAAACCGAACCTGTCGACACACTCCATGACCGACGCCTTGCCGGCGATATCACACGCCAACCGGCCATAAACCGGATTGATCGACTTGCCCATGGCATAGGTCACGTCCGTGCGGTTGTTTCTGCTTTTCTTCGGGCTGGCCTCCCAGTAGCGGGGATTTTCCGAAGTGGCGTTGCCACGGAATTCGATAACCGTCTCCGGGGTGATCCTCCTGCTCTCCAGAGCGGCCGAGGCGGTAATGATCTTGAACAGAGACGCCATAGGGTAGAGGTTGAAACTGGCGTTTTTTGACCACCCCGGTTCGACGGAAGAGTGGGCAGTCATTGCCAGGATGCGCCCGGTTGAGGGTTCTATTGCCACGAAGACTCCGTACGGGACCTGGTTCTTTGCCAGGAAATCGTGGACGCGCTTCTGCAGGTCACCCCGTATGGTGTAATGGAGCAGTTCTCCTTCCAGGGTCCTGGCCGTCAGCTGGTCTGGCGGGCCGCTGGCGTCATCGAGCAGCAAACAGGCCGTGACGAAGCTGCTGACCGGAACCTTTTCGGCCGGTTCAGCCTGGTGGGCGGCCGACCTGCGCTGAATCATCCAGGAACGGATCTCCCCGGCAAGCGAAGAGTATTTCCTGGCAGCGAACTGGGACAGCGGAATCAGTGTCAGAACTATGGCTGCAGCAACAAGGAGGCGCTTAAGGAACACGCGGTGCTTACCACCCGGGAGGTAAAGCCGTGGAAAGGGACGCTCGCCGGAACGGGTGGTTTTCCTGTTACTGCGGCCGAAGCTGAAAAAACTGAAACCGATACGACGATTTTGTCTGGATAGATTTTTGAGGTCCTGCATGGCATTCCGGGATAGTTGAGATTGTTGGACTATACAGGCAAGGCGGACGTCTTGTCAATGAATGAGGGCTGTGCAAAGGCGGCTCAGGGGTCGTTGTCAGAAGGTGTTGATGCGGTTGATGAATGCCATGAGGAGCCCATAGTGATGGTGGTCAAAAAGAAACGATATCCGGGGCAGTCCCGCAAGATCAGGCTCGTCATGCTCTTCGGGGAACAGTCCGCAGCAGTGTATATGATCCCCTTTGCCGATCAGCTCGGAGAATTCATCCTCCATGGTGGCGATCTGCTGCGGAGTCAGCTGCTTGTTCAGCCGGATAACCAGTCGGTTTTCTATAAAGCGTAAGGAATGATAGGTGCGATAGAAGGTATCGATCACCTCGACCGCTTCCTGTTCGTTCTTGGTGATGGTGAACAGCGAAAAATCCTCGCCCGAGATGAATCCTTTCACCAGCAGGCTCTCTTTGACGAAATCGAAGAACTGCTCCCAGTAGCCATCGCCGTCGTCCACCAGTATCAGCGGCTTCGGGGAGGTCTTACCGGTCTGCACCAGGGTGAATACTTCCATGGCCTCGTCCAGGGTCCCGAACCCTCCCGGAAAGACGGCCACGGCATCGGCTTCCTTGACAAAAGCCACCTTGCGGTTGAAAAAATACCTGTATGTTACCAGCCGCGGATTGCGGTACATGACCGGATTTGGTTTCTGCTCAAAAGGGAGCCGAATGTTTACGGCAAAGGAGTTCTCGCTGCCGGCACCTTCATTGCCGGCCTGCATGATGCCGGGTCCGCCACCGGTGATGATCATATAGCCCTTGTCCGCCAGCATCCTGCTGAAGCGGAGGCATTTCCGGTACATCTCGTCGTCCGGCAGGGTTCGGGCAGAACCGAAAATGGTGACCTTCTTGCGACCTCGATAGGGACCGAACACCTTTGTCGTATAGCGCATCTCCCGCAGGGTGCGGTTGATCAGTTTCAAGTCGGCGAGGTAATCGATCTCCTGACCGATCGTAAGCGATGACAACAGCATTTCGCGGATCATCTGCGGCTGGTGGATGCCGCCGGTACTCTCGATAAGCTGGTCGATAAGCTGGTCAATCGTTTTGTTCGCATGGGAAAAACTGAGTTCCATCTCTTTTCCTCGTATCAGCTGCAGGATGTTATGTGACAGACGGTAGCACAGCTGGCGGCACAAAGTAAATATTCGCAGGCTGTCCCGGCTGCAGTCATGTCTTGGGTCCGTCTTAAACAGTCTTAAACAAGCGCTTGCAATAAGCCGGAACGTATAGTACTATTCTGCCCTTCATGCCGCTTACAGCGGCGTTTTGCAAGAAAAAGACCATCATCAAGGAGCTTTCAGGCCATGCTAGATATCATGCGCAAGAAAAAGAATTCGATTATCATCAAGATTGTCTTTGTCGTTATCGTCCTGTCGTTCATCGGCACCATGTTTCTGGTGTGGGGCGAGGGGCGTAGCGGTATGGGGGGCGGAAGCCTCGGATACGCGGCCAGGGTTGACGGCAGCACGATAACCCTGGAGGAGTATCAGAGCTCATATCAGCGCATCCGCAATGTGTACCAGCAGATCTACGGCCAGTCCCTGCCGGCTGAGATGGAGAAGGTCCTGGGATTGAAAAAAGTGGCCCTTGACACCCTGATCGACAATCGCCTGATCATCAAGGAAGCCAAGTCAATGGGCATCAAGGTCACCAAAGACGACGTCGCGGCCGACATTGCCGCGATGCCCACATTCCAGAAGGACGGCGCTTTCAGTTTTGATCTCTACCAGCAGCTCCTCAAGAGCAACCGTATGACCGCCAAGGATTTTGAAGAAGGGCAGAAGATGGAACTGACCCTCAAGAAGGCCCGCCAGGCGATCAAGGACAAGGCTGCGGTCACGGACGAAGATGCTCTGGCTCAGTTCAGGAAGGAAAATGACAGGATCGACCTTGAGTATGTCGCCTATGCTCCGACCGACGTGATCAATGAAGTCAAGCTGACCGAGGCGGAATTGAACGAGTATCTCCAGAAGAACCAGGCCGAATTCAAGACCCCGGAGAAGGTTGCCCTTTCTTACATACTGCTGGACCCCTCGCTTCAGGCGGCCAAGATGACCGTGACTGAGGAGGAGATCCAGACCTACTATCAGAAAAACATCGATAAATACCAGGGCAAGGATGGTATCCAGCCGCTTAAGGATGTCAAGGAGCGGGCCAAGAGCGATGCCCTTCGCCAGAAGGCAGCCAAACAGTCTTTTGAAACAGCGGCCGATACCCTCTACAAAAACATCAAATCGGGTGATCTGGGCTTGATTGCCGGCCAGCTCGGGCTCAAGGTTCAGGATGCTCCGATGTTTACTGCCACTGCTCCTGTCGCTGCCCTGGCCGGAGAAGCGGCCGTTCTTAAAAAGGCCTTCGAGTTGAAGCAGGGTGAACTGGGCGGACCGGTTGAGACCGCCCGGGGCATCTACATCATCAAGGTAAAAGAACGTAAGGATTCGATCGTACCTCCCCTGGCTGAGATCAAAGCGGCAGTAGAACAGAAGGCCAAAGGGGTCAAGGCGGTGGAAGTTGCCAAGAAAAAGGCCGAAGATGCAGCCAAACAGTTTGTCGCCAAGGCCGCTCTCAAGGCCCAGACCACCGGAAGCTTCGGCTTCTCGGCAAAGGGTGATCTGCCGGTTATCGGCAATGCCCCGGAACTGATGGAGGCGGCCTTTAAATTGACCCCGGCGGCACCGGCGGTTGATACCCCGTTCAAGGTCGGCAACCGCTGGTATGCTGTCCGTCTCAAGCAGCGTATCGAGGCCCCCAGGGCTGATTTTGAAAAGGGCAAGGAAGAACTGAAGAAGAAGATCCTGCCCAAGAAGCAGGAAGAGGCTCTGGATACGTGGATCAAGGGACTCAGGGCCAAGGCCAAGATCGAAATCAACCAGGCGCTTGTCGCCGATGATAAATAGGAGGTCGACCATGTCTCAGCTTGTCATGCAGACTGATTTTCCCGGACTTAACCTGATCGCCCGCGGCAAGGTCCGCGATATCTATGATCTGGGAGATACCCTCCTGATGGTCACATCCGACCGGATGTCCGCATTTGACGTCATCATGAACGAGCCGATCCCGGACAAGGGTTATGTTCTGACCCAGATATCCATCTACTGGTTCCGCCTGATGGAGGATATCGTGCCGAATCACATCATCTCGACCGATGTGGCCGACTATCCGGCCGCCTGCCAGCCCTATGCCGACATACTGAAAGGCCGCTCCATGTGGGTCAGGAAGGCCAAACCGCTGGCAGCCGAGTGCATTGTCCGCGGATATGTCTCCGGTTCGGGCTGGAAGGATTACAAGGCCACCGGCTCTATCTGCGGCATCAAGCTCCCGGTGGGCCTGAAAGAGTCCGACCGCCTGCCCGAGCCGATCTTCACCCCGTCGACCAAGGCCGAGCTGGGCACCCACGACGAGAACATCTCCTTCGAGGAAATGGTGACGGTCTGCGGTCGCGAGCTGGCCGAGCAGGCCCGCGACTATACCCTGAAAATCTACGCCCGGGCCCGTGACCTGGCAGCTGAAAAAGGAATCATAATCGCCGACACCAAATTTGAATTCGGTGTGTTCGAAGGCAAGCTGATCATCATTGACGAGTGCATGACCCCCGATTCCAGCAGGTTCTGGCCCCAGGACCAGTACAAGCCGGGCGGGGCGCAGCCCAGCTTCGACAAGCAGTTCCTGCGTGATTATCTGGAAACCCTCGATTGGGGCAAGAGCGCCCCGGCTCCTCCGCTGCCGCCGGAGATCGTCGAGAAGACCGCCGCAAAATATCGCGAAGCGCTGCAGCGTATCGCCGGGATCAGCGTCTAACGGATCGGAATACAGCCATGAGGAAAGGCAGGCCGCATGGCCTGCCTTTTTTTGTGAAAAAACTGCGCGCAACTGGAAATTTTAAAATAGTGCGCTATAGTTATTCGTCGTAACGGCAAACAATCACGGAGTATGGAGAGAGAGCACTATGAAACTGGATGAAATCAAAGAAATTGCAAAACAGCATAACATCAAGGTGGGTAAAATGAAGAAGGCGGATCTGGTGCGTGCCATTCAGCTGGCGGAAGGCAACGAGGTCTGCTTCGAAACCGGCAAGGCCGAGCAGTGCGGCCAGCAGGAGTGCCTGTGGCGCGAGGATTGTGCCTAAAACCGACACGGCACGGTCTCCGGTGTGAGGCCGGGCCGGTCTTGTGCCTAAGCGGCCGTGTTTTTTAGAAACCTTCCCAGCTGCACATCCACGGTAGAGATATGGTGTATCAGCCACTTCAGCAGCAGGTTGTTGGTCTCTACAACGTGATGAAGTGCAACCCCGTCTCTGCCGATCTCCTGCCTGAGGGCCTTCAGCCGGGTGATAAACGCATCATGCTCCTTTTTATGCGCCTCGTAGCCGGGATATCCGTGCTGTCGCTGGATACCCTCTTCATCGCTGAAATGATGGAGAACATACCCGTCCAGAAAACCGAGCAGATTCCTCAACTCATCAATTCCCCTGCCGGTCTCGCAGGCCTTGAGAAGCCGGTCAAAGTGTGACAGCAGCTGTTTGTGCTGGTTGTCGATCTCGTCTACCCCGATGGAAAGCGATTCTCTCCACTCTATGCCCATGCTGCACCCCGACCCGCTGGATTTTTATTCAGATGTGACGACCGTTTTTCGTGGTTTTCGCGAGTGTCGCCCTTCCTGTTCCTTTATCCGTTCCGCCATTTCAGCCAGACGTTTATCCACCAGGTGAAAGACGGTCTTCTTGGGGAATTCACCGTGTTTGTTGCGCTGGCCGGCCTTCATGCCGGTCAGGAGCTCAATGCCCTGTTCGATGGTCTCAACGCTCCAGATGTGAAACCTGCCGGCAGTTACCGCCTCCATGACTTCGTCGTTCAGCATCAGGTGGCGTTCGTTTGCCGTGGGGATCATGACTCCCTGATGACCGGTCAGCCCTTGAGATTTACAGACGGCAAAAAAACCCTCGATCTTGAAGTTGACACCGCCGATCGGCTGGATTATACCGCGCTGGTTGACACTGCCGGTGACCGCGATGCCCTGCCTGATCGGAATCCCGGACAGGGCCGAAAGCAGTGCGTACAGTTCAGTGGATGAGGCGCTGTCCCCCTCGATCCCGTCGTAGGACTGCTCAAAACAGATGGATGCCGACAGGGAGAGGGGCCGCTCTGCGGCAAAGGTGCCGCCCAGATAGCCGGTCAGGATCATGACCCCCTTGTCGTGAATCGGCCCGGAGAGTTTGACCTCGCGCTCAATGTTGACCATGCCGGCCTGACCGGTGTAAACGCGGGCTGTTATGCGGGCCGGCCGGCCGAAGGTGTGGTCTCCCAGGCCGATCACCGACAGCCCGTTGATCTGGCCGATGACCGCGCCATCCGTATCCACCATGATCGTGCCGTCTTCGTAGAGCTCCTGCATGCGTTCTTCGACGCGGTTTACCCGGTATTCCTTCTCTCCTGCTGCGCGCAGTACGTCATCTCCCGTGACAACGGTGTGCCCGTCCCTGTTGGCCCAGAAACTCGCTTCGCGGATAAAGTCGGCGATTTCCATGAACTGCGAAGAGAACTTGTTCTGATCCTCCACCATACGGGAGGTATATTCCAGCAGGCGGGCGATACCGCTGCGGTCGAAGTGCAGCAGTTTTTCACAGCGACAGTGGGTAGCCACGAACAGGGCATAATCGTTCATGATCTCGGGGGTGCGTGCCAGCCGGCTGTCGAATTCGGCCTTTACCTTGAAGAACTTGCGGTAGTCCGGATCCATGTAGAACAGCAGATAGTAAATCCAGGGCGTGCCGATCATGATGATCTTGGTCTGCATCGGTACCGCCTCGGGCTTGAGGGTCACCATGGTCATGAAGCGGTACTGCTCCAGCACGTCCTCGATGCGGATGTCACCGGTGCGGATGCAGCGCTTGAGGGCATCCCACACAAAAGGATTGATCAGCACCTCGCGGGCATCGATCACCAGGTAACCGCCATTGGCACGGTGCAGAGCGCCGGAGCGGATCATGGTGAAATCGGTCACCGCGACGCCGCCGTACTGCATGGCATGTTCTATGCGGCCGAAGAGGTTGTTGTAGGTGGGGTTTGACTCGAAGACCACCGGCGCCCCTTCGGTTTCCTTGTTGTCCACCAGTACATTGACCTCGTAGCGCTCGAAGGTCGGCTCCTGCCGGGTCATCTTGATTCCCGGAATCTGGGGCTGGGCAGACTGGGGTTTGAAGTCTTCAAGGTTATTGAGGATATCCTCCTGAACAGCATCGAGATAGGCCAGCACTTTTTCAAGTCCGGCATATCGTTCCTTGAGTGGATCCAGCCGGTGTCCCAGGCAGGACAGGCCGAGATCGCGATCAGCCTGTGCCAGGGCCTCCTTGGTCAGTTTTTCGTTGTCACGTACCCGTCGCAAGACCTCGTTCAATTTTTCGGTCAGCTTTTTCCCGGTCAGGTCGAGTTTCTGGCGCTTTTTCTCAGTAAGGGCTTCGTACTCTTCCTGGGTGTAGTTGCGCCCCTCTTTCTGGGGGACGATCACCAGCCCTGAGACTGTCCGCTGCAGGGCGAAACCGTGTTTGCCAGCTTCCTTTTCCAGAGCCTGGAACAGCTCATTGTTGTTCTTCTGGTACTCCTCCAGGATTTCGGCCCGGCGGGCCTCATATTCCGGGCTTTCCAGGGCTTTGGGGATGTCTGTCCTGAAGGCGTCCACGAGCACCTTCATATCCGTTGCCAGTTCACTCCCTTTTCCGGCCGGAAGTGCAAGGGAAACGGCCGAGTCACTGTCCTTGAAATTGTTGACGTAGACCCAGTCGCTGGGCTGCGGTTCCTGCCTGGCCCGCTTTTTGAGGATATTGCGGATAGTGGAGGTGCGGCTGGTTCCGGTCTCGCCCGAGATGAACAGGTTGAAACCGGTCTCCTCCATGCCCAGGCCGAATTCGATCGAACGCAGCGCCCGTTTCTGCCCGATGGCGTAATCCAGATCGGGCAGTTCTTCCGTTGTTTCAAAGCCGAACAGGGCAGGATCACAGGTCCAGCGGAGTTTCTCAGGTTCAAGTCTGTGGTTTCGGGATGTCATCGATTCTCCTTTTGCGCATGCCTGTCAATCGTTGAAACAGCCACCGCTACGGCCTGTGCGGCCTCATCATCGTGTGGGATGGTCGCTGCCAGCGCCTGGATATGGCCGCGCTGCTGCAGCAGCCGGTAGGCTGAGCGGAAGTTAAGGTCATAAACCCAAGAGATCTGCAGAAGTTTGAAATCGTTCAGCACCCGGACATCTTCCAGGCGTATGACCCGCCCGGCGGCAAGTTCCCTGACGCAGGCCGGGGTCACCTCGGGCTTGTCCGGGAAGCCGAGGGTCACTGCCGAGGGTCGCAGGTCCTCCGGTTGACGGAAATAATCCAGGAAAACGCGCCATATGTCCAGCTTGTCGGCATCGCGAATCAGTTGGATGAAGAGAGATGTCGGCGACCTGAAATGCTGCGGCAGTGCCAGCAGGTTGTGAAAGCGGACCGCTTCCTCGATAATCAGGCGTTCATCAGCCGGCAATCCATCAAGAACACCCTGCTGGCGCAAAACCTCGATTCCAAGGCGGGCGTGATTGTCCGAGTCGCTGTCCCGGAATGTGCGCCAGCGGCGGAACTGGGGAAAACGCCCCACATCATGCAGCAGCGCCACAGCGGCGGCCACCCGTGATTCACCGGGTGTCAGTCCTTCCCCGGCTGCCAGAAGCGCCATGATCCCGCACACCTTGCGGGTATGCTCGACCTTGAGCAGGATGTTGCGGTAGCCTTCCTCGTCTATATCGTCGTAGGTCAGGACGTAGCTGTCAAACCAGCTCTGCAGTGCATCCAGTTGTGGTTGTTCCATGTCTGTTCCGGAGAGTGGTGATGATTGAAATTAGGAGCATAATACTGTACCCTGCCGTGAAGTCAACCTATCCCGTGAGGAAACCGATGCAGTTATCGCTTCTCGATATATCAGCCCCTGAAGATAGGGCAAAAACGAGGGTTGACGAGCTTCGTCGACAACTTGAACATCACAACCGGCTCTATTATCAGCTGGATGCACCGACAATATCCGATGCCGAATACGACAGCCTTTTTCGCGAACTGCAGCTGCTGGAGGAACAGTACCCATCCCTGATCACCCCGGATTCGCCTACCCAGAGGGTCGGCGGGGCCGCCCTGGAAAAGTTTTCCAGTGTTACACACCGTCTCGCCATGCTCTCCCTGGAGAATGCTGCCAATGCTGTCGAGATCAGGGACTTTGACCTGCGGGTCAAGAAAAACCTGGGATTGTCCCCGGAAGAGTTGATCTCGTATATCTGCGAGCCCAAGATGGATGGTCTGGCGGTTGAGCTGATCTATACGGACGGCCTGCTGACGGTCGCCTCGACCCGCGGCGACGGTGTCACCGGTGAGGATGTGACGGAGAATATACGCACCATCCGCTCGCTGCCGCTGCGCCTTTCGGGCGAACGGATTCCGTCCCTGCTCGAGGTTCGCGGAGAGGTGTTCCTCTCGCTGGATGCCTTTCAACGGATTAACGCCGAGAAGGAGGAAAATGGCGAGGCTTCCTTTGCCAACCCCCGCAACGCGGCAGCCGGTTCACTGCGCCAGCTTGACCCGCGCATCACGGCCCGGCGCCCGCTTTCAATCTACTGTTACGCCCCCGGTATATCGGAAGGGGCTGACTTCGCCACACAGCAGGATTTTTTCACCGCCATCGCCGGATGGGGGTTGCCGGTCAACCCCCTTGTGTGTGCGGTAGAAGGCATCGATGAGGCTGTGACGTTCTATGAAGAGATGCAGCAACAGAGAGAATCTCTTCCCTATGAGATCGACGGCACTGTCATAAAGGTCGATTCTTTCACCCTGCAGCGCGAACTGGGTGAAAAGAGCCGTTCCCCCCGCTGGGCCGTGGCCTGCAAATTCCCGCCGCGTCAGGCGGAAACTGTTGTCGAGGATATCCTGCCCTCCGTCGGCAGGACCGGAGTGATCACCCCGGTGGCCCGACTCAGACCGGTAGAAATCTCAGGTGTCACAGTCTCCCGTGCCACATTGCACAATTGGGACGAAATCGCTGCCAAGGATATCCGTATCGGCGACCGCGTGATGATCGAGCGGGCCGGTGATGTGATCCCCGCCGTAGTCAGGGTCCTGGTCGAACAGCGCAGCGGTTCAGAGCGGCAGTTTCTTCCTCCCGGGACCTGCCCGGAGTGCGGTTCCGTCGTTGTCCGCATTGCTGACGAGGTGGCCCTGCGCTGCATGGGACTGGCCTGCCCTCCACAGATTCGTGAGTCGATAGTCCATTTTGCCTCGCGAAATGCCATGGATATCGAGGGGCTGGGAGATAAATTCGTCGAACAGCTCTTTTCGCTGGGACTGGTCCATAGCATCGCCGATATCTACCGCCTCACGCGGGATGATTTCATGCGTTTCGAACGTATGGGTGACAAGCTGGCCTCAAACCTGCTTTCAGCGATCGAGAACAGCAAACAGCGTGAACTGGGCCGTTTTATCTTCGCCCTCGGCATCCGTCATGTCGGGGAGCGGACCGCCAAGTCACTGGCACAGGCTTTCGGCAGCCTGGAGAATCTTGAGCGGGCTCGCTTTGAAGAGTTGGTCAGCATTCGCGATATCGGTGCTACCGTTGCCCAGAGTATCTGCACGTTCTTCGAGAACCGGGACAACCAGGAGGTTATCAGGCGCATGCTGGAGGCGGGTGTGACCCCGGCAGTCGAATTGAAAAAGGTCGGCGGAAGGTTTACCGGGAAAACTTGTGTTCACCGGCGGTCTTGGACGTTTCACCCGTGAGGAGGCCCAGCGGTTGATCGAGGCCGAAGGCGGCACCGCGGTAGGCTCTGTCTCCAAAAAGACCGGCTACGTGGTAGCCGGGGAGGATGCCGGCAGTAAGTTGGCCAAGGCCAGAGAACTGGGTGTGACGATACTGACCGAGGATGAGTTTATCGCATTAATTGAACAGTAACTTTATATTTCTCCAAAGGAGGACCCTATGTCCGATGAATCGCCGGTTTCCTGTTCCAAATGCAGCACCGTCTGGCAGAACCGCGGGACCACCAACTGCTGGAGTGGTGACCCGACCACGGCGCCCCCCCGTCCCGGCAACTGCCCGTCTGAAAATTATGAAGACGTGGTCAAGGAGAGCTTCGACGAGTACCGCGGCGACAGCGAGGACGCCCGCATCGCCTTTGTGGCGGCCCGGGTGGAGGGGCTCTGCTACCAGCCGGTGCCGGGTAGCGATGCCGTCAATGCCCGCTGGACGAGGGTCGAGGACACGATCGCCTTCGCCAAGCTGATGGGATACAGGAAGATCGGCATGGCCACCTGCATCGGTCTGCTGGATGAATCCGAACGGCTGGCCTCCATCCTGCGGGCCCAGGGTTTTGAGCCCCAGAGCGTCTGCTGCAAGGCGGGCAGCATCGATAAAATGGAACTGGGGCTTCAGGAGAGCGACAAAGTCCGCCCCGGTACCTTCGAACCGGCCTGCAACCCCATCGCCCAGGCAGAGATCTGCAACCGCCTGGGGACGGACATGAACATCATCGTCGGGCTGTGCGTGGGTCACGACATGCTCTTCAACAAACACTCAAAAGCGCCGGTCACAACCCTGATCGTCAAGGACCGCGTCACCGGTCACAACCCGATTGCCGTACTCTATGGCCAGAACTTCTATTACAAGCGGCTGCAGAAACAGCCGGTGCTCACGGCAGACGAGATTTCTGCAGCCCCTTGACATCCGGAAATGTGTTATTATTTTTATGGTAGAAGGGATTCTTCCCGAACCATTTGAACAAGAGGAGGACACGGCCATGGCACTGGTAAAGTACAATCCACTGAGAGAGCTTCGCAGTATGCAGGAACAGATGAATAAGCTCCTGAACGTATCCTGGAATCATGATGTTTCCGGAGAAGACATGAAGGACGGCATCTGGCAGCCGGCTGTCGATATCTACGAAACGGTCGATTCCATCGTTATCAAGGCTGAACTGCCTGATGTTGACCAGAAAGATATCGACGTCCGCATCGAGGACAATACCCTGACCCTGAGGGGTGAGCGCCGGCACGAGGATGAGGTGAAAAAGGAGAACTATCACCGGATCGAGCGCTACTTCGGCTCATTCCAGCGCAGTTTCAGTCTGCCGGCTACGGTCGATCAGGAAAAGGTCCAGGCGGCCTGCGATAAAGGGGTGCTGACCATCACGCTTCCCAAAAAGGAAGAGACCAAGCCCAAGCAGATCAATATTGCAGTCAAGTAAAGATCAGGCGGCAGAGGAACAAAAAAAGAGCCGGGGAGACCCGGCTCTTTTCGTTATATTGAGGAATGCTGGTTGTTATGCCAGAGGCGGGTCCTTCTTTTCCGTCGGCTGGTGTACCGGGGTCTCAGCTGCCGCCGGAGCTGCAGCTGCTGTATCGACCTTTTCGGACGCTTGTTCCGTGGCGACCTGTTCCGCCGGAGGAGCCGGTTTATCCTCGGCCTTGCGGGATTCTTCCTGAATATTGCGCTGGAAATCGTCAGTGGCCTTCTTGAACTCGGCCAGCCCCTTGCCGAGTGATTTGGCAAGCTCCGGCAGCTTGTGCGGCCCGATCACCAGCAGGGCAATGACGAGTATGATGATGAGTTCCGGCATGCCGATTCCAAACATGGTAGTTCCCTTCTTGAATTCCTTTTTCCTATGTAAGTATTAAAACCGTAAATCGCCTGCTTGGCAATAAAAATATCGTATTTTCCCTGCCATTAAAAAATGCTGTGCTACTATGCATAAAATTTAGGCACCCAGTTGTCATCTGTCTGCCCACCCCCTGCTGGTCGTTACTGCCTATCATGCTGAAACCATTGAAAATAGGTGATCTTGTCCTGCCGCACAATGTCGTGCTGGCTCCCCTGGCTGGAATCACCAATCTCCCGTTCCGTATCCTCTGCCGTCGCGAAGGCGCCGCGCTGGCCTTTACCGAGATGGTCAGCGTCAACGGTCTTGTGCGTGAAGGTGTCAATACGCTGGCCCTGTTGAAGAGTTCGCCTGACGACCGGCCGCTCGGCATCCAGCTCTTCGGGGACACCCCCGAGAGCCTGGCCGAGGCCGCCCGCATGGTCGCGGGTTACGGAGAGCTGCTGGACATCAATATGGGCTGTCCGGTGCGCAAGGTGGTCGGCACCGGTGCCGGGAGTGCATTGCTGCGGGAGCCGGGTAAGATCGCGGCGATTATCCGTGCGGTGCGTGCGGCCACCAGCCTGCCGCTGACAGTAAAGATCCGCTCCGGCTGGCACTGCGGCGACGACACCTTCTGCGAAATCGGCAGGATTGCCGAGGCCGAGGGGTGTGATGCCATTACGCTGCATCCCCGCAGCCGCTCGCAGATGTTTTCAGGTGTGGCTGCCTGGGATCAGCTCAGGGAGCTGAAGGGATGTGTCTCGATCCCGGTTATCGGCAGCGGTGACCTGTTCACTGCCGATGACTGCCTGCGCATGATGCGGGAGACCGGCTGCGATGGCGTCATGATTGCCCGCGGCGCTCTCGGCGCTCCCTGGATCTTCCGGCAGGTAGCCGAACTGGCGGAGCACGCGACTTTTAAACCGGTGACCAACCTCCAAAGGGTCGAGGCCATGCAACAGCATCTGGATCTGTTCTGCCGCGAGGCCGGTGAGGCCATTGCGGTCCGGGAGATGAAGAAGCATGTCGGCTGGTACGCCCGTGGATTTGCCGGTGCTGCGGATATCCGCCGCGCCTGCAACACAGCCCGGGATCTGCAGGACCTGCATACCCTGATGGAAAGGATCGCCGCCATACCCGATGATTATCAAGAACGCACCTGACAATAACGGCGGAATGCCGGTCGATTACTTTGCCACGGTCATTGACAGTGTCGGCGATGGCGTCATCGTTGTCGGTACCGACGGCACGATTACCCTGTATAATCCGGCGGCTGAGGAAATTACCGGTTTTTCCAGGCGTCAGGCCCTGGGAAGCACCTTTGAGAAGCTCTTCTCGTTGGAGACGACGCTGCTGGAGATGGTCACCAAGACCATCCGGACCGGCATCACCATCTCCGATCACGAGAACGTGGTGGTGCGCAATACCGGCAGGATTACCCCGGTGGCGGTAACCTGTTATCCGCTGATGCTTTCAACCGGTGAGAACATCGGTGCCATCCTGACGCTCAAGGACATTACCTATATCCGCGAACTGGAGGCGGCTGTCCGTCAGGCGGACCGCCTCTCCACCCTGGGGACCCTGGCTGCCGGCCTGGCCCACGAGGTAAAGAACCCACTGGGCGGCATCAAGGGCGCGGCACAGCTCCTGGAACGGGAGCTGACCGCCGACAGCGACCTGCGGGAGTATACGCGGGTCATGATCCGCGAGACCGAGCGCATCGACCGCATCATCCGCGAACTGCTCGACCTGGCTTCCCCGCGCGGCCTGAAGCTGAGCCCGGTCAACCTGCACAGGGTGCTGGGTGATATCCTGCTGCTGCAGAGGCAGGCCGTCGGCAACCGGGACATCTCTTTTATCAAGCAGTTTGACCCCAGCATCCCCGACATCCTGGCCGATGAGGAGATGGTGACCAGGCTGCTGCTCAACCTGATCCGCAACGCCATCGATGCCATGGGTGAATCAGGGCGCCTGACCGTTACCAGCCGGGTGCTGTCGGACTATCGCATGTCCCAGAACGAGCGGCGCTCACGGATGGTAGCCATCGAGGTCTCCGACGATGGACCCGGCATACCGGCTGAGGACCTGGAGAACATCTGGACCCCGTTTTTCAGTACGAAATCAGGCGGGACCGGCCTGGGGCTGACCATCTGCCACAAGATCGTGGCCGAGCATCGCGGCATGATCAAGGTTGAGTCGGACCAGGGCCACGGGACGAAATTTACGATACTGCTGCCGCTGATAAATAAGAGCGGTTCGTGGTTCGATGTTCTTGGTTCAAGGTTAGAACAACAAACCACGAACCTTGAACCACGAACCTTGAACCTTGAACTTTGAACTACGAACGTTGAACAGGGGTTTTCTATGCCATTGACACGAATTCTGGTTGCAGATGATGAAGAGAGCATGCGCTGGGTCCTTTCCAAGGCCCTCAAGCGCAAGGGATTCAGCGTGGACCTGGCCATCGACGGCCGGCAGGCCCTTTCCATGATCCAGGACAACAGCTACGACCTGGCGATCCTCGACATCAAGATGCCCGGCATCACCGGCCTCGACCTGCTCGACAAGATCCGCGAACAGAAGAAAGACCTGCTGGTGGTGATCATGACCGCCGAGGCAAGCATGAAGAATGCCGTGGAAGCCATGAAACGCGGGGCCTATGACTATATCACCAAGCCCTTTGACCTGGATGTGATCGACGCCATCATCGAAAAGGTCGGACGGGCGCGGGAGGTTGCCGGTCAGGTATCGATGCTCAAGCAGGAACTCAAAGAGCGCTACCAGGTGGAAAAGAACATCATCGGCAATTCACCGGTCATGCGCGAGGTCTACAAGACTATCGGCAAGGTTGCCGGCAGCGACGTGACCGTCCTGGTTCAAGGCGAGTCCGGAACCGGCAAGGAACTGGTCGCGCGGGCCGTCCACTTCAATTCAGGACGCCTGGGCAAGCCCTTTGTGGCGATCAACTGTGCCGCCATCCCCAAGGAACTTCTGGAAAGCGAGCTGTTCGGCAGCGAAAAGGGGCCTTCACCGGTGCCGTGGAGCGCAAACTGGGCAAATTCGAGCAGGCCAACCATGGCACACTCTTCCTGGATGAGATCGGCGATATGCCGCTGGATCTGCAGGCCAAGATCCTGCGGGTGCTGCAGGAACGCGAGGTCACCCGTACCGGCGGTAACCAGAGCCTCCCGGTGGATGTCCGCATTGTCGCTGCAACCAACCAGGAGCTGATGGAAAAGGTGCGCCTGAAGGAGTTCCGCGAGGACCTCTTCTACAGGCTGAACGTCGTCCCCATCACCCTTGTCCCGCTTCGTGAACGTCGTGAGGATATCCCGCTGCTGGTGCAGTACTTCCTGAGCCGTGTCTGTGGAGAGATGGATGTATCCCTCAAGCAGTGTACCGATGAAGCCATTACCATGCTGAGCAGTTATGCATGGCCGGGCAATGTGCGTGAGCTGGAGAATGCCATCAAGAGGGCGGTGATTCTCTCCAGTGATCCGCTGCTGACACCCGCCGACTTTTCCGGCCTGGTGTCGGTGTCGTCCCCCGGCACAGAGATCAGCCGCAGCCAGGATGCATCCCTGGAAGAACTCGTTGACGGTAAGCTGCGTTCCTGTCTCCATGGCATCGAACAGCTTGAAAACGGCGAGATTCATTCGATGGTGCTGGAGCAGGTTGAGCGCCCCCTGATCCGGATCATACTGGAGAAGACCCGCTGGAACCAGGTCAAGGCGGCTGATATCCTCGGAATCAACCGCAATACTCTGCGCAAGAAGATCGGCGAACTGGGAATAGAAATGAAGCGGGATTAATCAACCACCCCCGCCTTCGGCACCCCCTCCTGAATCAGGAGGGGGACGGGGGGAGGTATTTTCTTGGAGGTGTAACATGTCGCTAAAAGACAAATTTTTTCTGGATCGTGACAAGGCGGTGCTGGTGGTGATCGACGTGCAGGAGAAGCTGTGCGTAGCCATGGACCACAAGGTACTTCACAAGCTGACCAGGAACATCGGTATCCTGCTGGAGACGGCCGCAGAACTGAAGCTGCCGGTACTGGTCACCGAACAGTATGTCAAAGGACTGGGAGCCACCCTGCCGGAGTTGAAGGAGAAAGCTGCCGCGGCACCCTGCCTTGAAAAGATGGCCTTCAGCTGCTGCGGCAGTCCCGAGTTTGTCGCCGCCATCAAGGCCAGCGGCCGGACCCAGGTGATCGTAACCGGCATGGAGACCCACGTCTGCGTGCTGCAGACGGTGATCGAGCTGCGTGACGCCGGCTTCGAGGTGCACCTGGTCAGGGACGCTGTCATGAGCCGCAGCAAGCAGAACTGGCAGACCGCCATCGAGGCCATGACCCTGACCGGCGCCGTGCCGACCTGCACCGAGTCTGCCATGTTCCAGCTGCTCAAGGTGGCCGGGACCGAGGAGTTCAAAAAACTTTCCAAGCTTGTTCGTTGAGTGTTCATAACTATCTGAGATCCAGGGCCGTCAGCGGCCCATGGCGCATGGAGGGTTGCCCGGGGGGCGGTTTTGCGGGGGCGGTGGTGATACCGTCCCTGGCGGAAGCGGCCAATCTCCCGGCAACCCTTTCTTCATTGGCGACCAATCCGTTGGACGTCCTGCGGGACTTCCTGATCCTGGTTGTGGTCAACCACCGCCCGGACGCATCTCCGGAAGACAAGGCAGACAACCGCGCGACCCTGAGGCTGCTGGCCGGTGGTGAGCAAGCCTGGGCCGGCCTCAACCTGGCCTGGGTCGATGCCGCTTCGGCCGGCAGGGAGCTTCCTCTGAAAGGGGGCGGGGTCGGTCTGGCCCGCCGCATCGGCATGGACCTGGCCCTGTCGCGCCTCGACATAAGCGGCGGTGACCCGCTGCTGGTCTGCCTTGACGGGGATACCACTGTCCGTCCGGACTACCTGCCGGCCATTGCGGAACACTTCCGTCACTGCCTGGCCGGTGCGGCGGCCATTCCCTATGAGCACCAGCGCGGCAGCAGCGCACAGACCGGGCGCCTCATCGCCCGCTATGAGCTCTTTCTGCGGGGATACATCCTCGGTCTGGAGCTGGCCGGTTCCCCCTATGCCTTCCACTCCGTGGGCAGTGCCATGGCCTGCCGGGCTTCGGCCTATTGCAAGATCGGCGGCATGAACAACCGCATGGCCGGTGAGGACTTCTACTTCATGCAGCAGCTGTCCCGTACCGTGGGGGTGGAACAGCTTGCCGGTACGGTCGTCCATCCATCGCCGCGACCTTCCCACCGGGTCCCCTTCGGTACCGGCCGCAGTATTCAGCGCATGGGCGCCGGGGGTGAACGTGAACAGCTTTTTTACCGCCCGGAATGTTTCCGGATTCTGAAGGAGTGGCTGGGATTGGTGGAGCATGGCGTCGATATGGATGGAGCCGCCCTGCTTGCCCGCAGCAGTCAGGTATCCCCCTGTCTGACTGAATATCTGCAGCTCACCCGCTTTGCCGGGGTCTGGGATAAGCTGCAGCGCAACCATCCCTCACGAACAGCCTTGATGACAGCTTTCCACGGCTGGTTCGACGGCCTGAAGACCATGAAACTGGTCCACCACCTCTCTGCCGGTCCGTACCCGCGCTGCGAGCCGGACGAAGCCCTGGCGGAACTCTTCGCCTGGCGGGGACTGGAACCGGTCAGCGGGGTAGAGGAGTATCTGGAACAGCTGCGCAGACTCCAAAACGGCACAGACCACATCACCCCTCCTTGACAAAACAGTCATTTCCGTGGCAATTTAATCAGCTTTCACCCGTGTGAAGCTACTGTCAGATTACTCCGCCAGGACGGAACAGACCCGTCCGCGCATTTGAAGGGATTTCAATGAACTACAGTACATCGAAGCTACAGAACGGCTATGCCAACCAGATCCTGATGGTGGACGTCACGGATCGCACCTGCGCCGCACCTCCCCTGGACCCGAAGGTGAGAGACTTCTTCGTGGGGGGGCGCGGACTGGGACTGTACCTGCTGCACCAGGCGGTCAGTGCCGAAACCAGACCGACCGATCCGGCCAATCCGCTGATCATCGCCAACGGCCCCCTGGGCGGCATCCCCCAGTTCCCCGGCACCGCCAAGGCCATGGCTATCTCACTCTCCCCGCTGACCGGCATCCCCGGGGTTTCCAACTTCGGCGGTTACTTCGGCGCCTTCCTTAAGTACGCCGGTTTCGATGCCCTGCAGGTGACCGGGAAGGCGGACCGCGACGTCATGATCGTGGTCAATGCCTTCACGAGTGAAGTGACGGTGGAGGAGGCCCCCTCGGACGATGAGGCCTTCGACATGGAACGGCATGTGGAGGAGCGCTTCCTTGCGGCAGGCTACCAGCGGCGCAACCTCGCCTTCCTCACCACCGGCATCGGCGCGGCCAACACAACCTACGGCTGCATCAACAGCCATTACTTCGATGTCACAAAGCCGGCCCAGGACGGCAGCAAAGGGGTCTGGCGCACCAAGCAGGCCGGACGTACCGGCCTCGGCTCGGTGATGCGAGCAAAACGGATCAGATCGATCGTGGTGCTGGCCGACTACCCCCACGGCGACAATCCTTACGGAGCCGCCGACTGGGAGAAGGCCAAGGCGGCCGGCCGGCGGCTTCACACGGTGGTGAAGGAGGTCGATCCCCATTCCCTCAAGATGGCCAGAAAAGGGAGTGCCGGCCTGATCACCTTCATGAACAAGGATGAGTACCTGGCGCTGCCGGTGAACAACTACCAGGCCGGCTCCGACGCCCGGGCCCCCCAGATCAGCGGCAAGTTCTACGCCGAGAAACTCTTCGAGCACCGCGGTATGGACGGCTGCTTTCCCGGCTGCAACCTGCAGTGCACCAAGGGTGGCTGGGTAACCCTGGTATCCGGCAACCACATGGGGCGCAAAGTCTGGGTGGACGGCCCGGAATACGAGACCGCCGCAGGATTCGGCTCCAACATCGGCGTCTGGAACCCGGAGTTCATTATGGAGGCCAACTGGCACTGCGACAACTACGGCTTTGACACCATCTCCACCTGCGTCATCATGGCCTTCATCATGGAATGCTTCCAGCGGGGCTACCTGACCTCTGCCGATACCGATGGTCTGGAACTGACCTGGGGCAATGAGACCGCTTCGTTGGCCTTTATCCATCGCCTGGCCCACGGCGAAACGGAAGTTGCCCGGGTGGCCGGCAAGGGTATGCTGGAACTGTTCGACTGGGTGGCGGCCCGCTACCAGGCCCGTACCGGCATCGATGCCCGCTCCGATCTGGCCCTTTTCGCCATGCAGACCAAGGGACTGCCCTTTTCGCTCTACCGTACCCACCGTTCGCTTTCCATGCAGGGTTCCTATGCCGCAGCCAGTGATATCGGCGCCCACCATGCTGCCGCCTGGCTGATCAAATCCGATCTGCTGGGAGCCTTCCCGACCTTTGAGGACAAAGCCAGGGCCCTGATCACCTATCCCCGGGTCCGGCTCGGCAACGACAACATGGGGCTCTGCAAGCTTCCCTGGGTGGACGTGTTCAATCCCGAATCGTCCAGCCGTAACGGAGATATTTTCATCAACCCGGCCTCCCAGGAGATCTACGCCGACTTCTACAACGCCATGCTCGGCACCGACCTTGGCTGGGAGGATATCTTCGCCCAGACCGACCGCGACATCAACCTGCAGCGGGTTATGAATGTACTGCGTTTCGGTACTGAAACCGGACGCATGGACTGGATCCCCGACCGCGCCGTCGGTCCTACCGATGATCATCTCTACGAGACGGAGCACGCCGAGAATGACCGGGAACTCTGCGCGGCGCTGGGTCTGACCATGAAGGAACTGATGAGCCGCGGCACCGCCGGGAAGCGGGAGATGCTCATGAACCACCGCAAACAACAGCTCAGGAAGCTGGTCGCGGTCTATTATGAACAGCGGGGATGGAACGCCAACGGTGTGCCGAAGGTGGCAACTCTCAAGGGGCTCGGGCTGTGGGATTTCCTGAGCGCAGAGGCCCGGGAGAGGATCACGGAACTGAACGCCTGAGGAGTGGGACAGAGGTGAAAAAAAGCGGGTCCAGAATAATTCTGGGCCCGCTTTGCATTGGTTGGTGAAATAAAAAGGCGTTTTCTCAAGCCCAGAGCACAAAGAGCACACGGAGAAAATCTATTCTACAATCTGTTGCCGTTAGGATTTTCTCTGAGCCTCTGTGAGCTCTAGCGAACGCAGTGAGCGAGTGAGAAACCGGTGTTGAATGTTTATTTATTTCACCACCGGCAGACCATCGAACTCCCAGTCGGCAAAGATGACCTGGTTGATAGTCGGGTAGGCCAGTTTCTGCAGCTTGCGGTAGGCATTGTAGCTGCGGCCGCCGGAGTTGCAGTAGACAATGATGCGCTTCTCCTTTTCCAGCACACCCGACTGCAGCGCGAAACTTGCCACCGGGATGTTGATCGCACCCGGGATATGACCCTGCTCGAATTCGCTCCTGTCGCGCACATCGACGATCGTCAGGGACGCCGGCTGGCTGTCCATCAGGGCTTTCAGCTCCTGCGGTTTCAGTTTGCTGGTCTCAACCTTCTTCTCGTAGTTCGGGCCGGCATAGATCGACATGCCCTTCTCCTCCCAGACCGGCATCCCCTCGGCATATACCATCAGGTTGGAATAGCCCTGTGAGGCGGCGAACAGGGCGGCCTTCCTGCTCTTGCCGCACTTGATGCCGTTGCAGTAGAATACGATGCCCTTTTTCCTGTCGGCCGGCAGCAGGGACGGATCTTTTTCCAACTTTGAGACCGGGATGTTAATGGCGTCCTTGATATGGACCTCGTCGAACTCCTCCGGGTTGCGGGCGTCTATCACCAGGGGTGCGTCTTTCCCGCTATCCAGCATCTTTTTCAGCTCTTCCGTCGTGACGGTCCTGAAAACAGCGGGCTGCACTTCGGCGGCTGAAAGAAGTGTGGCGGATGCCAGCAAAAAGGTGCAGCAAAGGATTGAGAACAGCAGAATTCCGGTACGTCGCATGGTTGACTCCCGACAGGTAAGATGGTTAAATACGCGTCTGGTTATACCTGTAAAATGTCAGCTATGCCAATTGGTTGTAACGATTGAAACACAGGCTTCAATCCATTTAGGCGATAGCGGAAGTCTGCCCTGCTGCCGGTGAGGACGGCGACAGCATAAGATGCCAGGCCTGAAAGGCCTGAAAGACAGACAGCCGGCTCTCACAAAACCCCAAAGCTCTCAAAGATGAGTTCAGGTTTCTTTGTGCCTCTGTGAGCTTTAGCGAACGAAGTGAGCGAGTGAGAGACGATTCGATCTGTTTGCAAAGGAGAGTGTTATGGCAGATTCGCTTGATCAAACGCTTGTCCGCTGCCCCTGGTGCGGCAGCGATCCGCTCTACATCTCGTACCATGATCATGAGTGGGGAGTGCCGCTGCATGACGAGCATCGCCTGTTCGAGATGCTGACCCTGGAAGGAGCCCAGGCCGGGCTCTCCTGGCTGACGGTCCTGCGCAAGCGGGAAGGATACCGCCGGGCCTTTGCGGGGTTCGACCCGCAGCTGGTGGCGGCGTTTGACGAACGGGATGTGGCCAGGCTGCTGGCCGATACGGGCATCGTCCGCAACCGGCTCAAGATCGCATCGACGGTTTCCAATGCCCGGGCGGTGCTGGAGGTGCAGGCCCGCTACGGCAGCCTGGATTCCTTTCTGTGGCGTTTTGTTGAAGGGGTCCCGATACGCAACAGCTGGAGGAGTATGGCTGAAATACCTGCTTCCACTCCCTTGTCCGACCATATGAGCAGGGAATTGAAGCGGCATGGGTTCCGTTTTGTCGGCTCGACCATCTGCTACGCCTACATGCAGGCAACCGGTATGGTCAATGATCATCTGACGGGCTGTTTCCGGTACGACGGCTGCTGAAGAAGAATCTTACGGTTTCAACCGATCTCCCGTACCACTCTGCAGAGTTCAGCCAGCGTTAACGACTGTTCCGTTACCTTTCCAAACCCCTCCCGGCCAAGACGGAGGATATCGAAGTGCGGGGTGCGCTCACCGGTCTCGTCCTTTGAAAGTCCCGACGTCACGATGCCGATATCAGCCAGTTGCGGCTGGGTACAGGAATTGTGGCAGCCCGAGATGGCCCAGCTTTTTGACCGACCGGCCGGACCGACGGCATCGAGGATCGAACGGGCAACTTCCCGGGTAGCCGACAGCCCCATCCGGCACTCATGGCTGCCCGGACAGACGCGGATCGCCACCGGGCCGGCACTGAACGAACAGTGCGCAAGGGCTGCCGAGGCTTGAGACGGCTCGTGGGCTGCAGCGATATGAAAGGCGATGTCCTGATCGGCGGTTGCCATCATGATGCCGTCGGCCCATTGGTCGGCGAAATCGGCCAGTTCGATAAGCTGGTCAGCGGTCAGGGCACCGGCGAATATACGTGCAACGATGCGTCGGTCTCCCGGAACCCGGACCAGGTTCTCCTGCAGGCCGGAAACCGCAGGCAGTTCTTCCGATGCGGTCGGCTCAAGGGCGACCAGCCTGCGGAATTCCTCCTCCCCCTTTTCCCGCAGCAGGTGTTTGAGACGTTTCCCGGCCGGGGTGTGGGCCGCATAGACACGGGCTATCGCCTCAATCAGGGGGATAATGCGGTTTTCGCTGACGGCGCTCTCAAACAGGAAGCCGGGTTGCGGTTCCTTCCCCAAACCTCCGCCGACATAGACGTCATAGCGTGCGCCGCTGTCATCGCGGCAGGAAAGCACCAGTCCCACATCCTGAATCAGGTGACGGCGCCCGGTCGCGTCAGCCTCAACACCGATCTTGAACTTCTTGGGCAGCCGCTCAAAGCGCGGGTTTGCGGTAAAATGCCGGTGAATGCGGCGGGCCATGGTCTCCACTGCGGGAAAACCGGCCGCGCCCTGACTTGAGCAGGTCACACCGCGCACGGCCCCGCCGCAGGCGCCGCGCGAGGTCAGTCCGACCGCCGCAAGCTCCCGCTTGACTTCGGGCAGGTCCGCTTCCTGGAGCCAGTGGATTTCCATGCTGCCCCGGGACGTCAGGTGGACCGTGCCCCTGCCGAAGCGGTTGGAAACGGCCGCCACCCTCCGGGCCTGAACTGCCGGGATCACCCCGGCCGCCAGCTTGACCCGCTGCATGAAAAAACCATCCTGTCGCTGGCGATAGATGCCGTCCAGCCGGTATTCGGGAACATTCAGTGACATACATGCCTTTCAAAACATCTGCAGGTCAAAAAACATCTCAATCCTGTCAAAAACTCAGGGGAAATATTCCTGAGCTCTGTTTTCTGCTGAATCTTCCGCTCATGGTGAGCCCTTCTAACCATGAACAGGGAATCAGGTCTCCGCGCCGTCAGCTGCCGCCTCGTTCCCGCGGTCCTTGCTGTGGTCGCGGGCGATCAGCATGTAGATGGAGGGGACGACGAACAGGGTGAAAAGGGTGCCGATGCACATGCCCCCCACCAGCACGAGACCGATCGAGTTACGGGCCGCAGCCCCGGCTCCGCTGACCAGCGTCAGCGGGAAGTGGCCGGCGATTGTGGCGGCGCTTGTCATCAGGATCGGCCGTAGCCGGGTCATGGCGGCCTGGCGCACGGCATCCAGCTTGGAGTTGCCCTGAAACTGCAGCTGGTTGGCGAATTCGACGACCAGGATACCGTTCTTGGCAATCAGTCCGACCAGCGTCACCAGTCCGACCTGCGAGTAAATATTCATGGTGGTGGTCCACCCCTTGGTCCAGAAGGGGGTGTTGGGGTCGGGCATCTTCAGGAAGGTGAAGATCAAGGCACCGAAGATGGCCAGGGGCACCGATCCTGCCAGAATGACGAACGGGTCCCGGAAACTGTTGAACTGGGCCGCCAGAACCAGGAAGATCAGGATCACAGCCAGCGAAAAGGCCGGCAGGAACTTGTTTCCCTCGGTGCGCAGCTGGCGCGATTCGCCGGTATAATCGAGGACATACCCTTTGGGCAGAATCCTGCCCGCCTCGTCCTCCAGATAACGCAGGGCCTCATCCAGCGGCCGTATGGCAACCCCGCTCAATTTGACGGCGTTCAACTGCTGAAAGCGGTTGAGAGAACGGGGGACGACCGAATCTTTCAGGGTGGCTATGGTGGAAAGCGGGATCAGCTTTCCGCCCGGTCCGGTGACATGGATGTCCTTGAGCTGTTCCGGATTCAACCGCCCGACCCGCTCTATCTGGGGAATGACCTTGTAACTGCGGCCCGCGATGTCGAAGCGGTTGACGAAGCCTCCTCCCACCATGCCCCCCATGTCAGCGGATATCTGGGCCAGATTGAGACCCAGAGAGGCAACCTTGTCGCGGTCAATCACGAACTCGGTCTGGGGCTGGTCGATCTTGACGTCGATGATCGGCGGAAAGGCGAACATGCCACTGGTCATGGCCTTTTGCTGAAGCTTGTGGGCAAACTCGAGAATCTGGGCAGTATCGGCGGTGGAAGCCAGGATGAACTCCACTGGAAACTGGCCGCCGCCGGGGAGGGCCGGCGGTGTAACCGGAAATATCTGGATGCCGGGGATCTTGCCCAGCTTCTGCTGGATCTCCGGCATGATCTGGAAAACGTTCCGATTCCGCTCCTCCCATGGTTTGAGAACCATGCCGGCAAAGCCTGATGAGGGGAAGGTGATCTGGAAGGTGAACTCGGTCTCCGGCACGCTCATGAAGGCCTGGTTGGCCGCAGCGGCATACCTGCTGTTCTGGTCAAGGGTGGAGTTGGCGGCAGCGTCCAGGATGCCGAAGATAACCCCCTGGTCCTCGGTCGGGGCCAGCTCTTTGGCCGACATGGTGAACATGGGTATGGTGAGCAGCGTGATAATCAGCCAGACGGTGTAAACTGCCGGACGGGCGGAGAGGGTGACATCCAGCCATCGACCGTAGGCGGCCTTGAGACGGTTGAAGCCTCGTGAGATCCGCCCGGCCAGGCCTTGTTCCTCCATGCCCGGTTTGAGCAGGTAGGCCGACATGACCGGCGAAAGGGTCAGGGCCACAATGCCGGAGATGGTGACCGCTCCGGCCAGGGTGAAGGCGAATTCGCGGAAGAGCGAGCCGGTCAGCCCGCCCTGCAGGCCTATGGGGAGGTAGACCGCCGCCAGGGTGATGGTCATGGCGATGATCGGGCCGACCAGTTCGCGGGCCCCCAGCAAAGCGGCTTCGCGGGGTGATTTCCCTTCACCCAGGTGGCGTTCGATGTTTTCCACCACCACGATGGCATCATCCACCACCAGACCGACCGAGAGCACAACCGCCAGCAGGGTCAGCAGGTTGACGGTAAAGCCGAAGGCCTGCATCAGGAATACCGCGCCGATCAGAGATACCGGAATAGCCACCACCGGGATCAGTACCGAGCGGAAGGACCCCAGGAACAGGAAGATCACGATGACCACGATCAGCAGCGTATCGCCGAGGGTCTTGAGCACTTCGTGAATGGCGCTGTTGATGTATTTAGTTCCGTCGTAGGCCACATTTGCTTTCAAGCCGGAGGGCAGATCGCGCTGGATGGCCTTCATCTCGCTCTGCACCCGCTTGATGACGTCCAGAGAGTTGGCGTTGGGCAGGGGCCAGATTCCCATGAAGACGGCGGTCTGACCGGAGAAACGGACCTCGGCGTCATAGTCTTCGGCACCCAGCATCACGTCGGCTATCTCTTCCAGGCGGACGATGGCACCGTTCTGGCCGCGCAGCGAAAGCTGCCGGAACTCATCGACGGTGCTCAGGTTTGTATTGGCGGTCAGGTTGACCTGGATCAGAGAACCTTTGCTATGTCCCAGGGCTGCCAGGGAGTTGTTGGCGGCCAGCGCCTGGCGCACCTGAGCCGGGCTGATGTTGAGGGCAGCCATCCGGTCGGGTTTCAGCCAGATCCGCATGGCGAAGGTCCGGGCACCGAGGATATCGGCCCGCTGTACCCCCTGTATGGCCGTCAATCGCGGCTGGACGATGCGTACCAGATATTCGGTGATCTCGTTCTGCTTGAGGATGTCCGAGGTGAAGCTCAGGTAGGCCGATGCGAACTCGCTGTCAGCCGATTCGATATTGATGACCGGCACCTCGGCCTCGGGCGGCAGGTCGCGGCGTACCTGGTCGACCTTGGAACTGATTTCGGCCAGGGCACGGGTGGCGTCGTAGTTGATCTTGAGACGCACATTGATGGTCGAGATACCCAGCGTACTCTGGGATTCCATGTACTCGATGCCATCGGCGGCTGCGATGGCCCGCTCAAGCGGGGTGGTGACGAAGCCTCGCACCAGGTCGGAGCTGGCGCCGACGTAGGCGGTGGTTATCGTGACCGCCGAATTCTCGCTGCGCGGATACTGGCGAACATTCAGAGAGCGTATCGCCTGCAGTCCGGCGATGATGATGACCAGGTTGACGACAATCGCCAGCACGGGTCGGCGGATGAAGAGATCGGTGATTTTCATGGGCGGGGTCCGGTCAGTTGTTCTCAGGTTTAGGCGTCTGCTGGAAGTCGGGGGCGAGTTTGTTGTCGATGACCACGGATTGGCCGTTGCGCAGCTTGAACACGCCGGTGCTGACGATAGTCTCGCCTTCTTTGAGCCCTTCTGTGACGGTTACAAAATCGCCGCGCTTTTCACCGAGGCGGACGAACTGCTGGCGGAGCGTCAGCGCCGCACCCCCCGCTTTGCTCTCCTTGGCGGTCTCGACGACGAAGACCGAATCGCGGTAAGGGGCGTAAAATACGGATGTCGCCGGGATGGCCATCACCTTCTGGCGGACCGGCATGCCGACCGAGGTATTGACGAACATGCCCGGACGCAGCTTCTGGGCGCGGTTGGACAGCGTGGCCTGCAGCCTGATGTTACGGGTCTCGGCATCGACCTGCGGGCTGATGGCGGAGATTTTCCCCTGGATCGTCTCGCCCGGCAGGGCGTCACTCGTCACCCGCACCGCTTGACCGATGCGTACCTGGGCAAGCTGCTGCTGGGGCAGGGTGAAGTCGACATAGATCGGATCGAGTGCCTGGAGGGTGACGATCGGGTCTCCCTCCCGCAGGATCTGGCCGAGGTTGACCTGACGAATGCCGAGGCTGCCGCTGAAGGGGGCGCGGACCGTCTTTTTGGCGATAGTGGCCTGTATGTTGTCCACCTGGGCCTGAGCCAGGGCGGAATTGGATACTGCCGCATCATGATCGGCCTGAGAGATGATCCCGTCTTTGAAAAGCTGGTCGGCCCGTTTCTGGTTGGCGCGGGTCAGGTTCACCTGGGAAACGGCACCGGGAAGCTGGGCCTCCTCCGAGGTGGTATCCTGCCGCAGCAGCAGGTCCCCTTTTTTTACCGGAGTGCCGGCCTCGAAGCTTATCCTGACCACCTTGCCCGATAGTTCGGCAGACACGATGACCCCTTGCACGGCGGTGAGGGTTCCGACCGATCCGAGTGTGGTCTCCCACGCCTCGCTGGTTACCTTGGCCGTGGTTACGGTTTCGGGTGGGGGGACGAACTTCTTGCCGCTGTCGATCATCGACCTGATCTGCAGGGCCTTGATCCCGGCCAGAACGGCAACGATGAGGATAACGCCGAGGGTGGCGAAAAGGATACGCTTTTTCATGAGAGGCATCACTCCGGTAACCGGCTGGTTTGTATAATCCCGCCCGGTAAGTTGTCTGAGATATGTACCACAGCAGGGCGTCCGGTTCAAGCCCGGTGGCATGCGAGGTGAGATAAGCTGACGGCGGACATCCGGACAAACGCAACAGCCGGTTACGACGATCATCGTAACCAGCTGTTTTATTGAACGTTGCCGGAATAAACCGGCCCGCTATCGGGAGAAGGATTATATCCCGGGCTCCACCCTAGGCAATCGTGTGCCGGATGTCCTTGCCCTTGACCATGAATATGACCATCTCGGCAATGTTGGTGGCGTGATCGGCGATGCGCTCCAGGGATTTTGAGATGTAATTGAGTTTCATGGCCCGGGAGATAGTCGCCGGGTCTTCAATCATGTACGTCAGGAGCTCCCGCTGGATCTGAATATTGAGGTCATCTACGAAACTGTCGTCCTTGCAGACCTTGACGGCAAGATCCGAATCGCCGCGCACGAAGGCGTCCAGTGCCTCCTTGACCATCACCTCGGCCCAGTGTGCCATGCGGGGGATGTCGATGTAGGGCTTGAGCGGCGGTTCTTCATTCAGTTCGCGGGTGCGCTTGGCGATATTGGCACACTGGTCACCCATGCGTTCAAGGTCGGTGACGATCTTGAGCGCTATTGTGATGAAGCGCAGATCGCGGGCAGCCGGCTGGCGCAGAGCCAACAGTTCCAGGCACCTTTCATCGATGGAAACCTCAGCCGCATTGATCTCATGATCCTGTGCAATAGTACGTTCGGCCAGAGCGGTGTCTCTGTCCACAAGCGATTTTACCGAGTTGGCAATCATCAACTCGACTTTGCCGCCCATAACCAGGATGCTCTGTCTCAATTCATTCAGCTCGATGTCGAATGCCGTACTGATGTGCTCGCGCTCCATTATCTCTCCTTACCCCGCTGAACGGGATACGTTTTTTTAAATCCATCTGCAGCTGACACAACCTGAAAACAACTTCTGACCGCTAACCGAATCTTCCGGTGATATAGTCTTCAGTCTGCTTCTTTTCCGGGTTGGTGAAAATCTTGCGGGTTCCCCCGGCCTCGATCAGTTCCCCCAGATAAAAGAAGGCGGTTACATCCGAGACTCTGGCGGCCTGCTGCATGTTATGGGTGACGATGACAATAGTATACTTGCTTTTCAGCTCTTCTATCAACTCCTCAATCTTGAGGGTCGAGATCGGATCGAGGGCCGAGCAGGGTTCATCCATCAGGATTATCTCCGGGTTGACCGCGATAGCCCGTGCAATGCAGATACGCTGGGCCTGTCCACCGGAAAGTCCCAGGGCCGAGTCGTTGAGCCGGTCTTTGACTTCGTTCCAGATGGCTGCACTTTTCAGGCTGCGCTCGACCGCTTCGTCCAGAGTTGCCTTATCATGTACCCCGGCGATGCGCAGCCCATAGACGATGTTCTCATAGATCGATTTGGGGAAGGGGTTGGATTGCTGAAAGACCATGCCGATCTTGCGCCGCAGGGAGATGACATCCGTGGACGTCTCATTGACCTCGTCGCCGTTAAACCGGATGCTGCCGTCAATCCGGCAGCTCTCCACCAGATCGTTCATGCGGTTGAAACAGCGCAGCAGTGTTGACTTGCCGCAGCCCGACGGTCCGATGAAGGCGGTCACCTGGTGTCGGGCCATGTCAAGGTTGATGCCTTTCAGGGCCTGGGCTGTGCCATAGTGCAGGTTAAGATTGGAGACCGAAAGTATGGGTGCGTTTCCGTTTTGTTCCAGGGTTTGTGCCATGTTTAGTCCTTAATTGTTCGAAAAAAAATCTGAAAATTCTGAAACACAGAGCAACAGCCAAAAGTAGGCGCCTCTAGGCGAGCAACTGATTAAAATTTGGTAATAAATCTGTTGGTAAAGCCCTTTTGAGACTCACGTAGTGGTGAATCATAATTTCCGTGTAAGGTTTTGACTCCTCTGTTGCTCCGTTGCTCTGTGTTATTCCAAAATTTAAAACGTCGACGTCGTATATTTGCTGCGCATCTTGTTGCGCAGGTAGATCGCTGTGCTGCTGGCCAGCACGACGATCGCCAGGAGCAGCATGGTGGTCACGAAGACCATCGGCTTGGCCGCTTCCACATTGGGTGACTGGAAGCCGACATCGTAGATATGGAAGCCAAGGTGCATGAATTTTCGATCCATGTGGAAGAACGGGAAATTCATGTCAAAGGGAAGTGTCGGTGCCAGCTTCACCACGCCGACGATCATCAATGGCGCAACCTCGCCGGCAGCGCGGGCCATGGAGAGGATCAGTCCGGTCATGATGCCGGGGGTTGCCATGGGCAGCAGAATTTTGGTCAGTGTCTGGAACTTGGTGGCTCCCAGCGCCAGTGACCCCTCACGTATCCCTTTCGGAATCGAGGCCAGCGATTCCTCGGTGGCTACGATAACAACCGGTACGGTCAACAGCGCCAGGGTCAGGCTCGACCAGAGGATGCCGCCGGTACCGAAGGTAGGGGTCGGCAGACGTTCCGGGAAGAACAGGCTGTCGATGCTGCCGCCGATACCGTACACAAAGAAGCCAAGACCGAAAACGCCATATACGATGGATGGAACACCGGCCAGATTGTTGACGGCGATGCGCACCATGCGGGTCATCAGGCCGTCCCGGGCGTATTCGCGCAGATAGATGGCAGCGACTACACCGAAAGGCAGCGAGAAGACACTCATCAGCAGTACCATCATGACCGTGCCGAAGATGGCCGGAAAGAGTCCTCCCTCGGTATTGGATTCTCGCGGATCATCCAGCAGCAATTCCCGGACCCGCTCCAGGTAGGCCCCGCACTTGTCCAGAAACGACATGCTGTTGGTATGCTGCAGGACGATAATGTCCATCAGGGAGATGTCCTTGCTGCCGCCGGCAGCATCCGTGAACTGGGCGGTTATCCGGCCGATTTCGGCCTGGGTCGCGGTTAGTTTCTCGTTCAGGAGGGTGAATTCTGCCAGGACTTTTTCGCGTGCGGCGGTCAGCTCAGAGATTTCGGCAGAGTTTTTTTCCTTGCCGCGATATTCCAGTTTCTGCAGTTTCAGCCTGAGGCCCTCGGCGGTGTTGTTAAGATTTGACATCTGTTTTTTGATTGCGCGGGTGTCGTCACGTTTGTCCGCTACCTGCTTCAGCGCCTGCTGCAGCTGCTCCTGCGGTGCTGCTCCGGTCAGAGTGATCCCTTCAGCGGTGACACCCTTCAGGAAGCCAAAATAGTTGCCGTGCTCGCGGCGTTCTACCAGTACTGCGTCTGCAGGCAGGCTGCGGGAGGCGATATCCTGCTCGTCGATCCAGCGAAAATCCTGGCCGAAGACATCCCGGTTGCCGACCTTCAGCTGCAGGCGGCGAATGCCGCTGATCGGGTTTTTCTCCTTCTGCGTCACCTGTCCGAGTGCGGATGTGCCGTCTTTCAGTTCCAGCTTGACCAGTGCCCGCGGCCAGAAGTAGCCCAGGCCGTTGGTCATGACCACCCCGACCAGCGTCAGGGACATGACCAGGATGATCGCCAGGGCGGCTCCGGTGGCCAGCACATAGGGTTCGCCTGTTTTCCAGAATTTGTTCATCTAGAGAAGCCTTTCAACCTGAAAAATCATTTATAACACGGAGGACACAGAGGACACGGAGAAAACCAGAATCAAATGCCTGACAACTTTTGGGTTAAACCATAAATCTTTGTTTTTGACTTTCTCCGTGTGGCTCCGTTTCTCCGTGGTATTAAGGTGTTGGTTCTTGGTTCAGTATCGTCCGTACTTCTTACGGAACCTCTGGCGCAGCGCTTCGGCCACGGTGTTGATGACAAAGGTGAAGATGAACAGCAGTACCGCCGAGAGGAACAGGGTCCGGTACAGAGAGCTGTTCAGAGGTGCCTCCGGTATCTCGACCGCGATGTTTGCCGAAAGGGAACGCAGGCCGTTAAAAAGGCTCCAGCTCATGATCGGTGTATTGCCGGTGGCCATCAGCACGATCATGGTCTCTCCGATAGCACGACCGAAGCCGATCATAACCGCCGAAAACACACCGGGCAGTGCCGAGGGGAGCACGACCCGCCAGGCGGTCTGCCAGCGGCTGGCGCCCAGGGCCAGTGAAGCGGCTGTCAGGTTGCGCGGTACGTTGGAGATGGCGTCCTCGGCAATGGTGAAAATGATCGGGATCACGGCAAAGCCGAGTGCGATGGCGATGATGATGCTGTTGCGCTGATCGTAGCGGACGCCCAGCGTGCTGTAAAACCACTGTTTCACATCGCCGGAGAACAGCTGCGCCTCGGCAAGTCCGCTCAGCAGAAACGCCAGGTAGATGCCCATGATCACAACCGGGATCATGGCAATGAATTCGTGCCCGCGTGTTGCCCTCTGAAGCAGGGAGGCGGTCTTGATCCGCTTCCAGAAAAAAATCGTTATCAGCAGCATCAGCGGTACGATAATGATGCTCAGAAATACAGTCAGGACACTCTTGTCGATAAGCGGAGCCAGCCAGAGTCCGGCCAGGAAGCCGATCACCACCGAGGGAATGGCAGCCATGATTTCGACGATTGGTTTGATGCGTCCTTTGAGCCTGGGCGACATGAACTGGCTGGTATAGAGCGCTCCCAGGAGTGCCAGCGGTACGGCGAACAGCATGGCAAAAATAGTTGCCTTGATCGTCCCGAAGACCAGCGGTACCAGGCTCAGTTTCGGTTCAAAATCATCGTTGGCGGCCGAGGACTGCCAGGCATATTCCGGCCGGTCGTAACCTTCGTACCAGACCTTGCCGAACAGGGTGCCGAAGGAGATCTCGGGGTGTGGAATATCCAGTTTCCAGACCGTTAGCGTCCTGATGCCGTCCAGGGCTGCCAGGGTATTGCCTTTCGGTGAAAGGGCGAGATTGGTTGGCGGCGCTGCAGGGCGGATGGTCATCAGGTTGCGTTCCGAGGTCATGTGATCGACATGGATTTCGGTGGCATCCAGCGAGAACAGGGTCTTGTCGCGTGGTGAAGGGATGATGGCCGTGACTTTACCGTGATTGGGCCGCAGGGTATGGATGCGGGTCAGACGTCGGTCTTCTCCACTGCCGGAAACCTTGATGGGAAACCATGTCGTGAGCGATCCCTTTGCATCCCCGACTGCAAGTGATACATCCCCCAGCACCAGTGCCAGTGATGTAATGGCCTGGCTTTCTTCAGATGCCGGCAGGCTTTCCAGAAGACGGATCTGTCCCGGCTCTGAAATATCCCAGCGCAACAGCCAGCCTTTGTCGGTGCCGGCATAGAGGTAGTGACCTTTCGTATCTACGGCGACAGCAGTCAGGCGACCAGGCAGAGGATCATTGATTTCAGCCGAAGAGGTACTCCGTTTTTCATTGCCGAGCAGGTCCTTTTCCACCAGTTGATGGGTTACCCGCAGATGATCACCGTTCAACTGATCGACTCGTACAGCCCCCTTGCCTTCGACCGGGCGCACAAACGACTGCACAACACTGCCGATGGCAGGAAAAGCGAGGTCATCCTGCGCCGTTACATCATGGGCGAGGGAGATTGTGCCATCCGCATCTTTGGTCGAGGCGAGATCCACAGTGACTGAGGTGATTGCTCCGGTATCCCAGAGCAGGTTATAGGCGGATTTTCCGACATATTCGGCAGAGGCGATGCGAACAGCCCCCTTGGGGATAACGGGTGCCTTGATGCTGGCCGAAACGGAGCCGTCGGCTGCTTTCAGAAAATGAAAGGTCCCGCTTTCATCCAGGATGAAGACCGCCTGCTGGTTCTCTTCTGCCCCGATCGCCATAACCTTGGCGGAAATGATGGTTGCGGGTACCTGCAGTGTGGCCGCAATCCGTGCAGTGGCTGGGTAGAAGAGCGGCAGGGCGACACGGGAGATCATTACCAGTATCCAGATCACCGAGACGATGACCAGAATCCCGCCGATGCGAATCAGAATCTCGGCGAGACGGTCGTTGCGCCGTGATGTATCGATAAAATCTTTTGCCATTGTGCCCCGGGCTCTCTACAGAAAAATCCCCTCCCCGGAAGGAGGGGGGTCGTAACAGGTATATTCTTCGAAGGCTACTTCAGCGCTTTTATCTGAGCATCAACCAGTTTGGCCGGCAGCGGATCATAGCCGTCCTTGACGACGACTTCCTGTCCTTCCCTGGAGAGGGCATAGCGCAGGAACTCTTCAACTACCTTGGGCAGGGGCTGGCCCGGCTTCTTGGCTACATAGATGTAAAGCATGCGGCTCATGGGGTAGCTGCCGTTCAGAACATTAGCATAGTTGGCTTCGGCGACCTTGCCGCCTTTCTTGGCGGAGAGGGGTACGGCACGCACGCCCGAGGTGGCGTATCCGATGCCGGAGTAGCCGATAGCACCGATATCCTTGGCAACGCCTTCCACGACTGAGGCGGAGCCGGGTTGTTCCTTGACACTGTTCTTGAAGTCTCCCTTGTTCAGGGCGTGTTCCTTGAAGTAACCGTAGGTTCCGGAGGCCGAGTTACGGCCGTAAAGGCTGATCGGCATAGCGGCCAGCTTGCCGGCCACACCCAGCTGTCCCCAGGTGGAGATATCGGCAGCACCGCGCTTGTGGGTCTTGGAGAAGATGGCATCGACCTCGTCCAGCGACAGGCTCTTGACCGGGTTGTCCTTGTTGACGAATACCGCCAGGGAATCCAGCGCCACGCCGATCCTGGTCGGTTTGAAGCCATGCTTCTTCTCGAACTCCTCGATCTCGGAACCTTTCATCTCGCGGGACATGGGCCCGAGTTGGGCGGTGCCGGCAATCAGAGCCGGAGGAGCGGTGCTGGAACCCTTGCCTTCAATTTGGATATTGACGTTGGGGTATTTCTTCTTGAATCCCTCGGCCCAGTAGGTCATCAGGTTATTGAGGGAATCGGAACCGATGCTGCCCAGGTTGCCGGCCACCCCGGCCGCAGGGGAGTACTTCTTGATCTTGGGGTCTACGGTCACTTTTTCGGCGTGAGCCGCCACAGCGGTAACCATTACGAGCAGGGCGGCCAGAATCGACTTTTTGTACATTGAATTTTCCTCCTGGTTGGTTTGTTACAATATGTCTGTATCATAGCAGACTACTGTTACAGCCATGTTACAGGGAGGAAAAAGGTTGGTTAAATATTGATACTGATCAGGCCTTTGTCAGTGTGAAAGAGAAGACAGACCCTTTGCCCGGGTCGCTTGTTACGGAAACATTTCCACCGTGAAGCTGGACAATATGCTTCACGATCGCCAGGCCGAGTCCGGTCCCGCCCTGCTCGCGGGTCCTGGCCTCATCCACCCGGTAAAAACGCTCGAATATGCGCGGGAGGTCTTTGAAGGGTATACCGATGCCGGTATCCGCCACCGATACCCTGATAAATGTGTCTTCATCTTCTGTAAACAGGCGTACCGTACCGCCATCGGAAGTATATTTTATGGCGTTCTCCAGCAGGTTGACCACGACCTGTTCCAGTCGACCCTGGTCTGCCATCACGCGCGGCAAAGAACCGCCGATGGATTCATTGACAATGGCAATATTCTTTTGAACGGCCCGCTCCTGCAGCAGCATGCAGGCCTTGGCAATTGTCCCGGAAACGTCGATCGGACTGAGTTCGAGTATGGCCTCTTTTGTCTCAAGGCTGGACAGGGTGAGGATATCGTTGATCAGGTTGGTCAGGCGCTCAGAGTGACTGGAGATGATCTCCACGAAGCGGGCTGCGCGGACCGGGTCGGATTCCAGGGTGCCGTCCAGCAGGGTTTCGGCATAGCCCTTGATGATCGTCACCGGTGTCCGCAGTTCATGGGAAACATTGGCGACAAAATCCCTGCGCATGTTTTCCGCCTTCTTCAGGTCGCTGATGTCGTGGAACACCGCAACAATTCCCTGTCTGATGCCATCGACGTTCAACGGGACCCAGTGCGTAAACAGGGTAATATCATTGGGCTTGATGGAGATTTCCCGTAACAGATCATTAACATCCGGTTTGCCGATATCGTTGAAGGACTCCAGCAGATCGGGGTGTCGTGAGATCTCGACCAGTTTTTTCCCTTCCACTTCCCCGGCAATCGAGAAGAGCCGGCGGAAGGCAGGGTTGACCATGATGATGACACCATCGGGAGCCGTTACCATGACCCCCTCACCCATGCTGCGCAGGATGGTATCCAGGCGCTGCTTTTCAGCCGAGAGTCGCTGCACCTGATCTTCAATACGTTCCGACATGTCATTCAGGACACCCGCCAGCATGCCGATCTCGTCGTTGGAAACCACCGGGATCCTGGCTTTACTCCCCCCCCGGCCGATGCGGGCTGCGGCGTCGGCCATGTCACGCAGCGGCTTGGAAGTCAGGTTGGAGAGGGCATAGCTGAAGAGGAGCCCGATCAGTATGGCTGCCAGCGCAGCTCCGCCAGCCATGCCATGCAGGGCGCTTCGGGCAGATGCCAGGTATTCCAGCGGCATCGCCAGGCGGATGACGCCACTTGTGGATCCACTACGGTAGGTCATGGCCGAATAGAGCATCGAGGTCCGCAGGGTTTCAGAATAGCGCAGGGCGCTTCCGCTACCGTTCTTGAGCGCCTCCTGCACCTCGGGGCGCTGCAGATGGTTCTCCACCTGTGCCAGTCGTGCCGGTCCCACATCCGAATCGCCGATCACCCTGCCGTCGGGCGCGATCAGCGTCACCCTGGCCTTGATCGCGGTTCCAATCGATTCGGCAAGCTGCTGTGGAGATGTAACCTGTTTGTCACTGGTCACCAGCAGGCGGGCCAGTTGTGTCTGGCTGGCCAGGTTGGCCCGGCTCTCCTCGATCATCCCTTTCTGCAGGGTATGATTGAAATAGAGATAGAAACTTCCCGTGATCAGTACGATCAGGAAGATGTAGGACAGCACCAGCTTGGTTCGGAATCCCATGTTACTCCTCGATCTTGTAGCCGAAACCGCGGACGGTCTTGATGATGTCGCCGGGTGTGCCCAGTTTGCCGCGCAGGCGGGTTACATGTGTGTCGACGGTCCGGGTATCTCCCGCATTGTTGTAGCTCCAGACATTCTGCAGCAGCTTCTCGCGACTCTGAACACACTCTTTCTTTTCAGCCAGGTAGAGCAGCAGTTTGAATTCGGTGCTGGTCAGTTCGACATCAAGACCGGCACTGGCAACCGTGTGACGCTGCTTGTCGATGATGATATCACCTATGCTAAGAATATCAGCCGCCGCCTGTTGCACGTCAGGCTCGACACGTCTCATGACGGCTTTTACCCGCAGGGCCACCTCGCGCATGGAAAACGGTTTGACGATGTAATCATCGGCCCCGACCTCAAACCCTACCACACGGTCAATCTCGTCGCCTTTTGCCGTTATCATGATGATCGGGATTTGTGAGGTGCGCGGATCCTTGCGGAGCGCCTTGCAGACCTCGGTCCCCAGCATTCCCGGCAGCATCAGGTCCAGCAGGATCAGATCAGGCGGTTCGGCCGCGGCCCGTTCCAGGCCCTGTTTGCCGTCGTGGACGCAGGTGGCGGTATACCCTTCCTTCTCAAGGTTGAATGCCAGTAGTTCCGCCAGGTCCTTTTCGTCCTCGATGATCAGCACGTTCTTCATGTCATGCTCCAGATCCATAAAATATCATGTGAATATAAATCGTTATGATCTTTTGTAACATAGAATTGTTACAGTTATGTTGCAGTCGTATAAAGATTTTGTAGAAATTGCATCCGCGCAGGGACGTGTGTCAACAGAATTCACAAAGATTTTATCTGACCTCAACCTGATTGTAATACTGATCGTATATACTTGATAAAAAAGAGAGGAGGAAGAAGACGATGAAAATTCGGCTTAACGAAGACTATTACTTCTGGTGCTGCGACTGGTGCGATTCTGAAAATCTGGTGCTTTGGACGAAACTGCATGAAGGTACTTATTGCGGCGCCTGTCACCGGCCAAAGACCCTGCCGGACAAACATGGTGTCATCATTGACAGTTCAATAGCTGCGAATTCAGGTTCGTGAAGGGAGTTTATGCCGATGTGGAGAGAAGAAACCATTGATCTGAAAATAACACGATTTTTTGAAGGTTCGGCGCGCGTGCTCTTATCGCTTCTGATCTTTGTGATAATGCTGGCAATACTGGCCGGTGTCGGATGCACATTGTACGATCTGCGGCTGGTCTTGAACGGAGATTTTCATTCAGCGTTCAAATCGATACTTGTGGATATGCTTACCGTACTTGCAATCGTAGAAGTTCTTCGTACCGCTCTGGCCTATTTTACCGAAGGAAGGGTAAAGGTTACCTATATAATTGATACGGTGATTGTAACTGTTTTGACCGAGGTCATGGCCTTCTGGTACCGGGACATGGATTGGCAGGGGGTTGCAATGGTCATCGCCCTGGTTCTCTCGCTGGCCTGTATCAGGATCATTGCGGTACGCTTCTCTCCGCGAAGGCTTCAAAACGAGTTCTGATTGTTTGAAGGTTTGCTACACCCCACCGCCTACGGGGCGTTTATTCAGTAAGTCATACAGTTCCTTGACTCCGACATCGCGCAAACCGGCATCACCCGATGCACACAACCTTTGCACCAGCTCTTCCCATTCGTAGCTCGACACATGTTTTTCAAGCGGTATCTCCCTCATCCTGCGTCCGATTTCAATATATTTTGATTTGTTCACGACAGTCATGGTTGCATCCTTCCCTTTGAACATCATTTTATCCTTGAGGAAATGCTTTTTTGATGGACGTGATGTGTTTTCTGTTTGGTGCCAGATACCAGAGAAATCCGGCCGGTTTATCAAGATGTTTCGGATCAAGTTTCAATGCCACACAGGCACCTTTTTTCAGGGTAATAGCCCGGTCTTCGCAGTCAAGCAGCTTCGCAATCACATAACCAAGTTGAGGTTCATGGCCAACGACCATGACACGCCCTGCATCGGTACAGCCTTTCAGGTGCGTGACCAACTGATTGATGTCAGCCCCCGGAAGGAGCAGTGTGCTCGCGACAAGGACATTTCTCCGGCAGGCCTTTTCTGCTGCGATCTCGGCTGTCTGCACCGCGCGGGTCAGGGGGCTGGTGATGGTCAGTCGCGACTTTGGGCCGCTCTTTGAAATCAACGAACTCATCTTTTTAGCCGTATTTCTCCCCTTTTCGGTCAGGTAACGCCATTCATCCTGCAGGGTGTCACTTCCTTCTATCGCTTCCGCGTGCCGCATGACATACAAAATCATGGTATCCTCCTGATTGGGTTATAAGCTGTAAGTATAGATCTCATCTAACGTATTGCAATAGTGGGCTAACAATATTCCTGCCGGTCAAATGTTACAGAAGAGGATGCCTTATTGGATTTATTCTGTAACCGGTCGTGATAAATAAACGTAGCAGGCGCTGGCGGGCAAAATCCCGAAGCCTTGCCGACTTGTCGCTCATAATCCCTCCACGTGTATTTGGAGGGCATCCTAGCATGGTAAGGTTACATCAATATGGCGGGTTGGTGAATGTTTTGAAAATTAGCGGGGGAAGGGGAAATGGCCGGGAGTAAAGGAGTTATGATGAGAAAATGGTCTCCTTGGGAAAGTTTATAGCGGGAATGATATTTTATCCTTGAGTTTCAGCGGTGCCGTCCTTAGAATTGACCGCTCGAATCCCGGGAGATGCGGGACCGCAATAAACACAATCATTATATTTCGTTACATGGTGTATCGCTGGGTTGACGGGCTGAATAGGCGGTCTGTTCGACAGCTCACATTGAACGTGCGTGATACGCATGTTGACTCTCCTTGCATAACCCCTGATACAGAACAATGCTCGGTATTTCACTCGGTAGGGAAAGGCTCAGAAAATGAATAAATTGACCGACAGCTTGCATGTGGAAAATGCAGTCAACGCTACCCTGGGTGACTCCCTCAAGAGGATGGAAAATGGCCATTCACTCTTTGAGACCGCTATCAGAGCCATGGATGTGCCTGTCTGCGATGCTTTTACACAGTCGGGCAGCCTGGCGCCGATTACCTTCAGAGCGGGGACAAGAGTTCTCGAGCCTTCCGGTGAGATAGCCGATTCGTTCCCGAATTCTATCGCAGCATCCAGGAACAGTATCCTGGCAGCCGGGGATACCATGACGGCACAGGTATCCGGTAAAAGGGTCGCCGTGCTTTTTTCCGGCGGTCCTGCAGCCGGAGGACATAATGTGGTGGCGGGCCTCAAGCAGATCCTGGGCCCTGAAAACACCCTGCTGGGGATCAAGGCCGGCCCGAAAGGCCTGCTGAAGGGGAACATGTTTGAGATAACCGGGGTTCATATCCTGCAGATCAGGAATACCGGTGGATTTCATTTCATGGGTACTGACAGGACAAAGATTGAAAAGCCTGAAGACATAGACAAGGTGAGAACCGTCTGCCGGGAACATGCCATTGACGCCATCGTCATTATCGGCGGAGATGATTCCAACACCAATGCCGCATTGCTGGCAGAAAAGCTGTTTTCCGATGTAAAGGAGGATGGCAGCGGTGTCCAGGTAATCGGTGTGCCGAAAACGATTGACGGTGACCTGCAGCTGGGAGATGAACTGCCGATTTCATTCGGGTTTGATACCGCTACCAAGATTTATGCCGAGAAAGTGGGCAACCTGCTGCGTGATACCGGATCCTCCCTGAAGTATTGGCACTTTGTCCGCCTGATGGGACGGTCTGCCTCGCATGTGACTCTGGAAGTTGCCTTGCAGACGCATCCGACCATTGCGCTGATCTCCGAAGAGGTTCGGGAGTGCGATATTACCCTGTCCGAAATCGTGGATTCCATCGCCGGCACTATAATCGAGCGCGCCAAAAAAGGCCTGAACTATGGTGTCGTCCTCGTGCCGGAAGGATTGATCGAGTTTATCCCCGGCTTTACAACCATGATCGATGATTTGAACGATAAGATGGCTCAGTTCAAAGATGAACTGAGCGGCATGAATATCAGGGAACAACTGCTGCTCATGTATTCAAAATTGACCCAGAGCCACGGAGAACTGCTGGAATCCCTGCCCGATCCCATAAAATACAAGCTCATGGCCGACCGTGACGAACACGGGAACCTGCCTGTTTCACAGATTGAAACCGAGACGATGTTAAGCAGTGCGGTAAAGGCGAGAATCAGTGAGTTGGATGAAAATGTGAAATTTGAGTCCTTAAATCACTTTTTCGGTTATGAGGCCCGTTGCGGTGCTTCGACCGTCTTCGATTCGTCCTACACCTATAATCTGGGGGCTACTGCGGGTTCGTTGATCCTGGATGGCCGTACCGGATATATGGCCAGCCTGTCAGACCTGGATAAGGGCGCCCGGCCTCTGGGAATACCGATTGCCAGTCTGCTGGATATTGAAATACGTAAGGGGAAACCTGCACAGGTCATTGAAAAGGCCCTGGTCAAGCTGGACTCTCCTGCGTTTATCTACTTCGAGTCCAGAAGAAAGCTCTGGGCGGAGAGTGACCTTTCCAGCTCTCCCGGACCTGTTCAGCTGTGGGGACCGACCTCGCGGCAGCTGCCGAAAACAGTCGCACTCAACAGGCAATACAGCTCGCTGGACTTCAGATTTTCCACCGCTCAGGAGAGAGAGTAGTCAGCGGGGTGCTGAAAGCGCATCCCGGAGCATCTGTGCTATTTCGGTGTGTGACTCTTCCTCGGCATACATCAGCGCACTCCTGCCATATTTATCGATGACATGCAGGTCTATCCCCGGCATGCTCAGGAGCTGCTTCACCATCTCGGTTTTGCCGTTTTTCGCTGCGTGCATCAAGGCTGTCTTGCCAAGCGGCCGCCTGGCGTTGACCTCTATTCCCGGTGCCTGCAACAGTTCTTTAACTATCCCGGTCCGGCCATTTCTCGCCGCGACAATCAACGCAGTATCGTCGTATTCGTCCCGGGCGTTCACGTCCAGCCCTGATGTCAGCAGCTGTTCCCGCAGCGGCGTGAGCAGGCCGTACTTTGCGGCATACATCAGCTTTGACATGCCTTCCGGAATGTCCGGACCCTCCGTATGAGTATCGACATTGACCGGTCCGGCGGCTGACTGATCATGCGGTTGTTGTTTCTGTGCAGTCGGTGTATTCATGAATCCCTCCATCAAGATGCGAGCTGGTTAACGAATCCGGTGTGCCTTTCAGCATGGCTGTGCCATCCAGAAAGCCGCCGCTCAGGCCAGGGCTGACGGGAGCGGCTTTGGTGCCGCGTCACAACATCCAGAGCAGCAACCATCTCTTTCCCCGTTGTATCTTCTTAAAATCACGCGGTTTTAATACAACGTTTTTCACCGTGCAGTCAACCGGAAAGGTTGATCACGGCATGCGCCCTGCGGTGGCTTTTTTCCCGGGGATGTTCCCGGGGCTGGTGCGGTCGTAATCTGAAAAGGGTGACGGAGGGGGCCCTCAGTGGAAAACGGGCATAACCGGTTGCGGGCCACAAGCCGGAAATGCATCGGGCCGCCTGGCCGGCAGTGCGGGAACTGTCAAGGACATCGATGATCAGACGGTTCATGGAGAAGCACGCTGCATCACACCTCGATCCTGAACTCGGCACCTCTCCCGGTATTGCGCACCGTCAAACTCCCGCCCATGTTTTTCTCAATGATGGTCATCGACATGAAAAGGCCGATCCCCGTGCCCTTGTCCGGACCCTTGGTCGTAAAATAGGGATCGAACAATCTGCCGATGATATCATCGGCAATGCCGCCTGCGTTGTCGGTGACCGTTACGACCGTTTTGCCTCCTTCCGCAAACGACCGTATCGAAATAAGCGCATTATCCACAGGAGCTTCAACCAGAGCGTCACGGGCATTGACAAGTATATTGAGGATCGCCTGGGCGTATTCGTTGGGATAACCGTTAATGAACAGATCGTCATCGGCCTGGAAATCGATTTTTATCTGCTGGACCAGAAGGCTTTTTTCTATGAGGGAGAGCGTTCGGGTGATAACCCGGTTGACACTGAACAGGGACGTGCTCTTGTCAGACCTGAAGAAGTTCATGAAGTCATCGATGGTCTGTGACATATGCTCTATCAGGCGCATGGAGTTGTCGATGCTGGTGTCAAGATACTGCCTGTCGAATTCCTGCGAGTCGAAGGCGTATGTCAGATCCTGCAGATAAAGGCCAAGCACGTTCAGCGGCTGTCGCCACTGGTGTGCGATATTGTTTATCATCTCTCCCATAATTGCCCGCCGCTCCTGCATGATCAGCATCTGGTCCTTCTGGCGCATGTCATCAACGGCCTGGGTAATGCGCTCCTCCAGAGAGAGGTTGAGCTGCTTGAGCTGATGTTCGTAACTTTTCTGTTGTGTTATATCAAAGAAAATCGTAGCAAATCCGTTTTTCTCCCAGGGGATGACGGAGATGTGGAAATGCTTCTGCATGGGCGGGAAATAGGTCTCGAAAATGAGACCGGTACGCGAATCTATGACCGAACTGAACTCCTTCAGGTAGGGAGGGGTAACCGCACCGTATGCTTCACAGCTGCTTTTGCCAAGCACCGTGCTTTTATCGACTCCGAGTATCGTCTCATAGGCCTTGTTAACCGCCACGATCCGGTAATCAATGATTTCATTCTCTTCGTTGTATATGAAGGTATGCAGGGCAACGCCTTCATTGAGGTTCTCATACAGGGACCGGAAACGGTGCTCGCTTTCCTTGAGGGTCAGTTCCATCTGCTTGCGTTCAATAATGTCCCAGGCAATATTTGTCAGCTGCTGTAAGGTCTCGACATCCTGATCAGTGTAATCAACCGCCTTGTTCCCGACACCTAATACCGCAACGATCAGGTTGTTGCGGAATATGGGCACCACAAGCTCCCGAAATACCGGGGCGTGCCCTTCCGGCATTCCCTTCCGGTTCGGCAGCGATTCATAATTGTTGTGAATTACCGGCCTTTTCTCACGGATACCGTCACACCACACCCCGGCTTTCTCAAGTGGATAGAGGTGCCCCTTGCCTTCGGCCGAGCATATGGACGACAGCGTCCGGCTTGACCATGCCTGCAGTGACAGGGTTTCCTGATCAGTATCCAGAAAATGAAAGAATCCGATCTTGCTGTTGGTCAGATCCTCCGCTTCATCCAGAACTTTTGTCAGCAATTCCTCAATCGAACGGCCGAACATATAATCGCTTATTCTCAGGCGTGCCTGCATGATCAACTCTGCAAGTTTGCGCCGGGTTATGTCGCGGTTGCTCCCTCTGACGCCCAGAAAGTTACCCTTACGGTCATAGACCGGTTGGCATCCGTGTGCAATACAGCGGATTTCGCCATCGGCCCGGATGATACGGAAATCGATTTCATCCACCTTGCCTGCAGTTGCAGCCGCATGCTTGTGATGAGCAAAAACATCCTTGTCGTCCGGGTGGATTATCCGGTCAAGCAGTTCGGATTCCGTCAGAAACAGGGCCGGATCATAGCCGGTGATTCTCATGCAGGCCGGCGAGTTGTAAAGAAACCTGCCGCCCGGTTCGATCCAAAACTCCCAGTCATAGGTATTGTCGGCCACAATCCTGAACTTCTGCTCATCAAGCCTAAGCCCTGTGACGTCGGTCATCGCAACCAGATTCTCCTGGTTTGAGGCTTTCGGCATAGACTCCAACTGCACAAACTTTATCGGCTTCCCCGCCTGCAGCAGCCTCACTTCACAGGTGATTTTTCCGGAGTGTGCACTGAAAACATTTTCCAGAAAATTTGTGAGCAGAGAGTGATCGACTTCGGCAACAAATTGTCTGAAAAGCAGGTTGTTGACACGTGACCGAACCATGCCGACCAGGTCGGCACCGGCAAGGTTGATCTTGAGGATATGCCCGTCCCGGTCAAGTGTTACATAACCAACCGAGGCACATTCAAACAGGGTCGTATACTCTTCAAGCAGGTGCTCCAGGTCGTGCTGCCCCTGCCGCAGTTCTGTATTCTGTGTCTCCAACTCAGTCTGGTACACCTGCAGTTCGTGTAACAGACGTTTCGCGTCCGAGTCACCCTTGAACGTTTCAGCGGCGGCCTCTTGCGAGGTGGTCTGTTGCACATTTTTCCTGTGAAGCCCGGTTCGGGCTTTTGAAATCTTTTTACTGTTGTCCATGAGGGGCTCTCTCAGCCAGTCAACCACTCGTCACGATATTCAGGGCCACTGCCTTCATGCTCACCGGTATGAAACCAATCCGGGTGTTAGAGACATGATCACGCATTTCACCCGCATAGTGTGTAACCATATCACCGGCGAACCAGAACACAAGTCCTGCCAGGCAATTTATTTGTATGAAAAGATCAGGCTGCTGACACCATTCCCTTTGGCTCCCGTTGTCGCACCAACTTTGGACTTTATTTGAAGATTCTCCGTACGGTTCGATTGTGCACCTGAGGTGGCATTCCCCGAAAGCAAAGAGTGTCTAGAGAACCAGGTGCGATTATGTTATTAGTATTCGTAACAGAAAGGAAGTTTCATGAAAGCAAAGAATCTACGCCTGCTTGGTCTTGAGGAATCACCCAACCGGCAGCCTACAATCCAAGAGATCATAAGCGACCTGCAAAATGAGATCGAACGGGGAGAGTCAGTCTACACCTGCGATGAGATCGGGTTATTAGAGAGGAAGCTCGCCGACTACGAACTATTGTCACGGAGTCTGTCGTCTTAATAGTTTTCATCATTGCGGGAGGCGCCTACTTTTGGTGCGCCGTCGCGTGAGAACGATTCGCTTGGTCTACCGCGACAACACCGGGTACAGCTCCGGGAAAAACCAGCCGGCAGCATGAATCGGAAAGCCGATCCGCACTTCCCCCTTGGGGGGTGTCGGAAACAAGCAACCCCTCGCCCCCAGCTGGGCCAGCAAGTTTCTGCCGGTCCGCTCTTTCAGGCCGGATTCCTCGATGACCGATCCCCGTGGCGCTTCGCCCCGTAGCAGTACCTCTTGCAGCATTCTGCCGGCTTCCGGGCGGAGACTTTCCATGCCGGGCGGATTGGGGATCATGGCGGTGCCGCGCAAATGCACATAGTTTCTGATCCGCTCCACCAGCCCGTCCAGTTGCAACAGGGTGTTCATGTACTCCACCTGATCGAGGCAGACTTCCAGGAAGAACCGACAGAATTTTACCAGGCCCTCGTTGGACAGGTTGCCCCTGCCGTCCAGCTCGTTGCGGCGCGGCGCATCGGCCCGGGTCAGTGCCGCCTTATAATCGGTATTCCTCCGGGCAAGGCCGCGACTGACCGACCAGAGACCGAATCCATGGACAGGAATCCGGTGCAGGTAGGCCTCGGTAAACAGGCGGGCTACCCTGCCGTTGCCGTCCAGGAACGGATGTATCCACATCAGCCGGTGATGGGCTGCTGCCGCCGCCACCAGCTTGACAGCGCCGTGATGCTTTTCGGGAGTGTACGATTCGTCGAACCGTACCATGAATGCCTCCAGGCTGTTATTCCCTGGCGGTAGATGCTGTCCGACCTTGACCGGTTGTGTGCGCAACTCACCCGGCATCACCCGGATTTCCCGGCCGGTATCCGGAATCGTCATGACCTGGAATTCTTCAGGCAGCAGCTTGAAAAACTCCCGATGCAGCGAACAGAGAAACTCCTGTCCGGCAATGTTGACGGTTGGCTCTTCATGTAACCGCTCTTCCATCAATCGTTGCACGGAAATATGGGCTACGCTTTCAAGTTGCAGGTTGCGTCTGGCCGGTTCGGCGTCGTACTGCTGCTGCATGGCCCGGACGATATCGTGGGGGTGAGTGTTGTGCCCTTCGATGAGATTGGAGTAGTAGCTGTTGATGATGCGCAGCAATTCGCGCAGGGTTTGCAGGGTAACCGGGTGCTGCCTGGTGCTGCCTGGTGCCGAGCGCTGCCGAGCGCTGAACTACCTCCAGGGCCAGATCCTGAAGATTATCGGCCTGTTCCGGAAGCAGTGGGGTCATCTGACTGATTGAGTCGGTCATGTCGTGTTCCTTATTGCCGATTTATCTGCCGATTACTAAAGTGCGTAACAGCACAACAGTGTTGAATAAATTGCAATAAAACTTACCTTTACCCGATTATATTTGCCGATTTTACTGCCGATGGGGTCTTGGGAAGAACCTCTGATGTGGGAGAACTCTGTAAGATTTACTGGTAAAGCAGGTTGGGGTAACCGGCAGTCAAATGCTGAGAGAAGCTGCGCTTTTGCCTGTCTGTGTTGATGACGTTGTTAGACGAACCAGTTTTGGATGAGGTATTTACCCCATTTTCTGATAGCGAAGGATCACGCAGCCGTTAGAAAGCGGGCATGTTTCGAGCAACTCAAGCCTTTGTGATTTCAATCCGCCACTGAACAATAGCCTGCCGTCGCCATTAATGACCGGTGCAATACCAAGTCGATATTCATCAAAGAGTCCTTCATTCATAAGAGTCTTCGAGAGATTAGCGCTCCCGAAGACGAATATGTTCCCAGTGCCCTGTTGCTTCAGTCTGGCTACTTTCTCCGCAACGTTTTCTTTTACCAGTCTGGTACTGTTCCAGGCGGCCGTCTGAAGAGTGCGTGAAAAGACCACCTTCGGAAGACTGTTCATGTAATCCGCAATTTTACCCCCGGACGTTTGCCAATATGCGGCCATGCCCTCATATGTCACGCGCCCGAACAAAAGCACATCGGCCGACTCCAACTGTTCGAGGGAGAATCGTTCAAGTTCTTCGCCCCAAACCTGTTCGTGCCAGGGCAAATCCCAGTGTTTGGTCCCCTCGAAGTAACCATCTATGGTGATGAGATTCCACATGATCAGTTTTCGCATCGTGTGATCCTGCCTTTCCTGTCGCCAACAGCACTGCATCACTGAATATCATAAGGCTTTGATATGTGCTGATGAAAAATCTTCCACTGAGCTCTTATTTTGCGAAGACAGAACGTAGCACGTACCGTATCTCGAAATGAATTGCCATCAGGTAAAGTGCCGCCACATTGGAGGATACCGTGAGCAAAGGCCACGTCGACTCCCGCAGTTATTGACAAGTTTTCAAGCTCAAAGCGCATTTCGCCTTGTGTGTCCGGTTGCCACTCATCCCAACTCTCCCTATATGCAGAGGCTGACTCATACTTCATTGGTGGTAACACGTCGTAAATTAGAACGTTATCGTCGTGATTTGTGAGAACCTCGTCCTGCCTGCCTTCACGCGTAGTCCGAGTCCACTCATCCAGGAGTGCTCGAATTGCCAATTCATCTCTGTTCATAAACAACTCCCGTAAACTCCGGTTAAGTCAGAGGACCAAACGGGGTCCTATTTTGGGGGTCCGAATTAAAATTCAAACATTGAATTTAGACCCCATTGGTTTGTTTGGCAGCAGATTACTAATGATATTAATTACTTCAGTGAATGCAGCCCAATGGTATTCCCTTCGCTGTCAACAACCAGAGCGACAAAACCATATTCTCCGATGGACCATTTTTTACGGAGGATCTGCCCGCCTGCGACCGGAACGCGTGCCTGCTCGACAGCGCAATCTTCGCAGCTGAAGTAAATGATGGTGCTATTGCCGCCGGAGTCGGCACCTTCCATCTTGACCAGTGCCCCACCTGCACCCCATTTACCCATCTCCATCGGAAATGCCCACAACTCAACTTCCGGGTTGTTCAGACGTTCCAGTTTCAGCTGGAATACAGACTCATAAAAACACTTGGCCCGCTCAATATCCTGAACATATATTTCAAACCAGCAACCTATATTTGATTTTTCCATGATCGGTCTCCTTTTAACCAAAAGGAAAATACGCTTCTCATAGATAAATTTTACTCTTCAAAAAAAATATATTGAACAAGAAAAACCAGAACCCAGTCGAACATTTCAGCATGACGTTTAACGTCGTGGGGGCGCACCGGCGGAACGGAGCAAAGACCGAGTGCCGCCGTCTGGTGTAGGAGGTCGTTCCAAAAACTCGTGCACTCGAACTCTTTTTGGAAGGATGGAATCCTGATGACTGAATATCGTCAACCTTCTGATTTTATAGCTAAAATAAACGTAGAGTACGCACAAAAAATGGCCGTTTCTCGTGAGAAAAACGGCCATTGTCTAGTTTGGCTACCCCTATCGCACCAAGTTTGAACTTTTTTTGAATATCCGCCCTGCGGTTTTATCGATCAATTGAGGCGGTACACTCTGGTAACAAGGAGTGTCTAGAGAACCAGGCGCGATTCATATGGAAATCAAAAGGTCCCCGTTTTCATCTCTCGTGCAAGCTTCAGAGTCGCTGCAATATTGCGTGAAGCCATCCTGACATTTACTGCGGCGTTCCTTAAGGCTTCGTCCACGGTGCTGACTTGGCTGAGTGCACTGAATACTGCATCAATGCCGTGCCCGTGAACCACGGCTGCATCACTTGCCAGACAGCCGGCGATTCCAATTACCGGCTTTCCATAGCGTTTGGCTATTTGAGCCACTCCGATTGGTGTCTTGCCGTTAAGAGTCTGGCTGTCTATGCGCCCCTCGCCGGTTATAACGAGATCGGCCTCTTTCACATAGGTCTCCAGTCCGACTGCTTCCATAACGATTTCGATGCCCGGCCGCAAACGGGCACCCAGAAAAGCCAGCAGGGCTGCCCCCATACCACCCGCAGCACCCGCACCAGAGGCCGAATCTACGTGCAGCCCCAGATCTCTGATGATCAACCCCGAAAAATGTGAGAGATTGTCATCCAACAGGGCAACCATCTCTGGAGTAGCCCCTTTCTGGGGTCCAAAAACTGCGCTGGCTCCCCAGGCCCGGTCAGGGATTGTTGACATCACAGGCCGCTTCAATACTGCATGATCCCAACCGAGTGTCCATACAACTTATATCAATGCGATCCAGGTTTAACAGTGCACCGCCACCGAATGCAATTTCACTCCCGTTCTGATCAAGTAGCCTTACTCCCAGCGCCTGGAGCATGCCGGCTCCGCCATCGTTGGTTGCACTGCCGCCGATGCCGATGATCAGGTGCCTGGCGCCCATATCCAAAGCAGCTTTTATTAATTCTCCCGTGCCGAAGGTCGTGGTAATCAATGGGTTGCGAAGAGCGGCAGGCACGAGGGTCAAGCCACTTGCAGCCGCCATTTCAATTATTGCGGTTTTGCCATCGCCGGTCAATCCGTAACAGGCTTTGACCGGATTGCCGAGAGGGTCGGTGGCTTCTACTTCTACGAGTCTCCCGTCGGTGGCAGCAACCATGGCGGCGACAGTGCCTTCGCCGCCGTCCGCCATGGGTAATGTGAGGTATTCCGCATCCGGGAATATCTCACGAAAACCGGCTTCAATTTCTGTTGCCACCTCAAGGGCGGTCAGGCTTTCTTTGTATGAATCGGGAGCAATGACTATCCGCATGGGAACAACCTTCTGGTTACCGTTTTACTTCAACGAGGGCCATTTTCTCATACTACTGTACCAAACGGTAATGATTGGCGTCGCCGAGACCGTCAGCCATATCTGCAGCAGTGAGTGGCAGTGGTACGCCAAGTTCATGGGAGGTGTCAAGCACGTTAGCCAGATCCTTGATCTGCAGGTTGATACGGACCCGGGGTTGAACGTGCGATCCATGCCAATGGAGTTTTTGCTTCAAGTACCGTATACCAGACCTGATGTCATACCTGTAGATACAGGCATCTTCGCTTCGCAACTAAGCTGCGATCACTTCCGCTCCAGCCAGCCGCTGCCCCAACTCAAAGGCACGTTGACATTCCAGCGGTAATACCTCAGTACGGCGTTTCGCTTTGTGCACCGGGTCGAAGCTTTCAATCACTACTTTTGAATAATCGTCCACCTGACAGGTGTCAAACGCACACAGCGACTCGGCAGAGCCAAGGAGCAGTTGCATATAACGCTCATTGGTAGTGAAGATCTGTTCGTATCCAAACTCCTTGCTCCGTTCTTCCGGGACATTCATGGTGTAGATGAAACCGGTCTTGATCTTTTTAGGAATCAACGTTCCGTACGGTACAGTGTACGTGAGGTACGGAAAGAGCAGGCGCTCGAGAAAGCTGCGCGTTTCACCGGTGACGGTACCGAAGTATATCGGCGAACCGATGACAAGTGCGTCGGCAGCAGCTATCTTTTCCAGTACCGGTGCCAGATCGTCGTCAAGAACACATTTCCCGTAACTGTTACCTCCACGAAGTTTGCAGGCGAAGCAGCTTTTACACCCCTTAAAGTCCAGGTCGTACAGATGAAACAGTTCCGTCGCAGCCCCTTGTGCTGCGGCTCCTTCCAGTGCCTTGTTAACAAGTGTCGCCGTATTCCATTGTTTCCGTGGACTGCCGTTGATTCCGATGACGTTCATCTGTATTTCTCCTTTAGTGACGGTTGTTGATGCTTTTCGACCAGCTGCTTGTGTCAAGATCGGTCGGGATATCGATCAAATCAACTCCTTGATCCAGAATTGCATGGGGTGATCCCGCTTGACACCATCAGTCTCTAACCACATGAAGCTGGTTGTTACCCCTGAGAGCCGGACAAAACCAGTTCGGGCAAGGAAACTTGTTATGGGAATGTAGTCACGCGGCCGCAAGGTGTGATTATCGGGGCGCTCAACTGTAGCGCAGGTGAGTCTGCGGTAGTGGCCGAGAGAACGGGTGTGACTTTCCAGTTGGTCAAGCAGCTTCTGGCCGAGTCCATAATTGCGGTAGGCCGGGCGAAAGAGCAGTTCCCCGACGTAATATACCTCGTTAATCGGAATTGCTGTCCCGGCAAAGGCGTCAAGCATCTGAGCGTCTTCATGGATAAGCGGCATACCGGTAGCCGCTCCGATAACTGTCAACCCATCATATGCGAGAATGATACAGGCGTCAGGTGCCTCAGAATAAGTGCCGAGATATGAGAGTTCATCTTTCCTCCTCCCTTTATACAGGTAAGGATACTCTGGAAAGATGTCGAGTCGGAGCGTCGCCAGATCGTCCAGTACATCTGTAATGGCAGCCCCTGTCAGCAATCGTTTGGATATTTCGTGACTGCCGTTCATATAAAGCCCCTCCGCTAGCACCTGGTTGTTCAGGTCAGTGACTCCGCTCTTTTCATTAGGGGAAGTTGCAATCTACTATCAGCAGACACTGACGAAGTTTCGTAATGTCCCGGAACGGCGGAGCGCCGAATTAGCGGTTATATTCGCGACTGAACTGCGAAGGGTTCTCGTAGCCCACATGGAATGCAGCGTTTGCAGCAGATATTATCTCTAGGTTTAGTCTTGCCAGAGTATCAGAAAATTAAGCAATCTGGATTCTATTACGGCATATGCTACGGTCCAAACAAAAAGGGAGCTACGGACATCGCCGCAACTCCCTGATTTTGTTGGCTCCCCTTCACGGACTCGAACCATGGACAAGGTGATTAACAGTCACCTGCTCTACCAACTGAGCTAAAGGGGAATAAGAAGTGATTTAATTAGCAAATATGTCGGTCGGAGTCAAGTCTAAAATAAAGCTGTTGAACAACCAGTCCCTGCCGCAACGTGCCTTTCAACGTGACTAGTTGTTTAAAATCAGTAAAATAGCCAGATAAGGCCTGTTGTCGGACAAGAGGAATATTCATGCCTGTGCGGGAAAACTGCATCCGGACCGGGTATCCACCGGGAACATTCAGCTCAAGGCCTGTTCCGGCTGGATTCGCAATGATGTTACTGATAAGAAAAAACATTGCCGAAGCTGATAAAATGCTTACTTTCTTGTAGACAACGGCTATTTTGAGCTATATATAGATAAATCTCATTTTAGGAGGGCTTATGACCAAAGTAGAACTCGTAGCAAAGATCGCAGCAGACGCCGGACTGACTAAGGTACAGGCTGAGAAGGCACTCAACAGTTTCATCGCTGCAACCACCGCAGCCATCAAGGGCGGTGACAAGGTCACTCTCGTTGGCTTCGGAACCTTCAGCGCGGTTACCCGTGCTGCCCGTACCGGCAGAAATCCCCAGACCGGCAAGGCCATCAAGATTGCCGCCAAGACAAACGGTAAGTTCACCCCCGGCAAGGCTCTGAAAGATCTGACCGCCAAACCGGTAAAAGCTGCACCGAAGGCAAAGGCTCCTGCCAAAAAGAAATAGTACGTAGCTCGCAGGACTCTGTTGTGCGAGAAAAAGACCCGCTTCCAATCCTGGAAGCGGGTCTTTTCATTGTTGAACCAGATGTGTTGAGGTTATCTAGGGCAATTCAGTCGTTCCCATCAGGTAGCGGTCGCATTCGCGGGCAGCTCCGCGACCTTCATTGAAAGCCCATACGACGAGACTCTGCCCGCGACGGCAGTCTCCGGCTGCAAATACACCCGGCAGGCTGGTGGCGTACATCCCGTACTCTGCTTTTACGTTGCTGCGCTGGTCCCGTTCCAGTCCGAGATTCTCCAGCAGGGGTTGTTCAGGTCCAAGAAAGCCCATTGCCAGGAGCACCAGCTGGGCAGGCAGGACCTTCTCGGTGCCGGGGACCGGTTTCGGGATGAACTGCCCTCGTTCGTTCTTCTCCCAGCTCACCTGAACGGTGTGTACCGCTTTTACATTCCCGTCATCATCACCCTCGAAGCGGGTGGCGGTCGTCAGGTAGACCCGCGGGTCGGCACCGAACAGGGCGGCGGCCTCCTCCTGGCCGTAATCGATCTTGTGAATCTTGGGCCATTCCGGCCAGGGGTTGTCGGCAGCCCGTTCGTCCGGCGAACGCGGCATGATCTCCAGCTGGCTTACCGAGCGACAGCCATGGCGGATGGAGGTGCCGACGCAGTCGGTACCGGTATCTCCGCCGCCGATGATGATGACATCCCTGCCCTGAGCGGTAATGAAGTCACTGCCCTCAACAAGCAGCGCTTTGGTGTTGGCGGTCAGGAAGTCCATGGCAAAATGGATGCCCTTCAGGCTGCGCCCCTCGATCGGCAGGTCGCGCGGCAGGGTGGCACCGGTTGTCAGCACGACGGCATCGAATTCTTTGCGCAGCTTTTCCGCGGGGAGTTCAGGGCCGCCGACCTCGGTATTGCACACGAAGCGGATACCTTCCTCCTCCAGCAGCGAGATACGGCGCTGCACCACCTGCCGCTTGTCGAGCTTCATGTTGGGTATGCCGTACATCAAGAGACCGCCCGGCAGGTTGGCACGCTCGAAGACCGTTACGCTGTGGCCGGCCTTGTTGAGCTGCGCAGCTGCAGACAGACCGGCAGGGCCGGAGCCTACGACGGCGACCTTCCTGCCGGTGCGGGATGCAGGGGGGGCTGCGACGATCCATCCCTCTTCAAAGCCGCGTTCGACAATGCTGACCTCAATGTTCTTGATGGTGACAGCCGGGTCGATGCTGGCCAGTGTGCAGGAGCCTTCACAGGGGGCGGGACAGACCCGGCCGGTGAACTCCGGGAAGTTGTTGGTCTTGTGCAGTCTGTCCAGTGCCTGGCGCCAGAGGTTGCGATAAATGAGGTCGTTCCATTCCGGGATCAGGTTGTTGATCGGACAGCCACTGGCCATGCCGCTGATCAGGACACCACTGTGACAGAAGGGCACGCCGCAGTCCATGCAGCGTGCGCCCTGTGTGCGCAGGTCAGCGTCCGGCATGTGCAGGTGGAACTCGTCCCAGTCCTTGATGCGCTCCAAAGGTGACCGGTCGGACGGTACTTCGCGCTTATATTCCATGAATCCGGTGGTTTTTCCCATAATTGTTTCCTATGTCCTGCCATGATAGTTTTTAGGTTAGAAACATCCGGCCCAGAAATCTAATGAGCCGCCATGTGTGAATTTTCCTCAAAGGCGGCGGCCAGCGCATCATCACCGCTGAGGCCTGCGGCCCGGGCCCGATCCAGAGCCTGCAGCACCCGCTTGTAGTCCATGGGCATGACCTTCACAAACCGGCTCATATATCCCTCCCAGTTGATCAGGATCATCGTTGCACGGGAGCTTCCGGTCAGTTCGGCATGTTTCTCGATCATTGCCCTGACAATCGCCTTGTCGCGATCGTCAAGCGGTTCCAGACCGACCATTTCGGTGTTGCAGCGGCTGGCGAAATCATCTTCTTCGTCGAGCACATAGGCTGTGCCGCCGCTCATGCCGGCTGCAAAATTACGCCCGGTCGAGCCGAGAATGACCACGCTGCCGCCGGTCATGTACTCACAGCCGTGATCACCCACACCCTCTACTACGGCATTGACGCCGGAGTTGCGGACGCAGAAACGTTCGCCGGCCATGCCGCGGATGTAGGCCGTGCCGCTGGTGGCACCGTAAAAAGCCACGTTGCCGGCGATGATGTTCTCTTCGGCCTTGAAGGGCGAACCTTCGGGAGGATAGACAACGATCGTTCCGCCGCTGAGTCCCTTGCCCAGGTAGTCGTTAGCATCACCTGACAGCTGCAGGGTAATCCCGCGCGGGATGAAGGCACCGAAACTCTGTCCTGCCGAACCGTTGAAGCGCAGGTTGACAGTCCCTTCGGGAAGCCCCTCCGCTCCATGGTTGCGGGTGATCTCGTTGCCGAGGATGGTCCCTGTCACACGATCGACGTTGGTGATCGAAAGTTCGGCGCTGACCTTCTCCCCCCGCTCTATGGCCGGCTTGCAGATGTCCAGCAGCCTGGTCATGTCGATAGATTTCTCCAGTCCGTGATCCTGCTGCTCGGTGCAGTAACGCCCCACTTCAAGACCAACCTGCGGCTGATGTAGGATATTGCTGAAGTCAAGGCCTTGAGCCTTCCAATGATCAATGGCTTTTCTGGCCTCCAGCAGATCGACGCGGCCGACCATCTCGTTCAGGGTGCGGAAGCCGAGCTGGGCCATGATCTCGCGCAGTTCCTGGGCCACGTAGCGCATGAAGTTGACCACATACTCCGGTTTGCCGGTGAAATTTTTCCGCAGGATCGGATCCTGGGTGGCCACACCGGTCGGGCAGGTGTTGCTGTGGCAGACGCGCATCATGACACACCCCAGGGTCACCAGCGGAGCGGTGGCGAAGCCGAACTCCTCGGCTCCCAGCAGAGCGGCGACAGCCACGTCGCGGCCGGTCTTCAGCTGGCCGTCGGCCTCGATGATGATCCTGCTGCGCAGGTTGTTGAGGAGCAGGGTCTGGTGTGTCTCTGCCAGGCCGAGCTCCCAGGGGAGGCCGGCATGCTTGATGCTGGATATGGGTGATGCACCGGTGCCGCCGTCATAACCGCTGATCAGTACCACATCGGCATGGGCCTTGGCCACGCCGGCTGCAATCGTGCCGACCCCGACCTCGGAGACCAGCTTGACGCTGATGCGGGCGCGGCGATTGGCATTTTTCAGGTCGTGGATCAGTTCTGCCAGATCCTCGATGGAATAAATGTCATGGTGCGGCGGCGGTGAGACCAGCCCGACCCCCGGAGTGGTGTGACGGGTCTTGGCGATCCAGGGATAGACCTTGGTGCCGGGCAGTTCGCCCCCTTCTCCCGGCTTGGCGCCCTGTGCCATCTTGATCTGGAGTTCGCCCGCATTGGTCAGGTAGTTGCTGGTGACGCCGAAGCGGCCCGAGGCCACCTGTTTGATGACACTGTTCTTGGAGTCGCCCTGTTCATTGGTCCAGGTGAAGCGTTCGGGATCTTCCCCCCCCTCACCGGTATTGGATCTGCCGCCGATGCGGTTCATGGCGATGGCCAGCGCCTCGTGGGCCTCCTTGCTGATTGAGCCGTAGGACATGGCGCCGGTCTTGAAGCGCTTCATGATCTCCTCGACCGGCTCAACCTCGTCGATGGAGATCGAGGGGACGTTCTCCCGGAAATCAAGCAGTCCCCGCAGGGTGTAGAAGCTCGTGTTCTGTTCGTTGATCAGCGAAGAGAACACCTTGAACTCCTGATAGTCGTCCGTGCGGACCGCCTTCTGGAGTGAGGTGATCGTCAGAGGGTTGTACTGGTGTTCCTCGCCGTCCTTGCGCCACTGATAGACGCCGCCCGGGGCAAGCGTCACCTCGGGGGCCACCCGTTCCGGATAGGCCCGGGCATGACGCTCCATCAGCTCGCGTGCGATGCCGTCGATATCGGTCCCTCCGATGCGCGACGGTGTCCAGGTAAAGTAGCGGTCGATTACCGATGCGTGCAGGCCGACCGCCTCGAAGATCTGGGCTCCGCGGTAGCTCTGCACGGTAGAGATGCCCATCTTGGCCATGGTCTTGACGACCCCTTTGATGGAGGCCTTGATGAAGTTTTTGACCGCTTTCTTATGATCCATCTCAGGCAGCATACCCTGCAGGATCATGTCATCCAGGGATTCGAAGGCCAGATAGGGGTTGATGGCGTCAACGCCGTAGCCGAGCAGCACGGCAAAATGGTGCACCTCACGCGGTTCGCCCGATTCCAGCACCAGTGATACCAGCGTACGGGTTCCGCTCTTGACCAGATGGTGATGAAGGCCGGATGCGGCCAGCAGCGCCGGAATCGCTGCATGTTCCCGGTCTACTCCGCGATCGGACAGGATCAGGATGTTGCTGCCTCCCTTGATTGCCGAATCGGCCGCGGCAAAAAGGGCTTTCAGTGCCTTTTCCATGGCACGGGCGCCCTTGGCTGCCGGAAAGAGCAGCGGCAGAGTCGCCGATTTGAATCCGGGCCGGTCAATCCGGCGCAATTTCTCCAGCTCCTGATTGCAGAGCAGCGGGTGGTCCAGTTTGATCATCCGGGCGCTGGCTGCCGTAGGCTCCAGCAGGTTGGCCTCCGAGCCGATCAGGGTGGCCGTGGAGGTGACAATCTCTTCGCGGATCGGGTCGATGGGCGGATTGGTGACCTGGGCGAAGAGCTGCTTGAAGTAGTTGTACAACAGTTGGTTCTGACTGGAGAGTACCGCCAGCGGCGTATCGGTACCCATGGAGCCGAGGGGCTGCATGCCGTCGAGGGCCATGGGAGCCAGGACAGCGCGCTGGTCTTCGTAGGTGTAGCCGAAGGCCTGCTGGCGCTGGATCAGGGTCGTGGTGTCGGGCAGAGGCATGTCGGGTGCGTAGGGGAGATCTTCCAGATCGATATGGTTCTCTTCCAGCCACTGGGCATAGGGATGGGTTTCAGCGAGTTCCCGCTTGATCTCCTCGTCGGGGATGATGCGTCCCTGCTCGGTGTCGACCAGGAACATGCACCCGGGCTGCAGACGCCCCTTCTTGACCACTTTCGAGGGGTCGACCGGCAGTACGCCGGCTTCGGAGGCCATGATGACCAGGTCGTCGCTGGTGATGTAGTAGCGTGAGGGGCGCAGGCCGTTGCGGTCCAGAACCGCGCCGATGCTGCGTCCGTCGGTGAAGGCGACCGCTGCCGGTCCGTCCCAGGGTTCCATCAGGCAGGAGTGGTACTCGTAGAAGGCCTTTTTCTCGGGACTCATGGTCTTGTGGCTTTCCCAGGGCTCCGGCACCATCATCATCACTGCATGCGGCAGGGAGCGGCCACCCATGACCAGCAGTTCCAGGCAGTTGTCGAACATGGCCGAGTCAGAGCCGTTGGTATTGATGATCGGCAGGGTCTTCTTGATGTCGTCGCCGAACAGTCCGCTTTCAAAGTGTGACTGGCGTGCGTTCATCCAGTTGACATTGCCGCGCAAGGTGTTGATCTCGCCGTTATGGGCCAGGAAATGGTAGGGATGGGCGCGATCCCAGCTGGGAAAGGTGTTGGTGGAGAAGCGTGAGTGAACCAGGGCGATGGCACTGGACATGTCAGGATCGCGCAGGTCGGGATAGTACCGGTCAACCTGAACCGGCATGAGCATGCCCTTGTAGATGATTGTCCGGGTGGACATGCTGGAGACATACCAGTACTCATCCACACCGGCCCGACGGATCTCGCTGGTCGCGCGCTGGTTGATGACATACAGTTTGCGGTTGAAAGCCTGTTCGTCGGCACAGTCGTCGGGACGTTTGAGGAAAAGCTGGCGTACCTGCGGTTCGCCGGCCTTGGCTGTTTCGCCAAGCGATGAGTTGTCGGTCGGCACGTTACGCCAGCCGATAATCTCGACCCCCTCCTCACGGAGAATTTTTTCGAGGATGTGGCGGGCACTGTTCCGTTCCGGGGCATTGGGCGATGTGAAGACCATCCCGACACCGTAGTAGGACGGTTCGGGGAGTTTCATGCCCAGGAGCGCGCAGGCCTTGTGCAGGAAGGTATCCGGCATCTGGATGAGAATTCCGGCGCCGTCTCCGGTATTGGGCTCACAACCGCAGGCACCGCGATGATCGAGATTGACGAGTACGGTCAGAGCCTGCTGAACGATTTCGTGGGACTTGCTGCCCTTCATGTTGACCACGAATCCGACGCCGCAGGCATCGTGTTCGAACTGGGGATCGTAGAGGCCCTGCTTTTTTGGTGCTCGGTTGTTTTTCATCTGGTAACCTTCGCGATTGATTTTTCTGGATTATAGAAGTATGTCCGTTCAGTGACCCGGAAATTATAGCATGGAACGTGCCATTTGCCAGTCGGTCAGTCCGGTCGGGCTGACTCAAGTTACATATCAGCAGGTTATACATGGCAGAGGCCGGCTGCAGTCAGCGTCTCCGCGATTACGGCATACCCAGTTGAGTTGATTTGGTACACATTTGAGTACGAACCTCTGCCGACTGTCCCGTTCGATGAAGCCGCCAGGCCATGTATTGAGGGAAATGGCTGGCGATACCCGGCAACATCCTCTTGTAATCACGCTGCGGCATGGTATAGTCACGTGTAAAGATTCTGTTCCCGGAGGGGATTATGGACAACAATGGCAGAAGAACATTCCTTGGAGTATGCCTGGGCGGTGTTGCCGCCGGATTCGCCGCGGCAGTGCTCTGGCCGGTCTACCGGTATCTTGCGCCCCGCTCCGGCAGCGGAGCGTCCGCCAAGGTGGTGATCTCCGAGAAGGATGTCCCGGAAGGTGAAGCCAAATTTTTCGAGTATGCCGGGTCATCGGCGGTACTGGTCAGGAAACGGGGTGGTGAACTTGTGGCTCTGTCAGCCGTCTGCACCCATCTGGGGTGCATCGTGCAGTGGGAAAAGGACAAGCAGGATTTCCTCTGTCCCTGCCACGCCGGACACTATACCCCTGACGGAGTGGTGACCTCAGGTCCGCCGCCCCGACCGCTCCCCAAACTTCCCTTTTCCGTGGCCAACGGCGCCATAACCGTGGGTTGAACAACCAGGAGGCTGCATGGAATTGCTCAAAAAGCTGTACAAGTGGATTGACGTACGCATCGGCGCAGGCGAGATCGTAGAGAAGGAGCTGACCGGCTACCTTCTGCCGCGAAATATAAACGCCTGGTATTCCCTGGGCAGTGTGCTGCTCTTCATCTTCGCTCTGCAGGTGGTCTCCGGCATTCTGCTGCTGATCTACTATGTCCCGGATGCGGACAAGGCCTTCAAGAGCGTCACCTACATCATGAACGATGTCCCGTTCGGCTGGCTGATTCGCATGTGCCACGCCGTGGGTTCCAACATGATGGTGCTGGTGCTGCTGCTGCACATGCTTTCGGTGCTCTGCATGGGGAGCTACAAGAGTCCGCGTGAGTTCAACTGGCTGACCGGCTTCATCCTGCTCACCATGGTGCAGGGGATCTCGCTGACCGGCTACCTGCTCCCCTGGAGCCAGCTCTCCTTCTGGGCCACCACCGTGGCCACCAACAGCGCCAACGCCATACCGGTGATCGGCCCGCATCTGGTGGAATTCCTGCGCGGCAGCAAGATGGTAGGTCCGGCCACCCTGGGGCGTTTCTTTGCCCTGCATGTGGCGGTCATTCCGATCGGTATCGCTGCCATGATCGGTGCACACCTCTTTTTCCTCAAGCGCACCGGGGTATCGACACCCCCCTTCGGCCGGGACGGCACCACCACCCCGTGGACTGGAGATGCCTACCGCTACGAGGGGCATCCCGGCGGCATCCCCTTCTTCCCGAATTATGCCCTGGAGGACCTGCGCTCGGTCTTCATCTATCTGGCGCTCTTTCTGGCGGTGGTCTTCTTCGATCCCTACATTTTCTTCCCCAGGGACGCTTTTCTGCCGGCCAACCCTCTGGTGACCCCGGCGCACATCAAGCCGGAATGGTATTTCCTGGCCAACTACCAGACCCTGAAGATCTTTCCCAACGAGCTGATCGGCCTCTCGGTGCAGGGAGCCGCCATGACCTTCCTGGCCCTGCTCCCCTTCATCGACCGCGGGCGTGAGCGGCATCCCCTGAAGAGGCCGCTGTTCCTGGCCTGTGCCATCGGGGGGCTTCTGCTCTGGATCGGGCTCTCCGTCTGGGGGCACTACTCATGAGATACGGAGATACTGTCATGATGATGCGCAGGTTGTTTACGGGGCTGATTGTGGTGTTCGTGATCGCCATGGGCTGCGGGGCTGTGCAGGCCGAGGATACCGTCTGCATCACCTGCCACAGCGCCATGGAGGGTAAATACGGCGAACCGGTCAAGCTCTGGAAGGGGAGCATCCACGAGGAGAACGGTATCGCCTGCAATGCCTGCCACGGCGGCGATCCCAAGGATGCACCCAATGCCATGAAAAAGGAGCGCGGTTTTCTGGGAGCTCCGAAATACAATGAGGTACCGTCGTTCTGCGGACGCTGCCACGTGGGTGTGCTCAAGGACTACCTGGCCAGCGGCCATGGACGGGCACTGGCCGCCGGCGGCCCGAACTGCGTGATCTGCCACGGCAGCCACCAGATCGTCAAGGCCTCACTGGAGCTGATCAACGAGAAGTCCTGCAGCCGCTGCCACAGCTATGAACGGGCCAAGTTGATCAAGGCGGCCATGCAGGAGACCGAAGGGAACATCGTCGCCATCGACGGCCGCATCTCGGGTTACAAGCAGACCGGCACTGACGTGGAGAAGATGGAGAAGGAACTATTCGCCACCCGCAACCGCTTCCACAGCCTGTTCCACAACGTGGATGTGAAGAAGGTCACAGATGAGTCGGCCGGTATCAAGGCGGATCTGAAGAAGATCGAGAATTCGCTGACGACACTGGACGAGCAGAAGGGGAGGCGCAAGCTGGCCGGGGCGATAGCCGTGGCCCTGGCGCTGGTGGCAGGCCTGTTGGTGCACTTGTTGAGGAAGACCTACGAGTGATGTGACACGTTGGATAGCTGAAATGAAAAAGCCGATGCTCCATGAGGGGCATCGGCTTTGTTGTTGTAACCGGTCGAGATATGAAGATCGTGTCGCTAAGCGGTCTTCGGTTTTTTGGAGCCGGCACGGGCGCGCGTTGCAAGATAGGGTTCCAGGGATTCATGAATTGCCTCGCGCACCACGTCCGATAGTTTCAATCCCTGGCTGAACTGCTTCAAGGCCTCGTTCATGAGTGTCTGATAGTTGCCTCCGACCAACTCCGCCCGCGCCTTGAAGGCCGCCAGCACGTCATTGTCGACCCGCATGGTGATCCGGGATTTACCGCCGGCCTCTGCCTGAAGCTTTGCAAGGTGCGGTGTTTCGGCAACCGTCCTGGCGTCGGCAAAATCATAATCTTTGTATCTGTCATGCATTGTATCAGAACTGGCTTTCATAACGCCTCCGCTGCGGTTCATTGGCTCTCCATGCCGAAATGATCCGGATTGTTTCTTCACCGTATGTGTAGACCACTACCAGGATCCGCCCTTTTCCTCCCATGCCCAAGGTAACGAACCTCTGTTCGATTTCCGAGTCGCTGTCTTCGCGAATCAGAGCACAAGGATCGATAGAACCTGTCGAGCCTCATCAAAGGTCACTCCGTCATGAGTCTTCGGATTAGACAAAGCTTTTCTAGCGTCCCAAGTGATTTCCATGGTCTGATTATATGTACAAATGTATGTACTGTCAAGGAGTGGGTGCAAAATGATGGATATGTGGTTATTAATGTCTTTAGCCAACAACGGGGCTGAGACTAAACCACCTTCGGCGGGTTAGCCGATGGTGGAACTATTTTGTCTCGCTTTGTTTCAGTTTTTCACGTTCGAGTTTTAACTTTTCGATTTCGAGTTGTAATTTCAGCTTTTCGATTTCTGCATTTGAATTATCGCCGGCCTTTTGATTTTTTGATACTACCTCCGAGAGTGCTCTATTGAAGCAATCAGAGTAGGTACGAGTCTTGAATATTACCGCTTTGATCCCTGAACACCTTATATCTCCGCAACAATCGAAGGAAAATTTTTCAACATCAGTTGGATCAATCCACGCTGTATTCTCTCCTCCAACTGCATCCTTACCATTTTTCCAATACCTTACATGAAGACGACCGTCTGAAACGCTCTCAGCGGCCATGACACCAGAAATGACCGCGCTACTTTCAAAAGCAATAAACGGGAATCCCTTTTTCACCGTTTCATCTACTTCATCTCCGGTCGATCGCAAATAGACCTTTGTATTTTCTGTTTTGGAGATATATCCCATCCCAATATTGGAACCATATCCGGCCCAGGACGTAGAAGATACTCCAAGGAATGCAGCTATAACCGCAATTTTTATGATATTCATTTGCCCTCCAAGTTCGTTTACTCGGCATTGAACATATCCGACAATCAGCCCATTTTGGTATGTAGGCCGTCAAGTGAGAAGTAACCTACTTGAATCATGCATAGTTAATTCAACCGTTTCAGTACCCGGTACAGCCCCTGAGGGGTGGAATCGAAGGTTGCCGTGCTGCAGTGCAGTTTTCGCCCCAACTCCTCCGGCGAGATGTCATCCAGAAAGACCCCTTCCCCTTCTTTCAGCATCACGTCCGGCAGCAGCAGCGCCCGGCCGATATCCTTCCCTTCCAGGGCGGCGATGATGTCCCCACCGGAAACCAGACCGCTGACGGTGACGCTCTCACCGAAGAGGCGGTTCTCCACCGCTACCGGGATAAGCGTCAGACCGGTCTTGTCACCAAGTTGTGCCAGAAACTCTGCGACAAACGGGAAGGACGAGACTCCGGTCGCTACCGTCACCCGTAGGTCGCCGAGGTGGCGGGCCGACCTCACTGTCTTTGAGGCATCGAGCAGGAAGAGTGGCACCAGGCCGACGCCGTTCTCGATCTGGGGCAGGTCGCCGTACTCCCTGAGCGCCGGGAAGGGGAGGCCGGCCTTGAGGTAGAATTCGTCAGCCAGGAACAGGAACGGCTCCTTCAGGCGCCTGTTGACGGTCTTTGCCTTTGGCCCCCACTCCTCGATGAAGGCGCGGGCATAGTCGCTGTCCACCGGCTGCAGCTGCGGCAGGCGTTGGCGGTGTTTTGTCAGGCCGAGCGGCACGATCGCCAAAGACTGTACCGCCGGGTACAGGGCAGCCAGGTCGGTTACGGTCCGCTCCAGTTCCGGGCCGTCGTTGATGCCCGGACAGAGCACCACCTGGGTGTGCAGGGTGATGCGGGCCGCAGCCAGGACCTGCAGCTGCTTCAGGATCGACGGGATGCCCTGTTTACCCAGCATCGTTTCACGAAGATCGGGATTGGTAGCGTGGACCGAGATGTACAGCGGCGAGAGTCGCTGCTCGATGATCCGCTTGAGTTCGGCCGGTTTGAGGTTGGCCAGGGTGACGTAGTTGCCGTCGAGGAAGGAGAGGCGGTAGTCCTCGTCCTTGACGTAGAGCGGTTTGCGCAGGCCTTTGGGGAGCTGGTGGACGAAGCAGAAGATGCAGTTGTTGCGGCAGCCGGCCGGTGCCGGTGGTGCGAAGGTCAGCCCGAGCGGTTCACCCTGCTCCCGCTCCACCTCAAGTTCCCAGATCTCGCCGTCCTGGCGGGCGACCTCCAGCAGCAGTTCCTGCTCGGATGAGGTGTAGTAGCTGTAGTCGATCAGGTCGTGCATCCGGTGGCCGTTAACAGCCAGCAGCCGGTCGCCGGCCTGCAGTTCAAATTCAGCGGCGATCGAGCCGGGAGTGACCCCTTCGATCAACAGTCCCTTCATGGTGTTCCGCGGTAGAATTCGGTGGTGCGGTACCAGCCCGCCAGGGAACGCAGGAAGACCTGCAGGACCGCCGTGACCGGGACGGCCAGCAGCATGCCCATCAGGCCGAAGATCTGTCCGCCGATCAGCAGGGCCACGATGGCCACCAGCGGGTGCAGGCCGACGTTATCGCCGACCACCTTGGGGGTAATGGCCATACCCTCCAGCACCTGAACCAGGCTGAACCACCCCAGACAGAGCAGGGGATGCAGGATGTCGTGGAACTTGAGGAAGGCCATGCTCATCGACAGCACGATGCCGATGATCGTGCCGACGTAGGGGATGATGAAGGTGATGCCGGCCAGGGTGCCGATGGCGATGGCCAGGTCGATGCCGATGAAATAGAGGCCGATGCTGTAGAGCACCGCCAGGATGGCACAGACCGAAAGTTGACCGCGGATGAAGCCTGACAGTACCGTGTCGACCTCGCCCAGTTTTTCGCGGTAGCTGCCAAGGAAGCGATCGGGGATGAATGAATCCACGAAACGCCTCAGTCGCGGCCAGTCGGCCAGCAGGTAGAAGAGGTAAACCGGAATGATGAAATAGCCGAGCAGGGTCAGGATCAGACTGATTGTAGAGGAGAAGGCCTTCTGGAGAAAGGCCAGAACCGGTTTGAGCAGGTCGGGCGACATGCCGCGGGCCTGCTGGAGCAGCTCGTTCAGGCGCCCGGTTATTTTTTCGGGTGTCTCGATCTTCAGATACGACTTGACCGTGTCAGGGGTGACTTCATACAGACGCTGGGCATAACCGGGCAGGTTGAGCTGCATGCTGGACAGCTCGCCGCTGATGGAAACGGCCAAAAAGATCGTGAACCCGGCGCAGGCGATCAGGGCCGTGCTGAAGACGATCAGGATGCTGATGATGCGGTTAACCCGCTTTTTTTCCAGGAATTCAACGGCCGGATTGAGGATGTAGGCCAGGGCGAATGCAATGAACAGCTGCAGGAAAACCGTGGAGGAGTTGTAAAGCACGACAGCAGACAGGGAAGCCAGAAGCAGGGCTACGGTCAGCAGGATCTTTGTGTTTTTGTGCATGGGGTCTCGTGTTCGAATCCGTTCCCGGGAGCAGGTGCCCACGGGAACGGAGGATGTCCGGTCTACTGATGCAGGCGGAACGTGCCGTCGGCCGAGGTAATGGTGGAAATGGCGTGCTTGTAGATCAGGATATCGCCGTTGGAGTCCAGGAGGACGGAGAAATTGTCGAAGGACTTGATATGTCCTTCAAGCTTGTCGCCTGACATCATATGCACGACAACCTTGATGCGTTCCTTGCGGGACTGGTTGAGATATTGGTCCTGGATATTGAATGGTGCCTTTGCCATGTCATGTCTCCCTCTGATCAAAAAATTCAATTGCATGCTTTAAAATAGTATCAAACTCTGCGGGATATTCAAGCCATAATATGTCTCTGTCGGCATTGAACCAGGTCAACTGCCGCTTGGCGTAGTGACGGGAGTTGCGCTTTATCAGGCGGACGGCCTCTTCCAGGCTGTACTCTCCGGCCAGAAAGGCGGATATCTCCTTATAGCCTATGGCCCGCATGGCCTTTGCCTCCGGGCTGTATCCGGCGTTCAGGAGCCGTTGAACCTCCTGCTGCAGTCCCTGCTCCAGCATCCGGTCCACGCGCTGGTCTATGCGGCTGTAGAGGAGCGCCCGCCCGGCCCGGATCCCGATCTGCAGGCTCGGGTAACGCTGCCCGGAAAAGCCATGTTCCTGCTGGTAACGGGAAAGCGGGATGCCGGTCAGGTGCTGAACCTCCAGGGCGCGGATGATCCGTACCAGATTGTTGGGGTGGGTACGCCCCGCCAGTACCGGGTCCACCTGGCGCAGGCGTTCCAGCATGGCCTCGTTACCCAGCCGGCCTGCCTCCTCGTGTAACGATAGCCTTAATTCGTCGGTGCCGCCCGGCGAATCGACCAGGCCTTTCAGCAGGGCACGGATATAGAGCCCGGTGCCTCCCGCTACGATAACCCGCTTGCCGCGGGAACAGATGTCACGGATCGCCCTGTCGGCAGCCTCGGCAAAATCGGCCGCCGAGAAAGGCTGGTCCGGATCGGCCACGTCAATCAGGTGATGGGGGATGTCTGTCAGCTGAACAGGTGATAGCTTGGCGGTGCCGATATCCATGCCGCGGTAAACCTGCATGGAATCAGCGTTGATGATCTCGCCGTCCAGCCGGCTGGCCAGCTGCAGGGCCAGATCGCTCTTACCCGAGGCGGTCGGGCCGCAGATGACAAGAATTTTAGGGGGCATGCAGAGACACCTTGATGAATTCAAAAACGATTTACCACAGAGGACACAGAGGAAAAGCAGGAGGAAGTCAGGCACAATTTTACAGGTACGAACAGAAAAAACGTGGGAAAAGGCTCCGTAAAAGGTGTTGACCTGTTAGTTTTCACTCTGTTTCCCGTTTGATTGCATGATTTTCTCAGTGTCCTCTAAGTCCTCAGTGATAGGGCTTTGCCTCTATGTCCGCTTGAAGATCTTTTCCAGCTCCGCCAGGCTGATAATGTGAGAAACCGGGCGGCCGTGGGGGCAACTGGCGGCAAAGTCGGTTTCGTCCATGCTGCGCAACAGTTCGGTGATCTGACGTGAATCCAGCGGGTGGACACCCCGTACGACCGAATGACAGGCTATGCGCGCGAGCAGGCCATCAAGCATGTCCTGAAATGCGGCGCTGGTACCGAGACCGGAAAGGTCTGACAGGATATCGCGAACCAGGCGGATGGCGTCATGACCTTCGATCAGGCGGGGGACTGCCGTGATTATGAGGGTGTTGCCGCCAAAGGGCTCCAGCTCGAAGCCGATTCGGGCCAGATTGTCATGGAAACGTCCGGCTGCAGTGACCTCGCTGAAGGTGAGTTCGACCGTCTCGGGGAAGAGCAGTCGCTGCGATTCAACTGCGCCTCCGAGGCACTGCATCTTCAGGCGTTGATAGGCAACCCGTTCGCTGGCGGCATGCTGGTCGATAATCACCAGCTCCCCCCCTGATTGGCAGAGGATGTATTCGCCGTGAAACTGCCCGATAACGGAAAGTGAAGAAAAGTAGCCTGCCGGTTCCGGCCGGAAAGCTTCCCGGGGATCACTGACCGACATGGCGGTGGTCCCGTCCCGGGTCGGCTGCTGCGGTCGGGCTACTTCTACGCTGTCCGGAACGCTGGCAGCCTGGCTATGCGCCTGGTAGGGAGGTCGGGGCTGCATGGTCAGGGATGTCTGGGCTGCCGCCGCGATCCGCTCCCGGTAAGCCTGGCCGGTCGGCGCTGCCGCGGGTAGCGGGATCCGTGCCGAGCCCTCCAGCCAGGGGGACCCGCGCAGTACGTCTTCCACAGCCTTCTGGATCGCATCATGCACCATGGATTGATGGCGGAAGCGCACTTCGTGTTTGGTGGGGTGGACATTAACATCCACATCACACGTGGGGAGCTGGATAAAGAGTGCAACGACCGGATAGCGGCCCCGGTCGATGACGCCGCGATAGGCCTGCAGGATGGCGTGCTGGACAACCTTGTCGCGGACGAAGCGACCGTTGATGTAGGTGAACATGGCCTGCATACCGGAACGGACCAGGGAGGGGCCGGAAACAAATCCGCTGACGGAGATCTGCGGGTCGTTGCTGCTGACTGGGTAGAGGTGCGCTGAGGTGTCCCTGCCGATGACCTGCGTAAGCCGCCGCTGCAGGTCACTGCGTTGGACCCTCAGGAGCTCACGTCCGTCGCTGATGCAGGAGAATGCCACATCCGGCCGGGATACAGCCATGCGGGTCATGACATCCCCGACATGGCCGGTCTCGGTCTCGGCGCTTTTCATGAACTTGAGGCGGGCCGGTGTGTTGAAGAAGATCTGCTCGACGCTGATGGATGTGCCGGGTGCCATGCCGCAGGCCTTGACGTCCCGCACCCTGCCCCCCTCGACAGTCACCTCGGTACCCTCGGGGCTCTCAGGTTCACGGGTGGCGATCCGGAAACGGGAAACCGAGGCAATCGAGGGGAGCGCTTCACCCCGGAAGCCGAGGGTCAGGATGCTCTCCAGGTCGCTGTCGGTTTTTATCTTGCTGGTGGCATGACGCTCCAGCGAAAGCAGGGCATCTTCACGGGACATGCCGTGGCCGTTGTCGGTTATGCGGATCAGCCGTCTTCCGCCCGTTGCAATCTCAACCTCGATCGCCGAAGCCCCGGCGTCGAGGGCATTTTCGATCAGTTCCTTGATGACCGAGGCCGGACGTTCAACGACTTCACCCGCGGCAATCTTGTTGGTGATTATTTCCGGAAGGATGCTGATGCGCTGGGACACTGCAGTTCTCCGTGGATTGAAAGCCAAAGCCCGTTCTTCCTGAACAGGTTCAAGGGGAACGGGCTTTTAGCAGGTTTGAACGTATTCCGCCCCTGGCAGGGCGGTACATCAGAGCTTCTTTTGGAGGAAAACATTCCTGAGATGCACGCATCCTGTCTGTCAGGGCTGGGTGCATGATTCAACTGGTGAACTATTTCTTCGCGGTGTCCCCGGTGTCACCAAACAGGCTGTTAAAATCGTCTTCGGGCGGGGGATTGACCTCTCCGGTGGCTATGGTCGGCGTGTCATCCCAGGAAAAATCACTCGATTCCTGAGCCTCTTGAGCTGAGGGCCCCTCGCTTTTTATCTGTGAGGTTGATTCTATGAGGTCGGCAAAAGCCTCTTCCTCAGCCTTGGCCTGGGCCGATATCTGATCCTTGTTAAAGGAGAATTCGTCACCTCCTGAAGACGGGGAGGCCGGTTCATCGACAAAATTGAAGGGATCGTCCTTGATAAATGAGTCCGTCTGCTGCGTGGATTCATTTTCAGGGGTGTCAAAAGAGAACATGTCTACCGGTGCATCGACCACAGCCGCCTGTTCGTCAAGTCCCTTTTCAGCCATGAGCTTTTCGGCCATTGAAATGCGCGTCTCAAGCGGCAGAACAATGGATTTCAGCCCGTGAATATTCTTGTAGCTGACCAGGTCGTTGGCGCATTTTTTACAGGTGTCATAAATCTCGAAACTGTTGTATCCGCACTTAGGACATTTCATTGATGTCTCCTTTTATCAGATATCTCCACCTATATACTGTAAAATTGCCACGATGGCAATAGCTGCTGTCTCTGTCCGAAGAATTCTTGTTCCCAGGGAAACACTCTGGAATCCGTGCCTTATAAAAAGGTCTGTTTCGCGAGGGTCGAAACCACCTTCGGGACCGATCGCAACGATCACTGATCCGGGGTCCGGGGTGCCGTCGAGCCTGTTTTTCAGGCTGCTGGTGCGCTCTTCCTCCCAGAGGATCAGGCGCAGGTCGTGCGTCGCTGCAGCCGCCGCTTCGGCCGCAGTCGGGTACCAGTGCACCGCGGGCACGGTCCGCCGTCCGCATTGACGGGCCGCCCCGGCGGCGATCCGGTTCCAGCGTTCCAGCTTGAGGTCGCGCTGGTCATCGCGGACACGGGCAACGGAACGGCTGCCGCCGAACAGCCAGAAGTCATATGCACCCAGTTCGGTGCCTTTTTGAAGGATCAGGTCGATCTTCTCACCTTTAGGGAGCGCCTGGCAGACCGTAATCCTCAGGCTGCTCGCCTCAGGGAGAGGCTCATGGTTTGACCGGGTGATGGTGACGGTCACCAGTTCCCTGCCGATGGAAGCGATCACCCCATCATGCTCTCCCCCCTGTTCATCCACCAGAGTCACGGGATCACCCGCAGAGAGTCGCAGCACCCGCGCCATATGCCTGAACAGCTCGCCATCAAGGGTCGCCGAGCCGTCCTGGATGGTGCGGCTGTGTATCATGAAGCGCCGGCTGCCCATCCTCAGTCGGCTTTCCGGTAGTGAATCGCCACCCATTCGCCGGCCCGGAGCGTCGTCAGGTAATGCAGCGGCTGATGTGCGAAGCCGGTCCGGACCAGGCCCTCCTTTTCGGCCAGGATGCCCGAAAGCACGAGACTGCCGCCAGGCTTCAGCCGCCGGGCAAGGAAAGGTGCCAGGCGAACCAGCTCCTCGGCCAGGATGTTGGCCAGGATGACATCAAAGTCCTCTGATAGTGATTCCAGAGGAGTCGTGCTGCACTCGACCTGCTCTGTCAGGCCATTAGTCGCCAGATTTTCACGGGCCACCTCCACAGCCTGCGGATCGATGTCCACTGCGTAGACGCGCCCGGCGCCCAGCTGGACGGCAGCCATGGCCAGAATGCCTGATCCGGTTCCCAGGTCCAGTACCGAGGGAGAGAGCAGAAGCGGCATGTCGTCCATGATCTGTTCCAGCAGCTCCAGGCAGAGCCGGGTTGTTTCGTGCCCGCCGGTTCCGAAGGCCATGCCCGGGTCCAGGTGCAGCACAATGTCTCCCGGGCGGGGCTGCACCTCTTCCCAGGACGGAACGATCAGCAGGCGGTTGCCGACCCGCAGCGGTTTGAAATTGGCCTTCCAGCTGGTGCTCCAGTCTTCGGTTGAAACCGAGCTGAGTTCGGGCTCCGCAAGGACGCATCCCGGCTGCCGTCCGGAAAGTTCTTTCAGAAAGGTGCCGATCTCTGCCAGCCGGTCGGCGCTGTTTTCAGTTGCGGGAAAGTAGGATCTGACGGTTATTACGGCAGACTCGGGGATCTCGCTGTGGGAAAAGGCGTCCACGTTCAGGTTCTCGACGCACACGCCGTTTCCCGAGAGACCGGTCAGATACTCCGCAACAATGTCAGCAAGCTCCGCAGGGACCCTGCAGGATATTTCCACCCATGTATCAGTCATAGCACCGCCACAATTAATTTTTCATAACTTCAATACGTTAGCAGAACGATATCATGCTGACAACAAAAAATCTTGACAAATAGTCGCCAGTGGAATCTAATTCTCATTAGAAATAATAATTAGTTTAATCCAAGTCAATGTTCAGGCGGTCGGGGATTGTGAACAAGATTATCTACGTCGTTTCCGATTCGACAGGGGAAACTGCAGAACGGGTGATCCGGGCGGCACTGTCACAGTTTTATGATGAGGACGTGCGGATCCATCGGCTGTGCCAGATCCGCAACCAGGCTGATGTCCAGCAGGCCCTGTCGGTCGCGGTCAATGAACCGGGTATGGTGGCCTATACACTGGTTGACCCGCTGCTGACCGAGACCGTTGAACGGGTTGCAGAGGAGCACGGCCTGTTTGCGGTGGATCTGCTGAGTGGACTGATCTACAGCCTGTCCCGTTTTCTGGGTTCCGCGTCCCAGGAAAAACCCGGACTGCTGCATCGCATAGACACTGAGTATCACAAGCGGGTAGAGGCGGTGAACTTCACGGTCAAGCACGACGACGGCCAGGAGACCCGTTACTTGCATAAGGCTGATCTGGTCCTGGTGGGGGTTTCGCGGTCATCGAAGACGCCGCTCTCCATGTATCTGGCTCATAAGGGGTACAAGGTCGCCAATGTACCGCTGGTCAAAGGGATCGATCCTCCGGAGGAGCTGTTCCAGATTGACCAGAGCAAGATCGTGGGGTTGATTATAGATCCGAAGCGGCTCGTGGAAATCCGTACATCACGTTTGATCAATATGCGCCAGAGTTCCCGCGGTAGTTACGCCGACTATCAGCATGTCGAGGATGAACTGGCGTATTGTAAGCAGCTGTACCGGCGGCATCCGGAATGGATGGTAATCAACGTCACCAACAAGTCGGTCGAAGAGGTTGCGTCAGACATCATGAGGCGCATGGACAGTATGGCTTATTAATAAGATCTGGCTGGCGGTAATGTATGTATACACTATGTCGAAAGGAGAAATGCACATGAATATCCTGGTGGTTGAAGACGAGAAGAAGGTAGCCGGTTTTATCAAGCGCGGTCTTGAGGAGGACGGGTACCAGATTACCGTTACCCATGACGGGGCTGAGGGATGCAAGCTTGCCCTGGAGGGAGATTACAGCCTGGTCATCCTGGATGTGATGCTTCCCAAGAAAGACGGCTTGACGGTTGTACGGGAACTGCGGGAGGCCGGCCGGCGCATTCCGGTGCTGATGCTGACCGCCAAGGCCTCCACGGAGGATGTTGTGTCCGGACTTGATGCAGGCTCGGACGACTATCTTACCAAGCCCTTCGCTTTTTCCGAGCTGACGGCCCGGGTGCGTGCCCTGTTGCGTCGAGAGGGCCAGGACCGCGGAGCGGAGATCACTTTTGCCGACCTGCGCCTGGACCCGGTCAGCCACAAGGTGTGGCGCGGTAAGAAAGAGATCGAGCTGACTGCCAAGGAGTACGGACTGCTGGAATACCTGATGCGCAACACCAATACGGTCCTTTCGCGGGCAATGATTGCAGACCATGTCTGGGACTATGCCTTTGACAGTTTTACCAACATCATCGATGTGTATGTCAATTACCTGCGCAAGAAGGTCGACAAGGATTTTCCTGTCAGGCTGATTCATACGGTGCGTGGTCAGGGCTACGTCATGCGCGAGGGGTAATTCCAATTCCAAATCAAGGCGCTATCTTCGTTGGCTCGTCTTCGGCTTCTCAACGTACGTTGTTGTACGCCTTCGTCGCCTCAGTCCTCGCCGCCTTGATTTCATCCTTGATTTGAAATTGGGGTAAGCGGTCCAGGGTTGACTTTTTCCGGCAGAGAACATATCTTTTTACCAGTATGAGGGGAGGGGCGGTGTCGTGGCAGGATCTGCGGCCCGCCTCTCTCCTTTCAACACACACCGGATACAAGGGAGGTCGGAACATGTCACGTAATGCATCTTCAGCACTGCGCCTGGTGGTGGTCGGTATTGTTTTTTCTCTTTCCATTCCGTCGTTGTCGTCAGCCGGAACAGCCGGACCCGACTTTGTCGAGCTTGCAAAAAGGCTCAAGCCCACGGTCGTCAATATCCGCACCGCCAAGGTCGTCAAGCCGAGACCGTATCAGCAGCGTCCCCGCATGCAGTCACCGTTTGACAACTTCTTTGAGGATTTCTTCGGCCAATTCAACGGCCAGATGCCGCAGCAGCGCCCGCGCCGTGAACAGAGTCTCGGAACCGGATTCATCATCAGTCCGGATGGATACATTCTCACCAACAATCATGTGGTCAACGGAGCTGACGAGGTCATGGTCAAGCTTGCCGACGGGCGCGAGATCAAGGGTGAGATCAAGGGTGCGGACGAAAAGCTGGACCTGGCGCTGATCAAGATCAGTGACAAAGAGAAGTTCCCTGCCGCTGAACTGGGAGACAGTGACGCCCTGGAAGTGGGCGAGTGGGTCATGGCCATCGGCAATCCCTTCGGCCTGTCACAGACGGTCACGGCCGGCATTGTCAGCGCCAAGGGGCGCGTTATCGGTAACGGTCCGTATGATGACTTCATTCAGACCGATGCCTCCATCAATCCCGGCAATTCGGGCGGCCCGCTCTTCAGCGTCCAGGGCAGGGTGGTTGGCATCAACACTGCCATCATCGCCGGTGGGCAGGGTATCGGTTTTGCCATCCCGGTCAACATGGCCAAGGGCATCATTGCGCAACTGCGCGAATCCGGCAAGGTGACCCGCGGTTACCTGGGAGTGCGCTTCCAGCCCCTGACCGCTGATCTGGCCAAATCCTTCGGCCTTGAGTCCGAAAAGGGCGCACTGATCGCAAGTGTCGAAAAGGACACCCCCGCGGACAAGGCCGGGCTGAAGGCAGGGGACGTTATCCTGGAGTATGACGGCAAGCCGGTCAACGAGGGCAACGAACTGCCGCGGTATGTTGCTGCTACGCCTATCGACAAGAAGGTCCCGTTGGTGGTCGTCCGCGACGGCAGGAAACAGGAATTTTCTGTAGTGATCGGCCTGCTGAAGGGGGATGATGCCTCGCCGGCGGGCACAGGCGGAACAGAAAGCGAGAAACTGGGTATTACGGTCAAGGAGCTGAACAGTGAACTGGCCACCCGTCTGAATATCAAAGACAGCAAGGCCGGTCTGGTCGTCACCGAGGTAAAACCGGGGTCGCCCGCCGAGGAGGCCGGCACGGTCCCGGGAAGCCTCATCGTCGAGATCAATGGACAGCGTCCGGATTCTCTGGAAAAATACAGTGCCGTCGTGACGAAGATCAAGAAGGGCGATGTGGTGCGCCTGCTGCTCAAACGTCCCGATGGCAGCATTCATTACGTGGCCATGAAGTCCGATTAGTCCCTTCCTTCAGGGGTGGGCTTCGGCCCGCCCCTGCTCATCATCTCTCCGGAGCCCTCATGCCAGCCCGTTACGTCCAGCCGCTCCGTATCCTGATCCAGTTCTGCTTTCTCGGCTTCATCCTCTGGGTGGGTGTCCGCTTCTACCAGTTTGTTCTCCATATTCGCAGTGGCGGCCTGACAGCATTTGTACCCCGCCCTGACGGCATTGAGGGCTTCCTGCCGATCTCGGGCCTGTTGGGGACAGCTTCCTGGCTCAAGGGGGGCGGCATCAACGTCATCCACCCGGCAGCGGTGGTGATCTTTCTGACGGTGCTTGCGGGAGCCCTGCTCCTCCGGCGCTCCTTCTGCTCCTGGATCTGTCCGGTGTCAGTGGTCTCGGAATGCTCCTGGAAGGCCGGATTCAAGCTGCTGCGGCGCAATCCACGTCTGCCGCGCTGGCTGGACCTGCCTCTGCGCGGGGTGAAGTACCTGCTGATGGCCTTCTTTGTCTACTCCGTTGCGGTTGCCATGTCGCCGGCTGCACTGGAAGCCTTCATCTATTCGGATTACCACAAGCTGGCCGACGTGCGCCTGATGGATTTTTTCCTGCACCTTTCGCCCGTGGCGCTGGGGGTGATTCTGACTCTGCTGTTGCTCTCGTTTTTCCTGAAGAACCCCTTCTGCCGCTATCTCTGCCCCTATGGGGCCCTGCTGGGAATGCTGGCGATGCTGTCGCCGCTGCGCGTCACCCGCAACACCGAACGCTGCGTCTCCTGTGGCGTCTGCAGCCAGGTCTGCCCGACCTTCATCGACGTCATGCACACAACCAGCGTGTCCTCGCCGGAATGCATCGGCTGCTGGCGCTGTGTCAGCCATTGCCGCTTCAATCAGGCTCTCTCCATGCGAGCCGCCGGCAGGTTTGCCGTCCCGGGGTTTGTCTTTGCCCTGCTGGTGATAGCTGTCTTCTGGGGGGGGAGCCTTGCAGGGAAGTGGAGCGGCCATTGGCAGACCGCGCTTGATATCGGGGAGTACCGGAGGCTGCTGGGGCGTTAGGGGGAGCTGGACCCTACTGCAGGTCCCGCCGACCAGGCTACGGAGATTAGATCATGGCGCTTCAGTTGAATCTGTGGCATACTCACAAACCTGCGTATCGTTAACTATCCCGAAAGGAAGCAACTACTATCATGGGCGTTTATGCCAATACCGTCAGCATCATCCAGTTCACCGTCAGCGGCGATCTGCCGAAGAACGATATGTTCCCGTGGTTTTCTGAGAAGTTATCCGCCAGGGGCTTTCAGTCCATAGAAAATTCCGCCGAAGAATCCTCCGAGGGCTGGACACTCGTCGACCGTCCCGATGATGCTGTTTTCGAGGTCCCGTCCGATTTCTGGCGCGACCATTACCTGGTCTTCTCGCTGCGTCGCGACCAGCGCACGGTCCCGTCCGCAGTGCTCAAGTCACACGCCGGACGTGAAGAGGGGGCTTTTCTGGCCCAGCATCCCAACCTGCGCCGCACGCCCAAAAACAAGCGCGCAGAGATCAAGGAACAGGTGCAGCAGCGCCTGTTGTCCCGGTGTCTGCCGGTTCCATCCTGTGTGGATGTCGTCTGGGACCAGAAGGCCGGCATCCTGACGCTGTTCAGTCTGGGCAGCAAAGCCGTCGAGCGTTTTGAAGAGCTGTTCCGTAAGACCTTCGAGGGATTCAGTCCGGTAGTCATCCACCCCTTTGCCCGGGCCCGCATGCTTCTGACCGGGCCGATGCTGGAATGCCTCGAGAAGGCCAACCAGGCCAACTCCGATGCGGTCACCGCCCTGATACGTGACAACCAGTGGCTGGGGTGGGATTTCATGCTCTGGCTGCTGCATCACGGGGTGAACGGTGAAGGTGATTTCCCGGTCAGCTGTGCCGGGAATTTCAGTGCCGGCGAGCGGTTTTCGGCCTGGATCGATGACCGTATCCAGTTCCAGGGGGGCGGTGAGGAGGGCGGCATCCAGAAGGTGTCGGTGTCCGGTTCCCAGGACAGTTACCTGGAGGCCATCTCGGCTCTCAAGGGGGGCAAACGGATAACCAGTGCAACGGTCTGCATGGAAAAGGACGAGAATCTCTGGAAACTGACCCTGAAGGGGGAAACGTTCGGGTTCGCCTCGTTCAAGTGTCCGCAGATCCGTATCGAGAAGGATGCTACGGTTGATGAGGTCAGTGAACGCGAGGCTGCCTTTTATGAGCGCATGTTCCTGCTGGAGCAGGGTGTGCAGTTGTTTGACAGTCTTTTTACGACGTTTCTCAGGGAGCGCCTGTCTGAAGGCTGGGCAGGGCGTTTGGCGGTGATCCAGGAATGGCTGGACGGAAAGTGATCTTATGAGGTTTATTGACGAAGTGACATTGTTTGCATCTTCCGGGCATGGCGGCGCAGGCTGTATCGCCTTCCGGCACGAGAAGTTCATCGAGTTCGGCGGCCCCAGCGGTGGTGACGGCGGCAAGGGCGGGGATGTGATCTTCACCGCCAGCAGCGGTCTGTCGACCCTGCTGGAACTGCGCCATCGGCCGCATCAGAAGGCCGAAAAGGGACATAACGGCCAGGGCAAGAACCGCCATGGCGCGGGCGGGGAGGATCTGGTCATTACGGTTCCGGTGGGGACGGTGATTACCGATGTTGAGACCGGGGAACAGCTGGCCGACATGAACGAGGCCGGCATGCGCATTGTCCTGCTCAAAGGCGGCCGGGGCGGCCAGGGGAATGCCCGTTTTGCCTCCGCCACCAACAAGGCCCCCAAGTTTGCCCAGCCGGGTGGTGAGGAAGAGGAGCGCAAGCTGCGCCTGGAACTGAAGCTGATGGCAGATGTGGGACTTCTGGGACTGCCCAATGCCGGCAAGTCTTCGCTGATCAGCAAAATTTCCGCGGCGCGTCCGAAGATAGCCGATTATCCCTTTACCACGATGGTTCCAAGCCTGGGGGTCGTGCCTTACAAGAATTACCGCTCCTTCGTGATGGCCGACATCCCCGGTATTATCGAGGGTGCCCACGACGGTGCCGGCCTGGGGCATCGATTCCTGAAGCACCTGGAACGGTCCGGGATCCTGCTGCATCTGGTGGATATCTCCTGGATGCCGGAGCGGGATCCGCTGGCCGAGTACGAGGTGGTCTGCCGCGAACTGGCGCTGTTCAGCGCCGAACTTGCAGCCAAGGAGCAGGTGGTGGTCATAACCAAGACCGACCTGCCGCGGACACGGGAACATCTTGCGGAAATCACTGCCTGGTTCGAGGGTCGCGGTATCAAGGTCTTTGCCATCTCATCGGCAACCGGGGACGGAATCCCGGAATTGCTGGACGAGATTGCACGGAGACTGTGGGGACCGCCGGAAGAGGAGTGGTAATGCGCCGGGAACTGCTCAAATCGGTAAAGCGAGTCGTGATAAAGATCGGCAGCCGCGTGCTGACCGGTGATGACAGCGGGCTTGACCACGGGGTGATCGGCAGGATCTGCGGTGATATCGCACAGCTGCGGGAACGGGGCCTGCAGGTCGTTGTGGTCTCTTCGGGTGCGATTGCCGCAGGACGCAGCGAGCTGGGCCTGACGGAAAAACCCCGGACCATACCTCAGAAGCAGGCGGCGGCGGCCGTCGGCCAGACCCGGCTGATGCGGGCCTACGAAGAGGCGCTGGCGCCTCACGGTCTCAAGGCTGCTCAACTACTGCTGACAAGCGAAGATCTGGGAAGCCGGCAGCGTTTTCTCAATGCCCGTGCCACCATCGACACCCTGCTCGGATTCGGCATCATCCCGATCATCAACGAGAATGACACCGTCGTGGTTGACGAGATCAAGTTCGGTGACAATGACAACCTGTCGGCTCTGGTCACCAACGTGGCGGAATCCGACCTGCTGGTGATCCTGACTGATGTCGAGGGGCTTTACAGCGCCGACCCGGGCCAGAATCCCGATGCACGGCTGATCCCGCTGGTACAGGGTATCACCCGGGAACTGGAGCGAGCTGCAGGGAACTCCGGATCCAGTGTCGGAACCGGCGGCATGGCCACCAAGGTGGCGGCTGCCAAGAAGGCCGGTAAAAACGGCATTCCTACCATCCTCATAGCCGGCAAACGGTCGGGAATCCTGGCCGCAGCCATGCGCGGCGACGAGGTCGGAACCCTCTTTATGCCACAAGGGTCAGGCCTCAACCGCAGGAAGCACTGGATCGCCTACACTCTCAAGCCGGCCGGTCGCGTGATCGTGGACGACGGTGCCCGGAACGTGCTTCAGAAGAGAGGCAAGAGTCTGCTGCCGTCCGGAGTCGTCTCGGTGGAGGGTCGTTTTGAGCGCGGTGCCTGCGTGCGGATTTGCAGCATGGATGGCAGCGAGTTTGCGCGGGGATTGTCGGACTACTCAAGCAGCGAGATTACACGGCTGGCGGGGCACAAAAGCAGCGAGATCGAGGAATTGCTCGGGTACCGCTATGCGGACGTGGTCGTACACAGGGACAATCTGGTGGTAATGTCGTAAGAATCGCAGCCTGTTGAACCACGTCCCGTTTTCGGAGGGAGTGCTCCGTACCCTCGTGCCCGGCATCTGACCTCTGACAAACAGGTCAGCTTCAACGGACCTTACTGAATCCCCGCAAAGAAACAATCTGTTTCAACCCATCCCCACTTTGTCATTGATACCCGCTGTACAGCCTGTCTTTCCGTAACGGATTGATCACGCTGCACCAACTCAGTTGTTTCACGACAATCTAATAAGTCCGGCCATGATCTCGGATGTAATCGCAAATCGGGGTTGACTCGCCGGGTTCCAAGTCGCGGCTCCAGCGAGCAGCATGATCACCCAGAGCCCGGAGCAGGTCATTGCGGCTTGATGCCCGGATTTTATTCATTGTTCGGACAACACGGAAAACACACAATAGTAAAACGCCGTTACAAAACAAATATCGTCATTTAAGGTACACGAAAAGCGACATAATAATGTTAGTAAAACACTTTAAAACACTGTTATTTATAAATAGTCCAATTGCATGCATATTTCTGTTGCTGTAAAAACAAAAAGCATTTATAAAGCACAGCGGTTTGTATACACAAAATTTAAAACAAAAATTATTTATATAGTAAATGAAACGTAATCAATTCAAAAGAAATTGCCGACCCCGAAGTTATTTTGTCCGAGTTGATTGAAATGTGGGTCAACGGCGGTGATGCTGCCGACTTGCGAGGCCTCGGCGAAGGGATCAACAGCGAAGCCTTTGCAGTAAAGGAATATACAGGCTATGTCATCGGCGCAATTACCATGCCCGGGCCTTCGTTCAGGTTCCTGAAAGAGCTTATAGATAAGGAAATCATCCCCTTGTTTGTTGAAGGGGCGGCACGTGAATCAGAGAAGTTTTGATATTTGCCTAATTTATAGGTGCAGCTTATGAAAGGAGAATAGCAGGAACCACACACACACAAACGAAAGGAGTAACTCATGGCAGAAAAAAGTCAGTATGACTGGGCAGCAATCGCTAAAAACCCTAAATTCGTCGAGCTCCACCACAAAAAACAGGCGTTCCTTTTCGGCTGGTGGATTTTTTCCACAGCCTACTACTTCCTGCTCCCCATCGGGGCGGCCTATGCACCGGGCCTGTTCAAGATCAAGATCATCAGTGTCATCAACTTCGGCTACGTCTTCGCCCTCTCACAGTTCTTTGTCTCCTGGGGCCTGGCCCACTACTATGCCCATGTAGCCAACAAGGACTTTGACCGTCTGACCAAAGAACTTATCGACGAACTTCATCTTTAGAAAAGGAGGATACGACATGACATTCAAGAACATCATCATCGCCGCCAGCCTGACCCTTTCACTTGCCGCAGCCGCCTTTGCTGAAGAGCCGAAGAAGGCTCCTGCCGCAGCCGGAGCACCGGCCGCAGCAGCAGCCCCTGCTGCAACCGCACCGGCAACCCCCGGCGCACCTGCCGTTGCCGCTCCGGGCGCAGCCACACCGGCAGCCGCCGCAGCACCGGCACCGCTCGAAAAGAAAAAAGTAACCCTGAAGGCCAACAAGGTCATTACACTCTCCATGTTCGCCGTCATTATCGGCATCACCCTGGGCGTGGTCATCTGGGCTGCCCGTCAGACAAAGTCGGCTGCAGACTTCTACGCCGCCGGCGGCGGCATCACCGGCACACAGAACGGCTGGGCGATTGCCGGCGACTACATGTCGGCCGCCTCCTTCCTGGGTATTTCCGGCCTGATTTCGCTGTACGGCTATGACGGTTTCATGTACTCCGTCGGTTGGCTGGTCGCCTACATCACAGTTCTGCTGATTGTGGCCGAACCCTGCCGCAACGCCGGCAAGTACACCCTGGGAGATATCCTCGCCTTCCGTACTGATCCCAAGCCGGTCCGCGCCGTGGCCGCAATATCCACCGTGGCCGTATCGACCTTCTACCTGACCGCCCAGATGGTCGGCGCAGGCAAGCTGATGGCGCTGCTGGTTGGCGTGCCCTATAAGACCGCCATCGTCGGCGTCGGTATCCTGATGGTCGGCTACGTCGTCTTCGGCGGCATGACCGCCACCACCTGGGTCCAGATCATCAAGGCCGGCCTGCTCATGTCAGGCGCCTTCCTGCTCTCCTTCCTGGTTCTGATGAAGTCCGGATTCAACCCGATCGCATTCTTCGAGTCGGTCGTCAACAGCCCGGATATCCAGGACCATGTCTCCAAGATGGTTCTGAAGGACGGTGTCGTACTCGATGGTGTCGCTGCCGGACAGCGCTTCCTCGAGCCGGGCCTGTTCCTCAAGGCTCCTCTTGATCAGATCTCCCTCGGTATGGCCCTGGTTCTGGGTACCGCCGGTATGCCGCACATCCTGATGCGCTTCTTCACCGTGCCGACCGCACAGGCCGCACGTAAGTCGGTTATCATCGCCATGTTCATCATCGGCGGCTTCTACGTCCTGACCACCCTGCTCGGATTCGGCGCTGCAGTTAACCTGACTCCGCAGGGCATCATCTCGGTTGACCCGGGCGGCAATATGGCTACCCTGATCCTGGCCCAGACACTGGGTGCAGAGATCGCCCCGATCCTGGGCGACATCTTCCTGGCCTTCCTCTGCTCGGTCGCCTTCGCCACCATCCTGGCGGTTGTTTCCGGTCTGGTTCTGGCAGCTTCGGCCGCCATTGCCCACGACATCTATGTTAACGTCATCAAGGACGGCCATGCCGACCAGCATGAGCAGGTCATGGCTGCCCGCATCACCTCGCTGGTCGTCGGCGCAGTCGGAATTGTCATCGGCCTGCTGGCCGAGAAGGCCAACGTTGCTCACCTGGTGGCCCTGGCCTTCGCCGTGGCCTCCTCCGGCAACCTGCCGGTCGTCGTACTGTCGCTGTTCTGGCGCAAGTTCAACACTGCCGGCGTCATCTCCGGTCTGGTGGTCGGCACGATCGCTTCCATCGGTCTGGTTATGGTTTCGCCCAACATGACCTATCCGAAACTGGTCGCCAAGGGTGCCGAGAAGGTCATCGTCGCCATGGAGAAGAAGCAGGCTGCCCTGCCTCCGGGTAGCGTACTGCCAGAGAAGGACATCAAGGCACTTGAAAAAGCCAAGGTAGACGTGCTGAACAAAGACGGCAAGTCCATCATGGGCCTGAGCGAGCCGATCCTGAAGCTGAAGAACCCGGGCCTCATCTCCATCCCGCTGGGCTTCCTGGCCGCCATCTTTGGAGCTCTGCTGTTCCCGAACAAGCGTTCCGAAGAGATGTTCGACGAGGTCTATGTCCGCCAGAATACCGGTCTCGGCATGGCCAAGGCCATCGATCACTGATCACTTAAGCTCTTGATGAGAAGTTTACGGAGAAGGGATCGATTCCCTTCTCCGTTTTTTTGTGCTGCCCACACTGGAATACTGCTGCTGAACTGCGGAGTGCGACCGGTATGGCGAGGCGGGAAGGATGGAGCGGTTGTATTTGTCACGGCATCCGGGAGCCGGTTTAATCCCTGTCGCTGGCGTTGCCAGGTTCGGATGCCAAGATTATCAGCCCGGAAAGGACCTGCTGACGGCAGGCAGCTTTCCGGACGGACCAGAGAAACTGCTGCATATCAGTGAATGAAGTTCATGTAGATCTTCGGTTCTCTCGGCGGCGCTGCAATACTCGATTTTCCATGTTCAACCAGTTTCATAAGCCAGGCCATGTTTTTGCCCAGCACCCGCATGATCTGCACGCCCTCTGTATCCTGGATCACTTCTCCCTGCCTGGCCCCATGGATCACGTTCCAGTAGTTGGACGTCGGTATCAGCATCTCGGAATAGCTCAGGAAATTATTCAGCTGGTCGAATGTCGGCAGTCCGCCGGAGCGACGTACCGCAACCACGGAGGCCCCGACCTTGTGTCGCAGCATGCCGTCGTTGGCACTGGTGACGTAAAAGGCCCGGTCCAGAAAAGATTTCATGGTGCCTGCCATGGCCGCGTAATGAACGGGAGAGCCAAGGATGATCCCGTCAGCGCATTTCATCTTCTGAATCCACTCATTGACCTCATTACCGGGCAGCACGCACTGTTCGTTCCTGTTTTTCACGCACTGGCCGCATGCGCTGCAGCCCCTGATGTCTTTATTCCCGACATGGATGATCTCGGTTTCAATCCCTTCGTGTTCGAGCTCAGCGGCCACCATCCTGATTGCGTGCCAGGTGTTGCCTTCCTTCCGGGGGCTTCCATTAAATGCCACGGTTTTCATACGGTTATCCTTTCATGTGTCGGTAGGTACATCGGGAAGATGTTCAGGCTTGGGGAGAAACGAATTGTATCAAAACGGCAACTAAAGCAGGCTATAGAGTATCGCGGAGCGTGGTTTTGTGCAAGAAATCTTCCGGTATGAAAACGAAAAGGCCAACTATCATGGATAGTTGGCCTTTATGTACTGGTGGTGCCCAGGGACGGAATCGAACCGCCGACACGAGGATTTTCAATCCTCTGCTCTACCGACTGAGCTACCTGGGCTCAAAAGGATTTTTCTTATACCTCGTCAGGGTGCGGGCTGTCAACAGGAAAGTTCTCTCGTGCTATTTGGCCGCTTCCCGCTGCATTTTTATCGGAACATAGTTGCAGAAGGGCTCCTCTTCCATATAGTCGCCATGCACCGCATCAGCCCTGGCGCGACACCCTCCGCAGACATTGATGTACTCGCACTGGCCGCATTTCCCTTTGTAAGACTTAAAGTCGCGCAGGTTGCGGAATATCTCGGAATTCTCCCAGATCTCGCGAAACGGGGTCACTTTGACGTTTCCGGCTGTACGATGGAAATAGGAGCAGGGCTTGACGTTGCCGAAACAGTCGATCAGGCAGATGGTCTGGGCAGCGATGCATCCTTTGCCGCCACCGGTGGAAAAGGTCAGCGAACGCCGCTCGAATGTGGTCCCTTCGGCCTTGGCTTTCTGGGGTACGATCCGGTAATAGTGGGGGGCACAGGTGGGGCGCATGAGAATGTCATCCTCCATCTTCTCCTGTCGGTAGTGCCAGTCCAGGATGTCCTCATAGTCTTCCTTGGAGATCAGCTCGCTCATGATGTCCTCACCGCGTCCCGTGGGCACGATCATGAACATGTACCAGGCGGTCGCCCCCAGCCCTTTGGCAACCTTGAAGGTGTTGGCGATGTCATGCTGGTTGCGTTTTGTGAATGACGAGTTGATCAGGAACTTCTGGCCGTTGTTTCTGAAGAGCTCTGCAGCACGGACGACGCCGTCGAACGAACCGGGGCACTGGCGAAAGTTGTCGTGGACCTCGGCCGTCGAACCGTCCAGTGAGAGCGAGACCATCTTGATGTCGGCCTCTTTCATCTTTTTACAGACCTCATCCGTTACCAGGGCGCCATTGGTGGCCATGCACATGCGCAGACCGAGCGACGTGCCGTAGCCGGCCAGTTCGAAAATGTCCGGCCTCAGGAGCGGCTCGCCTCCGGAAAGCACCACGACCGGCTTGGAAAAGTCGGCAATCTCCTTGAGGAGTTTTTTCCCCTCTTCTGTGGTGAAATCACCCTCGGAAGATGTCATTTCCGAAGAGCAGCGACAGTGCACGCAGCGCAGATTGCATTTCTGGGTTGTTTCCCAGGCGATCCATTTGGGGATAAATTCAGATTGCATATGACTCCCGTCGACACAAATGTGCGGGCGCCAATCAACCCGGCGCCCTTCTAAAAGCCTACCCGAAAGGATGAATAAACTCAAGAATATTTCCGGTTCCTGCCGCTCGCGACAAAAGTATCACGTTCAGGTTGTTTAATAAGCTTGAAACAGAAGATCAATTCTGGTATATAATTCCGATGCAGTGATTCCCCTTAATTTTACGACGGTTTTGCCGTCAGGGCTAGGAGAGTAACATGTCCAATCCACAGATGGTCATGTACGAAGAGGAGTTCCAGGAAATCAATGTCGTGATCGAGCGGCTTCTTCAGGAAGCCAATGCCAAGGTCATCTTCCTGGTCGATAAAAACGGACAGCTCATATCAGGCGTGGGTGACACGGAACGCTTCGATACGACGTCACTCGCATCACTGACAGCTGGAAATATTGCCGCGACCGGTGGTCTGGCCAAACTCATCGGCGAAAAGGAGTTTTCGATCCTTTTCCACGAGGGTGAAAAGGACAACCTGCATATCTCAATCGTCGGCGGCAGGGTTATCCTGGTCGTTCTGTTCGACAGCCGCTCTTCTCTGGGGCTTGTGCGCCTGAGAGTCAAGAAATCATCAGACGAGCTCTCGGCTATTTTCGAGAAACTGATGAAAAAGGCTGAGGACAAGGAGAAGAAGGGCACGTCGGACTTCCCTTTCGCAGAGATTACCGACGACGATATAGATAATCTGTTCAGTTAGTGATTACGGGGTAAGCCAACGATGTCATTTATCAACTACGCCTCTCGCGAAATAAATTGCAAGATCGTTTATTACGGCCCTGGTTTGTGCGGCAAGACTACCAATCTCCAGTATGTGTACCAGAAGACCGCTCCTGACGCCAAAGGCAAGATGATCAGCCTGGCGACAGAGACGGAACGGACACTTTTCTTTGACTTTCTTCCGCTTGCGCTGGGAGAGATCAGGGGCTTTAAGACGCGCTTCCACCTCTATACCGTCCCGGGCCAGGTTTTTTATGATGCATCACGCAAGCTGATCCTGAAAGGTGTCGACGGAGTCGTTTTTGTGGCCGACTCCCAGGAAGAGCGAGTAGATGCGAACATCGAATCCCTTGACAACCTGCGGGCCAACCTCAAGGAGCAGGGCTACGACCTTGACAAGCTGCCGTACGTGGTTCAGTACAACAAGCGGGACCTGCCCAGCGCCATGACGATTGAAGAGCTGCGCCGCGACCTGAACCCGACCAACGTCCTCGAGTACGAGGCATGTGCAACGACCGGTGAAGGGGTGTTCGAGACCCTCAAGGCGATTGCCAAACTGATTCTGATCGATCTGAAAAAAGGAAAATAACGGTTTTACGCTGAAAAACAGCCCTGTTGTCAGGGGTTGTGTTAGGTTGAGGAGAGATGGCCGAGTGGCCGAAGGCGCTCGCCTGCTAAGCGAGTATACTGGGAAACCGGTATCGAGGGTTCGAATCCCTCTCTCTCCGCCACTTACATCCTGATGGGAAATCTTTTGAAAATTGTGGTGTACCTACAAACATCGTTGTTTGTTCTGATCCTCCTCATTGCAGGTCTGTCAGGATGTCAGAAGGAACAGCAACCTCCCCCCACAGCCGAAATTGACTCCCTGCACGCCCATACACCCAAGAAGGACTCGCGGATCGTTGTCCCGTCGTTCGTAGCCGGAAAATGGAAGGCTGTCAGAATCGCTGTCATCGACAAGCAGCATGTATCACAGAAGATCTACACCATCCCCATCGGCGGCAAGCTGATTATTCCTTCCTCAACCTTGACCGTCTCGGTCGAGACGTTCCTGCCTGCATTCATCATGGAAGGATCGATCATGACCTCATCCTCCAACGATCTGAAAAATCCGGGAGTCAAGGTCCAGATATCCGAAAGCGGCGCGGTCATATTCAAGGGTTGGCTTTTCTCGAACTTTCCCAATACACACGCCTTCCTGCATCCCAAATACGGTTTCACCCTGGTCGATGTTGTGCCGGCCGGCAAATAGCGCACTTCCTGTTTCTCAATCCGCAATCCCCTGCTGCCTCCGCTGTGACAAAGCCTCCCGCGCCAGAAAGTCGCAGCGTTCGTTTTCCGCGTGACCGTCATGTCCCCGGACCCATTTCCAGGAGATCGAATGCTGCCGGGATGTTTCCAGCAGCGATTCCCACAGGTCGCGATTCAGGACCGGCTCCTTCTTGCTGTTGCGCCAGCCGTTGCGCTGCCAGCCGCTGATCCATTCGGTCATCCCCTTGACCACATACTGCGAATCGGTCGTGACGGTGATGCTGCAGGGACGCGTCAACTGGCGAAGTGCCTCGATGACCGCGGTCAGTTCCATGCGGTTGTTGGTGGTGTCGGGAGCCCAGCCGCTGATTTCCTTTTCGCGCCCACCGCAGCGCAGGATCGCCCCGTAGCCGCCGGGCCCCGGGTTGCCGCTGCAGGCCCCGTCACAGAATATCTCCACAACGGTCTTATCAGGCTTCGCCGACATAGGCGCCCTCCTCCTTCAGCAGCCCGGCAATGGCCTGCATGACACGCTCCACGATCAGGTTGTGGGTCTCTTTGCAATCCGCACGTTCGTACAGGTCGCCGAAGTCCAGCGGGGCGCCGAAGACGACCGTTGCCGGCTGCCCGAATCCGGGGAATTTCCAGTGGTTGAAGCCGATCAGCGCGGTGGGGATCACGTTCGGGCGGGTGTCGTAGATGATCTTGCCGACGCCGCGGTTCCCCGGTCCCAGCCTGCCGTCCTTGTGGCGGGTACCTTCGGGGAACAGCATCACCTTCTGGTCCCTGAGCAGTTCATTGAGCACCCCGGCTGCCTTGACATCCCGCTTGCGCCGGACCGGGAAGGCACCCCAGGACGAGTACAGGAAGCGCTGGAACGGCTTCTCGAAGAGCTCCTCCTTGGCCGGGGCCCAGAGCATCTGCATCGGGTGCTGCCGGATCACAGCCCAGGGAAGGAAGATCGTTTCAAAGGCCGAGATATGGTTGGAGGCCAGCAGCACCCCCCCATGGGCAGGGATGTTCCCGGCCCCCTTGATGACAAAACGATTGAGGGTGGAGGCATAAAATCCGACCACGTAGCAGGAAAAGGTGACCCATAACCGCTGAAAAAATGATACGCGCACTGTAGTGCCTTCCTTGCAGGCTGCCCGGGGGCAGGATGGTATGAGGATATACCCGGTGTTTATAGCATCTCGGGCGGCATACGGCAACCGGGAAGACCGGCTGAATAGTCATTGGAAAACAGGACCGGTATTGGTATAGTACTGGTTTACCGAAAGCAGCAGGCTAACGGGCAATCTCTTGCAGCAGGTTACGGACCGCGGACCATGAAATCCTACAACCATTCGACCGTTTTCAGCGGCCTGGTGATCGATATCGAGCAGATGGAGGTCGAGATCGGCCACACGGGACGCCACACCTACCAGATCATCCGCCATCCGGGCGGGGCCGGGGTTCTGCCGGTGCACCCTGACGGCAGCATCTCGCTGATCCGCCAGCTGCGCCCGGCCATCGACAGGGTCGTGCTGGAGATCCCGGCCGGCCGCTTGAGTCCCGGCGAGCCTCCGGCCGAATGTGCCGGGCGGGAACTGCGGGAGGAAACCGGAATGTCGGCAGCGAAGCTGATTCCGCTGGGGACCGTCTTCTCCTCGCCGGGCGTCTTCGATGAGATCATCCACCTGTACGCGGCCACGGGCATCTCCCAGGGGCAGGCCCAGCCCGAGGCGGACGAGGAGATCGAGGTCCTGCGACTGCCGCTGGCCGAGGCCCTGCAGATGGCAGCCGATGGGCGCATCAGCGACGGCAAGACCCTGGCTGCCCTGTTGCGCTGGGAACTGCTGAACCGTTCCGGGGAACTGCGCCATGCCTGAATTTGCCGTAAGCGAGGAGAAGAACCGCTGGCTGCAGGCGAAGATGGCCGAACTGCAGGTGCGCGAAGAGGACCTGCAGGAGACCTTCGTACGGTCGTCGGGCAACGGCGGCCAGCACGTCAACAAGACCTCCAGCTGCGTCCAGCTGCGGCACCTCCCCAGCGGGATCTGCGTCAGCGCCTCGCGGGAGCGCAGCCAGTCGGTCAACCGTTTCCTGGCCCGTCGCGAGCTGCTGGAGCGGATCGAGGCCGGGAGAGGCATCCTGACGCCCGAAATGAAGCGGGTCGAGCGCCTGCGCAAACAGAAAGACCGCCGCCGCAGGCGGACCGTAAAGAAGGACGCATGATAACCCGTGAAACCCTGAAACGACTGGAGTTCGACAAGATCCTGGCCGAGATCGCCACCCGCGTTCACAGCGAGGTGACCCGTCAGCGGCTTCAGGAACAGATGCCGCTGGGCGAGATGGAGGGGATCGTCCTGCTCTCCGGCCGGGTCGCCGAGATCCGTTCACTGGGGGGGCTGGGAATCGGCCTGCGCCTGGCGCAGTTCGAGGATATCCGCCCCCTGCTGGAGACCCTGCGTCCGTCGGGCGCCTTCCTGGCGCCGCAGGAGCTGCTGCTCTTTCTGCCGGTATTGCGGGTATTCAACGACATCTCCCGCCAGTTCGCACCGCGGAGCGATATACCGCTGCTGCTGGCCCTGGAGCCGCCCCTGAAGCCGTTCGCCGATATCCTCGAGCCGCTGGCCGCCTCCATCGACAGTGACGGCAGCATCATGGACAGCGCCTCGCCGCAGCTCAGGGAGATCCGCCGCGCCAAGCGCTCCCTCTCGGCACGCATCCGCAAAAAGATCGAGGAGATCGTCCGCGACAGCAATATCGAGATCTTTCTCCAGGACGACTTTATCACCCAACGCTCCGGACGCTGGGTGATCCCGGTGCGCATGGACTCCAAGGGGATGGTCAAGGGGGTCGTGCATGATGTCTCCTCCTCGGGCGAGACCGCCTTCATGGAGCCGCTGGAGATCATCCCCTTCGTCAACGAGCTGGAAAACCTGAATGCCGAGGAAAAGTCCGAGGAGATCCGCATCCTGCGGCAGCTCTCGGCCTGGATCCGCGAGGATGCCGCTGCCATCGGCGGCTGCTTCGAGACCCTGCTGACCCTGGACGTTCTCAACGCCATTGCCCGGTTTGCCGATCAGTACGGCCTGGAAACGGCCCGCATGAATGCGGACGGCCGGCTGCGCCTGGCCGGGGCGCGCCATCCGCTGCTGCTGATGCTGCAGCATCAGGGTGTGCTGCCGCGGGTAGAGGCCCTGGACCTGACCCTGGGGGGCGCCGGACCGACGCACAAGCCGGAAGCAGATCAAGGCAGCGACGAGGGGGCGACGCAGGCCCTCACCCGGCCTTTGGCCACCCTCTCCCAGGGGGAGAGGGGAAGCAGTGCGTCGGTGATGGTCATCACCGGCCCCAACGCCGGCGGCAAGACCATCGCCCTCAAGACCGCCGGGGTGTTGACCCTGATGGCCCTGTGCGGCATCCCGGTACCGGCCGACGGCGCCCGCTCCAGTTTTCCGCTGCTGGACACCCTGCTGGTGGACATCGGCGACGAACAGTCCATCGAGGAGAGCCTGTCCACCTTCTCGGCCCACGTGGCCCGCATCGCCGCCATCCTGCAGCAGGCCGGACCGCGCACGCTGGTGCTGCTGGATGAACTGGGGGCGGGGACCGAGCCGCAGCAGGGGGCCGCCATCGCCTGCGGCGTGCTGCGCGACCTGCAGCAGCGGGGCGCCTCGGTGATAGCCACCACGCACCTCTCCGAGATCATCGGCTTTGTGCACCGCTCCCCCGGCATGATCAACGCCGGCATGGAATACGACGCCGAAAGCTATACCCCGCTCTACCGGCTGATCAGCGGCGAACCGGGCCACTCCCACGCCATCGACATCGCCCGGCGCTTCGGCATGCCCGAGCAGGTCATCAGCTTCGCCCGCGAGATGCTGGGCACGGCCGGTGCCGAGTTCACCTCGCTGCTGGCCGAGCTGCGCCGCAAGCGCGAAGAGCTGGTCGAGGACCGCCGCCTGCTGGCTCTGCAGCAGGAGCAGCTGAACCTGACACAGCGCGAACTGGACAGCCGCGCCGCCGCGATGGAGCAGGCCCGCCGCGAGGTCAGGGAAAAGGCCTGGGGCGAGGCCCGCGAGCTGATCTCCGCCAGCCGCAAGCGGATGAACGAACTGCTGGACGAATATAAACGGGAAAAACGGAGCGAGATCATCGACCGCCTGCGCCGCAGCGAAGAGGAGATCACTGCGCAGCTCCGGCCGCAGGCGGGGGAAGCCGGCCAGGGCCCGCCGCTGGAGGATGTCAAGGAGGGGGACAGTGTGCATGTCCGCTCTCTGGGGCACAACGGCGTGGTGCTCCAGCTGATGCCGAAACAGGGCCGGGCGCGGGTACGGGCCGGCAGCATCGAGCTGGAAGCGGCGCTGAGCGACCTGTTTGCCCCGTCGGGCAAAGGGGGCGACAGGCCCCGCACGCCGTCCGGCGGCGCCTGGAAGACCGATGCTGCTGAAGGGGAAGAGCGCGAGCTGAAGCTGATCGGCCTGCGGGTCGACGAGGCGCTGGACCGGCTGGAACCGTTCCTCGACCACGCCTCGCTGGGCGGTCTGCGTGAGGTGCGGGTCATCCACGGCCTGGGCACCGGGCGCCTGCGGGATGCCGTCCGGGAGTGCCTGGCGCGCCACCCGCTGGTGGAGAGTTATCGCCCGGGGGAGCCACACGAGGGGCGGGGACGGTGCTCTGAGGAGTGAACCCCTCCCCTGGCAGGGCTAGGAGGGGGGGGGGGGGCCCCCCCCCGGGGGGGCGGCCCCTCTCCAAAGGAAATAAGGCGGATATGGAACAGTTCATCGTCGAAGCTACCGAACAGGAGGTCAAGCGCGAGCGGGACAAATCCCGCGAGCTGCGCCGCAGCCGCTGGTGGCAGAACCGGCTGGCGCTGGGGGTCTGCCACTGGTGCGGCGGACAGTTCCCGCCGGAGGAGCTGACCATGGACCATGTCATCCCCCTGGCGCGGGGCGGCAAGGCCTCCCGCAACAACGTCGTGCCCTCCTGCAAGGAGTGCAACTCGCGCAAGAAGTACCTGCTCCCCATGGAGTGGGACGACTATCTGAACAACCTGGGAAAAACGGAGTAACCGGCCTATGGATCCGATCGAAAGCCGCTATAAACTGGTCATCTACGACTGCGACGGGGTCATGCTCGATACGCTCGAGTCGAACTACATCTTCTACAACAGCGTCATGGAATTCCTGGGGCGGCCGCAGCTGGACCGGGAGGACATCAAGGCCCAGCGCGTCCTGCACACCTATTCCTTCCACAACGTCATGGAGTATTTCTTTGCCGGTGACGATCGCCGTGACGAGGCCTGGGCCTTTGCCAAGACCATCCATTACCGGGACCTGGCCCCCTTCATGCGCATGGAGGACGGGCTGATCGAGACCCTCGACCGGCTGAAGAACAGCGTCTCCCTGGCGGTCTGCACCAACCGGGCCACCTCCATGGAGATGATCATCGAGGATTTCGGCCTGAACGGCTACTTCTCCTGCGTCATGACCGCCTCCCAGGTGACCAACCCCAAGCCGCACCCCGAGCCGCTGCTCAAGGTCCTCGACCATTTCGGCATCGAGCCTGACGAGGCGCTCTTCGTGGGGGACGGCGAGGTGGATATGCTCTCGGCGCGGGACGCGGGTGTGCCCTTCATCGCCTACAAATCGAACCTGCCGGCCCTGGCCCGCATCCAGCGGCACACGGAGATCTTCCGCTACCTCGGCTGATCCCTGCGGCCGGCGTGAGGCCGCAGAGCTCGAAACTGTCCATATTTTTTGACTTTTCTGCTGCCACGTGCTACAAATATCCACTTTTTTCCCGGCCCGGCCTCCAGGGTCGCCGGCCGGAGCATCAATCAGGTACGCAGATGAAATCAGCAGTCCGGCCACTGGCCGCAATCATAGTTTTTCTGGTACTGTCTGTTCAGATCGCTGCTGCATCGTCGTTCGAGGATGAACTGCTGGTCCTGATCAACCGTTACCGCCAATCAAAAAAACTGAAGCCGCTGGTCAGTTCGCCGCAGTATGCGGAACTGGCCCGGGAGCACAGCCGGACCATGCAGGAGCAGGACCGGATGAGCCACGACGGCTTCGATGACCGTTTCCGCCGGGCCAGCGACGCCAGCAGCTGTGTCGAGAATGTGGCCTGGAACCACCAGACGCCGCAGAGCCTGTTCAATGGCTGGCGCACATCGCCCGGCCACAACCGCAACATGCTGGACCGGAAGATCCGCCGGGTCGGGCTCGACCGGAGCGGGGCCTACGCCACCTTTTTCGCCTGTTACTGACAACCACAAACCAACCCCCTAGAAGGAGGTATGAACCATGTTTAAAGGAAGCATCGTAGCTATCGTGACCCCGTTCACCAACGGCGCGGTCGATGAAAAAAAACTGCGTGAACTGGTCGATTTCCAGATCGACAACGGCACCGACGCCATCGTGGCCTGCGGCACCACCGGCGAATCCTCCACCCTGGATAACGAAGAGCACCTCAATGTCATCAAGATCGTCTTCGATCAGGCCAAAGGGCGCGTCCCGGTCATCGCCGGCACCGGCTCCAACTCCACCGCCGAGGCGATCGAGCTGACCCGTCATGCCAAAGAGATCGGCGTTGCCGGCGTACTGCTGGTGACCCCCTACTACAACAAGCCGACCCAGGAAGGTCTCTACCGCCACTACATGGCAATCGCCGAAGCCGTCGAGATCCCCCAGATCCTCTACAACGTCCCCGGCCGCACCGGCGTCAACCTGCTGCCCGAGACCGTGGCACGCCTGGCACCGCATAAGAACATCGTTGCCATCAAGGAGGCCACCGGTTCTCTGCAGCAGGCCTCCGAGATCATGGCCCTCTGCGGTAGCCAGATCGACGTCTTCTCCGGCGACGACTTCATCACCTTTCCGATGATGGCCTGCGGCGCCGTGGGTGTCATCTCGGTATTGGCCAACATCATGCCCAAGACCGTGGGCGACCTGACCGACGCCTTCTTCGCCGGCGATCTGGCCAAAGCCCGCCAGCTGCACCTGGACACCCTCAAGATCGGCAACGCCATGTTCATCGAGAGCAATCCGATCCCGGTCAAGACCGCCTTGGGACTGATGGGCAAGTGCTCCGACGAGGTCCGTCTGCCGCTGTGCGAGATGAGCGCGGGGAACAAGGGAAAGCTGGAAGCGATCATGAAAGAGTACAAGCTGATTTAATTGCAAAATAAACACAGAGGCACAGAGTACACAGAGAAAGCCATAAGATTTTTATTTGGATAACCCCGAAAGATATTTTAGGGTTTAACCTTTAAAATGGCTTAGTTTATCCCAAATCATTCGATTTTGGTTTCCTCCGTGCCCTCTGTGTCTCTGTGTTAAAAACGAGGTTTACCATGATCAAGATAGCAGTTTGCGGCGCGGCCGGACGTATGGGCCAGCGCATCATCGTTGCAGCCAAGGAAGCCGGATGTACGATCTCCGGAGCCCTGGAGCGTCCCGGGCATGAACTGGTCGGCCAGGATGCCGGGCTGATCGCCGGCTGCGGCAAGCTGGGTGTCCTCATCAGCGACGACCTGAACAAGGTGGTCGAAGGGTGCGACGTGCTGATCGACTTCACCACCCCCAAGGTCTCGCTGAAGAACCTGGAGGTCTGCGGCCTGAAGCGCAAGTCCATCGTGATCGGCTCCACCGGCTTCACCCCCGAGGAGCGCGCCCTGGCGGTCGAACTGGCCCGGGATATCCCGGCCGTGCTGGCCCCCAACATGAGCGTCGGTGTCAACGTCTGCTTCAAGGTGCTCAAGGATGTGGCCAAGACCCTGGGCGATGATTTTGACGTGGAGATCGTCGAGCTGCACCACAACAAGAAGAAAGACTCACCGTCAGGAACCGCAGTGCGGATGGGAGAAGTCGTTGCCGAAGCGCTGGGGCGGGACTACAACAAGGTGGCCAACTTCCACCGCGAGGGGATCTGCGGCGAGCGGACCAAGGAAGAGATCGGCATGCAGACCGTCCGCGGCGGCGACATCATCGGCGAGCACACGGTCTACTTCATCGGCCAGGGCGAGCGCATCGAGATCTCGCACCGCGCCATGACCAGGGACATGTTTTCGCGCGGCTCCGTCCGCGCCGCCAAGTGGGTGGTGGGGAAAAATCCCGGCCTGTACGATATGCAGGATGTATTAGGACTGAAATAACAACTACTTTAGCCACAGAGGACACAGAGTTCTCAGAGAAAAGCGAAAAGAAAAGATTGTTTTTGGTTTAACCCCCAAATCTTTCCTGCTTTTTGACTCTCTCTGTGTTCTCTGTGTCCTCTGTGGCAAATAATTTTCTGGAGGATTTTCTTTAATGGCAAAGATCAACGACAACTACCTCAAACTCAAAGCCGGCTACCTGTTCCCCGAGATCGGCCGCCGCGTGCGCGAATTCGCCGCCGCCAACCCTGACGCCAAGGTCATCCGCCTGGGTATCGGCGACGTCACCCGTCCGCTGGCACCGGCCGTGCTCAAGGCCTTCCACGACGCCGTGGACGACCTGGCCACCACCGAGCACTTCGCCGGCTACGGCCCGGAGCAGGGCTACGACTGGCTGATCAACGCCATCATCGAGAAATCCTACAAGCCGCTGGGTGTCTCCCTGAAGACCGAGGAGATGTTCATCTCCGACGGCTCCAAGTGCGACTGCGCCAACATCCTGGACATCTTCGCCCTGGACAACGTCGTGGCCATCGGCGACCCGGTCTACCCGGTCTACAACGACACCAACGTCATGATCGGCCGCACCGGCGAGGCCGACGACAAGGGCTACTACGCCAACGTGGTCTACATGCCCTGCAACGAGGCCAACGGTTTCATCCCGTCGCTCCCCACCCAGAAGGTGGACATCATCTATCTCTGCTTCCCCAACAACCCGACCGGCACCGTGGCCAGCAAGGCCGAGCTGAAGAAGTGGGTCGACTACGCCAACGCCAACGACTGCGTGATCTTCTTCGACGCCGCCTACGAGGCCTTCATCACCAACCCGGAGATCCCGCACTCGATCTACGAGATCGAAGGGGCCAAGAAGTGCGCCATCGAGTTCCGCTCCTTCTCCAAGACCGCCGGCTTCACCGGCGTCCGCTGCGGCCTGGTGGTCGTGCCGGAAGAGGTCATGGGCACCACCAGCACCGGCGAGCGCTACAGCTTCAACAAGCTCTGGCTGCGCCGCACCACCACCAAGTTCAACGGCGCCTCCTACCCGGTCCAGCGCGCCGCCGCCGCGGTCTACTCCGACGAGGGGTGGAAGCAGACCAGGGAGATCATCGACTATTACATGGAGAACGCCCGCATCATCCGTGAAGGGCTGAGGGAAGTCGGCGTCACCTGCTTCGGCGGCGTGGATGCCCCCTACATCTGGCTCAAGACCCCGGGCGGCATGACCAGCTGGGACTTCTTCGACAAGCTGCTGAACGAATGCAACGTGGTCGGCACCCCCGGCAGCGGCTTCGGCCCCAGCGGGGAAGGGTACTTCCGGTTGTCGGCCTTCGGCCATCGCGAGAATGTGATTGAGGCGGTGGAGAGGATAAAGAAGAATTTGAAGTAGGTTGAAGTTGAAAGGGCGCCTGTTGTGGCGCCCTTTTTTGATGTATTCGTCGAAAATATCAGCCCATATAGACAACAAGGCCCTTTACGCGCTCAAATAATTGGAGGTGTCCCCGATGTTTAGCTTATTCAAAAAAAACAATCGACACCCAATGCTGAAGAAGTAAAGGTACAAGGGGCATCGGCCACAGAGGAAATTAAAGCTAAATGGATTCATTTCAACCAAACAATTCAGTTTAGAGCCGATGTTCCTCTGTCCGATAGAGTTGGGTCTTTCATTGACCCAATATATGTTTTTTTGCAGAACAAGTACCCTCTGCTTGTCAAGCTTTCTCCTGAAACATGTTGGCTCATTGTTTGTACGGCAATTTATGAATCCGCTACGCATCCGACTGTAGAATTAGATTCAGCAATTAAAGAGTTCATGGATAATGATTCTCGCAAGTGATTAGTTAGTTATGACCACTCATAAAGCAGGGCGCTTTAAAGGTAAAACAAAATTCGGGTACTGGGGTGAATCCGTAAATCCGGGACCAAATCAGGCGACAGTTCTTGTATCAAAAGGCGACCAATCGGCCGCCTTTGCTGTTTCTGCCTCCATCAGTAATTCACTCATCTCAGTACGTTTTGGATGGAAACGCCTGCATCCGGTGCGCAATCATATCCGCTTTTTGGTCCACATGCGGTGATTGAATCTTGCGGGGAGATAAGGTAAGGTACAGGAAATTCCGGTCACACCCTGCCTGCTTCTCCGGATTTTCCGTTTAACGCTTTTTCCTCAAAAAGTGAATCCTCTGTGTATAACCAACACAACCAAAGAAGGTAATCATGAATATCAGCCCGCTCGCTAAAATAATCGCTGCCGTTGCAGTACTGGGAACGATCCTGTTCTATTTCTTCGGGACCCGTGCTCCGGTCGTGTCATTAAGCCCCGGTACGGGGCTGGTGGGCGTCGCCCGGGAGCTGACCGTGAAGCTGGATGCACGGGGAGGGGGGCTGAAGAAACTGACGGTGACTGCGGTACAGGCGGAGAAGAAGACCGATGTCCTGACGAAGGTGTATCCCCCCGGTAGCGGTCAGGCCGCGGAGACCTTCAACCTGGCGAAGAGCGGCCTGAAGGATGGTCCCTTTACCCTTGAGGTTACGGCGACCGGTGCCGCACCACGTTTCGGCGCGTCCCGGACGTCATCCGTGAAACAGTCCTACACGCTGGATACCAAGCCGCTGGACGTGGCGGTGGTGAGTGTCGCGCACAATATCAACCAGGGGGGCGCGGGGCTGGTGGTCTACACCGTTTCGAAAGAGGTCGAAAAGAGCGGCGTGACCTTCGCCGACAAGTTCTACCCCGGTTTCCGGCAGGGGGGCAACCAGTACGTCTGCCTGTTCCCCTTTCCCTACGATATGGACCCCGCCAAGTTCGTCCCGCGGGTGCTGGCGGTCGACAAGGCGGGCAACGAGCGGACGGCGGGTATCAACTATCACCTGACCGCCAGAGCCCCGTCCACCGACCGGATCAACCTGACCGATGCCTTCCTGGCAAAGATCGCCGCCGAGTTCAAGGGGAAGTTCCCGCAGGCGGGAACACCACTGGAGATCTTCCTCAAGGCGAACCGGGACCAGAGGGCGGCCGACCGGAAAGCGATCGACACATATGGCCGGGAGACGTCGCCGCTGCCGCTCTGGCAGGGGGTCTTCCTGCGTATGCCGAGGACCGCGCCTCTCGGCGGCTTTGCCCAGGATCGCACCTACATCTACCAGGATAAAGAGGTCGACCGGCAGACCCATCTCGGCTTCGACCTGGCCTCGCTGGCCCACGCCGACGTGCCGGCCGCAAACCGCGGCAAGGTCGTCTTCGCCGGCGACATGGGCATCTACGGCCAGTGCATCATCATCGACCACGGGCTGGGGCTGCAGTCCAGCTACGGGCATCTGAGCCGGATCGGGGTCAAACAGGGCGACACGGTGGAAAAGGGGCAGATCATCGCCAGCTCCGGAGCCACCGGCATGGCCGGCGGGGATCATCTGCATTTTGAAGTGACGATCTCCGGGGAGTCGGTCAACCCGATCGAATGGTGGGATGCGCACTGGATCAAGAACAACGTCGCCGCCAAGCTCCCGGCCGGGGGCAAATGAAACAACTGCCGGGCCGGCCTGTAGGGGCGGCGGGAATTCCGGTGAGAGTGCAGGTAATTCAAAAGGCGGCCGATTCGGTCGCCTTTGTTGTTTTGTCCCACACACCGCGCCCGTGAGCAGGTTTGATCCCGCAGCCCAGTTGGACCGGTGCGAGCAAACACCTCTGCCCGGGCCTTGCCGCAGCCCTCTCTTGGTCTTGAGGCTCTGAGGTCAGAACCGGCTTTTCGGCTGATCGGGGACGGTTTCCCCTGGGCCGGGGTTGATGAGGCTGCCGCTTCATTGCGGTCGCTTGGTCGACGTCCATATGGCAGGTTGCCAGCCCTGCGGGCCGTTTCTCATTTAAAAAGCAGTTCCCCATTAGAGAGGGGCATCGGCCCCGTTACACTGCTGCCCGCCCCCCCCCCCCCCCCCCCCCCCCCCCCCCCGCTGAAAGTCTAGTCGGTTTTGCTGACAAGTCAACTGAGGCTCTGCGAATTACGGGGACTGCATGTGTAATTAAAAAGGCGGCCAGTTAGCCGCCTTTGCTGTTTCTCTGCTTGAAATCTCCCGCCGAAAGAATCCTCCCACACCACATGGACATCCCGGCCACCATAGCGGAACGCACGATCGCCGGGGTACTGGCGCGGTAACCACTCATCCTGCTGCCCCGGCCGCTACGCTCTGTGCCAGGTCGAGCAGCCGTTCGTGGTCCTCCAGGCCGGTGATAAATCGCTCCGGTATGCCGGACAGCCCGGTCTGGGCCCCCACCAGGGCTGCGGTCAGCATGGCGCGGGCCATGTTCTGCCCGCCGCCGTTGATGGCATGCAGCAGGGCCGATTCGAAGTCGTCGGAGAACCTGGCTGCCAGGTAGTAGACCGCCGGGAGCTGGTGGTAGATGGCACACGGCATGCCGTACACCAGCGATACCTTCCAGGCCGGCTCGATGCGGATATCCGGGTCGGCCGCGGCCGTGGCCATGTAGGACGGCGTCAGCAGGGCGTCGGGGGAGGCGAACATCCCGGCCCGCGGGGGATCGGGATCGCCGGGGCTGGGCGGCTGCAGGTCCGCGCTGGTGATATGGTGGAACGGCAGCTCTCCCTTGTTGACCAGGCGCATCAGCTTGCCGGAGAGTTTGTCGTTCAGGGTATGCCCCTGCACCAGCAGACCCAGTACCGCGCCGTAGGCCACGGTCATGGCCACGATGGCCGGGTCGTTCTGGGTCAGGAGGGTGTTGGCGCAGACCGCTTCGGCCAGGCGCGCCGGCCGGGTGGCGTAACGGACCGCCAGCGCCAGGGTGCGCTCGACCGCCTCCGTGTCATCGGCCGGACCGCCGGTCTGTCCCCACGGTATGCCCTGCTGCACCCGCTGACGCCAGAGCTCGCGGATCGACTGGCTGGTGTAGCCTCCCGGCCCGTTGACCGGGGAGCCGTCCAGCAGCGGCAGCAACTCCTCGTCCATCCGACGGCAGAAATCGCTCTGGTCGTACTCACCGTGGCTCGCCAGCGACTGCAGCAGCAGTTTCAGGATGATACCGGCCTGGGATAACTGCCCCGCCTTCAGGCCGTCGTGGTAGCGTCCCGGCTTGGGATCGGTGTAGTCGCTGATCCAGGGGCCGTAGTCGCGGCGCAACTCTTCAAGATCATAATACCAGTGCGGGCCGAGTCCCATGGCATCGCCGATGAAGGCGCCCATGATGGCTCCCGCCGCCCGGTCGCGTATAGTTTCACTGTTCATGGCTTCTTCTCCCTGCGGCCGATTGGCCGCCCTGTCCAGTTCCTCGTGTGGACTGCACATCTCCCTTGACGAATCAGGGCAAGATACGCTGCCGATCAGTTCTCAGGTTCAGGGCAGACGCACGAGTCGAAATCTTCATTCAAGCACTCCCTGCAGACCCCGTTACCACGGCGCGCCGCTTCTATGGCAGCGATGTCGATCTTCTTCATCCGCATCATGGCATCGAAGGCCCGCTTGGCGGCGGCGGGGTCGGGATCGCTTATCGCCTCTGTCAGGGCGACCGGCGTGATCTGCCAGGAAAGGCCCCATTTGTCCCGGCACCAGCCGCATTCACTCTCCTCGCCGCCGTTGCCGACGATGGCGTTCCAGTAGCGGTCCGTTTCTTCCTGGTCAGCGGTCGTGACCTGGAACGAGAATGCCCAGTTGTGTGTGACCCCGGGGCCGCCGTTCAGCCCGAGGCAGGGGATCCCCATCACGGTAAACTCGACCGTCAGCACATCCCCCTGCCTGCCGGACGGGTAGTCCCCCGGTGCCAGATACACTGCGCCAACGGCTGAATCGGGAAAGGTTGCTGCATAAAAGCGCGCCGCTTCCTCGGCGTCGCGGTCGTACCAAAGGCAGATTGTGTTCTTCGCGTGCGTTGTCATGTCGTTTCTCCTTCTAAATGCGCCGTTCTGAAAAAGGTGCCGGTTGTGAGCGGCCAGCGTACCGGGCCCTATACGATTTCTCTGTCACCTTCATTCTACTGTTTTTGGCGAAGAAAATTCTATAAGGTTTCCCGTTTAGCCAGTAAAGGCGACCAATCGGTCGCCTTTTGTTGTGGAGAACCTACTATCAATTCTCCAGTGAAATGTTCTCCCGACTATCAGGCCGCCAGCTTCAGTTCGTCCCTGCTGCCCGCCGCGTGGCTGTTGATCAGGCACTGGTAGGACGGGAGATGGTTTGAGAACAGGGCCGCCAACCCTTCGACGTCGTTGCGCCAGTCGCGGTGCAGTTCGCAGGCGACGCCAAACCAGGACATGAGCTGGCAGCCGGCCTGGGTCATCCGCGCCCAGGCGGCGTCGCGGGTCGTCGTGTTGAAGGTGCCGGAGGCGTCGGTGACAACGAAGACCTCATACCCCTCTTCCCGGGCCGACAGGGCCGGAAAGGCTACGCAGACCTCGGTAACGATCCCGGCGATCAGCAGCTGTTTCTTGCCGGTGGCCTTGACGGCCGCTACGAACTCCGGGTTGTCCCAGGCGTTGATGTTGCCGGGGCGCGCGATGTAGGGTGCGTCGGGGAAGAGCGCCTTCAGTTCCGGAAGCAGCGGCCCGTTCGGGCCGGTCTCGAAGCTGGTGGTGAGGATCGTCGGCAGCTTGAAATATCTGGCGCTGTCGGCCAGCGCCAGGACGTTGTTCCGGAACTCATCCGGAGTGAAGTCATGCACCAGGCTGAACAGCCCCGTTTGATGATCGACCAGCAATACGGCGACGTCATTCTTGTCGAGCCGGTTGTATCTGTATGTGGTTTTCATGGCATTCTCCTTTCTCCGTAACGGAGTGCACATGCTGTCTGAATAGCTTGTGCCTGTGTGATTCATTATACGCCTCCTGGACGGATTTTAGCTCCTTTTTTGAGTAATAATGGGAAACCTGCCAGGAGTAAATGGGGTACACTTCCCATAGGTTGAGCTTCCGGGAAGGTTCATCTTTTTCCGCATCCCGATTGCCGTAACAGGAGTATAATGAAGGTGTGACAGATAGTATGTCTCAAAGATGTTACAGCGTTGATATTGACCCGGCAGGTGCGGGCAGAAAGGAGTAACAAATGTACGCGATTATCGGAGCAACTGGACATATAGGGAGCCGGGTGGCGGACACCCTGCTCGATAAAGGTGAAAAGGTGCGGGTCATCGGCAGGGATGGTGCGAGATTGCAGCAGTATGTCAGCCGGGGAGCCGAGGCGGCGGTCGGGGACCTGCAGGACACAGCGTTCCTGACAGGTGCTTTTAGGGGGGTGGATGCAGTTTTCGCCATGATCCCCCCCAATTACACAGCTCCCAATTTCCGCGCCTATCAGGATGTGGTCGGCATCAGCATCGCCACGGCCATCGGCACTGCCGGTGTTACTCATGTGGTGAACCTGAGCAGCCAGGGGGCGGATCTGCCCCGGGGCACCGGACCGATCCTCGGCCTGCACGATCAGGAAAAACGGCTCAACGCCCTGCACGGAGTGCATGTCCTCCATCTGCGCCCGACCTACTTCATGGAGAATCTGCTGGCGAATGTGCCGCTGATCCATGAGCATGGCTTTGCCGGTTCGGCGGTACGGGGCGACCTGAAATTCGCCATGATCGCCACGGCCGACATTGCCGAACGGGCCGCCGGTCATCTGCTGGCGAGGGATTTCAGCGGATCGTCCATCCGGGACCTGCTGGGCCAGCGCGATCTCTCCCTGAAGGAGGCATTCACGGTCATCGGCCGGCGGATCGGCATCCTCGACCTGGCCTATCGTCAGTTTACCTATGACGAGTTCGATCAGACGCTGATCGGCATGGGGATGAGCCGCGATGTGAGCCGGCTTATGATCGAGATGAGCGATGCCCTCAACCGTGGACTGTTCGCGGTCAACCGGCCAAGAAACGCCGACACCACCACGGCGACCTCCATCGAGACGTTCGCCGGGTGGTTTGCTGAGGTCTACCGCGGGGCAGAACTGCGCCGCGCGGCCTGAATGGGACCGGGGGCAGGCTGATTGTCAATAGAGTCGCTTGTCCCCGTATCGTTCACATGTCTCAATAACTATGCGGAGGGACTGAATGGTTTTTTCTTCCGTCAGTTTCATGACCTTTGCGTGCTGCCTGCGACAGTACTGCGATCAATCATGAGTCAATAGTATCGGAGGTGGTTGAGATGGCCGACATACTTCATCGAATCGGGATCAAGGCCCCAGCGGACCAGGTCTATAAGGCACTGACAACCCTGGATGGTCTGGCCGGTTGGTGGACCGAGGAGGTTGCGGGAGATACACAGGTCGGAGGAAAGATCGAATTCCGTTTTCTCACAAAGACCGGCAAAATACTGGGCAGGATGGTCATGGAAGTGCAGGAACTCAACAAGAATACAGACGTCCGTTGGCGCTGTGTTGAGGGTCCGGAGGAATGGGTTGGAACCGATATCACCTTCCAACTTTCAGAGCAGGACGGTCAGACGATCATCCTCTTCGGCCACCGGAACTGGCGTGAGGCGGTCGAGGGAACCTACCACTGCAGCATGAAGTGGGCCACGTTCCTGCTGAGCCTGCGTGAATATCTGGAAACTGGCAGGGGGAAGCCTTCACCCCATGACCTGAAGATCGATAACTGGAATTAGATCCAGTGCTGAAAACTCAGGGACTAACCAGCTATCACCCTGAGAAAGGAGCAATGATCATGTCAAATAACAGTGTCAGACTGCACCGTGTCCTGCGCGCACCGGTCGAAAGAGTCTATCGGGCGTTTCTTGATCCCGACGCGCTGGTCAAATGGATGCCGCCGCACGGCTTCACCGCCAAGGTTCATCAGATAGACGTCAGGGTCGGCGGCACATATAAGATGTCGTTCACCAACTTCTCGAGCGGCCAGACGATTGCTTTTGGCGGGACGTATCTTGAGCTGGTTCCCAATGAGCGCATCCGCAACACCGACATGTTTGACGACCCCGACCTGTCCGGTGAAATGGTCACAACAGTGTCCATGAAGGAGGTGTCGTGCGGAACCGAACTGAATATCGTGCAGGAGGGAATCCCTGAACTCATCCCTGTTGAGGGCTGTTGCCTTGGTTGGCAGGAATCGCTCTCGCTGCTGACGCAGCTGGTCGAGGCTGAAATCCCGTGATGAGTGCGTTATAGATTATTCCGGAGACCGCAAAAGGCGGCCAAATGGCCGCCTTTTGCGGTCTCTACGCAGAAGAGCCCAAGGAGTATGGGCTGCTCCCTGGCCTCTTGAGCTGGTAGTGTCATCCGGGAGGGTTTACTGTTTCAGATTGTCCCTGATGAACTGTGCGACGGCGTCCCGCGCCTTGACCTGATCGAACACCGCATGACCGTTGCCCGGCAGCAGCAGCTGGGTTGCCTTCGGGCGGTCGCCGAACTTGTCGGAACACGACCCTTTGGTCGCTTCAGTCTGCCAGTCATCTCTGTTCCATTCCACCGTCAGGATCGGGGTTTCCTTCGGGGCGAAGATCCCGTCAAAATTGGGATTCTTCGAATTTGTGCAGCGCCATCCCGTAATGATGATTCCACTGAACCCGGCTAACCTGGTTCGGGCTGCAGCATTTCCACCCTCGCTGAATCCCATCAGGAAAATATTGTTCTTCTCTGCCCACGGGCTATTCCTGACCGCCTCACGTGCATATTTGATCTCCTGCTGCCTCATACCGTGTGCCTTGGGAAACTGCCCGGATTTTTTTGCCTTGGTGTCACAGTTCGGCTCAGTCCGCCAGGCAAAGCTGTCCGGCTGCACCACGATAAAACCGAGCGAACTGAGGTGTTCTCCCCAGTCGGCGCTCTCGGAATTGAAACCGGCGCAGCCATGCATGTATATGATGACCGGGGCCGGTTTAACGACTTTCAGCTTATCGGGGGTAACTGCCGTGCCGCTTCCCGGAACATAGACACGCGCCTTGTCCCAGCTCTGAGAGACCTTTGACTCGTCCCCGTCCTCAGCAAAGGCAAAGGCAGCCCCCAGAACCAGCAGCAACAGGCCCGACAGAAGAGATAGCTTTGTAATAATGGCCGTTTTCATACATCACCCCTCTAATGTGATGACAGGATTTATTGTAATGTAAGAATACTAATTCAGGACCAAAACTGTCAAGAAGTCATAGTGATCAGAAACAGGAGGGATTGCCAGAGGGATCAACAACCGGGGGAAAAAGCCGCTGACAACCTTCAGATAGGTGGTGCCAGGATCCTCCCGCACAGAGGACTCGACCTCGACCGCCTCGATGTTAACCGCAAGCTTGATACAATGCACATACCATGAAGTCAGCCGCAACGTGATCCGCCGCATTTGGCAGTTTTATAGTATTGTACAGATCCCGCCTGCAGATTTTCTTCACTCCGCGCACATTACTTGCAACTTACCCCGTGTTTTCAGCCTGTTACCCTGGAAATCCCGGTGGGTCCTTTTTGGCGTGTAAGTTGCTGTGTAGATATTCGAATTGAAACACTAATTTCAGGAGGAATCGCATGAAAAAGATGATGTTGGCGGCAGTCTGTGCTGTATTTGTATTTGGAACGATAGCAATCGGCTACGCCGAGCCGGGAGATTGGCGCGGGGGAATCCGCACCAGGATTCAGGAATCAAAGCAAAAGATTGAACAGGGGATCGAACGGGGTTCACTCAACAGGCATGAGGCAGACAAACTCAATTTAGAGTTGGGCACTATTCTCAACAGGATAGACCGCATGAAAGATGATGGCTATCTCAGTCAGGGGGAACGGGACACAATTAAACGTGACCTGGACAGGCTGGACAGGGATATTTTCAAAGAAAAGCATGATGGTGTCTCAACCGTTCCCGCAGTGCAGCAGGATTGGCGTGGGGGAATACGCTTCAGAATTCAGGAATCAAGGCAAAAGATTGAACAGGGTGTTGAACGTGGAAGCCTCAACAGGCAGGAGGCCCGCAAGCTCAACAAGGAGCTGGGCAGGATTCTGTACAAGATCGACCGCATGAAATCAGATGGCCGGGTCAGTTCAAGGGAACGGAAAAGGATAAATCGCGATCTTGATCGTCTGGACAGGGATATAATGAAAGAAAAGCGTAATGATAACAGAAGGCGCTGAGATAGCCGCGATCGTCACCAGGGCAATATCAGGGAACGTATCTTCTGGATGAAAAATTGAAATCGAGTACAAAAGGCGGCCGATCGGCCGCCTTTTGCTGTTTCCGCCTGGCAGCAAAGAACGTTGAGCCAGGCGCGAGAAAGTAATTGAGCTGGTGGGGAGGTACAAGAAGGATTTGAAGTAGGTTTGAGGAAGGGCGCCATTAAGGCGCCCTTTGAATTACACCGATAAGATCGCCACGTGCTCTATTCGGGCCGATTGGCTCTTCTACGGTTTTATTACTTTGGCAATATTGTCTGCGATCTTCCATAAGGCAAAGGTCCAGTCGATCATTAACGCCAAAACCGCTACCTTGAAGATTGTGTCAAATAAATTAGATTTCTTGTCCATGGTTTTCCTCCTTTTAGAATGATCTTTCGTGCTGTATTATGGGTGGTAATATTTCACGAGAAAATCTATCACTGTTGCCTTTTCTGTATCGTTCAGTGTTACCCCTTTACCCATCATGCGGGTTACGGTCTTATCCCATTCCTCTTTAGTCGCGTGTGCTTTCTTTACACCGGCAAAGTGACATGTGCCGCATTTAGAATTCACCAGATTATATCCGGGTTCGCCAATTCCAGGTTTTGCTTTGCAGCCCGACATTGCAAGTACAGATACAGTCATCACAAGAACAACTTTGAACATCCAAAACTCCTTTTATTTCTCATAATGATGTACCATATGTTGTCACAGGGTGTAGCTTTATTTACCTGTAACATTATTGAGAGATGGAGACAAGACAAATAAGACTAAATTAGGCTTGTTGTATGGCCGGTCGCATGATCATGCGGACCGCTTGGAAAGATTTAAAGATTGGACGACATGAAGGAATAAATCAAGGGCACCGCTGGAGTTCGTAAGGTTATGGGAAATCTCCGCTCCCCCTTGACAATACGTATCATGGATGTCGCTAATTTGGGGGTTGCGGTATGAGACAATCTTTGCTAACGGTACTGGCTGTGATCAGCATGGCTACCGGCCCGTCGGCCTCCCAGGATCAGCCGGCACCGAAGGAGGAGAACTGTCGCACTGCGATCGAAGCGGGCCTGGAACAACTGCGCCGCACTCCACCTGATCTGAACAGCCGTGACGATGAAGACCGCAGGAAACTGCTGGCCGATATGGAGCGACTGGTGGAGACGAACCGGCGTGCAGGTGTCAGTGAATGCCGTACCTGGACCCAGATGATGGGAAAGGCATTCAACCAGTAACCATTGTAAGAATTTCGTGACATAGTACATAATTCAAAAGACGACCAATCGGCAGCCACTGTCGTTTCTCTGATTTCCCCTGTCCGCCGATTGTGGATTGCAGCCATGTATCTGCTACACTGACATGACAATGAAACCATCCCTCAAGTACTGGATATTCATCCTCGGCATTGCCTGCGCCATCTTCGGCGTGATCCTCGCAAGCGTGTTCGGCTCGTGGTTTAGCCTGGAACCCCATGAAAAGGCCTATCTGTCGGGGCTGGCGGACCGGATCCTGCCGTTTCCACTCCTGGGCGCCTTTATCCTGTTCCTGGTCATCGGCGGCATGGTCAGCCTGTTGTTCCGCTACTACATCATTCCGATCATGCGGATGGCGGAATCGACCCAGCTGATCTCCCTCTCCAACCCCGACCACCGGGTCCCCATCATCGGGGCGCGGGAAGTCTCCCACCTGGCCGGGATCATCAACGCCTCGGCGGACGCCTACCAGAAACTGCAGCAGGAGGTCGAGACCGCAACCTACGAGGCCCGGGCGGACCTGCTGGAAGAGCGCAACCGCTTCGCCGCGCTGATGTCAGAGCTTCCGGCCGGGGTGCTGGTCTGCAACATCCATGGCCAGATCCTCCTCTACAACCGGCAGGCACATGCGCTGCTGCAAGCGTCGACCCACGAGAAATTCACCGGCCTGGCCGGGCGGAATGAGGGGTGGATCGGTCTGGGGCGTTCACTGTTCGGCGTGATCCCGCGGGAGCAGGTGGCCGCAGGGATCGAGCGGCTGCAGAAGGCTGTGGATGCCGGTCTGCCTGACCTGACCGCCCGGTTCACGGTGGAGCATGGTGACGGGCGCCCCCTGAACATATCCATGGCGCCGGTGTTCAGCTTCCACTGCGGCCAGCACGACGAGTGCGTCCTGTGTGACCGCCGCACCATGTCGGGGCTGGTCCTTACCATCGACGACACCACCGCGCCGCAGGCTGCGGCTGCTGACGCGCCGCCCCGGCTGCCGGACCGGACAGGGCAGGAGGCGGCGGCCCCCGTCGGCCAGCCAACGGTACGGGAATCCCGGCCGACCTTCTATGAGTTCGACCTGTTCCATCACCAAGCCCCGGGGGAACTGGGGGAGCAGACACTGCGCCGGCTGACCTGCGTGGCCTTCGATACGGAGACCACCGGCCTCGATCCGGCAGCAGGAGACGAGATTGTCCAGATCGGGGCGGTGAGGATCGTCAACGGCAAGCTGATCCGGGAGGAGATGATCGACCAGCTGATCGACCCGCAGCGGCCGATTCCGGAGGCATCCTCGGCGATTCACGGCATCACGGAGCAGATGGCGGTCGGACAGCCGACCATCGACCAGGTGCTGCCCCACTTCCGCCACTTCGTGGAGGGGGCTGTGCTGGTGGCCCACAATGCGGCTTTTGACATGCGCTGCCTGCAGCTGAAGGAGCCCCGGACCGGGGTGAAATTCGACAACCCGGTGCTGGATACGCTTCTGCTCTCTTCCATTATTCACCCCCACCAGGAGTCCCATTCCCTGGATGAGATCGCCGCCCGACTGAACCTGACCAATCTCGGCCGCCATACCGCGCTGGGGGATGCCATCGTGACCGCGGAGGTGCTGCTGAAGATGATACCTCTGCTGGAAGCGAGGGGGATCGTGACCCTGAACGACGCCCTGAAGGCGTCGGCCCGCTCTCCGTTTGCGGCCCTCAGCTACTAGCAAGGTATACTCCTTCTGGATGGACCCCGGAGGTAGCGGGGGGACACCAGATTTAATTCAAAAGGCGGCCGATATGGCCGCCTTTGTTGTCTCTGCGTAGAGAGGTCAAGGGGCTTATCCCCATTAGATTATTACTCTCTCATCAGAGAGTCAAACTTTACCCAGGCCGGATCAGGAGACCTTGAGTTTGACGACATCCTTGTGGACATCCTTCAGAAGCTGCTCGATCTCTTTGCGCAGGGTCTTCTTTTCCGGGATGATCGCAAGTTTCTGCTTGAAATCATTGGCGGCTATCCTCAGCAGCAGCTCCGTGCTGGATCCGACAGTTTCGTTCCTAATATCTTCCGACACCGAAACAATAATAAGTTTCAGATTATCCAGCGTAACGATATCCCGTTGAAAGTCATCCAGATAGGTGGGGTTGGTGGTCTTCTCGACCTGTGCGTGGAGAACCGTCTGAATCTCTTCACAGGCTTTGATAATCGCGTCGAGTGTGTCGAGAGTGTGAGATACGATTATGTTCGTCATGGTAAGGCTCCTGTGGCAGATATGTCAGGAAAGTCTAGCCGCAAATCGATCATTGTCAATCACGGCAGGCAAAATTCCACAGCCTGTGCTGTCACTGCATAAAAAGAGGCCGGGGGACGTGTGCCCCTGGCCTCGAAAATTCAGATCAAGCTCATTCCGGTAGATCTGCTCACGGACCCGCTTCGTGCGGATCTGCAGCAGTTCGCCGCTACGGGGCATCAAGATGGCCCCCGGCGTGCGATGAGGAGCGCTGCGCTACTGGTACTGGATATACAGCGGCTTCGGGTTCAATTTCAGGACTTCCTGCGGAGTCATCAAAGGGTTCCCTTTCTTGGTGTCGTTGTTGTAGAACAATTTGAAACCGGTATACTGGACCGGCTCGGCCACCACATAATCCTTGTATGAATCCCGCTTCAGCCAGGGCGCGCCCCAGCCATCCATATGCATGACGATCTGCACCTCAGGCCGCAGTTTGATCTCCTTCGCGTTGGTGACACCCCCGCGTGTGAAACGGTGCACGGTGAAGACCTTGGGAGGAAGATTGTACTTCCTCACCAGGTCCCGCAGATATTCCGAGGCGTAGTTGATGTCGGCCGCGTCGTAGGTGCCGATCTTGGTGCCCGGTTTCTTGCCGCTGCCGATCAGGTTGAACTCCGGATCTATCCCCAGGTGGACGTCCGGGTTCTTCAGGATCCATTCAAAGCGCGGCAGTATGTTGCGGATATCGTCATGTCCGGTCTGGATGTCGATGAACAGAACGGCGCCGGCTTCTTTGGCCCATTCATGCACCTGAGTGATTAACTTGTCAGGGATGACCATCCGGTATTTACCGGCTTTGCCGGGGTCACCCTGGGCCACCACGGCGATCAGGTGCAGGGCCGGCTGTACCGGAGTGGCCGGGTCGGCCGCCTGCCATTTTGCGACCTCGCCCTTCAGTCGCTTCAGCATCTCATCCTTGGGGAATTCCCCCAGCGCTCCCATTTTCTTGGAAAGCGGGTTGCCGTAGTAGGCGACGATCCGTTTCTGCGGCAGGATCGAGCCGGGAAGCGGGGTCGGACAGTTGACCGGCCAGCCGCAATTCTTAGCGAAATCTGGGCTTTCACCGGAGTTATACTTGACCTTGGGGGCAGCCGCTTTCGCGGATGAGGTGTTGGCCAGGAGGGCCGCCTTGCGGATGTTGCTGCTGATGGCGGCAAAGGCGGTCGTCTCTATAGGTTTGGGGGCGGCAGAGGGTTGTCTGGCTGCCGGCGCCGCTGCCGGTGCGGGGGCTTTCTGATCGGTGCAGGCGGTGATGGTGCCGGTGAGGGCGAGGATCACGGCGCAGTGACGGTAAAACTTCACGAAAGGTCCTTTCTTTGGCTGCTGGTTTTCATAAAAAGAGGCCCGGGACGCATGCCCCGTGGCCTCGGTGCTCATGCATTTGTGTTCCGCTAAAGATTTACATCCAGCTCGTTCTGGTAGATCTGCTCACGGGGCTGCTTCTTCCTGATCTGAACCAGTTCGCCGCTGCGGGTCTTCATGACAGCGCCCGGCTTGCGGTGCGAGTTGTAGTTCTCCGGCGACATGCTCTCGGAGTAGGCTCCCGTGCCGCCGATGACGACAAAATCACCGATTTCCGGTTCGGCGATCAGAACCGGCACGATGTTGCCGTCGTTGTCCAGGCGCACCGAGTCGCCGCTTTCACAGCAGCGCCCGACGATGCCGAAGGATTTCAGCCCGGTGGTGGGCAGTTGGTCATACTCACTGGAGAGCAGCGTGCCGTCCTGCCGCACGATGGCGATGGGATGCTCGGAGCCGTACAGCAGCGGGCGGGTCAGCAGTTCCATGCCGCCGTCGACGATCAGGAAGTTCAGTTCGTTGGTCAGTTTCTTGTCGATGATACGGGTGATGATGTGACCTGAATTGGCCACCACGAAGGTGCCGGGCTCGATCTCCATCTGCAGTTCGCGTCCGGTGGCCTCCTTGAACTCTTCGACCCGCTGTCTGGCATAGGCTCCCAGCGCGGTGATGTCGGCCTGCTTTTCCCCCGGCATGCGGGCGACCTTGAGGCCGCCGCCGAAGCTGACGGTGGTGGCGTCCGGGAAATAGGTCTTGACGAAGCCCAGCTCACGGTCGATGTTCTGGCGCCATTTTTCCGGGTCGCCCCCGGAGCCGATATGGACATGGACCTGGGTGAAGCGCAGGCCCATCTGGTCGGCCATGGCCTTGACCGTGGGGACATCGTTCAAGTGCACGCCGAAGCAGGAGTATTCGCTGCCGGTGTCGCGGGTGGCGCTTTCGCCGCCGCCGGTGGCGCCCGGATGGACCCTCATGGACAGGTCCAGATTGATGCTTCTGGCAAAGTCGGCGATCAGCCGGAACTGGGTCATGGAGCAGACGTTGTACTTCAGGCCGGCACGGATCATCTCCTCCAGTTCGGCGCGCTCCTCGCCGGACGGGACCTCTTGGGTCGTCAGCATCATCCGGGCATAGGGAATCCCGGCGGCAAAAGCACGGGCTGCTTCATTGATTGAAGAGCAGTCCAGATCCAGTCCTTTATTGGTGACAACCCTCAGTACGGTGCGATCCGAGTTGGCCTTCATGGCGTAGCGTACATGCAGGCCGTAGGCATTCGGCATATTCAGCAACTGCCGGCAGCTGTTTTCTATGAATTCCTGATCATGCAGATAGACCGGAGTGCCCCACTGCTGAGCTAATTTCGGGATGAGCGCCGCTTCCAGCCTGGTCGGACCAAAGTGTTTCATTGTCATGCCTTTAACCTCATACATGTGATATGACTCCGCATTCCCTGATCACATCAGGGCAATGTGAATTGATTGGACAATGTAGCATTTTCGAGCGGTACGGTGCAACATCTCTCTGAGTTTTACATATTCTCTCTTGCCACAATCCTGCTCCTGCGCTAGCATCCCGGCTATGCCTACAGCATCTACAACCCCCGACCAGTATAGCTATCGCCCTATCGGCATCCTGCGCTCTCCCTACGCCCGACGCATCGACGCGCCCCATCAAGGCACGGTGGTGGAAGGTACGGAAACCGGCAGGCTGGCGGAGGCAACCCTGGAGCTGGCGGAGTGGCTGGACGGGAAGGTCATTCAGGATCTGGGAGGTTTCGAGCGGATCTGGCTGATCTTTGCCTTTCATCTGAGCGACGGCTGGAGCAGTAGCGTCAAACCACCCCGCGGCGGACCGAAGCGGGGCGTTCTGGCGACCCGTTCCCCCCATCGCCCCAATTCCATCGGCCTGTCGGCTGTGGAATTGATCAGGATCGAGGGGAGGACACTGCACCTCCGGGGGGTTGACCTTCTGGACGGCACGCCGGTGCTTGATATCAAGCCCTATGTCCCCTATGCGGATGCCTTTCAGGATTCAAAAGCCGGCTGGATCGACGAGCTGGATGCCCGGCTGGGGCGCAATTCCGCGCCCGGACCGCGAAAGCCACGCTAGCTGCTGATCAGGGTGGATTTCGGAGGATCCCGGCCGGTTGCGCCTATGCTTTCCGGCGCAGGGCAACCCCCCTGATAAAGCCGCTCAGGAGCTTATCGGTGCATGGCTTGTAATGTTTATGCCCCGGCTTTCTGAACAGCGCGGTCAGCTCGTGCTTCGTCAGTACGATCCCGGCATGACTGAAGATCTCGATCAGGTCGTCCTCCTTGAGATCCAGGGCGATCCGCAGTTTTTTCAGGACGGCGTTGCTGCCCAGTTCCGCCAGCGGCTTTTCTGCCGGCACCGTGTTTCCCTCCTGCCTGCCCCGGTTATGGATGATCAGGCCGTCGAGAAAAAATCCCATGATCGGGTTGCTGCAGGGTATATACCCGTCCTCGTCTTCGTTCTTCAGAAAGGCGGCTATCGCCGACTCCCCCACCTCGCGTCCCGCATCCCTGAATATCCGGAGCATGGTGGCAGTGTCCAGCTCCAGGGCGTCCCGGATGCTGCGTAAAAGTTCGTTGTTGGCCATAGCGGTCTCCGATGGTGAAAATACCAGCGTGCTCACAATACCTCATTTCCCGGACAAAAAGATACGAAATGCGAATTTCCGGTATGCAGACGGCCTCGTGCAGCAGCCCCGAAAGCCTGATCCAACGGCCTGTACACAGCAGACGTTGACAACAACCGTGCCGGCGTGCCATACACTACAAAGCCTGAGGAAAACCGCTTCTGCCTGTGAAGCGGTTTTTCCTTTTCGCAGGATGCACACAAAAAGAGATCCGGAGACGGTACGTGGACGAGAGAAAACGGTTGCTGAACAGAAACAAGACAATAGCCACAGGATTGATGATCGGTGCGGCCCTGCTGTTCGTGGTGGCCCGCCTGCAGAAAGGGCATGGTGCCTGGGAGTGGGTTGCCGCGTTTGCGGAGGCGGCCATGGTCGGTGCCCTGGCGGACTGGTTTGCGGTGGTGGCGCTGTTCCGCCATCCCCTGGGGGTGCCGATCCCGCACACGGCCATCATCCGGAACAGGAAGGATGCCATTGCCGGAAACCTGGCCGGCTTTATCCGCGACAGGTTCCTGGCCAGCGATACCCTGATCGCCAAGCTGCGGAGCTATGATCCGGCCGGACATCTGGCCGTCTACCTGATGTCTCGGGATAATGCCGCCGGCCTGGCCAGGGGGGTGAGCCGCGTTTTGGCCGAATCACTGGATTTTATCGATGACGAGCGGGTGCAGCGGCTGTTGCAGGCCGCTTTGAGCAACCGGATCGAAGGTTTCGACCTTTCCACTTCCGTCGGGACGGTCCTTGAGACACTCAGGAACGGTAATCGCCACCAGGCCGTTCTGGATGACCTGCTGCAGCGCTGTGCCGTGTGGCTGGCGGGTGAGGAGGCTCAGGTCAAGCTGGCCCTGGCCATTGAAGAGATGGCTGCCAAGGAGTATCCGCTGCTGATGGTCTTCATGCCCAACAAGGACCAGTTTGCGCGGGGGGCGGGGGAGAAGATCGTCAAGCGGATCAACGCCTTCATCCAGGAGGTCAATGCCGATCCGGCCCACGAGGTCCGCTATCGCTTTGACACGGCTGTGACCGGATTCATAGCCCGGTTGAAATCCGATCCGGTGCTGCGGAGCAAGGTCGAGGAGATCAAGCGTGATGTGGTCCATAACCAGGCCGTCAGCGATTATGCCCGGAGCATCGGGGCCGACCTGAAGGATTGGCTGGAGAGCGATCTGCAGCAGCCTGATTCTAAGGTGCAGGCCAGGATAACTGCGGCGATTGCCGGTCTCGGCACGGCCTTGTCGCACAACCGGGAACTGAAGGAGTCGTTGAACGAGCACCTTGAAAAACTGGTGCTGCGCTACGGCGATACGATGCGGGCCGCGATTGCCGGGCATATCTCCGGCACGGTGCAGCAGTGGGAAAGCGATGACTACGTCAACGAGATCGAGCTGAGCATCGGCTCCGATCTGCAGTTTATCCGGATGAACGGCACCCTGGTCGGCGGCGTGATCGGCCTGCTGCTGCATGCCGCCGGGCGGCTTTTGGCCTAGCGCCTGCCGATACAGCGGCACCCGCCCGTGAAGTGGCCGGCTAACAGGGAGCAGGTTGCATTTGAATGATCAGCCTGCTCCCTTGTGTTAGGCCGGATGCGCGCGGCAACAATTATTCATGACGGTTACGGCTCCGATGGGTGCTATACTGGAGACAGCCCTGTACATGGTTTGATCAGTATCACTAACGGCAGGCAGCCAGGAGGAACATCATGAGCAAAGGCGTGGACAGCAAAAAAGCGGAGAAAAAAGCACCGGCCAAGACCCCGAAGGAAAAAAAAGCCGATAAAAAGATTAAAAAAGCTGAGAAGAAGTAATTAACAGGCGAGGTTGCCGAAGCCAGGACGGGCAGGGATAAAACAGGGATCCCGCCGGAACTCCGGCAACAGCATACGCAGACAGCACAGGCGGCCGACCGGTCGCCTGTGCTGTTGAGGAACGTCTGACGAAAAAGAGCCCCGGGTCTCCCCGGGGCTCGTGATGTCGGTCGGAGTGGCTGCTAGACTCTTACTACGTTCGCGGCCTGAAGCCCTTTCGGACCCTTGGTTACTTCAAACGTTACGCTGTCTCCTTCGACAAGCGACTTGAATCCGTCGCCCGCGATAGCGGAGAAATGGCAGAATACATCGTCGCCATTTTCCTGCTCAAGAAATCCAAAACCCTTGCTGTCGTTAAACCATTTAACTGTTCCGTTTACCATGTGTACGTTCTCCTGATCCTGCACGTGTGATGTGTCTGATATATTTCAGACTTGGAACCACTAGGGGCTTTATTGCGCGGGAAGTCAATCAGCAAATGACACGGGGCGATAATAATTCGCGACAGGGTTGGCGGACGGACCTGCGCGGAACCTGGCAGAAAAGGGGGCGGCAGCTTTTTTGTGGAGTTGCCGGCCGGCCATCTTTTTCATCCTTTACGTTGCATTGTCGGTCAGATGCGTTAAGCTTGATCACATAACCGATTGAAAGGGGGCAACGATGAGAAGTTTTAGGATCATCATGTACTGCTTGATTGTGCTTTCCTTGTTTCCAAAGGGTACCCCGGCATTCGACAAGGAACAGCGCTCCATCCTGCTGGATCTCAAAAAGTGTGAAAAATGCGATCTAAACGGAGCGGATTTAAAGAACGCCGATCTGCAGAATGCTGAAATCGATTACATCACTATGAAACATGCCGACATCGAGGGGGCCAACTTCAGTTTCGCCCACATGGACGAGGTGGATCTTTCAGCCGTGAAAGCAAAGGGCGCGAGCTTTAAGGCTGCCTATATCCATCATTCGGAGTTTGATAACGGTGATTTTGAAAATGCGGTCTTCAGGGGTGCCGACCTGGGCAAGGGGGCGTTGCGGAACATAAAGGCCCCCGGGGCTGACTTCAGTAATGCAAAATTGAAATACACGAAATGGAACGGGTCAAATCTTGTGAATGCCAGCTTTAAAGCTTCAATTCTCCATCGTGCGGATTTCAGGAAAGCAAACCTTGAAAATGCAAACTTCGAAAATGCCGACCTGTGGGAGGCCGATCTGAGCGGGGCCAATCTGAAGAATGCCAATTTCAAAGGTGCGGATTTACGGGTCGAAGCCGGTTCTTCGCTGCCGCCGGTTTTTTTCAAAAGATGCAAAGATCTGACGGATGCAGGTGCCATAATTAACGATAAAACCAAATGCCAGTAATAATAACGGGTTAATTGCCTTACGTGCCATACCGTGCTAAAATGACGTGCGTCTGAACCACAGGGACATCCCCTGTGGTTTTTTTATGAGAACGCAGAATGAATAATGAGAGAGCCAGCCCATGAATCCTGAAATAACGTCATCACCCGATCTGAAAGCCTCCGCCTCCGTAACATTTGAATCCCTCGGCCTGCGCCCCGAACTTTTGAGTGCGATCACTGCCCAGGGCTATACCATGCCGACCCCCATCCAGACCGGGGCGATCCCGCTGGTCTTCGAGGGGCGTGACCTGCTGGCCGGCGCCCAGACCGGTACCGGTAAGACCGCGGCTTTTGCCCTGCCGATCGTGCAGCGTCTGAGCGAGAAGACCCCCAAAGAAAAGCGCCGCAAGCCGCGGGCGCTGGTGCTGGTTCCGACCCGCGAGCTGGCAGCCCAGGTCAGTGAAGAGATGAACGTCTATGCCCGACGCCTGGCACTGCGTTCGACCATGATCTACGGCGGGGTGACCATCCAGGCCCAGATCGAGCGCCTGCACCGCGGCGTGGATATTGTTGTGGCAACACCGGGACGGCTCCTGGACCATGCCGAACGGCGCACGATCGACCTCTCGCGAATCGAGGTGCTGGTGCTGGACGAAGCCGACCGTATGCTGGACCTGGGGTTTATCGACGACATCAGGCAGGTGGCGGAGTACCTGCCGCCCAGGCGCCAGACCCTGCTCTTCTCGGCCACCTATTCAAAGGAGATCAAGCAGCTGGCCGACCAGTTGCTGAACAAGCCGCAACGGATCGAGGTGGCGCGCAGCAACATCGCCGCCGACGCGGTGACCCAGGCGATCTACGAGGTGGAGCGGAGCCGCAAGCGGGAGATGATCTCGTTCCTGATCCGCAAGGGGGGCTGGAACCAGGTGCTGGTCTTTGCCCGCACCCGCTACGGCGCGGACAAGCTGACCGAGGAACTGCTCTACGACGGGATCAAGGCGGCTGCCATCCACAGCAACAAGAGCCAGTCGATCCGCACCCGGACCCTGGCGGAGTTCAAGCGGGGCGATTTCCGCGTGCTGGTTGCGACCGACGTTGCGGCGCGCGGGCTGGACATCGAACGGCTGCCGCACGTGGTGAACTATGACCTGCCTCAGGTGCCCGAGGACTATGTGCACCGCATCGGGCGCACCGGCCGGGCCGGGGAGGACGGGGTGGCCCTGTCACTGGTCTCCCTCGAGGAAAAACCTCTGCTGGCAGCGATCGAGAAGCTGCTGACCTACAAGATCCCGCGCCAGACCCTGGAGGAATTCCCGGTCACCGCGGCCCGGCGCAGTGCCCGGGTGCAGGCGCTCAAGAAGGAGGTCGTACAGGTCAAGGCCAGGAAGAAACAGGACAAGGTTGCTCAGGACCCGGCCAGGAAAACCGCTCCCCGGCGGAACAAGGTCGTGCCCGAGCGGCCGGCCCCCAAGACAGGGCGCCGGGGGAGCAGGTCGTAATTCCGTTCACCCTCAAGGCGCGACCTGCGTTGGCTCGTCTTAGTGAGTTAGAATGTGAAACATTCGTGAACGAACTATTCTGACTTGTCAGGGCAGGCTCCTCAACGTACTACGCGTACGCCTCCGTCGCCTCAATCCGTGCCGCCTTGGTTTCACTTTGAGTTAAAATTGGAATTACATCCCGCCGGTTACCGGAGCCAGGGCCACGTTGTCACCGCTGCGGAGAACTGTCCCCGCTGTAACGATGGTGCTGTTGACGAAAATCAGCTTAATCGCGTCACGAGGCAGACCCAGTTGCTCGATGAGAACGCTGACCGTCGACCCCTCGGGTAGTTCGTGGGGGGTGCTCTCCTTGTAATCGCATACCTGCTCTTTTGCCAGTTGAGCAAAACATTTGAGGTTCACTTTCATGATCATTGTTCCTTTCCCGGGGAGAAAAATTGTGCCCCCCTTATTTGTCCCTGCTGAGAGATAGCCGACTGTTTTTATTATATTATGGGTAATCGTGGAAACACCATGTTTAATTCAAAAAGCGGCCCTTATTCTGATATGCTTTGATGCACACGACAGACAACGGCTTGAAAGGAGGCATTTATGTACGGCAATGACAGGATCTACAAGAAGGTTGAGATAATCGGAGTCGCCGCCGGGAGCATCGAGGCGGCCATCGAAACGGCCCTGGCCAAGGCGAAGAGTTCTCTGGACAAGCTGTCCTGGTTTGAGGTGGGGGATATCCGCGGGCACATAGGCCCGGATGGAAAGGTAGCCGAATATCAGGTGGTGCTCAAGGTGGCTTTTGAGTTGAAGTAACCCTGCTGACGGTCATACGTATCAGGACCATACTGAAAGGCCCGCGATGTTCGTCGCGGGCCTTTATAACTCTTCCCGTTTTATCGGGATTCAGGCTGCATCTTCCAGCCTGTGGTCTACTTCCTATGTTTCAGTGTAACATGGTGGACTGTCCTCGGTCATCTGGTCCTCCGTAGTAAACAGAATCTACGTACTTACTGTTTCTACTGGTTTTTCTTACTCCTTGTGCTTCGTGGTGCATGAAACAGGTAGCGCTACCTGATTCAACTCTAGCAGTCCCCGGCCGAAAAAACAGTCTGTTTTTATTTTTTTTAGCGGCGTATAGTAAATAAGATTTGCGCTGCGGGGCTTCCCGGCAGTATTTCGCACCAGTCACATGGCGGCCCGTTCGGCCGCTTTTTTTGCCTCTCAGCTTCCTGATTGGTGATGGAAGTTATCCGCACGATGGTGTATAAAATGGCGAATCCGACAGCGGAGCAGACCCTGGCGCGCGAGCGCACATAAATCCTGCAGGAGAAAGACCCCATGTACGTAGACCTGGACAAGTTAAACACCCTGATCCATAAACGGGCCGACGAGATCGAAGCGGGTGTTGCCGGCACCGGTTACCTGGCGAGAACCGTCATTGGTGTCGGTACCTATCTGCTTGATAACGAAGGGGATATCGACCTGCTGTCCGCCAGGCAGAGGCTCACCTTCGAGACGTTTATCCTGCCGCTGCTGGACAGGCCGCGCCGCTAGCCGGCTATGGAACGGCATTGCCCCGGCCTGGGCCGGGAAAACCCGACGACAACGAACCCTATTACGGGAGATGCCCCATGAGAAAACTGTCCCTGACCTGTCTGACACTGCTGCTCATGCTTGCGGCCTGCACACCCTATATGTACGGCGTACCCCAGCAGACCTGGGACCGGATGAGTGAGCCGGAGCGAATAGAGGCCATGCGCGTCTATGAACGTGACCAGCAGGCACGCCGCCAGGCTGCCGAGGAACGCGCACGCCGTCAGGCCATCGAGGAACAGGCCCGTCGCCAGGCCGCCGAAGAGCGGGCCCGTCATGAGGCGATGGAACGCGAGCGTGCGCAGGCGCGCCAGGCATTGCTGGAGCATGAGCGGCGTGAGCGCATCGAAGCGATCCACCGTGGAGATGGTGCCTACGGGCAATTGATCCGCGTTCGCCTGCAAGGTGGCAGGATCAGGGTAGGAGACCGGCTGCACCGTTTCGAGCCGCTGACCTTCACGATTGCTGAAGGCGAGATCCGCAGGATCGACGTGACCGGCCATAAGGTGAGGGTGCCGGACCTGACGGCTTCCTATGCCGGCGGAACCCTTTCCCTGGAGGGCGCGCACTTCTCCTACGACAAGAGCTGGGGACGCGGCAGGCTTTATCCCGATACCGGCATCACCGGGGCGCTGGAGCTGCGCGGGGTGGACCTGTCCGTCGAGGTCCACGGCCGCTCCAATCGTTTTGAGAGGGAACCGGTACGCCTGGTGGTCATTCCTGAGCCGCAACCACCGGTTGTGATCAGGGAGAAGGAACACCCCAAGCCTCCTCCGGTTATCGTCCGGGACCGTGAGACACCGAAGCCCCCGCCGGCGGTCGTCCGTGATAAGGAGCCGGTCAGGCCGCCGGTACGCCCGCCTGCTCCGCCGGCAGCGGACCATGCCCCGCGCAGTGTGGAGATCGTTTTCCTCTCGGGGGAGATCAAGGTGCATGGACAGAGCCGGCTACTGGAGCGCACCACGCTGCGCATGACAGACGGCGAAAGCAGGGAGCTGTCGCTGAAAGCGGGACCTGAAACCCGCACCCTTTCGCTTCACTACGGCAATGGTGAACTCTTCATCGACGGGACCCCGGGCAGGGGGCGTGACGCGGTGCGCCTGTCCTTCGAGAAGGAATGGAAAGGCGGGAAGGTCTACCGCATCAGCCTGAAGGGTCGTGTACAGCTGGAGAAGCTGGAGCTGAAGGTGACCGGCATTGCTAATTAAGCGCAGTGCGTATGTCCAGTGCGATTACAAAAGCGGCCGATCTGACCGCCCTCCGTACCCACAGGAGGCAAACTGTACTGCCTGTATCGTACCGTAGTTCTGAAGGAGTGCACACTACCGTGGCCAGCCGTTTTCTCATCGCATGCCTGCTGCTCCTGAGCCTGGCCTCCCCGGCGCAGGCCGTGGAGAACTTCGCCACCTACCCCCCGCTGGCACCCGGCTATTCCTCCATCAAGGTCTTTGACAGTCACGGGCGGTTTGTCGGGCGGATCCTGCCGGAGAAGCGCTACTGGGTCACCATCGACCGTATTCCCGCATTCCTGCAAAAGGCCGTGGTGGCCGTTGAAGACGCCCGTTTTTACGAGCACGGCGGCATCGACGTGCGCGGCATCGCCCGGGCCATGGTCAAGAATGTTGTCAAGGGGCGGCTGGCCGAAGGCGGGTCGACCATCACCCAGCAGCTGATCAAGAACAGGTATCTGAACAGTGAGAAGACCTTCGAACGGAAGATCGACGAGGCCCGGCTGGCCATGGAGTTCGAGGAGAAATTCACCAAGCAGCAGATCCTGGAGATGTACTTCAACGAGATCTATTACGGTAACGGTGCCTGGGGCATCGCGCAGGCGGCGCGCCTCTATTTCGACAAGAACCCGGAGGAATTGAACGAGGCTGAATGCGCCCTGCTGGCCGGTGTGCAGAAGAACCCGTCGCGCTATAATCCCCTGGGGAAATCGGCCCATGTTACCGGGCGTCGCGACATCGTCCTCAAACGCATGGTTGACCTGGGGATGATCAGCTCACTGCAAAGGCAGAAGCTGCGCTCCAGTCCGCCGGCGGTTACCAAGCCGGGGCAGGCTCCGCAGTACCTGGCCCATGTCCGCGACAAACTGACTGAACGCTACGGCGTGGATGCCGTCGAAATGCAGGGTGGTCTTGAGGTGACCGCCGCCCTGGACCTGGAGCTGCAGAAGCAGGCCGAGCAGCTGCTGCGCGAAGGGGTCCGGAGGGTCTCTCCCGAGCTGCAGGGGGCCCTGGTCTGCCTGGACCCTGCCACGGGTGATATCCTGGCCGCCGTGGGCGGGGTCGATGTTACCCAGGCAGGCTATAACCGCGCTTTTTCTGCAAAACGCCAGCCGGGCTCTGCCATCAAGCCGCTTATCTATGCCGCAGCCCTGGAAAAGGGGATCACGGCCGGCAGTCTCTGGGATGATACTCCGGCGTCCTATAACAGAGGTGACGGCGAGGTCTGGAGGCCTCTGAACTATGGCCGGGAACAGTACGGCTCCCTGTCCCTGCGACAGGCCCTGGCCTATTCTAACAATGTCATCACGGTTAAGCTGCTGGAAACCATCGGGATCCCCTATTTTGTTGATTTCAGCGCCAGGATGCGTCTTCCGCAGCGGGCGGAGAACGGACTCTCCCTGGCGCTGGGAACGGATGAAGTCACCCTCAGCGACCTGGTACTGGCCTACACACCGCTGGCTACCGGCGGTACCCGCCCTGAAGCACGGACTATCATCCGTATCTATGACAGTAAACGTCGCACATGGATCGAAAATCCCCCTGCAGTCACCCCGGTTCTGGCACCGGCCACGGCCTATGTCACTACCCGGATGCTGAAGGACGTGCTGACTTACGGTACCGCCAGGGGGCTCAAAAAATTCAGCCAGACCCACTTCGCCGCCGGCAAGACAGGTACCACCGATGAGTATCGGGACGCGTGGTTCGTCGGATATTCACCTCAGGTCATCACCGGCGTATGGGTGGGCTATGACAAGCCCAGGCCTGGCGGAAAAGGCTTCACCGGTGGTGCCGTGGCCGCACCGATCTGGGAACGCTTCATGCGCAAGGCCGTTGCCGGGAAATCGGGGGCCGATTTCACGAGGCCGGATACGGTCGTCGCAGTCTCCATCGACCCGGCTACGGGCTTTCTGGCGGGTGTGAACTGCCCTGAGAAACAGGACGAAGTCTACATCGCCGGAACAGAGCCGATGGAGTATTGCCCGAAGCATGGCGGAGATGCAGGACCGGTTGAGAAGGGTGAATCGGAAGGCACGCAGGATACGGGAGGTTTGCAGTCGATCCCGGACAGACAGCCCTGATGCCTGCCTGTTCGCTTGTTTCTTATAACAGGGTACTCACGTTAGAAAGGAGGGCAGCATGCACAATCAGATCATAGTTCGCTATAGTGATGGTAAGATTCTGAGGGGCACCACGGTAGACCTGTTTCCCAACAAGGCCGTTTTCCATCTGAAGGACAAGGATAGCGGCACGATGCATGAAATCGAAATAGTTCATCTGAAGTCGATCTATTTTGTGAAAAGCTTCGAAGGGAATCCGGGATACCAGGAAAAGGACGATGTCGAACGGGTGGGGCTGGGGAAGAAGATCAAGGTCCACTTCAAAGACGGCGAAACGCTGGTGGGATACACCCAGGGGTACACACCCGGCAGGAATCTTTTTATTGTCTTTCCTTCCGATCCTGACAGCAACAACGAGAAGGTCTTTGTTGTGGCACAGGCGACCAGTAGCGTCAGTTTCGTATAAGCGGCAACCGGTGATATGATGTCTGTAAATCCTGCTGAATTCTCCCTGCTCCATCTGAAGCCACCCATGCTCAAGAACCTGGTATCACTGGGCTATGCCGCCATGACGCCGATCCAGGCCCACAGCCTGCCGTTGATCCTGGCCGGCAAGGACGTGATCGCCCGGGCCAAGACCGGCAGCGGCAAGACCGCCGCCTTCGGTATCGGCCTGCTTTCCCGGCTGGAGGTCTCCAGCCGGACCGTGCAGGGGCTGGTGCTCTGCCCGACGCGGGAACTGGCCGATCAGGTCGGCAAGGAGTTGCGGCGCCTGGCCCGTTTTACCGAAAACATCAAGGTCCTGACACTCTGCGGCGGAGTGCCCTTCGGGCCGCAACTAGGTTCACTGGAACACGGCGCCCATCTTGTGGTCGGCACCCCCGGCCGTCTGCTGGATCACCTGCGCCGGGGAAGCCTTGATCTGGCCGGCTTGAAGACGTTGGTCCTGGACGAAGCCGACCGCATGCTGGACATGGGTTTTCAGGAAGAGATCGGCGCGCTGATCGCCGCCGCTCCACTCAAGCGCCAGACCCTGCTTTTCTCCGCCACCTATCCTGCCGGGATCGCCGCCATGAGCGCCGACATCCAGCATGAGCCGCACGAGGTCAGTGTTGATGAGACCCATGACGAGGGTGTCATCGAGCAGTTGCTCTTCGAGGTGGACAGGGATGAACGGACCGCAGCGGTGGCCCGGTTGCTGAGTCACTATCATCCGGAATCGACGCTGGTCTTCTGCAACACCCGGGCTGAATGCCAGGAACTGGCTGATGATTTGACCGGGCTCGGTTTCTCGGCGCTTGCCATTCATGGAGATCTGGAGCAACGGGAGCGCGACCAGGTGCTGCTGCGCTTCGCCAACCGGAGCGTTTCGCTGCTCGTGGCCACCGATGTGGCTGCCCGCGGGCTCGACATCAAGGACCTGCCGCTGGTGATCAACTACGAACTGCCGCGCGACCCGGAGATCCACATCCATCGCATCGGCCGTACCGGACGGGCCGGAGGGCAGGGGTTGGCCCTGAGTCTGGTGACAGCCCAGGAGGGGCGGAGGGTGCAGGCCATTGAAAATGCCCTGGGGAGCAGTATACCCCGCGGGAATCTGGATGCATTGAGCGTAATCCCCGGTCGGCCTGCGGCACCACCCATGGTGACGCTGTGCATTGACGGCGGGCGCAGGAACAAGCTGCGCCCCGGTGATATCCTGGGTGCCCTGACCGGAGATGGCGGCATGGCGGGGAGCGAGGTCGGCCGGATCGACATCTTCGATTCCCAGGCCTACGTGGCGATCGTGCGCTCCAGCGCCGGGCAGGCCATGGCCTGCCTGGGCAGGAACAGGATCAAGGGACGTTTTTTCAAGGTGCGCAGCATAGACGGATAGTCCAGAAACCGGAGTGATGATACGAAACAGGCGACCGATTGGTCGCCTTAGCTGTTTTGAGGTCACCATCTGCTAGCGGCAGACCTGATTGCGCCCCCTGTTCTTGGCTTTGTAGAGCGCCTTGTCGGCCGCCTTCATGACCTCCGCCGCATTGTTCAGGCTGTTACCGCTTTCGGCCACGCCGATACTGATCGTTACCGCGGCATAGGCACCCTCGCCGCGTCCGGCACGAGAGCCGCGCTTCTCCTTGCCCTGCCGTGAATCTTTCGGCCGTTCTTCAGCACGCAAGGCCAGGCGGTAGTCGGCTATCGACGTGCGCAACTCCTCCAGATAGGGGAGAGCATCCTCAACCCGGCGGCCGGAGAAGAGGATCGTGAACTCTTCTCCGCCGTACCGGTAAGCCTTGCCACCTCCACCCACATCCATCATCCTGCGCGCCACCATCTTCAGCACCTGGTCCCCCACGTCATGACCGTAGGTGTCGTTGAAGCGTTTGAAGTGGTCCACATCAAGCATGGCGATGGTATAATTCCGGCCCAGCCCCTGCAGGTTCTCGTTAAGGGAGCGCCGCGAGGGGATGCCGGTCAGGTCGTCGCGGAAGGCCATATTGTAGGAATCCCGCAGTACACCCAGGGTGATGATCAATGCACCGGCGGCACAGTAGGCGGAATGGATGTCTGCGGTAGTCAGCCAGTTGCAGGCAATGAAGAATGCCGCCAACGCGCCAAGCATGCTGCTGTCGACGGGGGATTGCCGGCGCAGGGCCAGCAGCGAGATGCCGACGAAGCATATGCTCCCGGTCACGATGGCCGGTTGCGGTATCAGCAGGCTGCTGACGAGCGGCAGGCGAGTGTAACTGCGTGCGATGTAGGGAAGAAGATCGGCAAAGTGATAGCGGAAGAGCCACATGACCGCAGCCGCCTGCAGGGCCAGAAAAACGAAACGCAGTCGCCCGGCAGTGGAAAAAACGCCCCGCTCACGCATGAGGGTGATCAGCAGCAGGTTCAGGGGGAGCAGCAGGACAAAGCCCTGATAGACCTTGTTGAGGGCGGGTTCGAACTGTCCGTCGGCAGGAAGCGACCGGGAACACCAGTAGAAGAGAGCCAGCAAGAGCAGGGCCATAAAGGGCCGGCCACGATGGAAATGGACGGCCAGGAACATGCCCAGGAGGGTCACGATATAGGGGGCGAAGGCTGCAAGCTCCTGGCGGGCGGGCGGCAGGCCGGCTATATGGGGAACGAGAAACCATGTCGCAACGAGGATTGCCGCAGGCACCATGAAAACAGGCAGTCGTTTGAGGATCAAGGTAAGCAAGCCAGAACAGCCCCCGGATGGTGATACGTGCGGCAACCTGTGTTGGCATACACTGTCAGCATGAGGGCTGTCAACGCATTTCCGGGAGCAGGGCTCCGGCGAGATCGCCGGTAGAGGGATAAAGTAAGGGCCGGCATAAAGCCGGCCCTGCAGTGCTGCTGTTTTGTATTCCTGCGCCGCTTAGCGGGGGAAAGGATTATTCTCCGCCTTCGACCGGCATCGGTTTCAGGTGCCAGATCTCCTCGTTGTAATCGCTGATCGTCCGGTCCGTGGAGAACTTGCCGCTGCAGGCGGTGTTGAGGATGCTCATGCGGGTCCAGCCTTCGCGATCCTGATATGCCGCTGCCACCCGCTTCTGGGCGTCGACGAAACTGCGGAAATCCGCCGCGACCATCCACGGGTCGTGGGGGCTGCAGACGGCGTTGATGATCGGGTCGAAGAGGCCGGTCTCGAACAGGTTGAAGTGGCCGCAGCGCAGAAGGCTCATGACCTTCTGCAATTCGTCGTCGCGGCTGATGATCGCACAGGGGTCATAGTTGCCGCGCAGTTCCTCCACCTGCTCGCTGGTCAGACCGAACATGAAGAAGTTATCCTCGCCGACCTCCTCGCGGATTTCGATATTTGCACCATCCAGGGTGCCGATGGTGATGGCGCCGTTCATCATGAACTTCATATTTCCGGTGCCGGAGGCTTCCTTGCCGGCCGTGGAGAGCTGTTCCGAGAGATCGGTGCCGGGGCAGATGATCTCCATGGCGGTCACGCTGTAGTTGGGGAGGAAGGCCACCTTGAGCCGGTCGCCGACGGCGGGGTCGGCGTTGACAACGGCAGCCACGTTGTTGATCAGCTTGATGATCAGCTTCGCCATGGCATAGCCGGGGGCGGCTTTTCCACCGATCAGTACACAGCGGTTGGTCCAGCCGGCCGTGTCACCGCGCTTGATGCGGTCATAGAGATGGATGACATGCAGGATGTTGAGCAGTTGGCGCTTGTACTCATGGATCCGCTTGACCTGTACATCGAACAGCCCTTCCGGGTTGAAGGTCACGCCGCATATCTTCTCAACCAGGAGTGACAGGCGCTCTTTATTGGCCTGTTTGATGTCATGCCAGCGCTCCCGGAAGGCGGGCTCATCGGCGCGCCCGGCGATCCTGCTGATCAGCTGAAGGTCAGATATCCAGCCGGTGCCGATCGTTTCACTTACCAGGCTGCTCAGGCCGGGATTGCAGTGGGCAATCCAGCGGCGAGGGGTAACCCCGTTGGTCTTGTTGTTGAACTTGTGCGGCCAGAGTTCATAAAAGTCGCGGAACAGGCCCTGGATCAGCAACTGCGAGTGCAGGGCGGCGACGCCGTTGACGGAGAAGCTTCCCACGATTGCCAGATAGGCCATGCGTATCTGCGGGACGGCGCCCTCCTCGATAATCGACATGCGCCGCATGCGCTCGTTATCCCCGGGCCAGCGGCTGGAGACTTCCGACATGAAACGGGCATTGATCTCCAGGATGATCTCCAGGATACGGGGAAGAAGCTGACCGAAGAGTGGCAGCGGCCATTTTTCCAGTGCTTCGGGAAGCAGGGTGTGGTTGGTGTAGGCCATCGTCCGGCAGGTGATCTCCCAGGCCTGGTCCCATCCCATGCACTGGTCGTCCATCAGGATGCGCATCAGTTCGGGCACGGCGCAGCTCGGGTGGGTGTCATTGAGCTGGAAGCAGTTGTTGGCGGCGAACTCGCTGAAGTCCCCTTTGCGAACCATCACCCAGCGGTCGATGACATCCTGCAGGCTGGCCGAAGCCAGGAAATACTGCTGGCGCAGGCGGAGCACCTTGCCGTTCTCGCTGGCATCGTTGGGGTACAGCACCATGGTGATGTTTTCGGCTTCGTTCTTGGTGGCCACCGATTCGGCATATCCACCGGCGTTGAACTCGCCCAGATCGAAGGCATCCGTGGCAGCGGCCTTCCAGAGTCTCAGAGTGTTGACCGTGCCGTTGCGATACCCCGGGATCGGGATGTCGTAGGGCACCGCCAGGACATCCCGGCTGTCGACCCATCGGACGCGCTGTTCTCCGGTATCCGAGCGGTAGTGCTCGGTGCGCCCTCCGAAACGTACCCGCTGGATGAATTCCGGCCGTTCCTGCTCCCAGGGGTTGCCGTCCCGCAGCCAGTGATCGGGCTCCTCTATCTGGTGCCCGTCAACGATGCGCTGGCGGAACATCCCGTATTCATAGCGGATTCCATACCCCATGACCGGCAGCTGCAGGGTGGCGCAGCTGTCCAGGAAGCAGGCCGCCAGGCGTCCGAGACCGCCGTTGCCGAGCCCGGCATCGATCTCTGAGTCGGCCAGCTCTTCAAGGTTGATGCCCAGCTGCTGCATGGCCTGCCCGGCTGCATCGGTAATGCCGAGGTTCAGCATGGCATTACCGAGAGTCCGGCCCATCAGGAACTCCAGCGACAGGTAATAGCCCCGTTTGCAATGGGACTCGATGTAGGAGTAACGGGTTCTCCTCCAGCGGTCCATCAGGCGGTCTCGAACGGTCATCGCAAGTGCCTTGTAAAAATAATTGACCGAATAGCAGTATTTATTCTGGCCGAGGCTGTACGTGAAATAGTGGCGGTAATCGTGTATCAGTCCGGGAACATCAAGCGGCAGATGGGGGAGTTCCGTCAAGCCGGGTGACGTGATCTTGGTGCGCTTTCTTCTGTGGACCATGCGTGCTTCCTTCTGTTGCCTCGGCGCTCTGGTGGTGCCGGCAATCGTTTTCGTTCAGTACGTTGTCTGTGGTATAAAAAAATATACGGTTTTGAGCCGGAAGGCAATCTGCAAGGAAACTTCCGACGGTATACGGATCAGGGCCCTGTTTCAGCTGAAAAGCCTGTCCCCAGGCAGGCTGTCTGAGCCGGTTGTCGCCGTCAAAGCTTTTTCTGTGCGTTTCCAATGGTGAGCTCATGCCAGCGCCGTGCAGCGTCGACCTCCCGCATGACGCCGCGCACGTCGGCAGGAACAGTGCTCTGTTCAAAGCTGCCGGTCAGTATGGCTTCGGGCGTGAGCTGGCCGGTGGCATACAGTTTCCATATTTCCCTGCCGTAGTCGGTCTCCAGGAGTTCGGGCGCGAAGCGGCCGAAGTAGGCGGTCATGTTGGCTACATCCCGCACAAACATGGCGGCTGCATTGTTGTTGCCGGCGGCGTCGATGGCCTGCGGCAGATCGATGATGACCAGCCCGTCTCTGCCGACGAGCACATTGTACTCGGAGAGGTCTCCATGGACGAGCCCGGCACAGAGCATCAAAACGATCTGGGCGATCAGCAGGCGGTGATAGTTACGGGCCTGCTCCCCGGTCAGCCGGACATCGTTGAGCCGGGGGGCGTTGTTGCCCTGCTCGTCGACCACAAGTTCCATCAGCAGAATCCCCTCGGAATAGCTGAAGACCTGCGGAACGCGAACTCCAACAGCAGCAAGGCGTCGCAGGGCATCCACCTCGGCGTTCTGCCAGGCCCCCTCCTGTTCTTTCCTGCCGAATTTCGAGTGTTTTCCCATGGCACGTGCCTGACGGCTGTTCTTTACCTTGCGCCCTTCCTGGTAACGGGTCTGTGAACTGAAGCTGCGGTGGTCGGCGTCCTTGTATACCTTGGCGCAGCGCAACTCCCCCCTGGACCGGACGACGAAGACCTCGGCCTCCTTGCCGCTCATAAGCTGGCAGACGACTTCGTCGACGAGTCCGTTCTGGGCCAGCACTTCGAATTTTATCGGCATTTTCATAAGGTTCTCGTATCCTGTCGGGAAGCGATTCCGGTGGGCATCCAGGTGGTTCCGAACAGGTCAGGTGTGTGTCGGTTATCCGCAGCGAAGTCGTTTTTTTCCGTTCTGAAACAGGACATCGATCTTGTTCGGCTGGATGACCAGCTGAACGATGCCGAGCCCGAAATTCGGGTGGGACAGAAGGCTCTTTACACGGTAAACCCGGTTCATGTCGTAGGGTATCGCCTGCGTCGCATCCATGCCCGTCTGCAGTGCCTGCCATTCGGCGCGTGCAGCGGCTTCCGGATCGGCTTTGGACGTACGGGAGGGCACCGCTTTTTTCTGGGTACCCTTGGCGGCTGCCGGTTCTTTGGGGACTTTTACCGGGTGATAGGCGTGGACGCCGTGGCAGGTGCTGCACTCCACGCGCACGATCTTCTCAGCGACCATGGCGACGATCGTATGATTCAATACACCGTTGCAGCGGGTACAGCGTGTTTCGATAGTGTTCCCGGCTGATAATTTTGTATTCATGGTGTTCTCCCTTGTTGACCGGCCCAATAAAAAAACCACAGGGTTGTACCCTGTGGCTCAGGTGCTGGAAAACTATAACATGTTATCCACCGGGGAGCAAATGCAAAGCGGTTCCGATCACATTTTCCCGAACGCAGGGCTGCAGCCCGTTATGACGGACAGGCCTGTGCCGAAGCTCATTTTCCGGCCGGGAAGATGAAAAAAGCTGCCGACCGGTCGCCTTTTCGCATCCGCAGGCTTGTCCACGACTGTTATCTGGTGAAGAGCCGGAAGGCCTTGTAGACAATGTCGAACAGGTCCGGATCGGAGTTGCGCAGTGGGTCGCCGAAGTTGTCGAACGGGGAGGATTCTTTCCCGTAACCGGCAAGTTTCTGGCGCTGTTCGCTCTCCCGTTTCTGCTCTTCCTTTTTGATCTGCTCCTGCCGCTCCTGATCGAGGAGTCTGCCGCCCATCTTCATCCATTCCATCAGATGCCTCAGTTCACCTCCATCCAGCCAGACCCCGTGGGCCTTGCAGCGGTCGATGATGACGCCGCTCCTGACACCAAAGTTGACCCTGTGCATGTGCCGGGAGCAGACCGGGCATTTGATATAGGAAACCGGATACTGGTCGGGCTGTCGTTTCAGGTTGATGCTGTCCAGCCCGCTTCTGTCGATGAGGAAGACGTTGCTGACGGAGGCCTCCAGCACGGCCTCCAGTTCACCCGGATCAAAGAAGAGCCCCAGGCATTGTTCGCAGCGATCGATGAGGAATCTGCCCTTCAGCCTCATGTCGAGGGTCTTCAAGCGCACGTCGCAGCGCGGGCAGGTGCGCGGAGCGTCGTTTTCATGGGTGGTGTAGTAGTGGATTCCCGTGAGATCGATGTCATTGCGGTCGCCGCAGTAGTCGCACAACACAGATCCATCAGGGAGCGGGGCGTTGCAGTTCGAGCATCTGGCCATGGGCGGCACCTTCACATGTGAGAGTCTGGTACATGAAAATTCGTGCCAGTATAGCGGAAAAACAGTCTGCAGGTAAACCCCTCTCACACAGTTCAGGCTACGGAGAGGATTTTATGTGGTGGAAAAACAACTGTCCTCCGAGTATGATGATGCGGTTGATTCCTTCAAAGGAGGAGCAGGATGTCTGCATGGCTGTTGTATCTCGGATTAGGTGCCTTTGCAGGAGTGCTGGCCGGGCTGCTCGGTGTCGGCGGCGGTCTGGTGATCGTTCCGATACTGACCTTTATATTTACGGCCCAGCATATGCCGGCGGAGCATATCCTTCATCTGGCCCTCGGCACCTCCCTGGCCAGCATCATGTTTACATCGGTCTCCAGTCTGCGAGCCCACCATAAACGCGGAGCAGTGGACTGGACCGTCGTGCGACGGATAACACCGGGTATCATGGCCGGCACGTTCTTCGGCTCATGGGTTGCGGCCCAGCTCTCCACCGGCTTCCTCAAAGGCTCTTTCGTGGTGTTCACCTACTATGTTGCCCTGCAGATGCTGCTTGATATCCGCCCGCATCCGCACCGCCAGCTTCCCGGCCTTGCGGCGATGTCCGGTGTCGGGGGAGTCATCGGCTGCGTCTCCAGTCTGGTCGGCATCGGCGGCGGCAGCATGTCCGTCCCGTTCCTGGTCTGGTGCAACATCGCCATGCACAACGCCATCGGCACATCCGCGGCGATCGGTTTTCCCATCGCCCTGGCCGGCGCCGCCGGTTATCTGCTCAACGGCCTGGGGGCAGAGCTTCCCCCGCACAGTTTCGGTTTTATCTATCTGCCGGCTCTGCTGGGGGTCTCGCTGGCCAGCATGTTTACGGCACCTCTCGGGGCACGGCTTGCCCACAGTCTCCCGATAGGCTGGTTGAAGAAGATCTTCGCCCTGCTGCTGATCGTGATGGGGACAAAGCTGCTGCTGAGCATGTTTTAGAATATGAAGTTCACCCTCCTGACCCATTTCAAGGAATTCGGAAAACGCTCCAACACCGGGCGCCTGGTGCTGGATATCCTGGGAGATGCTGCCGAACAGGTGCGCTGGGACCGTATGACCCCCCCAGCAGCGCTGCTGGAAGAGATCGAGAGCGGGGGGGTGGCGCTGGTCTATCCCGGTGCTGCCGATGCGAACGGCGACGATCTGTCCGGCATCACCCGCTTCATACTGATCGACGGCACCTGGCACGAGGCCCGCAAGATCCATCAGCGCAGCCCCTACCTGCAGAAGGTACGCCGTGTCGGCATCACGCCGACCGGGATGTCGCGCTATACCCTGAGGAAAAACCAGAAAGAGGCCTGCCTCTGCACGGCAGAATGCGTGATCGAGATTTTGCGAAGTGTCGGCGATAATGCTGCGGCAGATCGACTGGAGGAGGGGTTCCTGGCATTCATCAGTCAGTCGGGCGCCAAGCCGGCGGTCACGAAGAAGGATGGCAATGAAACTTGAGAGCAGGCCGGAGGGTCTCAGGCGGCTTGACATGAAAGGAAGTAAATTATGATGATGCGTATGATCGTGCTGATGGTTCTGGTCACCATGCTGCCTGGCTGCAGCAAACTGACGGTGGACAACTATGCGAAGATCAAGACCGGGATTGAGTACAGCGAGGTGGTTACTATTATTGGAAAACCGGACAGCTGTTCGGAGGCGCTTTTCGTGAAGAGCTGCGTCTGGGGAAACGAGCAGAAGAACATCACGGTCAATTTCCTGGGTGATAAAGTCATTCTCTCGGCCAGCAGGAATATCAAGTAGTCACCGGTGGCGCTGCGGTTCCTGCCGATCCGCGCTTTTCTGTCTTCTGCGCCGCGAGGCGGCACGAGTTCCAAAGAAGGCGCCGGTGGCCGTCAAGACCCAGATCGTGATGGTAACTGCAATTTCGCTGGTGGTGATCATCGCCGCGTCCCCCGCCTGAAACAGAATACCTTCTTACATCACCATCGCATGAATCCCTCCTGACTGTCTTGATGCAGATCAAATCGGATGATTATACCTGCAGGTTTTTTTGTGTGTCTGGATTGCAAAGGTGGCGCAGCGGGGTATAGTTAAGATATTCGAATATATCTGGAGCTCCCTATCCGGCATATCCTTGGAGGTGTGTCATGGCACAGCAGCACGATGGATTGAGTGTCCCGCTTTCCGACCTGATCAACTGCATGTCTGATACAATAGACCTGGTAAGCCCTGTGCTGGCCGATCACCATAACCGGGTCGGTCTGGTCGCCCACGCGCTGGCCTGCCAGCTGGGTTTGACGGAAGAGGAGCGGATCGATCTGCATTTTGCCGGAAATCTCCACGATATCGGCGCGCTTTCCCTGACGGACCGGGTCAGGCTGTTGAGCTTCGAAGGGTGCGAACCGCACCAGCATGCCGAAACCGGTGCACTTCTGCTCGAGATGTTCGGTCCGCTGGCCGGACTGGCTGAAATGGTCAGATTCCACCATGTAATGTGGGCCGATGGCGCCGGCGAGGTTCAGCAGGGAAAAACGGTGCCGCTTGGCAGTCACATCCTGCATCTGGCCGACCGGATCTCGGTGCTGATCGGTACGATGGACGGGATCAATCTGCTGGTCAGGGTCCCGGATATCCGCGCCAGGATCGATAAAATGTCCGGGGTGATGTTTTCGCCTGTTCTGGTTGAGGCCTTCAATGAACTGTCCTGCCGGGAGTCGTTCTGGCTGGGACTGGCCTTTCCAGGCCGCAGTCCATCATTCGATCCGCGAGCCCATCTCCGGTCGATCAGGCTTGACACCGACGGGATCCTCGGTCTTAGCCGCATGTTTGCCCGGATTATCGACTTCAGAAGCCGGTTCACCGCCACCCATTCGAGCGGTGTGGCGGCCGGTGCCGAGGCCCTTGCCCGCCTCTCCGGACGGTCTACGGAAGAATGTGCGCAGATGCGGATTGCCGGGCTGCTCCATGACCTGGGGAAACTTGCCGTCCCGGCGGAACTGCTGGAGAAACCTGCTGACCTCACCGCCGAGGAAAGGGCGCTGATCCGCTGTCATACCTATTTTACCCGCCGTGCACTCGAGAACATACGTCCGTTCGAAGCAATCACCTCCTGGGGCGCAAACCATCACGAGAGGATCGACGGCAAGGGCTACCCCTATCACTTTGGAGGTGATGATCTTTCAGACGGCTCACGCATCATGGCGGTGTCGGACGTGTTCACCGCCATTACCGAGGACCGACCCTACCGGGCCGGCATGGACCGGCCTTCGGCGCTGAAGGTCCTGTACAGCATGGTTTCCCAGTCGGCCCTCGATCCGGATATGGTGGACCTGCTCGCTAGCAATTATGACGAGCTCAACACCGTCCGCGTCGATGCGCAGAGGGAGGCGGTCATGGAGTACAGCGAAATTAGCGGCAAGGTGGCGGTTATGGCAGCAGGTCATGCTTGACGAAACAACCCCGGAAGTGATACCTTTGACATGAAAAAGGCGGCCGTCCGGCGGCCTTTTTCATTTCTGATCATCATGCACGACTCAGGGCCCGCAGGCCTCTACGTCAATTCTAAAGGACCTTCTCCATGACCAGCAACGACCTCCTTCGACGGCTCCGCTACGCCCTGAACCTGAATGGCGTCAGTATCGCAGAAACATGTGCGCTGGCCGGGCATGAAATCGGTCCGGTCGAGGTCCTTAATCTCCTCAAGAAGGAGGATGAGAAGGGTTTCGCGGTCTGCGATGATGCACTGATGGCTGCTTTTCTGGACGGACTGATAATCAGCCGGCGCGGTCCCCGGGACGGATCGCCGGATACACCACGGCTGCCGGCCAGCCCGCTGAATAACAATCTCATTCTGAGGAAGCTCCGTATTGCTCTGGAATTGAACGATACCGATATGCTGGAGATCTTCCGGCTGGCGGGTGTTTCCATCTCGAAACCGGAGCTTTCCGCCCTGTTCCGCGGGGCCGGGCAGAGAAATTTCAAGGAATGCGGCGATCAGCTGCTGCGTAACTTCGTGAGAGGACTGACGCTGGGATCGGGGAAGGATCTTCTCCGGAAACACGATGACTGCGGCGAACGGCACTAATGTGGACATACCCGGCGCTGCCCGGCGTTCTGTCTTTCGATACATCGATACTATTTCAGCTACACCGGCCGGCATTGCAGGTTGGCTTCCGGTGCCCGGGGAGAAAACATGAAACAGATTGTCAAGGACAGTGTCGTGACACTGAGTTACGAGGTCACCGACCCTGATGGAAACGTGCTCGATGCAGGCGAAGAACCGCTGATCTACCTTCACGGCGGGTATGATGACGTTTTTTCGGCCATTGAACAGGCCCTGCAGGGGAAATCCGTCGGCGATACGGTGATGGTGAAGATGCAGCCTGAACAGGCCTACGGCGAATATGATGCCGAGCTGGTACTGATCGAGTCGCTGGATGTGCTGCCGCAGCCGCTTGCAATCGGCATGCAGATCGAAGGCGAGCCGGAAGGCGCCCCTGATGAAGCGATCTTCTACCGGGTGACCGACATCGCAGAGGGCAAGGCCGTGCTGGACGGCAATCATCCCCTGGCAGGACAGTCGCTGGTGTTTACCGGCACCGTTACTGCGGTGCGCCCGGCGACCGCCGGAGAGCTCGAAGCCGGCCAGGTTCTCTGACAGGGGAGCTCAGTCTGAATGTGAAAAAGGCGGCCGATCGGCCGCCTTTCCCGTTTTAAAATTCCGCTGCCGCTGCCGGCGGCATTATTTCCCGCAACACTTCTTGTATTTGGCTCCGCTGCCACAGCTGCAGGGGTCATTGCGGCCGGGCTTGCTGACTGTGACCGGTTTCTGTTTCACCATGGTACCCTCACTGAAATACCAGCGCCCGTCCATTTTCTCGAACTGCGCATTCTCATGATGCTCGCGCAGGACACCCTTTTCGCGGAAACGGGCGATGAACTCGACCGCGCCAGTATTGTCCTCCTGTCCGCCCTTCGTTGTGCCGACGATCTCGAGCCCCAGCCATTCGGAGCTCTCAGCCCACTCCTTTGTCCCTTCATGGTCGTATCCCTGACGATGGTCGGGGTGGGTTGTTTCAAAAATAAAGTCCATCTTCGCGCCGACATAGGCCGAATAGCGCGCCCGCATAAGCTGCTCTGCTGTTTCGGCCGGCTGCACTCCTCCAATGATCGGTTCGCAGCAATCGGAATAGGCGACATCGCTCCCGCAATAGCAGTTGCTCATTTCTGTTTCTCCCTCGAAATTAATTGTGTACCTGCGGTGCCATACAACCGGCACTCTTGTCAAACACTATCTGCGGTTTGCTGACTGGCTCCTTCCGGGGGACCCTTCAATACGTGAAAAGGTGACCGTCTGGCCACCTTTTCGCACCTGCCCGTTTCGTCATGAAAAATTGTGGATAAACCAGCTTGAAATCAGCGTGCCGGGATCACCTGTGTGGTGGAGCGACAACGATAAAACCCTCGTTACTTCTTTGATAATATGTGTCCTCACTGACATAGTAAGTGCTCCCGCCGAGCGAGAGGTTGACAAAACCCAACGGCAGCGTCGCAACAATCGCTCCGATAGGAGCACGGACAACAATGAATCCGTCGTGGTGGCGGTTGAAGAAGCGCCCTTCATTGTAAAAGAAGGGGTTGCCCCGTACAGTTATCTCGGAAGCCCCCCTGGGAAGCTCACGTACAACAGAGCCATGTCGACCGCCATGTACTTCTCCGATTTCTCCGCTGTGCCTGCCTCCCCCACGGTGCCCTCCGTCTTCGCTGCGAATTTCAGATTTACCCCCTCCACCGCTTCCGCTGTGGCCTCCGCCGCCTTTAGCCAAAGCAATGTCTGAATTAAATGCAACTGCATAAAATGCCAGGCTTAGAAGGAGAATGAATTTAATCTTTCCAGATATTCTCATATAAGGTGACATGATAGAGCCCCCTCTCATTAACTCAAAACCTGCTTTTTATGAAACCATCTCAAATAAAACCGATTTAGTCTTGTTTAGAATTTACCATACGAGGGGCATGTGCTGCAAAGAATATTTATTGTTGTCAGGCTCTCTGATGCATTGGCGACCTGTTGGCTGGCAGAGCAACTACGGTATTCATTTCCCGAACACCTTTTTCAGCAGCTCGGTACCCCGGGCAGCCGGATCGGTCCTGATTTTCCTCTCTTCCTCGCCCAGCATGCTGAATAGACCATCGACGGCCTTGGTGGTGACGTAATGGTCCAGGTCGAATGTGCCGAACGTTCCTGAAAAAGGGATGGCATCGAATTTTTCCTTCAGCTGCATAAAATTCCGGGATACGCCGACATCCTTCATGTTTGCCACGACCACCGGCTTGAAGTCGGCATAAATCCTGTCACCGGTCTTCTGACGGAAATACCGGGTTGCCGAGGTGGTATCACCCTGCAGGATCGCGCGGGCATCGTCGAAGGACATTGCCTTGAGGGCGGTAGTAAAATGCTCAGTCGCCTTGGGGGCTGCTTTTTCCGCGGCCCGGTTCATGCTGAGCACGAAATCGTCAACCTCCTGCTGGAAGCCGACCCTGCCGAGCAGATCGGCTGTGCTGCGGATCTTCTCGGGCATCAGGATCTTGATCATCTCGTTGCCGAAATAGCCATCCTGCCGGGATACCGATGTGATCGCGCGGGTGGTTCCGGTGGCAAGTGCTTCCTTGAGTCCTTTGGCGATGGTCGGGTCATCGAGGTTGCCTCCCGGTGACCCTCCCGCGCCGCCAAGTACCGAGGTCAGATCATCGAAGAAACCTGCATGGACAGGGCTGGAGATTGTTGTAAGCAGTAGGGTCGCAGCCAGGATCGAACGGTGCAATGATTTCATGGAGCCTCCTCGTAATGGGTTATTAGAGCATATCACAAATGCCTGCCGGTGCCAGGCTCATTCGTCGTGAAAAAAAGACCGGCCTGTAAAAATTTCTGCTCCGGTGCCGCCTGTTTTGATGGTATGGTGAGCTCATGACAACGACCCATCACCCGTTTCACGCACTCACCCCTGATTTCATCATGGACGCCGTCGAGAGCCAGGGCTTCCGCTGCGACTGCCGCACCTTTGCGCTGAACAGCTATGAGAACCGCGTCTACCAGGTGGGCATCGACGAAGGTCAGCCGCTGATCGCCAAGTTCTACCGGCCCGGCCGCTGGAGTGCCGAACAGATCAGTGAGGAGCACCGGTTCTGCTTCGAGCTGGCAGAGCACGAACTGCCGGTAGTGGCACCCATGAGGAATCCTGCCGGTGAGAGCCTGTTTGTCTACAAGGAATTCCGTTTTGCGCTCTATCCGCGCCAGGGTGGGCATGCTCCGGAGTTCGATAACCTGGACAACCTGTTGATCCTCGGCCGCATGCTCGGACGCATTCACCGCATCGGCAATGTGCAGCCCTTCAGTCACCGGCCGGTCCTGAATTGCCGTAACTTCGGCCACGACAGCGTGGCCCTGATCCGGGATCGCTTCATCCCCGAGGACTACCGCCCCAGTTACGAGGCCGTCACCAGCCAGCTGCTGGAGGCCATCGACGGGATCATGGACAGTGTCGGCCCCGCTCGCTACATCCGCACCCACGGAGACTGCCATGCCGGCAACATCCTCTGGCGGGACAATGCCCCGCACTTCGTTGATTTCGACGATGCCCGCATGGCTCCGGCGGTACAGGACCTATGGATGATGCTCTCCGGTGACCGCCAGCGTCAGACCGCCCAGCTGGAGTCTCTTATGGAAGGCTACCGTGAGTTCTGCGATTTCGATCCCTGTGAGCTGCGGTTGATCGAGGCACTGCGGGCCTTGCGCATGCTGCACTACAGCGCGTGGATCGCCAGCCGCTGGGACGATCCGGCCTTTCCGGGGGCGTTTCCCTGGTTCAACACCGTCCGCTACTGGGGCGAGCAGATTCTGGCGCTGCGGGAGCAACTGGCGGTATTGGATGAGCCGGTTCTGGAACTGGATTGATTTTCCCCGGCGAGCCCGATTGCGGGGCACCCGCTTTTATGGTACAAAACTGACATTGCTTCACAATGAACTGTAAGCGAGGAACATCATGACGATACAACTGCTGGACGGTAAGGTCTGCGCCGACCACCTGATCGCCGATATATCCAGGAAGGTTGCCGGCTACGTGGAATCCGGCCTGCGCAAGCCGCACATGACCATCATCCTGGTGGGCAACCATGCCCCCAGTGAATCCTATGTGAAGTCGAAGATCGTCTCCTGCGAGAAGGCCGGTTTCGAGGGTAACCTGATCCGGCTGCCGGAGGAGATCAGCGAGGCCGAAATCCTGGCTCGGATCCACGAGATCAACAATGATCATACCACCGACGGTCTGATCGTCCAGCTGCCGGTGCCCCGGCACATCGACCAGCAGAACATCATCAACGCCATCGCACCGGAAAAGGACATCGACGGTTTTCATCCCACCAACTTCGGCCGCATGACGCTGGGTCAGAAGGCCTTCCGGCCGGCCACCGCCTACGGCATCTGCAAGCTGCTGCAGTTCTACCAGATTCCCACCAAGGCCAAACATGTCGTAGTAATCGGCCGCTCCAACATCGTCGGCAAGCCGATCTCGATCATGCTGGCCAATGACTTTGATATCGGCAATGCCACCGTGACTCTGACGCACATCGAAACGCCCCGGGAGCTGCTGCTGGACGAGACCCGCCGGGCCGACATCGTCATCGTGGCGGTGGGCATTCCGGGCTTTGTCACCGAGGATATGGTCAAGGAGGGGGTCGTCCTGATCGACGTGGGAATCAACCGCCTGGAAAACGGCAGGCTTGTCGGGGACGTGGACTTCGAGCATGTGGCGCCGAAATGTTCCTGGATCACCCCGGTGCCGGGCGGGGTGGGTCGCATGACCGTGGCGGCCCTGATGATCAACACCCTGATGGCCTATCAGAACAACTTCAACCTGGCATGAGCAGCCCCGCCCCCCGAAAGGTCCTGCAAAGACTGGCGGGGGGCGTTTTTTTTGTGCTGCTGCTCTGCGGCCCGGTGATTGCCGTACCAGAATCGGAATCTGTCGGGGTTGTTGAACATCTGGGCACGAAGATACCGCTGGACATAATCTTCCGTGACGAGGCAGGGACCCCTGTCATATTGTCCGACCTGGTCAAGGGGCCGACGATCATCCTGCCGGTCTATTACCGTTGCAGTAATGTCTGCTTCACATTGCAGGGTCATTTTGCCAACGCATTGCAACGTCTGGAGCGGCGCCCGCTGGACGACTACCGGGTGATCTCTGTCAGTTTTGACGAGGAGGAGACGCCGGTAATGGCTGCCCGAAGCAGGCACGCCTATCTATCAGCCATGAAGAAGCCTTTCCCGGAGGAGGGGTGGCGCTTCCTGACCGGCGACCTGTCCTCGATCCGCCGGCTGACCGATGCCCTCGGTTTCGGGTTCCAGCGTCAGCGGCACGAGTTCGCCCACCCGGTGGCCACCATCGTGGTGGCCGGGGACGGCACCATCGTGCGCTACCTGTACGGCGTCTCGATCCTGCCTAAGGATCTGGCCCTGGCGCTGGTCGAGGCCAGGAGCGGCATTGCGGGAGGCTCGATCCACAAGTTGATGGATTACTGCTTTACCTTCGATCCGGTCGGCAGGACCTATGTCTTCAACCTGCTCAGGGTCAGCGCCACGGCCGTCATTCTCTGCACGGGCGGTTTTCTGCTCTTTCTGATCCTGACCGGCAGGAAACGAAAGCAACGTATCCGAGAGAAATAAAAAATGGCAATTATCACGCAACGACGCGACGACGTAACGAAAGGCTTAAAAACAAATCGTTTCTTTGGTTTGCGTTGCGTCGTTGCGTGAAAAAAGATTTGTGGGTTCCGGCTTAGGGATAATAATGACAACAGAAAATATACAATCTGCGACTCAACACAGCTTCTGGAACGATACTGGAAAAACCGGCATCAGTTCCTGGATCTTCTCCACTGACCACAAGCGCATCGGCCTGCTCTACTTCTATTCCACCTTTGGCTTCTTCCTGGTGGGGGTGCTGCTCGGTCTGCTGATCCGCATTGAACTGATGGCACCCGGGCGGACGATCATGGGCGCCCAGACCTACAACGCGCTCTTCACCGTGCATGGGGTGGTGATGATCTTCCTCTTCATCATCCCCGGTTTCCAGGGTTCCTTCGGAAACCTGGTCATGCCGATCCAGATCGGTGCCCGGGATGTCTCCTTCCCGCGCCTGAACCTTTTTTCCTGGTGGATCTACATGATCGGCGCCGTCATCGTACTGGCCTCGCTCTTCACCGGCGGCGGGCCGCCCGACACCGGCTGGACCTTCTACGTCCCCTTCAGCGCCCGCACCGGCACCAACGTCTCCCTGGCGGTGCTGGGTGTCTTCGTGATCGGCTTTTCCTCAATCCTGACCGGCCTCAACTTCGTCACCACCATCCACCGCCTGCGGGCCGAGGGCATGACCTGGTGGCGCCTGCCGCTCTTCACCTGGTCGCTGTATGCCACGGCCTGGATCCAGATCCTGGCCACGCCGATCCTGGCTATTACCCTGGTGCTGGTGGCGGCCGAGCGGATGCTGGGTACCGGTCTGTTCGATCCCTCCCGCGGCGGCGATCCGGTCATGTACCAGCATCTCTTCTGGATCTATTCCCACCCGGCGGTCTACATCATGATCCTGCCGGCCATGGGCGTGATATCCGATATCGTTCCGGTCTTCTCGCGTAAGCCGATCTTCGGCTACAAGATGATCGCCTTCTCAAGCCTGGCCATCGCCGCTGCCGGTTCGCTGGTCTGGGGGCACCATATGTATACCAGCGGTATGAGCGACACCGCCGTGCTGGTCTTCTCGTTCCTGACCTTCATCGTGGCCATCCCCTCGGCCATCAAGGTTTTCAACTGGGTCACCACACTCTACAAGGGTTCCATCTCGCTGGAGGCCCCCATGCTGTTCGGCCTCTCCTTCATCCTGCTCTTCTCCATCGGGGGGCTGAGCGGCCTGATCCTGGGGGCAGCCGCCACGGATGTGCATGTGCACGATACCCATTTCGTTGTGGGGCATTTCCACTACGTCATGTTCGGCGGCACCGGTTTTGCCTTCTTCGCCGCCATGCATTACTGGCTGCCCAAGTTCTATGGCCGCCGATACGCCGAAAAGCCTGCCGTCGTGTCCTGGGCGCTGATGTTCACCGGTTTCAACGTACTCTACTTTACTATGCAGGTTCTCGGCATGCAGGGCATGCCACGGCGTTACTACGACTATCTGCCGGAATTTGCCACCCTCAACCTGGTGGCCACGGCCGGCAGCTGGATACTGGCTGCGGGCCTGGTAATCATGCTGGTCAACCTGTTCCGCGGCCTGTGGTGGGGGGCACCGTTCGAGGGCAATCCCTGGGGCGGGGCAACGCTGGAGTGGAGCATCCCCACACCGCCGCCTACGGAGAATTTTATCGTGGAGCCGGTCGTGACCCACGGTCCCTATGACTTCAAGGGGAGCGGCATCCCATGAGCCACGCGGCACACAAGGATTATGCCGGGGCCAAGCTCGGCATGTGGCTGTTTCTTTTTACCGAACTGCTGCTCTTCGGCGGGATGTTCCTGCTCTACGCGGTCTACCTCAAGCGCTACCCGGAGGAATTTGCCGCCGGTGGCCAGCAGCTTAACTGGATCATGGGGGGAGCCAATACGGTCATTCTCCTTACCAGCAGCCTTTTTGCAGCCATGGCGGTCACTGCCATCCAGCGTGAAGAAAGGAAGCGGGCGGTGGGGCTGATCTGCGGAACGATCCTCTGCGCTGCAGGTTTCATGGTCATCAAGTATTTCGAGTGGAGTGCCAAGATCGGCCACGGCATCTATCCCGGTTCGGAACATCTCAAGGCCGGCCCGCCGGGGGAGTCGGTTTTCTTCAGCCTGTACTACATGACCACCGGCATCCACGGCCTGCATGTGCTGATCGGAGGGGCGCTGCTGGGCTGGATCGCCACGCGGGTCAAGGCCGGTGCGGTGCATGCCGGCGATTTCGTCCTGCTGGAGAACGGTGCCCTGTACTGGCACCTGGTGGATCTGATCTGGATTTTTATCTTCCCGCTGTATTACCTGGTTCTGTAAGGGTCTGCTCCATGAACGAACACCACCACATCATAAGCTACGGAAAGCTGACCGGTATCTGGCTGGCGCTTCTGCTTCTGACCGCCCTGACCGTGGGGATCACCCGCGTGGAACTGGGTGGCTTCAAGGTGCTGGCTGCGCTGAGCATCGCCTGCCTCAAGGCCGGGCTGGTGATCGCGGTCTTCATGCACATGAAGTATGAAGGGCGACTACTGCGCTGGCTGTTGTTCCTGACACTGGTGACCCTGGCCATATTCATCGGCTTCACCTTTTTCGACGTACTCTACCGTTAGGCAAGGAAACCCTGTGGACGCCACCCGCCTGATCTCCACCACTGAGGCCATCGATCCGGTCTTCATGTTTATCTTCGGCGCCTGCCTGGTGCTGCTGCTGGGCATCACCGCGGCCATGCTGATTTTCGTGGTGCGCTACCATCGCTCCCGGGCGCCGCAGCCGACATCGCAGGTCGAGGGCAATCTCTGGTTGGAGGTGGTCTGGATTGTACTGCCGACCCTGCTGGTGCTGGCCATGTTCTGGTATGGCTGGAAGGAGTATCTGGTCCTGCGCACGGTGCCGCCAGGTGCCATGGAGGTGACCGCCACGGCGCGCATGTGGTCGTGGGAATTCAGTTATGCCAACGGCCGGAAAAGCTCAAAACTGTATGTACCGGTGGGCACGGCGGTCAAGGTCAACCTGGTGGCAGCCGATGTAATTCACGGATTCTTCCTGCCGGCCTTCCGGGTCAAGCGCGATGTGGTGCCGGGCATGCCGAACCATGCCTGGTTCGTGGCCGGCACGGCAGGCTCCTACGATCTGTTCTGCTCCCAGTACTGCGGGACCGGCCATTCGGCAATGATAACGACTGTCGAGGCACTGCCGGCCGGGGAGTTCGAGGAGTGGCTTGAACATGACCGCGGCGGAGGCGATAAGGGAGCACGCATTGACGGTGAGAAACTGGTCCGGGAAAAGGGCTGTCTGGGGTGCCATTCCCCGGACGGTTCGCCAGGCGTGGGGCCGAGTTTCAAAGGGATCAATGGCCGCAGCACGGTGGTCATCACCAAGGGGACAGAGCGCACGATAACGGTGGATGATGCCTACCTGCGGCAGTCGATAACCGAACCGGCCGTCGATGTTGTCAAGGGTTTCCAGCCGATCATGCCGGCCTTCGGCGATCTTTCGAAGGAAGAGCTGGACGCGATCGTGCAATACCTCGAGGAGCTCAAATGATCCGAAGGCTGTTTCGCCTCTTCCGCATGCCGTTATCCCTGATGAACGGCGTTGCCGCACTGGCGGGCTATTGCCTCTTCCCGGAGCCGCAGAATATATCTGCCATGCTGATCGCCTGTGGTGGCGTGACCCTGCTGGCCATGGGGGCGGCGGCTCTCAATCAGGTACTGGACCGTGATATCGACGCCCTGATGACCCGCACCAGGCTGCGTCCGCTACCCAGAGGGGAAATGTCACTTGCGACTGCCATTTCTTTGGGCTGTGTCCTGGTGTTTGCCGGAAGCAGCGTGCTGCTCTGGGGCGGCCGGCCCTTACCGTCTCTTCTCGGGCTGGCGGCTCTGGTCTGGTATCTTGCCGTCTATACAATGCTCAAGCGCAGGAGCTCTCTTGCGTTACCCCTGGGTGCCCTGTGTGGTGCCGTGCCGCCCCTGATCGGCTGGAGTCTTGCCGGCGGTGATCTGACGGACTACCGCATCATCACCCTTTCCGGCATGTTCTTCCTCTGGCAGATACCCCATTTCTGGCTGTTGCAGAAACGGTACTCAGACGATTACCTCCGGGCCGGGATTCCACTGTTCGCGTTCAGGCCGGGGCTCCTTGGACTCTGGATCGTTGCCCTGACTTCAGCGGCCATGATGTTGCCGGCTTTCGGCATCATCGGACATCGTGCGGCGTATTGGTATTTTTTCTTTGCCGCTGTCCTGATCATTGCTGCTCTCTGCCGGTCTGAACGACCGCTTTTCTCGGCCTTGAACCTCTTTCCGGTGCTGGTGACCCTGACTCTTCTTATTCAGGGGTGAGGGTGCGTGATATTTTCATGGGAGGAAAATGTATATGCACGTGAAAATGGCAGACAGGATTGTACTGCTGGCGCTGGCAATAGCTGCCGCGACAGGATGCAGTAATGACCAGTCGCAGAAGACCGTCGTTGCCCCGGCTGCTCAGGCGACAGCAACCCGGGAGTCCGTGCGTGACGGAGAGGCGCTGTTCAGGCAGTACTGCGCCAGTTGCCATCCTGACGGCGGCAATGTCAGCGATCCCGGGCGCACTCTTCATAGGTCGGCATTGAAGAGCAACCACATCACTACACAGGAGGATATCGTCAGGATCATGCGCAAACCGCTGTCACGGATGATCAGGTTTGATACATCGACTCTCTCGGACGAGGATGCCCGAACTATTGCGGAATATATCCTGAAAACATTCAGGTAGCCATGCCTGCCGGACAAAATGAAAGGCCCGCCAGATTCGATCGGCGGGCCTCATTTTTTTAATTGTCCCTTTTCAAGGGCTGTTCCGGTTATGTTTCACTACCGGAAATCTGCTTCTGCTTTCTATGTTGGGGACTCGTTTCCTCTGTGATGTCGCCCTCCTTATAGAGACAGTCTGCATCTGCTACTCGGTAGTACTACCTGACTGAACTATACCTCTGCAGAACGAATAAAACAGGCTTCTTTTTATTTTTTTTTGCGTATATACTTTAGAACTGCACTGAAGCTGTTGCGGATGTCGTGAGCTCTTTCATGAACGCAAGGGATCGAAAAGAAACTCAAGACCGTTGACTTTGATCTCATGAACGGTTTGCAGCATCCGACCGAGTTTTCCCCCGGGGAACCCCTTCCCGGCCATCCACACTACGTAAGGTTCCGGCAGGTCAATCAGCAGCCTGCCTGCATACTTTCCGAACGGCATGCGCGTCCTGGCCAGTTCGAGCAATTCATCACTGTTGAAGGATTCCGGGCAGGTGACTGGTTCGAAGTGTTCCGGTGACATAGGCTCACACGACACAGGCGGCCATCCGGCCGCCTGTTTTTTTTTGGCTGTAATTAGTGTTAAAGGATTTCCAGCAGCGTAACCTCAAAGGTCAGGTCTTCTCCGGCCAGGGGGTGGTTGGAATCGAACGTGACATTCTCGGTGGTTACTTCCACGACCTGTACTCCCAGGTCCTCGTCATCCTCATTGGTCAATACCAGTTCGTCACCGACTTCAGGCTGCAGGTCATCGGGAAGGTCGCTGCGGGGGACGGTAAAGACCTTGTCCTTATCGTACTCACCGAATGCGTCGATTGCAGGAATGACAACCGATTTCTTGTCGCCCGGCGCCATTCCAACCAAAGCTTCGTCAACCTGCGAAAACAGCTCGCCTTCACCGATGGTCAATTCCATCGGGCCGCTTTCGTGGTCTCCGCAGCCGCAGCCGTCTTCATCGCAGCCATCGCCGCAATCGTCGGAATCGCACTCGTCGGTGGAGCATTCATCTTCCAGGGTGGAATCGAAAACGGTTCCGTCTTCCAGTTTCCCGGTGTAATCAATCCTTACTTTGTCGCCATTTTTTGCCAATGCCATGCATGCGCCTTTCGTGAATACGTGTTGTGTGAATAATCGGGGCAGATTACGGCAGAGTTGCCGTTTCGTCCAGAATTATTTTGTCATCTTCCGTCACGTGGTACTGTTTCGCTTTACGGCGATGTCCTTACCGCCGGTTCCCCAGTTCCCATCAGATGCGGGTCCGTCTGAATCCTGACGTATCCAGCGCGACAAGAATACCGCCGGTGATCACTGCCAGGGCGGCAAGCAGCAGCGGCAGGGCAAATCCTCCCCGAAGGTCGGCCATCCGTCCGGCCAGGGGCGGACCGATAACCTGGCCCATGCTGAAGCAGACGGTCAGAACCGCAGCGGTGCGCCGGCCGTCATGGCCGGCCCGCCGGTTACCCTCGGTCATGACCAGAGTGACTATGCCCAGGAACGTCCCGCCGAAGGAGACTGACGCAATTACGGCCTCCGCTATGCTCGCGGCGCGGATGCTTACCAGGATGCCGACAGCCTGGACTGCATAGGCCAGCATCAATGCAGGACGTACCCCGATACGGCGGCCGACCTGCTGCCAGATGAGCGTTGAGGGTGCTGCGGCCAGGCCGACCGCTACCCAGCTGTAAGGGGCGAATGATTCCAGCCCCGGCATGCGTGCGATCATGGTGACAATAAAGGTGGCGCTGACAATGTACCCCAGACCCTCGCAGAAGTAGGCCGCCGCCAGCAGCCGGTAACTGCCGGCCCCCGGTCCGTGCACCGCCTGACCGGCGGCAATCTCCAGAGCTGCTCCCTTCTTGCGAGCCAGCAGCACACCGCAGACGGTCAACAGGCCGGCCAGACCGCCCATGCCGATCCAGGTGAGCCGCCAGCCCCCCATGGACTCAAAGAACGGAACCATAATGCCGCTCAGGGCGATTCCCAGGCCGATACCACCGTAGAGGGCTCCGATCCAGTGACCGTATCCCCGCCGGGAAAGTGATTCAGAAACCTCGATAGAAATAACAACAAACAGGATCGCGCTGGCCAGCCCGGATACGCAGCGAAACAGACCCCAGGCCTGAGGCCATAGTACAGCACCCATCAGGAATGTGGTGACGATGCTGGCAAGGGCAGCGCTGATGTTGACAGCGCTGCTGCGCAGCAGCAGCGGGAAGAACGAGCAGAGAACCGCCCCGGCCAGGTAGCCGATATAGTTGAGTGAGGCCAGCCACCCCGCAACGGCGTTAGTCATGCCCAGTTCGCGCTGCATGACCGGCAGGATTGCGGTGTAGGCAAAACGGCCGATACCCATGGCCACCATCATGCCGAGTATGCCCCCGATCAGGATGCCCAGCGCCGCTCTGCGCATGGCCGGCTGTTGTGCTGCGATTGATGAGTGCGGATTATCGATGCCCATAGGCTGATGCTAAACTGAGAGCGGATTTACTGCAAACGGAATTGTAATTCGCATGGATTTTGTTACTATTGCTCTACGGAAAATCAGGCTGCAGCGAGTAAGGAGCATGACATGGACTTGAAACATACCCGTACCACGATCCTTAACTGCGGCAATCCGGAAGCGAAGCGCTCGGAAATCCTCGAATACTTCCATGCCACCTACGATATCGATGAGCGGCTCTACGAGACCCTCCGGTATGACGAGACCTTCTACCTGCGTGCCGACCGCCTGCGGCATCCCCTGATCTTTTACTTCGGCCACACAGCCACCTTTTTCATCAATAAACTGACCATCGCCCGCGTCATAGACCGGCGGATCAACCCCCGTTACGAATCCATGTTTGCTGTCGGGGTGGACGAGATGTCCTGGGATGACCTGGACGAACGGCACTACGACTGGCCCACGCGCCAGCAGGTCAAGGAGTACCGCGATCAGGTCCGCGACCTGGTCGACGGTCTGATCCGCAGCCTGCCATTGACCCTGCCGATCACCTGGGAATCACCGTTCTGGGGTATCATGATGGGCATCGAGCATGAACGCATCCACCTGGAGACCTCTTCTGTGCTGATCCGCCAGCTTCCCATCGATCAGGTGGTTCAGCTTCCCTTCTGGGATATCTGCCGGGAGGCGGGCGAACCGCCGGCTAATGAGCTGCTGCCGGTTACAGGAGGTAAGGTTGTTCTCGGAAAGTCCCGTGAACATGCCCTTTACGGCTGGGATAACGAATATGGTCTGCATGAGGCCGAGGTAGCCGGTTTCAAGGCCGGAAAATACCTGGTCTCCAACCGAGAGTTCCTGGAGTTCGTCGAAACAGGCTGCTACCGCGACCGTCAATGGTGGAACGAGGAGGGCTGGCACTGGCGCGAATTCAAGCAGGCCGATCAGCCCCTGTTCTGGATCAGGGACGGTGCCGGCTGGAAGCTGCGCACCATGGCTTCCGAGATCCCGCTTCCCTGGAACTGGCCGGTTGAGGTCAACCAACTGGAGGCCAAGGCTTACTGTAACTGGAAAACGGCCCGTACCGGCAAACCGGTCCGCCTGCCGACGGAGGACGAATGGACCCGTCTGCGGGATGTGTGTGAGATTCCCGACCAGCCCTATTGGGACAAGGCGCCCGGCAACATCAACCTGGAATACTGGAGTTCCTCCTGTCCGGTCGACCGCTTCCGGAACGGCGATTTCTTCGATGTGCTGGGTAATGTCTGGCAGTGGACCGAGACCCCCATCTATCCCTTCCACGGCTTCGAGATCCACCCCTGGTACGATGACTTCTCTACACCCACCTTCGACACCCGGCACAACCTGATCAAGGGGGGCTCCTGGATCTCTACCGGTAACGAGGCTACCCACGATGCCCGCTACGCCTTCCGTCGGCACTTCTTTCAGCATGCCGGTTTTCGCTACGTGGAGAGTTCCGCGCCAATAATCATTCACGATGACCGGTACGAGAGTGACGCTCTGGCAGCCCAGTACTGCGCCGCCCACTACGGCCCGGAGCACTTCGGGGTGGCGAACTTTGCCGTCAGCACCGCAGGAATCTGCCTGGAACAGATGAAAGGCAGGACAATGGGGCATGCCCTCGATCTGGGCTGTGCCGTGGGGCGGGCCTCCTTCGAGCTGGCCCGGGGCGGTTTCGAACGGGTCACCGGACTCGATTACTCGACCCGTTTCTTCCGCCTGGCGGCCCGCATGCAAGAGGAGGGCTACTTGCGCTACGCCTTCCCCGAAGAGGGGGAGATAACCTCCTTCCACGAGGTCGGGCTGAAAGAGCTGGGACTGGATGCCATACGCGAACGGGTGCAGTTCTATCAGGCCGATGCCTGCAATATCCCTGAGAAGTTCACCGGCTACGATCTGGTGCTGGCTGCCAACCTGATCGATCGGCTCTACTCGCCGCGCAAGTTCCTGAGCAGCATCCACGAGCGGATGAATCCGGGCGGCCTGCTGGTGCTGACCTCGCCCTACACCTGGCTGGAGGAATTCACAAAGAAAGAGGAATGGCTGGGAGGCTACCGCGATTCCGGTGAGCCGGTCTGGACCCTGGACGGGCTCAAGGAGGCACTGGCAACGCACTTCCGTCTGCTGGGCCAGCCTCGCGACGTGCCGTTTGTGATCCGCGAGACGTGCAGGAAGTTCCAGCATACGGTGGCCGAGCTGACGGTGTGGGAGTTGAAGGGGTAATAAATATTGCTAAAAGGTATAAAAAAGGTATATAAATAGCAATGAAATTTGAATTTGATCCGGAAAAATCTGCTGCCAACCAGCAAAAACACGGGATTGATTTTCAGCAGGCCCAATCCGTCTGGGAGGATGCTGATTATATTGAAATTCCACTAAAGACAAGCGATGAAGTGCGCTTCATGGTGATCGGCATGATCGACAATAAGGTCTGGTCAGGAATCATAACCTACCGGGGCGGGTCGATCCGGATCATCTCGGCACGGCGTTCCAGGAAAGAGGAGATTGAGATATATGAAGGCTAAAGAATTGGATGAGAAGTTTGATGCCGGAGAGGATGTCTCTCAATATTTGGACATTTCCAAAGCCCGCAGGCCCCAGCAGGATCAAAAGAGGGTGAATGTGGATTTTCCGGTCTGGATGATCCAACAACTTGATAAAGAGGCTCGCCGCCTTGGCGTGCCGAGGCAATCCATCATCAAGGTATGGGTGGCTGAGCGGTTGCAGAAGGCGGCGTAGCTTGATGGGTGTTCATGAATATTTACTCGCAGGTCGGGCTGGTGACGCGCTTTATCTCTGACTTCAATTTTCGGTGCTGCCGCTCGGTTCCATCTCCATGCGTTCGGTCAGGATCGGCTGATATACCGCACATTCTCTGACGTTGCAGGATTATCAACACGACCAGTGCTCTTGCCAGCGCAAAGGGGCGGAGGGTCACCATGAGCAAAGCCGGTAAAGACGTTATACACTGGGTCAAGGCTGCACTTCTTGTGGTGCTTCTGGTCGTGCTCAGCGTACTTGTCTTGCGGGCGTTGCCGTCTGAATGGCTGGACTCCCGTTGGCTGGAAGACTGGATTACGAGCATGGGGGTACTGGCGCCGCTGGCCTACATCCTGCTCAGGGCCGTGGCAATCGTGCTGACCGTTGTCCCCAATGCTCCGCTGGATGTGGCGGGTGGCGTACTCTTTGGCCCGTTTTTGGGCACGGTCTATTCGCTGATCGGTTCCGAAGCCGGGGCTGTGGCCTGCTTTCTTCTGGCCCGGGCCATGGGACGGGAAGCGATCTCCCGGCTCTTGCATCGTGACATCGCTTTCAGTGGTCACTACCCCCAGCGCCAGATGGCATACATTGTCCTGATTGCCCGTCTTGAACCGGTATTCTCTTTTGCTCTTGTCAGTTACGGCGCCGGTCTGACCGGTATGTCGCTGCGAGCCTTTGCATTAAGCACGCTGCTGGGAATGACACCCGGCACGGTCCTGCTCAATTATTACGGCAAGAGTTTTTTCAGCGGTGTTTCGCTCTGGCAGCAGATCTTCCTGGGGCTGGCGCTTGTTATTGTGCTGCTGGTCATTCCACTCTGGATCAGGCGAAAGAACCCTTCCTGGTCTCATAAAAAGGTCAAGGAAGACCGTACCGCTGGAGGTGAGGGGGAATGAGTGCCGGAGAGGCTTTTGACTTTGATCTCCGGATCGACCGTTGCGGCACTGCCAGTGAAAAATGGGACCGCTACGCCGGACGGGATGTCCTGCCTCTGTGGGTGGCGGATATGGACTTCCGGTCACCGCCGGCGGTGATCGAAGCGCTGCATCAGCGGGTGGAACATGGTGTTTTCGGCTATACCTCGACACCGCACGAACTGACGGTGACTGTTTGTGAGATGCTGGAGCGGGATTATGCCTGGCAGGTCAGTGAAGAATGGCTGGTATGGCTTCCCGGGCTCGTCTGTGGATTGAACGTAACCTGCCGGGCCGTGGGAGAACCGGGTGACGGTGTGGCCACCTTCACGCCGGTTTATCCCCCGTTTCTGTCGGCCCCGAAGCTGGCTGGGCGGGAACTGGCCAGCGTGCCGCTGGTCTGCAGCGGCGACCAGTGGCAGATGGATCTGGATGCATTGGAACGGGCCGTCACGCCACGAACACGACTGCTGCTGCTCTGTTCTCCCCACAACCCGGTAGGACGGGTCTGGAGCAGAGAGGAACAGCTGGCGCTGATGGAACTGGTCGAGCGACACGACCTGACAGTCTGTTCTGACGAGATTCATGCCGGTCTGGTGCTTGACGGGAGCAGGCGCCACGTACCGTTTGCAACGCTTTCAGCGGAGGCGGCCCGCCGGACGATTACCCTGTATGCCCCCAGCAAGACCTATAATATTCCCGGTCTGGGTTGTTCCTTTGCCGTGATACCGGACGAAGGTCTGCGATCCAGATTCCGACATGCCATGGCCGGTATCGTGCCGCACGTCAATCTGCTGGGTTTCGCTGCGACGCTGGCAGCGTACCGGTACGGTGAAGCGTGGCGACAGGAGCTTCTGGGATATCTGCGGACAAACCGCGATCTGGTGGTCCGGGCGGTTTCGGGAATGCCGGGCCTGAAAGTCTGGCAGGTGGAGGCCACCTATCTGGCCTGGATCGATGCGCGGGGGCTTGCAGAGGGTGACCCTGCCCGGTTCTTTGAGGAGGGTGGGGTGGGTTTGTCTGACGGGAGACCCTTCGGTGCCCCCGGTTTTGTAAGGCTCAACTTCGGTTGTCCGCGGTCGCTGTTGGAGGCTGCGCTGGAACGGATGCGGTCTGCGGTATCAAAAAAAAGGGGCGTGTGCTGATATGGAAGAGCGGATAACGGAGCTGGAGTTGCGGTTCATGCACCAGGAACAGACTATCAACGAGTTAAATGAGACGGTCTGCCGCCAGGAACGGGCCATCGCACTGCTGGAGCGCGAGCTTGGGCGGATGCGGGAACAGTTCATGATGATTTCTCCTTCCATTAACCGCACCGCTGATGAAGAAGAACCGCCGCCCCATTACTGACCTGCAGGATGGTTAATCCTGACCTAAGGAGAATTGTATGGAGACCGTTCTGAACGAAGTAGAGGCCAGAGTTCTCGGCTGCCTGATCGAAAAGGAAATGACGACACCGGAATACTACCCCCTGTCACTGAACGCCCTGACCAACGCCTGCAACCAGAAATCAAACCGCGATCCGGTCATGGCCCTGGCAGAAGAGGATGTGGTGCGGGCCCTCAACCGGCTGCGCTTCAACCAGTTGACGGTTGTGTCGGGAGAAAGCAGCCGCGTGGCCAAATATCGTCATCTGCTGGCCGAAAACATGGGGCTGGTGCCTGCAGAACTGGCTGTGGTCAGCGAACTGCTGGTGCGGGGTCCACAGACCGTAGGTGAACTGCGTACACGCTGCGAGCGTATGCACCCGTTTGAGGATCTGGCCGAGGTTGAGGATGTACTGAGGGAACTGATTGATCGCGAGGACCCGCTGGTGGTACGACTGCCGCGTCAAACGGGCCGCAAGGAGGCCCGTAACGCCCATCTTTTCTCAGGAAAGCCAGATATGACGATGGACGGGCAGGATGTCGCTCCCGAGCCGGCGCGGGCCAGGGTTACGGCTGCAGACGAACGGATGGTAAAACTGGAGGAGGAGGTGGCCGCCCTCAGATCCGAGGTGGCCGGACTGCGTCAAATTGTGGATGAGTTCAGGTCACAGTTTGAATGAGCGCACGCTGCAGCAGATTCCCGGTAGTTAGCATCCCCGGCAGGAACAGAGGCGTCATGTAGCGGACCATGCCGCCTCTTCACTCTCCTCAGTCCAGAAACGCCGCTGAAGTTCGTCCACCAGAGGTGTCAGACTCTTCCGGTCCCGGGCCGAGACGGTGACGCTGTTCCGCGTGCGGGCTGCCTGACGCACCCTCAGAAACGCCACGGTATCCTTTCTCTTCATCTCATTCAGCAGATCGGCTTTGTTGAAGACCATCAATTCAGCCTTGTCCCCCAGCCCCAACTCTCCCAGTATGGCGTGTACCTGAGCAATCTGATCCTCGAAGCGCGGATGAGAGGCGTCCACCACGTGCAGCAGCAGGTCGGCATCCTGCAACTCCTCCAGGGTGGCTTTGAAGGCTCCCATCAGGGATTTGGGCAGGGAGCGGATAAAGCCGACCGTGTCGGTGATGATTACCTCCCGTTCACGGGGGAAGCGCAGTCGGCGGGTGGAGGTGTCCAGGGTGGCGAAGAGCAGGTCCTCGGTGAAGATGTCGCTCTTGGTCAGGGAGTTCAGCAGAGTAGATTTGCCGGCGTTGGTGTAACCGACGATGGAGACGATCGGCACCCCGGCCTTGATGCGCTGCTGACGGCGCTGGGAACGGCCGCGGGAGAGTTCTTTCAGTTCGCGCTCCAGGCTGGCGATGCGGTCGCGGATGCGGCGTCGGTCGGTTTCAAGCTTGGTTTCACCCGGCCCGCGGCCACCGATGCCCCCCATCAGGCGCGACATCTGAACACCGCGCCCGGTAAGGCGCGGCAGCAGATACTTGAGCTGGGCAAGTTCGACCTGCACCTTTCCGTCCAGGCTTTTGGCGCGGCGTGCGAAGATGTCCAGAATCAGCTGGCTGCGGTCGATGACCTTCAGCTCTGTCATGGCCGAGATGGAACGGATCTGGGCCGGCGTCAGCTCCTGGTCGAAAATCAGCATGGTGGCCCCGTTTTGCAGGGCGCGGATGACGACATCGCGCATCTTGCCTTCACCCATGACATAGCGGGGATTGAGGCTGCGCGGTCGCTGGAGGAACTCGTCCAGCGCCTCGACCCTGGCGGTGCGGGCCAGTTCACGCAGTTCTGCCATGGAGTCTTCGGCCTCCTGGCGTGTCCCGCTGGTCGTGACCGAAATCAGGATAGCACGTTCTACTGCATCAGAACTTTTGACCCTGTTGTGAGCACTCTGCTGCAGGTCGGCTTCCAGTTCGTCTATGAAATGGCAGCAGTCCAGGTCGATGCGTTCCAGGGGGGTGACAGGACCGATGGTGGCCGGTGGCCCGGCGGGTGAGGTCGTGAGCCAGGCCAGTTGGGTGTATATCTGCTGCTTACCCGGAACGAACAGCAAAGTGGCCAGCAGGTCGAGACGCAACAGTGAAAGGTCGGTGATGTCGTCTTCAGTGATCTGCTCGTTACGCAGATGGGTGTGGATCATCCGCAATCCGCGCAGCGTGCGTTTACCCAGTGGGTAGTCGTGCAGATCAGGTATGACCAGGCCTTTTTCGTCACCGACGACGACATATTCAACCATGCCGGTCCGGTTGACCAGGATACCGATCTGGCGGCGGATATCGGAAGAGAGTTCTACAAGGCGGGTACAAAGCTCATGGGAACAGAATTCGGCAGGGGGTACACGTCTGCGATAGAGGCGCTCCAGCGCCTGGATCTGACTTGATTTCAGGCCGGCAAGATTTCCGAACGGTTCTTTGATAGATTGACTCCGGGACATCAGGTAAAGGTTTTATGGCAATCGGCTTGCTATCTTGTATGTGTTCAGCCCGTGTGATCTCTGCCCGTTATCCGTGCCTGCAGTTACAGACCGGTCACGTTGAAGCCGCCGTCGACATAGTGGATCTCGCCGGTGACTCCGCTGGCGAGGTCACTGCACAGATAGACGGCCGACCGGGCCACATCCTCCTGGGTAATTGTTCGTCGCAGCGGGGCGCGCTCCTCGACCGTGTGGAGGATCTGTGAAAAGCCGTTCACACCGGAAGCCGCCAGAGTCTTGATCGGCCCGGCAGAGATTCCATTCACGCGGACGCCGTCGATTCCGACGGCATCGGCCAGATAGCGCACCGTGGCCTCAAGAGCCGCCTTGGCAACACCCATGACATTGTAGTTCGGGAAGACCTTTACAGCGCCGTAATAGCTGAGGGTCAGGGCCACGGCATTACGCCCCTGCATCATCGGCAGTGCTTCTTTCATGATTCCGAGGAATGAATAGACGCTGATGTCCATGGCAGTGGCAAAACCTTCGCGGGTGGTGCCTATGATGGTCCCCTTCAGTTCATCTCTGTTGGCGAAGGCCACGGAGTGGATGATGATATCAACCCCGTCCCAGACCTTGGACAGTTCTGTGAAAACGTCCTTGATTTCATCATCGCTGGTGACGTTGCAGGGGAGTATGGTTGTAGCATTCACCGATTCCGCCAGTGGCCTGACCCGTTTTTCAAGCGCTTCCGAGGCGTATGTCACGGCCAGTTCGGCCCCCTGCTCATGAAAGGCCTTGGCAATGGCCCAGGCGATGCTTTTATCATTTGCTATTCCGAAGATAAGTGCTTTCTTGCCCTGCAGCAACATTGTTACATCCCCCGTCAGAATGGTTTCTTAGTTTATTTTAGCAGAAATGACCGTTCAGGCAAGTGGTAAAACCTATGACCGGGGTGTCTGGTCAGGTGCCGGAGTAGCATTCTCCGTCATGTCTGCAGCCGTCATCACCGGTGACACCTGCAGCGGCCGGATCGATGTGAGCTGCTGCTCCATGACCGCAAGACGCTTGTCGATCGCCTCCAGCACTTCAAGGGAGCGATCCTGTTTGCCTTTGATGGCGAATACCACAAATGGCATAATGAGCCAGATTACCGCCAGAAACAGACCGAGGATGCTCATCATTACCATGAAACCGCCAAAGATTTCCATACCTGCTCCCCTGCTTATTATTCCGTATGTCTATACCATAGCGCTTCAAAAATGTTAAGGCGAAAAGACTTTGCCAAACCGTATCCGGCTTCCCGTGAGATGTTTGCAGGATATGCCATGTCGCAGCAGTCCGGAGATACGCTTTAAACGGGTTACGGGCAAATTTCGCGAAGGATGCGAAAACCGGTGAAATGTGCCCATGATCTATGCTAGATTACGGTGATTTTAAACTGTGCAAGGCGGTTTTCGTGAATCTGATCCCCATAACCTCTCCACGCTTTCTTGCGCCGGAGACACTTGTTGTCATGCCGGACTGGCAAGAGATCTTTGAAAATGACAACCCGCTGGTGCTGGAAATCGGATGCGGGGTGGGTGATTTCGCGGCCCAGATGGCGGCGCTTCACCCTTTGTGGAACTATCTTGCACTTGATTACTACAACAAGGGCTGTCTTAAAACCTGCAAGCGCGCGGACAAGGCCGGCCTGGCCAACCTGCGGGTAATTCGTGACGAGGCCCGATCATTCATGGAGCGTTGCATACCCCGGAAATCGTTGCGGGCGGTGATCATAAACTGTCCCGACCCGTGGCCGAAGCTGCGGCATCGCAAGCGGCGACTGGTGAATGCGGAGTTTGTCGAATTTCTTGCCGGATACATGCTTCCGGGGGCAGATATTTACTTTGCCACAGATTTCGTCGATTACGGCCTGGATGTGGCAGAGATGATGCCGGGCCTGGCCGGGTTCGAGAATGTCATTGCTCCGGACCTCTTCCGGCATGAATTGGAGGGATATCCCCGGTCGAAATACATGCTGAAGTTCATGGCCGAGGGAAAGCAGATCTATTACGTGCATTATCGCAACGTATCGTAGTCAGGAGGATAATAATGGCGGAGCATGATGAGGGGTACGGCATCAGTATCTTAAAACCGCGCGGCACATCCATGCGCAGTGAGGTCCGTGTCATCAGGCTGGTGCTGGCGGGGTGGTTGCTGTCGATAGTTGCCTTCCAGGTTTTTGTGTACCTTCTGGAGGTTAACTATTCGGAACTTCTCCTGAATGAGCTGACCTTTTTCAATCTGCCGATTCATTTCTGGCTGACCGGCCAGTTCCTGCCGCTCTGGTTTATCATTCTGTGCGCACTTTTCAATTTCTGGATGGACCGGCACTCGGTGCGAAGCCTTGATGGCTCCTTGCGTTTTACGGTTCGTGGCTCCCGAAGCAGAGAGGGGGAATAGATGCTTTCTCCCACGGTACAACTGCTCCCATTGGCAATAGTTGCCGGCATGTTCGCCCTTTTCATCCTGTCGGGCCTGAGAACCCGGTCACGACAGGCTTCCGAATACGGCTTCAACGGGGGGTACACCGGCCGGATCGGCATCGGGGCAGCCATAGCCAGTAACTGGATGAGTGCGGCCAGCTTTATGGGACTGGCCGGCATGTTCTATCTGAAGGGTTATTTTGCCATGGCCTTCGTGGTGGGGTGGACCGGCGGGTATGTGCTGCTGCTGGTGCTGATGGCCAGCCAGATCCGGCGTTTCGGGAAATTCACCGCACCGGACTTCGTTGGATTCCGTTACGAATCAGATAGCGCTCGAACAATGGTAGCCTGCATTTCCATTCTGATCACGGTTATCTACAGTGTCGCCCAGTTCCGCGGGATAGCGCTTCTGGTCTCCTGGCTGTTCGGCATCGCCTATATTCCTGCTGTCGTGCTGGCGGCATCGATTGTTGTTTCACTCGTGGTTGTCTCAGGTACTCTGGGGGTGGCCCGCAACCAGAAGTTGCAGTATTTTGTGCTGATCGTCACCTTCATCCTGCCGCTGATGCTGCTGACCCGCAAGCTGGGCTATTTCTGGCTGCTGCCCCAGTTCGGCTATGGCGCGGCCATCAGCGACCTGCAGCAGCAGTTCGGATTCGCCTGGTCCGAGCCTTTTTCAACGGTTTCCCTGTTCCACTGGATGGCACTCTGTTTCACCCTGATGTTCGGCACGGCAGGATTGCCGCATGTGCTTTCCCGCTTCTATATGGTGCCCGGCATCCGGGATGCCCGTTGGGGGGTGGTGTGGGGATTGTTCTTTATCGCCCTCATCTACTGGTCGGCGCCGGCGTACGGTGTTCTGGGACGTTTGTTTGAGGCCCGCGGCGGGATTCCCTTCTCCGCTGATCCGGGCAGTGCCGATATGGTGATACTCTCTGCCGTGAGTAACGCCGGATTGCCGCTCTGGGTGGTGGGCCTGCTGGCTGCCGGGGGGATGAGTGCCGCATTTTCGACAGTGGCCGGCATGATGTTGACAGGTTCGGCCTCCTTTTCCTACGATATCTATCCACGCCTGATCCGGCCGACCGCTTCCGAAACCGACAAGGTTTATGCAGCCAAGGGTTTCTTTCTGATTCTGGCTGCAGTTGTCATGGTACTGACGTTGAAGCCATGGGGCATGATTGCCGAGATCGCCGCTCTGGCCTTTGCACTGGCAGGTAATACCATTTTCCCGGCATTCCTGCTGGGTATCTGGTGGGACAGGGCCAATGCCCCGGGGGTTATCGCCGGTATGCTGTCCGGGGTCCTGATCACCTTCCTGCCTTTTCTGGTCGGTGATGCCCTTCCGGTGGTTTCCCGGCTGCTGCCGCCAACCTCTTCGGCTTTTATCGGTGCACCGGTTGTCATTGTTGTCATGGTTGTTGTCTCGCTGCTGACAACGGCACCCTCTGAGTCCATCCGGCGATTCCTGGCCCGGGACGTGCACGACTGTTCGGAGGAGTGATGGCACACCTGGTCTCCGCAAAAGGCAGTGATGTTCTCGCCTGGCGGGCTGCCGGTGATTTTACCGTCACCTTTCGCCAGATGCTCCTCGACCGGATGGAGTTCTGCCGCTCGAATGAGGCTGCTGAAATGCTTGCGGCTACGTCACACGCCCTTGATGACCTGGTTGCCGCCAATGACCTGTTTTGTTCCCGCAGCCTGAGTCTGATGGATGAGGTTGCGGTGTGTCAGGAACTCAGCCGGCTCAGAGAACTGACCACGATCTTCTTTGCCGGACTGTACGACCATGTTGCCATTCACCATGCAGCCCCGGCTTTCTACCAGTTCAGCATACTTTTCCTTCAGGCGCTGTCCGGCTCACTCGTCCGGATTTCGTACACAACGCTCGGGGGCGCCTCCACCCGGATACCGGAGATGACCATTATCGCCCTGGGGCCTGCCGGTCGCCAGGAGTTCTCGCCTTTCTGCCCGCTCCAGTTCATGCTTGTTCATGGACCCGCCGATGATGCCGAGGAAGGGTTTATCAAGCGATTTGCAGCTCTCCTCCATCAGGGCTTCGAGGCCTGCGGCCTTCAGGTCGACGAGGCGGTTACCCCCCGCAACAGCATGTGGCGAGGCAGTCTCCCGGAATGGCGGCAGCGTCTGGGTAATGTTCTGGGGCGTGGCAACGTCAACGAGGTTATCGAAATACTGCGTCTGGCGGATCAGACCCAGCTTGACGGCTCCGGAGATACAGGGTCCGGTTTCAGGCAGCTTTCACTGGCGGCATTGTCGGCACGTCCGGTTGCGGTGAGCAATCTTGTCTCACGTGTTGTTGCACTTTCAAACGGCATCGGCATCATGGGCGGTCTGCGGTTGGAAAAACGGGGTCCCTACCGCGGGTTGTTTGCTCTGCTCGATAATGCCCTGCTACCGCTCTCGGCATCGGTTTCTGCACTCAGTCTGCTGAGAAAACTTGAAACAGCATCAACCCCCCGACGAGTCCGCGAGCTCCTCTGGCGGCGTGAACTGAACGTGGATATGGCCGAACGTCTGTTACAGGCCTGGCATATGCTCCACGAACTTCGTCTGCTCCGGGAACGGGAGGTTCTGCCCGATTGGCTGAACGCCTCTCCGCTTTACCTGGATATTGATCTGATGAACGTGGCTGAGCAGGAGACTCTGCGCGAATCTCTCGAAGCGGTCGGCAATATCCAGCGCCATGTCGGGCTCAACTTCAGCGGCGCGGGGGAGTGAGCGGCCATGCTGATCACTCTCTCAACAGGATCGCTGTTTACCCTGCCGCTGAAAAAAGTTTGCGAGCTGTCTGCCGAGGCCGGTTTCGACGGAGTCGAACTGATCATCAACCAGGATTTTCAAAAAGTCAATTCGTCCAGGTTGGTTGCTGCATTGCAAGAGATTACGACCATCCACTCCATCCATTCCCCGTTCATGCAGCTGGACGGCTGGGGCGGGCCGATGGACTCACTGCGCATTTCTATCGAACTGGCTGCGGACCGCGGAATTCCCCTGGTTAATTTTCATCCACCTTCCTGGATGGGTCTTGAGGTAGGTTTCTGGCGTTGGCTCTATAGTGTCCATGATTTTCAGAAAGAGGTGGGACGTGACGGCCAGGTTGCAGTTACTATCGAGAATATGCCCTGGGTTGGTAAATACAAGATCAATCCCAATATCCTGTCCAATACCCAGCATATGATTGATTTCATTCACGAGCACAACCTTTACCTTACCTTTGACTGTACCCACATGGGATCGGGCAAGGCCAACTTCATCAACGATTTCTTTCTGTTCTACGAGTCAGGCCGAATCAGGAATATCCATTTTTCCGATTATGGACATGGACGTGAACACCTGCTCCCCGGCCACGGCATCCTGCCGTTGACCCGTTTTCTCAATCACCTGCGCAGTACCGAATACCAGAGTACAGTGACCCTGGAACTTGATCCAAGTGAGTTTCCCAAGTCCGAAGCGGTCATCCTGGAGAGCCTCAAGGAAATTCTGGCGTTTCTTCGCAAAGAGACCGGAGATGACAGCGATCGTGTTCGAGACTACGACCGAGAATTCAAATCCGTCCCGGTGCGGGGGGCGTGATGAAGGCTGTTCATACCAAGGACCGGAGCTGCAGAGCCGATATCTGTTCCGCCTACGCGCATGTCTGACAATACTGTAGAAAAAACCTTTATCTACCTGCTGGTTCTTTCGCTTCTTCTGCATGCAGGAGCCGGCGCTCTGCTGTATTACCTGCCTGAGTCCCGTCCCCTGCCAAAGGAACCGGTATTCATAGACCTGCAGCAGGTACCGGACCTGAAAGCGGAGCAACAGCCTCGCCAGCAGGAAACGCAGCGGCAGTCTGAACGCCGTATCCGCGTCCCGCGTGAGATGACACCGCGCGGGCGTGATGCAATCGACAGCGCTGTGCAGAGACCGTCTTCGGTACCTCAGGCCCGGCCGCGGGAAACAGCGAAGCCGTCCCCCCGGGAAACCCAGCTTACTCCCGGTTCATCGGCATCCGGTCTGCTGAAGCCGAAGTCGCCGTCCTCCCCGCAAACGCAGCAGCCGCAGCTCTTCCCCAGCGCCAACCGGATGGCCCGGCTCGAAGAGAGTTATCGCCGCAAATTCGAGGATGAAATCGCCGAGGGTGACACCCGGTTTCTTAACAGTGATGACATCCTCTTCGGATCGTTCCTGCGCCGTTTTGAAACGGCCGTCTACGGCGTCTGGCGCTATCCCCAGGAAGCTGCCATGAAGGGCATCGAGGGCATCACGCCGGTCCGGATATCATTCAACAGGCGCGGAGAGATCACCGGTGTCCGGCTGCTGGAAAGTTCAGGAGCGCGGGTGCTTGATGACGAAGTGTTACGGACTCTTAAGCTGATTGGTCCTGTGGGCGGTTTTCCCAAGGGGTATGACAAGGATGAGTTCAATTTGATAGCATTCTTTCAGTATGGCGGCGCACGAAGGGCATTACGTTGAGAAGGCACGGTTTCCTGATAGCCGCACCCCAGAGCGGCAGCGGAAAGACGACCGTCAGCCTTGCGATCATGGCGGCGCTTACCCGTCGTGGACTCGTGGTGGCCCCCTTCAAGTGCGGCCCGGATTTTATCGACCCCGGCTACCATCGCCTGGTGACCGGGCGTCCTTCCATCAACCTGGACGCCTGGATGTGTCCGGCGGATTTCGTGCGTGAAACTTACTCCCTCCACTCCAGAGAAGCCGATGTTGCTGTGATAGAAGGAGTCATGGGGCTCTTTGACGGTATCGGCCCGTCTTCCATCGAAGGCAGCAGTGCCCAGATTGCTTCAGTTACCGGTGCTCCTGTGGTTCTGGTGGTCAATGTGCGAGGTATGGCAGCCAGCGCTGCGGCACTTGTCAAGGGTTTCGCCGATTTTGACCCGCAGGTCAGACTGGCGGGGGTGATCTTCAACAATGTGGGCAGCGAATCCCACGGTGAACTTCTGCGGCAGTCGCTGTCCGCTGCACTGCCTTCCCTCGAGGTGTTCGGCTGTATCCCGCGCGATGAGTCTCTGGCAATCTCTTCGCGGCACCTGGGACTGATAACGGCAGAAGACAATCCCCTGTCTACCGGCTTTATCGACCGGTTGGCGGATATGGCCGAAGGGTGTCTGGATCTTGAAAGACTGGCTGGTCTGGGCTTCAACTTTACTCAGCAGACGGATAGTAGGCTGCTGGAGCGCGATGACCGGTTGGTGGACCCAAAAAACAGGCCTAAAAGCGGAGTCGAACCAGCGGTTCGCATCGCTGTGGCCCGTGATGCCGCCTTCTGTTTCTGCTATGAAGATAATCTGCGTCTCCTGCGGGATGCGGGTGCGGAGATTGTCTCTTTTTCGCCGCTTGATGACAGCGGATTGCCGTCTGATATTTCCGGTATCTATCTGCCGGGCGGTTATCCGGAGCTTCATGCTGAACGGCTCGCGGCGAATGTTGAGATGAAGAAGGTGATTATGTCGCTTATCCGGTCTGACATGCCGGTCTATGCCGAGTGCGGCGGGCTGATCTACCTCACCGAGGGGTTGGAGGGTGCCGGCGAATTTGTCGGCGTCTTTCCGGTACGGGCCAGGATGCTTACAAAGCGGAAGGCGCTCGGCTACCGCCAGGTGGAGACCGGTGGTGAAACGGTCATCGGTTCTGCGGGAACCGTCGCCAGGGGGCATGAATTTCACTATTCCGAGATCGGAACGCTTCCGGAAGGTGTCGACCGCTGCTACCGGGTGACACGCCAGGGGCGGGAACTGCCCGCCGAAGGCTACCGGTACCGGAACTGCCTCGCATCCTATATCCACCTGCATTTCGGCAGCAATCCGGTGCTTGCTTCCGGTTTTGTTGCCGCTTGCAGAAGCTACGGAAGCGTGCTACAAGACCACACCAAACAACTTCCAGTCTAAGGGAAGCCGGTTGAAATCCGGCGCTGCCCCGCAACTGTAAGGGAGGACCGATTCCGCATACAGCCACTGCCCTGCCGGGCGGGAAGGCGCGGATGAGGGAGGATCCCCGAGCCAGGAGACCTGGCTGGAAGTAACAGAGACACTCCAGTCGTGGGGATGGGAGCTCATCATGAACCACCGTTACATCATTATGCTGTCTGCTTGCCTGCCGGTTGTCCTGACACCCTCCCATGCCCGCGCCATGCACATTTCCGAAGGTATTCTTCCGTTCTCCTGGGCCCTGTTCTGGTTGTGCGCCTCTGCGCCCTTTCTTGCATTGGGGTTGCGTACTCTGGTGCGTCGCTCCGAGGTCGACCTCGCCAGCAAGCCGCTGGTCGGGATGGTGGCGGCGGTCGTATTCGTCATTTCCTGTATGCCCGTACCGGTGCCGATGGCCGGTACCTGTTCGCACCCCTGCGGCACCGGTTTGGCGGCAGTGCTGCTCGGTCCCACTCTGGGTGTGGTGGCCGCAGCTGTAGCCCTGCTGATTCAGGCGCTGTTCCTGTCCCATGGCGGGCTGTCTACCTGGGGAGCCAACCTGTTCAGCATGGGCGTGATGGGTTCCTTTGCCGGTTATGCGATCTTTCGCGGCTTGCGTATGGCAGGACTCGGTGTTGTTGCCGCTGCTTTTGCGGCGGGCCTGGCAGCTGATTGGGCCACCTATGCCGGTACCGCCATGATCATGGCAGCCGGTATCAGGGGCACCAGCCCGTTCTGGCCGATGGCAGGGAAAATTGCCCTGGCTTTTGTTCCGACCCAACTTCCTTTGGGGATACTTGAAGGTGCTATTACCGCCGGCATGGTGTCGCTGCTGCGCAAAAAACGCCCGGATCTGCTGGCCAGGACAGCGATGACCGGAATCGGGAGGGAGGGGCGATGAACAAACCGGTTTACGTTCTGCTGCTCTGCACTATGCTGATGTGCGGGGTGCCGTTTGGAACCCTGTATGCCGGAGAAAAGTGGCCGGGGGTTGATGAGGCCGTGGTCAACAGGATCGCCCGTGAACATGGCCGCAAAGAACGTCCGTCACTGCTCCCGACGGCAGAGGGAGATCTGCAGTTGTTCATGTTTTTGATGGCGGGAACGGTGGGCGGCTTTATTGCAGGCTATTACTGGCGGGTGCTTCTGGAGGGGAGAAAGAAGCTATCGGACGAAAAACCTACCCGCTGATCTGCTGCAGGAACTCCAGGCTTCTCAGCCGTCGCCCGCTGTGTGCGGATATGGCCTCGTCCAGCAGATAACCGGCCTGTTGCATGCTTGCGGCGGGAAAATCGATCTGTCCGAAGATGCCGGTTTTGAGACAGGCTGAAAGGGCCTTGAGCGTAGCGGACGAAAGCTGTTTTCCACCGGCACAGCAAAAGCGACAGACCGTTTCGCCCCCCTCCTGCAGCCAGGCTCCACCCTCCATGAACGGACTGTCGCAGCGGGTGCAACTCTCCAGCGACGGCCGGTAACCGAGTATGTTCAACAGGTTTACTTCGAAAAACCGGCGGTCGCCTTCGACCGCCGCTTCTGTTTCCAAGCGATCAAGATAGGCGGCCAGCAGCCGGTACAGACGCGGGATCGGGTGCCCTTCAGGGGTAATGACGTCCACCAGCTCACAGGCATACAGCGCGTGGGCGATGCGCTCCAGATCGGCCCGGATGGCGGGGTAAATGCTGATAATATCGGCCTGCTGCAGAGTGGACAGGCCCTCCTTGATTCGAGCCTGGACATCGATACGGGCGAATGCTTCCAGTGCCGGGCCGAAGCGTTTGCGGCTTTTTCTCGCCCCCCGCGCAAAGGCCTTGATCCGGCCATGTTCCAGGGTGAAAAGCGATACGATTCGGTCGCTGTCGCCGTAATCGAGTGAGGAGAGGACAAAAGATTGCAGTTTTTCAGCATGCATGGGTGATTCTCATCCGTCAGGTTTGCGGGAGACAAACATCGGTCTGGTCTTTCGGCTGTAAGAGCGTCTGCACGTGATCTGTGAAGCTGTTTTGGCGGGATGTATCCCCCGAAGCATTTTTGCAGAAAGAGGTACTGGAATTCTTAAAAAAAGATGATACAATCCCTGAAGTAAATTACAACAGGATTCTTCGCTGCAACGACCTTCGGCTGCTACCTTTTGAAACACCGGGCCGGAATATGCCTTACCATATTTCACACGCCTTACAGGAACCAGTGCATGGCCACCCAGACTGCCGCTGAAACAGCGAAGCTAATCGAACGCCGCAACAACGAGTTGGCCTCAATGATCGAGATCGGCAAGGCGCTGACCTCCTCCCTGGAGGTTCATGCCGTTCTTGAGACGATCATGAAGCAGGTGGACCGGCTGATCAAACCCAAGGCCTGGTCGCTCCTGCTGGTTGATGAAGCCAGCAGAGAGCTGAGTTTCGAGATCGCCGTCTCTCCCGTTGCGGAACAGTTGAAGGGTATTACTCTGAAGCAGGGTGAGGGGATTGCCGGATGGGTGGCCCTGCACGGTGTCCCGCTGCTGATACCCGATGTGAGTCAGGATCCCCGTTTTGCAACCCATTTCGATAAACAGCTCTCCTTCAAGACCCGCTCCATTATCGCGGTACCGCTGAAGATTCATGAGAAGGTGATCGGAGTGATCGAGCTGATCAACAGCTATGACGAACTGATGTTCGATGACGTCGACCAGAGTATCCTTACCGCTATTGCTGATTTCGCCGCAATTGCACTTGTCAATGCCCGCAACTTTGACCGTATCAATGAACTGGTGGTTACTGACGACCTGACCGGCCTGTACAATTCACGCCATTTCGGACAGTTGATAGACAGTGAGTTTTTGAGGGCTCAACGCTATCGGACGGAGTTGTCGCTTGTTTTTCTTGATCTGGATTACCTGAAACGCATCAATGATCTGCATGGCCACCTGGTAGGGAGTCGCATGCTGAGCGAGTTGGGCAGGTTGATCGGCAGGAATATCCGTGATTGTGACCGGGCCGCCCGCTACGGCGGGGACGAGTTCGTGGTTATTCTGCCGCAGACAGGCAAGCAGCAGGCTCTGATCATGGCCGAGAAGTTGCTGGAGTTGATGAGAGCCGCCACGTTTTTTTCAGATGACAATCAGGAAATCCATCTGACAGCCAGCTTCGGCGTGGCAACCTTCCCGCAGGATGGCAGCAGCAGAACGTCACTTCTGCGGGCCGCTGACATCGCCATGTACGATGCCAAAGAGGCCGGTAGAAACTGCGTCAAGGGGTATGAGCCGGCCGCCTCAGCCTGAAAGTGTCTTCATCCGCGCAGCCGGCGGGTCACGTTTTCAGTGCGCCTCGCTCCAGTTGGCGCCATAGCTGATATCAACCTTGAGCGGTACCTTCATCGCGACAGCCTGCGACATTTCCTCTTCCACCAGAAGTTCAACCCGCAGCAGTTCTTCTTCAGGCACCTCAAGCACCAGTTCGTCGTGAACCTGCATGATCAGGCGGCTCCTGCATCCTTCATTTTTCAAATGGGCATCTACCCGGATCATGGCACTCTTGATGATATCGGCTGCCGATCCCTGGATCGGGTAATTGATCGCGTTTCGCCGTGCAAAGGCCAGCACATTGCCGTTGCTGCTGTGGATATCAGGTATCGGCAGTCGGCGGCCAAGGATGGTGGTGACGAACCCCTGCGCCTCGGCCTGGCTGATGCAATCGTCAAGGAAGCTGATGGCGCCGTTATGGCGCTCTTTGTAGGCAGCTATGAACTCCTCGGCGGTCTTGCGGGCTATGCCCAGCTGCTTTGCCAGGCTGAAGGCCCCCTGGCCGTAGATGATTCCGAAATTTATGGTTTTTGCCTGGCGGCGCATCTCGGGTGTCACCATTTCCGGAAACAGGCCGAATACCTCGGCAGCGGTGCGGGTGTGGATGTCTTCGTCGTGGGCGAAGGCATGGCAGAATACCTTATCGCCTGAGAGGTGTGCCAGAACACGCAGTTCTATCTGGGAGTAATCTGCGGACAGGATTACATGTCCCGGCGGAGCGATGAAGGCGTGGCGGATCAGACGCCCCTCATCGCTGCGGATGGGTATGTTTTGAAGGTTGGGATCGGATGACGAAAGCCGGCCGGTTGCCGTCACAGTCTGGTTGTATGAGGTGTGCACCCGGCCGGTGCGGGTATTTACCAGGCGCGGCAGTGCGTCACTGTAGGTGGACTTGAGCTTGGAGACCCCGCGGTAGTCCAGAATCAGCCTGGCAATCTCGTGCTCTTCTGCCAGTGTCGTCAGGACTTCGTTGTCTGTCGAGAAACCGGTTTTCCCCTTGGTTTTCTTGCCGCTCTGGAGTCCCATGCGTTCAAAGAGCACGTCCCCCATCTGCTTGGGGGAGTTCAGGTTGAAGGGACCGCCGGCACGCATAAATATCTGTTCTTCCAGTTTCGACAGACGGGCCGAGAAATCCGTCGAGAGGCTGCCCAGCAGCCGGGTGTCAAGCAGCACGCCGTGGTTTTCCATCTCGGCAAGGATGGAGACCAGCGGCATCTCGATGGAATGGAACAGGCTCTCCATACCGTTCGCTTTCAGAACCGGCTCAAACGTGCGCCTCAGCAGCCAGGTCGCATCTGCATCCTCGCAGGCATAGCGCGAGGCCGTTTCGATCTCGACCTGTGAAAAGTTTATCTGTTCTTTGCCTTTCCCGGTCACCTCGCTGTAGCTGATCATCCTGTGACCGAGATGCTCCTGAGCCAGGGCATCCAGGCCATGTCCGGAACGTGAGGGGTTGATGCAGTACGAGGCCAGCATGGTATCGAACCAGACGCCGGCAACCCTGATGCCGTGCCGTGCCAGTACCTGCATGTCGAACTTTATGTTCTGGCCGACCTTGCGAAATTTTGGATTTTCGAACAGCGGACGCAGAGTTTCCAGTACGCTGGAGCGGAGTAGCTGGCCTGGAAGCGGTGCTGTGCCGACCTCGTCTGCGAAAAGCGTACCTTCGCTGCTCGACGGGGGGGCTACATGTCCGACCGGAATGTAGCAGGCTTCATGATCCCGGCATGAGAATGACAATCCCACGATCTCGGCCAGGCGCGGATCGAGACTGGTTGTCTCAAGGTCAAAGGCGAATTCTCCGGATTGCTCAAGCTCTGCCGCCGTACCCGCCAGTCCTTCGGTCGTCGTAATGGTGCGGTAGCTGTCAGTCGCCAGGGTCGGTGTGGCGGTCAGTTCCTTGATCAGCGTGGTGAAACCGTATTCCTTGAAGAGGCTGTTCAGGGCAGCGGTGTCCGGTCCGCTGGCATGCAGTTCCTCGGCAGAAACGTGAATGGGGACGTTAAGTTCGATGGTGGCCAGCTGCCGGGAAAGCAGGGCCTGTTCGCGAAAATCACGCAGTTTTTCACCGATCTTGCCTTTGACCTCGCCGGTCCTCTCCAGTAAACGGTCCATAGATCCGAATTCCTGAATAAGCTTGATGGCTGTCTTCTCCCCGATGCCCGGTACGCCGGGGATATTGTCGGAGCTGTCTCCTGCCAGGCCGAGGATGTCGGGAACCAGTTCCGGCCCGACTCCGAAGCGTTCGATAACCTCGGCTACCCCCGATGTCTTGCCTTTCATGGTGTCCAGAAGTGTCACCCGATCGGTTACGATCTGCATCAGGTCCTTATCACCGGTTACCACAACCACACGTCCACCCGAAGCACTGTGACGTGCGGCCAGTGCGCCGATGATATCGTCAGCCTCGTATCCTGCAAGCTCCAGAGCCGGAATGTTGAAGGCGCGTACCACGTCACGGATCGGCCCTACCTGAGCCCGCAGGTCATCGGGCATGGCGGCACGGTTGGCTTTGTATTCTGGATAGATACCGGTGCGGAAGGTTACGCGCCCCACGTCGAAGACGACCGCCACATGTCGCGGGTTATGATCCTTGAGCAGTTTGAGCAGCATCTGGATAAAGCCATAGATAGCATTGGTAGGGTGACCCGAAGGTGAGGAAAGGTGCCGGATGGCATAGTAGGCCCGATAGATGTAGGATGAACCGTCAACCAGGTAGAGAGTAGTGTCGTCACTCATGAGTCGAGTCTCCACCACACCGCGTAAAAAGGACAAAGGCCATCGACGGACGGCGGCTTGATTCGCGCATGGCGAACTGCATGCCGTTGAAGTTCCAGCCATTGGCAGTCCATTGGTTGAGTGTCTCTTCGATGGTTTCCTCGGTCACGGTTGCCAGTTCGATCACTTTATAGGTCAGCATATTCATCTCCTGATTATGTGGAGCAATACTAGCCAATGCCTGTCTGCTCTTCAAGGATAAACGAAAAAAGGCGGCTGAAAGCCGCCCTTCTCCAACAAGATGCCGGTGTAAATTATTTCTGGAAGCCGAGTTTTGCGGAGATCTCTTCCGATGCTTTTATGACAAGGGGTATGAGCTCTTTTTCTACGCGCTCATCGGGAAAACGCATGGATGGGCCGGAGATGCTGACTGCACCGATGATCCTGCGGGTGTAATCACGGATTGGTGCGCTGACGCACCTGACACCGATGTCAAGTTCCTCGTTATCAATGGCATATCCCTGTTCTGCGACGAGCTTGAGTTGTTTCTTCAGGACATCCCGGTCGGTAATGGTGTTGTCGGTGTAACGCTTGAGTTCCTTGGTGGGAAGATAGTTCTCCAGTTCCTCGTCACTCATGTAGGCAATCTGAATCTTACCGGCGGCAGTACAGTAGGCCGGCAGACGCGACCCGACCCGCGGAACCACGCGCACGGTCATGTCGGTTTCTACCGCATCCAGATAGATGATGTTGAAATCTTTGAGAATTGCTACATAGGTGGTCTCGTTGCATTCCTTTACCAAGGCTTCCAGTACCGGTTTGGACTGACGCAGGAGTCCCATCTGCCGGATGAAGGTCTGGCCGAGTTCAAGGGTTTTAAGTCCAAGACGGTAGTTTTCCGTCACCTTGTTCTGCTCGATGTAGCCCCGTGACTCCAGGGTTGCCAAGAGCCTGAACACATTGTTCTTGTGGAGTTTGAGCCGCTTGCTGAGTTCGGTGACCCCCAACTCATCGATTTCGTCATGAAACTGTTCCAGAAGGTCGAGGGCGTGGGATACTGCCTGAATGAGATATTCCGATTTTTCTTTCTTCGCCATGGCTGTCGTCCTGTTTGAAAAATGTAATGAAAAAAATAGATCGACTAACGCGCTTGAATTGCTGCACTTTTGCGTGAATATGCCAAAAATACTACGATTTAATCATAATTACGCTTAGTGTAGAATATTGTTTTATAATTGTCAAGTATGAAAAAATGCTTTATAATTTTAAATAATTGACGATCCGGATGTTGTGCGGCGATATGGTGTGCAACGGAACAAAGGTGGTAACCATGCTGAATCTCAGGAAAAAAATCCTTGTGGCCATTGATGGGTCGCCTCAGTCTGATAAGGCTGCCGAGGAGGCAATCAGGATGGCGGCCGGCAACCAGAGCCAATTCAAGAGTCGTATTTATGCCATGCTGGTCCTGCCCAATGCCCCGACGTCAACCTACACGGATTTTGTACCGACGGCTCCGGTGACTGAGTCGGAGAAATGGGACGAATTGCGCCGCCGGATCTTTTATGTTGTCGAAAAATGTGCTCTGGAAAACGATATACCCCTTGAAATGATCGTCGAGTATGGCGAGCCTGCAGAAAAACTGATTGAGTTTGCCAAGCGTGAACAGGTGGATGTTATCGTCATCGGCAGCTCTGGAAAAGGTTTTATCCAGCGAAGACTCAAAGGGAGCGTCTCCCATCGTGTCTCCGGCGGTGCCCACTGTTCGGTCTATATTGTCCGGGGATGACGCACGGTAAACCAGAGATTGAATCCAGCATTCAGTTATCGTAAATTCTAATTCCTCCAGAAAGGCCTTCATTGTGTTGATAACGTTATTTCGTGTACTTGCCGTTTCAGCATTGCTGCTCATGTCTGTCCTGCCGGCTTTCAGCGCCGAGTCCTTCAGGGTCCCGATCCTCCTCTATCACCGCTTTGGTGCTACCGTGGCCGACGGTATGACCATCACAACCCCGGTGTTCGAGTCTCACATGAAGTACCTGCGCGATAACGGTTATACCGTGATCCCGCTGCGCCAGCTGGTGGACCACTATCGCGGCAAGGCTCCGGCGCCTAAGCCGAAATCTGTGGTTATTGTGGAGGATGATGCACATAAATCAGTTTACAGCGACATGTTGCCGGTGATTCGCAGATACGGCTATCCTGTGACCATTTTTGCCTATCCTTCGGCAATTTCCAATGCAAAATATGCCATGACCTGGGAGCAGTTGCGGGAGCTGAAGAAAACCGGGCTGTTTGACATCCAGTCACATACCTATTGGCACCCAAATTTCAAGAAGGAACGAAAGAAACTTTCCGGACCGGCATTGGACCAGCTTGTCATAACCCAGCTGCGCAAATCGAAAGCCAGGTTAGAGACAGAACTGGGTGGACGTGTCGATATGCTGGCCTGGCCGTTTGGAATCAATGATGATTACCTGATCGGTAAGGCCGGCGAGACCGGATATGTGGCGACCTTTACCATCGATCGGCGACATACCACCCCCTCAGATCCGGTTATGAAACTGCCCCGGTACCTGCTGGTAAATGCCGACAGCGGTAAGGCCTTTGTGCAATTACTTGAAGGTAACGCTGTCAAGCGGAATGTTGCCTACTGAATGGCCGATGAAGCGCCTAAGAAGCACCCTTGCCCTGACTGCACGCATTGTCAGTGGTGTTCCGATGACCGCTGCCGGAAGTGCCTCGTCCATACCGGCGGATGTAAGCGGAAGAAGCTGTCCCTGGCCGAGCAGATTAATCTTTACAACGCGTTGAACTCCACTGCTCCTCCCGAAGACACACAGGAGTGAAGGTTACAGCGGACTTCCCGTAGAGCGGTGCATCTCAAGCCTGAAGGCATGGCGTGCCGAAGGGATTAAAAAAAGGGCGACCGTTTCCGGGCGCCCTTTTTGCGTTGAGACTCGAGGAGTGCTATTTCCCTGCCAGCTCCCTGGACCTCTTGGTCGCCGCTTCCACGGCGTCCATGATGGTTCCTCGAAAGCGGCCGTTTTCCAGGACATGCAGGCCGGCAATGGTCGTGCCGCCGGGAGAGGTGACCTGTTCGCGCAGCTGTGCCGGATGCCTGCCGGTCTCTGCCAGCATGCGGGCTGCGCCGAGAACCGTCTGCAGGGCAAGCCTGGCAGCGACATCCCGCGCCAGGCCGTTTTTCACCCCGGCATCGGAGAGCGCTTCGATAAAGGTGAATACGTAGGCCGGACCGCTCCCGGAGAGTCCGGTGACTGCATCCATCTGTTTTTCTTCCACACGGACTACCAGGCCTGTCCTGGCAAAGATGTTCTCCACGCAATCCAGGTCTTCCCGGGAGGCATTCCGCCCGGCACAGATGGCGCTGGCCCCTTCTCCCACAAGGGCCGGCGTGTTGGGCATGACGCGCACCACCCGTGTTCCGTTCCCCAGGGCATCTTCAATGGAGTCGCTGCGCACACCTGCCATGATCGAGACAAACAGCCTGCCGGCACCCGCTGAATTTCCAATGTCGGACAGAACGCCTGCTGCCTGTTGCGGTTTGACTGCCAGGATGATCAGATCACCCCAGGTTGCAGCCTCGGCACTGTTTTCAACAACCCGGATACCCGGATAGGTTTTCGCCAGGTAGTCCCGGCGTTCGGCGGCTATTTCCGCAATCATCAGCGATGCGCCCGAATCCTCCCGCAAGAGTCCCTTGATGATTGCCTCAGCCATATTGCCGCCGCCAAGAAAGGCGATGCGTTTGCTGTCAGTCATTGTGTAAGCTCCCCTTGCGTAATCAGTTGACGCTGCTTCTGGTGATCAACATCACACCGACGCAAACCAGGCTGATCCCGGCCCAGCGCATCGGGGTGACATTTTCCCCCAGGTACCATTGGGCCAGAAATGCCACCACTATATAGCTGAGCGCCTGCAAGGGGAGAGCCACCGAAAGGTCCTCCCATGACAGAACCGCCAGCCAGAGACCGAAATAAACCGCCTGCAGGGCTGTTCCCAGGATCAGGCGCCAGTTGGTGAGTGCCTTGATCACGGTATCAAAGATCTGCTTGAGCCCCATGGCTGAGAGATCACCGGCACTTTTCATCCCCTGGGTCAGAAATATATCGCCAACCGCTCCTGCCGTTATGGCCAGGAGCATGACAATCATTGTCTTAAGCATATTCTTTCGTGTCTCCTCGATAATTTACCAGTTCGATGTTCAGTTCCGCCAACCGCTGTCTGATTCGCCGGCTGGTGATGGCGGCCAGCTCTTCTTCATGTCGATAATCCGGCATGCGGCGCGATATCTCGCCGTCCGGCAGGATCCCGGGATGGAAATACAGCTCGGTCAGTCCTTCATTCAGGTCGTCGAGGATCTGAAGAATGTACTCTTCGGTCATGCACCCAGAATTGAGAACACCCTTGACTTCACCGGCATAACGGATTTCCAGCTGTTTCAGGTGTGGGCGGGCGTGATTGGCCAGGGCCCCGAAAACAACACTCTCAACCGTCTTGCCGAACCTCCGCTGCTGATCGAAACGCAGATTGTGGGCAAGCCGCTCGCGGGACAGCCGGAAACTGCTGATGCCGTAGCGCGGCATCAGCTCGGTCAGAAACCCGAAGACCGTTGGATGCAGGTGGATGTTGAGATGGCCGTCCACATGCGACAGCGGGATACCCGTATCTGCGACACGCTGTATCTGGGCCTCGATCTCTCGCAGGAGCTGTTTGTAGAGCCCCTTGTTGAAAAAGTAGCGCATACCGCTCGCTACCGGGTTATCGCTGAAACAGCCAGCCTCGTTCACCAGATCCGGAATCTGTGCGTGGGGAAGTACCGATTGCCCCTGCACCAGGGTCAGGTGAAGTCCCACCTGCAGCTCCGGATTGCGCCGGGCAATCTTCACGGCCTCATCGAACGCCGCACCGCCCGGCATGATTGAGGCGCAGGTCAGGAGGCCCTCCAGCCAGGCTTTTTCAACAGCCTTATTCACACCCTTTGAAAGGCCAAAGTCATCGGAGGTGATGATGAGTTGTTTTTTTGTTAGTGGCATTTCTTACGTGCAGTCCGAGGAGGACTCTTTACGTTTACGCATGTAGGACAGGTACTGCCTGCCTTCCTTGAGCAGCTTGCGGCGTTCATCGCCGTCCACGATCATTCGGCCGATGCTGCGCAGGATGTACTTGGGACGGAAGTAGAACTTGTCGTAGAACTCCTCTACCGAATTGAAGATCTCGGCATTGGAGAGGTTCGGGTAATTGATCACGCATTTCTGGTGGCCGCCCTCGTCCAGGAAGCTGTCCGAGCTGATCCAGCCCTGTTCCTTGCACATGGTGTAGAACTCGGTGCCGGGGTAGGGGGAGGCCAGCGAGGCCTGGATCGAGTTGAGGTCCATGTCCTTGGCAAACCGGATCGTCTCCTGGATGGTCTCCTTTGTTTCACCGGGCAGGCCCATGATGAAGGCGCCGTGGATAGAGAGGCCAAGTTTTTTGCAGTCTTTGGCAAACTGGATGGCCTGTTCTTTGGTGACACCCTTCTTGATGTTCTTGAGGATCTGGGCGTTGCCGCTTTCAAAGCCGACCACCACGTGGCGCAGACCGGCTTCGCGCATGACCTTGAGGGTCTCGTAGTCGGTGTTGGCCCGGGCATTGATCGTCCAGGAGATGCCCAGCGGCTTGATCAAACAGGCAATCTCCCGGGCATGCTGACGGTTAGCGGTGAAGGTGTCGTCGTCAAAGGACAGTTCGCGCATCTCGGGGATGTTCTCGGTGATCCACTTGATCTCTTCGTACACGTTCTGCGGGCTGCGGGTGCGCATGCGCTGGCCGGAAAAGGTCTGGGGCCAGAGGCAGTAGATGCACTTTGACGGGCAGCCGCGGCTGGAATAGATCGAGACATAGGGGCTTTTGAAGTGCGGAATGACGTATTCGCTGATCGGCAGATCCCGTTTGTAGATCGGTGCCACGAAAGGCAGTGCGTCCAGATCCTCGATCATGGGGCGATCCGGAGTGTGGACTACCGTGCCGTCCTGCAGAAAACTGAGACCGTCGACCGTATTCCAGGCCCGCCCTTCGCACAGCTCCTTAGTGGAGTAGTCGAATTCACCGCGGCAGACGATGTCGATAGCGCCCTTGCCTGCGCGCAGTGATTCCTCCGGCAGGATCGTGACGTGCGGGCCGGTCAGCACGGTTACGATGGCAGGTTTGACCTCCTTGATGCGCCGTGCCGTTTCGATATCGATCATCAGGGTCGGCGTGGAGGTGTACATCACCACCATGTCGAAATCCTTGGCGATAGCCAGGCAGTCTTCCAGAGTGAACTTCTGTACCGGGGCATCAACCACCCGGCTGCCTTCGATCATCCCGGCTGGAAAGCAGAGCCAGGTGGGGTACCAGAACGAGGTGACTTCTCGTGACGCCTGATAACGGGCACCGGCACCGCCGTCAAAGTCCTCAAAGGTGGGCGGGTTCAGAAATAGCGGTTTCATTACGACTCCTTATCTGCTGTTAAAACAATAAAAATAAAGCGGTTGCTATCGAAAGTCAAGGTAATTCAAGGTGATGCGCCACAAACGAAAAGGGCACCCACCGTGCGGATGCCCTTTTCATAATGGATGGAAGAGTTGCTTATTTTTTCTTGGCGGCAGCCGGTTTGGGTGGCTGCTTGGCTATGATCAGGTCTTTTGTCTTCTCATAGACCGGAGCCGGGAGGATGTTACGGGATTTGAGCTGGTCCTTCTTGGCATACGGGCGGCCGGCGATAATCTTGGCGGCATAGGCGTCACCGATACCGGGGACGGCTTTCATTTCGGCCTCAGTGGCGGTGTTTATGTCGACGAGTTTGGCTTTTGCAGCAGCCTTGGTATCTGCTGCGGTTCCTTTGGCAGCGTCCTTGGTGGCGGCAGCAGACGCCTTCGTGTCAGCGACGACACCCTTTGCGCCGGTCTTGGCGCTGTCAGCAGCGGCTTTGGCACTGTCGCCGGTCGCTTTGGCGGCACCCTTGACATCCGGTGTGGCGACTTTCACTTCCACGGCAAATGCAAGGTTGGCGGCCAGCAGCAGAGAGGCGGTGGTCAGTGCGATTCTGAAGCAGCTAGTCTTCATGGAACTACCTCCTGAAATGGATTTCTATGGATTTCTAGCAGGAGTATCAGGTCTTGTCAATACGAAGTGCCCCCGTGTTTTTATTTTCACCATTGCCATGGAATGTGATAAGTGAGAGAGACAATTACCCACAACAGGAGAACAGACAGATGAGCCAGAAGAAACCGGAAATAACCTTCAAGTATGTCTTCAACTACGGCTACAACCCGACCTACGTCAATGGTGCCCAGGGCGGTTTCTCGCCCCGCGGGGAGATGGTAATCAATTTCTACCTTGAACGTCAGCCGCTGCCTGAGGCCATCAGCCACGAAATCACCCCGGAGGGGGCCATCGGCAGGGAGACCGGCGCAGAACCGAAAGACCTGGCCCAGAGCATGGTTCGTTTTATCGATACCGGTGTCGTGATGAGCTACGAGAATGCCCGCGTATTTCACGCCTGGATGGGAGAAAAACTGCGCGAGGTTGAAGAACTGAGCAAGGCGCGGACCGCTTTTGAAAATGCCCCGGCGGCCGGACAGGCGTAAGGTGTGATGAGGGATGAGGGATGAGGGATGAAAAGCTGTGGCGCCTGAACTCCTGCTCCCGCTCCTGTTCTGTGCGGGGTTTGCGGCCGGTCTGATTGACTCGATTGCCGGCGGCGGTGGCCTGATCACCGTCCCGGTATTGATGGGCATCGGACTGCCGCCGCAGGTCGCCCTGGGCACTAACAAACTCCAGGCCTCCTTTGGCTCGGGCAGTGCCATGCTTCATTTTGTGCGGGCGGGTAGCGTCAAGTTGGGCGACTGCTGGTACGGTATTCTCTGGACCGCTATCGGGGCAGCCCTCGGTGTCTGGGCGGTGCAGCTGCTGGATGCAACACTCCTCAAACAGCTGATCCCCTGGCTGCTGGCCGCTATAGCGGTCTATACCCTCTGTTCACCCCGACTGGGAGCGGAGGATTCCCATGCCCGGATGAATCCGATGCCGTTCTACCTGCTGTTCGGTCTGTCGATCGGATTTTATGACGGTTTCTTCGGACCGGGTACCGGTTCGTTCTGGACCATGGCGCTGATGATGCTGCTGGGCTGTTCCATGATGCGGGCCACCGCCACCACCAAGGTCATGAACTTCACCAGCAACTTCGTGGCGCTGCTCTTTTTCCTTTCAGCCGGCCAGGTCCGGTTCCTGGAAGGACTGGTGATGGGGGGCGGCCAGTTTCTGGGGGCCCGGGTCGGGTCAAGGCTGGTCATAACCCGCGGTACCGCCTTCATCAGGCCGGTGTTCATCTCGATGGTGCTGGTGCTGGTGGGGCGTCTGATCTACCTGAACATCAAGTAGTCCTCACGACCTGGAAAGGTACTCACCCAGGACGCCACGCGAATGCTCGTCGTCATGGCAGTGGCTGCAGAGGTTTTCCCAGTTTGACCCGTCGGGCGGGTTGTTGTGGTGGTTGCCGTCCTTGTGGTGGACGGTCAGGAGGTTGATGCTGGACTGATCGAACTCACGCCCGCACTTGGCACAGACCGGTCCGTGAATCTTCAGGGATTTCGTCCGGTAGTTGCTGTTGCTCTCCACCTCACCGCGCATTCTGGTAACCAGGGCGGCGGCATCTGCGGCGCTGGGAAGTGCTACGGTTCTGGGGCCTCTCGATCTGCCTGCCATTGTTTACTCCTGACTGTTCAATAACTTTACTGTCGCCCGGCCATCGCCATAATAGTCGATGATATTGTAGCAGCCATAGTTCTGTTCTATGTTGAACATCCCGGCCAGCGGAGCACCGATGGCATTCAGCAGTACAACACGATTGACCCCGCCATGCCCCACCACCAGGACTTCCTGCCCCTTGTGACGTTCAACGATCTCCCTGACCACCGGCATGACCCGTGTCTGCACGTCGAGCAGATTCTCCCCTTGCGGTACCCGGTAGTTGACCAGGTCGGCCAGCCGCGCCTGCCATTCCTCCGGCCAGTTGGACTGGATCTCCTGCCAGGTCAACCCCTCCCAGACTCCGATGTTAAGCTCGCGCAACTCGCTGCGTCTGACCGGTTCGATACCGAACTGTTCGCAGATGATCTGCGCACCAATAACACAGCGGGTCAGGTCGCTGGTGTAGCATGCCGAGATCGGGGAGTCCGCCAGACGTTCCCTGAGTCGATGGTACTGCTCGACGCCCAGATCGGTCAGGGCCACGTCGGTCTGCCCGTTGTAGCGGGGCTGGTCGTATCCTGCTACCTGTCCGTGGCGGATGAGATGAATGCGGGTATGCGGTGTCATGAATTTCCTCTGTTTCATCCTATTATATCTTGTCTCCCCTGAGATCTCCCGCAAAAAGTTTGCCCGCCCCGCGCGAGGCGCAGAAGTCGCCGCACATGGTACAGGTATCCTCGTCTTCCGGGGTGCGGCTGGCGCGGATGGCACGGGCATCCTCCGGATAGAGCGCCAGCTGGAACTGCTTCTCCCAGTCCAGGTCGCGGCGCGCCTTGGACATCTGCTTGTCGCGCTCGCGCCCCTTCTCCGGGTACTTGTTCATGTCGCCGATGTAGGCCGCGATCCTGGCCGCCTTGACCCCCATGCGCACATCTTCCTCGTTGGGCAGGGCCAGATGCTCGGCCGGGGTGATGTAGCAGATCAGGTCTGCCCCGAAGCGGCTGGACTGGGCCGCACCGATGGCAGCGGTGATGTGGTCGAAACCGGGGGCCACGTCGGTGGTGATCGGGCCGAGCATGTAATAGGGCGCCCCGCCGCTCATGCGCTTCTGCAGCTGGATGTTGCCCTCGATCTCGTCCAGAGGCACATGCCCCGGCCCCTCTACCAGCATCTGGCAGCCCATTTCGCGTCCGAGTTCGGCCAGTTCGCAGTTGAAGAGCAGTTCCTGGATCTGGGCCCGGTCCGAGGAGTCGTGGATTGCGCCGGCCCGCAACCCATTGCCCAGGGAGAGCACGGTGTCGTACTTCTTGAGGATTGAGACCACTCTGTCGAATTTTTCATACAAGGGGTTTTCGCGATTGTTGGCGATCATCCAGGCCACCATGGAGACCCCGCCTTTGCTTACCAGTCCACCGTAACGGTAGCCCTGCTTGCGCAGACGCTCGACCGTGCAGAGGTTGATGCCGCAGTGTACGGCCATGAAGGCCATGCCGTCCGCGCACTGCTGCTCGATCAGGTCGAAGAGCATTTCCTCGTCCAGCCTGTTGGGGTCGCCGTACTTGCGGGCCGCCTCGCAGAAGGCCTGGTAGAGCGGTACATTGCCCACCGGCAGATCCACGGCGGCGATCACCTCGCGCCGGACCCGGTCCAGGTCGCCACCCACGGAGAGTTCCATCAGGGTGTCGGCACCCGATTCCTGGGCCGCCAATGCTTTTCTGACCTCGGCCTCGTAATCGACAATGTCCGAGGATGTGCCGATGGAGGCGTTGACCTTGGTGCTCAGTCCCTTGCCGATGCCGGCGACGCGTGACGGCTTGCGGCTGTGGTTCCAGGGGATCACGATCCGGCCTTCGGCCACCATGCGGCGGATATATTCGACCTCAAGTTGCTCGTTTGTGGCAACAGTCAGCATCTGGGGGGTGATGATGCCCTGACGGGCGGATTCGATCTGGGTCAGCATGGGTGGTTCTCCTTGATGTTTTGAATACGGCATTCCCGCCAACCGCGAACCGAGTTGATCAGCCAGATCGTCTCAGCAGCCTTCAGATCGTCCAGCGTCAAGACCGCCTCGCTTATGGCACCGACCTCCAGCAGTTCCTCCCGCAGCACCCCCGGCAGCAGTCCGCAGTCCAGTGCCGGTGTCAGCAGCTCTCCATTGAGTGAGATGACGATGGTTGTGTAGCTGCCTTCGGTGACCTCGTTCCTCTCGTTAAGGAAGATGATGTCGTAGCACCCCGGGTGGGCCCGGAGCTGCTCGTCATACAGGCTGCGCCGAGTCGTCTTGTGGTACAGGAAGGGATCGGACGAAGAAACCTGCTGTGGTGATATCGCTATGATGGCAGGTGACTCAGCTTTGACCGCCGGCAAGAGTGCCTGGGATTCGAGTGTGATTCCCCCGTCAGCGGCAAGCAGGAGACGGACCTTATGGACACCGGATAATCCCTGTCCCAGATCGTGAAGCCGACTACGCAGGACGTCAGTGTCGAGGCAGAATCCGAAATAGTCTGCTGAACCGGCCAGTCTCTGCAGGTGCCGGTCGAGAAGCAGGTAACCCCGGCGGTCGAAACGCAGGGATTCGATCAGCCAGAATGGTTTGCTGTCTCTGAATAAGAACGCGCTTTTGTCGAGGCATTCGCGAAGCTCGCCGGCAGTGTCCGAGCCCCAGGTGATGCCGCTGCCGATGCCGATCTCGGCCGCTCCCGTGGCTGTGTCCACCACGACGGTGCGGATGGCCACGCTGAAGACCGCTTCCCGGCCGGGCGAGACATAACCGATGGCGCCGCAGTAGACCCCGCGCGGTTGGATTTCAAGTTCGCGGATGATCTCCATGGTGCGCCGCTTGGGAGCCCCGGTGATCGAGCCGCAGGGGAACAGCGCCCGGAAGATATCAGTCAGCCCGACCTCTGGCCTGACACGGGCGGTGACCGTGGAGGTCAGCTGGTGAACGGTCGGGTAGGTTTCCACCTGAAAGAGCGCCGGCACCGCGACGCTGCCGGTTTCGGCAATCCGGGCAAGATCGTTACGCACCAGGTCGACGATCATCAGGTTCTCGGCCCGGTCCTTGGTGCTGGTGGCCAGCAGCGCCCGCTGGTTCCGATCATCGTCTGCCCGCGGCTTGCGTGGTGCCGTGCCTTTCATCGGCTTCATCATCAACCGGCCATCGTTCAACGTGAAAAACAGCTCCGGCGAGGCCGAGATAATCCGGTGCGAGCCGATATCGATCCAGGCGCAGAAGGGGGCCTGCTGGTTGCGGCACATCCTGCGATAGAGTATGAAGGGATCGCCGCTGACGCTGAAGAGCTGTCTGGTTGTGAAGTTGACCTGATAGGTCTCGCCACGTGCGATGGCATCTCGGATGCTGCCAACCGCACGCATGTAATCGCCGTCACTGATCGCAAGTTCGGGCGGAGAAACCAGGCAGTTGCCGGTCGTGAGGCCGGTCTCTTCTCCGGAGCAATCCCGCCGCTCGGCAAAGATGCCGAACCAGACCAGCGGCAGTTCAGTTTTACCGGTAACGGCCAGATCCGGATTCAGCCCGGCGGCGGCTTCGTAGGAGACGAAACCGGCGGCGTGCCTGCCACGGGCCACGGCCCGTTCAATCTCTGCAAAGGCAGCCGCAACCTGGTCAGGGGCATCCGCGCGGATGACGGCCTCACAGCCGCTGAAGCGATAGGATCGGGAGCTCGCGTCGCCTGCGAATGACTCCAGAAGTACGTCCGGCTGATCCGGTCCTGCCTGCCGTTGCACGGTCACTGCTGATACCCGCCAGACAGCACGATCAAGGCCAGGATTTCAGCGACTTCGCAGATGCAGCCGATGATGTCGCCGGTCAGGCCGCCCAGACGGTTCTGGAAGTAGCCCTTGATGACCAAAGTGACGGCAAAGACGGCGGTCAGGGCGACCAGGCCCTTGACGGACAATAGCAGCAGGCACGTCGCAATGGTGATGCACAGTGCCACAAGCAGATGTCTGGTGGCCATGCCCTGGATGAAGGCTGCACCGAGACCATCCTGGCGGGCGTGTTTCGCCCCGGCCATAGCCACTACCTGAGCACAGCGTCCCAGGGTCGGGAAGAGCAGCAGCGCCTGCCAGGTGATCCCGGCCGGAATCGCCAGCAGCGCCTGCCACTTCAGCACCAGTCCCAGAACCAGCGCGACCGCCCCCACCGCCCCGACGTTGGAGTCTTTCATGACCGCCAGGAAACGCTCGCGACTGCCCCGTGCCGCCAGGCCGTCAGAGACGTCGGCCAGGCCGTCCAGATGCAGGGCTCCGGTGACCGCGGCCAGGGCCGTGACCAGCAGGGCTGCGGTCAATGGAGGAGCCAACCAGGGGGCAATCAGCCAGTTAAGGCCGACCAGCAGGCCGCCGATCGACAGCCCGGCAAGCGGGAAAATGGCCGTGCTCCGCCCCAGGTCCTCCTTCTGACAGCGGGTGTCGAAGGGGATGGGGATGATGGTCAGGAACTGCATGGCGATCAGGTAGAGGCGCATTTTTTTCCGGAACTGAGATTTATTGAACAGTAATCAGTGATGAGTGATGAGTGAAAAAATGTATTTAACGGTACTGATCCCGGATCACTTTTTACCTGCTTACCCCGGCCTGTTCGAAGGTTGCCATCTCGTTCAGCACCTTGACTCCCGCTTCGATCAGGCCCATGGCCAGGGCTGCGCCGGTGCCTTCACCCAACCTCAGATCGAGATCAAGGATCGGACGGGTTCCGATGCGCTCCAGCATGAAGCGGTGCCCGATCTCCACCGACTGGTGGGCGGCAAAGATGTAGTCGCGTACATAAGGATGCAGTTCCGAGGCGATCAAGGCCCCGGCGGTGGAGATGAAACCGTCGACCACCACCGGGATCGAGTTGGCGGCACACCCCAGCACCAGGCCGGCGATGGCGGCGATCTCCAGCCCCCCAACCTTGGCCAGCACGTCCAGGGGATCGGCCGGATCGGGCCTGTTCAGGGCCAGGCCCTGCTCAATGACCCGGATCTTGTGCTCCAGGGCCGCATCGTTGATGCCGGTGCCACGATGGGTGAGATCCCGTACAGCTATCCCGGAGATGGCTGCGATGATGGCGGAGGATGGTGACGTGTTGCCGATACCCATTTCGCCGGTGCCGACCAGTCCGATACCTTCGGTCTTGCACTGTTCAGCCAGTTCGATGCCGACCTGCATGGCGGCCAGCGTCTCGTCACGGGTCATGGCCGGTCCCTTGGCAAAGTTGCGGGAGCCGCGGGCGACCTTGCGGTGGATCATACCGGCGGCATTCTCAAAGTCGAAATCGACACCGACATCCACGACCCGGACTTCAGCGCCGACATGACGGGCCAGCACGTTAACCCCGGCTCCGCCGGCAAGGAAATTGAAAACCATCTGCGGGGTAACCTCCTTGGGAAAGAGCGAGACCCCCTCCTCGACGATGCCGTGATCACCGGCAAAGGTAAAGACGACCTTTTTGGAGACATCCGGCGTCATTGTGCCGCTTATGGCGGCCACGCGGCGGGCGAATTCCTCAAGACGTCCCAGGGAGCCGAGCGGTTTGGTCTTGTTGTCCAGCCGTGCCTGGGCCTGGGCCAGCAGTTCGGGGTTGACCGGTTTGATGCGGGTGAGTGTGGTTTGTACGATGTTCATTGTTCCTCCACGTAAAATCTGTAAATTCATTTATCTCACCCGCTCACTTTGTTCGCTAAAGCTCACAGCCAAAAGTAGGCGCTTCTAAGCGAGGCACAAAGAAAGTCTGACCAATAAACTGAATCGTCTTTATGGTGTTCTCCGTGAACTCTGTGTGCTCTGTGAGAGACCGTATTTGGTCCTTTTTTCCCTTGTGACTTCGTGAGCTTTGTGAGAGGCGTTTTCAGTTTTATTTTAATTTCAACGGTATTCCGCTTGCAACCAACCAGGCCTCGTCGGCTGCCGCCGCGATTATCTGGTTGGCCTGTCCGGCGATGTCGCGGAATATTCGCGCCAGCCTGTTCTCGGGAACAATGCCCATGCCGACCTCGTTGGATACAATGATCACCGGGGTGGCCATGCAGCGCAGGGTTTCTGCCAGATGCCGCACATCCTCAAAAATCCGATCCTCGGTTTTTTCACCCAGACCCTCGTGCAGCATGAGCAGGTTTGACAACCAGAGGGTCAGGCAGTCGATGAGGACCGCATTGTATGTCCCGTCACAACTTGCCAGCGTCTCTACCAGTTGCAGCGGTTCCTCGATCGTATGCCAGACATCCCCGCGGCGCTGTTGGTGTTTCCCGATGCGTTGGCACATCTCATCATCGAGAGTTTGGGCTGTTGCCAGATAACAAAGCGACTTACCAAAATGGTGAGTGATTTCCTCAGCAAACTTACTCTTGCCGCTACGGGCGCCACCGGTGATGAAAATTATCTGGCTCATATATCTCTCCTGCCCGGATAACCGGGATAGTGCGTTAACGAAGTTATCTTCTGCCAGAACGGAGCAGAAATAACGTCAAACTTACTAAAAAAGCCCCTGTCCATGGTTGGAAGGGGCTCGAAATCGTGGGTGTTTGGATGCACTCCGGTTCCGGCCCCTCGTTCCACGGAGGTTCCAAAACAGCATCGGCATGGCAGGTTTCCTGGCTCGGGGATCATCCCTTTTCGCGCCTTCCCAGGTATCCCCAGTGGCATAGTGCGAAATCGGTACTCCCTTACAGTTGCGGGACAGCGAGGGCCTTGAACCCTCTTCCCTTTTAACCGCACCCCATTTATGGGCACGGCACCAGACCGGTAAAAACAGATTATTTGTCTTGTAACAGCCATCCTTTCAAAAGTCAAAAAATAATCGTGCGCGGTTTTTTTTCAGATACCCCTTGATTTTTGAATGGCTGCTGTTTATATTCCCAGAGTGTTAGCACTCAGTTGATTAGAGTGCTAAATTTATCTCGACTTTACAAAGAAGTCACCATACGAAAGGAGTAGGACAACATGAATTTGAGACCACTGCAGGATCGTATCATCGTCAAGAGGGTCGAAGAGGAGAGCAAGACCGCAGGGGGACTTTTCATCCCTGAAACCGCAAAAGAGAAACCGCAGCGCGGCGAGATCGTGGCCGTTGGCAATGGCAAGAAGACTGAAGACGGCAAGGTCCTTCCGCTGGATGTCAAGGTTGGTGATGTCGTGTTGTTTGGCAAGTATGCCGGCACCGAGATCAAGGTCGATGGCGATGATTTCCTTATGATGCGCGAAGACGACATCCTCGCCGTTGTAGAATAAAGAAACGGTCTTTTTCCGCCCTGGCCTCGCCAATTTTCACAATGCCTTTGTGCGGCGTACCGATTGGGTACGCCTCCGCGACATTGCTCAATTGGCAAACCCAGAACAAAAAAATCCTCGTTTCAAGCAGTGATCAAAATACAAACTAATTAATGGAGGAATACACGAATGGGTGCAAAGATCATCAAGTTTGACCAGGAAGGGCGCAACGCCATCCTGAAGGGCGTCAATATCCTCGCCGATACTGTTAAAGTTACCCTCGGCCCCAAAGGCCGCAATGTTGTTATCGACAAATCCTATGGCGCACCGCTGATCACAAAAGACGGCGTAACCGTTGCCAAAGAGATCGAACTGGAAGATAAGTTCGAAAACATGGGCGCACAGCTGGTTAAGGAAGTTGCTTCCAAGACTTCCGACGTTGCCGGCGACGGCACAACTACTGCTACTGTTCTGGCGCAGGCCATCTACAAGCAGGGCTCCAAGCTGGTGGCGGCAGGCCACAACCCGATGGAGATCAAGCGCGGCATCGACAAGGCTGTTGAAGCCATTGTCGAGGAGCTGAAAAAGATCTCCAAGCCGATCAAGGACCACAAAGAGATCGCCCAGGTCGGCACCATCTCTGCCAACAACGACAAGACCATCGGCGATATCATCGCTGAGGCCATGGAGAAGGTCGGCAAGGAAGGCGTCATTACCGTGGAAGAAGCCAAGTCCATGGAAACCAGCCTCGAGACCGTCGAGGGTATGCAGTTCGACCGCGGTTACCTCTCTCCCTACTTCGTAACTGATCCGGAGCGCATGGAAGCCACTCTCGAAAACGCCATGATCCTGATTCACGACAAGAAGATCTCCAATATGAAGGACCTGCTCCCGGTTTTGGAGCAGAGCGCCAAGTCCGGCCGCCCGCTGCTGATCATTGCCGAAGACATTGACGGCGAAGCATTGGCGACTCTGGTAGTGAACAAGCTGCGCGGCGTGCTGAACGTCTGTGCTGTCAAGGCACCAGGCTTCGGCGACCGCCGCAAGGCCATGCTGGAAGACATCGCAGTATTGACCGGTGGACAGGTTATTTCCGAGGAGGTCGGCTTCAAGCTTGATCAGACCACTATCGAGATGCTCGGCACAGCCAAGCGCATCACCATCGACAAGGACAACACCACCATCATCGATGGCGGCGGCAAGGAAGATGTCATCGCCGGCCGCGTCAAGATGATCCGCGCCCAGGTCGAAGAAACCTCCAGCGATTACGATAAGGAAAAGCTTCAGGAGCGCCTTGCCAAGCTGGTTGGCGGCGTTGCCGTCATCAAAGTAGGTGCAGCGACAGAAGTCGAGATGAAAGAGAAGAAAGCCCGCGTGGAAGATGCACTGCACGCTACCCGCGCAGCTGTTGACGAGGGCATCGTCCCCGGTGGCGGCGTAGCCTACATCCGCGCATTGTGCGCACTGGACGCACTGAAGCTGGACAATGAGCAGCAGTTCGGCGTTAACGTGGTCCGGGCCTCCCTCGAGGCACCTATCCGTCAAATCGCCGAGAATGCCGGCATTGATGCCTCCATCGTGGTGGACAAGGTTAAGAACGGCAAGGATGCCTTCGGCTACAACGCCGCAGACGATACTTACGTCGACATGTTGCAGGCCGGCATCATCGACCCGACCAAGGTCTCCCGTTATGCACTTCAGAACGCATCCTCAATCGCCGGTCTGATGCTGACCACCGAAGCGCTGATTGCCGAGAAGCCGAAGGAAGACGGCGGCGGCATGGGTGGCGGTATGCCTGGTGGGATGGGCGGAATGGGTGGAATGGGCGGAATGATGTAGTAGAAAACGTCTCTTTTCCGCCCTGGCTGCGGAACTCTTCGGACTTGCTTGTGCGGCGTAGCGCTGCTACACCTCCGCGCAATTCCTTGACTTCCTGCCCAGAACGAAAAATAGAGCGTTTTCAGCATCAGATCCTGTTTAAGACGAAAGGCCGGAGGCTCAATGCTTCCGGCCTTTTTTATTTAAAAACAGTTGCCAATGATCTGTTGTATCCCTAAGATAAAGACATATGAGCTGTTGCATCAGAGGAGGAAGTTATGGAACTGATTGGAAATGCACTTACCTTACGTGACCTGGTGGTCTACAGTGAGGGCTCGGTGGTCAGCAAGACCCTGATTGATAAGAAGGTCGGCACGGTGACGATATTTTCATTCGGTGCCGGCCAGGGCTTGAGCGAACACACGGTGCCGTATGATGCCTTTGTGCAGATCGTGGACGGCGAGGCCGAAGTTACGATAAATGGCGAGCCGCACACCGTAAGCGCCGGGCAGATGATCATCATGCCGGCCAACATACCCCATGAACTCAAGGCAGTGAAACCCTTTAAGATGCTGCTGGTCATGATCCGGGCGTAAAAATAAAAACCGTCTCTCACAGAGCTCACAGCCAAAAGTAGGCGCTTCTAAGCGAGGCACAAAGAAAGTCTAAGGCCTCTAAATCATAATGGTTTCCTCCGTGCTCTGTGAGCGGGTGAGAGACGATTCGCAGTATTTTTCCTATCAAAGGTATTCATTCTTATGACTTCTGAAAAAACCGCTGTGCTGCTTTTGCAGATGGGGGGGCCGGATTCACTGGCTGCTGTGGAGCCCTTCCTCTATAACCTCTTTTCTGACCGGGATATCATCAAGATCGGGCCGGCTTTCCTGCAGCCGTTCATCGCCAGGATGATCGTGAAGCGCAGGGCGCCCAAGAGTGCTGCCAATTACCGGGATATCGGAGGGAAATCGCCCCTGCGAGAACTGACCGAGCAGCAGGCGGCAGAGCTTGAAAAACTGCTTGGTGACAGCTATCGCTGTTTTGTCGCCATGCGCTACTGGAAGCCGTTCACCGACGAAGCCCTGAATGCAATCCGCATGGAAGGGATCCGGCGCATTATTGCTCTCTCGCTGTATCCTCACTACTCCCGGGCCACATCCGGCTCAAGTTTCAATGAACTGGAAAGATGTCTGGCAGCTTCAAAGGCTAGGCCAGAGGTTTCCTGCATTCGCCAGTTTTACGACCATCCACTCTACATACAGGCTTTGACTGAAAAGATCGAACAGGGGTTGTCCGGGTTTCCGGGCCGGACCAACGTGCAGCTCTTTTTTTCGGCCCATTCCCTGCCACAGTCTTTCATTGCGGATGGAGATCCCTACCTGGACCAGATCCAGGCTACGGTCCGACTGGTCATGGAGCGTTTTGAAGGAGTCGCCCATCACCTGGCCTTCCAGTCGCGGGCCGGCCCGGTCAAGTGGCTGGAACCTTCCACCGGTGACAAGCTGAGAGAGCTTGCCGAACAGGGATGCAAAGAGATCCTGATGATACCGCTTTCCTTTGTTTCCGATCACATCGAGACTCTGCACGAAATCGATATAGAATACCGGGAAGAGGCTCACAAGCTCGGCATCACCGATTTTCGCCGGATGGAGTCGCTCAACAGCTCTCCGACGTTTATTCAATGCCTGGCGGAACTGGTGCGTGCTGCGGGTAAATAAGACGTCTTCACAATTCCTCACAATTCACACACAAGCGGCACTCATTTACAAGGTATTCTGTTACCATCACACTTTCCCAAGGAGGAATATTTACATGAAGAAGTTATGTATTGTCTTAACAGCATGCACCCTGGCACTGGCTATCGGAGGAACCGTTTTTGCCAAGGGGCCTATGAGGGGATGCAATGAATGCAACCAGGGGCTTCAGGGAGCCGGCCCGACAGATCAGTATCGCAAATTCCAGATGGACACCCTTGACCTGCGTCAGGAGATGATGCTCAAACGCTTTGAAATGCAGCGGGAAAACCTGAAAGGCACGCCTGATACAGCCAGGATTGCGGCACTCAAGGCCGACGTCAGCGAAATTCAGGCCAGGATAAACAGCGTTCGCGTACAGAGTGGCCTGCCGGATAATGGCAAGCGTGACGGTGAGTGTTTCAAGATGGATGGAAACTGCTTCAAGCAGGACGGCATGGGAGGCTGTAATAAGCAAAACGGCATGATGGGTGGCTGTAACGGTCAGCCCTGTGGTCAAAGATAATTCTAATAAAAACAGGTCGCTATCCTCGTCACTTCAAACCATGCGGCCCTGATCCAATCCTTAATGTGAAATTGGTACGACAATCTGTACAGCACCGGGGTCTGAGTGCAGCCCCCCGGTGCTGTAATGATGTGTAGCTGCCGAGGATTTATGAAAAGTATTATTCTCATACTATGCTTCCTGATGGTTTGTGGGACTGTCTGCAGGCGGGTAGAGGCAGCAGAAACCAAGCCTGTACGTCATCAGGACAAGGAATGTTGCAAAAAATCAGGCGAAGAGGCATGCAGTCTTGAAAAGCGCGGATGGTGCGGCAAACGCAGAGGCGATTGGTACGGCGCCCGTCGGCCGGTTACGTCACTGGATGATGCCAGGCAGCAGCTCGTCAGGTATTACTCCGGCCAGCAGATGATTGTGGCCGAAGTGGCCGAAAAACAGTGGCGGTATGAGGCGGATGTGCTTGACAACTGCGGCAAGGTGGTTGACCGGGTGATGATCGACAAGCGCTCCGGACGGGTTCGATCGATCTATTGATGGTGCGAGGTTTCAGTGCTCCCTGCCGTTCTGGTTGTTGAAGATGACATTAAACTTGCCCGTATTGTGCGGGCCTACCTGGAGGGGGCCGATTTCCGTGTAAGCCACGCGGCTACTGCCCGGGATGCTCTCCGGATTGCTGAAGAGGAACTGCCGCTGGCGGTGATACTGGATCTGGGACTGCCGGACAAAAGCGGCGAGGAACTCTGCCAGGAATTAAAAGAGCTGGGCGATATGCCCGTCATCATGCTGACCGCCAAATCCTCGGAGGAGGAGCGCATCGCCGGTTTCGCCCTCGGAGCTGATGATTACGTCGTCAAGCCTGCCAGTCCACGCGAGCTGGTTTACCGTCTCAAGGCGGTCCTCAAGCGCTACGATGGTGGGGCTGCCGGATCCCGTCCCTTATCCTTCAATAATGGCAGACTGATTCTCGACAGTAAACGCCACGAGGTTACCCGTGACGGTCGCACGGTGACCATAACCCCTACCGAATTCAAACTCCTGTTGACGCTTGCTTCCGCCCCCAGTAGAACATTTACCCGCGACGAACTTGTTTCCAAGGCGCTTGGTTACCAGTTTGACGGCTATGATCGCAGCATTGATGCCCATATCAAAAACCTGCGCTCGAAGCTGGAAGATGACGCCAGGAGTCCGGTCTTTCTAAAAACGGTGTATGGGGTCGGCTATCTGTTTTGTGGAGAACAGGATGCACTGTAGCCTCCGCTGCAAGCTGCTGATTCTGCTCCTGACCGTCATGGCCGTCGCGCTCTCGGCAGCCGTTGTCCTGCGCAGCTTTATCATCCATGATTTTAAAAACTATAGCGATGGAGAATCTCAGGACCGGGTACAGCGCGTGATTGCCCAGCTGGAAGGGAATTATGACCTGCACGGGGCCTGGAAACGCGATGCGCTGGCGGTTGAATTGGCCTGGGCTCTGCAGATGGGAATCGATGCACGCATCCTGGACACGGCGGGGAACGTGCTGCTCGACACCCGCGAGGCGATCAACAGCCTGAAGCCGCTCATGCGCAAGCGTGTCCTCGAGGTGAGCGGCTATGATCCTTCCGCTTCGGACAGTGAATTCGTATCGCACCCCCTGTTCCTGAAAGGTGTCGAGATCGGCAGGCTGGATGCCCGATTGCTCAACCCACTGAAAGATGATTATTTCATCAGTTCGTCCAATCGATTTCTGGCGGTTTCTGTCGCCATACTTGGCATAATAGCCCTCATTCTCAGTATTGTGGCATCGCGCAGGCTGGCAAGACCGGTGCTGGAGCTTTCGGCGGCAGCCGGCGATATTGCCGCGGGCGATCTTTCCCGGCGTGTTGTCGTTCCGGGACAGGATGAGATCGGAAAATTGGCTGACAGTTTCAACCGGATGGCTGAGTCTCTTGAATCGCAGGAAAAATTGCGCAGAAGGTTGCTCGCCGGCGCAGCTCATGAACTGCGCACCCCGCTGGCGATTATCTCCGGCGAGCTGGAGGGGATGATCGACGGAGTACTGCCGACCTCCCGCCAGGGGCTGCAATCGATGCACGACGAGGCGGTTCGACTTACCACGATCCTTAACGGGCTTGATGATCTGACGAGAGCGGAATCGAGTGTGCTGTCGCTGCAACGGGAATTGTTTGAACTCAAGCCGTTCCTTTCTGCGATCTGTGGACGCCTCGAACGGCTCTTTGCTGAGAAAGGAGCGATCCTGATACTTGAATGTCCTGATGATCTTGTGCTCTTCGCCGACCCGGACCGTATGAGCCAGATCGTAATCAACCTGATGACAAACGCCCTAAGGGCAATCACTGCCGGAGGCCGTGTGACGATTGATGCGTCCGTTCGCAACGACGCAGTCTGTCTGGAGATAGCCGATACGGGGGCCGGAATCGCCGAGGAGGATATTGCCCATATCTTCGAGCGCTTCTTCAAGGGGGCAGGCGGTGGGTTGGGATTGGGGCTGGCAATCGTCAAGGAGCTGGTTACGGCCCACGGAGGTAACATCAGCGTCAAAAGCCGCCCAGGAGAAGGAACCTCTTTTCTGATCGTGATCCCGCATCCGGTGTAACCGGCTTATCGGAAGTTGCTTTTGGGCCTTTTTTGGCATAATATTTATCTTTAGTAAGAGCCCGTAGGGTTCTCAGAGAAACACAAACCTCATAGAAGGAGATCGTATGTTGAAAAGAGTCATGATGGTGCTTGCTGCGCTGTGTCTTTCCGCTGGAATCGTCAGTGCTGAAGTCAAGAAGAACCCGGTGGTGGAGATGGAGACCAGCCTGGGAAAGATCAAGCTCGAACTGTTTGAGAAAGAGGCGCCCATCAGCGTCAAGAACTTCCTCGATTATGCGAACAGCGGGTATTACAGCGATACCATCTTCCACCGTGTCATTCCGGGCTTTATGATCCAGGGCGGCGGACTTACAGGCAAGCTGGTGCCGAAAGGCGGAGAAAAAGCATCCATTAAAAATGAGGCCAGTAACGGGCTGAAAAATCTCAGGGGCACGCTTGCCATGGCCCGCACAGGAGAGCCTGACAGCGCAACAGCACAGTTTTTCATCAACGTTAACAATAATGCATTCCTGGATCAGCGTGACAAGACGGTTGCCGGTTTTGGATATGCCGTTTTCGGCAAGGTTATTGAGGGGATGGATGTTGTGGATAAGATCGTTGCCACCCCGCAGGAGAGAAAAAACTCTGTGTTCCAGAATGTTCCTAAGACGCCGGTGGTCATCAAATCAGTCAAGGTTGTGAAGTAGCAGGGGGGCGAACATGACGCAGGCCGATGAACTGATCCTCTGGACGTATGAAAAGAAATGCCTGAAGGCGGTTGAGTCACTGGTCAAAAACGGCTTTGGCGCCGTTTACTGTGCCACACCGCAGGAGGCCTTCGACCATATCGTCAGAGAGGCCGCTGATGCCGCCAGTGTGGGTTTCGGCGGCTCAATGTCCATCGTCGGCCTGAACGTGGAAGCACGTCTGCGGGAGATGGGCAGGGAAATCCTGAATCATGCGGATCCTGCCCTTTCCCGGGACGAAAAAATGGCCGTCATGCGCCGACAGTTGACCTGCGACCTGTTCCTGTCCGGCACGAACGCCCTGACGCTCTCCGGAGAACTGGTAAATATCGATGCAACCGGCAACCGCGTGGCCGCCATGTTCTTCGGTCCTCGTAAGGTTGTCGTGGTGGCCGGTCGCAACAAGCTGGTGGACGGTACGGTCCATGATGCCATCCAGCGTGTCAAAAACTGGGCCACCCCTCCTAACTCCCGACGCCTTGACTTTAAAACCCCCTGCGCCGGCACCGGCTTTTGCAGCAACTGCAATTCGCCCGACCGGCTCTGCCGCGTTACGACGATCATTGAGCGGAAGCCCCGCTTCACGGATGTGAAGGTGCTGGTGGTCAATGCTGACCTCGGATTCTGATTCCGGATGCTGAGGCCGTTCTTCGCAGCGGTCCTTGAAGTACTGTTCCCCCCGCTCTGTCATGTCTGCCGTAGCTTCATCCCTACAGCCGGCGAGATACACATCTGTTCTGAGTGCCGTGATCTGATGCCCTCCGTTGTCTCTCCTTTGTGCATCGTATGCGGGATTTCCTTCAACGGAGCAGGAAATGATCATCTCTGCGGCAGGTGCAGTTCGTCACACCCCCATTTCAATGCGGCACGGGCAGCCCTTGTCTATGAAGGCACCAGCCGCGACCTGATCCACGCCTTTAAATACCGCAACAAAATCCACCTGCGTCGGCCGCTGGCGCTTCTGGCGCTGGAGAGGCTTTCCGGGTTCATGCAATCGCGCCGTCCTGATCTGGTCATGCCTGTACCGCTGCATCGAAAGAAACTGTCCAGTCGTGGTTTCAACCAGGCGATTCTGCTTGGTGAAATCTTTTCACAGCGATTGAAGATACCTCTGGATCGCCGGAACCTGCGTCGAGTCCGCTGGACTGAACCTCAGGTGAATCTGGCGGCACATGAACGCCGGGCAAATGTCAGAGGTGCTTTTTCAATCCATCAGCCTGAGCTGGTAACCGGCCGCCGGGTGCTGCTGGTGGATGATGTTCTTACGACAGGCAGTACGGTAGACGAGTGTGGCAGGGTTTTGCAAGCCGCCGGAGCCGCTGATGTGACGGTTATTACCGTTGCCAGGGCCTTTGTTTAGCATGGCGGCCGAAACGAAGATTGCATGGGATTTGTTGTGTGGAATTATGTGGTTCCGGCCTGTTTTTTGTTGACAGTACCGGTATGTTACAGTAATCATTCTTGCAGTTTATTTGATGTATCGGAGGCAACATGCGTCTGTCAACAAAAAGCCGTTACGGACTTCGTGCCCTGTTTGACATTGCCTATAACTGTGGCGACAAGCCGGCACAGATTCAGGATATTTCCCGGCGGCAGCAGATCTCACCGCGCTATCTGGAACAGATCTTCCAGAATCTCAAGCGAGCCGGAATTCTTAAAAGCAAGCGAGGCCCGCAAGGGGGTTATTGTCTTGCCAAAAAACCCGAAGAAGTTACCGTGCTTGAGATTCTGAACGCTACCGAACAGGATGTCCTGCTGGTTGAATGCGCAGGTATCACGCAGAAAAAACGCAAACGTAAGACCGAGTGCCCGTTTGAGGGGCAGTGCGTTACCCAGACGGTCTGGGAAGAGGCCAGCACGATGCTGAACCAGCTGTTCGGCGCTATGACGTTGCAGACGCTCTGTCAGCGAGGTCAGGAGATGGGAATCAAGAAGGAGATGGATCCCCGGATCATGTACTATATCTGAGGTCCCTCTACAGTTTTTACTGAATATGGCGCCCTTTGCGGCGCCATATTTATTTTATCCGGGTAAAGCGAGCCTGAGAAGGATCTCCCGCCTGATCAGCTCCGGGTCAGGCGGACATCCGGGAATGAAGGCTTCGACCCGGATGACCTGATGCAGCGGCAGGACTCGTACTTCAAGTTCCGTCAATTTTGGATGCCACTCCACCTCCCCGTAGGACCTCTCACATGTTGCCGCGAGACCGGCAGGATTTCGAAGTGCACTCACGTTGCCGTTTACGGCACAATCTCCCAGGCTGATAACAACCGCAGTCCTCTGTCGTATGATCCTTGCCATCTCCAGATTATCCCCGTTGGCCACAGCACCCTCGACCAGGGCAATATCTACCTGGTCGGGATATTCCTTCACGTCCATCAGCGGGGAATACACCAGGTCACACCGGCCCAGAATCTCCAGCAGCCCCTGGTGCATGTTGAGCAGGCTCATATGGCACCCGGAGCAGCCTGAGAGCCAGACTGTCGCCAGCCTGATCAGCTTCATTTGTTTTTCCTCCCGCGCCATTCCACAATTCTCTCCAGGCAGGGCGTACCCTTGCCGGCTTTTTTAGGGCCTTTTTCAAACAGGGCTCCGGTCGGACAGGATTGGACACATTTGCCGCAATCGGTGCAGGTTCCGCTGTCTCCCCATGGTTCTGCCAGATCGCTGATGATCCTGCTTGTGGCCCCCCTACCGCTGACATCCCAGGTATGGGCACCCTCGACCTCATCACAGACCCGCACACAGCGCCGGCAGAGTATGCAGCGGTTGTGGTCGATTCCAAAGCGTGCCTGTGAAATGTCGAGCGTCATCTGCGGAGATATAAAGCCGTAACGCACATGATCAATGCCGAGAAGTTTAGCCAGGGTCTGGAGCTCACAGGCGCCGTCCATCACACAGACCGGGCAGGTATGGTTACGTTCAGCCAGGAGCAGTTCTACGATCATCCGGCGGGCCTTTCGGATCCTTTCCGAATCTGTGCAGATCTCCATTCCCTGTTCTGCCGCGGTGGCACATGCCGGAACCGGACGCGGATATCCTGCGACCTCGACGATGCAGATCCGGCAGGAGGCGGCCGGCGCCAGTCCGGGAAAATTGCAGAGGGTGGGGATAATAATCCCATGCTGCTGCGCCACCTGCAGTATGGTCTGTCCGGCTTTTCCTGTGACGGCAAGCCCGTTGATGGTCAGGTGGATCCGTTTCATCCCATGGCCTCCCGGCTGCAGACGCCTGCAGGGCAGCTGCCCTGCCTGATGTGTGCCAGGTATTCGTGGCGATACCAGCGCAGAGTGCTCAGAACCGGAGTTGGTGCCGCCAGGCCAAGGCCGCAGAGGCTGGTCTCCTGCATCAGCAGGCACAATTCCTCCAGCTGCTGAAGATCACCCTCGCTTCCACACCCGCCGCAGATCCTGTCCAGAATGCGTACCGCCTGCGATGTGCCCGCCCGGCACGGTGTGCATTTTCCACAACTCTCATCACTGCAGAAACGCATGAAAAAGCGGGCGACATCCACCATGCAGCGCGTGTCGTTAAGCACGACCAGGCCCCCGGAGCCCATAATCGTTCCGATATCCCTGAGTGACTCGTAGTCGATCGGCAGATCCATATGTTCGGCAGGTATACAGCCGCCGCTGGCGCCGCCGGTCTGAGCAGCCTTGAAGCCTCCGCCGGTAACGCCTCCGGCCAGGTCAAGCAGTTCACGCACCGTTGTCCCCAGCGGCACCTCGATAACCCCGACTCTGGCGACATCCCCGGAAAGGGAGAATATCTTTGTGCCGTAACTGTCAGTGGTCCCGAGAACCCTGAGCTGCTCGCTGCCTCTGCTGATGATGGCCGCGATGCTGCCGAAGGTCTCCACATTGTTGATCAGGGTGGAATTGCCCCAGAGCCCTTTTTGCGCGGGGTAGGGCGGGCGGATAACCGGCTGGCCCCGTCGTCCCATGATGGAGGCCATCAGGGCGGTTTCTTCTCCACAGACGAAGGCCCCGGCTCCAATCCGGACCCGTACGTTGAATGAAAAGCCTGTACCGAACAGGTTGCGTCCCAGTCTTCTGCTCTTTTCAGCCCGGCTGATGGCGTCACGCAGTCGCTGTGCGGCCAGCGGGTATTCACCGCGCACATATACGAACCCTGAGGCAGCACCGACGGCATAGCCTGCGATCGCCATACCTTCCAGAACCCGGTCCGGGTCGTTCTCCATCAGTGTCCGGTCCATGAAGGCCCCCGGGTCACCCTCGTCGCCATTGGCCACAACGAACTTCCGCTTCCCGCGGGCCGTCCTGACCATTTCCCACTTCCTGCCGGTCGGATAACCCGCTCCGCCCCGCCCCCGCAGACCGCTCTCGGTGATCTGCCGGCAGACCTCCTCAGGCGTCATCTGCAGCACTGCCCGCTCCAACGCACAGTAAAGACCTGCTGCCGGAGCAGTGCCGGTGCAGTTTTCCAGGACGATGCGCTTGTGAATGTCCCCGTAGATAGCTACCGGAGAGAGCGGGACACCTTTTGAATGTGTTCCCCGTATGGCATTCTGCAGCAGCTTGACTACCTGGTCCCTGTTCATGCCGGCATGAAAGCTGGTTCCGCCGCCTTCATGCTCAATCCTGACCAGTGGCGCCATACCGCAGGCACCCAGACAACGCACCTGTTCCAGGGTCAGGCTGCCATCCTCCGTCGTGGTCCCGCTGCGTATGCCGAGGTGTTGTTCCAGCTCGTGCAGCAGTCGGGACCCGCCCTGGAGGTGACAGGAGGTGCCGGTACAGACCGTACAGGTTTGATGTCCGCGTGGTTTCAGCCGAAAGGCATGATAGAAGCTCGCTACCCCGAAAACAAGGCTGGGCGGCAGGTCAAGTTCTTGTGCAATCATGCCCAGCAGTGGCCTGTCAAGCCAGCCAAAGCACTGCTGCGCGGCATGAAGAATCTCGATCAGCGCGTCCGGCTTTCTCTGCCATCGCGCCAGCAACTCTTCCATGACAGGATCCGGAGAAGGATCACTCTTTTCACTCACGGTTGGGGAGATGGCACTATGATGTGGTTCTTTGTTGTTCATGACCTAAGCATACCACCGGATGGTAAAGTGACAAGCAGCACCCTGATTAATTCACGCAAAGGTTACCGGTAAATTTCATGTTGCATTCAAATAGCGGCAGGCTTAAAGTCTACAAACTCTAAGGGGGGGATACCCATGCTTGAAACCGTGGATTTTTACCGTGAAATCCTTGACAACCTCTACGATGGTATTTTCTTTGTTGATACGGACGGTTGCATCACGTACTGGAACAAGGGTTCAGCCAGCCTGACCGGATACAGTGCGACAGATGTTGTGGGCAGAAATTATTGCGACATATTCAAGCCCCTGGATAAACATGGCAATAACCTGTGCGAAAGCAGTATCTGCCCGATCCGCCGGGTGCTTGAATCAGTTCAGGTCAACGAGGTCGAGGCCTACGTCTGCCATAAGGAGGGGCACCTCTTACCAATTTCCATCAGAATCGCACCGGTTCGTGAGGTGGATCGGCACTTTGTGGTTGCGGTGGAGATCCACAGCAGCAGTTCCCCTCGCTATGCCATGCGCCAGCGCCTGGAAGAACTTCAGGAAATGGCCATGCATGATCCTTTGACCGGCATTGCCAATCGCCGTTTTGTCGAGATAAGTCTGGCTGCACGGCTTGAAGAGCTTAGACGCTACAACTTCCCTTTCGGAATAATGTTTACCGATGTGGATAACTTCAAGCAGATCAATGACACCTACGGCCATGGCGTAGGGGATCGCGTCCTCAAGATGGTCAGCGCTACGCTGGCCCACAGTCTGCGTTCTTTCGATGTTATCGGCCGCTGGGGGGGCGAGGAATTTGTTACGCTGCTGGTTAATCTCCAGCCGGAAGATCTGTTGCGACTGTCAGAGCGCTTGCGCAGACTGGTTGAAAAGTCGATGCTGACCCTCGAAAATGGACAGACGATCGGTGTTACGGTCTCTATCGGCGCTACCATTGCCAGGGTTGTCGATACGACTGACAGCCTGGTTGAACGGGCTGACAAGCTGATGTTCGAGAGTAAGCGACGGGGGAGGAATCTGGTCTCGATCGAGCTGGAGGAAGGGTGATGCCTTGCAAGTCCTGTAACGAATCAGGCCGGCAGATGCCGGCCTGATTCGTTACAGGTCAAGGATCATGGCATTCTCGTCGCAATCCGGGAATTTAGCGCACTTGATGCAGTCGCCCCAGACCTTGTGCGGCAATTCGGATTTGTCGACCAGGCGGAAGCCGTGCTTGCCGAAAAACTCCGGTTTGTAGGTCAAGCAGAAGATGCGCCTGAGTCCGATCTGGCGTGCTTCGGCGATACAGGCTTGCACCAGCTGGCTGCCGATTCCCTTGCGACCGGCATCTTCGACCACAGCCACGGAGCGAACCTCGGCCAGGTCATCCCAGACGATATGCAGGGCCGCCACTCCCAGGAGTGTTCCATTCTCCTCGAAGACGTAAAAATCGCGCAGTGATTCATAGATCTCCGACAGCGAGCGGGAGAGCATGTCACCCCGGCTGGCAAACGTCATCAACAGTTTCTGGATCTCCTTGACATCGCCGATCTGTGCCTTGCGGATCATGGTTGTTCCTTCCGGGACCTGCTGGGCAGGTACCTTCTCATGCAGTATTCAAATCCCCACCGAAACCGGAACCGGCTTCAACACCCGGATCAGTTCACCCGGAGGCATGCTGACCAGGTAGCCCCGCCTGCCGCCATTGATGTAGATTCTATCCAGTCCGGCAATGCTTTCTTCCATGTAGACTGTCATCGGTCGGCGCAAACCGAAGGGCGATGTCCCACCGACCTGATAGCCGCTGTGCCGCAGGGCGGTCTCCGGAGGGCAGGGGCTGACCTGTTTGACTCCGATGATACGCGCCAGCTCCCTGGTCGAGACCTGCCGGTCGCCATGCATCAGGATGACCAGCGGGTTCTTGCGCTCGTCCTCCATCACCAGCGTCTTGATCACGCAGTGTTCATCCACGCCCAGTTCACGGGCCGAGACGGCGGTGCCGCCCTTCTCTTCGTAGGTGTAGGGGTGATCCCCGAAGTTGACCTTTTCAGCACGAAGCTGGCGCACCGCTGCTGTTACGGGTGTCTTGTCCCTGCCCATCTAGCAGATCCTCGGAAGCTGTTCCCCTGCCAGCATCTCCACAGCCCGCACTCCTCCAATGGCTGTTTTCATGCGCACCCTGCCGGCATCACCTGCGGATACCTGACCAATGATGGCAGCCTGTCCGCCCAGGGGGTGCCGCCTGATGCATGCCAGAACCCGTTCCGCCGCTTCTTCCGCCACAAATGCCAGCAGTTTGCCTTCATTTGCCACGAAGAGCGGGTCTAGGCCGAGTATGGAGCAGACGCCGCGCACAGAAGGGTTGACCGGCAGTGCCTCCTCGACCAGGGTGATCGATACGGCAGACTGTCCGGCAATCTCCTTGATGGTTGTGGCTACGCCCCCTCGTGTCGGGTCGCGCAATACGTGCAGGCTGTCCCCGGCCTCGGCGATAATAGCGGCCACCAGGCCGTTAAGGGCTGCAGAATCGCTGAGGATATCGGTGTCGATCTTGAGTCCTTCGCGTCCGGCCATGACGGCGATGCCATGATCACCGAGCGTGCCGTTGATGATAATAGCGTCACCCGCCTGGGCGTTGGCCCCGTGGATAGCAATTGTGTGTTCAATGACGCCGATGCCGGAGGTGGTGATGAAGATCTTGTCAGCCTTGCCGCGCGGAACGACCTTGGTGTCGCCGGTTACGATGCTGACCCCGCATGCGTCGGCTGCCTGGCGCATATCCTCCAAGATCGTTTTCAGGTCGCTGCGGCTGAAGCCTTCTTCCAGGATCAGCCCGACACTGAGCCAGAGCGGACTGGCTCCCATCATGGCCAGGTCGTTGACCGTACCGTGAACTGCCAGGCTGCCGATGGTGCCTCCCGGGAAGAAGATCGGATCAACGACAAAGGAATCTGTGGTGTAGGCAAGGCGTCCCGAGACCTGTTCAAGCAGCGCGGCGTCGTTCTGGCCTGCCGGAGCTGTCCCGCTCAGGGTGGGGATGATCAGGTCGTCCAGCAGTTGGTGAGAAAGGCGTCCGCCACTGCCATGGCCGAGAAGGATAAGGTCGCTGTTCACGTTCAGTCGTTTCTCCTGTGTCAGTGCTGAGCGGGACAATAGCACGAATATCGGGCCTTGTCACGCACCCTGCAGGAGCTTTTTTTGTTCACATTGGCCGGCCGTTCGTGGTATGAAACACAACTGGTTTGCAATATACAACGGAGATACGGCGGAGGAACGGATGACGGAATACAGGCCGATGCAGCAGTTGCCGGATACGGCAGGATATAAGGCCGGTGATGTGCTGGTGCTGGCGGGGGAGCTCTTCGGCCGCGGTTACGCCAATGGCCTGGTGGAAGAAGCCAAGCGGATCGGAATGACCGTGATCGGTACGACCGTCGGGCGGCGTGATCCGGACGGGGCCCTGCGACCCTTGACTGCTGATGAACTGGCTGATAGCGAGGCCCTGCTGGGCGGGAAGGTTATCAACGTGCCGCTGGAAGCCGGTTTTGACATGGAAGCCGCCGCCGGACAGCCGTCTGTCTGCGAGCAGCTCAAGAAGGCCCGGCCGGATGACTGGAATTCCATTACCTTTGCCGAGGGTTTCATCGAGCAGGCCCGGACGGCCGGAACGGCCCGTTTCCGTTCGGCCCTGTCCCGCGTGGCTCAAGAACTGGAAGGACTTATTCCGGCCGGCGCCAGCGTGCTCTTTGCCCACACCATGGCCGGAGGCATCCCGCGCGTGCGGGTATTCATGCCGCTCCTCAACCGGGTTTTCAAAGGCACCGGAGACAAATACCTGTCCTCGGGCGATTTCTGGAACAGCCAGCTCGGCCATCTGTGTGATGTCAGCTTCAACGAGGTCACAGCCGACACCTTCCGTTATCTGCTGGAGGGTACAGCCGATCTTCGCGGGCGCATCTCTGCCGGCGGCGGAAGGGTATGCTACACAGCCTACGGTTACCACGGCACCGAAGTCCTGGTGAACGGCGAATTCCTCTGGCAGTCCTACACCCCCTATGTCCAGGGGATTGCCAAGATGCGGCTTGAGGATATTGCCGTGGAATCATCCCGTCAGGGGGTTGTTGCTACTGTCTTCAACTGCCCCGAAATCCAGACCAACTCCAGTGCCCTGTTTCTGGGTGTCGAAATCTCGCTGTATCCGCTTCTGACGGCCATTCGCCGTGCAGTCGGCAATGAGGCCTCCGCCGGACTGTTCGCACGCTGTCAGGGAATGCTTAAGGATGGTGAGACGGTAGAAGGTCTTCTTGAACGGACCAATAGCTACCTTGCGTCGCCGGTTCTGGCGGCGATCGTTGATTATAAGAGCTGGCCGCAGCACAACACCCCTGATCAGGCCGAGCTGATGCTGACCGCTTCGTCAGAACTCATGGGGATGCACGCCGACCAGAAGCAGCTTGTCTGCGCCGAACTTTCGCGGATCGTTTTTCTGTCGACCGGCCGCCTCATGGTTCATGCATCGTGGAACCCGGCAGCACCCGTCCTGTGGTTGAACCATGACATTATTGCCCGCCTGGTAGCTGACGGGCTCGGCAGGGACATACTTGACGTCTGATCAATCCCGACAGATGAAAGCATTTTGAGGAACCTTATGAAACGTAAGCTTGCCGCTCTACTCATTGCCGCTCTTGCTGCTGCCCTGTTCCAGGGGTGTGCCGCCGCGAAACTCACCGGACCGCCGGATGTGCTCTTCAAGGAGGGTGAGCTTTCTTTTCAGAAGGGCAACTATGAAGACGCCATCGCCCAGTGGAAAAAGGTCAAGGAGAGCTACGAGTCACCCGAACTGTCGGCACGGGCTGAAATAAATATCTCTGACGCCTATTTCCTCAACAAGGATTATATTGAGGCGGCCGCAGCTTACGAGGATTTCCGCAAACTCCACCCCAAGCATGAACGGGCCGGCTATGCACTCTATCGTCAGGCCTTGAGTCACTATAATCAGATACACAGCATCGATACCGACCAGACGCCGGTCAAGAACGCTCTGGCCACGTTCACGTCATATCTGACACTGTATCCAGGAGGGGAATATACCGCCGAGGTCAACGACAAGATTCGTGATTGTCGTGACAAACAGCTGCAATATGAAATATACGTGGGTCGCTTTTACCTGAAGACCGGTAAAACGACGGCGGCCATCGGACGTTTTGAGACGGCACTCCGGATGTTTCCCGAACTGCCGCGCTGTGACGAAGTCCTGTATTACCTCGCTAAGGCATACGAAAAGGCTGAACAAGGATCCAAGGCGCGTGAGGCGTTCGAGCGGCTTGTGAAGGAATTCCCGGCCAGCAGTTTTGCAGGTGACGCTTCCAGGGCTGTCGGGAAATGATCACCGGTTGGAGTGAGTGAGCAGATGGTACCTGACCACATTCTGATGATACTGGTGCTTACAGGGTCTTACCTGCTTGGCTCGGTCCCGACCGGGTTATTGCTCGGCAAGGCCTATGGCATCGATGTCCGCAAGCAAGGCAGCGGAAATATCGGTGCCACCAATCTGTACCGTACCGTCGGACGCAAGGTGGGTGTCATGACACTGGTCGGGGACTGCCTGAAGGGTATGCTGCCCGTGCTGGCGGTCAAGTATTCATCTCTGCCGCTTGAGTACGCTGCCTGGGTTGGATTGGCCGCTTTTTGCGGCCATGTGTTTTCGGTCTTTCTGAAGTTCAGGGGAGGCAAGGGGGTTGCTACTGCGCTGGGAGTTTTTCTTGCGCTTTCCCCGCTGGCCGTTGCTGTTGCACTGGGGGTTTTTGTCGTGCTGATGCTGGTCTGGCGTTATGTCTCCCTAGGCTCAATCAGTGCTGCTGCGGTTATGCCGATAGCCGTCTGGTCGCTGGGGGGAGGGCGGGTAGTGCTTATGGTGACCGTGCTGATCGCGCTGATCGTCATTGTCCGCCACATCGAGAATATCAAGCGACTGGTGGCCGGTACGGAGAACAGGTTTCAGGCGTGACCTGCTAAAAAATTACTCCTTGTCCCCGACATAGAGAGACGCAATGCCGAAGGTAAGCTCCTTGATATGGACGCTGCGGAATCCGGCGTCTTCGATCATAGAGGCGAACTCCTCGTGGGAAGGGAATTCCAGAACCGAGTCGGGCAGGTATTTGTAGGCATTGTATTTTGAGAAGAGCCCGCCGATGACCGGCAAAAGCCGCCGGAAATAAAAATAGTAGATCTGCCTGAACAACTGCGAGCGTGGTGTCGAGAATTCCAGGATGATCATCCGCCCGCCCGGCCGCAAGACCCGCCACATTTCTGCCAGTCCCAGTTTCCTGTCCACAACATTTCTGATGCCGAAGGCGATGGTAATCGAATCGAAGGTCTCGTTCTGGAACGGCAGGTCCTCGCAGGGTGCGACCTTGAAGTCGATACGGTCGGCATAGGGGGACTGGGCTGCCTTGATCTGGCCAAGATCGACCATCTCCCTGCAGAAGTCGGCGCCGGTGATCTTTACCGACGGGGGTGTTGTCCGTGCAATCTCCAGGGCCACGTCACCGGTTCCGGTGGCAACGTCCAGGATGCGTGCCCCTTCACGGTACTTCAATAACCGGACGGCTTTTTTCCGCCAGCGCCGGTCGATACCGAAGCTGAGCATCCGGTTGAGAAAGTCGTATCGCGGGGCGATGGTCCCGAACATCTGCTGGATCTTCTCGCCCTTTTCGGAAAGTCTGAACATAGTTTGTGCTACCCTTTAGACGTATATAATGTTATATAACAAAACTTTTCGATGCCTTGTGTAGCATAGTTTCCGGGCCGAGACCAGCAAAAACCAAGCCCCGCTAAACGGGATACGTGACTAAGCGAAGTCATTTTATGCAAAACAACGTAAAAACAACTTACTACTTCGCGAGTGGAAACGGGCCAAGATGCGCCCCTGGCTTCAGGGTTTCAAGCTGGGTGCCGTCTATGACAAAAAGATGATCATGGATCAGATCCAGGCTGGCCGATTCCCCGGGAAGCCCCCCACCCTCCCCCGACCCCCCACCCCCCGCCGAAAACCCCCCCCCCCGGGGGAACCCCCCCCCGCCCCCGCCCCGAGAGCCCGCCCCGAAACCGCTCGGCAATCAGCAGGCCGGTCGTGAAATAACAAGGAGCTCCTGTGCTGCCTTCATTTATCCGCATTCAGGATCTGGCTGACATCCTGATTATGACATTTTTGCTCTACCAGCTCTATTCGTGGTTTAGAAAAACGCGCGCCATGCAGGTGCTGCTCGGGCTTGGTGTGGTCACGCTGATCTATTTTGCCACCCGATTTCTGGATCTCTACATGACCAGCTGGATCCTGCAGGAACTGGGCACCGTACTGATCATTCTGATCATCGTGGTTTTTCAGGCGGAGATACGGCAGGCACTGTATCGCTTCAGCCTGCTGCGGACATTCTTCGATCCGCAGGAGAAACAGCAGCATAGCCATTTCCTGCAGATTGCAGAGACACTATTCCGTTTTGCGGAGAAACGGACCGGCGCACTCCTGGTCTTTCAGCGTAGTGAATCCCTGGCGGATCTGATGCTGAACGGTGTGCGGCTGGACTGCGAAATCACCCCCCAGATTCTGGAAGCCATTTTCGCTGAAGGCACACCGCTTCATGATGGTGCCGCCCTGGTCAAGGAGGGCCGCATCGCCCTGGCATCCTGCCACCTTCCCCTTTCGTCAAATCCAGATATCCCGCAGAATTATGGAACGCGACACCGTGCCGCCCTGGGTTTGTCCGAGCGGACTGATGCCATTGTGGTGGTGGTTTCGGAGGAGCGCGGTGAGGTCCTGCTGGCCGATGGCGGCGAATTCCTCAAGCTTGTCAGCCCCTCGGACCTGGTCGCCGCTCTGGAGCAGCGGGTCAGTCCTGTCCGTGAAAAGACCAGGCTGACATTGCGGCAGAAACTGCTCGCCAATCTGCTGCCGAAAACGGCACTACTGCTCATTGTAACAGCATTCTGGGCCCTGATAACCTCCCGCCAGGGGCAGATTACGACGGTAACAGCTCCCGTCCGGCTACAGGGTGTTCCGGAGGAATTGGTCCTGGTCAGGAATTTCCCCGAAGAGGTGGAGGTGCAGTTAAAGTCGTTCTCCAGTCTGACGCCCACTCCCGCCAAACTTGATATCTCTGCAAATGTAGACCTGTCGGGAGTGCGTGAGGGGCAGGCAACCGTCAGGATTAAAGATTCAGATTTTTCGCTGCCATCCGGTATGGTTGTCTCTTCGGTCACCCCCCCATCGATAAAGGTTGCAACAGAAAAAAAAGTTCGTAAAACTGTGCCGGTCAGGGTGGTTTTTAAAGGTGTACTTGCCGGGGGCATGGGCAGGTACGAAATTGTTTCAGACCCGGCGAGCGTAGATGTGGAAGGTCCGGCCGGACAGGTATCCCGGGTGGAGTCAATTGCCACTGAGGAAATTGACGCCGCACGGCTGGTGCGGGATAAGGAGTACCAGAAAAACCTGCTCCTGCCGTCAAAGAAAGTCACGTTGCTGTACGATGATCCGGTCGTGATCCGGGTCATCTCGCGAGGGAAAAACCGATGATCATCAGATGGTTGGCCCGATACTTGCTATAGTTAGCTCGCGATGTGGGCAGGTAAAGGTTGACATATGCGTGTTCATGTTATATAAATTACCCGCACCTTGTTAAAGACTAAAACAAAGGAGGGGCGATGACTAAAAACCGGTTCATACTTCTCGTCTTGATCGTGCTTCTCGCGATTCCACAACTGGTGTTGGCATCAAAGACCCATGTCGTGCGCAAAAGTGAGTCGCTTCATTCCATAGCCCGTAAATATCATGTATCTGTCGAAGAATTGAAGTCGGTGAATAATTTGAGCGGTACGCACGTTGAAAAAGGCGCCCGGGTTATTATTCCGTCTCATCCAGACGCACAGATTAAAAAACAGAAACTGGCTGAAAGACCTAAGAGTTATAAAGTTGCCAAGGGTGATTCTCTCGAGAAGATTGCGAAGAGGACCGGCGTAAAAACGGCGGATATCAGGCGATTTAACGGTATAAAAGGAAACAGGATAAAGCAGGGGCAGGTACTTGCCTTGACGGATGCCACTGTCAGGGAGGAGCCAGCTCATTCAACAGCTGCTGTCAATCGCCTGCAATTGGTCAATCGTGACCTGCTCAACGAACAGGAGTTCACTGATACTCTGGCTGAATTGACGGACATCCATAGTGAGCGGCCTGTTGACCTGGCCAAATCGCTTGAGGAAGGCAGTGCAAGCGTCAACAAGATCAAGAAATCCGCCTACAGTTTCCTGGGGGCTCGCTACCGCTTTGGTGGCAACAGCCGTAAAGCTCTGGACTGTTCAAGTTTTACACAGCAGGTCTTCCGCGAACAGCAGGTTAATCTTCCCCGCACAGCCCGCGAACAGTTTTATGTCGGCAATGAAGTGATGCGCGGCGACCTGCAAAAGGGAGACCTGGTTTTTTTTCAGACCTATGCACGTTTCCCTTCGCATGTCGGCATCTATCTCGGAAATCGCAAGATGATCCACGCCTCATCACGTGACCGGCGAGTGGTTATCTCCTCCATGGATACGCCCTACTACATCTCCCGTTTTCTGGGTGCCCGGCGGGTCGGTAAGGATGTGCCTGACGCCATCAACTTCGAAGAGTTGCTCCAGGGTGTTGATGAGGAGAGTGATTCGGATGTCCTGAATAACGATATGTTGGGAATATCTCTCAGCCTGAACAATTGACGCGCATACAATATCCAGCAAAAAAAAATCCGGGCTGTCCAAGCCCGGATTTTTTAGTATAGAGCCCATGAAAATTGTACTTGCCTACATTTCCGGGATGCCTGACCGGCAAGACCGCTATATCAGCCTGCTCCCCACAGGGCTCTGCTCGCTTCAGGCCTGTTTGCGGTCCGCCGGTTTCGATGCGGTGCTGGTAAATTTCTCTGGTAGCTCTGACGTTGACATCAGGCTACAGATAGCGCGATTGAAAGCCGATATAGTTGGCATTTCCCAATGGACCCACAACCGTTTTGCCTCCCTTGAACTGGCCCGTCTTTTCCGCAGTGAAAGCCCGGATTGTACGGTGATCATGGGCGGCGCCCACGCCACATTCTGCTATGATCAGATGCTTCAGAAAGGTTCTCCTGTCGATTGTGTTGTGCTGGGTGAAGGGGAAGGGTCGCTTCTTGAGATTGTCCGCCACTGTGCTGATGGTTCATCATGGAGAGATGTCTGTGGCATTGCCTATTTGTCCCATGAGGGAATTGTTGTCACGCGCCGGCGCGTCCCTCTGAGTGATCTGGACAGCCTTCCCATGGCGTCACGCTTCCTTGAAGAGTCTGTCGGCGTTGATATTCAATTGCAATCGGAATTCATTCTGACGGCCCGTGGCTGTCCATCTGCCTGCCATTTCTGCAGTTCTCCTTCCTTCTGGCAGCGCAAGGTGCGTTTCCGCTCTCCGGAGAGTATTGTTGAAGAAATGGTTTTTATTCGCAACACGTACGGTCTGATTTACTTTTCCTTGCGTGATGACACGTTTACCGCTGACCGCGCCAGGACAATCCAATTTTGCCGTCTGCTGATTGAATACCGTGTCTATGCGCTATGGAACTGCCAATCCCGCGTCAATGCGCTGGATGAGGAGCTGCTGCTCTGGATGAAGCGAGCCGGTTGCGAGTGTATCCAGCTCGGCGTTGAATCAGGCTCACCCGGAATTCTGAAGAGACTGGGCAAATCAATAACTCCTGAGCTTGTAGAACAGGCTGGCGGGTTAATTCGGAAGGTCGGAATAAATCTCTCAATCTACCTGATAACCGATGTCCCCGGGGAGACCGGGGATGATATTCGACAGACGATCGAGCTTATCAAACGGATTCGCCCTGATGACGGTTATGTTTCACCACTGGCCTATTTCCCGGGAACGCGGATGTTTGAAGAGGCGGTAGGTACAGGAATAATCGAGCGAAATGTCTTTGAAGCCGACGGCCATTCGGCGGTCTATGCTGTCGTTGAACCAGGAGGTAATTCACGTCGAATCCTGCACTGGCTGAGCCGTGTCGCTCCGCAGGACGCCCTGAGATTCAATCGGCAAAAGGAACTGCTGGGATATTGTTTTGTGACAAACCTGCTCGCCGGTGAATTTTTCCGTCAGCGTGGAGATCACATCGCTGCTGAACGTGAGTTCAGAGAGGTTGCGGAACGTGAACCTGAGAACCCGTGGGGATGGTATCTTCTTGGTGACCTGTATGTTGAGATGGGAGAAAAGAAGAGGGCTCGGGAATGCTATATCGAGGTCCGCAGGATTGTTCCGGAACACGGCCCGTCGCGCACTGCGTTAACGGTAAAAAAAAAGCGGGGCCAAAACGGCCCCGCTCCAGACTGCTACCAATGAAATTTCTTATTTCACGATCCTGATACCAGGGATGAAAGAGATCTTTTCAAAGGTCTTGTTGAGGGTCTTGCTCTGGAAGTTTGCCAGAGGCGGAGTCTCGGGGTATTCGATGTTGTCACCGACCGCTACCTTGACCTCGGGGAGTGCAAGCCATACCTTGACACCTTTTTCGTCAGCTGCTTCCACGTATGTGTAGCCGCCGGAATTCATGGTCTGGGTAACCTTGGCTTTCTTTCCTGCACCTGCAGGGATCTCCTGAGCTTTCATGCCGGCATGCGGATCACCAGCTGGCTGACCTGCAGGCATTTGGCCCTGCTGGGCTGGTGCACCTGCGGGTGCTTCGGTTTTGGGCTTGTCTTTACATCCGGCAACGGCGAGTGCGACAATGGCAAGTAGTACTAATACTGTTTTTTTCACCTGCGACCTCCTGTATTTTGTTTATCTTTTCCAAAGCTAACATATTTATCTGAGATATTCCAAGAAAAAAGAAAAGAGAACATGTTTCGTTTATAATAATTTTACAGAAATCCGAAGCCCCTTTCTAAATTCCGACAACTTTTTATTGTGCAGGCATTTTTCAGTCATATTCCCGAAGGATCATGGGTTCCACTTTCTCCTCTTGTGTTTGGAACGTCACGCTCCGGATGATTTATTTTAGAATAGTGATACACTTTGGCATAGATAGCGAATCTGCATCAGCCGACAGAATAGGTGCGACCTTAAAGTGTGGAGTAAGGGGGGTATATGTTTGAATCTGCAGAACTGGGCCACAAGATCAGCAAAGAAGTCTGGAGGAAGGCGATACCTGCGTTGCGTGAGGGACTTCTCGATGCTCAACTTGATCTGCTGCAGGCAAAAAAGTTTCCGGTGCTCATCCTGATCGGGGGCGTGGACGGTGCCGGCAAGGGGGAGACTGTTAATATTCTCAATGAATGGATGGACCCTCGCCATATCCAGACTCACACCTTCGATGAGCCTACCGATGAGGAGTCTGAGCGGCCACTTATGTGGCGCTACTGGCGGAAGCTCCCTCCGAAGGGAAAGATCGGAATCTTCTTTGGTTCCTGGTACTCCGCCCCGATTGTGGATAACGTGCTCGGAAACATCAAGAACTCGGAAGTCGACCAGAAGATGGAGCGTATCATTCGCTTTGAGAAGATGCTCACGGATGAAGGGGCGCTGATACTTAAATTCTGGTTGCATCTATCAAAGGAGCAGCAGAAGAAGCGGCTCAAGAGTCTGGAGAAAGATCCGCTCACCCGCTGGCGGGTCACCGGCACGGACTGGGACAATTTCAAGAAGTACGATCGGTTCCGTTGCGTCTCCGAGCGGGCACTCCGTCAGACCAGCACCGGCGAGGCTCCCTGGACCATCGTGGAGGGAACAGACCCTCGGTATCGCTACTTGACCATTGGGAAGGCTGTGCTCGATGCCTTGCGTCACAGGCTGGACGCCCCCGTAGGCGCTGTCCACTCCGCTACGCTACCGCCAACCTTGACTGCTACCGACAACCTGACCATTCTGCGCTGCCTGGATATGAAGAAAAAGATCAGTAAGAATGACTACGAAGAGGAGTTGGAGAAATGGCAGGGTCGGCTCAATATCCTCTCCCGGCATAACGAGTTCAGGAAGCATTCTGTCGTTGCAGTTTTCGAAGGGAACGACGCAGCTGGAAAGGGGGGGAGCATCCGGCGTATCTCCCAGTCGCTGGATGCTCGCCAGTATCACATCATCCCTGTGGCCGCACCAACGGAAGAAGAGCGTGATCAGCCCTATCTTTGGCGATTCTGGCGCCATCTCCCCCGCCGCGGGAAGCTGGCGGTCTTCGATCGATCCTGGTACGGACGCGTCCTGGTGGAGCGGGTCGAGGGGTTCTGCTCAGAGGCGGACTGGATGCGGGGGTACTCCGAGATCAACGATTTTGAGGAGCAGCTTGTCCGCCATAAGATCGTGGTCGTCAAGTTCTGGCTGACTATCACCGCTGACGAACAGCTGCGCCGTTTCAAGGAGCGAGAGAAGATCAGCTTCAAACGTTTCAAGATCACCGAAGACGACTGGCGCAACCGTGAGAAGTGGGATGCCTACGAGCAGGCTGTGTGTGATATGATCGACCGGACCAGTACCGAAATTGCACCGTGGACACTGGTGGAGGCGAATGACAAGTATTATGCCCGCATCAAGGTGTTGAAGACGTTCTGCGAGAGGATAGAAAAAGCGCTGGGGAAGTGACGGTCAGGCTGCCATAATTCTCGCAAAGCAGCGCTCGACCCGGCGCAGCAGCATAAAAAAAAGCTCGGCAGCAGGCCGGTGGCCGAGTGAGACGTAGGGATTGCGAATGTAGCAGGGGCGGGCTCCGGCGACCAGCGCGGCCAGGCAGCCTGTCAACAGTCGATCATCGACCATCAGGATTGACGACAGGGGGACTCCGGCGAGTTCTCCTGTCATGTTGAGACCGTCCGGGAAGGGTTTCTTACGGACACCTGTGATAAAGCGCAGTGCCGGGAAGTGGGTGGCAAACCATTGCCTGCGTCCTTCAGTAGGTTTGTTTGACAGGATGAAAATGCGATCGCCGCCGAAGAGGGCCTCGCAGCGCCTCATCCACTCGATCGCCTCAGGCAGCGGAGTCGGTGCGCCGTGATGCGCCAGCACGCCATCGAAGTCCAATGCGAGGGCTGCTATCCCGGATGACTTCAATGCCTCTGGATCGAGCGTCAGGATGCAGGTGGTGTCCGGGGTCTCATTCAGGATTTTCCGTAATTGGAGTCGATGGCGAAGCCCGAGCGAAAAACCGGCCATGATATGGGAAAATGTGCCCATCCGTCAGCTTTTCAGCTGGTCTCTCTGGGCCAGCGAGACCAGGTAGTAGACTATCCCCAAAATCAGCAGGGTTCCGGCCAGAAAGGCCTGAGTTGTCAGGTCATCATGGCGCAGGGTCGAGATAAGAATCTCTCTGATCATTGCTACAATGATGACGCCGATGAATACCAGGATATTGAACTTGCCACCCTTGAGATTTTTGATCTCGTTGTCCATCAGTTCGATCATCATCCAGAGTATCAGCAATGATCCGAGCGCTGAGAGGATGCCCTTCTCCATATCTCCTTTGAAAATATGCAGGATATCCCAGACAAAGAGGGTGACGACCGAAATGGAGACGCCGGCCAGCGCCAGAACCAGGGCCAGGTTCAGGCCATAGGTGAAACGCTCCGTGGCCCTGATCAGCAGCGATTCGACCTTGCGGGAAACGAAGACTTTTTTCATCTCCTCTTCACGATACGAGGTACTCATCACATCCAGATTCATGTCGAGTATCTTTTCAACCGCCTCACGAAGACCGCGGCGCTGCTCGCGGTCTGAATAGTTGTCATCTATCAGGCTGAGAAAAAAGTGACGGATCTGGTTCATGGCCGCATTAACAAAGTGTACGCTGAGGCCTACCTTGACATGTGCATGGCCGATCCGTGTCAGATGGCTCATGTAATGATTGTCATATATTCCGGTAAAGAGCGACATGAACCAACTGCTGTGCATGTTGCGCAGTCGCAGGCGGTCGGTGCTGTTAAGGATCGCCGCCGTTTCCGGGAGGCTGTAGAGATAGTCATAGAACTCAAGCGTAAAACGTTCCCGGTTCTGCTCCGCCAGAGGCTGAAGCGACAGGAGCAATTCGGCATCCCGGTCAGTGAAGCGATAATGGTCGCGTAGATTCTGCATCGTAAACATGGCGCTATCTCCCGTATTTGTATGCCGCAGCGCAGGTGCCCTCGCTGGAAACCATGCAGGATCCTACCGGCTCTTCCGGTGTGCATGCCGTGCCGAAAAGCTGACAGTCAAAGGGGGCCAGCTTGCCTCTCAGCACCTCGCCGCACCGGCAGGCAGTATGTTCAATGCCGGCAACCTCCGGCAGATCAAGAACTTTCGCTGCATCGAACATGGAAAGCCCTTCCCGTATGTTCAACCCGCTGTCCGGAAGGACTCCCAATCCCCGCCATTCTGCGTCACCAGGAGAAAATACCCGCTCAAGGATGGCTTGTGCCTTGGGGTTGCCGTCCCAGGTCACTGCCCTGCAATACTGGATTTCTACCCGGCTTTCTGCTTTCAGAACCTGGCCCAGCAGCATTTCTATGCCTTGCATGACGTCTGCCGGTTCAAAACCGGTAACTACACATGGAATGTGGAATCTTTGGGCCAGCTCTGAATAGGCCTTGCCGCCAATGACCGTGCTGACGTGGGCCGGGCAGAGATATCCGGCCAGATTGAGTTCCGGGTCGGCCGTCAGTATCTCCATCGGTTTCGGCATGGTTTTATGGGAGCTGAGTACAAAATAATTGTCGAGCCCTTGGCGGGCGGCTTCCAGGATGCTGGCTGCGACAGCAGGTGCAGTGGTTTCAAAACCCACTCCCAGAAAAATCACCCTTCTGCTTGGATTGCCGGCTGCCAGGGCAACGGCGTCAAGGGGCGAATAGACTATACGCACGTCTGCGCCGAGAGCCCGTTGCTCCATGAGCGATGAACTGCTGCCGGGAACTCGCAGCATATCTCCGAAGGTGGCCACAATGTTCCCCGGCTCAACAGCACATGACAGGGCATTATCGACATAGCCCACAGGTGTGACGCAGACCGGACAGCCCGGTCCGGAAACCAGATGGACATTATCCGGCAACAGTGACCGTATGCCGTACTGATAGATGGACATGGTGTGAGTACCGCATACCTCCATGAAATTGACAGGCCGCCGCAACTGCCGGGCCATGCGGCGAATATTGTCGCCCATGATCTCAACCAGTTTCCGGTCACGGAACTCATCCTGGAATTTCATTGCATATCCTCGGGAGCGAAGACCTCTTTCATGAGCCTGATAGTCTCCTCGGCGTAGGCTTCATCAAGTCGAGAGATGGCGAACCCGGCATGCACGATGACATAATCGCCGACAGCAACATCCTCCCCGAGCAGCATGAGGCTGGCCTCCTTCTGGACTCCATCCACCTCGGCAACAATGTTGTCGCCGTCTCTGCTCAGTATCTTCATCGGGACGCCGAGGCACATGTCAGTTATTCCTCCTTGTTTTCCATCCAGCTATCGCCGCCTGCCCCAGGGCGATGCAGCCGTCATTGGGAGGGGTCAGGCGGTGCGTGAACACCTGCACCCCGCGGCTGTCGAGAGCAGTATATATCATTTCGCTCAGAAGGCGATTCTGAAATACACCACCTGACAGAACAACCCGTTCAAGTCCGCTGGTCCTGATTATCCTCATGCAGACATCCACGACGGCAGAGGCGACCGTGACATGGAATCGTCGCGCCAGGGAAGCGGTCTGGATCCCTGCATCCATATCGGCGAGAATATCCGGAAACATTTCTGAAAAATCGAGCTGGAGCGGCTGCCCATTCTCAGAGATGATGGTGTATCGATAGCTTCTTTCATCATAACCTGTCTCTGCAAGGGCTTCGAGTTCAATGGCAGCCTGCCCGTCATAAGACACAATATGTCGTATATTGAGCAGTGCAGCCACCGCATCGAACAGACGACCGCAACTGGACGTCAGCGGGGCGTTCAGTCCATTCTCAAGCATGATAGAGAACAGTGCCTTTTCTTCAGCCGAGAGAAAGCCGGTGACGGGATGCTTCAGGGAAAATGCTGCATTCCCCTGGGTCATGTACAGGTATGCCAGAGCCATGCGCCATGGCTCACGGACCGCCTTGTCGCCGCCCGGCAGGCGCACCTGACGGAAATGGCCGACCCGCCGGAAATTGTCGTATCCGCCTACCAGAAACTCGCCGCCCCAGACCGTTCCATCCCCGCCATAACCGGTGCCATCGAAAATCAGGCCGATGACTTCGCCATCCAGGCCGTTCTCTGCCATGCAGGCCGCCAGGTGGGCATGATGGTGCTGTACCGGAATGAGCGGCAGTCCGCTTTCGGCGGCATGGACAGATGAAAGATAATCGGGATGCCGGTCACAGGCGACCATCTCCGCCGAGACTTCCAGCAACCCGCTCAAATGCCGGATAGTCTGCTGGAAGGATATAAACGAGGTTTCATTCTGCAAATCCCCGATGTGCTGACTGAGAAATGCCTGGCTGCCCTTGACAAGGCAGACGGTGTTTTTGAGTTCAGCACCAACAGCCAGTAAAGAAGTGCTCTCGAACGGCAGTCGTATAGGGCGTGGCGCATAACCTCTGGCGCGACGATAAAAGAGCGGCCTGCCCTGGAATACACGAATGACAGAATCGTCACCGCGCATATGAATCGGTCGATCGTGCAGAAGAAAGAAATCTGCTATCTCTGAAAGCCGTTGCAGTGCATCGGTATCTTGGAATGCAATCGGTTCATCTGACAGGTTGGCGCTTGTCATGACAAGCGCCGCAAAATTGTCACCATGCAGCAGCAGATGTTGAAGAGGCGTGTAGGGAAGCATCAGGCCAAGCAGGAGGTTGTCGGGGGCGATCAGTGGCGAGATCGGACAGTCCGTTGCTCTGCGGACAATTACGATCGGGCTTTCCTGCGAGGCCAAAAGTTTCTCTTCCATTTCACTGAGCAGGGCCAGAGTCCGGGCAGAGGAAAGGCTGGAAGCCATGACAGCGAACGGTTTCTCGTCCCGTTTTTTACGGTTCCTCAAGCGACGCACTGCCTCGGTATCACAGGCATTCGTTGCCAGATGGTAGCCGCCGATCCCCTTGACTGCCAGAATCGCACCCGCTTTCAGTAGTTCGACGGCCCGTATGACAGCCGCATCTTTTTCGGAAACGAGCAGACCGGATGAGTCGAGCAGCCTTACCTGTGGTCCGCAGGACGGGCAGGCGATCGGTTGTGCATGAAAGCGCCGGTCAGTCGGGTCGTAGTATTCCTTTTGACAGTCCGGGCAGAGAGAAAAGGAGGCCATGGTTGTCTTGGGGCGGTCGTAGGGAATGCCGGTGATGATACTGTAGCGCGGGCCGCAGTTGGTGCAGGTGATAAACGGGTAGCGAAAGCGCCGGTCAGCAGGATTGAAAAGATCCTGCAGGCAGTCGTCGCAGAGGGCGGCATCCGGTGCAATGTGTGCGGAATGAATACCGCTCCCGCTGCTCTCACGGATGGTGAACTCCTGTTCGTAGCAGTCGTCCGGCAGGGCATGGTGCTGGATCGTGCTGATGACTGCCAGGGGAGGGGCCTCGTTTCTGATCCGGCGGATGAAATGTGCCAGTCGCTCATCGGAACTGCTTGCTTCTATAAGCACACCTTCGGCGCTGTTGCTCACCCAACCGGCCAGCCCCATCTCGACGGCCAGACGATACACGAAGGGGCGAAACCCGACGCCCTGGACGATACCGGTAATCCTGATGGATGTTCGGGCTATCGGACTACCCCCTCTCCAAGCCAGCGGTACCATGATTCCATCCCCTCGCCGGTACGGGCTGACACCTCTAAAATGATGATAGCAGGATTTATCCGCCGTGCATATTCCTTGCATCGATCCACATCGAAATCCAGATGCGGCAGAAGATCGGTCTTGTTCAGCAGCATGACCGTCGAGTTATGGAACATCTGTGGGTATTTGAGAGGTTTGTCTTCGCCCTCGGTTACCGAGAGGACTGCCACCTTGTGGTGTTCACCCAGATCGAACGCGGCCGGGCAGACCAGGTTGCCGACATTTTCAATCATCAGTATGTCAAGATTGTCCAGATCAAAGCCCTCGGTGCCGTGCATGACCTGGTGCGCATCCAGATGGCAGCCTGCACCGGTATTGATCTGGCGTACCGCGACACCGGTGGCGGCAATCCGTTGGGCATCGTTGTCGGTCTGTTGATCGCCTTCGATGACTGAAAATCTGAATTTATCCGAAAGATCCCGCAATGTACGCTCCAGAAGGGTTGTCTTGCCGGAGCCGGGGGAACTGACCAGATTGAGGACAAAGATGCCTTTCTCCTTGAACAGTGACCTGTTGAAGGCGGCCAGCCTGTTGTTCTTGGCAAGGATGTCCTCCTCGATGGAAACTACCGTGCGTCTGCCGTCTTTGTGTTGATGGTGCCCGTCGCCGTGATCATGCTCATGGCTATGAGAATGTTTCCGGCCGTCACTGTCATGATCATGGTCGAGCATCGTATCGGGGCTACAGCCACAGGTTGTGCACATGGGATTCTCCTGTCGGTATATACTGCGTAAAACTAGCAGTTTAATGTATCAGCTGCAAGTGCATATACTCATGCGAACTGGAGCTGGTGAAGCCTGTAGTAGAGCCCCTGCAGTTGTATCAACTCGTGATGCGTGCCCTCTTCCTGTTTGCGGGCCCGGTGGATTACGACGATCCGGTCTGCATCCTGGATAGTGGACAGGCGGTGAGCCACAACCAGCGAGGTGCGTCCCTGCATAAGAGCCCTGATCCCCTTCTGGATCATCTGTTCGGCCGCTGAATCCACGCTGGCAGTGGCCTCGTCCAGGATGAGAATCTCAGGGTCAAAGGCAACAGCACGGGCAAATGAGATCAGCTGCTTTTCGCCGGTAGAAAAATTATTGCCCCGCTCCCTGACTTCTTCGTCATATCCCCTGGGCAGGCGGTCAATGAAGTGATCGGCCCCAACGACAGCCGCGGCCATGCGGACCCGTGCGCGGGCCTTATCGTTACCCAGGCAGATGTTGAATTCGATGCTTCCTGCGAAGAGGCAGGGATCCTGCAGGACGATACCGATATGTTGCCGCAGGACAGACAGGGGTATAGAACGAATGTCTGTCCCGTTGACTAAGATGCTGCCGCCATCAACTTCGTACAGCCGCGTGAGCAGTCGTGTGATAGTCGTCTTGCCGCCGCCGCTCTCACCCACCAGGGCGATCCGTTCACCACGGCGGATGATCAGATCAAGGTCCTCAAGGGCATTTTCGCTGTCACGATAGGCAAAAGAGACCTTTCGGAACTCAATCAGCGGGGTGGCTGGAGAGATCACACGGTCAGTGGACTCGCCCTGGTTCGCGTGATCAACCCCTTCTGGATGCTGCGGCTCCGTTTTGTCCGTAGGGGTGTCAAGCAGCGCAAATATCCGTTCCAGCGCGGCCATAGCCCCTTGCATGACTGAATATTTGGCTGAAAGATCCCGGATTGGGGTGAAAAACTTTTCGATATACTGAATAAATGCCACCAGAATACCGAACGTCAACGCACCCCTGACGATCTCGCCGCCGCCATACCAGATGATCAGGGCCACGGCAATGGATGAAAGCGCCTCAACGATGGCGTAGAGCGAGGCGTCCCAGAAAATGACCGGCATATTGGCATCACGGTAAGAGGCGTTCAATTCATTGAACCGCCGCTGCTCATCCTCTTGGCGGTTAAAAACCTGTATGATGGGCATGCCGCCGATACTCTCGGCCAGAAAAGAATTGAGTCGGGCCAGGCGGGCACGCACCTCGCGAAATGATTGGCGCATCCTCCGACGAAAGGTGTACGCCACATATCCCAGAAGCGGTAGCACGGAAAAGGTGACCAGAGACAATTTTGGATTCATCCAGAGCATGATGGACACAATGCCTGCCAGAAGCAGGATGTCACCTACAATGGTTATGATGCCGGAGGCGAACATCTCTCCCAGCACCTCCACATCGCTGGTCAGGCGTGTAACGGCGCTACCGGTCGGTACACGGTCGAACCATGAAACCGGCAGGTTCATAACATGCTGGAAGAGCTCTTTCCGCATGTCGGCCATGACCCGTTGCCCAACGGACTGGAGCAGGAAAACCTCCACAAAAGAAAGCAGAGATTCGATCAGCAGGATTCCCGAAAAGGCCAGGGCAATGGTTTCCAATCCTTCCATTCTGCCGGTGGTGATGTGGCCGTCGATTGCCAGTTTGATAATCCATGGCTGGGCCAGCCGGCAGGCCGCCACCAATGGCAGGATCAGCAGTACAACGATAATTGAAGCGCGGTACGGTGACACATAACGTGCAAAACGGGCCAAGATACGTGTGTCGTAGGCCTTGCCGGCAATTTCTTCTTCGTATATCCCGCCATGGTGCATGTGGGCTCTCCATGAGACTGCTACCTCAGACCATATCAGATTTCCGCAGGATTTGAAATGGTGACCGGAGCCGAGGGTATTTAATTCGGCATAGTAATGATCTATCGTAAATTAGCTTGATTAATTCATGTGAGCAGTGTATTGTTTACTCAGATAGTATTAAAACATTATATAACAGATACACGATAATACTAAACTATCCGTAAGGGTAGGACGGAAAGCCTAAGGGTCTCATTGAGACAGCCGGGTCGCCGAAATATCGAACATTCGATACGAGGTACCCGGTTTTTTTGTATCTGAAGTGTGCAGTCAAATTCTCATGAAAGGAGAGAGAATGGGTTTGTTGTTCTAGGTTGCAGAGATTCTCTGCATCAATAGATACACGACAATACTAAACCATCCGCGAGGATGGGACGGAAAGCCTAAGGGTCTCACCGAGACAGCCGGGTCGCCGAAATATCGATCACTCGATACTAAGTCCCCGGTTTTCTATTGTCCAAACCGGGGCGACAACGGACAAAGGAGAGATTATGAAGTCAATATTGAAAGCAATGCTGGTGATGGCAGCGGTAATTACAGTAGGCCTCGTATCAGGGTGCGGCGGTAGCGGAGATAGTGCAACTTCAGCAAGTGGAACTACTTCTGCGGGAACTCCAACATCTGCACCTCCGGCAAGTGTGGTTGATGGTGCTGCTCTGTATGCCGCCAACTGTGCTTCCTGTCACGGGGCTTTGGCAACATCTGCCAAAAAGAATGCCACAGCAGCCCAGATCGGGTTGAGAATGGGTACTACACCATATTCGACAAGAGCCCTTACCAATGCTGAGATTCAGGCAATTGCCAGCGTGCTTGCGACAACACCTCCTCCGGTCACACCGCCAGTCACGCCGCCGACCACAACTGTCGATGGAGCCGCTCTCTACGCTGCCAACTGTGCCTCCTGTCACGGTCCTTTGGCAACATCTGCCAAAAAGAATGCCACAGCAGCCCAGATCGGTGTAAGGATGGCTGCTGCACCGTATACGACAAGGACCCTGACTGCTGCCGAAATCCAGGCAATCGCCGGCGTGCTTGCAGCAACACCCCCCCCTCCGGTCACACCTCCAGTAACACCGCCGGTCACAACAGTCGATGGTGTGGCTCTTTACGCTGCCAATTGCGCCTCCTGTCATGGTCCTTTGGCAACATCTGCTAAAAAGAATGCCACAGCAGCCCAGATCGGTGTAAGGATGGCAGCTGCACCGTATACGACAAGAACCCTGACCGCTGCCGAAATCCAGGCAATTGCCGGCGTGCTTGTATCAACAACCCCACCTCCGGTCACACCGCCGGTGGCAACGTGCGGCAGCTGCCATGCCATTCCGCCTGCAACAGGTGAGCATTCATTCCATAGCGGCAGGAACATTGGATGTGCAACTTGTCATGGTTCCGGATTCAGCAGCACAACAGTAAATGCTGCAACGCACAACAACGGCGTCAAGAACCTGGCCACCACCATTGGTTGGAATACTACGTCGCGATCCTGTTCCAACTCCTGCCACGGCCGTAAGACCTGGTAGGTTTTTAAGAACTGAATTACAGGAAAAGTATCAATCGCAGAAAGGCCGCCCCAATCGGGCGGCCTTTTCGACTTTAAAGTACCTGTGGGTGCTGCATTTAAGATGATTCGGGTAGCAGTGGCGGGTTTACATCGTGTCGACCGGATCGATATCGATGATCTCGCGAACGAGAGTGGACGCCTCGTGTCGAGACTGCCAGGCCGCAGCCAGTCTGCGCAGGTCGGCACGGTTCGGAGACTTGAGCAGTATCTGGCGGCGGAAGCGCCCGCGCAGGCGATACATCGGGGCCGGGGCCGGGCCGAGTATCTCGATACGCAGGGAGAGTTCCTTTTTCAGGCGCCCCAGCAGGCGGGCCGTCAAATCGGCGCGTTCTTGAACGGCCTTCTCTGAAGTCCCTGAGAGCGACAGGGCCGCCAAGTGGGTAAAGGGTGGATAACCTGCTTCGCTGCGGAATTCCAGCTCCTGTTTATAGAAGCTCTCACCGTCATGCTCGATGGCGCACTGGATAGCGTAATGTGACGAGTCGAGCGCTTGGACGATCACCCGACCGGGAAGCTCACCCCGACCTGCCCGTCCGATGACCTGTGACAGGAGCTGAAAGGTGCGTTCAGCGCTGCGAAAGTCCGGCATGTTCAGGCTGGCCTCGCCATTAACCACCCCCACCAGCGTTACGCCGGGAAAATCATGTCCCTTGGCGATCATCTGGGTGCCGATAAGAATGTCGGCTGACCGGTCTGCCATTCGCTTCAGCAGGCGGCTGTGGCTGTCCTTGCCGGAGGTGGTGTCACTGTCCATGCGGACAAGAATAGCCGCAGGAAGCACTTGACGCAGATCGCTTTCCACCCGTTCAGTGCCGGCGCCCAGTTCCTTCATCTCCAGGGAATCACAGGCCGGACATGTTCCCGGCGCAGGAACTGCGTAATCGCAATAATGGCAGACGCTCTGCCGGCGCTGGCGATGGTAGGTGAGTGTCACTGAGCAGTTGGGGCAGGTGAGCGGCTCCCCACAGTCACCGCAGACCAGAAACGTGGCGAAGCCCCGCCGGTTGAGAAATACCAGTGACTGTTCGCCGGCAGCCAGCGTATCTTCCAGTGCCCGGGCAAGTTGGGGGGAGATGGTCTCCTTTATCCCCTGCATCGGGACGACGGTAACCTGAGGCATTGGCCGGTTCTCGACCCTTTCCGTCAAGGACAGGAGCTTCAGTTTACCCATTTTGGCGGAGTACAGGCTGGTGATCAAGGGCGTTGCAGAGCCGAGTACGACCACGGCCTTTTCCATACTGGCGCGGACCAGAGCCAGGTCGCGGGCGTTGTAGCGCAGGCCGTCGGCCTGCTTGAAGGACGACTCGTGCTCCTCGTCGACCACGATGATGCCGATCCGTTCCAGCGGTGCAAAGAGCGCCGAACGTGCGCCGATCACGATGCGCACCTGACCGCGCCTGATCCGGCGCCACTCGTCATAACGCTCGCCGTCGGACAAGGCGCTGTGCAACACCGCGATACCGCTGCCGAAGCGGCCCCTGAATCTCCGAACCAGTTGCGGTGTCAGGGAGATCTCCGGCACCAGCACCAGTGCATTGTCACCACTTGTGAGGGCATGGGCGATGGCCTGTAGGTAGACCTCGGTCTTGCCGCTGCCGGTCACGCCGTGTAGCAGGAACGGACTGAAACTGCCGATGTTAAGTGCCTCGGTGATATGGTTCAAGGCGTTGGCCTGCTGAACATTGAGTCCTTTGGGGGTATCGCGCTCAAAGGCTTCCTCACCGAAGGGGTTCCGGTAGACCTCGCGCTCTTCCACCTGCACCAGGTTAAGCTCTTCCAACCGCTTCAGTTGCGTAGTGCACTGGCCGAAGCGTCGCCTCAGGTCCGCGGACGGCATCTCACCCGCCTCGCGGATTACTTCCAGTATTTCAGAGGCCTTGCTGCCCGGTTGCCGTCCGGCCTCGGCAGTGACGGTTGGCCGGTAGAAGCGCTCGCGCTTGATGCTCCTGCCGCCGCTGACCTGCCGCTCGGAATCGGGTTCACCCTTGCGCGACTGCAGGTTGATTCCGGCCGGTAGAGCCGTTTTGATAACCTCACCGAGGGGGTGGAGGTAATAGGCAGCTATCCAGCGGAAAAACTCCAGTTCGTTGTTGGTCCAGAGCGGATCAGGATCCAGAACGTCTATAATGTCTTTGAGTTTGCTGTCGGGGGCTTCTGCGACATAGCCAAGGATATAGCCGGTCAGCTTGCGGTGGCCGAAGGGGACGAAGACCCGGTGGCCGGGCAGGGCGCGCCCTGCAAGATGGTCCGGGACCCGGTAGTGGAAGGTCTTGTCCAGATGAATTGCGACGGCGACTTCAATGACTGTTGGCGGAGATTGTGACATGCAATGGTGATAGCAGAGCTCTGACGGGATGTAAAGGGGAAGCAGGGTGAGACCCTGGCGCGGATGTGTCAGGATTCTCGCAGGATCACCAGTATTTTTTTGGAGGTTCGGTCTTGCCCATCAGCGTGATCTCGCCGTCGATGATTTTGAACATATCACCGACCTCGGTCGTCCACTCGTCACCCTCTTCCGGCGGATTGGGAAAGGAGCGATGACCCAGAAACATTTCCTCATTCCCGATATAACCGAACCAGTCCAGCGAGCCGGTCATCCATATTCTGGTTTTAAGATCCATTGTGAGTACCTCGTTTAGAATCAAAAGCTTGTAACACGAAAAACACGAAGGAAAGACGGGAAAAATTCGAAGTAATGTAAGAAGTTATAACTGTTACACGTTTTACGATTTTATCCGTATAAACAGTCTTTCCCCGTTCTTATCTTTGGTGTTCTCCGTGTCCTCTGTGGTGAAAGCTATAATGGTTTTGTTTCTCAATTCAGGAAAGCTTGCTCTTGAAATCCTGATACCCGAAGCTGCGTACGGTCTTCAACTCACCGGTCTCCGGTTCGAAAGTGCAGATATGCGGGTGCTGGATGCCGTTGAAGGTGGTTGTCTTGACCATGGTATAGTGAGACATGTCCTCGAAAGCCATTCGGTCGCCGACTTTCAACGGTCGTTCGAAGGACCAGTCGCCGATGATGTCCCCCGCCAGGCAGGAAGGTCCTCCCAGACGGTAGGTGTAGGACTTCTCTCCCGGGTCGAATCCGCCGGTTATGACGGGACGGTAGGGCATCTCTAGAATGTCCGGCATATGGCAGGTGGCCGAAACATCCAGGATGGCAATTTCCATACCGTTATTGATGATATCCAGCACCTCACCCACCAGGACGCCGGTGCCGATAGCGATCGCCTCGCCCGGTTCCAGGTAGATCTCCAGGTCGTATTTCCCCTTGAAATACTTGACCAGTTCCACCAGCCCGTCGATGTCATACCCCTCACGGGTGATGTGATGTCCCCCCCCCAGGTTGAGCCATTTCATGCCGGACAGGAATTCCCCGAACTTATCCTCGAAGGCACGGGCGGTTCTCTCAAGTGGTTCGAAGAGCTGTTCGCAGAGGGTATGGAAGTGTAGACCCTCCACTCCGGCCAGCGATCTCCCTTCGAACTCCATCCGCGGGATGCCAAGGCGCGATTTGGGGGCACAGGGGTCGTAGATCTCGGTGTGCCCCTCCGAATGTTCAGGATTGACCCGCAGGCCAATGGAGACGCCGCTCTTTTCCCACAACGGTCGGAAGCGTTCCAACTGGCCAAAAGAGTTGAACACCAGGTGGTTGGAGATTTTCAACAGTTCGACAACATCGCTTTCCTTGAAGGCGGCGGAGAAACTGTGTACCTCGCCGCCGAATTCCTCGCGTCCCAGACGCGCCTCCCAAGGTGAGCTGGCGCAGACCCCCTGCAGAGTCTGGCTGATAAGCGGGAAGACCGACCACATGGAGAAAGCCTTCATGGCCATGAGGATCCTGGCGCCGCTCTTCTGCTGCACATGGTCCAGGATGGCCAGGTTATGGCGCAACCTGCCCAGGTCCACTACATAGGCGGGAGAGGGGGCGATTTCGAGAATTTTCGGGATATCGATACCGTTCAACGTATTACAACTCCGGCCATTCACCGCCATCGATTACCACCGTTGGCAGTCCCATTGGTCCAAGCACATCCAGAAACAGCTCCGGATCGAACTGCTCCATGTTCCAGACACCGGGTGCATGCCATTTACCGGTCAGCATCATGATGGCACCGACCACGGCCGGTACACCAGTGGTGTAGCTGATGGCCTGTGACTGGACCTCCCTGTAGCAGGCTTCGTGGTCGCAGATATTGTAGATGTAGACCTGTCTCCTCTGGCCGTCCTTATAGCCTCTGGCGATGACGCCGATACAGGTCCTGCCCTTGGTCAGCGGACCCAGGGAGCCGGGATCGGGAAGCAGTGCCTTGAGGAACTGGATCGGGACAATCTTCTGGCCGTTGAACTCCACCTCATCGATACGGGTCATGCCGACGTTCTGAAGCACTTCCAGGTGTTTGAGGTAGTTGTCCGAGAAGGTCATCCAGAACTGGGCCTTTTTGATGGTCGGGATGTGCCTGACGATGGACTCCATCTCCTCATGGTAGAGGCGGTAGCAGTTCATGGGCCCGATCCCCTCCGGGAAGTCGAAGACCCGCTTGGTGGAGAGGGCCGGAGACTCGACGAACTGGCCGTTCTCCCAGTGGCGGCAGATAGCGGTCACTTCGCGGATGTTGATCTCCGGATTGAAGTTGGTGGCAAAGGGCTGGCCGTGGGAGCCGGCGTTGGCATCGATGATGTCGATTTCTTCAACAACATCGAGATATTTCTTGGCGGCCAGGGCGGTGTAGACGTTGGTTACGCCCGGATCGAAACCGGAACCCAGAAGGGCCATGATGCCGGCAGCTTTGAAGCGGTCCTGATAGGCCCACTGCCAGGAGTACTCAAAATGAGCGGTGTCCAGAGGTTCGTAGTTGGCGGTATCCAGGTAGTCAACTCCGGTCTCCAGGCAGGCGTCCATGATGTGCAGATCCTGGTAGGGGAGGGCCACGTTGATTACCAGCTTTGGCTGGACCTGCTTGATCAGGGCCACCAGTTCCGGGACGTTGTCGGCATCAACCCGGGCGGTGTTTATGCTGCCCCCCAGTTGTGCGGCAATGATGTCGCATTTGGACTTGGTGCGCGAGGCCAGAGTGATCTCCGTGAAGATGTCGCGGCGCTGGGCGCATTTGTGGGCGACGACCTGGCCGACGCCGCCGGCTCCGATTATCAGAACTTTGCTCATATTCTCCTCCTGTAGGCGACGCCATATTCGCGCCCTGAAGCCCGTCAGTCCGTCACCATGCTCCTCGACGTAGCGCTGCTACGTCTGCGGGCCTGACTCCTTACCGCCGTCGTCATCATCACGAATCTGCCGCCGCAAAAAAAGTAACATTTCATAAAGCTGAAAGATAATACGGGCATTCGCCTTTCAGCGCAATGCCCGTAACAAAAATTTTACAAAAAAAATGAAGTACGCTTATTCGCCCAGGTAGGTGTAGCCCAGCAGGGTCTTGTCAAGCAGCTCGATGAAGTGGCTACTCTCCTCGATGGAGATCTTCTTGGAGGCCACGCCCTTCTCCAGGTTGTCGCGGACGTGCTTGAGGATCTCCGGCCCCTTGTACTGGACGTATTTCAGGGTCTCCCAGGTGGCGTCGCCGTTGATGACCGTATCGATCATGTAGCCGGTCTTCTTATTGAAGGTGATGTGCACGGCGTTGGTGTCGCCAAACAGGTTGTGCAGGTCGCCCAGGATCTCCTGGTAGGCGCCGATCAGGAAGAAGCCGATGTAATAGTCTTCGTCCTTCTTGATTTTGTGCAGCGGCAGGGACTTGGTGCGGCCGTTTTCGCCGACGAAGCTGGTAATCTCACCGTCCGAGTCGCAGGTGATGTCGGCGATGGAGGCCATTACGTCCGGCTTCTGGTTGAGGCGCTGGATCGGCATGATCGGGAAAAGCTGGTCAATGGCCCAGGAGTCGGGGATTGACTGAAACAACGAAAAATTGGCGAAATAGGTCTGGCGCAGGTGTAGCTGGAAGTTCTGCAGCTCCTCGGGGAGCGGCTTGGTCTTCTCGACGATGCCGCTGATCTTCCTGATGATCTTGGAGTAGAGCCATTCGGCTATGGCCCGGTCGTTGAGGGTCAGGTAGCCCAGGTTGAACAGGCTGACCGCCTCGTTGATCAGCTGCAGCGTGTCGTGGTAGTCCTCGCGCAGCGAGTAGCGGTCGATGCTTTTGTAGATATCCTGCAGCTTCCTGACCGTGGGGGCGACCTTTTCCGACTGGGCCAGCATCTCCTCGAAGTCAGGCATCAGGTTCTGGGTGTTGGTGTTGAGTACGTTGGTCACCAGGACTGAATAATGGGCGACGGTGGCCCGGCCGGATTCGGAGATGATGTTCGGACACTCCACTCCGGCCTCGTCGCAGATGTTCTTGATCTGATAGATGACGTCGTTGGCGTATTCCTCGATGGTGTAGTTGACGCTGGAGAAGTAGCTCGACTTGGAACCGTCGTAATCGACACCCAATCCGCCACCGATGTCCAGGTATTCGATCCCTACCCCCAGCTTGCGCATCTCTGTGTAGACCCGGGCCGCTTCGATCAGGGCGGTCTTGATCTTGTCAATCTTGGTGATCTGGCTACCGATGTGGGAGTGCAGCAGCTTGACGCACTCCAGCATACCCTGTTCCTCCAGCATGCGGATGGCGGCGATGATCTCAGACATGCGAAGGCCGAACTTGGCGTCTTCACCGCCGGAGGTGGCCCATTTGCCGGTCCCTTTAGAGGAGAGTTTGACCCGGATGCCCAGCTTGGGCATGATGCCGGTCTTTTTGGACAGTTCCAGGATCTTTTCCAACTCGAACAGTTTCTCAACCACCAGGGTGATGTCATAGCCGATCTTGGTGGCGTAGAGAACCGTCTCGATGTATTCGGCATCCTTATAACCGTTGCAGATGATCGGCAGGCCGTTGCCGGTGGAGATGGAGATGCCGGCCACCAACTCGGGTTTGGAACCGACCTCCAGGCCGATGTTGTAGCGTTTGCCGTAGCTGGCGATGGCCTCGACCACCTGGCGCTGCTGGTTGACCTTGATCGGGTAGAAGGTCTGGTACCGGGCCGGATAGTCGTTCTCAGTGATGGCGTTTTTGAAGACGCGGTTGATGGAGGCGATGCGCCCTTGGAGCACGTCCATGAAACGCAGCAGGATCGGCGGTTTGATCTTTCGCTTGATCAGGTCGTCGGTCAGGGCCCGCAGATCGATGGACTGCTTGGAGTTGGACGAGGGATGGACACACATGTTCCCTTTCTTGTTAATCGAGAACAGGTCGGCGCCCCAGTTGTCCATGTTGTAAATCTTGGCGGAATCACTGATATTCCATTTTTCCATGATATGACTCTCCAACAATCCCGGTGAATGAGCAGGTCACTCACTCAATAAATGTATTACTGCAGATGATGCAACTGTGAACAAAAAATGAACATATCTCGAAAACAGGGTATAAAGTCAATTCATTTTTAGTAAGTTAGAAATTGTTTTATCCGTTTTTATTGCAGGAAATAATTTCGTTAATGCACGTATCCTGCGCAGCAGGGCTGGTAAGTTAGAAATTGTCTTCTGCTCTTTCCGGTCGAAAATCAGTCCGTTAACGTACGTACTGCGTTAATCCTTGTTTGCTGCAGCCGGCAGCTGACAGCCGCCAACCTTGACAACCGGGTCAGGAATGGTTACATCTTCACAGGCGGGTTTTTTAATCCTCCATGCAGCAGACAGGTAGCCATATGTCGCGATTTTCATGCAAAAAGCCGTTCCATCAGGAAATTTTCAGTCGTCACATCGGAGAGATCCGCAGTCTGCTGCATGCGCTCGAACTTCGTGACATCCATGACGAACATGAAAACCGGCCCTTGGTGGATATGTATGAAACCGGCAATCAGATAGTCCTGGAATTCGATCTGCCCGGATTCCGGATCGATGACATCACCCTGACCGTATGCGGCCTGACCCTTGTGCTCGATGCGCAACGCCCGCGGGAACAGGCCGAGGCACAGGCCCGTTTTGTATGTCTGGAACGCAGCCACGGCCGCTTTCATCATGCGGTTCATATTCCCTGCAGCTTCGATCCGTGTTCCATTTCGGCAGAATACCGACGCGGGGTGCTGCGGGTAAGCTGCCTCAAGACCAATGACCGGAAGGTCCCCATAAAGGAGATACTCGATTGAGCGAAATCGAAAAAGATAATGAAAAGCAGGACGCTGAAGAGCTGAAGATTCCCGAGCTGATTCCGCTATTGCCGGTACGGGATGTGGTGGTCTATCCGTTTATGATCATCCCGCTCTTTGTCGGTCGTGAGATGTCAATCAAGGCCGTGGACAGCGCCCTGGCCGGCGATCGCATGATACTTCTGGCCACCCAGCATGACATTGGCGATGAAGATCCTACTCCGGAAAAGATCTATGAAGTCGGCACCGTGGCTATGATCATGCGCATGCTCAAGCTTCCGGACGGGAGGGTCAAGATTCTCGTGCAGGGACTGGCCAAGGCGCGCATTACAGAATATGTCAGCGACAAGCCTTTTTACCTTGTGCGTACCGAGCGCCAGACCGATCACCTGCTTCTGGATGTCTCACTGGAGACCGAGGCATTGCTCCGTACCGTTCGGGAACAGCTGGCCAAGGTGATTGAGCTGGGCAAGCAGATCTCCCCCGAGGTGATGGTCATCCTGGAAAATATCCAGGATCCCGGAAGCATGGCTGACCTGATCGCCAGTAACCTCGGCCTGAAGGTTGCTGACGCTCAAACGCTGCTGGAGATAAACGATCCGATCGTCCGCCTGACCAAGGTAAACGAGCTCCTCAACCGGGAAGTTGAACTCCTCAGCGTTCAGGCCAAGATCCAGAGTGCAGCCCGCGAAGAGATGGGCAAGAACCAGCGCGAGTATTACCTGCGCGAGCAGATGCGGGCCATCCAGCAGGAACTGGGCGATGGCGGGGAAAAGGAGGAGCTGGTCGAGATCCGCAAAGCCATCGAGGCTGCCAGGATGCCCGAGGCTGTCATGAAAGAGGCCCTCAAGCAGCTGGGACGCCTGGAGAACATGCATCCGGATGCCGGTGAAGCCGGCATTATCCGCACCTATCTGGACTGGCTGGTGGAGATCCCCTGGAGCAAGGCCTCCCGTGACAGTCTGGATATCGCCCGGGCCGAGAAGATCCTCAATGACGACCACTTCTACCTGGACAAGATCAAGGAGCGCATCCTGGAGTTCCTCGCGGTGCGCAAGCTGAAGAAGAAGATGAAGGGCCCGATCCTCTGTTTTGTCGGCCCCCCCGGCGTCGGCAAGACCTCGCTGGGCAAATCCATCGCCCGCGCCATGGGTCGCAAGTTTGTGCGCATGTCCCTGGGTGGCGTGCGCGACGAGGCCGAGATCCGCGGCCACCGCCGTACCTATATCGGTGCACTGCCGGGTCGCATCATCCAGGGAATGAAACAGGCCGGCACCACCAACCCGGTCATCATGCTGGACGAGATCGACAAGCTGGGCTACGACTACAAGGGCGATCCCTCCTCGGCCCTGCTGGAGGTGCTGGACCCGGAGCAGAACCACTCCTTCTCCGACCACTACATCAGTCAGCCCTACAACCTCTCCAACGTCATGTTCATTGCCACGGCCAACCAGATCGACCCGGTGCCGTCGGCCCTGCGCGACCGCATGGAGGTCATCAACCTGGCCGGCTACACCGAAGAAGAAAAGCTGGCTATCGCCAAGCGCTACCTGGTGCCGCGCCAGATCAAGGAAAACGGGTTAAAGGACAAGCATATCAGCTTCGATGACGACGCCATCCGCGAGATCATCGCCAAGTACACCCGCGAAGCCGGCCTGCGTAACCTGGAGCGCAACATTGGCACGGTCTGCCGCAAGGTGGCCCGCAAGGTGGCTGAAGGATCAAAGAAAACTGTCAAAATAACCGTCAAAGGGCTGCATCCCTTTCTCGGAGCGCCGAAATACCTGCGCGAAGAAGACCTGGACCACAATGAGATCGGTGTGGTCAACGGTCTGGCCTGGACACCGGTGGGTGGTGAGATCCTGCACATCGAGGCCAGTGTGATGAGCGGCAAGCCCGGTCTGACCCTGACCGGCCAGCTGGGCGACGTCATGAAGGAATCGGTCCAGGCGGCCCACTCCTATATCCGCGCCCATGCCGCCGAGTTCAACATCAAGCCGGAATTCTTCCAGGAGCATGAGATCCACGTGCATGTCCCGGCCGGCGCCATCCCCAAGGACGGCCCCTCGGCCGGCGTCGCCATGACCACGGCGCTGGTTTCGGTCATCACCCGCATCCCGGTTCGCAAGGACGTCGCCATGACCGGCGAAGTCACCCTGCGCGGCAAGGTGCTGCCCATCGGCGGCCTCAAGGAGAAAATTCTGGCGGCGGTGCGCTCCGAGATGAAGATTGTCATCATCCCCTTCCAGAACAAGAAAGACCTGGAGGATATCCCGGCCGAGATCCTCAAGAAGGTCAAGATCGTCCCGGTCCAGGAGGTTAGCGAGGTACTTAAGCTGGCGCTGGAGAAACTTCCGACAGCCGCGTCCAAGGCCAAACCGGCCAAGGTGCCTGCCCCGGCCACCAAAACAGTGGTGAGAAAAGGGGCCAGGGCCTAATCAGGCTGGGACAGCAGGAAGCACTTACGGGGCATGGCGATCAGTTCGTCATGCCCCGTTTTCATTTGTGACGATTTGCTTGCGCGGGGATTGGTGATGGGATATTAAAAGAAGGCGAATCAGTTTGGTGCAGACGGTTACCTCTTTACATGAGGATCATTTTTCCATGAAGAATAACAACCTCGTCGATCTCGGCGAATTCGGTCTTATCTCCCGCATCGCCAATGCTGCCCGCTCTGGCAGAGGCGTCGTTACCGGCATCGGTGACGATGCCGCCGTGACCGCTCTGACATCCGGTATGCAATTACTGACCTCCACCGATATGCTGCTGGAGGACGTGCATTTCCGTCGCTGTTGGCACGATCCCTACCGCCTGGGGCGCAAGTCTCTGGCAATCAATATCTCTGACATCGCCGCCATGGGGGGCATCCCCCGCTGGGCTACCCTGTCACTGGCCATTCCGGCTGACATGCCCCTCGATTTCCTCGACGAATTCACCCGCGGTTTTCTGGCCATGGCCGGGGAGCATGGCGTGGCCTTGATTGGCGGCGACACCTGCTCCTCGAAACAGGGCCTGGTGATCTCCGTGACCATCATAGGTGAACAACTGCCCGAACTGATCCTGCGCCGATCCGGCGCCCGGCCGGGAGACGAGATCTGGGTGACCGGAACGTTGGGTGATGCGGCCATGGGGTTGAAGCTGGTGGAACGGGGAGAAGGAGAAGAATATCTCCTCAATCGCCTGCTGGACCCGATCCCGCGCACGACCGCCGGCATTGTACTGGCCGGATCGGGTCAGGTTACGGCCATGATCGACGTCAGTGACGGTATCCTGGGCGACTTCGGGCACATCGCCGAACTGTCCGGGGTGGGGGGCATCATCCGCCTGGCGGACCTGCCGCTTTCCCCGCAGTTCCGTGCCGCTGCCGCCGGTCTGCCGGCCTTCCCCCATGCCCTTGCACTGTCCGGCGGCGAGGATTACGAACTCTGCTTTACCGCCCATCCCGACGGCCGCGAAAAAATCATCGCCCTCATGAAAAAGTGTGGCATTGAGGCGGCCCCTGTTGGTATAGTAACGAGCTCTCCGGAGGTGGCGGTCCTCGATGCCAACGGACAGCCTTTTCATCAGTCACATCAAGGATTTAACCACTTCGTTTCATAACATACCACAGCAAGGAGTATCACCGACATGCAGCCCACCGTTATCCCCGCAGACAAGGCCCGGCAGTGCGCCGATGCCATCAGACTTCTCTCCGCCGATGCCGTTGACAAAGCCAATTCGGGCCACCCCGGCCTCCCCATGGGAGCCGCCGACTGTGCCTTCTCCCTGTGGGGCAACTTCCTCTCCTTCAATCCCGAAGACCCGACCTGGGCCAACCGCGACCGCTTCATCCTGTCGGCCGGCCACGGCTCCATGCTGCTTTATTCACTGCTGCACCTGTTCGGCTATGACCTGTCGCTGGACGAGTTGAAGAACTTTCGCCAGTGGGGGAGCAAGACCCCGGGGCATCCCGAGTACGGGCACACCGTCGGCGTGGAGGTCACCACCGGCCCGCTGGGCCAGGGCTTCGCCAATGGCGTCGGCATGGGTATCGCCGCCAGGATGGCGGCCGAGCGGTTCAACACCGGGGCCTTCAAACCCATCGATCACACCATTTACGCCCTGATGGGCGACGGCTGCCTGCAGGAGGGGATCAGCTACGAGGCCGCGGCACTGGCCGGCCACCTCAAGCTGGGTAACCTGGTCTACATCTACGACAGCAACAGCATCACCATCGAAGGTGCAACCGACCTGGCCTGGTCCGAGGATGTGGCTGGTCGCTTCAACGCCTGCGGCTGGCATGTCCAGAGCATCGACGGCCATGACTACGCCCAGATCACCGCCGCCATCGCCGCCGCCAAGGCCGAGACCGGCAAGCCTTCGCTCATCATCGCCACCACCAAGATCGCCTACGGCAGCCCGAAGTGCCAGGGTTCCTCCAGCGCCCACGGTTCGCCCCTGGGGGCCGAGGAGATCGCCGCCACCCGCAGGAATCTGGGCTGGGGCTACGGTCCCTTCGAGATTCCCAATGAGGTGCTGGCTACCTGCCGCGCGCAGGTCGCAGCCAAGAAGACGACCCATGCAGAATGGCAGCGCGGCTTTGCGGAGTGGCGTGCCACCAATCCGGAAAAGGCCCGGCTCTGGGACCAGATGTGGGGCAAACAGCTTCCGGCCAACCTGGCGGAGGAACTGCTGGCTGCCGTCGCCGGCAAGGACGGCGCCACCCGCGCCCTGTCCGGCGCGGTGCTGCAGAAGGCTGCCGCCCTGGTGCCCTCGCTGGTCGGCGGTTCGGCCGATCTGGCGCCCTCTAACAACAGCGATATCAAGGGTGTCGGTTCGATCCAGACCGGCGCCTTTACCGGACGCAACCTGCACTTTGGCGTCCGCGAACACGCCATGGGTGCGGTGGTCAACGGCATGGGGCTCTACGGCTGCTTCATTCCCTACGGCGCCACCTTCCTGGTCTTTTCCGATTACTGCCGCCCGACGATCCGCCTGTCGGCACTGATGAACCTGCAGACACTCTACATCTTCACCCACGATTCCTTCTTCGTCGGTGAAGACGGCCCGACCCACCAGCCGATCGAGCATGTGGCCTCTTTGCGCCTGATCCCCAACGTCCAGGTCATCCGTCCGGCCGACGGCATCGAGACCGCCATGATGTGGGTCTCGGCCCTGCAGCACACAACCGGCCCGACCGCCATGATCCTGACTCGCCAGAAACTGCCGGTTATTGCCCGGTCGGCGGATTTCATCCCTGCCGATTGCCTCAAGGGTGGCTATGTGGTTGCCGCTCCCGCTTCCGCTGATGTTGTGATCATGGCCAGCGGCTCCGAGGTGCATGTGGCCGTCGAAGCGGCAGCCACTCTGGCTGCAAACGGCATCCAGGCCCGTATCGTCTCGGTGCCCTGCCTGGAGCAGTTCATGGCCCAGCCGCAGTCCTACCGCGATGCGGTCCTGCCGACCGGGGTTCCGCGTGTTGCTTTCGAGGCCGGGCGTAGTGAGTCCTGGGGACGTTTTATCGGCTGCGACGGCCTGTTCATAGGTATCGAGCATTTCGGCGCCTCGGCTCCTGATAAGGTGCTGGCCGAGAAGTTCGGCTTCACCGCCCCCCAGGTAGCGGAGAAGATCAAAATATTCTTGAAGAAATAATTTGTCTCTCACAGAGCTCACAGAGGCTCAGAGAAAAGCATAAAATCAGAATTTAAGGCTTTTGGGGTTATAATCAAAATCAGTTTCTTTGTTTGATTTTCTCCGTGTCTCTGTGAGCTCTGTGAGAGCAAGGTTTTAATTTATGGAACTGATCGCGCTGCTCAAACAATCCATGCTCTTCTCCGGGTTGAACGACCCTGACCTGGCCGAGCTTGCCACGATCACCGTGCGGCGCAAGTTCAGGAAGGGTGAATCCCTGTTCGGGGAGGGCGATGTCGCCACCGGTTTCTACCTGCTGGTGTCCGGCAGCATCAAGCTCTGCCGGATCGCGCATGACGGTCGGGAGAAGGTGTTGCACTTTGTCCGTCCTGGTGAGACATTTGCCGAGGCGGCCTTCTTCGGGGACGGTAAATACCCGGCCGAGGCACGTGCCATGGAGGCCGGAGAGGTGTTGTACCTGCCCAGGGAGGGCTTCCTGGAGCTGATGGGCAGAAACCCCGGCTTCTCCCTGAACCTGGTAGTCTCGCTCTCATTGATGCTGCGCCGATTTGCCCGACAGATTGAGGAGCTCTCGTTTGCTGATGTCACCTCGCGGCTGGCTTCATTTCTGGTCCGCCGGGCAGAAGAGAAATCCACCAGTTTCGGTGGGATCACCTATGTCGACCTGGGAATAAAAAAGGGTGAGATCGCTTCGCGACTGGGCACCGCCAGTGAAACCATCTCCCGCACCTTCAAGAAGATGAAAGAAGAGGGTATCATTGAGGTACAGGGCAACCGGGTGGTGATCCATCAGATGGAGAAGCTGCAGAAACTGTGTGAACGCCACGAGTAGAAGCAGTGCGATTTACCACGAAGGTCACGAAGGGTCACCAATAATAGCCGAAATGCAGACTGACACTTACGCGGGTTGCAATCTCCCGTGGATCTATGTTTTCTTTGTGTTTCTTCGTGTACTTCGTGGTTACATACGTCGTTAAGGAGTTTGTATGCTGATTGTTATGAACCACAACGCCACACAGGCGGATGTTGATGCTATTTCCGAAGTTGTTAAGGATATGGGGTTCAGGGCTGAACCGATTCCGGGCAGCGAGCGCACCGCCATCGGCGTACTGGGCAACCACGGTTATGTTGATGATACCAAGATTCTGGAGATGTCCGGCGTACAGCGTGTGCTCCATGTCTCCAAGCCCTACAAGCTTGTTTCGCGTGATTTTCATCCCGAACCGACGATTGTGGATGTAGCCGGGGTCAAGGTCGGTCAGGGGTGTCGCCCGGTGGTGGTGGGTGGGCCGTGTGCTGTGGAGAGTGAGGAGCAGATCGTCAAGACGGCGCTCTTCGTGAAGAAGTGCGGCGGCGACATGCTGCGGGGCGGGGCCTTCAAACCGCGCACCGGGCCGCATACCTTCCAGGGACTGCGTGAAGAGGGGCTGAAACTGCTGGCCATTGCCGGAAAAGAAAGCGGCCTGCCGATTGTGACCGAGATCATGAGCCTGGATAACATCGGGTTGGTGGCCGAATATGCCGACCTTTTGCAGGTGGGTGCACGCAACATGCAGAACTTCGATCTGCTGCGCGAACTGGGCAGGATCCGTAAGCCGGTGCTGCTCAAGCGCGGCATGAGCGCCACGGTGGAGGAGTTCCTGGCCGCGGCCGAATATATCCTGGCCGAGGGAAATGAACAGGTTATTCTCTGCGAGCGGGGTATCCGCACCTTCGAGACCGCCACCCGCAACACCCTGGACCTGTCTGTCGTACCGCTGATCAAGGAGTTGTCGCACCTGCCGATCATGGTCGACCCGTCACACGCCACCGGCAAACGCAGCCTGGTTCCGCCCATGACCCTGGCCGCCATGGTGGCCGGCGCCCACGGCGTTCTGGTGGAGGTGCATCCCGAACCGGAGAAGGCGCTGTCGGACGGCCCTCAGTCGCTGACCTTCCCCGGTTTCGAACATCTGATGGGTGACGTGAAGCGTCTGCTGAATTACCTCGCTTAGCGACCGTTTTGGTCCGATAAAAACAGCTTGAAATTGTCCCGTGCGAAGCGTAATAATTATTCAACACGATGTTCTCTCTACCCTGCTCGTCGGTCGAAACGCCCGGGCGGAATGCTAAACAAAACGGAAGTTGCTCCCTGTTGCGGTGTGCTGCCCCATTACGCGGGAATTGCCTGAAGCAGCAAACCGACTTCCACCGTTAAGGAAACTCGCCGGAGGCCCTTAACCCCGACGGCAGGGTGGAGAGATTAAAAAAAACGAGGATGCCCGGAAACGGTCATCCTCGTTTTCATTTATGACAGGTTTCAGGAGGGCTTTCAGCCACCCTGCAGTTCCCCGCCTATTTCAGAATCCTCTTCAACGCCGTCATCAAACGATCATTTTCCTCCGTGGTCCGCACAGCGACCCGGAAAAATCTCGGCGAAAGTCCCATGAAGTTAGAGCAGTCACGGATCAGGATGCGCTGGTGCATCAGGCGGTCCCGCAGCTCCGTGGCCGGCATGCCGTCGGTGATCTCCGCCAGGAGGAAATTGGCGCTGGAAGGATAGACCTTGAGCTGCCTGAACCCGGAAAGACGGTCAAAAAAGCTGCGGCGCTCCTGGCGGATATATTCGACTGTCCGCTGGTTATGTTCTTTATCCTGCAGGGCGGCAACCCCCGCCGCAAGCGCCAGGGTGTTGACACTCCAGGGGCCGCCCATGGCATCCAGCCGATCGGCCATGGTCGTGCTGGAAAGAGCGTAGCCCAGGCGCAACCCGGGAATTCCGAAGAATTTGGTCATGGAACGCAGTACGATACCGTTGTCGCCTTTGACGATATCCCGTTTAGCGGACGAATCCTCGCAGAAGTCCATGAAGGCCTCGTCCAGAACCAGGAAGGTACCGGAGGCGATGCACATACTGTAGATCTTTTCGATGGTTCTCAGATTGTAGAGGGTCCCGTTGGGATTGCCGGGGTTGCAGAGGTAGAGGGCATCGAATCCATCGGCCAGGGCATGTTCCAGCGCAGCCAGGTCGATCAGGAAATTGTTTTCCGGTTTGAGGGTGAAGTGGTGTACCTCCCAGTGATGCTGGCCAAGAGCGCGTACGTACTCGTTGAAGGAGGGTGAAATGATCAGGGCCCGTGAGCCGGGGAGCATGGCCGGCAGGTGGTAGATGATCTCTGTTGAACCATTGGCGATGACAATGTTCGCAGGTGACAGGCCGTGGTGATTGCCCAGTGCCTGTTTCAGATCGCGGTGGGTATTGTCCGGGTAGTGAACCAGGCTGTCCAGGGAGCAGATCAGTGATTTTCTTACGATCGGCGACAGCCCCAGCGGATTGATGCTGGCCGAAAAATCGATGATGCCGGATGGCTCGGCATTGAGATGTCGGGCTATATCGAAGATGTTGCCGCCGTGGTCATAGGTGTGGGACAAGGGAGCCTCCCAGGGCGAACGAGCCTGCAATGCAGGCGGCCGCCATTAACATTGTCGTCAGGTACATGAGCGTAAGCATACCCCGATATGCATGCACGTCAAGCGGCTGCAGCGGATCACCGATGTGTGCTTTCCAGGAACCGATACCGCTATAACTGGCAGATCCACCAAGCCGGACACCCAGTGCGCCGGCAGCAGCAGCCTCGGGGTGACCGCTGTTGGGGGAAGGGTGTTTCAGGCGGTCGCGCAGCGTGATTGACAGGGCGCCTTTCGGGGAGAGCCCGGCAAGTAGGGCGGCCAGGATCATCAACAGGGCGGTCAGGCGTGCCGGAATAAAGTTGAGCAGGTCGTCCATGCGGGCCGATGCCCAGCCGAAACGCAGATAATGCTCGTTGCGATAACCTACCATCGAATCCAGTGTGCTGACGGCCTTGTAGACCATGCCGCCTACCGGGCCGGCTACGGTCAGCCAGAACAGTGGAGCGATGATACCGTCGGAGGTGTTTTCAGCCACGGTTTCGATGAGTGCACGCCAGATCTCGTCTTCATCAAGGGATTCGGTATCCCTGCCGACAATAAAGGCCAGTCTGCTACGCGCCTCGATGATGTTGCCGGCAGCCAGCGCATCTGCTACCAGGGCTGACTCGCGGTGCAGTGAACGGGCGGCCAGGCAGGTGTAGGAAATGCCTGCGGCCACCAGGAAACCAGCCAGCGGGTGAAGAAGCCAGCTCCCCCGGATAAGTAGCCAGGTCGCGGTTCCGGCACTTCCTGCGGTGATGAGCAGAAGTAAAATGCCTGCGCAGCGCTTGTGTGATGTGATTCTGATGAGGATAGTTTCGAGGGTGCTGATCAGGCGGCCGATGATGATCACAGGATGCGGCAGCCAGCGGGGGTCACCCAGGGCAAGATCGAGCAGAAGCGCTGCGACAAGAATGGCCGGATCGGCTGTGAACACTATTCCAGTCCGCAGATGTCCAGCAGTTGTCTGATATCAAGATTCTGACGGAGGTGTTCGGCCAGTTGGTCAAAGGGGTCATGTGCCGGCTTGTCATCTCTTCTGCGTCGCTGTGGCATGCCCTTTTCCATGCGGATGCCGTTGAGATAGACCTCAAGGAAGTGCTCATTGTCAAAAATGCCGTGAAGGTAGGTGCCGAAGATCCTGCCATCGCCGGAGACGGTGCCGTCCTCGATGGTTTCATAGCTCTCACCCCGGCGGAAGATGCGGGCAAATGGCAGTGAAGCCCCCAGACTGGTCGTCCTGCCCATGTGTATCTCATAACCGCTGATGACTCCGCTGCTGCCGGGGGCTACCCGCAAGCCACCCTCATCCAGATAGGCCAGAACCTGATGGGTCTCTTTTTCCGGCAGCATTTCTGTTTCCACCGGCAGGAGCCCGAGTCCGGTGGCCTCTCTCACCGCAGATTCAATGCCGTGGGGGTCGAGTACCCGCTGTCCGAGCATCTGGTAACCGCCGCAAATGCCGATGATACGACCGTTAAAGGCCTTTATCTCGTCGTAGATCCCCCGTTCCATCAGAAAGTAGAGATCGGCTATCGTGGATTTGCTGCCGGGAATGATCAGGACGTCCAGAGCATTGATCTGTCCGGACGTCTCTACATAGCTGATGCTGACATCAGGTTCTGTCTGTAGTGCGTCGAAATCGGTAAAATTTGAGATGCGCGGCAGCTTGAGTACCCCTATATGGATCCGCTTGTGTCCTGCAATGATGCTGACGACCTTGGAGCGACTGGTGAGGGCGATGCTGTCTTCGGCAGGCAGAGAGAGGTCGGACATCCAGGGCAGGACACCCAGCACCGGAATGCCGGTCCTTTCCAGGACGAAGTCGAGTCCCGGCTGGAGGATTGATGCATCCCCGCGGAACTTGTTGATGATGATGCCCTTGATATAGTCCCGTTCCAGTGGTTCGAGCAGCTCGATGGTCCCGACGATCTGGGCGAATACACCGCCCCGGTCGATATCCGCCACGAGGATTACCGGGCAGCGGGCCATCAGGGCAACCTTCAGGTTGGCGATATCGGCATGTCGCAGGTTAATCTCGGAGATACTGCCGGCACCTTCGATGACGATGAACTCGTATGCCTGGTGCAGGTGCTCGAAACATTCCCGCACCGTATCGAGAACCTTTGGCTTGAAGACGTCGTACTCCTGGACGTTCATGTTTCCCACCGGCCGCCCCTGGACGATTACCTGGCTGCCGGTGTCGGAATTCGGTTTGAGCAGGATCGGGTTCATGTCGGTATGCGGACTGATGTCGCAGGCCTGCGCCTGCATGGCCTGAGCCCGGCCGATCTCGCCACCCTCGGGGGTTACAAAGGAATTGAGTGACATGTTCTGGGATTTGAAGGGGGCGACAGAAATCCCCATTTTCAGCAGCAGCCGGCAGAATCCGGCAGTTATAACCGATTTGCCCACATCCGAAGCGGTGCCGCAGAACATGACCGCCGCGGCATTCGGGAGGGGGCCTTCCGGGACCTGTGCCGACACCTCAGCTGACGGCACCGTGCGGGGGCCGTATTTGGTCGCATAACCGCGGGGTGTGACCATGCGTCCCCTGCTGTCCACAAAGGTGCTGGAATTACCGATGATGACGATGGTGGACATGTCAATTTCATGGTCGAGGAGAGATTCTAGGGTGGTGACCGTAGCGTTTTCTGCTTCCCGACAGGCGTTGCGGACGATTCCGGCCGGGGTCTCCGCCGGACGCGCAGTGAGGATGATGCGCCGGGCTTCCTCGATTTGCGTGATTCGGCTTTTGCTGCGCGGATTGAAGATGACGATCACGAAGTCTGCGCGTGCCGCCGCTTCCAGGCGGGTCTTGATAAGATCCCAGGGCGTGAGCAGGTCGGAGAGCGAAATTACGGCGAAGTCGTGCATGAGAGGGGCGCCGAGCACGGAAGCGGCGGCCTGAATTGCGGATATGCCGGGGATGACGCAAATCTCGGGTGATGAGTCTGCCGGGAGGCGACTGTCCTGTCGGCGGTCGATCTCGATCAGCTCGAATACCAGGCCTGCCATGCCGTAAATTCCCGCATCTCCTCCCGACACCAGGGCGACGGTCTCACCGTCCCGGGCTAGCTGTATGGCCGCCCGGCAGCGATCAACCTCCTGCATCATGGCTGTAGCGATGAGTTGCTTTCCAGCAACCAGCGGCCGGATCAGGTCAATGTAGTTGTTGTAGCCGATGATGGTGGTGGATGCGGAGATGGCCTGGCGGGCCGCCTCCGTCAGATGGCTGATGTCGCCGGGGCCGGTGCCTACGATATACAGTTTTGCCATTGGCCACCTGTGGTTGTGTTCAAGATACCGTCCCCGCTGCCGTTAAGCGCGGAGTGGGGCGAAATAATACACGCCCGTCCGGGGAGTTGCAAGGCTGAAATTACCGGTAACGCCGGCGGGACGGGGCGCAGAAGGGTAAAGCGGGCGTTAGCGGTGGGCGTAGACAACCAGACCGTTTTCAGATGTTACAACCCTGCCGTTTGAAAAACCGAGACCTTTCAGTCTCCGCAGGATGAAAAACGAGGCCAGCGGATGAGCCCCCGGCAGGATCAAGGGGAAATGGGTGACGGGAAGCCGGTAAAGAGCCCGCCATGTCGCCTTGAACGAATATCCCGTGAAGTTCTTGATGCCGGCGGTGTTACGGAGACCGGGCTTCATCAGCTGTGCTCGCTGGTCTCGTTGAACTGAAGGTCCTTCCACTGCTCGACCGTGTTATCCAGGCGCCACTGGCTGCCGGCCATGTAGGTCAGCTTGCCTTCACCGTCGATGTAGACGTGCATGGCCTCTTTCTTCTCGAACTCTTCAATACGTTTCTTCTCACCCTGGACCCAGCGGGCGGTGACATAGCTGACCGGTTCAAAGGCGACCTTGACGCTGTATTCATGCTCCAGTCGATGCATGACCACTTCAAACTGCAGCAGTCCCACGGCACCGATGACCCAGTCTGCACCCATAACCGGCTTAAAGACCTGGGTGGCGCCTTCCTCGGCCAGCTGAACCAGCCCTTTTTCCAATGCTTTTGATTTCATAGGGTTGAGAAGACGCACCTTGCGGAAGTGCTCAGGGGCAAAACTGGGGATGCCGGTGAACTTCAGCTCTTCGCCCATGGTGAAGGTGTCACCGATCTTGATGGTCCCATGGTTGTGGATGCCGATGATGTCGCCCGGCCAGGCCTCTTCAACATTGGTACGGTCCTGGGCCATGAAGATGGTCGCATTGGCGATCTGAACCTCGCGTCCCAGCCGTACATGCCGGACCTTCATGCCGCGCGTGAATTTTCCGGAGCAGATACGGAAGAAGGCGATCCTGTCACGATGTGCCGGGTCCATGTTTGCCTGGATCTTGAAGGTAAAACCGCTGAAGGATTCTTCGTAGGGTGAAACCGCCCGTGTGGTGCTCTCGCGCGGGAGCGGGTGCGGGGCATGTTCCACGAAGGCATCCAGAAGCTGCTGGACACCGAAGGTGTTAATGGCACTGCCGAAAAAGACCGGCGTCTGACGTCCGGCCAGATAGGCCTCTTTGTCAAAAGGGTGGGCGGCACCCTCAAGCAGTTCCACATCGTGGCGGAGTTCATCGACCTGACTGCCGAGCAGCTGGTCCAGGCGGGGATCGTCAAGTCCGGTGATGGTGATGATGTCCCCCGTACCGTTGGCGGCCTCGGCATCGAAGAAGATCAGCTCCCTGGTGTAGAGGTGATAGGTTCCGCGAAAGCGCTTCCCCATCCCCACCGGCCAGGTCATGGGAGCCGTCTGCATATTGAGGTTTTTCTCGATGTCGTCCAGCAGGTCGAAGGGGTCCTGCCCCTCCCGGTCCAGCTTGTTCATGAAGGTCATGATCGGTGTATGCCGCAGACGGCAGACCTCGAGAAGTTTCTTCGTCTGACTCTCGACGCCCTTGACCGAATCGATCACCATCAATACCGAGTCGACAGCGGTCAGCACGCGATAGGTGTCTTCGGAGAAGTCGTTGTGGCCGGGGGTATCCAGAAGGTTGATCTCGCAGCCGTCGTAGCCGAATTTCATGACCGATGAGGTTACCGAGATGCCGCGCTGTTTCTCCAGTTCCATCCAGTCCGATGTCGCATGGCGGGATGATTTGCGGGCGCGGACCTCTCCCGCCTGCTGAATTGCACCGCCGAAGAGTAGCAGTTTCTCGGTAATAGTGGTCTTGCCGGCATCCGGGTGGCTGATGATGGCAAAGGTCCGGCGTTTTTCGACTTCCTGCTGGTTGAATAGTTCCACGACAAGGACTCCCTTATGCAATCGAAAGGCGGGCTGTCGCCCGCCTTGGTGAAAAATCTGAATAACACGGAGACACGGAGTACACGGAGAAAATCAGAACCATATTCGGGGGTAAATAAAGGTTAAAATAATATTTTATAAGTTATACCCTGAAAATCATTTCCTGACTCTTCTGTCTTTGCCGTTCTCCGTGCTCTCCGTTTCTCCGTGTTATTCCGGTTTGAATTTTATGACCTGAACACCAGCCGGTCCAGGCACCAGCGGCCGCCGCCGGCGATCATCAGGTACAGCGCGATACCCAGAAGGGCGACACAGTATTCGATGCCGTGGCCGCGGCCGGGAACACAGGCGTTATTCAGAAAAAAACCGTGGGCCCAGTGAATCTTGTAGATGGCCACCAACATGACGGCCGAGATGCCGGCTGCCGAGAGGCGAGTCAGAAAGCCTGTCAGGATGCCGAATCCTCCGCCGAACTCGGCAATGATCGCCAGCAGGGTGAAAATTGCCGGTATGCCGAGATCTTTTTCAAAGCTTGCAAAGGTCGCAGTCAGTCCCTTGCCGCCAAAAAGTCCCAGCAGCTTCTGGGACCCATGCGCCATGAAGATCAGGCCCAGGGGAATCCGCAGCATCAGCGGGGCAATCAGATCGGTCGCATCAAAACTGCCTTTTGCCATTGTTCTCCTCCGTAGCTTCTATATGCAGCAGTCTGTTTTTTCCGCTGCGCTTGACTTCATACATGAGCATGTCCGCCTTTCTGATGACCTCGTCCACACCTGGCGGCGCCGTGGGGTAGGTGACGGCACCGATGCTGAAGCTGACCGGCCAGTTGCTTGCGGCCATCGCCTGATTGAGCTGATTCTGGATCTTTTCCAGGAAAGCAGCCGCCGCATCTGCCGGTGTCTCGGGCAGCAGGATTACAAACTCGTCGCCGCCGAAGCGGGAAAGAATGTCGGTACTTCTGATGTTGGAGGTGATGGTCTTCGTGACGGTTATCAGCAGTTTATCACCAACGGCATGCCCCAGGCGGTCATTGATCCCCTTGAAATTATCCAGGTCTATGTAGGCTATGGTTGTGGCGTGCTCATAGCGATGTGACCGGTTAAGCTCATACTCGGTGATGTCAAAAAAAGCGCGCCGGTTGAGTGCTCCGGTCAGCGGATCGCTGTTAGCCAGAGTCTTCTCTGAATCAAGGTTTTTTCTCAGTGCCGAGAAGAGCAGGCTCATGATCAGCAGAAACAGCAGTTCGATACACTCGTTCCAGTAATGGAGCGAAGTGCTTCTGGCTGAAAAGGATGTGGTGGCCTCGTTGACAGTAAAGCGCGTCATCAGGGCAAGCAGGCAGAACAGTATCCCGCAGGACCGGCTGACAAACCAGGCAGCCAGCGAAACCGGAATCAGATAAAAGACGATCAGCGAATAATCACCGGTCAGGTAGTCGAGCCCGCCGAGCAGGGCAAGCAGTGTCAGGCTTATGAAAATGACGGTGACGGAGCTTCGCGAGGAAAAGAGGTCGACAGTTTTATTGTGGATGCGAAGAAACATGAGGATATCCGCAACAGAATGCCGGTAAAGGGAACCGTTGTCCCCATGGTAAAATTGGCGGGCGGTATGCGACTCGAACGCACGACCCCAGGCTTCGGAGGCCTGTACTCTATCCAACTGAGCTAACCGCCCGCACAGAGCGACCGCATCTGGCTGATGCGACGATCGATTATCCTTACACTAATCAGGCTGTTTACTCAAGGCAAAAATCTGTCAATTTACCTGCTGCTCTGCTAAGATGTGCCCGATTCGGGAGGATAAGCCAATGAAACGTGGTGATGAGTTTGTGAGGCCGGCCGGTATCCGTGTCATTGGTCTTACAGGCGGGATCGCAACCGGTAAAAACAGCATTGCCCGCTTCTTTCAGTCAAAGGGTGCGGAGGTGATCGATGCCGACCAGCTTGCACGGGAAGCCGTTGAGCCGGGCAGTCGTGGTCTGGCTGAGGTGGTTGCTGCATTTGGAAAAGAGGTCCTTGCAAGCGACGGAACGCTCGACCGTAAGCGCCTGGGGGCGTTAGTGTTCTCGGACAGTGACAGACGCAGCCGGTTGGAAAGGATTCTCCATCCCGAGATCAAGCGGCTGGCCGAAGAGCGCATTGTTTCAGCTGCCGGGACAGGTCACCGGTTGATCTTCTACATGGCGCCGCTGCTCATAGAAGCGGGGGCGACCGACCGGGTGGATGAAGTCTGGGTGGTGACCGTGCAGCCAGATGTACAGCTGAAGCGCCTCATGTTGCGGGACGGCATCAGCCGCGAGAAGGCGCAGCGGATCATCGACAGCCAGATGCCGCTGGCGGAGAAGGAAGCATACGGTCGTGTTGTGATTGACAACAGCGGCTCACCGGAAGAGACCGGCAAACGCCTGACTGAAATATGGGCTCGGGAAATAGGGGACGGCAATGAGTGAAAAACAGCACATTTTGATAAGAAGCGTCCCGGGAGTTCCTTCTTCCAGGGATAGCGGTGCCTGCTTTGCTGCGGTACCGCGCGGCGCCGAAGAGATTGCCGCTGCCGAGCTTCAGGCACTGGGGATCAGCAGCGTGCAGGCGGGTAGAGGCGGGGTCTCGTTTGTCGCCGACCGGGCCGGCCTGTACAAGGCCAACCTCTGGCTGCGGACTGCCAGTCGTGTACTGGTGCAGGTGGCGGTGTTCCCCTGCGCGACTCCAGCCGAGCTCTATGGCGGTGTGCATGCTATAGACTGGACAGCATTGATCACTCCCGACATGACCCTGGCGGTGGACTGCAGCCTCAGGGATTCAGCCCTGACCCACTCCGGTTTTGTGGCATTGAAGACCAAGGATGCGATTGTCGATCGCATCCGTGAGGCGTGCGGCAGCCGTCCGAATGTGGACACCGCTTCACCTGATGTTCGCATCAATGTCCACCTGCACAAGAATATCTGCACGGTCAGCCTGGACAGCTCCGGTGACCCCCTGGACCGTCGCGGGTACCGCCTGGAGCGCAACGAGGCACCGCTGCGCGAAACCCTGGCTGCAGCGGTGGTCGCCCTGACCGGTTGGGACGGATCGATCCCCCTGGCCGACCCCATGTGCGGCTCGGGCACTATCCCTATCGAGGCTGCCCTGGTTGCCGGGAGGGTTGCGCCTGGGCTGCAGCGTTCTTTCGGGTTTCAGCGCTGGCTGGATTATGACGAACTTCTCTGGGATCGCCTGCTCAAGGAGGCTGAAAGCGGTGTCCGCAAGCTCCCGGTCGGCCTGATCACCGGCTGTGACCAGGATAGCCGCGCACTTGCACTGGCTTCGCGCAATGCTGCCAAGGCGGGGTTCGAGGGCCAGCTGCATTTCTTTCATGCGGCATTGGACGCCTTTCAGCCGGTGGGTGATCGGGGGGTCGTGATCCTCAACCCCCCCTATGGCAAGCGCCTGGGGGATGAAGAACAGTTGAAGGAGCTTTACTGCCAGATCGGCGATATCATGAAAAAACGCTGCCGGGGATGGACAGGATACGTGTTGACCGGCAACCTGGAGCTTGCCAAGTATATCGGCCTGAAGGCTTCGCGGCGATTCGTGCTCTTTAACGGTGCGATTGAGTGCCGCCTGTTGAAGTATGAGCTGTATTGAGCGGCTGTCAGCGCTTGATTTTGTGGCAGAACAGGCAGCGCATGGGCTGCCCTCCCGGCTTGGCAGGATGGTCTTTTGGGAAGGCTATTTTTACGCCGTCATGGCAGGCCTCGCAGAGCGGGTCGACCTCCTTCTTGGTCTTGCCGGCCTTGATCATGTCATGGAACTTCTGATGGTCCGCATTCTGGGGAACAAGTTTTGTCTTCTCTTTGCCTGAAATCAGTATGAAGATTCCGAGGACAACAACAATTATGGCTACAAAGAACCAGTCACGTTTCTGAAATTTCATGGATGTGGTCTCTTTCTGTGGTCAATCAGGATTTTATCATGGTGAAGTAGATGATGACTCCGCCTATGCCTATCCCCGCCCCAATGAACGGAAAAATGGATGACAGGGACAACTCCTGATCAGGAGGGGGCATGGCGTAACGCATGAAGATGATCATCGCTATCAGGAAAAACAGGGTCAGTAGCACGGGCATGGATTTTTTGAGGATACCGAAAAACAATATAGCGGTGATGATGATCAGCACGACCGGGTTGGAAAAGATCTGGGCGAGAGTCAGCGTCTGCATGGTCGTCATCAGGTTGGATGTCTCAAACGGACGCAGGACCTCGACGGTCTTATCCATAAGCTGCTGTTTTTCCATCAACTCGCTCCATGCTTGCTAGAAATCAAGCGTTAAAATGATAAATCATATCAACCGGATCATCAAGAAAAATGAAGGGGCCGTACGACGCACGTCCCCGAAATCCTGTCAGCTGATAAAATCCATGACCTTGTCCAGAAAACCCTTTTTCATCGGGTGGATCTCCTCGCCGCTGATCCTGGCGAATTCCTCCAGCAGTTCCTTCTGTTTCTTGTTGAGACTGGAAGGCGTCTCGATCCGAACCACAACCATCTGGTCGCCGCGCCCGTAGCCCTGCAGAGAGGGAATACCCTTGCCCTTGAGGCGGTAGACTTTGCCGGACTGAGTGCCCTCAGGAATCTTCATGGCGACCTTGCCGTCCAGGGTCGGCACGTCCAGCTCACAGCCCAGTGCAGCCTGTACGAAGCTGATCGGGATCTCACAGATCACGTTGTTATCCTCGCGCTGGAAAAGGGGATGATCCTTTACGTTCATGGCGATATACAGGTCACCGCTGGGGCCGCCCTTGCCCTGGCCCCCCTCGCCGGTCATCTTCAGGCGTGTCCCTGTTTCGACGCCGGCCGGAATCTTGACCGACAGGGTCTTGGTGTCTTTTGTGCTTCCCTTGCCGCGGCAATCGGGGCAGGGGGAGTCAACCACCTTGCCCTCGCCGTTACATTGGCCGCAGGTTTTGCTGACGCTGAAAAAACCCTGCTGGAAGCGGACCTGGCCGGCACCGCGGCAGGTCGGGCAGGTTTTTGGATCGGTGCCCGGCTTGGCGCCGGAACCTTTGCAGGTATCGCAGCGTTTGGCATAGGGTACATCGAACTTCTTCTCGGCCCCGAAGGCAGCCTCCTCGAAGCTGAGTTCCATATTGTAGAGCAGGTCATCGCCGCGCCTGCCCTGGCCGCGTCCCCGCCCGCCTCCGCCTCCGCCGAAGATATCACCGAAGATGTCGCCGAAGATATCACCAAAGGGGGTGCCACCGGCGAAACCGCCTGAAAACCCGCCGGCTCCGGAGACACCGGCATGGCCGTACTGGTCGTACTGCGCCCTTTTCTGGGCATCGGAGAGTATTTCGTAGGCCTCGGTGGCCTCCTTGAAGCGCTCCTCGGACTCCTTGTCACCCTGGTTCTTGTCAGGATGGTGCTGAACCGCCAGCTTGCGGAAGGCCTTCTTTATCTCAGCCTCCGAGGCGTTGCGGTGTACGCCCAGGATCTCGTAGTAATCTCGTTTATCGCCGTTTGCCACAATGATTTCCTTGATAACGCAACGAGCAGCGACCCCGTGATGAGGCGCTGCCCGCTACTGAAATAAAATCGATTCAAAATTCAAAAGTCGTGTCTCACCCGCTCGCTGCGCTTGCTCAAGCTCACAGAGGCACAGAGAAAGTCAAATGATACGATCTAAAAAGATTTATGGGGGTAACCCAAAAAAAGATTGTATTTGTTCTCTGTGATCTCTGTGAGAGACGGGTTCTCCGTATTTACTTCTTGTCGTCTTTTACTTCTTCAAAGTCGGCGTCGACCACGTTGTCATCCTTGGGCTTGGCTGCCCCGGTCTGCTCTGCGCCACCTGCCTCGCCTTCTGCTCCGGGTGCTTTTGCATACATGGCTTCGGCCAGCTTGTGGGCCGACTGGGCCAACTCTTCGGTAGCCTTCTTGATGGCCTCGGCGTCTTCGCCTTCCATCAGTTTTTTCAGTTCGGCCAGTTTGTTTTCGATGTTCCCTTTTTCCACGGCATCGATCTTGTCGCCGAACTCCTTGAGCGACTTCTCGGTGCTGTAGACCATGCTGTCAGCATGGTTGCGGGCCTCGATCGCCTCGCGCTTCTTCTTGTCCTCGTCGGCGTGGGCCTCGGCGTCATGGACCATCTTGTCGATCTCTTCCTTGGACAGTCCGGAGGATGCCGTGATGCTGATCGACTGTTCCTTGCCGGTGCCCAGGTCCTTGGCGGAGACGTGTACGATGCCATTGGCGTCGATGTCGAAGGTCACCTCGATCTGCGGGACTCCGCGCGGGGCCGACGGAATTCCGGTGAGCTCGAAGTTGCCGAGGGTCTTGTTATCACGGGCCATCTCGCGTTCACCCTGCAGGACGTGGATCGAAACTGCCGGCTGGTTGTCGGCTGCCGTGGAGAAAGTCTGGCTCTTGCGGCAGGGGATGGTGGTGTTCTTCTCGATCAGCTTGGTCATGACGCTGCCCAGGGTCTCGATGCCCAGTGAGAGCGGGGTGACGTCCAGCAGCAGGACGTCCTTGACGTCGCCCTTGAGGACTCCGCCCTGGATACCGGCGCCGATGGCAACCACCTCGTCGGGGTTGACCCCCTTGTTGGGAGTCTTGCCGAAGATGTCCTCGACACGTTTCTGCACAGCCGGCATGCGGGTCATGCCGCCTACCAGGATGACCTCGTCGATCTCGCTGGCGGAGAGACCGGCGTCTTTGAGTGCGGTGCGGCAGGGGCCGTCCAGTTTGGCCAGCAGGTCGGCACAGATCGACTCCAGCTTGGCGCGGGAGAGCTTCAGTGTGAGGTGTTTCGGCCCGGTGGCATCGGCGGTGATGAAGGGGAGGTTGATGTCGGTCTCCACGGAGGTCGATAGCTCGCATTTGGCCTTTTCAGCCGCTTCTTTCAGACGCTGCAGGGCCATTTTGTCACCGCGCAGATCGATGCCCTGATCTTTCTTGAATTCGTCGGCAATCCAGTCGATCACCAACTGGTCGAAATCCTCTCCACCCAGGAATGTATCGCCGTTGGTGGATTTGACCTCAAAGACGCCGTCACCCAGTTCGAGGATCGAGACGTCGAATGTGCCGCCGCCCAGGTCGAATACGGCGATTTTCTCGTCCTTCTTCTTGTCGAGGCCATAGGCCAGAGCAGCGGCCGTAGGCTCGTTGATGATGCGCAGGACGTTCAGCCCGGCGATCTTACCGGCATCCTTGGTGGCCTGGCGCTGGGAGTCGTCGAAATAGGCCGGTACCGTAATGACCGCATCGGTGACGGTGGTTCCCAGGTAATCCTCAGCGGTCTTTTTCATCTTCTGCAGGATCATCGCCGAAATCTCCGGCGGGGAATAGCGCTTGTCGCGCACCTCTACCCAGGCATCGCCGTTATCGGCCTTGACGATCTTGAAGGGGGAGATGGCGATATCTTTTTTGACCGCCTCGGTATCAAACTTGCGCCCGATCAGGCGTTTGATCGAATACAGGGTATTTTCCGGGTTGGTGACCGCCTGGCGCTTGGCCTGCTGTCCCACCAGCCGTTCCCCGCTGTCAGAAATTGCCACCATCGAAGGTGTCGTGCGGCTTCCCTCGGAGTTGGCGATAACGATCGGCTCACCACCCTCCATGATCGAGACACAGGAGTTGGTTGTTCCCAGATCGATTCCGATTACTTTACTCATGACGTGTAGTCCTCCTTTTCAGTTCTACTTACTTTCAAGGTATTCATTGATTCTGAAAAAAACAAGGTCCCGGATAAATTATTTTGCAGCGGTGGATACCGTTACCATGGCAGGCCGCAGGAGCCTCTCCTTCAACAGGTAGCCCTTCTGGTATTCTTCGACGACCGTATTGGGAGGATACTCATCACTCGGCACCTGGGCCATGGCCTGATGAAAGGCGGAATCGAACGGGGTGCCGACCGACTCGATCGGGGTCACGCCGAATTTTTTGAGAGCAGCCACCAGCATTCCGTGGGTCATGCGGATCCCTTCAACGACCGCTGCCTGACCATCCTCGGAGGAATGGGCCAGGGCGCGTTCCATATTGTCGACCACCGGCAGGATCTCCTCGATCAGGGATTTATTGCCGTAGTTCAGCAATTCCTCTTTCTCGCGGTTGACCCGCTTGCGATAGTTTTCCAGATCGGCCCGTTCCCTGACAAACCGGTCCCAGTTCTCCCGGGCTTCCTGGTCCTTGGCGGCAAGCTGCTCCTCGACGGTCGGTTCTGCAGCATCAGTTCCGGTTGCCGGGACGGTCTCTTCCGGTGCTTCGCCTGCGACTGTGCCTGATTCTGCGGTATCTTTTGTTTCCATCATCTATGGGTTCCTTTGCTGATAGATTATATCTCTGAAAGCAGCCGGCTTACCAGCCGGGCCGTGTAATCCACTATGGGGATGACACTCGAATATCCCATCCGGGTTGGTCCGATAACCCCCAGAAGCCCGATCGTGTTGTTGCCGGTTGTGAAACGCGAGGTGATCAGGCTCACACCGGCAGACTGGCTGACGGGGGTTTCCGAGCCGATATATATCTGGACACCGTCGGCGTTCATGCAGCGGTTGAGCAGTCGGAGCATCTGCCCCTTCTGCTCGAACGCCCGGAAGATTTCCTTCATGCGTCCCGCATCGCTGAACTCGGGCTGGTCGAGAATCCGGGCCTGGCCCTCTACAAAGATCTCGTCTCCGCCGACCGTCACCGCCTGTTCGCTGATGCGCAGAGCCTGCGACATCATGCTGTCGTACTGCACCTTCTCGCTCTGCATCTCTGCCAGGATACGTTCCCGGGCCTGAGAGATCGTCAATCCCTGCATAAGCTCGTTCAGGTAGTTACTCATGGCCAGCAGGTCGTTTTCCGGTATGTCGTCGCCAGTCTCGATCAGGCGGTTCTGCACGAGGCCGTTGGTTGAAACCAGGATAGCCAGCACCTTGTGGCTGCCGATACGGATGAACTCGATATGACGAAAGATGTCGGATGTAAAGCTGGGCGCCACGACGATCCCCATATAATTAGAGAGTGAGGAGAGGGCGCGGCTGGTTTCCTTGAGGATTTCCGGAAGTCCTGCCCCGGATTGGCGGCAGCGCTGGATGATGTGACGCTTCTCCTCCCGGGTTACCTGGCGGAGGCCCACCAGGGAATCGACGTAGAAACGGTAGGCCTTGTCTGTCGGCACCCTGCCCGCAGAGGTATGTGGCGATGTCAGCAGCCCCATCTCCTCCAGGTTGGCCATGACATTCCGGACCGTGGCAGGCGAGAGTGTCAGCGCATGGCGACGGGCGACGGCACTGCTGCCGACCGGTTCGGCGGTGGCAATATAATCCTCGACAATCGCCTCGAGAATCTGTCTGCTGCGGGCTGAAAGTTCGACATCCATTGGATAAAACCTCAAAAAAATAGCACTCACTGATGTAGAGTGCTAATCATGGTTACAAGGTAATCAGCGGCCGGCTGTTTGTCAAGGACAATTCAGTACAATTTCCGCTCCCAGAGGCCGGAAGGAGCTCCGTCAAATGGCTTGCTTCCCTGTCATAAAAAAGTATATAGTTCCCTTTTTTCACAGTCGAAATTCTTAAGCCGTCCAAGGCGGTCTCTCACAGAGCTCACTAAGCTCACGGAGAAAACAGAAAAACGTAGGTGCCCCTTTTTAGATTTTTTCCCCATTTGGTGTGAGTTTTACGGTGAGGAAAAGGTTTTTTCTGTTTTAGTTTTTCAAGGAGGAGTTCTACTGTGTCCTGGCAGGCTGTCGGCATATTCGATTCCGGGGTTGGTGGCCTTACGGTTCTGCGCGAGCTGAGCCGGGTCATCCCTCAGGAGGACACCATCTATTTCGGCGATACGGCCCGGGTACCCTATGGCACCAAATCGCCCGAAACGGTAACCCGCTATGCGCACGAGATTACCTCATTTCTGATCCGCCGCGACATAAAACTGCTGGTGGTGGCCTGCAATACCGCTTCAGCGGTGGCGCTCCCCAGTCTCAAACGCCACTTTCCGATCCCGGTGGTGGGGGTGATCGAGCCGGGTGCCCGACGGGCGGTCGAGGTGTCCCGGAGCGGACGCATCGGTGTCATCGGCACGGCCGGCACCATTCGCAGCAGCGCCTATACCCGCGCTATCAAACGGCTCAACCCGCAGGCGGAAGTCCTGACCAGGGCCTGCCCGCTGTTCGTACCGCTGGCCGAAGAAGGCTGGGTTGACAACCAGGTGGCGCGCCTCACGGCCCAGACCTACCTGCAGGAACTGAAAGAAGCAGGTATTGATACCCTTGTTCTGGGCTGTACCCATTACCCCCTGCTCAAGCCTGTCATCGCAGAGGTCATGGGGGCCGGTGTCACCCTGGTGGACTCGGCCGCCGAGACCGCCCTGACCGTTGCCGGAATCCTCCGCCAGAAGAAGATGCTGCGTCCCGCATCCGAGAAGGGCAATCACCACTATTATGTCAGCGACATACCGGCCGGTTTCATCCGGGTGGGTAACCGTTTTCTCGGGGGGCGCCTGGGCGATGTCTACCAGGTGAATCTTGACGAAGACGGAGAGGAGGGCTGAATCGCATGGCGCCGGTCCGACGCAGGAAAATGAATATCAGCCTTTTGATTCCGTTTGCAATCGTTGCACTGGTTTTCGGCGTGATGATCTGGAAGAAGATGCAGGACAGCCGCGAGCCGCACCCTGTGCCGCAGATAGATCAGTCGGCCACGACCCGCAAGGGCGTGCTCTTTTTTGTCGCCCAAGACTCCAGACTGGCCCGCGAGGCTCGTGAATTAACGGCATGCACGGATACGGAATCGTGTGTCAAGGATCTGCTTGATGAACTGTTCAGCGGCCCGGTGGGAGACCTGAATGAGGCCCTGCCGGAGAGCGCCTTGCTCAACGACGTACGCCTGGAAGGTGATCTGGCTGTCGTCGATGTCAGCGGGGGCTTTGCGACCGACCTGCCGTCCGGCAGCTCGGCAGAGATGCTGGCGGTCTATTCGATCATCAATACAGTCTGTTTCAATTACCCGCAGATTACCAGGGTCTGGATCACGGTCGAAGGCAACGGGAAAACAGTTCTCAAACATCTGGACCTGTCGGAACCTCTGCCGGCCGATTTTTCCCTGGAGCAGGAGTCAACACCCGTGAATCAGGCTGTGCCGCCGATCCAACCGACGCCGGCTGCAAAGAAGGGACACCCATGAAACCATTTTTGGAAGCCATCCGTGAGCGGGTGCTGATACTCGACGGCGCTATGGGCACCATGCTGCAGGAACGCGGCCTCAAGCCTGGCCAGTCACCGGAGGAGCTCAACCTGACTATGCCGGAGACCGTGGCTTCGGTGCATCGCGCCTATGTCGAGGCCGGTGCCGACATCATCGTAACCAACACCTTCGGCGGGACCCGTTTCAAGCTGTCCCATTACGGGCTGGAAGGCCGGCTGGCAGAGATCAACACCCGTGCCGTGCAGATCGCCCGGGGCGAGTCGGGGGGCCGGGCCTATGTGGGTGCCTCCATCGGTCCGACCGGTCAGTTTGTAGAACCGCTGGGCGAGGTCTCCTTCGACACCATGACGGCCGCCTACAGCGAACAGGCCCGGGCACTGGTGGATGCCGGTGCCGACCTGATCAGTCTGGAGACTTTCCTGGATATCAAGGAGTGCCGGGCGGCTTTGATCGGCATCCGCCAGGTCTCCACCACGATTCCGGTCATCGCCATGCTGACATTCGACGACAACGGCCGCTCGGTGCTGGGCACATCGCCGGAAGCCGCCGCCATTACCCTGACCGCTGCCGGTGCCGACATCGTCGGCTCCAACTGCGGCCTGGGCATCGACGGAATCTACGATATACTGCGCTGCATGCGATCGGTCACGGGCCTGCCGCTGATCTCCCAGGCCAACGCCGGTCTGCCGCTGCTTATTGACGGCCAGACGGTATTCCCCGGCACCCCGGAAGAGATGACCGCCTACCATGATCGCCTGATCGCCCTCGGTGTGAGGATTATCGGCGGCTGCTGCGGCACGACGCCGGCGCATATCCGTGCCATGAAAGAGGCTCTGGCCGGCCGGCAGTCCCCCTGGCAGCCGCCGGCCGTAACGACCGGCAGGACCCATCTCTCAAGCCGCGCCGGCTGGACCGCTGTCGGCGGCGGCAGCACAACCGCCATTATCGGGGAGCGCATCAATCCTACCGGCAAGAAACTCTATTCCCAGGAACTGCTTGACGGCAAGGTTGCCTACATCCGCCGCGAAGCCCTGGAACAGGTCCAGGCGGGAGCCACGCTGCTGGATATAAACGTCGGGGCACCGGGAATCGACGAGCCGGCGGCCATGGAACGGGCCGTATTCTGCGTCACTGCAGCCGTCGGCGTGCCGCTGGTTCTGGATTCATCCAGCCCGGCCGCACTGGAGCGGGGGCTGAAAGCCGCAGACGGCAAGGTGCTGATCAATTCGGTTTCCGGTGAGGCCAAAAGCCTGCGCCGGGTGCTACCCCTGGCCAAGAAGTACGGTGCCGCTGTGATCGGCCTGACCCTTGACAACACGGGCATCCCCGATACCGCCGAAGGGCGGCTGGCCATCGCCCGCCGGATCCGCAACGCCGCCCGGCGCCGGGGCATTCCCGATTCCGATATCATCATAGACTGCCTGACCCTGACGGTCAGCGCCGAGCAGAAGCGGGCTGCGGAGACCCTGCGCACGATCCGGCTGGTCAAGGACAAGCTGGGCCTTTCGACCGTCCTGGGGGTCAGCAATATCTCCTTCGGCCTGCCGCAGCGCCCGCTGATCTCGTCGGCCTTCTTTGCCATGGCCATGGCGGCAGGACTGGACGCCGCCATCATCAACCCCAAAGACAAAGCCATGATGGATGCCTGGCGCTCTGCCATGGTGCTGCTCAACCGCGACCATCAGGCCGCTGCCTACATCGAGGCCTATCGTGGTGAAGCGGCATCCGGAACACCTGCCGTCGCTGTCTCCGATGCGCCGCTCTCGATCCGCGAACAGCTCACCCGGGCGGTGATCAGCGGCGACCGCGACAACATCGTCTCTCTGGTGGAGGAGGCCTTCAGCCAGGGGTTGACGCCCATGCAGGTCAGCAATGAAGGCTTCCTGCCCGGTCTGGAAGAGGTCGGTCGGCGTTTCGAAAAGAACATATTCTTCCTGCCCCAGGTCATGCAGTCGGCTGATACCATGCAGACCGGCTTCGCCCGCCTGAAAGAGGAGATGAAGGGGCAGGCCTTTGAGAGTCGCGGCCGGATCCTGATGGCCACTGTCGAAGGGGATATCCATGACATCGGCAAGAATATTGTCTGTACCCTGCTGGAGAACCACGGCTTCGAGGTCTTCGACATCGGCAAGAACGTCTCGGCTGCCACGATCATCGCCAAGGCCAAGGAGTTCGCCGTCCATGCCGTCGGCCTGTCGGCCCTGATGACCACGACCATGTCGGAGATGGACAATGTCATCAAAAAGCTGCGTGCCGCCGGCGTCAAGACCTTCACCATGGTCGGCGGCGCGGTTGTCACCCAGGAATACGCCGACCGCATCGGCGCCGACCTGTATGCCCGGGATGCCATGGAGGCGGTTGCCAGGATAAAACAGATCCTGTCAACTGGAGACTGACCTGCAGGTCATCACCCGCATAACACGTTGCAATTATTTCCATCTTTGTGCTAGATTCCAAAAATAACGTCATTTCGCGTACAGGTATTGTCCTATGATATTGGGTTTCAACCACAACGTCGTCTACAAGGGAGAAGTCTTCCACGTTCAGACCGAGGACAGCGGGATCAGCAATCCGCACATCATAACGCTGCTCTACCGGGGTGGCGTGATCCTCTGCTCCAAGAAAACCAGCTATGCCGACATCCTCAGGATGGATAACTTCGAGTCGGTGGTGGAAGAGTTGATGAAGGCCCAGCACAAGGAGATGATGCGCCGCCTTAAATCGGGAGAGTTCGATGATCGCGCCTTCTCCATCGAGGCCACGCTTATCGAAAACTATGAGATCCAGTCACCTGAACCGGAGGCGGAGGAGGCACCCTCAGGCATCCGGATTGATGATATCTTCTCCTCCTCCCCCTCTGCACCCAAGAGTTCTTCCAAATCCGACCTGTCCATGCTCTTTGAGTTGCCTGTCCAGAAAGCCGCACCAGTCGTGCCTGCCACTCCACCGTCTGTGGAAAAGCCCGTGAAGCAGGCAGTTAATCTTGATGATGCCATTCTCAACTTCTTCGGAGCCACTGGGAAAAAATAGACTGAAGCGGATATGCTTATGTAACTAAGTGCTTTTTGTGATTGCTGTGCAGAAGATTACTCCCGTCGCATGAGGCAACAGGCTTTTTGCCTGGATTAGACAGCCGATGACTCATGATTGGACTCAAGCCGGCCTGGCACCCAGGCTTTCGCACGTTGAGGGCACGCCGACCGGCATGCTTCGCTTAACCCTTCAGGAGATTCCTTGTTCAAGAGTCTGACAGCCCGCATTATCGTCACCACCATTACCCTGCTGGCCGCCGGCATCTTCATGTATGCGACCTTCAACGTTCGTCACCAGCAATCGCAATTGATCAACAGCGCCCGTGAAAGTGCAGAGCTGCTGCTGCATACCGTCGAGAGCAGTATCTATAATACCATGCATCTTGGAAATGTTCAGGATGTCGGTACGATCCTGTCGATGGTCGGTCAGCATAACCAGCTGGTCGGGGTGCGCATTTTCCATCCCCACGGTGTCATCATGCGCTCCTCCAACGCATCTGAGGTTGGCCGGGTCGTCAACAAGGACGACTACAAGCTGTATCAGAATCCCAAGAACTATGGGATCTTCGATATGCCGCCTCATGGCGAGGTGCTCTCCATGGTCAAGCCGATCTATAACGATCCGACCTGCCATACCTGCCATGGCAGCAAGGCCAGGGTGATCGGCATCCTGAACATCAATTATTCGCTCAGCCGGACCAAGGCACAAATGCTGGAGGCGTCACACATCTTCATCGCCTCATCGGTTGCGATCACCGCGTTCCTGGCAATAACCATCCTGTTCATCCTGCATAACTTCGTCAAGAAACCGCTTGACCGGATCATGGACAAGATGTCGCGGGTGGAGAAGGGTGATCTGAACGTACGCATCGAGTATCGCGGCAAAGACGAGATCGGCCGGCTGATCGACAGCTTCAACTCGATGGTTGACCGGCTGGATGTGGCCAAGCTGGAACTGGAGCAGCTTCATTTTCAGCAACTGGAGCGTGCCGACCGGTTGGCCTCCATCGGCGAGATGGCCGCCGGCATCGCCCATGAGATCAAGAATCCTCTGGCCGGCATCTCGGCGGCGGTCACGATCATCAGAGACGATATACCGGGCAGTGATCCCCGCAGCATGATCCTTGGCGAGGTGCTGCAGCAGGTCCAGCGCCTGGACAAGACCGTCAACGATCTGCTCTTCTTCGGCAAGCCGTCTCTACCGGAGCTTTCCTGTATCGACATCAACTATATCCTTGATTCCACGTGCAAGTTTGCTTCGCAGCATCGCAGTGTCGCAAATGTAGAGAAGCGGCTCAACCTGGCACCCGACCTGCCGACCGTCTATGCCGACGGCAAGCAGATGCAGCAGGTGTTCCTCAACCTCTTTCTTAACGCCTTTCAGGCCATGTCCGGAGGCGGAACGCTTACCATCACCACCGGCAGGACCTTTCGCGATGATCGGGAATATGTCACCATCGATGTGGCTGACACCGGCCCCGGCATCCCGCCGCAGATCCTGGAAAAGATCTTTACCCCGTTCTTTACCACCAAGGCACAGGGTACCGGTCTGGGTCTGCCTATCTGCAGCAAGCTGATTGAACTGCATAACGGTATCATCCGCGTTGTCAGTGACGACCGTCACGGGACCGTATTTACAATAGAACTTCCGGCATGTTCAACAAACGAGATTGACGCACTGAGGAGAGACGATGAAGCTCAACAAGATACTGGTTGTTGACGATGAGCACCTGATTCGCTGGTCGCTGGAGCAGAACCTGAAAAAACAGGGCTATGAGGTCGTTACGGCAGGCAGCGGTGAGGATGCCCTGCAGATGGTGCGCGAACACCAGCCCGACCTGGTACTGCTGGATATTCAGCTTCCCGGTATCAGCGGGATAGAGGTCCTCGAAAAGATCAAGGACTTCGACGAAGATACCATCGTCATCATGCTGACAGCCCACGGCGGACTCGAAACCGCCGTCAACGCCATGCGCCTGGGTGCCTTCGACTATGTCAGCAAGCCCTTCAACCTGGATGAGCTGACCATCATCATCCGCAAGGCCCTGGAAAACTCCGATCTGAAGCAGGAGGTCGTCAGGCTTCGCACGGAGACGAAGAAATCCGCCCCCAACATCATCGGCAGCAGCCAGCAGACCAAATACCTGATGGAGGTGCTGGAAAAGGTTGCCAGGAGCGAGGCTTCCACGGTGCTGGTGCAGGGTGAGTCGGGCACCGGCAAGGAGCTGGTGGCCAAATGGATCCATTACAGCTCCAACCGCGCTGAGAAGCCCTTCATCGCCATCAACTGTGCTGCCGTGCCGGCAACGCTCCTGGAAAGTGAGCTGTTCGGGCATGAAAAAGGGGCCTTCACCGATGCCAAGGCCACCAAGAAGGGGCTCTTCGAACTGGCAGACGGGGGAACGGTCTTTCTGGATGAGATCGGCGACATGGAGATGGGCATGCAGGCCAAGTTGTTGCGTTTTCTGGAGGACCGGTCTTTCCGGCGTATCGGCGGCGCCCGTGTCTACACGGTCGATGTGCGGATCATATCGGCAACCAACAAGGACCTGCAGAAATCCATCGAGGAGAAGAGTTTTCGTAATGACCTCTACTACCGGCTCCAGGTCATCCCCATCTCTCTGACACCGCTGCGCGAACGCAAAGAGGATGTCATCGCCCTGGCCCAGCATTTTGTGGAGCTGTACAACAGGGATTTCAACAAGAAGGTCCAGGGGATTGCCGGCATGGCCGAACGCATGCTGTTGGACTACAGCTGGCCAGGCAACGTGCGAGAACTCAAAAACGTCATCGAGCGGGCCATTATCCTCGGCAATGACGAAACCCTGCTGCTCGAACATCTGCCGCTGGAGATTGTCGCCCGGGCCTCCACCCCGGGGGGCGCACCCATGGCAGCCTTTCGCCTGCCGGCGGAAGGTATTGATATAGAAGAGGTTGAGAAGGAACTTATCCGCCAGGCGCTTGAAATTACCGAATGGAACCAGTCGAAGGCCGCCAAAAAACTTACCCTCGGCATCGACGCGTTCCGCTACCGGATGAAAAAATTCGGCTTCCTGAAATAAGGCCGTCCCCTGCGAAAAAATTCTATCTCGAAAACTGCCTGATTAAGTTATGTGTTTACAAAACGGCACGACTGCCCGTTCGCAGGAATGTTGGGATGAGCTTATTTAGGCACCAATGTTGCAAATATGGAATCCGTTGGAGTGAGGAGCGACTCGCTCTAAACAGCTGATTTACTGATAAATTACAAGGATTCCGGATGGTTAGGTATCACATGCTATTCAGGACACCCCCTCTTTAGGTTGGTGGATATGCTGGTCGTTTCAGCTATTTCACTGCTTGCTATATGCTGTGCCGTCTCTTCGCCGGGGCGGCACTCGGAAAAAAATTGTTTCACGTTTTAAAAAAGCAGTTTGGATTGTAATTGGTGTGCATTTTATCAACGCAGAAAAGGAGAAAGGTATGAAAGAAAAGAAGCCCCAGAAACAGCTGCTTCAATTCGTCATGCTGGCACTGTTATCGGCTGTCTCGGTACTGGTGACATCTGGCGAAGCAATGGCGGCACTACAGTGTTACAGCTGTCACGGCGGACTTGACGGCGTCACTCCCAGCACTGATGTGCGCCCGATCGACGACGCGACCCACCGGAACATCACGACCGGTGGTTTTGTCGGCAGCCATAGAAAGCATATGGCACCTACTGCGACAACAGCTGATTGTACGGTGTGTCATACTGATAACGGTACAAATCAAGCCCACCGTGATGGCCAGATAGGAATGGTCGCGGCTCCTGGTTACAGCAAGCCGCTGTTCTTCAACCAGACCTCGGCTCCGGTACTCGGAACCTGTTCGACCGCTTCCTGCCATGCCAATGTCTACGGCACCGGCACCGTTGGCACCCCGACCTGGGGAGTGACTGCTGCCAACTGTACCGCATGCCACAGCACACCGATCGGCACCAACGGTCCGGCCACCGGTAACCACACCAATGTTGCTGCTCACGCTGTTGCGTGTACTGCCTGCCACTCTGCTGGAACATCAGCTACTGTTCCACCGACAGCCGGCCATAATGACGGCAACATCGACACCGCCAATGTAGGCTACGCTACACTGAACAAAACAAAGGGAACTCCCGGAACGACCTGTTCGACGGCGGCCTGCCACGCCAGCCCTGTTGCAGCTGGGCCGGTAGTAACCCCGGCCTGGGGAACCACCGGTAATGGTTGTACTTCCTGCCATAGTGGCGTCAATGCAATCACCGCAACCGGTCCTGCTACCGGCAACCACGGAATAGCCGGCCATACTGTGGCCTGTACTTCCTGCCATGAAGTCAGCACCACAGCAACAGTCGCTCCTACTGTCGGCCATAGAGACGGCAACATCGACATCGCCAATGTAGGCTATGCTACACTGAACAAAACAAAGGGAACTGCCGGAACCACCTGTTCCGCCGCTTCCTGCCACGCCAGCCCAGTTGCAGCAACCCTGGTAACAACCCCGGCATGGGGAACCACCGGTAACGGTTGTGCCGCCTGCCATACGGGCGTCAATGCAATCACCGCAACCGGTCCTGCTACCGGCAACCACGGAATAGCCGGCCATACTGTGGCCTGTACTTCCTGCCATGAAGCCAGCACCACAGCAACAGTTGCCCCGACTGTCGGTCATGCTGACGGCAACATCGACATCGCCAATGTTGGCTATGCTACACTGAACAAAACAAAGGGAACTGCCGGAACGACCTGTTCCGCCGCTTCCTGCCACGCCAGCCCAGTTGCAGCAACCCTGGTAACAACCCCGGCATGGGGAACCACCGGTAACGGTTGTGCCGCCTGCCATACGGGCGTCAATGCAATCACCGCAACCGGTCCTGCTACCGGCAACCACGGAATAACCGGCCATACTGTGGCCTGTACTTCCTGCCATGAAGCCAGCACCACAGCAACAGTTGCCCCGACTGTCGGTCATGCTGACGGCAACATCGACATCGCCAATGTTGGCTATGCAACACCTAACAAAACAAAGGGAACTGCCGGAACGACCTGTTCCGCCGCTTCCTGCCACGCCAGCCCAGTTGCAGCAACCCTGGTAACAACCCCGGCATGGGGAACCACCGGTAACGGTTGTGCCGCCTGCCATACGGGCGTCAATGCAATCACCGCAACCGGTCCTGCTACCGGCAACCACGGAATAGCCGGCCATACTGTAGCCTGTACTTCCTGCCATGAAGCCAGCACCACAGCAACAGTTGCCCCGACTGTCGGTCATGCTGACGGCAACATCGACATCGCCAACGTTGGCTATGCTACACTGAACAAAACAAAGGGAACTGCCGGAACCACCTGTTCCGCCGCTTCCTGTCACGCCAGCCCTGTTGCAGCAACCCTGGTAACAACCCCGGCATGGGGAACCACCGGTAACGGTTGTGCCGCCTGCCATACGGGCGTCAATGCAATCACCGCAACCGGTCCTGCTACCGGCAACCACGGAATAGCCGGCCATACTGTGGCCTGTACTTCCTGCCATGAAGCCAGCACCACAGCAACAGTTGCCCCGACTGTCGGTCATGCTGACGGCAACATCGACATCGCCAATGTTGGCTATGCAACACCTAACAAAACAAAGGGAACTGCCGGAACCACCTGTTCCGCCGCTTCCTGTCACGCCAGCCCAGTTGCAGCAACCCTGGTAACAACCCCGGCATGGGGAACCACCGGTAACGGTTGTGCCGCCTGCCATACGGGCGTCAATGCAATCACCATCAACGGGCCGGTTACTGGAGCGCACAGCATTCACGCCGGCAAGGCATGTGTTTCCTGTCATGAAGCTAGTACCACTTCAACAGTTGCTCCGACTGTCGGTCATGCTGACGGCAACATCGACATCGCCAATGTTGGCTATGCAACACCTAACAAACTAAAAGGCTCGCCTTATGCGACCTGCTCGGCTGCTTCCTGTCACTCACCGTTCCTTAATACGCCTGCAGATACAGCACTTAATTGGGGCGATTCAGCCGGTGGATGCTATACCTGTCACGCTATACCTACCGCTGCCGGATCGCACGATCCTCACATGCTTAACGCGATCTCTACCGCATGTACTGCCTGCCACACCACGGAAGGTGGAGCCGGCCACGTCAATGGCACGATCGATGTAACACAGGGCTACCCGCCAACGCCCAAGCATAATGCCGGCGTTTACTCTGGTACCTGTAGCACATCATGCCACAACGCCTATAGCACGACTGCCGGCAAGACAACCCCGACCTGGGGTACAACCGCAACTTGTAGCAGCTGCCATGATGCATCACCGGTCACCGGTTCGCACACCAAGCACATTGCACATAGCAATGTGACCTGCGATAGCTGCCACACAAATGTTGGCGGAGTCGACCACGTCAACAACAATATCGACGTCAACGTTGGCGGCTATGCTCCAGTTGTTGCAAAACACCTGGCAGGTAGCGGCTACAACTCCTGCTCCAACATCAGCTGCCACAATGGTGGAACCGGTGCCGCAGCATTTGTTGCAAATCCGGCTACGTGGAACTCGCCGCTTGACTGTAACGGCTGCCACGGATATCCTCCTGCAAGCACGAACCATGCTGATGCAGGTGGTAAAGATTGTAACAGCTGCCACAGCAACGTTGTCCTGGGTGGAACTGTTACCTCATCTACCTTTAGCAACCTCCAGCTGCACCTGAACGGCACCGTAGAAGGCGGCAAGTGCGATTCCTGCCACGGTTACCCGCCGGTCCAGACCATGGTCGGCCTGGTTAACTACTCCGGCGCCAAGATTCAGAACTACTCCGGCGGTGGCGGTGTCCACGCAGTTGCCGGCCACCTGAATCCGTTCATCCGTCCTACTGCCGGCTTCGGAACTGCAGGTGCGTCAGCACCTGGTTGTGCCACCTGCCATCCTGAGAACCAGCACAACAGCGGTGCAGGTACATTCCTGACTGCAAATGTCCAGGTTGTTGTGGATCAGCAATTCAAGTTTGACAAAAATCGCCCGATTGTCTACACTGGCAAACAATCTGGCACAGGCAAGACTTCTGGACAGTGCTCGAACGTAGCATGTCACTTCCAGAAATCACCACAGTGGAGTACGGAAGCGTACACGCAAAGCCACTAATAGCTGATGAAAAGGGGGGGCGGATAACCGCCCCCCCCTATAAGTATTTTTCTGATCAAGCTTATAAATGTACTTAGTTATATATAGGAGTCACGTATGAAGACACGTCCGGGCACAGGATATTTTAGACAAGTGTATATGATCTTGTTGCTATGTTTCGTTTCCACGATTGTCTTCGCGGGCTCCGCTTTTGCCCTGACCGGGAATAACATCGACCAGTGTTATGACTGTCACGGAAGTGCCGGTGATATCCGCCCTCTGGATTCCACCTTCCGCAACATAACGAGCGGCTCTTTTGCCGGTAACCACCGGACGCACATGGGGTCACTCACAACGTCAATTAACGTATGCGCTCCCTGCCACACGGTTCCGGCTTCAACTGACTGGGCACATCGTGACGGTCTGATTACTCTTAATGCAATATCAACAATTCATCACCCGGAACTTATACCAAGCCATTCTACGGTACCGTTACCTTCTGCCCCGGGCCCCCCCCGCCCCCCCCACCCCCCCACTACTCCCCCCCTCCCCCCCGCCCCCCCCCCCGGGGGGGCCCCCCCTCACCGGTGGACAGACGGTGGCGAACTGCCAGCTTTGCCATCAATCGACCGGTATGTCGACAGGCAACCACTCCGTACACATTACTGCACTTGGCGGTGCGCTCAACTCCTGTGCGAACTGCCATGTAAACACGACAACCTTCAGTCACGCCACCTCAGCAAAAATCGGTGGCAGTATCCTCGTAACCTTTGCAGGCGCTCCCAAAGGTACCGGAACGTACCCTGGTGGAACTCACAAAAACTATCCTAACTATCTCGATGGAACAGGCACCTACAGTACCTGTAACAACACCTATTGCCATGGAACGACATCCCCCGTATGGAATACACCCGGCCCGTTGGCATGTAACAGCTGTCACGATGCAACCGGAACCGGGGCAAGTAATCTGGCTCTTCGTCATGACAAACACTACGGCAGCGCAGCACCGGCAACCGTGCTCGCAGGTGGTACTGACGCCCATACCACAACCAACTATGTCTATTCATGCCTGACCTGTCATCCTACCAATCAGCACGCAGCCGGCCCGGCCGATTCGGTCGCTCCGGCTCAGGATGCCAGTGTTTCCGGTACTAAAATAACCGCCTACACCAAGGGCGCTACCCCCACGGTTGACGCCAAGAACTTTAATACAACAAATGGAACCTGTACGAGCGTCTGCCACACCAGGGACGGCGTAACTCCCGGCTCAGCAGTTGTCGCCCAGAACTGGGGAACTCCCGCTACCAACACCTGCGGCGTCTGCCACAGCAAGGCCGGTGATGTCGCCCCGACCTGGACCGCAGCACACAACAGGCATGTCAATACCTATGCCACCAACACCAACTTCACCTGCGCCAGCTGCCATGTCGGCACTGCCGCAAGCAACACCGCCCTGCAGGCCACTGTCGCCGCACGTAACCAGCATCCCAATGCAAACCGTGATCTTGCCATGGACACCTTTGCCGGCGGCGCAGCAGTAACCATTGCCGGCGCACAGGGGTCCCAGACCTGCGCCAACACTTACTGCCACAGTGCAGGTACCGCGCTGGCCACTGCTCCGGCCCATACGGCCGTTGCCTGGAACGCAGCCATAACCTGTTCAAGCTGCCATACCGGTGGTGTAACAACCGGCCCGACCTATGTAAACGGCACACCCAAGACAAACAGCCACGCTGCTCACACCGTAACCAATGCATACAAGTGCGTTGACTGCCATGCCGCCACGGTAAATGCCGCCAACGCGGTTATCGACTTCACAAAACACGTCAACAAAGCCTACGATGTGTCCGGTGCGCGGATTTCATCGTATACCTACTCTGCAACCGGCGGCACCTGTGCAACGACTTGCCATGCCACAGTGATACCCAAGTGGGGAACTGCTGCCACCGGCGGCTGCGCCTTCTGTCACCCGACCCTTTCCACCGGGCACTCCAAGCATACTACCATCGTCGGAGCGGTCTACGGTTCGACTTCAGTCAGCACCACTGGTGGTGTCTATTCATTCGGTTGCGGCAACTGTCACCCGACAGCGGCAATCTCCCATAACGATGGGACAATGCAGGTCAGCCTGAATCCCGCTGATGGCGGAGCCCTGAAATCGCTCAACAGCCCGAGTGCCGGTAGAACCGGAACCGGTGCGGCAACCGTCTGCAACCTGGTCTACTGCCACAGTAACGGTACGGTGACCGGTGCAGCTATCGTCGCCGGCGCTTCACCTGTCTGGGGCACACCATATGTTGGCGACAACTGTGCCATGTGTCACGGCAACTCGCCTGCAACCGGTTCGCATGCCACCCACGTCATGGCAGGCATCCATTTTAATGACATTTACACCGGAAGAATTGGACTAAAGCCGGCCACAACACGAGCAGACATCACCAGCCAGACCGTAGCACTACGCCCACACGGCAACTCAGCAACAGCTACTACCATCAGCTGCAATATCTGTCACAGTGGCACCGTTACCGCCGCATTCAACGCAAACAACACCGCCTGCAATACGTGCCACACAACAGGAGGTGCTGCAACTGGTGATGCTGTTGCGGTCATAGCCGCCGCCTCAACCCTCCACCTTAACGGCTCAATCAATGTTTCTATTCCAAACGCCACCACGGTCAGGTCCAAGGCCCAGATCCGCGGAGTTACCGCTCCGACCGGTTGGACAAGGAACAATAACTACAAGGATCAGGTCCTGGCCTCCAATGATAATGCGGTCATCAACTCGGCTGACTGGGTACCGGCAAGCAAGACCTGTACAACAGCCTGCCATCTCGGCCAGCCTTCACCGGCCTGGGGCACGCCGGCAACTTGCAATTCGTGCCATACGACCTTGCCATAGCAACGGTATAGAAGGCAGATGTTAACGCTAGGCCTAAACTGATTATCTACTTCGCTTGAGGTGAAATATTATGGGTAAAGTCATTAAGCATAAAATCCAGGGAATGAGTCTGTGGGCTAAAATCAGTCTTGTGACTACCCTCACCTTGCTTGTCAGTGTGTTCATGTATCAGGGGTGGTATAAGCCGGTGAAAGCTAATGCTGCAGTTACACGAGCTGCAGCTTGGACTTCAGCTGGAACCAGTACAGGAACTGCAGCAATCGCGGAACCTATAATGTTACAGCTTCTACGTCTCAACGCTATGTTTTGTTAGCTGTCTACGCCGTTAACACTGGGGCTAATATTACACCAACTGTTAGTGGTACGTGGGGTTCAGTTGCTTTTAACAGCGGTACACCAACAAGATTTATCGGACAATTTGGTAGCGGAGCAAGAAGAACAGTATTCCTTTTTGGTTTCAATGATGCTGACATTGCTGGACGTGGTACTAATACGCTTACCGTTAATTTCACTGGTATTACCACAGCCAACTTTAATCAAGCCTACATGTCTACTTTTGAAGGAGTGAACCAGACATCGCCTTTTGTGTTTGCAAGTGGGGCAACACTGGAGCGAACACAACTACTGCAATATACTGCTGCTCTCTTAATACCGTGAATGAAAGGTTATGGAGCGGCTGCGCTAGTTGTGGATTGCTTCAACCACTGCAATTACCAACACCGATGCTTCTGCTACACCAGCAACATACACGATAACTCGTAATAACGGTCAAGTTGGCACGAGCGGATCTTATGCAACACTGGTGGATAAGGCTTTTACTGGAACTGATACAACCCAGCCAATTTTCACTTTCTCAAGTGCACGTAACAGTTTAGTTGGTGTTGTGCTTGCCTACCACCCACCGATGACACAACCGCCCCAGCGGTTACAGCTTTCACCGTTCCGGCAACTACGTCCACGTCACTGACCGTACATCGGGTATTACGCTGCCGGCCACGCGACAGTATGGCCGTAACCGGTTATCTGATCAACGGGTGCCACCGCCAGCTGCCGCGGCTGTTAACCTGGCAACCTCCAACTACCTACGGCTGCTACCCCGGCGCCGGAAACACATCACGTGGGCCCGTGGTGCCGCCGGCAACGTCTCGGCTGTGTTGCTGGACGAAAGCAGTAACAATCACTCTGCCTGACACAACCGCTCGGTTCCCACGTTCACCGTACCGGCAACATCAACGTCGCTGACCGTATCGGGCATCACACTGACCGCAACCGACAATGTAGCTGTAACCGGTTATCTGATCAACGAGAGTGCCACACCGCCAGCTGCCGCAGCTGTTAACCTGGCAACCTCCCCAACTACCTACACAGCTGCTACCCCCGGCGCCAAAACACTTTACGGCTGGGCCCGTGATGCCGCCGGCAACGTCTCGGCTGTATTTACTGGACGAGCAGTAACTATTACCCTGCCGGACACAACCGCTCCTACAGTTACAGCCTTCACCGTACCCGGCAACGCGTCACAGCGTCTCGCTGACCATTATCGGCTGACCGCAACCGACAATGTAGCCGTAACCGGTTATCTGATCAGCAGGTGCCGCACCGCCAGCCGCAGCAGCAGTTAATCTGGCTACTCGCCAAACCTGCTACACGTACTGCCGCCGGATGCCGAAACACTTTACGGCTGGGCCCGTGATGCCGCCGGTAACGTCTCGGCAGTATTTACTGGACGATCAGTAACTATTACCCTGCCGGACACAACCGCCCCTACAGTTACAACCTTCACCGTACCGGCAACTTCAACGTCACTGACCGTATCGGGTATAACGCTGACCGCAACCGACAATGTAGCTGTAACCGGTTATCGATCAACCGAGTCATTTTCACACCGCCCGCTGCAGCATCTGTTAATCTCCCCGGTCCGGTAACCAGCTACACAGCTGCTACTGCCGGAGCTAAAGTTCTCTTCGGCTGGGCCCGTGATGCCGCTGGTAACGTATCAGCAGTTTTTGCCGGACAGCCATGTAACATTACCCTGCCTGACACGACCGCTCCGACAGTTACAGCTTTTACCGTACCGGCAACTTCAACATCACTGACGGTATCGGGTATTACGCTGACGGCGACCGACAATGTAGCTGTAACCGGTTATCTGATCAACGAGAGTGCCACACCGCCCGCTGCCGCCGCTGTTAATCTCACCGGTCCGGTAACCAGCTACACTGCTGCTACCATCGGTCTCAAAACTGCTACGGCTGGGCCCGTGATACCGCCGGTAACGTCTCGCCAAGCCGACAGTAAATACTTTTACTGTACCAATCACATCAAATTCATTAGTTATTTCAGGGATTACCTTTACTGCGTCCGATAATGTAGGTGTAACCGGTTACCTGATCAACGAGAGTGCTACACCGCCTGCGGCTGCTGCCATTACCCTCGGCGCTGCTCCAACTTCCTATACGGCTGCTACAGCTGGTGCAAAAGTCCTTTTCGCCTGGGTCAAGGATGCTGCCGGGAATGTTTCCAATGTCTTTGCTGGTCAGCCTTGCACGATTACTTTATCCGTCAGTCCTCTGATGCACTCCGGTTATAACCGGAACCAAGTACCTTGAATGGGACCTGGGGGGATGTCAGGTTGCGGTTGGTGTCATTCCTCAGCAACCACGGGCGTAAAGCGAGTCTCCCCGGACGATCAATACTCCGACCGGTCTGCGTGCGGTCGTCTTCCGCTCGCATTGACGGCCAGTACAACAAATAACGCAGTCAACAGTGTCTTCCGAGGTGACAACCGCACCTATTGGGGTCGGTAAATCTACGGATATTTGCGAAGTCTGTCATCACCTGACGAGTTACCATCAGTACAGCTCAAGGCAAGGTGCGGCCCCAACAAGAATCACTTATCAATGACCAACAATACTGACTGCACTTCATGCCATTTCCATAATGCCGGCTTCAAAGGCAGCGGCGGCCATA